>NZ_JAUCGR010000005.1:3802-5614 GCF_030362815.1 Cellulomonas edaphi | reverse complement strand
TCCGGAAACAGAAATAGCCACCCCCGTGGGGGTGGCTATTTCTGAATGATGTCCGGCGGCGTCCTACTCTCCCACACCCTGGCGAGTGCAGTACCATCGGCGCTGAGGGGCTTAGCTTCCGGGTTCGGAATGGGACCGGGCGTTTCCCCCTCGCTATGACCGCCGTAACGTTGTCGAGTTGTCAAACGGGTTCCCGTTCGTCTCTCGGGAACCGCACAGTGGACGCGTAGCACTTGAATGAAGTGGTGAAGTTGTCGGCTTATTAGTACCGGTCAGCTGCGAAGGTCTTTAGTCCCTTCTTCCACATCCGGCCTATCTACCCAGTGGTCTAGCTGGGAGCCTCTCGGGGATCGAGTCCCCGTGGAAACCTCATCTTGAAGCAGGCTTCCCGCTTAGATGCTTTCAGCGGTTATCCCTTCCGAACGTAGCCAACCAGCCGTGCTCCTGGCGGAACAACTGGCACACCAGAGGTTCGTCCGTCCCGGTCCTCTCGTACTAGGGACAGCCCTTCTCAAGTTTCCTGCGCGCGCAGCGGATAGGGACCGAACTGTCTCACGACGTTCTAAACCCAGCTCGCGTACCGCTTTAATGGGCGAACAGCCCAACCCTTGGGACCTACTCCAGCCCCAGGATGCGACGAGCCGACATCGAGGTGCCAAACCATGCCGTCGATATGGACTCTTGGGCAAGATCAGCCTGTTATCCCCGGGGTACCTTTTATCCGTTGAGCGACGGCGCTTCCACAAGCCACCGCCGGATCACTAGTTCCGACTTTCGTCCCTGCTCGACCTGTCGGTCTCACAGTCAAGCTCCCTTGTGCACTTGCACTCGCCACCTGATTGCCAACCAGGCTGAGGGAACCTTTGAGCGCCTCCGTTACATTTTAGGAGGCAACCGCCCCAGTTAAACTACCCACCAGGCACTGTCCCTGATCCGGATTACGGACCGAGGTTAGATCTCCAGAGCGACCAGAGTGGTATTTCAACGTTGACTCCACCGACACTGGCGTGCCGGCTTCACAGTCTCCCACCTATCCTACACAAGCCGCACCGAAGACCAATACCAAGCTATAGTAAAGGTCCCGGGGTCTTTCCGTCCTGCTGCGCGTAACGAGCATCTTTACTCGTAGTGCAATTTCGCCGAGTTCGCGGTTGAGACAGCGGAGAAGTCGTTACGCCATTCGTGCAGGTCGGAACTTACCCGACAAGGAATTTCGCTACCTTAGGATGGTTATAGTTACCACCGCCGTTTACTGGGGCTTAAATTCTGAGCTTCGCCTTGCGGCTGACCCGTCCTCTTAACCTTCCAGCACCGGGCAGGCGTCAGTCCGTATACATCGTCTTGCGACTTCGCACGGACCTGTGTTTTTAGTAAACAGTCGCTTCTCCCTGGTCTCTGCGGCCCTTCACGCTCCCCGAGCAAGTCGGTTCACGCTTCAGGCCCCCCTTCTCCCGAAGTTACGGGGGCATTTTGCCGAGTTCCTTAACCACGATTCTCTCGATCGCCTTGGTATTCTCTACCTGATCACCTGAGTCGGTTTGGGGTACGGGCGGCTAGAACCTCGCGTCGAAGCTTTTCTCGGCAGCATAGGATCACCAGATTCCCGCTATTGCGGTCACCATCAGCTCTCAGGCTGTGTGAGTGGCGGATTTGCCTACCACTCGCCCTACGACCTTGGACGTGGACTACCATCGCCACGCTTGGCTACCTTCCTGCGTCACTCCTGTTAATACGCTTACCTACTACCGGTTCGGGTCCCGTGCTCCCTGCTGCGGTGCGACCCGAAGGTCACGGTGCAGCAGCTCGGACGGT
>NZ_JAUCGR010000005.1:0-3702 GCF_030362815.1 Cellulomonas edaphi | reverse complement strand
AGCATCACCGGGCTCGGTATGGGCGGTTCTTCGCCGGTACGGGAATATCAACCCGTTGTCCATCGACTACGCCTGTCGGCCTCGCCTTAGGTCCCGACTTACCCAGGGCGGATTAGCCTGGCCCTGGAACCCTTGATCATTCGGCGGACGGGTTTCTCACCCGTCATTCGCTACTCATGCCTGCATTCTCACTCGTGTGGCGTCCACCGCTGGGTCACCCCGCGACTTCACTCGCCACACGACGCTCCCCTACCCATCCACACGCCTGAACCACGAAGGCTTAGCTGATGTGTGAATGCCACAGCTTCGGCGGTATACTTGAGCCCCGCTACATTGTCGGCGCGGAATCACTTGACCAGTGAGCTATTACGCACTCTTTCAAGGGTGGCTGCTTCTAAGCCAACCTCCTGGTTGTCTGTGCAACTCCACATCCTTTCCCACTTAGCATACGCTTAGGGGCCTTAGCTGGTGGTCTGGGCTGTTTCCCTCTCGACTACGGAGCTTATCCCCCGCAGTCTCACTGCCACGCTCTGGCTTACCGGCATTCGGAGTTTGGCTAACGTCAGTAACCTGGTGGGGCCCATCGGCTATCCAGTAGCTCTACCTCCGGCAAGAAACGCGTGACGCTGCACCTAAATGCATTTCGGGGAGAACCAGCTATCACGAAGTTTGATTGGCCTTTCACCCCTAACCACAGGTCATCCCCCCGGTTTTCAACCCAGGTGGGTTCGGTCCTCCACGCGGTCTTACCCGCGCTTCAACCTGCCCATGGCTAGATCACTTCGCTTCGGGTCTAGAGCACGCGACTGTGTCGCCCTATTCGGACTCGCTTTCGCTACGGCTTCCCCACACGGGTTAACCTCGCCACGTACCACTAACTCGCAGGCTCATTCTTCAAAAGGCACGCCGTCACCCCTGCTAGGGAGGCTCCGACGGATTGTAGGCACACGGTTTCAGGTACTATTTCACTCCCCTCCCGGGGTACTTTTCACCTTTCCCTCACGGTACTTGTCCGCTATCGGTCACTAGGTAGTATTTAGGCTTACACAGTGGTCTGTGCAGATTCACTCCAGGTTTCTCGGGCCCGGAGCTACTTGGGATCCCCTTCGGGAGGCCACGTCATTTCGTCTACGGGGGTACCACCCTCTGTGCCCGGCCTTTCAATGCCGTTCGACTATAACGTGACTTTCTGACTCCCTGCTGGATCGGCAGACCCAGCTGAAAGGTCCCACAACCCCGCATACGCAACGCCTGCCGGCTTGAACACGTATACGGTTTGGCCTGATCCGCTTTCGCTCGCCACTACTCACGGAATATCTCTTCCTGGCGGTACTGAGATGTTTCACTTCCCGCCGTTCCCTCCACACACCCTATATATTCAGGTGCGGGTCACACGACATGACTCGTGCGGGGTTTCCCCATTCGGACATCCTCGGATCACGGTTCGTTTGCCAACTCCCCGAGGCTTATCGCAGGCTACCACGTCCTTCTTCGGCTCCTAGTGCCAAGGCATCCACCCTGTGCCCTTATAAACTTGACCACAAAGATCATTCAAAAAGATGCTCGCGTCCACTGTGCAGTTCTCAAGCTACGACCGGGTGCCACACCCCCACGCCGGCGCCGTCCCCCAAACCGGGAGCGGTACGACCGACCAGATGCAGCCCGCAGGCCAAGACCCGACCACCAACCCCCACAGGGACCAGCAACCGGGCCGCAGCCCCAAGAGACAACCTTTCGGCTGTTCCCTCAGGACCCAACAGCGTGCCAAGCCAACCCCGAACCACTGATGGACCTTCGTTCCCTCCCCACAGCAAGCTGCAGGCGTACTAGAAGCCACCAGCACCGAAGCTGGCCATAGTCGATGTTCCACCCTCGAGCACCACCACACGATCGTTCGCCGTGTGCGTGGGCCTGGACACCCACCACCCACCCATGACAGGCAAGCGGGATGCCAGATGCTCCTTAGAAAGGAGGTGATCCAGCCGCACCTTCCGGTACGGCTACCTTGTTACGACTTAGTCCCAATCGCCAGTCCCACCTTCGACAGCTCCCTCCACAAGGGTTGGGCCACCGGCTTCGGGTGTTACCGACTTTCGTGACTTGACGGGCGGTGTGTACAAGGCCCGGGAACGTATTCACCGCAGCGTTGCTGATCTGCGATTACTAGCGACTCCGACTTCATGGGGTCGAGTTGCAGACCCCAATCCGAACTGAGACCGGCTTTTTGGGATTCGCTCCACCTCGCGGTATCGCAGCCCTTTGTACCGGCCATTGTAGCATGCGTGAAGCCCAAGACATAAGGGGCATGATGATTTGACGTCATCCCCACCTTCCTCCGAGTTGACCCCGGCAGTCTCCTATGAGTCCCCGGCATAACCCGCTGGCAACATAGGACGAGGGTTGCGCTCGTTGCGGGACTTAACCCAACATCTCACGACACGAGCTGACGACAACCATGCACCACCTGTACACCGACCTTGCGGGGCAACCATCTCTGGAAGTTTCCGGTGTATGTCAAGCCTTGGTAAGGTTCTTCGCGTTGCATCGAATTAATCCGCATGCTCCGCCGCTTGTGCGGGCCCCCGTCAATTTCTTTGAGTTTTAGCCTTGCGGCCGTACTCCCCAGGCGGGGCACTTAATGCGTTTGCTGCGGCACGGAACTCGTGGAATGAGCCCCACACCTAGTGCCCAACGTTTACGGCATGGACTACCAGGGTATCTAATCCTGTTCGCTCCCCATGCTTTCGCTCCTCAGCGTCAGTTGCGGCCCAGTGACCTGCCTTCGCCATCGGTGTTCCTCCTGATATCTGCGCATTCCACCGCTACACCAGGAATTCCAGTCACCCCTACCGCACTCTAGTCTGCCCGTACCCACTGCAAGCCCGAGGTTGAGCCTCAGGTTTTCACAGCAGACGCGACAAACCGCCTACGAGCTCTTTACGCCCAATAATTCCGGACAACGCTTGCGCCCTACGTATTACCGCGGCTGCTGGCACGTAGTTAGCCGGCGCTTCTTCTGCAGGTACCGTCACTTGCGCTTCTTCCCTGCTGAAAGAGGTTTACAACCCGAAGGCCGTCATCCCTCACGCGGCGTCGCTGCATCAGGCTTGCGCCCATTGTGCAATATTCCCCACTGCTGCCTCCCGTAGGAGTCTGGGCCGTGTCTCAGTCCCAGTGTGGCCGGTCGCCCTCTCAGGCCGGCTACCCGTCGTCGCCTTGGTAGGCCATTACCCCACCAACAAGCTGATAGGCCGCGAGCCCATCCTCCACCGATAAATCTTTCCAGACACACCCATGCAGGCACATCTCATATCCGGTATTAGACCTCGTTTCCAAGGCTTATCCCAGAGTGAAGGGCAGGTTGCTCACGTGTTACTCACCCGTTCGCCACTGATCAGACCAGCAAGCTGGCCGTCACCGTTCGACTTGCATGTGTTAAGCACGCCGCCAGCGTTCGTCCTGAGCCAGAATCAAACTCTCCGTAAATGTCTACATGGCACCCCACCACCAAAGCAGCAGGGCAACCGACACACGAAACGGTCACACTCCCCACTGACGAAGAGCACAACCAATCAGATTCGGCTGAATAGGAACCCAGAACCTCACGGGATGAGGACCAGGCTCCAGTCTCAACCAAGACCCACCAAAGGCAGGCCATATGGCATCGACTACTTGGCACACTGTTGAGTTCTCAAGGAACAG
>NZ_JAUCGR010000004.1:54434-403616 GCF_030362815.1 Cellulomonas edaphi | reverse complement strand
GTTCGCCGACCGCGGGCCGGACGACGCGAGCGCGCGTCGCGCGCCACCCGCGCTCGGGGCGCACGACCCGCGGTCGGCGGGGAGTGCGTGGCCCGCGGTCGGCAACTGAGGTGTGCGTGGGTATGGGTCCGTGGCGCCGGTCGTGGCGCGGCGCGCGGGATGGGTCCCACGCCGTGTCGGTGGCCGGTGCGATCCTGGCCACGAACGACAGCGGTGTGATTTCGCACCGCGAGCACGACGAAGGACGTGGCACATGACCTGGAGCGCCGGCCCCCTGCTCGGTTTCGACACCGAGACCACGGGCGTGGACGTCGACTCCGACCGCATCGTGACCGCGGCACTCGTGCGCCGGGACGCGAGCGGCACCCACGTGCGCACCTGGCTCATCGATCCCGGCATCCCGATCCCGGAGGCCGCCGCCGCGATCCACGGCGTGAGCACCGAGCACGCGCGGCAGCACGGGCGCAAGCCCAAGGAGGCGCTCGACGAGATCGCCGCGCTCATCGCGGAGGCCATGCGTGGCGGCGTCCCGGTGGTCGCCTACAACGCCGCGTTCGACCTGTGCCTGCTGGACGCCGAGCTGCGCCGGCACCGCCTGCGCACCATCCCGGACCGGCTGTGCAGCGATCCTCGCCCCGTCATCGACCCGCTGGTGCTCGACCGCGCCGAGGACCGCTTCCGGCAGGGCAAGCGCAAGCTGGTGGACCTGTGCGGGTACTACGAGGTCGCGGAGTACGGCGACCTGCACAACGCGGACGTCGACGTCGTCGCCACCCTGGACGTGCTGGAGCGCATCGTCGGGCGGTTCCCGCACCTGGCCGAGCTCGACCTCGACCAGCTGCACAGCTACCAGGTCACCGCGCACCGCGCGTGGGCGGAGGGCTTCAACGCGTGGCGCACGAGCAAGGGCCTCGAGGGACCGGGCGCGCAGGACCACTGGCCGGTCAGGGAGCCCGTCGGCACGCTCTGGTGAGCATGCGGGCGGGCACACGGGCGGGCACCCAGGTGCCCGCCGGACCGGCTCGGGCTGGTCAGCGCCCCGAGTAGTTCGGCGCCTCGGAGACCATCTGCACGTCGTGCGGGTGCGACTCCTTGAGGCCCGCCGGGGTGATCCGGATGAACTTGCCACGCTCCTGCAGCTGCGGGACGGTGCGCGCTCCCACGTAGAACATCGACTGGTGCAGGCCGCCGATCAGCTGGTGGGCGACCGCCGCGAGCGGGCCGCGGTAGGGCACCTGGCCCTCGATGCCCTCGGTGATGATCTCGTCGTCCGACAGGTCGCCCTGGAAGTACCGGTCCTTGGAGTAGGAGCGTCGGTCACCGCGCGACTGCATGGCCCCGAGCGAGGCCATGCCGCGGTAGCGCTTGAACTGCTTGCCGTTGACGAACACGAGGTCGCCGGGCGACTCGTCGCAGCCGGCGAGCAGGCCGCCGAGCATCACGGTGTCCGCGCCCGCCACGAGGGCCTTGGCGATGTCGCCCGAGTACTGGAGCCCGCCGTCGCCGATCACGGGCACGCCCGCCGGCTTCGCGGCGAGGGACGCCTCGTAGATCGCGGTGATCTGCGGGACGCCGACGCCCGCGACGACGCGCGTGGTGCAGATCGAGCCGGGTCCGACACCCACCTTGACGGCGTCGACACCCGCGTCGACCAGCGCCTGCGACCCGTCGCGCGTCGCGATGTTGCCGCCGATGACCTGCACGTGCTTGGTGCCGGGATCGCTCTTGATACGGCGCACCATGTCGAGCATGAGGCGGGCGTGACCGTTGGCGGTGTCCACCACGAGGACGTCCACACCGGCCTCGACGAGCGCCGTCACGCGGTCCCACGCGTCGCCGAAGAAGCCGACGGCCGCGCCGACCACGAGCCTGCCCTCGCCGTCCTTGGTGGCGTCCGGGTACTGCTCGGACTTCACGAAGTCCTTGACGGTGATGAGGCCGCGCAGGGTGCCCAGCTCGTCCACCAGGGGAAGCTTCTCGATCTTGTGCTTGGCCAGCAGCGCGGCGGCGTCGTCGCGCGTGATCCCGACCGGTGCCGTGACGAGCGGCATCGCCGTCATGATCTCGCGCACGCGGAGCGAGTCGAACTCCCCCGGCGGAACGAAGCGCAGGTCGCGGTTGGTGATGATGCCCAGCAGCAGGCCGTCGTCGTCGACGACCGGGAGACCGGAGACGCGGTAGGTCCCGCACAGCCGGTCCAGCTCGGCGAGGGTCGCGTCCGGCGAGACCGTGACGGGGTCGGTCACCATGCCGGACTCGGAGCGCTTGACCAGGTCCACCTGGTGCGCCTGATCCTCGATGGACAGGTTGCGGTGCAGGATGCCGATGCCGCCCTGGCGTGCCATCGCGATGGCCATGCGCGACTCGGTGACCGTGTCCATCGCCGCGCTGAGCAGCGGCACGCGCACGCTGATCTCTCGGGTCAGGCGCGAGGTGGTGTCCACCTCGCTGGGGATGACGTCCGTCTCTCCCGGCAGGAGGAGGACGTCGTCGTAGGTGAGTCCCGTGAGGGCGAACGGGTTGTGCACCAGCTCCGTCATCGGGTCAGGATACGTCGCCGACGGCCCTCGTCGGACAGGCGTCTCGCGGGGCGCGCGCGGCTACCGTGCCGCCGCCCGAAGGGCGGCGAAGGGTGCGCCGCAGCGGCCGGTCAGCGGATGAGACCGCCACGCAGGCCGATCGCCACGGCCTGGGCCCGGTCGGACGCCCCGAGCTTGCGGAACAGCCGACGCGCGTGGGTCTTGACCGTGTCCTCGGACAGGAACAGCTCCTGCCCGATCTGGGCGTTGGACCGGCCGTTGCTCATGCCGACCAGGACCTCGATCTCGCGCTTCGTGAGCACCACGGCGCTCGGCTCCGCAGCCGTCGGCGGGGTGCTCGGAGCCGAGTCGGCGAGCGGCGGAACCGCAGGGTGCGGGACCTCCCGCACAGGCCGGGCCCCGGCGGGCAGCAGCGGGCTGGCCAGGACGTGGGCGGCGACCGCGGAGAGCTCCGGCCGGCCGACGTCGGGCGCGAGGAAGCCCCGGGCACCGAGCGCGAGCGCGCGGTCGAGGGCGACGGTGTCGTCGGACGCGGCCAGCAGCACGACGGCGGCCTGCGGCGCGACCGCGCGCAGACGACGGATCGCCTCGTTGGCGCCCGGTGCGGGGATGTGCGCGTCGAGCAGGACAATGGTGGGCGGGATGCGGCGGGCGTGCGCCAGCAGCTCGTCGACGCTCGCGGCGGCACGCACGGGGCTCAGCGTCGGGACTCCGATGGACGTCACGACGAGCCTCTCGCGCACGACCGTCGAGCCGTGACACACCACGACTCCGGCCACGCGCCCTCCCCTCCCTGCTGAGCTCCGTCGGATCGCCCCGTCGGATCGGTACCTGGCCGCCAGGCCAGGCGTTTCGTTGGCTATCGGCCCGCCAGCATGCCGACGTTAGCCGTGAGAGCAAAACTTCTGGGGGTGAGGTCTTGACGACGCCGGTTCGCAGGCCCTATGGGCGGTATGTCAGGGGGCCGCCACGGCGAGCACCTCGTGGACCAGCCCGGGGAACGTCCGCGCGCGCTGCACGGACGGCCCGACGGGCACCTCGGCCCGCACGTTCTCCGCAACCATCACGAACTGGGGCACGTGGGGATGTTCCTCCGCGAGGCGTCCGACCAGCGACAGATCGGGGTCGTGGTGCGGCGCGACCGTCACCACGGCGCGCGGTCGCGTCATGACCACGAGCTCGGCGGTCTGGCGCGGACCGGCCGGGCCGCCGACGAGCCGCGCGTCGACCCCGTCCGCGGCGAGCGCCGCCGCGACGACGTGGGAGACCAGAGGTCGGGCGACCCCGGTGGGCACCAGCAGCAGCACCACGGGGGCCGACCGCGACGGGAGCTCGGTCAGGCGGTCCCGCAGCGCCTCGAGCGCGCACCCCTCGAGCACGCGCACCGCGTCGAGACCCGGACGATCCACCACCGTGCGGCGGGCGAGGTCGGCCAGCGCCGGCTCCACGAGCGTCGTCCACCACTGCGCGACGTCACCCTGCGGGTCGAGCGCGAGCAGCCGGGCGCACGTGACGCGGTCGTCCACGAGGACCGCGTCGACGAGCATGGTCGGCGTGGCCACGACGGGCGCGCCTGCGCGGGCCCCGGTCTGACCCTGCGGGGAGAGCGCGAGACGGGCCGCGTCGCCCGGCGCCACGCCGTCCAGGGTGAGGCGCCGCATGACGAGCAGACGCTCGACGTCCGCCGGCGAGTACCTGCGGTGCGCTCCCGCCGAGTGCTCGCTGGGACCCAGCCCGTACCGGCGGTCCCACGTGCGCAAGGTCGCCGGGGCGACACCGAGCCGTCGAGCCACCGCCGCCACCGCGAGTGCGGGGCCGTCGGCGGCCGGCTCGGCGGTCGCGTCGAACCGCGCCACGATCGCGCCATCGGGGCGCGGCGCCTCAGCGTCGTCACGATCGACCATGGCGCGATTCTGCCAGGACGATCGCTGCGTGGCCGCACGACGCCAGGGATAGGCGCACTTCACCCACGACCGATCGATTCACGCAACTTCAATCGCGAACGGGCCTTGAACAACTTCTGGCGCGGTTGTAGTGTTTCGATTCGTCGCCCCCGGGCGGCACCCACGACGCACCAGAGGGCCCCGCAGATCGCGCGGCCGTCGACCAGCAGGCACCGCCGCCAGCGGAGGTGCCCCAGCCTTGGAGGACCACATGGCCGAGATCTCGCGCTTGCCCGGACCGGTGATGGACCTGTGGGAGTGGCAGTTCGACGGCGCCTGCCGCGACGCCGACCAGGACCTCTTCTTCCACCCCGAGGGCGAGCGCGGCTCGGCCCGCCGGCGCCGCGCCGAGGCGGCCAAGGCGATCTGCGCCACGTGCCCGGTCATCAAGGAGTGCCGCGAGCAGTCGCTGCAGGTCCGCGAGCCGTACGGCGTGTGGGGCGGCCTCTCCGAGGACGAGCGCGCCGCGATCCTCTCGCAGCGCAACCGCACCGCGAAGGTCGTCTGACCTCTCCCGCCACCAGGAGGCCCCCGCCCCGTCAACGACGACGAGGCGGGGGCTTTCGGCGTCCCGGCGCTGGTGCCATTATCGGGCGTCTGCACGTCACGGCACAGCGTGAGGAGCGCACCGCATGGCACGGACGCGTGCGGGAGTCGCGGCGATCGTCCTCGCCACGATCGCGACGCTGACCATGGCCGCGTGCACCGACGGCGCTGACACGTCGACGATGCCGTCGGCGACCGGCACGCGACGGGCGGTGCCCGACATCCCGAACCCCGATGGTGTCGTGAAGCCCCTGTGGCTCACCGCCCGCGCGCCCCTGCCGTCGTGCGGCGTCGTGGACCTCCGGGGGACGATCGGGATCCAGGTTCCCCCGCAGGCGATCGCGTGCCTGCGCGAGCGCAGCGGGGAGCTCCTCGTGCGCGACGAGCCCCCGCAGCCGCACGGCGTGCACGCGCACGCCGTCGACGTCCGCGCCACGGGCCCCGGGAAGCTCCTGCGTGGTCGCGTCCGGGCTGGGGCCCACGCCGGCGGCGGCCCGCGCGGCCGCGATCGCAGCGGCCGTGTGGGTGGCCGTGCCCGAGGGGGCGTCGACCTTGTCGGGGTGGTGCAGCTCGACGACCTCGACCGACTCGAACCAGGCGGCGGCACGCGCGGCGAACGCCATCGCGAGCACCGCTCCGAGAGCGAAGTTCGGGGCGATCAGCACGCCGACGCCGGGCCGGTCCGCGAGGTGGTCGCGCACGCGCGCCTTCGACGCGTCGTCCCACCCGGTGGTGCCGACCACCACGTGGACGCCCGCGTCGATCAGGGCGTGCACGTTGGTCTCCGTCACGGCGGGGACCGTGAAGTCGATCGCGACGTCCGCCGACGCCGCGGCGGACAGGTCGTCGCCCGAATCGAGGGCAGCGACCAGCTCGAGGTCGTCCGCGCCCTCGACGGCTCGGACGACGGTGGATCCCATGCGACCGGCCGCCCCCAGGACGGCCACCTTGATGCGTGCGCTCACGGGCACCGACCCTAGACGCTCGCGCGCGTCACCAACGACGCGATCCGCTCCTCGACCAGGCGCAGGTCGACCGCGGACATCCCGGTGGTCCGCTCGACCTCGCGCGAGGAGTAGCCGCCCTCGGCGTACCAGCGCAGCGCCCTCAGCACCGCATCGGGCCGGACGACGCCCGGGCCCACCGCGCGCCGCACGAACACCGAGAACCGGACGGCACCGACGTAGAGCGTCGGCTCGACGCCGAGGTACCGCACCGACCACCGGTACAGGTCGCTCACGGTGGTCTGCGCGAACCTGGCGAGCTCCGGCGCGCTCACCGCGCCGTGCGTCGCGTCGACGTGACGCAGCACCTCCCGGAAGCGCTCGGCCTCCGGCTGGTCGGGCTGCCTGCGCGCCGCCAGGGCCCCGGCGAGGCGGCGCGCGGCGCCCTCGCCGTCACCGGCGTCCAGCGCAGAGGCCGACGCGGTCACGAGCTCCGCGTCCGCCACGAGCTCGGCCGGTACCCAGGCGTCGACGAGCGCGCCCGCTCCGAGCGCGCCGAGCGCCATCGGGTGCAGCTGCAGCCCCACCCGGACGGCCGGGCCCTGCGCGATCCGCACGAGCGGCCGCGTGAGCAGGCCGCGCACCCCGCTCTCCTCGGCGCGCCGGACGCCCGTCGTCACGTCGACCAGCTGCGCGGGCTCTCCCACGACGAGCTGAGCCAGACCGCGCCCGTCGGGCAGCAGGATCTCCACGCTCGGCGCGTCGTGCCGGGTCGCCCAGGCGTGCTCGACGATCCCGGGCACCACGACGTCCCACCGCGAGTACTGACGCTGGTCGACGGCCATGCCGCCATCCTCTCGCGGTTCACCCCCGCGCGGCAGGGGCGAGCCCGACGGCGGCGGCGGGGCTCAGTCCCCGAACGGGCCCACCCGGATCACCGAGCGCGGGCGGGCCGCCAGCTCGGCGGCCAGCTCCTGCACGTCGGCCGCCGTGACCGCCTGGACGAGCTCGAGCGACTCGTCGATGCTGAGCAGCTCGCCGTGCACCAGCTCGGCCTTGCCGAGGCGGCTCATGCGCGAACCCGTGTCCTCCATGCCCAGGACCAGGCCACCGGACAGCTGGCCGATGGAGCGCGTCAGCTCGGCCGGGGTGATCGGGGCGTCCGCGAGCCGCTCGAGCTCCGCGATCATGAGCGCCAGCACCTCGTCGACGCGTGCCGGCGTGCAGCCCGCGTACAGCCCGAACACGCCGGTGTCCGAGTGCCCCGACGAGAACGAGTAGGTGGAGTAGGCCAGACCGCGCTTCTCGCGGATCTCCTGGAACAGCCGCGACGACATGCCGCCGCCCAGCACCGCGTTGAGCACGGACAGCGTGAACCGGCGCGGGTCCGTGGCCGTCAGGGACGTGCCGCCGACGATCACGTTGGCCTGCTCGGTGTGCCGGCGGATCGTCTTCTCCACGCCGACCGCGGGGATGCCGTCGGTCCCGGCGGGGACGCCCAGGGCGGCGAGGCGCCGGCCACGCGGCGAGCCGCCCGTCAGGTCCCAGCCACCGGCGGACAGCGCGTCGCCCACCTGGGCGACCAGCGTGTCGTGGTCGACGCCGCCGGCCGCGCTGACCACGAGCGTCGCGGGCTGGTAGTGCCAGCGGTAGTGCTCCCAGACGGCGTCGCGCGGCACCGCGCGGATGGTCTCGGGCGTGCCGCCGATGGGCCGGCCCAGCGGGTGCTCACCGAGCACCAGGGCGGCGAACTGCTCGTGCGCGACGTCGCTCGGGTCGTCGTCGTTCATCGCGAGCTCTTCGAGGATCACGCCGCGCTCGGTCTCGAGCTCGTCGGCCTCCAGGCGCGCGGACGTGACCATGTCGGCGATGACGTCGACCGCCATCGGCAGGTCCGTGTCGAGCACCCGCGCGTAGTAGCAGGTGTGCTCCTTGCCGGTGGCGGCGTTCGCCTCACCACCGACCTCGTCGAAGGCCTCCGCGATGTCCATCGCGGTGCGCTTCTCGGTGCCCTTGAACAGCAGGTGCTCGAGGAAGTGCGTCGAGCCGTGGTGTCCCGACTCCTCGTCGCGCGAGCCGACACCGACCCACGCGCCCACCGTGGCCGAGCGCAGACCGGGCATGTGCTCGGTGAGCACGCGGACCCCGCCGGGCAGGACGGAACGGCGCACGAGGGCGCCGCCGTCCTGCTCGGCGGACCGGTCGGCCCCAGACGTGCCGGGGCCGACCAGCGGGAGATCCAGCGGCATCGTCAGGCGTCGACCGACGCGGCAGCACCCTCGGCGGGCGCACCGTCCGCTGCGTCGTCCTCGACGACGGCGTGCAGCGACAGCTTGCCGCGCGGGTCGATCTCGCCGATCTCGACCTGGACCTTCTGCCCGACGGACAGGACGTCCTCGACGTTCTCGACGCGCTTGCCGCCCACGAGGCGACGGATCTGCGAGATGTGCAGCAGACCGTCCTTGCCCGGGCTCAGGGAGATGAACGCACCGAACGTGGTGGTCTTGACGACCGTGCCGACGAAGCGCTCCCCGATCTCGGGCATGTGCGGGTTCGCGATCGCGTTGATCGCCGCCCGCGCGGCCTCCGCCGACGGACCGTCGGTGGCGCCGATGTAGACCGTGCCGTCGTCCTCGATCGAGATGTCGGCGCCGGTCTCCTCCTGGATCTGGTTGATCATCTTGCCCTTGGGCCCGATGACCTCGCCGATCTTGTCGACCGGCACCTTCACCGTGATGACGCGCGGAGCGAAGGGGCTCATCTCGTCCGGGACGTCGATCGCCTCGGCGATGACGTCGAGGATCGCGAGGCGCGCCTCCTTGGCCTGCGTCAGCGCGCCGCCCAGCACCGAGGCGGGGATGCCCTCGAGCTTGGTGTCGAGCTGGATCGCCGTGACGAACTCCCGGGTACCGGCGACCTTGAAGTCCATGTCGCCGAACGCGTCCTCGGCGCCCAGGATGTCGGTGAGCGCGGCGTACCGCGTCTCGCCGTCGACCGTGTCGGACACGAGGCCCATCGCGATGCCCGCGACCGGCGCGCGCAGCGGCACACCGGCGTTGAGCAGCGACAGCGTCGACGCGCAGACCGAGCCCATCGAGGTCGAGCCGTTGGAGCTCAGCGCCTCGGAGACCTGGCGGATGGCGTACGGGAACTCCTCGCGGCTCGGCAGCACGGGCATGAGCGCCCGCTCGGCCAGCGCGCCGTGACCGATCTCGCGGCGCTTGGGCGAGCCCACGCGGCCCGTCTCACCGGTCGAGTACGGCGGGAAGTTGTAGTTGTGCATGTAGCGCTTGCGCGTCTCCGGGGAGAGCGTGTCGAGCTGCTGCTCCATGCGCAGCATGTTCAGCGTGGTGACACCCAGGATCTGGGTCTCGCCGCGCTCGAAGATCGCCGAGCCGTGCACGCGGGGCAGGACCTCGACCTCGGCCGAGAGCGTGCGGATGTCGCGCAGGCCACGGCCGTCGATGCGGAAGCCGTCCGTGAGGATGCGCTGGCGGATGAGCTTCTTCTGCACCGAGCGGTACGCGGCGGAGAGCTCCTTCTCGCGACCCTCGAACTGCGCGGAGAGCTGCTCGACGACCTCGGCCTTGATCTCGTCGAGGCGGTTCTCGCGGGTCTGCTTGTCCGCGATGCTGAGCGCCTCGCCGAGCGGGCCGGTCGAGGCGGCCTCGACGGCGGCGTAGGTGTCGTCCTGGTAGTCCGGGAACGTCGGGAACGCCTGCGTCTCCTTGGCGGCCTTCGACGCCAGCTCCTGCTGGGCCTCGACGAGCACCTTGATGAACGGCTTGGCGGCCTCGAGGCCCTGCGCGACGATCTCCTCGGTGGGCGCGGTGGCGCCCTCCTGGATCAGGTTCCACGACTTCTCGGGAGCCTCGGCCTCGATCATCGCGATCGCCACGTCGTCACCGACCACGCGACCGGCGACGACCATGTCGAACGTCGCGCGCTCACGCTCGGAGTAGCGCGGGAAGGCGACCCACTGGCCGTCGATCAGCGCGATGCGGACACCGGCGACCGGGCCGGAGAACGGCAGGCCGGACAGCTGCGTCGAGATCGACGCGGCGTTGATGGCGAGCACGTCGTACGCGTCGTCCGGGTGGATGGCCAGCACCGTGACGACGACCTGCACCTCGTTGCGCAGACCCTTGACGAACAGGGGGCGCAGCGGGCGGTCGACGAGCCGGCAGGCGAGGATCGCCTCGGTCGAGGGGCGACCCTCACGGCGGAAGAACGAGCCGGGGATCTTGCCCGCGGCGTACTGCCGCTCCTCGACGTCGATCGTCAGCGGGAAGAAGTCGAAGTGGTCCTTCGGGTGCTTGCCGGCCGTGGTGGCCGACAGCAGCATGGTGTCGCCGTCCAGGTAGGCGGCGGCGGAGCCGGCGGCCTGCTTGGCGAGGCGGCCCGTCTCGAAGCGGATGGTGCGGGTGCCGAAGCGACCGTTGTCGATGACGGCCTCGGCGAACTGGATCTCGGGACCCTCCACGGGTGCCCTCCTTGTTCTCGAAGGCGCCGGCCGGCCTCGACGGTCTTCGACCGTGGTCTCCGGAACCACGGTTCCGGAAGCCACTACCGAGGACCAGACGAGCGGGCCGACGCGGTGGATCGTGCTGGTACTGCTGTACTGCGGGAACTACGGGAACATCAGACCAGCCCGGACCCTCCGACGGGTCCGGGCTGGTCCGGTGGTTCAGCGGCGCAGGCCGAGGCGCTCGATCAGCGCCCGGTAGCGGTTGATGTCGACCTTCTGCAGGTAGCCCAGGAGGCGACGACGACGACCGACGAGCAGCAGCAGACCGCGGCGGCTGTGGTGGTCGTGCTTGTGCTCCTTGAGGTGCTCGGTCAGGTCCTTGATGCGCTGCGTGAGCACCGCGATCTGGACCTCGGGGGAACCGGTGTCGCCCTCGTGCGTGGCGTACTCGGTCATGATGGTCGCCTTGATGGCGTTGTCGAGGGGCACGGCTCTCCTGTGTGACTCGTTGCGCGGTGCTCCGGGGCTTGTCCACCCGGGCTCTCTCTGTCCGCGGCCGTTCAGACGGCAGCGTCAAGGGTACCAGGGATCGCCCTGGGCCCGGACATCGGCCGCCGGGTCGGCGCCCCGCGGCGACCGCCACCCAGTCTCCCATCGCGGCGAGCGCGACGCGGCGTGAGGGCATGAACGCGTGGAAGAACGCCCACCGCGTCAGCCAGGCCACCCACCCGGTCAGCTGCATGCCCCACAGCTCCGCCGCGCCCCGGCCGATCCCGAGGCTCGCCGCCTGGCCCAGACCGGGGAAGCGGAAGGGGCGCGGGCGCCGCCCCGCGACCGCGCGCGCGACGTTGCGCCCCGCACGCGTGCCCGCCTTGATGGCCCACAGCGCGTTGGGCGGGCACGTTCCCGAGCCGTTCGGGTGCGGCACGGCCGCGACGTCGCCGCCGGCCCACACGCCCGGCGCGGTGGTCCGCAGGTACCGGTCCGTGCGCACCCGGCCGTCCGGCTCGCGTTCCGCGTCGAGCCCCGGGAGCGGGACCACCACCTGGCCGACCGCCGAGACCACGGTGGCCGCATCGACCGACGTGCCGTCGTCGAGCACCACGCCCGTGGCGTCGACGTGCGAGACCCGGCGCCCGCAGACGACCCGGACCCCCGCGCTCCTGGCCTGGTCGAGCGCGTAGTCCGCGACACGGTCGAACCGCGGTCGCAGCACCTCGAGCACCGCGGGGCCCGCGTGCACCAGCGTCACGGTCGCACCGGGAGCGGTGGCGCCCGCGTCGCGACGGAGCCTGTGCGCCATCGCGGCGGCGGCCTCGATGCCGGCCAGTCCCCCGCCGACCACCACGGCCGGCCCGCACCCGGCACCCAGCCGCTCTGTCAGGGCGTCGAGGCCCCCGTCGTCCTTGAGCGACCAGCCGTGCTCGGCCAGGCCGGGCACTCGCTCCCGTGCGTCGCGCGAACCGGTGGCGACCAGGAGGTGGTCGAACGGCAGCAGGCGCACCCCCTCGTCGGTGAGGACCGTCACGGTCCGCTCGGTCAGGTCGACGTGCGACGCGCTGCCGTGCACCAGCCAGCTGGGCGGTACCAGCTCCGTGAGCGCGGTCCTGGCCCGCTCACCGCGGACCTGTCCCGCGAGCACCTCCCCCGTCCAGCCGTGGAACGCGTGGGCCGTGCTCGCGGAGACCACGGTGACGCGCACCGAACCCCGTCGCAGCCGCCCGCGCAGCGAGCCCGCGAGCGCACGGGCGGCCCACACCGCGGTGTAGCCGCCCCCCAGGACGACGACCTCGACCGGACGCCCAGCACCCGGGCGCTGTCCACGCTCGACGATCACGTCAGCCCAGCCAGGTCCAGCTCGGGCGACGGCCGTCCGAACGACAGCGGCGCGGCGAGCCCGAAGCCGAGGTGGCCGAAGCGGTCCGCGGCCCGCTGCATGCGGCGCGCGTGCTCGAGCGTGGCGTCGCCGACCGCGGGCGTCGTGCACCCGTCGAAGGCCATGAGCATCGTCTCGCACAGGCACGCGTAGGCGTACCCGGGCGGGAGCCCGATGTCGGCTCGCACGTCCAGGCCGCTCACGTCGGCCAGACCACCGTCCACGACCGTGACGTCCGGCCGCTGGGTCACGAGCGCGGGGTCGGTGTTCCGCGGCTGCGTGTCGTCGAGCACCACCGCTCCCGGCTTGAGGTGCTCGGCCCGCAGCAACGCGTCCGTGGAGGAGGTCAGGACGACGACGAGGTCCGCGTCGCGCACGGCCTCGATCTCGCAGGCCTCGTGCACGACCACGTCCGGGCGTGCGGAGCGGGCTCCGGCGGCGAGCTCCGCGAGGCGGTGCCGGCGGCGGGCGACGAGCGTCAGGGCGCCGAGGTCGAGGTCCGGGTCGCCGGCGAGCATGCGCACCACGCACGAGCCCACGCTCCCGGTCGCACCCAGCACCGCGACGTGCGGGCGGTCCATGCCCGCGACGAGCCTCCGGACCGCACGCGCGGTGAGCTGGGCGGTGAACGCGTTGCCGTTGGTGACCGTCATCCCCGGGCGCCCGCGCAGCAGCCGTCCTCCCCCGGTCACCGGCGCGGTGAGGGCACCCAGCCCGACCACCTCGGCGCCGAGGTTCTGGGCGAAGTCGACCGTCTTCTCGATCCGACCGAGCACCCAGCGGCGGTCCTCGGTCAGCATCTGCCGCGCGCCCACCGGCACGACGACGATCCAGCCGGCGACGTCCGGTTCGTCGGGCCGCGTCACCGTGCCCAGCGCCAGCGGCGGGACGGGCAGGTGCCGCATGCCCCACTCGAGCGCGCGGGAGGGCACGGCGGCGAGCGGCGACCAGACCCGGGCGAGGTCCTGCGAGACGTCGGCCCGCGGGTGGACGAGGAACGCGAACTTCGGCACGGCGGGTCTCCTGGTGGCTCACTGCTGCGGCGGGACGATGCCGCTCAGGAGAGGGCCGACCAGGTGGGTGATACGCGGGAGGCCGACTTCACCCGCCGGTGGGCGCGGCTCCCGTCGCCGGCGCGAGCACCTCGCGCACGCGCTCGACGTCGGCGTGCATCTGCGTGACCAGCGCCTCGATGCCGTCGAAGCGCAGCGTCGGCCGCAGCCGCTCGACCAGCTCGAGCAGCACCTCCTCGCCGTACAGGTCGAGGTCCGTGCGGTCCAGCACGTACGCCTCGACGCGCCGCTGGACGCCGTCGAACGTCGGGTTGGTGCCGATCGAGACGGCAGCCGGCAGCACCGTCCCGTCGGCCCGGCGCAGCCAGCCGGCGTAGACGCCGTCAGCCGGCACCATGCCCGCGGCGTCCTGGCCGAGGTTCGCGGTGGGGAAGCCGAGCTCGCGGCCCCGGGCGTCGCCGTGCACCACCTCGCCGCGCAGCCGGTGCGGGCGGCCGAGCACGCGGGCGGCCTGGACGACGTCTCCGGCCTCGAGCAGCTCGCGCACCCAGGTGGACGACCAGCGGCGCCGCAGCGGGTCGGCGGCGTGGTCCTCCGCGCTGCCCGGGTCGGCCGTCTGCGTCGGCGTGACGTCCTCGATCACCTCGACCGAGAAGCCGTACCGCTCGCCCAGCTCGACCATCGTGCCGAGGTCGCCGGAGTTCTCCCAGCCGAACCGCACGTCGCGCCCCACGACGACCACGCGCGCCCCGAGCCCGTCGACGAGGTAGCGGCGGACGAACTCCTCCGGCGACTGCCGCGCGAAGTCGAGCGAGTACGGCAGCAGCAGGATCGCGTCGAGTCCCGTCGCCTCGAGCAGCTCGAGCCGGTCGACGTCGCCCGTCAGCAAGGGCGGAGCCGTCTCGGGCTGGTGCACGAGCAGCGGGTGCGGCGTGAACGTCACGGCGACCGCACTGGCCCCTGCCGACCGCGCGTCGGCGCACATGCGCTGCAGCACGCCCACGTGGCCACGGTGCACGCCGTCGAAGTTGCCGATCGTGACCACCGAGGGGCCGAAGCCGTCGGGAACGTCGGCGAGATCACGCCACAGGTGCACGCCTGCTCCTTGTTCGCTGCTGGCCGGCCGGTCCGGTCCACGGGCCCGCCGAGGACGGGCCCGACGCGCAAGCCTGCCACCTGAGGACCCATGGGACGCAACCGGCAGCCCGCGGGCGCCGTCGCGTGCCGACCAGCAGCGCGCGGCGACGGCTCCCGACCGTGCGGCCGGGCGCCGTCGCCGCGCCCGCTCGTCAGCGACGCACCGTGACCCGCGCCACCCGTGAAGCGGCAGATCCCTCGGTGTTGGCCACCACGGCCCGGTACTCCCCCGCGGTGTGGTCCGTGACCCGCACGGGCAGCACGCGCCCGTGCGCGCCGGCCACCTTCGTCCAACCACCGTCGGCGCGCCACCACCACTGCACGGCGGCCGCCGGGTGGGCGTGGAAGCCGACCTTCAGCACGGCCACCGTCCCGCGGCGCGCCGTGACGTCGGACGGCTGCCAGGTGATCACCGGCGGCCCGGTGCGCACGCTCACCGTCGCGGTCTGCGAGGTCGTGCTGCCCGAGGTGTTGGTGAAGACCGCGCGGTATCCCGCCCCGTCCTCGTGACCGGTCACCCGCACCGTGAGGGTGCCCGAGGTCGCACCCCGCACGGCCTTCCAGGTCGACGTCCCCGCCGCGCGGCGCTGCCACTGGACCCGCGGGGCCGGCAGGCCGGAGGCCGCGGCGGTCAGCCGCACCGTGTGCCCCGGCTTCCCCGCCACCGACTGCGGCTGCCTGGTCACCACGGGAGCGACCGCCCGCGCACCGGCGCCCTGGTCGGCGACGAACGACGCCACCCAGGAGAGCGCCGAGTTCCAGTTCACGGTGATCTCGTTGACCGACCACGCCTCGATGCTGTCGACGTAGCACATCTGCGGCGTGCAGGGGTTCGACTCGGGGAAGAGCCCGAGCATCACCGGGTCCCACGTCCCGCGCAGGGAGTTGGGTCCGCCGGCCAGCGAGCCGGGAGGCGGCGGGACGAGCCAGCGGCTGTGCTGGTGGCTCGAGAACTGCGTGCCGTAGCCCGTCACGTAGGAGTTGTTCAGCGCGTTGCGGCCCAGCAGGTAGTCCATCGACTCCAGCACGGCCTGGCTGAACCGCGGGTCCCTGGTCTGGTCGTACGCGGTGGCGAGCACCACCTGGTTGTTCACCACCATGGAGTTCGATCCCCACTCGTACCCGCCCTTGCTGCCGGGATAGGCGGTGCCGAACGGCTGGGCGGACTGCCACGCCAGGTACTTCTCGGCGCCCGCGCGGACGCTCGCCCGAGCCTGCGACCGGAACGCGTTCGGCAGCGTGGACAGGTCGAGGCGGCCGAGCGCCGCGGTGCTGCCCCAGCTGAACCCTCCCTCGGTCCAGATGTCGTCGTCGCGGTGCGGGCTGCGTGCCACGTCGCGCTTGTACGTGGGGGCACCGGTGGTCAGGTACAGCTCGGCGGCCGCCCAGTACTTCTCGTCGGACACGTCGGTGTCGTCGTACGGACCGCCACCGTTGTTCCCCGCGCTCGCCGGCGCGTAGAGGTCCGGCACGCGCTGCGCCGCGGCGTAGGCACGCTTCGCGGCGACGAGCAGGGTGTGCGCGAACGCGGGGTCGTACCTGGCGAACAGGCGCGCGCCCTGGGCGGCCGTCGCGGCGAGGTTCAACGTCGCGGCCGTCGACGGGCGGTGCAGACGGCGCTCCTGCGGGTCGGCCGAGGGCAGCAGCCCGAGCCCGGTCCAGCCGACGTCGTGGATCTTGTGGTGCACCAGACCGTCGAGCGAGCGGTGGTCCGTCGCCGAGACCGTCATGCCCGAGCCCTCCGGCACCTGCATGGCGAGGAAGAACTCGAGCTCCCAGCGCGCCTCGTCGAGCACGTCGGGCACCCCGTTGTGGCTCTCGTCGGCCGGCACGTCCATCGTGCCGTCCTTGAGCGCGCCCTTGGTCGCTCCCCGCACGTGCAGCGAGCGCTCGTAGGTGCTCATGAGCTGCTGCACGGCGATGCCGCCGTTGACCACGTACTTGCCGTGGTCGCCCGCGTCGTACCAGCCACCCACCACGTCGCGCGCGTACCCGGCGGGGCACGTCCACGTGTCGTACGACCAGCTCGCGCCGTCGTCCGCCGCCGTCAGGCAGGCCACGTCGAGGTCGCCCTTGTTCACGGCCCCGTCGGGCCCGCTCACGTGCCCTGCCGGCCGGTCGTAGGTGTCGTCGGGGGTGTCGATCGCGATGCCCGAGCGCACCGGGTAGAAGTAGTTGAGGGCGTCGTAGCGCAGCTGCTGGTAGATGCCCGCGTCGATGGCGAACGGGTCGCTCGTCTCGCCGTCGGCCACGAGGGTGTAGCCCTCGCCCGTCGTGCTCACGTCGCCGAAGTCGATGACCTGGACCGGGAGACCGGACGTCGGGTCGGTGCCCCGGGGGGTCGCCGTGCCGGTGGCGACGACGGTCCCCGCGCCGCTGCGCAGCTCCCAAGCCACCGGATCGGTCGCGTCGGTCACCACGGTGGCCTGCTTCGGGCCGTGCGGCAGGTATCCCACCTGGTTCACCCGCACCCGGCTGCGCGTGTCGGGCGCGTAGGGCGGTGGCGGCGTCGCGGTCTTCTTGAGCGACACGGACGTCACGCAGAACGTGTAGTCGCCCCGCGCGCCCAGCTGGATCGCCACCTGGCCGACGTCGCCCGTGTCCGCGGGGAACGTGAGCGACGACGTGAACCCGAACTCGTACGGCGCGAGCTCGGCCGTCAGCTCGGGGTTCGCGACGTACGCCGTGCGATACGCGCCGCCGTTCTCGCCGACGACGGCCCGGACGGTCGCGCCGTTGCTCGCGCTGGCCGTGAAGGACAGGGCGTAGTTGCCGCCCTCCTCGATCGGCAGGCCGTTGTAGACCAGCCCGTCGTACTGACCTGCCGAGGCGGGCACGGCGACGCAGAACCGGTCGTCGCCGGGCGCCGACGTGACGGCCCACGACGCGGGCAGGGACCAGCCGGCGGGGAGGGTGTCACCGGCGAACGTCGTCTCGCCGATCAGCTCCTGCGAGCCGCTGATGCTGAAGTCGTCGAGGCAGAACGTGTAGTCGCTCGCCTGCGCCCCGAGCTGGAACGAGGTGTTGCCGGTGCCGGCGAACCCCGGCGTCCAGGTGAAGGAGTACGCGGTCGGAGCCGACGTGAGCGCGACGGACGACGAGACGTCGTCGGGGTAGCCGATGCCCGCGCGCAGCGGCACCGAGACGTCGGCCGTCGCATGCGCCGTGAACGAGGCGGTCAGGGGCTGCCCTGCTGCGAAGACGACCCCGTCGTGCTGGGCGGCGACGTCCCAGGGGTTGGTGGTGCCGGCGGGGACGACAACGCAGAACTCGCCGTCCTCGACCGACGACGACGAGTCGCCGCCGTAGCTGTACCAGCCCTGGGGACCGTCCGCGAAGTCGTGGACGGTGTCGATGGGGTTCGCGGTGGCGACCGGCGCCACGAGGAGTGCGAGGGCCGTCAGGCCGGCGGTCGTGACGCCGGCCCAGGTCGCGCGACGGCGACCGGGGAGAAAGGAAACCACGTTGTCTCCTAGGTGGATCTGTGGAAGCGCTCCCACGTCCCGGGACGGTGCAGCGAGAGCGCTCGGTTGTCAGCGAAACGTAACAGCGGACCGGGGCGAAGGGAATGGTTCCGACGAAACTGGCAATACCGGTCAAGTCGGAAGCCGACCGAGCCGCCTTCCCGCGCGCCACGCGACGGGCGGCCGGCGGACCGCCGTGGCTAGGGTGAGCCCATGCGGCACATCGAGTCGTCCGACGGCACGCTGATCGCGGTCGAGGAGGTCGGCGACGGCCCTGTCGTGCTGCTGCTGCCGGGCGCCATGAACGACCGCGGCCGACTTCTCCCCCTCGCGTCCGCCCTGGCCGCACGCGGCCTGCGGGGCGTCGCGGTGGACCGTCGCGCGCGGGGCGAGAGCACGGACGCGACGCCGGGCCTCGCCGGTGCCGTGGAGCGCGAGGTGGCCGACGTGCGCGCGCTCGTGTCGGACCTGGGGCCGGGAGTGACCCTCCTCGGGTACTCCTCGGGCGGCATACTCGCACTCGCCGCCGCGCTGGACGGGGTGCCGGTCGCGCGGCTGGTGGTCCTGGAGGCGCCGGTGGTCGTGCCCGGTGCGCCCGCGCGCGACGCGACCATCGGCACGACCCTCGACGAGCTCGTCTCGTCCGGCGAGCACGGCGCGGCCGTCGAGCTCTACCAGTCGCGCGTGGTCGGTCTCCCGCCGCAGGCGCTGTCGGGGCAGCGCGAGCAGCCGTGGTGGCCCGCGCTCGAGGCGATCGCTCCCAGCCTCGTCTACGACTGGGCGGTCACCGACCGCCACCCCGATCCGACGGCCCTCTCCTCGCTCGACGTGCCGACGCTCGTGCTGCGGGCCGACGAGACGTGGCCCGTGCTGGCGGCGTCCGCCGACGCCCTCGCCGCCGCGATCCCCCGTGCCTCCCTGACGCTGGTGGCCGGGCGCGACCACGCTCCGGACCCCGAGGCCGTGGCCGCCGCGGTCGCCGCGTTCGTCGGATCCGCCGACGGGGACGCCGGGTAGCTGCGCACGAGTCGTGTCGGTGGCCGTGGCTAGCGTGCGAGGCATGCACCTCGAAGCGACCTTCACCGTCACGCAGTTCACGCCCGTGGAGCTCACCGTGGCGGACCCGGTCGCCACGGGGGTGAGCACCGGCGCGGCCACCTTCGGCAAGGCCTTCGCGGGCGACGTGGTGGGCCGCTCGTCCACGCTGTTCACGTCGGCCTTCGACCCAGGGCGAGGCGAGGGCACCTATCTGGCGATCGAGTCCTTCGAGGGAACCGTGGGCGGCCACGCGGGCACGTTCGCCTTCGTGCACGCGGCGTCCACCCGGGGCACCGACCGGTTCGACGACTACTTCGCGCTCGTGCCGGGCAGCGGGACCGCGGGCCTGGCGGGCATCTCCGGGTCCGGTGCGCTCTGGGTCGACGACGACGGCACGCACCGCCTGCGGCTGGACTGCACGCTCGGCGCGGCGTAGCTCAGGCGGGAGCGAACACCAGCGCCGGCTTCGCGTGCGGGCCGTGCGCCTCAACGAGAGCCACCAGTGTGCCGTCCGGCCCGATCGCGGCCGTCGTGCCCCGGACACCGTCCGCGACGATCGCCTGGCCGTACGACAGCGCGCGCGCCTCGGGCTCGGTCAGCTCGCGCACGGGGAACGTGGCCCTCGCGGCGTCCGCCAGCGACAGCACCGCCAGCGGCACGTCGTCCGGCGTGGCGGCGAGCTCGTCGAGCGTGCTCGCGGCCGTCAGGGAGTAGCCACCCACGCGCGTGCGGCGCAGGACCGTGAGGTGCCCGCCGACGCCCAGCGCCTCGCCGAGGTCGCGCGCGATGGCGCGCACGTAGGTGCCCGACGAGCAGACGACCCGCACGTCGACGTCGAGCACCGCCGTGCCGTCGACGGCCGCCGAGCGCACGTCCAGCACGTCGAGCGCCGCGATCGTCACCTCCCGCGCCGCGAGCTCCACCTGCTCGCCGGCTCGCACACGGGCGTACGCGCGCTGCCCGTCCACCTTGATCGCCGAGACCGCCGACGGCACCTGCCGGATGACGCCGGTGAGCGGCAGCGTCGCGACCACGACCGCGTCCCGGGTCACGCGCGACGCGTCGCGCACCGCGACGAGCTCACCCTCGGCGTCCTCGGTGGTCGTCGTGACGCCGAGCCGGATGGTCGCCAGGTACTCCTTGTCCGCACCGACCACGTAGGTGAGCAGGCGCGTGGCGCGGCCGATGCCGATCACCAGGACGCCCGTCGCCATGGGGTCCAGCGTCCCCGCGTGACCCACCTTCTTGGTGCCCGCCAGGCGCCGCATGCGCGCGACGACGTCGTGGCTGGTCCAGCCGTGGGGCTTGTCGACCACCACGAGGCCGTCGGGTGCCGTGGGCCGGCGCGGGTGCTGCGCCGTCTTGCTCGTCGCCGTCATTCGGTGCGACGCTCCTGCACGGACTCGACGACGCAGCGGACCAGCGACTCGATGCCGGGCCCCTCGTCGGTGTGAGCCATGGCGTCGGTGGCCATGAGCACGTTGATGAGCATGCCGAACGCGACGAACCGGCGCCCCTCGTCGGGGTCCGCCCCGCTGCGCTCGGTGAACAGCCGGAACGCCTCCCCCAGGCAGTGCCGCGCCTCCCGGCCCACCTCGGGGTCGGTGCCCGCGATGAAGCCGTGCATCACCAGGCGCAGCAGGTCGCGGTCGGCGAGAAGCTCGACGTACGCGTCCCCCATGAGTGCGCCGGCGTCCGGGCCGGGCGGCACCGAGGACAGCGCCGCGAGGATCTCCGCGGTCGCCTGCCGGTACGCCGCGAGGAACAGGTCGCGCTTCGAGCCGAACAGCCGCACGACGTAGGGCTGCGAGACGCCCGCCGCGCGGGCGACCTCGTCGGTGCTGGCGGCGTAGCCCCCCTCGGCGAACACCCGGCGGGCGGCGGCCAGGATCTGGTCGCGGCGCGCGGCGCCCGTCATGCGGGTGGCGCCGGCGGGCGACGCGGGCGACACGGCCGACGGGCCGGCGGAGGCGCTGAGGCTGGCGATGGCTCCTTCGCCGGGACCGGCCGCACGTGTTTCGGCTGACATGTTGACAAGGTTATCAGCCGATGCCTACGGTCGCACTTGTTAGTAATCACTCAATGCCAACAAGCCGCAGGGAGCACTCTCGTGACCGTCACCTCGCCCGCCCCGCAGGCCTCGAGCCTCGCCCCCGAGCGGCGGACGGCCAGGCCGCGCACGGTCGGCACAGCCGTCGCCCTCGTCGCCGCCTCGGTCCCCATGTTCATGGCCACGCTCGACAACCTCGTGATGACCACCGCCCTGCCGGTGCTCCGGACGGAGCTCAGCGCCTCGCTCGAGCAGCTGCAGTGGATGGTGAACGCCTACACCCTGAGCTTCGCGTCGCTCATGATCGCCGCCTCCACGCTGGGCGACCGGTGGGGACGGCGTCGCGTGTTCGTCGGCGGCATCACGCTCTTCGCGCTCGCCTCGATCGCGTCCGCGCTGGCCACCAGCGCCGAGGCCTTGATCGCCGCGCGCGCGCTCCAGGGCGCGGGCGCCGCCGCGATCATGCCGCTCTCCCTCACGCTGCTGGCCGCGGCGGTTCCGCCCGCGCGCAGGGCGATGGCGATCGGCGTCTGGGGGGCCGTCTCCGGACTGGGTGTCGCGCTCGGCCCCGTGATCGGTGGGGCCGTGGTGCAGGGGATCTCGTGGGAGGCGATCTTCTGGCTCAACGTCCCCGTCGCTGTCGTCGCCGTCCCGCTCGTGCGGTACGCGCTGCCCGAGTCGTACGGGCGCCGCCAGCCCATCGATCTGACCGGGCTCGCGCTGGCCGGGCTCGGCGTGCTGGCCATCGTCTGGTCCGTCATCCGCGGGAACGACGACGGCTGGACCTCCACGCGGGTGCTCGGCGGTCTGGCGCTCGGCGCGGCGCTCGTCGCAGCGTTCCTGGTTCGGGAGTCGCGCACCGACCACCCGCTGGTGCCGCTGCGCCTGTTCCGGGTGCGGTCCTTCTCCGTGGCCAACGCGAGCGCGTTCGCCTTCTCGGTGGGTGTCTTCGGCACGGTCTTCGTGCTCTCGCAGTACCTGCAGGTCGCGCTGGGCTACTCGCCCCTGCAGGCCGGCATCCGCACCCTGCCGTGGACCGCTGCCCCCATGCTCGTCGCACCCGTCGCCGGGATGCTCGCGCCGCGGCTCGGCGTCCGCCCGCTCCTGAGCACCGGCCTGGCGCTGCAAGCGGCCGGCCTGGCGTGGCAGGGACTGGCCGTCGGCTCGGGAGCGAGCTCGTACGGCGAGCTCGTGCCCGGGCTGGCCCTGGCGGGCATCGGCATGGGCCTGACCTTCGCGCCGTCGGCCACTGCGGTCCTGGCGGACATGATGCCCGACGACCAGGGCACGGCCAGCTCGGTCAACGCCACGATCCGCGAGATCGGCGGGGCGGTGGGCGTCGCGGTCCTCGTCGCGGTGTTCACGGCGTCGGGCGGCACGCTGACGCCGACGGGCTACGCGGACGGGCTGGCCCCGGCGGCACTCGTGGGCGCGGCGATCGTGGCCCTCGGCGCGCTGGTCACGCTCGCCATGCCCCGGAGCACGGGCCGCCTCACGGCCTGATCCCGGCGGACCCCCCGCGCCCTGGACACGACGAAGGGACCGGCGCTGCGCCCCTGCTCAGCAGGACGGCGCTGCTCGGTCCCTTCGTCGTGGCCGCGGCGGCGCGGCTCGGTGCCCGGCAGCGGTCAGGCGATGATCACGCGGTGCTCAGGCCTCGTCGGGCTCGTCGGCCTCGTCGGGGTGCCGGTACGGGTCCGCCTCGCCCGCGAACGTCGCCTCGGCGGCCAGCGCGGCCACCTCGCGGTCGCGACGCGCCGCCTCGAGCAGTGCGGCGTCGAGGTGCGCGGCCGTGTCCGGCAGAGCGTCCGGGAAGAACGCCAGCGTGGGCGTCAGCCGGATGCCCGTCTGCTTGCCCACCTCGGAGCGGATCACGCCCTTGGCCGACTCGAGAGCCGCTGCCGTGCCGGCCCGCGCCTCGTCGTCGCCGAGGACGGTGTAGAAGATGTCGGCGTGCTGGAGGTCACCCGTGACCCGCACGTCGGTGACGGTGACGAACCCCAGGCGGGGGTCCTTGATGCGGGTGTCGAGCATCTGCGCGACGACCTGCTGGATGCGCTCGGAGAGCTTGCGGGCGCGGCCCGTGTCAGCCATGGAGAGACCTTTCTTGGTCGGGCACCGCGTGGTCTCGGCACCGGAGGCGTCGGGGTGGACGCCGCAGGGCGGGCGAGGGCGATCCCTCGCCCGCCCTGCGGTCGATCACGCGGAGATCAGGAGCGAGGCTTCTCGCGCAGCTCCCAGGTCTCGATGATGTCCTCAGGCTGCAGGTCGTTGAACGACCCGAGGCCGATACCGCACTCGTAGCCCTCGCGGACCTCGGTCGCGTCGTCCTTGAAGCGCTTGAGCGACTCGATCGTGAGGTTGTCCCCGATGATCTTGCCGCCGCGCAGGACGCGGGCCTTGGTATTGCGACGGATCTCGCCCGAACGGACGATCGAGCCGGCGATGTTGCCGAACTTCGAGGAACGGAAGATCTCGCGGATCTCCGCCGTGCCCAGCTGGGCCTCCTCGTACTCCGGCTTGAGCATGCCCTTGAGAGCCGCCTCGACGTCGTCGATCGCCTGGTAGATGACCGAGTAGAAGCGCACGTCGACGCCCTCGCGGTCCGCCAGTGCCTCGACCCGCTCGGCGTACTTGACGTTGAAGCCGATGATGATGGCCGAGTCGACCGTCGCCAGGTTGACGTCGTTCTGCGTGATGGCACCCACACCGCGGTGGATGACGCGCAGGTCGACCTCCTCGCCCACGTCGATCTTGAGCAGCGCGTCCTCGAGCGCCTCGACGGCACCGGACACGTCGCCCTTGAGGACGAGGTTGAGCGTCTCGACCTTGCCCTGCGCGAGCGCCTGGGTGAAGTCCTCGAGGCTGACACGCTTGCGGCGCTTGGCCAGGAGGGCAGCACGCTCGGCCGCCTCGCGCTTCTCGGCGATCTGCCGCGCGGTGCGCTCCTCGGAGGCCACCAGCAGCGTGTCACCGGCGCTCGGCACCGACGCGAGACCCAGCACCTGGACGGGACGCGACGGACCCGCCTCGGTGAGCGGCTCGCCGTGCTCGTCGAACATGGCGCGCACGCGGCCGTAGGCCGTGCCCGCCACGATCGCGTCACCGACGTGCAGCGTGCCGGACTGGACCAGCACGGTCGCGACGGCACCGCGGCCCTTGTCGAGGTTCGCCTCGATGGCGACACCGCGAGCACCCTTGTCCGGGTTGGCCCGCAGGTCGAGCGCCGCGTCCGCGGTCAGCAGGACGGCCTCGAGCAGCTGGTCGATGCCCATGTTCTGCTTCGCGGAGACGTTGACGAACATGGTGTCGCCGCCGTACTCCTCGGCCACGAGGTTGTACTCGGTGAGCTGCTGGCGGATCTTGTCGGGGTTGGCCCCCTCCTTGTCCACCTTGTTCACCGCGACCACGATCGGCACACCGGCCGCCTGGGCGTGGTTCAGCGCCTCGATGGTCTGGGGCATCACGCCGTCGTCGGCCGCGACCACGAGGATCGCGATGTCCGTGACCTGCGCACCACGCGCACGCATGGCGGTGAACGCCTCGTGACCCGGGGTGTCGATGAAGGTGATCGCGCGCTCGTTGCCCTCGTGCACCTTGGTGACCTGGTAGGCACCGATGTGCTGCGTGATCCCACCGGCCTCGCCGGCGACGACGTCCGTGGACCGGATGGCGTCGAGCAGCTTGGTCTTTCCGTGGTCGACGTGGCCCATGACGGTCACGACCGGCGGACGGGCCTGCAGCTCGTCGTCGCCCTCGGCCTCCAGCTCGGCGTCCAGGTCGATGTCGAAGGCCCCGAGCAGCTCGCGGTCCTCCTCCTCGGCCGAGACCATCTCGATGACGTAGCCCAGCTCCTGGGCGAGCGTGCCGAACGTGTCCTCGTCGAGCGACTGCGTCGCCGTCGCCATCTCACCGAGGTGGAACAGCACCGTGACGAGCGAGGCGGGGTTCGCGTCGATCTTGTCGGCGAAGTCGTTCAGCGACGAGCCCTGGCGCAGCCGGACCACGGTCGAGCCGTTGCCACGGGGCACCTGCACGCCGCCGAGCGACGGCGCCTGCATCTGCTCGAACTCCTGGCGCTTCGCACGCTTCGACTTCCGTCCGCGCACAGGACGACCACCGGCGCGACCGAACGCGCCCTGCGTCGAGCCGCGACCGGCACCGCCGGGACGACCACCGCCGCCACCGGGACGACCGGCGAAGCCGCCGCCACCGGGAGCGCCGCCGGGCGCACCGCCACCGCCACCGGGACGACCGGCGAAGCCGCCACGCGCGCCGCCGGCACCGCCGCCGCGGCCACCGGCCGCGGGACGCTCACCGGGACGCCCGACACCACTGGTGGTGCGGCCCGGCATCATGCCGGGGCTGGGGCGCGGGCCGCCGGGGCGGGGGCCACCGGGACGGGGACCGCCGGGGCGCTCGCCCGCCTGCGCGGCGGGGGCAGCCGTCTCGGGCGCGTTGCGACGCTCGCCCGGGCGGGGCATGCCCTGCGACGGGGCGAACGGGTTGTTGCCCGGACGCGGACCGCCACCGGTGCGGCCGGCGCCGGGGCGCTCGCCCTGGCGGGGCATGCCCTGCGACGGGGCGAACGGGTTGTTGCCCGGACGCGCAGCGGCGGGGCGGGGAGCTCCGGGGCGCGCAGCGGTCGGCGCCGCGGCGGCTGCGGGAGCCGGAGCGGCGGCCGGGGCGGGCGCCGGGGCTGCGGGCCGGGCGGCCGGGGCGGGCGCCGCGGGGGCGGCCGCCGGGGCCGGAGCCGCCGGAGCGGGCGCTGCCGCCGCGGGGGCGGCCGGTGCCGGGGCGGCAGGAGCAGGAGCAGCCGGCGCGGGACGCGCGGCAGCCTTGGGGGCCGGAGCGGGTGCTCCGCTGCCGGCCGGGAACGTGTCGCGCAGCTTGCGCACGACGGGGGGCTCGATCGTCGAGGACGCCGAGCGGACGAACTCACCCATCTCGGTGAGCGTCGTCATGATCTTCTTGCTGTCAACCCCGAGCTCTTTGGCGAGCTCGTAGACGCGGACCTTAGCCACATCTCTCCCTGTCTCGGTCCGCCCGGACAGGGCCGGACCGTCGTTAGTGCGAGGTACTCATCGCTGGTAGCTCATCGGTGCGTGCTCATCGGGTAGCCATCGGCTTCCAGACCCGCTTCCCTTGTCGACGGTCGACGTCGGGCTTCACCCGGCGTCGTTGTGTCCCTGGAGATCGCTCTCGAGCTCTGCGCTGATCGGTGCGGTGTCGAGCGGACCCGCATGACGCAGGGCACGCCCGAACGCACGCCGACGCGTCGCGAGCTCGAGACATCCAGGGTCGGGGTGCAGCCACGCACCCCTGCCCGGCATCGAGCGGGCGACGTCCACGACCAGCTGGTCCTGCACGACGACCACCCTCAGCAGGGCGGATCGGGAACCAGGAGCGCGGCACCCCACGCACGTGCGAACGGGACCGCTGCGCGGTCGTTGCTCGCTCGAGGGGAGCCGGGCCTGGTGCCCAGCCTCGGAGAGTCTACCGCGTGGAGTCACTCAGCGTGACCTTCACGCTCCGACCCAGCCCCCGGGACCTCAGCGTCCGAGCGGATGTCGATGCGCCAGCCCGTGAGCTTGGCGGCCAGCCGCGCGTTCTGGCCCTCCTTGCCGATGGCGAGGGAGAGCTGGTAGTCGGGCACGACCACGCGGGCGGCGCGCGCCTCGGGGTCGACCACCGTCACCGACACCACGCGCGCCGGTGACAGCGCGTGCGCGATCATCTCGGCGGGGTCGTCGGAGTGGTCGACGATGTCGATCTTCTCGCCGTGCAGCTCGGCCATGACGGCGCGCACGCGGCCACCCATGGGGCCGATGCACGCGCCCTTCGCGTTCACGCCGGCGACGGTCGACCGCACGGACATCTTGGTGCGGTGACCCGCCTCGCGGGCCATGGCGGTGATCTCGACGGTGCCGTCGGCGACCTCGGGGACCTCCAGGGCGAACAGCTTGCGCACCAGGCCGGGGTGCGAGCGGGACATCGTCACCTGGGGGCCCCGCTGACCGCGCGCCACGTCGAGGACGTAGCCGCGGATGCGCTCGCCGTGCACGTACTCCTCGCCCGGCACCTGCTCGTGCGCCGGCAGCACGGCCTCGACCCCGCCGACGTCGATGAGCACGGTGCGCGGGTCGCGGCCCTGCTGGATGACGCCACCCAGGACCTCGCCCTCCTTGCCGCGGAAGCTGCCGAGCACCTGGTCGTCCTCGGCGTCGCGCAGCCGCTGGACGATGACCTGCCGTGCGGTGGCGGTGGCGATGCGGCCGAAGCCGTCGGGGGTGTCGTCGAACTCGGGCTCCTCGACGCCGGTGGCGACGCCGTCCTCGTCGAACGTCATGGGCTCGCGAGCCCACACCGTGACGTGGCCGGACTTGCGGTCCACCTCCACCCGGGCGCGCTGGTGGGCGTAAGGCGTGCGGTGGTACGCGGACAGCAGCGCCTGCTCGATCGCGGATACCAGCACGTCCAGGCTGATCTCGCGTTCGTGCTCGAGCGACCGCAGTGCCTGCATGTCGATGTCCATGTCAGCTCTCCTGTCCGGCGTCGACGCCGGCCTCGTCGTCCACGGGACCCAGCCCCGTGAGGTCTACCTCGACGCGCGCATCGCGCACGTCGGCCAGTGCGACCGTCCGCGGCTCGCCGACCGTGGGGCGCCGCCCCTTGAGCCCGGGGGTGACCGGCACGACGACGACGACGGCGTCCTCGACGTCGGTCAGCCGGCCCGCGACGACCGACCCGTCGGCCAGGGCGAGGCGCACCGACCTGCCCACGGCGCGCGCGAAGTGGCGGCGCTGCGTGAGCGGGCGTGCGACCCCGCGGCTGCCGACCTCGAGCGTGTAGTGCCCCGCGACGACGTCGGCGGCGTCGAGCGCGTCGGAGACGGCGCGCGTCGCATCGGACACGCGGTCGAGGTCGAGGTCGGCGTCGTCGTCCTCAGGGACGTCGAGCGAGACGACCACCGTCGAGCGGGCTCCCGCCCGGTGGATCTCGACGTCGTCGAGCACCAGACCCTGGGCGGCGACGACGGGTTCGAGAACCTCGCGGATCCGCTCTGCGCCAGCGGCTGCGGCCATGACCGGCCTCCGTTCTGGTCCCGCGGGTCGCTCGACCCTGTGATGTTGTCGGTCCAGCCTAACGAGTCCGCGCGCGCCCGCGGCTGCCTCCCGTCGGCGCGTGGCAGGATCTGCGGCGATGAGCCTGCTCCGGACGAGCCCGTTCCCGCACGACGACCGCCTGCGGCCGCCCGCACGCGCCGTCCGGCACGTGGCGAGGATCACGGCCGCCGCGCTCGCCGTCGCGCTGCTGGGCGCGTGCTCCGTCCGCCTCGAAGGTCCCCCGCAGGTGGAGCCGTCGCCCGGAGCCGTCGAGCAGGTGCGCGCGCGCACCCTGGCCGACGCGGCAGCCCTCGAGGACGCGGCCCGTGCCGCGCTCGCCACCGCGCCCCCTGCCACGGTGGCGGCCGTGCTCGACGACGTCGCGGACTTCTCCGAGCAGCACGCCCTCCAGCTGGGCCCGGCATACGACTCGGGCCTGTCGCCCTCCCCCACGGCCACGCCGGCGCCCGTCGTCGCCGAGCCCGCCGACGTGCTGGCCGAGCTCGCTGACGCCACGCGGACGGCGCTGATCGACGCCGACAGCACCGACGACGCCGACCTCGCGCGGCTCGTCGCCTCGATCGGCACGGCCCGCGAGCAGCTCACCCGCCGGTTGGCACGCGCCACGGGCGTGAGGTCCCCGGCCGTCCAGCCGGTGCGCGCGAGCGAGCCGGTACCCAGCCCTGCCGCGAGCGACCCCGCGCCCGGGCCGGCAGCCGAGGACCTGGCCGCGCTGGTCGTCGCGCACGACCAGGCGGGCTACGCGTACGAGGTGATCGCCGCGAAGCAGCCGGGCGCTGTCCGGGACAAGGCGCGCGCCGCTGCCGCCGCGCACCGGGACCAGGCCCAGCGGTGGGCAGTCGTCGCGGGGACCGCGCAGAGCGCCGACGACCCGCGCCGCGTGGCGTACGACGTGCCGGACGGCCTCGGGTCGACGGCGACGGCGCGCAGGCTCGCGGTCTCGCTCGAGTCCGCGGTCGCCGAGGCCAACGCGACGCTGGTGGGCCGCACCCCCGCGGGCGAGCGCGCGACGTTCGTCGACGGCCTGCGCGCGGCGACGAGCGCCGCCCGGCCCTGGGGCGCGGCACCGGTCGCGTTCCCCGGACTACCCGAGCGGGCCGAGGGCTAGCGAGCGGACCCGCTCAGCGCAGCGAGCCGACCCGCTCAGCGCAGCGAGTCGACCAGCTCGGCGACCCGGTCGGCCGCCTCGGCGACGGCCACCTGCTCGGGGGTGCCGCCCACGCGCGGGCGGACCTCGACGACGCCCTCGGCCAGACCGCGCCCGACGACGACCACGAGCGGCACGCCCAGCAGCTCGGCGTCGGCGAACTTCACTCCGGGCGAGACCTTCGGGCGGTCGTCGTAGAGGACCTCGATGCCCCGCGAGTGGAGCGTCTGGGCGATCGACTCGGCAGCCTCGAACACCGCCTCGTCCTTGCCGGTCGCCACGACGTGCACCTGCGCGGGCGCCACGTGCGCGGGCCAGGCCAGCCCGCGCTCGTCGTGGTTGGCCTCGGCCAGGGCCGCGAGCACACGCGTCACGCCGATGCCGTACGAGCCCATCGTGACGACCTGCGCCTTGCCGTTCTGGTCCAGCACCGTGAGCCCGAGCGCGGCGGCGTACTTGCGTCCCAGGGCGAAGATGTGGCCGATCTCGATGCCGCGCGCGAGCTCGAGCGGTCCCGAGCCGTCCGGGGCCGGGTCACCGGCCCGCACCTCGGCGGCCTCGACCGTGCCGTCGGCCGTGAAGTCGCGGCCCGCCACGAGGTCGAACACGTGCCGGCCGGGCTCGTTGGCGCCGGTGATCCACCGGGTGCCCGGGACCACGCGGGGGTCGAGGAGGTAGCGCACGGAGCCCTCGGGCCCGTTGGGTCCGAGCACCGACGGGCCGATGTACCCGCGCACGAGCTCGGGCCGCGCGGCGAAGTCGGCCTCGCCCGCGGTCTCCACCTCCGCGGGAGCGACGGCGGCCTCGAGCCGCTTCAGGTCGACCTCACGGTCGCCCGGCAGCCCGATCACAAGCAGCTCGCGCTCCCCCGCGGGCGAGACGAGCGTGACCACGACGTTCTTGAGCGTGTCCGCTGCGGTCCACGCGCGGTCCGGACGCGGGAAGCGCTCGTTCGCCAAGGCGACGAGCGAGTCGATCGTGGGCGTGTCGGGCGTGTCCTCGACGTGGGCCTGGGGGGCGTCGTCGTACGGCACGGGGTCGGGGACCACGGTGGTGACGGCCTCGACGTTGGCCGCGTACCCGCCGGCCGAGCGCACGAACGTGTCCTCGCCGATCGCCGTCGGGGTGAGGAACTCCTCCGAGCGCGAGCCGCCCATCGCGCCCGACGTCGCGGCGACGATGACGTACTCGAGCCCGAGGCGGTCGAAGATCCGGCGGTACGCGTCGCGCTGGACCTGGTAGCTCGCGTCGAGACCTGCGTCGTCGACGTCGAACGAGTACGCGTCCTTCATGACGAACTCGCGCCCACGGATGAGGCCCGCGCGCGGGCGTGCCTCGTCGCGGTACTTCGTCTGGATCTGGAACAGCGTCAGCGGCAGGTCCTTGTACGACGAGTACAGGTCCTTGACCAGGAGCGTGAACAGCTCCTCGTGCGTGGGCGCGAGCAGGTAGTCGCCACCCTTGCGGTCCTTGAGCCTGAAGATGTTGGGGCCGTACTCCGTCCACCGCCCCGTCGCCTCGTAGGGCTCCTTGGGCAGCAGCGCCGGGAAGTGGACCTCCTGGGCGCCGGCGGCCTCCATCTCCTCGCGGACCACGGCCTCGACCTTGGCGAGCACCTTGAGTCCCAGCGGGAGCCAGGTGTAGATGCCGGGGGCCGCGCGCCGGATGTACCCCGCACGCACGAGCAGCCGATGGCTGGCGACCTCGGCGTCGACGGGATCCTCGCGCAGCGTACGGACGAACAGCGTGGACAGGCGCAGGAGCATGGGCGAGAGCCTAGTTGTTGCGCGGGCGCCGCCCGAACTGGATGCACCTGTCGGTCCTGTGCGCCACGATGGGGCGGTGCCCGAGCTTCCCGAGGTCGAGGCGCTCGCTGGGTTCCTGCGCGAGCGTGCCGCGGACCACACCGTGACCGCCGTCAGCATCGGCGCGATCAGCGCGCTCAAGACCTTCCGCCCCTCCCCCGACGACCTGGTCGGCGGGACGGTGGTCGACGTGACCCGGCACGGCAAGTGGCTCGACCTCATGGTCGCGACGCCCACCGGGGAGCCGCTGCACCTGATCTGGCACCTGTCGCGCGCCGGCTGGGTCCGCTGGTCGGAGAAGCTCACCACGACGCCGGTCCGGCCCGGCAAGTCCCCGATCGCGCTGCGCCTGCGCCTCGACGACGACTCGGGCTTCGACCTCACCGAGGCGGGCACGCGCAAGAGGCTCGCGGTGCACGTCGTCTTCGAGCCCGAGGAGGTGCCGCAGATCGCCACGCTGGGCGTCGAGCCGCTGTCCGAGGAGTTCACCCAGCAGCGCCTCGCGGAGCTGCTCGCGGCCAAGAACCAGCAGATCAAGGGGCTGCTGCGCGACCAGGGCACCATCGCGGGCATCGGCAACGCCTACTCCGACGAGATCCTGCACGCCGCGCGCATGTCGCCGTTCGCCATGACCAGGTCCTTCGACGAGGCCAAGACGGCGACGTTGTACGCGGCGGTCCGCGACGTGCTCACGGGTGCCGTCGAGGCCGCGGCGGGACGCCCGGCCGCAGAGCTCAAGGACACCAAGCGGCGCAGCATGCGCGTGCACGGCCGCGCGGGCGAGCCGTGCCCCGGCTGGGACGGCACGCCGTGCGGCGACACGGTCCACGAGGTGTCGTTCGCGGACTCTTCGCTCCAGTACTGCCCCACCTGCCAGACCGGCGGCAAGCCGCTGGCCGACCGCCGCATGTCCCGCCTGCTGCGCTGAGCTCGCGGGCGTCGGCAGAAGGCCGTCAGAACAGCACGGTGGCGTACGAGCCGACCTGGCGGAACCCGACGCGGCGGTACGCGGCGATGGCCCGCGCGTTGTAGGAGTTCACGTACAGCGAGATCAGGGGCGCGACGTCGGCGCGCGCCGCCTCGACCACGGCCGCCATGCCCCGCTCCGAGAGCCCGCGCCCGCGGTGCTCGGGCGCCACCCAGACGCCCTGGACCTGCGCGACCCCGCCGGCCACGGCACCGAGCTCTGCCTTGAACATCACGCGCGCACGCGGGTCGTCGGACATCCGCACGAACGAGCGGCCCTGGGTGACCAGGCCGCGCACGCGGGTCTCGTACGGACCTCCCGGACCGCTCGCCGGGGAGTAGCCGACCTCCTCGGTGAACATCCGTACGCACGCGGGCAGCACGTCGACGAGCTCGTCGAGCCGCGAGCGGCGCACGTCGGGGTCGGCGGCGACCAGAGGAGGACCGTCGATCACCATGGACGGCTGGTCGTCGCGCACCTCGCGCGCGCCCGGCCAGGAGGGGCGCAGCCGCCCCCACAGGCCGAGCACCGCGTACGCAGGACCCACCAGCGACGAGCAGCGGCGACCCTGCCGCCGCGCCATCGCAGCGAAGGCCTCGATCGCCCGGTCGGGATCGGCGTCGCTCACCGCGGGAGCCACCGGCACCATGTTGGCGCCCGCCCAGCAGATGCCCTCGAGCCGCCCGTCCTTCTCGTACCCCCACAGCTCGCCGCCCGCGCGGCGGATGCCCACGTCGACGGCGTGCTCGAGCCGCGCGGTCGCCAGCACCGAGCCGACCGGGTCCAGGGCACACACCGCGAGGGCGGATGCGAGGTCCGCGTCGTCGAGAACGCGCCCCCCGGTCCGCTCGTCGAGCGCCGTCGCGCGACGTAGTGCCATGGCCCGATTGTGCACCAGGTCACATCCCTACGTGCGCCGACGCGGCACGATGTCAGCCGACGGTCACGACCGGGGCGCCCTCGCCGGACTCGACGGGGTCCATCTCGTCGGCGAGGCGCATCGCCTCCTCGATCAGCGTCTCGACGATCATCGCCTCGGGGACGGTCTTGATGACCTCGCCGCGGACGAAGATCTGACCCTTGCCGTTGCCCGACGCCACGCCCAGATCCGCCTCGCGCGCCTCTCCGGGGCCGTTGACGACGCAGCCCATGACGGCGACGCGCAGCGGCACCTCCATGCCCTCGAGGCCGGCCGTGACCTTCTCGGCCAGCGTGTAGACGTCCACCTGGGCGCGGCCGCAGGACGGGCACGAGACGATCTCGAGCTTGCGCGGGCGCAGGTTGAGCGACTGGAGGATCTGGATGCCGACCTTGACCTCCTCGACCGGCGGAGCCGAGAGGGAGACGCGGATGGTGTCGCCGATGCCCTTGCTGAGCAGCGCGCCGAAGGCCGTCGCCGACTTGATGGTGCCCTGGAACGCGGGACCGGCCTCGGTGACGCCCAGGTGCAGCGGCCAGTCGCCGCGCTCGGAGAGCAGCTCGTAGGCGCGGACCATGACCACCGGGTCGTTGTGCTTCACGGAGATCTTGAAGTCGTGAAAGTCGTGCTCCTCGAACAGCGAGGCCTCCCACACCGCCGACTCGACGAGCGCCTCGGGCGTCGCCTTGCCGTACTTCGCGAGCAGACGCGGGTCGAGCGACCCCGCGTTGACGCCGATGCGCAGGCTGACGCCGGCGTCCCTGGCGGCCTGGGCGATCGCGCCCACCTGGTCGTCGAACTTGCGGATGTTGCCGGGGTTCACCCGGACGGCCGCGCACCCGGCGTCGATCGCCTTGAACACGTACTTGGGCTGGAAGTGGATGTCCGCGATCACCGGGATCTGCGACTTGCGCGCGATCGCCGGCAGGGCGTCCGCGTCGTCCTCGGTGGGGACGGCCACGCGCACGATGTCGCACCCGGCCGCGGTCAGCGCGGCGATCTGCTGCAGCGTCGCGTTGATGTCGGTCGTCTTCGTCGTGCACATCGACTGCACGCTCACCGGGGCGTCGCCGCCCACCTCGACCTTGCCGACGCGGATCTTGCGGGTGCGGCGACGCGGGGCCAGCACGGGTGCGGGGGCCTCCGGCATGCCGAGGCTGATCGGGATGCTCACGCGCCCATCATCGCACCGCGACGGGCGGTTACCCGCCGGTCGTGGCCGTGCTCACGACATCCCCACGCAACCTCACCCGTGGGCGCGCCCGCTAGCGTGCGTCGATCTCGTCCCGGCGTGCCAGGACCAGCCGGTCGAGCACGTCGTCGGGCACGGGACGGTCCTCTGAGAACCGCACGGTGCCCTTGGCCAGCGAGAACTCGGCGAGCTCGTCGCGGACGGTGTCGAGCGCCGGAGGGCTGAACGGGTAGAGGCCGATGTGACCCTTGGCCGACATCACCGACAGGAGCGGCGAGCCCCGGTAGCGCACCGCCGGCATGCCGTACCCGACGCCGTCCTCGGCCTCCGGCACCAGCGCCCGCGCTCGCGCGTAGACCCGCTCGATCGCCTCGCGCCGGCCCGCGGGCAGGCCCTCCAGGTAGTCGCTGAGCTCCGACATGCCCCGAGCCTAGCGACGCGGGGTGCCAGCGGGTCGCGATCAGATGACGATCGGGTTGAACAGGTCGGCGTAGACGAGCAGGAGGCCGACGGCCCCGAGCACCACGAACACGGCGTAGGCGATGGGCACCAGCTTGGCCGAGTCGGACGGCCCCGGCCGCGCCCGGCCCCGCACGCGAGCGACCTGCCGGTGTGCCCCCTCCCACAGCGCGGCGGCGACGTGACCGCCGTCCAGCGGCGGGAGCGGGATGAGGTTGAAGACGAACAAGGAGATGTTGAGCACCGCGAGGATCGTGAGCAGCGACGACGCCTTGATGCCCTCGGTCACGTCGTCGGCCGAGGCGATCTCGCCCGCAAACCGGCCGATCCCCACCACGCCGACGAGGCTGTTCGCGTCCCGCTCCTCGTTGCTGAAGGTGGTCTGCGCGAGGTCCACCACGCGTCCGGGCAGCGTGCCGACCACCGAGATCGTCTGCCAGGTGGTGTCCGCGACGATGCCCGGCACGGCGAGCGGCGAGCGGCGCTCCATGACCTCGGTGGGCGAGATGCCGAGGAAGCCGACCGCCGCGGTCTTCGGGTTCCCGGCGGCGTCCTTCACCGGCAGGCCGTTCTTGTCGACCACGGGACGCTGGGCGACCACGGGCGTGACCGTGAGCGCCACCCGCGTGCCGTCGCGCTCCACCACGATGGGCGTGGGGTCGTCGCCGGTCGCCCGGATCGCCGTCGTCAGCTGGTTCCACGACGTGATCGCGACGCCGTCGTAGCTGACGACCGTGTCGCCCGGCAGCAGCCCGGCCGCGGCACCCGGCGCGGCGGGGTCGGTCGGGAGGCACTCGCGGTCCGGCGCTGCGTCGGCGGGGATCACGCACTGCGACACGGTCGAGACGGTCGGCGTGTTCGTCGGGGTGCCGAAGCCGACGGCCACGATGCCCAGCAGGACGAACGCGATGACCAGGTTCATCACCGGGCCGCCGAGCATCACCGTCACCTTCTTGGGCGTCGAGAGGTGGTAGAAGGCGCGCGCGTCCTCGCCCGGGTGGATCTCCTCGGCGCTGGCGCGCCGGGCATCACGTGCGAGGCGGCGGTACCACGTGTCGGCGGGCGGGCTGCCGACGGCCTCGTCGGGCGCGTACATCCCCACGAGGCGGACGTACCCACCGAGCGGGATGGCCTTGAGGCCGTACTCGGTCTCGCCCTTGGTCCGCGACCAGAGCGTCGGCCCGAAGCCCACCATGTACTGGCTCACCCGCACGCCGAAGCGCTTGGCGGGGACCATGTGCCCGATCTCGTGCAGCCCGATCGACAGCAGCAGGACCACGACGAAGACGAGCACGCCGGCCAGGTAGGTCATCACTTCTCCATACGACTCGGGGCGCGTCGGCGGTACGCGCCGGGCCATCCTGCCGCCATTGTCTGGGAATCCGCTGGCAGTCGCCCGTGCGGCGCGCCCGGCGCGGTGCGTGCGGGCCGGGCCGCGCCCCACGGACTAGCGTCCCAGGCATGACGTCTGTGTGGTCCGCGCAGCTCGCCGACCGTCGCCCGTGCGATCCGCTCGACGGGGACACCACCGCCGACGTCGTGATCGTGGGGGGCGGCCTCACGGGGCTGTGGACCGCCTACTACCTGCTCGACGCGGACGCCGCGCTCGACGTCCTGGTGGTCGAGGCCGGCGAGGTCGGTGACGGCGTGAGCAGCCGGGGCATCGGCGCGTGCTCCGCCGAGCTGCCCGTGAGCCCGGAGCGGGTCGCGCTCGCCTACGGCCGTGCCGCGGCGCTCGAGCTGCGGGCCGCGATGCGTGACGCGGTGGTCGAGGTGGGCGGCGCCCTCGCGCTCGAGCAGGTGGAGTGCGGTTTCACGTTCGGCGGCGAGCTCCGCGTGGCGCGCGGCGCTGCGCAGGTGGAGCGGATCGGCGAGCTCGTGGCGACGGCACCCGCGTGGGGCGACGAGTGGCAGGCGCTGGACCCGGCCGGCGTCGCGGAGCGCGCCCTGGTGCCCGGGGTCACGGCGGGTGCGTGGACGCCCGACTGCGCCGTCGTCGATCCGGCCCGGCTGGTGCGCGGGCTGCTCGACGTGCTGCTGGCCCGCGGCGCTCGGGTCGCCGAGCGCACCACGGCGCTGCGCGCGTCGCCCCGCGCCGTCGTGACCGACCGCGGCACGGTCCGTGCAGCCCACGTGCTGACCGCCGTGGAGGCGACGGCGCCCGGGCTCGAGACCGGCCGGACGCTCGCGGCGGTCCCGACGCACGGCCTCGCGACCCCGCCCCTGGACGCGGCCACGTGGGCCGAGATCGGGCTCGAGCCCGGTGTGGTGTTGCGCGACGCCGCCCGCCTGCCGGTCTCCGCCCGCCGGACCACCGACGGCAGGCTGGTGCTCACGGGCACGGGCAGCGCCGCGCGGCTCGACCGGGCGCTCGCCTCGCTGTTCCCGGCGGTGACCGGGCCGGTGACCGCGCCGGTGGCCGTGCGGTGGTCGGGCCACCTCGGCGTCGCGCGGGACGGCCTGCCGTCGGTCACGCTCGACGCCGCGACCGGGCGGGGAGACGCGAGCGGCTTCGCGTCCTCAGGCGTCGCGGCGTCGAACCTCGCCGGGCGGACGCTGGCCGACCTGGTGACCGGCGTCGAGTCGCCCCTGACCGACCTGCCCTGGGTGGGTCACCGATCCCCCGACTGGCCCGTGTGGGGCGGGGCGGCGATGAGCGTCGCCCTGCGGGCCGCGGAGCGCGCGGACGACGCCGAGGCGGCCGGGCGCACCAGTCGCGCCGCGCTCGCCGTTCTCGACCGCTTCCCGTTGGACTGAGGAAGTCCCTGCGCCGTCCCGTGCGGCTCAGCGGCGCGCGAGCACCTCGTGGGCGCGGCTCCGGGCCCACACCTCCGCGGCCAGGACGGCCTCGAGCGTAAGGTGCCCGGCGGCGGTGCCGGCGTGCTCGTCGAGCACGCGCTCGACCGTCGACACGATGTCGAGGAAGCCGATGCGTCCGTCGAGGAAGGCGGCCACGCACTCCTCGTTGGCCGCGTTGTAGACGGCCGGGTGGGTGGCGGAGGCGGCGACGGCCGCGCGGGCGAGCCGCACCGCGCCGAAGACCTCCTCGTCGAGCGGTTCGAACGTCCACGAGATGGCCGTGCTCCAGTCGCACCCCGGGGCGGCACCTGCCACCCGGTCGGGCCAGGAGAGCCCGAGCGCGATGGGCAGCCGCATGTCCGGCGGGGACGCCTGCGCGATCGTCGAGCCGTCGACGAACTCGACCATCGAGTGCACCACCGACTGCGGGTGCACCACCACGGTGATGTCGTCGGTGGGCACGTCGAACAGCAGGTGTGCCTCGATCAGCTCGAGGCCCTTGTTCATCAGCGTCGCCGAGTTGATGGTGACCACGGGTCCCATGGACCAGGTGGGGTGCGCCAGCGCCTGCTCCGGGCTGACGGCCTTGACCTCGTCGAGCGTGCGCCCGCGAAAGGGTCCGCCCGAGGCCGTGAGGACGAGCCGGCGCACCTCGGACCGGCTCCCGCCCCGGAGCGACTGCGCGATCGCTGAGTGCTCCGAGTCCACGGGGACGATCTGCTCCGGACGTCGGCGCGCGGCCTGGACCAGCGCGCCGCCCACCACGAGCGACTCCTTGTTGGCCAGGGCGAGCGTGCTGCCCGCGCCGAGCGCCGCGAGCGTGGGCCCCAGCCCCACCGAGCCCGTGACGCCGTTGAGCACGACGTCGGCGCCGCGCCCGGCGAGCTCGGTCGACGCCTGCGGCCCGACGAGCACCTCGACGTCCCGCCCGGCCAGCAGCTCCCGCAGTGGCGCCTCCGCGCGCGGGTCCGCGACAGCGACGACCCCGACGCCCAGGTCGGTCACCTGGCGGGCGAGCAGTGCGACGTCGCCGCCGCCCGCGCTCAGCCCGACCACGTCGAACCGGTCCGGGTTGCGCACGATGACGTCGACGGCCTGCGTGCCGATCGACCCGGTGGACCCGAGGAGAGTGACGGTGCGCCGGTTCATCGGCCCTACTCGACGCCGAGCAGCACCTCGACGGCACGCGCGAAGAACGCGTCGACCGCGGGCTCGCCGTACGCGTGGTGCCCCTTGCGCGCGCGGAACGTCGCGGCCCTGACCTCGCTCGCGGACAGCGGGGCGCCCTTGTCGAAGTACGCCACGAGGCGGTGGCACAGCGCGTCGACGTCGGCCGGCTCGTAGCCCTGCTCACGGCCCTCGGGGGGCGCGAACCGGTCGCCGTCGGGCCGCCCGAGCCGCCCGTACAGGGTGCGGGCCTGCTCACCGAGCTTGGTCAGCCACGCCTGCTGGCCGTGCTGTGCGACGTACTCGGCCCGGGCCCGCGCGACGAAGGCCGCCTCGAGCCGGTCGAGGGCAGCGTCGACGGCCGCCGTGACGTACCCGCCGCGCACCACGTCGAAGGCGACCGCCCGCACGTCCTTGGCGGAGAGGGCGCCCGCGGGGCCCTGCTCGTACATGGCCCGGGCGTGCTCGAAGAAGTCGTCGACCTCGTCGGGGTCGTAGCCGCTGCGCAGCCCCGACGCGGTGCGGAACATCCCGTCGCTCACTCGTCCTCCTCCGCCGCGAGCTGGCCGCAGGCTCCGTCGATCTCGCTACCGCGCGTGTCCCGGATGGTGGTCGGGATGCCGTGCGCCCGCAAGCGTGCCACGAACTCCGCCTCGACACGGGGATCGCTCGCCGTCCACTTCGAGCCCGGCGTCGGGTTGAGCGGGATGGGGTTGCAGTGCACCCAGCCCTTGCCGCGGGCGTTGAGCTTCTCGCCCAGGAGGTCCGCACGCCACGCGTGGTCGTTGATGTCCCGGATCAGGGCGTACTCGATGGACACACGCCGGCCGGTCACCTCGAAGTAGTGGTGCGCGGCGTCGAGCGCCTCGTCCACGTCCCAGCGCGTGTTCACCGGCACGAGCTCGCTGCGCAGCTCGTCGTCCGGTGCGTGCAGCGACAGGGCGAGGGTCACCGGGATGCCCTCGTCGGCGAGCTTGCGCATGGCCGGGACCATGCCGACGGTGGAGACCGTGACGTTGCGTGCCGACATGCCCAGGCCGTCCGGCGCGGGGGCCACCAGGGTGCGCACCGTGGCCATGATCGACTTGTAGTTGGCGAGCGGCTCGCCCATGCCCATGAACACGACGTTCGACAGCCGGGCGGGGCCGCCCGGGATCTCGCCGGCGGCCAGCTCGCGCGCGGCCTCGCGGACCTGCTCGACGATCTCGGCGGTCGACAGGTTGCGCGTCAGGCCCATCTGGCCGGTCGCGCAGAACGAGCACGCGAGCCCGCAGCCGGCCTGGCTCGAGATGCACAGGGTGGTGCGGCTGGCGTAGCGCATCAGCACCGACTCGACCTTGGCGCCGTCGAACAGGTGCCACAGGTACTTCACGGTGGTCCCGCCGTCGGCCGTCATCGTGCGGGCCTTGGTCAGCAGCGGCGGGAACAGCTTCTCGGTCAGCACGTCGCGCGACGCCTTGGGCAGGTCCGTCATGGTCGACGGGTCCGACGAGAGGTGCGTGAAGTAGTGCGTCGCGAGCTGCTTGGCCCGGAAGGCCTTCTCCCCCAGGCCGGTGACGGCGGCCACGCGCTCCTCGGGCGTGAGGTCGACGAAGTGCTGCGGCGGCTTGCCGCGGGGGCCTCGGGACGGGGAGGACAGGTCGAGGCGGACGGGTGTCCCGGTCATGGGCACCCCCTTCTGAGACGTTGTGCGGTGTGAAGCGCGCTCACGCGGGCTGGAGCAGCGCGAAGATGAGGTAGACGGCCGGTGCGGTCAGCACGAGGGAGTCGAGCCGGTCGAGGATGCCCCCGTGCCCCGGCACGAGCGAGCCCATGTCCTTGAGCTCGAGGTCGCGCTTGAGCATGGACTCGCAGAGGTCGCCCAGGGTGGCGGTCACGACGGTGGCGAGCCCGAGGAACACACCCACGAGGGCGTTGCCGTCGAACGCGATCTGCATGCCCACCACGCCGACCACGCACGCCAGCACGACCGAGCCGACCAGGCCCTCCCAGGACTTCTTGGGGCTCACCGAGGGCGCGAGCGGGTGCCGGCCGAACAGCACGCCGACCGTGTACCCGCCGGTGTCGTTCGCGACGCACAGCAGGATGAAGACCAGCACGCGCGCCGGACCGTCGGTCTCGGCGAGCATGAGCATGACGAAGCCGCCGAGGAACGGCAGGTAGGCCGCGGCGAACGTGCCCGCGGTCGCGTCCCGCAGTGCGGGCTCGCCGCTGCCGTCCAGCACGCGCCAGATGACCACGCCGCCGACCGTGAGCATGAACGCGACGAAGAGCGCCTCGGGTCCCGCCGTGTAGGCCGAGACCATGATGCCGACGGCGCCCACCAGCAGGGGCAGCAGCGGCAGGTGGATCCCCCGGCGCGTGAAGGCCTGGGCCAGCTCCCACAGCGCCGCGCACACGACGAGCACGGCGAAGCCGGCGAAGACCTCCTTGTAGATGAACAGGGAGGCGACGACGACGGCGAGGATGCCGAGCCCGACCGCGATCGCGACCGGCAGGTCACGACCCGTGCGGGACGTCCGGGGGGCAGCGAGCTCCGTCATCAGACCTCGAGCAGCTCGCTCTCCTTGGACGCCAGCAGGTGGTCGATGAGCTCCACGTGCTTCTTGGTGAGCGCCTCGAGCTCCTTCTCCGCCCGGCCCACCTCGTCCTCCCCTGCTTCGCCGTCCTTGACGATGCGGTCGAGCTCCTCCTTGGCACGGCGTCGCACGCTGCGCACCGAGATGCGCGCGTCCTCCGCCTTGTTCTTGGCGAGCTTGACGAAGTCCTTGCGGCGGTCCTGGGTCAGGGCCGGGAGCACCACGCGGATCACGTTGCCGTCGTTGGTGGGGTTCACGCCCAGGTCCGACTCGCGCAGCGCCTTCTCGATGCCGGCGCTGGCCGACTTGTCGAAGGGCGAGATGAGGATGGTGCGCGCCTCGGTCACGTTGAAGGACGCGAGCTGCTGCAGCGGCGTCGGGCTGCCGTAGTAGTCGACGAAGATCTTCGAGAACATCGCGGCGTTGGCACGGCCCGTGCGGATGGTCGCGAAGTCGTCCTTGGCGACCTCGACGGCCTTGTCCATCTTCTCCTCGGCCTCGAGGAGGGTGTCGTCGATCACCAGGTGCTCCGTCTCGTTCGTGTCGGTGGTGGTGCGCGTGGGTCCCGCGTTCTCGCGGGTGCGCGGTTCGCGGGCTGCGTCAGCCCGCGGTGACCAGCGTCCCGATCTTCTCACCCTGCAGGGCCCGCGTGACATTGCCCTCGTCCTCGAGTCCGAAGACCCGCATCACGACGTCGTTGTCCCGGCAGAGGGACAGCGCGGTGGCGTCCATCACGGCCAGGTCGCCGACCAGGGCGTCGGTGTAGGTGAGGTGGTCGAGCTTGACCGCGCCCGGGTCCTTGCGCGGGTCCGCGGTGTAGACGCCGTCGACGCCGTTCTTGCCCATGAGCACCTCGTCGCAGTGCGTCTCGAGGGCGCGCTGCACGCTCACGGTGTCGGTCGAGAAGTACGGCATGCCGGCGCCCGCGCCGAAGATCACGACGCGACCCTTCTCGAGGTGCCGGATGGCACGCAGCGGGATGTACGGCTCGGCGACCTGGCCCATGGCGATCGCGGTCTGGACGCGCGTGCTCACCCCGGCCTGCTCCAGGAAGTCCTGCAGCGCGAGGCAGTTCATCACGGTGCCGAGCATGCCCATGTAGTCCGCACGGGCCCGGTCCAGGCCGCTCTGGGACAGCTGGGCGCCGCGGAAGAAGTTGCCCCCGCCGACGACGATCGCGACCTGGACACCGTCGCGGACGGCGACGGCGATCTCCGCGGCCACGCGCCGGACGACGTCGACCGCGAGGCCCACGTCACCGCCGCCGAAGGTCTCGCCGGAGAGCTTGAGCAGCACCCGCCGCGGGGACGTCTCGGTCGTCTGGCCGGTGGGCTGCTCGCTCACGCGTTCCTCCTGGGGTCGTCCTGCGATCGGCTGGGTGGCTGCGCGTCGGACGGCAACCTGCGCCGGTGGCCCCGACCCGTGCGGGCCGGGGCCACCGGATGGTGCTGGGTGTCAGGCTCCCACGCGGAAGCGCACGAAGCCCGTCAGCGAGCCACCCGCCTCGGTGAGCACCTGGCCGACCGTCTTCTTCGGGTCCTTGGCGAACGCCTGGTCGAGCAGCACGTTCTCCTTGAAGAAGCCGTTGAGGCGACCCTCGACGATCTTCGGGAGCGCGGCCTCGGGCTTGCCCTCGTTACGCGCGGTCTCCTCGGCGATCTTGCGCTCGTTCTCGACCGTCTCGGCGGAGACCTCGTCGCGCGTCAGGTACGACGGCGAGTACGCGGCGATGTGGGTCGCGATGTCGCGAGCCACGCCGGCACCGGCCGCGTCGGTCGCCACGAGGACGCCGACCTGCGGGGGCAGGTCCTTGTTGACCTTGTGCAGGTAGACCTCGACGTGCTCGCCGGCCACGCGGGCCAGGCGGCGGACGACGACGCGCTCACCCAGGGTGGCGGCCGTCTCGTCGACGAAGCCCTGCACGGTCGAGCCCTCGTACTCCGCGCTGACGAGCGCGTCCGCGTCGCGGGCGCCCGTCTCGACGGCGGCAGCCAGGACGCGATCGGCGAGAGCGATGAAGTTCGGGCTCTTGGCGACGAAGTCCGTCTCCGAGTTGACCTCGACGAGCACGCCGGACTGGCCCTCGCCGTCCGCGGTCGGGGCGACGTGGGCGGCGACGAGGCCGTCCGAGGCCGCACGGCCCTCGCGCTTGCCCACGCCCTTGAGGCCCTTGACGCGGATGATCTCGAGCGCCTTGTCGGCGTCGCCCTCCGCCTCCTCGAGCGCCTTCTTGACGTCGAGCATGCCTGCGCCGGTCTTCTCGCGCAGCGCCTTGATGTCTGCGAGCGAGTAGTTCGCCATCAGTGGTGTCCGTCCTTCTGAGTCGTGACGTGGGTGGGACCCCTGCGGGTCGGGTGAGTCCGCGGTCGGCGGCGGCCGGTGCTGGCCGCCGCCGACCCGTGGATCACTTGGAGGCGGCGTCGCCCTCGGCGGCAGCCTCGGCCGCGGGGGCCTCGTCGGCGGCGGGCGCCTCGGCGGCCGGAGCCTCCTCGACGACCTCGGCCGGGGCGGCCTCGGTCTCGGCGGGCGCGGCGTCGGCGGCGGCGGCGGGCGCAGCCTCGGCGGCCGGAGCAGCCTCGGTCGCGGCAGCCTCGGTCGCGGCCAGGTCGGCCTCGGCACCGGCCAGGAGCTCGCGCTCCCACTCGGCGAGCGGCTCCGCCTCGGTGGCGGTGCCCTCGGCGGCGGCCGTGCGGCCCGAGTGACGCTTGAGCAGGCCGTCGGCGGCGGCGTCCGCGATCACGCGGGTGAGCAGCTGGACCGCGCGGATCGCGTCGTCGTTGCCCGGGATCGGGTAGTCGACAACGTCGGGGTCGCAGTTGGTGTCGAGGATCGCGACGACGGGGATGCCGAGCTTGCGCGCCTCGTTGACGGCGAGGTGCTCCTTGTTGGTGTCGACGATCCACACGGCCGAGGGGACCTTGGCCATGTCACGGATGCCGCCGAGCGTCTTCGAGAGCTTGTCCTTCTCGCGGCGCAGGACCAGCAGCTCCTTCTTCGTCAGCGGCGAGCTCGCCACGTCGTCGAAGTCGATCTGCTCGAGCTCCTTGAGGCGCTGCAGGCGCTTGTGCACGGTGCCGAAGTTGGTCAGCATGCCGCCGAGCCAGCGCTGGTTCACGTAGGGCATGCCCACGCGGGCGGCCTGCTCGGCCACGGGCTCCTGCGCCTGCTTCTTGGTGCCGACGAACAGGATCGTCCCACCGTGCGCGACGGTCTGGCTGACGAACTCGTAGGCGTTGTCGATGTACGACAGCGACTGCTGCAGGTCGACGATGTAGATGCCGTTGCGCTCGGTGAAGATGAAGCGCTTCATCTTGGGGTTCCAGCGGCGGGTCTGGTGCCCGAAGTGGACACCGCTCTCGAGCAGCTGGCGCATGGTCACGACGGCCATGGCACGTCCTTCCGGCGCGCGCCTTGCGGCACGCGCGACATGGCGACCCCCGCGGGGGGAACGCATTCTCGGTTGTCGGCCCCGACGTGAGTCGGTGCCCCTGGCGTCATGTCGACGGACCGCGCCGGACCCGAGGGCCCGGACCGTTGCGGTGTCGACCCCGGCCCAGGGCCCGACGAGCGGGATGGGACGGGAGGATGACGCGCGAAGTCGACCGGCACGGACCGGTCGCATGCGGAAGTCTAGCCGATCCGCGTGGGTGCCCGGTGCGCCGACCCGCGCGGGTGCCCCGGTGCGCCGACCCGCGCGGGTGCCCGGTGCGCCGACCCGCGCTGGCGCCCGGTGCGCCGACCCGCATGGGTGCCCGGTGCCGATCCGTGTGGGCCACGTTGCGCTCCGCGTGGGTGCACGGTTCGCCGGTCCGCGCGGGTGCCCGGTGCGCCGTGTCCGGGCCCCCACCTCCCGCCGACGCGTCCACAGCCCCCGCACGTCGCCACTCACCGCACCGGTGCGTGCTGTCCGCGACCCGACGCGCCGGCCGCCGCGCACGCTGGCGCCATGGCCCACACCCGCGCACCCTTTCCCCGACGCCGCCTGGCACAGCTCGTCGCCGTCCTCGCCCTGTGCTCCGTCTTCGCCGCACTGCTCGCCCCTGCCGTCGCACGCGCCTCGGCAGATGGCTTCCGGCCGGGGGTGGCGTCGCCGTCGGCCGCGGCCGCCTCGCACGGGTTCACGCTCCCCCTGCCGGGGCGGGCCCACGTGGTGCGGGCGTTCGAGCCGCCTCCCGCGCCCTGGGTGGCGGGCCACCGCGGCGTCGACCTCGCGGCGGTCGTCGGCGCGGACGTGCTCGCTCCGGGCGATGGGGTCGTCACGTTCGCGGGTCGGGTCGCCGGTCGGCCCCTCGTCTCGATCGCGCACCCGGGCGGGCTGCGCTCGAGCGTCGAGCCGGTGGCCCCGGACGTGGCTGCGGGCGACCGGGTCAGGGTCGGCGAGGCCATCGGCTCGCTGGCGCCTCGGGCATGGCACTGCGTAGCAGCGTGCCTGCACTGGGGCGTGCGGTCCGGGCGCGGCTCTCCGCCCCGCTACGTCGACCCGATGGCACTCCTGGGACGCGCCGGACCGATCGTGCTGCTCCCCGGGCCCGTGCCGAGGGGATGACCCCGGCACCCGGCGACACGGGGCGCCGGGCGCTGCGGTCAGACGCCGGCTGCGGTCAGACGCCCGCGCAGCCGCAGCATCGCGGCCGTGTGCATCTGGGAGACGCGGGACTCGGTCACACCGAGCACGCGCCCGATCTCGGCGAGCGTCATGCCCTCGTAGTAGTACATGACCACGACGATCCGCTCGCGCTCACCGAGCTGCTCGATGGCGCGACCCAGCAAGAACGAGGTCTCGGCTGCCTCGACAGTCCCGGCCGGGTCCTGCATGCGGTCGTCGCCGAGCGTGTCGCCGAGGGAGACGCCGCCCACGCGGTCCTCGCCGCCGTTGAGGAGCTCGTCGAGTGCCGCGACGTTGACCGAGGAGAGCTGGGAGTACACGGAGCGCAGCTCGGCCACGGGCACCTGCATGTGCCGGGCGATCTCCAGCTCGGTGGGCGCGCGGTGCAGGGTGCACTCGAGCTCGGTGTAGGCACGGTCGACGGCGCGCGCCTTGGTGCGCACGGAGCGCGGCACCCAGTCCATGGCGCGCAGCTCGTCGATGATGGCGCCGCGGATCCGCGAGCTCGCGTACGACTCGAACTTCACGGCACGGTCGGTCTCGTACTTCTCGATCGCGTCGATGAGGCCGAACATCCCGTACGAGACGAGGTCGCCGTGCTCCACGGTGCTCGGCAGACGCATCCCGACGCGACCGGCCACGGCGGCCACGAGCGGCGCATAGTGCAGGATCAGCCGCTGCCGGGCGTCGGGGCAGCCCTCGCCCTTGAAGGTGCTCCAGAGCAGTGCGACGGCCGCGGCGACCTCGTCGAGGGCGGGCTGGCGCTGGGTCGGGATCTCGGGGGCGACGACGGCCGGCTCCGCGACGACATCGACGACGGCGTCGATGTCGGCGAGCGCTTCCCGCGGCTGGGGCAGCACGCCGGCCGGAGCGGCGTCGGTGCCGACGTGTGCCGACCAGGCAGCGGCGACGTCAGTCAGGGTCGTGGTCATCATTGCTCCGTCGAGGGGGCTCAAGCGCGGGGGTGGGCGAGTGCGTAGGCCGAGCGGAGCCGCTCGGCCGAGATGTGGGTGTAGCGCTGGGTCGTCGCGAGGCTGGCGTGGCCGAGCATCTCCTGCACGCTGCGCAGGTCGGAGCCGCCTTCGAGGAGGTGCGTGGCCGCCGTGTGGCGGAGCCCGTGCGGGGCGAGGTCGTCCACGTCCGCTGCCGCGGACGCGCGGTGGACGACGTCGCGCACCTGGCGGGGGTCCACCCGACCGCCGCGCGCACCGAGGAACAGCGCGTCGGGCGAGTCGGGGCGGGCCAGCGCGGGGCGGCCGGTGTCGAGCCAGCGGAGCAGCGCGTCCCGGGCGGGCACACCGAAGGGCACCACCCGCTCCTTGGCGCCCTTGCCGAGCACGCGCACGGTGCGCTCCGCGAGGTCCAGGTCGCGCAGGTCGGTCGCGCACAGCTCGCCGACGCGGACGCCGGTCGCGTAGAGCAGCTCGAGCAGGGCCCAGTCGCGCAGCTGCAGGGGCTCGGCCCCGGCGGCGCGGTCGCGGGCGGCGTCCAGCATCTGCGAGGCGGCCGTCGAGCGCAGGACGGTGGGCAGCGGCGCCGGCACACGGGCGGTCGCGAGGCGCACCGATGGGTCCGACGCGATGCGGCCGGTCCGCGCCGCCCAGGCAAGGAACGTGCGAGCAGCGGCACCGCGGCGCGCGATCGTGGCCCGACTCCGCTTGGCGGCTGCCTGAGACGCGAGCCATGCACGCAGCATCCCCAGGTCGACCTCGTCCAGGGTCGTCGCACCGTGCCGGACCGAGAAGGCGAGGAGCGCCTCGATGTCGCCGCGATAGGCGCGGTCCGTGTGCGCAGACAGCCCGCGCTGAGCGGACACATACCCGGAGAAGTCGTCGAGAAGCGACACCCGGGAGGGCGTGTTCTCGATGATCTCCGTCACTCGCATGTCCCTACGGTGACCTGAGTGCACGCTTTGAACAAGGACCAGATTCACCTGGCCGGGCTAATCCCGGGTGAATGCCACCGGAATGTCCGATTGTCGGCCCCCAAATGCGCGTGTCGGTGAGTTTTTTCACCCGCTCGGCGGCTCAGTCCGAGGGCTCGATCTGCCCCTCCCCCCCGATCGAGCGCGCCGTTCGCCCGTTCGTGTGGCGCGCGGAGCTTCACACAGGGCCCACCTCGTTGCCCAGAACATCACGGGCCGGCGTGGACGGCCACCGGAAAGGCGAATGTCCGATTCTCCCGATTTTTGAGCCGAGAGGTCGGATGCCCATTGCCGGACACCCGACGCACAGAGCACCCACGCATCCAGAACGCACCCCCCTCGCTCGCCTCAGCTGCCGAGCAGGCGCCACCCCCACACGTCGCGCTCGACCAGCCCACCGAGCTCGAGCAGCCCGAGGGCCGACCGAGCCTCGCCCAGAGTCACCCCCGCGCGGGCAGCGAGTGCTTCGGTTCCGGCGCCTCTCCGGCGCGGGAGTGCCTCGAGCACCCGGGACGCGACCGGATCGAGTCCGTCGCCACGGCGGCGTTCTGCCGCCGGCTCGTCCGCCAGGTCGGTGCCGACCAGTCCGGCAAGGTCCATCACCTCGGCCGCGTCGGTCACGCACACGGCCGAGCCCTCGCGCAGCAGGCGGTGGCATCCCGCCGACGCCATCGAGGTCACGGGGCCCGGGACCGCGCCCACAGGCCGCAGCAGGCGCGCCGCGTGGTGCGCCGTGCTCATGGCCCCCGATCTCCACGCCGCCTCGACGACGACCGTCGCTCCGGCTGCGGCAGCGATGAGCCGGTTGCGCTGCAGGAACCGGCTCTTGGTGGGCAGCCGTCCCGGCGGGACCTCGGCGACCAGCGCGCCTCCCGAACTCACGACGGTCTCGAAGAGCCGCGCGTTCCCCGCCGGGTACGACCGGTCCACTCCCCCCGCAAGCAGCACCACGGTCCCCCCGCCCCGGGCCAGCGCGCCACGGTGCGCCGCGGCGTCGATCCCGTAGGCGCCGCCGGAAACCACGCACGCCCCGGCGTCGACCAGCCCCGCTGCCAGATCCACCGCCACGCGCTCGCCGTACGTCGTCGCCGCACGCGAGCCGACCAGTGCCACGGACCTCCGCAGCAACTCCCCGAGCCCCGCACCCGCGTCCGCGCATCCGCCTTCGCTTCGGTCCGTGCGCCCGCCTGCGTCCCTGCCCCAGCCGCTGCTCGTGCTCTCGCCTGCGCCCCCGGCCCGGCCGCTGGTCGTGCTCCCCCCTGCGCCTCCGCCCGCGCCCCCGCGCACCCACAGCCCGAACGGCGCGGCAGGACCAAGATCGTCCAGACCGCTCGGCCATCCCGGCTCACCCGGCACCAGGAACCGAGCGCCCGCGCTCTCCGCCGCAGCGAGATCCGCCCACGGATCCACCTGGGCCAAGCGGAGAGCCCAGCGCTCGACTGCCCGCTCCACACGCACACCGCCCGGCGGCGGAAGGTCCCCCGGCTGCGCTCCCACCACCGCCGCCCAGGCGGCGCGGAGCCCGTCGCGGACGGCCAACGGGACCAGGCGCAGCGACGCACCGGCTCCCAGCGCCGCGACGAGCGCACCTGCGACGGGGTCACCGGGCTCGGCGAGCGCCGACCACGCGGCGCGCGCGAGGCGCTCGTCGTGCTCGTCGTCGGCCGCCCACCGGGGTGCCGGACCCGATCCGGGTGAGCCGCTCATGCGCCGTGCCCCCGCGTCCGCAGCAGCAGCGCACGACCGAGGTCGGCACGCGTGGGCGCGGCCCGGCCGTCCAGGTCGGCCAAGGTCCACGCCACCCGGATCACGCGATCGGCTCCGCGCAGGCTGAGCGTCCCGCGGTCCAGCGCGCGGTCGAGCTCCCCCAGCAGGGCGGCGTCGGCACCGAGGCGCTCGCGCAGCCAGCCGCCGGGGGCTTCGGCGCTCGTGCGCCACGGCGTGCCGGCGAGCCGCTCGGCCGCCGACGAGCGAGCGGCAGCGACGCGGCGCGCGACCACGGCGGTGGGCTCACCCGCCGCACCTCCCGAACGGGCCGGCCGGAGCTCGACCTGGAGGTCGACCCGGTCCAGCAGCGGGCCGGAGAGCTTGCCGAAGTAGCGTCGGCGCTGCTCGCTGCGGCACGTGCAGTCCAACCCCTTGCCCACCGCCCGCCCGCACGGGCACGGGTTGGCCGCGAGCACCAGCTGGAACCGCGCGGGGTACCGCGCCGTGCCGAGCGCCCGGTGGAGCACGAGCTCGCCGTGCTCGAGGGGCTGTCGCAGGGTCTGCAGCACGGCGGTCGAGAACTCGGGCGCCTCGTCGAGGAACAGGACGCCGCGGTGCGCACGCGAGGCGGCGCCGGGACGCGGCATGCCCGATCCTCCGCCCACCACGCTCGCCGGCGTCGCGGTGTGGTGCGGGTCCTCGAAGGGCGGTCGGCGCAGCAGCCCGCCACCCGGTTCGAACGTGCCGGCCACCGAGTGCACCGCCGTGACCTCGACGGCATCGACCTCCGCGAGGTCCGGCAGCAGCCCCGGCAGACGTGCCGCCAGCATCGTCTTGCCTGTGCCGGGCGGGCCGACCATGAGCACGTGGTGGCCGCCTGCCGCCGCGACCTCCAGGCACTCGCGCGCCTCCTCCTGCCCCACCACGTCAGCGAGGTCAAGGACGTGCTGCGCGGCCGCGGGCTGCGCCCGGTCCAGGGGCACGGGCTCAGGCACCGGCACGTCGAGGTCCGCGCCGTACCGAGCGGCGACCTCGCCCAGCGACGCCGCACCGGCCACGAGGGCACCGGGGACCAGCGCGGCCTCCGCCGCGTTGCCGTGCGGGACCACGACCCGGGGATGACCGGCCGCGACCGCGGCGGCGACCGCGGGCAGCACGCCGCGGACCGGCCGCAGCCGCCCGTCGAGCCCGAGCTCACCGATGTGCACGACGCCTGCCGCCCGGGCCCCGTCCAGCAGCTCGGCACCGGCGAGCGTCGCGACGGCGACAGCCAGGTCGAAGGACGACCCGGTCTTGGGCAGCGTCGCCGGCGAGAGGTTGACGGTGATCCGGCGGTTGGGCCACGCCAGACCGGTCGAGGTCACCGCGGCCCGCACGCGGTCACGGGCCTCGCTGAGCGAGGCGTCGGGGAGGCCCACGAGCGTGAACGCCGGCAGGGAGGCCGCCAGGTGCGCCTCCACCTCGACCACGTGCCCGGTCAGGCCGACCAGCGCGACCGCGAGGGTCCGCCCCAGCGCCACTCAGACCACCCCCACGAGGTGGTCGACCACGGCAGCGCCCCGCGCCGGCAGCAGCACCGCGATGACGTCCACGCGCACCGACGCCACCCGCACGTCGTGGGCCGCGAGCCACTGTGCGGCGAGCCGCCGCACGCGGGCCAGCTTGTGCCGGGTCACCGCCTCCGCTGGCGGACCGTACGCGACCGACCGGCGCGTCTTGACCTCGACCACGACGAGCTCGTCGCCGTCGAGGCCGACCAGGTCCAGCTCGCCGTCCCGGCACCGCCAGTTCCGGTCCAGGACGGTCCAGCCCGCCTCGACGACGTGCCTCGCCGCCACGTCCTCGCCGTACCGCCCCACGGCGTCCTGTGCTCGCATGGCAGCCACCCTGGTGGCCGAGCATGCCTGGGAAGCCGGTTCGGCGGCATGGCTGTGGACGACTCAGCCCACGAGATGGCCTGTGGTCACCTCACGGAGAGCCCGGGCCCCGGCCCCAGCAGATCAGCGCGGGAAGGCCGCACCGCCGCCGAGGTCGAGCTCGGCCTTCGCCAGCTCCTCGACGTTGACGTCCTTGAACGTCACCACCCGCACCGACTTCACGAAGCGGGCCGAGCGGTACACGTCCCAGACCCAGGCGTCGCCGAGCGTGAGCTCGAAGTACACCTCGCCGGCCGCCGACCGCACCTGCAGGTCCACCTGGTTGGCCAGGTAGAAGCGGCGCTCGGTCTCCACCACGTACGAGAAGAGGCCGACGACGTCGCGGTACTCGCGGTACAGCGCGAGCTCCATGTCGGTCTCGTAGTTCTCCAGGTCCTCGGCACTCACGCGCTCATCATCCCCCACCAGCGCCGTCGTCGGGCACACCCGGCAACCGCCACGAGCGGCGGTGCAGCACGCTGGGACCGTGCTCGCCGAGCGCCGCCAGGTGGTCGGGCGAGGCGTACCCCTTGTTCTCGTCCCAGCGGTAGGGCGCGTGCTCGGGCGCGAGGGTGACCATCATCGCGTCGCGCTCGCACTTGGCGAGCACGCTCGCGGCGGCCACGCTCGCGCACGTCCGATCAGCCTTGACCCGCAGGTGCACTCGCGGACGCGCGGGGCCATCGACGACGGGCTCGTCGAACAGGGACGGTTGCGCGGGCGCGCTCAGCCAGTCGTGCGAGCCGTCGAGCAGCACGGCGTCGACCGGCCCGACGAGTGCCGCGACGACCGACAGCGCACGGGTGCCGGCCAGGCGCAGCGCCGCGATGATGCCGATCTCGTCGATCTCCGCGGCGCTCGCGTGCCCGACGGCGCGCGCCACGCCCCAGCGCCCGAGCGCGGGGAGCAGCGCGGTGCGGGCCAGGGGCGTCAACAGCTTGGAGTCCGCGACGCCGCGCGGCGCCGAGCGCGTCGTCGCGTCGATGACGACCACCCCCACGCTGACCGGGCCGGCCAGCGCGCCGCGCCCCACCTCGTCCATCCCAGCCACCAGCCGCGCGCCGTCGCGCAGGAGCAGGCGCTCGTGCCGCAGGTGCGGCCCGGGACGCGTCGTCGGCCGCCTGGCCACGACCACCGGGGTGGTGCCGACGCTCACGACGGGTCCGGCACGTCCGCGAAGGTCGCGCCAGGGTTGCGCAGCAGCTGCCAGTGGTCCGCGGGCCAGACGATGACGAAGGCCTTGCCGACCACGTTCTTCAGCGGCACCGACCCACCGCCCGGCTCGCCCTGGTGGAAGCGCGAGTCCGCGGAGTGCTGCCGGTTGTCGCCCATGACCCACATGCTCTCGGGCGGCACCACGGTGTCGAACGCGGTCTCGCACGGCTGCGCGCCGGGCGCGAGGTAGGGCTCGTCGAGCGGCGCACCGTTGACCGTGAGCTTCTTGCCCGCGCCCGCGCACGTGACGTGGTCGCCCGGTAGGCCGATCAGGCGCTTGACCAGGTGCTCCCCGGCGTCGTCCGGGTAGAGGCCGACGTACGTGAGCGTGTCGCGCACCGCGGTCCCGATGGGCCCGCGCTCGGTCTCCACCGGCGCCGGGAGCCATCCGCCCGGGTCCTTGAACACCACGATGTCGCCGCGGTGCAGGTCGAACGGCCCCGGGCTCAGCTTGCTCACCAGGATCCGGTCGTTCTCGATCAGGGTGTCGTGCATCGAGGCGCTCGGGATGAAGAAGGCCTGGACCAGGAACGTCTTCACGATGAGCGACAGCACGAGGGCGCTGACGAGGATGATCACCGTCTCGCGCAGGAACGAGACGGACGCGCTGCGCTGCTTGCCGCGGCGTCCGGCGGCCGCTGCGTGCCGCGGGACGACGGGCTCGGCGGTGGGGTGCGCGTCGGCGGCGGGGCTGGGCTGCGCGACGTCGTCGGCGGGCTCGATCACCACGCAACTCTCGCATGCCCGGACGGGTCCTGTGCACACCGCCGCGGGCCGAGACGCACGTTCCCCGGTACGCCGACGGGCGGCCACCCGGAGGTGACCGCCCGTCGAGGACGCTGCGTGATCGTCAGGCCTTCTTGGCCGGGATCGAGTCGCGCTTCTCCTTGATCTTGGCCTTCTTGCCGCGGAGCTTGCGCAGGTAGTACAGCTTCGCGCGACGGACGTCACCGCGCGTCACGACCTCGATCGAGTCCAGGCTCGGGGAGTGCACGGGGAACGTGCGCTCGACGCCGACCTGGAAGCTGACCTTGCGGACCGTGAAGGTCTCGCGGACGCCGTCGCCCTGGCGGGCGATGACGACACCCTGGAACGCCTGGATGCGCGAGCGGTTGCCCTCGACGACCTTGACGTTGACCTTGAGCGTGTCGCCGGCGCGGAAGTCCGGGATGTCGGAGCGCAGCGACGCTGCGTCGACCTGGTCGAGCGTGTGCATGGTGTTCACTTCCCCGCCCTGCCACAGGTCAGGAGCGTCATCGTGGGCCGCCGGGCACCCGCGCAGGCGGGCAAGGACCGACGTCCCCATGGTCTGGTTCGGGTGCGTCCGTGAACCGAGTCCCGGGTGGCCGTGATCGTCTCCCCTGTGGCAGAGACGCGGCCGTACGCGCACCAACAGGCGATTCTGCCACAGCGGGCCACGCCGGCGGAAATCAGGACCGCGCCAGGCTCCCGCCCTCGGGCCGCCATCCGAGCTCGGCGAGCGTCGCGAGATCGTGCTTGTCGAGACCCGCGAGATCCAGCGCGGCGATCATGTCCGGGCGCCGCGCCGCGGTGCGCGCCAGCGCCTGGTCCCGCCGCCACCGCTCGATGCGGGCGTGATGGCCCGACAGCAGGACGTCGGGGATCTCGAGGTCCGCCCACGCGGGCGGCTTGGTGTACACCGGGTACTCGAGCAGCCCGGCCGCGCCGTGCGACTCCTCGACGAGCGAGTGCGGGTTGCCCACCACACCAGGCAGCAGCCGGCCCACCGCCTCGACGACGACGAGCGCGGCCACCTCTCCCCCGTTGAGCACGTAGTCGCCGATGGAGAACTCGCTGACGCGGACGCCCGGGCGCGCGCGGTAGTGCTCCGCGACCCGTGCGTCGATCCCCTCGTAGCGGCCGCACGCGATGACCAGGTGCTGCTCGGTGGCCAGCGCCTCTGCGGTGCGCTGCGTGAGCGGCTCGCCGGAGGGCGTCGGGATCAGCAGGTGCGCGCCGTCGTCGAGCACGTCGTCGAGCGCGCGCCCCCACACGTCCGGCCGCATGACCATGCCCGCACCGCCGCCGAACGGGGTGTCGTCCACCGTGCGGTGCCGGTCCGTGGTCCAGTCGCGCAGGTCGTGCACGCGCAGGTCCAGCAGGCCCGACTCGCGCGCCTTGCCGACGAGCGACAGCCCGAGCGGTGCGAGGTAGTCCGGGAAGATCGAGACGACGTCGATGCGCACGTCAGTCCTCGGCCGGGCCGCGCGTCTCGTCCGAGACGACGAGGTTGGCGACGTCCGAGGCGAGCAGGCCGCCCGGGGGGTCGAGCACCACGCGGCCACCGGCGACGTCCACGACCGGGACGATCGCGCGGACGAACGGGACCAGCGTGCGTGCGCCGTCGGTCTCGCGCAGCACCAGCACGTCGTGGGCCGGCAGGTGCTCGAGGCCCACGATCTCGCCCAGGACGCGCCCGTCGACGTGCTCGGCCCGTAGGCCCGCGAGCTCGTGCGGGTACCAGGCGTCCTCGTCGTCGGAGTCGTCGGACTCCTCCGAGTCCGTGACGATGGTGGTGCCCCGCAGCGCCTCGGCCGCGGTGCGGTCCTGCACCTCCGCGAACTGCACGTACCAGCGACCCTGCTGGATCCGCGTGCCGACGATCGTGAGCGGGCCGGCCGACGCGGGCTGCGTGGTCAGCACCGAGCCGACGGCGAGACGCTCGTCGGGCGCGTCGGTGCGCAGGTCGAGCCCGACCTCACCGCGCAGCCCGTGGGCACGGCCGACGACCGCGACGACGAGTTCCATGTTTCCTCCGTGACGTGGGCGAAGGCCCGGCCCCCAGGGTAGGGGACCGGGCCTTCGTGGAGCTGTGCGATGCGTTGCCGAGGCTGGACGCGCCCGGCTCAGCGCCGGTCGACGTCGACCACGTCGACGCGCACGGAGCCGTCGGAGGACAGCGCCCCCACCACCGTGCGCAGCGCCTTGGCGGTCCGGCCGGCGCGCCCGATGACGCGACCGAGGTCGTCCGGGTGGACCCGGACCTCCAGCAGCTCGCCGCGTCGCAGCGACGAGGAGCTCACGCGGACGTCGTCAGGGTGGTCGACGATGCCGCGCACCAGGTGCTCGAGCGCCTCGGCGAGCATCAGGCCTGCTCGTCCTCGGTGGCCTCGGCGGCCGGGGCCTCGGCCGCGGGGGCCTCGGCCTTCTTCTCCGACGCCTTCGCCTTGACCTTCTCGGCGTCGGCGGCGGCGGCCTCGATGGCGGCCTTCGGGTCGGCCTTGTCGGCCTTGGTGCGGAGGGTGCCCTCCTGGCCGGGCAGGTTCTTGAACTTCTGCCAGTCACCGGTGATCTTGAGAAGGACGGCGACCTGCTCGGTCGGCTGCGCGCCGACGCCGAGCCAGTACTGCGCACGCTCGGAGTCGACCTCGATGAACGAGGGCTCCTCGGTGGGGTGGTACTTGCCGATCTCCTCGATCACGCGACCGTCGCGCTTGGTGCGCGAGTCGGCGACGACGATGCGGTAGTACGGCGCGCGGATCTTGCCCAGGCGCTTGAGACGAATCTTGGTGGCCACGGTGTGGTCTTCTCCTGAGGTCTGCTGTGGTTGCGCTGCCGCACGGCCCGTGGGGTTGGGCCAGCCGGTGGCACGAAGGACGCGACGAGGGCAGGTAGAGGGGCTGCCTCCATCGGGTACAGCCGACCATTGTGCCAGACGAGTCGGGCGCCCCCCAACACCGTGACCCGCGCCACGACGGGGCCCGTGGGCCGCTCAGCGCTCAGGGCCGGGCGACGCCTCGCAGGATCACGGACCTCGGCGCTGCCAGCGCCTGGATCTCGACCCGCGGGTCGTCGGCGTAGACCACGACGTCCGCGCTCGCGCCCTCCTCGATGGACGGCACGCCCAGCCACCGCCGCGTGCGCCAGCTGGCCGCGGCGACGACCTCGCGGGCCGGGATGCCCGCGCGGGTCATCTCGAGCGCCTCGGCGGCGATCAGGCCGTGCCGGAGCGTGCCGCCCGCGTCGGTGCCGACGAGCACCGGCACGCCGGCGTCGTGGAGGTCCCGGACGTGCTCGTAGCGCCGCTCCCCCATCGCCCTCATCCGCGCCGCGAACCGCGGGAAGCGAGCGCCCTGGTCGGCGATGGTCGGGAACTGCGCGATCTGCAGGAGGGTCGCGGTCACGGGGATGCCTGCCGCGGCGATCCTGTCGATGTGGTGCGGCGAGGCACCGGTGGCGTGCTCGAGGCAGTCGATGCCGGCGTCGAGCAGGTCGTCGAGCGACTCCGCGGCGAACGTGTGCGCCGTGGCGCGGGCACCCGCCGCGTGCGCCGCGTCGACGGCCTCGCGCAGCACCTCGGCCGGCCACAGGGGCGTCAGGTCGGCGTCCTCGCCGAGCGACCGGTCGATCCAGTCCGCGACGAGCTTGACCCACCCGTCGCCCCGCGCCGCCTCCTCGCGGACCGCCGCGGGCAGCTCCGACGGAGAGGACAGCTCGCGTCCGTAGTGGCGCAGGTACCGCTTGGGCAGCGCCAGGTGGCGGCCGCTGCGGATCAGCCGGGGCAGGTCCTCGCGCGCATGGACCCAGGCCGTGTCCGCCGGCGACCCGGCGTCGCGGACCAGCAGGACCCCCGAGTCCCGGTCCGCCCGGGCCTGAGCCTCCGCGACCTCGTCCGCGACGGGTCCGTCCGCGGCGAGCCCGACGTGGCAGTGCACGTCCACGAGCCCGGGCAGCACGACGCCCTCGAGCGTCGTCGTCGGCAGCGACGGACGCGTGAAGGTCAGCCGCCCGCCGACCACCCACACCTCGCCGACCTCGCGGTCGTCGTCGAGGACCACCGTGCCGCGCAGGTGCAGCGCGGTCATCGGATCAGCGACCCCCGAGGAACTTGTCGAGCCCCGCCGGGAGCTCGAGCGTCGAGGGGTCGACGTCCTTCGGCGCGGCGGCGCCCAGCCCGAAGGCCGAGCCGGCGGGCGCCGCGGGCTTGGTCGCGATGCCGCGCTCCTGCTGAGCCCGCAGCGCCGGGTTGCCCGACTTGCCCTTGATCTTGCGTGCGGGCGCCTGCTTGCCCCGCGACTTCTTCCCGCCCATGCCCGGCAGGTTGCCCATGCCCGGAGGCATGCCCGGCATGCCTCCGCCCTTGGCCATCTGCTTCATCATCTTCTGCGCGCCCTCGAAGCGCTGCAGCAGCTGGTTGATGTCCGTGGGGGTGGTGCCCGAGCCGGCCGCGATGCGCGAGCGACGCGAGCCGTTGATGATCTTGGGGTTCCGGCGCTCGGCGGGCGTCATCGAGCGGATGATCGCCTCGATCCTGTCGACGTCACGCTCGTCGAAGTTGTCCAGCGCCTCGCGCATCTGACCCATGCCCGGGAGCATCCCGAACATCTTCTTCATCGAGCCCATCTTCTTGAGCTGGTTCATCTGCTCGAGGAAGTCCTCGAGCGTGAAGTCCTCGCCCGCGGCGAGCTTGCCCGCCATCTTCTCGGTCTGCTCGGCGTCGAAGTTCTTCTCGGCCTGCTCGATGAGGGTGAGCACGTCGCCCATGTCGAGGATGCGCGACGCCATGCGGTCCGGGTGGAACACCTCGAAGTCGGTGAGCTTCTCACCGGTGCTCGCGTACATGATCGGCCGGCCGGTCACCGAGGCGACCGAGAGGGCCGCGCCACCGCGGGCGTCGCCGTCCAGCTTGGACAGCACGACACCCGTGAAGCCCACGCCGTCGGCGAAGGCCTGCGCGGTCGTCACGGCGTCCTGGCCGATCATCGCGTCGATGACGAACAGGATCTCGTCGGGGCTCACCGCGTCGCGGATGTCCGACGCCTGCTGCATGAGGTCGGCGTCGACGCCCAGGCGTCCCGCGGTGTCGACGATGAGGACGTCGTGCTGGCGCTGGTGTGCGGTCTCAAGGCCGGCGCGCGCCACGCCCACCGGGTCCGCGCCGAACGGCAGCACGTCGTCGGAGCCCTGGTTGCCGGGGTGCGGCGCGAACACGGGCACGCCGGCACGCTCGCCGACCACCTGGAGCTGGGTCACCGCGTTGGGACGCTGCAGGTCGGCGGCCACGAGCAGCGGCGTGTGCCCCTGCGACTTCAGGTGCAGCGCGAGCTTGCCCGCGAGGGTCGTCTTGCCGGCACCCTGGAGACCCGCCAGGAGGATGACCGTCGGCGGGTTCTTCGCCATGTTCAGCGTGCGCGTGTCGCCGCCGAGGATCGCGACGAGCTCCTCGTTGACGATCTTGACGATCTGCTGCGCCGGGTTCAGCGCGGCCGAGACCTCGGCCGACAGCGCGCGCTCGCGCACGGCCCCCGTGAACGAGCGGACCACGGGGACGGCGACGTCCGCGTCCAGCAGGGCGCGGCGGATCTCGCGCACGGTGGCGTCGATGTCCGCCTCGGACAGCCGCCCCTTGGTGCGCAGGTTCTTGAAGGTCGACGTCAGTCGGTCGGACAGGGTGGCGAACACCTGGCGGTCCTCACGGATCGATGGGTCAGGGACGGTCCAGGGTACCCGCCAGGACGCGCTGGGCTCGTGCCACGAGGTCGTCGAGGAGCGTGGCACGCCACGCGCTCCATGCCGCCGGGCCGGCCGCGACGGCGTCCGCCTCGCTGAGCACGCGCAGCGCGGCGAGCAGGTCGGCGCGGTGGTCCACGGCCGCGAGCAGCCGCTCCACGGTCTGCGGGTCGTCGGGGTCGGCCGTGGTGGCCAGGTCGACGAGCGTGAGGTGCTCGCGCACCAACCGCGTGACGTCGGCCGCCACCTGCGCGCCGAACCCCATCCGCGTCACGATCGGGCCGGCCAGGCGCGCGCCCTCGACGCTGTGGTCCCCCGCGCCGGCCCGCTTGCCGATGTCGTGCAGCAGCGCGGCGAGCAGCAGGGTGTCCCCCAGCTCGAGCTCGCGCCGCTGCGACGCGGCGTTGGCCACGGTCTCCACGAGGTGGCGGTCCACCGTGTGCCGGTGCACGGGCGAGCGCTGCGGGCGGTTGCGCACGCCCGCCCACTCGGGGATCCAGGTGGTGACCACGCCCGCGAGGTCGAGCGCCTCCCAGATGGGCGTCTGCGCGTGCCCCGAAGCGAGCAGCTGCAACAGGTAGGCGCGCGCCGCCTTGGGCCACGGCTCGGGCAGCGGGGGCGTCGCGGTCAGGTTCGCGACCGAGACGGGCGACAGCACCAGCCCGGTGCGGGCCGCGGTCGCCGCGGCTCGCAGGGCGAGCAGCGGGTCGTCGGCCGGCTTCGCGTCGACCGCCAGCACGATCTCGCCGTCGTGCTCGACCAGACCCTCCGCGATGGCCCGCAGCCTCGGCGGCGTCCGCCGGCCCCGGACGAACACGGGGCCGCGTGCGGGACGCTGCAGCGCCTGGCGCGCGTTGCGCGCCGTGGTGTCGAGCGCGTAGGAGATGACGCGCCCCGCCTCGGCGATGGATGCCAGCAGGTCGTCGCGGTCGTCGAAGCCGACGAGCGCCGCGACCTCGTCCTGGTCGGCGAGCAGCAGGCGGTTGGTGTGCCGCCGGGTGATGACCTGCACCGTGTCGCGGACGTCGAGCAGGTGCGCGTAGGCGCGGTCGACCGCGCCGTGCGGCCGGTCCGTGAGCCAGGACGCCGTGAGCGCCGAGAGCACCACGGCGTCGCGGATCCCGCCGCGCGCCTCCTTGAGCTCCGGCTCGATGAGGTACGCGAGCTCGCCGTGGCGCTCCGCCCGCTCGCGCGTGGAGGCGATCAGCTCGGGCAGCCGGCGGCGGGCCGCGGCCCGCCAGTCCTCCAGCAGCGCCGACTTGGCCCGGGAGACCACCACGGCGTCGCCCGCGACCGGCTGCAGGTCGAGCAGCCCCACCGCGGCCGGCAGGTCCTTGGAGGCGACCTGCCGGCACTGGGCGAGCGAGCGGACGGAGTGGTCGAGATCGAGGCCGGCGTCCCAGATGGGGTACCAGAGCCGCTGCGCCAGTGCCGCGAGCTCCTCGGCGCTGCGCGAGCGGCCCTCGTGCACCAGCAGCAGGTCCAGGTCGCTCACCGGGCTCGCGTCGCCGCGCCCGATGCTCCCGACGGCGCCGAGCGCGACGCCGCCGACGTCGTGCCCGTCCGTCGCCTCCTCCCAGAGCTCGGCGAGCCTCTGGTTGACGAGCGCGACCACCGCCGCGCGGCGGGCGACGCCGTCCGTGTCTGGGCCGGTGAGTCCGGCGGCCAGGTCGAGCCTCTCGACGCGCAGGTCCCGCACCCCACGTGCGGGGTGCGGGACCTGCGTCGGCTCGTTCCCGGCCGCGCCCCCCACGGGCGGCCGTTCGAAGGTCATCCGATCAGAGCGCGTCGTCGCCGTGCTCGCCGGTGCGGACGCGGACCACGTCCTCGACCGGCACGACCCAGACCTTGCCGTCACCGATCTTGCCGGTCTGCGCGGCCTTGACCAGCACCTCGGTCACGCTCGCCACGTCCTCGTCGCCGACGAGCACGTCGATCTTGACCTTGGGCACCAGGTCGACCGTGTACTCGGCGCCGCGGTAGACCTCGGTGTGGCCGCGCTGCCGGCCGTAGCCGCTCGCCTCGCTCACCGTCAGGCCACGCACACCGGCCGCCTCGAGCGCCGACTTCACATCGTCCAGCCGGTGCGGCTGGATGACCGCGGTCACGAGCTTCGTCATCACTTCACCTCCGTCACGACGCGGGAGCCAGCGCCCAGCGTCTCGTACGCGGACTCGGCGTGCACGGCAAGGTCGATGCCGCCGACCTCCACCTCCTCCGTCACCCGGATGCCGATGGTCTTCTTCAGGATGTAGCCGATCACGAACGTGGCCGTGAAGCTGAACAGGATGGCGCACGCGGCGACGATGGCCTGCGTCAGCAGCTGGTCGATGCCGCCGCCGTAGAACAGGCCCTCCTTGGCCCCGTCCGGGAACCAGGCGCTGTTGCTGTCCGTCGCGAAGAAGCCGATCAGCAGCGTGCCGACCAGACCACCGACGAGGTGGACGCCGACCACGTCGAGCGAGTCGTCGTAGCCGAACCGGTACTTCAGGCCCACCGCCAGGGCGCACACGGCACCGGCGACCAGGCCGATCGCGATGGCGCCGTACGAGTCCACCGCGGCGGCCGCGGGGGTGATGGCGACGAGACCGGCGACGACGCCCGAGGCCGCCCCCAGCGACGTGGCGTGCCCGTCGCGGAGCTTCTCCGTGCCGAGCCAGGCGAGCATCGCGACACAGGTCGCCACCGTGGTGTTGAGCCACGCACGACCCGCCACGCCGTCGGCGGCGAACTCGGAGCCCGCGTTGAAGCCGAACCAGCCGAACCACAGGAGCGCGGCGCCCAGCATGACGAACGGAAGGTTGTGGGGACGCATGGGCTCCTTGCCGAAGCCCTTGCGGATGCCGAGCAGCAGCGCCAGCACCAGGCCGGCCGTACCGGCGTTGATGTGCACGACCGTGCCGCCGGCGAAGTCGATCGGCGTCGAGATGGACTCCGTGATCCCGGAGCCACCCAGGTTGCCGCCACCCCAGACCATGTGGGCCATGGGCACGTAGACGACCGTGACCCAGATGCCGCCGAAGACCAGCCACGCGCTGAACTTCATGCGGTCGGCGACCGCACCCGAGATGAGGGCGACCGTGATCACCGCGAACGTGAGCTGGAAGCCCGCGCCGACGAGGAAGGGAACACCCGCCGCGGCCATCAGGCTCTCGCCGTCCGTGGCGCCCTGCAGCCCGAAGAACTGCGTCGGGTCGGCGAAGAACCCGCCGATGTCGTCGGTCCCGAACGCGGCCGAGTAGCCGTAGAGCACCCAGATGAGACCCACGAGGCCCATCGCCCCGAAGCTCATCATCATCATGTTCAGCACGCTCTTGCCGCGCACCATGCCGCCGTAGAAGAACGCCAGCCCAGGCGTCATCAGGAGCACGAGCGACGCGGCGAGCAGCATGAACGCCGTGTTCCCGCTGTCTAGTGTGAAGTCCATCGAGAGTGCCTCTCCCCTCGCCAGCCCGGGGTGGCTGGTCCGGACTCACAGTCGAGGAAGGGCGTTTCGATTGGTCGCGGGGCGCGTTACGGGCAGGTGACAAGCGTCACGTGCGCGTAAACGTTCGGTTTCGCGGTCAGCCCTCCAGGAGCCCGTCCACGAAGGTCTCGGCGTCGAACGGTGCCAGGTCGTCGGGGCCCTCGCCCAGGCCGACAAGCTTGACCGGCACGCCGAGCTCGCGCTGCACCGCGACGACGATGCCGCCCTTCGCGGTTCCGTCCAGCTTGGTCAGCACGATGCCGGTCACGCCGGCCACCTCGCCGAACACGCGAGCCTGGTTGAGCCCGTTCTGGCCGGTCGTCGCGTCGAGGACCAGCAGGACCTCGGCCAACGGCGCCTCGCGCGTGATGACGCGCGTGATCTTGCCGAGCTCGTCCATGAGACCCGCCTTGTTCTGCAGGCGGCCGGCCGTGTCCACGAGCACCACGTCGACGCCCGAGGCCTTGCCCGTGCGGACGGCGTCGAACGCCACCGCCGCCGGGTCGGCGCCGTCCCGGTCCGAGCGCACGGTGGGCACTCCCACGCGCGAGCCCCACGTCTCGAGCTGGTCCGCGGCCGCGGCGCGGAACGTGTCCGCCGCGCCCAGGACGACGGACCGGTCCTCGGCGACGAGCACGCGCGCCAGCTTGCCGACCGTCGTCGTCTTGCCCGTGCCGTTGACGCCCACGACGAGCACGACGGCGGGCGTCGGCGCGCCCGCGGCGTCCGCTCCGGGCGCGAGGTTGAGGGACCGGTCGAGGGTCGGGTCGACGAGCGCGACCAGCTGCTCGCGCAGCACGGCCCGCACGGCGCCGGGCTCGCGCAGGCCCTCGACGCGCACGCGGGTGCGCAGCGCCTCGATGAGGTCGCCCGTCGGACCCGCGCCGACGTCGGCCAGCAGCAGCGTCTCCTCGAGCTCGTCCCAGTCGTCCTCCGTCAGGTGGTCGCGGGACAGGACCGCGAGCAGGCGGGCACCCAGCGGGGACCCCGAGCGCGCGAGCCGCCCGCGCAGCCGGGTGAAGCGCCCCGCGACGGGCGCCGGGACGTCGAGCTGGACGTCGAGGTCCGCCTCCGCGACGTCCTCCGGCACGGCGAGACCCGGCTCGCCCGCGCCGGGCGCCAGCAGGTCGGGTGCCGTGCCGACGGAGGGTGAGACGGGCGGAGCCGACGACGAGGCCTCCTGCTCCGGCGCGGTCAGGACGTCCGTGCCACCCGTCGACGGGGTGTCGTCACGGTCCTCGCGGCGCCGGCGCACGAGGACCGTGCTGGCGGCGACGAGGAGCGCGGCCGGGATGCCGGCGGCGATCAGATAGGTCCAGGTGTCCGAGTTCACCGGCACAGTCTGACGGTCGGCGGCGACTGCTGGCGACCTGACACCCGGCCCTCGCCGGCGGGTGCCTCAGCGGGGCTCAGCCCCGGTTCACCCCGGGCAGGACGCTGACGGCCCGGTCGCGGGCCCGCTGCAGTCCCTCGCCCAGCTCCTCGACGTTCAGGTACGCGTCGCCCTCGTCGGCGGTCACGGCCAGGAACTCGGCGAGCTTGAGGTCGACGGGCTCACCCTCGACGACCGCGGGGTCCGTCCCTCGGGCCGCCCACCCTGCGCGGAAGCTCCGCCACGGCGAACCGTGCTCGGACCCGCCGCTCATCGCGCTCGCGACGAGCAGGACGAGGCCCGCGACGACCAGGGCGACCAGGATTCCGATGATGACGACCACGCGTCCAGTCTGGGTCTCGACGTCGCTGGCTGCGAACCGCCCGGCCGGACCGCGACCAACCCGGCACACAATCTCCACACGGCGGCTGGCCAGAGTTCAGACGGCGGCGTCCTCGCGCATCCGTTGGCTGATCACGGTGGTCACGCCGTCGCCGCGCATCGTGACGCCGTACAGCGCGTCGGCGATCTCCATCGTGCGCTTCTGGTGCGTCACGACGATGAGCTGCGAGTCCTCCTGCAGCTCGCGGAAGATCTCGAGCAGACGGCCCAGGTTGGCGTCGTCGAGCGCGGCCTCGACCTCGTCCATGACGTAGAACGGGCTGGGCCGAGCCTTGAAGATCGCGACGAGCATGGCGACCGCGGTGAGCGACCGCTCGCCGCCGGACAGCAGGGATAGCCGCTTCACCTTCTTCCCCGCCGGCCGGGCCTCGACGTCGATGCCCGTCGTCAGCATGTTGTCCGGGTCGGTCAGGACCAGGCGGCCCTCGCCGCCGGGGAACAGGCGCGGGAACACGACGTCGAACGCCGCGGCCGTGTCGCGGTAGGCGTCGGCGAACACCTGCTCCACGCGCTCGTCGATCTCCTTGACGATGACGAGCAGGTCGGCGCGCGACTTCTTGAGGTCGGCGAGCTGGTCGGTGAGGAACTTGTGCCGCTCCTCGAGCGCCGCGAACTCCTCGAGCGCGAGGGGGTTGACGCGCCCGAGCAGGGACAGCGCCCGTTCCGCGGCGCGCAGCCGCTTCTCCTGCTGCTCGCGCACGTACGGCACGGTCGTGGGTGCCTCGGGGTCCGGGTCGGTGCCGGGCGCGACGACGACCGGGACGTCCCGGTGCGGGCCGTACTCGTCGAGCAGCACGGCCGGATCGAGCCCGAGCTCCTCGATGGAGCGGTTCTGCAGCGCCTCGACCCGCAGCCGCTGCTGCGTGCGCGCGACCTCGTCGCGGTGCGCGGTGTCCGTGAGGCGCGCGAGCTCGGCCGCACGCTGCTCGACGTCGGCCCTCGTCGCGGCGATGAGCCGGTCGCGCTCGCCGCGTGCCGCCTCGGCCGCGTCGCGCTCGTCGGACGCCCGGCGGAGCGAGACGTCGAGAGCGGCCAGCGCGCGGTCGGCGCCCGTGCGCACAGCCTGCGCGACCACCACCTGGCGCGCCCGGGCGCGCTCGCGCTCGGCGGCCTTCTCCCGAGCCGCGCGCTCGGCCCGCGCGGCACGCTCGAGAGACTCGGCCCGGCCCGCGAGCGCGCGGGCGCGCTCCTCGACGGTCCGCAACGTCAGCCGGGCCTCCGTCTCGCGGGTGCGCGCCCCCGTGGCGAGCTCGGCGAGCCGGTCGCGGCGCTCGCTGCCCTGCAGGATCGCGGCCTCGCTCTCGGCCGGCTCGACCTCGGCGGCGGCGAGGCGCTCGGTCAGCTCGGCGAGGTCCGCGGTGTCCTGCTCGAGCGTCCGCGAGGCGACCTCGAGGGACGCCTCGACCCGCTCGGCCTCGGCCCGTGCCGCGCGCGCGGTCGAGCCGAGGTGACCCAGCTGCTCCGCGACGGCGGCGAGCGCCGCGTCCGACTCGTTGAGCCGGTCGAGCGTGGCCTCGTGCGCCTCCGCGGCCGCCTCCTGGGCGGCCGTCGCGGTCGCGAGCTCGAACCGGAGTCGCTCGGCGGTTGCCGTCGCCTGCGCGGCGCCCGTGCGTGCCTGGTCGAGCGCCGCCTGCAGGTGCAGCGCGCTCGGGGCCGTCGCGGAGCCGCCCGACGCGTGGTGGCGCGAGAGCACGTCACCTGTGCGCGTCGCGATCGTGAGGTCCGGGTGCGCGGCCAGCGTCGCGCGCGCCTGGGCGAGGTCGTCGACGACCAGCACCCCGGCGAGCAGCTCGGCGACCGCACCGCGGACGTGCTCGGGGGCCTGCACCAGGTCCACGGCCCACTGCGCGCCCTCGACGGGCTCTCGCGCCTCGGTGCTCGCGGCTCCCCCGCCGACGAGGAGCGCCACGCGCCCCGCGTCCTCGGTGCGCAGGTAGCGGATCGCGTCGACCGCCGCCTCGACCGACTCGACCGCGACCGCGTCGGCAAGCGCACCGAGCGCGGCCACCACGGCCTCCTCGTCGCGCGGGTCCACGGCCAGCAGCGCCGCGACCGTGCCGATCGTCCCGGACACGCCGTCGGCGGCGAGCAGCGCACCCACGCCGTCCTTGCGGGTCAGGCTCAGCTCGAGCGTCTCGGCCCGGGACTCGAGCGCGGTCCGCTCACGCTCGGCGGCGCCCAACCGCTCGGTGAGGTCGGCCACCTGGACGTTCGCCGCCTCGAGGGCCTCCACCGCGGCCTCGTGCTCGGCGTCGAGCCCCTCCTCGCCCTCCTCGACACCGGCCACCTGCGACTCGAGCGCCGCGAACTGCGTCGTGGCCTCCGCTCCGCGGGCCTGGGCAGCGGCGAGCGACTCGCGCAGGCGCCCCAGCTCGGCCTGCGTCGCCTCGACGCGGCTCCGCCTCGCGGCCACCTGACCGGCCAGGCGCGCGACGCCCTCCCGACGGTCCGCGGCACCGCGCAGCGACGTCGCGAGCTCCTTCTCCGCCGCGGCGGCCTCCTGCTCGGCCTGCTGCCGCGCCGTCACGGCCCCCTCGAGGCCCGCGCGCGCGAGCTCGACCTCGGCGGCGAGCTCCGCCTCGGCCACGCGGACGCGCTCGGCCTGCGCCGCGAGGTCGTCCGGGTCCGAACCCCCGGTGCGCTCGGGAGCGGCCACGCCCAGCAGCCGGACGCGGTCGGCCGCGAGCGACGACGTGCCGCGCAGCCGCTCGCGCAGGGACGACAGCCGGTACCAGACCTCGCTCGCCTCGCTGAGCGCCGGTGCGGCCTCGGCAGCCTCGCGCTCGAGGGTGGCCAGCCGTGCGCGCGTCTGGCTCAGCACCTGCTCCACCTGCGCGCGCTGCGCGGCGAGGGCCGTCTCGTCGGCGATCTCCTGGTCGAGCTGCGCGGACAGCTGGGCCAGGTCGTCTGCCAGGAGGCGCGCGCGCGCGTCGCGCAGGTCGGTCTGGACGACCGCGGCCTTGCGGGCCACCTCCGCCTGGCGTCCGAGGGGGCCGAGCTGGCGGCGGATCTCGCCGGTCAGGTCGCCCAGTCGCGTGAGGTTGGCCTGCATCGCGTCGAGCTTGCGGAGCGCCTTCTCCTTGCGCTTGCGGTGCTTGAGGACGCCCGCGGCCTCCTCGATGAACCCGCGACGCTCCTCCGGGGTCGCGCGCAGGACGGCGTCGAGCTGGCCCTGACCCACAATGACGTGCATCTCGCGCCCGAGCCCCGAGTCGGACAGCAGGTCCTGGATGTCGAGGAGGCGGCACCCCTGGCCGTTGATCGCGTACTCGGAGCCGCCGTTGCGGAACAGCGTCCGCGAGATGGTGACCTCGGTGTACTCGATGGGCAGCGCGCCGTCCGCGTTGTCGATGGTCAGCGACACCTCGGCGCGGCCGAGGGGCGGGCGGCCGGACGTGCCGGCGAAGATGACGTCCTCCATCTTGCCGCCGCGCAGCGACTTGGCGCCCTGCTCCCCCATGACCCAGGCCAGCGCGTCGACGACGTTGGACTTGCCCGAGCCGTTGGGCCCGACGACGCAGGTGACACCCGGCTCGAAGCTCAGCGTCGTCGCGGACGCGAACGACTTGAACCCGCGCAGGGTCAGGGTCTTGAGGTGCACGGGGGGCAGCCTAGGCGGAGCACGGCCCGCTACGCCGCAAGCGGCATGCTCACAGGGCCGGGAACCACAGCCCGATCTCCCGCGCCGCGGACTCCGGCGAGTCGGAGCCGTGCACCAGGTTCTGGATGACCTTGAGGCCCCAGTCACGCCCCAGGTCGCCCCGGATGGTGCCGGGCGCCGCCACGGTCGGGTCCGTGGCGCCCGCGAGCGACCGGAAGCCCTCGATGACGCGGTGGCCCTCGGCGACGACCGCGAGCACGGGACCCGAGCGCATGAACTCGACCAGCGGCGCCAGGAACGGCTTGCCCGCGTGCTCGGCGTAGTGCTCGGCGAGCAGCTCGTCCGAGGCCTGGCGGAGCTCGACCGTGACGAGCGTGTAGCCCTTCGCCTCGATGCGGCGCAGCACCTCGCCGGCCAGCCCGCGGCGTACGCCGTCGGGCTTGACGAGGACGAGGGTGCGCTGCTGGGCGGGTGCGTCGGAGGTCATGCGCGAAACCCTAGTGCGTCAGGGACCGACCTCACCCGGGTGGGCGGCGTCGTAGGCCGCGCGCTCGGCGTCGATGCGCCCGCCGAGGCGCAGCGAGACGGCCCACAACGTGATGAACACGGCGGCGACCACGAGGGCCATGCCGCGGGCGACCGACGGGAGCACCAGCGCGGCGGCCACCACCCAGACCTGCACCACCCAGCCGGCGGCGTAGCCGCCCCGGCGGCCGACCATGCCGGAGATCAGCAGGAGGACCAGAGTCAGGCCCCCGCCGACCCCCCAGATCCAGGCCGGGTCCGCGATGCGCAGCCCGTAGGCCACGAGCGTCGCGAAGAACACGCAGAAGGCCTCGAGGATGAGCATCGTCTGGGCGAACTGCGGCTTGGCCGGTCGCTTGCGCCGGATCCGGGGGGTCTCGGGTGCTGCAGTCACCGTTCCAGGGTACCGGCGGGCACGTCGTCGCCCGCCGCGCGCTGGGTCGGGATGACCTCGTCGGCCGTCGGGCTGAGCTCGTCGACGACGACCTCCTCGGCGCCCGCGGCCCCGCTGCCGTCCGCCGCGAGCGCCTCGCCGCGGGCCACCATGCCGGCCACGCCCGAGAGCTTGACCTCACGCAGGAAGAGCGCGAGCACGAAGCCCACGAGGATCAGCGGCACGAAGTACCAGAACGACGGCGCCAGGGTGCCCGCGAACGCGTCGATGACGCCGGACTTGTAGGGCTCGGGCAGCGTGTGCACGAGCTCGGGGGTCAGGCTCCTGCTCGGGTCGGCCGCGCCGCCGGGGGCGTCCGCGAACACGTCCTGGAGCTTGCTGCTCAGCGCCGCGGTGAAGATGGTGCTGAACACGGCCGTGCCGACCGCGGCGCCGATCTCGCGGAAGAAGTTGTTCGCCGACGTCGCGGTGCCCAGCTCGTGCGGGTCCACGCTGTTCTGGACCGCGAGCACGATGGTCTGCATGACCAGGCCCATGCCCGCGCCGAGCACGAAGATCATGGCGCCGAAGAGCCACATCGACATGTCGCCCGTGATGCGCGTGAGCCACATGAGGCCGCCGGCCGTGATGGCCAGGCCCACCACGGGGTAGGCCTTGTAGCGCCCGGTCTTGGTGATGGCGATGCCCGAGCCGATGGCGGTGAGCATGACGCCGACCATCATCGGCAGCATGAGGAAGCCGGACTCGGTCACACCGGCGCCCGTCGACATCTGCAGGAACGTGGGCAGGAACGCCAGCGCGGCGAACATGCCCATGCCGAGGATGAAGCCGATCACCGTGGCGATGGTGAAGGTCGGGTTGCGGAACAGGCGCAGCGGCAGCAGCGGCTCGCTGGCGCGCAGCTCGACGACGATGAACAGCGCGATCGCGACGATCGTGCCCGCGACGAGCGCGAGCAGGCCCGGGTCGCCCCAGTCGTAGCCGGCGCTGCCGGACCACGAGATCCAGCTCGTGGCCAGCACCAGGCCGGACGTGCCGATCACCATGAAGACGATGCCGGCGACGTCGAGCTTCTTGCCCGAGCGGTGGCTGGGCAGCTTGAGCGTGAACCAGGCGGTGGCGAACGCGGCGACGCCGATCGGGATGTTGATCCAGAAGCACCAGCGCCAGTCGGCGTGCTGCGTGAAGAGCCCGCCCAGCAGCGGGCCGATGACGGCCGCGATGCCGAACAGCGCGCCCATGGGGCCCATGTACTTGCCACGGTCCTTGGCGGGCACGATGTCCGCGATGATCGCCTGCGACAGGATCATCAGGCCACCGCCGCCGAGGCCCTGCACGCCGCGCCAGAACACGAGCTCGCCGAACGACTGCGCGAAGCCGGCGCCCGCCGAGGCGAGCGTGAACAGCCCGATGGCGACCAGGAACGGCCAGCGCCGGCCCCACAGGTCGCCGAACTTGCCGTACAGCGGCATCACGATCGCGATCGCCAGGATGTAGGCGGTCACCACCCAGCCCTGGTGGGCGACGCCGTCGAGCTCGCCGACGATCGTCGGCATCGCGGTGCCGACGATGGACTGGTCGAGCGAGGACAGGAACATGCTCGCCATGAGCGCGCCGAAGATCAGCCAGACGGTGCGGGGGGTGAGGACGACGAGCGGCTTGTCGCTCGTCGTCTCGGGTGCTGCGGTGGTCATGCGGAAGCCTCGTTCTGTTCGGGTGGTGCAGGTTCGTGGGAGATGACGTTCGTGGTGGATCAGGGCGTGGTGGTCACTCGGCGACGAGCGCCCGGAGCTCGGCGACCACGTGGGCCAGGTGGTCGGCCCCCTCGCCGGCGCCGCCCGCCGCGTCCCAGCGCAGGAAGGTCGCGTGCGTGAGGAACATTGCGAGCGAGGCGACGACCTCCGGGTCGCGGTCGGGGTCCGCCCCGAGCCGCTCGCGGACGAGCGCGACGACCTGGCCCTTGTGCTGCTCGAACCACGCGATGTGGCGCGCCAGCAGCCGCGGTTCACGAGCCGCGAGCTCGAACGCGCGCGTGAACCTGTCGCGGCCCACGGGCGGCTCGCCCAGCACGGCGCCGATCAGGACCTGCAGGTCCGCCAGCAGGTGACCGCTGGGCCCGCCCGCCGCGAAGGTGCGCGCGGCGTCCGACTCGACGGGCCACGGCACGTGGCCGAGCACCGCGTCGTCCTTGGTCTCGAAGTAGTTGAAGAAGGTGCGCGTGGAGACGCCGGCCTCCGCGCAGATCGCCTCGACGGTCACGGCATCGAGGCCGTGCGCGTCCACGAGCCGGTGCGTGGCGTCGATCAGCAGCTCCCGTCGCGCGCGCTTCTTGCGCTCGCGCAGTCCGCCGTCGCCGACGGGTGCGAGCGCGTCGGCCAGGCGCTGCAGGTCCGACGCACCGGGGGGCGCGGCAGCCGTCTTGTCGGAGATCACCGCGAAACTTTACATCGACTGCAAGATTGCACACACTGCAATTGCAGTGGCTTCCCTCACAGCGTCAGATCTCGCCGAAGCCCCGCTCGACCTCCGTGGTGAACACGCGCACCGCCTCGGCCGCCTGCGGCCCCTCGCCCTCGATGCGCAGTTCGGTGCCCTGGGTCGCTCCCAGCTTCATGAGCGCCAGGACGCTCGCCGCGCTCACGCCGTTCACGGTGACCTTCGCGTCGTACGCGGCCAGCATGCGCGCGATCACGGCGGCGGGTCGGGCGTGCAGCCCCATCGGGTTCAGCAACGTGCGGGTCTCGCGGACGACGCCGTCGTCGGCGGGCGGCTCGGCGGGGGCGTCGCCGGGCGCGCCGGCGCCCGGCTCGGCCTCGCCGTCGCCGTCGGGGCCGGCGTACATGCGGCCCGCACCCTCGGCCGCCGCGAGCACGGAGTCGAGGCCGGCGCCGCCGTGGGCGGTCACCGCGGCGGCGACGGCACCCTCGACGAACGGTGCGTCGGCGAGCCGCACGCGCGCGGCGAGCTCCTCGTCGGCCAGGTCCAGCACCGACTCCGCCGTGAGCACGGCCGAGCCGAGGTCCATGACCACCACGGCGCTGCGGCCGTCCGCGGTGGCCGTCGCGAAGGCGCGCTCGATGCCGTCGAAGTCGGTGCCCAGCTGGCCGTCCGGCAGCCCGCCCACCGGCAGGAGCAGCACGCCGGGCGCCATCTGCCCGGCGAGCTCGGCGGCGCCGGCGGCGAGGTCGCGGGAGTGCGACACGAGCACGAGAGCGACCCGTGCGACGTCGCGCGACGAGGTCGACCCGGCCTCCGCGCTCACGCGCCGGCCGCCGCGGCGGCCTCGGCCAGCAGCAGCTGGGTCGAGCGCGCCCCCGGGTCCAGGTGGCCGACCGAGCGCTCCCCCAGGTAGCTCGCGCGGCCCTTGGTCGCCGCGATCGGGATCGTCGACTCGGCACCGCGCGCCGCCGCCTGCGCCGCGGCCGCGAGGACGTCCGCGGGCGATCCCCCGCCGTCGGCCGCCGCGACGGCGGCCTCGGCGGCTGGCGACCACGCGTCCACCATCGTCTTCTCGCCCGTGGTCGCCTTGCCGCGCGCGACGATGCCGTCGAGCGCGGCCTCGATCAGTGCCACGACACCCGCCGAGTCCAGCTCGGCGGCCGCCGTCGCCTTGGCGGCCCGCAGGTAGGCGGTGCCGTACAGCGGGCCGGCCGCGCCACCGACGGTCGACATGAGCGTCGTCGCGACGAGCTTGAGCACGTCACCGATCTGCGCCGGCTGCTCCTCGAGCGCGTCGAGCTTGGTGACGACGGCGCGGAAGCCGCGGTCCAGGTTCTCGCCATGGTCCCCGTCGCCGATCTGCCGATCGAGCTCCACGAGCTCGTCCCGGTGCTCGGCCACGGTCTGCGCGCTGCGGCGCACCCACTCGATCGCCCACGCCACGTCAACGCTCATCCACGCACTCCCTCGGCCAGTCCCCAGGCGCTCGTCGCCACGTCACCATCGCAGGGCGGCGGTGTGCACGGGAGCGTCCCACAGCTGGGTCAGCTCGTCGTCCAGCCGGAGCACGGTCACCGACGCTCCCTGCATCTCGAGCGACGTCACGTAGTTCCCCACCAGGGAGCGGGTCACCTGCACGCCACGCGCCTCGAGGAGCGCGCGCGCCCGACGATAGACGACGTAGAGCTCCGAGGCGGGAGTGCCGCCCATGCCGTTGACGAACAGCAGCACCTGCTCGCCCCCGGCGAGGCCCAGGTCATCGGCGACGGGGGTCAGCAGCATCTCCGTGATCTCGTCCGCGCTCGCGAGCGGGATCCGGCGACGACCGGGCTCGCCGTGGATGCCGATGCCGATCTCGATCTCGTCCTCGGGCAGGTCGAAGGATGGCTTGCCCGCGTGCGGCACGGTGCATGCGGTGAGAGCGACGCCCATGCTGCGGACGCTCGCGTTGACCCGCTCGGCGATGGCGACCACGGCGTCGAGGTCGTCGCCGCGCTCGGCTGCCGCGCCGGCGATCTTCTCGACGCACACCGTCCCGGCCACGCCGCGGCGGCCCGCCGTGTACAGCGAGTCCTCCACCGCGACGTCGTCGTTGGTGACGACCGTGCGCACGGTCACGCCCTCCGCGTCGGCGAGCTCGGCGGCCGTCTCGAAGTTGAGCACGTCGCCCGTGTAGTTCTTGACGATCGCGAGCACGCCCTTGCCACCGTCGGCGGCCTGCAGCGCGGGCGCGATCTGGTCCGGCGTCGGCGAGGTGAACACCGCACCCGGGACGGCCGCGTCCAGCATGCCGACCCCCACGAACCCCCCGTGCAGCGGCTCGTGCCCGCTTCCGCCTCCGGAGACGAGCCCCACCTTGCCGTTCACGGCCCCGCCGGCACGGGTCACGTAGGCGGGATCCGCGTGCACCTCGACGAGGTCGGCGTGCGCGGCGGCGAATCCCTCCAGGGACTCGGCGACGACGGTGCGCGGGTCGTTGATGAGCTTCTTCACGTCGACCATCCCTTCGGCGGGCATCCTCGCCCGGCCACGGTGCGTCTCGGACTTCCCCCGCTCACACCTTCACACTCCGGCCCCGAGCCGTCCAGTGCGAACGTGCGCGCGGTGCGCACATCCGTGCACGGCGCGGGTGGGCGGACCGGTCAGCCGCGACCGAGCAGGATCCGGGCCTCGGCGACGAGCAGGACCGAGCCCGTGACCAGCACCGCCGCGCCGCGCTCGACGTCGCGCTCCGCGAGCCCCGCAGCCAGGTCCACGGCCTCGTCGAGCCGCTCGACCACGTGCACGCGGTCCTCGCCGAACACGTCGACCGCGATCTCTCCCAGGGCGTCAGGCTCGAGCGCGCGCGGGTTGTTCACGGCCGTGACCACGATCTCGTCGAGCACGGGCTCGAGGACCGAGAGCATGCCCTCGGGATCCTTGTCGGCCATGACGCCGAAGACGCCGACGACGCGCTGGAACGCGAACGCCTCGTCGAGGGAGGACACGAGCGCCTCCACCCCGGCCGGGTTGTGCGCGGCGTCGACGACGACCGTCGGGCTCGTGCGCACGATCTCGAGCCGTCCGGGCGAGTCGACGTCGGCGAACCCCGCCTCCACGATGCCCGGCTCGAGCGCGCCTCCACCGGCGATCAGCGCCTCCACGGCCGCGAGCGCGAGCAGCGCGTTGTGCGCCTGGAACTCGCCGTGCAGCGGCAGGAAGATCTCCGTGTAGGTGCCGCCCGTGCCACGCAGCGTGAGCAGCTGCCCGCCCACCGCGACGCTGCGCTCCACGACGGCGATCTCGGCGTCCTCGCGGACCACGCGCGCCCCGTGCTCGGCGGCGGCGGCCAGCACGACGCCCTCGACGTCCTCGGCCTGGCGCGCGAGCACCAGGGTGGCGCCGTCCTTGACGATGCCCGACTTCTCCGACGCGATCTCGACCAGCGTGTCGCCCAGGTACCGCTCGTGGTCCATGGCGACGGGCGTGATGACGGCGACGTCACCGTCGGCGACGTTGGTGGAGTCCCAGCGTCCGCCCAGGCCCACCTCGATGACCGCGACGTCGACGGGCGCGTCGGCGAACGCCGCGAAGGCCATGACGGTGAACACCTCGAAGAACGAGAGCCGCGGCCCTCCGCGCTCGGCCGAGCGCTGGTCGACGAGGTGCACGTACGGCGCGACGTCCTGCCACACCTCGACGAACCGCTCGTCCGAGATCGGCTCGCCGTCGATCGCGATGCGCTCGGTGACGCGGCTCAGGTGGGGGCTCGTGAACCGGCCCGTGCGCAGCCCGTGCTCCCTCACGAGGCGCTCGACCATCCGTCCCGTGGACGTCTTGCCGTTGGTGCCCGTCACGTGCACCACGCGGTAGGCCTTCTGCGGGTCGCCCAGCAGCTCGCAGACCTCGCGCACGCGCTCCAGGGTGGGGTCGATGTCGTGCTCCGGAGCACGCGCGAGGATCCCCGCGTACACCTCGTCGGCCGCGGTGCGCGCGGCGCGCTGGGCCTCGCGGCGGTTGTGGTCGGCGCCCTTGGTGCTCATGCCTCGTACCCTCCGGCCTCGACGGCCTCGACGTCCACGGCCAGCTCGGGCGTCGGCGACACGTCGATCGTCACGCTCACGGCCAGAGTCTCGCGGGCGATGAACTCCTGGTGCTCCTCCACGGCCGGCACGTGCTCGCGCGGGACGTCGAGCGACAGCACGATGCGGTCACCGACCTGCAGGCCGGCGGCCTTCCGGGCGTCCTGCACGGCGCGCACGACGTCGCGGGCGTAGCCCTCGGCCAGGAGCGCGTCGTCGAGCGCGAGGTCGAGCACGACGAACCCGCCGCCCGGCAGCACCGCGGCGGTGCTCGTCTCGTGGGCACCGCCGGCCACCACGGTCGTCAGCTCGTACTCCGTAGGCTCGAGCGCGACGTCGCCGTCGGGCGTCGTGACGACCACCGTCGCACCGTCCACGCGCCACGCGCCCGAGCGCGACGCCTGGATCACGGGCTGGACGCCGCGGCCCAGGCGCGGACCGGCGGCGCGCGCGTTGACCGCGAGCCGCTGCGTGATGCCGAACCGCTCGGCGGCACCCGCGTCCGCCGTCTCCAGCGCGACGGCCTTGACGTTGAGCTCGGCCGCGAGCAGGTCGGCGTAGGGCGCGAGGGCCGACGCGTCGTCGACGGCGACCGTGAGCGTGCGCAGCGGCTGCCGGACCCGCACCGCGTGCGCCTTGCGCAGACCCAGCGCCGTGGACGTCACGGCGCGGACCTGGTCCATGGCGCGCACGAGTGCGTCGTCGGCGGCGAGCACGCCGTCGGCGGTGGGCCAGTCGGTGAGGTGCACGCTGCGCTCGCCCGTCAGGCCGCGCCACACCTCCTCGGTGACCAGCGGGGCCAAAGGCGCCATGACCCGGGTCAGGGTCTCGAGCGCGGTGTACAGCGTGTCGAACGCGTCGTCGTCCTCGCCCCAGAACCGGTCGCGCTGGGTGCGCACGTACCAGTTGGTCAGCACGTCGAGGTGCTCGCGAACGGCCTCGCACGCGGCCGCGATGTCGTACGCGTCCATGTGCGCCGTGACCTCGGTGACCAGCGCGCCCGTGCGGGCCAGCACGTACCGGTCCATCGGCGCGAGGCCGGCGACCCGCTCGGGGGTCACGGCCGTGGCGCGGTACCCCGCGCCCCCGGCTGCGGCGCCCGCGTACAGCGTGAAGAAGTAGTAGGTGGACCACAGCGGCAGCAGCACCTGCCGCACGCCGTCGCGGATGCCCTCCTCGGTGACCACCAGGTTGCCGCCGCGCAGGATGGGGCTCGACATGAGCGACCAGCGCACGGCGTCCGAGCCGTACTTGTCCCACATGATCACCGGGTCGGGGAAGTTGCGCAGCGACTTGCTGGCCTTGCGCCCGTCGTCGCCCAGCACGATGCCGTGGCACATGACGTTCTTGAACGCCGGCCGGTCGAAGATCGCCGTCGACAGCACGTGCAGGGTGTAGAACCAGCCGCGCGTCTGGCCGATGTACTCGACGATGAAGTCGCCCGGGAAGTGGTGGTCGAACCAGTCGGCGTTCTCGAACGGGTAGTGCACCTGGGCGAACGGCATCGCGCCCGAGTCGAACCACACGTCGAAGACGTCCGGGATCCGGCGCATGGTGCTCGCGCCGGTCGGGTCGTCGGGGTTGGGCCGGGTGAGGTCGTCGATGAACGGGCGGTGCAGGTCGGGCTCGCCCGCGTCGTTGAGGGGCAGGCGGCCGAAGTCGGCCTCGAGCTCGGCGAAGCTCCCGTACACGTCGATGCGCGGGTGGCTCGGGTCGTCCGACACCCACACGGGGATGGGCGTGCCCCAGTAGCGGTTGCGGCTGATCGACCAGTCGCGTGCGCCGGCCAGCCACTTGCCGAACTGGCCGTCCTTGATGTGCTCCGGCGTCCAGGTGATCTCCTGGTTCAGCTCGACCATGCGGTCGCGGAACTGCGTCACGCGGACGAACCAGCTGGACACCGCCTTGTAGACGAGCGGGTTCCGGCAGCGCCAGCAGTGCGGGTAGGAGTGCTCGTACGTCTCGTGCCGCACGACGACACTGCGACGGCCCTCCTCGACGCGCGCGAGCGGGCCGGTGGCGGCCTTGAGGTCGGCGATGATCGGCTTGTTCGCCTCGAACACCTGCTGGCCCACGTAGTCGGGCACCTCGGTGGTGAAGCGCGCCTGGGAGTCGACCGGCACGACGGGCGTGATGCCGGCCGCCTCGCACACCGCCATGTCGTCCTCGCCGAAGGCGGGCGCGAGGTGCACGATGCCGGATCCGTCCTCGGTGGTCACGAAGTCCGCGACCAGCACCTGGTGGGCGTTCGGGTGCGCCGTGAAGTAGTCGAAGGGCGGGGTGTAGCGCCGACCTGCCAGGTCGGCGCCGCGGACCGTCGCGACGACGGTCGCCTCGCCGAGCTCGCGGGCGTACGCGGCCAGGCGGGGCGCGGCGAGCAGCACGCGCTCGCCGGGGTGGGCCTGCGCGAACGGCGAGTCGGGGGCGGGCTCGACGGTGACGTACTCGATGTCGGGGCCGACGGCGACGGCGAGGTTGCTCGGCAGGGTCCACGGCGTGGTGGTCCAGATGAGCGCGAGCTCGCCCGACTCGAGGCGCAGGCCGACCGTGAGCGCCGGGTCCTGCCGCGAGGCGTACACGTCGTCGTCCATGCGCAGCTCGTGGTTGGACAGCGGCGTCTCGTCGACCCAGCAGTACGGCAGCACGCGGTAGCCCTCGTACGCCAGGCCCTTGTCGTAGAGCTGCTTGAAGGCCCAGATCGCCGACTCCATGAAGGTGGGGTCGAGCGTCTTGTAGTCGTGGTCGAAGTCCACCCAGCGCGCCTGGCGCGTCACGTACTCGCGCCACTCGCCGGTGTACTTCAGCACCGAGTCGCGGCACGCCTGGTTGAACGTGGCGATGCCGAGCTCGTCGATCTGCGACTTCTCGGTGATGCCGAGGATGCGCTGCGCCTCGAGCTCGGCAGGCAGCCCGTGCGTGTCCCACCCGAAGCGGCGCTCGACCCGGTGGCCGCGCATCGTCTGGTAGCGCGGCACCACGTCCTTGGCGTACCCGGTGAGCAGGTGACCGTAGTGCGGCAGCCCGTTGGCGAACGGGGGGCCGTCGTAGAAGACGTACTCGTTCGAGCCGTCCGCGCCCGCGTCGCGCTGGTCGATCGACGCCTGGAAGGTGCCGTCGGCGTACCAGTGCGCCAGCACGTCGCGCTCGAGCGCGGGCAGGTCCGGCGAGGCGGGGACGGGGGCGTCGGTGCGGTGCAGCGGGTAGTTCGGGGCCACCGTGCGGTCTCCTGTGGTCGTTCGCGTGCGGCTGCGAGGACGATCGCCCGGAACGGACCGGGACCACCGCGGTACCACCTCGCTTGCCGGCGTCCGCTGCGCAGGTGCGCTGGGCGTCGACCACTCGTGCGGGCTGTGACGGGCCTACCCGTCCGGTTCTACTGGGACCGCTCGCGCGACCTGTTCTTCCGGAGGCTCACCGGTGATGGCCGGGTCGAAGCCTGTCCGGCAAGCGTAGCCGACGTTGCGCGACGTCGTCCCGGGCACTCCCACGGCCCTGGAGGGGGAGCCTCCTGCGCCACACTGGGGAGGTGACCGCTCCCCTGCTGCTCCTGGACCTCGACGGCACGCTCACCGACTCCTACCCGGGTATCGCGTCGTCGGTCGTGCATGCGTTCACCGCCGCGGGGCTGACGGTGCCGACGCCGGCCGAGCTCCGCTCGTTCGTCGGCCCGCCGCTGCACGACGCGCTCGTCGCGCGCGGCTTCTCGCCCACCCAGAGCGGTGAGCTCGTCGCCCACTACCGGACCGCCTACGGGGCGGGCGGGATGTTCGAGAACTCGGTGTTCCCGGGCGTGCTCGACGCCCTGCGCGCGCTGCGGCAGGCGGGCGCGGCCCTGCTCGTGGCGACCTCGAAGCCCGAGGTCTACGCGGTGCCGATCTGCGAGCACCTGGGCATCGCCCCGCTCGTGGACGGCATCTTCGGGGCCTCCCTCGAGGCGAGCACGGCGACCAAGGCGGCCGTCGTGGCACGCGCGCTGACCGGGCGGGACGACACCGAGGCGCGCCTCATGGTGGGCGACCGGTCGCACGACGTGCACGGCGCCCGCGCCAACGGCGTGGACTGCGTCGGGGTCGCGTGGGGGTATGCGGAACCGGGTGAGCTCGAGGACGCGGGCGCGGTCGAGGTGGTGGCCACCCCCGCGGACCTGGTCGCGTCCGCCACGCGACGGCTGGGCCTCGCCTGAGCTGTCCGCGCCTGAGCGGTCGGTGCTCGGGGCCGGGCGTCAGGTGCGCGGCCGGACGGGCTCCTCGTCGGACCACGGGAACGTGATCCACCGGTCGGTAGCTCGCCACGTGTAGTCGGGGGCGACCACCGACGTGGGCTTGGTGTAGAGCACGGCGGTGCGGACCTCGTCGCAGTGCTCCGACATGAGCCGGCGGACCAGCGCCAACGTCTCGCCCGTGTCGGCGACGTCGTCGACCACCAGCGCACGCAGCCCGTGCATCGCGTCGGTGTCCAGCAGCGGCGGCAGCACCACCGGGTCCGCCAGCCGCTGGTCGATGCCGGTGTAGAACTCGACGTTGAGCGTGCCCACGGCCTTGGTGCCGAGCGCGTAGGCCAGCGCACCGCCCAGCGGCAGACCCCCGCGCGCGATCGCGACGACGACGTCGGGAACGTAGCCCGAGTCGGCGACGGTCTGCGCCAGCTCCCGCACCGCCCGGCCGAAGTCCGGGTAGGTCAGCACCTCGCGGGTGCGCGGAACGGTCTGGCCGGCAGCGGCCTCGGTCGTCGTCACCCTCGCAGGCTACGGGCGCGATGTTGCCGGTGGATGACACCCCTGCTGAGCGCGGTGCGCGGGTGCTGCGCGCGCGGCTTGACCTTGACGCAGCGTCAAGTTCTACCGTGGCAGGCATGGAGGCATCGATCCAGGAGATCGCCCGCCTGACGGGCACCACGAGCCGGACGCTGCGCCACTACGACGCGATCGGGCTCCTGGCCCCCAGCCGGGTCGGGGACAACGGGTACCGCTGGTACGACGAGGCGGCGCTCGTGCGGCTGCAGCGCATCCTGCTGCTCCGCGACCTGGGCCTCGGGCTCGCCGAGATCGGGCTCGCGCTCGACCAGGAGAGCGACGACACGGCGGCGCTACGCAGGCACCTAGCCGGCCTCGCCACCGAGAAGCAGCGCCTCGACCGGCAGATCGCCGCCGTCGAGCGCACCATCAGCAGCAGAGAGCAGGGAGGCACGATCATGGCCGAGTCGATGTTCGACGGCTTCGACCACACACGTCACGAGGACGAGGTGATCGCCCGCTGGGGCCGCACCGCCTACGACACGTCCGATGCCTGGTGGCGCGGCATGAGCGCCGACGAGCGCACCCGGTGGAAGGCCCAGACGGCGGCGCTCGCGCAGGAGTGGGCGGACGCGGCGGGAGCCGGCCACGACCCGGCGAGCGACTTCGCCCAGGACCTCGCCAAGCGGCACGTCGCCTGGCTCGGGTCGGTGCCCGGGACGCCGGGACACGGCTCGGAGCCGGTGGCCGCGTACGTGAGCGGGCTGGCCGACATGTACGTGACGGACCCGCGGTTCTCCGCGAGCTACGGCGGCGAGCAGGGTGCGCGGTTCGTGCGCGACGCGCTGCACCTGTACGCCGCGCGGCACCTGTAGGACCGCAGCACCTGTAGGACCGCAGCGGGCTCAGGCCGTCGTGCGGCGCGAGGTCTTGGTGTTGCTCGCCTGGGCGCGGGGCCGGACCACCAGCAGGTCGACGTTCACGTGCGCGGGCCGGGTCAGCGTCCACGCCACCGCGTCGGCGATGTCGTCGGCGACCAGCGGCTCGTACCCGGCGTAGACCGCCGCCGCTCGCTCGGCGTCGCCGTCGAACCTGACCAGCGAGAACTCCTCGGTCGCCACGGCGCCGGGGGCGATCTGGATGACACGGACGGGCTCGTCGACGATCTCCCAGCGCAGCGTCGTGGCGAGCATCCGTTCGGCGTGCTTCGCGCCGGTGTAGCCCGCGCCGCCCTCGTACGCCCCGTCGGCCGCGGTCGACGTGATCACGACGACGTCACCGCCGCCCCGGGCCCGCAGCAGCGGGAGCACCGCCTGCGTGACCCGCAACGTGCCCAGCACGTTGATGTCGTACATCGAGCGCCACTGCTCGACGTCGGACGTGGCGACCGGGTCCAGGCCGAACGCTCCGCCCGCGTTGTTGACGAGGGCGTCCAGGCCGCCGGTCGCCTCCACGTACGACGCGAGGGCCGCCACGTCGTCGGCCTGCGTGATGTCGGCGGCGAACACCTCGGCGCCGGTCTCCTGAGCCAGCGCGGCGAGCCGGTCGGCGCGACGAGCGGTCGCGACGACGTCCCACCCGTCGGCGCGCAGGCGGCGGACGGTCGCGGCACCGATGCCGGACGAGGCGCCCGTGACGAGGGCGCGGCGGGTGGACGTTGCGTCGGTGGTCATGAGGACAACCGTAGGCCGCACGCGGCTTTCGAGGGCGACCACCCGGGCGGACGCACTAACCTGGGACCAGGACCCCGGCCGGACGTGGCCGGGGATCACCGCCCGGAGCTTGGGCGGTCTCCGGGGCGCGACGTGCGCCCGAGCCCGTGATCACGCGGTACTCGCCGCGCCACCAGTCCCCGGAGCCGCACCGTGCCCTGTCCCCCTGTGTCCACCTCCGCCCGTCGACGGGCGCGCTCCGGCGCCGTCCTCGTCGCGCTGGGCCTCGCCCTGGCCGCGTGCTCGTCCGCCGCCGACGGGGCCGATCCGGGCGCGCCCACCAGCGGCTCGCCGTCGTCGGACGGACCCGCGACATTCGCGCCCGTGAGCCTGGACAACTGCGGGACGGACGTCACCGTGACGTCACCGCCCGAGCGCGTGGTGACCATCAAGTCGTCCACCACCGAGATGATGCTGGCCCTCGGCCTGGCCGACCGCCTGGTCGGGACCGCGTTCGCGGACGGCCCCGTGCCCGAGCAGTGGGCCGCCGCCGCGGCCGACGTGCCCGTGCTCTCGCCGCAGGTCCCCGGTCAGGAGGCCCTGCTCGCGCTCGACCCCGACTTCGTCTACGGCGGCTGGGAGTCGAACTTCTCCGCGGACGGTGCGGGTGAGCGCGCCGCCCTCGGGAAGCTGGGGATCGGCACGTACGTGTCACCGGCGGCGTGCAAGGAGCCCGACTACATGCCCGACCCGCTGACGTTCGACGACGTGTTCGCCGAGGTGCACGAGGTGGGTTCGCTGTTCGGCGTCCAGGACCGCGCGGACGCCGTCGTCGGCGACATGCGCTCGACGCTGGAGTCGGCCACCCCGCCCGCCGCGCCGACGACTGCCCTGTGGTACTCGTCGGGGACGGACGCGCCCTACGTCGGGGCGGGCATCGGCTCGCCGCAGATGATCATGGACGCGGCCGGCCTCACCAACATCTTCGCGGACGTGCACGACACGTGGACCTCCGCCGGCTGGGAGAAGATCGTCGCCGCCGACCCGAGCGTGATCGTGCTCGTCGACGCGTCGTGGAACACCGCGGCGGACAAGATCGCGCTGCTGGAGTCCAACGCCGCGACGCGTGAGCTCACGGCCGTGCGGGAGAAGCGATACCTGACGCTCCCCTTCGCGGCCACCGAGGCGGGGGTGCGCAACGCCGACGCGGTGGTGTCGCTCGACGAGCAGCTGGCGGCGCTCGACCGGTGACCAGTACCGCTCCGGCCGGCAGCCTGCGCCTCGCGGGCCCCTCCGCACCGCGACGCCGCGTGCCGCTCGCGCCGCTCGTGGTCGCGGGCGTCGCCGTGCTCGTCGCGACCGTGCTGGTGGCGGTCACCATCGGCCCGGCAGGGCTGGGCGTCCAGGAGGTGGCGCGCAGCATCGCGGGCCACCTCGGGCTCGACGTCACGCCGGTCCCCCGGCTGCACGACGCCATCGTGTGGGACCTGCGCCTGCCGCGCGTGCTGACCGCCGCGGCCGTCGGGGCCGGGCTCGCGCTGTCCGGAGCCGTGATGCAGTCGCTCACGCGCAACCCGCTCGCCGACCCGTACCTTTTGGGGCTCTCGTCGGGAGCGTCGCTGGGTGCGGTCGCGGTGCTCGTCGTCGGCGTCTCCCTGCTGCTCCCCGTCGCGGCGTTCGCCGGCGCGCTGCTCGCCCTCGTCGCCACGTTCTCCCTCGCGCGCGCGGGCGGGACCCTGACGCCGAGCCGGACCGTGCTCGCCGGGCTTGCCGTGTCGCAGCTGTGCGCGGCCGGGACGTCGCTGGTCATCTTCTGGACCGCGACGGGCGACTCCTACCGGGAGATCCTGTCGTGGCTGCTGGGCTCGCTGGCGGGTGCGACGTGGCAGTCGGTCGCGATCGCCGGCGTCGCGGTGGTGGTCGTCGGCGCCGTGGTGCTCGCGCAGGCGGTCCGGCTCGACGCCTTCGCGTTCGGCGACACGGCGGCGGCGGCGCTGGGCATCGACGTTAACCGCACGCGCTGGTCGCTCATGACCCTCGTCGCCGTGCTCACGGGCGCCATGGTCGCGGTCAGCGGCGCGATCGGCTTCGTCGGCCTGGTGCTGCCGCACGCGGTCGCCTCGCTGACCGGTCCCGGGCACCGTCGCCTGCTGCCCGTCGCGGCGCTGGCCGGCGCCGTGTTCCTGGTGTGGGCGGACACCGTGGCGCGGACCGTCTTCGACCCGCGCGAGCTGCCCGTCGGGATCGTGACGGCCCTGGTCGGCGTCCCGGTGTTCGCGGTGCTGCTGCGCCGGCGCGAGGGGGCGGCATGGACCTGATCATCGACGGCGCCGGCACCCGCCTCGGTGGCCGCTGGGTGGTGGACGGCGTCGACGCGACGCCTCCGGCCGGTCATCTGACGGGGCTGCTCGGGCCGAATGGCGCCGGGAAGACGACCCTGCTGCGGCTGATCGCCGGCCTGCTCACGCCGGAGTCGGGCGCGGTCCTCGTCGACGACATCCCGGTGCACACCCTGCCCCGGCGCGACCGCGCGCGCCGGATCGCGCTCGTCGAGCAGGAGTCGTCCAGCGCGGTCCCGCTCACGGTGCGCGAGGTGGTCGCGCTGGGGCGCGTCCCCTTCCGCTCGCTGTGGGGCACCGACGACGACGAGGGCGCCGTCGACCGGGCGCTGGACGCCGCCCATGCCGGCTCCCTGGCCGACCGGGCCTGGTCCACCCTCTCGGGCGGTGAGCGCCAGCGCGTGCACATCGCCCGGGCGCTCGCGCAGCAGCCGCGCCTGCTGCTGCTCGACGAGCCCACCAACCATCTCGACGTGAGCGCACAGCTGTCGCTGCTGGCGTTCGTCCGTGACCTGCGGATCACGAGCGTCGCCGCTCTGCACGACCTCAACCTCGCCGCGGCGTTCTGCGAGCACGTGCTCGTGCTCTCGGGCGGGCGGCTCGTCGCCGCGGGGCATCCCGCCGACGTGCTCGTCCCGGCGCTGATCCGCGAGGTGTATGGCGTCGAGGCCGACGTGCTCACCCACCCGCGGACCGGGCGGCCCGTGATCGCGTTCCACGAGCCGACCAGCGGTGCACCGTCGGCCGTCCACCGCACGGCCGACTCCGCTCCGGCGCACCCGCGACCGTGACCGTGACCGACTGCACCTGCTCCCCGCGCCGCCACCACCACTACCAGGAGGACCCTCGATGAAGATCACCGTGCTCTCGGGCGGGGTCGGCGGCGCACGCTTCACGCGCGGGCTGCTCGCCCACCTGGCCGGCGACGCGGACGCACAGGTCACCGTCGTGGCCAACACCGGCGACGACATGTGGCTGCACGGCGTGCGTGTGTGCCCCGACCTGGACACCCTCATGTACACCCTCGGCGGTGCCGTGCACGAGGAGCAGGGCTGGGGCCGGCGCGACGAGTCCCGGCGCACGTCCGACGATCTGGCGGCCTACGGGCTGGGCTGGGACTGGTTCACGCTCGGTGACCTGGACCTGGCCACGCACCTGGCGCGCACCGAGCTGCTGCGCGCGGGCCTGCCGCTGTCCGAGGTCACGCGACGCCTGTGCGAGCGGTGGCAGCCGGGGGTGCGGCTGCTGCCTGCCACCGACCAGGAGGTCGAGACGCACGTGCAGACGGCGGACGGGCTCATCCACTTCGAGGAGTGGTGGGTGCGACACCGTGCAGGGCTGCCCGCGACCGGCTTCGTGCAGGTGGGGCTCGAGGGGGCCACGGCCGCACCCGGCGTCGTGGCGGCGCTGCGCGACGCCGACGCGGTCGTGCTGCCGCCGTCCAACCCGGTGGTCTCGATCGGCACCATCCTGGCGATCCCGGGGGTGCGCGAGGCCCTCCGCTCCGCCCGCGGACCCGTGGTGGGTGTGAGCCCCATCGTCGGCGGCGCACCCGTGCGGGGCATGGCCGACGCGTGCCTCGAGGCGATCGGGGTCGAGGCGAGCGCTCTGGCCGTGGCGGACCTCTACGGCCGTCGATCCTCCGAAGGGATCCTGGACGCCTGGCTCGTCGACGACGCGGATGCCGATGCCGTCGGACCCCTCAGCGCGGCTGGCTGGACCGTGGCGTCGACGGACACGCTGATGGTGGACGTGCCGGCCGCCGCACGCATCGCCGCCTCCGCGCTTGCGCTGGTCGGGCTGGGCGCGGGGAACTGAGAAGGAGCAAGCTTGGCCGGCACCTGCCGCTCGGGCGCGCGGCTAACCCCGCGGGTCACCGACAGGGGTCGGACGACTGGTCAACGGCGCGAGTTATCGGCAGGTAGCGCGATCGGCTAGAACGGCGGGTCGCCGTCGTCGCGCGGGGGCGGCCGACGGTGGCGCCTTTGCGCGTAGAGCTCGGGAGCCGCGACCACCTGGATGGGTGACCGCGCGTAGGTGATGCCCAACGGGCTCGTCCACACGGTGTTGCCGGTTGCCGGGTCGCGGCGGACGTTCCAGACCTTGGCGGTCTTCGCCTGGTGGTGCCTCTTGCACAGGGCATGGAGGTTGTCCGCGCACGTCTGCCCGGCTCCAGGCCTACCGGCGTCGTAGGGAACGATGTGGTCGATCTCGGTGCGCATCGCCGGCTGACGGCAGCCGGGATAGGTGCAGGTGACGTCACGCGCGAGCACCGTGCGGGTGAGGTCGGCACCGGGTCGGTAGGTGGTGCGTCCCACCGCGACGAAGGCGCCCGTCACGGCGTCCGTCAGGATGCGTCGCCACGTCGCGTCCTGCGCGAGCTCGCGAGCCACGGACGCCGGGATGGGGCCGTAACCAGCGAGCTCGGCAGGCTGGTCGTCGAGCCCCATCAGCGTGGTCGCGGCAGCGGTCACGTTGATCAGCGCTCGCGAGCCGTGCCGCCGAGGCACCCGAACACCGCCGGGCGTCCGTTCGTCGTCGATGATCGCCCCGAAGATGTCGGTGAAGGCATCCGCGCGGCGCTGGTCGACCGTGCGCGTGTCGCAGGCGTCGTCGGTGGCACCCGCGAGGGCGTCGATCACGGTGTAGGCGCTGATCGCCGCCGCGGCCGGGATGAACGCGATGAGGCGCGCCATGGAGTCGTTGGCCCACTGGAGCTCGACGCCGCGGTCCGCCCTCGCCGCCGCGGCACGCTTCTCTGCCATGGTCGGATCGACGAGGAGGACCTGTCGGCGAACGTGGCGCACCAGCTGCGGCGCGGTGAGTCCGCGCGCAGCCTCCGTCGCCTCCGCGATCAGCCGTGCTCGCGCCTGCCCCGCTCCGAGCGGCAGGCTGCCCTCCAGGATCACGTCCACCTTGCGTGCATCGATGGACCCGGCCAGGAGCGCGTCGGCGAGCACCGGGTGTGCCTGCATCCCGAGCGCGCGTCCGGCAAGGACGTCGACGGCATGCTTCGTCGTCGTCATGGCGCAGGCGAGCTCGTCGCTCACGAACTCGCGCATGGGCGTCTTGCGAGCCATGACCTCGGCGATCGCACGGCCCTGGTGCGCCGCGGCCATCGCGGACACCTGGTGCCAGCCCGCCACGACCTCGACCAGCTCCGCCGCCGACAGGTCCGCGAGCTCCAGCGACGAGAGCAGGCTCACGACCTGCGCGATCGACGCCTGGACCGGAAACGTCGGGACACCGTCCGTTGGCGAGAGGACGCCATCCGCCTCGGTGGCCACGTCGTCCGTTGCGTGGAGCGCGCTGCGCGGTCCGGAGGACACGGGGGTCGCGGCAATGGGCGCAGCGCTGCGGCGAGATGCCACATACCCACCTGGCCGCATCGTTCCCCCCGGGTCGCCTTGTTCGAACAAGTGTACGACCTAGGGCTGACACGCGACCGCGCCAATTCACAGGGGCGGCCACCCACCGACCCGCGTCGAACCGGAACGCGAACCGGCCCTCAGCCCAGCAGCCGTGCCAGCAGCGCCGCCGTGCGCCGCCCGACCCTCGTGGCCTCCAACGCCTCCAGGTCCGCAGGCAGGTCCACGTCCCGCCGCACGCTCGACGCAAGAGGGACGTCGAGCCGCACGTGCCCCGCGGCGGCGTGCGCAGCAGCCGACCCGGTGCCGAAGTGGGGCACGGGGTCCACGGCGCCGAGAGCGGTCAGGAGCGTGGTCCCGGTCCCCTCGGCGTCCGCCACGAAGCCGCGTGGCACCGTCGCGGCAAGCGCCAGGGCGGCATCGAGGTCGGCGGGCTGCAGCGCGGGAAGGTCGCCGAGGAGGGCGGCGACCGCGACGCCGGGTGCCGCGGCCCGTGCCGCCGCGACGCCGGCGAGCACCGCGGCGTCCAGCGGCGGCCGAGAGGTGCGCGCAGGCTCGGGAACCACCCCGAACGACGACCCGCTCAGGGCCGGGTCGGCGGTCACGACGAGCACGCGCCGGACGTGCGAGGCCGCGAGCGCCGCATCGACCGTGTCGAGCGCCATCGCCCGCACGAGCGCCGCGCGCACGCGCTCGTCGAGCACGCCGGCGAGCCTCGACTTGCCCTCCGTCGCCACCTTCACCGGCACCACGACGACCCAGGGCACCGCACGCTCGATCGACGTCACGCGACGATTCTTCCCCAGCGCCCACCCTCCGGCGGACGACGGCGTGGCAGCATGCAGGCATGGGCTTCGGAATCGCCAACGACGCGGCGGCAGACCAGGTTCTCGACGAGCACCCCTTCGCCCCGCTCGTCGGGATGCTCCTCGACCAGCAGTACGGCATGGAGCACGCGTTCCGCGGGCCGTGGAAGGTGCTGACCCGGTTCGGCAGCCTCGACCCGACCGCGATCGCCGAGGCGGACCCCGTCGAGTTCACGGCCCTGTGCAGCACGCCCCCGGCCATCCACCGCTACCCCGCGGCCATGGCGGCGCGGCTGCAGGAGCTCGCGCGGATCATCCGCGACGAGTACGACGGCGACCCGACCCGGCTGTGGACGGAGGCGAGTTCGGGCAAGGACCTGCTCAAGCGCCTCACGGCGTTGCCGGGCTTCGGCAAGCAGAAGTCGCAGATCTTCGTCGCGCTGCTCGCCAAGCAGCTGGGCGTCCGCCCCGAGGGCTGGGAGGCGGTGGCGGGCGACTACGCGCTCGAGGGCTACCGCTCGGTCGCCGACGTGGTCGACGAGGCGTCGCTGCTCAAGGTGCGCGAGTTCAAGCAGGCGAAGAAGGCGGCCGCGCGAGCCTGAGCCGCGCGCCTGACACGCCTGCCCCGCACGGGCTGGGACCATCGTGCCCATGATCGTGGTGACGACGAACGACCTGCCCGGCTACCGCATCCAGGCCGTCCTCGGCGAGGTCATGGGCATCACGGTGCGCTCGACCAACATCGGCTCGGGCTTCACCGCGGGCCTGCGCGCGATCGGCGGCGGCGAGATCCCCGAGTACACCAAGATCGTCACCCAGAGCCGCCAGGACGTGATGCACCGCATGGTGACGGACGCGCAGAACCGCGGTGCGAACGCCATCATCGCGATGCGGTTCGACACCGGCGCGATCGGCCAGTTCTCCGAGGTGTGCGCCTACGGCACGGCCGTCATCGCCGAGCCGATCCCGGCCGGCCAGGCCGGAGCGACGGGGCAGTCCGCTCAGGTGGCGGCCCAGGCCGGCCCGCCCGAGCCCGGGGCCTGACCGCTCACGCGCGCGGCCACGCGCCCTTCGCCCTGAGCACGCGCTCGGCCGCCGTGCGCACCTTCGCGGCGAACGCGGGATCCGTGCGCGCCCGGTCGACGACCGCGGCCACCATCTCGTGCGCCACCGTCGGGTCCTTCGACACCAGGACCAGGTCCACACCGGCGTCGAGCGCCCGCACCGCGCGCTCCCCCGGCGGCCAGGCGGCGACCTGCTTTGCGCCCGACAGGTCGTCGGTCACGACGAGGCCCTCGTAGCCCAGGTCGCCGCGCAGCATGCCGGTCACCACGGTCGACGAGAAAGCCGCGGGGTTGTCGGGGTCGATGCGGCTGTAGATGGCGGTCGAGACCATGACGGACAGCGGCTTCGCGGCGATCCCGGTCGCGAACACGTCCACGGACGCGTCGTCGCGCGTCGTCACCGTGTCGGTGACCCCCGCGGCGTCGTCGGTGTTCTGGGTGACACGTCCCAGCCCCGGGAAATGCTTGAGCGAGACGCCCACCCCGGCCGACGAGAGGCCCGCGCTGAACGCGTCGGCGTGCGACGTCACCGACGACGACGTGAAGCCGTAGGAGCGGTCGAGCGCACCCACGGGCGGGTTCGCGGCGGGGTCACCGTCCACGAGGTCCATGACGGGAGCGAGGTCGAGGTTCACCCCGACCGCCGCGAGCTCCTGGCCCCAGCCGGCGGCCTTGGCGCGCAGGTCCGCCGGGCTGAGCTGCGCCTGGTCGACCGCCGAGGGGATGGTCGAGAACCCGGGCCCGCGCAGCACCTGGACCTCGCCTCCTTCCTGGTCGGTGGCCACGAGCAGCGGGACCGACCGCGTGCTCGCGGGCCCGACGAGCGCGGTGAACGAGTCGACGAGCGCGCGCACCGGTACCGCCCCCTCGGTCGTCCGGCCCTGCAGGAAGAGGTTGCCCACGTGGTCCTCGATCACGGCGTCGCGGCTCATCTGACGCGGGTCGCTCACGCTCACGCCGACCATGAACACCTGGCCGACCTGCTGCTCGAGCGTCCACCCGTCCCACGCACCCGAGGACGACGGCGTCGGCGTCGGGCTCGGGCTCGAGGCGGACGACGGGCTCGCGGCCGTGCGCGTCGGGGACGACGACGCAGCGGGCGCGGACGGCTGCGACGGCCGCGCGACCCACACCGCGAGCGCGGCGGCGCCGAGCGTCACGACCAACCCGAGCGTGACCCACGGCGCGCGCGACGAGCTCACGCCTTGTCCTCCAAGGCGTCCTTCCAGCCCTGCGCGTACGCCTCGGCGCTGCCCTGCGCGAACATGTCCTCCGGCCCCAGCCGCACGAGCGCGGCCGCACCCGGTCCGTCCTCCTCGGTCACCCGGTGCGCCAGCCCGCGGACGACTGCGAGCGGCCGGCCGTCGGCCTTGCCCTTGACCAGCTCCGCGGCGGCGGCCACCTCGTCGGCGACCGCGGCCACGGTCATGACCAGCGGTCGGCCGAACGAGTCCACCTGCCCGCGCAGGTCGTCCAGCACGACGACGCCCGCGGCCCCGATCGCGATGTCCGTGACCCCCTGCCGCCAGGGCCGCCCGGCCGTGTCGGAGACGATGACTCCGATGCGTACCCCGAACTCCGCGGACAGCCCCGCCCGCAGCGCCCGCGCGCTCGCGTCGGGATCGACGGGCAGCAGCAGCACGGTGCCGACAGGCGTGTTGGAGGCGTCCACCCCGGCGGCCGCCATGACCAGCCCGAGCCGGTTCTCCACGATCCGGGTGATCCCGCCCGCGTGCTCGCGCGTCGCGACGACGCGCACGGTCTCGTCGGTGATCGCCTGCTCGCGGTCGTCCGCGTCGACGGAGCGCCCCTCCGCCTTGGAGACGACCTTGCTGGTCAGCACCACGATGTCGCCGTCGCGCAGCCCATGGGCGTCCGAGCGCAGCAGCCCGGAGAGCAGCGCGACCAGGTCGTCGCCCGCCGTGACCTCGCCGAGACCGGACGGCGCCCAGACCTCGAAGCTCATCGCACCAGCTTGGGGAGCACCTGGGAGCCGAAGACCTCGATCCACTCCCGCTGGTTGCGGCCCACGTCGTGCAGGTAGATGCGGTCGAAGCCCAGGTCGACGTAGCGCTGCAGGTCGGCGCGGTGCACGTCCGGGTCGGAGGAGATGATCATGCGGCCCTCGAAGTCCTCGGGGCGCACCAGCTTGGCCATCTGCTCGAAGTCGAACGGCGTGCGGATGTCGCCCTTGGGGAACTTCATGCCCCCGTTGGGCCACTGCTGCATCGCGTTGGCCAGGGCCTCCTCGTCCGTGGGTGCCCAGGACAGGTGCACCTGCAGCGCGCGCGGCATCGTCGAGGGGTCCTTGCCCGCCTCGCGCGCGCCCTCGTCGAACTTGCCGAACAGGCCGCTGATCTTCTCCAGCGGCGCACCGACCGTGATGAGCCCGTCGGCGTGCCGCCCGGCCCGCTTGGCGGTCACGGGCCCGGCGGTCGCGACCAGGATCTCGGGCGCCTCCTCCGGCATGGTCCACAGCCGCGTGGACTCGAGCTTGTAGAACTGCCCCGCGTGCTTGACGTCCTTGCCCGCGAGCGACGCGGAGAACAGCTTCTTGATGATCTCGATGGCCTCGAACATGCGGTTGATGCGCTCGGGCGCCTCGGGCCAGTACTGCGCGGTGATGTGCTCGTTGAGCGCCTCGCCGGAGCCCAGCCCCAGCCAGTGCCGGCCGGGATACATCGCGGCGAGGGTCGCGGAGGCCTGCGCCACCATCGCCGGGTGCCAGCGGAACGTGGGCGCGGTGACGCCCGGCCCGATGTCCCCGACGGTCCGCTCCCCGAGCGCCGTCAGCACGTTCCAGACGAACGACGCCTCGCCCTGCGCCGGCACCCACGGCTGGTAGTGGTCGGCCGCCATGACGCCCGAGAAGCCGTGCTGCTCCGCGAGCACCGCGAGCTCCACCGCCTCCATCGGGGGGAACTGCTCCAGCGCTGCCGCATAGCCGACCGTCAGGCCGGCCGCCGTCACTCCAGACACTCCACACATCCCTCGTCGATCGTCGGGCCGCCGCGTCTGGCCGCCTCCAGCGACCCTAACGCCGGTGTCGCCGCGCCGTGTTCCGTGCGCGCCCGGTCGCGAGACCGGTGCGCACGCGGGGTCGGCCGTCTGGGAGGATGTCTGACCATGACCGACCTGAACTCCACGAGCCCCGCCCCCTCCCCTGCAGCCGGCACGGGGCAGGTACCGGACAAGGTCTCGCTGGACGGGGTCGAGGAGCGCTGGGACGCGGCCTGGGCGGCGCAGGACCTGTACGCGTTCGACCGCTCCAAGACGCGCGAGCAGGTCTACTCCATCGACACCCCGCCGCCCACGGTGAGCGGCTCGCTGCACGTCGGCCACGTGTTCTCCTACACGCACACCGACGTCGTCGCGCGCTACCGCCGCATGCAGGGCGCCGAGGTCTTCTACCCCATGGGCTGGGACGACAACGGCCTGCCCACCGAGCGCCGGGTGCAGAACTACTTCGGCGTCCGCTGCGACACCTCGCTGCCCTACGACCCCGACTTCACGCCCCCGTTCGAGGGTGGCGACAACAAGAGCAGCAAGGCGGGCGACCAGCAGCCCATCAGCCGCCGCAACTTCATCGAGCTGTGCGAGCGGCTCACGGTCGACGACGAGCGCCAGTTCGAGCAGCTGTGGCGCCGGCTCGGCCTGTCCGTCGACTGGTCGCTCACGTACCAGACCATCTCGGCCGATGCGCGCGCCGTCGCCCAGCAGGCGTTCCTGCGCAACCTCGCCCGCGGCGAGGCCTACCAGGCTGAGGCGCCCGGGCTCTGGGACGTGACGTTCCAGACGGCCGTGGCGCAGGCCGAGCTCGAGGCACGCGACTACCCGGGTGCGTACCACCGGGTGGCGTTCCACGGCGCCGACGGACCCGTGCACATCGAGACGACGCGTCCCGAGCTGCTCCCCGCGTGCGTCGCCCTCATCGCGCACCCCGACGACGAGCGCTACCAGCACCTGTTCGGCACCACGGTGACCTCTCCGCTGTTCGGCGTCGAGGTCCCGGTGCTCGCGCACCCCGGCGCAGAGCAGGACAAGGGCGCGGGCATCGCGATGTGCTGCACGTTCGGTGACCTCACCGACGTGCAGTGGTGGCGCGAGCTGCAGCTGCCCACGCGCTCGGTCATCGGCCGCAACGGCCGCCTCCTCTCGGAGGTCCCCGAGTGGCTGACCACCGAGAGCGGGCGCGCGCTGTACGCCGAGCTCGGGGGCAAGACCACCTTCTCGGCGCGCGAGCTCGTGGTCGCCGGGCTGCGGGAGTCGGGCGACCTCGACGGCGAGCCGGTCAGCACCCAGCGCAAGGCCAACTTCTACGAGAAGGGCGACAAGCCCCTCGAGATCGTCACGAGCCGCCAGTGGTACATCCGCAACGGCGGGCGGGACGAGGAGCTGCGCGAGGAGCTGCTCGCACGCGGCACGGAGCTCGACTTCCACCCCGAGTTCATGGCGGTCCGGTACGAGAACTGGGTGGGCGGCCTCAACGGCGACTGGCTCATCAGCCGCCAGCGGTTCTTCGGCGTGCCGTTCCCGGTCTGGTACCCGCTCGACGCCGACGGCGAGCCCGACCACGCGCACCCGATCATCGCGTCCGAGGACCAGCTGCCCGTCGACCCGTCGTCCGACGTCCCCGTCGGCTACACCGCGGACCAGCGCGGCGTGCCCGGAGGCTTCGTCGCCGACCCCGACGTGATGGACACGTGGGCGACCTCCTCGCTCACGCCGCAGATCGCGGGCGGCTGGCGCACGGACCCCGACCTGTTCGAGCGCGTGTTCCCCATGAACCTGCGTCCGCAGGGTCAGGACATCATCCGCACGTGGCTCTTCTCGACCGTGGTGCGCGCCCACCTCGAGCACGGCGTGCTGCCCTGGTCCGACGCGGCCATCAGCGGCTGGATCCTGGACCCGGACCGCAAGAAGATGAGCAAGTCCAAGGGCAACGTCGTCACGCCGATGGGCCTGCTGGAGGAGCACGGCTCGGACGCGGTCCGCTACTGGGCCGCCTCGGCGCGGCTGGGCACCGACGCGGCCTTCGAGATCGGGCAGATGAAGATCGGCCGCCGGCTCGCGATCAAGATCCTCAACGCGAGCAAGTTCGCGCTGTCGTTCGGCACGGTCGAGCTGGACCCCGCCCTGGTCACGGTACCGCTCGACCGCGCGATGCTCGCGGGACTGGCGGACGTCGTCGACCGCGCGACGACCGCGCTCGAGGGCTACGACCACACGCGCGCGCTCGAGCTCTCGGAGACGTTCTTCTGGACGTTCTGCGACGACTACCTCGAGCTGGTCAAGGACCGCGCCTACGGCGAGGGCGCGGGCGCCGACTCCGCGCGTGCGGCGCTCGGCATCGCGCTCGACACGCTGCTGCGGCTCTTCGCACCCGTGCTGCCGTTCGCCACCGAGGAGGTCTGGTCGTGGTGGCGTGAGGGCTCGGTCCACCGCGCGCCGTGGCCGGTCTCGGCCCCGCTGCGCACCGCCGCCGCGGACGCCCACCCGTCCGTGGTCGCCGCCGCCGGTGCGGCCCTCGCCGCGCTCCGGAAGGTGAAGTCCGAGGCCAAGGTCTCCATGCGCACCGAGATCCTCGGCGTCACGCTCGACGTCCCCGCGGCGTTGCGCGCGAACGTCGAGCTCGCGCTGGACGACGTCCGGGCCGCCGGGCGCGCGACCGGCTCGCTCGACCTGGCCGAGTCCGACGGCGACGTGCTCGTCGCGCGGGACGCCACGCTGGGTGAGCCCGTCGCACGAGGCTGAGGCACGGCGTAGCGTCGCGTCCATGACGCTCGCGCCCACCCTTGCCCTGCACGACGGCCTCGCGCTCCCCGCGGTCGGCTTCGGTACCTATCCCCTGCGGGGCGAGACGGGCCTGGAGTCGATCCGGGGAGCCATCGAGGACGGCTACCGCCTCGTCGACAGCGCGTACAACTACGAGAACGAGGGCACGGTGGGCGCCGCGGTGCGCGCGTCGGGCGTGCCCCGCGACGAGCTGGTGCTGACCTCCAAGCTGCCCGGCCGGTACCACCGGCACGACGCGGCGGTCACGGCGGTGCACGAGTCGCTCTACCGCGCCGGCCTGGACCACTGGGACCTCTACCTCATCCACTGGCCCAACCCGGTCCAGGGCCACTACGTGGAGGCGTTCGCGACGCTGCTCGAGCTGCGCGACCGGGGCCTGATCCGCTCCGTCGGCGTGTCGAACTTCCTTCCCGAGCACCTCGAGGCGCTGCGCGAGCAGACCGGCGAGCTGCCCTCGCTCAACCAGGTGGAGCTGCACCCCCGGTTCGCCCAGGCGGGTCAGCTCGCGGCCGACGCCGGGCTCGGCGTGGTGACCGAGTCCTGGTCGCCCCTCGGCCGCGGCAGCACGGTCCTCGACGAGCCCGTCGTGACCGCGATCGCCGACGAGCTGGGCCGGACCCCCGCGCAGGTGGTGCTGCGCTGGCACGTGCAGCTCGGCGCCGTGCCCCTGCCCAAGTCGGCGAACCCGCAGCGCCGCCGCGAGAACCTGGCCCTCTTCGACTTCGAGCTGACGGCGGAGCAGATGGCGTCCATCGGCACGCTGGACCGGCCCGACGGCCGCATCCACGACCAGGACCCGGCGGTGTACGAGGAGTTCTGATCCACGCGACGGTGGCCCGCTAGGGTCGTCGCATGCGTGAGTTCAGCTCGCCGACGACGGCCACGACCGACCCTCGCGACAGCATCCCGGGGCTGCTCGCCGCGCGCCTGGCGCGAGACCCCGACGGCACCTTCGCGGAGGTGCGCGAGGGCGACGCCTGGACCGCGGTGACGGTCGCCGAGTTCTCGGCGCGGGTCAACGCCGTGGCCAAGGGCCTCGTGGCGCGCGGCATCGAGCCCGGCGACCGGGTGGGGATCATGTCGCGCACCCGGTACGAGTGGACCGTGCTCGACTTCGCGATCTGGGCTGCCGGGGCCGTCGGGGTCCCGGTCTACGAGACCGACTCGGCCGAGCAGGTGCGCTGGATCTGCTCGGACACGGGCACGCGGCTCATGGTCGTCGAGACCGCGGCCCACGCGCACGTCGTCGGGCAGGTGCGCGGAGACCTCCCGGGCCTGGTCGACGTGCTGGTGATCGACGACGGTGCGGTCGACGCCCTCGCGGCGGCGGGCACCGGGGTCGACGACCAGGAGATCGTCCGGCGGAGCGCGCTGGCCGGCATGGACGACCTCGCGACCGTGATCTACACGTCGGGCACCACCGGGCGCCCCAAGGGCGTCGAGCTCACGCACGGGAACTTCGTCTCGCTCTCGCTGGCCGCCGTCGACGGGCTGGGCGACGTGTGCGCCGTCCCGGGCGCGCGGACGCTCATGTTCATGCCGCTCGCCCACGTGTTCGCGCGGTTCCTGCAGGTGCTCTGCGTGCCCTCGGGCGCCGTGCTGGGCCACGCGCCCGACGCGCGGCACCTCGTCCGCGACCTGGGCGGCTTCCAGCCCACGTTCCTGCTCGCGGTCCCCCGCGTGTTCGAGAAGGTCTACAACTCCGCCGAGCAGACGGCGGGCTCGGGGGTCAAGCTCCGCATCTTCCGCTGGGCGGCCAAGGTGGCGATCACCTACTCCCGCACGCTCGACGAGCCGTCCGGGCCCAGCGCGGCCCTGCGCACGCAGCACCGCCTCGCCGGACGGCTCGTCTACGACAAGCTGCGCCATGCGCTCGGCGGCCGGTGCGACTGGGCCGTCTCGGGCGGCGCACCCCTCGGCGAGCGGCTCGGGCACTTCTACCGGGGCATCGGCGTGCGGGTGCTCGAGGGCTACGGCCTGACCGAGACCACGGCGCCGACGAGCGTGAACCGGCCCGGACTCACCAAGGTCGGCACGGTCGGCCCCGCGTTCCCGGGCACGTCGCTGCGGGTCGACGACGACGGGCAGATCTGGATCTCCGGGCCGCACGTGTTCCGCGGCTACCGGCACAACCCGGAGGAGACGGCGGAGGCGCTCGTCGACGGCTGGTTCCGCACGGGCGACGTCGGCACGCTGGACGACGACGGCTACCTCACGATCACCGGCCGCACCAAGGAGCTCATCGTCACGGCCGGCGGCAAGAACGTCGCGCCGGCCGCGCTGGAGGACCGGCTGCGCGGCCACCCGATCGTCAGCCAGGTGGTGGTCGTCGGGGACCAGCGGCCGTTCATCGGCGCGCTCGTGACGCTCGACGACGAGATGCTGCCGGGGTGGCTCGCCAACCACGGGCTGCCCGCGATGGACGTGCGCACCGCGGGCAAGGACCCCCGCGTGCTCGAGGCGCTGGACCGCGCCGTGGAGCGGGCGAACGAGGCGGTCTCGCGCGCGGAGTCGATCCGCAAGATCCGCGTGCTGGCGACCGACTTCACCGAGGCGAACGGCTACCTCACGCCGTCGCTCAAGGTGAAGCGGTCACTGGTGCTGCGGGACTTCGCGCCCGAGATCGACGCCCTCTACGTGGACACGCGCGGCGACTGACCCCGCGTCACAGCACCGTCCGCAGCCGGGCCTGGTCGGCCGACTGGCTGGGCACCGCCTCGCTGGGCGTCGAGTCGTCGGACCACCGCAGCAGCGCGCCCACGCCGTCGACCAGGTCGAGAGGTGAGTCCTCGGCGAACGTCACGCCGGCCTCCTGACCGAGCGCGGCGCGCACGAGCGCGATGTCCGCGGTGTAGCGGGAGCCATCGTCCACCCCGATCGCCGCGAGGTCCTCCTCGCTCGTGGCGAGCTCGAGAGGGCCGGGACCGACGAACAGCTCGCGCGCCGCGAGCGCCGACAGCGCGCCCACGTCCAGCACGAGCTCCGAGACCTGGCCGCGCGCGAGCACCGCGACGACGTCGTCGAGCGAGGTCACCGTGTTCTCGCCGCGACCCTGCGCGGTCGCGAACCGGTCCAGCACGCCAGCTCGCCGGGCACGCCGGAAGTCCTCGGCCGCGGCCGCCACCTTCGCCTCGAAGGCCGCCTCGTTGACCCCGTCACCGCGCCCACCACCGGCGACCTCCACCAGCGCGCCCCGGGCCTCCTGCCCGAGCGCGTCGCGGACGAACCCCACCGCGCGCGTGTCGCCGGTGAGCAGCACGAGGTCGGGCGATTTCTCTCGGACCGCGCGGTCGACGGCCGCCGCGACGGCCTCGGCGTTGCGCTGCCAGGAGTCCTCGGCGCGCGTCTGGCTCCGCCGGTCCAGGCCGCCCTCGCGCGTCTTGTGCACGTCGTCGTGGCCGCCCTCGACGGTCTCGGACTCGCGTGCGCCCTCGGCGGCGGCGCCGAGCGAGCGCCACACCAGGTCGGCGCCCGTGCGGTCGGCCACCACGAGCAGCGCCGAGACGGCCTCGTCGGCCGACCGGATGGCCGGCAGCAGCGCGGGGAGCGGGCCGTGCACCGCCGTGGACTGGGCGGGCGGCTCGGACAGCAGGCGATCGACCCGGACCCCCTCGGCGTCGGCCACGATCACCCGGCCGTGCGGGCCCCGGGCACCCGTCGGCACGGCGAGCAGGTCCCCGATCTCGTCGAGCACCCCCGCGGGCGCGCCGTCGCGCTCCAGGGACCGCCGCAGAGACCTCCACCGGTCCGCCGTCTCGGCCTCTCCGGCCACCTCCGCCCGGGTCGCGTCGATGAAGACTGTGGTGAACGGCGACGGGCGTCCGAGCAACGGCTTGAGCCAGTGCAGGTCCATGGGCAGCACCTCCGGGAGCAGGCGGCACCGGCCACGACAGGCCTGTACGGTCCCCGTCGCCCAGCCGGAACTGACGTTCCCCACCTTGCTGGACTTGGGCCCCCGGCGCCACCCCTACGGGTGACAACCTGCAGCGACGCGTTCACCCGGACGCGACCCTCCGGGGCGAGGCGCGCGTCAGGCGTCGCGCGACGCCTGCGCGATCTCCTCGTGGTGGCGGATGACCTCGCTCACGATGAACGCGAGGAACTTCTCCGCGAACACGGGGTCGAGGTCGGCCTGGTGGGCCAGGTCCCGCAGCCGCGCCACCTGCTCGGCCTCGCGGCCGGGGTCCGACGGGGGCAGGCCCTGGGCTGCCTTGAGGTGGCCGACCTGCTGGGTCGCCTTGAACCGTTCCGCGAGCAGGTACACCAGGGCGGCGTCGATGTTGTCGATGCTGCCGCGAAGGCGCGCGAGATCGGCGGGGATCGGGGCAGGCAGGTCGCTCACGGGGCCGATCCTAGGCGGGGCGAGCGGGGGTCAGGCGCTCTTCTCGCGAGGCGGTCGCTTCTCGCGCGGGATGTCCCGCGGGACGAGCGTGGGGTTGACGTTCTCGAGCACCACGGCGCGCGTGATGAGCACCCGCGCGACGTCGTCGCGGCTGGGCACCTCGAACATAACCTGCTGCAGCACCTCTTCGAGGATCGCGCGCAGGCCGCGCGCACCAGTCCCCCGCAGGAGTGCCTGGTCCGCGATCGCGGCGACCGCCTCGTCGTCGAACTCGAGCTCGACGCCGTCGATCTGGAACATCCGCTGGTACTGCTTCACGAGCGCGTTGCGCGGCTCCGTGAGGATCCGCACGAGCGCGTCCTGGTCCAGCCGGTTCACGGCGGCGACGACGGGCAGGCGGCCGATGAACTCGGGGATCAGGCCGTACTTCTGCAGGTCCTCGGGACGCACCTCCGAGAACAGGTCGCCCTCGTCGTGCGCCTCCACGAGGGGGGCGCCGAAGCCGACGACCCGCTTGCGCGCACGCGCGGCGATGATGTCGTCGAGGCCCGCGAACGCACCGGCCACGATGAACAGCACGTTGGTGGTGTCGATCTGGATGAACTCCTGGTGCGGGTGCTTGCGACCGCCCTGCGGGGGGACCGAGGCGGTGGTGCCCTCGATGATCTTCAGCAGCGCCTGCTGCACGCCCTCGCCGGAGACGTCGCGCGTGATCGAGGGGTTCTCGCTCTTGCGCGCGATCTTGTCGATCTCGTCGATGTAGATGATCCCCGACTCGGCCTTCTTGACGTCGTAGTCGGCGGCCTGGATGAGCTTGAGCAGGATGTTCTCGACGTCCTCACCCACGTAGCCCGCCTCGGTGAGGGCCGTGGCGTCCGCGATCGCGAAGGGGACGTTGAGCATCCGCGCCAGGGTCTGCGCGAGGTACGTCTTGCCCGTGCCCGTGGGGCCGACGAGCAGGATGTTCGACTTCGCGATCTCGACGTGGTCCTCGGTGGTGGTGCGGACACCTTCACCGGCCTGGATGCGCTTGTAGTGGTTGTACACCGCGACCGACAGGGCCCGCTTCGCGGACTCCTGGCCGATGATGTAGTTCTCGAGGAACTCGAAGATCTCCTTCGGCTTCGGCAGGTCCACCAGACCCACCTCGGAGGCCTCGGCCAGCTCTTCCTCGATGATCTCGTTGCACAGCTCGATGCACTCGTCGCAGATGTACACGCCCGGGCCCGCGATGAGCTTCTTGACCTGCTTCTGGGACTTGCCGCAGAACGAGCACTTGAGGAGGTCGGCCCCGTCCCCGATTCGCGCCACGTCGTGTCCCTTCCTTCGCATGCTCCGTCCGGGCGGACGGAGCGTCAGCCCCCGACTGCGGGGGCGCTTTCCCCATTGCACACCACGACGGGCGCGATGTCAGCCGTACCCGCTGTCGGGCGTGGCGTGTCTGGCAAAAGTCTCGCGCGTACGGCCGGAGCCTGACCCCGGCCGCACGCTCGAGACCCGCGGATCAGGACTCGATCTGGCTGGGCTCCACCGTGGTGGCGCGCACACCCTTGCGGCTGGCGAGCACCTGGTCGACGATGCCGTACTCGTGCGCCTGCTTGGCGGTGAGGATCTTGTCCCGCTCGATGTCCTTGCGGACCTGGTCGAGATCACGGCCCGTGTGGTGCGCGAGCGTCTCCTCGAGCCACTCCCGCATGCGGATGAGCTCGTTGGCGTGGATCTCGATGTCGGAGGCCTGCGCGTAGCCGCCGCCCTCCATCGCGGGCTGGTGGATCAGCACGCGGGCGTTGGGCAGCGCGAGGCGCTTGCCCGGCGAGCCGGCGGCCAGCAGCACGGCCGCGGCCGAGGCCGCCTGGCCGAGGCAGACCGTCATGATCTCCGGCTTGATGTACTGCATGGTGTCGTAGATGGCCGTCAGGGCCGTGAACGAGCCACCGGGCGAGTTGATGTAGATGGTGATGTCGCGGTCCGGGTCCGTGCCCTCGAGCACGAGGAGCTGGGCCATGACGTCGTCGGCCGAGGCGTCGTCCACCTGCACGCCGAGGAAGACGATGCGGTCCTCGAACAGCTTGGTGTACGGGTCCTGGCGCTTGAAGCCGTACGCGGTCCGCTCCTCGAACTGCGGCAGGACGTAGCGCGACGACGGGCCGGCGGGGGCGAACCCGCCGGGACCGGCGAGCCGGCCCGCGCGGGCGATGAACTGAGACTCGATGCTCACGTGATTCTCCTCAGGCGTCTACGTGGAAGGGGCTCAGGCCGTGCCGCCGCCGCCGGCGACGGACCCGGCGGACTCGACGACGTGGTCGATGAACCCGTACTCGAGCGCCTCCGGCGCGGTGAACCAGCGGTCACGGTCCGAGTCGGCGTGGATCTGCTCCACGTCCTTCCCGGTCTGCTCGGCGATCAGATCGGCCAGCACGTTCTTCATGTGCAGGATCAGCTGCGCATTGATGCGGACGTCGGTGGCCGTGCCGCCGATGCCGCCCGAGGGCTGGTGCATCATCACGCGGGCGTGCGGGGTCGCGTAGCGCTTGCCCTTGGCGCCCGACGAGAGCAGGAACTGGCCCATGGAGGCCGCCATGCCCATGGCCACGGTGGCCACGTCCGGCTGGATGTACTGCATGGTGTCGTAGATCGCCATGCCCGCGGTGATCGAGCCGCCGGGCGAGTTGATGTACAGGAAGATGTCCTTGTCGGGGTCCTCGGCCGCGAGCAGCATCATCTGCGCGCAGATGGCGTTCGCGTTCTCGTCGCGGACCTCGGAGCCGAGCCAGATGATGCGCTCGCGCAGCAGACGGTTGTAGATGCTGTCGTTGAGGCCGAAGCCCGGGGACTCGGTCCGGGCCAACGCCGGCACGTTCTGGTTCACGAAGGCTCCTTCGTCTGGCGGCTGCGTACTGCTCTGTCCTGCGGTACGTCTGTCGTGCGGTGCGCCCGCCCTCGTGACGAGGGCTCGCGCGCTGCAGTGACCCTAACGCGAGCACGGGTCGGCTCAAGTCCCGGTCGGGGCCGTTTTCGCTCTGGGCGCAGGACCCCCGACAGGACGACGAAGGGGCCCTCACCGCGGTCGCGGCGGGGCCCCTTCGGGGTGGTCGTCAGGCCTTGATCTCGTCGGCCGTGTCGGGCGCGTCGGCGACGGCGGAGACGTCGGCAGCGCCGCCCTCGGAGCCGGCCGCCTCGGCCGCCGCCTCGGCGGCGTCCTCCTCGTCGGTGCCGATGAAGTCCGACAGGTCCACGGCCGCGCCGGAGGCGTCGGAGACGCTCACCTGGCGCAGCGCGATGGCGAGCGCCTTGGAGCGCGCGACCTCGGCGACCATGGCGGGGATCTGGCCGCCCTGGTCGAGGCTCTGGATGAAGGTGTTCGGGTCCACGCCGTACTGACGCGACGCGCTCACCAGGTAGTCGACGAGCTCGCCCTGCGAGACCTTGACCTCGAGCTTCTCGGCGAGCGTGTCCAGCAGGATCTGGTTGCGCAGCGCAGTGGTGGCCTGCTCGGTGACCTCGGCACGGTGCACGTCGTCCTCGAGGCGACCCTCGCCCTCGAGGTGGCGGTGCACCTCGGCCTCGACGACACCGCTCGGGACCGGGATCTCGGTCGCGGCGAGCAGCTGCTCGAGCAGCAGGTCACGGGCCTGCACGGCCTGGTTCGACGACTTGATGCGACCGGCCTGCTCGCGCAGGTCCGCCTTGAGCTCGTCGAGGGTGTCGAACTCCGAGGCGAGCTGGGCGAACTCGTCGTCGGCCTCGGGCAGCTGGCGCTCCTTGACCGTGGTCGCGGTGACCGTCACCTGAGCGTCCTCGCCCTCGTGCTCGCCGCCGGCGAGCTTGGTGACGAACGTGGTGGTCTCGCCGCTGGACAGGCTGGTCAGCGCCTCGTCGAGGCCCTCGAGCATGTTGCCCGAGCCGATCTGGTAGCTGACGCCGGAGACGTTGTCGACCTGCTCGTCACCGATCGTGGCGACGAGGTCGATGACGACGAAGTCGCCCTCGGCCGCCGGACGGTCCACGCCCACCAGGGTGCCGAAGCGCTCGCGCAGCGCGTCGAGGCGACCGGCCACGTCCTCGTCGTCGACCTCGAGGCCGTCGACCGTGACGGCGAGCCCGTCGAGCTCGGGCACGGTGATCTCCGGGCGGACCTCGACCTCGGCGCTGAAGTGCAGCTCGCCTTCGTCGCCCGCGACGAGGCCGGGGACCTTCGTGACCTCGACCTCGGGCTGGCCCAGCGGGCGCAGCTTGTTCTCGCGGACGGCCTCGGCGTAGAAGCCGGACAGGCCCTCGTTGACGGCGTGCTCGATGACCGCGGGGCGGCCGATGCGCTGGTCGATGATGCGCGGCGGGACCTTGCCCTTGCGGAAGCCGGGGATGTTCACGTCCTGCGCGATGTGCTCGTAGGCGTGCGCGATGCTCGGCTTGAGCTCGTCGTAGGTCACCTCGACGGTCAGCTTGACCTTGGTCGGGTCCAGGGTCTCGACGGCGCTCTTCACTTCGATGGTCTCCAACTGATCGGGGGCCTGCACCGGCGAGTCCGGCGGCTGGCACGCTGTGAGCCGCGCAGCCGACGAACGGCGCGCAAGCGACCCTCGATGGTACGCCACGGCCGGTGCCGACCGCCAAAACGCCCGGTCTTTCCCTCACCGGTGGCGCTGCGGCGGAACCCACTAAGTTACGCTTCGGTAACTTACGGTTGCGTAGGTTACGGTGGGCGCATGTCGGAGCACCGCAGCCCGTGGCACGCGTCGTACGGACCGGGGGTGCCCACCACGGTCGAGGTTCCCGACGAGGCCGTCGGCGCCTCGCTGGAGCGCGCGGCGGCCCGGTGGCCGGACCGCGTGGCCGTGGACTTCCTCGGCGCGGCGACCACCTACCGCTCGCTGGCGGACCAGGTGGGCCGCGCGGCCCAGGTGCTCCTCGAGCTCGGCGTCGAGCCCGGAGACCGCGTCGCGATCGCGCTGCCCAACTGCACGGCGCACGTCGTCGCGTTCCACGCGGTGCTGCGGGTCGGCGCCGTGGTGGTCGAGCACAACCCCACCTACACCGCCCGCGAGCTCGCCCACCAGCTGGCCGACAGCGGCTCGGTGGTCGCCATCGTGTGGGAGCACACCGCAGCGGCCGTCCTCGCCGTCCAGAGCGAGACCGCCGTGCGCTCGGTGGTGGCCGTCGACCTCAGCGCGGACCTGCCGCGCCGCTCGCGCCTGGCCCTGCGCCTCCCCGTGCCCGCGGCCCGCCGCACCCGGGCCGCCCTGCGCGCGCCCGTCCCCGACGGCACGCCCGAGTGGCACCGCCTGGTGGCGCGCAGCGCGCCGATCGCGCCGGACCACCCGCGACCGTCGTCGGGCGACCTCGCCCTCATCCAGTACACGGGCGGCACGACGGGAACGCCCAAGGGCGCCATGCTCACGCACGCGAACCTCGTGGCCAACGCCGTGCAGGGGCAGGCGTGGACCGGCGCGGAGCCCGGCACCGGGACGATCTACGGCGTGCTGCCGTTCTTCCACGCCTTCGGTCTCACGCTGTGCCTCACCTACGCGAGCCGGATCGGCGCGACGCTCGTCGCGTTCCCCAAGTTCGACCCGGACCAGGTGCTGGCCGCCCAGCGCCGTCGCCCCGGCACGTTCCTGCCCGCCGTGCCGCCCATGCTCGACCGGCTCGCTGCCGCCGCCGAGGCCACGCACGCCGACCTGACCTCGTTCCGGTACGCGATCAGCGGCGCCATGCCGCTGCCGCGCGCGACCGCCGAACGCTGGGAGCGCCTGAGCGACGGCTACGTCGTGGAGGGCTACGGCCTGACCGAGACCTCTCCCGTCGCGCTCGGCAGCCCGCTGTCCCCCGCCCGCCGCCCCGGCGCCCTGGGTCTCCCGTTCCCCAGCACGGACATCCGCATCGTCGACCCCGCCGACGTCGCGCACGACGTCACCGAGGGCGAGCTCCTCATCCGCGGGCCGCAGGTGTTCGCCGGCTACTGGAACCGGCCCGAGGAGACCGCCGAGCAGCTGCTCCCGGGCGGCTGGCTGCGCACCGGCGACATCGTGCGGATGGACGACGACGGCATGGTGGTCCTCGTCGACCGCATCAAGGAGATGATCGTGACCGGCGGCTACAAGGTGTACCCGTCGCAGGTGGAGGAGCAGCTGCGCGCGATGCCGGGCGTGCAGGACGTCGCCGTCATCGGCGTCCCCGCGGGCGACCTGGGCGAGCACGTGGTCGCGGCCGTGACGCTCGACGAGGGTGCGTCCACGGACCTCTCGGCCGTGCGTGCCTGGCTCGAGCCGCGTGTCGCCAGGTACGCGCTCCCCCGCGACCTGGTGGTGCTCTCGGAGCTGCCGCGCTCGCTCATCGGCAAGGTGCTGCGCCGCGCGGTGCGCGAGGAGTACCTCACGACGCACGCCTGATCCACCGGTCGGGATGGCGGGATTCGAACCCACGACCTTCCGCTCCCAAAGCGGACGCGCTACCAACCTGCGCCACATCCCGTGGCACGCACAGCCCGGTCCGTCCCGGCCACGCGCCCACTGTCCTGCTGCACGGGAGCGTATCGCCCCGCGCACCCGCCGCCGATCAGCAGGCCGGGGCCGTCGCGCGTCGTCGCCGCGGGCGGTGGACGGACCGCCCTCTGCCACCCGGTACCCTTGGTGCCGCAGTCGCGGCCGCTCCGGCGCCGGGACCTGTGCGGGCGTAGCTCAATGGTAGAGCCCCAGTCTTCCAAACTGGCTACGCGGGTTCGATTCCCGTCGCCCGCTCCACATACCCCTGCCCGGCGAGGGTGTCCGCCCCCTGCGACCCCGTGCCCCACTGGTCCAGCTGCCGCTGAACGGCCTCGCGCGCGCGGTGCATCTGCTCGGCGACCAGCCGCCGCTCCGCCCACAGCGCCTCGCGCTCGCGCAGCGCCGCCTCGATCCGGGCCAGCTCGGTGTCCTCGACGTCCAGGGCGTAGGCGGCGGAGACGAGCTGCGCGAGGTCCGCGCGGTAGTCGTGACCCCGCGCCACGAAGATGCCGGGCACGGCGCTCAGCGCGTTGGTGACGTCGACGAGGGTCAGGACGAACGAGACCAGCGGGTACCAGTGCGCGAGCTTCGAGACGCCCGGCGGCCGCTGGTCCACGGGCCCGAGCCAGTCCGGCTGCTGGATGGCGAGCGCGGGGCTGAACACCGTGATCGGGTCCTCCGTGTGCGACAGGAGGAAGTAGCGGTGCGCCGCGCGTTGCGTGTCGTCCAGCGCCGCCCACTGCGACCACGACGCGACCTCGACGGCCTCGGCGTCCGGGTCGGTGCCGTGCGGGTCGAGCCGCCACTGCTGCGCCCACGTGCTGCCGGCCGGCGTGCCGACGAAGAGCGCCCGGTCCATGCCGACGCGGTGCAACCCCGGCACACCTTCGTGCAGGAACGCGTCCTGCAGCGTGTGGGCGCCCAGCGATTCTCCGAAGCCCACCAGCCGGGGCCGTGACTCCTCGGGCATGCTGCGCAGCCGCCACGTGAGGGCGTGCAGCAGCGCCCGGTTCTGCTCGCGACCCATCGCGACGCGGTCCAACGACAGGAACGAGGGGCGCAGCGAGTACTGCAGGCCAACCGTGGCGCAGTCGCCGCGGGTGAGGTACTCCAGCGCCTCGATGGCGACGTAGTTGATATATCCCGTGCCGGTGGGCGAGACCAGGCAGATGACGCTGCGCTCGAAGGCGCCGAGGTCCTCGAGCTCGCGCATCGCGAGGTCCACGCGGGCGTCGACCGTGGCAGCGCTGGCGAGCCCGACGAACGCCCGCACCGGCTCCCGCACCGTGCCGGCGTCCGCCTGCGTGACCGCGGCGATCTCGTCGGCTGTCAGGGCCATGTTGACGAACCGGACGCCCTCCCGGGACAGCGTGGACCACTCCACCGCGGACGCCGGTCCGCCGCTGACCGTCGACCCCGTGGGCGGGCTCGTGTAGGCGGCGTCGATCGCCGCGCCGCCCGCCTCGGCGGTCCGCAGCGCGTACTCGACGGCCGCCACGACACCCGCGCCGATCGCGCCCAGGGCGACGGCGTGACCCAGGGCGCCCGCGGACCAGCCCGCGCCCGGGGCGACGCGCCGCACCCGGGCGCCGACGGCCCGCGCGAACCGGCCCTCCAGGGCCGCGAACGACTGCAGCCCGACGTTGACCCCCACCCCGATGAGCAACGACTTCGCCAACGGCGGCAGCGGCGGCGCGACAGCCGTCCCCTGATCGCCGGGGGGCGCGCCCCCCGGCCCACCCATCTTCCCCGTCACGGGGTCGGTCGGGGGCGCGACGCGGGCCGCCTCGTCGGGGTCATCGGAGCGGAACCGCCGGATCTGCCAGGCCGCGAGCGCGGTGCCCACCACGAGCGCGGCGCTCCCCGACGCCTGGCGCAGCACGCGGTGCCGGCCGCCGATCGCGGCGTCGGCCGCGGCCAGCGTGGACACCACGACGCCCGAGAGCCCGACGCGCGCCGTCCGCCGCCCGACGGTCCGCACCAGCGCCCGGCGCAACGGCTCGCCGTGGCGCGGGGTCGCGATGCGCTCGACCGCGGCGCCCGCCGAGGCCAGCGCGAGCCCGACTCCCGCCTGCACCGCGAGCCGGCGGGCCGCCGCGCCCGGCGTGCCGTCGTCGTGGACCAACCGGCGCGCGATGGCCTCGGACGCCGACTGCGACGTGACGACCAGCCCGTACTCCGCCGCGCTGACCAGGCCCGTGGCGGCAGCCTGGTCCGCTCCGTCGCGCGGCAGCAGCCCGGGCATGAACGTCATGCCGGTCGACACGGTCGAGACGAGTGCCGCGGTGCGCTCGGCCGGATCACCTCCGGCGACAGCCCTGCCGACCCTCCGTGCCACCGCCGCTGCGTCCATGTCGCGATCTTGTCGTCAGTCGGTCCGCAAAGCACCCCTTTCGCCGGATTTCGGCGGGTCAACTTGCCGCGGTTCTCACACGCGCTCCGTGAGCACTGTGCGTTCGCGTGGGTCCAACGACCCGGCGGGCGTGCCCGTCACGCGGAGATGCTGGTCGGGCTCCCGACGAAAGGCCGACGATGCGCACCTCTCCTCCTCCCCCGCTGGGACGCGTGGTCGTCGTCGGCGCGGGCATGGTGGCCCACCGGCTGGTCGCAGGCCTGATCGAGCGGGCGCCCGCGGACGGGTGGTCCGTGACCGTGCTGGGCGACGAGCCCTGGGTCCCGTACGACCGCGTGCACCTGTCCGAGCTGCTCACGGCGGGCCGAGACGCCTGCGACCTCGCGCTCGACCCCGCCGTCTGGGACGACCCGCGCGCCACCGTGCGCACGGCTGACCCCGTCGACCACCTGGACCGTGAGGCGCAGACCGTCACGACACGGTCGGGCGCGGTCGTCCCGTACGACCACCTGGTCCTCGCGACCGGCTCGTGGGCGTGGACACCGCGCACTGCGGGGACCGACCTGCCCGGTGTCTTCCGGTACCGCACGCTGGCCGACCTGGAGGACCTGCGCACCTGGGTGAGTTCCCGCTCCACCGCGCTCGGCCGGCCACTGCGCGGGGCGGTGGTGGGCGGTGGCGTGCTCGGGCTCGAAGCGGCGGCCGCACTCCAGGCGCTGGGAACGAGCGCGACGGTCGTCGAGTTCGCGGACCACCTGATGAGCGTGCAGCTGGACGAGGCAGGCGGCGAGGCGCTGCGGGTGCTCGTCGCCGACCTGGGCATCGAGGTGCGCACCACCACGGGGTGCACCGGGCTCGCGGCGGCCGGCGACGGCGCCGTGGCGCGCATGGCGCTGTCGGGCGGTGACGAGATCGACGCCGACGTCGTCGTGTTCTCCACCGGCATCCGCCCGCGCGACCGGCTCGCCCGCGAGTCCGGGCTGGCGATCGGCGAGCGTGGCGGCGTGGTCGTCGGGGCGACCTGCCGGACGTCCGACCCCGCGGTGTGGGCCGTCGGCGAGTGCGCGTCCTACGAGGGCGAGTGCGTCGGGCTCGTCGCGCCGGGAAACGCCATGGCGGACGTCGTCGTCGACCGGCTCCTCGGCGGTCCCCGCCTGTACGTCCCGGCGCCGGAGGGCACCAAGCTCAAGGGCGTCGGGATCGAGGCCGCGGCGTTCGGCGACGTCCTCGCCCTGACGCCCGGCGCCCTCGAGGTCACGTTCAGCGATCCGGTCGCGCGGACCTACCGCAAGCTCGTGGTCAGCGACGACGCGCGCACCTTGCTCGGTGGCGTGTTCGTCGGGGACGCGTCGCTGTACTCGCAGCTGCGACCCATGCTGGGCCGCCCTCTCGGCGCCGACCCGTCGGCGTTCCTGGCGTCCGAGGGCGCTGCGCCCGGCGTGGACCTGCCCGACGACGTCGTCGTGTGCTCGTGCACCAACGTGACCGCCGGCAGCGTCCGCGAGGCGGTCACCGAGCACGGCTGCACCACCGTGGGCGCGGTCAAGGCGTGCACGAAGGCGGGCACGGTGTGCGGCTCGTGCGTCCCCGTGCTCACCAAGCTGGTCAACGCCCAGCTCGAGGCCAGCGGCATCGAGGTGTCGCGTGCCATGTGCGAGCACTTCGCGATGCCCCGCGCGGAGCTGTACGCGCTCGTCCGCGAGGGCGAGCTGCGGACCTTCTCCGCGATCGTCGCGGCGCACGGCACCGGCCGCGGCTGCGCGATCTGCAAGCCGGTCGTCGCGTCCATCCTGTCCTCGCTGCACGCAGGCCACGTGCTCAGCCGGGACCACGCAGGCCTCCAGGACACCAACGACCACGTCATGGCCAACCTCCAGAAGGACGGAACGTACTCGGTGATCCCGCGGGTGCCCGGCGGGGAGATCACCCCCGAACGGCTGGTGGTCCTGGGCCAGGTCGCCGCCGACTTCGGGCTGTACACGCGCATCACCGGCGCCCAGCGCATCGGCATGTTCGGCGCGCGGATCGACCAGCTGCCGGCGATCTGGCAGCGCCTGATCGACGCCGGCTTCGAGTCCGGTCAGGCGTACGGCAAGTCGCTGCGCGCCGTGAAGTCGTGCGTCGGGTCGGCCTGGTGCCGGTTCGGCGTGCGTGACTCCGTCGGCATGGGCATCACGCTGGAGAACCGCTACCGCGGGCTGCGGACGCCGCACAAGTTCAAGGTGGGCGTCTCGGGGTGCGCACGCGAGTGCGCCGAGGCCCGCGGCAAGGACGTCGGGGTCATCGCGACTGCCGGGGGCTGGAACGTGTACGTGGGCGGTAACGGCGGCGCGAACCCCCGGCATGCCGACCTGCTCGCGGAGGACCTCTCCGACGACGAGCTCGTCGCGGTGACCGACCGCTTCCTCGCCTACTACGTGCGGCACGGCGACCGGCTGCAGCGCACCGCGCCCTTCGTGGCCGACCACCCCGGTGGCATCGAGGAGCTGCACGCGATCCTCGTCGACGACTCGCGCGGCATCGCGGCCGAGCTCGAGGCCGAGATCGCGGCGCACGTGGCGGGCTACCGCGACGAGTGGGCCGACGCCCTCGACGACCCCGACAAGCTCACGCGGTTCGCCGCCTACGTCAACGCCCCGACCACGGCCGACCCCGACCTCGCGTACACACCGCAGCGCGGCCAGGTGCGGCCGGCTCTCCCCGGCGAGGTCTCGCACCCGGACCCGCGCATCGCTCGCACGCTCGAGGTGACCCCGTGACCGTTCCCTGCTCGACCGACGTCTGCGCGCTCGGCGCGCTCGTCCCGGAGCGGGGCGCGGCAGCGCTCGTCGACGGCGCCCAGGTGGCGCTGTTCCGGCTCGCGGACGACACGGTGCTGGCGGTGCAGAACAAGGACCCGTTCTCGGGCGCGAACGTCCTCTCGCGAGGCATCGTCGGGTCCGCCGGTGACGCCCCCACCCTCACGTCACCCATGCACAAACAGGTCTGGGACCTGCGCACCGGGTCCTGCCTGGACGACGCGGGCAAGGCACCGCACGCCGACGGCCCCGACCTGCGTACGTGGCGGGTCACCGTCGCGGGGTCCCGGGTGCTGGTCGCTTCGCGCTGACGGTTCGCCGCCACGGGCCGACCGGCCCGACGGGGAACAGTGTCGATCGCGCGCGCCGCGGACGTCATGGGTCCAGCGGGTGCGCGACGCGTGCCCCCGACGAGAGGATCCGACCATGACCACCGCGACGTACCTGGTGCTTCTGCACGGCGACGAGGGCCAGTGGCAGTCCCGCGACGCCGCATCGCTCGCGGCGCTGGACGCCAGCCACCAGGAGTTCGTCGCCGCGTGCGCGCGCGACGGCCACGAGATCCTCGCGGCCCACGAGCTCGACTACGCCCGGACCGCGCGCGTGGTGCGACGCGGCGCCGGCCGGCCCCCGGAGGTCACGGACGGGCCGTTCACCGAGGCCGTCGAGCAGCTGGGGGGTTTCTACCTGGTCCGGACGGCCGACGTCGACGCGCTCGTGGCGCTGGTGGCGGACACGCTCACCGAGGACGCGGAGATCAGGCCGGTCGTCGCCGGCACACAACCCCGCTGACCCCGCTGACCCCGCCGACCCCGCCGACCCCCGCTGGCCCTCACAACCCGGCGCGGATGTGCGCCGTCGCCACCCAGCCGCGGTAGCCGGCGGCGTACACGCGGGTCCAGTTCCCGCTGGTCGCCAGGATCGTCACCTGCCGACCGGCCGAGATGGTCGCCACACGAGGTGCCTTGCTCGCGGCGAGCGTGCGCATCGCCGACGTCTTCGCGAGCGAGTAGGTCCGGTACTGCCGGATGTAGTCGCTCGACACCCACCCGTTGATCGTCGCGCCCTTGACCGTCACGGTCACCGGGATGAAGCGGTTGATCTTGGTGCCCGGCTTGTTCAGCAGGGTGGTGTTCGCCGCGACCGTGGTGAGGATCTGGTGCGTGGTGGACGGGCCAGTGCGGACGTTGAGCCGGTTGGTCGGGTAGTACGTGCAGGACGTCGGGGTGGGCCGCGCGCGGTTGGCGGTGGCGAGCGTGAGCACCGGCAGGTGCGCACGGTTGAGCCACGTCACCGGGTTCACGGACTTGCCCTCGCCGTAGTAGACGTCGCGCCAGACCTCGACGTGCAGGTGCGGGCCCGTCGCCGGGCCGGACGAGCCGACGTCGGCGATGCGCTTGCCCGCCGTGACCGCCTGCCCCACCTTCACGTACTTCGTGGGGTTCCACATGTGTCGGTAGGCGAGGTAGGTGACCTTGCCGTCGATGACGCTGCGCACGACGACGGCGCCGGGCACCGCGCTCCCGCGCGGCCACACCACCGAGGTGACCGTGCCCGCGGCGATCGAGTAGATGCCCGCGCCGCTCGGTGCCGCGAGGTCCAGACCGAAGTGGAACGTCGAGCCGCCCACGACGGGGATGCACCGGGCACCCCAGTAGGACGTGACGGCGTAGGACTTGGCGACGAGCGGGAGGACGACGGTGGTGCCGCCGGCGGTGACGCCCTGCGTGAGCTTGCTGGAGATGGGCTTGGGCGTGGGCGTCGCCGTCGGCGTGGGCGTCGGCTTGGGGGTGGGGGTCGCCGAGGGCGTCGGCTTGGGCGTCGGCGTCGCGGTGGGCGTCGCCGTCGGCTTGGGCGTCGCGGTCGCCGTCGGCTTGGGCGTGGCGGTCGTCGTCGGGCTCGGCGTGGACGTCGCAGCCTGGACCGGAGAGATCGCGAGCGTGGCGAGCAGGATGCCGACGCCGGCTGCCGACCCGATGCGCCGGAGGGCTCGCGTACTGGGTCGGGGGTTCATGGCACTCTCCAAGATCGACGAACGGTGGCGCGAGCGGCGGCGTCGAGGCGTGCCGTCTCACGGTCTTCATCGGTTGCCGGAGGCATGAGCGTGAGCGTTCACCATGACCGAATCACGGCGGGTTGTCGTGGGCGAAGTCGGACCAGTCAGACGCGCGAGCCCGCGTGGTGACGGCCGAGAGGGACGATCATGGGCGTCCCGGAGCGCGGGTCGACGAGCACGTCGCAGCGCAGGTCGAACACGTCGGCGATCACGGCGGCGTCGATGACGTCGCCGGGCCGCCCCTCGACCACGATCTCCCCCGCCTTCATGGCCACCACGTGGTCGGCGTACCGGCACGCGAGGTTGAGGTCGTGCAGCACCATGACGACGGTCGTGCCCCGGGCACGGTTGAGGTCGGTGAGCAGGTCGAGCACCTCGACCTGGAAGTTGAGGTCCAGGAACGTGGTCGGCTCGTCGAGGAGCAGCACGTCGGTCTCCTGGGCCAGTGCCATCGCGATCCACACGCGCTGACGCTGGCCACCGGACAGGTCGCGCAGGTGCCGGTCGACGAGGTCGGCCGTGCCCGTCGCCGCGAGCGCCGAGCCGACCGCGAGGTCGTCCTGCGGGGTCCAGTGCCGGAACCAGCCCTGGTGCGGGTAGCGCCCGCGCGCCACCAGATCGCCCACGGTGATGCCGTCGGGAGCGACCGGCGACTGCGGCAACAGGCCCACCACCCGGGCCACGTCCACGCTGCGCATGCCGTGCACCGGCACGCCGTCCAGCAGCACCTGACCGCCGCGCGGCGCGAGCAGCCGCGCCATGCCGCGCAGCAACGTCGACTTCCCGCTCGCGTTGGCCCCGATGATGGCCGTGACCTTCCTCGGCGGTATCGCGGTGGTCAGGCCCCTGACGATGTCGGGGCCGTCGTAACCGAGGTGCAGGTCGAGGACGTCGAGAGTGTGCTCTGCGGTCATCCGCCGGCTCCGCTCCGGTTGGTGGCGATCAGCAGCCAGACGAGGTACGGCGCGCCGATGAGACCCGTGACGACGCCGGTGGACAGGGTGACGGGCAGCAGGTGCTGGCCCAGGAGGTCCGCGACGAGGACGATGAGCGCGCCGACGCACGCCGACGCGACGATGCCCGAACCCGCCCCCGCGACAAGGCGGGCCGCGAGCGGGCCCGCCATGAGGGCCACGAAGGCGATGGGCCCGGCCGCCGCCGTGGCCAGGGCGACGAGGACCACGGACACGAGCATCAGCAGCCGCCGGTCGCGCTCCACGTGCAGCCCGAGCCCGCGGGCCGTGTCGTCGCCGAGCTCCAGCACCGTCAACCGGCGGCCGAGCAGGCCGGACAGCGGTCCCAGCACGACGACCGCCGCCGCTAGCACCTGGATCTGCGCCGTGCCGGCCATCCCCGACGAGCCGACGAGCCACGCGAACGCGGCCCGGGCATCGGCGACCTCGGCCTTGGAGAGCAGGTAGCTGGTGACCGACCCCATGAGGGCGCCGATCCCGATGCCCACGAGGATGAACCGATAGCCCGAGATGCCCTGCCGCCAGGCGAGCAGGTACACGAGCGCCGACGTGGCCAGCGCGCCCGCGAGGGCTGCACCCGACAGTGCCAGGCCGCCCAGGTTGCCCAGCACCAGACCCGCGACCGCCGCGGCGCTCGCGCCCGACGCGATGCCGAGCACGTCGGGCGAGGCGAGAGGGTTGGCGAGCAGGCGCTGGAACACCGTGCCCGAGATCCCCAGCGCGAGGCCCACCAGCAAGGACGTGAGCGCTCGGGGCAGGCGCAGCTCGCGCACGATGAAGTCCGTCCGGGGGTCCGAGCCCGGCGCGACGACCGAGCGCAGCACGTCGAGCGGCGCGACCCCGGAGCTGCCCACCGACATGGTGAGGACGAACACCGCGACCACGGCCACCGCGAGCACCACGCCGACCACGAGGACGCGGCGCGCGCGTCGCCGCCGGTGCTGCGCGACCTGCTGCGCCACCCGCTGCGCGCCCGGATGCGCGGTGGGTGGGGACGGGTCGAGGACGGCGGTCACAGCTCGACCATCCGGCGGTAGCGCACGAGCGCGACGAACACGGGCGCGCCCAGCAGCCCGATGACGACACCGACGGCGAGCTCGCCGGGCGCCACGACGAGCCGTCCGACGACGTCGCAGGCCAGCAGCAGGAGCGCGCCGAGCACCGCGGAGTACGGGAGCAACCAGCGGTGGTCGGGACCCGTGGCCAGGCGCGCGAGGTGCGGCACCACCAGCCCGAGGAACACGATGGGCCCGCACGCGGCCGTCGCTGCGCCGCACAGCAGCGCGACCGTCGCGAAGAGCACACCCCGACTGAGGGCCACGCGCTGGCCGAGCGCCCGCGCCACGTCCTCGCCGAGCGCAAGGCCGTTGAGCGTTCTGCCCGCGGCGAGCGCGACGACCGTCCCGACGACGAAGAACGGCGCGAGCTGGTGCAGCACGGGCGCGTACCGGCCCGCCAGCGCGCCCACCTGCCACATCCTCATCTGCTCGAGCGCGTCGACGTTCGTCAGGAGCACCGCGGAGGTCACCGACGAGAACGCCGCCGTCACGGCGACGCCCGCGAGCGCCAGCTTCACCGGCGTGGCCCCCTCGCGCCCGAACGACGCGATGCCGTAGACGAGCACAGTGGCGATCCCCGCGCCCGCGAAGGCGAACCACACGAAGGTCGACGCCTGCTGCGCACCCAGCAGGAGGACTGCCAGCACGATCGCCACGGCGGCCCCGGCGTTGATCCCCATGATGCCGGGGTCGGCCAGCGGGTTGCGGGCCACCCCCTGCAGGAGCGCCCCGCTCAGCCCGAGGGCGCCCCCGACGGCGAGCCCGAGCAGCGTCCGGGGCACCCGCATGTCGCGCACCACGGTGTGGTCGGTGCTCGTCGGGTCGAACGCCGCGAACGCGTGCCACAGGGTCGCGGGCGCGACGGCGCGCGACCCGAGCGAGACGCTCGCGACGCACACCACGGCGAGCACGACCACGAGGATCGCGAGCCCGGAGCCACGCCTGCCGGCCAGGCGAGCGCGACCGCGGGAAGCGGTGGCGGGCGCGGTGCCGAGCTGGACGACGGCCATCAGTCCCCGACGGTCTCGTCGGCCTGCTCGACGAACTCCGTGAGCCGCTGCAGCTGTGCCGTGTAGTCCGGGTAGGTGTGCAGCCAGTACGCCGGCCACGTCGTGGTGGCACCGGCGGCAAAGGCCTTGATGCTCGAGGCGATGGGCTGGCGCGCCAGCGTGTCGCGGTTGCCGGGGTAGTTCCGGTCGTCGAAGAGCAGCGCGTCCGGCTGGTACGTGTCGGCGTTCTCGAAGGACAGGGACTCCCAGTAAGGGAAGTCGGCGTCCGGCTTCTGCGGGTCGATGACGCGCAGCCCCCAGCGCTGCAGGTCCAGCAGCTCGGGCGCGTACGTCGGCACCGCGACGGCGTAGGTGTCCTCCCAGGGGCTGATCGCGAGCACGTCGAGATCGGGCTTGGCCGCCGTGGCGCGCTCGAGGTCGCTCACGGCTGCGTCGAAGGCCACGCGCTGCTCCTCGACGACGCTCGCGTCGGCGCCCAGCGACTCCGCGAGCTCCGCATACCCCTCGACCAGCTCGACGATCGAGTCGCCCTGCGACGGCCCGACGACCGTCGCGAGCGTGGCCATCTTCTTGCTCGCCTCCTCGACGCCCCCCTCGAGCCCGGAGTACGCCTTCTCGGCAGGCCACCAGTCGCCCACGATCAGGTCGGGGTCGAGGGTCGCAGCCTTCTCCACGTCGATGTGCCCCCACTCCTCGCTCAGCACCTCGACGCCGTCGAAGTCCACGCCCTGCAAACCCACGTCGCCGTCGATCGGCCCGTCCGCGTACACGGCGATCGGCCGGATGCCGTAGCTCATCAGCGCCTTCGCGGCGTAGGCGTGCGCGATGATCCGCGTCGGGACCTCGTCGGCCGTGTACGTCTTGCCGTCGCCCGAGGTGTACGACCAGCCCGTCGAGGCACTCGGCGTGGCCGTCGGCCCCGCCGCGGACCCGGCGGCGGAGGAGCACGCCCCTACGGCGAGCGCGGAGAGCAGAGCGAGAGCGGCGAACGGGCGGCGCGACATGGGCATCCTTGGTTAGGTGAGACTTACTTAGGCAAGGCACACCTTGGCAAACGACCCGGTCGTCGTCAACCTCGTCCCGCGCGGGTCGCCGACGGTGCTCGACCGCGGGATCCTTTGCGCGGTCCCGTGCGTTACCAGTAGCGTCGGGCTCGATCGCGTCCCGTGCCCACGGGCCGCATCCGACCACACCGGTCCTGGAGGACGAAGCGATGCGCGTGCACACGGCCGCTCCCGCCGCCTCCCCGCGCGCCCTCGTCGCGCCCTGTTGTCGCTGTCGGTAGAGCGCTGGCCGCTCCCGTCCGCGCGGACTCCCTGACGGGGGGCCGGCGCCGGCGCCAGTGCTCGCCCCGTCCCCGCCCCTCGCGAGGACCACGCACCACGCCGCACCCGCCCGGGACCGCGGCGCCAGCCCAGGCAGTCCCCCGCTCGCCGTCGACCTGACGGCGGCTCGACCGAAGAGGAACCATGGCACGCATCTACGACGACGCGACCGCGCTGGTCGGCAACACCCCCCTGGTCCGCATCAACAAGATCACCGACGGCGCGGGCGCGACGGTCGTCGGCAAGCTCGAGTTCTACAACCCCGCCAACTCGGTCAAGGACCGCATCGGCGTCGCGATCATCGACGCCGCCGAGGCGTCGGGTGACCTCAAGCCCGGCGGCACCATCGTCGAGGCGACGTCGGGCAACACCGGCATCGCCCTGGCGTTCGTCGGCGCGGCGCGCGGCTACAAGGTCGTGCTGACCATGCCCGAGACCATGTCGAAGGAGCGGCGCGCACTGCTGCGCGCGTTCGGCGCGGAGCTCATCCTCACGCCGGGTTCCGAGGGCATGAAGGGTGCCGTCAACAAGGCCGACGAGATTGTCGGCGAGCGCCCGGGCGCGATCCTCGCGCGCCAGTTCGCCAACGAGGCCAACCCGGCCATCCACCGCAAGACCACGGCCGAGGAGATCTGGGCCGACACGGACGGCGAGATCGACATCCTCGTGGCGGGCATCGGCACGGGCGGCACCATCACTGGCGTCGGCCAGGTGCTCAAGGAGCGCAAGCCGGGCATCCAGATCGTCGCCGTCGAGCCCGCCGAGTCCCCCATCCTCAACGGCGGCCAGCCCGGTCCGCACAAGATCCAGGGCATCGGCGCCAACTTCGTGCCCGAGATCCTCGACACCAGCGTGTACGACGAGGTCATCGACGTCGACGCGGAGACGGCCGTCGCCTACGCGCGTCGCGCCGCCGCCGAAGAGGGCCTGCTCGTCGGCATCTCGTCGGGCGCCGCCCTCTACGCCGCCAAGCAGCTGGCGGAGCGGCCGGAGAACGCGGGCAAGCTGATCGTCACGATCATCCCGTCGTTCGGCGAGCGGTACCTGTCGACGATCCTCTACGCCGACCTGCTCGACTGATCACCCTCCCGGGCCCGCGCACGCGCGGGCCCGGGAGCGCTCGTCCCCCGCACGCACCACAGAACCGAGATGCCGATGTCCGACCCGCAGCACTTCCTGGCCACGCTCCGGGAGGATCTCGACGCAGCCCGTCGCCGCGACCCCGCGGCGCGCTCGCTCCTCGAGGTCGCCCTGGCGTACCCGGGGGTGCACGCCGTGTGGACGTACCGGCTGGCGCACCGGATGTGGCGCGTGCCGACCCTGCGGCTGCCCGCGCGGCTCTTCTCCCAGTTCGTGCGCGCGCTGACCGGGATCGAGATCCACCCCGGCGCGCGTCTGGGCCGGAGGCTGTTCATCGACCACGGCATGGGCGTGGTCATCGGCGAGACCGCCGAGGTGGGCGACGACGTGGTGCTGTTCCACGGCTCGACGCTCGGCGGCAAGTCCATGCGGCACGGCAAGCGGCACCCGACCGTGGGCGACGGCGTCGTGGTGGGCGCGGGCGCCAAGATCCTCGGCCCGGTCTGGATCGGTGACGGCGCGCAGATCGGCGCCAACGCGGTGGTGATCCACGACGTGCCCCCGGGCGCGATCGCCGTCGGCGTTCCGGCCACGATCCGGCTGCGGCCTGCCGCGGCGCCCTTCGACGCCGAAATCGATGACCCTGCCATCTACATCTAGACCCGGATCGAGGAGCGAGCCCATGGCCGGCAAGCGCCGCGTGAGCCGCCTGGCCGACGAGGGACCGCTCGTGTCGACGGTGGCCGACGTGCTCGACCTCGTGGGCGACGCCTGGTCCGTCGAGGCCGAGGTCATCGCGGTTCCCGTCTCCCGGCTCCACCCCGCGTTCTTCGACCTGAGCAGCGGCTTCGCCGGAGACGTCGCGCAGAAGCTGGTCAACTACCACCTGGTTCTCGCCGTCGTGGGCGACGTCAGCGACCACGCCGCGCGCAGCTCGGCGCTGACCGCGTGGATCGCCGAGTCCAACCGCGGCTCGCACGTGTGGTTCGTGCCCGACGACGGCGCCCTCGACGCCCGGCTCTGAGGTCCTTGTCCCCGTCCGGGAGGCGGCGCGACGGTGCGCAAGTTGTTCTAGTTGACGTGTAACAACTAGGATCGTCGACGTGCTCATCCGGATCGATCCCACGTCTGCCGAGCCGCTCTTCGAGCAGATCGGCGCGCAGGTGCGCGCGCTCGTGTCGCGCGGCGAGCTCGCGGTCGGGACGCGGCTGCCGTCGGCGCGGGACCTGGCCGCGTCGCTCGACGTCAACCTGCACACGGTCCTGCGCGCCTACCAGCAGCTGCGCGACGACGGCGTGATCGAGCTGCGCCGGGGTCGGGGTGCCGTCGTCGTGAGCGCCCCCGATCACACGCGGTTGCACGCTGCGATCGCCGCCGCCGCCGCGGCGGCCCGCGACCTCGACATCCCCCCGGCCACGGCAGTGGCCCTGCTCAAGGAGGCACTGAGTTGACCCGCCGCACGCACGCCCCCCACCGAGTCGCGACGACCCTGCTCACGCTCGTCGTCCCGCTCGTCCTGCTGGGCGCGGCCACGCTCCTCGCTGCCAGCTGGGCCGACGAGCTGCCCGACCCCGTGGCAGTGCACTGGGGTGCGGAGGGACCCGACGGCTTCGGCTCGCTGGCATCGGCGATCCTGCCCGCGGTCGTCGCGGGGGTGGTCATCGCCGTCGGCGCCTGGGCGCTGGCCTTCTTCGCCGGGCACGCCTCCTCCACGCGGCGCATCGCCGCGGGCTCCAGCGTCGGGATGGCCGGCTTCCTCGCGGTGATCGTCCTCGGACCGCTCGAGGCGCAGCGCGGGCTCGCCGACCCGACGACGGCGCCGGGGATCGCGACGCCGCTGGCCGTCGCGATCGTCGCTGGCCTGGCGCTCGGTACGCTGGCCGCGGCGCTGACGCCCGCAGATGCGGACCAGCCGGCGGCGTCCGCCGTCGACCCCTCGGCGCCGCGCCTGGCGCTGGCCGCGACCGAGCGAGCGGTCTGGCGCAGGGACGTGTTCTCGCGGGCCACGCTCACCGTCGGTGTCGCGGTGGTGCTCGTGGTGCTGGGCCTGTCCGTCGTGACGCGCATGTGGGCCCTGGGCCTGGTCGCGGCGGTGCTCGCCGCCCTGCTGCTCTCGATGGTCGCGTTGGACGCGACGGTGGACGAGCGCGGGCTGGTGGCCCGCGGGATCCTGGGCTGGCCGACGGTGCGCGTGCCGCTCGACGAGGTGGTGGCGGCCCGCGTGACGAGCGTCCACCCCCTCAAGGAGTTCGGCGGCTGGGGCTACCGCGTCGGGCGAGGTGGGCGGACCGGGATCGTGCTGCGCACGGGCGAGGCGCTGGAGGTCGAGCGGACGGGCGGCCGCGTCGTGGTGGTGACGGTCGACGACGCCGCGACGGGTGCGGCGCTGCTCAACACCCTCGCCGACCGTGCCCGTGCCGTCTGAAGCTACTCGCGGGTAACAACCGATAGGGTGACCGTCGCGTCACCGCGGACGCGAGGAACGGGAGGTCGTCGTGCGCCTGGGCTACTACATGGGCTACTGGTCGGCGGGCCCGCCCCCGCACGCGCAGGAGACCGTGCTCGCCGCCGAGCAGCTGGGCTTCGACTCCCTGTGGACCGCGGAGGCCTACGGGTCCGACGCGCTGACCCCCTTGGCTTGGTGGGGCTCGCGCACGACGACCATCCGGCTCGGCACCGCCATCGCCCAGCTGTCGGCCCGCACGCCCACGGCCGCGGCGATGGCGGCCCTCACGCTGGACCACCTCTCCGGCGGGCGGTTCGTGCTCGGGCTGGGGGCCTCCGGGCCGCAGGTCGTCGAGGGCTGGTACGGCCAGCCGTACCCCAAGCCGCTGGCCCGCACGCGCGAGTACGTGGCGATCGTGCGCCAGGTGCTGGCCCGCGAGGCGCCGGTGACATTCGACGGCGAGTTCTTCCAGCTGCCGCTGGACGGCGGGACCGGACTGGGAAAGCCCCTGCGCTCGACGGTCCACCCGCTGCGCGCGCGCCTGCCCATCCACCTCGCGGCGGAGGGGCCCAAGAACATCGCGATGTCGGCCGAGATCGCCGACGGCTGGCTGCCCCTGTTCTACTCGCCGCGCATGGACGACGAGTACCGCACCCTGCTCGACTCGGGGTTCGCCGTGCGCCAGGCGGGGCTCAGCGACCCCGCGGAGTTCGAGATCACCGCGGCCGTACCCGTGGTCCTGGGTGAGGACGTCGAGGGCGCGGCCGACACCATCCGCCCGTTCGTGGCCCTGTACGCGGGTGGGATGGGGGCGAAGGGCGCCAACTTCCACCGCAACGTCCTCGACAGGCTCGGCTACGCCGAGGCGTGCGACGAGATCCAGGCGCACTACCTGGCGGGCGACAAGCAACGCGCGGCCGCGGCGGTGCCCACCGAGCTCATCCGCGACATCGCTCTCGTGGGCACGGCGGACGACATCCGCGCCCAGCTGCCGGCCTGGCGCAGCACCGCCGTCACGACGATGCTCGTGCAGGGCGACCCGCGTACCCTGCCAGCGATCGCGGAGCTGCTGGCACAGGACTGAGGGGGCGATGGACGACGACTACGTCGAGGCGGTGCTCGACCTCGTCGAGGCCATCCCGTCCGGCCGGGCGATGACCTACGGCACGATCGCGGAGGTGGTCGCCGACCAGCTCGAGGCGGCGGGCCACCGGCGGCGCGGCGGCCCCCGTCAGGTGGGGCAGGTCCTCGCGCACGCCGGCAGCGGGGTCCCGTGGTGGCGGGTGGTCAACGCCTCCGGCGCGCCACCTGCTCGCCACCTCTCGCGCGCGCTCGAGCACCTGGTCGCCGAGTCGACGCCGCTCAGCGCGGACGGGAGCCGGGTGCGCCTGCGGCAGGCGATCTGGTTCCCGGACGAATTGGAGTAGTCGCCGCGCGGTCCCGACGGCACGATGGCCCGCATGAGCCCACTGCCCGCCGGCTACCGCATCGTGTCCGTCCCGGAGTCGCGCAAGGACGAGTTCGTCGCCGTCGACCACCTCGCCTTCGGGTTCGAGCCGACGCCCGAGACGCTGGCGGAGGTGCCGAACACGCTCGAGTGGGACCGGACGATGGCGGTCGAGCGAGCCGACGGCACGCTCGCTGCCGTGCACTCGTCGTACGCCTTCGAGCTGCCGGTGCCCGGCGCGTCGGTCCCGTGCGCGGGGCTGACCTGGGTGGGCGTCCGGCCCGACGAGCGCCGCCGGGGTCTGCTGAGCGCGATGATCGGCACGCACTTCGAGCGCGCGCTCGGCCGCGGCGAGCCCGTGTCGGCGCTGTTTGCCGCCGAGACCGCCATCTACGGCCGGTTCGGCTACGGCTCGGCCGCGGACGACCTCCGGCTCAAGATCCCGCGCGGTGCCAAGCTCCGCGAGATCGCCGGTTCCGAGGCGCTCACGGTCTCGTTCGAGCCGGTGGACCGCGAACGCCACACGGACCTGGTGTCCGACCTGCACCGTCGAGCCGGAGCCGGGCGCCCGGGCTGGATGCCGCGGAATACGGCGGCGCTGCAGGCCAGGCCCGTCGTGGACCCGCCGGCGTGGCGTGACGGCGGTGAGCCGCTGCGCATCGTGGTCGTCCGGGACCAGGACGGCGACCCGCGCGCGTACGCGCTGCTGCGCCGCAAGGAGACGTGGGTGGACGCGGGTCCGCGCTACCCCGTCAGCGTGCGCGAGTCCGTGGCCGTCGACGCGGCCGCGGCGCACCGGCTGTGGTCGTTCGTGCTGGACCTGGACCTCACCAGCGATGTCTCGACCTGGCTGCTCCCGACCGACGACGCGCTCGTGCACCTGCTGGTGGACGTCCGAGCGGCACTCCCCCGGCTGGCCGACAACGTCTGGGTGCGGCTCCTCGACGTGCCGGCCGCGCTGGCGGGACGCCGCTACCTGGCACCGCTGGACGTGGTGCTCGACGTCACCGACGCGCACCTCCCCGCCAACGCCCGCAGGTGGCGCCTGGTCACGGGTGAGCGCGGCGACGACGGGACGTATGGTGCGCGGGTCGAGCCGACCGACGCCGAGCCGGCGCTGACCGTGCACGTGCGCGAGCTCGGGGCGGCCTACCTCGGCGGGCGGTCGCTCACGGCGATGGTCACCGCGGGGCTCGTCGTCGAGCACGCGGCGGGCGCCGCGCTGCAGGCGGGCGGAGCGTTCGGCTGGCCGGTCGCGCCCGTGTGCAGCTGGGTGTTCTAGCGGGACGCCTCGGTGCTCTCGCGGGACGCCTCGTACCGGGTCAGCAGGTCGATGCGGCGCTGGTGCCGCTCGTCGCCGCTGAACGGCTCCGCGACGAAGGCGTCGACCAGGGCGAGCGCCTCGTCGACCGAGTGCTGACGCGCACCCACGGAGACGACGTTGGCGTCGTTGTGCTGGCGTGCGAGCTGCGCGGTGGACAGGTTCCAGACGAGCGCGGCGCGCACACCGTCCACCTTGTTCGCCGCGATCTGCTCACCGTTGCCGGAGCCGCCGATGACGACGCCGAGCGAGCCCGGGTCGGCGACGACGGCCGCGCCGGTCTCGAGGCAGAAGGGCGGGTAGTCGTCGAGCGCGTCGTACTCGTGCGCGCCGTGGTCGACGACGTCGTGGCCGGCGGCACGCAGGTGCTCCGCGATCGTCGACTTGAGCTCGAACCCGGCGTGGTCGGAACCGATGTGGATGCGCATGGGACCCATCTTGCCGCAGGTCGGGGGCGGCTGTCGGCCCGCGTCCGTACGCTGTGCCCATGACCCGAAGCGGCATCGACCTCAGCGCCCTCGACCCCGACACCCGCCCCCAGGACGACCTCTACCGCCACGTCAACGGCCGGTGGATCGACTCGCACCAGATCCCGGCCGACCGCGCCATGGACGGCTCCTTCCGCGCCCTGCACGACCAGGCCGAGGAGCAGGTGCGCGACATCATCACCGACGCCGCGGCCACGGCCGTCGGCGACCCCGCGGCGGCGGGCACCGTCGCGGCCAAGATCGGCGCTGTCTACGCGAGCTTCATGGACACCGACGCGGTCGAGGCGGCCGGCACGTCTCCCCTGCGCCTCGACCTCGGGCTCGTGGAGTCGGCCACGACGCAGGCCGAGCTCACGGGTGCTCTGGGCGCCCTGCAGCGCACCGGTGCCGGTGGCGTGGTCGGCTTCTGGGTGGACAACGACGCCAAGGACCCGGAGAAGTATGTCGCCTACCTCAACCAGGCGGGCCTGGGCCTGCCCGACGAGTCGTACTACCGCGACGAGCAGTACGCCGCGGTGCTCGCGGCGTACGAGCCGCACGTCGCCCGGATGCTCGCCCTCGCGGGCGTGCCGGACGCGCAGGAGGCCGCCGCGCGCGTGGTCGCGCTGGAGAAGCAGCTCGCGGCCGCGCACTGGGACGTGGTCAAGGACCGCGACGCCGACCTGACCTACAACCCCTCGACGCTGACCGCTCTGGCCGAGTCCGCCCCGGGCTTCGACTGGCACGCGTGGGCCGTCGCGCTCGGGGCTCCCGCGGGGTCTCTCGACCACGTCGTGGTCCGTGAGCCCTCGTTCGCGCAGGGGTTCGCGGCCCTGTGGCAGTCGGCGCCGCTCGAGGACTGGAAGGCGTGGTTGACGTACCACGTCATCAGCGACCGGGCCCCGTACCTGACGCAGGAGATCGTCGAGGCCAACTTCGACTTCTACGGCCGCACCCTCACGGGCGCGCAGGAGCTGCGCGACCGCTGGAAGCGCGGCGTCGCGCTCGTGCAGGGGGTGCTCGGCGAGGCGATCGGCGAGGTGTACGTCCAGCGGCACTTCCCGCCCACGCACAAGGCGCGCATGGACGAGCTCGTCGCCAACCTCGTCGAGGCATACCGCGAGTCGATCACGGGCTTGGAGTGGATGGGCGCGGAGACGCGGGAGAAGGCGCTCGCCAAGCTGGATGCGTTCACGCCGAAGATCGGCTACCCGGTGCGCTGGCGTGACTACGGCGCGCTCGAGGTCACCGCGGACGACCTCGTGGGCAACGTGCGTCGCGCCTCCGCCTTCGAGCAGGACCGCGAGCTGGGCAAGATCGGCAAGCCGCTGGACCGCGACGAGTGGTTCATGACGCCCCAGACGGTCAACGCGTACTACAACCCGGGCATGAACGAGATCGTGTTCCCGGCGGCGATCCTTCAGCCGCCGTTCTTCGACGCGGAGGCCGACGACGCCGTGAACTACGGCGGCATCGGCGCGGTGATCGGCCACGAGATCGGCCACGGGTTCGACGACCAGGGATCGAAGTACGACGGCGCTGGGCGCCTCGAGGACTGGTGGACGGCCGACGACCGCGAGGAGTTCGAGAAGCGGACCAAGGCGCTCATCGCGCAGTACGACGCGTTCTCGCCCGCCCAGCTGGGCGGCTCCCACCACGTCAACGGCGCTCTCACCATCGGCGAGAACATCGGCGACCTGGGCGGGCTGTCCATCGCCCTCAAGGCCTACCGGATCGCGCTGGGCCGTCCCCTCGACGAGGCGCCCGTGATCGACGGCCTCACGGGTGTCCAGCGCGTCATGCTGGGCTGGAGCCAGGTGTGGCAGTCCAAGGGCCGCGACGAGGAAGTGATCCGCCGCCTCGCGACGGACCCGCACGCGCCCAACGAGTTCCGCTGCAACGGCGTGGTGCGCAACCTGGACGAGTTCTACGCCGCGTACGACGTGCAGCCGGGCGACGCCCTCTACCTGGCTCCCGAGGAGCGCGTGCGCATCTGGTGACCGCCCAGGCGGCGCGCGGCACCCCGCGCGCCGCCTGCTGGCGGGGGTCAGCTGATCTGGGTCAACTGATCTTCGTCCAGCCGGCCCGCGCCACCCGGAAGCCCCGCCCGTCGCCGTCCACGCACGTCGCGCCGTTGGTCGCGCTCGTGCACGTGTAGTCGCCGACGGTCACCGAGCCGCCGTAGCTGAGCGTCTGGACGTCCTTGCCGGCCACGGTGGGAGCGGGCCCCTTCTCGCACGGGAACGACACCCCGTCGGCATCCAGCACGATGACGTGACCCGTGCGCCCCGTGCAGCCGGCGACGGCCGGCGGGTCGTACGTGATGCTCGCGATCGCGCACGTCGCGCCGTCGACCGACACGACGCACGAGATGTTGCCGCTGGGCAGCCGGACCGCCACGGGCGACGTGCTCGGCGCGGTGGCCGTGGTCGACCGGCTCGCGGTCGGCGACGCCACGGGCGTGCTCGGGCTGCCGCCCGACGTCACCACGACGACGAGCACGAGCAGCACGGTCACCAGCAGCACGTCGACCGCAAGCCAGATGCGGACGGCACGCGTCGAGGTCATGGGGCTCCCGGGTGTCGAGGTCGGCAACCAGGATCACACGGACGAACCGGGCGCCCCAACCCGGCGGGTCAGAACTGCGGCCCGGCGGTCCGCGTGCGCTTGAGCTCGTAGAAGCCGGGCACCCGCGTGAGCGCGACGAGCCCGTCGAACAGCTGGGTCGCTGCCTCGCCCGTCGGGGCCGGGGTCACGACGGGACCGAAGTAGCCGACGCCGTCGATCGCGACCACGGGCGTTCCGACGTCCTCGCCCACCAGGCCGATGCCTCGGGCGTGCGACGCGCGCAGGAGGTCGTCGACCTCGTCGGTGTCGCCCACGGCGGCCAGGTCGGCGGGCAGCCCGACCTCCTCGAGCGCCTCCGCGATGACGGCGGGGAGGTCGCTGCGCTTGCCCGGGTGGATGCGTGTGCCCAGCGCGTCGTACAAGGGCTTGACGACCTTGTCGCCGTAGTCCCGCTCCGCCGCGATGATGACGCGGACCGCGGCCCACGCGGTGTCCATGAGCTTGCGGTAGCGCTCGGGCAGGTCCTCGCGCCCCTCGTTGAGCACGGCCAGGCTCATGACGTGCCAGCGCACCTCGACGTCCCGCACCTGCGTCACCTCGTCCATCCACCGTGACGTCATCCATGCCCAGGGGCAGGCGGGGTCGAACCAGAAGTCGACGACGGGCGTGGCGGTGTTCTCGGGCACGGCGAACCTCCTGTGGACGGCGGGTGTCACCCGGCAGTCTCACCCGCCGCCGCCCCCCGGCGCACGCCGGTCCACGAACTGTCCGCGTGGGATGATCGGCGGCGGCCACCAGCCACGACCCGCACCGCTCGAAGGAGAACCCCGTGCCCGCTGAGAACCTCACCCGTGCCGAGGCGCGCGAGCGCGCCTCGCTCGTCGCGACCGACTCCTACGAGGTGCAGCTCGACCTCACGACGGGTCCGACGACGTTCACGTCGAGGACGGTCGTGCGGTTCTCGGCGACCGCGGGCGCGAGCACGTTCATCGACCTCATCGCGCCGACGGTGCACGAGATCACCCTCAACGGCCGGGCGCTGGACGTCGCGACGGTGTTCGCCGACTCGCGCATCGCGCTCGACGGCCTGCAGGAGACCAACGAGCTCGTGGTCGTGGCCGACTGCGCGTACATGAACACGGGCGAGGGCCTGCACCGGTTCGTCGACCCGGTGGACGACGAGGTGTACCTCTACTCGCAGTTCGAGGTCGCCGACTCCCGGCGCATGTTCGCGGTGTTCGAGCAGCCCGACCTCAAGGCCACGTTCGCCTTCACGGTGACGGCGCCCGCGCACTGGGTGGTGGTGTCGAACTACCCCGTGATCGGCGAGCCGGCACCCGTCGCGGGCGGCGTGAACCGCAACGGCGGCGCGGACCACGGCACGGCCACCTGGACGTTCGAGACCACGCCGCGCCTGTCGTCGTACGTGACCGCCGTCGTGGCCGGCCCGTACCACCACGAGCACAGCTCGCTGACCAGCAGCGACGGACGGGAGATCCCTCTGGGCGTGTACTGCCGCGGGTCCCTGGCCGAGCACCTGGACACCGACAACATCCTCGACATCACGCGCGCCGGCTTCACCTTCTACGAGGCGGCCTTCGACGCCCCGTACCCGTTCGCCAAGTACGACCAGCTGTTCGTCCCGGAGTTCAACGCGGGCGCGATGGAGAACGCGGGGGCCGTCACGTTCCTGGAGTCCTACGTGTTCCGCTCCAAGGTGCCCGAGGCCACGGTCGAGCGGCGCGCGGTGACGATCCTGCACGAGCTCGCGCACATGTGGTTCGGCGACCTCGTGACCATGCGCTGGTGGGACGACCTGTGGCTCAACGAGTCGTTCGCCGAGTACGCCTCGACGCTCGCGACCGCCGAGGCGACGCGCTGGACGAGCGCCTGGACCACGTTCTCCTCGCTCGAGAAGAGCTGGGCGTACCGGCAGGACCAGCTGCCCTCGACGCACCCGATCGTCGCCGACATGCGTGACCTGCAGGACGTCGCGGTCAACTTCGACGGGATCACCTACGCCAAGGGCGCGAGCGTGCTCAAGCAGCTCGTGGCCTGGGTGGGCCAGGACCGGTTCTTCGACGGTGTGCGCGCCTACTTCGCCAAGCACGCGTGGGGCAACACGGAGCTCAGCGACCTGCTGACCGAGCTCGAGGCCACCTCGGGCCGGGAGCTGACCTCGTGGTCGGCGCTGTGGCTCGAGCAGGCCGGGGTGACGCTGCTGCGGCCCGAGATCGAGGTCGACGAGTCCGGCACGATCAGCTCGTTCGCCGTGCTGCAGGAGGTGCCGGCCGAGCACCCCGTGCAGCGTCCGCACCGGCTCGCGATCGGTGGCTACGACCTCGTCGACGGCCGCCTGGCGCGGAGCGTGCACGTCGAGCTCGACGTGGACGGCCCCCGCACCGAGGTCCCACAGCTGGTCGGCACCCCTCGTCCGCTCCTGGTGCTGGTGAACGACGACGACCTGGCATACGCCAAGATCCGGCTCGACGCCGACTCGCTCGCCGCCGCGATCGAGCACCTCTCCCGCTTCGACGCGTCGCTGCCGCGCACCCTGGTGTGGGCCGCCGCGTGGGACGCGACGCGCGACGGCGAGACGCCCGCGCGCGACTTCGTCGACCTGGTGCTCGGCAACATCGCGCAGGAGAGCGACTCCTCGGTGGTGCTGGTGCTGCTGCGCCAGCTCGCGACCACGCTCGACCTGTACGTCGCCCCCGAGCACCGCGAGGCCACGGGGGCGGCAGCGGCGGACGCGCTGCTGGCGCTCGCCCGGGCCGCCGACGCCGGTTCGGACACGCAGCTGCAGCTGCTCAAGGCGTTCGCCGGCCGTGCCTCGACCGCCGCGCAGCTGGACGCCGTGGCCGCGCTGCTGGACGGCCGCGAGCGCCTCGACGGGCTCTCCATCGACACCGACCTGCGCTGGGAGCTGCTCACCTCGCTCGTCGCGGGCGGCCGCTCGGGCGAGACGGAGATCGCGGTGCAGCTGGCTGCCGACCCCACGGCGACCGGCCAGCGCGCCGCCGCGACGGCCCGCGCCGCGGTCCCCACCGCCGACGCCAAGGCCGCCGCCTGGAGCGCGGTCCTCGACGGCGACGAGCTCGCCAACGCGATCCAGGGGGCGACCATCGGCGGCTTCGCGCGCGTGCACGACCGCTCGCTCCTGGTCCCCTACGTCGAGCCCTACTTCGCCGCTCTCGAGCGGGTGTGGGCGGACAAGACGAACGAGATGGCGCAGAACATCGTCGTGGGCCTGTACCCCACCGAGCTCGCCGACGACGAGCGCGTGGACGTGGCCGGAGCGACCGACGCGTGGCTGGAGGCGCACCCCGACGCGTCACCGGCCCTGCGCCGACTGGTCGTCGAGGCCCGCGACGGCGTGCGCCGCTCGCTGGCTGCCCAGGAGGCCGACCGCTCGCGCGCCTGATCCGTGGGCAGCGTTGTGCCCGCTGAGCGGGCGCAACGCTGCCCGTGACGGGCCCGGCGCGGGCCCCGCGCGGCTCGGGCCGGCCCGGGCCGCGGCGGTTGCGTCAGGAGTTGAGGACCGCTGCCAGGGACCGCAGGCGCGCGTTGGTGAAAAGGTCGTCGACGAGCACCAGCTCGCCCGACGAGTCGGCCAGCGGGACCTTCCAGTTCGGGTACTCCTGGTCGGTCCCGGGCTGGTTCTGCGCGCGTCGCTCGCCCACCGCGTCGGTCAGCGCCACGCCCAGCAGCACGGCGGGGGTCGCCTTGATGTACCGGTGCATGGCCTCGACGACCTCGCGCTCCGAGGGGTCGTCGCCGATCAGGCCGCGGTCCCGCAGGGCCGCCAGCATGCGGTCGCGCTCCGCCTCGGCGGCCGCGCGCACCACGTGCACGGGCTCCGTCAGCAGGCCCAGCCGCTCGCGGATGGCGACGTGCTCGCCCGCGAGGTAGCCGGCCGTGGGCGGCAGGTCGTGCGTGGTGACGGTCGCGAGCACCAGCTGGCGGTAGTCCTGCGGGGCGAGCGGCGAGCCGTTCATGTCCTGCTCGAACCACAGCACCGACGTGCCGAGGATGCCGCGCGTGGTCAGGTAGTCGCGCACCCACGGCTCGACGACGCCCAGGTCCTCGCCGATCACCACCGCGCCCGCGCGGTGCGCCTCGAGCGCGAGGATGCCGATGAGCGCCTCGTGGTCGTAGCGCACGTAGGCGCCCTCGTCGGCCCGCGCCCCCTCCGGGACCCACCACAGGCGGAACAGGCCCAGGACGTGGTCGATGCGGATGGCGCCCGCGTGCCGGAGCACGGTGCGGAGCATGTCCCGGTAGGGCCGGTAGCCCGCCCGCGCCAGCTCGGTGGGGTGCCACGGCGGCTGCGACCAGTTCTGCCCCTGCTGGTTGTACATGTCCGGCGGTGCGCCGACGGTCGCCCCGCGCACCAGCACGTCGCCTAGCGCCCACACGTCGGCACCGGCCGGGTGCACGCCCACCGCCAGGTCGTGCATGATGCCGAGCGCCATGCCGTTCTCGCGCGCCGTGCGCTGCGCCGCGGCGAGCTGCTCGTCGGCCACCCACTGCAGCCACACGTGGAACCTGACCCGCTCGGCGAGCTCGGCGGCCTTGGCCACGGTGGCCTCGGACGTCGGGTCGGCGAACTCCGCCGGGATGGTCTCAGGGCCGTAGACCTCCGCGAGAGCGCTCCACACGGCGAACGACTGCAGCCCGGCGCCGTGCTCGGCCGCGAACGCGTCGAGCGCGGCCTGGCGCGCGGCGGACAGCGGGACGGCGAAGATCACGTCGAGCGCGGCTCGCTTCGCCTCCCACGCGCTGTCGCGGTCGATGGGTCCGGGATCGACGTCGTGCGCGGCCACGGGCTCGCCGGCCCACTCCACGAGCGAGCGGTCCGCCGAGGACAGGTACGCGGCCTCGGGCACGGCCTCGGGCCGCACGTAGAGGGGGTTCACGAAGCGGCGCGTGGTGGGCAGGTAGGGCGACGGCGTCATGGGCGTCACCGGCTCGGCGGCGTGCAGCGGGTTGATGAGCAGGAAGTCGGCCCCGAGCCCACCGGCGAGGACGCCGAGGTCCGCGAGGTCGACGAGGTCGCCGACCCCCCAGGAGCGCCTCGAGCGGACCGAGTAGAGCTGCGCCATGACGCCCCACTGACGGCCCTCGCTGAGCGCCTGGGGCAGCTCGAGCCGGTCGGGCGTGACCACCAAGCTGGCCCGCGCCTGCGCGCTCGGTCCGTCGGCGCGCAGCTCGTGCCACCCGAACGGGAGGTCGTCGGGGATCGTGAAGGTGGCGCGCCCGACGAGCCGGCCGTCGACCGTCCGCGGCGGCGTGTACGCGTCTGTCTGGGCCACCGCGCGGCGGCCGCCGCCCGCCTCGGCGTCCAGCTCGATCCACACCGTGACCGGGTCGCCGTCGGTGACGTGCACCGGCACGTGGGCGGTGCGCCCGGCGCGGACGACGACGACGGGCGGCAGCACCCGGCGCCAGGGCATGTCGTCGACGTGCGCCAGTGCCAGCTCGACGCGCTCGGGCGAGGAGGCGTCGACGCCCAGTGCGCGCAGGACGCCGCGCAGGGTGCTCGCCGAGGCGGCCTTGAGCTCGCCGTGGAAGCCCCAGTGGTCAGGCGCGACGCCGTGGGCGGCTGCGAGCCGCAGCAGGGCGTCGGTTGGAGCGTCTGTGTCGTCGACCACGGCTCCGATCCTGCCAGAGCCCCCCGGCGGTACGCAGAAGCACACGTCGTCCGACGCGACCGCCGTCCGTCGTAGCCTTGCGGACCATGACGGCAACCCCGCTGCGCAGCTACCCGCCCGCTCCCCGGCTCGACCTGGTCGAGGACCTGCACGGCCACGTGGTGGCCGACCCGTACCGGTGGCTCGAGGACGCGAGCTCGGCGCAGACCGAGCAGTGGTCGGCGGCGCAGGACGAGCTGTACGCCACCCACCGTTCCACCTACGTGACCGACGGCCCGACGAGCGGCGCGGCGCTCACCGCGCGGCTCGGCGAGCTGCTCGGCGCGGGGTTCGTCGGGACGCCCGCCTGGCGTGGGGGACGCCGGTTCTTCTCGCGGCGCGCCGGCGACCAGGAGCACGCGGTCGTGGTGGTGGCCGAGGGCGACGACGAGCGGGTCCTCGTGGACCCGATGGCGCTGGACCCCGCCGGCACGACGACGCTGGACTCCTGGCAGCCCTCGAAGGAGGGACACCTGCTGGCGTACCAGGTGTCGACCGGCGGCACCGAGGAGAGCGTGCTGCACGTGCTCGACGTCGCGACCGGTGAGCTCGTCGACGGGCCGATCGACCGCGCGCGGTACTCCCCCGTGGCCTGGGTCCCCGGCGGCGAGGCGTTCTACTACGTGCGACGGCTCCCGCCGGAGCAGCTGCCGCAGGACGAGCAGCAGTACCACCGGCGCGTCTGGCTGCACCGCGTGGGCACCTCGCCCGAGACGGACGTCGAGGTGTTCGGCGGCGGCCTGGACCACACCAACTACTACGGCGTGTCCGTGTCGCGCGACGGCCGGTGGCTCGTCGTCTCCGCGTCCGCCGGCACCGCACCCCGCACCGACGTGTGGATCGCGGACCGCAGCACGGACGGGCCGTTCGTCGAGGTGGCTGTGGGCATCGACGCCGAGACCGGCGCCTGGGTGGGCCGCGACGGGCAGCTCTGGGTGCACACCAACCTCGACGCCCCGCGCGGCCGGCTCGCCGTCACCGATCCCGCCACGCCCGGGGTCGACCACTGGCGGACGGTCTTGGAGCAGGACCCGACCGCCGTGCTCGAGGACGTCGCGCTGACGGACGGCGGTGCTGACGACCCCACCCCGACCCTGCTGGTCGCCTCCTGGCGCCGGCACACGGTCTCGGAGGTCACGACACACGACCCCGCGACGGGAGCGGTGCTCGGAGCGGTGGACCTGCCGGGCCCGGGCTCCATCTCGGGCCTGGTCACCCGGCCCGAGGGAGGGTCGGAGATCTGGTTCTCCTACACCGACCACACCACCGTCCCGACCGTGCACCGCTTCGACGCGGCCACCGGCGCGGTGACGCTGTGGGCCACGGCCCCGGGCGCCGTCGCGGACCTCCCCGCGGTGGTCGCGCGACAGATCGAGGTGACGAGCGGCGACGGCACGACGGTCCGCGCGTTCGTGGTGGCTCGCGCCGACCTGCTCGACGCCGCGGGGCAGCCCGTCGCGCCCGCGCCGACCATCCTGTACGGCTACGGCGGCTTCCAGATCTCGCTGGACCCCGGGTACTCCGCCACCACGCTCGCGTGGGTCGAGGCGGGCGGCGTGTACGTGGTGGCCAACCTGCGCGGCGGTGGCGAGGAGGGTGAGGACTGGCACCGCGCCGGCATGCGCGCGAACAAGCAGAACGTGTTCGACGACTTCCATGCCGTGGGCGACTGGCTCGTGGCGCACGGATGGACCACGCCCGCACGGCTCGCGTGCTGGGGTGGCTCGAACGGCGGGCTGCTGGTGGGCGCCGCCCTCACCCAGCGCCCCGACCTGTTCGCCGCCGTGGTCTGCTCCGCGCCGCTGCTGGACATGGTGCGCTACCAGCGGTTCGGCCTGGGCGTCACCTGGACCGAGGAGTACGGCGACGCCGACGACCCCACCGACCTGGGCTGGCTCCTCGGCTACTCGCCCTACCACCGCGTGGTCGACGGCACGGCGTACCCGTCGACCCTGTTCACGGTCTTCGAGGGCGACACCCGCGTGGACCCGCTGCACGCCCGCAAGCTGGCGGCGGCGCTGCAGGCGGCCACGTCGTCCCCTGCGCCGGTGCTGATCCGGCGAGAGACCGGCGTCGGGCACGGTGGCCGGTCGCTCTCGCGGTCCCTGGCGCTCACGGTCGAGCAGCTGCAGTTCGTGGCACACGCGACGGGGCTGTCCGCATGAGGCCGCTCGCGACGCCGTCCCCCTCACCGAGCGCGACGCCGGGCAGCGTCGACGACGCCGTGCACGGAGCCCTCGAGTGGTTCCTCGGGGTGCCGCTCAACATCGTGCTCATCGTCGTCATCAGCTCGATCGTGCTGGCCCTGCTGCGGCGCACCATCCGCACCATCACGTCGCACGTCGCGGACGGCAAGCCGATGATCGCCCGCACCGGCCTGCAGGACACGGGGGTCGGCAGCGCGCTGCTGCGTGCCGACCCGCTCGCCTCCGCCCGCCGCACCCAGCGGGCCCGCACGCTGGACTCGGTGCTGCGCTCGACCGCCACCATCCTGGTGGGCGGCATCGCGCTGTTCCTGGTGCTCGACGCCCTCGGGGTCAACATCGCGCCGTTCATCGCCTCGGCCGGGATCGTGGGCGTGGCCCTCGGCTTCGGCGCGCAGAGCCTGGTCAAGGACTTCCTGACCGGCACCTTCATGCTGCTGGAGGACCAGTACGGCGTGGGCGACGTGATCGACGCGGGGCCGGCGAGCGGGACCGTGGAGGCCGTGACGCTGCGGGTCACCAAGATCCGCGACGCCGACGGCACGCTCTGGTACATCCCGAACGGGTCGATGCTGCGCGTCGGCAACAAGACCCAGGGCTGGGCGACGGCCGTGGTCGAGGTGGACGTGGACTACTTCGCCGACATCGACCGCGTGCGGTCCCTGCTGGAGGAGGCCGCCGCCTCGGTCGCGGCCGACCCCGACCTGGGGCCGGAGCTGCAGGGCGACCCGGTCATCACGGGCATCGAGAGGCTCAGCGCCGACGCCGTGACCATGCGGCTCAAGGTGCGGACCTCGCCCGCGAAGCAGTGGGAGGTGGCGCGCGCGCTGCGTGTCGCGACGCGCGGGGTGCTCGAGTCGGCGGGCATCCCCCTGGCCGGCCAGCACGACCGGATGGCCGCGCACCTCGCGGAGCGCGAGCCCGGCTCGTCGAGCGACGACGGCCTGCACGAGAGCATCGAGCCCGCGTAGTCGCGTCGGACGGGTCGGGCTCAGTACCAGTCGAGCAGGGGGTCCCCCGCGGCCACCGCGACGCCGTCGGCGACGAGAGCCACCACCGAGCCCTCGGGCGCCTGCAGCGCGACCACGGGGCAGATGGTGGCGAGGCCGGCGGCGGCCACGTCCACGGGCGACCACGAGACGAGCCGCTGCCCCGCGGTCACGGCCTCCCCGGCGCGAACGTGCAGCGTGAAGCCGAGACCCGCAAGCGTGACGGTGTCGATGCCGAGGTGCACCAGCACCGACCGCTCGTCGGCGAGCTCGAGCGCGAAGGCGTGCGGGTGCAGCGCGCCCACCACGCCGTCGGCCGGTGCGACGACGTGCTGCGTCTGGCTGCGCTCCGGCTCGATCGCCACACCCGGACCGATGATCTGCTCGGCGAACACGACGTCGGGGACGGCCGAGACGGGGCGGACGACGCCGGACAGAGGGCTCAGCAGCCGCAGCGTCGCCACGGTGCCGGGAGTCAGCGCAGGGAGTCGAGCTCGGCCGCGAGGTTGTCGGCCTCGGGGCCGACGATGACCTGGACGATGCGGCCGGAGCGCACGACGCCGAACGCACCCGACGCCTTGAGCGCCGCCTCGTCCACCAGCTGCGCGTCGCCGACCTCGACCCGCAGGCGGGTGATGCACGGCTCGAGGTCCACGACGTTCGTGTCCCCACCCAGCGCTGCGAGGATCTGCTCTGCCTTGCTCAAAAGAACTCCCCAGGGTCACCTGGCGCGATCTGTCGACGCGCGCACCAGCAAGCCTAACCCTGCGCGGGCCCCACCCGGCGACCTGTCCACCGTCCGGCCCAGCGGCCGCCCGGCGACGCGTGTCGGTTGGCGTCGGTGGCGCCGGTAGGACAAGACTGCACGGGACTCGACGAGGAGGTCGTCCCAGGTGAGCCCGCAGCCCCACACTGTCGTCACCGGCATCGGCGTGAGCCCGGGCCGGGTCGCCGCGCCCGCCGTCCTGATGCCGGACCCGGTCACGGAACCGCCCGCGGGCCGCCGCCTGCCTCCCGGCGCCGACCACGACGCGGCCGCGCGCAGCATCGCCGCCGCCTCCGAGCGCGTGCGCGCCGACCTCGACGCCGCGGCCGACCGCGCACAGGGCGACTCGGCCGACCTGCTGCACACCACCGCCGCAATCGCCGCCGACCCGACGCTCGTGGCGGACGCGGTCGAGCGCGTGATGACCGAGCACCTGGTGCCCGAGCGCGCCGTGTGGGAGGCGGCCGACGCGGTCGCCGAGCAGTTTCTCGCCATCGGTGGCGTGTTCGCGGAGCGCACGCGGGACATCGCGGACGTCCGCGACCGGCTCGTCGCCGAGCTCACCGGCCGGGCGGCGCCCGGCGTGCCCGAGCGGGACGAGCCGTTCGTCCTGGTCGGTACCGACCTCGCCCCCGCCCTCGTCGCGACGCTCGACGCCGAGCGCGTGCTCGCGATCGTCACGGCGGAGGGCGGACCCACCGCGCACACGGCGATCCTGGCCCGGGCGCTGGGCATCCCGGGGGTCGTCGCGGCCCGGGGCATCCTCGACGCGCTCGACGAGGACACGCTCGTGCTGGTCGACGGCGCGGCCGGGACCGTGACCGTCGCTCCCGACGCCGAGCAGGTGGCGGCCGCGCGCGCCCTCGCCGCGCAGGTGCGGACGTTCACCGGACCGGGGCAGACGGCCGACGGGCACCGCGTGGAGCTGCTCGCCAACGTCGGCGACCCCGCCGCGTCGAAGGCGGCGGCCGCCGCCGGCGCGGAGGGCGTGGGGCTGTTCCGCACCGAGTTCGCGTTCCTGGACCGCGACGAGGCGCCGTCGATCGACGAGCAGGTCGCCGCCTACCGGCAGGTGTTCGCGGCGTTCGCGGATCGCAAGGTGGTGATCCGCACGCTCGACGCCGGCGCGGACAAGCCCATGCCGTTCCTGGCCGGCGACGGCGAGGTCAACCCCGCGCTGGGAGTGCGCGGGCTGCGCACCGCCGCGCAGCACCCGGACATCCTCGAGGACCAGCTCACGGCCATCGCCAGGGCGCGCGCCGCCGAGTCCGCGGACGTGTGGGTGATGGCCCCCATGGTCTCGACCGTCGACGAGGCCGCGGACTTCGTCGCGGCGTGCGCCCGGCACGGGCTGGACCACGCGGGCGTCATGGTCGAGGTGCCGAGCGCGGCACTCATGGCGGGCCCCATCCTCGCGCACGCGACCTTTGCGTCCGTGGGCACCAACGACCTGGTGCAGTACACGATGGCGGCCGACCGGTTGCTCGGCGCGGTCGCCCACCTGTCCGTCGCGTGGCAGCCGGCCGTCCTGCAGCTGGTGGCCGCGACGTGCGCGGGTGCCGCCGCACAGGGCCGGCCCGTGGGCGTGTGCGGCGAGGCCGCGGCCTCGCCCGCGCTGGCTGCCGTGCTCGTCGGGCTCGGCGTGACCTCGCTGTCGATGACGCCCCGCGCGCTGGCGGACGTCGCCGCGGTGCTGGCGTCCGTCACGTACGACGAGTGCCGCCGGCTCGCCGGCCTCGCGCTGGCGGCGTCGTCGGCCGCGGACGCGCGGGCCACGGTGCGGGGCGAGCTGCCCGTGCTCGTCGAGCTGGGCCTGTAGCCGCGCGTGTGAGGATTGAGGGCGTGAGACCCGACTCCTTCTACGCGGCGATCGGCGGGCACGACACCTTCGTGGCGCTGGTCGACGAGTTCTACCGCGGCGTGGCCGCCGACCCCGTGCTCAAGCCGATGTATCCCGAGGACGACCTCGGACCCGCCGCCGAGCGCCTCACCCTGTTCCTCGAGCAGTACTGGGGCGGCCCCACCACCTACTCCGAGCAGCGCGGCCACCCCCGGCTGCGGATGCGGCACGCGCCGTACAAGGTCAACCCCGACGCGCGCGACCGCTGGCTGCTGCACATGCGTGCCGCGGTCGACTCGCTCGACCTGGCCCCGCTGCACCGCGCGGAGCTGTGGGACTACCTTGAGCGCGCCGCGCACTCGATGCTCAACACCTTCGAGGACTGACCCACCGCGCACGGCCCGAGCGCTCGCGGCCGTGGGATGCTGGCGCGCGTGACCAGTGAGCAGCTGCCCCCGCACGGCGCGACCGAGCAGGTGCTCGGCATCCTCGACCTGCTGCCGGACCCCTCCGCGCCCGACACCTTCACGGGCTCGAGCCTGCCGCAGCCCAACGGGCGGGTGTTCGGCGGCCAGGTGCTCGCGCAGTCGCTGCTCGCCGCGGGGCGCACCATCCCCGACGGGCGCCTGCCGCACTCGATGCACGGCTACTTCCTGCGCGCGGGTGACGTGCGCGAACCGATCGGCTTCGCCGTCGAGCGGCTGCGCGACGGGCGATCGTTCAGCGCGCGCCGCACGCACGCGCTGCAGGGCGGGGTGCCGATCCTGTCGATGATCGCCTCGTTCCAGGAGGACCAGGGGGGCATCGACTACGCCGACGAGATGCCGACCGACGTCCCCGCGCCCGAGGACGTCCGCTCGGCCCTCGACCTGCTGTCCGGCATCGACCACCCCGTCGCGAAGTTCTGGACGCAGGAGGCGGCGTTCGACGTCCGGCACGTCGGCGGCTCGATCTACCTGGGACCCGCGCCGTCGCACCTGGGCCAGCAGGCGGTGTGGTTCCGCTCCCGGGGTCCGGTCCCCGACGACCAGCTGCTGCACCGCGCGCTGCTCGCCTACGCGTGCGACCAGGTGCTCCTCGAACCCATCCTGCGGCGCTCGGGCAACTCATGGGTGACGCCCGGCCTGTCGATCGCGAGCCTGGACCACGCCATGTGGTGGCACCGCGACGTCCGCGTCGACGACTGGCTCCTGTACGTCCAGACCTCGCCGAGCGCGCAGGGCGGGCGCGGCCTGGGCGCGGCGCGCGTGTTCACGCGCGAGGGCGTCCTGGTGGCGTCGATCGCGCAGGAGGGCATGCTCCGCCTCCCCGCCTGACCCGCGGTGCTCGGCGCGCCGGCGCCGCAGGCGCCCGGCAGTCGAGATCGTCACTCCGCCACGAGACCGTCACCCGCACGTGACGGTCTCGTGGCGGAGTGACGGTATCGTCGCGCGGGTGGGCCCGCGCCCGGGCGCGCGGCGGTCGGCGAGCGCGCGTCGCGTGGCCGGGTGAGGATCTGCACATGGTCCGCCTGCGCCGCGTTCGCATCGACTCCCCCGGCTGGACCCGGCGCAAGCAGGGTCGGTCGTTCGTCTACCTCGACCTGGAGCGCGCCCGGATCGTCGACGAGGAGCACCTCGCGCGCATCGTCGCGCTCGCCATCCCGCCCGCGTGGGACGACGTGTGGATCAGCCCGTGGCACAACGGGCACATCCAGGCCGCCGGCATGGACGCGGCGGCGCGCCGGCAGTACCTCTACCACCAGCAGTGGCGCACGCGCCGGGACCGGCTCAAGCACGACCACGTGCTGGACGTCGCGCGGCGGCTGCCGGCCGCTCGGCGGCGCGTCCGGCGCGACCTCCAGCTGACGGGCTGGCCGCGGGACAAGGCGCTCGCGCTCGCGTTCCGGCTGCTCGACCTCGCCTACCTGCGGATCGGTGGCGAGGGGTACGCCGCCAAGCACGGCTCGTACGGCCTGGCGACGTTGCTGCGCGAGCACGTCCGCGTGCTCGCGCCGGCGTCCGAGGGTGACGAGGGGCGCGTGCACCTGCGGTTCCCCGCGAAGTCGGGGCAGATCCGCGACACGGTGGTCGAGGACGACGACGTCGCGCGCCTGGTGCGCAGCCTCGTGCGCAGGCCCGACGACAACCCCGAGCTGCTGGCGTGGCGCGACGAGGACGGCACGTGGCACGACGTGACGAGCGCGGACATCTCGACGTACGTCAAGCAGCGCCTGGGTGCCGACGCGAGCGCCAAGGACTTCCGCACGTGGCACGCCACGGTGCTTGCCGCGCGCGGGCTCGCGGCCGCGGGGCCTGCACCCCGCAGCGAGCGCGCCCGCCGCCGCATCGCCACCCAGGTGGTCAAGGACGTCGCCGAGGAGCTGGGCAACACGCCCGCCGTGTGTCGCGCCTCCTACATCGACCAGCGGCTGTTCGACCTGTGGGAGCACGGCTCGACGATCGGCCCGACGAGAACCCAGCACGCGGCCGAGCGCCAGACCCTCGCGCTCCTGTCAGGAACCTGAGAGCCGCGGTCCTCGACATGCAGCCGACGACGGCCGCGCACAGACTGCGCACATGACCGCAGACGACTCCCTGGTGCCGCTGCCCGCCGCACGGACGCTGCCCGGCCTGGTGCCGGGTGTGGGCGAGGACGGGCGGCCGCGCGCGGACGCCCCGCTCGCCGCGGTCACCGGCGTGACGGGGTACGTGGGCGGCCGCCTGGTGCCCGAGCTGCTGGCGGCCGGCTACCGGGTGCGCGCGATCGCCCGCAATCCCGACCGGCTGCGCGGGCAGAGCTGGTACGGCGAGGTCGAGGTGGTCCAGGCCGACGCGGCCGAGCCGGAGCAGATCGCGAAGGCGCTCGACGGCGTCGACGTGGCCTACTACCTCATCCACTCGCTCGGGTCGGGCCGCACGTTCGAGCAGACCGACCGCCACACCGCTCTCGTGTTCGGGCAGGCGGCCCGCGAGGCCGGAGTCGGCCGGATGGTCTACCTCGGTGGCCTCTACCCGCAGGGCGAGGACCTGTCCCCGCACCTGGCCTCGCGCACCGAGGTGGGCGAGATCCTGCTGGCGAGCGGCGTGCCGACCACGGTGCTGCGCGCGGCGGTGATCCTCGGCTCGGGCTCGGCGTCGTTCGAGATGATGCGCTACCTCACCGAGCGGCTGCCCGCCATGACGGTGCCGCGCTGGGTGGAGAACCGCATCCAGCCGATCGCGATCCGGGACGTGCTGCGCTACCTCGTGGGTTCGGCCGCGATGCCGCGCGAGGTCAGCCGGGGCTTCGACATCGGCGGCCCGGACGTGCTCACCTACCGCGACATGATGCAGCGGTACGCGCGCGCGGCAGGCCTGCCCCGACGGGTCATCGTCGGCGTCGGCGTCCTGACGCCGCGCCTGTCGAGCCTGTGGGTCTCGCTCGTGACTCCCGTGCCGTCGGGCCTCGCCCGGCCGCTCGTGGAGTCCTTGGTGCACGAGGTGGTGTGCGACGAGCACGACATCGCCGCCTTCGTGCCCGACCCGCCCGGCGGCCTGGTGGGCTTCGACCGGGCCGTCCGGCTGGCGCTGCAGCGCATCCAGGAGGCGGCCGTCAGCACGCGGTGGTCGTCGGCGGCCGTGGCCGGGGCCCCCAGCGACCCCCTGCCCACCGACCCCGACTGGGCCGGCGGCTCGCTCTACGTCGACGAGCGCCGGGTCGAGGTCGACGCGTCCCCCGCCGCCCTGTGGCGGGTGATCGAGGCGGTGGGCGGCGAGCGCGGCTGGTACTCCTGGGGGCTGGCCTGGCGCGTGCGCGGCCTGATGGACCGTCTGGCCGGCGGTCCCGGGCTGCGTCGCGGGCGCCGGGACGCCGAGCGCCTGGTGGTCGACGACGCGGTCGACTTCTGGCGCGTCGAGGCGATCGAGCCCGGTCGCCTGCTGCGGCTGCGCGCCGAGATGCGCGTGCCGGGCCTCGCGTGGCTGGAGCTGCGGGTCGAGCCGGTCGACGACGGTCGCGGCTGGACGCACCCGCCGACGGTGTTCTCCCACCGTGCGCTGTTCCACCCGCGCGGCCTGACCGGCCAGCTCTACTGGTGGGCGGTGTACCCGTTCCACGGGGTGGTGTTCGGCGGCATGCAGCGGAACATCGCGCGCGCCGCCGAGCGGGCGGAGCGGGCCCGCACCGACCGGGCGAGCGACGTCCGGCCCAGCGACGTCCGCCTTAGCGACGCCGGCGGAAGCTGAGCGGCTCCTCCACGAAGGGCTCCCAGGCCGCGCGCTCGTCGGCCGTGATGCGGCGCGGCTTCTCGGTCGCGGCGTCGACCACGACGATGGTCGTCGCGGCCTTGGCGTACGGCGCACCGCCCGACGAGGGGCCCGTCCTCGCAAGGCCCGCCGCGCCGTCGTGCACCTCGTAGCAGACCTCCAGGCTCGCGCCGCCGAGGTGCCCGATCCACATCTCGACGCGCACCGGGTTGCGCGTGAAGCCCAGCGGTCGCAGGTACTCGATCTCCTGGCGCGCCACGAGAGTGTGCGAGCTCGCGTGGGGGCCGGTGTCCAGCACGGCGGTCGGCCACGCGTGGTCATCGTGCGCGTCGGCGTGCCGCCAGAACGCCGTGATGCGGGCGTCCTCGAGCAGGCGGAACATCTCGACGTTGTTGACGTGCTGGTAGGCGTCGAGATCCGACCACCGCAGGGCGACCGGGACGTGCAGGCGGGTCATGGGGTTCCTCTCGTCGACCGGTCGATTCTGCCAGCCTCAGGAGGCGGCCCGGCGGGCCTGCTCCCGCGCCCGGGCCAGGTCGGCGACCACCCCGTCGACTGGCGCCACCACACGGTCGCGGGCGACCGCCTCGACCGAGCGCCGCAGCCGTCGGGCGGCGCGGGCCGCGCGTCGTCGGGCACCGATCGCGGCCGCGATGCGGGACAGCAGCGCGAGCAGCAGACCCAGCACGACCCCGCCGACCACCATGAGCGTGGGCACCGGGAAGTCGTGCCACTCGGGGACGGGCGGCGGTGGCAGCCGCAGGTAGTCGAGCACGCCCAGGACCCCGAGCCACAGCAGGCCGACGACGAGCACGCCGAGCACGGCCCACTGCGCCGTGCCCACCACCCGCCACCACCGGGGTCGGCGCGACGCGTCGAGCGCGGTGCCCGCCACGGCCTGGTCGAGCGCGTCTGCGAGCCCTTCGGTCGCGGCCGATGCGCGGCGCCGCGCGTCCAGGGCCCACGCGTCCGGCAGCGTCGCCGTCGCGTCCGCGGCGTAGTCGCGCACGGCGGTCCGTGCGGCCGCCATCACGGTCGGCGTGGCGGTCGGCAGGGACGTGCGCGCCAGGTTCGGCCGCTCGGCCTGCGTGCGCAGCCCCAGGCGTCGCAGCGGGTCACGCCGGAACCTGCCGAGCCAACGGGTCACGGGCCAGCCCGTCGCGGCATGGGCGTCGCGCTTGAAGGAGCCGCGCACGGCTTCCACGACGGTCGGCACGCCCGCCGCGTCCTCGAGCCCGGAGACCAGCCGCGTGGTCGCGCGTGTGGGCTCCCGCCGGCGGTCGGCGGAGCCCAGCTCGTCCACCACGCGCCGCGCCGCGGTCCTGGTGTCCGCCGCCCAGCGCCGGGTGGACGCCTCGCGCTTGGCCGCCGCCTCGTCCAGGATCCCGCGCAGCGCGTCCATGCCGCTGCCGGTGCGCGCCGAGACCGCCAGCACGCGCGCACCGACCAGGCCGTCCTCGGCCACGAGGCGGCGCAGGTCGGCCAGGCACGCTGCGACCTCGCCGGGCGTGAGCCTGTCCACCTGGTTGAGCACCACCACCGTCACCTCGCCGTGGCCTGCGAGGGGCCGCAGGTAGCGCTCGTGCAGCGCGGCGTCGGCGTACTTCTGCGGGTCGACCACCCACACCAACAGGTCGGCGCGCTCGACCAGCCGCTCGGCACGCACGCGGTGCTCCACGACGATCGAGTCGTGGTCCGGCAGGTCGACCAGCACGAGCCCTCCCCCCGCGCCCATCTGGTGGCGACGCGGCACCTCGAGCCAGTCGAGCACGGGGTCCGCGCCCGCGCCCCAGACGGCCGCGAGCGCGTGCGAGGTCGTGGGCCGCTGCACGCCCGGCTGCGCGAGCTCCTGCCCCACGAGCGCGTTGAGCAGCGACGACTTGCCGGACCCCGTGGCGCCGGCGAGCGCGACCACCGTGTGCTCGGCGGACAGCCCGCCGCGTTCGCGCGCTCGGCCGATGACCGCGCGCGCCTCGTCCGCCAGGGCGGCCGGGAGCCGGTCCCCCGACGCGACGAGCGCGTCCTCGAGCGCGCCGGTGCGCGCCGCCAGGTCGAGCGTCATGCCTCGTCCCGCCGGCCGAACAGGCGTCGCCAGAAGCCCGGCGGCGACGACTTCTCCTCGACCGCGGCCGCGGCCGCGGACGCGTCCGTGACCGCGACCTCCGCCGACGGCGCCGAACCGTGCTCGCGCCAGTGCGCGGCGCCACGCAGCTGCACGGCGACGGGCGCCACGGGCGCCACCGGCACGGTCGACGGCGCGCGCTCGTGATGCGCCGCGGCGCGCTCGACCGCGTCGGCGGCCACGCGCAGCCCGGCGCCCTCACCGGTCGCGGTGCCCAGCGCGTCGAGCTGGCTGACGTAGCGCGCGGCCTCGAGGTCGAGCAGGCCGCGCACGCGCTCCTCGAGGCGCTCACGGGCGGATGTGGTGAGTCGGCGCACCGCCTCGTCGCCGAAGACGGCCTCGAGCAGCTTCTGCGCGACGACGGCCGTGCCGCCCGCGATGCCCACCTCGATGCCCGTGAGCCCGCCCGTGGACGCGAAGACGAGCACCATGAGGCTCACGCCCAGCCCGTTGAGCCCGAAGGAGAGCGCCCGCGCGGTGCCCCGCTTGTCGGCTCCCTGCTCGCGCACCAGCTCGAGCACGTCGCCCTGCCACTGCCGGATCTGCTCCGCCACGGCGGTGCGCGTCGCGCCCGATCCCCGCGACAGGTCGAGGCCGTCGAGCAGCCCGGCGCCCGCCGGATCGCCCCGCCACGCCTCGAACGTGCGCTCGGTGGCTTCGTCGATCGCGTCGAGGATGACGGCCTCCAGCCCGTGGGCGATGGCCTTCTCGACGTCGGGCGCCTGCGCGGGCTTGCCGCGGAAGAAGCCGACGACCGCGTCGCGGGCACGGCCCACCCGCTGCTCGATCGCACGGAAGAACTCCCCCGTGCCCACGAAGTCCTGCCAGCGCGCTAGCACCTCACCGCGCAGCAGCGTGCCGTCCGACGTCGCCGCCGCGACTCGGGCGACCCCGTCGTCGGCGTACCGTCGGGTGGCCTCGCGCAGCCGGCGGTCGGCATCCACCTGCGCGTCGCTCGCGGCGGCCAGCTGGTGCGCGCGGCGCACGAGGTCCTCGACGACGCCGTCGAGCGTCGCGCCCACCACAGCGTCGCGGGCGCTGGGGTCGGCGCCGAGGTCGGACAGGTAGGCGGCCACCTCGCCGACCGCGTCCAGGGGAAGGAGGCCCTCGACGAGCGCCGCCTCCCTCACCGCGAACAGGGGTGACGCCTCCAGGCCGTGCTCGTCCATGAGACGGCGCAGGTCGCCGACGACGGCCTCCGCGCCCGGGTCCACCCGGTCGACGACGAGCGCCACCTGGGCGCGGCGCTCGGCGGCCGCGACGAGCAGCTCCCACGGGACCGCGTCGGCGTACCGGGCGGCGGTCGTGACGAACAGCCACAGGTCCGCCGCGGCCAGGAGCTGCCCGGCGAGCTCGCGGTTGGCGACCTCGACCGAGTCGATGTCGGGCGCGTCGAGCAGCGCGAGACCCCGCGGCAGCGCGTCGGACGCGACGAGCCGCAAGGCTCGCGCGCCGCCCTCGTGCGCCTCGTCGGACGTGAGGCGGGCGAGCCCGGGCAGCACGCGGTCGGTGCTGAACCAGCGTCCGTCGAGCGGGTGGTGGGCGAGCACGGGCGACCGCGTGGTGGGCCGCAGCACGCCCGGCGTGCTTGCCTGCTGGCCCAGGAGCGAGTTCACGAGCGTCGACTTGCCCGCGCCCGTGGAGCCGCCGACGACGACCAGCAGCGGCGCGCCTTGAGCCCGCAGCCGGGGCAGCACGTAGTCGTCGAGCTGGTCGACGGCGAGCGCGCGGTCGCGCCGCGCGGCCGCCGCACCGGGTACCTCCAGGGGCAGGCCCGCACTGGTCAGGCGGGTGCGCAGATCCTCCAGCGCCGCGGTCAGCGCCGACGTCGGCCGGTGGGGATCGGGTGCCTCCATGTGCCCAGTGTGCTGGGTGGTGACCCGAGTTCGCCGGTCGAGCGCGAGCGACGGGCCTGCTCAAGGGGCGTGGCACGACGACGGGGAGCGCCCGCCTGCGCGGTGCGCTCCCCGTCCTCGTGATGCCTCTGGTCGCCGGCCCGGCACTCGCTCGGACCGGCCCGCGGGCTCAGTCGCGCCGGAGCTTGCGATACGTCACGCGGTGCGGCCGGGCCGCGTCGGGGCCGAGCCGGTCCACCTTGTTCTCCTCGTAGGAGGCGAAGTTGCCCTCGAACCAGTACCAGTTGGACGGGTTCTCCTCGGTGCCCTCGTAGGCCAGGATGTGCGTGGCCACGCGGTCCAGGAACCACCGGTCGTGCGAGACCACGACCGCGCAGCCCGGGAACTCGAGCAGGGCGTTCTCCAGCGAGCCCAGCGTCTCGACATCGAGGTCGTTGGTGGGCTCGTCGAGCAGCAGCAGGTTGCCGCCCTGCTTGAGGGTGAGCGCGAGGTTGAGGCGGTTGCGCTCACCACCGGACAGCACGCCGGCCGGCTTCTGCTGGTCCGGGCCCTTGAAGCCGAACGCGGCCACGTAGGCCCGCGACGGCATCTCGACGTTGCCCACCTTGAGGAAGTCGAGCCCGTCGGAGACCACCTCGAACAGCGTCTTCTTGGGGTCGATGCCCCCGCGCGACTGGTCGACGTAGGAGATGGAGACCGTCTCGCCGACCTTGAGGTTGCCCCCGTCCAGCGGCTCGAGCCCGACGATCGTCTTGAACAGCGTCGTCTTGCCTACGCCGTTCGGACCGATCACGCCGACGATGCCGTTGCGCGGCAGCGTGAAGCTCAGGCCGTCGATGAGCACGCGCCCGTCGAAGCCCTTCTGCAGGTTCGCGGCCTCGAGGACGATCGAGCCCAGGCGCGGGCCCGGCGGGATCTGGATCTCCTCGAAGTCGAGCTTCCTGGTGCGGTCCGCCTCGGCGGCCATCTCCTCGTAGCGCGCGAGGCGCGACTTCGACTTGGTCTGGCGGCCCTTGGCGTTGGACCGCACCCACTCGAGCTCCTCCTTGAGGCGCTTGGCGAGCTTCGCGTCCTTCTTGCCCTGGATCGCAAGGCGCTCCTGCTTCTTCTCGAGGTACGTCGAGTAGTTGCCCTCGTAGGGGTACAGGCGGCCGCGGTCGACCTCGCAGATCCACTCGGCCACGTGGTCGAGGAAGTACCGGTCGTGGGTCACCGCCAGGATGGCGCCCGGGTAGTCCTTGAGGTGCGCCTCGAGCCACAGCACGCTCTCGGCGTCCAGGTGGTTGGTGGGCTCGTCGAGCAGCAGCAGGTCGGGCTTCTCGAGCAGCAGCTTGCACAGGGCGACGCGGCGGCGCTCTCCACCGGACAGGACGGTGACGTCGGCGTCCGGCGGCGGGCAGCGCAGCGCGTCCATCGCCTGCTCCAGCTGCGCGTCGAGGTCCCACGCGTCGGCGGCGTCGATGGCCTCCTGCAGCTGGCCCATCTCGGCGAGCAGGGCGTCGAAGTCCGCGTCGGGCTCCGCCATGAGCGCGGAGATCTCGTTGTAGCGGTCGAGCTTGCCCTTGATCTCGGCCACGCCCTCCTCGACGTTGCCGAGCACGGTCTTGGACTCGTTGAGCGGCGGCTCCTGCTGCAGGATGCCCACGGTGTACCCGGGGCTCAGGCGCGCCTCGCCGTTGGAGGGCTGGTCGAGCCCGGCCATGATCTTCAGGATCGTCGACTTGCCCGCGCCGTTGGGCCCGACGACGCCGATCTTGGCGCCCGGCAGGAAGTTCAGGGTGACGTCGTCAAGGATCACCTTGTCGCCGTGCGCCTTGCGCGTCTTGTACATGGAGTAGATGAACTCAGCCACTGGCTCTTCGTCCGCCTCGGTGCTCGGGGGCTTGGGGTCGGCCTGCGTGCGGCCTGGGTGCGGCCCGTCGAGACGCCGGCCCGGTCGCGCAAGGCGTCCGGCCGGCCCCTCGCGGGATTCCGGGTCCCCAGCCTAGGCGATCACCTGCTGGCGGCGAGCTCGCTCTCCGGCCAGGATCGCGCCCCCTCGCGCAGCTCGTCGATCTCCTCGGACTCGGTCTCGGGCTCGGCCTCGCCGTCGTCGACCGCGCTCGCCGGCACGAACCGCTCGTTCGGCTCGTCGGGCACCTCCTCGAGGTCGGTGACGTCGGCGGGCACGTCCTCGGCGCGCGCCGCGCCGCTGATGGTGCGGCGGAAGTTGCTGGACCCGAACGCCAGGTCGTGCGCCACGGTGACCGCCTCGAGCACGAGCCCGCTGCGCGGCGTGCCGTCCGCGCTCACCCATTCCTCCGTGGACAGGCGCCCGTGCGCCACGACGGGGTCGCCCTTGCGCAGCGACGCCGCGGCGTTGACCGCGAGCGCGCGCCACACCTTGACGCGGAACCACTCGGTGCGCCCGTCCCGCCACGCACCGGTGCTGCGGTCGAAGTACCGCCGGGTGCTCGCGACCCGGAACGAGGTGTACGCCTGCCGGCCCTCACGGGCCGGGAACAGGGTGACGTCGCTGCCGATCCAGCCCACCACGGTGACGTCGAGGCTCTGCGTGCTCATGTGACTCTCCTTCGCCGGCGCCCCGGCGGGTGCGGGGCTCATGGCCACGAGAGTCGTCGAACGGGGACGTCGCGCCGGCCGGGAGGGAGAGGTTCCGGGGCCAGGACGCCGGCGGGCGGGGGCTGTGGTCGCGTCGACGTCAGCCGCGCGCCACGGCCACACGCTCACGTACCTCGCGGTGCTCGGCCAGCACCTGCTGGGCAGGCTCCAAGAGGAGCTCGTGCGCGACGCCCTCGATGGCGCTGCGCCCCTCCCGCAGGGTTGCCGAGCCGCGTCGTCGGCCGGCCGCACGCCGCGCTGCAGCGGCTCCGAGCACGCACGCCACCGCGCCGGCCGCGAGCGCCACCGCCACCCACTGCGCCCAGTCGTACTGGTCCCCGTCCCCCACCATGGTGCCGACGGCCAGCGCGGCGACCATGATCGTCAGGACGCCGAGCACGGCTGCGGCCGCGGTGAGCGCCACGGCGGACGCGGAGCGCCGCGTGTCGATCGTGATCCTGGCGAGCGCGTCCCCCACCGCGGCGCCGATCTGCGCCGACGACGCGACGCGCGCGTCCAGGTCTGCCGCCCACCGCGCCGGCAGGGCCGCGGCCAGCGGTTCCAGCCACGCCGACCGGGCCAGGCCCACGGCGTGCACCTGGACCGGGCCGGGCGACGGCATGGTCGCGTCGCGGCCGCGGCTCGCCGCTCCCACCGCCGCGGCGACGGCCGGGAGCCCGGCCGCCGAGGCGAGGGTGTCGACGACGCCCGTGACCGACAGGACGGCCGGCTCACGAGCGCCCACCTGGGTCCCGACGGCATCCACCGCGTCCCGGATCTCGGCCGCCGCCCGGGTCGCCGCGAGCGAGCGCCCGGCCACGGAGGCGGCGAGCGACTCGCGCAGCTCGGCGATCCCGTCGCCGGTGGCGGCCGACACCGCGCGCACCGGCACGCCGGTGAGGCCGTCGGCCACCAGCAGGCGAGCGACGTCCTCGAGCAGCCCCGCGCGCTCACCCGGCTGCACGGTGTCGATCTGGTTCATCACCACGAGCATCGACGCCTCGTGCCCGACCAGGCGCTGCAGGTACCCCGTGTGCAGCGCGTCGTCGGCGTACTTCTGAGGGTCCACCACCCACACGAGCAGGTCGGCCTGCGGGAGCAGCCGGTCCACGACCGCCCGGTGCTCGGGCTCGATCGAGTCGTGGTCCGGCAGGTCGAGCAGCACCAGGCCGCGCAGAGCCACCTGCGACTCGCCGTCGAGCGCGCTCTCGCGCTCGATGCGCCGCCCGGGCTCGACGCCGAGCCAGTCGAGCAGGGCGCTGGCATCGCTCCCCCACACGCACGCCGTGACCTGGGAGGTGGTCGGTCGGCGCACGCCCACGTCGGCGAAGCGCAGCCCGGACACGGTGTTGAAGAGGCTGGACTTGCCGGACCCCGTGCCGCCGACCAGCGCCACGACGGTGTGGTCGACACCGAGCGCGAGCCGCTCGCGGGCGCCCTCGACGCCCCTGGTCGCCCGCTCCACGACGGCGGGGTCGAGCCGCGACCCACCTCGCTCGATCGCGTCGACCAACGCGTCGACGCGCGCCTGCAGGGTCTCGGAGTCGCTCATGTCAGCCCCTTGAGGACGGCCAGGCGCAGGCGGAGCCGCGCGGCAGCATCGTCGGCGAGATGGGGGTCGGCGAGCAGCTCGCCGACGAGCGCGCGCTCGAGCCTGGCCTGCGCCTCCGCGCGGTCGGTCAGGTCAGCCGCGAGCTCGTCGACCATCCGCCGGCCGACGGGACCGACGAGCGTGACGAGCAGCGTGGACGCCTCCGTGACCCCGGCCGCGGCCGCGAGCGCCACCGCGGCGAGGCCCTCCTCGCCGAGCGCCTTGACCGCCTTGGCCCGGTTCTTCTGCACGCGTGCCAGGGCGCGACCGCTCGCCTCGTCGTCGGGGGCGGCCAGACCGGCGCGCACCACGCGCGGACCCTGGGCCGTCCACGTGCGCGCGGCCAGCTCGGCGGCGGTGGTGCGCCGCGTGAGGGCGCCCTCGCGGCGCCACGCCTGAGCGATCGAGCTGCCGCCAGCAGGCGCGGACTCGTTGCTCAGCGCGTCGCGCAGAGCAACCTCGGTGCGCGCACCCGCGTCGGAGAGCGTCGCCGCGGCAGAGCGCGTCAGGTCGTCGGTGAGCGGGGCGAGCGCGAGCGCCCGCGCGCGCCCGGCGCGGGCCGAGCCGCGGACCTTGCCCGACGAGCCGACGACGCCGTCCAACGGACCGCCCTCGGCGCTGAGCTCGGCCCACCGCGCGCGGACGGGGCCGTCGGCCACCGCCCCGATCCGGACGGCGTCCGCGGCGGCGCGCGCGGGCGTGACGAGCGCCTCGTCGACCGCTACCGTGATCGCCGCGGCCGCGTCGGCCTGCTCCTGGACCGCCTCGGCCAGCTCCTCGACCCAGTCACGCAGCGCCGTGAGCGAACCGCGCAGGGTGCGGCCGATCACCGTGCGCGCGCGGTCGGGCCCGGCGAGCATGTTCAGCCACCGGTTCACGGGCGCGACGGCGGCCGCGGCGAGCAGTCCCTGGTGCGGTCCCATGTCGGGCACGACGAACAGCGGCGACCCCTCGAGCCCGTGCGACCGCAGGCGACCCAGGAGGTCGCCGCGCACGGTCGGGAGCGAGTCGGACGGCACGCGGTTCAGCACCATGGCGATCGAGGCACCGCGCTCGACCGCGTCCTGGAGCACCTTCCACGGCAGCGCGTCGCCGTACCGGGCCGCCGTGGTGACGAACAGCCACAGGTCGGCGGCCTCGAGCAGCCGGTGCGCGGACTCCCGGTTCGACTCCAGCACGGAGTCCAGGTCGGGCGCGTCCAGCAGCGCGATGCCGCGCGGCACGTGCTCGTCGGCCACGACCTCGACGGACTCGAGGACCGGGTGGTGCGAGAGCAGCTCGGTGTCCAGCGGATGGTGCACCAGCACGGGCCGGCGCGTGGTCGGGCGCAGCACGCCAGCGGTGCTGACCTCCGCTCCCACCAGGGAGTTCACCAGCGTCGACTTGCCCGCCCCGGTGGACCCGGCCACCACCACGACGGCCGGGGCGGACAGCTCCGTGAGCCGCGGGACGAGGTGCTCGTCGAGCTGGTCGACGAGCCTGGCGCGGGAGGCCTCGGCGGCCGGCTTCCCCTCCAGCGCGAGCGGGAACTCGGTCGCGTGGACGTCGCGTCGCAGGTCGCGGACCGCGTCGAGCAGCGAGGCCGATGCCAGGGGGCGCGCGAGGATGGCGCGGGGGTCGTCGGCCGAGTGCCGACCGGTCGCCGGGTCACGGGCCGGCGGCGCCGACGCTGTCCCCGGCTGAACGCTCACCCGCTCATTCTCAGGGTCGGACCTGACCAGGCCAAACGCGCCACGCGGTGCGCGGCCCACCAGTCGGGCAGACCGGGGTCATCGCGGCACTTCGGTCCAGGCGCCCTCGTCGTCCCGGGACCACCTGCGCGCGTCCCCCGGCGACGTGGGGACGTCGACCAGCCACCAGGTCGCGTCGGGGTGCCACCCCGCCAGGACGGTCGAGGCGTCGTCGGTCACCGGCAGCGCGCGCCCCGCCGCCGTGAGGTAGCCACGGACCGTGAGGTGCACGGCGTCGACGTCCCCTGCGACGCGCGCCCAGTCGGGCATCAGCCACCTGCCCTCGACGCCCGTGGCGCGGTACCAGTCGTGCCGCCGCGAGGCCGTGACCTCGAGCGGGTACCGGCGGCACAGGGACACCCACGCGTGGGGCCCGTCGACCTCGTAGATCCGCGCGGCCGGCGGCACCGAGACCGGTCCCGCAGTGGCGCGGTCCCAGTCGTACGCGTCCTCCACCAGCCACAGCCCCATCGGCCCCAGGGCGCCACGGGCGCGGGTGGTGCGGGTCAGCTCCGCCGGCGGCGTCGACCACCACGTGGCGCTGAAGTTCGCTCGCGGGTCCGTCGGCCACTCGCGCATCGCTCGGGCCTCCTCCTGCCCGGCGTGCGCGCGCCACAGCGCGAGGAGATCCACGGCGTTCGTGGCCGACAGCCGCGCCGTCGCGGGGTCGTCGAAGGTCACGGCCCACTGCTCGTCCCGCGCGAGCGGCGTCGACCACCACGCTGCGGCCTCGGTGGTCGCGGCCACGACGGCGAAGCGGGCCAGCGACGCCCGCACCTCGGCGGTGCCGGCCAGCACGTCGTCGCCGTCGGGCTCCTGCCAGTACCGCGCGCTGTCGACCGCCGCCCGGAGCGCCTCGAGCATGCCGCGTTCGTCCACCGGCGCGAGCGCGAGCGCGTCCAGCCTCTCGGCCACCTCGGCCGGTGTGGCCGTGGGGATGGCGTCGCCGCCGATCACCATCACGGCCGACGACCCGGGATCGAGCCCGTGCGCCGCGAACATGACCGCCCTGAGGAGGTCCTCCGACGGCGGCGACCCCGCGTCACGGGCCATGACCTGCGCGAGCTCGAGGCACAGGCGACGACCGCGCGGGCCGACCAGCAGCGCCTCCGAGCCCTCCGTCATGGGCCCACCGTAGGGCGGCGGGAGCCGTCACTGCCGCGTTCGACGGTCCGCACCGGGCGGTAGCCTGTGCGCCGGGTGCACCCGACGCGGTGGGCACCCGCGCACACCCAGCCCTCGTAGCTCAATGGATAGAGCAACGGCCTTCTAATCCGTAGGTTGCAGGTTCGAGTCCTGCCGGGGGCGCCGCGAGATCACGTCCGCCCGACGCCCACCAGGGCCCGCTCGATGCCGTGCAGCGCGCCCGAGTCCTGCGGCACGCAGATCGACACGCGCGCGTCGCCCGAGCCGAACGTCACCTCGGAGACGCCGTGGTACTCGTCGTGCGGCGCCGTCCGGACGTTCTCCAGTGCGCCGAACGGGATGACCAGCCGTGCCGACGAGAGCTCCGGCGCCTTGCCGCGGATGAGCCACCCGCGCCGCCCGAACACGTCGAGCGCGACGTCGTCGGTGGCGAGCACCGCCGCGTGCAGGGTCATCGGTGACATGGCGTGGGTGAGCCGGCGCGCGAGCGCGCGCCAGCCGGACCCGCGCGGAGGCACCACCTGGCGGTCGTGCCACGCCCATGGCTTGAGACCGCCGAACCGGCGGGCCACGGACTCGAAGTCGCCCATCAGGGCACCGTCGTGACGGGCCAGCGGGGCCGCGCCCTCGGCCTCGGGCGCGGCGCCGGCCAGCAGTTCCCCGGTCGGGGCCGGCGGGTACGTCCACAGCCCTGCGCGCAGCACGTCGATCAGGCGGTCGACGCTCGCCCGGGCGGCACCGTTGTACGCGACGGACACGACGTCGCCGTCCCGCGCCAGGATCGACAGGCGGCCGTCGAGCAGGTTCACGACGTCATGGATCGCGGCGATGTCCTGGAAGGCCAGCACCCGCTGGCCGTACGGTGCGCCGTCCGGCGCGCCGCCCGCCGTCGGGTCCGTCCGGCTCAGCACCACGAAGTCGTCGCGGCGCAGCAGGAGCAGGTGGTCGTACAGGTCCATGTCGGGCGTCGCGTCGCGACGCGCGATGTTGCGGGGGATCTTCAGCACCAGCTCGCCCGCGGCGAAGTCGATCGGGTAGTCGCTGTACAGCGCCGGCACGTCCTGCGGGCCACGCACCTCGTCGATCCACGGGCCGAACTGGTCGTACTCCCGTGTGCTGGCCCGAGCTGCCATCGGGGCTCCCCGCGTCGATCGTCGCTCACCCGGCATGCCGGTCGACCGGCATCTCCCGACGATACGTCCGCGGGATCGCCTTGTGAACGGCGGTCGGCTACGTCTGGGTCGTCAGTCCGCCGTCGATGACGAAGTCCGCCCCGGTCACGTTCGCGACCACGTCGCTGGCCAGCAGGGCGACCAGCTCCGCGATCTCCTGCGGCCGCGTGAACCTCCCGGTCACCGACTGCCCGGCGGCGGCGTCGGACACCGCACCGGGCTCGCTGCCGGAGGCACGACCCAGGCGAGCGGCGACGCCGTCGGCCCCCAGCCACAGGTCCGTCGCGACGGGCCCCGGGCTGATGGTGTTGAGCCGGACGCCCCGCGCGCCCACCTCCTTCGACAGGGACTTGGAGAAGTTGGTCAGCGCGGCCTTCGTCGCGCTGTAGTCGATGACCGTCGGGTCGGGCAGGAAGGCGTTGACCGAGCTGATGGTCACGATCGAGCCTCCTCCCGCCTCGAGCATCGGGCCCAGCACGGCCCGGGTGGCGCGGATCGCGGCCATGAGGCCGAGGTTGAGGCTCGCCGCCCACTCGTCGTCGGTCACGGACAGGAAGCCCGCGGTGCGAGGCGTGACCGCACCCACGTTGTTGACCAGGATGTCGATCGCGCCGAGCTCGAGGGCGGCGCCGACGAGAGAGGCCGGTCCGTCGGCGGTCGACAGGTCGACCGGCACGTGGCGGACGCTGCCGGTGGCCACGAGGGCGTCGAGCTCGGGCGTGCTGGTGCGGGCACCGGCCACCACGCGCACGCCCTCGCGCGCCAGCGTGCGGGTCACGGCCAGGCCGATGCCCTTGCTCGCGCCCGTGACCACCGCGATGCGCCCTGCGAGTCCCAGGTCCATGGCTCAGAGCCCCTGGCCGAGGAGCCACGTGAGGGTCGCGTCCGCGACCTCGCGCCACCCGTGGTCGATCGTCAGGGAGTGCCCCCGGCCCTCGAACTGGCGCAGCTCGGTGACCGCGGTCGAGTCGCGGTACTGCTTGAAGGTCGAGCGCGTGACGACGTCGGGCACGGTGTGGTCGGCCGTGCCCGAGATGAGCAGCAGCGGGCCGCGGTCGGCGTTGGCGGTGTCGACGGCGGCCTGCGAGTGCATGACGAAGTTGGCAGCCGCGGCCTGGAACAGCGGCCGCGCGGGTGACGGGATCGCCCACTGCTCGTGCAGCGCGTCGGACTCCTGCTCCGGCAGCGCGTTGCCGAACGCGAACCGGAACTGCTCGCGCGTGAGCGACACCGCTCGGTGCAGGTTGGCGGGGTTGCCCAGGGCCGGCAGCGCGGAGCGCAGCTGCGCGAGGGGCAACGGCAGGACGCCCTTGATCTGCGCGGGGTCGATGGCGACGCCCGCCGCGCCGTGCCCCTGCCCGAGCAGCTTCTCGGTGATGAGGCCGCCGAACGAGTGGCCGATCACCACGGGCGGCGTCTCCAGGCCCGCGATGACGGCGGCGTAGTGGTCGACGGCCTCGTCGATCGAGATGTTGGCGACGTCGTCGGCGCGCTCCCGCGCCTCCACCACGGTCGCGGCCTCGCGCGGCCAGCCGGGCGCCACCGGGTCGTAGCCGTGCTCGCGGAACAGGTCGACCCAGGGCTGCCAGCTGCTGGCGTGGAGCCACAGGCCGTGGATGAAGACGACAGGGCGGGATGCGGTCATCGGGATTCTCCAGCTCGCGGTGGACGGAGGGGGACGTGCCACCACCCCATCGCGCGTCCGGATGTGCCGTCCAAGACCTGTTTGCCCTGGATCGATAACCGCGCTGCCCTACGGTGTGGCCGAGAGGGAGGCCGATGGATCTCGATCTGCGTCTGGTCAGGTACTTCGTCGTGCTCGCCGACGAGCTCCACTTCGGTCGCGCCGCCGCGCGGCTGCACATCAGTCAGCCCGGCCTGTCCCAGCAGATCCGCAAGCTCGAGGACTTTCTGGGCAGCAAGCTGCTGGTACGAGACAGCCGCCACGTGACGCTCACCTCGCGCGGTGAGCAGTTCCGCGACGACGGCCGCCAGCTGCTCGCCCTCGCCGAGCGCATGCGCCACTCCCCCGCGGCGAACACGGTGCGCATCGCCCACATCTTCGAGCTCTCCACCAGCCGGGCGGTCGCGGACGCCTTCGCCGCGGCGCACCCCACGGTCGAGCTGGTCGAGCGCTCGATGGACAGCGCGCGCCAGCTCGACGCGCTGCTGAGCGACCGGCTGGACGTGGCGATCCTGCGCGTCACGGCCCGGATGCTGGCCGAGCACCCGACGGGCTGGCACCACCGCCCCCTGCGGCGCGAGCCGATGCGGCTCGTCGGCCGCCCTGGCGACCCCGCGGCATCCCGCGTCTCCCTGCACGAGCGGGACCTTGAGGTGTTCGCGGACGCGACCGGCTCGGGGTTGTACAACGCGCACGGCGAGTTCCTCACGGCCTTCGAGCGCGAGGCCGGGGTCTCCCTGAGCTGGCTCGGCAACCCCGGCGCGTTCAGCAACTGCCTGAGCGTCCGGTCGCGCGCCCGCGGATCGGCCTTCCTGCTCGAGTTCGACAGCTACGCGCGCAGGTATGCCGAGGTGGGGATGCCGGTGTACGCGCCCGCCGAGCTGCAGCCCCTGTACCCCTGGTCGATCGCCTGGCGGCACGAGCAGCCGTCCCAGGTGACCGCCGACTTCATCCGGACGGCGCACGTCGTCGCCCGTGAGCGTGGGTGGGACCGGGACCCGGACGGCGGCGGCCCGGTCTGGCTACCGCCGGACGACCCGTCCCGGGCCTGAGCAGCGGCCGATCCGGGCAGGCTCGAGGAAAAACCCGTGACCCGGGTATCTCCCGCGTGGTCTGGTGTTCCTGAGTCACCGTTCGCCGCCGAGCACGGCGACCCACCCGCCGGGAGCACCTCCCGACGGGCCATCCCACCCACCCGTTCGGAGAACTTCGTCATGCACCCGACCTTCACCTACGACCTCGTCCGCCTCGAGCAGCAGCAGGCCACCCGGCAGGCTGAGATCGCCCGGGAGCGCGCTCGCGTCACCCATCCGTCCGACGCCTCGAGGCGACCTCCGAGTACGCGCCGCCCCGTGGCGCCTGCTCTGCGGCTCGCCACCGTGCGAGTCGTCTGACCACCGCCTCGGGCCGGTTCCCCACCGTGGGAGCCGGCCCGTTCGCATGTCCGGGCGCGTGCGGAGCGCCCACGACGTCCGCCGCGCACGGCCCGCTGACGTGCCACGATGGGCACATGCTTGCGACCCTCCCCCGCGCGGTGGCCTGATGGGCCGGCACGCGAGCGTCGAGCCGACGCCACAGGAGCAGGGGCACCCCCGGCGCACGGTGTGGCTCGAGCGCGTCGGGATGGGGCTGGCCGCGGGCGTCGTGATCCTGCTGGTGCTGCGCTGGGCCGACCTCTCGTGGGCGACGGCGGCGGCGATCGCCGTGGGCGTCACCGTGCTGGTGCCGCTGGCGGCCTGGGTCGCGTCAACCGTCCCCGGCCACGACAGCGGGCGCACGGGCTGACGTCCGGTTCGGCGGAGGGCCGGTGTGCCACCGGTCGACGATCGACACGATGCCGAGCACCGCGACGGCCAGGCCGATCGAGGCGATCACGTCCGTGAGGAAGTGGTACCCGAGGTACAGCCGGCTGACGGCGACCAGCGCCGTCCCCGCGACGGCCGCCACGACCCAGGCCACGGTCCACGCGGCCGACCTGCGCCGGCTGCACACGAGGTAGCCCGCCACGAGCAGCAGCGTGGCCGTGCCCAGGGTGTGACCCGACGGGAAGGACGCGGTGTGCTCCGCGCCCGGGACCTGCATGGTCTCGGCGGGCGGGCGCGGGCGGTTGACCAGGTCCTTGACCAGCAACCCGAGCGCGGTCGAGCCGACCATCGCCGCGGCGAGCACCGAGGGACGCCACCACTCGCGCCGGACCCACCACCACACCACGCACGCCAGCAGCACCAGGATGGGCAGGACGACCGGGCCGGACACGAAGGTGATCGCCGCGAGCACGCTGGTCAGCCACGGCGACCGGTGCGCGACCAGCCAGTCGAGCACCGCCTGGTCCACCGCCGCGAGGTCGTCGCCCTCGCGGACGTCGTCGAGCATCTTGCCGAACAGAACCAGCCCGGCGGCGGTGAGCACCAGACCGGGCAGCAGCGTCCACACCAGCCGGCGCGCGTGTTCGGGGCTCATGGCGGCCCAGCCCATCACACGCCGGTCACGCGCGCGAGCAGGCCCGACGCCCTCGACCGCCTAGGCTGAGACGTGTGACCAGCCAGACGACGCCCACGCCCGCCCCCCACGGACACGAGAGCGCCGACCGCATCGTGTGGATCGACTGCGAGATGACCGGCCTCGACCTCGGCGCCGACGCCCTGGTCGAGGTGGCCGCCGTCGTCACCGACTCCGAGCTGCGCGTGCTCGGCGAGGGCGTCGACGTGATCGTCGCCCCGCCGCCGCACGCGCTGGAGCAGATGGGCGACTTCGTGCGCACCATGCACACCACGTCGGGCCTCCTCACGGAGCTGGCCACCGGCACCACCCTGGCCGACGCCCAGCAGCAGGTGCTCGACTACGTGCGGACCTGGGTGCCCGAGCCGGGCAAGGCGCCGCTGGCCGGCAACTCCGTCGGCACCGACAAGGCGTTCCTGGACCGGGACATGCCCGAGCTCGTGGGGCACCTGCACTACCGGATCGTCGACGTGTCGTCGATCAAGGAGCTCGCGCGCCGCTGGTACCCGCGCGTCTACTTCTCCGCCCCCGCCAAGAACGGCGGGCACCGCGCCCTCGCGGACATCCTGGAGAGCATCGACGAGCTGCGCTACTACCGTGCGGCGCTGTTCCCGGAGCAGCCCGGTCCCGACTCGACCGCCGCGAAGAAGATCGCGTCCGAGGTCGTCGCGACGTCGGTGCGGGGTGCCCTGGAGGGCTGATTCTCCGTACGGGCTTCCCTCCGGTACAGTTCTTCCTGCCTCGTCCACGGACGGGGACATGGTGGGTATAGCTCAGCTGGTAGAGCACCTGGTTGTGGTCCAGGGGGTCGCGGGTTCAAGTCCCGTTACTCACCCCATGCACGACGAAGGGCGCCGATCCTCGGGTCGGCGCCCTTCGTCGTCCCTCGCCCGGCGGGGCCTCGGGTCCGCTCAGAGCCGCGCCACGACCGCGTCGGCGAAGCGCTCGAGCGACCCGGGCGCGTGCGTGAAGAAGAGCGACGGCTCGGTCAGCTCCAGCTCCAGCACCACCGGGTTGCCGTCGTTGTCCGGGATCAGGTCGACGCGCGCGTACAGCAAAGGCTTGTCCACGCCCGGCGCCAGCTGCGGGAGCGCGGCGACCACCCGGTCGGCGACCTCGAGCTCGGCATCGCTGGGCTCGCGCGGGCTCATCTCCTCCCGCGCGTACAGCTCGGTGTCGTCGGCGCGGAACGGGCCGTCCAGGATCGCCCCCTTGCGCACCGCGTGGCTGAACTGGCCGTCGAAGTACACCAGCCCCGTCTCCCCGACGGTGTCCACCTGGCCGAGGTAGCGCTGGATCATCACGCGGCGGCCCACACCCAGCAGGTTCTTGGCGTGCATGATCGCCAGCGACCGGGAGGTCGTCACGTCGGCCTGGTACCGGCCGGTGTCGCGCGAGCCGGCGCTGACCGTCGGCTTGACGACGAAGTCGCCGAACGCCGGGAAGCGCGTGTGGATCGCGCGGGAGTCGAAGTTCCGCTCCGGGTCCAGCCAGATGGTCGGGACGATCGGCAGCCCGGCCTTCTCCAGGTCACGCAGGTAGGTCTTGTCGATGTTCCAGCCGACGACGGTCGCCGGGTTCAGCAGCGTGCTGGTGCGCTCCACGCGGTGCGTCCAGTCGGCGAACTGCGTGGGCCGGCCCGTGTAGTCCCACGTGGAGCGGATGATGACGTGCTGGTACGTGCCCCAGTCGACCGTCGGGTCGTCCCAGACGACCACGTCGGTGGCGACACCGCGCTCGAGGAGCGCGTCGCGCAGCGGGACGTCGTCCGGGTCGAGGTCGGGCAGCTCGGCGCAGGTGGCCAGGGCGAGGCGCGCGGTGGTCGAGGTCACGAGCGCAGCCTACCGACCGGGCCTGCGGTCACGAGGAGTCTCTGCTCGCGTGCACGCCCGGCGTCTTGCCACCCGATGCGCGCTCGCCGGGGTCGCGCCCATCGGCGGCGTGATCGGTGGACGGGGCGTGCTCGTCGGCGAGCCGGCGCAGGGCGCGCAGCACGCTCTGGCCCGTCACGCGCCCCACGGGCCGACCAGCGTCCCAGACGGGCACGCCCACGCCCCCGGCGTCCTGGTCCACCAGGTGGTCGAGGACGGCGCTGAGCTCATCGCCCAGCTGCACGTGCGGACGTGTCGCGCCGTCGGCGCCCGCGAGGTCCTCCAGGTCGCTCCACTCCAGCCGCCCCAGCGTCAGCAGCCGCGCCGTGCGCCCGCCCCCGACGAGCCCCGCGACCGCCGCCGAAGCGGGGCGCGCCACCACCTCGAGCGGTGAGGCGAGCTGCTCGATGGTGGCGCCCGAGCTGAGCACCGCGACGCGGTCGGCCATGCGCACGGCCTCGTCGATGTCGTGCGTCACGAGCATGACCGTCGTGCCGAGCTCACGCTGGATGCGGGAGAACTCGTTCTGCAGCCGCCGGCGACCGACCGGGTCGACCGCGCCGAACGGCTCGTCCATGAGCAGCACGGGCGGGTCGGTGGCCAGCGCACGCGCGACCCCGACACGCTGGCGTTCGCCGCCGGACAGCTCGTGGGGATACCGCTTGGCGTACCGCTCCGGCGCGAGACCGACGAGCTCGAGGAGCTGCTCGACGCGCTCGCCCGTGCGCTTCCGGTCCCAGCCCAGCAGCTTGGGGATGGTCGCGACGTTCTGCGCGACGGTCCGGTGCGGGAACAGGCCGACGTTCTGGATCACGTAGCCCATGCGGCGGCGCAGCTGCACCGGGTCGACGCGGGTGACGTCGTCGCCCTCCAGCAGGATGCGGCCCGCGCTGGGCTCGACCAGGCGGTTCGCCATGCGCAGGGTCGTGGACTTGCCGCAGCCCGAGGGCCCGACGAGCACCAGCACCTCGTGCGCGCGCACGTCGAGGTCGAGGTCGTGCACGGCCGCCGGACCGGTGCCCGCGCCCCCGGCGGGGTAGGTCTTGCTCACGCCGTCGAAACGGATCGCCCACTCGTCTGCCACCCGAGGGACGCTAGCGCCCGCCTCCGACAGCCGCGACCTCCACCGGTCGGGGCACGGCGAGGTCCTGCGCGTGTCGGAGCCGCCCGCTACGGTCGCTCCATGCGGCTGGCGGACTCACCACCCAACCCCTGGTTCTCCTGGGACTACGTGGAGCGCAACCACGCCGACATCGCGGACGCGCTGAGCCAGCACGTCTCGCTCACGGTGCAGGCCGTCGCGATCGCGCTCCTGATCGCCTTCCCGCTCGCCGCGCTGGCGCACCTGCGGCCGCGGCTGGCGGCGCCCGTCGTCGGGACCGCCGGCGTGCTCTACACGATCCCGTCGCTCGCGCTGTTCGCGCTGCTGGCCCCGTACACGGGCATCGGGCGCACGACGGTGCTCATCGGCCTGGTCGCCTACGCGCTGCTCGTCCTGGTGCGCAACATCCTCACCGGGCTGCAGGGGGTCGATCCCGCGGTCACGGACGCGGCTCGCGGCATGGGGTACGGCCGGATGCGGATGCTCGCGCAGGTCGAGCTGCCGCAGGCGCTGCCGAGCATCGTCGCCGGCGTGCGCATCGCCACCGTCACCACGGTCGCGCTCGTGACCGTCGGCGTCGTGGTCGGGTACGGCGGCCTGGGGCAGCTCATGTTCCGCGGGTTCCGCAGCAACTACCACGCCGAGATCATGACCGCGACGCTGCTCTGCCTGCTGCTCGCGCTCGTCGCGGACGTCGCGATCGTGCTGGTGGCGCGGGTCTCGATGCCCTGGTCACGCTCCGCGCGCCTGCTCGCGGACGTCTCGGTCTGAGGGGGCGGCGTGGATATCGTGCAGGAAGCCGTCGCGTGGCTCAACGACCCGCTGAACTGGACGGGCAGCAACGGTGTGCTGGCCCTGACGGCCGCGCACCTGCGCGTCACACTCCTCGCCGTGCTCCTGGCGGCGGTGGTGGCGCTGCCGGCAGGTGTCTGGCTCGGGCACGCCCGGCGGGGTGGCACGGCGGGCGTCGTCCTCGCGAACACCACGCGCGCCCTGCCCACGCTCGCCCTGCTCACGCTCTTCGCCTCGGCCGGGCTCTTCGGCAACACCGCGACCGTGCTCGCGTGCGCCGTCTTCGCGGTGCCGCCGCTGCTCACCAACACCGTGACGGGTCTCGGGGACGTCGACCGCGACGTCGTGGACGCGGCGCGGGGGCTGGGCATGTCGAGCCGGCGCCGGCTCTGGGAGGTCGAGCTCCCCCTCGCGGTGCCGCTCGTCGCGGCCGGTGTCCGCACCGCGGTCGTGCAGGTCCTCGCCACCGTCCCGCTCGCCGCACTGGTGGGCGGCACGAGCCTCGGGTCGATCATCGTGAACGGCTTCGGCACGCAGCGCTACGGTCAGGTTCTGGCGGGCGGCGTCCTCGTCGCCGGCCTGTGCCTCGTCGCGGAGGGCGTCCTCGCCGTCGCCCAACGCCTCCTCACCCCTCGTGGCCTGCGGGAATCCACACGACCCGCACGCCGTTGGCGCCAAGGACGGCCTTCCGACCCACCGGTTGCCGCCATGGCTTCGAGCAGTTCGAATGGTCCGACGTCGGCCTGAGACGCCGGCACCGACGCGCAGCTGAGCGCACCCCCACCACGACCCGACCCCAGGAGCCCACGATGCGCGTCCGCCACCTGACGGCCAAGACTGTGCTGACCACCGCTTTGCTCGCCTCGACGCTCGCCCTCGCGGGGTGCGGGACCCCCGGCTCCGGCGGCGGTGAGGAGGAACCCACCGCGAACGCCTCGGCGTCGGGCGGCACGGAGTGCAAGCCCGCCGCAGGTGACCAACTCGTCGTCCTCACCGACGACAAGGGGCTGCAGAACGCCGACAACATCATCCCGGCCATCAACAAGGCTGCCGCGGACAAGAACCCCGAGATCGTGGACCTGCTCAGCTCGGTGTCGGCGGCGCTCGACACCGACAAGCTGATCCAGCTCAACAAGGCGGTCGACATCGATCGGCGCACCTCCAAGGAGGTCGCCAAGGAGTTCGTGACGTCCGAGGGCCTGGCCGCGGCCGACAAGAGCGGGAGCGGCAAGCTCGAGGTGGGCGCGGCCAACTTCTCGGAGAACCTCACGCTGGCGGAGATCTACGGCGAAGTCCTGCGCAGCGCCGGGTTCGACGTGACGGTGCGGTCGATCGGCAACCGCGAGACCTACCTGCCGCCGCTGGAGAAGGGCGAGCTCGTCGCGGTCCCCGAGTACGCCGCGACGCTGGCCGACTTCCTCAACGCCAAGATCAACGGCGCGGAGGCCCCCTCGGTCGCGTCGTCCGACGTGGACGCCACGGTCGCCGCGCTCACGCCGCTGGCCGAGCAGAGCAAGCTCGTGGTCGGCAAGGCGTCCGCGGCGCAGGACCAGAACGCGTTCGCCGTGACCAAGGAGTTCGCCGACGCCCACAAGGTCACCTCGCTCAGCGAGCTGGCGACGGCGTGCGGCGGCGGCCTGACGCTCGCCGGCCCGCCCGAGTGCCCGGACCGCCCGTTCTGCCAGCCGGGGCTCGAGGAGAAGTACGGCCTGAGCTTCACGCAGTTCAAGTCGTACGACTTCGGTCTGATCGGTGACGCCGTCCGCAAGGGCGACGCGGCGATCGGCCTGGTGCTGTCGAGCGACGGCTCGCTGGCCGCAGGCTGACCCACCCCCGCAGCGCGAGGGCGGCTCCCCACCGGGGAGCCGCCCTCGTCGTCTGCACGACGAGTGCCGTGAGCGGTCAGAGACCCGCGGCCTCACCGAAGCGGAGCCACACCTCGCTCAGGGTCGGGTACGCGGGCACCGCGTGCCAGAGCCGGGCCAGCGGAACCTGCCCGACGACGGCCACCGTCGCGGCATGCAGCATCTCCGCGACGTCGGGCCCGACGAACGTCGCGCCGACGATCACTCCTCGCGCGTCGTCGAGAGCCAGCTGGGCCTTGCCGGTGTAGTCGGGAGACAGGACGCTGGCGCCCGCCAGGTTGGCGAGGTCGTACGGGACCACACGGACGTCGATGCCCGCCTCGCGGGCACTGGCCTCGGTGTGCCCCACCCACGCGACCTCCGGCCGGGAGAAGACGACCTGCGGGACGCTGTCCTCGTCGGCCGTGGCCCGGTAGCGCGACCACGGGCCCGCATCACGCTCCGCCTCGCGCGCGGCGTCGTCCGGCCCGAACCGTGCGGCGACGACGTCGCCCGCCACACGGGCGTCGTACTTGCCCTGGTGAGTGGTGGCCGTCCGACCGCTCACGTCGCCGACCGCGAAGAGCCATCCCCCGTCGACCGACGCGGCGGCGAGCGTGTCGTCGACCTCGATGGCGCGCCCGGGAGTCAGTCCGAGCGTCTCGACGCCCAGGTCGTCGGTGCGCGGCCGGCGGCCGGTCGCCACCAAGATCTCGTCGGCGTGCAGCGTGCGGTCGCCGAGCGTGACGTGGACACCGTCGTCGTCGCGCGTGACCGCCGAAGCCTGGGCCCCGAACAGCACGGTGACCCCGAGGTCCGCGAGCGCGTCGGCGACGGCTTCGCCCGCGAACGGCTCGGCGGCGGCGAGCAGGCGGTCCCCGCGCACCACGAGGGTCACGTCGCTGCCGAAGTCGGCGAAGACCGTCGCCATCTCGACGCCGACGACACCGCCACCGAGCACGACGAGCCGGGCGGGGACGTGCTGCACCGACGTCGCGTCGCGGCTCGTCCACGGCCTCGCCTCGGCCAGCCCCTCGATGCCGGGCACCACCGGCGCGGAACCCGTCGCGACGATCACCGCGTGCCGGGCGATCAGCCGCTGCTCACCGCCGTCGGTGCTGAGCGCGAGCTCGCGCGGACCGGTGAACCTCGCGTGCCCCCGCAGCAGCGTGATGCCCACGCTGTCGACCCAGCCCACCTGCCCCGAGTCGTCCCAGTGCGCGGCGACCTCGTCCCGCCGCGCGAGCGCCGCCGCGACGTCGACCGCGGCCGCGGCGTCGGCTCCGGGCGCCGCGTGCGCCGCCGCGAGCACGGCGCCCGGCCGCAGCAGCGCCTTGGACGGCATGCACGCCCAGTAGGAGCACTCGCCGCCCACCAGGGCGTGCTCGACGAGTGCCACGCTCAGCCCGGAGCGGCCGGCCCTGTCCGCCGCGTTCTCCCCGACGGCGCCCGCCCCCACGACGATCACGTCGAAGGTGGTCTCCTGCTCGGCCATCGCTGCCTCCTGTCCGCTCCTGTCCACGCGGCGTCGATCGCCGGGTCCACGGTCATCGTCGCCCGTCGGACGGCCGGGCGCAGCATGTGGTCGTCAGCGGATCAGGACCGGCGGCTTCTCGTGCTCGCTACCTGATCAGCACGAACTCGTCGGAGTCCTCCACCACGCCCATGAGCATCCGTCCCAGCTGCGAGACCACGCTGACGCCGCGCGGGTACCGAGCGCGGAACACCTGCTCCCCGCTGTCCCGGTCCAGCGCCACGAGCTCTCCCCCGGGCTCGGCCTGCGACGGGGTGTCGGTGGCGACCAGGATGTGCGACGCGTCCGTGTAGAGGGTCCCGATGAGACCTCCTTCGGCCCACGGGACGGACCACACGGCCTCGCCCGTTCCCGCGTCCAACGCGACCACCCCGTCGGTGCTCGCCACGTACACCCGACCGAGCATGACCAGCACCTGGCCGACCACGTAGAGGTCCTTCGCCGTCCAGAGCGCCTCGCCCGTGAGCGCGTCCCACGCCTGGAGCTTGCCGCTCTCGGTGAGGAGCAGGTGCGGGACGCTGCCGTCGTCGACGGTCACGGGCATGTTCGCGCCCGCTACCGTGACATCGGCGGCAGGGCCGCCGTCCGGGGACACGACCGTCGTCGTCGCGCGACCGCCGCGGTCCGCCGACGTCAGGACGAGCTGCCCCGAGCGCAGCTCCGTCCACTGCGCGGCCGGCATGCCGCTGGCCTGGCGGGGGAAGCGATGAGAGACCTCACCGTCGGGTGTGAACACGGTGAGCTGCCCGTCGAGGGAGTCGACCAGGAGCATCCCGCCGGCCGCGGACAGCACCACCGACCGCAGATCCGCCTCCTCGTCGGTCCGCGGCGGCGTTCCCTGCAGGCGGTGGGTCCAGAGCGTCTCGCCCGTGCGCAGGTCGCGGGCGGAGACCACGGCGTCGTCACCGTCCGCCCAGCCGAGCACGACCATCTTCCCGAGCACCGTCACGGTCTGAGCCGGATCCGCGGGCCACTCGGCGCGCACGGCGCCGTCCTCGGCGTCGAGGACGACCACCCGGGCGAACGTGGCGGGCACCCGGTCCTGGGGCACGTCGGTGTATGGCTGCCCTCCGTCGGTCACCAGGCACACCACGCGACGGGCGGAGCTCATGCTGTACCCGTACATGTACGGGTCGCCGTACGTGCTCGGCCGGTCGCCGTCCGTCTGGCACTGGGTGCCGTCGAAGACGCCCTCCGCGCTCGCGAACGCCGGCGTCGGCCCGAGCAGGGTGACGGTCCACCCGCCGTTCCCGCCGGTGCCCGTCCAGACGTAACGCTGCGAGCCGTCGGCCGCGTACTCCACGGTGCCGCTGGGCCCGAACCGCGTGCGCATGTCGTCACCGCGCAGCCGCTCGACCACCTGGAGCGGCGGTTCGACCGGCGCGAGCACACCGGGCACCTCGGCCAGCGCGGCGAGCTCCGCCTCCCGACGTGCGTCCATCCACCGTTGCCCACCCAGCAGCGCGAGAGCGACGACGACACCGGCGGCGACCCACGCCAGAGTGCGTCGACGCGATCGCGGAGGCGCCGGCGCGGCGCGCTGCTCGACCTCATGACCCTCGACGAGGTCGACGCGCTGCATCTCGCCGCCGCGTGCCATTCCCGGAGGGTAACGCTCGCCGTTGCCGGTCGGACCGGGAACGGGACGACGAAGGCCCCCCACCCGCGTTTCCGCTGGTGAAGGGCCTTCGGTGGTGCGCCATCAGGGACTCGAACCCCGAACCCGCTGATTAAGAGTCAGCTGCTCTGCCAATTGAGCTAATGGCGCGCGGTGCAGAACGTTACAGGCTTCCGGCCCAGGTTGCTAATCCGATCCCGGGCTCGTGACGAGCGTCACGTGCGGCCGCCTCAGAGGTACAGCCCGGTGCCCGCGCCGGCGCCGCGCGGAGCCGCCACGGCATGCACGTCCTTCTCCCGCAGGAGCAGGTAGGTGGCGCCCTCGAGCTCGACCTCGGCACGCTCGTCGGGGTCGAACAGCACCCTGTCCCCCACCTCGACCTGCCGGACGTGCTGTCCCGTGGCGACCACGTCGGCCCACGCGAGCCGCTTGCCGACGGCCGCCGTCGCGGGGATCACGATGCCGGCGGACGAGCGTCGCTCGCCGGCCGCGGCGTCCAGCGACACCAGCAGGCGGTCGTTGAGCATGCGGATCGGCAGGGGGCTCTCGTCTGGTGCACTCACGCTTCGACCGTACCCGCCGCGACCGTAGGGTGGGGCCACACGAACTCTGGAGGACCCGTGCCCCGTCTTGCCCCCGGCGACCTCGCCCCCGACTTCACGCTGGCCACCGCCGACGGCGGCCAGGTGCACCTCGCCGACCTGCGCGGCCAGCGGGTCATCGTCTATTTCTACCCCGCCGCGATGACGCCGGGCTGCACCAAGGAGGCGTGCGACTTCCGCGACTCCCTGGCGTCGCTGCAGGCCGCCGGGTTCTCGGTGGTGGGCGTCTCCCCCGACGCGGTGGACAAGCTCGCGGCGTTCGTCGAGGCGGAGCGGCTGACCTTCCCCCTCGCCTCCGACCCGACCCGCGAGGTGCTCGAGGCGTGGGGCGCCTGGGGCGAGAAGAAGCTGTACGGCAAGACGGTGACGGGGGTCATCCGCTCGACCGTCGTGGTCGCGGCCGACGGCACCGTCGAGCTGGCCCAGTACAACGTCAGGGCCACGGGCCACGTCGCCAAGCTGCGGCGCGACCTGGGCATCGGCTGACGCACCCGCTGGGTCTCTGCGAGACTCGGCGCGCGCGGGAGTGGTGAAACGGCAGCCACGCCAGGTTTAGGTCCTGGTGCCCGAGAGGGCGTGCGGGTTCAAATCCCGTCTCCCGCACACGACGAAGGCGGCGTCCCCCAGGGGACGCCGCCTTCGGTGCGTGTGGGCTACTCCTTGGCGGACGCCGCGATCTGCGCGCGGACGTCGTCCATGTCGAGCCCCTTGACGGCCTCGACCACCTGCGCGAGCGCCGGGGCGGGCAGCGCACCGGCCTGGTTGAACACGAGGATGCCCTCGCGGAAGGCCATCAGCGTGGGGATCGAGAAGATCTGCAGCTCCTGGGCGAGCGCCTGCTCGGCCTCGGTGTCGACCTTGGCGTGCACGATGTCGGTGTTCTCGTCCGAGGAGGCCTCGAAGACGGGGCCGAAACGCTTGCACGGACCGCACCAGTCGGCCCAGAAGTCGATCAGGACGATGTCGTTGTCCTGCAGCGTCTGGCCGATGGTCTCGGCGGTCAGCGTGGTGGTGGGCATGTTTCCTCCCGGTGTCGGTTGTCCGGCCATCTCAGCGCCTCGGCGCGCTCTGCTATTCCCGATCTCACCACGCGCGCGGCGAACGTGGGCGCCCAAGCTGCGCGCCCTCGGAGCCTGGCCGCGCGGCATGCGGTAGAAACAAGCAGTGACCGCTTCCGCCGAGTTCCCCGTGCCCGAGCGACCCGAAGGGTGGCTGAGCAGCGACGAGATCGCCAAGGTCCGCCGTTCGCTGCCCATCGTCTACGTCGACGCCGTCCCGGTCCGCGTCGACGACTCCGGGGACGTCATCGCGGTCGGGCTGCTCCTGCGCGTCACGCGCGAGGGTGTCATGTCGCGCGCGCTCATCTCCGGCCGGGTGATGTACCACGAGCGCGTGCGCGACGCGCTGGTGCGGCACATCGAGAAGGACCTGGGCCCCGTCGCCCTGCCGCAGATCCCCGCCTCGCCGCAGCCGTTCACGGTGGCGGAGTACTTCCCCACGCCGGGCGTCACGTCCTACCACGACCCGCGCCAGCACGCGGTCTCGCTCGCATACGTGGTGCCCGTCCTCGGCGACTGCCTGCCCCAGCACGACGCCATCGACCTCGCGTGGCTCACGCCCGAGGAGGCGTGCGCCGAGCAGGTGCAGGTGGAGATGAACGGCGGCCAGGGCGTGCTGCTGCGCCAGGCGATGGCGCACGTCGGGCGGCTATAGCTCGAGCACGGGCCACTCGGCCAGGTCGGCGCGCATGCGGCGGTCGTGAGTCGCGACGACCACGGCGGCCGACGTCAGCCGCAGCGCGGCCGTGAGCTCGTCCACGAGCCCGACGGACAGGTGGTTGGTGGGCTCGTCGAGGATGAGCAGGTGCGGCGCGGCCAGCAGCGCGCACGCGAGGTCGAACCGTCGACGCTGGCCCACCGAGAGCTCGCGCAGCGGCCGGTCCAGGTCCTCCTCGGTCAGCAGTCCCAGCGCGGCGACGGGGACCAGCTGGTCGGGGTCGAGCGCGCCGGAGTCGAGCAGCCGCAACGCGTGCCGACCGTACGCGTCGAACGCCGTGGTGTGCTGCTCGGACGCGTGCTCCGCCGGACCTTCCTGCGCCAGGACGCCGACGCGCACCCCCTGCGCGAGGGTCCGGCTGCCGCGGTCGAGCGCCACGGATCCCGCCATGGCGGCCAGCAGCGTCGACTTGCCCGAGCCGTTCGGCCCGACGACGAGCAGCCGGCCGCACGCGCCGATGTCGATGCGGCGCCCGGGCAGGTCGAGCCGTTCACCGACGCGCGGTGCGCGAACCTCGAGCAGCGGGCCGGCGTGCGCAGCGGCGCGGTCGGCGGCCGGGTCCAGCGGTCGGTCGGGGTCGGCGCCCGTGGAGGCGCGCCGCGGCAGCGACGGCAGGTCGGGGAACACCAGGGACAGCGGCGGCACCGGCACCTCGACGGCCTGCGCCTTGAGCTGCTCGACCAGCCGGTCGGCCGCCTTGACGTGGCCGCGCGCGCGCGTGGCCCGGCGGTGCGTCTGCGAGCCCTTGGGCGGACGCCACTCGTCGGAGAGCCCCTCGTACGAGCGGTCCAGCCGCTGCGCGAGCACCTCGGCCCGCTTGCGCTCGGCGCGATACCGGGCCCGCCAGCGCAGCAGCATACGGTCCTTCGCGAACCGGTAGTCCGCGTAGCGCGTGGCGCCGTACAGCGCGGGGCGACCGTCCATCGCCGGGTCGAGGTCGAGGATCGCGGTCATCACGTCGTCGAGCAGCCGCCGGTCGTGCGTCACGATGACGACCGCTCCGGCCCACTGCTGCAGCCGGCCGGTGAGGTAGTCGATGCCCGCCGCGTCCAGGTGGTTGGTCGGCTCGTCGAGCAGCAGCACGTCGGAGCGCTCCGCGATCCGGCAGGCGAGCCGCGCGCGGTACCGCTCGCCGACGCTGAGGGTCGACAGCTGTCTCGTCACGTCGCGGGGCGCGCCGAACCGCGTCAGGGCCTCGTCGATGCGGCGGTCGACGTCCCACGCCGCGAGCTGCTCGTAGCGCGTCATGGCGTCGCCGTAGTCGGCGAGGTCGCCGTGCTCGTGGTCGAAGCCGGCGATGAGCGCCTCGAGCTGCGCCGCCACGGCCCGGGTCGCCGCGGAGGTCTGCTCGACCAGGGTGCCGATCGTGGTGCCCGCCGGGACGTCGAGCTCCTGGTCGACGACGGCGAGCGAGCCCACCCGGTGCACCGAGCCGGCCATCGGGTCGAGGGACCCGCCCAGCACGCGCAGCAGCGTCGTCTTTCCCGCGCCGTTCTCCCCCACCAGGCCCAGCCGCTCGCCGGCCGAGACCACCAGGTCGAGCGCGTCGAGCACCGGGCGCCCCGGGTAGCCGAAGGAGACGCCGCGCGCGACGACGCAGACGGGCTCAGCCACGCAGCACGCGGGCGATCACGGGCGCGAGCGCCCGGAAGGCCTGCCCGCGGTGACTGATCGCGTTCTTCTCGTCGGGGCTCAGCTCGGCGCACGTGCGGTCGTGACCCAGCGGCACCAGCGCGGGGTCGTACCCGAACCCACCGGCACCGCGGGGCGTCGAGGCCAGCGTGCCGACGAGCGCGCCGGTCTCCACGTGCTCGAAGCCGTCCGGCGTCACGAGCGCCGCGGCGCAGACGAAGCGGGCACCGCGGTGCTCCGGGGCGATGTCCGCGAGCTGCGCGAGCAGCAGGGCCAGGTTGGCCGCGTCGTCGCCGTGCCGCCCCGCCCAGCGCGCCGAGAAGATGCCCGGCGCCCCGCCCAGCACGTCGACCGCGAGGCCCGAGTCGTCCGCCACGGCGGGCAACCCCGTGAACGCCGCGAGCGCCCGTGCCTTGATGAGGGCGTTGGCCTCGAAGGTCACGCCGTCCTCGACGGGCTCGGGAGCACCCACGTCCCGGGCGCCCACCACGTCGCCGTCCGCCAGGTCGGGCAGCACCGACGCGAGGATGGCGCGCAGCTCGCCGACCTTGTGCGCATTGTGGGTGGCCAGCACCAGGCGAGGGCTCATGCGCCCACCGCGCGGGTGGCCGACCCGTCGCCGGGTGCAGCGGCCAGCGCGGCCGTCTGCAGCGCGGTGAGGCGCGTCGTGCCGGCGACGGCCAGGTCCAGCAGCGCGTCGAGCTCCGTGCGGGCGAACGGCGCGTGCTCGGCCGTGCCCTGCACCTCGACGAACGTGCCCGAGCCGGTGACGACGACGTTCATGTCCGTCTCCGCACGCACGTCCTCGACGTAGGGAAGATCGAGCATGGGCGTGCCGTCGATGATGCCGACGCTCACGGCCGCCACCGAGTCGGTGAGCACCGTGCGCCCCGGCTTGATGAGCCGCTTGGCCTGCGCCCACTCGACGGCGTCGGCGAGCGCGACGTAGGCGCCGGTGATTGCGGCCGTGCGCGTGCCGCCGTCGGCCTGCAGGACGTCGCAGTCGAGCACGATCGTGTTCTCCCCGAGCGCCGAGACGTCGATGATCGCGCGCAGCGAGCGACCGATCAGGCGGGAGATCTCGTGCGTGCGACCGCCGACCTTGCCGCGCACCGACTCGCGGTCGGAGCGGCTGTCGGTGGCGCGCGGCAGCATCGCGTACTCCGCGGTGACCCACCCCTCGCCCGAGCCCTTGCGCCACCGCGGCACGCCCTCGGTGAACGACGCGACGCACAGCACCTTGGTGTTGCCGAACTCGACGAGGACGCTGCCCTCGCCCGCGCTGAGGAAGCGGCGGGTGATCGTGACCGGGCGCAGCTCGTCGGGCGCGCGACCGTCGGCACGCACGGCGGTGGGGGCATCGAGGGGGGAAGTCATGCGCCGAGCCTAACGACCTCCGCCGACGTGCCCGACCCGCCTGGCATCGCGGTTCGCGACCGGCGCGAGCAGCGTTGTTCCCGACCGGCGGGGCGCGTCGTTCGCCCGATGGGCAGCGTTGTTCCCATCAGGCGGGCACAAGGCTGCCCACCGACCCACGGCGGCGCGAGCCAGCCCGACGAGCGGGGATGGCGCGGGCAGCGTTGTTCCCGCCAGGCGGGCACAGGGCTGCCCACCGACCCGCGACGCGAGCGAGCCCGACGAGCGGGCACCGCGCGAGCCGGCCGGGCTGGTCAGAGCACGTACGTCGCCCCCGGGGTCGCCACGTCGATGCGCCCGTCGTACACGTCGCGCGCCTCGGCGGTCACCACCTCGCCCGGCGTCCAGGCCGGCAGGTGCGTGAGCACGAGCCGGCCGCTCCCGCCCGTCGCCGCCGCCTGGCCCGCTCGCCGCCCCGTGAGGTGCACGCCACGGACCGCGTCGTCGCGGCCCTCCACGAACGCGGCCTCGGACAGGAGCAGGTCGGCGCCCGTGGCCAGCTCGTCGAGCCCCGGGCAGGCGTCGGTGTCGCCGGTGTACGCGAGCGTGACGGTCCGCGCGGGGTCCTCGTCGGAGGGCCCCTGCACCCGCACGCCGAAGGCGGGGATCGGGTGCAGCATCGGGACGGGCGTCAGCGTGAACGGCCCCACGACGACCGGCTCACCGGCCCGCCACTGGTGGAACGCGAACTGGCCGTCGACGTCCGTGGCGGGGTCCTTGCCGGCGATCTGCGAGAGGCGCTCGCCCGTCCCCGCCGGTCCCCACACGTCCACGGGCGGGCACGGTCCGTCGGGGCGGTAGCGGCGCAGCACGTTGAGCACCACCATGTCGGCCACGTGGTCCGCGTGCAGGTGGCTGAGCGCCACCGCGTCCAGGGCGGTCGGGTCCCCGTACCTCTGCAGCGGCCCGAGCGCACCGTTGCCGAGGTCGAGCAGGACGGTCCACGTGCGGCCCGACGCGTCGTCGGCCTGCACCAGGTACCCGGAGGCGGCCGAGTCCGCGCTGGGGTACGAGCCCGCGCAGCCGAGCACGACGAGCCTCATCGCAGCGCCTCCCGCGGCTCGACCAGCCCCACCTCGGGTCCCAGGAACCGGCGGGCGAGCGACTGGAACGCGCCGGCCTCCCCCGTGGCCAGGAAGCGGTGCTCGGCGGGGCCGGCGGCGGGGTCACGCTCGAGGCCGTGCGCCACCAGGGTGCGGTAGACGTCCTTGGCGGTCTCCTCCGCGCTCGAGACGAGCGTGACCTCCTCCCCCATGACGTAGGAGATCGCACCGGTGAGCAGGGGGTAGTGCGTGCAGCCCAGCACGAGCGTGTCCACGCCCGCCGCGCGCACCGGCTCGAGGTACTCGCCGGCGATGGCCAGCACCTCCGGGCCGGAGGTGATGCCGGCCTCCACGAGGTCGACGAACCGCGGGCACGCCTGGGTCACGAGCGAGACGCCCGGGGCGACGGCGAACGCGTCGTCGTACGAGCGCGACTCGACGGTCGACTTGGTGGCGATCACGCCGATCCGCCCCGTCCGGGTCGCAGCGACCGCGCGTCGCGCCGCAGGCAGGATGACCTCGACCACCGGGATGCCGCGGCGCAGGGTGTACCGCTCGCGCGCGTCGCGCAGCATCGCCGACGACGCGGTGTTGCACGCGATGACGAGCAGCTTGACGCCCGCGTCCACGAGGTCGTCCATGACCTCGAGCGCGTGCGCGCGCACCGCGGCCAGGGGCTTGCTGCCGTACGGGGTGTTGAGCGTGTCCCCGATGTAGACGGTCGACTCGTGCGGGAGCTGGTCGAGGATGGATCTGGCGACGGTCAGACCCCCGACGCCGGAGTCGAAGATGCCGATGGGGGCGTCATTCACCTGGCGAGCCTAGCCCGACGGCTCGCCCGGCGGCGGGGACTGCGGTGTGACGTCGACCCCGGCCCGGGCGTCGTCGAGCATGAGCCCTACCAGGGACTCCTGCATCCACGACAGCGCCCCGTAGATCGCCACGAGCTGGCGCGCCGCGGCGGGCACGGCGTCCAGGTCGTAGATCGCCTCGGCCTGCTCGTCGGTGCGGATCCCCAGCCGTTCGGCGATCACCAGCCGGATGTCGGTGACGGCCGACGCGACCGCGCGCGCGTCGGCGCGCTCGACCACCACCTCCGAGGGGCGCTTGCCGGGTCGCTCGGTCAGCACGCGTGCGAGCAGCAGCAGGCCGGCCGACTTGCTGGCGCGCAGGTCGGCCTGGGTCAGGCGCCGGAACTCGGCGGCGAGCTCCTCGTCGTCGCGGCTGGCGTCCGGGAGCAGGCGCCGCACGGCCGGGTCGTCCGGCCGCGCCGTCGAGCGCCCCAGGTCGTGCGCCAGCCCCGCGAGCAGGTCGCCCGCCTGCGGCGCCTCGTCGGCGGCGAGCATCGACGCGACGTCGGTCGCTGCCGCGGCCAGGACGGCACGCTCGTCGTCGGTGAGGCGCGCGACGTAGGCGCCGCGCGCGCGGCGGAACGGCTTCACTGTCCGCTGCGCTGGAGCGTGGCCCACAGCCCGAAGCCGTGCATGGCCTGCACGTCCAGCTCCATGGTCTCCAGCGAGCCCGACGAGACCACCGCGCGCCCCTGCTCGTGCACCTGCCGCATGAGCTTCTCCGCCTTGGCGGGCGGGTGGCCGAAGTACGTCTCGAACACGTACGTGACGTAGGTCATGAGGTTGACCGGATCGTTCCAGACGATGGTCACCCACGGGTCGGCGACGGCCGCCTCCGTCGACTCCTCGACCCGCTGCTCGGGCTCGGCGATCACAGGCACGTCCCCACTCTAGGCAGGCGCGGCCCGGCTAGGTTGATCGACATGAGGCCGTCGCCCGCGCTGCTCACCGACCGCTACGAGCTGACGATGCTGCAGGCTGCGCTCGCCGACGGCACCGCGCACCGACGCTGCGTGTTCGAGGTGTTCACGCGTCGGCTCCCGCCCGGCCGGCGGTACGGCGTGGTCGCGGGGACGGGCCGGCTGCTCGAGGCGCTCGCCGACTTTCGATTCGGGTCCGCCGAGCTGGACTGGCTGGCCGACGAGGGCGTCGTGGACGACCGCACGCTCGCGTACCTGGCCGACTACCGGTTCACCGGGTCGATGGTGGGCTACGCCGAGGGCGAGGTCTTCTTCCCGTCCTCCCCCGTGCTGGTCGCCGAGGGCACGTTCGCGGAGACGGTCCTGCTGGAGACGCTCGTGCTGTCGGTCCTCAACTACGACTCCGCGGTGGCGTCCGCCGCGTCACGCATGTCGAGCGCGGCGGTGGACCGGCCGTGCCTGGAGATGGGCTCGCGCCGCGCGCACGAGGAGGCCGCGGTGGCCGCCGCGCGCGCCGCCGTCGTGGCGGGCTTCAGCGCGACCTCGAACCTCGAGGCGGGCCGCCGGTACGGCCTGACGACGATCGGGACCGCCGCGCACGCGTTCACCCTGCTGCACGACGACGAGCAGGAGGCGTTCGCCGCGCAGGTCTCCTCGCTCGGCGCCGACACGACGCTGCTGGTGGACACCTACGACGTCCGTCGCGGCGTGGAGCGCGCGCTCGCCGCGGCCGGAACCGGGCTCGGTGCCGTGCGGCTCGACTCGGGCGACCTGGGCGGGCTCGCGGCGGACGTACGCCACCAGCTCGATGCCGCCGGGGCGACCGGGACGAAGATCGTGGTGACGTCCGACCTCGACGAGTTCGCGATCGCGGCGCTGGCCGTGGCGCCGGTCGACGCGTACGGAGTGGGGACCTCGCTCGTCACAGGGTCCGGGGCGCCGACGTGCGGCATGGTCTACAAGCTGGTGGCGCGTGAGGGCGCCGACGGCGAGATGCGCGGGGTGGCGAAGGCGTCGCGGGACAAGACGAGCGTAGGGGGCCGCAAGTCCGCGGCGAGGCGGCTCGACGCCGACGCCCGCGCGGTGGCCGAGGTACTCGTCGGGGGGCCCGACGAGCGGGTACGTTCCTGGCGGCCCGGGCCGGACGACGGCACGCTGCGTGCGCTGCACGTCCCGCTCGTGACCGAGGGAACCATCGACCCGCAGTGGGTCGGGGCTGACGGCGTGAGGGCCGCAGCACGTCGGCACCGCGCCTCGCGGGACGAGCTGCCGCGCGGGGCGCGGCGGCTGTCTGCCGACGAGGCAGCGGTGCCGACGGTGACACTGGCGCTGCAGGGCTGAGGCGGGGGTTCCTCCGCCGGAGCGCCCGTGGGCGTTATACCTTCCGGCCGCGACCGACCAGCGCGAGGATCAGGCTGACGACGAGGACGGCGACACCGATCCAGATGAGGAACGAGCCGACCCCACCGAGGCCGAGAACCAGGAGGATGACGCCGATGATGATGAGAATGAGCCAGGCGGGCATGGGTTGACCCTTTCGTTCGCGGTCACCGATCGGGCGTCCCGGGGGTACCCGGGGCCCTTGACACACCCCAAGCGTTGACCCGATCCGCGACCGCCGCACGCCGAACGACAACTTGCACCGTGCGCGCCAAATGCTATGTGAGCACGCTTCCAGCGCTCTGACCTGCGCGAACGCGGCAGCAATGGCTGTTCCACATCGTGAGACGGCCCTTGTGAACTTCACCCGACAGGCGTACGGCGCCATGAAACAAGGAGGACGGATGTCCGGACTGCAGATCGACCTCACCGGGCGCACGGCACTGGTGACCGGGTCGACCCGAGGCATCGGCCTGGCGATCGCCGTCGAGATCGCCCGGGCGGGCGGTCGCGTCGCGGTGAACGGCCGCTCCCGGGACTCGGTCGCCCGGGCCGTCGCCGCCGTCCGGTCCGAGGTCCCCGATGCGGACCTGCTCGATGCCACGGCGGACGTCACGACGAGCACGGGCGTGGAGGCGCTGCTGAGGGTCCTCCCCCAGGTCGACGTGCTGGTGAACAACCTCGGCATCTACGAGGCCGTCGGCGCGCTCGAGATCGATGACGACGAGTGGCGCAGGTACTTCGACGTCAACGTGCTCAGCGCCGTGCGGCTGATTCGGACCTACCTGCCCGGGATGACGGCACGCGGGTGGGGCCGGGTGATCGACATCGCGTCCGACTCCGCGCTCGTGATCCCGCGGGAGATGGTCCACTACGGCACCACCAAGACCGCGCTGCTGGCCGTGTCGCGCGGCTTCGCCAAGGAGGCCGCCGGCACGGGCGTGACGATCAACTCGGTCATCGCGGGGCCCACCCACACCGACGGCGTCGAGGACTTCGTCTACCAGCTCGTCGACCGCGCCCTGCCCTGGGAGGAGGCGCAGCGCGAGTTCATGCGCGCGCACCGGCCGCAGTCGTTGCTGGGTCGCCTGATCGAGCCCGCCGAGATCGCCCACCTCGTCACGTACCTGGCCTCGCCGCTCGCGTCGGCGACCACGGGCGCCGCCGTCCGGGTGGACGGCGGCTACGTGGACTCGATCGTGCCCTGACCTACTTCTTCCCGACGAACCAGCCGCGCAGCATCGCCACACGCGCGGCGAGCTGCTCCGGGTCGGCGAGCGCCACCTCGGGACCGCCGCACCGGCGACGCAGCTCGTTGTGCACCGACCCGTGCGGCTGGCTGCTGCGCCGCGCCCACGCCCCCACCAGCTGGGCCAGCTCCTTGCGCAGCTCGGCCTGCTTGCGGTGGTCCATCTCCTCGACGCTGACGGCCGCCGCGGCCGCCTTGCGGCGCCCGCTGACCTGCTCCGCCTGACGCTGGCGCAGCAGCTCCGAGACCTGGTCGGCGTCCAGCAGACCGGGCAGGCCCAGGAAGTCGAGCTCCTCCGCCGACCCCACCTCGGCACCGGTGCCGAACTCGCCGCCGTCGAACAGCACGCGGTCGAACGACGCCTGCGCCTCGAGGGCCTCGAACGCGCCCTGCTTCCCGTCCGGTCCCAGCGCGTCGGACCCGTTGCGTTCCGAGTTGGCCGCGGCCAGCAGCGCGTCCTCGGGGTTGTAGTCCGCGCCCTGCTCCTCGGCCGTCTGGGGGCGATCCAGCGCGTGGTCCCGCTCGAGCTCGAGGCTGTTGGCGAGCGCGAGGAGCTGAGGCACCGAGGGCAGGAACAGCGAGGCCGTCTCGCCGCGGCGGCGCGCGCGCACGAACCGGCCGACCGCCTGGGCGAAGAACAGCGGCGTCGCGGTGCTCGTGGCGTACACGCCGACCGCGAGGCGGGGCACGTCCACGCCTTCCGAGACCATGCGGACCGCCACCATCCACCGGGAGTCGCCTGCGGAGAACGCGTCGATGCGGTCGCTCGCCCCGTCGTCGTCGGACAGCACCACGGTCGGCGACTGGCCCGTGAGCCGGGCCAGGTGACCCGCGTAGGCACGCGCGTCGGTCTGGTCGGTGGCGATGATCATCGCGCCCGCGTCGGGCACCACGCGCCGCACCTCGGTGAGCCGCCGGTCCGCCGCCGCCAGGACGCTCGGGATCCACTCCCCGTTCGGGTCGAGGGCCGTGCGCCAGGCCTGCGCTGTCATGTCCTTGGTCAGCGGCTCGCCCAGGCGAGCGCTGATCTCGTCGCCCGCCTTGGTGCGCCAACGCATGGACCCGCTGTACGACAGGAAGATCACGGGCCGGACGACGTGGTCGCGCAGCGCGTCGCCGTACCCGTAGGTGTAGTCGGCGACGCTGCGCCGGATGCCGTCGCGGTCGCGGTCGTAGCGCACGAACGGGATCGCGGCGGTGTCCGAGCGGAACGGGGTACCGGTCAGCGCCAGACGTCTCGTCGCGCCCTCGAACGACTCCCGCACGGCGTCGCCCCACGACAGCGCGTCACCGCCGTGGTGGACCTCGTCGAGGATCACCAGCGTGGGCGCGGCCGAGGTGCGCGCCGCGTGCAGAGCGGGCTTGCTGGCCACCTGGGCGTACGTCACCGCGACGCCGTCGAACCCGTGGCCGTGCCGGCCCTGCGCGTTGCTGAAGTTGGGGTCGAGCTTGATCCCCACCCGCGCGGCGGCGTCCGCCCACTGCCGCTTGAGGTGCTCGGTGGGCGCGACCACCGTCACGCGGCGCACGATCCGCGCCTCGAGCAGCTCGGTGGCGATGCGCAGGGCGAACGTCGTCTTGCCGGCGCCCGGCGTCGCGACCGCGAGGAAGTCGCGCGGCGACGCGCTGCGGTAGCGCTCGAGCGCCTCCGCCTGCCAGGCCCTGAGCTTGCCCGCGGTCCCCCACGGCGCACGCCCGGGGAACGCCGGCGGCAGGTGGGACGCGGCCGACGACGACGCGTGCGTGCTCGAGGCCGTCGTGCTGGGCACGGGTGCGGCGTGCGACGCGAACAAGTCCGCGGGCTCGGGCTGGGAGGTGGACGACGGGCGCGGGGCGCCGCTCACTTGCCGCCGCGGCCGAAGCCGAACCGTCGCCCGGAGCCGCCGTCCCCGGACCCCTTGCCGGAGCCCGCGTCGTCGCCGTCCTGCGGCTCGCGCAGCCCCTCGTAGATCTCCTTGCACACGGGGCAGACCGGGAACTTGTTGGGGTCCCGCCCGGGGACCCACACCTTGCCGCAGAGCGCGATCACCGGCTTGCCGCTCATGGCGGACTCCATGATCTTCTCCTTGCGCACGTAGTGCGCGAAGCGCTCGTGGTCGCCCGGCTCGACCTGCTCGGTCGTCTCCTGGCGCTCCAGCACGCTCGTCGAGGTCCCCTGGTCCGGTCCGCTCGGGTCGACGGTCGCGGGGTTCGGCAAGGGCTCGCTCATGGCGAGAAGTGTACGACGCGGGCCCGACACCACCCGGCCCGGGACGGCGCCCGGGCGCGGACGCACGGCGGCCCGGCTCACCCCACGTGAGGGGAGAACCGGGCCGCCGAGTCGCTCGGGCTAGAGGTGCTGCCAGTCCGGCTTGGCGGCGTACGTCTCGCGGTAGTAGTCCGCGAGCTGGAGCCGCGAGGCCGCCGCGTCGTCCACCAGCACGGTCACGTGGGGATGGTGCTGCAGCACGGTGGCCGGCCACATCGCACTGACCGGTCCTTCCACGAGCTGGTGCACGGCCTCCGCCTTGCCACGACCGGTGGCGAGCAGCACCAGGTGCCGGGCCGCCATGATCGTGGCGAGCCCCTGCGTGAGGCAGTGCTCGGGCACCTGCGTGATGTCGTCGTCGAAGAACCGCGCGTTGTCCTCGCGGGTCTGCCGCGTGAGCGTCTTGATGCGGGTGCGCGACGCAAGCGACGAGCCGGGCTCGTTGAACGCCACATGCCCGTCGGTGCCGATGCCCAGGATCTGCAGGTCGACACCGCCCGCGTCCGTGATGGCCCGCTCGTAGTCGGCGCAGGCGGCGATCACGTCGTCGGCCAGGCCGTCCGGGCCCTGGACGGCGCCGGGGGCGAAGTCGACGCGCGAGGCGATCTCCTTCTCGATCACGTTCCGGTAGCGCTCCGGGTGCTCGGCGGGCAGGCCCACGTACTCGTCGAGCATGAACGCGCGCGCGCGGGCGAAGGACAGGCCCTGCTCGGTGTGGCGCCGCGCCAGCTCGTCGTACACGGCCAGCGGGCTCGACCCCGTGGCGAGCCCGAGCACCGCGGTGGGTCGCGCACGCAGCAGCGCCTCGATGGCGTCCGCCGCGATCCTGGCGAGCTCCGCCCCCGGGGCGATGACGACCTCCATCAGATCGCTCCTTCCGTGGCGCGGCGTCCGGCGAGGGCGGCACCGACGGCGCCGACCGGCATCCCGGCGGGGGCCAGGCTGATGCGGTTCGCGAGGCCCATCGAGGCGAGGAACGGCGAGGCCTGCGCCTCGGCGACGAGCACGTCGCGGACGGCCTCCAGCAAGGGTGCGCCGACGCCGGACACGCCGCCACCGATCACCACGTGCTGCACGTCGCACGTGAGCACCAGGATGCGCACCGCGGACGCGACGGCCCACGCGAACCGGTCGCGCACCTCGACGGCGCGCGGGTCCCCCGCGGCGGCCGCGTCGAACAGCTCGAGCGGAGCGGGTCGTGCGTGCGGCCCGGGCCAGGCCACGTCGATCGCCGTACCGGAGGCGTACTGCTCCACGCAGCCTGCCTGGCCGCACTTGCACGGCAGGCCGTCGACGATGAGCGTCAGGTGGCCGATCTCGCCGGCCGCGCCGGTCGCGCCGCGGCGCAGCCGCCCGTCGAGCAGCAGCCCGGCGGCCACGCCGGTGCCGAGCGCCAGGAAGGCCAGGTCGGCCACGGGCGCGTCGGTGAGATGGGCGGCGCCGAGCGCGGCCATGTTGAGGTCGTTCTCCACCTGGACCGGGAGCGCCGCGCCCAGCCGGGCCGCGACCAGCGCACCCAGGGCCACGCGAGCCTCGATCCCCAGGTTGACCGCGTGCTCCACGGAGCCGTCGACGGGGTCGACCACCCCGGGGAGCCCGATGCCCACGCCCGCCAGGTCCTCGACAGAGACCCCGGCCAGGCCCGCCAGCTCGTGCACCGCAGCCACGACCCCGTCGACGACGCCGTCCACGCCGCGCACGGTCGTCGACCGCACCTCGTGCCGGACCACGCCGGCGGGGTCCAGCACCACGCCGAGCACCTTGGTGCCGCCCACGTCGAGGCCCACGGACCAGCCCTGCGGAGACCCGTCGGGGGTTCCCACCACGCTCGCGGGCAGGCCGTCCGACGGCACCTGCCCCCCGGGCGCCGTGATGAGTTGCTCGCTCACGTCAGCCCTTCACCGCACCCGAGACCAGACCCGAGGTCATGCGGCCCTGCACCAGCAGGAAGAACGCGATGACGGGGATCGCGATGACGGCGGAGCCCGCCATGACCACGCCCCAGTCGGTCGCTCGGTTGGACTCGACCAGGCTCTGGAGCCACAGCGGCAGCGTGCGCTGCTCGGGGTCCGTCATGACCACGAGGGCCAGCGTGTACTCGTTCCACGCCTGCAGGAAGCCGAACACCCCGGCCGCGACGAGGCCCGGGGCCAGCAGCGGGAAGGTGATACGGAAGAAGGCACCCACGCGCGAGAGCCCGTCGACCATGCCGGCCTCCTCGAGCTCGATCGGGACGCCCGCCACGAAGCCGCGCAGCATCCAGATGGTGAAGGGCAGGATCGCGGCCGTGTAGACCAGCGCCAGGCCGAGCACCTTGTTGACGAGGCCCCAGCCGTCGAGCACCTGGTACTGCGAGATGAACAGGCCCTCGGCGGGGATCATCTGCACCACGAGGATCGCGAGGATGAACGACTTGCGGCCCTTGAACCGGAACCGGCTCACCGCGAGCGCGGCGAGGAAGGCGAAGATCAGCGCAGCGAACAGCACGAGGACCACGACGGCCAGCGAGGTCCGCATGGCCTGCCAGAACGTGCCGTCGTCGATGACCTGGCGGAAGTTCGCCACGGTTCCGCCCAGCGGCAGCCAGGTGGGGTCCTCGGCCTGGAGCTTGTTCAGCGGCTGGAACGCGCTGTTGATCATCCAGTAGATGGGGAAGACCCAGGCGATCGCGACGACGATGGCGAGCGCGCCCAGCACCCGGCGCGACGTGCTCGTCTGGCTGCGGCCCGAGTCGGTGGCCCGGGTGGCCGCGACGCGGGTCGGGCGGTCGGCGGGGACTCCGAGCGTGGTGGGGGCGGCGACGGCGCTCACAGCTCGTCCTCCTTCAGCATCTGCCGGATGTAGAACCCGGTGAGGGCGAGAGTCAGCACCAGCATGATCGTGGCGAGCGCCCCGGCCAGGCCGAACTCCTTCGAGTACGAGTAGATGAGCGTGCCCAGCAGGTTGGTGTCGCGCGTCGGTGCGCCGGCACGCTGCAGCACGTAGATCTGCGTGAAGACCTTGAGGTCCCAGATCACCTGCAGCAGCAGGACGATCGACAGGACGGGGCGGATCATCGGGATGGTGATGCCCCAGAACCGCTGGCGCGCCGAGGCGCCGTCCAGCTGCGCGGCCTCCATCGTCTCGGTGGGGACCTGGAGCAGGCCCGCGTAGACCGAGAACGCCACGAACGGCACGGACATCCACACGACGATCACGGTGGCGACGAAGAAGAAGGACAGCGGCTCGATGATCCACGAGTGCTGGGCCATGGACTCGATGCCGAGCACGTTCGACAGCGTCCAGTTGATCAGGCCGTTCTGGGTGTCGAACAGCCACTGCCACACCGTCATCGAGGCGAGCACCGGCGTGCCCCACGCGAGCAGCAGGGAGACCTGGAGCGTGATCCGCGCGCTGCGGCCCACGCGCTGCATCAGGACCGCGAGGCTCATGCCGATCGCCATCGTCACGACGGCGTTGACGAGGCAGAACGCGACCGAGCGGGCGATGACCGTCCAGACGTAGCTGTCGGTCAGCAGATCCTTGTAGTTCTGCAGGCCCACCCACTCGGGGGCCGCACCGAACTGCTGCTTGAGGCCGAACTCCTGGAAGGAGATGACGAACTGGCGCACGAGCGGGTAGCCGAGCGCGATACCGATGATGATGCTCGCGGGCACGAGCAGGCCGTACGCACCGACCTTGGGGCGTCGGCGACGGGCGGGCGGGACGGGCGTTGCCGTGGTCCCGGCGACCGTGGGGGCAGTGGCTGCCATGGGGAGCTCCAGTCTGATGGCACGGCCGAGCCGGCCTGTGAGCAGGCCCGGCCGCGCCGGATCAGGGGTCGCGGTCTCGGCGGGGGTGCGGTTCCGCGACGGGTGATCGGGTGGTCGGTGGCCGGCCGACTCGTGATCGGCCGGCCACCGACGTACTAGTTGAGCGTGTCGGTGATGAGCTTGTCGGCGTCGGCGGCCGACTTCGTCACGTCAGCACCGGTCGCGAGCTTCTGGAAGAAGTCCTCCAGGATGCGGTCGCCCTCGACGGTCGCCCAGTTCTCGGCGGCGGGCGTCAGCTTGGCACCGAGGGCGGCGGCGATCGCGGCCTTGGCGTAGACGTCGTCACCCATCGAGGTCGCGTACTCCGAGTTGCCCGGGATGAGACCGTTCTGGCCGAGCATGTTCTGGAACTCGGCCGAGAAGATGATCTTCAGCAGGTTCTGGGCCAGCTCCTGGTGCTGCGACTTGGCGGGGATGCCGATGTTGGAGCCACCGGCGAACGCCGTGGCGACCTTGCTCGCGTCGAGACCCGGCATCGGGAAGACACCGGTGTGCTCCTCGTTGCAGGCCTGCTGCTTGGTGCGCTTGGCCGTGGCCTCGTCCGACTTGTCGTCAGCGGCGACGCCCTCGTTGCACTCGGGCAGGTCGATGCTCCAGCGCGCCCAGGTGGGAGCGGAGAACATGGCGGCCTTGCCCTGGTTGAAGGGAACCCACGGCTCGTTCGAGTCGCTGTCCGCCGGCGCCTTGGTGGCCGTCTTGAACAGCTCCTGGACCTCGGTCAGGCCCTTGATCGACTCGGGCGAGGAGAGCGCGCCCTTCCACTGGTCGCCGTCCTGCACGGCGAGGTCGCCGCCGTTGGTGTAGATCCAGGTGGCGCCGTTGTACCAGTCCTGGCCGGGGAACCAGAAGCCGGAGACCTTGTCGGTCGTGAGCTTCTGCGCGGCCTTGGTGAAGTCGGCGAGCGTGGTGGGGACCTCCACGCCGGCGTCCTTGAACATGTCCTTGTTGTAGAACACGGCGCGGGCGCCCGAGTAGTACGGCACCGCCATGATCTTGCCGTCGGCCGTGCCGGCCTCGACGAAGCCGGGGAGCAGCTTGTCGCCGCCGAGCTCGGGGTACAGGCTCGTCAGGTCGGAGAACGCACCCGCGTAGGTGAAGGTCGCCGACTGCGTGTTGCCGACCTCGACCACGTCGGGGGTCTGGTCCTCGGACGCGAGGGCCGTCTGGAGGCGCGGGACCAGCCCGTTCCAGTCCTGCTGCTCGATGACGAGCTTGGAGCCCGGGTTCTGCGCGGCGAACGTCGTCGTCAGGTACTCGCGCAGAGCGTCGGGGGTGTCCGTGCCGTTGAGCCACAGCTTGATCGTCGCGGCCTCGGGGGCCGCAGCCGACTCCGAGGCGGTCGGCTTCGTCGTCTCCGACGGGGTGTCGCTGTCGGAGCTGCACGCGGTCAGCGCAAGCGCTGCCGCCACGCCGACGGCCGCGAAACGTAGGATCTTCACGTTGGGGTTTCCTCCCGTGAGCGAGGCGAGCGCCGGATGGCGTCGCCGGGGGTTGTTCCGACCTGCAGTTGGTCGGCTCGGGGTCGTCACGAGACCCCGAGCTGACCTGCCAGGACGAGCACTGCAGCGCCTGCCAGCGCACCGTCCTCGTCTAGTGATCCCATCCGCAGCGCGAACGTCTGCCCGATCACGGGCATGGTTCGCGCCCGGACGGCGTCGAGCGCCGCCTCGCGCAGAGGTCCGTCCAGCAGCTCCGGCGGACCGGAGAGCAGGACCTCGCCGAGGTCGAGCGCTGACACGACCGGTGCCAGGGCGAACCCCAGCAGCCGTCCGACCGACGCCAGCTCGGCGTCGGAGTCCTCGGTGCTCAGACCGGAGGTGCGGCGGCGCAGGGCCGGCACGCTCAGCACGGTCTCGAGGCAGCCGCGGCGCCCGCAGGCGCACTCGTCGGCGTCCTCGTCCAGCACGGTCACGTGACCGATCTCGCCGGCGGCGTGGTGCCGCCCCACGACGAGCGCACCGTCGACGACGATCCCCGCGCCCACACCGGCGCCGATCGTCACCACCATGCTCCCGCCGGCGGCCTCGCCGTACGTGAACTCGGCCAGCGCGCGGGTGTTGGCGTCGTTGGCCACGTGCACGGGGACCTCGAGGCGCTCGTGCAGCAACTCGGCCAGCGGCAGGTCGTACCAGCCGCGGTTGGGCGCCTGCACCACGCGGCCGTCGTTGTCGATGACGCCGGGCGACGAGATCCCGACACCCACCACGGGCCGGTCGGCGAGCGCCAGCAGGTCGCGGCAGAGCGTCTCGAGCAGCTCGACGGCGGCCTCGCCGGTGCGCCCCTCCAGCGGGACCGAGCGGCGCTGCAGCACGTCCCCCACCAGCGTCATCACCGCACCCAGCAGGCGCGAGTCGTCCGTGAGGTCCACGGCCACGATCTGGAAGGCCTCGGTCTGCATCCCCACCAGGGTGGCCGGCTTGCCGACCTTGCCCTCGGACCGGACGCCCAGCTCGGTGACCAGGCCCTCCGCCATGAGGTCCGCGACGAGTCCCGACACCGTGACGCGGGTCAGGCCCGTGGAGCGCGCGACGTCGGCACGCGACGAGGGGCCCTCGTGGAACAGGTGCGCCAGGACCATCGACCGGTTGTGCGCCCGGGCGTGCTCGGGCAGCGCCTTCGCCGTCGGACGGAGCATCCGTCCGACGGCTCGCGCACCCGTCACGGGAAGCTGCCCGACCGTCGTCATGTTTGTTAGTAGACCTGCCTTACTAATCCGTGTCAACCACCTTCTGTGACCGTGACCACATCGTGACCGACCCGAAACATGGCGTAACCAGCGGCGTCGCTCCTCGTCACACCGCTCGGGCCGTGGGGCAGAATCACCCGCGCGGCCTATCGTCGGGACATGGAACTCGGCTTCTACACCTTCGGCGACGTGCACCCCTCCCCGGTCACCGGCGAGGTGGTCTCCCCCGGCCAGCGCCTGCGCGACGTGCTGGAGCGCATCCGGCTGGCCGACGAGGTGGGCCTCGAGTACGCCGGGATCGGCGAGCACCACCGCCCGGACTACGCGATCTCCTCCCCCTCCACCGTGATCGCCGCCGGCCTGGCCCAGACGTCGCGCATCACCGTGGGGTCGGCCGTGACCGTGCTGTCGACCGAGGACCCGGTGCGCGTCTACCAGCAGTTCGCGACGATGGACCTGTACTCGCAGGGCCGCGTCGAGCTGCTGGCGGGACGCGGCTCCTTCATCGAGTCCTATCCCCTGTTCGGCGCCTCGCTCGACGACTACGACGAGCTGTACGACGAGAAGATCGCCCTGCTTCTCCAGCTCGACCTGGCCGAGCGGACCACCTGGTCGGGCCGCTTCCGTCCCGCCCTTGACGACGCGCTGGTCCTCCCGCGCCCGTCCGACCTGCCGGGCCGGGGCGCGCACCTGAACATCGCCGTCGCCACAGGGGGCAACCCCCAGTCGTCCGCCCGCGCCGGCCTGCTGGGCCTGCCCATCAGCTACGCGATCATCGGGGGGCAGCCGGCCTCGTTCGCGCCGCTCGTCGACCTGTACCGCCGCTCCTACGCCGAGGCCGGACCCGCGGTGCGCGAGCGGCTGGCGGACGACGCGCGGCCTTTCGTCTCGGTCGCCGGCATGGGGTTCATCGGCGAGGACGGCAGGTCCGCCCGCGAGTTCTTCTACCCCTACTGGCTCGAGTCGATGCGGCGCATCTCCGCCGAGCGCGGCTTCTCGATGCCCAACCGGATCTCCTACGAGTCGCAGGCGGCGCGCGGTGGCGCGTACTTCGTGGGCCACCCCGAGGAGGTCGCCGAGCGGATCGTCGCGCTGCACGCCGTGCTGGGGCACGACCGGCAGTCGTTCCAGATGGACCTGTCGGGCGTCCCGCAGGCGGAGTCGTTGCGTGCCATCGAGCTGCTGGGGACCCGCGTCGCTCCCCTGGTGCGGGAGGCGCTGGGCTGAGGACTCAGCCGGAGAGCCAGTCGAAGATCGCCACCGCGCCGGCTGTCGCGAGCCCCAGCGCGAGCACGATGACGACGAGGCAGCCCAGGTCGGCGGGCTTGAACGCGTCGCGGCGGAGGGGGTCCTCCCAGGTGAGGCGCCGTCCAGCCAGCGCCTGCGCGCGTGCCCGCACCTCGGCCAGCCGCGCGCGAGCATCCGGGTCAGAGGCGTCGTCCTCGGACCCCCTCCACCGCAGCGCCGCCATGATCTGCACCGGATCGTCCTGGAAGAGCCTTTCGAACGCCCGGTCCTCCGCCGAGACACGAGACTCCTTCAGGTAGCTCCACCGACCCGCCTGCGCCGCGTTGCCCTCGCGCCGGTACACGTCGGCGAGGCGGGCGCGCAGGTCGAGGCGGCGGGGCTGCTCTCGGACCAGGTCGCGAAGCCTGACGCGGGCAGCGCGCAGATCGCCGGCGGCGATCAGCTCGTCAACGGCGACGAGGGTCTGCTCGATCGGCACGCCCGCACCCTACGTGGCGCCAGCCGACCGGTCATCCCCTTATCGCACCCAGCCGAGCGCGCCCGCGTACCGGACCGACTCGCTCGCCTGCCGGATCCCGAGCTCGAGCGCCTCGAGAGGAGCAGCACCCCGCGCGAGCGCCGCGGCCATCGCACCGTGCAGCACGTCGCCCGCGCCCAGCGTGTCCACCACGTCGTCGACGCCCGGCGGCACGAGGACCGACTCGGCCCCACCGGCCCGCACCCGCACTGGCCCGGCCCCGGCGGAGACCGCCACCGTCGAGGGGCCCAGCTCGGCGACAGCGTGCATCGGATCCCCCGAACCCGGTGCGCGGAAGTCGGCCGACAGCACCGCGTGGTCGACGACGGCGAGCAGCCGCTCCAGGCCCGGCTTCCAGCTGCCGCCGTCGAGCAGCACGGGGACGCCGGCGGCCCGCGCGGCCGACGCCAGCTCCAGGCCCGCGTCGAGCAGGTGCCCGTCGACCAGCACGGCCGTCGCATCGCGGGCCCACGGCGCGGCCGGCAGCAGCTCCGCGAGCCCGGTCGCGTTGACCGAGACCACGGCCCGCTCCCCCGTCGCTGCGGTCACCAGGACGGTGGAGACCGCGGGCGCACCCGGCCCGTCGAGCAGGTCGACGACCTCGACACCCGCCTCCTCGAGGCCGTGCCGCACCAGCTCGGCCAGCGGCGACCGGCCCAGGGCGGTCACGAGCCGCGTCGGGACGCCGAGCGCGGCGGCGGTCGCGGCGGCGTTGGCGGCCGGGCCACCGAAGGTCACGGACACGCTGCGGGCGACGACCTTCTGGTCGGCCGCGGGCACCTCGTCGACCACCTGGACGACGTCCAGGGTGGCCAGCCCGCAGCAGACGAGCCTCACGCGCGGGGTCGCCGGTCCACGAGAGCCCAGGTCACCGCGCCCAGCACGGCCGCGACCAGCAGCACCGACGGCCACGCCCCCAGGTGCGGCGCGAGCACGTGGGCGGCGACGAAGCACACCGCGCCGACCACCACCACCGTCGCCAGCCGGAGCACGCCCGCCGCACGCGCGCGCCACACGCACCACGCGACGCCGGCCACGAGCACCAGCCCGCCCAGCGCCCGCACGTCGGTCACCTGCGCGACGAAGAACCCGGCCGCGAGCGTGAGGGCAGCGATGAGCGAGGTGGGCACGCGCGACATGGCGTCAGCCTAGGTCCGTGCGTCGATGGTCCCGCGCACGGACGGTGCCGCCCGCACTAGGTTGGGATCCAGCCCCGCCGCACCCGTCAGAGAGGGAACACCCGTGTCCACGCAGCCCATCGACGCCACCACCACGAGCGCCTGGCAGGCCCTGTCCGAGCACGAGTCCACGCTCACGCCCGACCTTCGCGGCTGGTTCGCGGCGGACCCGGGCCGCGCCGAGCGGCTCTCGTTCGAGCTCGCCGACCTGCACGTCGACCTCTCGAAGAACCTCGTCACGGACGAGACGGTCGCGCTCCTGCTCCGCCTCGCCGACGAGGTGGGCGTCGCCGACCGCCTCCAGGCGATGCTGCGCGGCGAGCACATCAACGTCACCGAGGACCGCGCGGTGCTGCACACCGCGCTCCGCCGGCCGGCCGGCGCGCGGCCCGCACTCGTCGTCGACGGTCAGGACGTCGACCACGACGTGCAGGAGGTGCTCGCCAAGGTGGCCGCGTTCGCCGACAAGGTGCGCAGCGGCGAGTGGACCGGGGTCACGGGCAAGCGCGTCGCCACGGTCGTGAACATCGGCATCGGCGGGTCCGACCTGGGGCCGGTCATGGCGTACGAGGCGCTCAAGCCGTACGTGCAGGACGGGCTGGAGGTGCGGTTCGTCTCGAACATCGACCCCACCGACCTCGCCGAGAAGGTCAAGGGCCTGGACCCGACCACGACGCTGTTCATCGTCGCGTCCAAGACGTTCGGCACGCTGGAGACGCTCACCAACGCGCGCCTGGCGCGCGACTGGCTGTGGGAGCAGCTGGGCACGCCGGACGACGAGAGCGCGCGCAACGAGGCCGTCGCGAAGCACTTCGTCGCCGTGTCCACGGCCCTCGACAAGGTGGCGGCGTTCGGGATCGACCCCGCCAACGCGTTCGGGTTCTGGGACTGGGTGGGCGGCCGGTACTCGGTCGACTCGGCGATCGGCACGTCGCTGGCCATCGCGATCGGCCCGGACGCGTTCCGCGACTTCCTCGCGGGCTTCCACGCGGTCGACGAGCACTTCGCCACCACCCCCGCCGAGCGCAACGTGCCGCTGCTCATGGGTCTGCTCAACGTCTGGTACGTCAACTTCCTGGGTGCCCACACGCACGCGGTCCTGCCCTACGCGCAGTACCTGCACCGCTTCCCGGCGTACCTGCAGCAGCTCACCATGGAGTCGAACGGCAAGTCGGTGCGCTGGGACGGCGAGGCCGTCACCACCACCACGGGTGAGGTGTTCTGGGGCGAGCCCGGCACCAACGGGCAGCACGCCTTCTACCAGCTCATCCACCAGGGCACGCGGCTGATCCCGGCCGACTTCATCGCGGTGGCCAACCCGGCGCACCCGCTCAAGGACGGCGACGTGGACGTGCACGCGCTGTTCCTCGCGAACTACTTCGCCCAGACCAAGGCGCTCGCGTTCGGCAAGACGGCCGACGAGGTGCGCGCGGAGGGCACCGACGAGGCGATCGTGCCGGCCCGCGTGTTCTCCGGGAACCGCCCCACCACCTCGATCCTCGCGCCGTCGCTGACCCCGTCCGTGCTGGGCCAGCTGATCGCCCTCTACGAGCACATCACGTTCGTGCAGGGCGTGGTGTGGGGCATCGACTCGTTCGACCAGTGGGGCGTGGAGCTGGGCAAGAAGCTCGCACTCGAGGTGGCCCCGGCCGTGCAGGGCGACGCCACGGCGCTCGACGCGCAGGACCCCTCGACGAAGTCGCTCATCGCGAAGTACCTCTCGCTGCGCGCCTGACCACCGCGCCGGGCCGGTCGGCCCTCTGCCGCCCGCCCGGCCCGCCGGCCGGCCATTCGATGGGCAGCGTTCCTCCCGCTGAGCGGGAAGAACGCTGCCCGTCGGGCGAGCGGCTACCGCGGGGGGAACCGCTCGACCACCACGCCACGGTGCGCGGCGGCGTCCCACGTGTAGACCGTTCGCCCCTCGATGAGCACGTGCTCCGCGCGCGACGCCACGTCGAGCGGGTCGCCCGACCAGACGACGACGTCGCCGTCGCGACCGACCTCGAGCGCGCCCACCCGGTCGTCGAGGCCCAGGAACGACGCGGGGTTCGTGGTCAACGCCTCGAGCGCGGTCTGCACGGGCAGGCCCTCCTTGACCGCGAGCGTCGCCTGGTGCACCAGGAAGTTGATGGGCACCACGGGATGGTCGGTGGTGATCGCCACCCGGACGCCGGCCGCCGCGAGCGCTGCGAGGTTCTCGATGGCGCGGTCGCGGAGCTCCACCTTGGAGCGCGAGGTGAACATCGGCCCGAAGATGACGGGCACGTCGCGCTCGGCCAGCACGTCCGCGAGCTTGTGCCCCTCGGTGCCGTGGTTGATGACGAGCTTGTAGCCGAACTCGTCGGCCAGCCGCAGCGCGGTGGCGATGTCGTCGTGCCGGTGAGTGTGCTGGTCCCAGTAGAGCTCGCCGTCGAGCACGCGGGCCAGCACCTCCAGGCCCAGGTCGGATGCGAACGGCTCACCCTTGTCGGCCGCCGCGGCCCGCGCCGCGCGGTAGTGCTGGGCCTTGGTGAAGGCCTCACGGATCACCAGCGCGGTGCCGAGCCGCGTGGACGGGAGCTGCTTGCGCTCGCCGTACACCCGCTTGGGGTTCTCGCCCAGCGCCGACTTCACGCTCACGGCCGCGCGGATCACCTGCTCGTCGACGGTCCGCCCGCCCCACGTCTTGAGGGCCACGGACTGCCCGCCGATGGGGTTCCCCGAGCCGGGCTTGACCACGACCGACGTCACGCCGCCCGCGAGCGCGTCCCGGAAGCCCTCGTCCTCGATGTTCACGGCGTCGATCGCGCGGACGGCCGCCGTGTCGGGGCGCACCATCTCGTTGGTGTCGTTGCCGGCCGGGCCCTCGCCCTCCTCGTGCAGACCCACGTGGCCGTGCGCCTCGACGAACCCCGGGAGCACCCAGCGGCCCGTCGCATCCACGATGCGGGCCTCGGCGGGGACGGCGACGTCGGTTCCGACGGCAGCGATGCGGCCGTCCACGACGAGCACCGTGCCGTCCTCGATCGGTGCGGCGCTGACAGGGACGACGCGGCCGCCGACGACGGCGACGACGGACGGGGAGGTGGTCATGCGAGCCAACCTACGTCGGACCCGTGTGCGAGGCTGGGCGGGTGCGGTGCTCGACGACGGACCAGGCGCGATGCCCGAGGTGACGCGGGCCCGCGTCGATGCGTGGACCTGGGCGGTCCGCCTCTTCCCGACGCGGTCGGCGGCCGCCGCGGCGTGCAAGGCCGGCCACGTGCGGGTCAACGGCGACCGGGCCAAGCCCGCCACCATGGTGGTGCCCGGCGACGAGATCGTGGTGCGCGGCGGCGAGCGCGAGCGGATCGTCATCGTGCAGCGCACGGTGATCAAGCGCGTCGGGGCGCCGGTGGCGGTCACCTGCTACCTCGACCGTTCCCCCGCCGTGGTGCCCAAGGAGCAGAAGGTCGTGATGGCCGAGCGCGACCGCGGCGCGGGCCGGCCGACGAAGCGCGACCGTCGGCTCATCGAGCGCCTGCGGGGGCACTGACGCCCGCCACCGTCTACCGGCCCGCGCGCCCCGTCGACGTCCGTCGCACGCTGGCGCCGCTGCGGCGCGGTGCCCACGATCCCGTGTGGCGCGGCGCGCCCGACGGGGCGCTGTGGCGCGCGACGCTCACGCCCGACGGGGCGGCGACCGCGCGCATCGAGGTGCGCCGCGACGGGGTGCACGTCGAGGCGTGGGGCCCCGGGGCGGAGCGGGTGCTCGAAGCGGTGCCCGCGCTGCTGGGCGCCCTGGACGACGACGAGGGGTTCGACCCCGGGCTGCACCCGCTGGTCAAGGACGCGTACCGGCGGCTGCCGGGCCTGCGGATGACGCGGGGCGGCAACCTGTTCGAGTCGCTGGTGCCCGCGGTGCTGGAGCAGCGCGTGGTCGGGCTCGACGCGAAGGCGGCCTGGCGGCAGGTCGTCGCCCGTCACGGGCTCCCTGCGCCCGGACCGGCCCCGGCCGGGATGCGCGTGCCTCCGCCCCCGACCGGGTGGGCCGACGTCCCCGTGTGGGACTGGCGGCAGGCCGGGGTCGAGGGGCAGCGCTCCGACACGGTGCGGCGTGCGGCGGCCGTGGCGCACCGTCTCCAGGAGGACGTGCCGCTCGACGAGGTCCGTCGGCGGCTGCTCACGGTGCGCGGGATCGGGCCGTGGACGGTCGCGGAGACCACGTCGCGCGCGTTCGGCGACGCCGACGCCGTCTCCGTGGGGGACTTCCACCTCGCCCACCTCGTCGGGTGGGCGCTGACCGGCAGCCGGACCGACGACGCGGGCATGCTCGAGCTGCTCGAACCCTGGCGCGGGCACCGGCAGCGCGTCATCCGGCTCATCGAGCTCACGCAGGCCGCGAACGCGCCGCGGTACGGGCCGCGCAGCCCGCGTGCGCGCCCTCTGACCTAGCGGGCGAGAACTGCTCCAGAATGCGAGTCGATTCCTGCAGCGACCGCGCGTCACCCCATCGAACCGACCAGCGCGAGACCCCTCGCCGACACCCGGAGGATCCCATGCAGTTCCTGATGCTCGTGTGCACCGACCCGACCGCCGAGCCGTACGTCGCCAGCGAGGACAACATCGCCGAGTGGGTGGAGCGCAACGACGCCGCCGGCACCCGCAAGCTGGGCGAGCGGCTCGTGGGCGCCGCCAAGGCGAAGACGGTCCGCGTGCGCAACGGCTCGACGTCGGTCACCGACGGACCGTTCGCCGAGCTCGGCGAGCTCATCGCGGGCTTCGACATCCTCGTCGCCGACACGCTCGAGGAGGCGATCGCGATCGCCGCCGACCACCCGATGGCGCGCTTCGGTCAGCTCGAGATCCGGGCGTTCGACCCGTTCGAGTCCGCGTGACGCCCGTGCGTCCGCGGCCGTCGGACCGGCCTGGTCCCCGCGGCCGCGGACGCACTGGCGCAGTGCCCGCCGGACGAGGCAGGATCGGGGAAGACACCCGACCCACCCAGGAGGACCACCCGTGAGCAGCAGCAGCCCCGTCGAGCGCAACGGCTCCCCCGCCAACGCGGTGGGCGCCTTCTTCGCCTTCCTGCTGTTCATCGGCGGCCTCGTGCTGTTCACGGTCGCCTTCAACGTCGGCGACGCGGGCCCGTACGTGTTCGCCGCCGGCATCCTCGCGGTCGCGCTCGCCTTCGGCATCCCGACGACGATCCTGCCCGCCCTCGAGGACCGCGAGAGCTGACGCCCGGCCGCCGCGAGGCCCTGACCTGCGGCGACCTTCACACCTCGCACACCTGATCTCTCCGGGACCGGCTCCGCGGCGCCCGTATCGGCACCCCGGGGAGCCCTAGGTTTCGAGCGTGAGCACCACCGCCCCTCGGCACTCGCGTCGTCCCGCCCGCCCGCGCCGCGCACTGCGCGCCGCCGCGCTCGTGGCCCTGGCCGTGCCGCTGTTCGTCGTGAGCGCCGCCGGGGCCACCTACCTGCGCCTCGACGCCAACATCGACACCGCCGACGGGATCGACGCGTACCTGGGCACGTCGCGCCCGAGCGCCTCCGCCGACCCGCTGGTGGACGGCTTCGCGGGGCGCCCGCTCAACATCCTCGTGATGGGCATCGACGCCCGCGACGGTGACAACGCCGACTTCGCCGGGCACGACGACGGGCAGCGCTCGGACTCGACGTTCCTCGTGCACCTGCCCGCGGACCGGTCGCGCATCGACATCGTCTCGGTGCCGCGCGACTCGCTCGTCGAGATCCCGTCGTGCCTGCTGGAGGACGGCACCCAGACCCCGGCCCGGGCCTCGGACATGTTCAACGCCGCGTTCCAGATCGGGTCGGGGCCGGACCTGAACCTCACCACCGCCGCAGCCTGCACGCGCCGCACCTTCGAGCACCTCACCGGCGTGCGCACCGACGAGCACGTCGTGGTCAAGATGAACGGGGTCCGGGACATCATCGACACCCTCGGCGGCGTGCCCTTCTGCCTCCCCGAGGCGATGGACTCCCCCAAGGCCCGCTTCAAGGCACCGGCCGGGCACCAGGTGTTCAACGGCAGGCAGGCGATCGGGTTCCTGCGCTCGCGCACCGGCACGGGCAACGGGCTCTGGCTCGGCAGCGACCTGGGCCGCCTCGACCGGCAGCACCAGTTCCTCGTGGCGCTGACCGACAAGATCCATCGCGCGCGCCTGCTGAGCAAGCCCCGCACCCTGCTCACGGTGCTGAACCAGGCGACGAAGGCGATCAGCGTCAGCCCGGGCCTCGGCGACCTGCGCACCATGGCGGGGCTGGCGAACGGCCTGCGCGGCATCGACGGGGCCCGGGTGAACGCCATCACGGTCCCGACCGAGTCCGTGGAGGGGTCCGGCCGGGTGCGGTGGACGGCCGCCGCCGACGACATCTGGGAGAGGATCAACGCGGACCGCCCGCTCACCGACCCGGCGCCCGCGCCGACCGGGACCCACAAGGCGCCCAAGCCGAGCAAGCCCAACCCGACCGGGCCCAAGCCGACCGCGTCGGCCGGCATCTGCGGCTGACCAAGGGCGCACAATCGGGTGGTGCCCGACCAGAGCCTCGTCGCCGACTGCGCGCGCTGCGTAGGCCTGTGCTGCGTCGCGCTGCCGTTCACGCGCTCCGCCGACTTCGCGTTCAGCAAGCCCGCCGGCGACCCGTGCCGCAACCTGGCCGACGACGACCGCTGCCGGGTGCACGCGACCCTCGCGGACCGCGGCATGCACGGCTGCCTCGCGTTCGACTGCTTCGGCGCGGGCCAGAAGGTCACGCAGGTGACGTTCGGGGGCAGGTCGTGGCGCGACGGCGGCTCCGGCCCGATGTTCGCCGCGTTCGCGGTGATGCGCCAGCTGCACGAGCTGCTGGTGCACGTCGACCAGGCCCTCGAGCTGCGCGAAGCAGCTCCGGTGCACGCCGACCTGCGCTCGCTGCGGGACGAGATCGACGCCGAGACGCGACGCCCCGACGTGGTCGACATCGACCCCGCGGCGCTGCGCGCACGCGTCGGGCCGCTGCTCGCCGCGGCGAGCGCGCTCGCCCGGGCCGGGCTGCCGGGCGCCCCGCACCGCGGCGCGGACCTGGTGGGCGCGCGCCTGCGGCGGGCGGACCTGCGCGGGGCCGACCTGCGGGGCGCGCTGCTGCTGGGCGCGGACCTGCGCGAGGCCGACCTCCGACGCGCCGACCTGCTCGGGGCGGACCTGCGGGGAGCGGACCTGCGCGGCGCCGACCTGACCGGTGCCCTGTTCGTGGTGGGCCCGCAGCTGGCCGCGGCGCGCACGTAGCCGCCGAGCGCGCCGACGCGCGAGCTCCGGCTCAGCGCGGGACGAGCGGGACGAGCCGGTCGGCGAGCCGCGGCGCGAGCGTGCGGGCGTAGGTGGCGGTGAGATGATGCGCGTCGCGCCACACCAGCACGTCGCCGATGATCGCCGGGCACGCGTCCTGCGGGCAGATGTAGTCGTCGAGGTCGACGAGCGGCACTCCGGCCAGCTCGGCGGCCGCTCGCTGCTGCGCGAGCGCCGACCGCGCGACCGCCGGTGCGCGCGGGACGGCGCACCGCGTGGTCCACGCGTCGGTGTGCTCCGCGACGCACTCGGGCACGTCCTTGGCCAGCCACGGGGTGTCGCCGAGCGCGACGACTGCCGTGCCGGCGTCCTGCAGCGTGCGCCACGTGCGGGCGAGCCCCGACGCCACGTCGTCGTCGAGGGTGGCCGATCGTTGCGGCGCACCGCCGACCGCGAGCGCATCCACCGCGTCGTTCGAGGTCACGACGATCGTCGGCGGGTCGGCCAGGAGCGCGTCGGTGACCGCGTCGTTCCACCGCGAGCACGTCTCGTACGGCGCGCCGATGGTGCCGAGCCAGACGTCGAGGTCCGCGAACGCGCAGCTCCCCTTCGTGTACGTGTCCAGGCGCCAGCCCTGCTGCTCCGCGATGGCACGCAGCGCCGGCTGCCACTGGGCCGCGTGCGAGTCACCCACCAGCGCCACCACCGTGGCGGCACCGGGCGCGCCGTACGTGCACGCGACCGCCTCGGTACCGAGCTTGTCCTGGTGGCAGCCGTCCGCGTACAGGTCGGCCACGTCGGCGGTCACGTCCGCCAGCGCGGGGGTGACCTCCGCGAGGTCCGTCTCCGGGTCGGCCTCACCCGTCCACGCGCTGGTGCCGATGACGGCCGCGCCCGGGGCGGCACCCGACGGCGCCGACGGGACGGCCAGCCAGACCGCTGCCGCGGCGCACAGGCCGACCAGCGTGCAGGCCAGCCCGACGAGCGCCGAGCGTCGGACGCTGGCTCGCAGGCTCGCGGACAGGTGGACCGGCTGCTCGACGAGCCGGTAGGCGAGCCAGGCGGGCACCGCCGAGAGCGCGACGGCGGCGACGCCGACCGGCACCGGCAGGCGACCGTCCTCCCCCGCCCACAGCGTGGTGGCGACCACGACGGCGGGCCAGTGCCACAGGTAGAGCGAGTAGGACATCGCGCCGACGCGCTGCATGACCGGCAGGCCCAGCACCGCGATGCCGCGGCCGTCGCGCAGTCCCGCGGCCAGCACCAGCGCGGCACCCACCGTCGGAATCAGGGCCGCGGTACCGGGGAACGGCGTGGCGCCGGTGAGCACGCACGCGGCGTACGCGATGAGCGCCAGCCCGGCCACTCCCGCCCCGGTCAGCCACCGCTGGTCCAGCAGCGCGAGCCGCGCCGCGCCCACCGCGAGCAACGCCCCGACGGCCAGCTCCCACAGGCGCGTCGTCGTCACGAAGTAGGCGGCCTCCGGCTGCTGGGCCGTCAGGTGGATCGACCACATGAGCGAGGGCACCGCGATCGCGCCGATCGCCACCGCGAGCGCCCCCGCGCGGACCGGCCGGCCCCGGCGGCGGGCCCACAGCGCCACGGCGAGAACCAGCACGGGCCACAGCAGGTAGAACTGCTCCTCGACCGCGAGCGACCAGAAGTGCTGCACGGGGCTGGCTGCCGCCCCCTCGGCCAGGTAGTCGACCGAGCGACCCGCGAGCCGCCAGTTCACGACGTACAGCGCCGTGCTGGCCAGGTCTCCGGAGATCTCCCGCCACCTGGTGAGCGGGAGCCACAGCACGGTCGCGACCGCCGTCGCGACCATCACGGTCGCGGCTGCCGGCAGCAGGCGCCGGGCCCGCCGTGCGTAGAAGCGGCCCAGCCGCAGGCGGCCGGTCTGCCGGACCTCGGCGAGGATCATCGAGGTGATGAGGTAGCCGGAGATCACGAAGAACACGTCCACGCCGACGTATCCGCCGGGCAGTCCCGGCACGCCGGCGTGGAAGACGAGGACCAGAACCACCGCGATCGCGCGCAGGCCCTGGATGTCGGGCCGGAAGCCCGCTCCGGCGCGCGCGGGTGCCGCGGACGCCCGCGACTGCGTCTGGGTCGTGGTCACGCCGCAGGCTAACCGCTGCCCCGGCGCCGTGCCCGCGCTGGGCGGACAGGCGGCAGAATGGGACCTCCGCCCCACATCGAGGAGCCCCGCCGTGCCCGAGCGCATGAACGTCGAGTCGTTCAACCTGGACCACCGCACCGTCGCCGCGCCGTACGTGCGCCTCGCGGACACCAAGACGCTGCCGGCCGGCGACGTCATCGAGAAGTACGACGTGCGCTTCACGCAGCCCAACGTCGCGCACCTCGAGATGCCCGTGGTGCACTCGATCGAGCACCTCTTCGCCGAGAAGTCGCGCAACCACTCCGACCGCGTCATCGACTTCTCGCCCATGGGCTGCCAGACGGGGTTCTACCTGATCCTCCAGGGCAGCTGGGACTACGACGACGTGCTGGCGCTGGTCGCCGACACGCTCGAGGACGTCCTGGCGGCCGACGAGGTTCCGGCGGCCAACGAGGTGCAGTGCGGATGGGGCGCCAACCACACGCTCGCCGGCGCGCAGGACGCTGCGCGCGCCTTCCTGGCGCAGCGGGAGTCCTGGTCGCAGGTGACCGCGTGACGGCCGGCGGCCGGGCCGCCCACCGCGCGCCCGCCGCCGCGGTGGACGCCGTCGTGATGGTGGCCATGGCCGACGAGGCCGCGCCGTTCCTTGTCCGCGCCTCGGCGGTCGGTGAGCCGGTGCAGGTGGGCGGCGCCGAGCACCACCACCTCACGCTGGCCGGGCGGTCGGTGCTCCTGGTGCGCTCCGGCATCGGGCTGGTCAACGCCGCCTCGGCCGCCTCGGTCGCGCTCGCCTCGTCCTCCCCTCGCGCGCTGGTCAGCGCCGGCAGCGCGGGCGGTCTCGGGGTCGACATCCGGGTCGGCGACGTCGTGGTCGGCTCCTCGCACGTGCTGGCCGACGCGGACGCGCGCGCGTTCGGCTACGCCCTGGGCCAGGTGCCGGGCATGCCGGCCACCTACCCGGCCGACGAGGCCCTCGCCGCCGCCGCCTCCGCGCCCCGCCAGGACCTGCGCGTGCACGCCGGGACGACCATCTCCGGCGACTCGTTCATCGACGCCGAGCGGGTGTCCCGCGTGCGCGAGGCCTTCCCCGGTGCCCTCGCCACCGACATGGAGTCCGCAGCGCTGGCCCAGACCGCGCACGTGTTCGGCGTGCCGTTCGTCTCCGTGCGCGGCATCTCCGACCTGTGCAGCCCCGTCGAGGCCGGTGAGTTCCTCACGCACGTCGATGACGCCGCGGACCGGTCGGCCGCCGTGGTCGAGTCGCTCCTCGCCACCCTCTGAGGCACGCAGCTTCTGAGGCACCCAGCACAGCCGGGACCCCGGGGGCGTGAGGGCCACCGGCTGCCGGCTGTGCTGGTGCCGGGAGATCAGGTCTGGGACGACTGCTGGTCGGTGGGTGGAACGCCCCCGGGGCCACCGCCGTCGCCCGGGCCGCCCGGGCGACCGCCGCCGCCGGGACCGCCCATCCCCTCCTGGACCTCCCCGGCCGTGCCGGTCGCCACGGACGCCGCTCCGGCGGTCGAGCCGTCGTGGCTCAGCCCGCCCACCGCACCGCTGCCGGCCGATCCGCCGACGCTGACCGTGTAGGTGTCGCCGTCGACCACGTCGGGCGAGGAGTACACCACCGACGAGTACGCCTTCGTGGCCGCGAACGAGGCGAGCACGGTGCCGTCGGCCGCGACGACGTGGCCGACGCTGCCCGCCTCCTGGGTGGCGTCGAGCGTCACCCCGACGAACGACTGCGTCGAGGCGGCAGACGGCGTCTGCGCCATGCCCGAGGACCCGACGGCGATGAGCTCGCCGCCCGCGATCTCGAACGTGCCGTTGAAGTCGAGCGCGCCGTTGCCGTCGGTGGTCGGGCCGGACACCACCACCGTGCCGCCGCTCATGGTCATCGAGCCATTGGAGTCCAGGCCGTCCCCCTGCGCGTCGACGACGAGCGTGCCGCCCGTGATGTCGACCAGCAGGTCCGGGTTCGCCGACATGTCGCCCCCACCCTGACCGCCGGCGTCCGACGACGAACCCGCCGACGCGTTGACCCCGTCGTCGCTCGTCGTCAACGAGGTGGACCCGCCGGACACGGTGATCACGGGCGCCTCGAGTCCCTCCACCGCGACAGGTACGTCCACCGAGCCGCCCGAGACCTGCAGCCCGCCGTCGGCATGGATGCCATCGTCGCCGGTCGCGAGGGTCAGCGTGCCGTCGGTGACGGAGACGACGCCGCCCGAGTGGATCGCGTCGTCCGCCGCGTCGACCGCGACGGTCCCGCCACCGACGACGACCACCGCGTCCGCGACGATCCCCTTCGGCGACGCGCCGTCCGCGACCGCCGTGCCGTGCCCACCGCCGGAGACGACCGTCACGGTGCCGCCCGCGATCACGGCGTCGGTCGCCGCGGAGATCCCGTCGTCACCCGACGTCAGGCTCAGGTCTCCGTCCGTCACCTCGACGTAGCCCAGGGCTGCGTCCTCGGCGTTGTCTGACGTCAGGGCGTCACCCCCGGCGGTGACGTCCAGCGTGCCGCCGGCGACCACCAGGTAGTCCTTGCCGCGGATGCCGTCGTCCGCCGCGGTCACCGAGAGGGTGCCCGACTCGATGACGAGCCCGTCCTTCGACGTGATGCCGTCGTTGGCGTTGCCCTCGACGTCGAGCACGCCCGTTCCCGTGAGGGTGAGGTCGGCGGTGCTGAACAGCGCCGCGTTCGGATCGTCGCCGCCGGCCACGTAGTCCTTGGCATCCGCCAGGTGGTTCGTGGAGCCGGCAGCGAGCTCGACCACCACGTCGCCCGCGTCCGCGACCTGCAGCGGCGCCGTCGTCGAGCTCGTGACGTCGGCCCCGTCGAGGATCAGGTGGACCGTGCCGTCGTCCGGGCTGTCGACGACGACAGCGCCGTCGCTCAGCGTGCCGCTGATCCGGTACGTGCCGGCAGCCATGATGGTGACGGTCGACCCGTCGGCCTTCGCGCCGGCGCCGTCCACGCTCGCCGACGTGCCGTCCAGGGCGATCGTCGTCTCGGTCGAGGCGGACGTGCCCGCCGTGTGCGGGGCGGTGTTCTCAGCCATGACCTGCTCGACCGTGACGTCGGCATCGGTCGCGACGGGGGTCGTGACGGTGGTGCTCGTGGTGCCGGAGTCCGAGGCCGCGCCGGTCGCGCCGGGTGAGCTCGAGCAGCCGGCGAGCAGGACGGCGACAAGCGCGGCGGGCGCGATCACGCGAGTGGTGAGTCGTCTCATGGGGAGTGCTCCGTTCGGTTCAGCCCACGTGCCGGTCGATGACACGGCGCCACGGGGTCGAGGGAAGGTCGGGGTGCAGGACGGCCATGCCGGTCCCGTACTTGGAGATGCGCACGGGCCGATGACCCTGGCGCCACAGCAGGCGGTCGGTCGACGAGGGCGTCGAGCCGGTCTTGGTCTCGATGACCGCGAGCCCCACGAGCACCCGTTCGCGCCCGGTGTCGGCGTCCGTCCACGAAAGCGCGGTGTCGATCGTCGTGCGGCTGTCCGGGCCGGGCCCGGTGGCCGGGACGTGCAGCGTGACCCGGTCGTAGGTGCTCACCAGCGTCGGCGCCATGGGCCCGTCCAGCAGCCCGTCGAGGACGCCCGTGGTGAACCGGATCGCGGGATCGTCGAGCTCCGTGCGGCCGGTGGCCTCGTGCGGCAGGCGCGTCTTGACCGTCGCCCCGCGCGGCCCGCGGGTCTTGACCTCGACCCAGCACTGCTCCGAGTCGACGTACGTGCGGGTGCGGACCTTGAAGCGGCGGCGCCGACGACGTGCCGCACCCAGGTAGCTCGTCAGGGCAGGGGTGTCGAAGTAGACCGACTCGTAGGCGAACACCCTCTCGCCGTCGATCTCGAGCGCCCGCACGCCCGGGTCGAGCGCATCGAGCAGTGCCGGGAGCGCACGGGTGGGCACCAGGTACTTCCGGTCGATGCGCGTCTGGAGCGACGCCGCGGCGTCGAGCTCGGCGAGCGAGATGGGCGCCAGCGCCGCGGTCACCGGGTCACCTGCTCCCAGGCGGGCGCCTCGGCCGCGAGCCGTGCTGCCCGGTCCGACTCGTAGCGAACCTCGACCGTCGTGGTGTCGTTGACGAGGTCGAGACGCTGCACCGAGACCTGGTGCACGTGGCAGCCGAGCAAGCGCTCGACGTGCGCCACGAGGGCGACCTCGTCGGCGATCGCCTGGTCGACGACCATCGTCTGCTGCCGGTAGCGCGACATCAGCCGCGGGCTGTCAGCGAGCGCGAGCACCACGACGAGGAGCACCATCATGCCGACGCTGAGCCCGAGGGGCGCGACGCCCAGGCCTCCGACGAGGCCGAGAGCCAGTGCCGCGAAGTAGTAGGCGACCTCGTGCTGGGTCAGCTCCGTCGAGCGCAGCCGGATGATCGACAGCACGCCGAACAGACCCAGCCCGAGCCCGGCGCCCACGGTGCTCTGCGCGAGCACCCCCCGGCGACGGCCAGGACCCCGACGTTGACGCCCAGGTAGGCGACCACGAGGTCACGGCGGCGGTGGCGGGGCAGGTAGACCGCGAACGTCAGGACGCTGATCGCGACCAGGTCGACGGCGTAGAGCGTGTACTGGACCATAGGGGGGACCTCCGTGTTCTCGTTGATCTCATTCAGCCGTCGGCCGCTGAGCGCTCGCTGTGCGCCCGCTGAGGCCGGCGTACGGATGTGGCACCGGTGAAGACCGCGGTGCGCTGCACCTGGAACCCGACGACGAACAGGGCCAGGTCCGTGGCCACCTTGGCCGCCAGCAGGGGCACGCCGACCGTGGTGAGGGTCCACAGCGATCCGTAGCCGGCCACGAGGAGCACGGCCGCGAGCACCCAGTACGCAAGCGCCTCGCGTCGGACGGGACGGCGTGCGCGTCGTCGGAAGACCCAGAACCGGTTCACCGCGAAGTTGCCGCCCGAGCTGAGGACTCGCGCGCCCAGCACGGCTACGGGCAGGGCGCCCGTCAGTCCCACGAGCACGACGAGCGCCGCCGCGTCCACCACGAAGGCGAGCGACGACGAGGCCGCGAAGCGCAGGAGCGGCGCGTAGATGCGCACCGAGTCCACGACGGGACGGAAGTGCGAGGAGGAGTTGCCGTCGAGGTAGACGGTCGAGATCGTCATCTCCTCGACGGGCAGCCCCTCCTCGGCGGCCCGGAGCAGCACCACGAGCTCGTACTCGAACCGCTCACCACGCACGCCCAGCAGCCACGGGAGCACGTGCGCCGGGTACGCACGCAACCCCGTCTGCGTGTCCTGGACGGCACGGCCGGTGCCCGCCCGGAACGCCACGCGCGTGCAGCCGTTGCCGAACCTGCTGCGCAGCGGGACCGCGCCGGTGAACCGCCGCGAGCCGAGCACCACGGCCGCTCCGGTAGCCCGGGCATGATCTGCCACCGCGAGGACGTCCGCGGGCGTGTGCTGACCGTCGCAGTCCGCGCACACCACACCCTCTCCGGGGTGCTCGCGGGCCACGTGCGCGAACCCCGTCTTGAGCGCTCGCCCCTTGCCACGGTTGACGCCGTGGACCAGCACGGTGGCGCCTGCGTCGACCACCGCCGCGAAGACCTGCCGGTACTCGGGGCCGCTCCCGTCGTCCACCACCACCACGGGAAGCTCCGGCCGCTCGTCCCGCAGCCGCCGCACCAGCGCGACCAGCCGCTCGTCCGGCTCGTACGCCGGCACCAGCACGATCACGAGGCGACCGCGGACGACAGCCCGCCGACGTAGAGGATGTCCGAGGTGCCCCGTTCCTTGCCGCGCCCGAGCGGGTTGTTCACCAGGTCACCGTCGAACACCATGGTCGACGACCCGCCGCCGTCGATGTTGTAGGCGGTCGTCGCCCCGAGTCCCTGCATGATCTCGGCGAGGCCGGTCATGGTGACGCCGGCGCTGTAGCCGGTGCTGCGGCCGTCGACGACGACGAACACCAGGTGGTTGTCGTCGATGACGCCCACCGCCGTGCGCGGCTGCTCGCCCTGGATCGAGTGGTTGCCGAAGTTCGTGTCCACCTCGACGTCGTCGATCCCGGCGGCGATCTCACCGTCGTCGAGCAGCGACGGCCCGAAGCTCAGGGTGTTCCAGACCCCGGCGTCCACGAGCTGCTGGGCGGTCGTCGTCGTCTCGTCGTACACCTCGACGTGACCGTCGCGGTAGAACGCCAGGCCCTCCCTCGCGCCGTCGTCACGGAAGACGACGCCGTTGCGAATGACGATGCCGGTGTCACGGAAGCCGTAGTAGTCACCGTTGATCGCGAAGACCGCGTCGTTGTCCGCAGCGATGTCCGAGGTGTTCTCGACGATGTTGGTGCCGAACTCGTTGTCGGCGAACGCCGACCTCAGCAGGGTGGCGTCCGAGAGCGTGACGTCGGCGACGTAGTACGTGACCGTCGAGTCGCCCGACCCGGTGACCACCTTCTCGATCGAGATGTCGGCACCGTCGGACGAGTAGGTCGTGGCGGTGACCGCGCCCTGGTCGGTCGTCGCGGCGGGCGTGGCGGTCGCGCCGGACTGCTCGGCGACGTAGGCGGCCACGTCCGAGATCTCGACGTGGTCGATGACGAAGCGGTCGAGCGCCCAGGCCGCACCGCCGCCGGCCACGAGGACCACGGCGAGGGAGCCGGTGACGACGGCGCGACGCACGCGGTGCGTGCTGCGGGGTGCGGGGTCGGTGGTGTCCATGCCGCAGTTCTAGGAACCGGGCATATCCCTCCCGTGTGGCGGGGCTGTGCGGGTGCTGAGCATGCGTCGAGCCCGCCCCTGACGTCCAGGGGCGGGCTCGACACGTCCGTCAGAGCTCGGCGAGCCGCGGGATCGCGGGGGCCACGGCGTCGCGCAGCCACTGAGCGGGGCTGGTCTCGGGCACTCGCAGGATGACCGTCTCGACGCCGAGCTCCGCGTACGGCCGCATCTCGTGGACGAAGCCGTCGACGTCGCCGGTCAGGAGCTGGTCGCCGCCCGCGAGGATCGTGACCCGGATGTCCGCAGGGTCCCGCCCGACGTCCTCGCAGTGCCCGCGCAAGACCTCGAGCTTGTGCCGCGTCTCGTCGGGCGAGGCCGCGAACAGGTTGCACGCGTCCGCGTACTGCGCGACCAGGCGCAGCGTCTTGCGCTCGCCCGAGCCGCCGACCATGATCTCCGGCTTGCTCAGGGGCAGGGGCGAGCAGATCGTCTCCGCGAGCTGGTAGTGACGCCCCTCGAACGGCCCGATCTGCGCCGGGTCCCACATCTGGCGCATGATCTGCAGCGCCTCCTCGAGACGCTCGAAGCGCTCCTTGAGCGCCGGGAACGGCACCCCGAAGGCGGCGTGCTCGCGGTCGTACCAGGCCGCACCGATGCCCATGGTCGCGCGGCCGCCGGACAGCACGTCGAGCGTCGCGCCGATCTTGGCCAGCAGGCCCGGGTAGCGGTAGGTCACGCCCGTCACGAGGACGCCGAGCTGGACCTTCTCGGTCACGCCCGCCAGGTAGCCCAGCGTGGTGTAGGCCTCGAGCATGGGGTCCTCCGCCGGGAAGCCGGCGCGCTCCATCTGGAAGTAGTGGTCCATGACGGACAACCAGCTGAGCCCCACCTCGTCGGCCGCCCGGCCGGTGGCCGCGAGCTCCGCGCGCAGCTGCGAGGGCTCGACGGCGTCGAACCGGTAGACGTGTGCCCCGACGCGCACGGCTCAGCCCTGCGCGATCCGGGAGACGTGCTCCCACTCGCGCCAGGTCTCGAGGCGACCGGCGTAGTCGGCCTCCGCGATCCCGAGCGGTGCCGTCCCGAAGAAGACGCGCAGCGGCGGGCGCTCCGCGTCGACGATCTGCAGCACGGCGGCCGCGCTCGCCCTCGGGTCGCCCGGCGACGCCGTGCGGCCGCGGCGCATCTCGGCGACCTGCGCCCGGACCTCCGCGTAGTCGGGGTGCTCGGCCGCCCGCTTGGCGGACGCGCCGCCCCAGTCGGTGGAGAACCCGCCCGGCTCGATGAGCGTCACGTGGATCCCGAACGAGGCGACCTCGCCCGCGAGCGCCTGGCTCATGCCCTCGAGCGCCCACTTGGAGGCGTGGTACATGCCGAGGCCGGGGAACGCACTGATCCCGCCGATCGACGAGACCTGCAGGAGGTGGCCGGAGCCCTGCGCACGCAGGTACGGCAGGGCGGCCTGCGTGACCCAGAGCGCCCCGAACACGTTCGTCTCGATCTGGTCGCGGGCCTCTGCCTCGCTGAGCTCCTCGAGCATGCCGAACTGGCCGTAGCCCGCGTTGTTGACGACGACGTCGAGCCGGCCGAAGTGCTCGTGCGCCCGCGCGACGGCGGCGAAGTCGGCCTCGCGGTCGGTCACCTCGAGCTGCAGGGGCAGCAGCGCGTCCCCGTACTTCTGCACGAGGTCGTCCAGCGTGCTGGTGTCGCGCGCGGTAGCGGCGACGCGGTCGCCTCGGTCGAGCGCGGCGATGGTCCACTCGCGGCCGAAGCCACGGGACGCGCCAGTGATGAACCAGGTCTTCATGGGCTCTCTTCCCGGTGTGCGGGGCGTGGGGGTGCGCTGGGCTACCCTCGTAAGCGGAAGCGGTTCCGGTTACCTCGTCAGGTTAAGCGGAGGATCCTCCGCTTCGCAACAGCACCTCGCCCCGGGAGGCAGATGATGAGCGGCGGCCCACTGCGCGCCGACGCGGCCCGCAACCGCGCCAAGCTGCTCGCCGCGGCGATCGACGCGTTCGGGCAGGACGGCGCGGACGTGCCGCTCGAGACGATCGCCGCCCGGGCGGGCGTCGGGGTCGGGACGCTCTACCGCCACTTCTCGAACCGGGAGGCGCTCGTCGAGGCCGCGTACCGTCAGGAGGTGGCGGCACTCTGCGACGCGGTGCCGGACCTTCTCGACCGGCACCCGCTCGCGGTCGACGCGCTGCGCGAGTGGTCGGTGCGGTTCGTGCACTACGCCGCCACGAAGCGGGGCATGGGCTCGGCGCTGCGCTCCGCGGTCGGTGCCGACTCGAACCTGTTCAGCCAGACGCGCGAGCGGATCGTGGGTGCGCTGGCGCTCCTGCTCGCCGCGGGCGCGGCCGACGGCTCGACCCGTCCGGACGCCGACGCGGACGACCTCTGGATCGCGATGGGCGGCGTGTGGAACATCCCCCTGGGCGAAGCGTGGGAGGGCCAGGTCCGCCGGCTCCTCGACCTGGTGATCGACGGCCTGCGCTACGGCGCCCGCACGACCGCCTGAAGCCGGTCCGGGACGGGGCCGGCCGGGCGCGGGCTACGCCCCGTGGGCGCGCGCCAGCTCCACGAGAGCCCGGGCCCGCTCCGGGTCGGTGACCTGGTGGCTCCCGTACCCGCCCGCCGCCGCGCTCGGGTCCTGCACCCGGGTACCGGCGGAGAAGTGCACGGCGTCGACACCGGCCTCGAGCAGGCTCACCAGGTTGGTCTCGTTCACGCCGCCTCCGGCCATCACCTGGACGCGGCGCCCCGCCGTCGAGCACATCGCCCGCAGCGCGGGCAGCCCCGCCGAGACGTCCGCGCCGCCCGCGGTGAGGACGCGCGCGACCCCCGCGTCGCCCAGGACGTCCAACACACCCGGATCCGTCACGGCGTCGACCGCCCGGTGGAACGTGAGCTCGAGCGGGCCGGCCGCCTCCCGCAGGGCTGCCAGCGCCGCGAGGTCCACGCCACCGTCGCGCAGGACTCCGACGACGACGCCGTCGGCACCCACCTCGACCAGCCGGCGCACGTCGGCGACCATGACGGCCACCTCGTCGTCGGAGTACGTGAACCCACCGGCGCGTGCCCGCACGATGGGGTGGATGCCGAGCCCCGAGCCGGCCGCCAGCTCGATGGCACGGGCCACGAGCGACAGGGACGGCGTGATGCCACCCACCTCCAGGGCCCCGCACACCTCGACCCGGTCCATGCCGAGGTCGAGGGCGACGCGGAGGCCCGCGAGGTCGGTCACGGCGAGCTCGAGTGCAGTCACGGCGCCGACTCTAGGGTGCCGCCGGCCGACAGGCGCCCAGATCCGCGCGCGAGCACCCCGCGTGCGCAAGGATGCACCCATGCCCGACACCGTGGACGAGTACATCGCCACCTTCGACCCCGACGTCCAGGAGATCCTGCAGGGCGTGCGCCTGGCGATCCACCGGGGCGTCCCGGGCGCCGACGAGAAGATCCGCTACGGCATGCCCGCCGTGATGATGGGCGGACGGCACGCGATCCACTTCGCCGGCTGGAAGAAGCACGTGGGCCTCTACCCGGTCCCCCGGTTCGACAGCCCCCTCGAGGACGAGATCGCGCCCTACCGCAGCGAGAAGGACACCGTGACCTTTCGCTACGCCATAGAGATCCCCTACGAGCTGATCCAGCGCGTCTCGGCGGCGATCGCGATGCAGCGCGCGGAATGAAGCGCCGGGCCGCCCCGTTGCCGATGGGGTGCCCGCTCTCTCGGTCCTCGACCTGATCCCCGTCCGTACCGACCAGACCACGGGCGACGCGCTCGCCGCGACGCTGTCGCTCGCGCGCACCGCCGACGAGCTGGGTCTCGTCCGCTACTGGCTGGCCGAGCACCACAACATGCCGGCGGTCGCCTCGACCAACCCTCCGGTGCTCATGGCGATGATTGCCGCGGCCACGCAGCGCATCCGCGTGGGCTCGGGCGGCGTCATGCTGCCCAACCACTCCCCCCTGGTGGTCGCCGAGCAGGTCGCGCTGCTGGAGGCGGCCCACCCTGGTCGCATCGACGTGGGCCTGGGCCGCGCACCGGGGTCGGACCCCGTGACGGGTCACCTGCTGCGCCGCGGGCAGACGAGCGACGGCGTCGACACGTTCCCGGACGACGTGGCCACGCTGCACTCGCTGCTGCGGCCCGCCGGCGTCCAGGTCGCGGTGGGCGCCCGCACGTACGACCTGCGCGCGACGCCGGTCGCCACCACGGCGGCCCAGGTGTGGCTCCTCGGCTCGTCCATGTACTCGGCGCAGCTGGCGGGCGAGCTGGGGCTGCCCTACGTGTTCGCCCACCACTTCGCCGGCCGCGGCACCCACGAGGCGATCGCCCTGTACCGGCGGGCCTTCGTCCCGTCCGACGAGCTGCCCGAGCCTCGCACCATCGCCGTCGCGAACGTCGTCGTCGCGGAGTCGGCGGACGAGGCCGAGCGGCTGGCGCTGCCCAACGCGCGCTCCATGTGGCGGCTGCGCTCGGGGCAGTCGCTCACCGCGCAGGAGCTGGTCGAGGATGCCGAGGCCGCACCGCCCACTCCCCCCATGGACGAGCTGACGCAGTCCTGGATCGTCGGCGACCCGCAGCACGCGGCCACGGAGGTGGCGCGCCTGGCGGAGCGGCTCGGCACCGACGAGCTCATGGTCAGCCCCATCGCGGGCGCGCACCGGGGCGGTCGCCCCGACCGTTCGCCCGCGCGCGAGGAGACGCTGCGCCTGCTCGCCGCCGCCCTCGCCTAGAGGCCGGGCGCGCAACCGCCCGCGCCGAGGAGCGCGAGCCCGGTCAGGTCGCCGGCCTGGAAGGTCGTGATGCCCGGGACGGCCTCGGGGTTCATGAGCTGGGTCGGGTCGTCGACGTGCTCGAGTCCGAGGACGTGGCCCAGCTCGTGGCGGAGGACGGACATGTACGCGGGTTCGCCGGAGACACCCCTGGAGAACCGGCTGTCCAGCAGGTCCGAGTCGAAGATCGCGGTGCCCGTGATGTAGGAGATGCGCCCCGTGGTCCGGTCGGCGTAGGACCTGGCTCCGCCGACGCCGCCGACCGGGCCCGCCAGCTCCGGGACCTGCGCAGCGCTCGCGAACTCGACGAGGACCGGCGCCCAGCGCTTCCCGTAGCGGTCCGGCTGGTAGTCCTGCCGGTCCCACCCGACGGCCTCGTCGCTGACGCCGTCGTCGACGACGTGCAGGCCCGTTGCCGCCTCGAGCTCGGCGAACACCGCCGCCACGTCCGAGGCGAACCGCGCCGGGGCACCGGCGGTACGGACGACGTAGTGGATCGGGCGGCACGGCGACCAGGTGACGGGGCCGCCCTCGACGCCGTTGCCCGTCTGCCTGCCGAGGAAGGCGTACGACGGGCTCTCCTCCCGCAGCGTCGGCGGGTGCCCCAGTGGGCCCTCGGCCTCCTCGAACCCCGCCGGGGGCCGGATCGACGAGCCCGCGGGCACGCCGGCGTGACCGGACAGGACGCCCGCCCAGCCGCCCGGAGCTGCCAGGCCGCCCACCACCACGACGAGGACGACCAGGCCCGCGATGAGCGTGGTCGACCGGGTGCTGATGCTCGACGAGCCGCCGGCGCGGCGCGCGCGCCAGCTTCGCCGCTGCGGCGGCACCGCGCCGGGCGCCCCGCTCGAGGTGCGCCACTCGGTCGAGGTGGTGACCCGGCAGGCGGCCTCGTCGATGACCCACTGCGGGATCCGTCCGGTCGGCGAGCGCGGCAGGTCGTCGGGTGCGGGCACGGGACTGGATCGGCACCCGATCGCCCCGAGTTGAGGTGCCCGAAGCACCTGACGGGCTAGTGCCCCACGGCGCGGTACGCCCGGCCGGCTGCCGTGGGCGAGTCGCCGTCCTTGTACAGGCCGTTCGGGTAGCCCTTCGCGGGCAGCCCGAAGTACGCGTAACGCCGCACGTAGGACAGCTTCTCCATCATCGTCGTCGCACCCCTGAGGAACCGGACCAGCTGCTTGCTCGTCGGGTAGGAGGGTGTCGCGCCGAAGCGGATGAGGCTGAACTCGGTGACCCAGATCGGCTTCTTGTACTTCTTGTGCACCGACACGATGTACGACTTGAGCTGCTCGACGGACGCCGCCGAGAAGTCCGAGCCGTACCAGTGCAGCGTGATGAAGTCGACGCGCAGGTGCTTCTTCTTCGCACCCTTCATGAAACGGTCCAGCCAGCCGCCCGAACGGTCGGCTCCCCACGCGACGGCCGGGCTGCCCAGGACCCTGCCGGTGGCCTGGAGCCGCGGCCAGAGCGCGAGCGCGCGCGAGACGGACATGTCCGCCTGCCCGGCCAGGTCCGGCTCGTTGAAGCCGAGGATGACCTTCGACCGCTTGGCCGCGGCGAGGTTCGCCTTGGTGACGGACGCCGCATCGCGGATCATCGGCACGAACGTCGAGCCCGCGGGGCCCTTCATGCCGGCGTTCGTGGGCGCCCAGGTGTAGTACCAGCTGGCACCGACGTCCTTGAGCGCCGCCTTCAGTCCCGGCATCGCCCAGGTGGCGACGCCCTTCTTGGCGCTGTGGTGCGTGGCCGCGGAGGCCTGGGCGGTGGGCGCGACGACGAGCGCCGTCAGCAGCACCGCCACCACCAGACCGCGACGCGAGCGCATCAGCCGATGGCCCGCGCGATGCGTTCCGCGTCGATGCGCAGCTCGCGGAACATCCCGCTGATCGGGTTGGTGTAGCCCGTGAAGTACAGCCCGGGCCGCGCCGGACGCGGCCCGTGGGACCGAGGGACGCCCGCGTCGTCGAGCACCCCCAGGTGGCCGACCAGCGGCTCGAGCCCGCGCCGGTACCCGGTCGCCGCGAGGATGACGTCGGGGCTGACGCGCGAGCCGTCGGCGAGCAGGACGTCCGCCCCCTCGACCCCGACGACCGCGGCGACCGGGGTCACCGCCCGCGACTGCACCGCCGCGATGAGTCCCACGTCCTGCACCGGCACCGAGCCCTCGAGCACGCGGGAGTAGAGCCCGGTGGTGGGGCGCGGCAGCCCGTACGACGACAGGTCGGGCACCTCGACGCGCGAGATGCCGCGCGCGACGGCGTCGACGAGCGGCACGGGGAGGTGGCGTACGACGATCCCGGTCCCCTGCGCGGGCCAGCCGAGGTTGGACCGTCGCACGATGTGCGGCGGCGTGCGCACGGCGAGCCGCACCGAGGACGCGCCACCCTCGGCCAGGTCGACGGCCAGCTCGGCTCCGGTGTTGCCGACGCCCACCACCAGCACGTCCTTGCCGACGAAGGGCGCGGGGTTGCGGTACGTCGAGGCGTGCAGCACCTCGCCGGGGAACGAGTCGATGCCGGGCCACGCCGGCGGCACCGGCGTGTGGTTGTACCCGGTCGCCACGACGACGTGGCGGGCCCGGTGCTCGCCCGACGTGGTGGAGACCACCCAGTCGGTGCCGTCGGCGTCGACCCGCGCCACGGTGACCCCGGTGCGCACGTCCAGGCCGCGCGCGTAGTCCTCGAGGTAGGCGACCACGTCGTCGCGCGCCACCCAGCGCCCGTACCTCCGTGGGATCGGCTTGCCGGGCAGGCTCGACCAGCGACGCGTGGTGTGCAGGTGCAGGCGGTCGTAGTGGCGGCGCCAGGACGCGGCGACGTGGTCGGCACGCTCCAGGACCACGGTGTCGACGCCCCGGCTGCGCAAGGAGGCCGCGACAGCGAGACCCGCGGGGCCGGCGCCGATGACGAGGGTGCTCATGCGCCTGTTCTATCCCGCCACTGGCAACGGCCGCGAGAGCCGATCGTGTCCGCGTTCGAGCAGCGTGATGACCTCGTAGTGCGCGGTCTGCGGGAACATGTCGAGCAGCCGCGCCCGGGTGGGCCGCAGCGAGGGCATCGCCGCCAGGTCGCGCGCCAGCGACTCGGCGTTGCAGCTCGAGTACACGACGTGCCGCACGCCCGACGACTCGAGCCAGCCCGCGAGCTCCGGCCCGATCCCCCGCCGCGGGGGGTTCACGATCACCAGGTCGGGTGGCCTTGCCGCCCCGAGCGCGAAGGCGGTGGCGTCCGCGGCGGTGAACCGCACCCGCTCGAGCCCGAGCTCGTCGCGCGAGGTCCGGGCGCTCGCGATCGCCTCGGCGCTCACCTCGATCCCCGTCACGTCGCGACCGGGCGACGCGCAGTGCAGCGCGAACCCGCCGACCCCGCAGTACAGGTCCCACAGCGAGCCCGGGTCCGCCTCGTCGACCCACTCCGCCGCCTGGCGGTACATGGCCGAGGCCACCTCGGTGTTGGTCTGGAAGAACGACTGCGGCCGCAGGTGCAGGTCGATGCCGTTGACGCGCATCCGCAGCGTCTGGGCGCTGGTCAGCGGGATCTCGAGCGGCCCCTCCACCACCGCCTTGTGCTCGGCGAGGATGTTCGCGGAGACCACCGCCACGTCGCCGAGGTCCGGCAGGTGCTTGCGGATGCGGGCCACCGACTCCTGCGATCGCAGCACGAAGCGCACCATGAGCTCGCCGTCGGGCGACAGGGTCACGAGCACGTTCTTCAGCTCGCCGGACCTGTCGGGCACCGAGTAGGGCGTGAGGCGTGCCGTGGTGATGAACGCCTCGAGGACCGGGAAGATCCGGCTCAGGGCCGGCGGGTACAGGCCGCACGCCTGCAGGTCGACGCCCCGCCCGGCGCCGTCGAGGATGCCCAGCGTCGGGCGCGCGGAGGTGCCGCCCACCACCATCTTGGCCTTGTTGCGGAACCCGCTCTCGGGCCCCGCGACCGCCGGGAGCCACTCGACGCCGCCGGGAAGCAGGCGTCGCACGTGCCGTTCCTTGCCCTGCACTTGCAGGTCGTACGCCTGCCCCATGAGCGCGCACGAGCGGCAGACCGCCGCGTCGTAGTAGGAGCACTGCACCCCGGGAGTCTAGGCAGCGGCTAGGCGAGCACGGTGCACCTGGTAGAGTCGGGCCCCGAACCCGCCCGACGCGCGGCACCCGGCCTCCCCGTGAGCCAGATCTCGTGCACCAGGTGAGGCCGCCCCCGGTGGCACGGCCACCTGGATGCTCCGCCGCCGGTGAGACACCCGAACCCGCCTGCGCGCATCGCGCGCGCCGCGGGGGGCACCCCGCCCCGCGAGGGCAGCGAACGAAGCGCGGCCAAGCCCTGAAGTTCCGCGCCGTCCGGGCCGATGGGACAACAGACGACCGAGACCCACCCTGACGAGAGATGGAGGCGGCCACCCGATGCTCCGCCGCACGCTCCGCACCACCGTCCTTGCCACCGTCGCCGCCCTCGGGCTGGTGGGCCTGGTCCCCGCAGCCGCGCAGGCCGCCGCGCCTGCCCCGGCCTCCGTGGTGATCGTCCCCGGCGACCGGCAGCTCGCGGTCGACTGGACCGCCGTCAAGGGCGCGAAGAAGTACACGGTCCAGGTGTCGCGGAGCTCGTCGTTCCCGTCGGGCAAGACGCGCACGCTGAGCGCGTCCTCCAGCCAGCTGACGGTGAAGTCCCTCACGCTGCGCGTCCGGTACTGGGTGCGGGTCAAGGCCGCGACCGGCAGGTGGAGCGCCAAGCACGACGCCACCCCCAACACCAACTCCCCGCGCTACAAGGACTCGGTCAAGGTCACGGCCGCGGGGCAGAACAAGGTCAAGGTGAGCTGGCCCCGCTACGTCGCGGGCACCTCGCTGAGGGTCGCCGCGTCGTGGAGCAACGACAACGTCTACACCAGCGGCAAGACGACGATCTCGAGCGTGAACACCAACAAGGCGTGGGTGACGAGCGTGCCGATCACCCGGACCTCGGTGGTCCTGACGGTTCCCAGCGCGTGGCGCTCGCTCGCCGGCTCGCGGGGCACCGAGCCGGTCTTCGTGCATCTCTACGCCCGCAACGGGTCCCGCACCGCGCACTCCGTGACGGCCTTCGGCTACCCCTCGCCGCCGCCGCTGACCGGCTCGTCGGCGGACAACGTCACGTTCGCCACCTGGAACATCGCGAGCTCCACGGCGACCGCCGACATCCCCGGCCGCAGCTGGGACCAGCGCAAGCGGGCCGTCAAGAACGGCATCCTGCACGCCGGGGCCTCGGTGCTCGCGGTGCAGGAGGCCGCGTCGTCCGTGTCGTCCGGCCAGCAGTACCAGGAGCTGACGCGCATGCTCGGCTCGACGTACCGCAGCGCGGTCGCCACCAGCGCGCTGCCGGTCACCTCGGCGGAGATCGACGCGATGAAGCGCAAGGGCACGGGCGGCATCTCGCGCTCCGACCACATCCTCTACAAGCCGGCTGACGTCACCCGGCTGGCGGCGGGCCTGCAGTCCACGTTCGCGGTCTCGGGCGGCGTGCGCTGGGACAGCTCCAAGTACGACCGCCACTTCACCTGGGCCCTGCTGCAGTCCAGGGCCACCAAGCAGAAGTTCTACGTGGTCTCGACGCACCTCGAGAAGGGCAACAGCGCGACGCTGCAGGGCATGCGCAAGGCCGCGATGAAGGGGATCCGGGAGTTCCTGGCCACCAAGTCGCGCGTGGCCGGGCTCGGTGACGTCCCGCTCGTGGTCATGGGCGACCTGAACTCCGACTCGCGCTGGCCCAACGGGCCGCAGGAGGACATGGTCCAGGCCGGCTACGCGAGCGCCACGCAGGCCGTCAGCACCGTCCAGCGCGCCAACACGACGTCCAACAGCCACAACGCGTCGGTCGACAACGGCTACCCCACGCGGCCGTACCGCTACGCGTACACCGGCACCCGGATCGACTACATCTTCGTCAAGAACGGCGGCGGCGTCGGCAGGTTCGTCAACCAGATGGTGCTGACGTCCTCGGGCGCGTTCGACGAGCGCTACCGCGGCTCGGACCACAACCTGCAGTGGGCGCGGATCCGCATCTCCTGAGCGGACTCGACACCGCAGGCAGCGGTCACAGGCTCAGCGTCGCGCGCAGGCCCCCGAGCGGGGAGTCGGAGAGCAGCACGTCTCCGCCCTGGTCGCGGGCCAGCTCGCGCGCGATGGCGAGGCCGAGCCCGCTGCCACCGGCATCGCGCTCGCGCGCGTCGTCGAGCCGCACGAACCGCTCGAACACCCGGTCACGATCGGCGGGCGCGATTCCGGCGCCGTCGTCGTCCACGTCGACGCGTCCCGGCGCGACCGTGACCTGCACGCGCCCGGTCGCGTGGCGCAAGGCGTTCTCCAGGAGGTTGCGGAGCACGCGGCCCACTGCCTCGGGGTCGGCGCTCGCCTCCCCTGCGCCGCTCACCGGGGCGCGGCCTGCCGCGATTTCCACGGCGAGCGCGGCCAGGTCCACGGTCGTCGCCGCGTGCGGTGCCGCGCCCACACGTGCCAGCAGCAGCAGGTCGTCCACCAGCCCCTGCATGCGCGTGAGGTCGCCGTCCAGGTCGGCCGCAAGCTCCCCGGGCGCGTACGAGCCGGGGTGCTCCCGGGCGACGTCCACGGCCGCGCGCAGCGAGGCGATCGGTGAGCGCAGCTCGTGCGCGGCGTCGGCCACGAACGAGCGCTGACGGGCCGAGGCGGTCTCGAGCCGGTCGAGCATCTCGTTGAGGGTGCGGGCCAGCGCGCCCAGCTCGTCGTCGGCCGGCGGGACCGGCAGCGACCCGGGACCGCCGCTCACCGCGACCTGCGCCGCGGCCCGGCGCAGCTGCTCCACGGGAGCCAGGGCGCGCCCGATCGCGAACCACACCGCGACCGCGAGCAGCGCCGTGAGCAACGGGACCACCACCACCAGCGCGACGGTCAGCGCGCGCAGCAGCCCCTGCACCTCGCCGAGCGGCACGGTCGCGACCACCGTGACCGGCTCGCCGCCCACCGTCGCCGCCCGGACGGCCACGCGAGCCTGCTCGTCGTACGCGCTGTCCAGGGTGCTGCCCGTCCACGGGGCCCGCTCGCGCAGGTCTGCCACCGCCGAGGGCGGGAGCACGGCCAGCGTCCGGCTCGCGGTCGGCGACGACGCCAGCACCCGCCCCTCCGCGTCGAGCACCTGCACCACCTCGCCCGGCTGCTCGACCGGCAGGGTGGGCGGCATCCTGTCGTCGTCCGCGAGCGCCGCGACCGTGGACGCCCGCTGCGTCACCACGTCGTCGAGCGCGGCCGTGCGGCTGCGGGACAGGACCGTGGTCAGGGCGAAGGCGCCGACGACGAGCGCCACGCAGACGAGGCCCGCGGTGAGCACGGTCAGCCGCGCCCGCAGCGACCAGCGACGCACGCCCCCCTACCCGGCGACGCGGTAGCCCGCGCCCCGCACCGTCGCCACGGCGTCCCGTCCCAGCTTGCGGCGCAGGTACCCCACGTAGACCTCGACGACGTTGACGTCCTCGCCCGTCCCGTCCCAGACGTGGTCGCGCAGCTCGACCTTGCCGACCACGCGGTCCGCGTGCCGCATGAGGTACTCCAGCAGCGCGAGCTCGCGCGCCGTGAGCGAGACGGGTGCGCCGCCCCTGGTGAGCGTGCGCGCCGCCGGGTCGAGCACCAGGTCGCGGACCTCCAGGACGGGCGCTGTGAGACGAGCCGGGCGGCGCAGCAGCGCGCGCAGGCGGGCCACGAGCACCACGAACGCGAACGGCTTGGTGAGGTAGTCGTCGGCGCCCACGTCCAGGCCGTCGGCGACGTCGTACTCACCGTCCTTCGCCGACAGCATCAGCACGGGCGTGCGCACACCCCGCGCGCGCAGCTCGGTCACCACGTCGTAGCCGTTCCGACCGGGCAGCATCACGTCGAGCACGATCGCGTCGTACTCGTGGTCGCACGCCATGGCCAGGCCGGTGATGCCGTCGTGGGCGACGTCCACCGCGAAGCCCTCGGCCGTGAGGCCGCGCTGCAGCGCGCGCGTGAGCCCGCGCTCGTCGTCGACCACCAGAACCCGCACCTGCGCAGCATGTCACCGCGCGTCCACTGGTGCCCACAGCCCCTCTCAGGTTCCCCACAGCGGTCCTGTCGCAGGGTGTGGTCATGAGCAACCTGTCGCCCCGGGCCCGCTGGGCCGTTCCCGCCGTCGTCGGCGCGGTGGTCGCCGCCGCGTTCATCGCTCCCCCGCTCGTCGCCTCGGCGAGCAGCGAGGAGCTGCCCGCGATCTCGCCCCAGCAGCTGGTGACCGCGGTTGCGGAGGCGCGCGACCAGCCGCTGTCCGGCACCGTCGTCTACACCGCCCGCCTCGGGCTGCCCTCGCTGCCGCTGGGCGACATGGCCGGGGCGTCCCCGGTCAACCTGCTGGACGGCAGCTCCACGATGCGCGTGTGGACCGACGGGGTGGACCGGTCCCGCGCGGCCCTGCTGGGCGCGACCTCCGAGTACTCGGTGGTGCGCGACGGTCCGCAGGCGTGGACGTACTCGAGCACGGACGACGCGGTGGTCCACTACGTGATCGACGCCAAGGACCGGGCGCGCTACGACGCCCTGCAGCAGGACCCACCCGTCGCGGGCGACCTCCCGACGCCGGCCGCCGCGGCCTCCTCGGTGCTCGGGCTGGTGCAGCAGTTCTCCTCGGTGACCCTCGACGCCCAGTCGACCGTCGCGGGCCGCGCCGCCTACAACCTGGTGGTCACGCCGAAGAGCACCACGACGCTGATCGGGCACGTGGTCGTGTCGGTGGACGCCAAGACGAGCACGCCGCTGCGCGTGCAGGTCTGGGACAGGACCTCGAAGACGCCCGCGGTGGAGGTCGGGTTCACCGACATCCGCTTCGCCACCCCGTCGGACTCGGTGCTGTCGTTCAGCGCCCCCGCGGGTGCGAGCTCCAAGGAGGTCAGCGTCCCGCTGCCCGAGACGCCGGCGGCCGCGCACTCCGCGACCGTGCCGGACGGCACCACCGTCACCGGAACGGGCTGGGACACGGTCGTGCAGCTCGCAGGAGTCGACGTCGCGGGGCTGCTCGCGGGCGATGCGGACGCGCTCTCCACGGTGCCCGGCAGCGCGCCGGCCATCGGCTCCAAGAGCGGGCAGAAGCTGCTCGAGGAGTTCGGCGCCGACGGCAGCAGCAAGGTGCGCGACCTCGACCTCGGGACGCTCTTCGGCCAGATCACCAAGCCGGTCCCCGGCGGGCGACTCATCACCACCAAGCTGGTGAGCATCCTCGTGACCGACGACGGCCGGGTGCTGGTGGGCGCGGTCCCCGGGGCCACGCTGCAGGCCGACGCCCGATGACGGCACCGGCCGTGACGGTCGACCCCGCGTCGGCCTCGGGGGATCTCCCCGGGGCCGACGCGGGGTCGGCCGTGCAGACGCGGGCCCTCACCAAGCGGTTCCGCTCGGGGCAGGTGGCGGTCGACGGCATCGACCTGTCCGTGCCGCGCGGCGCCGTGTACGGCTTCCTCGGGCCCAACGGGTCAGGCAAGACGACGACCATCAGGATGGTGCTGGGCCTGGTTCGCCCGACGAGCGGCACGAGCTGGCTGCTGGGCTCACCGGAGCCTGCGACGGTGCTCTCGCGCGTGGGCGCGCTCGTCGAGGGCCCGGGCTTCCACCCCTACCTGACCGGCCGGGCCAACCTGCTTCGCCTCGACGCGGCCGACGCGACCGCCGACCCGCGCACCGCGGCCCGGCGGGCGTCCGAGGCGCTCGAGCGGGTGGGCCTCCTGGCCGCCGAGGGCAAGCCGTACCGGCAGTACTCGCTCGGCATGAAGCAGCGGCTCGGCCTCGCCGCGGCGCTGCTGCGGCCCCGCGAGCTGCTGGTGCTCGACGAGCCGACCAACGGCCTGGACCCGCAGGGCACCCGCGAGGTGCGGCTGCTGATCCGCGAGCTCGCCCAGGCTGGCACCACGGTGCTGGTCTCCTCCCACCTGCTCGGGGAGATCGAGCAGGTGTGCACGCACCTGGGCATCATGAGCCGCGGTCGCCTGCTGCTGCAGGGCCCGCGCTCGGTGCTGGACCAGCGCGGCGTGACGCGCGTGATGGTCACGGTCGCGCCGGGGCACGTGGCCACGGCGGCCGGGGTGCTGCGCGTGCTGGGCCTGGACGTCTCGGCCGAGGATCACGCGCTGAACGCCGAGCTGGGCGCGCTCGAGCCCGCGCGCATCCCGGCCGCGCTGGTGCACGCCGGCGTCGACGTCGTCGGATTCGAGGTGCGTCGGCCGAGCCTGGAGCAGGTCTTCGTCGATCTCACCGGGGAGGGATTCGATGTCGCTCGCTGAGACGCCCACGCCGGCAACCGCCCCCGCGCCCGTGCCGTCCATGGCGGCCGCGTACTGGCGGCTGCAGCGCTCCGAGCTCCGGCTCGTTCTGGGCCGCCGTCGCAACCTCGTGCTGCTGCTGGGGCTCGCGGCCGTGCCCCTCCTGCTCGGGCTCGTGCTGTTCTTCACGCAGGACACCGCGCTCGACGGGCAGGGCCCCGCCTTCCTGGGCCGCGTGACCGGCAACGGGCTGTTCCTGGTGGTCGCGTCGGTGTTCCTGTGCCTGCCGTTCCTGCTGCCGCTCACCATCGGCATCGCGTCCGGCGACGCGATCGCCGGCGAGGCGTCGGCGGGGACGCTGCGCTACCTGCTCACGGTGCCCGTCGGACGGACCCGGCTGCTGCTGGTCAAGGCGGTGGGCGCGCTCGCGTTCGCGGCCGCGGCGGTCTCGGCCATCGCCGTGGTGGGCCTGGTGGCCGGGGCGGCGCTGTTCGGCGTCCACGACGTGACGCTGCTGTCCGGCGACACGGTGCCGCTGGGTGCCGGAGCGCTGCGGGTGCTGGCAGTCGTCGCCTACGTGGGGCTGTCGCTGACCGGGCTCGTCGCGGTCGGCCTGTTCTTCTCGACGCTCACCGAGGTCCCGGTCGGCGCCATGGCCGCCACGGTGGTCGTGGCGATCGTGTCCGGCGTGCTCGACACCATCCCCGCGCTGTCCTCCATCCACCCGGCGCTGCTCACGCACCACTGGCTCGACTTCGCGGAGTTCCTGCGCCTCGAGCCCGACTGGGCCGTGATCGGGGGCGGGCTCGCGGTGCAGGCCGCGTGGGTCGCCATCTTCGGCGCGCTGGCGTGGAGCAGGTTCACCACGGCCGACGTGACGAGCTGAGTGGGCGGCCGCCGCTAGGCTCCGTCGACATGGCTCTGCAGCTCGTCCAGGTGAACATCAAGGCCCACGACGACGACGCGCTGGGCCGGTTCTGGGCGGCGGCGCTCGGCTGGGAGGTGTCGAGCGAGGGACCGGGCGTGACGAACGTCGAGCCGCCGGGATTCGCGTGACCCGACCCGGTCGCGGTGTGCGTCGACGTCGTCACGGTCCCCGACCCGGAGTCGGTCAGGTACCGCACGCACCTCGACCTCGCGACGACGTCGACCGCGCACCACGCCGCGCTGGTGCAGCGGCTGCTGGAGCTCGGGGCCACGCCCGCGGACATCGGCCAGGGCGACGTGCCGTGGACGGTCATGGCCGACCCCGAGGGGAACGTCTTCTGCGTGCTCGAGCCGCGCGAGGTCTACCGCGACACCGGGCCGATCGCGACCGTGGTGGTCAACTGCGAGGACCCGCGGGCCATGGCGGCGTTCTGGGGCGAGGCCACCGACTGGACGGTGCACGAGGTGACCGACGAGCACGCCCGGCTGCGCTCGGCGGCGGGTGTCGGGCCGTACCTCGAGCTGCTGCGGGTGCCGGGGCCGATCACCGTGCAGTCGCGGATCCACCTCGACCTGCTGCCCTCCCCCGGCGACGACCAGGGGGCCGAGGTCGAGCGCCTGCGCGGGCTGGGCGCCACCGACCTGGACGTCGGCCAGGGCGACGTGCCGTGGGCCTGCCTGCGCGACGTCGAGGGCAACGACTTCTGCGTCCTGCGCCCGCACTGACCCAGCCCGCACTGACCCAGCCCGCACTGCCCTGGCTCGCACTGACCTGGCTCGCACTGACCGGGCCCGGATTGACCTGGCCCGCGCTGACCTACACGTCGAGCAGCCGGATCCGCAGCCGGACGGTGTCGCCCACGTCGCATCCCTGCGCGGTGCGGACCGCCTTCTTGATGGGCAGCACGTAGGTGCTCGCCCCGGGGAACAGACTGGTGCGCCACGTCGAGTCGCCGAGCCGCACCTCGACGCGTACCGAGCCGAAGCCGCGCGTCACGGGCTCGGCCACCTCGGCGATCTCGTCGGCCACGGCCTCGGGGACGCTGACGAACGTCCACCGCTCTGTGCGCCGCGCGTCCCAGAGCCACAGCTGTGCCTCGAACTCGACGTCCACCCCGCCACGGTATCGAGTCGCAGGCCAGGGGCGCGGCGTGGTGTGCTGGGCGCATGACACCCGAGGACCTGCTCGGAGGTGACGCGCGACTGCTCGAGCGGGCTTCGCACCTCACCGAGGCCGAGGCCCACGCTCCCGTCGCACTGCCCGGCTGGACCCGGGCGCACGTGCTCACCCACCTCGGCGACCTGTCGGCGGCCTTCGCGCGTCAGGCCCGCTACGCCCAGCGCGGCGAGCGCATCGACGTCTACGACGGCGGCCGCCCGGGCCGCGACGCCTCCATCGAGGCGGGCGCCGCGCGTCCCCTGCCGGAGATCCTCGACGGGCTCCGCGCGGGCTTCACGGCGCTCGAGGAGGCCTGGTCCGACCTGTCCGACGAGGACTGGTCGTTGCCGTGCGCGTACCGCGACCTCGACCTGCACGCCACGCGGCTGTGCTGGTGGCGCGAGCTCGAGGTGCACTGGGTGGATCTCGAGGTGGGGCGCACGCCCGCCGACTGGTCGTTCGCCACCAGTGGCCACCTGGTGGACTGGCTGCGGGTGCGCATCCCCGTGCCCGCGGTCCTGACCGCGACGGACAGCGGCCGCACCTGGGGCGAGAGCGGCACCCCCGTGGAGGGCCCGCAGCACGCGCTCGCCGCGTGGCTCGCAGGCCGCTCGTCGGGCGACGACCTGACAGGCGCCCTCCCGCTGCTGGACCCGTGGCCGTGAGCACGCTGTCGGGCGACGCGAACCTGTCGCTTCCGGAGTTCGACGCGCCGCCGCCGGACCCGCTCGCGCTGCTCCGTGCGTGGATCGCCGCGGCCGAGCAGCGTGACGTGCGCGAACCGTGTGCTGTCACCCTGGCCACCGCGGACAGCTCCGGGGCACCGGCCACCCGCTCCGTCATGGTCAAGGCCGTGGACGAGCGCGGGCTCGTGTTCGGCAGCTACCGCACCAGCCGCAAGGGCGAGCACCTCGCCGCCAACCCGCGCGCCGCGCTGACGTTCTACTGGCGCGAGCTGCTCCAGCAGGTGAACGTCGCCGGCGTCGTCGAGACCCTGGCGGACGACGCCTCCGACGTGCTCTTCTCGCAGCGCCCGCCGGCGGCGCAGGCCACCACCGCGGCGTCCCGGCAGAGCCGTCCCCTCGCCTCCGAGTCCGCGCTGCGCGCGGCGGCGGCGGCCCTGCTGGACTCGGGCGAGCCCGTCGTCCGGCCCGCCGACTGGGTGGGGTACCGGCTGGTCCCCGACGCGATCGAGTTCTGGTACGGCAGCACCGAGCGCCTGCACCGCCGGCTGCAGTACACCGCCGCCCATGGCGCGTGGAGCGCCGAGCGCCTTCAGCCCTAGGCCCCGCCGGCCGATGACCTCAGGGTGCTCCTCACCCTGACGCTCATCGGGTTCCTCACCCTCGCGGCGGTCGTGAGCATCCGCTGGGTGCTGCGACGCGTCGACGCGCTCGGGCGGGTGCGGGCGTTCCCGAAGATCCGCGTCGGCCTCTGCCTCGCCCTCGCGCTGTCCTGCGCGGTGCCGCTGTGGACCCAGGCACGGCTCGAGGGGCGGCTCGAGCGCGCGGCGAGCGCGATGGTCGGCGCGCAGGTGCAGGTGCACTGCCAGACGTTCGGAGAGGCGTTCGTCGACCTCGGGCAGGAGCTCGGCTACGTCGCCTGGGGCCCGGGCGGCGTGCCGGAGCGTGCGACGGTGATCAAGCGGGGGCCGTGCGCCGACCTGCGTTCCTGGCTGGCCTCCTCCAAGGACGCACCGAGCCGGGACCAGGTGGTCGCCGTGCACGTGCTGACCCACGAGGCCATGCACATGGCCGGTCTCATGGTCGAGGCGGAGGCGGAGTGCGCGGCGGTGCAGCGCGACGCGGCGATGGCCGTCGCGCTGGGTGCGAGCGCGGCCCAGGGCCGGGCGCTCGCGCAGGAGTACTGGTCGACGGTGTACCCGGCCATGCCCGCCGACTACCGCGGCGGATGCGGGCCGGGCGGCACGTACGACGAGCGCCTCGCCACGGCGCCGTGGCAGACCGGGTCGTGATCCCCTCCGGTCCGGTTCCGGTCAGGCCGCGTACTGGTTGACCTGCTTGGGCAGCGCGAACACCAGCGCGAAAGCGACCACCGCGAGGGCGGCGCTCACGCCCATCGCGTGCGCCGCCGCGTCGGTGAACGCCTGCATCACCTGGGCCGGGTCGCGGCTCACGATGTGCAGGCTGCCGAACAGCACGCTGCCGATGACGGCGATGCCGATGGCACTGCCCACACGCTGCATCACCGAGATCACGCCGCTGGCGGACCCGGCCTCGCGGCGGTCCACGGTCGCGACGATGAACTGGGCGTTGGGCGCGATGAACAGCCCGTTGCCGATCCCCGCGATGGCGAGCGGCGCCGCGAGGTCCCAGCTGGTCAGCCCGGTCGCGTCCTGCGTGCGGAGCACCAGCCACACCCACACGAGCCCGCACGCCACCATGGCGGTCCCCACGACGAGCACGGTGCGACCGAGCCGCTGCGACAGCCGGTTGCTCTGCGATGCGCCGACGATGCTGCCGAGCGCGAAGGGGACGCCCACCACGCCGGACTGCAGCGCGGTGTGCGACAGGCCGGCCTGCCACAGCAGCGAGATGGTGAAGAAGATGCTCGTGAACGCCGCGAAGTAGACCAGCGCCAGGACGGTCCCGCCGGTGAACGACGGGTGCGAGAAGAGGTGCGGCGGCACCAGCGGGTTCCTGTCCGCTCTCGCCTCGCGCAGCTCCCAGAGCGCGAACACCACGATGAGGAGCGCGCCGGCGGCCAGGCTGACGAAAGTCCAGACCGGCCACCCCTCGTCCTGCCCCTCGATCAGGGGAACGAGCAGCGCGACCAGTCCCGCGGTGAGCAGCAGCAGCCCCACGAGGTCGGTGCCCGCCCGCGCACCGCCCGCGGCGCCCGCGGGCAGCAGGCGGGCGGCGGCGACCAGCGCCACGATGCCGATCGGGATGTTGACCCAGAACACCAGGCGCCACCCGTTCTCGTCGCCGAACGCCTCGATGATCAGCCCGCCGAGGATCGGCCCGAGCGCGGTGGAGACCCCGATCACGGAGCCCAGGATCGCGAAGGCCTTGCCGCGCACGGGGCCGGGGAACAGCAGCTGGATGAACGCCGTGACGGCGGGGACGAAGATGCCGCCGGCCAGGCCCTGGACCACGCGGGCGACCACGAGCTGGATGCTGTTCTGCGCGAGACCACAGAACAGGCTGGCCACCGTGAAGAGCGCGAGACCGGCGAAGAACACCCACTTGTGCCCGACGCGGTCCCCGATGCGGCCGGCCGGGATGAGGGCGATGCCGAACGCGAGCGCGTAGCCGGAGATGATCCAGCTGAGCGTCGCCTCGCTCGCGTCGAGCGACTGCTGGATGGTGGGCAGCGCGACGTTGACGATCGTCGTGTCCAGCAGCGCCATGAACATGCCGGCCATGAGCACGACCCCCGCCCGCCACGCGGCGCGCGGGACGGTGGTCTGCGGAGCGGGCGCGCCGGTCAGGTCGGTCATGGTCCTCCACGATTCCCCCGGGCCCCACGTCCCGCAATGCGAGTCAGCGCGCGGGCGTGCCCTCGCGCGCTGCGCGTGGCTGCGGGATGACGGCGTCGAGCACGACGGAGCCGTCGTTCGGTCCCTCGATCACCAGCACGTCCGCCGGTGCCCCCAGCGAGCGGCGCGCGTGCAGGTACGCCGGGATCAGCAGCACCATCGCCCCGAACCAGGCGAGGGGGTTGCTCCAGACCACGCCCGCGTAGCCGAACGCCGATCCGAGCACCAGAGCTGCTCCGACGCGCATCACGAGCTCGACCACGCCCGTGATGGTCGGCACGAGCGCGTGCCCCAGGCCCTGCAGCGCACCGCGCAGCACGAAGAGCACGCCGAGCGCCGAGTACAGCAGGCCGTTGACCGTGAGGAACTGCGCGGCCAGGTCCACCACGTGCTGCTCGTCCGGACCCACGAACATGGAGACGATCGAGCTGCCGGCGCTGACGAGCACCAGGCCGAGGAGCACCGCGACACCCACGGACATCGCCACCGCCTGCGAGACGCCGCGCCGGATCCGGTCCGGCCGGCCCGCGCCGTGGTTCTGCGCCACGAACGTCGAGACGGCCAGGCCGATCGAGCCCAGGAACGCCACAGCGACGCCGTCCACGCGGGCGGCCGTCGTGTACGCCGCCACGGAGTCCGCGCCGAGCTCGTTGAGCCGCAGCTGCACGACGAGCGAGCCGATCGCGATGATCGACGCCTGGAAGCCCATCGGGAGCCCGATGCGCAGCTGGGCGGCCACGGCGGCGCGGTCGAGCCGCCAGTCCTCGCGCGACGGCTGCAGCGCGGGGACGCGGCGCCGGATGAACGCCACGCACAGCGCGACCGACAGCGCCTGCGAGACGACGGTGGCCAGCGCGGCGCCGCCGACGCCGAGCCCGGCGGCGCGCACCAGCAGGACGACGAGGCCGACGTTGAGACCGCAGCACACAGCGAGGAACACCAGCGGCGTGCGCGAGTCGCCGATGGCTCGGATGATCGCCGACAGGTAGTTGAAGAACATGGTGGCGACGGCACCGGCGAAGCTCACCGTCGCGAACGTGCTGGCCTGCCCGACGAGCTCCGGCGGCGTCTGCAGCACCCGGAGCGCCGGGCCGGTGGCGAGCACCGCGAGCAGCGTCAGCACCAGGGAGCCGACGGCGGTCAGCACCGTGCCCGCGGCCACCGAGCGCCGCACGGCGGCGGAGTCGCCGGCCCCGAACGCCTGTGCGGTCGGGATGGCGAAGCCGGAGGTCAGACCCCACGCGAACCCGAGGAGCAGGAACAGCAGGCTCCCGGTGGACCCGACCGCGGCGAGCGCGTCGACGCCAAGGGTGCGACCGACGATGAACGCGTCGGTCACCTGGTAGAGCTGCTGCACCACGTTGCCGAGGAGCAGCGGGACGGCGAACACCGCGATGACGTGCCACGGACGGCCGACGGTGAGGGTCTTGGGCATGACGAGGTGAGGCTCCGTGCTGGGGTGAGGGGTCGTATCGATTCGACCCTATCGGCGACCTAGCGCCGGCCTCGCACGAATATCGCGTGCCGGACCCGTGACGCGCGGCTCACGTCCGGTCGGGCACGCGCGCGTCCCGGGCGGTGCCTGCGAGCCGCGAGTGCCGCATCGAGTACCCGAAGTAGATGGCCAGCCCGATGGCGAGCCACACCAGGAACCGCAGCCACGTCTCGACCGACAGGTTCACCATGAGGTAGGCGCAGATCAGGGCGGAGACGATCGGAAGCACCGGGACCCACGGGACGCGGAACGCGCGCGGCAGGTCGGGGCGCGTCCGCCGGAGCACGACGACCCCGATGCTGACCAGCACGAACGCGCTGAGCGTGCCGATGTTGACCATCTCCTCCAGCACGCCGACCGGCGTGAGCCCGGCCACCAGCGCGGTGACGACCGTGACCACCGCCGTGATGACGTACGGCGTGCGGAACGTCGGGTGCACCCGGGCCAGGCCGCGGGGCAGCAGGTTGTCGCGGCTCATCGCGAACACCACGCGCGTCGCGCCGATCATGAGTGTCAGCACCACGGTCGTCAGCCCCGCGACCGCGCCCGCCGCGATCAGCGTGGCCATCCAGTCCTGGCCGTGCGCCTCGAACGCGTTGGCCAGGGCCGCCTTCGGGTCGAGCTTGTCGTACGAGACCATCCCCGTCACCACGATCGCGACCGCGCAGTACAGGATCGTGCAGATGATGAGCGACCCGATGATCCCGATGGGCAGGTCGCGCTGCGGGTTGCGCGTCTCCTCGGCGGTGGTCGCCACCACGTCGAACCCGATGTAGGCGAAGAAGACCAGGGCCGCGCCGGCGAAGATGCCGCCGATGCCGAACACGGTCGGCTCGAAGCCGAGCAGCGCCTGCACGAGCGGCTGCGTGAGCCCGTTCGCCGCCTCGCTCGGCTGGGCCGGCGGGATGAAGGGGTGGTAGTTCGCGGTCGAGATGAACCCGATCCCCGCCACGATGACGAACAGCACGATGAAGAGCTTGATCGCGACGAGCACGATGTTGACCCGCATCGACTCCTTGATGCCGATGGTGATCAGGACGCCCAGGACCACGACGAGGCCGATGGCGAGCAGGTCGACCGTGCCGCCCGAGCTGATCTCGGCCGGCACCGTGATGCCGAGGTTCTCCAGGAGCAGCGCCAGGTAGGCGCTCCACCCCTGCGCGACGACGCTCGCGCCCAGGAACATCTCCAGGATCAGGTCCCAGCCGATGATCCAGGCGAAGATCTCACCCAGGCTCGCGTAGCTGAACGTGAACGCGGACCCGGAGACGGGCACGGTGGACGCGAACTCCGCGTAGCACATCGCGGCCAGCGTGCAGCAGACGGCCGCGATGACGAAGCTGATGACGATCGCGGGACCCGCGGTCTCGTGCGCCGCCCGGCCGGTGAGGGTGAAGATGCCCGCGCCGATCACCACGCCGACGCCGAAGACGACGAGGTCGAGGGCGGACAGCGACCGCTTGAGCTGGAACTCCGGTTCGTCGGCGTCGGCGAGCGACTGCTCGACGCTCTTGGTGCGCAGGATGCTCATGCCGGCTCCTCTGCTCTGCGGTGCTGCCGTGCGTGCTGGCTGGTTCTGGCTACGTCCCGACTCAGGTTCCGGCTCGGGCTGCCAGCAAGTGTGGTGGAGGTAGGGGCCGCGCGCGCGTCCAGCCGGGTCGAGCCCGGGGCCGTGGCTCAGTCGCTCGCGCCGGGGTCGGTGCTGCTCCACCCGGGCATGCCGGGCCAGTGCGCCCACTCCTCGAACCGCCGCGCGCGGCCGTCGTCGGCGAAGGTGATGATCCACAGGTCCCGGTACTCGTGCGGTTCGGCGCCCCCGTAGTGCACCTCGACGCGGACCACGGCCGTGTCCCCCTCGGCCGCCACCGGCTCCCACGTCATGGTGAACGGCTGGTCGTCGGACCAGAAGTCACGGATCGCGGGCAGACCCACCAGCCCGTCGTCGTAGGCCGAGCGCAAGTACACCGCGTCCGGCGTGAACAACCCGTCGAGCGCGGGCACGTCCTGGGCGCGCCACGCTCGCTCGTACTCGGTCACCCAGGAGGTCACGTCCATCCGCGCATTCTGGCGCGGTCGGCGGTCGAGCGCCCGGTGTCAGACCCCCGTTAGAACATGTGTTCGTGTCCGAGAGCCCGCGCCGCGCCGCGATCCTGCACGCCGATCTCGACGCCTTCTACGCGTCGGTCGAGCAGCGCGACGACCCGCGCCTGCGCAACCGGCCGGTCGTCGTGGGTGGGGGCGTCGTGCTCGCGGCGTCGTACGAGGCGAAGCGGCGCGGCGTGAAGACGGCGATGAGCGGCAGGCAGGCGCGGCGACTCTGCCCGGACCTCATCGACGTGCGCCCCCGGTTCGAGGCCTACGTCGAGGCAAGCAAGGCGGTGTTCGAGGTGTTCCGGGACACGACGCCCCAGGTGCAGGGCGTCTCGATCGACGAGGCGTTCCTCGACGTCGGCGGGCTGCACCGCATCGACGCGCCGCCGGTGCAGATCGCCGCTCGGCTGCGCGAGCGCGTCCGCGACGAGGTGGGCCTGCCCATCACCGTGGGCGTGGCACGCACCCCGTTCCTCGCCAAGGTGGCCAGCCGCGTCGCCAAGCCGGACGGGCTGCTCCTGGTCGAGCCGGACGCGGAGGACGCGTTCCTGCACCCGCTGCCGCTGACGATGCTGTGGGGCGTCGGGGAGGTGACGGCCACGAAGCTCGGCTCGTACGGGCTGGCGACCGCGGGCGACGTGGCCATGCTCGGCGAGTCGGTGCTCGTCGGGCTCCTGGGTCCCGCGGCGGGACGGCACCTGTACGCGGTGGTCCACGGGCGCACGCCGGAGCGCGTGGTGGTCGGCACCAGGCGCGGCTCGATCGGCGCGCAGCGGGCGATCGGGCACGGAGCGCACCCGCCCGAGTTCGTGCGCGCGGCGCTGCTGGGGCTCGTCGACCGCGTGTGCCGCCGGATGCGCACGGCCCACCGCACGGCCCGCACCGTGGTCCTGCGCCTGCGCTTCGAGGACTACTCGCGGGCGACGCGGTCGCACTCGTTCCCGCACGCCACGTCCTCCGGCGCGGACATCGGCGCGACGGCGACCATGCTGCTCGACGCCGCCGGCGACCTCATCCGCGAGCGCGGGCTGACCCTGGTGGGGGTCGCGCTGACCAACCTGGAGTCGGACGCGGTCGTGCAGCCGCAGCTCTCGTTCGGACCGGTCGACACCGGCGGCATGGACAGCGCGGTCGACGCCGTCGCCGCCCGGTTCGGCTCGGGCGCGGTGATGCGCGCGAGCCTCCTGCGCACCGGCGACGGGTTCAGCGCGCCCATGCTCGAGGACTGACCTTCCGGGCCTGCGTGACCTGGGCCAGCGTGACCTGCGCGGACACGCCCTCGCGGGTAGCGTGCGAGAGGTCGCGCACGACGAGGTGCGCGCCGCCGATCTGTCCGCGAGGAGCCCGTCGTGACGATCACCAGCCCGTACCCCGACGTCGAGATCCCGGACCTGTCGGTGCACGACTTCCTGTTCGGGGACCTGCCGGACGACGCGGGTCACCGTGTCGCCGTGATCGCCGCGGGCGCGGAGCGCGGCACCACGTACACCGAGCTGGTCGAGCAGATCGACGGGATCGCCGGCGCGCTCGCCGCCCGCGGCGTGGTCCCGGGCGACGTGGTCGCCCTGCACTCCCCCAACTCGCCGGCGTTCGTCGCGCTCTTCCACGGCATCCTGCGCGCCGGTGCGACCGTCACCACGGTCAACTCGCTGTACACGTCCGCCGAGATCGGCCGGCAGCTGGCCGACGCGGGCGCCACCCTCGCGATCACGGTCGGCGCGCTGAGCCCCGCGATGCTCGGCCACCTGCCCGACGAGCGCGTGATGGTGGTCGACGGGGCCGACGGGCACGAGTCGCTCGCCGACTGGCTGGCCGAGGGGCGCTCGGCACCGAGCGTCACCATCGACCCGGCGACGCACCTCGCCGTGCTGCCGTACTCGTCGGGCACCACGGGGCTGGCCAAGGGCGTGATGCTCACGCACCGCAACCTCGTGGCGAACGTGGCGCAGACCATCGGCATCATCACCCTCGGCCCGCAGGACCGCGTCGCGGCGGTGCTGCCGTTCTTCCACATCTACGGCATGACCGTGCTGCTCAACCTCTCGCTGTTCGCGCGCGCCCAGCTGGTGACCTTCCCGCGGTTCGACCTCGCCCAGTTCCTGGGCGCTGTCGCCGCGCAGCGCTGCACCTACCTGTTCATCGCGCCGCCCATCGCCCTCGCCCTGGCCCGGCACCCGCTGGTCGCCGAGCACGACCTGTCGAGCGTCCACACCATCCTGTCCGGCGCCGCCCCCCTGGACGGCACGCTGGCGGACGCGGTGGCCGACCGCATCGGCTGCCGGGTGGTGCAGGGCTACGGGATGACCGAGATGAGTCCGGTGTCGCACGTCGTCCCCGCCGACCGCACGGACATCCCGCGCGGCTCGGTCGGCCTGCTCGTGCCGAACATGGCGTGCCGGCTCGTCGACCCGGCGTCCGGTGGCGACATCGAGCCTCCGACGGACGGGATGAGCGCACCGGGCGAGCTGTGGTGCCAGGGCCCCAACGTGATGACGGGCTACCTCGGCGACGACGAGGCGACGCGCGAGACGCTCGACGCAGACGGCTTCCTGCACACGGGGGACATCGCGACCGTCGACGCCGGTGGGGCGTTCTTCATCGTCGACCGGCTCAAGGAGCTCATCAAGTACCACGGCTACCAGGTCCCGCCCGCGGAGCTCGAGGCGTTGCTGCTCGCGCATCCCGACGTGCAGGACGCCGCGGTGATCGGCGTCCCGGACGACGAGGGCGAGGAGGTGCCGAAGGCCTTCGTCGTGCGCTCCTCGGAGCACCTCGAGGCGGATGCCCTCATGGCCTGGGTCGCGGAGCGGGTCGCCCCGCACAAGAAGGTGCGCCGGGTCGAGTTCATCGACTCCGTGCCGAAGTCGGCGTCCGGCAAGATCCTGCGCAAGGACCTGCGGGCCCGATGACGGGGATCCCGATCGTCCTCGTCCCGGGCGCGGGTGGCGCGGGCTGGTACTGGCACCTGGTCGAGGCGGACCTGCGCGCTCAGGGGTTCGACGCCTTCGCGGTCGACCTCCCCACGGGCGACGACGCGCGCGGCCTGGCCGAGTACGCCGACACGGTGGCCGAGGCGATCGGCGGCCGCGGGCCCGTGGTGATCGCGGCGCAGTCGCTCGGCGGGTTCGTCGCGCCGCTGGTCGCCCGGCGCGTCCCCACCCGGATGATCGTCCTGGTCAGCGCCATGGTCCCGCTCCCCGGCGAGACGCCCGGCGAGTGGTCGGACGCCGTCGGCTCGACGCAGGCCCGGCTGGACGCGGCCGCACGCGGCGGCTGGTCCCCGGAGTTCGACGACAGCTTCTTCACCCACGACCTGCCCGAGGACCTCGCGCGCGCGATGACGCTCCACGACGGTCCCCAGTCCGAGGCGGTGTTCGCCCAGCCCTGCGCGTTCGACGCCTGGCCCGACGTGCCCGTGCACGCGATCACCGGTTGCGACGACCGGATCTTCCCGATCGACCTCCAGCGCCGCGTCACGCGCGAGCGCCTCGGCATCGAGCCCGACGTCGTCGCGGGCGGCCACCTGGCGACGCTGAGCCATCCGGGCGAGATCGCGGCGCTCATCGCGTCCTACCTGGCGCGCTGACGCATGGCCGTGCGCGCGGGCCGGCCGCCTGGCTCAGCGCGCACAGCCGGCCCCTCTGCTCAGACGGACGTGCCCAGCAGGGACGCGCCCGCACGGTCGGTCAGCACCTGGCCGTCGGGGCGCACCGCGATCACGGCGGCCGCCCCGTGCGCGCTCGCCCACGCGATGCCGTCGGGCCCCAGGGCGAGGACCGACGTCGCGAGCAGGTCGGCCGTCACCAGGTCGGCGGCCACGACGGTGGCGGAGACCAGCCCCGCCGCGGTCGCACCCGTCCGGCCGTCCCACACGTGACCGCCGCGCTCGTAGGTGCCCGAGGTCGCCACGCCTCCGTCGCGCACCTCGAGGATCGCGAGGAAGCGCTGCGCGTCCGCGGGGTCACGCACCGCCACGTTCCACCCGCGGCCTTGCTCGGGCTCGCCCGCGGTCGCGACGTCTCCGCCCGCGTTCAGGCAGAACCGGGTCAGGCCCGCGGCGCGGAGCACGTCGGCGGCGCGCTGCGCCGCCCAGCCCTTGACCACGCCGTCGGTGTCGAGCGACCCGTCGGGCGCCCGCACGGAGAACGCACCCCCGCTCGCGTCCGTCGTGCGCTCGGCGAGCGCGAGCACCTCGCGGAGCTCGTCGGAGATCAGTGCGGGCGGCACCTCGCCCCGCCCGTAGCGGCTCACCTCGCTGTCGGGCCTGCGCCGGTCGAACCTCCGATCGGCGGCGTGCAGCAGCTCGAACGCCTCGGTAACCGCCGCCCAGGCCTGCGGCCTGTCCGCGCCGCGCACGTCCAGCGACATGGGGATCCCCATCACCGTCTCGCAGTGCCGCACCCTCAGCCCCTCTGGTCGATCGCCGACTGCAAGGACTGCCGGTAGCCGTCCGAGGTGTAGGTCGCTCCCGAGATCGTGTCGATCTGCGCCGACTGCGCGGCCAGCACCTCCTGCGTGAGCATCGGGATCGCCTGCTGGGAGATCTCCATGCTGCGGCGCTCCCGGTCGGGCGACTGGAGCGCCTGCACGTCGGTGATCGAGTCACCGGAGAAGGTCACCGACAGCTGGACCGCCCCGTACCGGGTCTGCTCGGCCGCGCCGACGATCGTGACCTCGTCGCCGGTGGACGCGTCGGGCGCGGCGGTGGCAGTCGGGTCGGAGGACGAGCCGTCGGTGCCGGCGTCCGGCGCGCTCGCATCAGGCGCGCTCGCCTCCGGTGCACTCGCGTCCGGCGCGCTCGCGTCCGGTGCGCTCGTGTCCGGCGCGGCGGCCCGGGTCGGCGTGCTCCCGGCCGTGAGCCCGCTCGACGAGTCGTCGGCGCCCGCTGCCCCGGCTGCCGCGATCGCCCCGTCGGGCTGGACCCCCGCGAACCTGGCGAACCCGGCGGCCGCGATCACGGCGACCGCCCCGGCGTAGATCAGCGTCCCGCGCCACGGTCGTGCGGCCATCAGTAGAGCTCCTCTCGGTGGATCGCCGCGGCGGGCACACCCAGGGCGCGCGCGGAGCGGACGACGGTCTCGGTCATCGGGGCCGGCCCGCACACGAAGACATCACGCGACGCGATGTCCGGCACCGCCGCGGCGAGGGGCCCGGGCGCGAGCGGGTCGTAGCCCAGCTGCACGCGGCGTCCCGGCACGGGCAGGTAGGCCAGGCGGGGGGACGCGGTGAACTCGGCCGCGAGCGCCAGCTCCTCGCTCCGGTGCGCGCGGTGCACCACCACCACCTCGTACCCGCGCACCACGAGCTCCTCGGCGAGCGCCCGGATGGGCCCGATGCCCGCCCCGCCGGCGACGAGCAGCACCTTGCGGGTGGTGGCCCGGTCGGCGGTGAACCGGCCGAAGGGGCCCTCCACCTGGACGCGGGTCCCGGGAGGGACGGAGGCCACCGCGGCGGAGTGGTCGCCCAGAGCGCCGATGGTGAAGCGCATCCGGCCCGCGCTCGGCACCGTCGACAGCGAGTACGGGTGCGCCGTGCCCAGGTGCCCGCGGGCGAGGAAGCGGACCAGGAAGTGCTGGCCGCCCTGCGCCGCGAAGCGGGCCACGTCCGTGCCGGTGACCCACACGCTCACCATCCCGGGCCCCTCGGGCACCACGGCCTCGACCCGCAGCCCGTGGCGTCCGTGCTGGACGACCGGCAGGAGCACCCGCCACACCAGCACCGCAGCGGCCGTCGCGCTGTACAGGACGATCCAGGCGGCGCGCGCAGGCGGCGAGGAGACGAAGTGCGTCCCGCCGGCCACCTGGTGGAAGAAGGCGAGGAAGATACCCGCGTAGATCGTCACGTGGAGGGCGAACCAGACCTCGTAGCACAGCCGCCTCCGGGCGAGCCGCGCGCTCGACAGCCCCACGGCGAGGAACAGGCCCGTGCCGACCACCGCCCACCACAGGTAGGGCTGCGTCCGCAGCACGCCGGGCACCTCGGCCCACACCGAGACCCCGTCGAGCAGGGCGCCGCCGACGATCATGAGCAGCACGTGGGTGACCACCAACAGCACCACCGTCGTGCCGAGCGAGCGGTGCCAGGAGACCAGCCGGTCGAAGCCGACCGACCTCTCGAACCACGGCACCCGGGCGACGAGCAGCACCTGCACGCACACCAGGAACGACGCGAGCAGGCCCGCCAGCTCCCCCACGCTCGTGAGCGCGCCGCCCGGTGCGGAGGCGACGGCCGGCGAGACGGCCTGCCACCAGAAGGCGAGCACCGCGAAGGACCCGAGCCAGGTGCCGACCAGGGCGCCCGAGACCCGGCGAGGCGCGGGAGCGGACCGCAGGGCGGCGCCCACGGGGGCGATGCGCGTCGTCGTCATGACGGGAATCCTGGCGCGAGACCCTCCGAGGGCGCCGAGTACACCCTGTGCGCCGGCTATGAGCCCTACGGTGATCCGGGTACCCGTTCACGCACCGAGGAGTCTCGATGGGCCTGTTCTCCCGCTCGCAGCAGCCCGCTGCCCCCACCCCGGCCGCGCCGGTGCAGGCGCCCGCCTCCGGGGACGGCCCCGTGAGCCTGAGCAAGGGCGCCCGGATCACCCTGACCAAGTCGCCCACCATCGAGGCGAGCAACGGGTGGACCGCCGCCGGCAAGGACTACGACCTCAAGGCTCTGGTCCGCTACCGGGACGGCCGCGTGGTGTACGTCGGTGCCGCCAACGCCGACGAGGTGCTGGCGACCGCCGACGGCGCGGTGCGGCACTCGGGCGACATCCGCCAGGCGGGTGCGCTCGAGACCGTGACGATCACGTGGCACCCCGACATCGCGTCGGTGGCGCTGTCGAGCTACTCCGCGCTCGAGAACGGGATGGGCAGCTTCCGCAAGTACGGCTGCTACGTGACCATCACCAACGGCGGTCAGGTGGTCGGCCTGGCGGCGGCCGACGCGAGCGCGAAGTGGAGCCAGTACACGCTGTGCTTCGGCGAGGTCCTCCTCAACGAGGACCGCACGTTCACGGTGGTCAACCTCGAGCTCTACTCCAAGAAGCACTCCGAGCACCGGATCGGCTACGTCGGCGACGTCGTGACGATGGACATCGGGCCCAAGGGCCAGAAGAAGTAGGCACCGACGACGATGCACCCGCCGCGGGGCGGGTGCATCGTCGTGGTCGGTCAGCGTGCGGGCTCGAGCTCCCGGTCGGCCGACTCAGCCGGTGCGTCCGTCACCGCGTCGTCCTTGAACAGGTCCTCCGCGGATGCGGACTCGTACTGCTGCAGGTCGAGGATGCCCTCGCGCTTGGCCACGACGGTCGGCACGAGCGCCTGCCCCGCCACGTTGACCGCGGTGCGGCCCATGTCGAGGATCGGGTCGATCGCGAGCAGCAGACCCACACCGGCCAGCGGCAGGCCCAGGGTGGAGAGCGTCAGCGTCAGCATGACCACCGCACCGGTGAGGCCGGCGGTGGCGGCCGAGCCGACCACCGACACGAACGCGATCAGCAGGTAGTCGGTCAGCGACAGGTGGATGCCAAAGATCTGCGCCACGAAGATCGCGGAGATGGCCGGGTAGATCGAGGCGCAGCCGTCCATCTTGGTGGTCGCCGCCAGCGGGACGGCGAACGAGGCGTAGGACCGCGGCACGCCGAGGTTCCGCTCGACCACGCGCTCGGTCAGCGGCAGCGTGCCCACCGACGAGCGGGAGACGAACGCGAGCTGGATGGCCGGCCACGCGCCGCGGAAGAAGCTGGAGATCCGCAGGCCGTTGGTCCGCAGGATCACCGGGTAGACGACGAACAGCACGATGGCGAGGCCGACGTAGATCGCGGCCGCGAACGAGCCGAGCGGGGCCAGCAGGTCCCACCCGTACGTGGCCACGGCGCGGCCGATCAGGCCCAGGGTGCCCAGCGGGGCGAGGCGGATGACCCACCACAGCACCTTCTGGACGATCGCGAGAGCCGACCGCGTGAAGCCCAGGAACGGCTCGGCGGCCTTGCCCGTGCGCAGCGCCGCGATGCCGACGACGATCGCGATGACGACGATCTGGAGCACGTTGAACGAGATCGACGTCTTCGCGTCGACCGCGCCCGCGGTGACGGACGCGTCCGTGCTCGCGCCCAGGCCCAGGAAGTTGCCCGGGATGAGCCCGTCGAGGAAGTCGAGCCAGCTCGCGCTCACGCCCGCCTCCTCGCCCGCCTCGGCGCTGAGCGTGGAGTGGGCACCGGGCTGGAACAGCAGGCCCAGGCCGATGCCGACCGCCACGGAGATCGCCGCGGTGATGGCGAACCACAGCAGCGTCTGCCACGCGAGCCGCGCGGCGTTGGTGACCTGCTGCAGGTTGGCGATCGAGGTGACGATTGCGAGGAACACCAGCGGCGGCACGATGGCCTTGAGCATGGTGACGAACGAGGAACCGATGGTGTCCAGCGTGGTGGTCAGCCAGTTCGGGTCGCCCGAGGCCGTCTCGCCCATCTGCAGGGCGATCCAGCCCAGGAGCACGCCGAGGCCGAGCCCCAGCAGCACCTGGACGGTGAAGGACGGAAGACGAAGACGCCGCGTGGGCGCGGTGGTGGTGTCAGACACGGTGGCCTTTCGGTGGCGCGCCGATGGGCTGCGCCGAGAGGTCTGTTCGGGGGACGTGTGCGCTGGGGTCAGCGAGAGGTGCGCGGACACAGCGCGCTGGCGACACGACGCAGGTCGACGGCGCGACGCTCGGTCAGGTTCCACGTGCTCACGTGGTGCGGCTCCCGGGTGTGGGTGACAGGTGCCGGTCTTCTCCGGCCGTTGGTGCCCAACGCGAGCCCGTGGGACCTTCTTCCCAGATCGACCCGACGAGACCGAGGTCACACACGGGCCCCCCGGGTGGATAGTGGAGTCCTCCGACCAGCGCAGGGAGCCGAGATGTCCTCGAACGACAAGCACCGCAAGAAGCCGCGCGACCTGCAGCGGCTGATCCGCGTGGTCACCTTCGGCCTGGCGCTCGCAGCCATCGCCAAGGAGGTGCGCACCCCCGCCGACGAGCGCGAGTGGCACGGGGTGGTCGTGGGCTTCGTGCCCTACGACTTCCGCGTCCCCACGCTCGCCCGGGCCAAGCAGCGCCTGTGGGATCCGGAGGGCTCGCGGGTCATCAACCCGAAGGTGTTCGGGGTTGGCTGGACGCTCAACGTGGGCAAGCTCGTCTCGGTCGCGCGCAAGCGGATCGCGGCGGCCTGACCGCCCCGGCGACCCGCCGGATCCACCGTCACGCCGCCCCTGCCGGCGGCGCTCGGGTTGCGCACACCCTTCCGCGGCACTCCAATCGAAGGAGCCAAGGTCAAGGGAGGCCGGTCTCATGGACAACCCCATCGTGTGGATCGTCATCGCGGTCGTCGTCGTGCTGCTCGTCGTCGCCGCGGTCGCGTGGAGCCGGCGCCGGGGGGCACGCCGCGTCGAGGTGGAGCGCGCCCGCGCCCAGGAGATCCGCGAGAAGGCGGCCGTCGACCAGGTCGAGGTCCAGCGCCGCGAGGCCGAGGCCGCGCGGCTCGACGCCCAGGCCCGGCTCGCGCAGGCGGAGGCCGACGCCCGTGCCGCCGACGCGGCAGCCCTGCAGAACGAGGCGCGCGCCCGGGGCGAGGAGGCCACGGGGGCGCGGTCCGAGCTCGACGACCAGCTGCGCAGCGCCGACCGGATCGACCCCGACGTCGTCGTGGACGAGCAGCGGGGCGACCGCACGACCTGAGCGGCGCGCAACCGGAGGAGCGATCGCATGGTGTGGTCCAGCCTGGCGAAGACGCTGGCGTGGCCCATGGCCAAGAAGTCGGCGGTGCGGATCGCGGCCTTCATGGCCGCCAACCCGAAGCTGCAGGCGAGCGTGCAGCAGCAGGTGACGCTGGCCTCGAGGCGCATCGCCGAGGCGCAGCGGGCCCGCACGCCCGAGGAGAAGGTCAGCCGGGCGATGGTCTCGGTGCGCGAGCAGGCCGAGTGGGTGCTCGTGCACGAGCCCTCCGAGCACGACGAGGCCCGCGCGCGCGGCTGGCTCGCGCGGGCAGACAAGGTGTCCCAGGCGCTCACGCTCGTCCAGCACCTGCACCGGCGCGAACGGCAGGAGCCGCTCGCCAAGGTGACCGCCTCCGCCGACGCGCTCGTGGCGGAGGTGCTGCTCTCCCTCGTGGACGACGACCCGCCGTCGATCGAGGGCCGGTAAGGGCCCGCACCCGGCCGCACGGGGCGGCCGGGTACGGAACCCCTCGGTCAGCCGGTGATCGAGCGCCGACCGGAGAACCGGATCCACAGCAGCAGCACGATGATCGCGCCGATGAACGAGCCGAGGATGCCCGCGGGCTGCAGGAAGCCGTCGTCCCCGTCCTTGTGGAACAGCAGGTAGCCCAGGAAGCCGCCCACGAACGAGCCGATGACGCCGATCAGGATCGTCATGCCGATCGACATGTCCTGCTTGCCCGGCACCACGAGGCGCGCGAGGGCGCCGGCGATGAGCCCGATGACGATGACCGTGATGATGAGTCCCAGCATGATGACGCCTCTCGATGGTCGGAATGTTCCCTCGACCGAACCACCCCTAGGGCTGGTGCAGTACACCCCTAAGGGGGTTTATCGTGCCGGGATGGCCACGCCCCTCACGGTCGCCCTCGTCGACGACTACGACCTCGTCGTCATGGGCGTGGCCAAGATCCTCGACCAGTACCGTGACCGCGTCGTCGTCGCAGAGCTGGACACCAACGAGCCGGTGCGCGACGTCGTCGACATCGTGCTGTACGACTCGTTCGCGCAGCCCGAGTCCGACCAGCAGGAGCTCGCCGTGCTGGTGCGCAACCCGTGCGCGCGCCGGGTGGTCGTGTTCACGTGGAACTTCCACCCCGACCTGATCGCCGCCGCTCGCGAGCAGGGTGTCCGCGGCTACCTGTCGAAGTCGTTGCCGGCGCGGGAGCTCGTCGCGGCGCTCGAGGCGGTGCACGCGGGCGAGTTCGTGCTCAGCGAGCCGCGCGGCCGGGTCCGGCCCGCCAACGGCCTGGACTGGCCCGGCCGCACCGAGGGGCTGAGCGACCGCGAGGCGGAGATCCTGGCGCTCATCACGCAGGGCATGAGCAACGCGGACGTCGCGATGCTCACCTTCCTCAGCCCCAACACCGTCAAGTCCTACATCCGCTCGGTGTACCGCAAGATCGGCGTCGAGAGCCGGACCCAGGCCGTGCTGTGGGGCGTCGACCACGGGTTCACGCCGGACCACCGGCGCATCGAGCACTGGCGCGGCGGCCCGTAGCCGCGCGCGTCTGCCGGGCTCAGGAGCCCGTGCTCGCACGCGCCAGCACGTGCTCCGCGTGCTTGAGGATCGGGCCGTCCACCAGCCGACCTTCCCACCGGAAGGCGCCGTGCTGCCCCACGGCGGCCGCGAGCACCCCGCGCGCCCAGGCCACCTCGGCCTCGGAGGGGCGGTAGGCGGCGCGCACCACCGGCACCTGCGACGGGTGGATGCATGCGGTCGCACCGAACCCGCTGGCCGCCGCGTCGGTGGCCTCGGCGGCCAGACCGTCGACGTCGTCGATCTCGACGTGCACGGCGTCGATGGCCACCTTGCCGACCGCGCGCGCCGCGAGAAGCACCGTCGAGCGCGCCTGGACCGCCACCGCGCGGTACGCACCTGCGGCGTCGCGGCTCGCGGTCCCGCCCATGGACGCGACCAGGTCCTCGGCCCCCCACATGAGGCCCACGACGTTGGGCACCGCGGCGATCCCGGCGGCCTCGACCACTCCGACGGCCGTCTCGACGAGCGCGACGACGTCGTAGCTCGCCAGCTCGTGCACGTCGGCGGCCCCGGCGGTCTTCGCGAGCATGACCGTGCGGTACGGCGTGCCGACGAGGGCGTGCAGGTCCTCGAGCAGGTCGTCGGTGCCGGCGGGGTTGACCCGCACGATGGTCCGCGCGGGATCGAGGCCCGCGCGCGCAAGGTTGCGTCGGGCCTCCGGCTTGGCCTCCGCCGTCACCGCGTCCTCGAGGTCGAGGATCACGGCGTCGGCGCGGGCCGCCGCCTTCGCGAACCGGTCCGGGCGGTCCGCCGGGCAGAACAGCAGCGCCGGCCCCATCGCGAAGCCCGTCACGGCGCCGCCTCCCGGCACCAGAACAGCACCGAGCGCGTCGCGGTCGCCACCACGACGTCGTCCTGGTTGCGGCCGGTGTGCTCGAGCGTCACGACGCCCTGGCCGGGACGGGACGACGAGAGCCGCTTCTGCGTGACCACCGTCTCGGAGTAGAGCGTGTCGCCGTGGAACAGCGGCTGGGGGAAGCGGACGTCGGTGAATCCGAGGTTGGCCACGATGGTCCCCTGCGTGAGCTGGTCGACGGAGGCACCGACGAGCACCGCCAGGGTCATCATCGAGTTCACCAGTCGCTGCCCGAACGGCTGGCCGGCCGACCACGCCGCGTCGAGGTGCAGCGCCTGCCCGTTCATCGTCAGGGTGCTGAACAGGACGTTGTCCGCCTCGGTCAGCGTCCGGCCGGGCCGGTGCAGGTACCGCACGTCGAGCTCGAGCTCCTCGTAGTACAGCCCCCGCTGCTCGACGTCACGCGTCATCGGGCCGCCCCCACGAACCCCAGCTCCCGGGCGATGACCATGAGCTGGATCTGGCTGGTCCCCTCCCCGATCTCCAGGACCTTGGAGTCGCGGTAGTGCCGGGCCACGGGGTTCTCGTTCATCAGGCCGTAGCCCCCGAAGATCTGCGTCGCGTCGCGTGCGTTGTCCATCGCGGCCTCGCTCGCGATGAGCTTGGCGACGCTCGCCTCGAGCTTGAAGGGTCGGCCAGCGACGATCCGGTGGGCGGCGTCCAGCCAGGCGAGGCGGGCCGCGTGCACGCGCGCCTGCATGCGGGCGATGGTGAACGCGATCTGCTGGTTCTCCCCGATGGGGTGGCCGAACACGTTGCGGCTCTTGGCGTACCGCACGGCCTCCTCGAGGCAGCCCTGAGCGGCCCCGGTGCCCAGCGCCGCGAACGCGACCCGGCCCTCGTCGAGCGTGCGGATGAACGCGGCGAAGCCCCGTCCGCGCTCGCCCAGCAGGTTCGCCTCGGGCACGCGCACGTCCTCGAACCGCAGGGGGTGGGTGTCCGAGGTGTGCCACCCGACCTTGTCGTACGCCGGCAGGACCGTGAAGCCGGGCGTGCCGCTGGGCACCAGGATGGCGGACAGCTCCTTGCGCACCGAGCCGTCGGGCCGCTCGCTCTCCCCCGTCACCGCGGTGATGGTCACGAGGCGCGTGATCTTGGAGCCGGAGTTGGTGATGAACTGCTTGCTGCCGTTGATCACCCACTGCCCGTCGTCGAGCACCGCCGTGGTGCGCGTGCCCGCGGCGTCCGAGCCGGCGTCGGCTTCCGTGAGCCCGAAGCCCGCGAGCGCCGTGCCCGCGGTCAGCATGGGCAACCACTCCTGCTTCTGCGCCTCGGTGCCGTCGCGGTAGACGGGCATGGCCCCGAGCCCGACGCCGGCCTCGAGCGTGACCGCGATGGACTGGTCGACGCGCGCGAGCTGCTCGACGGCGAGGCACAGGTCGACGTAGTCCCGGCCCTGGCCGCCGTACTCCCTGGGGAACGGCAGCCCGAACAGCCCCATCTCGCCCATCTGGGCGATGATCTCGTAGGGCAGCTCGCGCAGCGTGTCGTACTTGTAGGCCGCCGGGGCGACCACCGTGTCCGCGAAGTCGCGCACCTCGTCGCTCAGCCGCTGCTGCTCAGGGGTCAGTCCGTGGCTCATGCCGGGTCCCTTCGTGGGGGGTGGACGTGATGGTGGCGACCACGTGGTCGAGGGCCACCTGCTCGGCCGGTCGGACCGAGAGCGTGACGGCGCCGTCGCAGGGCGCAGTGATGCGGTGCTCCATCTTCATCGCCTCGATGGTCAGAAGAACCTGCCCCGCGACGACCTCGTCGCCGCTGGCCACGTCGATCGAGACCACGGTGCCGGGCATCGGCGCGCGCACCTGGGGATCCGCGGGAGCGTCGCCCCGCGCGCGCGACAGCAGCTGCTCCGCGAGCCACTCCCGGCGCGTGCGGACGCGCAGGGCGAAGGCCGACCCCTGCTCCCCGACCCACGTGACCGGGCCGTCCGTCACCACGGGAAGCCGGTGCACGACACCGTCGAGCTCGAACGAGCCGGGCGCCAGGGGACGCAGGGACAGCGGCCCCGCGTCCCCCACCGTGACCGTGGCGTCGGACCCATCCGTGGCCGGCCCACCCATCACGGAGACCGGCACGCCGCCGACGTCGTACCGGACCGGGCACGCGTCGCCCAGGCGCCAGCCGTCCCCGCGCCACGCAGACCCGGCGCCGCGGCGCGCGTCGCCGCGCCGCGCCAGCACCGCGGCCACGGACGCGGCGGCCGAGGGGGCCCGAGGCACGAGCGTGGGGATGAGCCGGCCCAGCAGGCCGGTGTCGAGCCGTCCGGCGCGGACGTCGGCGTCGGCCAGCACGGCGCGCAGGAAATCGACGTTGGTGCGCAGCCCGAGCACCGTCGTGCGGGACAGCGCAGCGTCCAGCCGCGCGATCGCCTCGCCGCGGGTGGGCGCCCACGCGACGACCTTGGCGAGCATGGGGTCGTAGGCGGGCCCCACGTGCAGGCCCTCGACCAGCGAGCTGTCGACCCGGACGCCCTCGCCCGTCGGCTCCTCGAGCAGCAGCACGGTGCCGGCCGACGGCAGGAAGTCGCGCGCCGGATCCTCGGCGTACACGCGCGCCTCGACGGCATGCCCGGTCAGCACCACCTGCTCCTGCTGCAGGGCCAGCGGCTCCCCGGCCGCGACCCGCAGCTGCCACTCCACGAGGTCGAGCCCGGTGACGAGCTCGGTGACGGGGTGCTCCACCTGCAGGCGCGTGTTCATCTCCATGAAGAAGAACTCCGTGGGCGCCTCGTCGGAGACCAGGAACTCGACCGTGCCCGCGCCGACGTAGCCGACGCTGCGCGCGACGTCGCACGCCGCCGCCCCGATCCGCACGCGGGTCTTCACGTCGAGCAGCGGTGAGGGCGCCTCCTCGATCACCTTCTGGTGGCGCCGCTGCAGCGAGCACTCGCGCTCCCCGAGGTGGATCACGTGCTCGAACCCGTCGGCCAGCAGCTGGACCTCGATGTGGCGAGGCGACCGGACCAGGCGCTCGAGGAGCAGCGTGTCGTCGCCGAACGCCGCCGCGGCTACACGTCGGGCACCCGCGAGCGCCGCCGGGAGGTCCGCGGGGTCGTCGACGACCACCATCCCCTTGCCGCCGCCGCCCGCGGACGGCTTGACCAGCAGCGGGTAGCCGAGCCGCGCGGCCGCCTCGTCGTCGCCGGTGCCGGTGAGCGCGACGCCCGGGATCACCTGCACGCCCGCCGCGGCGACGTGCTCCTTGGCGCGGACCTTGTCCGCCATGACCTCGAGCGCCTTGACGCCAGGGCCCACGAACACGAGTCCCGCCGCGTCGCACGCCCGCGCGAGGTCCGGGTTCTCCGAGAGGAAGCCGTAGCCCGGGTGGACGGCCTGCGCCCCGGAGGCCGTCGCGGCGCGCACCACCTCGTCGATCGACAGGTAGCTCTCGACGAGCAGCGCCTCGTCGGCGCGCCGGACGTGCAGCGCGCCGCGGTCCGCCTCGGTGTAGACGGCGACCGCCCGCACGCCGAGCCGATGCAGCGTCGCGACCACCCGGCAGGCGATCTCGCCCCGGTTCGCCACGAGCACGGTGTCGAACACGGCGCTCACATCCGGAACAGGCCGAGGCGGGACTCGCCGAGCGGCACCCGCGCGCACACGTCGAGCGCCATGCCGAGCACGCGCCGGGTGTCGGCCGGATCGATGATCCCGTCGTCCCACAGGCGCGCGGTCGCGTAGTACGGGCTGCCCTGCGCCTCGTACTGCGCGCGGACGGGCGCGCGGAAGGCCTCCTCGTCGTCCGCGGACCAAACCTCGCCGCGGCCCTCGAGCTGCTCGCGACGGACCGTGGCCAGCACCGACGACGCCTGCGGGCCGCCCATCACGGAGATGCGGCTGGCGGGCCACATCCACAGGAAGCGCGGCGAGTAGGCACGCCCGCACATGGAGTAGTTCCCGGCCCCGAACGAGCCGCCGATCACGACGGTCAGCTTGGGCACGCGCGTCGTGGCCACCGCGGTGACCATCTTGGCGCCGTGCTTGGCGATGCCGCCCGCCTCGTAGTCGCGGCCGACCATGAAGCCGTTCACGTTCTGCAGGAACACCAGCGGGATGCCGCGCTGGTCGCAGAGCTCGACGAAGTGCGCGCCCTTGAGCGCGGACTCGGAGAAAAGCACGCCGTTGTTCGCGACGATGCCGACCGGGTGGCCGTGCAGGCGCGCGAACCCGGTGACCAGCGTCGTCCCGTACTCGCGCTTGAACTCGTGCAGCTCGCTGCCGTCCACGAGGCGTGCGATGACCTCGCGCACGTCGTACGCGGTCTGCAGGTCGGTGGGGACCACGCCGTACAGCTGGGCCTCGTCGGCGGCGGGTGGTCGGCTCTCCCCCACCGGCCACGCCGGTGCGGGGGGCGGCGGGAGGGTCGCGACGATGTCGCGCACGATCGCCAGGGCGTGCGCGTCGTTCTCGGCCAGGTGGTCGGTCACGCCGGACGTGCGGGAGTGCAGCTCGCCACCGCCCAGCTCCTCGGCGGTCACGACCTCGCCCGTGGCCGCCCGCACCAGCGGTGGGCCGCCGAGGAAGATGGTGCCCTGGCCGCGCACGATGACGGTCTCGTCGCTCATGGCCGGCACGTAGGCGCCGCCGGCGGTGCACGATCCCATCACGCACGCGATCTGCGGGATCCCCTCGGCCGACATCCGCGCCTGGTTGAAGAAGATGCGCCCGAAGTGGTCGCGGTCCGGGAACACCTCGTCCTGCTTGGGCAGGAAGGCGCCGCCCGAGTCGACGAGGTACAGGCACGGGAGCCTGTTCTCGAGCGCGATCTCCTGCGCGCGCAGGTGCTTCTTCACCGTCAGCGGGTAGTACGTGCCGCCCTTCACGGTCGCGTCGTTGGACAGCACCATGACGTGCCTGCCGTGCACCAGGCCGATGCCCGCGATCACCCCGGCACCGGGCGCCTCACCGTCGTAGAGGTCGAACGCCGCCAGGGGCGCGATCTCCAGGAACGGGCTGCCGTCGTCCAGGAGCACGTCGATCCGCTCGCGGGGCAGCAGCTTGCCCCGGGCGACGTGACGCTCGCGCGACCGCTCGGGACCGCCCTGGGCGGCCGTGCGGAGCCGGTCCCTGAGCTGTGTCACGAGCGCGCGCTGCGCGTCGTCGTTCGCGCGGAACGCATCCACGCCGGGGCTAACCGTGCTGGTGAGCATCTCCATCGACGCGGTCTCCACGGGGTGCTGGGAGAAGGCAACTCAGTTAGTGGTGACTAACTCAAATGAGGTTACAGTTCTCGCAGCGCGTTGTCCACGAAGGAGCCCGATGGCCCAGCCGCAGGAGATCGAACCGACCCTCCGGGTCCGGGCCAAGGCCGAGCGCCGCGCCGCGCTGCTGTCGTCGGCCGCCCGACTGTTTGCCCGCCGCGGGTTCGACGGCGTGTCGATCGAGGACCTCGGGTCCTCGGTCGGCGTGAGCGGCCCGGCGGTCTACCGGCACTTCGCGAGCAAGCAGGCCGTGCTCGCCGCGCTCCTGGTTGGCGTGAGCGAGGGCCTGCTCACGGGCGGCCGCGAGGTCGTCGACGCGGCCGGCTCCGACGCGACCGCGGCGCTCCGCTCGCTCGTGCAGTTCCACGTCGACTTTGCGCTGCGCGAGCCCGACGTCATCCGCGTGCAGGACCGTGACCTGGCGGCCCTCGCCGTCCCGGACCGCGCCGCGGTCCGGGACCTGCAGCGGCGCTACGTCGACGTGTGGGTGGACGTGCTGCACCGGCTGAGCCCGACGACGGAGCGCCCTGAGCTGCGCCTGCGCGCGCAGGCCACCTTCGGGCTGCTGAACTCCACGCCGCACAGCGCGCGCTCGGTGACCGTGGCCCGCACCCGGGTGCTGCTCGAGGAGATGGCGCTCGCGGCGCTGGGCCGGCCGTAGCGCTGGCTCGCCACCGCGGGCGGCCCTTCGGTCACACCATCGTCAGCACCGACCCCGGCCGGGCGAGGATGCCGCCGACGTCCGCCAGGAAGCGGGCCGCCTCCGCGCCGTCGACGACGCGATGGTCGAACGACAGGCTGAGCGTCATGATCTGCCGCAGGGCGATCTCGTCCTGGAACTCCCAGGGCCGGCGTCGAACCGCACCCATCGCCAGGATCGCCGCCTGACCCGGCACCAGGATGGGCGTGCCCGTGTCGACGCCGAAGACGCCGATGTTGGTGACGGTGATCGTCCCGCCGGCCAGGTCGGCCGGCGTCGTCCTGCCCGCACGGGCCGCATCGGCCAGGGCGTCGATCGCGTCGGCCAGCTCGGCCAGGCGCAGGCAGTCGGCGTCCTTGATGCTCGGCACCAGCAGCCCGCGCGGCGTGGCGGCGGCGATGCCGAGGTGGACGTAGCCGAGCTCGACGATCTCCCCCGCGCGCTCGTCCCAACGCGCGTTGAGCGACGGGTTGCGGCCCAGGGCGAGCGTCATGGCCTTGGCGACGAGCGTGAGGATGGTCAGCCGGTGCCCGGCGAACGCGCGGTCGGCGCGCAGCTGGTCGAGCAGCTCCAGGCTCGGTGTGACGTCGACCGTGAGCGACGTCGAGGCGTGCGGAGCCGTGAAGGCGCTCGCCACCATGGCCGCGGCCGTCTGCCGGCGCACGCCCGCCACGGGGATCCTGCGCTCGCGGGCCGCCTCGGGCGCCGGGCGCTCGGCGGGTTGCGGGCGCGGGGTGCCACTCGCCGCCCGCGGGACGACCGGCGCCGTGCGGTCGGGCGCCACGGCGGTCCTGGCGCCGGTCCGGTCGCCGGTCCTGTCGCCCGAGACCACGTGTAGGACGTCCTCCCGGGTGATCAGGCCGTCCTTGCCCGTGCCCGCCACGCGGTTGAGGTCGACGCCGAGGTCGTGCGCCAGCTTGCGTACCGGGGGCAGCACGCGCGGCCCGGTCGGGCGGCCCGCGAGCGCGACGTGGACGGCCTCAGGCTCGGCGTGGGCCGCCGACCAGGCCGCTGACCGCGCACGCCGCCTCGGTCGCGCGGACGCCTCGACCAGCGGGCCGTAGCCCACGAGCACCGCGGTCCGCTCGGGGGCCGCGCTCGGCTCCTCGCTCGTCAGGGGCTCCGCGTGCTCCGCGTCGGTCGCGCCCGGCTCGGCCATCGCGGTCTCCGCGGCGACCGGCGCGTCGACCAGGATGGTCAGCAGCGGCGCCCCGACGGGCACCGTCGACCCGGCCTCGACCAGCAGCTCGGCCACCACGCCGGCGAACGGCGACGGCAGCTGGACCAGCGCCTTCGCGGTCTCCACCTCGGCCACCACCTGGTTGAGCGCGACCGTGTCGCCCACGGCCACCGTCCACTCGACCAGGTCGGACTCGGTCAGCCCCTCCCCCAGGTCCGGGAGCGTGATCGTCTGGATCATGACGCCCTCCATCCGGTCAGGGAGCTGGCTCTGCCCATCACCTGGTCGACCGCGTCCAGGAGCCGGTCCAGGTCGGGCAGGAAGTGGTCCTCGACCTTGGCGGCGGGATACGGGACGTCGAAGCCCGTCACGCGCAGGGGCGCCGCCTTGAGGACGTCGAAGCACCGCTCGACGATGCTCGCGGCGATCTCCGCGCCCAGCCCGCCGCTGCGCTGCGCCTCGTGCGTGACCACGAGCCGGCCGGTCTTGCGCACCGACGCCTCGAGCGTGTCGAGGTCCACGGGTGACAGCGAACGCAGATCCACGACCTCGATGGAGAGCCCCTCGTCCTGCGCTGCGAGCGCGGCGTCCCGGGCGGTCACGACGAGCGGCCCGTAGGCCGCCAGCGTGACGTCGGACCCGGGCACCACGACGCGGGCCCGGCCCAGGGGAAGCGGATCCCCCAGATCCTCGTCGACCTCGCCCTTGACCCAGTACCGGCGCTTGGGTTCGAGCAGCACCACGGGGTCGTCGCAGGCGATCGCCTGGCGGATCATCGTGTGCGCGTCCTGCGGGTTCGCGCACGTCACCACGCGCAGCCCGGGCGTGTGGGCGAAGTAGGCCTCGGGCGACTCCGAGTGGTGCTCGACCGCGCCGATGCCGCCGCCGAACGGCACGCGCACCGTCACGGGCATCCGGACGGCGCCGCCCGTGCGGTAGTGCACGCGGGCCACCTGCGTCACCAGCTGGTCGAGCGCGGGGTACACGAAGCCGTCGAACTGGATCTCCACGACCGGCCGGAACCCCCGGTACGCGAGCCCGACCGCGAGGCCCATCATCCCGGCCTCGGCGAGCGGGGCGTCCATGACCCGGTCGGGGCCGAAGTCGCGCTGCAGGCCGTCCGTCACGCGGAAGACGCCGCCCAGGCGGCCGATGTCCTCGCCCAGCAGCACCACGGTGTCGTCGTCGTCGAGCGCGCGCCGCAGGCCGGAGTTCAGCGCGCCGACCATCGTCATGGTGGTCATCACCGCTCACCGCCGGTGAACATCGCGAGGTACGCGGCGTGCTCGCTGCGCTGGCGCTCGAGCGTCGGGGACGACTCCACGAACACGTGGTCGAACAGGCTCATCGGATCGGGGTCCGGCAGGCCGTAGCAGCCCTCGCGCATCTCGGCGGCGAACGCGTCGGCCGTCGCCGTGATCTCCCGCGCGCGCTCGTCGGACCACGCGCCACGCGCGCGCAGCAGCCGCTCGACGCGGGCGATCGGGTCCTTGGCCGCCCACCGCGCCGCGTCGGGCGGGTCGACGTACCGGGTCGGGTCGTCGGAGGTCGTGTGCGGGCCCATGCGGTACGTCACCGCCTCGATGAACGTCGGGCCGTCGCCGCGCCGGGCGCGGTCGAGCGCGATGCGGGTGGCCGCCATGACGGCGAGGACGTCGTTGCCGTCGACCCGCATGCTGGGGATGCCCATGCCGGGCGCCCGGTCGGCGACGGGCCGCTGCGCCTGCAGGCCGACCGGCTCGGAGATCGCCCACTGGTTGTTCTGGCAGAAGAAGATGACGGGCGCCGCGAGGCTCGCCGCGAAGACCATCGCCTCGTGCACGTCGCCCTTGCTGGTGGCGCCGTCGCCGAAGTAGGCGATGGCGACCGAGTCGGTGCCGGCCTTGGCGCACCCCACGGCGTAACCGGTCGCGTGCAGCGACTGCGCGCCCACCATCACCTGGGGCGTCGCCATCCCGATGCTGCGCGGGTCCCAGCCGGTCAGCGCCGTGCCGCGCCACACCCGCACCAGGTCCACGGGCCGCGCGCCCCGGCAGTACGCGACGGCGTTCTCCCGGTAGCTGGTGAACACGAAGTCGTCGGCGCGCAGCGCGCGGGCCGACCCCACCTGCGCGGCCTCCTGGCCCAGCAGGGGTGGCCACAGCCCGAGCTGCCCCTGCCGTTGCAGGGCGACCGCCTCGGTGTCGAACCGGCGGACCACCACCATGTCCTCGTAGAGGGCCGTGAGCCGCTCGTCGTCGACGTCCGCGACCACCGCGTCGTACGCGGGCTCCTCGCGGCGCACGCCGTCGGGCGTCACGAGCTGCACGGGGTCGTCGGCCCGCGGGGGCGGGCTGGACGGGGTCTTGCTGGACGGGGTCTTGCTCGACCGGGCACGCCCGGGTGACACATCTGAACGCAACATGTTTCGCTCCGTCTGGTGGCGGAGCCGTCGCTCTTGTGAAGCTAGGCCCCATTGCCTGATGTCCCGCCAACGTAGCCCCGCACCTGTCTCGGCGCGAGCCTCGACACGGCGGAGCACAATGACCTCGTCGAAGGAGGCAGTGATGGACAAGGTCGTCCAGTCCGCCGTCGAGGCGGTAGCCGACATCCCCGACGGGGCGACCCTCGCGGTCGGTGGGTTCGGCTTGTGCGGTATCCCGAGCGTGCTGATCCACGCTCTGCTCGAGTCCGGCGTCACGGACCTGGAGGTGGTGAGCAACAACTGCGGCGTGGACGACTGGGGGCTCGGGCTGCTGCTGCAGGCCGGGCGCATCCGGCGCATCATCGCCTCCTACGTGGGCGAGAACAAGGAGTTCGCGCGGCAGTACCTGGCCGGCGAGCTCGAGGTCGAGCTGACGCCGCAGGGCACGCTCGCCGAGCGCCTCCGCGCCGGGGGCAGTGGCATCGCCGCGTTCTACACGCGCACGGGCGTGGGGACGCTGGTCGCCTCGGGCGGACTGCCGTGGCGGTACGCCGACGACGGCTCCGTGCTCGTCTCCTCGCCGCCCAAGCCGGTGGAGACGTTCGCGGTGCGCGGCGTCGAGCACGAGTTCGTCCGGGAGACGGCGATCACGGCGGACTACGCGCTGGTGCGGGCCACCGCGGGCGACCGCCTGGGCAACCTGGTGTTCCACGCGTCGGCCCGCAACTTCAACCCGCTGTGCGCCGCGGCCGGAGCGGTGACCATCGCCGAGGTCGAGACGCTCGCGCCCGTCGGCTCCCTCGACCCGGACGCGATCCACCTGCCGGGCATCTTCGTCGACCGGGTCGTGGCGCTGTCGCCCGACGAGGCGGCGGACAAGCGGATCGAGCGGAGGACGGTCTCGTGAGCCTGACGCGGGAGCACATGGCGCGCAGGGCGGCGCTCGAGCTGGTCGACGGCTCGTACGTGAACCTCGGCATCGGCCTGCCCACGCTCGTGCCCAACTACGTCCCGGCGGGCGTCGAGCTGGTGCTGCAGTCGGAGAACGGCGTGCTCGGCACAGGCCCGTACCCGTCGTCGGCGGACGTCGACCCCGACCTGATCAACGCGGGCAAGGAGACCATCACGGTCGCCCCCGGCGCCTCGTTCTTCGACTCGGCGCTGTCGTTCGCGATGATCCGCGGGGGCAAGGTGGACGTCGCGATCCTCGGGGCGATGCAGGTGTCGTCGGGCGGGGACATCGCCAACTGGATGATCCCCGGCAAGATGGTCAAGGGCATGGGCGGCGCGATGGACCTGGTCCACGGCGCACGGCGCATCGTGGTGCTCATGGAGCACGTGGCCCGCGACGGGTCGGCGAAGATCCTGCCGCAGTGCACGCTGCCGCTGACCGGGGTCGGCGTCGTCGACCGGGTCATCACCGACCTCGCGGTGCTCGACGTGACGCCCGACGGCCTGGTGCTGCGCGAGTGCGCCCCCGGTATCTCGGTCGCCGACGTGCAGGCGGCCACCACCCTGGTGCCGCTGCGGGTGGCGCCCGACGTCCGGGAGATGGAGCTGGGTGGGGCCGACCCGGTCGGTTCGGCCCCACCCGTTCCGTGAGCTACTTCAGCAGCGGCGACAGCGCGCTGATCAGCGCGTGGTCGTTCGAGTCCTGGCTGATCTCCCACGCCATCGCGCCGCGCAGGTTCAGGGCCTTGATCAGCGTGGTCCGCTCGCCGATCGACCGCGGGCTGGAGTAGGCGATCACGGTCGGCACGGTCGCGGCGCCGGTGGTCAGGTTGGGGTGCTCCGCGGCCGGGTTGAAGAGGTAGGGCTCACCCGCGAGCGGGTTCCAGAAGGCCGTGTAGCCCGCTCCGCCCACGGTGCCCGCCGAGTTCACGTACCCGCCCTCGTCCACCAGGGCGTGGTACGTGGGCTGCGGAGCGACGTCGACGACCAGCGAGTTCGAGTCCGTGCCGGTGTTGTCGAACGCCGAGTACAGGCCGTTGTTCTTCGTCGAGGTGCGCAGGTACTGCTGCGCGTAGAACGGGACGCCCACCACGATCTTGTTCGCGGGCACGCCGTGCAGCAGGTAGTACGCCACGGTCCCGGCCGTGTTCCAGGTCGGGTTCTGGTGGTTCGGATCGCGCGGGTCAGGCGTGAAGAGCGTGTTGTGCGCCGCCACGGGACCGCTCGCGACGTTGAAGTCGTACGTCATCACGTTGTCCCAGTCGAAGTACTTGGAGATCTGCTTGAGCTCGAAGTACTTCGTCGCGCTCGTCGCCGCCGGGAGGGCCGCGGTGAGCAGGTAGTGCTTCCCCGTGGTCTTGCCGTAGGCGTCGAGCTGGCGGCGGAACTCGGCGGCGAGCAGCGTCGCGTTGTGCCGGTCGGCCGGCCCCGGGTTCACGTTCCCGTCGGCCACCTGGGTGGGGTACTCCCAGTCGATGTCGATGCCGTCGAAGATGCCGGCCGCCGCGCCCGGGCCGCCCGCGCCCTCGGGCCAGCCGCCGGCGGGGAGGTTGCCCTTGATGAACGTGTCGATGCACGACGACACGAAGTCCCGACGCAGCTGCGGGGTCGAGGCCAGCGTGGAGAACCACGTCGACTTGGTCCAGCCGCCGAGGGAGATCTCGACCTTGAGGTGCGGGTTGGCGGCCTTGAGCTTGCGGAGCTGGTTGAAGTTGCCGAACAGGTGCTGGTCGGGGTTGCTCGGGTCGTCGGCGACGCCGTCCACGGTGTTCTCGCCGCCCCAGTAGACCTGCTGGTAGTCGGCCCAGGGGTCGAGCACGTCGCAGCTGGCCTTGCCCGTCGCCGGGTCGTAGCCCGGCACGCCGAACGCGTACTGGATGACGTTCAGCTTCGTCGCCGGGATGTCCTTGACGTAGTAGCCGCGACCGTAAACGTCCCAGTCGGCGAAGTAGGCGGTCACCACCTTGCTGGGCCCGTCGGGTGCGGGTTTCGGCGCGGCCTGCGCGGACTGCGGGACGACGAGGGCCACGGTCGCGCCGAGGGCGACCGCGGCCAGCATGGACAACCGGCGGGGACGGAGCATGGGGGTTCTCCCTGACGCTGGATTAGTAAGTATCCCTGCGTTATTGCAGTACCCCCACGATATGGCCCGCTGTCCGATTCGTGTCAAGAGTCCGGTTCGCGCGTCGTCGCCCCCCGCTACGCCGGACGGTCGGCGCCTCCTCCCTTGCGGTGCTCCATTCCCGCGCAACACACTGGCTGCAGCCCCCGGGCACCGTGGCCGGGGCCACTCGCGGAGGCGATCGGATGGGTGACCTCGACCTGGGCCCGTCGCAGTACATCGCCGCCCTGGCCCTCGTGGCGTCCGCCGTGTCGCTCGTGCTCTCGTGGCGCGCGGGGCGGCGCACCGCGCGCATCACCACCTACCGCAGCGCGACCGACCTGGTGCTCGACATCGACCGGATCTTCATCTCCAACCCGCAGCTGCGCCCCTACTTCTACGACGGCGTGGACGTCGACGACCAGGCGGACGACTCGAACCAGATCGCGGCCGTCGCCGAGTTCATGCTCGACTGCTACGAGTGCATCTGGGACATCCGCGGCACGTTCTCGCCCGAGGACCGGCGCTCGTGGGGGTGCTTCGTCCTGGACATGCTCGACGCGTCGCCCTCGCTGACGCGCATGTACGGCGAGCGCAGCGTGCAGGACTGGTACCCCGCGCTGGACAACCTCATGGCGGCGGAGAGGTCGGGCCAGCTCCGCCCCGCCGCCTCCCCGACCGCGGCGGTGCCGATGGCCCCCGAGGCCGACCTCGAGCTCGTCCCGCTCGGCGCCGCCACGGCGCGCCAGGTGTGGGAGTTCCACGACGCGTTGCTGGCGCGCACGTTCCCCGCCGACGAGCTCGAGTCCTTCGAGGAGCTCGCGCGCTCGCTGGGCGACGGGACGGGTGGCACTCTCGCGCTCGACGACGGCCGGGTGGTGGGCGGCGTGGTCGACGAGCGGTACAACGACGCGCGCGTCCGGCTCCTCAGCTACCTCGTGGTCGACCCGAGCACGCGCGGCCACGGCCTGGGTGCGCGGCTGGTGCACCTCAGCGTCGCGGGCGCGCAGGGTGCGCTCGTCGTCGGCGAGATCGAGGACCCGCGTCGGTGGCCGACGACCGCCACGAGCGACCCGGCCGCGCGCGTGCGCTTCTGGGCGAGGCTGGGCTGCCGGGTGCTGCCCCTGCCGTACGTGCAGCCCCGCCTCGCGCCGGGCGGCGACCGGGTGCGGCACCTGCTGCTCGTCGTCATCCCGCCCGAGGGCGACGCCGCGCCGGAGTCCGTTCCCGGGCCGACGGTGGCGGCGTTCCTGCGGGAGTACTTCTGCGTGACCGAGGGGGTCGAGCCCGAGGACGACGAGTACCGCGGACTCGTCGACCGGTGCGCGGTGCCCTCGCTCCGTTTGTGGCCGCTCGACGAGCTCGATGCCGCCCTGCCGCTGGAGCAGGAATCCGGGCTCGAGCACCGGGCCGGCTAGAGCACCATTCCGCGCGCGATCGGGACGCCCGGCCGGTAGGCCAGGTGCCGGTGGCTCGGGGCGTCGAGCACCGCCAGGTGGGCGCGCGCGCCCACGCGCAGGTGGCCGAGGTCGTCGCGCCGCAGAGCCCGGGCGCCGCCGAGGGTGGCCGCGCGCACCGCCTCGGCGGATGTCATCCCCATCTCCCGCACCGCGAGGGCGATCATCAGCGGCATCGACGTCGAGAAGCACGTCCCCGGGTTGCAGTCGCTCGCCAGCGCGACCTCCACGCCCGCGTCCAGGAGCCTGCGCGCATCGGGGTACGGGGACCGGGTCGAGAACTCGACCCCGGGCAGCAGGGTCGCGACGGTGTCGCCCTCGGCGAGCGCCGCGACGTCGGTGTCCCCGAGGAACGTGCAGTGGTCGACGCTGGCCGCCCCCAGCTCGACCGCCAGCCGGACCCCGGGTCCCGGGCCCAGCTGGTTGCCGTGCACCCGCAGGCCCAGGCCCGCGTCGCGGGCGGCGCCCAGCACGGCACGCGCCTCGTCGCCGTCGAAGGCCACGGGCGAGCCGGGCTCGCAGAAGACGTCGGCCCAGCGCGCGTGCGGGGCGCACGCGGCGAGCATCGGCCCCGTGACCAGTGCGAGGTAGTCCCCGCGGTCGATACCCGGCGGCACGACGTGCGCCCCGAGGAACGTCGTCTCGTCGGTGACCTCGCGCGCAAGCCTCAGCAGCCGGCGCTCGTGCTCGACGTCCAGGCCGTAGCCGCTCTTGATCTCGAGGGTGGTCGTGCCCTGCGCGCGCGCCTCGTCGGCGAGGGCCCGCAGGCGCGCCCGGAGCTCGTCGTCCGAGGCCGCCCGGGTGGCCGCGACCGTCGTTGCGATGCCGCCGCCGGTGTACGGGGTGCCGGCCATCCGCGCCTCGAACTCGGCGCTGCGGTCGCCGGCGAACACGAGGTGCGTGTGGGAGTCGACGAAGCCCGGGACCACCGCCGCGCCACCCAGGTCGGTGGCGCGGTCGGCGGGCGGGGCGTCGGCCGCGCGCCCGACCCAGACCACGCGGCCGTCCTCCGCGACCAGCGCCGCGTCCTGCAGCGGGCCGCCCCAGCGCTCGTCGTGCGTGACCAGCTCGCCGATCCCCGTGACCAGGTGCGACGTCATCGGGTCCCCTCCCACGCGGCGTCGATCGCCCTGCCCAGCATGGCCCCCACGTCGCCCAGTACGTGGCGGCCGCCCTCGACCCGCAGCACCCCGTCCACCACGACGGTGTCCACGTCGGCGGAGCCCGCGACCATGACGAGCTGCGCGGGGTCGGCGCCCGCGGTGCGGGGCGTGTCGGTGCGGACCGCGACGAGGTCCGCGGGTCCCCCGGGCGCGAGGCGACCGCCCGTGGGGTCGCCCAGGCTCGCGCGCCCGCCGCGCGTCAGCAGCTCGACGAGCTCGGCCGGCGTCAGGACGCCGCGTGTCTCCCCCGCGAGGCGCTCGTGCAGCTCGACCGACCGCGCCTCGGCGAGCAGGTCGGTGCGCACGTGCTGGTCGCTGCCCACCGACAGGCGTGCGCCCGCGGCGCGCATCGCAGCCCCCGGGGCCATCCCGTCGCCCAGGTCCTGCTCGGTGGAGGGGCACAGGCACACCCCGGTGCGGGTGGAGCCGAGCGCCGCCACGTCGTCGGGATCGAGGTGCACCGCGTGGACGGCGGTCGTCGCCGGGCCGAGCGCGCCCGCGTCGGCCAGCAGCCGCGTGGGCGTGGCTCCGAAGGCGGCCAGGGCCTGCTCGTTCTCCAGGCGCTGCTCGGACAGGTGGACGTGCAGCGGCCGGCCCGCGGCCGCGGCGGCGATGCGCGCAAGGTCGTCGAGCGGAACGGCGCGCACGGAGTGGATCGCGGCCCCCACGGTGAGGGTGTCGTCGGGGCGGATGGCGGCCACGCGGGCGGCCCACGCGTCGGCGTCGGCGTCCCCGAACCGCAGCTGCGCGCCCTGCAGAGGAGTGCCGATGCCACCGGCGAGGTACGCGGTGTCCAGCAGCGTGACGCGCAGGCCGGCGTCGCGGGCCGCCTGCCGCAGGGCCTCGGCCATGACGTTCGGGTCGTCGTAGCGCGCGCCCCCGGGCGCGTGGTGCAGGTAGTGGAACTCCCCCACCGCCGTGACCCCCGCGAGCACCATCTCGGCGTAGGTCGCGCGCGCCAGGTCGAGGTACGCGTCGGGCGTGAGGGTGTCCGCGAGCGCGTACATCTGCTCGCGCCAGGTCCAGAAGCTGCCGCCACCGCCGTGCGTGCGGCCGCGCAGCGCGCGGTGGAAGGCGTGCGAGTGGGCGTTGGCGAAGCCGGGCAGCACCACGCCGGGAAGCCGGTGGTCGCCGGGCTCGGCCGGGGTGCCCGCGGTGACCGTCGCGAACCGCCCCTGGTCGACGACGAACCGCACGTCGTCGGCGAGGCCCTCCGGGAGCCACGCGCGCGCCGCCCAGTACGCGCTCACGCCAGCAGCCGTTCCAGGGCTGCCGCGAGCGCGTCGATGCCGGCCAGGCAGTCGGCCTCGTCGGCGTCCTCGGTGGGGGCGTGCGAGACACCGGTCGGGTTGCGCACGAACAGCATCGCCGTGGGGATGCCCGCCGCGGCGAGGATGCCGGCGTCGTGGCCCGCGCCCGTGCTCAGCCGCGGCGAGCCGCCGAGCACGCCGGAGACGGCGCCGGCGACCGTGTCGGCGAGGTCGGCGTCGAGCACCGTGGCCGGGGTCCAGGACTCCTGCGCGGGCGCGTAGTCCGCGAGCGCGGCGAGCACGGCGTCGACCGCGTCGGCGGACTCGGCGCGAACGTCGAGCCACGCGGTGACCTGCGACGGGATGGCGTTGACGCCGTTGGGGTCCACGCGCACCTTGCCCACGGTCGCGAGCGCGCCGTGCTGCTGCGCGGCCTCGCGCGCGTGCCCGACGAACGCCGCGAGGTCGAGCATCGGGTCGCGCCGGTCAGCCAGGGGCGTGGTGCCCGCGTGGTTCGCCTCGCCGCGCAGCTCGACCCGCCAGCGTCCGTGCGGCCAGATCATCCGCCCCACACCCACGGGATCGTCGCCGTGCACCAGGCCGCGGCCCTGCTCGACATGCAGCTCGACGAACGCCGCGACCCGCCGCAGCGCCTCGTCGTCCGGCCCGAGCGTCCCCGGGTCCCGGCCCGCCGCGCGCCACGCGTCGGCCATCGTGACCCCGTCGGCGTCGCGTAGTCCGAGTGCGCGGTCGGCGTCGAGCACCCCCGTGATCAGCCGAGAGCCGGCGCACGCGACACCGAAGCGGGCGCCTTCCTCGTCGACGAAGTTCGCGATGCCCAGCGGGCGCCGCGGGGTGACCCCGCGCTCCCGCAGCTGGTCGAGCGCGGCGAAGGCGCTGACCACCCCCAGCGGCCCGTCGAACGCGCCGCCGCCCGGCACCGAGTCCAGGTGGCTGCCGGTCACGACCCCCGGCGTCGCGTCGGGATCGCCCCACCACGCCCACTGGTTGCCCGCGCGGTCGGTCATCAGGTCCAGGCCCCGCGACGACGCCTCCCCCGCAAACCACTCGCGCAGGGTGTGGTCCTCCGCGGTCCACGCGAACCTGCGGTACCCACCGTCGTCGGCCCGGCCCACGGGAGCCAGGTCGGCCCAGGTGCTCGCGAAGCTCACGAGCCCTCCCGCATGGGCACGCGCAGCCCGTGGTCCGCCGCAACCTCGTCGGCGCGCGCGTACCCCGCGTCGACGTGCCGCAGGACGCCCATGGCGGGGTCGTTCGACAGCACGCGCGCGAGCTTGCGCGCGGCCAGGTCGGTGCCGTCGGCCACGGACACCTGCCCCGCATGGATCGAGCGGCCCATCCCGACGCCGCCGCCGTGGTGGATCGACACCCACGTGGCGCCGGACGAGGCGGCGACCAGCGCGTTGAGCAGCGGCCAGTCGGCGATCGCGTCGGACCCGTCGGCCATGCCCTCGGTCTCGCGGTAGGGCGACGCCACCGAACCCGCGTCGAGGTGGTCGCGCCCGATGACGAGCGGCGCACTGACCTCCCCCGAGGCGACCAGCTCGTTGAACCGCAGCCCGGCGCGGTCCCGCTCGCCGTGCCCGAGCCAGCAGATGCGCGCGGGCAGCCCCTGGAACGCGACCCGATCCTGGGCCGCGCGGATCCAGCGGCGGAGGTGCGCGTTCTCGGGGAACAGGTCGAGCACGGCCTCGTCGGTGACGGCGATGTCCCGCGGGTCGCCCGACAGGGCCGCCCAGCGGAACGGGCCCTTGCCCTCGGCGAACAGCGGCCGGATGTACGCGGGGACGAATCCCGGGAAGTCGAACGCCCGCTCGTAGCCGCCCTGGCGGGCCTCGTCGCGGATCGAGTTGCCGTAGTCGAACACCTCCGCACCCGCGTCCTGGAAGCCGACCATCGCCTCCACGTGCCGCGCCATCGACTCGCGCGCGCGGTCGGTGAACTCCTCGGGCTTGGCCGCCGCGTAGTCCGCCCAGTCAGCCACGTCGACACCGACGGGCAGGTAGGACAGCGGGTCGTGCGCGGAGGTCTGGTCGGTCACCACGTCCACCTCGACGCCCCGGCGCAGCAGCTCGGGCAGCACCTCGGCGCTGTTGCCGACGACGCCCACGGACAGCGCCTCCCGGGCCTGCTTCGCCGCGGTGACCAGGGTGATCGCCTCGTCGAGGCTGCCGGCCACCTGGTCGAGGTAGCGCTCGCGCACGCGCCGGTGCAGCCGCTCGCCGTCGACGTCCACGATGAGGCAGGCGCCGCCGTTGAGCGTCACCGCGAGCGGCTGCGCGCCGCCCATGCCGCCGCACCCGCCGGTCACCGTCAGCGTGCCGGCCAGCGTCCCGCCGAACCGGCTCGCCGCGACGGCGGCCAGTGTCTCGTACGTGCCCTGCAGGATCCCCTGCGTGCCGATGTAGATCCACGACCCGGCGGTCATCTGCCCGTACATGGTCAGCCCCAGCTGCTCGAGCCGCCGAAACTCGGGCCAGGTCGCCCAGTCGCCCACGAGGTTCGAGTTGGCGATGAGCACGCGCGGAGCCCATTCGTGCGTGGTGAGCACGCCGACGGGCTTGCCCGACTGCACCAGGAGCGTCTCGTCCTCGCCGAGCGTGCTCAGCGTGCGGACGATCGCGTCGTACGCGTCCCACGACCGCGCCGCCCGACCGGTTCCGCCGTACACGACGAGGTCGTCCGGGCGCTCGGCCACCTCGGCGTCGAGGTTGTTCATGAGCATGCGCAGCGGGGCCTCGGTCTGCCAGCTGCGCGCGGTCAGGGTGGTGCCGCGCGGCGCGCGGACGGGGCGGGGACCATTCACAACGAGGCTCCTGTCAGTGCGGCGTCGGCGACCGCGCCCTCGCGGACGGCGTCGGCGGCGGTCTCGAGATCGGGCGAGAGGTAGGTGTCCGGCCCGGGACCGGGGATGCCGCGCGCGCGGAGCAGGTCGCGGACAGCGCCCGTCGCCGGGGACGGCTGCAGCGGCGCCCGCAGGTCGATCGCGCGCGCCGCCGTGAGGACCTCGATGCCGAGCACGCGGGCCAGCGCGTCGATCGAACGGCGGAGCTTGCGGGCCGCGTGCCACCCCATCGAGACGTGGTCCTCCTGCATCGCCGACGACGGGATCGAGTCGACGCTCGCCGGCACCGCCAGCCGCTTGAGCTCCGAGACGAGTCCCGCGGCCGTGTACTGCGCGATCATCAGCCCGGAGTCGACGCCCGGGTCGTGCGCGAGGAACGGCGGCAGCCCGTGGTTGCGCGCGACGTCGAGGAAGCGGTCCGTGCGGCGCTCGGACATGCTCGCGACGTCGGCCACGGCGATCGCGAGGAAGTCGAGCACGTAGGCGACCGGTGCGCCGTGGAAGTTGCCGTTGGACTCGACGCGTCCGTCGGGCGTGATGACGGGGTTGTCGATGGCGGCCGCGAGCTCGCGCTCGGCGACCACCCGGGCGTGCGCGAGCGTGTCGCGCGCCGCGCCGTGCACCTGCGGGGCGCACCGCAGCGAGTAGGCGTCCTGCACGCGCGTGCAGTCCGGCGTCTTGTGGCTCGCCATGATCCCCGACCCCTCGAGGACGGCCCGGATGGTGGCGGCCGAGGCGGCCTGCCCGGGGTGCGGCCGCAGCACCTGGAGGTCGTCGGCGAACACCGCATCGGTGCCGAGCAGCGACTCGACGGACATCGCGGCGGCCACGTCGGCGGTGGTCAGGAGCAGGTCGAGGTCGTGCAGCGCGAGCGTGAGCATGCCGAGCATGCCGTCGGTCCCGTTGATGAGGGCGAGCCCCTCCTTCTCGGTCAGGGTCACGGGCGTCAGCCCGGCCTGGCCCGGCGTCATGCGCGCTCCGGCCGCGTCCCGCACCTCGCCCTCGCCCATCAGCGCGAGCGCGCAGTGGGCCAGCGGGGCGAGATCGCCCGAGCAGCCCAGCGATCCGTACTCGCGCACGATCGGCGTCACGCCCGCGTCGATCATCGCGGCGTACGCGGCGGCCACCTCCGCGCGGACGCCGGTGCGGCCGGTCGCGAGCGTCGACAGCCGCAGCAGCATGAGGGCCCGGACCACCTCGCGCTCGACCTCGGGCCCGGTGCTCGCCGCGTGCGACCGGACGAGGCTGCGCTGCAGGTCGCGCCGCCGCTCGGCCGGGATCGACACGGTGGCCAGGGCGCCGAAGCCGGTGGAGATGCCGTAGTGCGGCTGGGTGTCGGCGGCCAGCCGGTCGACGACGTCGCGGCCCTGCTCCATGGCCGCTCGCGCCTCGTCGGACAGCTGCACTCTTGCGCCGTGCCGCGCCACGGCGACGATCTCGTCGACGGCGACCGGGCCGGTGCCCACGACGACTGTGGTGGTCTGCATGGTTCATGACACCGCCGGTGGAGCACCCGCGCGAAGACCGCGTCGAGCGATACTGTCTGGGATCTCAGACACTCACCGGAGGGCATCGTGAGTTCCGTGCCGGCCGCCGATGCGACCCTGCGCCTGCTCCGCCACCTGTCCCGCACCGGCCCGCTGCCCGCGGCCTCGCTGGCCGCCGCGCTGGAGCTCCCCCGCTCGACGACCTACCACCTGCTGACCGTCCTGGCGGAGCACGGGTTCGTGGTCCATCTGCCCGAGGAGCGCCGCTACGGGCTGGGCCTCGCCGCGTTCGAGCTCGGCTCCGCCTACTCACGCCAGGCGCCGCTGGCCCGCGCGGCCCGGCCGGTGCTCGCGCGGCTCGTCGACCAGGTGGGCGAGAGCGCCCACCTCGCGGTGCTGCACGGCCGCGACGTGCTCTACGTGGTCGAGGAGCGCGCCGTCGGACGACCCGTCCTGGTCACCGACGTCGGCGTCCGCCTGCCCGCCCACCTCACGGCGAGCGGGCGCGCGATCCTCGCCGACCTCCCGTCCGCGCAGGTCCGCGCGCTGTTCCCCTCGCGCGAGGCGTTCGTCGACCGGACGGGCGTCGGGCCCCGGCGGCTGTCCGAGCTGCGGACCATCCTCACCGCGGTGCGGCGCGACGGCTGGGCGTCGGAGCACGGCGACGTGACTCCCGGCTTCGCATCCGTCGCCGTGGCCATGCGCGACCGGACCGGGCACCCCGTCGCCGGGCTCGCCGTGACGTTCGCGCAGGGTGCGGACCCCGCCACCTTTCTCCGCCTCATGCGCGGAGCAGCCACGGAGCTGGCCCGCAGGGTCTAGTTTCGTCGGTGTCCGCTTCGCGATCTGGGGGGTTCACGTGTCGTACGTCGTCGACTTCACCGAGGTGTCCACGGTCGGGCTGGAGTCCTCACCCGTGGCCGACGCGCTCGCCGGCCTGCGGGCCAACGAGGCGCGCTACTTCAAGAACAAGTACGACCACGTCTTCACGACCTTGCCCGCGGCCGCCGCACGGGAGACCGTCGACTGGGTGCACGGCGTCCTCGCCTCCGAGCGCGACCTGGTGATCGCCTCCCCCGCGCTCGAGGCCACCGAGTTCGAGGTGGACGGCGTGCGCTGGGCGTACGTCTTCTACGAGTCCGGCCTGTCGGTCAACGTGCTCTACACGCTCGAGGACGGCGGGAAGCGCGCCGTCGGGTTCAAGCTGTCCGACGGCATGGACGTGCCCGACGAGCTGTCCGCCTTCAAGTTCGCGCGGCAGAAGTCGAAGCTCGCGGGGACCATCCGCGGGTCGTACTTCGTGATCAAGGGCGAGCACTGACCCACGCGTCAGGCGCGCACCACGACCTCGCCCGAGCGGTGCAGCTTGTGCCACGGCAGCCGCACGCCCGCGACGGCACTGGCGATCGACTGGATGACCACCAGGTAGATGAGCTGGCGGTAGAACACCTGCTGGAGCGGCTGGCTCCACATCGGCCGCAGGGTCTCGCCGTCCAGGTGCAGCCCGTAGGCGGTCACCGCCATCTGGAGCACGGCGAAACCTAGCCACACCGCGAGCACCGGCCCGGCGTTGCCCGTGAGCAGGCCGTAGAGCGCGAACAGGTCGATGGCGGGCGCGACCAGCGGCATGAGCACCTGGAAGAAGACGAGGTACGGGATGCCGATCCAGCCCAGCCGGCGCCCTGAGGTCGTGGAGTCGAGCACCGCGCGGCGGTGCTTCCACATGCTCTGCATCGTGCCGTAGCTCCACCGATAACGCTGGCGCCACAGGTCGTTGACGCTGCCGGGGGCCTCGGTCCAGGCGCGGGCGCGCTCCTCGTGCACCACGGTGTACCCGGCGCGCAGGATCGCCATGGTGAGGTCGGTGTCCTCGGCGAGGGTCTCCGAGCTGAGCCCGCCCGCCTCCTCGACCGCCTGCCGCCGGAAGGCACCCGCGGCGCCGGGCACGGTCGTGATGCAGCCCAGCAGGTCCTGCAGACGCCGGTCCAGGTTGAAGCCGGAGACGTACTCCAGGTGCTGCCAGCGCCCCAGCAGTCCCGCGCGGTTGCCCACCTTGGTGTTGCCGCTCACGGCGCCGACCGCGGGGTCCCGCAGCGCCTGGACGAGCAGGCGGATGGTGTCGGGCTCGAACACCGTGTCGCCGTCGAGCATCACGAGGACGTCGTGCGACGCCGCGGCGGTGCCCGCGCGCAGCGCGGCGGCCTTGCCCGCGTTCGCCTGCCGCACCAGCCGGACGCCCGCGAGCCCGAGCGACTCGACGACGTCGCCCGTGCCGTCGGTGGAGCCGTCGTCGATGACGATCACCTCGAGGTCCGGGTAGTTGCTCGCCACCAGGGAGCGCACCGAGCGCTCGATGCCCACCGACTCGTTGTAGGCGGGGACCAGCACGGAGACGGGAGGCAGCGATTCGGGCCCGGCGACGCGGCGCGCCGAGACCCGCACGTGCCGGCGCGCCAGCGCGACGACCATCACCGTCCGGATCATCGTCAGCGCACCGAAGATCAGCATCGACCAGGCCATCACGACGACGAGCCACGACGACGCGTGCACGGCGACCCCCAGCACGCGACCCTGCAGGCTCGGGAGCGTCTCAGCCGGGCGGTTGGCGCCACCCGCGAGCCCGAGCCCGTCGGACACGGTGGTGAACCGGTAGCCCGCCGCACGGTACTTCTCGATGAGCCCGGGCAGCGCCGCGACGGTCTCGGCGCGGTCGCCCCCGCCGTCGTGCAGCAGGACCACCTCGCCGTCGGTGCCGGTCGGGCCGCCGTTCGCGACGATCTGCTCGACCCCCGGGCGGCGCCAGTCCTCCGAGTCCCGGTCGGTCAGCACCACCAGGTACCCGGCGTCCGTGGCGCGCTCCACGGCGCGCAGCTGGGCCGCGTCGAGCGCCCGCGGCGACGAGGAGTAGGGCGGCCGCAGCAGCGAGGTGCTCACGCCCGCCGACCCGGCGAGTCCCAGCTGGCCCAGCGAGAGCTCGAGGTTCGCCCGCCACGACGGCACGGTCGCGAGGTCGGCGTGCGACCAGGTGTGGTCGCCCACCTCGTGCCCGCCCGCCACGATCTTCCGGATGAGCGCGGGGTCCTCGACGGCGCGGGAGCCGACGACGAAGAAGGTGGCCGGCACGTGCTCCCGCGCCAGCACCTCCAGGACCTTCGCGGTCCACACGGGGTCGGGGCCGTCGTCGAACGTCAGCGCGACCGTGCGCTCGGGCAGGGCCACACCGGCCAGGTGGTCGCCGTCGCGCACGATGACCGCGCCCCCGCCCGACGGCGCCGGCACGGGAACAGCCGCCTCCGGCTCGACGGTGCCGGGCTCGCCGACGCTCGACGAGATCGTCTGGAGCCCCAGCGCGAGCGTCAGCACGCCCAGCACCGCCACGAGCAGCACCCAGTGCGCGACCGCCCGGCGCGGCGTCGCGTACTCCGCGTGCACGGCCCGGCGGCGCGAGGGCGCAGCCGAGAGCTCGACCAGCTCGTCCAGCACGCCGGTCAGCCCTTCGTGGGGTGCGGGTGCGGCGTCTTGGTCGCGGCCGGCTGAGGCTTCGCCGTGGGCTTGCCCCCGCCGCGGTCGCCGGAGTGGCCCGGCGCGGTCCCCGAGGCGCCCGGGCGTGCGCTCGGCGTCGCCGACGGCGTGCCGGACGGCGAGGGCGTCGTGGTCGCGGCGGGCGACGGCGTGGCCGTCGCCGGTGCGGTGGGCGACGCGCTGCGCGTCGGGCGCGCGCTGGCGGTCGCCCGAGGACGCGCGGTGGCCTCCGCGGTGGTGCGATCCGTCGTCGCGATGGTGCGGGCCTGTGGTGCCGCACCGCCGCCCGACGCGTCCTCGTCGTCCGATGCGGAGCGGGTGGACGGCGCGCCCGACGGCGTGAGCAGGCTCGACGGCGACCGGGAGTCGGGCCCGGCGTCGGCCAGCGCGGGCGCGACGGGACCCGGAAGCAGCGGGCCCAGGCCGGGGATCACGAGCCGGTTCAGGCCGACCGGGAGGAGGAGAGCCACCACGACGAGCACGGCGTAGAGCCCGCACAGGCCGCCGGCGGCCCACATGATGCGGCGCACCGTGCGCCCACGACGGCCCGAGGGGTCGACGAACACCGGTCGCGACGATCCCGACTCGCCCTGCATGCTCACCTCCCGGCTCAATGACCGCGAGATTCTGCCACGTCGGCGCAAGACAGGGCGATTCGCCCAGGTCAGCGCACGACAGCGGCCCTCGTCGGGACGAGGGCCGCTGCGCGACGCGACGGGCCTAGCGCGTCACTTGACCGTGAACGAGGCGGTCTCGGTGGCGGCGGACGAGTCCCCGCCGAACACCTGGATCTCCCCCGGCTCCACCACGAACTTGCCCCGGTTGTCGTAGAAGCCGAAGTCGCTCTTGTCGAGGGTGAACGTCACCTTCGTGGACTCCCCGGCGTCGAGCGTCACGCGCTCGAAGCCGCGCAGCCGGCGCACCGGCTGGGACAGGCTCGCGACGGGGTCGTGGATGTAGAGCTGCACCACCTCGTCGCCGGCTCGGTCGCCCGTGTTCTTCACGTTCATGGAGACCGTCACGCTGCCGTTGCGCCCCACCTTCGTCTTGCTCAGGGCCGGCTTGGAGATGTCGAACGACGTGTAGCTCAGGCCGTAGCCGAACGAGAACAGCGGCTCGCACGTGGGCAGGTCGCGGTACCGCGAGTTCCACTTGAAGGTCGGGTCGCACGGACGTCCCGACGGCTCGTGGTTGTAGTACGTCGGCACGGTGCCCACGCCCCGCGGGAACGTCACGGGCAGTTTGCCGCCGGGATTGACCTTGCCGTAGAGCACGTCGGCGACGGCGTTGCCGCCCTCGGTGCCCGGGAACCAGGCCTCGAGGATCGCCGCCGGCTTGTCGACGACCCCCGTGAGGTCCAGCGGCCGGCCGTTGAACAGCACCACCACGACGGGCTTGCCCGTGGCGGCGACCGCCTTGAGCAGGTCCTCCTGGTAGCCCGGCAGGTCCAGCTGGCTGCGGGCGTTGGACTCGCCGCTCATGAACCCGCTCTCGCCGAGCGCGAGCACCACCTGGTCGGCGTCGTTCGCGGCGTTGACGGCGTCCTGGATCGACGTCCCGTCCTCGCCGGGTCCGGCGCACACCTCATCGTCGGGCGTCAGGGGCGGGACCGCGTTGTTGGGCGGGTCGAAGTTGTGCGCCAGGTTGCACGCCGCCGTGTACGTCACCGGCGCCGAGCTGGCCGCCTTCAACCCGTCGAGCAGCGTGACGAACTTGGGGGCGAGCTCGTCCGAGCCCCGGCCCGACCACGGGCCGAGCATCTCGTCGACCGTCTGGCCGAACGGGCCGATGAGCGCCGTCGACTTGGTCGTGTCGAGCGGCAGCGCCTCACCCTCGTTCTTCAGCAGCACCATCGAGCGACCCGCGGCCCAACGCGCCTTGGCGAGGTCGGCCGGCTTGCCGTAGCTCGCGGCGTTGCTGGCCTTCTCGACGTCGACGTACGGGTGCTCGAACAGGCCCGCGCGGAACTTGACGCGCAGGATGCGCTTCACCGCGTCGTTGAGGCGGGTGATCGAGATCTTCCCGTCGCTCAGCAGCTCCTTGCCGTAGTCGCGCAGGTAGGTGCTGACCATCTCCGAGTCGGTGCCGGCCATCAGTGCCGCGGCGCCCGCGTCGGGGCCGTCGGCGGCGATGCCGTGGCCGCACGGGCCCTCGTCGGGCTTCACCGGCGGGCAGGCCCGCAGCTCGGCGACGGCGGTGTAGTCGCTCTCGATGAAGCCGTCGAAGCCCCACTCCTTCTTCAGGATGTCGGTCTCGGTGTACTTGTTGGCGCACCCGGGAACCCCGTTGAGGGAGTTGAAGGAGCACATCACCGTGTCGGCGCCGGCGTCGATGGCGGCCTTGAACGGCGGGAGGTACAGGTTGCGGAGCCGCTGCTCCGACATGTCAGTGGTGTTGTAGTCACGCCCGCCCTCGGGCTGGCCGTAGCCGACGTAGTGCTTCACGCTCGCAACGACCTTGTTGCGCGCGCTGTAGTCGGTGCCCTGGGTGCCCTTGACGCGGGCCGCCGCGAACACCGAGCCCAGGTACGGGTCCTCCCCCGCGCCCTCGACGATGCGGCCCCAGCGCGGTTCGTGCGAGACGTCGACCATGGGGCTGTAGACCTGCTTGAGGCCCTGGATGGCGGACTCCTTCGCGCCGACGGCGGCGTCGGTGCGGCCCACGGCGGGGTCGAAGGAGCTCGCGGCGCCGAGAGGCACCGGGAAGATCGTCCGGTAGCCGTGGATGGTGTCGTAGGCGAACAAGATGGGGATGTGCAGCCGGGACTGCTCGACGGCGACGTGCTGCAGGTGGTTGATCTGCTCGGCGTCGACGAGGCTGAACACCGATCCGACGCCGGCCTTGGCGTCGGCGTCGGTGACCTGACCGTCGGAGAGTAGCTGGACCTGCTGGAGCTTCTCCTGCGTGGTCATGCGCGCCAGCAGCCGGTTGACCCTCTGCTCGATCGTCTTGGCGGCTGGTTGCCGCGTGGGTGCCAGCGCCTGGTCCTCGCTGGACACGTTGGCCGCGATGGCCGTTCCACCCGCCGCGAACGCCAGCGCGAACGCCGTCCCGATCGCGGCGGTCCTTCGTCCGATCCTTGCCATGGGGAACACCTCCCTGTGTATTTGTTGTGAGTCCCCCCGGACTTGTCACTGTCGTCCTGTCGGGCGAATCGCGCACTTTGCGGGGGCCTGCGTCCTCCGGCGCGGGGGCCATGCGCGGCACCGCTCGGGCAACACCCGCGCAGCGCACCCGCGACGCCGAGGCGGCCGACGAGCTCGTCGACCGCCTCGGGCTCCTTCAGTTGGCCTGCGGGGCTACTTCTTCCCGCGCATGGCATGCAGCACGACGTCGAACACGTTCGTGTTGTCCTGCACGCGCGCGAGCCGCTCCGCCCCCGGCCCCTGGGCCGTCAGAGGCGTCGCGGCGCCGGTGTGCGCGCCCGTCGTCCAGTCGATCGTGAACTGCAGGTTGCTGTTCGCGATGTCGAACGGCCCGTCCTCGAGGCTCTGCACCACGCCGGGCTTCGTGCTGGCCGGGTCGCCGGACTCGTCGTCCGCGCTGACGTTCTCGATGGCCAGGCCGCCGGTCTCGTGGTCGCCCACCACGACGATCAGCGTCCCGGGGTGCCGCTTCGCGAAGCTGGTCACCAGCGCCACCGTGTCGTCGAGCGCTTCGCCGGCCTTCAGCGTGAGGCCCGCGTTGTTGGCGTGCTCCATCTCGTCGATGCCCTCCTCCTCCACCATGAGGAAGAAGCCGCGGCGGTGGTCGGACAGCACGTCGAGCGCCTTGGCCGTCATCGTCGCCAGCGGCACCACGGGCGCGTACTCGTCGCCCTGTCCCTCGGGCGCCTGCTCGAACATCTCCTCGTTCGCGAACAGCCCGAGGATCTGGTGGGAGCGCGTGGCCCTCAGCTGGGCGGCGGTGCTGACGTAGGTGTACCCCTCGCGCTTCGCCAGCGTGACGAGGTTGCCGATCTCGCTGCGGCTGACCTCGGGTCGCGGGTCGGCGGGGTCGTCGGGGTAGGCGCCCGGGTTGCCCGTGGGGTACCACCAGTCCTCGCCGCCGCCGAGGATCACGTCGGGCTTGGTCTCCTCGATGAACTGCCGGGCGATCTCGCTCTGGTCGCCACGGTCGGGCACGTGGGACCCGAACGCGGCCGGTGTCGCGTCGGTGACCTGGGCGGTGGTGACCAGCCCGGTCGCCTTGCGCAGGTCGTTGGCGTGCTCGAGCAGCGTCTTGACCGGGTTGCCGTCCACGTCCACCGAGACCGCGCCGTTGTAGGTACGGACGCCGGTGGCGAACGCGGTCGCCGCCGCGGCCGAGTCGGTGACCGCCTCGTCGGGGTCCAGGGAGTCGGTGTGGGTCCAGCCGGCGTAGCGCAGCGAGTCCATCGCCAGCTCGCCGTCCTTGCCGACCGAGTGGAGCCGGATGGCCTCGCGGGCGGCGATGCTCATGCCGTCCCCCACCATCAGGATCACGTTCTTCGCCGCGGTGGCGTGGCCGCGGTCCTTGCCATGGTCGTGGCCGCCGATCCCCCCGGCGGCCAGCCCCGTCGCGAGCGCCCCGGCAGCCGCCGTGGCGATCCACGCGCGTCGTGCGTTGGTCTGCATCGTGCACCCCCAGCCGGACGACGTTGTCCGGGTTGGTGTGGGCGTCGGCTTCTTGGCGCCCGATGGTCCATCGTCGGGCGCTCGCCCACGGCGCGCATCTCCGGGCCCGCGTGCGCGCCCGAGCCGGTTCCGTCCCCCTCTGGCGCGAAAGGGGGGTTTGCACTTACTGTCCTGTCAGTAGCCAAACGGACGAGGCAAGGTCGCCCCGTCCGGCTGCCGGTAGTACCGGACTCACAAGCAGTACCGGACTCACAAGCAGTACCGGACTCACAAGGTCGTGATCGTCCTCACGCGGGTTGACCCCCGTGCACCTGCTCCTCCCTTGCACCGACGCGTCCCGCGACGCGCCGGCCTCCTCCGACCTCCAAGGAGCCTCACCCATGTCCCCATCCACTGGGGGCGCCACGCACGTGGCACCCACGTCGCTCTCGCGGCGCCTGATCGTCGTCATGCTCACCGCGGTGGCGTTGCTCGTGTCGCTCGTCACCGTCACGCCGCTCGTCCCGGCCGCGCACGGCGCCGGACCGCTGATCTCCCAGGGCAAGCCGGTCACGGCGTCCTCGGTGGAGAACGGCGGGACCGCCGCGGTGAACGCCGTCGACGGCAACACGGGCACGCGCTGGTCCAGCGCCGCATCCGACCCGCAGTGGATCCAGGTCGACCTGGGCTCGACGGTCGCCATCGACCAGGTGGTCCTCAACTGGGAGGCGGCCTACGGGCGCGCCTACCAGATCCAGGTCTCCGACTCCGCCACGGGCCCTTGGACCAACGTCTACTCGACGACCACCGGTGACGGCGGCGTGGACACCCTCGCGGTGACCGGCTCGGGCCGCTACGTCCGCATGAACGGCACGCAGCGGGCCACGGGCTACGGCTACTCGCTGTGGGAGTTCCAGGTGTTCGGCGCTGGGACCCCGCCCACCACCACGTGCGACACGAGCGTGAACGCGGCCCTGAACAAGCCCTCGTCGGCCTCGTCGACGGAGAACGCGGGCACCCCGGCCTCCGCCGCCTTCGACTCGAGCACCACCACCCGCTGGTCCAGCGCGGCCTCCGACCCGCAGTGGATCCAGGTGGACCTGGGCAGCACGCAGAGCATCTGCCGCGTCGTGCTCAACTGGGAGGCGGCCTACGGCCGCGCGTACCAGGTCCAGACGAGCGACTCGTCGACCGGTCCGTGGACGACCATCTCCTCCACCACCACCGGTGACGGCGGCATCGACTCGCTGGCGGTCACCGGCAGCGGTCGCTACGTGCGCCTGACCGGCACGACGCGCGCCACGGTCTACGGCTACTCGCTGTGGGACGTACAGATCAACACAGGAGGCGGCACCACGAACCCGACCACGTGCGCGGCCCAGCCGACGGTCCCCGACTTCGGCCCCAACGTCCGCATCTTCGAGGACAGCACGCCCGACGCCACCATCCAGGCCTCGCTCAACGAGGTCTTCGAGGCGCAGAAGGACACGCAGGCCCACCAGTTCCACGACCGGCGTGACGCCTTCCTGTTCAAGCCGGGCTCGTACAACGTGTACGCCAACATCGGCTTCAACACCTCCATCCAGGGCCTGTCTCAGAACCCCGACGGCACGACGATCAACGGCGGCGTCACCGTCGACGCGTTCAACGCCAGCGACGCGGGCAACGCGACGCAGAACTTCTGGCGCAGCGCCGAGAACCTGACGATCAACACCAACGGCGGGCGCAACCGCTGGGGCGTGTCCCAGGCGGCGCCGTTCCGCCGCATGAACGTGCTCGGCGGGCTCGACCTGTTCCCGGCGTCGTACGGCTGGTCGTCGGGCGGCTACATCTCCGACACCCGAGTCTCCGGCTCCGTGGAGTCGGCCTCGCAGCAGCAGTGGTACAGCAAGGACAGCACGTTCGGCAGCTGGAGCGGCTCCAACTGGAACATGGTCTTCTCGGGCGTGAACGGCGCCCCGGCGACCAACTTCTCCACCTCGCCCAGCGGCGTGCACCACACGAACGTGGGCAGCACGCCCACCTCGCGTGACGTCCCGTACATCTACTTCGCCAACAACGAGTACCGGCTGTTCCTGCCGGACCTGCGCACCAACGCGAACGGCCCCAGCTGGGCCGTCGGCGCGCCGACCCCGGGCACGTCGGTGAGCTTCAGCCAGGTGTTCGTGGCTCGTCCGTCGGACAGCGCCGCGACCATCAACGCCCGCATCGCGGGCGGCTGCCACGTCGTGTTCTCGCCCGGCATCTACAACCTCGACGCCCCGATCGTGGTGAACCGGGCCAACACGGTGCTGCTCGGCATGGGCTACGCCACGCTCGTCCCGCAGGGCGGCGTCACGGCCATCTCGGTGGGCGACGTCGACGGCGTCCGCGTCAAGGGCATGTTCATCGACGCCGGCACCACCAACAGCACCTCGCTGATGACGGTCGGCACCACTGCGGGCATCGGCACCAGTCGCGCCGCCAACCCGGTGACCGTGCAGGACGTCTTCTTCCGCATCGGCGGCCGCGTGGCCGGCAAGGCGACCAACTCGCTGGTGGTCAACAGCAGCAACACGATCGTCGACCACACCTGGATGTGGCGCGCCGACCACGGCAACGGCGGCACCGTCGGCTGGACGATCAACACGGCCGACACCGGCCTGGTGGTCAACGGCAACAACGTGCTCGCGACCGGCCTGTTCGTCGAGCACTACCAGAAGTACGAGGTCATCTGGAACGGCCAGGGCGGACGGATCATCTTCTTCCAGAACGAGAAGCCCTACGACCCGCCGAACCAGGCCGCGTGGATGAACGGCTCCAACCAGGGCTACGCGTCGATCAAGGTCGCAGAGTCGGTGACGTCGTTCCTCGGACAGGGCCTCGGCAGCTACGTGTTCTTCCAGGCCAACCCGGCGGTGAACCTGTCGCACACGTTCGAGTCGCCCGTGAATGCGAACGTGCGCTGGCAGAACATGGCCATCGTGTCGCTCGGCGGGGTGGGAAGCATGTCCCACGTGATCAACGACGCCGGGCCGGGGGTGAACAGCTCGACGAACAATGCGTACATGCTGAGCTACCCGTGATATTCCTCAGGTGACGGACGCCGGCCGGCCCGCATTGGCGGGTCGGCCGGCGTCTTGTCACGGCACGTTCGCGCCGCCGTTGACGTTGATGACCTCGCCCACCACGAAGCTGGACTCCGGCGAGGCGAGGAACACATACGCCGGCGCCTGCTCCACCGGTTGGCTCGTCCGACCCAGCCAGGACGACTCCCCGAAACCATCCAGCTTCTCGCTCGGCTGCCCGTCGGTGACCTGCAGCGGCGTCCACACCGGCCCCGGCGCGACGGCGTTCACGCGGATCCCGCGCGGCGCGAGGTCCGCGGCGAGCGCCTTGGTGAAGCCGATGATCGCGAACTTGGTCGAGGCGTAGTTGATGATCATCGGCGAGGGGTTGTACCCCTGCACCGACGTGCTGTTGATGATCGTCGACCCGGGCGGCAGGTGCGGCAGCGCCTCGCGCGTGATCCAGAACATCGCGTAGACGTTGGTCTGGATGGTGCGGTCCAGGTCCTGCTCGTCCAGCTCGTCGAACGACTGGTGATACACCTGGTGCGCGGCGTTGTTCACCAGGATGTCCAGCCCACCGAGACCCTCCACCGCATCGGCAACGAGCGAGCTGCAGAACTCGCGGTCGCGGATGTCCCCGGGCAGCAGCACCGCCTTGCGTCCCGCCGCCAGCACGTGGGCCGCGATGGCCTCCGCGTCGACCTGCTCCTCCGGCAGGTAGCTCAGGGCCACGTCCACGCCCTCGCGCGCGAACGCGATGGCGACGGCTGCGCCGATCCCGGAGTCGCCGCCGGTGATGAGAGCCTTGCGCCCCGGGAGCCTTCCAGTGCCGCGGTAGGTGGTCTCGCCGTGGTCGGCCTTGGGGTCGAGCTCGGCGTCGAGGCCCGGGAGCGGCTGCCAGGAGGCGTGCGGCTTGATGTGCGCGTGGCGCTCGACCGGGTTGTCGAAGGTGAGTTGGTCCGGCGACATGCGGGTCTCCTTCGCGGCAGTCGGCATGACGCGGAGTCGCATCGATGCCCTGCGCGTGACGATAGTGGCGAGCAGGACACGAGTGCTCGGGTGCCTCCGTGGGTGATGCATCGGCTTGACGGCTTGGACGTCACCAAAGCCCGCGCCGGCCATCGTCTCTCCCAGTACACAGACGATCGGTCGGCTCTCTGCCGCGCTATCTGGGGAGATCTCGCGTCCGCCGCCGACACCCGCCGACGGACCCGTGCCAAGCTTCGTCCCATGGAGAGTGGGTCCCCGCGTCGCGCCTGGTTGCTCATGGCGGCGGGCGACGACCGGGGCCACGGCGGGAACGTCGGCTACGACGACCAGGTCGACGCCTACTACTCCTGGGACAGCAATGTCCCCAATCACAAGAATCTCGCCGTCGGGGATCCGATCGCCCTATGGGACAAGCAGCGCTTGCTCGGGATCTCAGCTATCGAGGCGATTGAGTCGTCTCCCGGCACCAAGCTGCTCAGCCGATGCCCGGAGTGCGGCACGACGCGGATCGGTTCGCGAAAGAATTCCGTGCCGCAGTTCAGGTGCATGAAATGCCGTCACGAGTTTGCGACGCCGCGCGGCGACCTAGTCGAGGTGACGCTGTACACCGCGCGGTACGACGCAGCCTGGACGTCTCTGGAAGGCGTCTTGAACGAGCGAGAGGTTCGAAGCCTCGCCGTCAACTCTCGCGAGTTCAACGCGATGCGCCCGCTCGACTGGGCAGCGTTGCGTCAGGCGCTTCTCACGAAGGACGCGGACCGCGCAGTCGCTCGCGTGACCGCACGCGCCGACCTCAGCTGGCATTCACCGTCGGACGCGGGCGTCGGACTCGTTCACGGCTTCGGTCGGGCACTTGTTCGAGTCCGCCGGGGCCAGCAACAGTTCCGGTCGAGCCTGCTCGCCACCCAAGGCAGCGTGTGCGCGTTCACGGGCGCGGCCCCGCCTCGCGTCCTGGAGGCCGGGCATCTGTACAGCTACGCCCAGGTCGGCACGCACCACAAGCACGGCGGGCTCATGCTGCGACGGGACATCCACCGCCTGTTCGACGACGGCATGCTCGCGGTGGAGCCAGCGAAGCTCCGGATCGACGTAGCGCAGCCCCTGGCCGCCTACCCGCAGTACGCCCGGCTTCACGGCGAGCGTCTGACGCTGCGACTGCAAGACGAACAGGTCGACTGGCTCGGCAAGCACTGGGACGAGCATCGAGCGGCCGGAGGTCAGCGCATCTTCGGGTAACAAGCCCGAGCGCGACGGTAGAGGCGGCTTCCGGACTTCCGAACACGCCAGAGTGCTCGGGCAATGCTCTGCGCCCGTACGCATACGAATGCCCGGCCTCCGAGGGAGGCCGGGCATCGCACGACGTGGAGGTGGCGGGAATCGAACCCGCGTCCGATGACGAGAAACCAGGACTTCTCCGGGTGCAGTCTGCTGATGATTTTCTCGGCCCCCATCTCCCCGCAGACAGGAAGATGGACGGGCTCAGTCAGCTAAGAGTCCCGGCCGTCACACTGACGATGACGACCAGCAGTGGCTCTCTAAATGACGCTGGTTACTGAGTCGAGAGCGTACTCAGGCCAACGGACTTCGAAGACTCGCTCAGGCGGCGAGTGCGAAGTCGGTGCGCTTGGAATCGGCACCTATTGGTTTGCACGGATCGTTTACGAGATAACCGTGCATCCTCGACCCGCTTCTCCTGGTTCGACGATCACCGTCGAAACCGATCACCCCCATGTTCAGTTTTCAAGCGACCCCGAGGGGCCGTCGCCCAGTCTACCCGCACCAGCGCGACCGGTCATCGTGAATCACACCACCGCGCCGACGTCGAGGGCCGGGTCGAGCCGAACCGCCACCGCGAGGGCGTCGGCGATCGAGATCGCGTAGGCCACGGTGTACCGGCCGTCGGTCGCCATCGCCGTGGTCATGCCCACCACCTCCCCCTCGTCGTCCAGCACGGGGCCGCCGGAGTCGCCCTCGACCACCGGTGACGAGAACGCCAGCAGGCCGGAGACCGACTCGGTCGACGTCGTCACCGTCTGGTCCAGCGCGAGGACCGAGCCCGACGCGGCCACCAGCGAGCCGGCGCCCTCGGCGTTGCCGACGGCGGTCACCGCGTCTCCCACTGCCGCGCCGGAGTCGTCGTCGAGCGTGACGGTGGCCAGGTCGGAGGCGTCGGCGAGCTGGAGCACCGCGACGTCGGCGCGGGCGTCGGTCGCCACCACGGTCGCGGTCCAGGCCTGGCCGGTCGACGGGTCCGCCACCTCGATCGCAGTGGCGCCGTCGATGACGTGGTTGTTGGTCAGCACCACCCCGTCGGGCGTCAGCACCATCGCGGTGCCCGCGGAGACGACCTGGCGGGCGTCGGCCGTCGCGGTGACCGTCACGACGCCCGCCGCCGAGACCGTCGAGACCCCCGGCCACGACGGCGCCGCAGGAAGGTCGGCGGGCACGTACGCGGGGGTCTGCGGGTCGGACTCGGCCGACGAGGGTGTCGAGGGGCTGCGTTCCAAGGCGATCGCGCCGCCCGCGCCCACAGACAGGCCGACGACGAGTGCCGCGCCGATCGCCGCCCCGCGCTGCAGACGCCCACGGCCGGATGCACCGACAAGCACCGGCGCGGGAACTGGAGCGTCCACGCCGGCCAGCAACGAGGCGGGCAGCGACGACGGCGACGAGCCCGACGACGCGGTCAGCGAGACGACAACCGGGGCCGGGACGGCAGAAGGCCCAGGCGGTGACCCGGCGTTGGGCAGTGACGCCAGCAGCGGCGCGAGCATGCCACCCTCCGGCACGTCGTCGTCCCACCGGGCAGCTGGATCGCCTGTGGGCTGAGTGGGTTCGCGGTGCTCGTCCATCGTCCCGGCCTCCTTTCCGGCGCCCCGGCGGCGCCGTCAGGGAACAGACAACTGCGCGAACCCGGCAAACCTCTGGGGCGAACCCGTGAGAATCCTGTGGGTGATCCGGTGCAGGATGACGGGATGGACCTTCCCGTGATGCCGCCGGTCGCGCCGATGCTCGCCAAGTCCGTCAAGGAGATCCCCGACGTCGGGCACGTCGAGCCCAAGTGGGACGGGTTCCGCACCATCGTGTTCCGCGACGGCGACGAGGTGGAGCTCGGCAGCCGCAACGAGAAGCCGATGACGCGCTACTTCCCCGAGCTGGTCGAGTCGATCAAGGCCAACACCCCGGACCGGTGCGTGCTCGACGGCGAGATCATCATCGTCACGGGCGACCGGCTGGACTTCGACGCGCTCCAGCAGCGCATCCACCCCGCCGCGAGCCGGGTGAAGCTGCTGTCCGAGCAGACCCCGGCGAGCTTCGTCGCGTTCGACGTGCTGGCCCTCGACGACGAGGACCTCACGCACACGCCGTTCGCCGAGCGGCGGCGCCGCCTGGAGGACGCCCTCAAGGACGCCAAGGCGCCCGTCCACATCACGCCGGCAACCAGCGACCTGGCGACCGCGCAGCAGTGGTTCACCCAGTTCGAGGGCGCGGGGCTCGACGGGGTTGTCGCCAAGCCCGTCGACGGGATCTACCAGCCCGACAAGCGGGCCATGTTCAAGATCAAGCACGAGCGCACCGCGGATTGCGTGGTCGCCGGGTACCGGTGGCACAAGAGCGGCGACATCGTCGGCTCGCTGCTGCTGGGCCTCTACACCGACGACGGTCGGCTGCAGCACGTGGGCGTCGTCGCGAGCTTTCCGATGGCCCGGCGCGCGAGCCTGGTCGAAGAGCTGGCGCCGCTGCGCACCGAGATCGAGGACCACCCATGGGGCCAGTGGGCCGACCAGAGCGCGCACGAGGGCAAGCGCATGCCCGGCAGCGTGAGCCGCTGGAACGCGGGCAAGGACCTGTCGTTCGTGCCGCTCAATCCGGAGCTGGTGGTCGAGGTGGCCTACGACCACATGGAGGGCGACCGCTTCCGGCACACCACCCAGTTCCGCCGCTGGCGCACCGACCGCGACGCCGAGAGCTGCACCTACGACCAGCTCGAGGAGCCGGTCCGCTTCGACCTGGCCGACATCCTGCGCGGCTAGGGCGGCGCCCCGAGGCTGCGGTTGCCACCAGTCAGGCGCTCCGTCGCCTCAGCGACCGGACGTCCGGCGCTCAGTCGCCCCCTCCGCCGCCACCGTCGGAGCAGCCGCCATCGAACCCGCCGTCACCACCCCCGTGGAATCCGCCGAAGCCGTGGTCACCGCCGAACCCGTGATGCCCGCCGAAGCCGTGCCCGCCGCTCCCGTGATGCCCGCCGGCCGCGCTCCCGGTGCCCCAGCCATCTGACCCGCCACCCCCGAACCACACCCCGCCATGGCCCGACCCGCCGTCACGCCGTCCGACCGACTTCTGCCCGGACGACTGGCGCACCAGCCCGATCACCACGAGCACGACGGCCATGGTGATGACCAGCCCTACCACGACCCACCGCCTCCCCCGCCGGCTCCCCCGCCTGCACCGGCATCGCCGCCGAACCCGCCGCCACCGCCGGCCCCCATCCCGGAGCTGAACGAGGAGTGGTGCGACGGGCTGAAGGAGGAGTGGTGGTGGTGCATCGGCGGCCGCACGTGGTTCCAGAAGACCGGGAGCATCCCCGCGAAGAACATCGCCTGGTGCCACGCACGCTCTCGCGCGGACATCGCGTCGTCGGCCGGCCTCAACGGCACCATGCTCCAGTTGGCACGCCCGCGCGGGCCGGACGGCGCCACGGGGTCCATGCGCAGGTACCCCTGCGCGGCGAGGGACATCACCTCCGCGGGCGGCTCGCCCGGGCCGGACCCCCTGCGCACCATGGCAATCACGATCGCGACGACGACCCCGACGACCCCGAGCCCGATCACGACGCCAACCCCTGCCGCCGCGCCCTCGACGCCAACTCCGCCGCTCGACTCCTCGACCCACTCCCCATCAGGGCCCAGCACGAACGACGGCGGCAACCCGTCGTCGCCCAGTTCCAGGTCGCCGGAGGGAAGCCCCTCCTCGGCCCAGGTATCGTCCGAGCCGCCCTCGGACGGCTCGAACACCGCCGAAGCCCCGGGGAACGTCCCCGCGGGCCACCCGGCCACCACGGTCAGCGCCTCCCCCGGCTCGAGCGCGTCCTGCGTGAACGTCGCGCCATCGGCCGTCACGTCCGACGACGAGCACGACGCGGTGGTCCCGAGCTCGCCGGCGAAGCAGCGCGCCCGCTCGACGGCGGCCGGCCCGCTGACGGTCACCGACACGTCGGACAGCGGCAGCTCCCAGTCCGGCCCGATCGGGTCCCAGTAGAGCTGGTCGCCGTCGCCCGTGGTCTTGGCGGTGTTCACGAGGTCGGTGACCGTGTACTCGACGTGGTACTGCTGCAGCCCGGCGACGTCCCCCTTGGCCGGGTCGCCGATCCGCACCTCGACCGCGTCGCCCGTGTCCCGGACGTCGAGGCCTGCGGGCGCGCCGGTGGGGCTGGATGCGCTGAAGTCGTCGATCCCGTACACGCGCACGCGGCCGTCGTCGGTCGATTCCCGCTCGGGGATCGTGAGGAACGGCCCGTGGCCGGGGGTGTTCGCGAAGTCGAGCGTCAGGTCGAGCTCGACGTGCGCGGTGCCGTCGGCGTCGAGCGCAACGGACTCCGCGTAGTGGGTGATCTGCTGACCACCATCGGCGGCAGAGGCGGCAGAGCCGGCAGTGGCAGCCGAGGCGGCCGACGGCAGCAGCACGCCGACCAGCCCAGCGACCGCGACAGCGACGCTTCTCATTCTTTCCCCCTCGCGTCCGCCAACGGCGGTTACGCGAAAGGTAAAGGCGGGACCAGGTTCGTGTCTAGCGACTCACCGGTCGCGCTTCTCCCGCATGGCCTTGATCGCCTCCATGTTGTCCTGGCGCTCGCGCAGGGCCTGCCGCTTGTCGTACTCGCGCTTGCCTCGCGCCAGGGCGATCTCGATCTTCGCGCGGCCGTCCAGGAAGTACAGGGACAGCGGGACGATCGTCTGCCCCTTCTCGCGGGTCTTGGCCTCGAGCCGGTCGATCTCCTCGCGGTGCAGCAGCAGCTTGCGCTTGCGTCGCGGGGCGTGGTTGGTCCAGGTCCCCTGCGAGTACTCGGGGATGTGCACGCCGTGCAGCCACAGCTCGTGGCCGTCCACCTCGCAGAAGCCGTCGATCAGCGACGCGCGACCCATGCGCAGGGCCTTGACCTCGGTGCCGGACAGGACGATACCCGCCTCGAACACGTCCTCGATGGTGTAGTCGTGCCGGGCCTTGCGGTTGGAGGCCACGAGCTTGCGCCCTGTCTCATTGGCCATGATCGTCGTCCCTCGCGTCAACAACGGCGCCCAGCGCGCCAGCGGACGAGCCTACCTTCGCTGCACCGCAACCACGCGAGCGGAAATCAGAGCCCCAGGTAGGGCCGGGGGTTGGTGGTCGCGCCGTTGATGTACACCTCGAAGTGCAGGTGGCATGCGGCCGACGTCCCGGTGTTGCCCGCGTAGCCGATGAGCTGCCCACGCTCGACGTACTGCCCGGAGCTGACCACGCCGCGGTTGAGGTGGTTGTAGCTCGACATCAGGGAGTTCCCTTGGTACGAGCCGTGGTCGATCATCACCTGGTTGCCGTACCCGGTGCGGAACCGGTCCCAGAGCACGATCCCGTCGCGGCCCGCGTACACCTTGGTGTCGCAGTACGTGCGCAGGTCGATCCCGGCGTGCAGGCGCACGTAGTGCAGGATCGGGTGGAAGCGCATCCCGTACTCGGACGTCACGTGGATGGGGTTGACGCTGGTGGGGTTGCTGAACACCGCGCCGGACGGGGTCACGGTCGAGCCGCCGCCGCCGCCGCCGTTGCTGGCGGGGGGCTTGTTGTGGTGCTTCTTCGCCTCCTCGGCCGCCTTGCGCGCCGCCTCGGCCTTCTTGCGCGCGATCTCCCGGTCGCGAGCCCTGGCCTGCGCGGCGAGGTGCTTGAGCTCGCTCTTGATCCGGCCGGCCTCGGCGTCGGCGGCCCGGATCTGCTGGAGCACCTGAGCACGCTGCGCCTCGAGCGACGCCTGCTTCGTCTTCTGCTCGGCCAGCAGCTGATCCAGCTCGGCCCGGGCCTGCGCCGCCTTGGTCGCGGCCGTCTTGGCGGTCGCCAGCTTCTGGTCCGCCTGCTGCTTGAGCTCGCCGATGCGCACCTGGACCGCACCCAGGCGCACGTGGGCGCCCTTGTTGGTCGCCTCGGAGGTCTTCAGGCTGTCGAGCACCTGGGCCTGGGTGCGCAGCGCGGTGGTCATCTGGCCGTAGCGCTCGATGAAGTCGTCGGTGCTGCTCGCGTCGAGCACCACCTCGATGCCCGACACCGTGCCGCCCGTGCGGTACGCCTCGCGCGCCATCTGGCCGATCGCGGCGCGGGTCTTGGCCGCGTCGTCGGAGTCCTTCTTGATGGTCTGCGCGAGGCTGACCTTCTGGTCCTTCGCGTCCTGCAGGCGGCCCGCGATGATCTGAGCCTCGCGCTGTGCCTTGTCCCGCACGGCGTTCGCGGCGTCCAGCTTGGCCTGCGCCCCCGGGATCTTGCCTTTGATCTCGAGCAGCCGGTCCGACGTCACCTGGATGGCGGCGTTGACGCCCTCCATCGCGTCCTCGGCGTCGGCCCGCTCCTTGGCGTTCTGCGCCCGGGCCCGCTCGGCGGCCGCGCGCTTGTCGTCGATCGAGTCGCCCGCGGCCGGCGAGGCGGTACCGGCGAACACGAGCGTGGCGGCGACGGCCGCGGTGGCCAGACCCGCGACGAGACGAAGCTGAGGACGGCGCATGCTCACACCTTCGTGTATCGACTGAGCGTGACCAGGGAGGAGATCGCGGCGAGCAGGATGGCCGCCCCGATCAGGAACGGCGCGACCGTCATGACGTCGGCCGTGGTGACGTACGGGATCCAGCCCACCGACGTGCCGAGCCAGTCGGTGATGAGGTACTCGACCCCCAGCCACAGCCCACCGACAGCGAGCAGCGAGCCGATGGTCGCCGCGATGGCTCCCTCGAGCATGAACGGCAGCTGGATGAACATGGTCGAGGCGCCGACCAGGCGCATGATGCCGGTCTCGCGGCGACGCGAGAGCGCGGAGAGCCGGATGGTCGTCGTGATGAGCAGCACCGCGGCGACCAGCATCACCGCGGCCAGGCCACCGGCCAGCAGCGTCGCGCGGTCGAGCACCAGGAACAGGCGGTCGAACAGCCGGCGCTGGTCCTCGACCGCCTCGACGCCCTGCTTGCCGGTGACCACCTCGGAGACCACCTGGTACTTCTCCGGGTCGGTCAGCTTGATGCGGAACGAGGAGTTCATGTCGTCGGCCGTGGTCGCCGAGGCCCAGAACTGGTCCTTGAACTGACGCTGGAACGAGGCGAACGCCTGCTCCTTGGTCTCGAAGTAGATCTTCTGGATGTACGGCTTGACCTCGGGCGCGTCCAGAGCGTCCCGGATCTCCTGCTTCTGCTCCTCGGTCACCTCACCGCCGGCGCAGGTCTTCTCCGAGGAGTTGGACGGGCACAGGAAGACGGAGACCTCGACCTTGTCGTACCAGTCGTCCTTCATCTTGCCGATCTGCATCTGCAGCAGCGCGGCGCTCCCGACGAAGGTGAGGGAGACGAACGTGACGAGGATGACCGAGATGGTCATCGACAGGTTGCGACGAAGACCGATCCCGATCTCGGACAGGATGAACTGAAGGCGCACCGCTCCCCCTCAGCGATCCGAGCCGTACACGCCGCGCGACTGGTCGCGCACCATGGAGCCGGTGCTCAGCTCGACGACCCGCTTGCGCATCTGGTCGACGATCTCGTCGTCGTGCGTGGCCATGACCACGGTGGTGCCGGTGCGGTTGATGCGGTCGAGCAGGCGCATGATCCCCAGGGAGGTGGTCGGGTCGAGGTTTCCCGTGGGCTCGTCGCACAGCAGGATGGGCGGACGGTTGACGAACGCGCGCGCGATGGCCACGCGCTGCTGCTCGCCGCCGGACAGCTCGTGGGGTCGCCGCTTCTCCTTGCCGGCCAGGCCCACCATCTCGAGCGTGTCGGGCACGGTGGTCAAGATGTGGTGGCGCGGCTTGCCGATCACCTGCAGGGCGAACGCGACGTTCTCGAAGACCGTCTTGTTGGGCAGCAGGCGGAAGTCCTGGAACACGGCGCCGATCTGGCGACGCAGCTGCGGGACCTTCCACGACGAGAGGGTGCCGAGCTCCTTGCCCGCGACGAACACCTTGCCCGCGGACGCCCGCTCCTCGCGCAGCACGAGTCGCAGGAAGGTCGACTTCCCGGAGCCCGACGAGCCGACGAGGAAGACGAACTCGCCGCGCTCGACGTCCAGGGACACACGGTCAAGCGCCGGTCGGGCGCCGCGCGCGTAGACCTTGGTGACATTCTCGAAACGGATCACAGTGCTCGGCTCGCTCGGGGACTCGGGGTACGGCCACGGGCAGCGCGACGCCGAAGCACGCGCGGCCGAATCGAGGGTAGGCACAGGCATCCGACCACCCCGCCGATGACACGCCGCAACCCACCTGTGAGTGCAAGCACCCATGCGTGCACGCTCCGTACGCAAATGTCGGAACAGCGTTCAAGGCTTGACGACAGCAAACCCGCGGCGTAGACATACGCCATGCCTGCGACCTCAGGCGGCAATGTGGCCGCTTCTCGTGACACGGGCTCGCAGAAAGCGCTCCGTGAGCGCAACACGCAGCTCGTGGTCACCACCCTCGGCGCCAACGGCCCGCAGACCCAGGCGGCGCTCGCGCGTCGCACGGGTCTGTCCACCGGCACCGTGTCCAACATCGTCCGCGACCTGACGGCCCGCGGCCGGGTCACCACCAGCAGCGTCATCAGTGCCGGGCGCCGCTCGATCGAGGTGACGCTCGTTCCCGACGGTCGCGTGGTGGTGGGGGTCGACGTGGGTCGCACGCACCTGCGGGTCATGGGCCTGAACACCGCGCGCCAGGCGTTCGGCATGCGCAGCGCCGCGTTGAGCGAGTCGCACCGGCCCGCGGACACGCTCCCGATGGCACGCCGGATGCTGGACGCGATGCTCGAGGAGCACGGCATCGACCGCGCCGACGTGATGCTGTGCGGCCTCGCGTTCCCCGCCTCGCTCGAGCCCTCGACGGGCGCGGTCGTGCAGGCCAGCGTGCTGCCGCACTGGGCCGGCCTCAACCTCATCGAGGCGACCACCAGCGCCTTCGCGCTGCCCGTGGTGCTCGAGAACGACGCCAACCTCGGCGCGCTCGCGCACGCGGGGAACGGGCGGTTCGTCGACACGCACTGCCTCGTCTACCTCAAGGTCGGCACCGGGATCGGCGCGGGTCTCGCGCTCGACGGCCGGCTCTACGAGAGCCTGTCGGGCATCTCCGGAGAGATCGGGCACAGCCAGGTGGTCGACGGCGGAGACGTCTGCACGTGCGGCAACCGTGGCTGCCTGGAGACCGTCGCCTCCACCCGCCGGCTCATCGCGGACCTCGCCTACATCCGGCCCGGCAGGCGCGTCGACCTCGACGAGGTGATCGATGCCGCCACCGCCGGGGAGCCCGCCGTCCTGCGCCTGCTGCACGACGCGGGCGTGGTGATCGGCAAGGCCCTCGCGCCCATCTGCAACCTGCTCAGCCCCGATGTGGTGGTGGTGGGTGGACCCATGGCGCGCGTAGGAGGACCCTTGCTCGAGGGGCTGGTCCAGTCGGCCCGCCAGCGTTCCCTGGCAGCAGCCACGGCGCACACCGAGTTCGTCCTGTCCGACCTGGCAGACGATGCCGAGGTCCACGGCGCCTGTCTCCTGGCGCTCCGCAAGGTCCTCACCGAAGGTGACGATTTGGTCTCAAACAGATGAGGGTATGGACACGGTCGTGTGTTCATAGGTTGACCGCAAGACCAGCCGTGTCTAGTGTCTGTCCCGGCCCGAAGATGGGCTTCCGAAATGCAGAGTCGCGTCAGGAGTTGTCTAGATGACGTCAGGACCGGTCATCCTCGAGATGAGGGCCATCACCAAGCTGTTCCCGGGGGTCCGCGCTCTCGACGAGGTCTCCATGACCGTCGCTGCCGGCGAGATCCACGCGATCTGCGGCGAGAACGGCGCGGGCAAGTCGACCCTCATGAAGGTGCTGTCCGGGGTGTATCCGCACGGCACCTACGAGGGCCAGATCATCTACCAGGGCGAAGAGGTCCGCTTCAAGGACATCAACGCCTCGGAGCACGCGGGGATCGTGATCATCCACCAGGAGCTCGCGCTCATCCCCGAGCTCTCCATCACGGAGAACATCTTCCTGGGCAACGAGGTGCGCGGGCGCTTCGGCATCGACTGGGACGAGGCACGCCGCCGCGCCGTCGAGCTGCTGGCCCGCGTGGGCCTGCGCGAGTCGCCCGACGAGATCATCAAGAACATCGGCGTCGGCAAGCAGCAGCTCGTCGAGATCGCCAAGGCGCTGTCCAAGGACGTCAAGCTGCTCATCCTCGACGAGCCCACCGCGGCCCTCAACGAGGACGACTCCCAGCACCTGCTGGACCTGCTGCGGGGTCTGCGCTCCAAGGGCATGACCTGCATCATGATCTCGCACAAGCTGAACGAGATCGAGGCCATCGCCGACTCCATCACGATCATCCGTGACGGCAAGTCGGTCGAGACGCTCGACGTCGCCGGCGGCGGCATCAACGAGGACCGCATCATCCGCGGGATGGTGGGCCGCTCGCTCGAGTCCCGCTTCCCCGACCACACGCCCAAGATCGGCGAGAAGTTCTTCGAGGTCCACGACTGGACGGTCGAGCACCCGCTGGTGCCGGGCCGGCTCGTCTGCAAGAACTCGGACTTCTTCGTCCGCCGCGGCGAGATCGTCGGGTTCGCCGGCATCATGGGCGCCGGCCGCACGGAGCTGGCCCGGTCCATCTTCGGACGCTCCTACGGCCGCTTCCTGCGCGGCACGGTCAAGATCAACGGCGAAGAGGTCAACCTCCACACCGTCCAGCAGGCGATCGACCACAAGATCGCCTACGTCCCCGAGGACCGCAAGGCCCTGGGGCTCAACCTGCTGGACAGCATCGAGGAGACGATCATCGCCTCCGGGCTGAACAAGATCACGCGCTACGGCGTGATCGACCCGGACGCCGGCCACGCCGCCGCCGAGTCCTACCGGACCTCGCTCAACATCCGCACGCCCAGCGTCGCGCAGGGTGTCGCCAAGCTCTCCGGCGGCAACCAGCAGAAGGTGCTGCTGGGCAAGTGGATGTTCCCCGACCCGGACCTGCTCATCCTCGACGAGCCCACCCGAGGCATCGACGTCGGTGCCAAGTACGAGATCTACGGACTGATCCAGCGTCTGGCCAACGAAGGCAAGGGCGTCATCGTCATCTCGTCGGAGCTGCCCGAGCTCCTCGGCCTCGCCGACCGCATCTACACCATCTTCGAAGGGGCCATCACCGGCGTCGTCGAGAAGGAAGACGCGACCCAGGAGAACCTCATGCGACTGATGACCGGCTCCTCGTCGGCCCAGGCCAGCTGACCCCGCGCACCGACAGGAAAGATGAACCGATGAAGGAAGCATTCAAGCAGTTGCTGGGCGGCGGTATCCGTCAGTTCGGCATGGTGATCGCGCTCGTCGCGCTCCTGGTGTTCTTCCAGTGGCGCACCGACGGCAAGGTGCTCACGCCCACCAACGCCCAGAACATCATCAACGGCAACTCGTACATCCTGATCCTCGCGGTCGGCATGGTGCTGGTGATCATCGCCGGGCACATCGACCTGTCGGTCGGATCGGTCGCGGCCGTGACCGGCATCGTGGTGGCGCTCGCCATCCGTGACTGGGGCATCTCGTGGTGGGTCGGCGTGCTGCTCGGCCTCGGCGTCGGCCTGGTCATCGGCATGTGGCAGGGCATGTGGGTTGCCTACGTGGGCATCCCAGGCTTCATCACCACCCTCGCAGGCATGCTCATCTTCCGCGGTGCCCAGCAGGTCATCGGCAAGAGCAACTCGGTGCCCGTCCCCGAGGGCATCCAGAAGATGGGCTCCGGCTACCTGCCCGAGTGGGGTCCGAACACCGGCCTCAACAACTCGACGCTGCTGCTGGGCATCCTCGCGATCGCCTTCATCATCTGGTCCGCGCTGCGCCAGGTCGCCAAGATCCGCCGCAACAACCTCCAGGACGTCGCGCCCATGGCGGTCATCCTGCGTGCGGTCATCCTCAGCGCCGTCGTCGCCTACCTGACCTACCTGTTCGGCTCGGGCCGTTCGGGCACGTCGTTCCCGATCTCGGGCTGCATCCTGCTCGTCCTGGTGATCGTCTACAGCTTCGTCGCCAACCGGACCATCATCGGCCGCCACGTCTACGCCGTCGGTGGCAACCGCTCCGCTGCGGCGCTCTCCGGCGTCAACATCAAGCGCGTCAACTTCTTCGTCATGGCCAACATGGCCGTGCTCGCCGCGCTCGCCGGCATCGTCTTCACCGGACGCTCCACCTCCTCCGGCCCGTCCGACGGCGTCGGCTGGGAGCTGGACGCGATCGCGGCCGTCTTCATCGGTGGCGCCGCCGTCTCCGGCGGTGTCGGCACCGTGGTCGGGTCCGTCATCGGTGGTCTGGTGATGGCCGTCCTCAACAACGGCTTGGCGCTCCTGGGTGTCGGGTCCGGGCAGACGCAGATCATCAAGGGTCTGGTGCTGCTCGCCGCCGTCGCCTTCGACGTCTACAACAAGGTTCAGGGTCGCCCGTCAATCTTCGGATTGATCTTCAAGGGCAAGAACAAGCGTGCTGAGGAGCTCGTCTCCGAAAGCAACGAGGAGTCCGCCTCGGTCGCAGTGGCCGATGGCGAGACGGCCGCTCGCGGCTGAGTCACCACCCGAACGGAAAGACACCCTGCACCCAGTCCGGGTGCCCAACAGAAAGTAGTTCCCATGAAGAAGATCGCCGTAGCGCTCATCGCTGCGAGCACGGTCGGAGCACTGGCGCTCACCGGGTGCTCCTCTGACGACCGCGACTCCGAGGCGACGCCGACGTCGTCCGGCTCGGCCGCGGCCCTGCCCGGCTTCCCGGCTGACGCGACGATCGGTGTTGCTCTCCCGCAGAAGACCTCGGAGAACTGGGTGCTCGCCGAGCAGCTGTTCAACGACGGTCTGAAGGACGCCGGCTTCAAGCCGATCGTCCAGTTCGGCAACTCGGGTGTTCCGGAGCAGCAGAACCAGATCCAGGCCATGACCGAGCAGGGCGCGAAGGTCATCGTCGTCGGTGCCATCGACGGTTCGCAGCTGGGCAGCCAGCTGCAGGCGGCCAAGGACGCTGGCGCCTACATCATCGCCTACGACCGCCTGGTGAAGAACACGCCCGCCGTCGACCAGTACATCGCGTTCGACAACTTCAAGGTCGGCGAGCTCCAGGGCCAGGCCCTGCTCGACGGTCTGGGCAAGCTCAAGGGTGACAAGCCCTACAACATCGAGCTCGTCGCCGGTTCGCCCGACGACGCCAACGCCACGCCGTTCTTCGAGGGCGCCATGAGCATCCTGCAGCCGAAGATCGACGACGGCACGCTCAAGGTCGTCTCGGGTCAGACCACGTTCGACCAGGTCGCGACGCAGGGCTGGAAGGCCGAGAACGTCCAGAAGCGTTTCGACACCATCATGTCGGCCAACTACGCGGACGGCACGGAGCTCCAGGGCGTCCTGTCCCCGAACGACACCCTGGCCCGCGGCGTGCTGACCTCGGTCAAGCAGGCTGGCCAGACCGAGGTCCCGGTCATCACCGGCCAGGACTCCGAGGTCGAGTCGGTCAAGCTCATCATGCAGGGCGTGCAGTACTCGACGATCTACAAGGACACGCGTGAGCTGGTCGCCGAGACCATCAAGGCGATCCAGGCCGTCCAGAAGGGCGAGCAGCCGGAGATCAACGACACCAAGTCCTACAACAACGGTGTCAAGGTCGTCCCGTCCTACCTGCTCGAGCCGAAGATCGTGACCAAGGACAACGCTGCCGAGGTCTACGCGAACGACGCGACGCTGGCCCCGCTCACCAAGTGAGCTGACCAGTAGCACGTAGGAAGGCCCCCCGGCGCTGCGGCGCCGGGGGGCCTTTCTCGTTGTGCCTGGCTTCCGGGCGACCTTGTGGTTGTCCGCGGTTGGCGGGCCGAATCCGTGGACAACCACCGGTTCGATTGGATCCGGGCTCCTGCCCGCGGGCCCGACGATGCCGACCCCGTGGTTGTCCGCGGTTACGGACTCGGGTCCGCGGACAAGCACCGGTTCGCGCACTCGGAGGCCGCTCCCCCACCGGCGCGGCCGACCTCGTGGTTGTCCGCGGTTACGGCCCTCCGTCCGTGGCCAACCACCCGTTCGCACGCACTCGCACGCCGGCTCCCCCGCCGACGCGGCCGACCTTGTGGTTGTCCGCGGTTACGGACTCGGGTCCGTGGACAACCACAGGGTCGAGTGGATCCGCACGCCGGCTCACGGGCCGACGATGCCGACCCGGTGGTTGTCCGCGGTGACGAACTCGGATCCGTGGACAACCACCGGTTCGCGCACTCGGAGGCCGGCTGCCCCGCCGACGCGGCCGACCTTGTGGTTGTCCGCGGTTGCCGGGCCGAATCCGTGGACAACCACCGGCTCGGCAGGTGCCCCTCCCCCGGTCACGCGCGGCCAGGCACGTCGGCATGGCCGCAGATGGGAGCGACCCCGCCGTCGTCCGCGCGGCCCGTCTGGGCGCGCAGGCGACGACGGGGTCGTCGGGGATCGCGGAGCGGGCGATCAGCTGGCGGCCATCTCCTGCTCCTTGCGCCACCGGATGCCTGCCTCGATGAAGTCGTCGATGTCGCCGTCGAACACCGCGGCCGGGTTGCCCACCTCGTGCTCGGTGCGCAGGTCCTTGACCATCTGGTACGGCTGGAGCACGTACGAGCGCATCTGGTCGCCCCAGCTGGCCTTGATGTCGCCGGCCATCTCCTTCTTCTTGGCGTCCTCCTCCGCCTTGCGCACCAGCAGCAGGCGGGACTGGAGCACGCGCAGGGCCGCGGCGCGGTTCTGGATCTGCGACTTCTCGTTCTGCATGGAGACCACGATCCCCGTGGGGATGTGCGTCATGCGCACGGCGGAGTCCGTGGTGTTGACGGACTGGCCGCCGGGGCCTGACGAGCGGAACACGTCGACCTTGATCTCCGACTCCGGGATCTCGACCGAGTCGGTCTGCTCGATGAGCGGGATCACCTCGACCGCCGCGAACGACGTCTGGCGACGCCCCTGGTTGTCGAACGGGGAGATGCGCACCAGGCGGTGGGTGCCCGCCTCGACGGACAGGTGCCCGAACGCGTAGGGCGCCTTGACCTCGAAGGTGGCGGACTTCAGCCCGGCCTCCTCCGCGTAGGACGTGTCCATCACGGTGGTCGGGTAGTTGTGGCGCTCAGCCCAGCGCAGGTACATGCGCAGGAGCATCTCGGCGAAGTCGGCGGCGTCGACGCCACCGGCACCGGCGCGGATCGTCACGACCGCCTCGCGCTGGTCGTACTCACCGGCGAGCAGCGTGCGGACCTCGAGCTCACCCAGGTCCTTGCGGATCTTGACGAGCTCGGCCTCCGCCTCGGCGAGGGTGTCCTCGTCGTCCATCTCGACGGCCATCTCGACGAGGGTCTCGAGGTCGTCGATGCGCCCGCGGAACTTGCTCACGCGGTCGAGCTCGGACTGCGCCGCGGACAGCGCGCTCGTGACCTTCTGCGCCGCCTCGGGGTCGTCCCAGAGGTTCGGCACGGAGGCCTGCTCGGACAGGGCCGCGATCTTGGCCTTCAGCGTCTCGGGGTCGCTCACTGCCTGGATGGAGCCCAGGGTGGTGCGCAGATCGCGGAGCTCGGCGGGGAAGTCGGTGGTGGCCACAACCGTCCAGGTTACCCGCTCGGGGCGGGCTCGCCTGCGCCGACTCGGAGTGACGTCGCCTCACCGTGCGCTGGCGTCGGACTCCGCGGAGATCGTGATGCCGTCCTTCCACGGCTTGAGCACCCAGGACCAGAAGACCGGGTGCACCACGGCCACGAGCTCGACGTGCGCCGTCGCGCCGTCGTCGACCGCGCTCGCGTCGTAGGCGAACCGGCTCCACCGTGTCGCTGCCGCCGGGTTGTCGTGCAGGTAAGCGCCGACCGCGCGGCGGACGCTCGCCGTCGAGACCTCTGCCGGCTCGGTGCGCGGATCCCCGCGGCCCGCGCCGGAAGCGAAGTAGGCGTCGTCGTCGACCGCGTCGGCCGCCTCCAACGCCATCACGTCGGCGAGCGCGAGCAGCCGCTTGCGCTCCAGGTGCACGCCCGCCGCCGACACGACGACGGACACGAGGAGCATCGCGACCACGACGAAGCCGAGCGTGAGCAGCATGATCTGCCCGTCGTCGCCGCGCCGGGCCCTCATCCCGCTCATCCCGCCGCCACCCGGAAGTCGTCGACCGGTGCGGCGCGGGTCGCGCTGACGGGGATCTCGAGGGGCACCACGTCGCGGACGAATCCGGGGACGAACGGCAGCCCGACGACGACCTCGACGCGCGCCTCGACATCGCCGCCCGGCGTCAGGCACGGGTGCCGCGTGCAGCTGATCTGCAGGGCATCGGCGGGCGCGTCGTCGAAGCCCTGGTCCGCGAGCGCGATGCCCACCGACGCGAGGGCACCATGCACCGCCTGGCTCGTGTCGTCGGACCGGACGTAGACGCGCGCCGCCTCGCGCGCCGCGCCCTCGGCGGCGAACGTGGCGGCCTCGACCCGGCCGAGCACCAGCACCAGGTACACGAGCGGCACCAGCAGCACCAGCGTCACGCCCAGGAACTCGACGATCGCGCTGCCGTCATCTCCGCTCGCCACAGCACCCCACGGCCTCACGGGACCTCCGCCAGGGCATGTCCGTGGATGGTGAGCGATCCGCCCGAGCCGATCAGTCCGATCAGCGGCCGCGGGGCGTGCACCTCGACCTCGACGAGCTCGAGCCCGTCGCGGTGCACGCGGGCCGCGCTCACGTCCTGGCTGAACCTCGCCGACAGCGACTGGCTGAGCAGCGCGCGTGTGCGAGACGCGGCATCGGCGGGGTCGTTGCCCGCGAGCGCCCCGTACCGAGCGCCTTCGCTCGCGCAGTCGACGAGCGTGTTGCGCACGTGGAGGACCAGCGTCAGCTGCAGGACGGAGACGAACACGACCGTCACGAGGCCGCCGATGAGGGCGAAGTCGACGATGGCCGAGCCGGCGTCGCCGGTCGGAAAACTCCGTGTCAGGGCGCGACGTCGCTGAGGGCGTCGGAGAAGACGTCGCCCAGCGTCGTCTTCGCGAGCGCCCACAGCACGGTCACGAGGCCGGCGGTCATCAGCGTGACGAGCACCCATCCCGGGACGTCGCCTCGGTCGTCGTCGCGCAGCGCGTGCAGCCGGTGGGTCAGCGTGACCCAGGCTGTCGCGGCCAGCGCGTGCGGCCGCAGCCGCGCGAGGCGGCCCTGCGGGGGCGGGGTGGTGGTCTGCGTCGCCATGGTGGTCCTTCGTCTCGTCGGTGGTGGCCGGTCCGGCGTGGCGTGCCAGGGGCGTGTCGTGGTGGTGCCGAAGTGGATCTCGTCCCCGCGAGGCGGGGGTGACCCCGACGGGCGCACGCGCGCGGCGGCCGCTCACAGGCCCATCCGCAGGACGACGGCGGACGGGAAGACCGCGAAGATGACCGTGACTGGGAGGATCAGGAAGACGACAGGAATCATCATCACCAGCTCGCGCTTCCCGCCCGACTCCATGAGCGCCCTGCGCCCCTCCTCGCGTACGTCCTGCGCCTGCGCGCGCAGCACGTCGGCCAGCGGCGTCCCCCGCTCGAGCGCCACGGCGACGCCCTCGGCGAAGCGAGCCAGAGGTGACAGCCCGGTGCGAGCCGCGAGCCGGTCGAGAGCCGTCGTCACCGGCGTGCCCGACCGCGCGTCGGCGAGCGTGCGTGCCAGCTCGGCAGTGAGCTCGCCGTGCGAGGTGCGCACCACGCGCTCGAGAGCGCCCACCGCGCCCTCCCCGGCCGTGACGGCGAGGGCGATCAGCTCGGCCACGGTCGGCAGCTCGGCGAGCATCCTCGCCTCGCGGGCGCGCACCTGCCGCGTGAGCGCCCAGTCCCGCGCGAGCAGCCCGGTGACTCCGCACACGCCGACCAGGACCACGAGCGGCGGGAGGTCCGTGTGGCGCGACGCGGCCAGCACCAGGGCGAGCGCGAGTCCCACGGCGAGGCCGAGCACGCCGCCCACCACCTGCCCCGCACGGAACTGCTCGACGCTCTCCGCACGGCCGGCCCGCGCCAGACGTCGCCGCAGGTCCGCCGTCGGCGACCCGATGCGCGTCACCAGGCGGATGCCGTCGGCCATGACGGGTGCCGCGAGGCGCTCGAGCGCGGTGAGCGGTCCCCGCGCCACCGGCTCCCCCAGCAGACCGGAGGACGTCCGCTGCGGTCGCAGGTACGGCGCGAGCCGCTGGTCCAGCGTGATGCGCCGCGAGCGCAGGCGGGACACGACGAGCGTGAGCCCGAGACCGCCGAGCATGCCGATGGCGGCGCCCGTCACCGCCGGGCTCACCGCAGCACCCGTGGTTCCTCGGGAAGCCGCGCCACGCGGAGCATGAGCAGATAGGCGACGAGCGTGCACGCGCCCCCGAGCACGAGCACCGCGAACCCGGCGACCGTGTCGTAGGCCTCCGCGGCCTCGGTGCGCGTGGAGAGGAGCGCGAGCACCAGCCACGGCGCGGCTACCGCCAGGCGCGCGGCGTTGACCGTCCACGACTGGCGTGCCTCCAGCTCGCCACGGGCGCGCAAGTCGTCCCGCAGGAAGGTCGACAACGTCCGGAGCAGCCGCCCGAGGTCGGTACCTCCCACGTCGCGGGTCAGCCGCAACGCCTCGACGATCCGGTCCGCGACGGGATCGGCGAGCCGAGCCTTGAGCCGGTCGAGGCACGCACCGAAACGGCCCGTCGCGCGGTAGTCCTCCGCGAACGCCCGGAACGGTGCCTGCAGCTCGGCGGGCCCGCGCTCGGCCAGCTGCGCGACGGCCTCCGGCAGCGACAGGCCCGCGCGGATGCCGGACCCGAGATGGTCGACCACGTCGGGCCAGAGCTCGCGCAGCCGTACCCGGCGCCGTCGGGCGCGGCCGCGCAGGATGCTCCACGGGCCGAACGCGGCGAACGTCGCGAAGCAGACCGCGATCGAGGGCGTCCGCGTCACGGCCAGGCCGGTGGCGAGCACGACGACCGCGAGCAGCGCACTCGCCGCGACGAATCCGCCGGGTGTGACCCCGGTGACGCCGGCCTGCACCAGCGTGTCCTGGGTGCGGGCACGCCAGGTGGGCGCCAGCCCTGCGTCGACCGAGGCCTCCCGCGGCCAGAACGACCACCACACGCAGGCGAGGCCCGCACCGAGCACGAGCCCGACGACCACTCCCATCCGCTGCCGCCCTCAGTCCCGGGCGCGCAGCAGCGCGGCGAGGTCGATGCCGAGCCGCGCGAAGCGCTCCGCATGGGGCGGGAATCCCTCGCCTCGGACCAGCCGCTCACCGCGGGTCACGAACAGCTCGGCCGTCTCGACGACCCCCTGCTCCACGCGCCCGGGCACCGCCACGATCTCGCGCACCGCACGGCGACCGCCGGCATCCAGGTCCAGGTGCACCACGAGGTCGACCGCGGCCGCGACGGTGGGCACCACGAACCGGTCGGAGACGTTCTCCCCCGCGAGCAGCGGCAGGGTGCACAGCTTGGTGAGCGCCTCGCGCGCCGAGTTGGCGTGGACGGTGCACATCGCCGGCACCCCTGCGTTGAGCGCGATCAGCAGGTCGAGCGCCTCGGCCTCGCGCACCTCCCCGACGATGAGGCGGCTGGGGCGCATGCGCAGAGCCTCCTTGACCAGGCGGCGCAGCGGGATCTCGCCCGTGCCCTCCAGGCTGGGCTGGCGGCACTGCATCGCCACCCAGTCGCGAGCCGTCAGGCGCAGCTCGAAGACCTCCTCGCAGCTGATGACCCGCTCGCGCGGCCCGATCGAGCCCGCGAGCGCGTTGAGGAGCGTCGTCTTTCCCGCCTGCGTGGCCCCCGAGACCATGACGTTCAGCCCCGCGCGGACCGCTGCGGACAGGAACGCGGCGGCGTGCGGCGTGATGCTGCCGAGCCCGACGATCTCGTCGAGCGACGACGCCCGCACCACGTACTTGCGGATGTTGACCGACCAGTCGCGCCGGGTGATGTCCGGGATGACCGCATGCACGCGCTCGCCGCCGGGCAGCGAGGCGTCGACGAACGGGCTGGACAGGTCGAGCCGCCTTCCCGAGGCCTTGAGCATCTTCTCCACCAGGTCGCGCACCTGCGCGTCCGTCAGCATGGTGGTGGTGAGCTCAGACTCGCCCTTGCGCGCGACAAACACCTGGCTCGGGCTGTTGATCCAGATCTCCTCGACCTCGGGGTCGTCGAGATATCGCTGCAGCGGCCCGAGCCCCGCGACGGCGTCGACCACCGCCTTGTGCGCCGCGGCGGGATCCGGCAGCGGCGGCACGGAGCCGACGACCGAGCGCTCGTCGTAGTCGGCCATCGCGTCCGTGACCAGGGCGTGGACGCCCGGACGGTCGCGGACGGGGTCGAGCCCGCGACGGCGGATGAGCTCGCGCACCTCGCCCTCGAGAATCGCCACGCCGTCCATCGGCCCCCCGCCCGGTTCCTACCCATTCGCCCCACTACGTGGTGCCGAACCCTAGGGGAACCGAAGGCCCCGCACGGCCCGTTGTCCACAACCGGCGACAACGTCACCCTCGCGGGTGAACGCCATCAATGCGAGCGAGCGAACGCCTACCGCGCCGCCGGTGCCCACAGCACGGCCGTCCGTCCCACGCCCGCCAGCCGCCGCGCCTCCTGCGCGGTCCGCGTGCTCGCCCTCCCCCGGGCCAGCGCGTCGAGCGGCTCCGGGAGTGCCACGCGCAGCCCGCACCGCTCGGCGATCCCCGCAGCGATCTCCAGCAGGGCGACCCCGCCGCGCAGGACGCGCAGCACGGGCAGGCAGGTCACCACCGCGGTGAGCACCGCCAGCTCTCCGTGCTCGTCGATGCGGGCCGCGTCGGCGAGCGTCGCGGCGATGCGCGTCAGCTTGGGCGGCTCCGGCTCGAGGTGGAACGAGCTCTGCAGGAACGGACCGGCGCCCGGCCCCACGAGGCGCAGGATGCCCTCGCCGAGCACACAGCCGTCCAGCACGCCCCCGCGCGCGGCCGTCGCGATGGCCTCGGCGGAGGCGGCCCGGGTGCGCGCGCTGCGGTACGACCCGGCCCACAGGAGCAGGTCGGTGGCGGGCCCGCCGAGAGGCACGCGCCGGTCGGCCATGGCCCGCAGGACTCCACCGAGGTCGGCGTCTGGGTCCTCGATCGACGTGATCACCTCAGGCTGGAGGTGCACGGCAGCGACGTCGGGGTGCGACGGCAGGTGCAGCAGCGCCGAGCTCGAGGCGCCGTGGCCGCGCCGCCCCCAGACGAGGTGACCGCCCCAGTGGTCGACCACGGTGCTCGTGTCGAACCACCAGCGCACCGGGTCCTCCGGCCGTCCGTCGGCCGGTTCGGGCGTCGCCGCGGTCCACAGCGCGAGCGGCCCGACGGTCGTCGGCCCGTTCACCCAGGTGTGCGGCTCGTTCGCACCCCACTGCCAGGTCCGGGAGGCCTCGGTGCGGTCCAGCCAGATGAGCGCCTGCTCGCCGAGCGCGCCCGACGCCCGCAGCGCGGCTCGGTCGGCCGGGTCGACGCGCATGATCGCCGTCGCCACGTCCCGGCCCGTCAGCGGTGCACCGGCGTCGACCTGCGCGCGCAGGCGTGCGAGGAACGCGTCGACGGACACCGTGCCATGACCCGCGGTCGGCAAGGCGAGGATCCCGACGGGCGGCCCGGAGAACAGGCGGCCCAGCTCGTGCAGTCGCGCCCCGACGAGATCGCTCGGCAGCCACCGCTCCACGGTGTGCTCCCACGACCAGCTCACCGTCTTGTGCTCGATGTAGGTCCCGTCCGCCTGCAGGAAGCGGGACATCGGGTAACCCTCGTACCGCTGCGACGGCACACCGGGCGGGATCGTGGACGGGTCGTGGGTGTACGCGATCCGCCTGACGGAGCCGAAGTCGTGCGTCGTCGTCGGCTGCTCACCCAGCCACCTGCCCACCAGGTACGACAGCCCGTCGTCGCTCCGCGGCAGGGCGTGCCCGACGCCGGACGGGACGTCCCTCAGCCGCACCATGCCGTCGACGGCCCGCTCGACCTCGAGCGGATCACTCGGGTCGTGCAGGACGTGCACGAGCAGGTCGACGAGCTCGTCGGTGGTGCGCACCGGCTCCACGGGCCGCGGCGCCACGTCCACCGGCACGGGCGGCGTCCACGCCTCCGTGACAGGTGCGGGCGCCGAGCTGGTGGTGCCGCACAGCGCGAGCAGGCGCTCGACGACCGGGCCGACGCCGCTCGGCACCTGGTCAGCGACCGGAGCCACGACGGCGCCGCACGCGGCAGGGTCGACGAGCCCGGACTTCACCGCGGAGGTCAGCAACGCCAGGTGCTCGCGCACGGCCCCCTTCTCGGGCCGCACCAGCACATCGGGCGTGACATCCAGGAGGGCGCCGGGGTCGAGCCGCCCGGCGCGGAGCAGCAGCGCCGCCTGGGCGCGCCCGATCGCGGCCGACGGGGGCGCCCCGGCGGCGACCAGGTCGAGGTAGGCGGCCTGCCGCTCGCACGCCTCGTCGAGCGTCACCTGGATACGGCCGTGCACCAGAGCCCAGCCGCGCAGGTCTCCCGTGCGGGTGCCGCCCGCCCCGGCCAGCGCCGCGAGGCACCCGTCGACGACGGCCGGGCGCCGCGCGGCATCGTTGGCGCCCCACGCGTCGAGCAGGCCGGCCCACTCCTCCTCGCTGTGCACGCTGCGGTCCGGCGCGAGCTCCAGGTTCCGCGCCCACGTCCCGTCGCTGCCGTATGCGTCCCCGATGCGGCGCCCGACGTCCGGGATGCTCCACAGGCGGTGCAGCAGCTCGTCCAGCGACGGATCGGCGGCGCGTGCTGCGGGCAGCGACGCCCAGCGCATGCCGCCCAGCAGCCCGCTCGCGTACAGCGGATCGTCGGGCGCTTCAACCAGCCCGGTCAGCACCAGGTGGTGCACGGGCCCCCAGCTGACGGCGCGGCCGTGCAGCAGGCTGCCGACGAGCTTCGCGCGCCACGCCGGCGGGTGCGGCTCGACGAGCGCGCACACCTCCTGCCCCGGCTTGTCCTCGGCCACCCACCACGCCGACGCGATCTCGGTGGCCACCTGGGCGGGGGCCGCGGCGAGCGCGGCGCGGACGATGAAGAGCGCGGCGCGAGCCGGCCACTCCTGCGAGGGCACCCCGCGAGGATCGGCGCCGGAGAACCTCCAGTCGTGGTCGAACAGCGGGGCCACCGACTCGAGCGCGGCCAGGACGGCGGCCTTGCGCGCGGGCGGCACCTCCCGTGCGGCAGCGAATGCGCCGGGCAGGTCCGCCGCGCGCAGGGCGCTGCAGATCCGGGCCAGGTCGTCGCCCACGGGCTCGCTCATGCGCCCTCCTCCCGCCACAGCCGCGCAGCCAGCACGTGGGCGCACGGTCCTCTGTCGCCCCGATGCTCCGCGTACCACCGGCACGTGCACGTCTCCTGGCCAGACGCGAGGTGCACGGCGTGCTCTCCGTAGGAGCCCGCCACGAGGATCCGGTCGCCCTCGGCGCGTACCTTGCCCGCTGCGACGAGCCGACGCGCCTTGCTCGCGCGGGGCGCCTCGTCGAGCACGGAGCGCCCGAACGGCAGCGCGCGCGCGAAGTACCGGCCCTGCGCCAGGTCGTACCCGACCAGCCCCCGGCGCGCTAGCTCCACCTGAGGGTCGTCGGCCGACAGGTCGTCGAGCAGAGCGCCCTCCCCCGAGAACCCGCGGGACGCCGCCGGGCTCAGCCCCAGTCCCAGGCGCGCACCGGGCAGCGTGACCTCCCACCACGAGGCCGCGCTGGACCGCGACGTGGTGCCGAACACCCGCAGCGCGGTGGCGTGACGCAGGACCGGCTCGAGCACCCGCAGCCGGTGCGGCGCTCCCACCGAGGCGGCCCCGGGGACCGGGCTGCTGCCCAGCCGCAACCCGCCTCCCACCGGCTGGGCCCACAACGGCTGGTCGCCCACCCGGGCGGGCAGCGAGCGCAGGAACGCGCGCGCCTGCGACGCGTCGAGCTCGGCCAGCAGCGTCATCCGGGACGCCAGCGCCTGCAACTCGGCCAGCGAGCGGAGCCATCGCGAGGGCAAGTCCACGATGCGCTCGTGCGCCTGCCCGTCCAGCGTCGCCACCTCCAGCCCGGTCCGGCCGACGACGATGCGGAGCGGATGCTGGCGGCGGACACCGGCCAGCAACCGCCGCACCGTGGGCCCGAGGTCGACGTTCGTGGTGCCCGACGCGCGGGTGGTGGAGGTCAGCGCCTCGTCGAGGAGGTCGAGCCGGGCCGCCACGCCGCAGCAGGCGGACAGCGACTCGAACCGGACGGTGCCGTCCTCCACGGTGATGATGGGGTCCGCGAGCGCGATCTTGGCGCGGATCGCTGACGGATGCTCGTAGAAGCGGGTCGCGGCCACCTCGCCCACGCGCAGCAACCCGCTCGCGACCACGTCGGCACGCTCCGCGAACGCATCGAGGAACGTCCCGGAATCGGTGCTCGCCAGCCCGAGCGCCGCGTGGTCACCCTCCGCCCGGAGCGTGGACGACGTCGCGTACCGGTAGTCGACGAGCACGGAGGCCATGCCTGGTCATCGGCCGTGCGGACGCCCGACTTGACCGAGCCGGGCGACTGCCGGCGTCACCCGCCCGGACGGCTCGCCGACGCGGACGAACAAGCGGGCACGGCGGCGCGCGCGGCCACTACCGTGTGGGCGTGACCAACCCGACCGGCCTCCAGCACACCCTCCGTCTCGGCGATCAGCACGCCGTCGTCACGGCCGTCGGCGCCAGCCTGCGCGAGTACCGCGTCGGCGCGCGGGACGTGGTGCTGCCGTTCGACGAGGACGCCATCGCCCCCGCGTTCTCGGGAGCCGTGCTCGCGCCGTGGCCCAACCGCCTCGCCGACGGCGAGTTCGACCGGGACGGTCGCACCTATGAGGTGCCGGTCACCGAGCACGGCCGGCGCAACGCCCTGCACGGCCTGGTCGCCTATGTGGCCTTCGACGCCGTCGAACAGGCCGACGACGGCACGTCCGTCACCCTCGAGCACACGATCGTGCCCACGCCCGGCTACCCGTGGGCCGTGCGCGTGCGCGTCACGTACACCCTCACGGCCGACGGCCTCGTGGTGCACACCGCGGCGCAGAACCTGAGCCCCGGGGTCGCGCCGTACGGCGTCGGCTTCCACCCGTGGCTGTCACCGGGCGAGGCCTCGGTCGACGGGTGCACGCTCACGCTGGGCGCCTCGCGGCACGTGACGGTCGACGAGCGCCTGCTCCCCACGGGCCACGAGCCCGTCAGCGGCGTGTTCGACCTGCGCGGCGGGACCGCGCTGCGCGGCATCGCCTTCGACGACGCCTGGGTCGAGCCGGACCGGGACGACGACGGCCTCACCTGGGCGCGCCTGGCGTCGGGCGACGGGCGCACGGTCGCGATGTGGGCCGACAGCGGCTGCGCGGCGTGGCAGGTCTGCACCGGCGACGGGATCCCGCTCATCGAGCGACGGGGCGTGGCGGTCGAGCCGATGTCGTGCATCGCGGACGCGTTCCGCACGGGCGACGACCTGGTGGAGCTGGGCGGGGACGACGTGCACGAGATCACCTGGGGCCTGCGCCTGGAGTGAGGCCCGACGGGGGTCCGGGCGACTCAGCCCAGGCCCCCGTCGGGGTCCGGGCGCCCAGCCCAGGCCCGATGGGGGTCCGGGCGACTCAGCCCGGCGGCATGCGCACCGCGCGGTCCGACGGCCCGATCAGCCGTAGTACTCCCCGTCGGCCTTGACACCCTTGAGGTACTCCCAGTGCCAACGCTCGTACGGGCCGCTGCCGCCCGGGCGAGCCCACGAGGGGTTCTCCCAGCCGAAGGCCTTGGCGTTCTCGTTGAGCCAGTCCCACCGCTCGCCCGACGTGAGCGTCCCGCAGAAGTCGACGGCGAGACCCCAGCCGTGGTTCGACTTGCCCGGGGTCGCCGCGAAGCTGCCGCGGCTCGCCTTGACGCTGCGCTGCTGGGCCAGGGTCCGGTAGCCGGACACGAGGCACATGTCCGCGCCGAAGCGGGCGACGTAGGCGGCGTTGAACTCCGCGAGGCTGGAGGCAGCGTCGGCCCGCAGCTGCGTGTGCGAGTCCCACAACGTGCACAGGAACGTCTCGGGCAGCAGGCCGTTGCTCGCGCCCTCGTGCCCGGCGTTCGGGTTGCAGCCCGGGAGCGGCGAGCGGACCTCGCTGCGGCTGGCCGCGGCCGCCAGGGCCCGGACGGGGACGCCACCGTCGACCGGCATGAGCGAGGCGGGCGGCAGGAGCGAGGCGGGAGCGGCGGTGAGCGCGCTCACCGTGCTGGGCAGCGTGGCGTTGGTCAGCGGCTCGCCCGACAGCACCTCGGCGCCGGCGATGGCGCCCTGGCTCACGGGGATCACGACCGTCACGCCGGCGAGCGCCGCGAGCACGCCGAGGCGCATGGCGGCACGGCCCGGGCGCCGACCCGGGTGCGCGGGGATCGGGTGCGACGAGGCGCGGGGCGCGCGACGGGTGCGCGCTGCCGCCACCTCTCGCGCCGGCGCGGGAGCGGACTGCGCGGCCTCGATGACGCCAGCCGCCGCGGGCTCGCGGACCCCGGAGGGCGCGGCCTGCTCGGGCGCGGGAGCGAACTGCTCGTCGGCGGCGAGCGCCGGCGCCTCGTCGTGCTCGGTCAGGGCCGGGAGGGCGATCGTCGCGGGCTCGTGGGACGCCTCGACGTCCGCGCGCGGCGTCTCGGGCTCGCTCAGTCGCTTGTCCACCGGGCGGATGTCGGACAGCCACGAGCCGCCGACCTGCCCGGGCACCATGCCGGCGGGGGCGGCGGTGGACGGTGCAGCCTGTCCCGCGTGGGACGGCACGTAGCGGGCCGCCTGGAAGGCGGTCATCGGCCGCTCGGCCGCCGGGGCCGTGGCGGCGGTTGGCGCGGAGGTGTCGCGCACGAGCGCGTCCTGCAGCGGCGTCTCCCGAACCGGCGTCTCCCGCACCGGCGTCTCCCGCACGGGCATCGCCGCGCGGGCGTCCAGCGGAGCGGTGACGCCCCCGGCGCGCACGGTGTGCCCCTGGGCCGTGCCGCGCGGCGGCTGCTCCTGGGGGCGGGGTGCGCGGGCGGGGTGGTCGACCACCTGCCGCACCGTGTTGTGGTGCTGCTGGGCCGGCGCGGCCGGCTGCGGCGTCCGGCCCGCGGTGATGGCCGCGCCGGAGGTCCAGGAGGGCACCCGGGCCGCCGTGTCGACGGTCGCGCGGGGCTGCGCGCTGCGGGGCTGCTGCACGGACTGGGCCGACGGGGCGCGGCGGGTCGCGGGCTGCGGTGCGACGCCCGGCGCGGAGGCGTTCGCGGCTGCCTGCTCCTGCGCGCGCCGCTCCGCCTCGCGGATCTCACGACGGGTCATCGGCGCTGCGGGAGACACGTTCTCGGTCGACCCCACAGCACCTCCCGTTCGTTGAGCGGGCCGCACGACGCACGACCCCTGACTGACTCGACGCTGACGCAGTCCGGGCTCCGCCTCGACCTCCGTCCGGCACGGCGCGAACCGCACCCGCCGACGTCGACGCCGGCGCGATCACGAAACCATAACGGCTCGTGAGATCGGTTCCAAGCCCCTGGACGGGTGTCCAATGGCCCCCCGAGGCATCCGATCGGCGCGGCGATCGCGACACGCCGCACGACACGCCGCAGATCGCGCGACAGCCCGGCCCTTGCCCCTCCGATCGGGACACATCGGGCCATTTGTGAAGGGTCTGTAGAACTCGTCAGCGGCGAGCGCCGGGACCCTGCTCGCGCTGCATGGCGTCGCGCACCTCGCCCACCAGTTCCTCGAGGATGTCCTCCAGGAACACGACGCCGACGATCACGCCGTCGTCCTCGACACGGGCCAGGTGGGCCCCGGACCGCTGCATGGCGGCCAGCGCGTCCTCCACCTCGTCGTCCGGGCCCACCACGGCCAGCGCTCGCACGCGCCACGGCGGCACGGGCTCGTTGCGGGTGGACGCGTCGGCGTACAGGACGTCCTTGAGGTGCAGGTAGCCGACCGCGGCGCCCCCGTGGTCCACCACGGGGAACCGCGAGAAGCCGGTGCGAGCCACGAGGTGCTCGACGGCGTCCGGGGTGGCGCCCAGCGACAGGGTGGTCAACGCGTCGGTCGCGACCATCACGTCGCGGGCGGTGCGGTCCGAGAACTCGATCGCGCCGCGCAGGAGCCCCTGCGAGTCCTCGAGCAGTCCCTCGGCCTGCGACCGCTCGACGATGGACTGCACCTCCTCGGCCGTGAACGCCGAGGAGACCTCCGCCTTCGGCTCGACTCCGACCGCGCGCAGGGCGTGGTTGGCGAGCCAGTTCAGGCCCAGGATGATCGGGCGCACCACGCGGGCCACCCACACGAGCGGCGGGCCGAACATCAGCACCGCACGGTCCGGCCCCGCCACCGCGAGGTTCTTGGGCACCATCTCGCCCAGGACCACGTGCAGGTAGACGACCAGGAGCAGCGCGACGACGAACGCGATGGGGTGCGTGAGGTCGGGGCTGAGCCCCAGCGCCTCGAGCGGCTCCTCGATGAGGTGCGCGATGGCCGGCTCCGCCACCACGCCGAGGCTCGTCGAGCACACGGTGATGCCCAGCTGCGCGCACGCGAGCATGAGCGAGACGTTCTCCATCGCCCAGAGGACCGTGCGGGCGCGGCGGTCGCCCGCCTCCGCGCGCGGCTCGATGGCGCTGCGGCGCGCGGAGATGATGGCGAACTCCGCGCCGACGAAGAACGCGTTCGCGGCCAGCAGGGCCGCGGCGATCAGAAGAGCAGTGGTGCTGCTCATGCGCCCTCCCCCTGCTCCGGGCCCGACTCGTCGTCATCGAGCGCCACCACCCGCAGGCGCTCCACGCGCCGGCCGTCCATGCGCTCCACCTGGAGCAGCACGCCGTCGACGTCGATCGCGTCGCCCTCGGTAGGGATGCGGCCCAGGCGGGCCATGAGCAGGCCGCCGAGCGTCTCGTACGGTCCCTCGTCGGGCACGCGCAGGCCGGTCGTCTCAGTGAGCTCGTCGGGCCGCAGCACGCCGGGCAGGTGCCAGGACCCGTCGGCCGCGCGCGCGGCGGACGTGCGCCGGCGGTCGTGCTCGTCGGCGACGTCCCCCACCAGCTCCTCGACGACGTCCTCGAGCGTCACGACGCCCGAGGTGCCGCCGTACTCGTCGACCACGACGGCCATCTGCAGGCCCTGCTCGCGCAGCTCGACCAGCAGGGGACCCAGGTGCACGGTCTCGGGGACCTGAGGGGCGTCGACCATGAGCGCGGCCGCGGGCACGTCGGCGCGGCGCTCGAACGGGACGGCAATGGCCCGCCGCACGTGCACCAGCCCGACGATGTCGTCGTTCGAGTCGCCGATCACCGGGAACCGGGAGTGGCCCGTGGCGCGTGCGAGGGCCGTCACGTCGGCCGCCGAGTCGTCGCGGCGGACCACGACGAGCCGCTGGCGGTCGGTCATGACGTCGACCGCCGTGAGCTCGAAGAAGTCGATCGAGTTGGTGAGCAGCGTCGCGGTGGACTCGTCGAGCGTGCCCTCCTTCGCCGACCGGCGCACGAGCGCCGCGAGCTCCTGCGGCGAGCGCCCGCCCGAGAGCTCCTCCCGCGGCTCGATGCCGAAGCGTCGCAGCAGGGTGTTGGCGCTGCCGTTGAAGAAGGTGATGACGGGGTGCAGGGCCGTGGTGAACCCGCTCTGCAGCGGCACCACCGCGCGCGCCGTGGCCATGGGCCGGGCGATGGCGAAGTTCTTGGGCACCAGCTCGCCGATCACCATGGAGAACCCGTTGACCAGCACGAGCGCGAGCACGACGGCCAGGACGCCGCTGAGCGCGGCGCTCACCCACCCGTCGAACCAGCCGCGCAGCATCCGGGCCACCGCGGGTTGCGTGGTGTAGCCGAGCAGGACCGTGGTCAGCGTGATGCCCACCTGGGCGCCCGACAGCTCGGTGGACAGCCGGCGCAGCGCGCGCAGCACGCTCTGGCCACGGCGGTCCTCGCGGGAGGTCTGCTTCTCGACGACGCCAGGGTCCAGCGTCACGAACGAGAACTCCCCGGCGACGAACACCGCGGTGCCGAGGGTGAGGAGGATGCCGAGGGCGACGAGGAGCCACTCGCTCAGCACAGTGGGCCCCGGCTGCTCGGGGCGGCGGACAGTTCAGTGAGGTGGCCGGCATGGTCGAGCGCGAGGACGTGGCCTCGGGCGCGACGCCGGCAGCGACTTGAGCTGCTCATGGTGGTGCCCATCATAAGTGGGCGCACCCGCGCCGCCAGCGTTCGTCCACGGGCGGGACCGCCGCGGCACCGCTCGCGCTCCCCGGCGCTGTGCCACTCTGGGCTCATGATGACCACGAACGGGGCGAAGGCGCCCTCGTCCGCCCGGCCCGGCACCACGGTGCTCGTGGTCGAGGACGAGCCGGCGATCGCGCAGGCGATCGCCCGACGGTTCACCGCCGAGGGCTGGGCCGTCGAGGCGGTCGGCGAGGGGCTGGCCGCGGTCAGCGCCGCTGCCGCGCTACAGCCGGACGTCGTCGTGCTCGACGTCATGCTGCCCGGCATCGACGGCCTCGAGGTCTGCCGCCGCATCCAGGCCGACCGGCCTGTGCCCGTGCTCATGCTGACCGCGCGCGACGACGAGACCGACATGCTCATCGGCCTGGGCGTGGGCGCCGACGACTACATGACCAAGCCGTTCTCGATGCGCGAGCTGGTCGCGCGCACGAAGGCCCTGCTGCGCCGCACCGAGCGCGCCGCGCGCGCGGCGGAGATCGCGCAGGCGTCGCAGCCGGACCCGCCCGTCGCGATCGGGGACGTGGTGATCGACCGCGCCCAGCGACGCGTGCAGCGGGCGGGCGCCGAGGTGCACCTGACGCCCACCGAGTTCGACCTGCTGCTCGCCCTCGCGGCGACACCGCGCACCGTCCTCACGCGTGAGCGCCTGCTCGCCGAGGTCTGGGACTGGGTGGACGCCAGCGGCACCCGGACCGTCGACTCCCACGTCAAGGCGCTGCGCCGCAAGCTCGGCCCGGACCTGATCCGCACGGTGCACGGCGTGGGCTACGCGTTCGAGCCCGCGGCGGCCGACGGGGCTGCCGGCGACGGCCAGGACGGCGCCTGAGCGCATGCCTGCGCCTCGTCACGTGCGCGGGCAGCAGCGGCTGCCCGACGTGCGCCCGCTCGACCGGTTCCGCTCCATCAAGATCAAGCTGGGCATCCTCGTCGCGGCCACGGTGACGCTCGCGTCGTTCATCACCTGGGTGGGCCTGTCACGGCACCTGGGGCCCACGCGCACGCTGCCCCTGGCGATCGCGATCTCGCTGGTCGTCACGCAGGTGCTCGCGCGCGGCATGACCTCGCCCCTGCGCGAGATGACGTACGCCGCGCGCCAGATGGCGTCGGGCGACTACTCCTGGCGCGTGCGGGCCACGAGCGCCGACGAGGTGGGTCAGCTCGCCTCGGCGTTCAACACCATGGCCGACGACCTGCAGCAGTCCGACCAGTTCCGCCGCGAGCTGGTGGCCAACGTCTCGCACGAGCTCCGCACGCCCGTGACCGCGCTGCAGGCCCAGCTGGAGAACATCGTCGACGGTGTCGACGAACCCGATCCCGCCACCATGGAGGCCGCGCTCGCCCAGACCGAGCGCCTCGGTCGGCTCGTGACCTACCTGCTGGACCTGTCCCGGCTGGAGGCCGGCGACGCCCCGCTGGACATCAGCCAGGTGCGGCTGTCGGAGTTCCTGCAGGAGGCGGCCGACGGCGCGCAGCTCGTCGGCGCGGCGAAGCGGTTGCGGTTCACGGTCACCGTGGAGCCGGCGGACCTGACGGTCCCGGGCGATCCCGAGCGCCTGCACCAGGTGGTGGCCAACCTGCTGCACAACGCGGCGCGGCACTCCCCCGTCGACGACGAGGTGCGCCTCGTGGCCAGCCGCGTGGGCGGCGACGTGCGCATCGACGTGATCGACAACGGGCCGGGGATCGCCGCCGCGCAGCGCGCGCAGATCTTCGAGCGGTTCGTCCGCGGCAACAACCCGGCCACCACCGGGCAGACCTCGACGGGCGGCACGGGGCTGGGCCTGGCGATCGTGCGGTGGGCCGTCGAGCTGCACGGCGGACGCATCGAGGTGGCCGACACCGAGACCGGCTGCACCATGCGCGTCACCCTGCCCGCCGCGGGCGCCCCACCCACGGGCGAGATCGCGCTCACGACGCTGTCGTAGGCCTGTCGTAGGCCCGTCGTAGGCACCGTCTCGCGCGGGCGGCGAAGACATGACCTGGCAAACGCGCCGCCGACCCGCGCTTGAGCAGGGCAAAGGCCGATCCTTGCCCGGCTTTGACCCGCGTGTGTCAAGGGAGTGAAGAGCGCTGGTCCAGCGTCCAGGTTGGCCCTCTCGGGCGACGTTCGGGCGGTCGGAGGCCGTAGGGTTGAGAGCAACAGAACCGGCAACGACGCGGACGAGCTCCGCAGCGGAAGTGGGCGATCCTCGCGTGTCCCAGAAGGCGGAGCCTGACTCGATGCGCGCCGATTTCGGCGCCAACGAATGGCTCGTGGACGAGTTGTACGAGCAGTACCTGAAGGACAAGAACGCGGTGGATCCCGCGTGGTGGGACTTCTTCGAGGGGTACAAGCCCGCGGAGAGCGACGGCCAGTCCGAGGGTGCGAGCACCGACGGTGCAGGGCAGGACGGCAAGGTCGCCGCCCCGAAGCCCGCGCCGCAGCCGCCCGCCCCCGCGGCCCCGACCGGCGCCCAGCGCGCGGCGACGCCCCCGGGCGCGCCCACCGCGCCGGACGCCCAGCAGCCGACCGCGCAGCAGCCGACCCCGGTCGCGAAGCCGTCGCAGGAGCCCGTGCCGCACACCTCCCCCGTCGCCACGGCCCAGCCGGCGACCGCGCCGTACGCTCAGGCCGCGCTCAAGTCCACGCCGCAGGCCGACGAGGCCACGGACGCGGTCGAGAAGCTGCGCGGCCCCGCGGCACGCGTCGTCGTGAACATGGAGGCCTCGCTCGAGGTCCCCACGGCCACCTCGGTGCGCGCGGTCGCGGCCAAGCTCATGGTCGACAACCGCATCGTCGTCAACAACCACCTGGCCCGCGGACGCGGCGGCAAGATCTCCTTCACGCACCTCATCGGCTTCGCGCTGGTCGAGGCGCTCGAGCAGATGCCGGCCATGAACGCCGCGTACACGCCGATCGACGGCAAGCCCGGCGTCACGCAGCCGGCGCACGTCAACCTCGGCATCGCGATCGACCTGGCCAAGCCGGACGGCTCGCGCCAGCTCATGGTGCCGTCGATCAAGAAGGCCGACACGCTGGACTTCGCCCAGTTCTGGGCCGCCTACGAGGACGTCGTGCGCCGCGCCCGCGGCAACAAGCTCACGGTCGACGACTTCGCGGGCACCACCATCTCGTTGACCAACCCCGGCACCATCGGGACGGTCCACTCGGTCCCGCGGCTCATGCAGGGCCAGGGCACGATCATCGGCGTCGGCGCCATGGACTACCCCGCGGAGTTCGCGGGCACGTCCGAGGACCGTCTCAACAAGATGGGCATCTCCAAGGTCCTGACGCTGACCAGCACCTACGACCACCGGATCATCCAGGGCGCCCAGTCGGGCGACTTCCTGCGGATCCTGGGCGTCAAGCTGCTGGGCGAGGACGGCTTCTACGACCGTGTGTTCGCCTCGCTGCGGGTGCCCTACGAGCCCGTCCGCTGGGTCCGGGACACCTCGAGCGACCCCGACGCCGAGGCGATCAAGCCCGCGCGGATCGGGGAGCTCATCCACGCCTACCGCTCGCGCGGTCACCTCATGGCGGACACCGACCCGCTCGCCTACCGCCAGCGCAAGCACCCGGACCTCGACATCCAGAACCACGGCCTGACGCTGTGGGACCTGGACCGGTCGTTCCCCACCGGCGGCTTCACGGGCAAGCCCAACGCCAAGCTGCGCGACGTGCTCGGCCTGCTGCGCGACTCGTACTGCCGCACCACGGGCATCGAGTACATGCACCTGCAGGACCCGCGCCAGCGCCGCTGGCTCCAGGAGCGTCTGGAGTCGGGCTGGGCCCGCACGCCCCGCGAGGACCAGCTGCGCATCCTGCGCCGCCTCAACGCCGCCGAGGCGTTCGAGACGTTCCTGCAGACCAAGTACGTGGGCCAGAAGCGGTTCTCGCTCGAGGGCGGCGAGTCGGTGATCCCGCTGCTGGACGCGATCCTGTCCAAGGCGGCGGACAACGGCCTCGACGAGGTCGGCATCGGCATGGCCCACCGCGGTCGCCTCAACATCCTGGCGAACATCGCGGGCAAGTCCTACGCGCAGATCTTCAGCGAGTTCGAGGGCAACGCCGACCCCAAGTCCGTGCAGGGCTCCGGCGACGTCAAGTACCACCTCGGCACCGAGGGCACGTTCGTGGCGGAGTCCGGCGCGACCACCCAGGTGTACCTGGCGGCGAACCCGTCGCACCTCGAGGCCGTCGACCCCGTGCTCGAGGGCATCGTGCGCGCCAAGCAGGACCGCATCGACCTGGGCGGCGACGGCTTCTCGGTGCTGCCGATCCTCATCCACGGCGACGCGGCCTTCGCGGGCCAGGGCGTGGTGTTCGAGACCCTCAACCTGGCGCAGCTGCGCGGGTACCGCACGGGCGGCACCATCCACGTCATCATCAACAACCAGGTCGGCTTCACCACGGGCCCCTCGTCGTCGCGGTCCTCGCAGTACGCGACCGACGTGGCCAAGGGCCTGCAGGTGCCGATCTTCCACGTGAACGGCGACGACCCCGAGGCGTGCGTGCGCGCCGCGGAGCTCGCGTTCGAGTACCGCGAGCAGTTCGACCGCGACGTCATCATCGACATGCTGTGCTACCGCCGCCGCGGGCACAACGAGGGCGACGACCCGTCGATGACCCAGCCGCTCATGTACAACCTCATCGAGGCCAAGCGCTCGGTGCGCAAGCTGTACACCGAGACGCTGGTCGCCCGCGGCGACCTGACCATCAGCGACGCCGAGCAGGCGCTGCAGGACTACCAGCAGCAGCTCGAGCGGGTGTTCGCCGAGACGCGCGAGGACGGCTGGACCCCTCCCCCCGCCGAGGCCGAGGCCGTCGCAGGCCTCGAGCGCCCCGAGTCGCAGCTCGAGGACGCGGGCGTGATGGTCGGCTGGAAGACGGCCGTCGACGCCGGGATCCTGGAGCGGATCGGGCGCGCGCACGTGCGTCCGCCCGAGGGCTTCACGGTGCACCCCAAGCTCGCGCAGCTGCTCACCAAGCGCGAGCAGATGTCCCGCGAGGGCGGCATCGACTGGGGCTACGGCGAGCTGCTCGCGTTCGGGTCGCTGCTGGTCGAGGGCACGCCCGTGCGGCTGGCCGGCCAGGACTCGCGGCGCGGCACCTTCGTGCAGCGCCACGCGGTGATGCACGACCGCGAGACCGGCGCCGAGTGGACCCCGCTGCTCTACCTGTCGGGCGACCAGGCCAAGTTCTGGGTGTACGACTCCTCGCTGTCGGAGTACGCCGCACTCGGCTTCGAGTACGGCTACTCGGTGGAGCGTCCCGACGCGCTCGTGCTGTGGGAGGCGCAGTTCGGCGACTTCGTCAACGGCGCGCAGACGATCATCGACGAGTTCATCTCCTCGGCCGAGCAGAAGTGGGCGCAGCGCTCCTCGGTGGTGCTCCTGCTCCCGCATGGGTACGAGGGCCAGGGGCCGGACCACTCGTCGGGCCGCATCGAGCGGTTCCTGCAGCTCTGCGCTCAGGACAACATGTTCGTCGCGCAGCCGTCGACGCCCGCGTCGCACTTCCACCTGCTGCGTCGCCAGGCCTACCAGCGCCCGCGCAAGCCGCTCGTGGTGTTCACGCCCAAGTCGATGCTGCGCCTCAAGGCCGCCTCGTCCGCGGTGGAGGACTTCACGACGGGCACGTTCCAGCCGGTGATCGGCGACGAGCTGGCGGCCGCGAAGGCCTCGCAGGTCGACCGCGTGCTGCTGTGCTCCGGCAAGGTCTACTGGGACCTGCTCGCGCAGCGCGTGAAGTCGGGCGACGAGCGCACGGCGATCGTGCGCTTCGAGCAGCTCTACCCGCTGGACGCCGAGTCGGCCCGTGCGGCGCTCGCGCCGTTCGACGGTGCCGAGCTGGTCTGGGTGCAGGACGAGCCGCGCAACCAGGGCCCGTGGTCGTTCATCTCGATGCACCTGCCGCAGCTGCTGAACCGCACGCTGCGGGTCGTCTCCCGCGACGAGTCCGCGTCGCCCGCGGCCGGCTCCGCCAAGAAGCACCAGGCGCAGCAGGCCACGCTGGTCGAGCAGGCGTTCGCTCGCTGACGGCAGCCGCCGCCTGAGGGGCCGCACCCGATCGATCGGGTGCGGCCCCTCAGGCGTTCGCGGGCTCGCAGGAGAAGGTGCGGCGGTACGCCTGCGGGCTCGTGGACAGCGTGCGCGCGAAGTGGTGGCGGAGAACGGCGGCCGTGCCGAAGCCCACCAGGCGCGCGATCTCGTCGATGCCGATCGAGGTCTGCTCGAGCAGCTCCTGCGCCCTGACCACCCGCTGGCGCGCGATCCACGCCGCCGGCGTGGTGCCCGTCTCGGCGCGGAAGCGGCGCGCGAACGTGCGCTCCGACATCAGCGCCCGGCCGGCCAGGTCGGGGATGGTGAGCTCGGTGTCGAGGTTCTCGACGATCCACGTGAGCAGCGGGGCCAGCGTGTCCCCGTCGCAGGGCAGCGGGGTGTCGACGTACTGCGCCTGGCCACCGTCCCGCTGGGGCGGCACCACCATCCGCCGGGCGATGTTGGCCGCCGTCGCGGCGCCCAGCTCGCGCCGCACCAGGTGCAGCGCCGCGTCGATGCCGGCCGCCGTGCCCGCGCTGGTGATCACACGGTCCTCGTCGACGAACAGGACGTCGGGGTCGACCCGGGCCGACGGCGTCTGCAGCTGCAGGTTCGCGGCGTGCATCCAGTGCGTGGTGCACCGCCGCCCGTCCAGGAGCCCCGCCTCACCCAGGGCAAAGGCCCCGCTGCAGATGCTCATCACCCAGGCGCCGCGCGCGTGGGCGTCGCGCAGCGCCTCGAGCACCGGCTCCGGCACGGGCCCGGGCAGCTCGCCGTAGGCGGGCACGACCACCAGGTCGGCCTCCCGGGTGGCCTCGAGCCCGCGGTCGATGACCAGGGCGAACCCGGTCTTGGAGGCGACCACGCCGGGCTCGGGCGTGCACACCGTGAAGTCGAACCGCGGGCCGCCGGTGTCGCTGCGGTCGATGCCGAACACCTCGCACGCGACGCCCAGCTCGAAGGGCGCCACACCGGGCAGGACGATCACGGCGACGGAGTGCAGCATTCCGTCAGGATGTCCGACGGATGGCAGGAAATCAATGCCTGGCGACGTTCCTGCCACTCGATGCGACGGGCCTCCGGACGAAGACTGCACACATGACCTTCGTCGGGATCGTGATCGTCCTGCTGCTCGCGTGGGCCGCGGTGCGGACGGTGGCACGGGTGCGCGGCGACGGGCTGCGCGACGAGCCCCACGTCGCGCGCTGCCCCCGGTGCGGCGACACGCGCTGATCGCGCCGCCTGTGCGTCGGGCCCCTGAGAGACTGGGGGCCGGTTCGGCTACGCGAAGGAGTGGTGCAGGTGGGTGAGCTGCGGCTCGTGGTGATCGGCGACGAGCTCGTCGCCGGGGCCGGGGACCCCAAGGCGCTCGGCTGGGTGGGGCGGGTAGCAGCCCGTACCGCCGCGCCCGAGCGACTGACCACCATTGCGCTCGCGGTGCCCGGCGAGACGACCACCGCGCTCGGCTCCCGCTGGGAGGACGAGGTGCGCCGCCGGCTCGACCCGGCCGCCGACAACCGCCTCGTCGTGGGCCTCGGTCGCGCGGACCTGGGCGCCAACCTCTCGCTGGCGCGCAGCCGCCTCAACCTTGCGAACATCCTCGACGTCGCGGACCAGTGGAAGCTGCCCGCGTTCGTGGTCGGTCCCCCGCCCGGATCCACGGCCGACGGCGACCGCCTGGGCGACCTCTCGGCCGCCTTCGGCGACGTCGCGACCCGGCGCCGCGTCCCCTACGTCGACACCTTCACGCCCCTCGCCGCCCACGAGCAGTGGCTCGGCGACATGGCCGCCGGCGACGGCGAGCTGCCCAGCCAGGCCGGATACGGGCTCATGGCCTGGCTCGTGCTGCACACCGGCTGGCACTCCTGGCTCGGGCAGCCCGACGACAGCGTGTAGCAGGAGCGCCACGAGCACGGGTCGGTACATCGGCTCAGCGCAGCGCGTCCCGCAGCACGCGGCGCGCCTCGTCCAGCGTCCGTCGCACCGCCTCGAGAGCCTGCGTGTCGATCGTGCCGTGCGCGGAGGCGCGTCGCAGGTCGGCCCGCACCTCGTCCCGGAACCGCGTGAGCAGCCCGTCCGCCTCGGCCAGCCGCGCGTGCGAGTCGCGCCGGGCGGACTCGCCCGACGAGTGCCCCGGCACCGCCGTCGCGCGCGCCTTGCGCGCCTGGGCCTCCAGGTCGGCACGGAGCCCACGCATGGAGCCGCGTACGTCGTCGCGCACCTGGAACGCGCGGTCACGCACGGTCTCGGAGATGCCCTCCTCGAGGTCGGTCAGCTCGTCACGCCGCTGGGCCAGCTCCGCGCGGCCCGCGTCCGTGAGCGCGTACGTGCTCTTGCGCTCCTCGTCGGTGCGCGTGACCAGGCCCTCGTCCTCGAGCCGGGACAGCCGCGGGTAGATGGTGCCGGCGCTGGGCCGGTAGGTGCCGCCGAACCGGGCCGACAGCTCGGTGATGAGCTCGTAGCCGTGCTTGGGGCCGGGCTCGAGCAGCGCCAGCAGGTACAGGCGCAGCTGGCCGTGCGCGAAGACCGGTGCCATCACTGCGCGCTCCGCAGCACCGTCACGTGGCCCGAGACGGTGTTCGCCGAGACGTAGCAGCCGCCGTCGCCGGTGGTCATGTCGACCTTGCGCTGCGCGGGCTTGCCGTCCTTGTACTCGTGACCGTCGATCACCAGCCGCCCGGACACGGACTGCGCCTGCACGCGCACGCCCTGCTCGGCCGGCACGCGCACCGTGACGTCGCCCGACACGGTCGAGGCCGAGATGGTCGACGCGCCCGACGTCACGTCGAACGTCAGGTCCCCGGACACCGAGTTGGCCTGCACCTGAGTGAGGTCGCCCGACGCCGCGAGCTCGCCGGACACGGTGTTGAGCTTAAGCGCGCCCGTGTGCGCCCGGACGACGATCTCGCCCGAGACGGTGTTGGCGTGCAGGTGGCCGCGCGTGACGTCCGTGACGAGCGAGCCCGACACGGTCGAGACCTGCGCGTCCTCCACGACCCCCGCGAGCAGGCCCTCGGCGCTCACCGTGCCGACCTTGGCGCGCACCGCACGCGGGATCGCGATGTGCACGTCGGCCCGGTCCTTGTCGCGGAAGTTGCGGAACTTCTCGACGAAGCCCTCCCAGCCGCCCAGGGTGAACGAGTACCCGACGCGCAGCTCGCCGTCACTGAGCGTGACCTCGAGCGGTCGCCCGTCGACGGCGTGCACCTCGATCCGCGTGGTCGGCTCGTCGTGGGCGACCACGTCGACGCGGCCTCCCACCAGCTGCACGCGCAGCGCCTCGACCTGCTCGACCTCGATGATCTGCGGGCCGGCGACGACCCAGGACTCGGTTGGCATGGCGCCTCTCCCCTTCGCGATATATCTCGTCTTCGCAAGACACGTTATATCGCGTCTCACGCGAGGGCAACCCCCGACGACGAACGCCGCGCGGCCCGGAGGCGGCGCGGCGTTCGAAGGGGTGCGAGGCGACGGCTAGGAGACCAGTCCCGCGCCGCGCAGCTCGACGAGCAGGTCGTGCGGGTTGGAGGAGGCGCTGACGGCCTCGTCCTGCGTGATGACGTCGTCGCGGACGAGCTCGAACAGGTGCTGGTCGAACGTCTGCATCTTGTAGTAGTCGCCCTCGCGGATGAGGTCGATCATCGGCGGCGCCTCGGACGGGTCGAGGATCGCCTCGGCCGTGCGGCCGGTGTTGATCATCACCTCGATGGCCGGGCGACGGCCGTTGCCGTCCGCGCGGCGCACCAGGCGCTGGGAGACGATGCCGCGCAGCGCCTGCGCGAGGGCCACGCGCACCTGCTTCTGCTCGTGCAGCGGGAAGAAGTCGACGATGCGGTTGATCGTCTCGGGGGCGTCGATCGTGTGCAGCGTCGAGAGCACCAGGTGGCCGGTCTCGGCGGCAGACAGGGCCGCGCGCACGGTCTCGATGTCACGCATCTCGCCGACGAGGATCACGTCGGGGTCCTGCCGCATCGCGGCTCGCAGGGCGGCGGTGAAGTCGGCGGTGTCCTGGCCGATCTCGCGCTGGGAGACGATCGCCTTCTTGTCCTGGTGCAGGATCTCGATCGGGTCCTCGATCGTGACGATGTTGACCTCGCGGTAGGTGTTGATGAGGTCGACCATCGACGCGAGCGTCGTCGTCTTGCCCGAACCGGTGGGGCCCGTCACCAGCACGAGGCCGCGGGGCTCGAGCGCCAGCTCGCCCACCACCTCGGGGACGTGCAGGTCACCGAGCGACTGCGCACCCACGGCGACCCGGCGGAAGACGAGGCCGTAGGTGCCGCGCGCCTGGTAGGCGTTCACGCGGAACCGGCCGACGCCCGGCAGCGAGTACGCGAAGTCGGCCTCGTGCGTCTCCCGGAAGTGCGCGACGAGGTCGTCGGGCAGCACCTCCTCGAGCATGCGCTCCGTGTCGGCGGGCTTGAGCTCGGGCACCTGGAGCTTGCGCAGTCGGCCGTCGACCCGCACGCGCGGGGACGAGCCCACCTTGCAGTGCAGGTCGGAGCCGCCCGTGCTCGCGAGGGCGTGCAGGAACGGGATCACGGACTGGGTCTGCTGCGTCACCCCCCATGAATCGGTCAGCGGGGCGCACGACTTGAGCGTCGCGCGGCGCCCGACGTCGGCCGCCGTGGACGATTCCCCTCTGCGCCGGGGTGTGTGGGAGGATGCAGGGTCGTCGTGCACGCCGTGCGCCCGACCCTGCAACTGGCAAGCCGCCGGCAAGATGCACAACCCAGAGGAGATCCCATGAGCAAGCGTGGTCGCAAGCGCCGCTCCCGTGCCGGGAGTTCCGCGAACCACGGCAAGCGTCCCAACGCCTGAGGCGTCGGGCGCGGCCGTCCGCGAACTGGTGAAGGCCCCGGAAGCGCAGCAGCGCACCGGGGCCTTCGTCGTCCGTTCAGAAGGTCAGCTCTCGCTCACGATCGTGGTGCGCACCTGCACCGTCACGAGCTGCGCGCGGATCTTGTCCCGCAGCTGGTCGGGCGCCGACTCGTCCTGCGCGTAGCACCGGCGCACCAGCTTCTTCACCACGAGCTCGATGTCGTGCTCTTCGAGGCAGCCGCCGCACGCCTGCAGGTGGCTGCGCACCCGCTCCGCGTCCGGCTCCTCGAGCTCGGCGTCGAGATAGGCCCAGAGCTCGCTCACGGCCTCGTCGCAGCCGCAGTCCTGCGCGACCGGGTCCGTGACGGATCCGGGTTCGGTCCACTCACTCATCGTTCACCCTCCGTGCCAGCCGGAGCAGCGGCAACCAGACCACGTCCTCGCGCGTAGTCGGCGAGCAGCTCCCGCAGCTGCCCGCGCCCCCGGTGCAACCGCGACATCACGGTCCCGATGGGCGTGCCCATGATCTCGGCGATCTCCTTGTATGCGAAGCCCTCCACGTCGGCGAGGTAGACCGCGATGCGGAACTCCTCGGGGATGCGCTGGAGGGCGTCCTTCACGTCGGAGTCGGGCAGGTGGTCGAGCGCCTCGGCCTCGGCCGAGCGCAGGCCCGACGACGTGTGCGACTCGGCGCGCGCGAGCTGCCAGTCCTCGATCTCCTCCGCGTGCGACTGCTGCGGCTCGCGCTGCTTCTTGCGGTAGGAGTTGATGTAGGTGTTGGTGAGGATGCGGTACAGCCACGCCTTGAGGTTGGTGCCCGGGCGGTACTGGTGAAACGCGGCGAACGCCTTGGCGAACGTCTCCTGAACCAGGTCCTCGGCGTCGGCCGGGTTGCGCGTCATGCGCAGGGCTGCGCCGTACAGCTGGTCCAGGTACACCAGCGCCTCGGCTTCGAACCGTGCATTGCGGGCCGCGTCGTCCTCGGACTCAGGCGCCCGGTTCGTGGTCCCGTCGAATTCCTCGCTCATCGCCCACGAGCCTATGCCGGAAACCCGGACGTCACCGCGCGGTTCCACGGGCGGGTGCCACGGGGCGAGGTCGGCGGGCTGGAACGGGGACGGCACGGCGTCGACGGGTCGCGTCGAGGCACGTGCGGTCGGACGTGTCGGAGCGGCACAGGGCATGCGTGGCACAACCTCGGCGGGTGCGCGAGCATTCCCCGTCCGTCGCCACCCGCGCTCCGGCGTCGCGGCCCCACGCGCGCGGGACTAGCGTGGCGGGCAGGAGCCGCGCACGCGCCGCGGCTACGTGCCACGTCGCCCTCCGGGCCGACGACGAGGGGAGTCGCTCGTGCTGCTGCGCCGCATCGCCCGCCCGATGTTCGCCACCTGGTTCATCTCCGAGGGGCTGGACGTGGTCCGCCATCCCGCGGCCCACGCCGCCGACGCGCGCGGGGCGCTCGCGATGCTCCAGCGTCGGGTGTCGGTGGACGTCCCCGTGCTCAGCGAGCGGCAGCTCACGACGGCCGTCCAGGCGCACGGCGTCGCGATCGCCGCCGCGGGCGCCCTGCTCGCCCTGGGCCGCGCTCCGCGCACGGCCGCCCTCGCCCTCGCGGTCCTGACCGCGCCCCTGATCGCCGTGAACCTGCCGGACAAGACGGCCGACGGCCGTGACCCCCTGCTCCGCAGAGCGCGGCGCGAGCGGCTGGTGCGTGCCCTGGCGTTCACGGGCGGCGCCGTCCTCGCGGGCGTCGACCTCGAGGGCCGCCCCGGCGTCGCGTGGCGGATCTCGCAGGCGCGCTCCCGGCACGGGCACGACTCGCCCGCCGGCGACTGACCGCCGCACCCCGTTCCGCCCCGCGAGCGCCGATCGGGCCGGTGAGCCCCCCGCCGCTAGCCTGGACCGCATGACCACCGCCGCCACGCTCCCGCACCTCTGGCCCGCACCCCTGGCCGACCGCGCGCTGGACGCCACCGTGGAGGTCCCGGGCTCGAAGTCGCTCACCAACCGCTTCCTCGTCATCGCCGCGCTCGCGTCCTCCCCCAGCCGCCTGCGCGGCGCGCTGCTGTCCCGCGACACGCTGCTCATGGCGGCCGCGCTGCGCCAGCTCGGCGTCGGCGTCGAGCAGGACGGGCCGGACCTCGTGATCACGCCCGGACCGCTGCGCGGCGGGGTCACCGTCGACTGCGGGCTCGCGGGCACCGTGATGCGCTTCCTGCCCGCGATCGCGGCCCTCGCGGACGGCCCGGTGCGGTTCGACGGCGACACCGCCGCGCTCGCGCGTCCCATGGGTCCCGTGCTGGCCGCGCTGCGCGCGCTCGGGGTCCGGGTCGACGAGCACGGCGAGGCCGGACGGCTCCCGTTCACGGTGCACGGCCGCGGGTCCCTGCCCGGCGGCCAGGTCGACGTCGACGCGTCGCAGTCCAGCCAGTTCGTCTCCGGCCTGCTGCTCGCTGCGGCCCGCTTCGACCACGGGCTCACGCTGCGCCACACCGGCCCGACGCTGCCGAGCCTGCCGCACATCGAGATGACCGTGGACACCCTGCGCGCGGCGGGCGCCACCGTCGACGCCACGCGGCCCGCCATCTGGCAGGTCGCGCCCGGGGTGCTGGCGGGCCGCGACGTGCGCGTCGAGCCGGACCTGTCCAACGCCGCGCCCTTCCTGTGCGCCGCCATGGTGGCCGGCGGCGCGGTGCGCGTGCCGGGATGGCCCGCGACCACCACGCAGCCGGGCGGGCTGCTGCCCGGCTACCTCGAGCGCATGGGTGGAGCGGTGAGCCTGGACGGCGACGTGCTCACGGTGCGCGGCACCGGCGTGGTCCGCGGCGTCGACCTCGACCTGCACGCCGCGGGAGAGATCGCGCCGACCCTCGCGGCGCTCGCGGTGCTGGCCGACTCCCCCACGCGCCTGCGCGGCATCGCCCACCTGCGCGGGCACGAGACCGACCGCCTCGCGGCGCTCGCGGCCGAGATCACGCGGCTCGGCGGCCAGGCGGAGCAGACGGCCGACGGGCTGGTCATCACGCCGCGCCCGTTGACCGGCGGTCCGTGGCACTCCTACGAGGACCACCGCATGGCCACCGCCGGCGCCCTCGTCGGCCTGCGGGTGCCGGGCGTGGAGGTCGAGGACATCGCCACGACGGGCAAGACGATCCCCGACTTCGTCGGCTTGTGGTCAGCGATGCTGGACGCGTGAGCCAATGACGATCCCCGCGTGATGGCACAGCGGCGCTACGACGAGCGCGACGTCCGGCTCCGTCCCGGCCGCGGCTCGCGCCCGCGCACCAAGCAGCGGCCCGAGCACGCCGACGCCGTCCCCGCGCTGGTGACCGGCGTGGACCGGGGGCGCTACACCGTGCTCGTCGACCCCGGCGGGCCGGACGAGCACCGCACGGTGGCCATGAAGGCGCGTGAGCTGGGCCGCGACCGCGTGGTCCCGGGCGACCGCGTCGACCTGGTGGGCGACTCCTCCGGCGACGAGGGCAGCCTCGCGCGCATCGTCCGCATCGGCGAGCGCCGCACCGTGCTGCGCCGCACGGCCGACGACACCGACCCGGTGGAGCGGATCATCGTGGCGAACGCCGACCAGCTGGTGATCGTCACCGCCCTGGCCGACCCCGAGCCGCGCACACGCATGATCGACCGCTGCGTGGCCGCCGCCTACGACGCGCGCATGGACGTGCTGCTGGCGCTCACCAAGTCCGACCTGGCCGACCCCGCCGAGCTCGTCGCGATGTACGCCCCGATCGGCGTGAAGGTGGTCGTGACCCGCACGTCCGGAGCCGCTGACGAGCGGGTCATCCACGGCCTCGACGACCTGCGCGCCGCGCTCGCGGGCCGCATGTCGGTGCTCGTCGGCCACTCCGGCGTCGGCAAGTCGACCCTGGTCAACGCGCTCGTGCCCACCGCCCTGCGCGCCACCGGGATCGTCAACGACGTGACCGGCCGCGGGCGCCACACCTCGACGTCCGCCGTGGCGCTGCGCGTGCCGGACGCGGACGCCGGCGGGGGGTCGGCTCCCCCGACCTGGGTCATCGACACCCCGGGCGTGCGCAGCTTCGGCCTGGCCCACGTCGACCCGCAGCACCTGCTGGGCGCGTTCCCGGACCTCGCCGACGTGGCCGACGAGTGCCCGCGCGGATGCACGCATGCCGACGACGCCCCCGACTGCCTGCTCGACGAGTGGGTGGCCGACGCGCCCGACGACGAGACCCGCGCCGCCCGCGGCGCGCGGCTGGAGTCGTTCCGCCGCCTCCTGGCCAGCCGCCTGGGCGACACCGACCGCTCCTGACCGGCCCGCGCCGCGCCCCGCTCCGCGACCCAGCCAGCCCCGCCCCGTTCGACCTCGCCGCCGAGCCTCACGTGACGGCCGCCATCGCCCGCCGACCCGCCCACAACTTGAGGCTCGGCCGGGTGGAGGCAGCAAGAAGGGCGGGCACGGGGCCCGCGGGGCGTCCCACGCCTCGCGCCGCGCCGCTGCCCGGCAGGGTCGGACCACTAGCGTGGGCGCCATGAGCCTGCGCCCCGGGTACGACGACGACCTGCGCCTCGCGCACGTGATGGCCGACCAGGTGGACGGCCTGACCATGTCCCGGTTCAAGGCCCTCGACCTTCGGGTGGAGACCAAGCCGGACCTCACGCCGGTCTCCGACGCCGACCGCGCCGCCGAGGACCTCATCCGCGGCCAGCTGTCCCGCGCGCGCCCGCGCGACGCCGTGCACGGCGAGGAGGGCGCGGACACGGGCCACGGGCCACGGCGCTGGGTCGTGGACCCGATCGACGGCACCAAGAACTTCGTCCGCGGCGTGCCGGTGTGGGCCACGCTCATCGCGCTCATGGAGGGCGACGAGGTGGTGGTCGGGCTCGTGAGCGCACCGGCGCTCGGCCGGCGCTGGTGGGCCGCGCAGGGAGCCGGGGCCTGGACCGGCAAGTCGCTCGCGGCCGCGAGCCGGCTGCAGGTCTCGGCCGTGGACCGCCTCGCGGACGCGTCCCTGTCCTACTCGAGCTTGTCCGGCTGGGAGGAGCGGGGCAAGCTCGACGGGTTCCTGGACCTGACGCGATCGGTGTGGCGGACGCGGGCGTACGGCGACTTCTGGTCGCACGTGCTGGTCGCCGAGGGCGGCGTGGACCTGTCCGCCGAGCCCGAGCTGGAGCTGCACGACATGGCTGCCCTGGTCCCGATCGTCATCGAGGCCGGCGGCACGTTCACCTCGATACGCGGCGTCCCGGGCCCGCTCGGGGGCTCCGCGCTGGTCAGCAACGGCCTCCTGCACGACCAGGCCCTCGCGCTCCTCGATCCGCTGCCCGCGTCGTGAGCCCGTCGGAGCGCGCGGGATCGTTCGACCGCGGCGCAGCGCACTACGCCGCCAGCCGCCCCGACTACCCGGCGGAGGCCGTGGCCTGGGCCGTGCCCCAGGTCGCGCGCGACGTGCTCGACCTGGCGGCCGGGACGGGGAAGCTCACGGCCTCGTTGGTGGCGCGGGGGCTCGACGTCGTCGCGGTCGAGCCGTCCGACGCCATGCGCGCCCAGCTGTCCGCCGCGCTCCCCCGCGTCCGCGCGCTGGCGGGGACCGCCGAGGCCACCGGGCTGGCCGACTCGTCGGTCGACGCTGTGACCGTGGGCCAGGCGTGGCACTGGTTCGACCCGTCGGCGGCCGCGGCCGAGATCGCGCGCGTGCTGCGGCCCGGGGGCCGGCTCACCGTGCTGTGGAACGTGCGCGACGAGACCGAGCCGTGGGTGGGCGCCTTCACCGAGCTCGTCCACCGCGGCGACCCGCTGCCCACGCATTTCGAGGAGCCCGTTCTGGGGCCGGCGTTCACGTCGCCCGAGGCGGCCCGCTTCCCCTGGACCCAGTCGTTCCGTCCCGCCGACCTGCGCGCCCTCGCGGCCAGCCGGTCGTTCCTGCTGATGATGGCGCCCGACGAGCGCGAGGCGCGCCTGGCGGAGGTCGACCGCCTCGCCGCCACCCATCCGGACCTGGCGGGCCGCGACGTCGTCGACCTGCCCTACGTCACCTACGCGTGGCGGGCGACGCGACGCTGAGGCCCAGCACCGCCGGCAGGTCGTGCAGCGACACGATCGTCGGCACGTCGGCAGCGGCGATCGTCTCGGCGCTGACGGGGAGGCGGCGCCCGTCGGGCCGGTCCAGCCATATGCCCATCAGGCCCGCGTCGCGCGCGGCGACGGCGTCCACGTCCAGCTCGTCGCCCACGTAGGCCGTGCGCGCGGGATCCGTGCCCAGCCGGCGGCACGCCTCGAGGAAGACGTCCGGGTGCGGCTTGCCGTAGCCCAGGGTGTCGACCCCGACGAGCATGGGCACGGTCGCCAGCAGTCCCGCTCGCTCCAGCTTCTCCGTCTGGTAGGCGGTCGCCGCGTTGGACAGCGCGCCCACGGCGAGCCCGGCCGCGAGCAGGGAGTCGACCACCTCGACCGCGTCGTCGTGCGCGGCCCACGCGTCCCGGAAGCCGCCGTCGAACACCACGTCCCACGCGGCGAAGCCCTCCTCGTCGAGCACGGGCCCGCCGAACGCGGCGTGCAGCTCGTTCGCGCGCGCCATCCGCTGCTGGACGTAGCCGATGTCGCCGCGCGTGTAGGCGGAGTAATGGCCGTTGACGTCCGCGCGCCACATCGCCACGAGCGCGTCGTCCCGCTCGCGCGCGGACGCGGGCGCGAGCGAAGGCAGGAAGCGGCGGGCCACCACCGACAGCGCGTGCGCGAAGGCCTCGCGCGTGGCGACCAGGGTGTCGTCGATGTCGAACAGCACGCCGTCGACGGCGGAGGCGGCCGCGCTCACAGCGTCGCGCGCAGCGCCGCGATCCGTGCGAGGGTCGACTCGCGGCCGAGCAGCTCCATCGACTCGAACAGCGGCGGCGAGACGCGACGCCCGGTCACGGCGACCCGCAGCGGCGTGTAGGCGAACCGCGGCTTGATCGCCAGGCCGCCCTCGTCGACGAGCGCCACCTGCAGGGCCTCCTGCGTGGCGGCCGTCGTGAATTCGGGCAGCTCGGCGAGGACGCCTGCGGCGGCATCCAGCACGGCGGCGGACTCCTCGCGCAGAGCCGCTCGCGCGTCGTCGGCCACCGTCAGCTCGTCATCGGGCGTGAACAGGAAGCCGAGCATGCCGACCACCTCGCCCAGCAGCGTCATGCGCTCCTGCACGAGCGGCGCCGACGCGGTCAGGAGGTCCTGGTGCGGCGCGGACAGGTCCGCGAACGAGTCCGCGGGGACCAGTCCGGCCGCGTGCAGGTAGGGCACCAGCCGGTCGCGGAAGTCGTCGGCGGCGAGCATGCGCACGTGCTGGGCGTTGATGGCCTCGGCCTTCTTGAGGTCGAAGCGCGCGGGGTTCGGGTTGACGTCGGCGACGTCGAACGCCGCGACGAGCTCGTCCACCGAGAACACGTCCCGGTCCGCCGACAGCCCCCAGCCGAGCAGCGAGAGGTAGTTGAGCAGTCCCTCGGGCGTGAACCCGCGCTCGCGGTGCAGGAACAGGTTCGACTCGGGGTCACGCTTCGAGAGCTTCTTGTTTCCCTCGCCCATGACGTAGGGCAGGTGGCCAAACTGCGGCATGACCGTCGCGACGCCGATGTCGAGCAGCGCGCGGTAGAGCACCACCTGGCGCGGCGTCGAGGACAGCAGGTCCTCCCCGCGCAGCACGTGCGTGATGCCCATGAGCGCGTCGTCCACCGGGTTCACCAGCGTGTAGAGGGGCTGGCCGTTGCCCCGCACGATGACGAAGTCGGGCACCGAGCCGGCGCGGAACGTCACGTCACCGCGCACCAGGTCCGTGAACGTCACGTCCTCGTCGGGCATGCGCACCCGCAGCACGGGCTCGCGGCCCTGCTCCCGGAACGCCAGCTTCTGCTCGTCGCTCAGGTCGCGGTCGAACCCGTCGTACCCCAGCTTGGGGTCGCGTCCCGCCGCCCGGTGGCGGGCCTCGATCTCCTCGGGCGTGGAGTACGACTCGTACGCGTGGCCCGCCTCGACCAGACGGCGGGTGACGTCGGCGTACAGGTCCAGGCGCTGCGACTGCCGGTAGGGGGCGTGCGGGCCGCCCACCTCGACGCCCTCGTCCCAGTCGAGCCCGAGCCAGCGCAGCGCGTCGAGCAGCTGGTGGTAGCTCTCCTCGGAGTCACGTGCCGCGTCGGTGTCCTCGACCCGGAAGACGAACGTGCCCCCGGTGTGCCGGGCGTAGGCCCAGTTGAACAGCGCGGTGCGGACCATGCCGACGTGCGGCAGGCCCGTCGGGGACGGGCAGAAGCGCACGCGGACGGACGACGAGGCGGTGGTGGTCACCGGTCAAGGGTAGGCGGTCGGGACGGGCGCCTCAGGACGCCGCTCGCGCGCGGCTACGGCCGGTCGCAGGCCGCAGCGCGAGGACGCTCGACAGGTGCTCCCGCACGTCGGGCGCCGCCGTGCCCGTCCACCAGTCGTCGGGCACGGGGCGGGCCTGGATGCGGACGCCCGTGGAGGCGTGCAGCGCGTCCAGCAGCACGTACGCGGTCGAGGGCAGGCACACGACACGCTGCGGCGGCCGCAGGCCCCGCAGCCGCATCTCGACCGGCAGCCCCGCCTCGTCCACGCGCACGCCCGGGAGCTGGGCGAGCCGCGCCACCACCGCGGGGTCGCAGCGACGGTGCGGGAGGTAGGCGACGGGTCCGAACTCCGCAAGGCTCTCCACCCAGGCCACGTACGGGTCGGCCCGCACCCAGCCGTCGGCCACCAGGCCGGAACCCACCACGATGGTGGGCTCGGTGGGTGCCAGCGGCGGCCGCTGGGTGGCCAGCCACGCGAACCGGTGCGTGACCACGTCGACACCGAGCCCGTGCAGGGCCGTCGTGAGCGGCACGTCGAGCGGCATCGCCGTGAACATCGTCAGGCGCCCCGCTCCGGCCAGGGCGCGCAGCCGGCGGGTCACGAGGGCGCCGAGCGCGTAGCGCGCCCTGCCCGTGAGCCCGCCCGCGCGGCGGCTGGCCCGGACCGCCGGCGCACCGGCCACGAGGGCGCGCGCCAGGGTGACCGTGGCCAGGCCGTCGTCGAGCAGGACGACCCGGCCATGCGCGCGCCGGCGGACGAACGCCGCCTGCCACTGACCGGAGAACGCGTCACCCACCAGCCACGCCCCGCGCGGCACGTCGTCGACGTCGCGCGCGGTGGCTCCCAGGTGCATCTCGACGCCGTCGGGCAGTCCCGCCGCGTCGAGCGTCCGCGCGGCCGCGTCGAGCGCCGGGACCCCGGAGCGAACCCGGATCTGCGTGCGCCCACCGGCCAGGCCGGCCGCGTGCGCCTCGAGGGCGCCCAGCAGCTGCAGGGGCGACTCGACGACGGCCGCCGAGACGCCGCCGGCCGCCGGGGTGCTCGACGCGGCGACCATGCTCAGGCGCCCACGCGACGCAGGCGGGACATCGGGGCCAGCTCGCCGGGCATCACGCGCTTGACGCCGTCGCCGAGCGCGTCCTGCAGGATCCGGATGTCTCGCACCAGGTGCTCCAGGCCGGCGGGCTCGAGGGAGGAGGCCTGGTCCGAGCCCCACATCGTGCGGTCGAGCGTGATGTGCCGCTCCACGGCGACCGCGCCCAGCGCGACGGCGGCGAGCGAGATCTGCAGACCGCGCTCGTGGCCCGAGTAGCCCACCGGGACGCCGTACCGCTCGCGCAGGGTGTCGATGGTGCGCAGGTTGGCCTCCTCCGGCGGGAGCGGGTACGTGGACGTGGCGTGCAGGATCACCAGCTTGTCCGTGCCCAGGATCTCCACCGCGGCGTCGATCTGCTCGAGCGTGGACATGCCCGTCGAGAGGATGATCGGCTTGCCCGTGCGGGCCAGCTCACCCAGCAGCTCCGTGTCCGTGAGCGAGGCCGAGGCGACCTTGTGCGTGGGGACGTCGAGGTCCTCCAGGAACTGCACCGACGGCACGTCCCACGGGGAGGCGAACCACTGCAGCCCGCGCTCGGCGGCGTGCTGGGCGACCTTCTGGTACTGCTCGCGGTCGAACTCCACCCGGTAGCGGTAGTCGAGGTAGGTCATCTCGCCCCAGGGCGTCTGCCGGATCTTGTCGCGCATGTCGACCGGCGTGCTGATCTCCGGGGTGCGCTTCTGGAACTTGACGGCCTGCGCGCCCGCGTCTGCGGCCACGTCGATGAGCCGGCGCGCGATGTCCACGTCGCCGTTGTGGTTGAGGCCGATCTCGCCGATGACGTACACGGGCTGACCGTCGCCGACCAGGTGCTGGCCGATGCTGACGGGCGTGATCTCGGTACGGGCGTCGGTGGCGGTCATGCGGGTGATCCCTCCAGGGTCGTCGTCACGGCCGGGCGGTCGTGACGGGTCGTTCGTGTGGTGGTGCGCGCTGCGACGATGCGGTCGCAGACCTCGCGGACGGCGCCGTCCCCGCCGCGCCGGTCCAGGACCAGGCGGGCGGCGGCTCGGACACGGGGGTGGGCGTCGGCGACGGCCACAGGCCAGCCGACGCGGGCCATGGCGCCGAGGTCGTTGATGTCGTTGCCGACGTAGGCGACCCGGCCGGGGTCCAGGCGGTTGACGGCGATCCACTCGTCGAGCGCGGAGACCTTGTCCGCGATGCCGTGCAGCACGTCCACGCCGAGCTTGTCGGCACGCGCGCGCACCACGGGGTTGCGCTCGGTGGACAGGATGAGCAGCGGCACCTCCGCGCGGCGCAGCAGGTCGACGCCCATGCCGTCGCCGCGGTGCACGCGGACCGACTCCACGCCGGCGGCGTCCACCCACGCGTGGTCGTCGGTGTGCACGCCGTCGAAGTCCGTGACCAGCGCGTCGACGTCGAGCGCGGCGACCGCCGGTGCCGCGAGCGCTCGCGCGACCTCGAGGTCGGCCGGCTCGTCGATCTCGATGGCGGTGCGCTCGTCGACCGGCTGCAGCGCGACCCGGCCGAAGAACCGCGTCCCGGCCTCGCGCAGGCCGCTGGTGCGCATCACGTAGAAGGCGCCCGTCTCGCGGAAGTGCGGCGCGCGGTCCTGGCGGCGCGGGCGGTAGTCGAGCGTGTGCCCCACGGGCCTGACGTCACCGTCGGCGAGCACCCACTGGAAGTCGTGCGTCGGCGCCACCGCGACGACCACGTCGGCCTCGTCGGCCCGGACCCGCGCGACGGCGGCGCCCAGGTCCGCCGGGTCGACGAACGGCGAGGTGCACTGCAGCAGGACCGTGACGGCGAACTCCTCGCCCAGCACGTCGAGCGCGTGCAGCACCGCCGACTCGGACGAGGCCCTCGCGCCCGACAGCTCGGCGGGCCGCTCGACGACCTCGGCGCCGTGGCGACGCGCCTCGACGGCGATGCCCGCGTGGTCCGTCGAGACGACGACCCGCGTGACGCCCTCAGCCGCGAGCGCGGCGTCGACGGCACGCCCGACGAGCGAGCTGCCACCGACGTCCGCGAGGTTCTTCAGCGGCACGCCCACGGAGCCACCCCGCGCGGGGATGACGACGAGCACGCCTGCAGCCGCCTGCGACGACTCGCCGGACGGACGGGAACCTGACATGCCGCGAACGTAACGACGGGCGATGACCCACGGTCGACGCCGGGGCGCCGGTCGGACGAACGCTCGGTACGCCGGGTGAACGACGGCTGAACGACGCGCCCGAACGCGTTCCCGTGGCGGCTCGCTCAGGCGCGGCGCAGCACCGGGTTCCTCAGCACGCCGATCTCCTCGACCTCGACCTCGACGACGTCCCGGTCCACGAGGGGACCCACGCCGGCCGGGGTGCCGGTGAGGATGACGTCACCGGGCAGCAGCGTGAACACCTCGGAGACGTACGAGACGAGGTAGGCCACGTCGAAGACCATCTGGGACGTGCGGCCGTCCTGGCGCGTCTCGCCGTTGACGCGGGCGCGCACGGCGAGGTCGTCGACGTCGAGCCCCGGAACGATCCACGGGCCGATGGGGCACGAGCCGTCGAACCCCTTGGCGCGGGTCCACTGGTCGTCGCTGCGCTGGATGTCGCGCGCGGTCACGTCGTTGGCGACGGTGTAACCGAAGACGTGGTCGAGCGCGCGCTCCACCGGCACGTCCTTGGTGACCTTGCCGATGACCACGGCGAGCTCGGCCTCGTGGTCCACGTGCTCGGTCCAGTAGGGCAGCACGATCGGGTCGTCGGGGCCGATCACGGAGGTGTTGGGCTTGAGGAACAGCAGCGGCGCAGCGGGCAGCTCGTTGCCCAGCTCGGCCGCGTGCTCGGCGTAGTTGCGTCCCACGCCGATGATCTTCGAGCGCGGGATCACGGGCGCGAGCAGGCGCACGTCGTCCTGGTCCAGCTTGATCCGCTCCCCCGTGGGCTGCACGGGCATGTAGAGCGGGTCGCCCGTCACGACGACGAGCTCCTCCTGGCCGGGCTCGCCGTCGACGAGGGCGTAGCGGGGATCGTTGCCGGTGGAGAATCTCGCGATGCGCACGCCCGCAGCCTAGTGCGGGCCTTCCGGGTCAGGCGCGGGCGAGCACCTCGCCGTGCAGCACGGTGAACCAGCCGTCGGGCTGGTTGCCCCACTCGCGCCAGGCGTCGGCGAGCAGCTCCAGGCCCACCTCGTCGGCCAGCCCGTGCTCGATGGCCTGGGCCGCGAAGCTGGAGGCGACCGACCGGTCGGCCCACAGGCCGGCCCACCACGCGCGGTCCTCCGGCGTCGCGTAGCACCAGACGCCGGCGCTCGGCGCGATCCCCGCCGGGTCGAACCCGGCGTCGCGCACCCAGGACAGGAGCCGCCGGCCCGCGTCCGCCTCGGCGCCGTTGGCCTGCGTGACCTCGTGGTAGAGCGCGAGCCACTCGTCCAGCCCGTCCGACGGGGGGAACCACGTCATGCCGTCGTAGTCGGCGTCGCGCACGGCGACGATCCCGCCCGGGCGGGTCACGCGCCGCATCTCGCGCAGCGCGGCGACGGGGTCGGTGAGGTGCTGCAGCACCTGGTGCGCGTGCACCACGTCGAACGAGTCCGACGCGAAGGGCAGCTGGTAGGCGTCGGCGACGTCGAACGTGACGTTCGCGTCGGCATCCTTCGCCGCCGCACGCGCGATCTCGATGACCGCCGCCGACGTGTCGACGCCGACCACCTCGCCGGGCGCGAGCCGCTGCGCAAGGTCGATGGTCACCGTGCCCGGACCGCAGCCCACGTCGAGCAGGCTCTGGCCGGCGCTCAGGTGGGGCAGCAGGTACGCCGCGGAGTTCTCGGCCGTCCGCCAGCGGTGGGAGCGCAGGACGGACTCGTGGTGCCCATGGGTGTAGACGTCTCGTTGGGCGGGGGCCGCGTCGGTGCTCACAGTGAACTGTAGGGGCTCGGACAGCCCATTGTTCAAGGCCCGGGACGTATTCGTCCGGGATGCGAGACCGCTGCCCTAGGTGGCCAGCTCGAGGACGGCCAGCAGCACGGCGACGGCCGGCACCACGCCCTGCACCGCCGCGGCACGGGCCATCTCGGGCTTCGGGACCACCAGCACGAGCGCCGCGGCGACCATGGAGCCGCACCCGAAGATCACGAGCGCCAGACCGGTGGTCCGCTCGGCGCCCGCTGCGAGCGCGACGCCGACGAGCGTGCCGACGGCGAGGAACAGGTTGTAGAAACCCTGGTTGAACGCCCACGGCCGCACCGCGTCGACATCCTCGGTGCGTGTCCCGAACCTGCCGTGGACCGCGGGCCGTGCGAACAGCAGCGACTCCATCGCGAAGAACACCACGTGCAGCAAAGCGGCCAGGGAGGCGAGGACGAGACAGATGGCGAGCATCGTCGCAGTCTGGCGGGGTGCGGGCCGCCGGACAAGGCGACCTACCCTGGTCCGGTGACGATCGCGCCGGACTCCCCCACGCTTACGCGGCTCCCCGCCCGCGCGTGGGTGCGGGCGTCCGACGAGCACGCCGCGCGCGCCGACGAGCTCACCGCCGCGCACCGCGCCCGTCGCGCACGCGGCGAGCGGCACGCCGTCGAGGACTTCCTGTTCGAGTACTACCCCACCAAGCCGGCCGCCCTGCGCGTGTGGCACCCCGGCGCCGGCATCGTGCTCGAGCCCGGCCCCGAGGGCCCGTCACCGCTGGGAGGCCGACGCTGGTACCGCACCGACGACGACGGCGCGGTGACCCTCGACGTCGAGGCCTTCCTCGCGGACCGCGCCGACACCGTCCAGTTCGTCACGGCCCTCTTGGCGGCGACCTCCGCTCGGCAGCCGTTCACCGGCTGCTTCGGGCTGCACGAATGGGCGATGGTCTACCGCGAGGCCGACGACGCGCACCGCCACCCCCTGCCGCTCCGGCTGGGTTCGGCCGGGACGGACGCCGTCGTCGAGGCGCACAAGATCCGCTGCTCGCACTTCGACGCCTTCCGCTTCTTCACCCCCGAGGCGGTCGACCGGAACACGCTCCAGCCCACCCAGCTGGACCGGGTCCAGATGGAGCAGCCCGGCTGCCTCCACGCCGCGATGGACTGCTACAAGTGGGCCACGAAGCTGGGTCCGCTGGTTCCCGGCGAGCTGCTGCTCGACTGCTTCGAGCTGGCGCGCGAGATCCGCCGCACCGACATGGCCGCATCCCCGTACGACTTCTCGTCGTACGGGCTCGCACCGATCAGGATCGAGACTCCCGAGGGCAAGGCCGAGTACGTGCGGCTCCAGCGCGACTACGCGGCACGGTCGACCGGGCTCCGCGCCCGGCTGCTCGCGGCGAGTGCCCACGCCGCCCCATCCGCTTCGTCGGTCTAGCCCGGGCGGGACGACGGCGCCCCCTCGGTTACCCGCGGCCACGATTGAGGCATTCGGGTGTGACCTTGGTTACAACGCGCCCGATGTCTGTCGTATTTGGGTCGGACAACTTCGTGGCAAACGGACCGGGCGCGCCGGAGGTCCCGGGCGCGCCGCAAACTCATCCTCTGCACCGTCGGAGGGCGTCCCTACACTCGACCGCGCGCGGCCAACCGACCGCACGAGCGGCCCAGAATTGCCGCACAGGCGGCCGTCCGGCCCGCGTCGACGAGAGGGGTGACCCAGCATGCACGACCTCGCACGCTGTGCCATCACCGACGGCGACAGCACCCTCGAGGGGTACGTCGTCGCGTTCGCGGCCGGGACCATGAACATCCGCTCCGACCACTGGGCCACCGGCCCCATCGCCGTCGGCGACGACGTCGAGGTCACGGTGCTCGACGAGGTCCGCGGGCTGGTGACCTACGTCGGCTGCTTCGCCCGCGTGAGCGCGCTGAGCCTCCAGATCACCGACGTGGTTCCCCGTTCCGTCGTGCAGCGGCGGCAGGCCGCGCGCGTGCGGGTCGCGGAGAAGTTCCAGGGCCTGGTCGCGTCACCGGACGAGACGATGCGCGCGGTGCCGTTCGTCACGGTCGACATCAGCGCCCACGGTGCGCGCATCTCCACCAGCGCGCGCCTCGAGAAGGGCGACCTGGTGGCCTTCGACTTCTGGACCGGCTACCGGACCATCCCGCTCGAGGCCGAGGTGCTCTGGGCGCAGGAGACGGGCACGGGCACGTGGCACTACGGCTGCCGCTTCGTGAGCCTCGAGGAGCGGGACTCCGATGCCATGTTCCGCTACGTGGCCCAGACGCAGGGGGCCCAGCGCCGCGCGCGGCTGCAGCACTGATCGCTCGCCCTCCGATCAGGAACGGGCGAACAGCTTCACGAACCGGCGCAGGATCGCGTGGACCGCGCCGACCTGCGCGGCGGCGACCCCGGCGAGCACCTCGTCGGCCTGCCGCGGCTCGTAGTACCCGTAGTCGCGATACACGCGGATGCGGGTGCTGATCCCCTCGACGTCGAGCTCAGGGTGGAACTGGGTGGCGTACAGGTGCGAGCGCACCCGGAACATCTGCACCGGGCACGCGGGCGACGAGGCGAGCAGGGTCGCCGACGGCGGCAGCGTGCGGCACGCTTCTTTGTGACCGACGAACGCCTCGAACGAGTCGGGCATGCCGGCGAGAAGCGGGTCGGCGCGGCCCTCGTCCGTTAGGGAGATCGTCGTCGGGCTGATGGGCTCGGAGTAGGTGCCGTCGATCACCGCGCCCTGGTGCACGCCGAGCGTCCCGACGCCGTAGCAGGCGCCCAGGAACGGGAAGTCGGCCGGCACCAGCCGGTCCAGCAGCGCCGACATCTCGGCCTCGACGCGCACCTGCACCGGCGACTTGTCGCTGCTGCTGGCGTCGAACGGGCTGCCGCCCACGATCACGCCCGAGATCGCGGCGAGGTCGATGGCGGGCATCGGCACGGCCTCGAGGCGCACGCGCACCAGCTCGTCGGGCGTCAGACCGCTGTAGCGGAGCATGGCCTCGTACTCGCCGTCCGCCGCGACGTCCTCGGCGCGCGAGGCCAGCAGCACGAAGGGCAGCATCCGTCGACGCTACACACGCCGCCCGCGGTCCACCTCTTCGCGGCAGCCCCGGGGGCTGCCATCCGTCCGCCGGACGGGCCACACTGGCCGCGTGGCCACCACACGGACCGTCCTCGTCACCGGAACGTCCTCGGGCATCGGCCTGTCGACCGCGGCGCTCGCCGCCCGCGCGGGCTGGCAGGTGGTCGCGACGCTGCGGGAGCCCGCACGCGCGCAGGCGCTGACAACGCGGGCCGAGGCAGAGGGCGTCGTGCTCGACGTGCGCGCCCTCGACGTGACGCGCACGGCCGAGGTCGAGGCGCTCGTCGACTCCGTCGTCGAGACGTACGGCGGGCTGGACGCCGTGGTGAACAACGCGGGGATGGGCCTGGTGGGGACCCTCGAGACGCTCGACCTCGACGACTACCGCCGCGCGATGGAGGTGAACTACTTCGCGGTGGTCGCGCTGTCCCGAGCGGCCATGCCGCACCTGCGGGCGAGCCGCGGCCGGCTCGTGACGGTCGCGAGCGTGGGCGGCGTCGTCGGGCAGCCGTTCAACGAGGCCTACTGCGGCGCCAAGTTCGCCGTCGAGGGCTTCCTCGAGAGCCTGCACCCCGTCGCGGCGGCTGCCGGGGTGGGCGTCGTGGTGGTGGAGCCGGGCGCGGTCGCCACGTCGTTCGCCGCGAGCGCCGTGCGCGACCGGGACGCCCTGCTCGCGGCCGCCGGCCCGTACGAGGGTGCGCTGCGGGCCTACCTCACGCGGACCGAGTCGGTGTTCGCGGACGCGCAGCACCCGGACGAGGTGGCCGCGGTGATCCTCGACGCCCTGCAGGCCGAGGCGCCCCCGTTCCGTGTGCAGACCTCCCCCGTCGCCACGGCGTTCGCCGGGATGAAGCTCGCCGACCTCGACGGTTCCCGGGTCACCGGCACCACCCGGCGATGGCTGGACGGCTGACCGTCCGGGAGGCGAGCGGCGAGGACGCGGCCGCGTGCGCCCGGATCTACGCACCCTTCGTCCTGGGCACGGCGGTCACGTTCGAGACCGAGGCCCCGCCCGCCGACGAGCTGGCCCGCCGGATCGACGCCGCGCACGTCTGGCTCGTGGCGGAGATCGACGGCGAGGTGCGCGGCTACGCGTACGCCGGCACGTTCCGCGCGCGGCCCGCCTACCGGTGGACGTGCGAGGTCAGCGCCTACGTCGAGCAGGGGCACGGGGGCGGCGGAATCGGGCGCGCCCTGTACGCCGACCTCCTCCCCCGCCTGGCGGCCCGCGGCTACCGGACGGCCGTGGCGGGCATGACGGTGCCCAACGAGGCGAGCGCGGCCCTGCACCGGACGTTCGGGTTCGAGCCGGTCGGCACGTACCGCGAGGTGGGGTGGAAGCTCGGCGCGTGGCGGGACGTGCACTGGGTGCAGCTGATGCTCTCCGACGCGGACGGCCCGCCCGGCTGACCGGTCCGGGCACGGGCCGGGCGAGCGCCCCTGGCCGTGCGAGGATCGGGCCCGTGCCCACCCTCGCCGACCGCATCCCGGCCGACCCGACCGACCCGGACGCGCTGTACGAGGCGTTCGCCGGCTGGGTGACCGAGCGCGGGCTCTCGCTGTACCGCCACCAGGAGGAGTCCCTGCTCGCGCTGGTGAGCGGCGAGCACGTCATCGTCAGCACGCCCACCGGCTCGGGCAAGTCGCTCATCGCCACCGCGGCGCACTTCGTCGCGCTGGCGCAGGGACGGCGCACCTACTACACCGCGCCGCTCAAGGCGCTGGTCAGCGAGAAGTTCTTCGCCCTGGTCGAGGCCTTCGGGTCCGCCAACGTCGGGATGATGACGGGCGACTCGTCGGTCAACAACGACGCTCCGATCATCTGCTGCACCGCGGAGATCCTGGCCAACCTGGCGCTGCGCGACGGACCGGACGCGGACGTGGGCCAGGTGGTCATGGACGAGTTCCACTTCTACGCCGACCCGCAGCGGGGCTGGGCCTGGCAGGTGCCGCTGCTCGAGCTGCCGCGCGCACAGCTGGTGCTCATGTCCGCGACCCTCGGCGACGTCACGTTCTTCGCCGACGACATCCGGCGCCGCAGCGGCCGCGAGGTCGCCGTCGTGGAGACCGCGGAGCGCCCGGTGCCCCTCAACTTCGCGTACGCGGTCGAGCCGCTGCACGAGCTGCTCGACGACCTGGTCAAGACGCGCCGGTCGCCCGTCTACGTCGTGCACTTCACCCAGAAGGACGCCGTGGAGCGCGCCCAGTCGTTGCTGTCGACTCCGCTGGCCAGTCGCGAGAAGCGGGATGCCATCGCCGACGAGCTGGGCGCCTTCCGGTTCGGACCGGGCTTCGGCCGGACGCTCAGCCGCCTGCTGCGGCACGGCGTCGGCGTGCACCACGCAGGCATGCTGCCCAAGTACCGGCGCGTCGTGGAGCGGCTGACCCAGAAGGGCCTCCTGCCCGTCGTCTGCGGCACCGACACGCTGGGCGTGGGCATCAACGTGCCGATCCGCACGGTGGTGCTGACCAGCCTGGTGAAGTACGACGGCGTCCGCATGCGGCACCTGTCGGCGCGCGAGTTCCACCAGATCGCGGGACGCGCGGGGCGGGCCGGGTTCGACACCGTGGGCGAGGTGATCGTGCTGGCGCCCGAGCACGTCATCGAGAACCGCAAGCTGCTGGAGAAGGCGGGCGACGATCCGAAGAAGCTCAAGAAGATCGTGCGCAAGAAGGCACCCGAGGGGCATGTCAACTGGACCGACAAGACCTTCGAGCGCCTGCGTGACGCGCCGCCCGAGCCGCTGACGTCCAGCTTCCAGGTGTCGCACGCGATGGTGCTGCACGTCCTGGCCCGCCCGGGCGACCCGGTCGCCGCCATGACCCGGCTGCTGACGGACAACCACGAGCCCGCCGGGGCGCAGGGCAGGCACGTCCGCCAGGCGATCGCCGTGTACCGCTCGCTCCGGGCCGCCGGCGTCGTCGAGCGCCCCTGGGTCGAGGACACCACGGCGCCCCACGGCCGACGCAGGACGGTGCGGCTCACGCACGACCTCCCCTCCAACTTCGCGCTGAACCAGGCCCTGTCCCCCTTCGCGTACGCCGCGCTCGACCTGCTGGACCGCGAGGACCACGCGTACGCGCACGACGTGGTCAGCGTCCTGGAGGCGACCCTCGACGACCCCCGCCAGGTGCTCGCGGCGCAGGAGAACCGCGCGCGCGGCGAGGCCGTCGCCGCCATGAAGGCGGAGGGCATCGAGTACGACGAGCGGATGGCGCTGCTGGAGGGCGTGAGCTATCCGAAGCCGCTCGCCGAGCTCCTCGAGGCGGCCTTCGCCACGTACCGCCAGACCAACCCGTGGGTGGCGGACCTCGCCCTGTCGCCCAAGTCCGTGGTGCGCGAGATGCACGAGCGCGCGTCGACCTTCGCCGAGTACGTCTCGCACTACCAGCTGGACCGGACCGAGGGCATCCTGCTGCGCTACCTCGCCGACGCCTACCGCGCGCTGCGCCAGACCGTCCCCGAGGACGCCCGCACCGAGGAGCTGTGGGAGCTCATCGAGTGGCTCGGCGACCTGGTGCGCCGCACCGACTCGAGCCTGCTCGACGAGTGGGAGCGGCTGTCCAACCCGCTCGACGAGCATGGCGCGGATGCCCCCGGAGGCGTCGACCAGGACACCCCCGAGCCGCTCAGCGCCAACCCCCGCGTGCTGCGGGCCCTGGTGCGCGGGGCGATGTTCCGCCGCGTCGAGCTCGCGGCCCGCGAGGCCTACGGCGCGCTCGCCGCGCTCGGCGACGTCGACGAGGACGGCGAGCCGTGGACGTCCGAGCGGTGGTCGGCGGCACTCGATCCGTTCTACGACGAGCACGACGAGATCCTCACCGGCCCGCCGGCCCGGGGGCCCGCCCTGTTCCAGGTCACGCCCAGCCCCGGTGTGTGGCGGGTCCGCCAGGTGCTGGACGAGGCCGAGGGCGACCACGACTGGCGGATCGACGCGCTCGTCGACCTCGACGCGTCCGACGAGGTGGGCGAGATCCGGTTGCGCATCACGGCGGTCGGAGCGCTCTAGCACCGCGGGAATGAGGCAAGGCTTTCCTGTGTTTGTGCAGGTCAGGGGAGGCTTTGCTTCGATGACAGACTCGACTTCCCGTTCTACGGTGACCGCATGAGCCCGCTCTCGGCACACCTCATCGACCCGCGCCCGGCACCCACGTCGCACCCGGACGCCGGCGGGGCGCGCACGACGGCAGCGCCTGTCGCCGCTGTACCCGTGAGCGCCGCGCCCGTCACCGCCGAACGCCTCAACCAGCTGCGCGCCGGCGTGCTCGGCGCCAACGACGGCATCGTCTCGGTTGCCGCCATCGTCGTCGGGGTCGCCGGCGCGTCCGCCAGCACATCCTCGATCGTCACGGCAGGCGTGGCTGGCCTCGTCGCCGGTGCGCTGTCGATGGCCACCGGGGAGTACGTCTCCGTGAGCTCGCAGCGGGACGCCGAGCGTGCGGGACTGGCGACGCCCGACGACGAGCTGACCAACCCCTGGCACGCGGCTGTCGCATCCCTCGGGGCCTTCGTGCTCGGCGGACTCATCCCGCTGCTCGTGGCGCTCGCCCCCTGGGGCGCCTCGGTCGTGCCCGCCGTCTTCGTCGCGGTGGTGCTCGCGCTCGTCGTGACCGGCGCCGTGAGCGCGCGGATCGGTGGCTCGCCCGTGCGGCGCGCCGTCGTCCGCAACGTCGTCGGCGGGTCGATCGCGATGGCCGTCACCTACGCCGTGGGCGCGCTGGTCGGTCTCGCGCTCTGAGCCGCGGCCTAGGCTGCTGGTCGTGACGAAGAAGCACGCCGCCGGGACGCCCGCCCTGATCGCGCTGGACGCGGCCGGCGTCGCGCACACCGCGCGCGCCTACGAGCACGACCCGGCCTCGACGCTCGGCTACGGGCTCGAGGCCGCGCACGCGCTCGGTGTCCCGCCCGAGCAGGTCTTCAAGACGCTCCTCGCCGACGTCGACGGCGTGCTCGTCGTCGCCGTGGTGCCCGTGACCGGTCAGCTGGACCTCAAGGCCCTCGCGCACGCGCGCGGGGCGAAGAAGGCGGCGATGGCCGACCAGCACGCGGCGGAGCGTGCCACCGGCTACGTCGTCGGCGGCATCTCGCCGCTCGGCCAGCGCGTGCGGCACCCCACGGTGGTCGACGAGACGGTGTGGCTTTTCGACACCGTGCTCGTCTCGGGCGGCCGGCGAGGGCTCGACGTCGAGCTCGCGCCCGACGACCTGGTGCGGCTCACGGAGGCGGTCGTCGCGGACATCGCCAAGGACTGACCCGGTACCGTTCGCACCCATGGACGAGGACGCGCGCCGCGCGGTCGCGGTGCGGCTGCAGCACGTGCGCCGGCGCGTGACGGACGCCGCCCTCGCGGCCGGCAGGGACCCCGGTGACGTGCGGCTGCTGCTGGCGAGCAAGACCATGCCCGCCGACGTCATCGAGGCGGCGGTGCGGGCCGACGAGGACCGCGAGGCGGGCCTGGACCGGGTGCTGCTCGGCGAGAACCGCGTCCAGGAGCTGGTGGCCAAGGCGCCCGCGCTCGTGTCGCTGGCACCCACGTGGCACGTCATCGGTCCGCTGCAGTCGAACAAGGTCAACGCCGCGTTGCGGTGGGCGTCGTGCGTCGAGTCCGTCGCCTCGCTGGAGCTCGGGCAGCGCATGTCCGAGCGGGCCGGACCGGCAGGCCTCGACGTCATGGTGCAGGTCAACGTGTCCGGCGAACCCACCAAGCACGGCGTCACCCCCGACGAGGCCCGCGATCTCGCGCTCGGCCTCGCCGCGCTGCCGCACCTGCGGCTGGTGGGGCTCATGACGATCGGGGCCAACTCCCCCGACGAGCGCGTGGTCCGCCGCGGCTACGCGCGGCTGCGGGAGCTGCGCGACGAGATCGCGGCCGGCGTGCCCGGTGCCAGCGCGCTGTCGATGGGCATGTCCCGCGACCTCGAGCCGGCGATCGCCGAGGGCGCGACGGTGGTCCGGGTCGGGTCAGCGGTCTTCGGCGCGCGCTGACCCGGCAGTGCCCGGCCGTGCCCGTCAGCGCCCGTCAGCGCCCGTTAGCGCCGGGCAGCGCCCGGTCAGCGTGCGCGGGCAGGCCGGCCGCCGCGCAGCAGAACCTCCTGGCGCGCGCGCAGGGAGCGGCGGCGACGCGTCGCGACCTCGCGGGCGCGGAGCACCGACATCCGGCGCAGCTCTCGGTCCAGCTCGGGGCTCATGTGCTCTCCTTCGGTCGCCCCCCAGGAGACCCGGACCCGCACCCAGATACGTGGTCGCCATACTGGGGTCGTGGACTCCCCCGACTCGCGCCGTCCGCACTGGGTCTTCGGCGTCGGCACCGAGCCCGACCCTCGGTTCAGCCTCGCCAACGAGCGCACCTTCCTGGCCTGGATCCGTACGGCGCTCGCGCTGCTGGCGGGCGGTGTCGCGCTCGAGGCGATCGAGCTGCCCATCTCCGGCCCGTGGCGGACCGCGGCAGCGGTCCTGCTGATCGTGCTCGGCATCGCCGCGCCCGCGTGGGCGTGGTGGGGGTGGGCCCGGGCGGAGCGCGCGGCGCGGACGTCGGCGCCGCTGCCCGCCCCTACCGGCTCGGTGCTCCTGGCCGTGGGCGTGGTGGTCGCGGGCCTCGTCGTGCTCGTCGGCAGCCTGCTGTGAGCGAGCCGTGGCCGGCGCGGCACGAGGGCGACGCGGGTCTGCAGCCGCACCGGACGCAGCTGGCATGGCGCCGCACCGCCCTCGCGCTCCTCGGCGGGTCCGTCGTGGCGGTCAAGGTGCTGGAGCCCGTGCTCGGGCCGGGCGCCCTCGCGCTCGGCGCCGTCGGGCTCGTCCTCGCGGCAGGGCTCGCCTGGGCGTCCTACCGGCGCGCCAGCCAGCCCGTCGCGGGCGCGCGCCTGGTGACCACGTGCGCACTGGTGACCGTCCTGCTGGGGCTCGGCGCCCTCGCGTTCGCGCTAGGCCGCTGACGACGCCGCGAGCCGCGGGTCCGTCGGCACGATGACCTTGCCCAGGGGGAACAGCGAGATCGGCACCATCTTGAAGTTCGCGATCCCGAGCGGGATGCCGATGACGGTGAGGCACAGCAGGATCCCGGTGGAGATGTGGGCCAGCGCGAGCCAGAGGCCGGCCACCAGGAACCAGATGACGTTGCCGATGACCGACCACGCACCGGCGGTCGGCTTGTCGACCGCCGTGCGGCCGAACGGCCACAGCACGTAGCCGGCGATCCGGAACGACGCGATCCCGAACGGGATGGTCACGATGAGGATGCAGCAGAGGATCCCGGCGGCGATGTAGCCGAGGGCGAGCCAGAAACCCGCCAGCACCAGCCAGATGATGTTGAGGATCGTCTTCATGGCGTCACGGTACGCGGGCGGTCCAGGCGTCGTCCGCGAACTTGGTGCGCGCCAGGTCCTGGGCGAGGGCGAGCTCCCCCTCGTGCAGCTCGCCGTCCACCACCGTGTACCTGGAGCGGAAGTGGGCGGCGAACGCCTCGATGACCGCCTCGCGCGGCAGGTTGGTCTGCGAGCGCACCGGGTCCACCCGCTTGTTGGCGGACGCCGTGCCCTTGTCGGACAGCTTCTCGCGCCCGATGCGGAGCACCTCGAGCATCTTGGCGGCGTCGATGTCGTAGCTCATCGTCACGTGGTGGAGCACCGCACCGCCCACCATGCGCTTCTGCGCGGACCCGGCCAGCTTGCCCGCCGGGGAGGCGATGTCGTTGAGGCCCGTGACGAACGCCTGCACCCCGACGTCGGCGAGCGCGCCCAGCACCCACTGGTTGAGGAACGCGTACGACTCCTCGAACGTCATGGCGTCCACCAGAGAGGCGGGCACCACCATCGAGAAGGTGATGCAGTTGCCCGCCTCCATAAACATCGCGCCGCCACCGGAGATGCGCCGCACCACCGTGATGCCGTACCGCTGGGCGGCCTCGAGGTCCACCTCGTTGCGCAGCGACTGGAACGAGCCGATGATCACAGCCGGCTCCACCCACTCCCAGAACCGCAGCGTGGGCCCGCGGCGGCCCGCGGCCAGCTCGGCGGTGAGCACCTGGTCGAGCGCGGCGTGCACCGCGGGCGGCAGGGGACCCGGGTGGATGAGCTCGAACGTGTGGTCGGACCAGGCCGTCGAGTACCCGAGCGCACGCCGGACCGCGAGCGCCACCGACCGCGCGTCGAAGCCGACCATCGCCACGGGTCCCGCGAGCCGTCCCGCGCCCTCGGCCGCGGCGAGGCCGTCGGCCACGGCCTGCGTGAGCCGAGAGGGCGAGCTGTCCTGCGGGAGTCCGTCGAGCGAGGCGCCGAGCACGCCGAGGGCCTCGTCGGGCTCCAGGAAGAAGTCCCCGCTCACCACGACGTCGTGCAGCGCGCCGTCGCGCACGTCGAGGTCGACGGCGACGAGCTTTCCTCCCGGCACCTTGTACTCACCGTGCATCTTGGACTCACCGTGCATCGTCACCCCAACGCCTCCACGGCCAGCCGTGCGCGACCCTGCACCATCGCGTTGAGAGTCGTCGCGTCGCCCAGGGTGGCGAGCGCCGCCTCGGTGTCCGTGCCCTCCGCGAGCGCGGTGGCCGTCCAGGTGACGATGGTGTTCCCCACCAGCATGTGGCCGTGGAACGACGGCAGCCGCGTCGTGCCCTCCGAGCGGGTCAGCTCCTGGACGATCGACGGGTAGACGCCCTGGCCCTCGATCGCCGGTTCGGCGGCCCACGCCACCTGGGGGGCATCGGGCTTCGTCTGCGCGTAGGCGGGGCACGCGTCCACGGTGGTCACCAGGTCACGGAACGCGTCGCGCGCGGCGTCCGCGTCGGCGAGGACCGCGACCCGCTGCTGCCACGTGAAGGCATCGTTGAGCGACGAGCGTGCGTCGAACTCGTCGGGCGGACGGGCGACCACCGTGACGGCCGTCGTGCACGTGGCCGGGTCGATGCTCGCGCCGGCCGGCAGGCCCCATGCCACGGTGCCGGGGCCGACCCCGGCACGCACGCCGCCCTTCGCCGCGGGCACGCTCACCGCCAGGTCCTGCGGGGTGACGAACAAGGTGGGCAGCGTCGCCGCGTCGAACACCGCGTCCTCGCCGGGCACCGGTGCGGGGGTGGAGCCCGCGGCGCTCGGCCCCGTCCTGGTCAGCGACGGGCTGGGGCCGACGGGGATGTCCGACGCCGCCGCCGGCACGTCGGTGGCGGCCGGCTCCGTCGGGTGGTCCGCCCACGGCTGGAGCACCACCAGGACGACGACCGCCAGCCCCGCGACCACGACGAGCCACCACCACCAGCTCGAACGACGTCCGAGCTCCTCCACGGCCGTGGCTGGTCCGGGGGGCTGCGGCTGCGTGCCGGCCAACGGGCCGCTCCCCTCGTCGTCGTGCGTGCTGTTCTCTTGATCCGAGGCTATGCCGCGACGTCGCGCGCCGCAGGGATGGCGTCAGCGTGGCGCGACGCCACGGTTGCGCAACCCCCAGATGGCGGAGTCGGTGAGCGCCTCCCAGGCGGCCTCGAGCAGGTTGGGGCCCACCCCCACGGTGCTCCACGACGTCTGGCCGTCCGCGGTCTCGATGAGCACGCGCGTGACCGCGTCGGTGCCGTGCATGGAGTCGAGGATGCGCACCTTGAAGTCGATGAGCTCGAACGCCTCGAGCTCGGGGTACACGCGGATGAGGGCCTGACGCAGCGCGTGGTCGAGGGCGTTGACGGGTCCGTTGCCCTCCCCCGTGGTGACGTGCCGCTCGCCGCCGGCGTGCAGCTTCACCGTCGCCTCGGCGGTCGCCGGAGTGCCCCGGCTGCCGCTGCGCTCGACGATGGTGCGCCACGACTCGACGCGGAAGTACTGCGGGCGCCCGCCGTCGATCTCCTCGACCAGGAGCAGCTCGAACGAGGCGTCCGCGGCCTCGTACGTGTACCCGTGCGCCTCGGCGTCCTTGACCCGCTCGGTCACGCGGCCCAGCAGCTCCGCCCGCCCGGACAGGTCGAAGCCCAGCTCGCGACCCTTGAGCTCGATCGACGCGCGGCCCGCCATGTCGCTCACGAGCATGCGCATGTCGTTGCCCACCTGCGCCGGGTCGATGTGCTGGTAGAGGTCCGGGTCCACCTTGATCGCGGAGGCGTGCAGGCCCGCCTTGTGGGCGAACGCGCTGGCGCCCACGTACGGCGAGCGCGCGAACGGCGAGATGTTGGTGATCTCGCTGATGGCGTGCGCGATGCGGGTCAGCTCTGGGAGGCCACCGGGGCGTTCGCCGTCCGTCGCGAGCACAGCGTGGCCGTACTTGAGCTCGAGGTTGGCGACCACCGCCAGCAGGTCGGCGTTGCCGGTGCGCTCGCCGTAGCCGTTGACCGTGCCCTGGATGTGCCGGGCTCCTGCCTCGACGGCGGCCAGCGTGTTGGCCACGGCGCACCCCGAGTCGTTGTGCGCGTGCATGCCGAGGATCGCGTCGGGACCGACGAGCTCGCGGATCTCATGCACGATGTCGGAGACCCAGGCGGGAACCATGCCGCCGTTGGTGTCGCACAGCGCGACCACCTCCGCGCCCGCCTCGAAGCCGGCCAGCACCGCGGCTCGCGTGTATGCGGGGTCGAAGCGGTAGCCGTCGAAGAAGTGCTCCGCGTCCACCACGACACGGCGTCCTTCGCGGACCAGGTACGAGACGGTGTCGGCGATCATCGCGATGTTCTCGTCGCCCGTGGTGCGCAGCGCACGCTCGGCATGCCGCAGGTCGTGCTTCGCGACGAGCGCGACGACCGGCGCCTCGGAGTCGACGAGCGCGCGCACCTGCGGGTCGTCGACCGCCCGCACGCCGGGCTTACGGGTGGCGCCGAAGGCCGCGAGCTCGGCGTTGCGCAGGTCGAGCTCCTTGGCGGCGCGCTTGAAGAACTCGGTGTCCTTGGGCACGGCACCGGGCCAGCCGCCCTCGATGAAGCCGACGCCCAGCTCGTCGAGAAGGGGGGCGATCGCGAGCTTGTCGGCGACCGACAGGTTCATGCCCTCCTGCTGCGCGCCGTCGCGCAGCGTCGTGTCGTAGACGTGGAAGGGGTGTGCGGTCACGATCGGCTCTCTTCGGTGCTGGTCCTGCGGTACGTGCGGGGTGCTCCGTCGCCCAGGGGCCGCGGGGGTGGTGCGGTAGCGGGGCGACGACAATGCCGGCCGAGCGGGGTGTGCCGACCAACAAAAAAACCCCCCGAGGTACGGGAGGTCTGCGCGTCGACGGGTGGGTCGACGCGCTACTCGATAATGAGCGCCAGGCTTCGAACGGTGGTCACGCGCTCATCGTGGCACACGTCCCGGCGCCCGGTCACCCGTTCCACCCCGTGGACATCACCGTCTTCCGCCCCAGACGCGCGCGCCGCGTGCCTTCACCGCGCTGTGCCGGCTCCACCTCGCTACGTTGGCGGGGACGAGACGACTGCCGGACACCTGCCCGTCCCGGAGGCGCACGGCACCCAGACCGAGGAGCCCGCCATGTCCGTCCCCCCGGACCAGCCCCCCACGTCGCGCATCCCGGCCGCCAGCCGGTTCGACCAGCCGGGCGCGGTGCCACCGCCCGGCACCCCGGGCGCGGGCGGACCGCCCGTGAGCCAGCCGCCCCCGAGCCAGCCGCCCGCCGTGCCCCCGGCCGGCTACGCGGCGACGCCCACCTCCGCCGCGCTGCCCGAGCCCGCGCCCGCGCCGGCGCGCTCCGAGCCGCGCCTGACGGTCGCGGCCGGGCAGTACTGGGGCGGGGTCGCCGCGACGGCGATCGTGGCGGCGCTCGTCGGGGTGGCCGGCACGCTGATCTTCGAGTCGATCCTCGACATCGACCTGGTCACCCAGGACCCGTTCGACACCGGCTCGACCATGGGCGCGTACGTGGTGGGCGCCGTGGTGGGCGCCGTCGTCGCGGGGGCCCTGCTGCACCTGCTCGTGCTGACCACTCCCCGACCGCGGGCCTTCTTCGGCTGGATCATGGGGCTGGCCACGCTGGTCGTCGCGCTCGTGCCGCTGACCTGGACGGACGACGTCCAGCGAGCCGCGTGCTCCGGCGTGGTCAACCTGGTGATCGGCATCGCCATCTGGTCGCTGCTCGCGGGCGTGCTGGCGCGCACCATCCGCAGGATCCCGGCCGCCTGACGACCGACGCGACGAAGGCCGCCCCCGTGCTGCGGGGGCGGCCTTCGTGCTGTCGGTCAGGCCAGGCGGTGCAGCCAGCTGTGCCGGTCGGTGGCGCGCCCGTACTGGATGTCCGTGAGCTCGGCGCGGATCCGCGTGGTGACGGCACCGGCATCGCCGTCGCCCACCACGAGGTCGAAGTCGTCGCCCGCGAGGCGGCCGATCGGCGTGATGACCGCCGCCGTCCCGCACGCGAACACCTCGGCGATCGAGCCGTCGGCGAGCCCCGCGCGCACCTCAGCGAGCGGCAGGGGGCGCTCGGACACCTCGTGGCCGGCGTCGACGAGCAGCTGGATGATCGAGGACCGCGTGACGCCCTCGAGGATGGAGCCAGAGACGGGCGGCGTCGTGACGCTGCCGTCAGCGCCCACGAGGAACACGTTCATGCCCCCGAGCTCCTCGAGCATCGTGTTGGTCGACGCGTCCAGGAAGCACACCTGCTCGAAGCCCTTGTCGTGCGCGTTCTGCTGCGGCAGCAGGCTCGCGGCGTAGTTGCCGCCGCACTTGGCCGCGCCGGTGCCACCCGCTCCCGCCCGGTGGAACTCCTGGTCCACCCAGATGGCCACGGGTCGCACGCCGCCCGCGAAGTACGGGCCCACGGGCGAGGCGATCACCAGGAACTCAGCCTCGAGCGACGGACGGACGCCCAGGAACGACTCCGAGGCGTACATGAACGGGCGCAGGTAGAGGCTCGTCTCCTCGCCGGACGGCACCCACGCGAGGTCGGTCCGCACGAGCGCCTCGATGGCGCCGAGGAAGTCGGCCTCGGGGAGCACGGGCAGCGCGAGCCGCTGCGCCGACCGGGCGAACCGGGCGGCGTTGTCCCGCGGCCGGAACGTCCAGACGCTGCCGTCCGGGTGTCGGTACGCCTTGAGGCCCTCGAAGATCTCCTGCGCGTAGTGCAGCACGGCGGTGGCCGGGTCCAGCTGGAGCGGGCCGTACTGCTCGACCCGGCGGTCCTGCCAGCCGGAGGCGTTCGTGAACGAGATGCGAGCCATGTGCTCCGTGAAGACGGTGCCGAACTTCGGCGCGGCGAGCGCGGCGGCGCGCTCCTCGTCCGGAACGGGGCTCGTGGTGCGGTGGACCTCGAAGAGGTCTGCCGACGTGGGGTGCGCGAGGGTGCTCATGAGAAGGGGCCTTTCACCAGGGTCGAGTTGACGGTACCGGTGACGACGGCCGGGAGGACAGCGGTGCCGCGTCGGACGAGGTCCGAGGGGCCCAGCCGGGAGATCAGCCCGCGATGCGCGCGGCGAGGTCCTTGCCCACCTCGGCCGTCGACCGTACTCGGCCGCTGCGCTCGGCGATGTCGGCCGCGACGGCAGCCTCGACCGTGCGGGCCTGTGCCGCGAGGCCCAGGTGGTCGAGCAGCAGCGCGACCGAGAGCACGGTCGCCGTCGGGTCCGCCTTGCCCTGCCCGGCGATGTCCGGCGCGGAGCCGTGCACCGGCTCGAACATGCTGGGGCTGGTGCGGTCGGGGTTGATGTTGGCGGACGCGGCCAGGCCGATGCCGCCCGTGATCGCCGCCGCGAGGTCGGTGAGGATGTCGCCGAACAGGTTGTCCGTGACGATGACGTCGAACCGCGCGGGGTTCGTCACCAGGAAGATGGTGGCGGCGTCGACGTGCAGGTAGTCCACGGTCACGTCGGGGAACTCGGCGTTGACGGCCTCGACGGTGCGCCGCCACAGGTGCCCGGCGTGCACCAGGACGTTGTGCTTGTGCACCAGCGTGAGCTTCTTGCGCGGGCGCACCGCGGCGCGCGCGAACGCGTCCCGCACCACGCGCTCGACGCCGAACGCGGTGTTGATGCTCACCTCGTTGGCGATCTCGTGCGGCGTGCCCACGCGGATGGCGCCGCCGTTGCCGACGTACGGCCCCTCGGTGCCCTCACGCACGACGACGAAGTCGATCTCGCCCGGGTTGCCCAACGGCGTAGGGACGCCCGGGAACAGCGTGCTGGGGCGCAGGTTCACGTAGTGGTCCAGCGCGAAGCGCAGCTTGAGCAGCAGGCCTCGCTCGAGCACCCCGCTCGGCACGGTGGGGTCGCCGATCGCGCCCAGCAGGATCGCGTCGTGCGTCCGGATCGCGTCCAGGTCGGTGTCCGTGAGCGTCTCGCCGGTCGCGTGCCAGCGGCGCGCGCCGAGGTCGAACTCGGTGGTCGCGACGCCCACGCCGGAACCCGCGAGGGCGGCGTCCAGGGCCAGCAGTCCCTGCTCGACGACCTCGGTGCCGATCCCGTCGCCGGCGACGACGGCGAGGTTGATGGTCCGAGGATCCGAGTGGCTGCTCATGCGGCCACCCTACCCGGGCGTCCCACCTCTCGGGACGCGCATCTCACCTGATGGCCTAGTCGACCGCGGGCGTCGGGCCGTCCGTGGGGTACACCAGCTCGAACCGCTCCACCACGTCGGCGCCGTCCTCGACCTCCGTGGTCCGGATCAGGGCACGCGGCTCACCCGCCGCGTCGAGCACGATCGCGAGGTCGCCCACGCGGGGCAGCTCGTCGAACTGCTCGCGCGGCGCCGAGGTCTGCGCCCGGGTGCCGTCGAGCACCTGGGCGAGCGCCTCGTCGGCCTCGCTCCCCACGCCGAACGAGAACGAGGGCGGCGGCACGACGTCGAGGGGCGTGCCGCCGACGATGGTCTCCATCTTGCCGAAGCCGACGTGGCCGCGGGCAGCCTGCCAGAACGCGCTGATCCTGTCGTCGGCGTCCGTGGCGATCCCGGCGCCCTCGTACAGGTCGTCCCCGCCGCTCGCGCTCCCGGTCGTCTCGTCGCTCATCGCCACCCCTTCGTCGTCGTTGGCCCCATCCTTGCGCACCACGCCCACCTGCACCCGCGAACGCCGCACGGCACCCCGCGGGGGTGCCGTGCGGGTCGTGCTCGGCGTGCTGGCGCGCTGCCGCCTCGCCGAGCGCGGGTCGCGCGACGCGAGCGCGCGTCGCGCGCGGCCCGCACC
>NZ_JAUCGR010000004.1:0-54424 GCF_030362815.1 Cellulomonas edaphi | reverse complement strand
CGACGCCGTACGACCCGCGGTCGGTGGCCAGACCGGGCAGCGCGCGGGCGGGTCCGGCGGCCACGGGCGGGTGCGGCGGCCGCGGGCGGCTGCGCGGGGCGTCAGCGGGCGGCCGCGGGCGGCTGCGCGGGGCGTCAGCGGGCGGCCGCAGGCGGCTGCGCGGGGCGTCAGCGGGCGGCCGCGCGGGGCACCGGGCGGACCGAGCAGCCCGCGAACGCCGGCATCCCCGAGGGGGTGCCGTTCGGTCGCGCTGGCGCGGCTGGTCGCCGAGCGCGGGTCCCGCGACGCGGGCGCGCGTCGCGCGCGGCCCGCGCCGGCGCCGTGCGACCCGCGGTCGGCGGTCGGAACGGACGCACCGGTGCGGGTGCAGCGCGCAGACGGTGCGGGCACCGCGCGGGCGTCAGCGGGCGGCCGAGCCCTCGACGTAGTCCGAGTCGGACGGCTTGACCCACGCGAAGAGCTTGCGCAGCTCGCGGCCGACGGGCTCGATGGGGTGGTTCTGGCCCTTCTCGCGCAGCTCCTTGAACTCCGGCGCGCCGGCGTCCTGGTCGTTGATGAACCGCTCGGCGAAGGCGCCGTTCTGGATGTCGGCGAGAACCGCACCCATGTTGGCCTTGACGTCGGGCGTGATCACGCGGGGGCCAGACACGTAGTCGCCGTACTCGGCGGTGTCGGAGACGGACCAGCGCTGCTTGGTGATGCCGCCCTCGAAGATGAGGTCGACGATGAGCTTGAGCTCGTGCAGCACCTCGAAGTACGCGACCTCGGGCTGGTAACCCGCCTCGGTCAGGGTCTCGAAGCCGTACTGGATGAGCTGCGAGACGCCACCGCACAGGACGGCCTGCTCGCCGAACAGGTCGGTCTCGGTCTCCTCGGTGAACGTCGTCTTGATGCCGGCGGCGCGCAGGCCCCCGATCGCCTTGGCGTAGGAGAGCGCGAGCGCCCACGCGGAGCCCGAGGCGTCCTGCTCGACGGCGACGATCACGGGCACGCCGCGACCGTCCACGTACTCGCGGCGCACCAGGTGGCCGGGGCCCTTGGGGGCGACCATGAACACGTCGTGCTCGGCGGCCGGCTTGATGTAGCCGAAGCGGATGTTGAAGCCGTGGCCGAACACCAGCGCGGCGCCGGGCTGCAGGTTGGGCTCGATCTCGTCGCGGTAGACGATGCGCTGCACCTGGTCGGGCGCGAGGATCACGACGACCTCGGCGCCGGCGACGGCCTCGGCCACCGTGGCGACCTTGAGGCCCTCGTTCTCGGCCTTGGTGCGCGAGGCGGAGCCCTCGCGCAGGCCGACGGTCACGTCGACACCGGAGTCGCGCAGGTTGAGCGAGTGCGCGTGCCCCTGGCTGCCGTAGCCGATGACGGCGACCTTCTTGGACTGGATCAGCGACAGGTCGGCATCGTCGTCGTAGAACAGCTCAGCCACGGTGGAACTCCTTAGGTGATGTGGGTGTGCGAGACAAGGGGTATCAGGCGGAGCGCGTGACGCGCTCGAGCGCCCGGTCCGTGATCGAGCGGGAGCCGCGACCGATGGCGACCGTGCCGGACTGCACGATCTCACGGACGCCGAACGGCTCAAGGGCCGCGAGCAGGGCCTCGAGCTTGCCCGGGGAGCCGGTCGCCTCGATGACGACCGAGTCGGGGACCACGTCGACGACGTGCGCCCGGAACAGGTTGACGATCTCCAGGACGCCGGTGCGCTGCGACGCGTCGGCGCGCACCTTCACCAGCAGCAGCTCGCGCTGCACGGAGGCGCTGTCCTCGAGCTCGACGATCTTGATGACGTTGATCAGCTTGTTCAGCTGCTTGGTCACCTGCTCGAGGGGCAGCTCGTCGACGTCCACGACGACCGTGATCCGGGAGATCTCGTCGTGCTCCGTCGGACCGACCGCCAGGGAGTGGATGTTGAACGAGCGCCGGGCGAACAGGCCGGCGACGCGCGTGAGCACGCCGGGCTTGTTCTCGACGAGCACCGACAGTGTGTGACGGCTCATCTGGATCAGTCCTCCCGGTCCCACGCCGGGCTGATGCCCCGGGCGTACTCGATCTTGTCGTTGCTGCCGCCCGCGGCGATCATCGGCCAGACCATGGCGTCGCGCGAGACCGTGAAGTCCACGACGACCGGCTGGTCGTCGATCTCCAGGGCGCGCTTGATGGTGGCGTCGACGTCCGCCTTGCTCTCGCACCGCAGCCCGACGGCCCCGTACGCGTCCGCGAGCTTGACGAAGTCGGGCACCCGCCGCGTCCCGTGCCCCGTGTGCAGGTCGGTGTTCGAGTAGCGCTCCTCGTAGAAGAGGGTCTGCCACTGCCGGACCATGCCGAGCGAGGAGTTGTTGATCACCGCGACCTTGATCGGGATGTCGTTGATCGTGCAGGTGGCGAGCTCCTGGTTGGTCATCTGGAAGCAGCCGTCACCGTCGATCGCCCACACCGTGCGGTCCGGCTCGCCCACCTTCGCGCCCATGGCGGCAGGGACCGAGTAGCCCATGGTGCCCAGGCCGCCGGAGTTGAGCCACGCGTTGGGGCGCTCGTACCGGATGAACTGCGCAGCCCACATCTGGTGCTGGCCGACGCCCGCGACGTAGGTGGCGTCGGGTCCGCTGAGCGCGCCGATCCGCGAGATGACGTGCTGCGGGGCGAGCAGGCCGTCGGACGGCTCGTCGAAGCCCAGCGGGAAGGCCTCGCGCAGGTCGTCGAGCATCCGCCACCAGCCCTCGAGGTCGGGCTTGCCGTGCTGCCCGTGCTCGCGCGCGAGCTCCGGCAGCAGGTCGGCCAGGACCTCGCGCAGGTCACCGACGATCGGCACGTCCGCCGTGCGGTTCTTGCTGATCTCCGCCGGGTCGATGTCGGCGTGGACGATCGCGGCGTCGGGAGCGAAGCTCGACAGCAGGCCGGTGACACGGTCGTCGAACCGCGCGCCCAGCGCGACCACGAGGTCGGCCTTCTGCAGCGCGGCCACGGCCGGCACGGTCCCGTGCATGCCCGGCATCCCCAGGTGCTGCGGGTGGGAGTCGGGCAGCGCGCCGCGCGCCATGAGCGTGGTGACGACGGGAGCGCCGGACGCGTCGACGAGCGCGCGCAGCTGCGCGGAGGCGCGGGCGCGGATCACGCCGCCGCCCACGTACAGGACGGGCCGACGGGCCGTCGCGAGCAGCCGCGCCGCCTCGCGGATCTGCTTGGCGTGCGGCTTGGTGACCGGGTGGTAGCCCGGGAGCGCGATCTCCTGCGGCCAGGTGAACGTGGTCTGCGACTGCATGGCGGACTTCGCGATGTCTACGAGCACCGGGCCGGGACGGCCGGTCGAGGCGATGTGGAACGCCTCGGCGATCACGCGCGGGATGTCGTCGGGGTTCGTCACCAGGTAGTTGTGCTTGGTCACCGGCAGCGTGATGCCGACGATGTCGGCCTCCTGGAACGCGTCCGTGCCGATGAGCGACGCGCCCACCTGGCCGGTGATGGCGACGAGCGGCACCGAGTCCATGTGCGCGTCCGCGATCGGGGTCACCAGGTTGGTCGCCCCCGGACCCGAGGTGGCCATGCAGACGCCGACCCTGCCGGTCGCGGCGGCGTAGCCAGCGGCGGCGTGCCCGCCGCCCTGCTCGTGCCGCACCAGGATGTGGCGCACCCGGGTGGAGTCCATGAGCGGGTCGTACGTGGGCAGGATGGCGCCGCCCGGGATGCCGAAGACGACCTCGGCACCGACCTCCTCGAGCGAGCGGACGATCGACTGCGCGCCGGTGACCTGCTCACTGACGGAGCTGGTGACGGGGGCGGCGACGGAGCGCGAGCCGACTGCGGCGGGACCGTGGGCGGGCGGCGCGGGCGTGCGCGGCGGTGCCGGGTGGGGACCGGTAGCCATCGTTGTTCTCTCCCTGCGTGCGGTGGTGCTGCGGGGTCATGCATGTGCCGGACAACAGAAAACCCCTCGAGGCCGCATGGCCTGACGAGGGGTGAGCGCGCTGACGAGGCCTGTGCGGATGGCCTCAGCCGGCGCGCTCAGGAAGTACTACGAGGAGGATCGTCTGCACGTGAGCGAGGTTACGCCTCCGTAGGCTGGGTGTCACGCCGTCTCACATCGTGGTTCACACGCCCATCCTGTGGAACGCGCACGCGTCAGGAGACGTCGCGGCGCCGGAACACGACGAGCCCGACCCCGGCCACGACGGCCGCGACGACGAGCAGGACGACCCCGCCCTGCGCCGCGCCCACGACGTGCTCGACGGAGCGGCAGTCGTCGACGGCGATGCACTCGTCGACCACGTAGGAGGCGTGGCCGTGCACCCACGCTTGGGCGTTGAAGCCCAGGCTCACCGGCCGGAGCGTCGGGGAGACCTCGCCCAGCACCAGCTCGATCGAGACGACCCACCACACGAGCACGCCGAAGACCGCCGCGGCATGACGCAGGGAGAACGCGAGGGCGGCGGCGATCGATGCGACCACGACGGCGAGCGCCACCTGCCGCGCTCCCGTTGCCAGCAGGTCGCCCCACAGGACCACGTCGCCGACGGACTGGCCCGAGGCGGCGTGCACGGCCGTGATCGCGAGGACCACCGCGACCCAGCCGCCGGCGGCGAACACCGCCGCCGCGGCCATCGCGGCGATCGTCTTGCTCGCGAACACCGCGCTGCGCCGCGGCACGAAGGTGAGCCACAGACCCATCGAGCCGGTGGAGAACTCTGCCGTCACGAAGCTCGTGGCCGCCATGATCGCCGCGACGACCAGCGCGCCGGTCAGACCGTCGACGGCCGAGGTGACCGCGTCCGCGAAGGTCCGCGGCGGCACGAGGTACTCCTCGAGCCGAGGCGTCGGCAGCGCGTGGCACGTCAGCGTCGAGTCCGGATCCTTCTCGAGCACCTTCGCCAGCGCCTCGCGGCACTGCGTCTGGATCGGCCCGTCCGGGGCGTACGCCTCGACGTCGGACTCGTAGGCCTCCCTCGCCGCGGCGACCGTGGCGGCCGACGGCGGGCGGGTGTCGTGCCACGCCTCGATCGCGAAGCCGACGGCCACCAGCAGCAGCAGGCCCGCGACCAGCCACGAGAAGGCGCGGCTGCGGAACCGGAACAGCTCGACGCCGACGAGCCTCACGGCGCGACCACAGCGCCGCGGTCCGAGCCGGTGAGCTGCAGGAACACGGACTCCAGGTCGGGTCGGACCAGCGCGAGCTCCGACGGGTGCACGCCGCCGGCGGCGAGCACCTGACTGACCACGGAGGGGTCGGGCGCGCCGTCCACGACCAGCACGTCACCGTCCTGGCGGACGCCCCATCCCTGCGCGCTCAGCAGCCCGACGGCGACCGCCGGCTGCGACACACGCACCCGCACGCTGGATGCCGCGGAGGCGCCGACGAGCTCGGCGACCGGTCCCGACGCCACCAGCCGCCCGCGCACCACGATCGACGCGGTGTCGGCCACCTGCTCGACCTCGCCCAGCGCGTGGCTGGAGACGAGCACGGTCCGGCCCTGGTCCGCGAGGTCCCGCATCGTCCGGCGCACGTCGTGGATGCCCTCGGGGTCGAGGCCGTTCGTCGGCTCGTCGAAGATGAGCAGACGGGGGTCCTTCAGCAGCGTGGCCGCGATCGCGAGGCGCTGCCGCATCCCCAGCGCGTACTTGCGCACGGCGTCACCGCCGCGTGCACCGAGACCCACCTGGTCGAGCAGCGCATCCACCGCTCGCTCGCTCCCCCCGATCCCACGGGCGAGCAGGAGAAGGTTGCGGCGCCCGGAGAAGGCGGGGAAGAAGCGGGGCTGCTCGACGATCGCCCCGACGCCGGCCACGGCACGCTCGAGCCCGTCCGGGAAGTCGTGCCCGAGCACGCGGATGCTGCCCGAGTCCGGGCGCACGAGGCCGAGGAGCATCCGGATGGTCGTCGTCTTGCCGGCGCCGTTGGGGCCGAGGAAGGCGTGCACACCACCGACGGGCACGTCGAGGTCGAGACCCTCGACCGCGACGACCTCACGGAGCGTGAACGACCGGTACGTCTTGCGCAGCGCTCGCGTGCGGATCGCAGGCTCTGTCGTCACGCGCGCGGGCTCCTTCGGCAGCGCGGTCGCCGGACGCTCCCGCCTGCACCAGCCATCGGCACGCGGCCGGGTGAGGTTGAGCAGACGTGCTGATCAGCGCCCTTCGACCGGGTCCATGTCGAAGCCGGGCAGCCCGTCGATGCTCACGCGGTTCTTCTGCCGCCGGTAGTCGGCCCGGCCCTCGACGCCCTTGCGCTCCATGTACGGCGGGAGCAGGTCCCGCTCCCCCTCGTAGCTCATGAGCGGCACGCCGTAGCCGCAGGAGTCCGACACGCGTTCGACGTCGACGGCGATCACCGCGCGCGTGCCCTTGTTCTCGGGGAGTTCGGCCGGGAACAGCTCCAGCAGGTCGTCAAAGCCCTCGTCGTACAGCGTCACGAACCGTCCACGCCCGTGCAGCCGCACGATGTTCGGCGGGCCGTCGAAGGCGCAGAACATGATCGTGATGCGGCCGTTGTCCCGCAGGTGGGCGATGGTCTCCGAGCCGCTCGCGGTGAGGTCGACGTAGGCGACCGTGTGCTCGTCGATCACGACGAACGACCCCGGGATGCCCTTGGGTGACACGTTGACATGGCCGTCGGCGCCGCTCGGTGCGGTCGCGACGAAGAACATCGGCTGCTTCTCGACGAAGGCCCGCAGGCGACCGTCGATCGACTCGTGCACCTTTCCCATGCGTCGCACGCTAGCCCTGCATCGCCCGGTCCGGCTCGGTGATTCGCAGCGTGGGCAGGTGGCGTCGCCGGATCAGCCATTCGGCGACCACCAGGTTGGGGAGCCAGCACAGGAACGGCACCGCGGCGTAGGCGTTGTCGAACGCCGTGTCCACCCCGGACGGCCCCGACGTGAACGGCGCCTGCACGGCGACCAGCACTCCCGTCCATGCGCGCAGCGTCACGGCGGCGTACGTCAGCGCGAAGCTGCGGATCATCCACGCCTGGTGGCCCGCGGCGTCGCCGGCGCGGATGGCGCGGTATCCGCGCCAGGACGTGGCGAGCCACAGCACCGCGAGCGTGCCGAACCCGAAGAGGCCGACCATGCCCGCGGTGTTCACGGGCGCGAGCGCAAGCGCCCCCACCCCCGCGACGCCGACCGCCCCGAGGTAGGTGCGGCCGATCGCGCGGTGCACGGCGGGCCGACGACGACGCAGCCCCGCCCAGAACGAGAACGGCCCCACGAGCAGCGCGACGCCGCCCGCCGCGACGTGCAGGGAGAACGCCAGCAGCACGGGCGCCGGACGCCCTGCGTAGCCGGTCGCGAGCCCGACGTCGTCGGCCGCCAGGGCCCGCAGCGAGCGCATCAGGTAGGGGCTCACGGCGTAGGTGGCGACGGCCAGCGAGGTCAGCGTGACCACGGTCCAGCTGACCCGGTGCCCTCGTCGTCGGGTGCGCTCGGGCGTGGTCCGTGCAGCCGTGGTGGTCATGCGCCCGACGCTAGGGACGGGCGACGAGCTGGTCAGTGCGGCTGCCCCACCGACCTCGCCGTGGGGCAGCCCTACCTCGGCGGAGGCCGTCAGCGCGGACGGATCACGTCAGCACGGCCCCCTTGGAGGCCGACTGGACCAGCTTCGCGTACTTGGCCAGCACGCCGCGGGTGTAGGTGGGCGGCAGCGGTGCCCAGCCCGCGCGGCGGGCGTCGAGCTCGTCGGCCGGCACCAGGATGTCGAGCGTCGCGTTCGCCACGTCGAGGCGGATGCGGTCCCCGTCGCGCACGAACGCGATGGGGCCGGCGTCCACCGCCTCGGGTGCGACGTGCCCGACGCACAGCCCGGTGGTGCCGCCCGAGAAGCGGCCGTCGGTGAGGAGCAGGACGTCCTTGCCGAGCCCCGCGCCCTTGATCGCACCGGTGATCGCGAGCATCTCGCGCATGCCCGGGCCGCCCTTGGGGCCCTCGTAGCGGATGACGACCACGTCGCCCGCGACGATCGTGCCGTCCTCGAGCGCGTCCATCGCCGCGCGCTCCCGGTCGAACACGCGCGCGGTGCCCTCGAAGACGTCGCTGTCGAACCCCGCCGACTTCACCACGGCGCCCTCGGGCGCCAGAGACCCGTGCAGGATCGTGATCCCGCCCGTGCGGTGGATGGGGTTGTCCAGGGCCCGCAGGATCTTGCCGTCCGGGTCGGGGGGGTTCACGTCCGCGAGGTTCTCGGCGATCGTCTTGCCCGTGACCGTGAGGCAGTCACCGTGCAGGAGCCCGGCGTCGAGCAGCGCCTTCATGACCACCGGCACGCCGCCGATGCGGTCGATGTCGTTCATGACGTACCGGCCGAACGGCTTGAGGTCGCCCAGGTGCGGGACCCGCGCCGCGACGCGGGAGAAGTCGGCCAGCGTGAGGTCCACCTCGGCCTCGTGCGCGATGGCGAGCAGGTGCAGCACGGCGTTGGTCGACCCGCCGAACGCCATGACCACGGCGATCGCGTTCTCGAACGCCTCCTTGGTCATGATCTGGCGCGCCGTGATGCCCCGCCGCAGCATCTCCACGACGGCCTCGCCCGACTTGTGCGCGAAGGCGTCGCGGCGGCGGTCGGCCGACGGCGGTGCCGCGGAGCCGGGGATCGACATGCCGATCGCCTCGGCGACCGACGCCATGGTGTTGGCGGTGTACATGCCGCCGCAGGCACCCTCGCCCGGGCAGATCGCGCGCTCGATCCGGTCGACGTCCTCGCGGCTCATGAGCCCGCGCGCGCACGCGCCGACCGCCTCGAACGCGTCGATGATCGTGACGTCCTTCTCGGTGCCGTCCTCGAGCTTGACCCAGCCGGGCGCGATCGAGCCCGCGTAGAGGAACACGCTCGCGAGGTCGAGCCGCGCCGCGGCCATGAGCATGCCGGGCAGGGACTTGTCGCAGCCCGCCAGCAGCACCGACCCGTCGAGCCGCTCCGCCTGCATGACCGTCTCGACCGAGTCGGCGATGATGTCGCGGCTCACGAGCGAGAAGTGCATGCCCTCGTGGCCCATCGAGATGCCGTCGGACACGGAGATGGTGCCGAACTCGAGCGGGTACCCGCCCGCGGCGTGCACGCCGGCCTTCGCGGCCTGCGCGAGGCGCTGCAGCGACAGGTTGCACGGCGTGATCTCGTTCCAGGAGCTCGCGACGCCCACCTGCGGCTTCGCGAAGTCGTCGTCGCCCAGACCGACCGCCCGGAGCATGCCGCGGGACGCGGTCGCCTCCAGGCCGTCGGTGACCGTGCGCGAGCGAGGCTTGATGTCGGGAGTGCGAGCTTCGGTCATGCCCGGAGTCTAGGACCGGGCCAGGTCGCCTGCTCGGCCCGGGCGCAGGTCAGACCGGGCATGATGGCGACACCTACGACGATGTCAGGGAGAGAACCGTGCACGTGCAGATCGACGATGGACCAGCCTTCGCGTTCGCGGAGATCACCTTGGAGCCGGGCGGGTCCGTCCGTGTCGAGTCGGGGGCGATGGCGAGCCAGCGCGGCGACGTCAGGGTCGAGACCTCCACCCGAGGCGGGTTCATGACGGGGCTGCGCCGCGCGTTCGGCGGCGAGAGCTTCTTCGTCAACGACTTCTCGAGCAAGGCGGGCGGGAGCATCGGCGTCGCACCGGCCCTGCCGGGAGACATCGCCCTGGTGAGTCTCCCGGGCGGCGACGAGCTGCTCGTGCAGTCGGGCGGGTGGCTCGCGTCCGACCTGAGCGTCGAGGTCGACTCGTCGTGGGGCGGCGCGAGGGGCTTCTTCTCCGGGGCCGGCCTGATCCTGCTGCGCTGCTCCGGCCAGGGCGACCTGCTGGTCGCCGCGTACGGCGGCATCCGCGGTGCGAGCCTGGCGCCGGGCGAGCGGATGGTGGTCGACACCGGACACGTGGTCGCGTTCGAGAGCACCGTGCAGTACTCGATCCGCAAGGCCGGCACGTGGAAGACGACGTTCCTGGGCGGTGAGGGGCTGGTGGCCGAGTTCGTCGGCCCCGGGCAGGTGTTCATGCAGACGCGCAGCACCGGCGACCTGATCAGCTGGCTGGACGCCCGGCTGCCGCGGCACAGCTCGTCGAACGGCTGACCGCCCGCGCCCCCTGGGAGAGACCCGTCAGCGTCGGCGCAGGAGGGACACGTCGCGCACCGCGCCGCGGTCGGCGGACGTGGCCATCGCGGCGTAGGCCTGCAGCGCCGGGGACACGTAGCGGTCGCGATTCAGCGGCTGCCACGGGTTCTCCGACGCCTCCATCTTGGCCCGACGCTCGGCGAGCACCTCGTCCGGCACGTTGACCCGGATGAGCCGGGTGTCCACGTCGATCTCGATCTCGTCGCCGTCCTCGACGAGGCCGATCGTGCCGCCGGCCGCAGCCTCGGGCGAGATGTGGCCCACGGAGATGCCGCTCGACCCGCCCGAGAACCGGCCGTCGGTGATGAGCGCGCAGACCTTGCCCAGCCCGCGGCCCTTGATGAAGGACGTCGGGTAGAGCATCTCCTGCATGCCGGGACCGCCCGCGGGGCCCTCGTAGCGGACCACGACGACGTGCCCCGGCTGCACCTGCTTGGTCAGGATCTTCTCGACGGCCTCGTCCTGCGACTCGCAGACGAGGGCACGACCCACGAAGTGGAAGACGTCCGGGTCGATGCCCGCCGTCTTGAGCACGGCACCGTCCTCCGCGAGGTTGCCGCGTAGCACGGCGAGCCCGCCCTCGACGGTGTAGGCGTGCGCGAGGTCGCGGATGCACCCGTTCGCGGCGTCCGTGTCCAGGCGGTCCCAGCGGTTCTGCGTCGAGAACGCCTCCGTGGTGCGCACGCCCCCGGGTGCGGCGTGGAACAGCTCGACGGCCCGCTCCGTCGCCTTGCCGCCGCGCACGTCCCAGTCGTCCAGCCAGGCGCGCAGCGTCGGCGTGTGCACGGAGGTCACGTCGTGGTCGAGCAGCCCGGCCCGGTCCAGCTCACCGAGCAGCGCGGGGATGCCGCCCGCGCGGTGCACGTCCTCCATGTGGAAGCTGGGGTGGTTGGGGGCGACCTTGGACAGGCACGGAACCCGGCGCGACAGGTCCTCGATGTCGCTGAGGTCGAAGTCGACCTCGGCCTCCTGGGCCGCGGCGAGGATGTGCAGGACCGTGTTGGTGGAGCCGCCCATGGCCACGTCGAGCGTCATGGCGTTGGCGAAGGCGGCCTTCGTCGCGATGCCGCGCGGTGCCGCCGTGTCGTCCTCGTCCTCGTAGTACCGGCGGGCGAGGTCCACGATCGTGCGGCCGGCCTCGAGGAACAGCTCGCGGCGGGCGGCGTGGGTGGCCAGGGTCGAGCCGTTGCCCGGCAGCGAGAGGCCGAGCGCCTCGGTGAGGCAGTTCATCGAGTTGGCGGTGAACATGCCGGAGCACGACCCGCACGTCGGGCACGCCGACTCCTCGACGGCGGCGAGGGCCTCGTCGCTCACGTTGTCGTCCGCCGAGTAGTTGATGGCGTTGATGAGGTTGAGCGGGGTGGATGCGACGCCGTTCGCGACGATCGCCTTGCCCGCCTCCATGGGCCCGCCGGAGACGAACACCACGGGGATGTTCAGCCGCAGGGCCGCGTTGAGCATGCCCGGCGTGATCTTGTCGCAGTTGGAGATGCAGACCAGGGCGTCCGCGCAGTGCGCGTTGACCATGTACTCGACCGAGTCGGCGATGAGGTCGCGGCTGGGCAGCGAGTAGAGCATCCCCGCATGGCCCATCGCGATGCCGTCGTCGACCGCGATGGTGTTGAACTCCTTGGAGACGCCACCCGCCTCGCGGATGGCCGACGCCACGAGGTCGCCCATGTCCTTGAGGTGCACGTGGCCCGGGACGAACTGCGTGTAGGAGTTCGCGATGGCGATGATCGGCTTGCCGAAGTCCTCCGAGCCCATGCCCGTCGCACGCCACAGGGCACGCGCCCCGGACATGTTGCGGCCATGGGTGGACGTCCGAGAGCGCAGGGGGCGGCTCATACCGGTCAGCTCCTTCGACACGGGAGCAGCCGCACCGCGCGGCTGCCGAGCCAGGCTACGTCCGCGTCCGCGCAGGTCCAGGAGGCGTCCGCCTCTTGGTCCACGGCGCCGCTAGGCGGTGCTCCGCCCCTGCCAGGTGCAGATGCACACCTCGTTGCCCTCGGGGTCGGCCACGATCCAGAACGACGGCGCGGCCTCGTCGCTGACGAGATGCCCGCCGGCCTCGATGACCGCCCGGATCCGGGCCTGGGCGAGGTCGTGCGGAACGGTGATGTCGAAGTGGATCCTGTTGCGCTGCGGGCGCGGCTCGTCCATCTGCTGGAACCACACGGTCGGCCCCACGCCCGCGGGGTCGGACACCTCGCTGCCGTCCGACGAGACGTCGTAGCCGAACACGGCGGCCCAGAACGGCCGCACCGCGGGGATGTCGAGGGCGTCGACCGCGATCTCGAGCATCTCCGAACGCTGCACCGCCGGCTCCATGCCGAGCTCGTCCGCGATCGCCGAGACGGCGCGCGCCAGGTCGATGTCGCGCTGGGTCAGCCGTCCGACGTCATGGCTCGACGTCGTCACGGTGACCTGCCCCCACCGCAGCAGCACGTCCGGGTGGTGGTTGGCCTCGTCAGCCACCTCCGCGATCCGCGCCACGAACGCCGCACCCGTCGCGAAGTCGGGTCCCGTGAACGTCGCCCGCAGCGTGCGCAGCAGCACGCGCCAGTGTCGCGGGTCGACCGCGGCGGTCACGTCGGAGTCGGACAGCGTCTGCTCGGCCATGCGCCCCAGCCTGGCACCGGCGTCCGCGGCCCGCCCGTCAGGCGAGGTGCGCCTTCTCGCCCGCACTCTCCGCGCCCTCGCGGATGTGTCGCGTGACCCACGGCGCGAGAGCGAACATCACGAGCGCGAACAGGAGCGCGACGATACCGATCCCGCCGAAGTACGCGGCGTCGTCCACGTCCTCCGTGGCCTGCACCAGCTGCGCCGTGATGGCGTTGCCCGCACTCGTGGCCAGGAACCACAGCGCCATGGCCTGGCCGCGGAACGCCTTGGGCGCGAGCAGCGTGGTCGCCGCCAGCCCCACGGGCGACAGGCACAGCTCGCCGAGCGTCTGGACCAGGTAGACCACGACGAGCACCCACCAGGGCGACTTGCCGTCGCCCGCGTGCCAGGCGGCAGCGCCGAGGAACACGAAGCTCAGCGCCACCAGGGTCAGGCCGATCGCGAACTTCACCGCGGTGGGCGGACGGTCGTCGAGCCGCAGCCAGAGCCACGCGAACACCGGCGCGAGCAGGATGATGAACGCCGGGTTGAGCGACTGGTAGAAGACCGTCGAGATGGTGATCCCGCCGACCGTGCGGTCCGTGCTGTCCTCGGCGAACGAGGTGAGCGTGCTGCCCGCCTGCTCGAAGATCATCCAGAACAGCATCGCGGCCACGAACAGGGGGATGTACGCGCGCAGGCGTGAGCGCTCCCGCGCGGTCACGTTCGGCGAGCGGAACATGACCCAGAAGGTCGCCACGGGGGCGGCGAGCGCGATGTAGGACAGCGCGTCGACGACCGTGTCCGCCGAGAACCCGCCCTCGACCCAGATCGCGACGAGCAGCGCCACCAGGCAGCCGGCGCCCACCAGGGCGAACAGGCGCCGCACCGGCCCGCGGTCGGCGGGCGTCAGCGGGTTGGGCGGCACGTCCCCCGCGCCGCCCAGGAGCGAGCGGCCGAGGACGAAGAAGACGAGGGCGATGCCCATGCCGATCGCCGCGACGAGGAACCCGGCGTGGTACCCCCACGCCTCCCGCACGGCCCCCACGGCGAACGGGGCCGCGAGCGAGCCGATGTTGATGCCCATGTAGAAGATCGAGAAGGCCGAGTCGCGGCGCGGGTCGTCGCGCGCGTACAGCTCGCCCACCATCGAGGACACGTTGGGCTTGAGCAGCCCGGTGCCGAGCGCCACGAGCACGATGCCCGCGAACGAGAACCCGGCACTCGGGATCGACAGGAGCACGTGGCCCGCGGCGATCACCACGCCGCCGTAGAGGACCGAGCGCCGCGCGCCGATCACCCGGTCGGCGAGCCAGCCACCCAGCACCGAGACCAGGTAGACCGAGGCGCCGTACGCGGCGACGAGCGCCTCGCCGGTCGTCGTGCCGAAACCGAGCCCGCCGTTCGCCACCGTGTCCGTGATGTACAGCAGCAGGATGGCGCGCATGCCGTAGTAGCTGAACCGCTCCCACAGCTCGGTGCCGGAGAGCGTGAACAGCCCGAGCGGGTGCCCGAAGAAGGCGTGGTCGCGGGGCACCACGGAGCCGGTCATCACCCCTGCGGCACGGTCCGACTCGTCAGGTGGGGCCATCGCCCCATCGTGGCCGGTCGTGGCTCGCTCCGCCACCACGAGTCGCCGGGCCCCGACGGACCACCTACCGTGACGCCGTGACGAGCGTGCACTGGTTCCGCCGCGACCTGCGGCTCGCGGACAACCCCGCGCTGGTCGCGGCCGTCCAGCGCGCCCGCGCCGCCGACGACGAGGTGGTCGCCCTGTTCGTCGTCGACCCGCTGCTCTGGCGCAGCGCGGGCGGGCCGCGGCTCGCCTACCTCGCGGCCTCCCTGCGCGCCCTGGACGCCGAGCTCGGCGGCCGGCTCGTCGTGCGGACCGGCGCAGCGGCCGACGTGGTCCCGCGCCTCGCGGCCGAGGTGGGCGCCGACTCGGTGCACGTCACGGCGGCCACCGAGCCGTACGGCCGCCGACGGGACGCCGCGGTGGCCCGAGCGCTCGGCGACGTCGACCTGGTACCCACGGGCTCGCCGTACGCGGTGGCGCCCGGCCGGCTGACGAGCGGCGCCGGTACGCCCTTCCAGGTGTTCACGCCGTTCCGCCGGGCGTGGCTCGACCACGGCTGGGCCGCACCCGCGCCGCGGCCGCGCTCCGTCCCGTGGGCCACGCTGCCCTCGGACGGCGTGCCCGCGGCGCCGCACACCGACGTCGACCTGCCCGCGGCCGGCGAGCACGCCGCGCGAGACCGGTGGCGGCGCTTCGTCGACGACGACCTGGCCCGCTACGGCACGGACCGCGACCGCCCCGACCTCGACGGCACGTCCGCCATGTCGATCCCGCTCAAGTACGGCGAGGTCCACCCGCGCACCCTGCTCGCGGACCTCAGCAGCCACCGCCACGACTCGGCGGGGACGTTCCGCTCGGAGCTCGCGTGGCGGGAGTTCCATGCCGACGTTCTCTGGCACCACCCCGGGGCCGCGCGGACGTCCCTGCGACCGGTGGTGCCCGACGACTCGTGGGCGCGCGGCGCGGCGGCGGACGCCGCGTTCGACGCCTGGCGGGACGGCCGCACCGGCTACCCCCTCGTCGACGCGGGCATGCGCCAGCTGCGCGCGATCGGCTGGATGCACAACCGGGTGCGCATGGTGGTCGCGTCGTTCCTGGTCAAGGACCTGCACCTCGAGTGGCAGCGAGGCGCGGCGCACTTCATGGAGTGGCTGGTGGACGGCGACGTGCCGCAGAACCAGCTGAACTGGCAGTGGGTGGCCGGTACCGGACGCGACGCCGCGCCCTACTTCCGCGTCTTCAACCCGGTGCTGCAGGGCGAGAAGTTCGACCCCGAGGGCTCCTACGTGCGGCGGTGGGTGCCGGAGCTGCGCTCGGTACCCGGCCGAGCCGTGCACCAGCCGTGGCGCCTCGGTGCGGACGCGGCTCCGGGGTATCCCGCGCGCATCGTCGACCACAAGGCCGAGCGGACCGCTGCTCTCGAGGCGTACCAGCGCGGCAGGTGAGAACGGGACGAACGTCCCTGGGGTCTTCACCAAACGCGCACAAAGGTGGAACCACGACGTCGACGACGACGCCGCACCGCCCTCGAAGAAAGTGCGACCATGACCGCCGTCCTTGCTCCCGAAAGCACCGCCACCACCGCATCGTCCGTCGTGACGTCGAGCCGGGCGCGGATCGCGCTCGCGCTCGCCCGCCTGGCCACGGGATTCATCTTCCTGTGGGCCTTCCTCGACAAGACCTTCGGCCTCCACTACAGCACCGGCGCCGCCGTGGCCGAGGGCGAGCCGAGCCTCTCGTGGATCGACGGCGGCACGCCGAGCCAGGGCTTCCTGAAGTTCGGCACCACCGGCCCCCTCAAGGACTTCTTCGGCGACATCGCCAGCCCCGCCACCGACTGGCTGTTCATGCTGGGCATGCTGGGCGTGGGCCTCGCGGTGATGCTCGGCATCGGCCTGCGCGTGTCTGCCGTGGCCGGCTCGCTCATCATGGCGCTCATGTGGCTCGCCGAGTGGCCCCTGCAGCAGGGCTCGACCAACCCGCTGATCGACTACCACGTGATCTACGCGCTGGTGCTGATCATCGCCGCGCTGACCTTCGCCGGTGACACGTGGGGGCTGGGCAAGTGGTGGGCGAACCTGCCCATCGTGCAGAAGTACACCTGGCTCCGCTGACCAGCGACCTCGACGAACGGCGCGTGACCCGCTGCGGGCCACGCGCCGTTCGTCGAGCACGCGCGGCTCAGGTCAGCTGGCCGGCGCGGTACTCGTCCTCGAGGATCGCCATGATGATGGCGTCGCAGTAGCCGTCCCCGTCCCGGTACGCGTCCCGCTTGCGGCCCTCCACGCGGAAGCCGAGGTTCTCGTAGAGGGACTTCGCCCGCGCGTTGATGCTCAGCACGTCCAGCTCGACGCGGTGCAGGCCGATGCCGTCGAACGCGAAGCCCAGCACGAGCTGGATCCCCTCGGTTCCGTATCCGCGCCCGCGGTACGTCGGCCCCATGGAGAGCCTGAGGTTCGCCGAGCGGACCACCTCGTCGACCTCGTTGAGCACGATCTCGCCCCGGAACGCGTCGTCACCGTTGGCGGTGACCGCGAAGTCGTAGCGGCCCTCGGCCGTCGCCAGGCCGGCGCACCAGGCGTCGACCTCCTCGCGCGTGAACGTCCTGGTCGTGCCCGTCAGGCGGTTGCCCTCGGGGTCCGCGAGCATCTCCCACATGGCCTGCGCGTCGTCGGGCCGGATGGGGCGCAGCGTGATCATCTCGCCCTGCAGCGTCGGCTTCTCCACCGGCGTCTCCTCTCGTCCCCACGGACGGTACGGCGCGCGTGTGGCCCCGACGTTACCCGGACGTGTCGGCCGGCCCGCGCCCCCACGCCGCCCCGCCGCCGCCCCGCCGTTGCGCTGCTGGCGGCCCGGCGGGGCCGGGCCGCCAGCGAGCGTCAGCCCTGGGTGCGCTCGAGCACCAGCTCGCGCACGCGGCCGGCGTCCGCCTGCCCGCGCGTGGCCTTCATGACGGCGCCGATGATGGCGCCCACCGGGCCCAGGTTCCCGGAGCGGATCTTGTCCGCCGCGTCGGGCTGCGACGCCAGCGCGGCGTCGATGGCCTCCAGGAGCGGACCGTCGTCGGAGACGACCTCGAGCCCGCGAGCGACCACGACGGCCTCGGGCTCACCCTCCCCGGCGAGCACGCCCTCGAGCACCTGGCGCGCGAGCTTGTCGTTGATCCGGCCGCTGTCCACGAGCGACTGCAGCGCAGCGATCTGCGCGGGAGTGATCGGCAGGTCGCCCAGCTCGACCTCCTGCTGCTTGGCCGTGCGGGCCAGCTCGCCCATCCACCACTTGCGCGCCGCAGCGGGCGAGGCGCCCGCCGCGACGGTGGCCTCGATGAGCTCCACCGCGCCGGCGTTGACGACGTCGCGCATCTCGGCGTCCGCGTAACCCCACTCGCCCTGCAGGCGACGACGGCGGGCGGCCGGGAGCTCGGGGAGCGCCGCGCGGATCTCCTCGATCCATGCCCGGTCGGGGACGATCGGCGCGAGATCGGGCTCGGGGAAGTAGCGGTAGTCCTCCGCGTCGGACTTCACGCGCCCGGCCGTCGTGGTGCCCGTGTCCTCGTGCCAGTGCCGGGTCTCCTGCGTGACCGAGCCGCCCGCGTCGAGCACGGCCGCCTGACGGCTGATCTCGTAGCGGACCGCGCGCTCGACCGAACGGAACGAGTTGACGTTCTTGGTCTCGGTGCGGGTGCCCAGCGGGGACTCCGGCGTGTCCCGCAGCGAGACGTTCACGTCGGCGCGCACGTTGCCCCGCTCCATGCGGGCCTCGGACACCTCGAGCGCCCGGAACAGGTCGCGCAGCGTCTGGACGTAGGCGCGTGCGACCTCCGGTGCCCGCTCCCCCGCACCCAGGATGGGGCGCGTGACGATCTCCACGAGCGGGATGCCGGCGCGGTTGTAGTCCACCAGCGAGTACTCCGCGCCGTGGATGCGGCCCGTCGAGCCGCCCACGTGGGTGTTCTTGCCCGCGTCCTCCTCCATGTGCGCGCGCTCGATGTCGACGCGGAACACGGTGCCGTCCTCGAGCTCCACGTCCACGTACCCGTCGTACGCGATGGGCTCGTCGTACTGCGACGTCTGGAAGTTCTTCGGTACGTCCGGGTAGAAGTAGTTCTTGCGCGCGAACCGGCAGCTCTCCGCGATGGAGCAGTTGAGCGCGAGCCCGATGCGGATCGCGTACTCCACCGCCCGCTCGTTGACGACGGGCAGCGCCCCGGGCAGGCCCAGGGAGACCGGCGTGACCGAGGTGTTGGGCTCCTCGCCGAAGCCCGCGGGGGCGCCGTCGAACATCTTCGTGGCGGTGCCGAGCTCGACGTGCACCTCGATCCCGATCACCGGGTCGAAGCGGGCGACGGCCTCGTCGTAGTCCACGAGGTCCACCAGGGCGGCGCTCATCGGGTCTCCAGTTCCGGGGCGCGGCCCAGCAGCGGGCCGCCCCACTCGTTCTCCAGCAGGGCCTCGAGCGCGGCGCCCACCCGGTAGAGGCGGTCGTCCGCCTTCGCCGGGGCCAGCACCTGGAAGCCGACGGGCAGGCCGTCGTCGGACAGGCCGCTCGGCAGCGACAGGCCGGGGACGCCGGCCAGGTTGGCGGGGATCGTCGCGACGTCGTTGAGGTACATCGCGAGCGGGTCGTCGAGCTTCTCGCCGAGCTTGAACGCCGTGGTCGGCGCGGTGGGCGACACGAGCACGTCGGCCTTCTCGAATGCGGCGGCGAAGTCGCGCTGGATGAGCGTGCGGACCTTCTGGGCCGAGCCGTAGTAGGCGTCGTAGTAGCCGGCCGACAGCGCGTACGTGCCGAGGATGATGCGGCGCTTGACCTCGTCGCCGAAGCCCTGGCCACGCGTCGCGGACATCACGCGCTCGGCCGTCGGGTTGTCGTCGGGGATGACCCGCAGGCCGAACCGCATGCCGTCGAACTTGGCGAGGTTGCTCGACGCCTCCGCGGGGAGGATCAGGTAGTACGCCGCGAGCGCGTAGGTGAAGCGCGGGCAGGAGACCTCGACGATCTCTGCGCCGGCGCCGCGGAGCAGCTCGAGCGACTCCTCGAAGCGGGCCAGCACGCCCGGCTGGTAGCCCTCCCCCTGCAGCTCGGTGATCACGCCGACGCGCACGCCCGAGAGGTCCGCGGCCGCACCCAGGCGGGCCGCTGCCACGAGCGCGGGCAGCGGCTCGGCGAGGCTCGTCGAGTCGCGGGGGTCGTGGCCGCCGATCAGCTCGTGCAGCAGCGCGGAGTCGAGCACCGTACGGGTGACGGGTCCCGCCTGGTCGAGCGACGAGGCGAGGGCGATGAGCCCGTACCGGGAGACGCCGCCGTACGTGGGCTTGACGCCGACCGTGCCGGTGACGGCCGCGGGCTGGCGGATCGAGCCGCCGGTGTCCGTGCCGATCGCCAGAGGGGCCTCGTACGCGGCCACGGCCGCGGCCGAACCACCGCCGGACCCACCGGGGATGCGGTCGAGGTCCCACGGGTTGTGGGTGTTGCCGTACGCCGAGTGCTCGGTGCTCGACCCCATGGCGAACTCGTCCATGTTGGTCTTGCCGAGGATGGGCAGACCAGCCGCCTTGATCTTCTCGACGAGCGTCGCGTCGTACGGCGGCACCCAGCCCTCGAGGATCTTCGAGCCGGCCGTGGTGGGCAGGCCCTGCGTCACGACGACGTCCTTGACGGCGATCGGCACGCCGGCGAGCGCGTGCAGCTGCTCGCCCGCGGCGCGGCGCGCGTCGACGTCCGCGGCGGTCGCGAGCGCCTCGTCCGTGCTGACGTGCAGGAACGCGTGCACCGCACCCTCGACGGCCGCGATGCGGTCCAGGTGGGCCTGCGTCGCCTCGACGCTCGACGTCTCGCCCGAGCTCAGCGCGTCCGCGAGCGCGGCGGCGCTCAGCCGCGTCAGGTCGCTCACGAGTCCTCCCCCAGGATCTGCGGCACCAGGAACTTGCCGTCCTGCGCCGCGGGGGCCGAGGCGAGCACGGCGTCACGGTCCACCGGCGCCACGGGCACGTCGGTGCGGAAGACGTTCGACAGGGGCAGGGGGTGGCTGGTGGCCGGCACGTCCGGCGTGGCGATCTCGCTCACGCGCGCGACCGACTCGACGATGACGTCGAGCTCACCGGCGAGCCGGTCCAGCTCGGCGGAGGTCAGGTCGATCCGGGCCAGCCCCGCCACGCGCGCGACCTCGTCGCGGGAGAGGGAGGACATGCGCCCGAGTCTAGTGCGGTGCCCGCACCGCCTCGTCGACCGCCGCGGTGACGAGCGACAGCAGCGCCAGGGCGTACGCGTCCTCGGCCGTGTCGGAGCCGAACGCCTGCGCCGGCCGGCCCGCGACCTCGATCACCACCTGGAACGAGCCGTCGAGGGACCGGGCGAGCGACCGGAACGTCCCTCCGAGCTTCTCGCGCAGCTGGTCTTCGCGCGGCAGCCACAGGGCGTCCTCCTGCGCGACCGAGTCCAGCGCCCACTCGGTGGTCCCGTTGAAGCCGAGGACCGTGCCCGTGTCGTAGGCGTGCGCCTCGATGGTCATCTCGCTGATCGTGAAGACGTCGTCGTCGAGCCCGTCGACGAGCACCCGGAACCGGTCCCCGGACGCCGGGGTCCACCGCAGACCGGCGGACCGCAGCAGCAGGGCCAGGTCGGTGGAGATCATCGCGTCAGTATCCCCCCGCTCCACCTCAGCGGCACATGCCGGGTGTTGCGGGGGAAGCTCCGGTGGCCGGCCGCGCCGCGGGTCCGGCGCCCCCTCAAGCGCTCCCTGCGGCGCGGCCGGCCACCGGCGTTCAGCGCGCGCTGAACGCCGCGTCGAACGCCGCGGCCGGGGCCGCGAACGCGTTGCGACGCACGAACTCCAGCGCCTCGGCCGCGCCCAGCAGCCGGTCCATCCCGGCGTCCTCCCACTCCACCGAGATGGGGCCGTCGTACCCGATGGCGTTCAGCGCCCGGAACGACGCCTCCCACGGCACGTCCCCGCGACCGGTCGACACGAAGTCCCACCCGCGGTGTTGGTCGGCCCAGGCCAGGTGCGAGGAGAGCCGCCCGTTGCGTCCGTTGCCCAGCCGCAGCTTCACGTCCTTGCAGTCCACGTGGTAGATCCGGTCCGCGAAGTCGCCGATGAAGTCCACCGGGTCCAGCTGCTGCCAGATGAAGTGGCTCGGGTCCCAGTTCAGGCCGAAGGCCTCGCGGTGCCCGATCGCCTCGAGCGTGCGCACCGTGGTCCAGTAGTCGTACGCGATCTCGCTCGGGTGCACCTCGTGCGCGAACCGCACGCCCACCTCGTCGAAGACGTCCAGGATGGGGTTCCACCGGGCGGCGAAGTCCTGGTAGCCCGCGTCCACCGCGGCCTGCGAGACGGGCGGGAACATCGCGACGTACTTCCAGATGCTCGACCCGGTGAAGCCCACGACGGTCTTCACGCCGAGCTTGGCCGCGAGCCGGGCGGTGTGCTGCATCTCGGTCGCGGCGCGCTGCCGGACGCCTTCGGGGTCGCCGTCGCCCCAGACCACGTCGGGGAGGATGTCGCGGTGCCGCTGGTCGATCGGGTCGTCGCACACCGCCTGGCCCTTGAGGTGGTTGGAGATCGCCCAGACCTTGAGGCCGTGGCGCTCCAGGATCTCGAGCCGGCCGGCCACGTACTCCTCGTCGTCCCAGCGCCACGGGTCCAGGTGGTCGCCCCAGCAGGCGATCTCCAGGCCGTCGTAGCCCCAGCCCGCCGCGAGCCGCGCGACCTCCTCGAACGGCAGGTCCGCCCACTGGCCGGTGAACAGGGTGATGGGTCGTGCCATGGTCAGCTCTCCTTGCCGGTGGGGGTCCAGGTGGACTGCGCCTGCGCCGAGCGTTCCACGGCGTCGAGCACGCGCTGCACGGCGAGCCCGTCCGCGAACGTCGGCGTGGGCGCGACGCCCGAGGCGATGCCGCCCACGAGGTCGACGACCTGGTGCGTGAACGCGTGCTCGTAGCCGAGGCCGTGCCCCGCGGGCCACCACGCGCCCACGTACGGGTGCTCGGGCTCGGTCACCACGATGCGGCGGAACCCGGCGGTGCCGGCCGGCTCGGCGGCGTCGAAGAAGTGCAGGACGTTCATGTCCTCGAAGTCGAAGGCCAGCGAGCCCGCCGAGCCGTTGATCTCGAGCCGGATCGCGTTCTTGCGGCCGTACGCGAACCGGGTGGCCTCGAACGTCGCGAGCGCGCCGCCCGACATCCGGCCCAGGAAGATCGCGGCGTCGTCGACCGTCACGGGCCCGGTGCGCTCGGCGTCACCCGACCCGCTCAGCCCGCTGAAGGACGAGGCCACGGGCCGCTCGTGCACGAACGTCTCGAGCACCGCCGACACGCCCGTGACGTGCTCGCCCGTGATGAACTGCGCGAGGTCGACGATGTGCGCGCCGATGTCCCCGAGCGCACCCGAGCCCGCCTTCTGCTTGTCGAGCCGCCACGACAGCGGCGCCTGCGGGTCGGCGATCCAGTCCTGCAGGTACTGCGCGCGCACGTGCCGCACGATGCCGATGCGGCCGTCGGCCACGAGCTGGCGAGCCAGCTGGATGGCGGGCACGCGCCGGTAGGTGAAGCCGACCATCGCGATGCCCGACGCCTGCTCCGCGGCAGCGACCATCGCCTCGGCCTCGGCCACCGAGTTGGCGAGCGGCTTCTCGCACAGCACGTGGCGGCCCGCCTCGAGCGCCGCGATGGCGATCTCGGCGTGCGTGTCGCCGGGGGTGCAGATGTCCACCAGGTCGACGTCGTCGCGGACGACGAGCGCCTTCCAGTCCGTCTCGACGTCCCGCCACCCCTGCACGTCGGCTGCGGCGCGGACGGCGGACTCGGTGCGGCCGGCGACGACGGCCATGTCGACCGTCATCGGCAGGTCGAAGAAGCGGGGCGCGTTGCGCCAGGCCTGGGCGTGCGCGACGCCCATGAAGGCGTAGCCCACCATCCCCACGCCGAGGCGCGGGCGGTCGTTCGTTGTGGTCATCGGGTGCCTCCTCGTGGTGACCGGACCGGACGGGCCGCAGGGCTGCGGCGGCCCGTCCGGCGGGGGTGTCAGGACACGAAGGCCGTCGGCAGGTACTTGTCGACGTTCTCCTTGGTCACCACGGGGGCGTACAGCTGGACCTTGCGCGGCACCTCGACCTCGACCAGGTCGCTCATCGCCTTGCCCTGCACGAGCAGTCGGGCGAGCTTGATGCCGTCGGCGGCCTGGGTGGAGGGGTAGATGACCGTGGCCTTCAGGACGGTGTTGTCCGCCTTGATCGCGTCCATGACGTTCTTGGAGCCGGCGCCGCCGACCATGAAGAACTCGTCACGCCCCGCCTCCTCGATGGCGGCGAGGACGCCGACGCCCTGGTCGTCGTCGTGGTTCCAGATGGCGTCGAGCTTGGGCGCCGCCTGCAGCAGGCTCGCGGCCGCGTCGTTGCCACCCTGGACCGTGAAGTTGGCGGCCACGCGGTTGGAGACCTTCAGGCCGCACTGACCGAGCGCGTCCGCGAAGCCCTTGCTGCGGTCCTGCGTCAGCGGCAGCGAGTCGATGCCGGCGATCTCGGCGACCTTCGCGTCCGTCTTGCCGCCCAGCTGGTCGCAGATGTAGGCGCCGGCGCTGACGCCCATGCCGTAGTTGTCACCGAGCACGGTCGTGCGGGCGGCGTTCGGGTCCGAGAACTCACGGTCCACGTTGACGACGACGATGCCGGCCTTCATCGCCTTGTTGGCGACCTCGGTGAGCGCCGCGCCGTCGAACGGCAGCAGCACGATGGCGTCGACCTTGTCGTTGATGAACTGCTCGATCTGGCTGATCTGCACGTTGACGTCGTTGGTGCCCTCGGCCTGCTTGAGCTCGACGTCGGAGTACTTCTTCGCCTCGGCGACGGCGCCCTTGGTGATGGCACCCATCCAGCCGTGGTCGGCGGCCGGGGCCGAGAAGCCGATGACGACCTTGTCGCCGGGCTCGTCGTTGCCCGAGGTGCCACCGGGCTGGGCCGCGGGGGCCGAGGTGCTGGGCTCGTCCTCGGGGGCGTTCGACGTGCAGCCGGTGAGGACGAGGGTGAAGGCGGCGGCGGTACCGGCGATGGCGAGCCAGCGACGGCGCAGGGGTGCTGCGGACATGGCGATCCTCCTTGATCGGGTGGAGCTGAGCGGGTGGAGCCGGGTGGGGTTGTGAAGCCTGGTGAGCCGGGTCAGGTGCCCGCGCGGGAGCGCTCGGCGATGCGCTGCTGGAGCATCACGGCGACGACGATGATCACGCCCTTGGCCACGTTCTGCGCCGAGCTGGAGACGTTGTTCTGCGTGAACACGTTGTTGAGCGTGGTGAAGATCAGCACGCCGAGGACGGTGCCGACGATGGTGCCGCGGCCACCCGCCAGGAGCGTGCCGCCGACGACGACCGCCGCGATGGCGTCGAGCTCGTAGAACTGGCCGTTGGTGGAGCTGCCGGCCGTGGTGCGAGCGAGCATCAGGACACCGGCGATACCGGCCGCGAGGCCCGCGAGCGCGTACAGGTACATCGTGTGGCGCTTGACGTTGATGCCGGCCAGACGGGCGGCCTCTGGGTTGCCGCCCACCGCGATGGTCCGGCGCCCGAACGTGGTGCGGTTGAGCAGGATCCAGCCGAGGACGGCGACGATCGCGAACGTCCACACGATCTTCGGCACGCCCAGCACGTCGGCGCGGAAGAACGCGATGAACTCCGGGACCTTGACGGTCTGCGTCTGGCGGTTCGCGATGATCTCGGCCAGACCTCGCGCCGCGACCAGCATGGCCAGCGTGGCGATGAACGCCACGACCTTGCCGTACGCGATCAGCACGCCGTTGACGACGCCCGCGACCAGGCCGACCGCGAGCGCGGTGAAGACCATGACGATCCAGTGCGTGTCCTGGGCCATGGTCTGCGTCGCGACCGTGGTGGCCCACACGGAGGCGAGGCCGAGCACCGAGCCGACGGACAGGTCGATGCCGCCGCCGGTGATGACGAAGGTCATCCCGATGCTCAGCACGCCGAGCACGGCGGCCAGGCGCAGGATCGTGAGCGTGTTGTCGATGCTCAGGAACCGGTCGCCGGCGGTGATGACGCCGACGACGCCCAGCAGGACCAGCGCGATCACGAGGCCGAGGTTGCGGCCCGAGGACCCCTTCAGGGGCGACCAGCGGTTGCCTCCGCCCTCAGCGGCCGCGGCCGACGCCTTCTCGACCCGGGCGGACTCGTCCGCGTCGGGCACAGGGGCGGTGACGTCATGCTCGCTCACGCGGCACTTCCTTCCATGACGAGGTCGAGCACGCGGTGCTCGTCGATCTCGGACGACGGTCCCTCGTGGACCACGCGCCCTTCGGACACCACGAGGACGCGGTCGGCCAGGCCGAGCACCTCCTCGATCTCGCTCGAGACCACGACGACGGCCGTGCCCTTCGCGGTCAGCTCGGCGATGAGGGCGTAGATCTCGGCGCGCGCGCCGACGTCGACGCCACGGGTCGGCTCGTCGACCAGCAGCACGCGGCAGCCGTGCACCAGCCACCGCGCCAGCAGCACCTTCTGCTGGTTCCCGCCGGACAGCGTGCGCGCGGCGCGGTTGGCGTCGGCGGGCCGCACGTCCAGCGCGGTGATCTGCTCGCGCGCCTCGCGCTTCTCGGCGCCCTCGTCGAGGAACCCCCCGTTGGCCGTGCGTGCGAACGTGGACAGCGTGATGTTGCGGTAGACCGGCTCGTCGAGCAGCAGGCCCTGGCTCTTGCGCTCCTCGGGGCACAGCCCGACGCCCGCGCGCACGGCGTCCGGCACCGATCCCGCCCGCAGCGTCCTGCCCGCGATCTCGACGCTGCCCGCGGTGGCCTTGCGCGCGCCGAAGATCGTCTCGACGATCTCCGAGCGCCCCGAGCCCACCAGCCCGGCGAGCCCGACCACCTCGCCCGCCCGCACCTCGAAGCTCACGTCCTCGAACGAGCCGCGCAGGCCCAGCTTGTCGACGCGCACCAGCGTGGGCGCGTCGGCCGGCACGGCCGGACGCCTCGGAATCGCGAACTCCACGTTGCGACCGGTCATGAGGCGGATCAGCTCGGCGGTCGGGGTGTCGGCGACGGCGAGCCCGCTCGCGACGGTCCGGCCGTCCTTGAGCACCGTGATGCGGTCGCCGATCTGGCGGATCTCCTCGAGGCGGTGGGAGATGTAGACCACCGCGACGCCCTGCGCCGTGAGGTCGCGGACCACCCGGAAGAGGTTGGCGACCTCCTCGGAGTCGAGGACGGCCGACGGCTCGTCCATGACGATCACCCGGGCGTCGTGCGACAGGGCCCTCGCCATGCTGACGATCTGCTTGCCCGCGGCGGACAGCGTCCCCACCTCGCGGTGCGGGGAGATGCCGCCGTGGCCGAGGCGGGCGAGCAGCTTGCGCGTGTTCTGCGTGGCCGCGCGGCGCTGGGAGAAGCCGCCCTTGGCGAGCTCGTGGCCGAGGTAGATGTTCTCCGCGACCGACAGGCCGTCGACGACGTCGAGCTCCTGGTACATCGTGGCGACGCCGAGCTTGAGGCCGGCCACCGGGCTCGCGATGGTCACGGGCTCGCCGTCGATGAGGATCTGGCCCTCGTCGGGCTGGTGGGCACCGGCGAGGACCTTGATGAGCGTGGACTTGCCGGCGCCGTTCTGCCCGAGCAGGCAGTGCACCTCGCCCGCGCGGACGTCGAGGTCCACGCCGTCGAGGGCTCGTGCGCCGGGGAACTGCTTGACGATGCCGTGCATCGTGAGCAGAGCGGCGGGTGTCTGGGGGTCGTCACTGACCATGCGAACGAAACTAGGACGACTTATGTCGAGCGTCAAGCAAAAGTTGCCACGGATATGGCAGAGTTATGCGAACGTGATCTGCACAAGCCTGCTGCCGGCACGGACGAGCGTCGTGCAGGGGACGCCGGAACGGGGTGGTTCACTGTGCGCATGGACGAGCTGACCAAGTTCGCCCCGAAGCCGACGGGTGCCGGGGAGATGTTCCAGCTCCTCCGGGACGGCACGCCGCGCACGCGTGCCGACCTCGCCACGCTCACCGGCCAGGCGCGCTCCACGATCGCCGCCCGCGTGGACCTGCTGCTCGCCTCGGGTTTCGTGACCCCTGCCGGCGAGGCCAACTCGACCGGGGGCCGCCCGCCGGCGACGTTCCGGTTCAACCCGGCCGCGCGCGTGGTGCTGGCCGTCGACCTCGGCGCCACCCACTCGCGCCTCGCGCTGACCGACCTCGCCGGCGAGGTCCTCGCGGAGCATGCGGAGCAGATCGCGATCGCGGAGGGGCCCGAGCCCGTCCTCGACCGCGTGGTGGAGCTCGCGCACCAGCTCCTGGCCTCGGCCGACCGGCCCGAGTCCGACCTGGTCAGCGTCGGCATGGGGCTGCCCGGACCGGTCGAGCACTCCACCGGGCGACCCATCAACCCGCCGATCATGCCGGGCTGGGACGACGCCGACGTGCCGGGCCTCCTCAGCCGGCGGCTGCACGTCCCGGTGCTGGTGGACAACGACGTCAACATCATGGCGCTGGGCGAGCACACGTCGCAGTGGCCCGAGGTCGACCACCTGCTGTTCGTCAAGGTCGCCACGGGGATCGGCGCGGGCATCATCTCCGACGGCGCCATCCGGCGCGGCGCCCAAGGCTCGGCGGGCGACCTCGGCCACATCGCGGTACCGGGCGGCCTGGACCTGCCGTGCCGCTGCGGCAACACCGGGTGCCTCGAGGCCGTCGCCTCGGGTCCCGCGATCGCGTCGGCACTCAGCGCGCTCGGCACGGACGCGAGCACGGGAGCGGACGTCGTCGCGCTGGTGCGGGCCGGCGACCTGGACGCGAGCCGCGAGGTGCGCGAGGCCGGGCGGCACATCGGTGGCGTGCTGGCCGCGTGCGTGAGCATGCTCAACCCGTCGGTCATCGTCATCGGCGGTCAGGTCGCCGAGGCCGGCGAGCACCTCATCGCCGGGATCCGCGAGGTGGTCTACCGCCGGTCGCTACCGTTGGCCACGCAGCACCTGCGCATCGTCGCGTCCAGGACCAAGGGGCGCGCCGGCGTGCTCGGGGCGAGCGCCATGGCGGCGGAGCACGTGCTCTCCGCGGCGGCGATCGACGCCCACATCGCTTGACCCCGCCCGGCCCGACCCGTGCCAGACCATCCAGGAGGACACCGTGACCCGTCGAGCACTCGTGGTGCGCGGAGGTTGGGACGGCCACGCCCCGGAAGAGGCGGCCGACCTGTTCGTCCCGTTCCTGCGCGAGCACGACTTCGACGTGACCGTCGAGGGGTCGCTGGAGGTCTACGCCGACGCCGAGTTCATGGCGGCGACCGACCTCGTCGTCCAGTGCTGGACGATGGGCGACATCCTGGCCGACGAGCTGCGCGGGCTGCGCACGGCCGTCGCCGCCGGCACGGGCCTCGCGGGCTGGCACGGCGGCATCGTGGACTCCTTCCGCATCGCCACCGACTACCTGCAGCTGGTGGGCGCGCAGTTCGTCGCGCACCCACGCGGGATCGTCGACCACACGATCACGGTCACGCGTCCGGACCACTCGATCGTCGAGGGCATCCACGACTTCGCGCTCCACTCGGAGCAGTACTGGCTGCTCACCGACCCGCTCAACGAGGTGCTCGCCACCACCACGATCACCCCCGGTCCCGGCGACGAGTGGCACGCGCCCGTCACCTCGCCCGCGGTGTGGACGCGGCGCTGGGGGTCCGGGCGCGTGTTCGTCGCGACGCCGGGGCACCAGCTCGCCGACCTGGAGGTCCCGCAGGTGCGCACGATCGTGGAGCGCGGGATGCTCTGGGCCGCCCGCTAGGACGGCGCCACGTCGGCGCTGCCGATCGTCGTCGCGTCAACGCTGCCGGTAGCGGTAGGCGTCGGCCGGCTGGAAGCCGAGCGCGGCGTACAGCCGGGCCGCGATGACGTTGTGCGACTCGACCTGCAGGAAGGCCCGGCGGGCACCGCGGGACCGCGCGACCTCGAGGGCGCGCAGGGTCAGCTCACGGCCCAGCCCGTGCCGGCGGGCGTCGGGCCGCACCACGAGGCAGGACAGCGCGGCCCAGTCCTCGCTGTAGGCGACCCGGATGACTCCGGCGGCATGGCCGTCCACGGCTGCGGCGAGGTAGTCCGCGGGCGCACCGAGCAGCACCTGACGCGCGAGCGCGCGGTCGGCGTCCGCCTTCTTGGCGCCGAGCCAGGTCGAGAGCCAGGCGTCGTCGGGCGCCGCGGCCGAGACGACGTGCAGGTGCGGCCGCTCCGCCGCGGGCGCCTGCGCCAGGTCACGCACCAGCACGTCGGTCTCCGACGCGACCTCGTACCCGCGGGCCTCGAGCTCGGCCTCCACGTCTCTGTCCGCACGCCCGACCCGCACGATGCTGGGAAGACCGGCGGCCGCGTAGACGGCCTCGACCTCGTCGAGCGCCGCACCCACGCCCCGGGACCCGCTCCCGAGCGGGATCGCGCTGTTCGCCCGGCGCGTCACCCCGGCGGACACCCCCACCCGCCAGCCGGCCTCCGTCACGTGCACCCGCGCCGGCGGCCAGGTGGCCTGCTCGACGAGCACCCCGGGCGGCTCGGGCGGGGTCCACGTGTGCACCCGCAGGTGGATCTCGACGTGCCCCCAGTCGCGGTGCGGCTGGGCGACGAAGCCGAGCCGGGCGTACACGCGCTGCGCCGTCTGCATCGCGTCGAGCGTCGAGAGCACCAGCCGCCGTGCGCCCACCACCACGCAGTGACGCATCGCGGCACGCACCAGGTCCTCGGCGATGCCGCGACGCCGCGCCTCCGGGGCGACGGCCAGCATGCGCAGCTCGAGCTCGCCCGGCTCGGCGACCTCCGCGTAGGAGGTGCCGTACGGCGCGAGGGTCACGGTGCCCACGACGACCGACGCGCCGTCCGTCCCCTCGACGGTGGCGACCAGCAGCGTGGCCTCGACGGCCCGCCGCTGCGCGTCACGCAGCTCGAGCGCGTAGTCCTCGTCGGGCGCTACCAGACGGTCGGCGAGGTACGCCTCGGCCGTCAGCGCGCCCGCGTCGGCGACCTGGCTCCCGGTGGCGACCGAGACGACCGGAGCGGCCGCGCTCATGCGGGCTCCTCGGCCGGCGCCACACCCGCGGGTCCGCGCGCGAGGAGCGCCTCGAAGCCGGCCTCGTCGAGGATCCGCAGGCCCAGCTCGCGTGCCTTGGTCTCCTTGGAGCCGGCGTTCTCCCCCACCACCACGAAGTCGGTCTTCTTCGAGACGCTGCCCGACGCCTTGCCGCCGCGGCTCAGGATCGCCTCCTTCGCCTCGTCGCGGCTGAACCTCTCGAGCCCGCCGGTCACCACGACGGTGAGCCCCTCGAGGGTGCGCTCCTGCCCCTCGGCCGCCTCGTCGCGCATGCGCACCCCGGCCGCCGCCCAGCGGTCGACGACGTCCGCGTGCCACGGCTCGGCGAACCAGTCGCGCAGGGACTGCGCGATCGTGGGACCGACGCCCTCCACGCCGGACAGGCGCGCGTCGTCGTCCAGGGCAGCGCGCAGCGCCTCCATCGAGCGGAACTCCTGGGCGAGCGCACGGGCCGCCGTGGGTCCCACGTTGCGGATGCTCAGCGCCACGAGCACGCGCCAGAGGTCCTTCTCCTTGGCGAGCTCGAGCTCGTCGAGCAGCGTGCGTGCGGCCTCGGAAGGCCCCCACGACGCGAGCTCGCGCCCCTCCTCCGCCGCCTGCGCGCGCTGCGCCCTCGTCCACGTGAGCCGCCGCCGGAACGGGCTCCGGCGGCGGACGTTGCCGTCCTCGTCCTCGCGCGGCAGGCCGGTCTCCGGGTCGCGCACGACGACCTCGATCTCACCGAGCCGTGCCAGGCTCCGCTCGCGCACGGCGGCGCGCTCCTCCTCGGGGGCGTCGGGGCCGTACCCGACCAGGTCGAACAGGTCGGCCTCGGTGCGCAGGGGTGGCGTGCGGGGCACGTCGGGCTGCGTGAGGGCGGCCGCCGTCACCTCGCCGAGCGCCTCGATGTCCAGGGCTCCTCGCGACCCGATGTGCTCCACCCGGCCGCGCACCTGCGCGGGGCAGGACTCCGCGTTCGGGCAGCGCAGGTCCACGTCGCCCTCCCGCATGGGGCGCAGCGGCGTGCCGCACTCGGGGCAGTCGGCCGGCATGTGCCACTCGGACCGCGGGTAGCCGTCCTGTCTCAGCGCGTCGACGGCTCCCACGATCTCGGGGATCACGTCACCCGCCTTGCGCAGCACCACGACGTCGCCCACCAGCACGCCCTTGACCTTGACCACGTCCTGGTTGTGCAGCGTGGCCTGGCGGACGGTGGAACCGCTGACGAACACGGGCTCCATGACGGCGAACGGCGTCGCCCGCCCGGTCCGGCCGATGCCGACCTCGATGGCGAGCAGGCGGGTGTTGACCTCCTCCGGCGGGTACTTGTAGGCGATGGCCCACCGCGGTGCGCGGCTGGTGGAGCCGAGCCGGCGCTGGAGGACGATCTCGTCGATCTTGACGACGATCCCGTCGATCTCGTGCTCGACGTCGTGCCGGTGCTCGCCGTAGTACGCGATCATCTCGCGCACGCCGTCCAGTCCTTCGACCACGCGCGTGTGCCCGGAGACGGGGACGCCCCAGCCCGCGAGCAGCTCGTAGACCTGTGACTGCCGTTCGATCCCGGAACCGCGGCTGGCCGGCCACCGCAGCGCTCCGATGCCGTGCGCGTACATCCGCAGGTCGCGGCCGGCCGTGACCCGGGGGTCCTTCTGCCGCAGCGATCCGGCCGCCGCGTTGCGCGGGTTGGCGAACGCCGGCCGGCCCGCGGCCACCTGCGCCTCGTTGAGCGCGGTGAAGGCCTCCACCGGGAAGAAGATCTCGCCCCGGATCTCGATGAGGTCGGGGTGACCCGCCGGGTCGCCCGCGAGCCGGTCCGGGATGGTGGCGATGGTGCGGACGTTGAGGGTCACGTCCTCGCCCGTGCGGCCGTCGCCGCGCGTCACGGCCCGCACCAGGCGGCCCTGCTCGTACAGCAGCGCGATGGCGAGGCCGTCGATCTTGAGCTCGCACAGATAGTGCGGCTGGGCGCTGGTCTCGAGGTCACGGTGTGCGCGCTCCGCCCAGGTGGCGACCTCCTCGACCGAGAACGCGTTGTCGAGCGAGAGCATGCGCTCGACGTGGTCCACCGACGTGAACTCGGTGGAGAACGTGCCGCCCACGCGCTGCGTCGGCGAGTCGGGCGTGCGCAGCCCGGGGTGCGCCTCCTCGATCGCCTCGAGCTCGCGCAGCCGCAGGTCGTACTCCGCGTCCGACGAGGTGGGCGCGTCACGCACGTAGTACGCGAACTGGTCGGCGCGGATCTGCTCGGCGAGCTCCGTCCACCGTCGGCGGGACTCGGCGGGGATCTCTGGCGCGTCGCTCACCTGCACATCATCGCCCGCACCGCCCACACGCGCGCCGCGTCAGCGCGGGACGCGCCGCCGCCTCTGGACCAGCAGCAGGGTCACGGTCCCGATCACCCCGCCGACGACGAGCACCGTGCCGACCGCCGTCGTCGCCGTCGACGCCTGCGCCACGACGACGTCCTCGCGCACGCCGTCCACCTCCCACGAGCAGACCGAGCGCGCGGGCAGGATCTCGTAGTGCACGCGCGCGCCGGCCCGCGGCGCACCCTCCGCGCCGTACGCCACGAGGCAGGGCTCGGTGCCCTCGTCCGTCACCGCCAGCGTCGTCCGGGCGACCGACAGCCAGCCCACGACGAGCACCGCGATGCCGATGAGCGCGGCGAGGGTGGAGACCAGCATCGCGGCTGCCGTCCGGATGGTCCTGCTGCGCTGGCCAGCCGCCGCGGCGTCCGCCTCCGGCGCGCCCGAGCGGAGGGGTTCGGGGGTCGTCACGCGTCACTCCGTTCGATCACGAGCCGTGCGCACCGCACGGCACCCGCGAGCGCGGCACGCGCGTCGTCGGGCGAGGCCTGCGCGGGCGGGTCGCCCGCCAGCACCACCACGTCGGCCAGGCCGGCCGCCGGCAGGCCCAGGGACGACCAGGGGCGGGTGAGCACGTCGGCCTGGCCGACGACGTCGGGCCCCGCGCACTGCGAGGAGGCCTGGGACGGCACCTCGGCCCACAGCCGCATGCCGCCCTCCACCGCCTCGGCGACGCGCTCCCACCCCGGCTCGTCCAGCCCGGCGACAGCGAGCCCGAACGCGTCGGCGCCGGTGGACCGCAGCGCCGCCAGCGAGGACCACGCGGTCCCGCCGTGCACCGCGACGACGCCCGCGCCGCCGGCGCGCGCACCGGAGACCGCGACGGCCAACCGCTCGGCCGCGTCCGGCACGGCCACCCGCCGGAGCGCCGCGTAGCCCGAGAACGTCGGCAGCACCCCCGCCAGCACCTGCGCCAGCAGCGGCTCGTGCAGCAGCACCTGCACCGAGGCGCCGGGGACCGCACGGCGGAGCGCCAGCAGCCGCTCCGCGAGCCCGGCCGCGAACGACTCGGCGAGCTCGCGCACCGCACCGGTGTCCGAGAGGACCCGGTCCCCGCGGGCGAGGTAGACCGACGCCGCCAGCGTGAGGGGCCCCAGGACGGGGAGGACCAGCGGTCCGGCGTAGCCGTGGGCGGCGACCGCGAGCGCGTCGAGATCCTCGCGCGCGTAGGCCTGCACCCGACCGAGGTCCGAGCCGGGACGGTCGGCGAGCTTCCACCCGTGCGGCCCGAGCTCGACGGGAAGCTCCACCAGGACGCCCGCAGCCGTCCCGACGCGGTCACCCCACGGTCCGCGCGCCGGCAGGGTCGGCACGAACGGCAGGCCGACGACGCCGTCCGGCAGGTCGACCAGGTCACCGACCACCACGCTGGCGGCCTCGAGCGCATCCGAGCCGGGCCACAGGCCCGTACCGCTGACCCGGGTCACCGGGCCGCCACGGGCGCGCGGCGCGATGCGGTCACGGTCGCCTGCCCGAGCACGCGCGTGCCGTCGTAGAGCACGAGCGACTGCCCGGGAGCGACGCCGCGCAGCCCGGTGCGCAGGCTCACCTCGACGCTGTCCCCCGAGACGCGGGCCCGTGCCGCGACGGGCGCCCCGTGCGCCCGGACCTGGACGGAGCACTCGAGGTCGCTCCCGGGCGTCGAGAACCACACCGCGCGGTCGGCGCTCACCACGTCGACGAGCAGCTCGTCCGCGGACCCGACCACCACGCGGTTGTCCACCGGCTCGATCGACAGCACGTAGCGCGGCCTGCCGTCGGCGGCCGGCCGGCCGAGCGAGAGCCCCCGGCGCTGCCCCACGGTGTAGGCGTAGGCGCCGTCGTGCTCCCCCACCACCGTGCCGGCGCTGTCCACGATCTCGCCGGGCTGCGAGCCGAGCCGCGAGCGCAGGAAGCCCTGGGTGTCGCCGTCGGCCACGAAGCAGATGTCGTACGAGTCGGGCTTGGCCGACACCGAGAGCCCGCGTGCCGCGGCCTCCACGCGCGTCACGTCCTTGGACGCGACGTCACCCAGCGGGAACAGCGACCGGGCGAGGCGGTCGGGGCCCATGACGGCCAGCACGTACGACTGGTCCTTGGCGGCGTCGAGCGCCCGGTGCAGCTCGCGCGTGCCGTCCGACCGCACCACCACGCGCGCGTAGTGGCCGGTGCACACCGCGTCGAAGCCGAGGGCGACGGCCTTGTCGAGCAGCGCCGCGAACTTGATGTGCTCGTTGCACCGCACGCACGGGTTGGGCGTGCGGCCCGCCTCGTACTCGGACAGGAAGTCGGCGACCACCGTCTGCTCGAACTGCTCCGACAGGTCCCACACGTAGTACGGGATGCCCAGCACGTCCGCGGCGCGGCGCGCGTCGCCCGCGTCCTCGATCGAGCAGCATCCCCGCGAGCCGGTGCGGAACTGGTCCCGCGTGCGGGAGAGCGCCATGTGCACGCCGACCACGTCGTGCCCGGCATCGACCGCACGCGCGGCGGCCACCGCGGAGTCCACCCCGCCGGACAGAGCTGCGAGGACGCGCATCAGCGCACCCCCGCGAGGCCCGCGGCGCGGGCGCGGTCCACGACGGCCGGGAGCGCCTCGAGCAGCGCGGACACGTCGTCGGCCGTGGAGGTGTGGCCGAGCGAGAACCGCAGCGCCCCGCGGGCCGCGTGCTCCTCGACGCCCATCGCGAGGAGCACGTGGGACGGGCGGGGCACGCCCGCCTGGCAGGCCGACCCGGTGGAGGCCTCGACGCCGGCCGAGTCCAGCAGGTAGAGCAACGAGTCCCCCTCGCAGCCGGGGAACGTGAAGTGCGCGTTGAACGGGAGGCGGCGCGCGGTGTCGGCCGGGCCGCGCAGCACGGCGTCCGGCACGGCCCCGAGGACGCCCGCCACGAGCGTGTCGCGCAGGGCTGCGACGCGCGGTGCCGTCGTCGGGCGCGCCGCGACGGCCTCCGCGACCGCGGCCGCGAACGAGGCCAGCAGCGGCGCGTCGAGGGTCCCCGACCGCACGCCGCGCTCCTGCCCGCCGCCGTGCTGCACGGGCATGAGCTCGAGCCCGCGGCGCGCGAGCAGCGCTCCCGTGCCGCCCGGGCCACCCAGCTTGTGCCCGCTCACCGTGAGCGCGTCGAGGCCGGACGCCGCGAAGTCGACCGGCACCTGCCCGACCGCCTGGACGGCATCGGCGTGCACGGGCACGCCGTGCCGGCGCGCGAGCGAGACGACCTCCTGGATCGGCTGCAGCGCACCGACCTCGTTGTTGGCCCACATGACCGACAGCAGCGCGGCCTGCGCCCCGTGCGCCTCGAGCTCGGCCGCGAGCGCGTCGAGGTCCAGGACGCCGTCGCCGTCGACGGGCAGGAGCACCAGCTCGGCACCCGTGTGCTCCGCCATCCAGAACGCGGGGTCGAGCACGGCGTGGTGCTCCACCGCGGAGACCAGGATGCGGCGGCGGTCGGGGTCGTGGCGGCGGCGGGCCCAGAACAGCCCCTTGACCGCGAGGTTGTCGGCCTCGGTCCCGCCCGAGGTCCACAGCACGTCGGAGGGCCGCGCACCGAGCGCCGCGGCGACCGTCTCGCGCGACTCCTCCACCACGCGGCGGGCCGCCCGGCCCGACGCGTGCAGCGACGACGGGTTCCCCGTGCGTGCGAGCTCGTCGGTCAGCGCGCGGACCGCGCCCGGCAGCATGGGCGTGGTCGCCGCATGGTCCAGGTAGACGGTCACGGGCCAAGTCTACGAACTGGGCCGGGTGGGCTCGTCACACGGCGCCCGCGACCTGGCAGGATGTGCGCGTGACTGCCGACGACGTCATCGCGTTACCGGTCGCGTTCAGTGGGCAGCGGCTCGACTGGCGCGATCTGCCGCGGCACGTCCGCACGCGGATCGCCGAGCTGGCCGGTGCGCAGGTCACCGCCGAGATCAGCGCCACCAGCGGGTTCTCCCCCGGGTTCGCGGCCGTGCTCGAGCTCGCGGACGGTCGCGGGGTCTTCGTCAAGGCCGTCTCCAGCGAGCAGAACCCCGTGTCGCCGGACCTCGCCCGCGCGGAGGCACGCGTCGCCGCGTGCCTCCCCCCGCAGGTGCCGGCCCCGGCGCTGCAGTGGTCCTCCGACGACGGCGACTGGGTCATCCTCGGATTCGACGTCGTGCACGGCCGCTCCCCGGCCCTGCCGTGGCAGCCGGACGAGCTCGACGCGGTGCTCGCCGCGGTCGCGGACCTGTCGCGCGTCGCCCCGCTGCCCGGGCACACGCTGCCGCGCACCGAGGACCAGCTGGCCCAGGACTTCACCGGCTGGCGCAAGATCGCCGCCATGGACCCGGCCGAGCAGGACCGGGGCGAGGCGGCCGGTGGCGAGGTGGGCCGGTGGGCGCGGCAGCACCTGGACCTGCTGCAGGGCTGCGAGCAGGCCTCGCTGCGCGCGGTCGCGGGCACGAGCCTGGTGCACGGCGACCTGCGGGCGGACAACGTCCTCATCGACCCGGACCACCGCCGGGTCTGGCTCATCGACTGGCCCCACGCGAGCGTGGGGGCACCCTGGCTCGACGTCGCGTTCATGCTCCCCAGCGTCGCGCTGCAGGACGGCGGTGACCCGGCCACGATCTTCCGCAGCCAGCCGGCGTCCGAGGGCGTGTCCGACGACGAGCTGCGCGCCGGCCTGGCCGGGCTCGCGGGCTACTTCGTGTGGAGCTCGCTCCAGCCGCCGCCGCCGGGGATCCCCAACCTGCGCCGCTTCCAGGCCGCGCAGGGCATGGCCACCCTGCGCTGGTTCCGCACGCTGACCTAGACCTGCTTGAGGCGGCGCAGCTCCTGCGTGAGCTGGGGAAGCACGGCGTTGAGGTCACCCACCACGCCGAAGTCGGCGATCTCGAAGATGGGCGCGTCCGGGTCGGAGTTGATCGCCACGATGGTGCCCGACGCCTGCATGCCGCCACGGTGGTGCACGGCACCGGACACGCCGACGCCGATATAGAGCCGCGGCGACACGGTGACCCCGGTCTGGCCGATCTGCGCGTCGTGGCCGATCCAGCCCTCGTCGGTGGCCACGCGCGTCGCGCCGACGGCACCGCCCAGCACGTCGGCGAGCTCCTCGACGAGCGTGAAGTCACCCTCGGTGCCGCGGCCACCCGCGACGACCACGTGCGCGCTGCCCAGGTCGGGTCGGCCGCTGTCCGGCCGCTCGGACCGCTCGACCAGGACCACCCGGCGGGCGGCCGCGCTCGCCGTCACGGCGTGCTCGACGACGTCCGGGACACCGGCGCCCTCGGCCGGCGACACGGCCACGGAGTTGGCCTTGAGCGTGACGACCGCGAGCGGGGCGGTGACGGCGCACCGCGTGTTCCAGGTCCCGGCGAACACGGTCTTGCTCGCCACGAGCCGGCCGTCCTCGACGACGAGGCCGTCCGCGTCGGTGACCACGCCCGCGCCGGTGAGGATCGCGAGGCGGGCCGCGACCTCCTTGTTCTCGAACGTCGAGGTGGCCAGCAGCACGCCGGCGCCGGTGGCGTCGAGCAGGCTCGCGACCGCCTCGGCGAGCACGGCGCTCAGGTGCAGGTCGGCGTCGGCGGACACCCGGTGCACGCGCGAGACGCCCAGCGCGCCCAGCTCGGCGAGCGCTCCCGGGTCGAGCTCGGCGCCGTCGGCGGCCCACACGCCGTGGACGGCCCCGCCCAGCCCGCGGGCGATCGTGACGAGCTCGCGCACGGGCGCGCGCAGGGTGCCGTCGGCGGTGTGGTCGAGCAGGACCAGGGAGTCGGTCACGGGAGGCGTCCTTCGATGGCGGCGTGGTGGCGGCGTGGTGGCGGCCTGCGGGCGGGCGCTGCGCGGGTCAGGCGAGCTGGTTCTCGACGAGGTAGGCGGCGAGCTGCGTGCCCGCGTCCCCCTGGTCGTTGATGAGCACTCGGTCCTCGCGCGCGGGCCGTGCGGCGGCCTCGACCACCTGCGTGCGCGCACCGGCCAGACCCACGTCGGACGCGGCGAGGCCCAGGTCCGAGAGCGTGAGCGTCGTGACCGGCTTCTTGCGGGCGGCCATGATGCCCTTGAAGTTGGGGTAGCGCGGCTCGTTGGCCTGGTCGGTCACGGACACGAGCGCCGGCAGCGCGGCCTCCAGCACCTCGCTGGCGTGGTCGAGGTTGCGGCGGACTCGCACGGTCGTGCCGTCCAGGCTGACCTCCGCCGCGAGCGGGAGGGCGGGGACGTCGAGGAGCGCGGCGAGCGCGGTCGGCAGCAGCGACGTCAGGCCGTCCAGGCCGGCCATGCCCGTCACGACGAGGTCCACGGGTGCGTCGGCACCGATCCGCGTGATCGCGGCCGCGAGCACGCGGGCCGTGCCCACGGCGTCCGAGCCGGCGATGGCGTCGTCGAGCACGTGGACGGCCTCGTCGGCGCCCATCTGCAGGCCCTTGCGCACCGCGTCCACGGCGTCGTCGGGACCGACGGTGAGAGCCACGACCTCGCCACCCGACGCCTCCGCGAGGGTGAGGGCGGCCTCGAGGGCGTTCTCGTCGAGCTCGTTGAGCGTGCCGTCACCGCCGTCCCGCACCACGCGACCGTCGGCACCGAGGGTGCGGTCCGACTGGATGTCCGGGACGTGCTTGACGCAGACGACGATTCTCACGCGGGGAACGTTACCCCGGCCGTGCCGCACCGCGGGGGCCGGTGTTCGTCAGGCGAAACCGGGCAGGAGGCGGTGCAGCGCCCGCCCGTCCTCCATGATGTTGCCGTGACGACCCGCCAAGCACGCCGCCGCCCCTTCCCGCTCGGGGTCCACGTCACGGACGACGGCATCGAGGTCGCGGTCCTCGCCACGCACGCCCAGGCCGTGGACCTGTGCCTGTTCGACGAGGAGGGCAACGAGCGCCGGGTCCGGCTGGACGGTCCCGTCCAGGGCCTGTTCACCGCCGAGGTGCCCGGCGTGCGCGCGGGCCAGCGTTACGGCTTCCGCGCGCACGGCGTCTGGGACCCCGAGGCCGGGCTGCGGCACAACCCGGCCAAGCTCCTGGTCGACCCGTACGCCCGGGGCCACGTCGGTGCGATGTCGTACGGGCCCGAGACCTACGGGCACGTCGTGGCTGACGACCTGACGGGCAACCCGTACGGGCCGGCCGACGAGCGCGACTCCGCGGGCCATGTGCCGTACTCGGTGGTCGTGGACACGCGCGACCTCGCCGGTCCCGACCCCGCCGCCAACCGACCGTGGATGCCGTGGGACCGCACGGTCATCTACGAGGCGCACGTGCGCGGCCTGACCATGCTCAACGAGCAGGTCCCGGCCGAGCACCGGGGCACCTACGCGGGGCTGGCGCACCCGGCCGTGGTCGAGCACCTGCTCCGGCTCGGCGTCACGACGCTCGAGCTCCTCCCGATCCACGCCTCGGCGGACGAGCCGCACCTCGTCGCGAAGGGCCTGAGCAACTACTGGGGCTACTCGACCCTCGGCTTCTTCGCGCCGCACGCCGCGTACGCCACGGCAGCCGCGCAGCAGGCGGGGCCGGCCGCGGTGCTCGCCGAGGTCCGGTCGGCGGTCCACGCGCTGCACGAGGCGGGCATCGAGGTGGTCCTCGACGTCGTCTACAACCACACCACCGAGGGCGGCCTGCCGGGTCAGCACGTCTCGTGGCGGGGGCTCGACTCGACCATGTACTACGTGCACGACGGCGGCGTGCCCGCGGCGCTCGCCGACGTCACCGGCACGGGCAACACGCTCGACTTCCGGCGTGCCCCCGTGGTCCGGATGACGCTGGACTCGCTGCGCTACTGGGCGACCGTGGTGGGGGTGGACGGTTTCCGGTTCGACCTGGCCGTGACCCTCGCGCGCGACGCGGACGGCTTCACCCCGAGCCACCCGCTGCTCGTCGCGGCCGCGGCCTCACCGAGCCTCGACGGGCTGAAGTTCATCGCGGAGCCCTGGGACGTCGGGCCGGGCGGCTGGCGCACGGGGCAGTTCCCGCTGCCGTTCGCCGAGTGGAACGACCGGTTCCGCAACGCGACCCGCTCCTTCTGGCTGGCCGACCTGGCGCGCGCCGCCCACGGCCTGCCCGGGCACCGCGTGCGCGACCTCGCGACGCGGCTCTCCGGCTCGGTCGACCTGTTCGGCTTCAGCGACCCGCCGCTGGTGCGCGGGCCGGTCGCGTCGGTGAACTTCGTGACCGCCCACGACGGCTTCACACTCGCCGACCTCGTGTCGTACGACCACAAGCACAACGCCGACAACGGCGAGAACAACCGCGACGGGAGCGACGACAACCGCTCGTGGAACCACGGCGTCGAGGGGCCCGTGAACCCGGACTCCCCTGCGGCCGACATCGCGCCGCTGCGGCGCCGGTCGATCCGCAACTTGTTCGCCACCCTGGCGCTGTCGGCCGGCACGCCCATGATCACGGCCGGCGACGAGATGGGCCGCACCCAGCGCGGCAACAACAACGCGTACTGCCAGGACAACGAGATCTCGTGGATGAGCTGGGACCTGAGCGCGCGGCGCGAGGACCTGCTGGCGACGGCACGCTTCCTCCTGGCGCTGCGCCGCGACCACCCGGCGCTGCGCTCGCCCCGCTTCTACACGGGGCGGCCGGTGACGCCGGGCGGCAGGCCCGACCTGTCGTGGTTCGACGCGACGGGCACCGCCTTCGACCACGCGCGCTGGCACGATCCGTCGATCCGGACGCTCCAGATGCTGCGGGCCACGGAGGACGACGTGGTCCTGCTCGTGATCAGCGGCTCGCTCGAGCCGGTCGACGTGACGCTGTGCGGCAAGCCGGGCGATCGCTGGGAGCTGGCGTGGGACTCGGTCTGGGAGCACCCCGGCGAGCAGCGCGCCGCCGCGATCGGGGGTGCACTGCACGCGGCGGCCGGCGACGTCGCGCCGCTCGAGCCGCTGAGCATGCGCGTCTACCTCCTGGCCTGACGGCGCCCCGCCCCGGGAGGGGCTACCTGGACGGGCGTCCAGTCGCGTACCGTGACGACATGACGCTCCCCCACGATGTCGTGGTCGTCGGCGCCGGCCTCGCCGGCCTGGTCGCCACCGCCGAGCTCACCGCGGCCGGCCACCACGTGACCCTGCTCGACGCCGAGCCCGCCCAGTCGCTGGGCGGTCAGGCCTTCTGGTCGTTCGGTGGGCTCTTCCTGGTCGACTCGCCGGAGCAGCGCCGGCTGAACGTCCGTGACAGCGCCGAGCTCGCGCTCGCCGACTGGTTCGGCTCCGCCGACTTCGCGACCGACGGCAGCGACCGCTGGGGCCGCGCGTGGGCGGAGGGCTTCGTCGACTTCGCGGCGGGCGACCTGCGCCCGTGGCTGCACGCCAAGGGCGTGCGCTGGTTCCCGCTCGTGCAGTGGGCCGAGCGCGGCGGCTACCTCGCGGACGGCCACGGCAACTCGGTGCCCCGGTTCCACGTCACGTGGGGCACCGGTCCGGGCATCCTCGAGCCCTTCGTGCGCTCGCTGCTCGACGCACGGGCGGCCGGCCTGGTGGACGTGCGGTTCCGGCACCGGGTCACGTCGCTCGGGACCACGGATGGCCGGGTCACGGGCGTGCGCGGTGACATCCTGGCGCCCGACGGCGTGCCGCGCGCCGTGCGGTCCTCGCGCGACGTCGTGGCCCCGTTCGAGCTGGCGGCCGGCTCCGTGGTGCTCGCCACCGGAGGCGTCGGCGCCAACCACGAGCTCGTCCGGTCGCTGTGGCCGTCCTCGGCAGGCCGCCTCCCGGCCCGGATGCTGTCCGGCGTCCCCGACCACGTCGACGGCTCCGGCATCGAGGCGGCGCGCTCGGCCGGCGCCGCGGTGGTGCACGAGGACCGGATGTGGCACTACCCCGAGGGCATCAGCGACCACACTCCGGTGTGGTCGCGGCACGGCATCCGCATCCTGCCGGGGCCCTCGTCGCTGTGGCTCGACGCCGACGGCCACCGCTTCCCGGTGCCGCTGTTCCCGGGCTTCGACTCCCTCGGCGCCCTGCAGCACATCACGGCCCGGGGAGACGACCACTCGTGGTTCGTGCTCGACAAGACGATCCTCGGCACCGAGTTCGCCCTCTCCGGCTCCGAGCAGAACCCGGACCTGACCGGCCGGGACATCCCCGCGCTCCTGCAGCGCGTGCTCCCCGGCGCGGTCGGCCCGGTCGAGGCGTTCGCCGAGAGGTCGGACGAGTTCCTGTGGGCCGACACGCCGCACGAGCTCGCCGCCAAGATGAACGCGCTGACGGGTACGGCCCGCATCGACGGCGACGCGCTCGAGAGGCTCATCGTGGAGCGCGACCGGCAGGTCGAGTCGGGCCTCGGCAAGGACCTGCAGGTCATCGCGACCGCCCGGGCGCGCGAGTACGTCGTCGACCGCCTCATCCGCGTCGCGAAGCCGCACCGCCTGCTGGACCCCGAGCACGGCCCCCTCCTGGCGGTGCGCCTGTCGGTGCTCACGCGCAAGACCCTCGGCGGCCTGCACACCGACCTCGAGGGGCGCGTCCTGCGGGCGGACGGCGAGGTGCTGCCCGGGCTGTGGGCCGTGGGTGAGGCGTCGGGCTTCGGCGGCGGCGGCGTCCACGGGCACCGGGCGCTCGAGGGCACCTTCCTCGGCGGCTGCCTGTTCACCGGCAGGACCACCGGACGGGCGCTCGCCGGCACGCTCGCGTAGGTCGTCGCACCCGGTCCCCGGGGCGTTGCAGATGCTGGGTGGGGGCGCCTGCGGATAGGTTCGGGACTGTGACGACTACCCCCGCGAGCCCCGGCCGCGGCCAGCGCTCGACCGGCCGCCGCAAGCCCGCCACCTCGACCTCGACGACGGCGGCAGCGACCACGCCGGCCGCCTCCCCCGTGGTCTCGGCGACCGTCCCCGCAGCGGCGACCCCGAACGCCCCGGCAGCGGCAGCGGCGACCCCGACCGCCCCGGCCGAGGCCCCCCGACGCGCGGCACCCACCGCCCCCATCGGGCGGATCCCGGTCGTCGACGTCTTCCCCGTCGCCGAGGCCGGTCGGTTCCCGGCCAAGGCGGTCGCGGGCGAGGCCTTCCCGGTCCGCGCGACGGTCTTCCGCGAGGGCCACGACGCCGTCGCGGCGACCGCGGTGCTCGTCGACCCGGACGGGCGCGACCACTCGCACGCCCTCATGGTCGACATCGCGCCCGGGCTCGACCGCTACGAGGCCAGGCTGTCCCCGGACCGCGAGGGCCTGTGGTCCTTCCGCGTCGAGGGCTGGTCGGACCCCTGGGCCACCTGGGTGCACGACGCGACCATCAAGATCGCGGCGGGCGTGGACGTCGAGCTCATGCTTACCGAGGGCGCGCTGCTGCTCGCCCGGGCCGCCGACCGCGACGAGGTGCCGGCGGAGGACGCCGCCGTGCTGCGCGACGCCGGTTCCACCCTGCACGACGTCCACCTCTCCCCGGACGAGCGGCTCGACGTCGCCCTCGCCGACCGCGTGCGCGACGTCCTCGCTCGCACGCCCCTGCGCGACCTGGTCAGCCCGTCCCCGTCCTACCCGCTCGTCGTCGACCGGCCGCTCGCCCTGGCCGGCGCGTGGTACGAGCTGTTCCCGCGCTCGCACGGCGCGCGGTACGACGAGTACACGGGCCGATGGGTGTCGGGCACGCTGCGCACGGCCGCCGACGAGCTGCCGCGCATCGCGGGGATGGGCTTCGACGTCGTCTACCTCACGCCCATCCACCCCATCGGCTCCAGCAACCGCAAGGGCCGCAACAACTCGCTGCTCACCGAGCCCGGCGACCCGGGCTCGCCCTACGCGATCGGCTCGGCCGACGGCGGGCACGACGCGATCGAGCCGACGCTCGGCACGTTCGACGACTTCGACGCCTTCGTCGCGCGAGCCCGGGAGCTGCGCCTGGAGGTGGCGCTCGACATCGCGCTGCAGTGCTCGCCCGACCACCCGTGGGTCACCGAGCACCCGGACTGGTTCACGACGCGCGCGGACGGCAGCATCGCGTACGCGGAGAACCCGCCGAAGAAGTACCAGGACATCTACCCCCTGAACTTCGACAACGACCCGGTCGGCATCGCGACCGAGATCCGGCGCGTGCTGCAGGTGTGGATCGACCACGGCGTCACGCTGTTCCGCGTCGACAACCCGCACACCAAGCCGCTCGACTTCTGGCAGTGGCTGCTCGCCGACGTCCGCAAGGACCACCCCGAGGTCATCTTCCTGTCCGAGGCGTTCACGCGTCCCGCGATGATGGCGACGCTCGCCAAGGTCGGCTTCCACCAGTCGTACACGTACTTCACCTGGCGGAACACCAAGGAGGAGCTCGAAGAGTACCTGGCCGAGGTCTCGGGCGACCAGGGCGCGTGGATGCGGCCCAGCTTCTGGCCGACGACGCACGACATCCTGCCGCCCTACCTGCAGGCCTCGGGCGGGCCGGGCTTCGCCGTGCGTGCCGTGCTGGCGGCGACCGGCAGCCCCACCTGGGGCATCTACTCCGGCTACGAGCTGGTCGAGAACGTGCCGCGGCCCGGCGTCGAGGAGCAGATCGACAACGAGAAGTACGAGTTCAAGCCGCGCGACTGGTCCCAGGCCGAGCACCTCGGCATCGCGCTGCTGCTCGGCAACCTCAACGCCATCCGCCGCGGCCACCCGGCGCTGCGCCAGCTGCGCAACCTGCGCGTGCACCCCACCAGCGACGACGCGACCGTGGCCTTCTCCAAGCACCTGGACGCCCAGCACTCGCCGACGGGTCGGGCGGACACCGTGCTCGTCGTGGTGAACCTCGACCCGTGGAACGCTCGCGAGGGCACGGTCGAGATCGACCTCGCCGCGCTCGGCCTGCCGGAGCAGGTCACGGCTCGCGACCTGCTGACGCACGAGGAGTGGACGTGGGGCTCGTCGGCGTTCGTCCGACTCGACCCCGCCGTCCGCCCCGCCCACATCCTCTCGCTGGAGACGCCGTGACCATCGAGCCCGAGGCCCGGACCTCGTCGCTGCCCCGCGTGCGCGAGCCTGCGCCCACGACCGCGCAGATCACGCTGCCGCCCAGCCGCCAGCCCCAGGTGCCGCCGGTCGGCGCCAGCGGGCTGTCGGACGACCCCGACTGGTACCGCAAGGCCGTCTTCTACGAGGTCATGCTGCGGTGCTTCTCCGACTCGTCGGGGCACGGCAGCGGCGACCTGCGCGGGCTCATCAACCGCCTCGACTACCTGCAGTGGCTGGGCATCGACTGCCTGTGGCTGCCGCCGTTCTACCCGAGCCCGCTGCGGGACGGCGGCTACGACGTGGCGGACTACACGGCCATCGCCGCGCAGTACGGCACGATCGCCGACTTCACCGAGCTGATCGAGGAGGCGCACGCCCGCGGCATGCGCCTGGTCGTCGACCTGGTGATGAACCACACCAGCGACCAGCACCCCTGGTTCCAAGCCTCGCGGTCCGACCCCGAGGGGCCGTACGGGGACTTCTACGTGTGGTCCGACGAGAACACGCGCTACCAGGACGCGCGCATCATCTTCGTCGACACCGAGACCTCCAACTGGACCTTCGACCCGGTGCGCCGCCAGTACTTCTGGCACCGGTTCTTCAGCCACCAGCCCGACCTGAACTTCGACAACCCGCGCGTGGTCGACGCGATGCTCGACGTCGGCCGCTTCTGGCTCAACCTGGGCGTCGACGGCTTCCGGCTCGACGCGGTCCCCTACCTGTTCGAGGCGGAGGGCACCAACTGCGAGAACCTGCCCGAGACGCACGCCTTCCTGCGCAAGGTCCGCTCCATGCTGGACGAGGAGTACCCGGGCCGGATCATGCTCGCGGAGGCCAACCAGTGGCCTGAGGAGGTCGTGCACTACTTCGGGACCGAGGAGGAGCCCGAGTGCCACATGTGCTTCCACTTCCCGGTGATGCCGCGCATCTTCTTCTCGATCCGTGACCAGCGCGCCGCTCCCATCGTCGACATCATGGCGGACACGCCCGCCATCCCCCGCGGCGGCCAGTGGAGCACGTTCCTGCGCAACCACGACGAGCTCACGCTCGAGATGGTCTCCACCGAGGAGCGCGCGGCGATGTACGGGTGGTACGCGCCCGACTCGCGCATGCGCGCCAACGTGGGTATCCGTCGCCGGCTCGCCCCGCTGCTCGACAACTCCCGCAAGGAGATCGAGCTCGCGCACGCGTTGCTGCTGAGCCTGCCGGGCAGCCCCTGCCTCTACTACGGCGACGAGATCGGCATGGGCGACAACATCTGGCTGCCCGACCGTGACGCCGTCCGCACCCCCATGCAGTGGACGCCCGACCGCAACGCCGGCTTCTCGACCGCCGACCCCGGCAAGCTCTACCTGCCGGTCGTGCAGTCCCTCGTCTACCACTACGGGCACACGAACGTGGAGGCCCAGCTCGCCCAGCCCAGCAGCCTGCTGCACTGGGTGCGCGGCATGCTGAGCGTGCGCCGCGCGCACCCGGCGCTCGGCATGGGCGACTTCGAGGTGCTGGACTGCGACAACGAGTCGGTGCTGGCGTTCTGCCGGCACACCGAGGACGAGTCGCTCCTGGTGCTCGCCAACCTGGCGTCCACGGCTCGCCACGCCACGGTGAAGCTGCCGGAGCAGGCCGGCCGCCCGCTGCGCGACGTGTTCGGCGGCGCACGGTTCGGCACGGTGAGCGAGGACGGGACGGCCAGCTTCACGCTGGGCTCGCGCGAGTTCTTCTGGCTCGCCCTCGAAGAGCCGCCGGAGCTCGGATGACGCTCGTCGCCCAGCCCGGCACGGCGCTCGACGAGGCGCTGCTGCGGGTCCTCGCTCCATGGCTTCCGGCCCGTCGCTGGTTCCCCGCCAAGGGCGCGTCGGCCGACCTCACGCTCGAGGGCGTGCTGCCGCTCGCCGAGACGGTGCGCATCCTGCTGGTGCGGGCGCGCGCCGGCTCGATCGACGCCCTGCTGCAGGTGCCGCTGGTGCTCGGCCCTGGTCCCGGCGAGCTCATCGGCGACCTGGACGGCCAGGACGTGCGGGACGGCGCGGCCGACCCGAGGTTCCTGCGCGCCTGGCTCGACGCGGCCGACGGCCCGGGCACCGACGCCGACCCGGCGGCCGCACGGATGATCACCGGCGAGCAGTCGAACACGTCCGTCATTCTCGGCGACGTGGCGATCCTCAAGGTGCTGCGCGCGCTGCACCCGGGCGAGAACCCCGACGTCGACGTGCCGCGGCGGCTGGTCGAGGAGGGGTGGACGCACGTGCCCGCCCCGCTGGCTTGGCTCGAGGGCGCGTGGGTGAGCGCCGACGGCGTGTCCCACCGCGGCTACCTCGGCGCGATGAGCGCGTTCGTCGCCGGCGCGGAGGACGGCTTCGAGCTGGCGTGCGCCTACGCGGGGCGCGGCGAGTCGTTCGCCGACCTCGCCCGTGAGCTCGGCTCCGTCACCGCGACCATGCACACCGCCCTGGCCCACGCGTTCCCGCGCCTGGAGGCGACCGACGGGCCCGCGCTCGTCGCCGACGGGATCGCGCAGCGGTTCTCCTGGGCCACCTCGGCCGTCCCGCAGCTGGCGGCCTACGCCGCGGGCGTCGAGAACGTCCTGGCCGACGTGCGCCACCTCGAGGCCACGCCGGCGCGCCAGCGCGTGCACGGCGACCTGCACCTCGGCCAGGTGCTGCGCGCGCAGGACCGCTGGTTCGTCACCGACTTCGAGGGCGAGCCTCTCGCGCCCCTCGAGCAGCGCACGCGCCCCGACCTCGCGGTGCGGGACGTCGCCGGGCTGCTCCGCTCGATCGACTACGCGGCGGCGGTGGGCGGCCTGACGGGCGAGGCGGCGACGGCGTGGGCCGACGAGTCACGCGCCGCGCTGCGCTCGGGCTACTCCGCGTCGGCCGACGAGCACACCGAGGTGCTCACGCGCGCGCTCGAGCTGGACAAGACGCTGTACGAGGCCGTGTACGAGTCGCGCAACCGGCCGTCATGGCTGCCCATCCCGCTGGCCGCGCTCGACCGGCTGGTGGGCTGACATGTCCTAGTCCAGCTCGTCCGCCCACGGCGGGTTGGCACCGCTGCGCGAGACCGTGATCGCCGCCGCGCGCACGCAGCGGTCCAGGATGTCCGCCAGGGTGCCGGCGTCGAGGTCACGCAGCGCCTGGCGGTCACCGGCCACCGCGGCGCCGACCAGACCGTCGATGAGCGCGCCCATGAACGTGTCACCCGCCCCGACGGTGTCGACGACGTCGACCCTGGGCGCCGTCACCGTCGCGGATCCCCCGGGACGCAAGGCGATCGCCCCGTCGCCGCCGGTGGTCACCACCACGAGGGCCGGCCCGAGCGCGAGCCACTCGGCGGCGGCGTCCATCGGGTCCAGCTCGGGGTGGAACCACGCGAGGTCCTCGTCGCTGACCTTGACGACGTCCGCGAGCGCGACGAGCTCGCGCACGCGCGCAGCCGCCTGCCGCGGGTCCCCCATCAGGGCGGGCCGTGCATTCGGGTCGTAGCTGATCGTCGCGGTCGGCCGCAGGCGTGCGACGAGGTCGGCCACCTGCCGCCCGCCCGGGTCCAGCACGGCAGAGATCGAGCCGATGTGCAGCACGTCCGCGGGCTGCACGGCCACGTCGCCCAGGTCCCACGAGAGGTCGAACTCGTAGGTCGCCGCGCCGGTCGCGTCGAGGGTGGCCTGCGCGGTCGAGGTGCGCTCGGCGGGCGCGACCTGGACCTCCACGTGCGACTCCTCGAGCCACGCGCGGATCCCGGCGCCGCGCTCGTCGTCACCGAAGGACGTGAGCAGCCGCGGCGCCCGCCCGAGCCGGCCCAGCGTCAGGGCGACGTTGGCGGGGCTCCCGCCGGGGTGCTCGACGACGGTGCCGTCCGCGCGCCGCACGATGTCGACGAGCGCCTCACCCACCACCAGGACGCTCATGCCACGAGCCCCTCGGCCACGGCGCGACCGATCGCGGGCGCGAGAGGCAGGCGCGGGATCAGCACCGACTGCACCGCGTGGTACAGATCGGCCTTGCCCGGCCAGACGGTGGCGGTGGGCACGTTGTCGCCGTCGAGCTGGTGGCGCCACGACCCGCGCTCACGGTCGATGACAAACTCCTCGGCGTAGTCCCACCACTGCTGGTAGGAGTCCGCGAAGCGTCGCTCCCCCGTGCGCCGGTACAGCGCGGCCGCCGCGGCCGTGGCCTCGGCCACCACCCAGTGCATGCGGTCGCGCACCACCGGCGTGCCCGACCAGTCGGTGGTGTAGACGAAGCCGGGTGCGCCGTCCGCCGCCCAGCCGTCCTCGACGGCGCGGTCGAACAGCGCGGTCGCGCCGGCGGCCCCGCCTCCGGTGACGTCGCCGCCCGCCGCCTCGACGTGCAGCAGCAGGCGCGCCCACTCGAGGCCGTGGCCGATCGTGGCGCCGTAGGGCTTGAACTTGTCGCCCGGCTTGTCGGCGTTGAGCTCCGGCTGCGGCACCCAGTCGGCGTCGTAGTGCTCGGGGATGCGCCACTCGTTGGCGGACGCGTGCCGCACCACGTTCGTGCAGATCCGCACGGCACGCTCGAGCCATGCGGCGTCGTCGGTGACGTCGTAGGCGGCGAGCATCGCCTCGACCGTGTGCATGTTGCCGTTCACCCCGCGGTAGGGATCGATGGTGGTGAACGCCCGGTCCCAGCCGTCGACGCACATGCCCGCCTCGTCGTCCCAGAATCGGGTGAGCAGCGTCTCGAGCGCCTCGTCGAGCAGCGCGCGCGCCCCGGGCCGGTCGGCGAGGGTGGCCGTCGAGGCGGCGAGCACCACGAACGCGTGGTCGTAGCACGCCTTGGCGCCGTCGTCGGCGCCCGGCCCGGCGTCGGCGTACCAGCCGCCGTTGTCGTCGTCGTGCAGCGGACCGGTGAGGCCGGCGAGCGCGGCGTCCGCGATGGCCGAGGCACCGGGAACGCCGAGCATCGTCGCGAGCGAGTAGACGTGCGCCGTCCGTGCGGTGATCCAGGTCTGGACCGGCTGCGTGGCGTCGGGGTGGCCGTCGTCGTCGAGCCACGCGGCGCCGCCGCCCTGCACGGGCAGCTCCGCACCGAAGGCCAGCAGCCTCGAGAGCTCGCGACCCAGCCAGTCGTGATGGGTGGGCAGGTCCGGCCAGGCGATCACGCTTCTCCTCCAGTGGCGATCCGCACGCGGCGTGGTGCACCGCGCGGTGATCCGGTCCGTCGCCATGACGGACCGGTCGGTGAGGCGGCCAGCGCCCCGCTCGACTGCGGCGTCGGCCCCGGGGCGGGGCATGACATCGCTGTCATCGATGATAGCGGCGCTCCGGGCCCACGCGGACACCGGTTCGCGGCCGCGTCAGGCGGCCCGATGGCCGTTCCGCCCAGCCTAGGGTCCAGCGCGGCGCTGGTGCAGCGCCTCGCTGGACCGGGTTCGCTGCGGGCAGCCGGGGCCTGATCTGGCGTCCGACGTGCGGCAACACCCGCCCGGTCCGGCGCGTGCCGGTGCAGGCTGGGCCCGTCAGTGGTTGGGTAGAGGGATGAGCCCGGTCGCATCGTCCCCGGTCCCCGTCGACTCCGACACCCTGCGCGCCGTGGCACACGGCGCCTGGTTCGACCCGCACTCGGTGCTCGGGCCGCACGTCGGCGAGGGCGGCGTCACCATCCGCGCCCTCAAGCCGATGGCCGAGGCGGTCGTCGCGCGCACCGCCACGGGCACCTACGACCTGACGCACGAGCAGGACGGCGTGTGGGTCACCGTGCTGCCAGGCACCGACGTCCCCGACTACCGCCTCGATGTCACCTACGGCGGGTCCAAGACGGAGGTCGACGACCCCTACCGCTTCCTCCCCTCCGTCCAGGAGCTCGACCGGCACCTCATCCGCGAGGGCCGCCACGAGCAGCTCTGGACCGTGCTCGGCGCGAACGTCCGCCGGTACCCGGGGCAGCTCGGCGACGTCGAGGGCACCTCCTTCGCGGTGTGGGCGCCCAACGCGCGCGCCGTCCGGGTGATCGGCGACTTCAACTACTGGCAGGGCGCCACCCACGCCATGCGCTCGCTGGGCGACAGCGGCGTGTGGGAGCTCTTCGTTCCCGGTATCGGGGCCGGCACGCGCTACAAGTTCGAGATCCTGGCGCCCGACGGTTCGTGGCGCCAGAAGGCCGACCCGATGGCCCGCGGCACCGAGGTGCCCCCCGCGACGGGTTCGGTCGTCGTCGAGTCGGCCTACACCTGGTCCGACGACGCGTGGATGCAGGCCCGGGCCACCCGCAACCCGCACACCGAGGCGCTCAGCGTCTATGAGGTGCACCTGGGCTCGTGGCGTCCGGGGCTCTCCTACCGGGACCTGGCCCACCAGCTCACGGAGTACGTGATCGACCTCGGCTTCACGCACGTCGAGCTCCTGCCGGTGGCCGAGCACCCGTACGGCCCGTCGTGGGGCTACCAGGTGACGTCGTACTACGCGCCGTCGTCGCGGTTCGGCCACCCGGACGACCTGCGCTATCTCATCGACTGCCTCCACCGCGCGGGGATCGGCGTCATCGTCGACTGGGTCCCCGGTCACTTCCCCAAGGACGAGTGGGCGCTCGCGCAGTTCGACGGCACCGCGCTGTACGAGCACCCCGATCCGCTGCTGGGCGAGCAGCCCGACTGGGGCACGTACATCTTCAACTTCGGCCGGTCCGAGGTCCGCAACTTCCTGGTCGCCAACGCCACCTACTGGCTCGAGGAGTTCCATGTCGACGCGCTGCGCGTCGACGCCGTCGCCTCGATGCTCTACCTGGACTACTCGCGCAAGGAGGGCCAGTGGCGCCCCAACCGCTACGGCGGACGCGAGAACCTGGACGCGATCTCGTTCCTGCAGGAGGCGAACGCGACGGCCTACCGCCGCAACCCCGGCACCATGATGATCGCCGAGGAGTCCACCGCGTGGCCCGGTGTCACGGCACCCACGGACTACAACGGCCTCGGCTTCGGGCTCAAGTGGAACATGGGCTGGATGAACGACACCCTGCGCTACCTGGCGGAGGAGCCCGTCCACCGGCGCTACCACCACGGCGAGATCACGTTCTCGATGGTCTACGCCTACTCCGAGCGCTACATCCTGCCCATCAGCCACGACGAGGTGGTGCACGGCAAGGGCTCGCTGTACGGCCGCATGCCCGGAGACCACTGGCAGAAGCTCGCCGGCGTCCGCACCCTGCTCGCCTACCAGTGGACCCACCCCGGCAAGCAGCTCCTGTTCATGGGGCAGGAGTTCGCCCAGCAGAACGAGTGGAACGAGGGGAACGGGCTCGAGTGGTGGGCGCTCGACGACCCGGGTCACCAGGGCGTGCTGCACTCCCTGCGGGACCTCAACGCCGTCTACCGCGCGACCCCCGCCCTCTGGCAGCTCGACCACACGGCCGAGGGCTTCGAGTGGATCGACTCCGACGACGCCGACCGCAACACGCTCGCCTACATCCGCCACGGCGTCGACACCCCGGACGCGGTCGTGGTGGTCAACTTCGCCGGCGTGCCGCACGAGAACTACCGGCTCGCGCTCCCCCACGGCGGGCGCTGGACGGAGGCCTTCAACTCCGACGCGGAGATGTACGGCGGCTCGGGAGTCGGCAACCTCGGCGCGATCGACGCCCTGCCGGACCCGCACTACGGCAGGCCCTACTCGGCGTCGGTGCGCATCCCGCCCCTCGGGACGGTCATCTTCACCGCCCCGACCAGCACGCCGCCGCCCGACCTGTTCTGAGCTGAGGAGGAGCGCACCGCGCCGAGCCAGGGCGCGGGCACCGTGGCGCCACCGCGGCCAGGAGAGTTCAGGACTGTCCTCGGAGCTCGGCGTCGTGCGCGCACACGCACGCCTTCTCGTCGCGTACTTGCCGCCGGCTGCCGCGGGTCGCGAGCCGCACGACCACCACGATGAATCCGGCGACGAACGCGAGCCAGACGACTGTCAGAACGACGTCGAGGGCAGTCGGCACGAGCGGGTTGTCCATGTCGCTGAGGGTAGCGGTCCACCTCAGCGGTGCGACCCCGATGCGTGTCGACTCCCCGTCGCCATTTGTCCATGAGGCGTGGGCAGGTGATCCCTGCGCGTCCAGTCGACCGCCTACAGGCGTCCGCGGGCCCCCTTGCGTGCGACGCGCGAGCTGCATGGCTCGCGACTCACCCTGCCCCTTGGACAGGTCTCGGGGTGCAGCTGGGCGTCCCGGGGAACGCCGCGCGCGAACCGAAGGGCAGCTCTCTCGAGTAGCAGCGCCACGACCGCGCGCACGACCAGGAGCGCCGTCCGCACAGACGCCCACCAGAAGTGCGCCCAGACGGCGGCCGCTCCGAACGCCAGGCCGACGACCAACGCGGCCCAACCAGTGAGCAGTACGACATCGCCGTCCTTCACACCAAAGACACGGCCGACCATGTCGTGATTCATCGTCAGGTCCTCCCCATCGAGGGACGCGGCCCGGTGAGAGAGCGGGCGCCGCCCGTCCTGGCATCGATCGGCGGAAAGCGTGGCGCTTTCCGCCGACTACCCGCTCGAGCATGCACGGAGACCGTCGGGGCCAGGGACTCGCTTCGGCTGTGTCGGCCGACATGCCGGGAGACGGCGCGCGAGAGCGCCAGCTGACCCGCGGGAGTTGGCGGTCGATCGTCCACCTCCCGACACCGGTCAACGGGTGCCCGCCCTCGATTCGGCACGACATTCGGGAAGCCATGAACGGCACTACCCACCATCGACCGAAGGGGAAAGCCAAGAACGGCACTACCCGCCATCGTGCGGAGCGGGAAGCCAAGAACGGCGCTCACCGCGACTGTCCGGAAACAGAAATAGCCACCCCCGTGGGGGTGGCTATTTCTGAATGATGTCCGGCGGCGTCCTACTCTCCCACACCCTGGCGAGTGCAGTACCATCGGCGCTGAGGGGCTTAGCTTCCGGG
>NZ_JAUCGR010000003.1 GCF_030362815.1 Cellulomonas edaphi | reverse complement strand
GCCGCGCGCGGTCGGCGCGTCCGACCCGCGCTCGCGCGGGACTCGCCCGGGGGAGCCGGCTCGGGTGGGGCGGTTTATTGCGTCGTGCTGGGTGTGGCCGCGTCGTTAACGTCGGGGCGATGTCTTCTCCTGCCGCTGGGGCGGTGCGCGTGGTCCGGGCCGACAAGGGCTCGGTGCTCGTCGTGCCCGAGGGCGGCGGCGAGGCGGTGCGCGCCGTGCTCGACCGCGACGGGTTGGCGCCGCTCGACGACGGTCGCGCGGTGCCGACGGTCGGCGACTGGGTGCTGGTCGACGAGGCGGACGGGTCGCCGCACGTGCGACAGGTGCTCACGCGCTCGTCGGCGCTGGTGCGAGACTCGGCAGGCGGGACGTCGCGCGAGCAGGTGCTCGCTGCGAACGTCGACATCGTGCTCGTGGTGGAGCACCTCGACCCCGACCCCGACCTGGGCCGCGTCGAACGCCTGCTCACGCTCGCGTGGCGCTCGGGTGCGCGCCCGGTGGTGGTGCTCACCAAGGCCGACCTGGTGCCGGATGCCGAGGCGATGACGCGCGAGGTCGAGCGGGCGGCGATCGCGGTCGACGTGCACCCGGTGAGCGCGGCGACCGGCGACGGGCTGGATCCCGTGCGGGCGCTGCTCGCGCCGGGTGTCGCGCTCGTCGTGGTCGGACCGTCCGGCGCGGGAAAGTCCACACTCGTGAACGCCCTCGCCGGGCGAGGCGTCATGGCCACCGGCGATCGTCGGGCATCGGACGGGCGAGGCAGGCATACCACCACGCACCGCGAGCTGGTGCCGTTGCACGGTGGCGCGGTGCTCATCGACACCCCCGGGATCCGCGGCATCGGCGTCGTCGCCGATGCGGACGCGCTCGACACGACGTTCGCCGACGTGGCCGAGCTGGTGGCGCTGTGCCGGTTCGCGGACTGCCACCACGACGGGGAGCCGGGCTGCGCGGTCGTCGCCGCGCTCGAGAGCGGCGACCTCGACCGCAGGCGCTACGAGTCGTGGCGCAAGCTGGTCCGCGAGGCCGCCTACCAGGCGCGTCGGGCCGACTCGCACCTCGCGGCGCAGGAGCGAGCGCGGTGGAAGAAGGTCACGCAGGAGTACCAGCGCGGCATGCGGGGAGCCGGCCGGCCGTGGCGCTGAGCGCGCAGCACACCCTGAGCAGCCCGAGCTGAGCCGCGACCCATTTGTCTAGGTATCGCGCCTTTTGATACCGACCGGGTGATATCCGCCTCGGGGCGCTATCGCGGCGACCGGGGGCTCCGATACGTTGCGGAACGGCGGCGCCGTCCGCGTCGAAACCCGGGCTGGGGGAATCGTGTCGGAGTCCGTCGGGCGCACTCGCGCGCGTCTCGTGATCACCGTCGGTCTGGCGCTCGCGCTGCTCGTCGGAGGTGGCATCGCCCCATCGCCAGCGGGCGCAGCCGTCCGGGCAGCGAAGGTCTTCAGTGCGACGCCGACGCCCAAGATCAGCGGGACGCCCGCGGTCGGGAAGTCGCTCACCGCACTGACAGGCACATGGAAACCAGCACCGGTCACCTTGAAGTACCGGTGGTATCGGAGCTCAACCAGCATCTCGGGAGCGACCGGGTCGAGCTACAAGCTCACATCCGCTGACGCCGGCAAGACGATCACGGTGCGCGTCACCGGTAGCAGGACCGGCTACTCGACGGTGACCAAGACGAGCGCTGGGCTTGCGATCCAGAAGGTGCTTGCCCGTTCCCCAGTTCCGACGGTCGGCGGCACGGCGGCCGTCGGGGCCAAGCTCACGGCCAAGACCGGAACCTGGGGCCCCTCGCCCGTGACGCTCACGTACCAGTGGTTCGTCGGCGGGATCGCCGTGAGCAGGGCGACGGCCGCGTCCTACGTCGTTGCAGCGAAGGATGCGGGAAAGGCGGTGAAGGTCCGCGTCACCGGGACCAAGCGTGGCTACACGACGGCGACGCGGACCAGCGCGAGCGTCACCATCGGCAAGGTGCTCACGCCCGCGCCCGTGCCCACGATCTCCGGCACGCCCGCCGTCGGGAAGCCGCTCACCGCGTCTGCTGGTACGTGGGGGCCCGCGCCCGTCACGGTGACCTACGCGTGGCTGCGCGGCGGCACCCCAATCACGGGCGCGACCGCCGCCACGTACACGCCTGCCGTGACGGACGCCGGGGCCTCACTGGCCGTTCGTGTCACCGGTTCGAAGCCCAGCTACACGACGGCGGCTCGGACGAGCTCAGCTGTCACGGTCGGCAAGGGGGTGTTGACGTCGACACCGACGCCGACGATCACTGGCACAGCTGCGATCGGTTCCCTGCTCACCGCGTCGCCGGGCACCTGGGCACCCGCTCCCGTCACCCTCTCGTTCCGGTGGCTGCGCGACGGTGCCCCGATCGCGGGCGAGACGGGCGCCACCCACCTCGTCTCCGACGATGACTTCGGCGCCGCAGTGACGGTCGAGGTGACGGGGACCAGGTCGGGGTACACGAGCGTGACACGGGCCAGCGCGCCACTGAACATCGAGATTCTGCAGAGCTTCTCGGCTGCGCCCGCACCGACGATCGGCGGCAGCCCGGGGGTGGGCAAGACCCTCAGCGCCCAGCCAGGCTCCTGGTCGCCGGCACCGGTCGTGCTCACCTACCAGTGGCTTCGCGACGGCACGCCGATCGCGGGCGCCACGGCGCAGACGTACACGCTCGTCGCTGGGGACGATGGCGCCTCGATCGCCGTGGCGGTCACCGGGACGAAGATCGGGTACGCGTCGGCGACGAGGACGAGCGCACCGGTGGTCGTGAGCGGGGCTGTCACCTACGGCGGCACCCTGACCGCCAGCACGACGTGGCACGCCGGGCGCACGGTCGTGCTGGATTCCAGTCTGACGATCCCGCTCGGTGTCACCTTGACGATCGAGGCCGGCACGGTGGTCAAGTCGGACGGGGCCGCCCTGATCGTCGACGGATCGTTGGTGGTGAACGGGTCGCCGGCGTCTCCGGTGGTCCTGACGTCGTTGCGTGACGACACAGCCAGGGGCGACACCAACGACGATGCGGACCAGACGGTCCCGCGTGCGGGCGACTGGGTCGGAATCGGCGTGGGTTCGGGCGGTTCGCTGACGGCGCGATCGGCGGAGGTCCGGTTCGCGGCGACCGGGATCTGGGGCTCGGGCGCGAAGATCGTGGATGTCGCGGGTTCTTCGGTGCGCGACTCGTCGTACGACGGCATCAACATCAGTGATGACCGGTCGGGGGCGAACAAGGGCACCTCGACCATCAAGGTCGTCGGCAGCACGGTCCTTCGCGCGGGCGGGTCGGGCATCGTGGTTCAGGCAACGGGCACGCCGGTCGGATCGGGGACGCAGATCCCCGTGCCCGTCGTGCAAGGCAACACGGTCGTCGCGGCAAAGGACGCGGCAATTCGCGTGCGAGGGGACAAGCTCGACGGAGCTGCGCTGCGCGGCAACGACGGGTCGGGGAACACGCTCGACGCGATCTTCGTCGGCGGCACGCTCACCACGAGCACGTCGGTGCCCCTGGGTGGGCTGCTGCTGGCCATAGACAACACCACGTCGTGGAACACCTCACCACTCGTTGTCGCGGCGGGGGTGACGTTGACGCTCGACGCCGGAAGCGTCGTGAAGTCGCTGGGCGGCGGCTTGGTCGTCGACGGCTCTCTCGCGATCAACGGGACCGCGGCCTCCCCCGTCCTGCTCACCTCGTTGCGGGACGACACCGCGGGCGGGGACAGCAACGGCGACGACGACCAGACGAACCCTGCGGCAGGTGACTGGGTCGGGATCGCCGTCGGTGAAGGCGGCTCGCTGAAGGCGACGTCAGCAGACGTCCGCTACGCATCTTCCGGTGTCTGGGCCGCGGGCGCCCACCTCGTGGACCTCGCGAGCTCGTCCGTGCGCGACTCCGCCTACACCGGGATCAGCGTGACCGACGATCGGTCGGGGGCCAACAAGGGGACGTCCACGATCAGGGTCGTCGGCAACACGGTCATCCGCGCGGGTGGCGCCGGGATCTTCGTCGAGGCTACGGGCTCTCCCGTCGGCTCGGGCACCCAGATTCCCGTCCCCAGGGTGCAGAACAACACGGTGAGCGGGTCGGGCGATGCCGCCGTCGTAGTTCACGGTGACAAGCTGGACGGAGCCGCGCTGCGCGACAACGGGGGTTCGGCTAACGCCGTCGACGCGATCCTGCTCAGCGGCACGCTGACGACGAGTGCCACGGTGCCGCTCGGAGGCCTGCCGCTCGGCATCGACAACACTGCGTCGCCGAACTGGCGGCCACTCGTGGTCGCCGCCGGGGTGACGCTGGCGGTGGACGCGGGCAGCGTCGTGAAGTCGCTCGGCGGAGGGATGGTCATCTACGGGTCGTTGTTGATCAACGGAACGACGGCATCGCCGGTGGTCTTCACCTCGATGCGTGACGACACCGCGGGTGGGGACCGCAACGGCGACGACGACCAGACCATCCCCCAGGCCGGCGACTGGGGTGGGATCGCCGTGAGGGACGGCGGGTCGCTGACTGCGGCGCACGCGGACATCCGTTGGGCCGGCACGGGCGTCGACGCGTCGTCGGCCAACCTGGTCGACGTCTCCGCGTCGACCGTTCGCGACTCGTCCTCGACGGCCATCAGCGTGGGCGACGACCGGACGGGGGCGGACAAGGGGACCTCGACGATCAAGGTGGTGGGCAACACCGTCCTGCGCGCGGGCGGGATCGGGATCCTCGTGCAGGCCACCGGCGCTCCTGTCGGGTCCGGCACGCAGATCCCGGTGCCCCTGGTGCAGAACAACACGGTCTCGGGTGCACGTGAGGAGGCAGTCAGGATCCGGGGCGACAAGCTGGACGGCGCCAAGCTGCGCGGCAACGGCGGTGCAGAGAACGCGGTCGATGCGATCGTCATCAGCGGCACGTTGACGACCAGCGCATCGGTGCCGCTGGGTGGCCTCCCGCTCGCGATCGACAACACTGCGTCGCCGAACACCGCCCCGCTGGTGGTCGCCGCGGGGGCGACATTGACGATCGGTGCCGGGCAGGTGGTCAAGTCGCTCGGCGGCGGGTTGGTTGTCGACGGGTCGCTGCTGGTCAACGGCACCGGGGCCTCGCCGGTGGTGTTTACGTCGCTGCGTGACGACTCGGCGGGCGGCGACACGAACGGTGACGAGGACCAGACGACGCCGCAGGCGGGCGACTGGGGCGGGATCACCGTCCTCGACGGCGCGTCGGTGACCGTCACGTCGGCGGACGTGCGGCGGGCGTACTCGGGGGTGGATGCGTCGTTCGCCTCGGTTGTCGATATATCCGCATCGACATTCAGCGACATGACGGCCTATGGCCTCAACGTCGTGGACGACCGTTCCGGAGCGAACAAGGGCACGTCCACGATCAGGCTGGTAGGCAACTCGGTCACCCGGTCGGGCTATGGGATCAGCGTGGTCGCGACCGGTGCGCCCGTCGGTTCCGGCACGCAAACTCCCGTCCCCGTGGTGCAGAACAACTCCGTCACCGCGTGCGGCTCTGAGGCGGTGCGTGTCCGAGGAGACAAGCTGGACGGCGCCAAGCTGCGAGGAAACGGCGGCACCGGTAACGGGGTCAATGCGATTTTGATCAGCGGCACCCTCACGACGAGCGCGACTGTCCCGCTCGGTGGCCTCCCGCTGGCGATCGACAACACGACATCGTGGAACACGTCACCGCTCGTCGTTGCCGCGGGTGCCACGCTCACGATCGGCGCCGGTCAGGTGATCAAGTCACTGGGCGGCGGGCTGGCCGTGAACGGCTCGTTGGTGGTCAGTGGCACCGCAGCCGCGCCCGTGGTGTTCACCTCGCTTCGCGACGACAGTGCCGGCGGCGACACGAACGGCGACCAGGATCAGACCACGCCGAGTGCGGGGGACTGGGCGGGGATCAGCGTGGGACCGGGCGGGGCGGCGGAACTTGCGAACGCTCACCTCAAGTACGCCCTCACTGCCCTCACGGTGGAGTCCGACGGCAATGCGACATGGAGCGGGGCCGTTTCACACGTCGCCGCCGGCCTGTCCGCCGCTGGTTACGCCGACGCGACCGGCGTGAACTGGGGTGACCCATCCGGCCCTTCTCCCATCGGGACGGGGGCATCTGCAGAGGGGGCCGGTGCGGTCGTCTTCCCGTGGATCGGCTACGTGGCGCCGCCTCGTCCGCCTGTGGCCCCGAGTCAGCCTGTGACCTCGTCGCCGAGCTGCAAGACCCTGACGTTCGTCGGTCTCCGGGGTTCCGGTGAAAGCCCCCAAGGTGACGATCTGACGTCATTGACGGCGGACGAGTACGACGCCGATCTTTTCGGCGGGATGGTGCACGAGGTCTACGAGCAGTTCGCCGCGGTCGCGCACGTCTCGATCAAGCCACTCGGCATCGCCTACAGGGCGTCTCCGGTCTTTCCGAACGTCCTGTGGCTACCGAACTATCACGACAGCATCTACGACGGCGTCGACAAACTGGTCGCTGCGCTGCTCGACGAGCACGACGCGTGCCCGAGCACCAAGTTCGTCATCGTCGGCTACTCGCAGGGCGCGCTGGCGATCCACATCGCTATGCGTCTCGCTGCAGCGTCTTCACTCCAGGGAAGCATCCGGGCCATCGGCCTGATCGCAGATCCGGGCCGACTGACCTTCGCCGAAGAGGACACCTATGACGAGGCCGACTCGGACGCGGTCCTGATGTACGGCGACGGCATCTGGCCAAAGGCGGTGATCGCTGGCGTGGACAGCGGTCCGCTGCCCTCCTGGGCCGCGGAGAAGACGGTGTCGTTCTGTCACGACCACGACGTGGTGTGCCGACCCGGTTGGGGCTCGACGATCGGCTTCCACACTGACTACTCCACGAGCGAACTGACGTTCCTCGCGCACAAGTTGTACTACGACAAGTACTTGTGACGCGGCGCAGCAAACGCGCCTTCAGGGCAGGATCGCTCGCGAGGCGAGCACGCAGCGAGTGCGAGGGCGCGCGAGTGGGTGACCAGGGCATGATCGTGGCATGCCACCGCGTCGTCGGACCGATCCTGCCGACGGCAGGGCTGCACTCGCGGCCTGGCGCGCCGATCCGGTAGACGCCCCCGTTCCCGCACGACGGACGGCGGTCCGATTCACCCTGGAGGAGCTCGCCGACCTCGCGCCCGGCAACTCGGTCGAGGTGCGTGTGCCGCCGGACGGGGCGGTCCAGGCGGTGCAGGGACCACGTCACACCCGGGGGACGCCGCCGAACGTCGTCGAGACCGACCCGCAGACCTGGCTCGAGCTCGCCACGGGCGACCTGGCCTGGGCCGACGCGCTCGCGGCCGGTCGGGTCCACGCCTCGGGGGAGCGTGCGGACCTCTCGGACTGGCTCCCGCTGCAGGCCACCCGCGTGCGGGACTGAGCGGCGCCGATGCGGGCTCGGCGCTGCGGCTGACCTACGATCCTGGGGTGCCGACCTCGCCCGATCGCCTGCCCGACGACACGGATCCGCTCGCCGCGGAGCACCCGGTCGCGAGCGCACCCGAGCCGGCAGCCGAGGAGCCCGCGGCCCGCCAGCAGGCCTCTGAGCCGAGCGCGCTGAGCGAGCCGAGCACGCCGGCCACGCCGGGCGAGCTCCCAGCCACCCAGGACGAGCCCCCGGTCCCCTCGGAGGCCGAGCTCGAGGCGACCGCCACCCCGGCCACGGTGCGCCGGGCCCCGAAGTTCAGCGCGTTCATCACGTTCGGCGCGCTCGGCGGCATGGTGCTGGGCCTGCTGCTGGCAGTGGTGATCCACCCGGAGAAGCGGCTGATCGCCGACGGGACGGGGTTCATCTCGTTCCTCGACGGCGAGGGTGCCGTCCGCACGGTGATGGTCGTGGCGGTGGGCGTCGTCGGCGCGTTCGTCGGCGGGGCGCTCGCGGTGCGAGCCGACCGGCGCTCGGGCCCCCCGCGACGACGCGGCCGGTGATCGCGGTCCGGACGAGGCTCTCGGCCACCCCGGGACCTGTGCGACGATGAGGTCGTGGCCCCCCGCGCAGACGGACGTCTGAACCACGACCTCCTCCCCAACGAAAAAGGCCCCCAGGACGCTTGTGGCGTCTTCGGAGTGTGGGCGCCTGGCGAGGAAGTCGCCAAGCTGACCTACTTCGGCCTGTACGCCCTGCAGCACCGCGGACAGGAGTCCGCGGGCATCGCGACGAGCAACGGCTCGCAGCTGCTCGTCTATAAGGACATGGGGCTCGTCTCCCAGGTCTTCGACGAGACCGCGCTGAACGCCCTGCAGGGGCACATCGCCATCGGGCACGCCCGGTACTCGACCACGGGCGGGTCGACGTGGGAGAACGCGCAGCCGACGCTCGGCCCCACCGCGGCCGGCACGGTGGCGCTGGGCCACAACGGCAACCTCACCAACACCGCGGAGCTCGTGGACCTGGTGGCCGAGCGCTACGGCAGCCAGCGGCGCGGCGAGCTCGCGCGCGGCAACACCACGGACACGGCGCTCGTGACCGCGCTCCTCGCGGGCGACCCGGACCACACCCTCGAGGCCACCGCGCTCGAGGTGCTCCCGCGGCTGCGCGGTGCCTTCTGCCTCGTCTTCATGGACGAGCACACGCTGTACGCGGCGCGTGACCCGCAAGGCGTGCGGCCGCTCGTCCTGGGTCGGCTCGAGCGCGGGTGGGTCGTCGCGAGCGAGACCCCGGCGCTCGACATCGTCGGCGCGTCCTTCGTGCGCGAGGTCGAGCCGGGCGAGTTCATCGCGATCGACGCCGACGGCCTGCGCTCCACCCGGTTCGCGCCGAAGAACGAGCCGCGCGCGGGATGCGTGTTCGAGTACGTCTACCTCGCCCGGCCCGACACCACCATCGCCGGCCGTTCCGTGCACGCCGCGCGCGTCGCCATGGGCCGCCGCCTGGCCATCGAGCACCCCGTCGAGGCCGACCTGGTCATCCCGGTGCCCGAGTCGGGCACGCCCGCGGCGGTCGGCTTCGCGCAGGAGTCCGGCATCCCGTTCGGGCAGGGCCTGACCAAGAACGCCTACGTGGGCCGCACGTTCATCCAGCCGTCGCAGACCCTGCGCCAGCTGGGCATCCGCCTCAAGCTCAACCCGCTGCGCGAGGTCATCCGCGGCAAGCGGCTCGTGGTGGTCGACGACTCCATCGTGCGCGGCAACACGCAGCGCGCGCTGGTGCGCATGCTGCGCGAGGCCGGCGCGGCCGAGGTGCACATCCGCATCTCGTCGCCGCCCGTGAAGTGGCCCTGCTTCTACGGCATCGACTTCGCCAGCCGCGCCGAGCTCATCGCCAACGGCCTGGCCGTGGACGAGATCGGTGCGTCGCTGGGCGCCGACTCGCTCGGCTACATCTCGGAGGAGGGCATGGTCGCCGCGACCGAGCAGCCGCGTTCGCAGCTGTGCACCGCCTGCTTCTCCGGCGTCTACCCCATCGAGCTGCCGCCCGCCGACCGGCTGGGCAAGTTCCTGCTCGAGCAGAACGAGCTCCCGCTGGGGGCACCCGAGGACGGTCTGATGTCGATCCTGCCCGGAACCGGTGGCGCCACCGCGCTGGAGCAGCCGTGAACGGCCCGGTCACCTACGCCGGCGCGGGCGTCGACACCGAGGCGGGCGACAAGGCGGTCGAGCTCATGAAGGCCGCCGTGCAGGCGACGCACGGCCCGCAGGTGCTCGGCGGTGTGGGCGGGTTCGCCGGCCTGTACGACGCGACCGCCCTGACGCGCTTCCGGCGCCCCCTGCTGGCCACGTCCACCGACGGCGTCGGCACCAAGGTGGCCATCGCCCAGGCGCTCGACATCCACCACACCATCGGGTTCGACCTGGTGGGGATGGTCGTCGACGACATCGTCGTGGTGGGCGCCGAGCCGCTGTTCATGACCGACTACATCGCCACCGGTCGCGTGGTGCCCGAGCGCATCGCCGACGTGGTGCGCGGCATCGCCGCGGCCTGCTCGGTCGCCGGCACCGCTCTGGTGGGCGGCGAGACCGCGGAGCACCCGGGCCTGCTGGCCCCCGACGAGTACGACGTGGCGGGCGCCGCCACGGGCGTCGTCGAGGCCGACGAGCTGCTCGGGCCGGAGCGGGTCCGCGCCGGTGACGTGCTCGTGGCTCTCGGCTCGAGCGGGCTGCACTCCAACGGCTACTCGCTGGTGCGCGCGATCGTGCGCCAGGCGGGCTGGGGGCTCGAGCGTCACGTCGACGAGCTCGGCCGCACCCTGGGGGAGGAGCTGCTGGAGCCGACGCGCGTGTACGCGTCCGACTGCCTCGCGCTCGCTCGTCGGGCCGGCGTCGACGGCCTCCACGGCTTCAGCCACGTGACGGGCGGGGGGCTCGCGTCGAACGTGGCCCGGGTGCTCCCGGTCGGCCTGGTGGCGGACATCGACCGCGGCGGCTGGCAGCTGCCGCCCGTGTTCTCGCTGCTGCAAGGCCTGGGTCAGGTCCCGTGGACCGACCTCGAGGGGACCCTCAACCTGGGCGTGGGCATGGTGGCGATCGTGGCACCCGACGCCCTGGGAGACGTGCTCGAGCACGCCGAGGAGCTCGGGTTGCCCGCATGGGAGCTCGGCACCGTGCGGGACGCCGACCCCTCGACCGACGTCGTCGGCTCGCCGGGCTTCGTCGCGGGCACCAAGGGCGTCCACGGCGGCGCCGTGCGGATGACCGGGAGCTACCGGGTCTGAGGACCTGGCGCCCAGACGGATCCCCAGAACGGATCGCTCGCGCGACGACCCTGAAGCAACCGCACGGGCGGCGTGCGGTTGCTTCAGGGTCGCGGCGTCACCGGCCGGGGCGCACGGCCCCGACGATCAGCGCTCGTCGTCCGACCAGCGCCGGTAGTCGTCGTCCTCGTCGTCGGCGGTGTCCACAGCGGCACCACCACGTCGTTCGCCTAGGTCATTGTGGCCATGCGACGTGAGCTCCTGCTCGAGAGCCCGGTAGTTGGTGTCGGGGCTGAAGTACTTCAGCTCCCGGGCAACCTTCGTCTGCTTAGCCTTCTGACGGCCGCGCCCCATGGCATCGACCCCCTCTTACGTGGATGCGGGGCGGCTCCGTGCTGACACGTGCGGCCCCGGGGTGCTGAATCGTCTCTTCGTGCCGCAACGGTACATGCTGTCGCGCTATTCCGGCCACTTGCCGAGCCGCGACGCTTGTCACGTTGCGCAGGGGACTCAGCAAGCTCACAGGTGCGTGGTTCACGATAACGATTGACGGCACGGCGTGGCGCTCTCTCGCGTGGGTGATATGTCCGAGTTAGGGTAAGAAAGTCCCGCCTGGGCTGGGAGTTCGTTAGTCCGGACGGGTGAGATGTACCATTTCGTGACCGTTCCGTGTCTCGGAAGTAACCGCTTGCCCCGCTCGTTCGTGCTATGGGCGGTGCCATGGAGGGGTCGACTCGACGCTTCACGTCCTGGCCGTGGACACACCGTCCGACGGCCGCACGCTCGCCAGGAGGCAGCACATGACCACGCAGCCCGCACAGTCCGAAGTCCTGCTCACGCCCGCAGAGGTCGCCACGCTCTTCCGCGTGGACCCCAAGACGGTGACGCGCTGGGCCAAGGCAGGAAAGCTGTCCTCGATCCGCACGCTGGGCGGCCACCGCCGCTACCGCGAGTCGGAGGTCCTTGAGCTCCTCGGCGTCCCCAACCAGCGGGACCGCCAAGGCTGACTACTTGCCGCGGCGCCGCAGCAGCGCCACGGCCACGACGAGTGCGACGGCCCCCGCCGCGCTCGCCAGCACCTTTCGAGCGCGGGAGCTGGCCTCCGGGTCGGCCTCCGCGCTCGTCGCGTCTCGGACGAGCTTCTCCGCAGCGGAGCGGACCTTGCCGGCACCCTCCCGCGCCTGGGTGGCCGCGTCGTTGGCCAGTGCGCGGGGAGTGAGCCGCTGCGCGAGCGCGTCGACGCTGGCCGCCAGCTGGCTGCGCACCAGGGCGATCTCAGCCTCTGCCTTGACCATCTGCGGCGTGCTGAACTGCTCGCTCACTGGTGGATCCCCTCCTTGATGACGGTCACGTCCTGCTTGGTGCTCTCGATCGCCTGCAACGGCGTGGGAGGGGTGCCCTTCTTGATCTCCCGGATGCCCAGCCACGCCAGCAGGGCGATGACCAGAAGCAGGAACACGGCCACGATGGTGCCGGCCAGCCAGGGCTCGAACGGGATGGACAGCGCGATGATCGCCGTGGCGATCACGACGCCCAGCAGGTAGAACGCCAGGATCACGGCACCGAGCACCAGACCCGTGCCGGTCCCGATCTTCTGCAGCCGACCCTGGATCTCGGCCTTGGCCAGGTTGATCTCGGCACGCACCAGGCGGCTCAGCTGGTCGCTGACCTCACTGAAGAGCTCGCCGATGCTCCGATCGTTCTTCGCCATCTCGCAGCCCTCTCATCCACGCGGACATCTGGGCACAGTCTGACCGCGTGCGGCCCGGCGCGCACCCCCGCGGCTGGGGCGTCAGTTGTCCCAGGGGTGAACCTGGTCGCCCGCGGGGTGCGTCACGGGCTCGGTCTGCGGTGCCGGCTTGGGCAGGCGGTGCTTGCCCCAGGCCGCGATCCCGCCGCCGATGAGGATGAGCGCGACCCCGATCAGCAGTGCCGACAGCCACGGGTCCATGCCGCCCGCGACGAGGCCCAGCACGGAGGCCGCGACCAGGAGTGCGAGCCCGAAGAACGTGAGCAGGACCGCGGCGCCGAAGGCGATCGCGGACGGCCGGATCTCGACGGCGCGGGCGCGCAGGCTCGCCTGGACCGCGTCGACCTCGGCCTGGATCGCCGCACGGACCTTGTCCTCGGCCTGGTTGAGCTTCTCGCGCGCCTTGTCGGCGAACGGCTCGGCGAGGCGGTCGAAGAAGCTGCGGGACTCGGGTCCGTCAGAGTTGCTCACGGGATTCTCCAGTTCAGAGGCGGTGCCCCCAGCCTAGACAGCCGAGCGGGTCGTCGTGGGGCCTCTGGTCCCGGCTGGAACCCCGATCGCGCGTGCCAGCAAGGGGAACACGAGCACGGTCAGTGCGCCGGCGAAGACGAGGCAGGCTGCAGTGCCTTGCCGGAGCGAACCATCGTCCACCGCCAGCTGCGTCAGGGCCACGAGGAGGGGCAACGTCGTGGCCGTGTACAGCCCGAGCCGGAGTCGGTCGCGCCGGCCGAGCGCCCGCCGGTACCAGAACAGCGCCGGGCCTCCTCGGACGACGAGCAGCACCGCCATGAACGCGAACGGCAGCCAGGGGGACCGCAGGACGGCGTCGATCTCGAGGCCCATGCCGGAAGAGACGAAGAAGACGGGGATGAAGACTCCCCAGCCGACGGTGTCGAGCTTCGCGTCGAATGCCTCGCGGTCGACCGGGGCCCATGCGCGTAGCACCATCCCGGCGAGGAAAGCGCCGAGCACGGCGTCGAACCCCATGAACGTGGCGTTCGCCAGCAACGCGACCAGCAGCACGAGAGTGAAGCGGATCGGACCCTGGGTGTTGCCGTCGCTCATCGACCCCAGGAGGTGCCGGGTCCGGTTCATCGAGAGTCGCCGGGGCGCGAGCGCGAGGGCGACGATTCCGGCGACGAACGCCATGAGGGAGATCAGGGCGACAACGGTGCCGTTCGCGCCCAGGAACAGGGCCATCGCCACGATCGGGCCGAGCTCACCGATAGCACCTCCGGCCAGGACGTACCGGCCCAGAGGACGGTTGGTCAGGCCCTCGTCGCGCAGGATCGGCACGAGGACGCCCAGCGCCGTGGTCGACAGCGCGATCGCGATGGCCACGGCGGCGGGGACGTCGTGCTCGATGTTGAGGAGCCACAGCGCGGCGCCGCCGAGCAGCAACGACGTGAGCCATGCGCGCATGCCGAGCCGGCCGGCCGGCTGCCGCGCGATCCCCGGGTCGAGCTCGTAGCCCGCAAGCAGGAACAAGAAGCCCATGCCGAGGTCGGAGAGCAGGCTCACGGACTCAGCGGAGGAGAGCGCGAGGCCCTCGGGTCCGATGAGGATCCCACCGGCCAGCAGGACGACGACCTGCGGGAGGCGGAACCGTGCCGGCATCACCGCCACGACGAGCAACGCGATCGCGGAGACGAGTACCACCGGGAACAACGTCTCGAACTCCACCCTCGACTCCGTCCAGATCGCCCTGGAGGCCCATCGTCGCGCCCGAAGGCGGCTCGCCCGAACGGGCGCGCCGCTCTGAGCCACGGATTCGCGGGTGGGACGGGGTTCGGAACGACGAAGCCCCGCGACGCGCGTGGCGTGCGGGGCTTGCGTGGTGGCTCCGACCGGCGTCGATCCGGTGACCTTTCGATTTTCAGTCGAACGCTCTACCAACTGAGCTACAGAGCCGTGAGGGAAACCACCCCTCGAACGAGAATGCCGGTCCGAGGACCGGCACTTCGAGCGACCCCGACGGGACTTGAACCCGCGACCTCCGCCGTGACAGGGCGGCGCGCTAACCAACTGCGCTACGGGGCCTCGTGTACTGCTGCGAGACCTTACTGCTGAACTGCTGCACTGCTAGATACTGCTGGTACCCCCAACGGGATTCGAACCCGTGCTACCGCCGTGAAAGGGCGGGGTCCTAGGCCGCTAGACGATGAGGGCTCAGTCCCGCCCCCGGCGGCGAGGCGCCGGGAACCGGTGATGAGCATACGTGGTCATCGGCCCGATCTCCAAAGCGAGTCCTCGTCGGGCCCGCCGCGGCCCGATGAGCAGGCAGGATGGGTGCGTGTTCGAGATGGCGCGCGACGAGTTCGAGGAAGCCGTCCGGGACGCCCTCGACGAGATCCCGCCCGAGCTCGCCCGCGTCATGGACAACGTCGTGGTGCTGGTCGAGGATCATGCGCCGCCCGACGAGCCGGACCTCCTGGGCCTGTACGAGGGCACACCCCTGACCGAGCGCACGTCGTTCTGGGCGGCCGGGTCGCTGCCCGACCGCATCTTCGTCTACCGGCTGCCCACGCTCGCGATCTGCGACACCCGCGACGACGTGATCGAGGAGGTGGCGATCACCGTGGTGCACGAGATCGCGCACCACTTCGGCATCGACGACGAGAAGCTGCACGAGCTCGGCTGGGGCTGACGGGCCCGGCGGCTCCTGGGCGCCGTGGCCGGCGCTAGGGTCGCGGGATGGTGCGCGTCGGAGTGGTGCTGCTGCCGCAGGAGCGATGGGCCGAGGCTCGTGCGAGGTGGCAGCAGGTGGAGGCGTGGGGTTTCGACCATGCGTGGACGTACGACCACCTGGCGTGGCGCAGCCTCGCGGACGAGCCGTGGTTCGCCACGGTGCCGCTGCTCGCCGCCGCGGCCGCGGTGACCGAGCGCATCGGCCTGGGCACCTTCGTCGCGTCGCCCAACTTCCGCCACCCGGTGCCGTTCGGCAAGGACGTCCTCGGCCTCGACGACGTCTCCGGCGGCCGTCTGCTGCTCGGCCTGGGCGCGGGCGGCGAGGGGTTCGACGCGGGCGTGCTGGGCCCGGCGCCCACGCGGGGGGAGCGCACGCGGCGGTTCGAGGAGTTCGTCGACGTGCTGGACCAGCTGCTCACCCGGCCCGTGACGGAGCATGCAGGGGAGTTCTACGAGGCGCACGAGGCCCGGATGATCCCGGTGCCGTCCGCGCGGCCGCCGTTCCTGATCGCGGCCGCAGGCCCGCGCACCATGGCGCTCGCCGCGCGGCGGGGCGACGGGTGGGTGACCTACGGGTCGTCGTTCGGGCCGGAGGACCTGGGAGACGACCCGCGCGCCGCACAGGAGAGCTGGTGGTCCGAGCTCGCCGACACCTCGCGGCAGATGGACCAGGTGGAGGCGGCTGCCGGCCGCGCGCAGCCGCTGCGCCGGTACCTGAACCTGGACGGCGCCCCGATCTTCTCCCTGACGTCGGCGGACGTGGCCGTCGAGGGCATCGAGCGAGCCGCGGCCATGGGCTTCACCGACGTGATCGTGCACTGGCCCCGGGAGGAGGGCGTCTACGCGGGCCCGCAGCGCGCGCTGGAGCAGCTGGCCGCGCAGCTGCCCGCGCTCACCGGGCGTGGTGGCGCGGGCAGCTGACCCCGTCGGCGCGCGTCAGTGCGCCAGGGCGACCTCGGACGCCGCGGGCGGCGCCGCCTCGAGCCGCGCCGCGCGGTCGGCGCGTGTGCGGAACAGCAGGGCGCTCATGAGCAGCCCGCCCGCGAAGATGGCCGCGGAGCAGACGTAGGCCGTGGAGTAGCCGTGCAGCTGCGCCTGCGCGATCACGTCCGGCGTGGCCGGCGCGTGGTCGGTGACGAACGCCGTGACTGCGGTGGCGGCCAGCGTGTTCAGCACCGCGGTGCCGATGGCGCCTCCCACCTGCTGGCTCGTCGAGACCATGGCGGACGCGGCTCCGGCCTGCTGCGGCGCCACGCCCAGAGTCGCGAGCTGGAACGACGCGGGCATGATCGAGCCCATCCCGACGCCCATCGCGATGAGGCCGGGCAGCAGGCGCGCATAGGGGCTGTCGAGCTCGAGCGTCGTGAACCACAGCATGCCGAGCGCGCCGAGCGCCATGCCGAACGGCACCAGCACCTTCGGACCGACGCGCGGCAGCACGATGTTGGTCATGATCTGCGCCGTGATGATGATCGAGAAGATCATCGGCAGGAACGCCGCCCCGGTCTGCATCGCGCTGTACCCCAGCGTCGCCTGCATGTAGTACGTGACGAACAGGAACGCGCCGAACATGCCCGAGCCGGCCACGAGGATCGACAGGAACGAGGCTCCGCGGTCGCGGTCCAGGATCACCGTCAGGGGCAGGACGGGGTACTTCGAGCGGCGCTGCCGGACCACGAAGACGGCGAGAAGGACGACGCTGGCCACGAGCGAGCCCCACACCCACGCAGAGTCCCATCCCTTGGGCTCGGCCTGCGAGAAGCCGAAGACGAGCGCGAACAGGCCCGCCGCCCCGAGCAGCACGTCGGGGACCTCCAGGCGGTGGTGACCCGGCTGGCGACCGCGCTGCAGCAGCGCGGAGCCGGCGGCGAACGCGATGACCGCGATCACCACGTTGACGTACAGGTTCCAGCGCCAGTCGAAGTTCTCGGTGAGGAAGCCGCCGAGCAGCAGCCCGATGGCCCCACCCATGCCCGCGATCGCGCCGAAGACGCCGAATGCGCGGGCCCGGTCCTTCGGGACGGTGAAGGTGGTGGTCAGCACGGACAGCGCGGCCGGGGCGAGGACGGCACCGAACGCACCCTGCAGGGCGCGCGCGCCGACCAGGAGGCCGAACGTCTGCGCGGCGCCCCCGAGGGCGGACGCGCCGGCGAAGCCGACGAGGCCGATGAGGAACATGCGCCTGCGCCCGAACATGTCGGAGAGCCGGCCACCCAGCAGCAGCAGGCTCCCGAAGGCGAGCGCGTACGCGGTGACGACCCACTGCCGGTCGTTGTCGGAGAACCCCAGCTCCGCCTGCGCGGAGGGGAGGGCGATGTTCACGATGGTGGCGTCGAGGACCACCATCAGCTGGGCGAGGGCGACCGTCGCGAGGACGTACCACCGCCGCCGGTCCGCCGGTGCGGAGTCGGGGGAAGTCGAGGACATGAGGAGGCTCCTGGGACGTCGGGGTCGGTGCGACCGACTCTAATACGGACTCACCAGTTCCGGAACCCCTGAGTCTCGCTGTGAGTTATCGTGAGACGATCGACGAAGCCCGACGAGCACGGAGGTGGGCATGCAGGCGAACGACGACGTTCTCGTGGCTGCCCCTGCGCGGCGCCCTGGTCGGCGCCGCGACGCGTCCAAGGACGACGTCATCCTCGAGGCCACCCGGCAGCTGATCGCCGAGCGCGGGTATGAGGGCATGACGATGGACGCCGTCGCCGAGCGCGCGGGCACGGGCAAGGCGACGGTCTACCGGCGCTGGCCGTCGAAGGTCGAGCTGACCGTCGACGCCGTGATCTGCGGCCGCCAGTTCATCCTCACCATCGACGACGTGCCCGACACGGGCTCGCTGCGCTCCGACCTGATGTCCATCCGTGGCGCGGCCCGCGGGTCGCGCAACGACGAGCTGATGCACGGCCTGCACCAGGCCGCGCGCGTGGACCCCCAGGTGGCGGCCGTCTTCCACGAGCAGTTCGTGATCGCGCGCACGGCCCTGATGCGCGCTCTGCTCGAGCGGGCGCTGCACCGCGGGGAGATCGCTCCGGGCCGCGACCTCGACATGATCGCGACCGTCGCGCCGGCCATGATCGCGTACCAGAAGGTGGTTGCCGGCGGTAAGGCCGGGCCGGACTACATCGAGCGGATGATCGACCACATCATCGTCCCCCTCGCCACAGGCTCCGTCCCGGCGGCTGAATAGCCTGGACGGCGTGCGTCCGCGGCGACCATCGTCGACGGATGGACACGGACTCGCTGTGGGGCGCCGACGTCGCCGCCGCCTACGACACTCCGGGCACGGGCATGTTCGCGCCCGAGGTGGTGGGGCCGGCCGTCGACCGGCTGCACGCGCTCGCGGACGGCGGACCTGCGCTCGAGCTCGCGATCGGCACCGGGCGCATCGCCGTGCCGCTGGCGGAGCGGGGCATGCGCGTGACGGGCATCGAGCTGTCGCTCCCGATGATCGACCAGCTGCGGACCAAGGTCGACGAGGCGGCGCTCCCGGTGGTGGTCGGTGACATGGCGCGCGTCCGGGCCCCGGGGCAGTTCTCCCTCGTCTACCTCGTGTTCAACACGATCTCGAACCTGCTCGCGCAGGCCGACCAGGTCGAGTGCTTCCGCAACGCCGCCCGGCACCTGGTCCCGGGCGGGCGGTTCGTCATCGAGCTGTGGGTTCCGGAGCTGCGCGCGCTGCCGCCCGGCCGCGACGCGACCGTCTGGCGCTGCGACGACGGCTACATCGGCCTCGACACGTACGACGTGCTCAACCAGCAGGTGGTCTCGCACCACGTCCGGTTCGGTGCCGGGCCCGAGGCAACCGTGGGCCGGAGCCCGCATCGCTACATCTGGCCCGCCGAGCTGGACCTGATGGGTCAGCTGGCCGGCTTCGAGCTCGAGAGCCGCGAGGCGGACTGGGCCGGGTCGCCGTTCACCGCGGACTCGTCGTCGCACGTGTCGGTGTACCGACTGACCCCATGATGCAACCGATGGTTGCGTTTCTCGGGAAGCAGGGCTAGGTTGATCCGCAACCAAACGTTGCGGAAAGCGAGAGTCCCATGGAGTTCGGAAGCATCGAGCGCGAGATCTACGTCGACGCGGCACCGGAGGTCGTCTTCGAGGTGATCAGCACGCCGGAGCACATCCGGGAGTGGTGGGGCGGGGCGGAGACCGACGTCGCGCCCGTGCCGGGAGCCGCCGGCACGATCGGGTGGGCCCGCGGTACCGCCGACGAGCACGTCGAGGCCCTGAGGGTCGTGCAGGTGGACCCGCCGCGGCTGTTCTCGTTCCGGTGGTGCTTCGACGACGACGAGGCCGCGCTGCTGGTCACCTTCGAGCTGGCCGCACAGGGCACGGGGACCTCGCTGCGCATGACGGAGACGGGCTTCCGCGAGAAGGGCTGGGAGGCCGCCGTGCTCGAGGAGGCCTACGCCGACCACGTGCGCGGCTGGGACGTGTTCGTGCCCGCCATCGGCGCGTACGTCCGCGGGCTGGTCGCGGCGCGATGATCACCGCCGACCCGACGGTAGACGACGAGCTCTGGTCGGCCATCGGCGACCCGACGCGGCGGCGCATGCTCGACCTCCTGCTGGCCCAGGGGCCCAGCACGCCGACCGCCCTCAGCGACCATCTGCCCGTCACCCGGCAGGCGGTCGCCAAGCACCTGACGGTGCTCGACCGCGTCGGGCTCGTGCACGTCACGCCCGCCGGGCGCGAACGCCGCTACGAGGTGGACCAGGCGCAGCTCGCGCGCGCGGTCGCCCAGCTCGCTGCCGTGGGATCCACCTGGGATGCCCGTCTGCAGCGCATCAAGCGGATCGCCGAGGCGATCTCGCGCACCCAGCAGCACTGACGAGGGGACGAGGGATCACGATGGTGGACATCCTGCACAGGGTCGGCATGAAGGGCGCGACGCCCGACGAGGTGTACGCGGCGCTGACGACGATCGAGGGCCTGTCGGGCTGGTGGACGCGGGACACGACGGGCGACCCGGGCGTGGGCGGCCTGATCGAGTTCCGGTTCGGACCCGGCGGCTTCGACATGGTGGTGCTCGAGTCGGTGCCCGGGAAGCTGGTGCGCTGGGAGGTCGTCGACGGGCCGGCCGAGTGGATCGGCACCACGGTGCGGTTCGACCTGACGCAGGCCGACGACTTCGCCATCGTGATGTTCGCGCACGAGGGCTGGGCCGAGCCGGTCGACTTCATGTACCACTGCAGCACCAAGTGGGCGACTTACCTGGTCAGCCTGAAGGAGCTCGTCGAGACGGGGACCGGATCGCCGGACCCTGACGACCTGAAGATTTCAGACTGGCACTAGTCGTCGGGTCGCCCCTCGCGCAGCCACCGCGCCAGGCCGCCCAGCCCGACGGCGTACCGGCCGAGGTCGGTCGCCTCGGGGTGGTCGGTGATGACGGTGAGCAGCTCGGCGACCGCCTCGTCCGTCCGGCCCGCCTCGGCCAGCGACAGGGCGAGGAACACGCGGGCGGAGTCGGACTCGGGGAACTGTGCGCGGCCGCGCTCGAGCACCTCGACGGACTCGTCGAGCCGGCCCAGCCAGCGCAGCGTGCTGCCGTACTGGCACAGGCAGCGCCGCAGGTCGTCGCCGTCGAGCCCGAGTGCGAGGGCCCGCTCGTAGTAGGCGGCGGCCGTGCTCTCCTGGCCGGCGGTGTCGTACGCGCCGCCCACCTCGAAGAGCAGCACCGGGTGACCGGGGTGGTCGGCGAGCAGCTTCTCGAAGTAGGCGATCGTCGGCGCCATGTCCGCCCGGTCACGGGCGGCGTAGCCTGCGGCGATCGCGTCGCGCAGGTCGGTCACGTCGCGCAGGTCGGTCACTCAGAGGCCGAGCGTCTGCCGCTTCGCGGCGGCGAACTCCTCGTCGTCCAGGACGCCGGCCTCGTGCAGCCTCACCAGCCGGTCGAGCTTGTCGGGCACGGAGCCGTCGAGGTCGAGCACGTCCGCCTGGTCAGCAGGTGCCTCGTCCGCGGTGCTCTCGGAGGTGTCGAGCAGGCGGGGCTCGTCCGGCCGCGCGGCGCGGGCGCCCACCTTCGACGCGTCGAACGCCCGGGTCCCGGCGTCGACCGCCGCCGTCGCGAACGTCACGGCGCCCGCCGCGGCGCCGGCGACGACGGGCGAGGCTTTGGACTTCAGCGTCGCCTGCGTCTGCGCGCTCACGGGCAGCTTGTCGATGCCCTTCGCCAGGGCGTCTGCCGTCGACGATCCGATGTCGAACGCGCGGATCCGGTCGCTCATGGTCTTGCGCTTCTCAGCCACGTCACTCCCCACCTGGTCGGTCTCGGGAGCGTACCGCGGCGGTCGCGCGCGAGCGCGGGCGACGCCGTCGCTCAGCCAGCCAGTGCCGCGCGCAGGAACGCGATGTCCTCCGCCTGACCCTCCGCCGGGGTCTCGACGACGGCGTCGCAGCCGGCCTCCCGCACGACGTGCGCGATCAGCTCGGGCGGGATCGTCCCGCGAGCGAACCCGGCGTGCCGGTCGCGGCTGGACCCGGCCTCGTCCCGGGAGCTGTTGGCGTGCACGAGGTCGATGCGGCCGGTGATCGCGCGCACGTCGTCGACCACGGTCTCCAGGTCCAGCCCGGCGGCCCAGGCGTGGCACGTGTCGAGGCAGAAGCCGACGTCGTAGCTCCCGATCGCCTCCCACAGCTGCGCGATGCGGTCGAGCGAGCGAGCGCACGCGTTCTCGCCGCCGGCGGTGTTCTCCACGAGCACCGGGACGGGGAACGTCGCGCGCTCGAAGGTCTTGCGCCAGTTGTCGACGCCCACCGCGATGTCGTCGCCGTCGCCCACGTGGCCACCGTGCACGATGAGCCCGCGCCCGCCCAGCGCGGCCGCCGCCGCGGCGTGCTGCGTGATCATGTTCCGGCTCGGGATGCGGATGCGGTTGTTCGTCGACGCCACGTTGACCAGGTACGGCGCGTGCGCGTACACGCCCAGCCCGCTCGCCACGATCGCGTCGGAGTCCGCGCGCGGCACCGGCTTCTTCCACCCCTGCGGGTCCGCGAGGAACAGCTGGACGCACTGAGCGTCGACCTCGGCGGCGAACGCCACCGGGTCGTCGCCGCGCAGGTGGGCACCGATCAGCACCATGTCTCAACCCCTTTGGTCGAACGCCAGGGTAGTCAGCCAGGCGGAGGGGTGCCCGGGCGTCGCTGTGCGGTGGGTGGGTGGGCCCCGTGGGGATCGAACCCACAACCCGCGGATTAAAAGTCCGCTGCTCTGCCAATTGAGCTAGAGGCCCCTACCTGCGGAAGCGTAACGACTCCCCAGGTCTTCCCAGTCCCAGGCGCACACCAACGTGTGGAGCGCCGGGCCCGCCGCCCGAGAGCTGGTGTGAATCGGTTGGTGTCAGACCAGCCGCACGTCCACGACGTCGGCCGACGCGGCGTCCAGCGTGAACCCCGCCGCAGCCCCGCCCGCGCGCACGGTGTACTCGCCGTGGAACCCCTCCACGGACAGGCAGCCGCCGGAGTCCGTCCGCACCGTCGTCGGCGCGAGCCACCACTCGCCGCGCACCAGGGCACGCAACGCGTCGTAGGCGGGCTTCGGCGTGCCGTCGCGGCGCACCAGGCCGGCGGGAGCGCCGAGCCACGCGCCCTCGTCCGGCAGCCCCCAGTAGGTGGTGGAGACGACCGCGGGGTGCGAGAGGAGCGTGCGGTAGTGACGCACGAGCTCGTCGGCCTGCCGCTCCTCGCCCTCAGGGGTCGAGGGCCAGGTGTCGACGACGTAGTCGTTGAGGTCGTCGATGTCGGCGGGCATGATCTCGCCCGAGAGGAGCGTCGTCTCGGTCAGGTGCAGCGGCGGGCCGAAGCGCGAGAAGCGCTCGAGGGTTCGCAGCGTGCGCTCCTCGCCCCAGTAGCCCTGGTGCATGTGGCTCTGCAGGCCGAGGCCGTCGACGGGGATGCCGGCCTCGAGGACGGCCTCGATCAGGCACTCGTACGCGCTCGACATGTCGAAGTCGTTGAGCAGCAGCGTCGCGCGGGGGTTGGTGGCTCGCGCCTCGTCGAACGCCATGCGGATCATCGCGACGCGGCCGCGGACCCAGGCGAGGCGCGTGATCCCGTTGTCCTCCTTGTCGAACACCGGCATGATCACGACCTCGTTGATCGCGTCCCACGTGTCGATGAGGCCGGCGAAGTCGCCGACCTCGCGCCGGATGCGGGCGCGCTGCACCGCCTCGACCTCGTCGACGGACAGGTCCAGGAGCCACGAGGGCTGGACCGTGTGCCAGACGAGCGGGTGGCCCTTGAGCCGCACGCCTCGCGCGGCGAACCACTGCGCCGCCGCGCGCAGGCGGGCGGTGTCCGGTCGGCCGCGCACCGGCTCGAAGCCGCCCCAGTAGAACGGCAGCGTGGCGGTGTCGAACAGCCCGAGCCAGAGGTCGGCGAGCTGCGCGGCGGACGACGGCGTCGCACCGCCGAACGGCGGGGGCTCGGCGGTGTCCGCCTCGCCGTTCGCCAGGGCGACGAAGTCGAAACCGGTGCATCCGAACCCGAACGCGTGCTGCGTCTGCTCCACGACGACGTCCGCGTCCGGGAGCGGGCGGCCGTCGGGGCCAAGCACCCGCACGACGCGGCTCGCGCGGCGGTGGGTCAGCGCGGGGTCGGCGGTGAGGTGGCTGGCGTGCACGAGTGGCTCCTTCGACAGTCGGACCGGCACAGCCTGCCATGGATCGATAACGTTATAGATCGGAGACGGGGACCACATCGGGGAGCGCGCGTCGTGGTGCTCCGTTCGAGCCCGCGTCTGCGACCATGCGCGAGGCAAGAACGCACGCACCACCCCGGAAGTGAGCCTGAGCTGCTGTGACGACCATTCCCGTGGTGCGCGTCATGTCCGCGATCAGGCGAGCCCTGCCGCGGGTTGCCGGGGTGAGCGCCGGAACCCTGCTGACGATGCCCCCCGTAGGCAGCGACCTGCTCATGGCCGTAGGGATCTTCGTGACCTACACCAGCCTGCCCGCGCGCCCGCTGAACTGGTGGCGGTACATCGTGACCGGGACCAAGCCGCGGTCTGCCCCGCATGCGAGCTACACCCAACCCGGCGACTGCGCCGTCGAGCTCCACGCCGTCAGGGACCTGGGGTTCGAACTTCCCCTGGCGATACGCCACGCCACCGGCGTCACGCTGGAGGAGGCGACCTCGATGGCGGAGAACACGCCGGCGACGATCGCGACCCACCTCAGCAGGGCCAGCGCACAACGAGTCCGGCGCAATGTCGAGCAAGCGGGCGGCGTCGCGGTGGTGACCACCGTGGGCGATCCCCTTCATCCCGCCAACGGACCGGCCGCGGGCTGACTGGCCGGGCAAAGCCTCAGGCGCGACCGCCACGGGACTCGGCTGCGCATCGTGAAAGTCCTTCGTCGGCGCCACGGCGGCTGTTGCCCCGGGGCAGCTGAGAGCCCGCGAACCCCGCCCGACGACGTCGGACGAGGCTCGCGAGCAGGACAGGCGATCCGGTCCTAGTAGTGGACGCGGATCTCCACGCGGCGGTTCTTCGCCCGCCCGTCCGCGGTGCTGTTCGAGGCGACGGGGTGTGCCGGCCCGAACCACAGCTGGTGGCTGTCGACACCGAGGACCCGCAGCTGGGCGGCGACCGCCCCGGCGCGGCGGATCGTCAGGCGGCGGTTGTGCTCCCTGCCGCCCGAGGAGTCGGTGAAGCCCGCGAGCTCGACGCTGGTGAACCCGAGGGCGTGCAGACGCCGGACGGTGGCGGCCAGCTTCCGCTCCTGCGCGCGCGTGAGGGTCGACTGCCCCGGGCGGAAGTGCAGGGTCGAGATGAGCACCTTGTGCCGCCCGATCGCCTGCGCCCTGGTCCTGGTGGACAGGGTGTGGTCGCGGCCGAGCACCCGCACCGAGATCACGTGGCGCGGCCCGAGCGGCTTCGGGAGCGTGCATGCGGAAGCGGCCGTGACGCACGCGCGCTTCCCGTCGACGAGGACCTCGTAGCGGGCGCCGGAGGTCGGTGCCTTCGCCCACGACACGCGCGTGCCGCGGTCGGTCAGCTGGCGGTGCGCCGAGGAGACGGCAACGGGACGGACGAGGTCCCGCACGATCGCCGTGTCGGAGCCGCCGGCCCCGTCGCTCACGGCCAGCCGGACGACGACGACACCAGACACCGTGGAGTCGGGCGTGAGCACGACCCGGCGGCCGACGAGCCGCACGCCCACGTGGGCGGGACGGGACGTGACCGTCAGGTGTAGCGCGTCGCCGTTGGGGTCGCTCGCGACCGGGGTCACGGTGACCGACGTGCCGGCCCGCTGCGTCGTGCGGGTGCTGGCCAGCAACGGCTCGGCGTTGCGGACGGTGATGTGGGCGGTGGCTCGCGCAATGTCGCCGCCCGCGTCCCGCACGGAGTACATGAACGAGTCCGTCCCCCGGTAGCCGGCGGCGGGGACGTAGCGCACCTTGGCGTCGACGACGGTCACGCGTCCGTGGCGCGCCCCGGAGACGCCCGTGAGCGTGAGGGCAGCCGGGTCGTTGCGCAGGACGTCCAGCAGGGGGCGCGCGCCCGTGGCGGACGCGCCGTCGACCGTGAAAGCGTCACCCGTGGGGGCGACGAACACGATGCTGCGCTCCACGGGCGCGGCGGGCAGCCAGAGGTCGTTGCCGCCCTGAGCGGCCCGCACCACGCACATCGTCGGGGTTGCCGCCGTCAGCCGAGCCGTGCCCGCGTCCAGGGTGCACGCGCCGCTGACCAGGGACAGCGCCGGCGCGAGACCCGAGGTGGCGGTCGCACCGAGGGAGACGCGCGCACCGACGAGAGCGCGGGCGGGCGTCGTGAGCGAGACGCTCTGCGGCTGCGCCGACGAGGGCGCGGCCGAGACGGCGGCCGTGCCCAGCGACGTGAGCGACGCGGTCTCGTACTGCGCCTTGGTGCCGGTGACGCGGGCGGACAGGACCGCGCCGACGAGGTCGCTCGTGACGGTGAGCGTCGCGCCGGTGCGGCCGGCGAGGGCGTGCCCGTCGGCGAGCCACTCGTAGGACAGGGAGACCGGTGCCGGCCCCCAGCTCCCCGCGGTGACGGTCAGCGCGTCGCCCACCACCGGGGTCGAGTCGCTCAGCGTCGGCCTCGTGGTGGTGAGCGTCCCGCGGGCGACCTCGACCGAGAACGTCGCGGAGGCGGTGCGGCCACCCGCGTCCGCCACCGTGACGGTCACCGTGGAGGCGCCGGCGGCCGTGGTGGGCGTGCCTGCGATCTCACCGGTCGCCGGGTCGAGCGCGAGGCCGGCCGGCAGGGCGCCGCCGGTCACGGCGTAGGAGTAGGGGGCCACGCCGCCGGTCGCACCGACGACCGCCGGGCCGGCCGGCGTCCCGACGGTGAGGCGCTGCGTTCCCGGGCCGGTCACGCTGACCGCGCTCCGGACGGCGAGCGTGCTCACCGAGACCTCGGATGCCGACTCGTACTGCGCCTTGGTGCCGGTCACCCGGACCGACAGCACGGCACCGACCAGGTCGGCCGTGACGGTCAGGGTGGTTCCGTTCTGGTCGGCGATCGGCCGACCGTCGGCGAGCCACTGGTAGGACAGGGCGACGGGTCCGGGTCCCCAGGTGCCGGGGGAGGCGGTGAGGACGTCGCCGACGACGGGGGTCGTGTCGTTCAGCGTCGGGGTCGCGGTGACGAGGGTGCCGGCGGCGACCTCGACGGACAACGAGGCCGACACCGAGTGGCCGTCGGAGTCCTGGACGGTGACCGTGACGGCGGAGGCGTCGGTGACCGTGGTGGGCGTGCCCGTGATCCGACCGGTGTCCGCGTCGAGCTGCAGGCCGTCGGGCAGGATGCCGTCAGTCACGGCGTACGTGTACGGGGCCACGCCGCCGGACGCGGCGATCGCGATCGGGGTGATCGTGGTCCCGACAGTCAGGTCCTGGTGGGCGGGAGCCGTCACGCTGACCGGGCTCAGCACGGGGAGCGTGCTCACCGAGGTGGTCGAGGCGGTCGTGTACTGCGCCTTGGTGCCGGTCATCCGGGCGGACAGCACGGCACCGACCAGGTCGTCGGTGACGGTGAGGGTGGGTCGGGTCTGGTCGGCGATCGGCTGACCGTCGGCGAGCCACTGGTAGGACAGGGCGACCGGTGCCGGTCCCCAGGCGCCGGGGGAGACCGTCAGGACGTCGCCGACCACCGGGGTGGTGTCGCTCAGGCTCGGCGTCGCGGTGGTGAGCGCGCCCAGGGCCACCTCGACGGAGAACGACGCCGACGCGACGTGGCCGTCGGAGTCCTGTGCCGTGACGGTCACGGTCGATGCCTCGGCCGCCGTGGTGGGCGTGCCCGCGATCTCCCCGGAGTCGGCGTCGAGCTCGAGCCCGTCCGGGAGGGCGCCGTCGGTCACCGCGTACGTGTACGGCGCGACGCCCCCGGTGGCGTCCAGGACGACCGGCTCGATCGGCGAGCCGACGGTCAGTCGCTGCGTCCCGGGGCTGGAGAGGTCGACCGCGGCGCGCACGGACGCGGTGCCGGGCGACTCCGTCGAGGCGGACCGGTGCTCGCCCTTGGTGCCGGTGACCCGGACGCTGAGCACGGCGCCGACGAGTTCGGGGGTGACGGTCAGGCTCGCGCCGGTCTCGCCCTCGAGCTCGCGGTCGTCGGCGAGCCACTGGTAGCTGAGCTCGACGGGCGCGGGGCCCCAGGCGCCCGCGTCGGCGGTCAGGACGTCGCCGACGACGGGGAGCGCGTCGTCGATCGTCGGGGTCGACGTGGTCAGCGAGCCGGGCCCCACTCCGACGGAGACTGCCGCGGAGGCGGAGCGGCCGTTCGCGTCGGTGGCCGCGACGGTGACGTCGGCCGCGGGCGCTGTCGCCTGCGGGGTGCCCGTGACCTGGCCGGTTCGGGCGTCGAGCGCCAGTCCGGCGGGCAGGGTCCCGTCGACCACGGCATAGGTGTACGGCGGGACGCCGCCGGACGCGACGAACGAGAACGGGGTGACCGCCTCGCCGACGGCGACGCTCTGGCTGCCGGGACCGGACACGGTGACGGGTCGGGCCACCGCGGCCGTGCCGGCGGACGTGTGCGACGCCGGGTCGTATCCGGGCCGGGTGCCGGTGACGCGAACGCTCAGCACCGATCCGAGCAGGTCCTCGGTCACGGCGAGCGAGGCGCCGTCCGCGCCGTCGATCTCCTGGCCGTCCGCGAGCCACTGGTAGGAGTGGGTCACCGACGCGGGAGCCCAGTCGCCCGGAGACGCGGTCAGCAGGTCGCCGACGACGGGCGCGGTGCCGTCCACCGTAGGGGTCCCGCTCGTGATCGTGCCGGGCCCGACCTCGACGCCCGTCGTCGCGTCACCCGTCGCACCGAGAGAGTCGGTGACCGTCACGGTGACGTCGGTCGCTGCGGTGACCTCGCTCGGCGTGCCGCTGACCTCTCCGGTGCTCGGGTCGAGCGTGAGGCCGGCCGGCAGCGATCCGGAGGTCACGGCGTAGGCGTACGGGGGCGTCCCGCCGCTGGCGGTGAACGCGAACGGCGTGACGGCCGTCCCGACCGCGAGTCGCTGGGCGGTGGGAGCGGCGACGGAGACGGGGACGACGTCTCCGGTGACGGTGATGCTGAAGGTCACGAAGGTGGCGTCACCATTGCCGTCGACCGAGCGGACGGTGACGGGCGTGGCGGAGGCGGGTGCGGTCGGCGTGCCGCTGATCTGGCCGCCGACCTGGAGCGTGAGCCCGGCGGGAAGCGAGCCTTCGGTGACCGAGTAGGTGATCGGCGCCAGGCCGCCGGTGGTGGTCAGCGTGATCGGGCTGATGGCGGTGTCGGCGGGGAAGACCTTGTCGCCCGGGTTGGTGATGACCACCGAACCGTTCTGCGCGGAGCCGCGGGGGGACCGCCCGGCGCGCGCCACGAAGTCGCGGCTGTTGTTGTCGGTGTCGACGCCGGCGATCCGGTGCAGTGACCCGCCGACGGAGGGGTGGGCCGGTGCCGCGCTGCCCTCGGGCATGTTGGCGGTGCCCCAGCCGATCAGGTCGACGCGAAGCGGGTCGGGTCCCGCGGGCTGCGACGTCGTCGCGGCGGTCAGGGCGATGTGGCCGCCCGCCGTCGTGGACGCGGAGGCGTCGAAGGTGTAGCGGGAGTCCGGCGTGCCGGCGCCCGTGTAGTTCGCCCCCGCGACAAGCCAGTAGCCGTGCGGTGCGACCACGAACGTGGTGACCGGGCCGACGGACGCGAAGCTCGTCCCGGTCGCGGACTTGTACTGGATCGTCCCGGTGAAGGTGATGGTCTCGGAGGTGGGGTTGTAGAGCTCCACGAACTCGTCGGTGGCTGAGACTCCTGCGCCGTTGCCGCCGGAGAACTCGTTGATGACCAGGTGGGTCCCCGCCGGGTTGGCCGCGGCGACCGTGGGGGCGGCGACCTGGAGCGTGGCCGCGACCAGCGACAGGCCCAGCACCATCGGGATGCGGGGCCGGACGACGGCGCGCGCGCGGCCCTGGCCCTCGATGGACATGGGAGTGATGCCGGACTTGCCCATCGGATACCTCTTCGTCGTCGCTCACGTGCGGCCTGGCCAGCGGAAACGTGTCCCTGCGGCCGAGTGGCTATCGACGCCCGCGGGGCGAGGCTTGAGGAAAGCACCCGTTCGGGTGAACGCACGTTCACCCGGTGTCGGGCCGGAAGCCGAACATCGAGGAGCGGTCCGCCGATGGGTGGGCAAGGCGGGCCGGCCGCGCGTGCCGGTGGACCACGTCGAGGTGGAGGGTGACGAGGATGGCCGACGACGTCCTGAGCTGGGACCTGAGCGACGACCCGGAGCTCGGCGGCGGCGAGGTGCCCGCCCTGGCGGCTGCGCCTGCGCCTCGGCCCGTGAGCTACGCGGCCAGCGAGTCGGCGGCCCGCCGACGTGAGCAGTTCTACGCGGCCTGACGGCTCGGCGACCCCGCGTCAGATCGCGGGTGCCTGGGTGGCCGCCGCCGGCCCCGTCCAGCTCCAGCGGACCCTGACCCGGCGGTCGCCGTTGAGCTCCCGGACGCGACGCACCGCGCCGGGGAGGAAGCGGTGCTTCTCGCTGACGAGGTCCAGGTGGGCATCGGTGTACGTGACCGTCCAGGGGATGACGCCCGTGAATCGCGCCACCAGCACGAGCGCGCCGACGATGACGGCGAGGAGCGCCTCGACCGGGAGCAGGACGATCGCGAGAAGGACCACGATCACCGGCAGGAGCACGATGAGGGCGATCGCGACCACGATGCCGACGCCGAAGTCGTCGTCGAGGTCGGGCACGCCGATGTCAGTGACGTCGAGGCCCGCCTCGGGCTTGCGGTAGCGCGGGCGCCACGGCAGGGCCCGGATCTCGAGAGCGGCGTCGGCAGGCTTCACGCGCCACATGGTGCCGTACGCGGGCGCTGCCGCGGGGCATCCGCTCGCGCGACGCGCGCCGCGCGACGCGCGCCGCGCGGCTCGTCGGCCGTGCCCGGCTCGGCGTCCCGGCGCCGCGCGCTGGCGGAACCGCCCTACCCTGAGCGCGGGAGGGCCTCGATGAAGATCGACTTCAAGGTGTCGCTCGACTCCTATCGCGCCAGGGCCGGGGAGCTTCGCCTCGTCGACGTCCCGCGGCTGGAGTACCTCATGCTCGACGGCCACGGCGACCCGAACACCGCGCCCGCGTACGCCGAGGCGATCGCCGCCCTGTACCCGCTGGCGTACGCGGTGAAGCTTGCCAGCAAGCGCGACCTGGGTCGCGACTACGTGGTGCCGCCGCTGGAGGCGCTCTGGTCGGCGGCGGACATGGAGGCGTTCACCTCTCGCCGCGACAAGTCTGCGTGGGACTGGACGCTGATGCTCATGGTCCCCGACTGGATCTCGAGCGAGCTCATCGGCGCAGCGGCCGCGTCGGTGGCGCACAGGGTCGGGCCGGTGCTCGAGCAGGTCCGGCTGGAGTCGCTCGACGAAGGCACTTCCGTCCAGACGCTGCACATCGGGCCGTACGACGCGGAGGCCGAGGTGCTCACGCAGATCCACGACCGGTTCGTCCCGGAGCACGGCCTACGCCTGACGGGCAGGCACCACGAGATCTACCTCAGCGATGCCCGCCGCGTGGCGCCCGCGCGGCTGCGGACGATCCTGCGCCAGCCGGTCGAGCGGGTGCAGCCCAGCTGAATCTCACCCGGTCCAGATCATGACAAACGCGGCATACTGGACGCGCTGACCGGCCCGCGGGCTCGGTCGAGGTCGCACGTCCCCAGGGGTGAAGTCGGGATCGTGCCTCTCCAGATCATCCGAACCTCACAGCGGAGGTCGTCGTGCGCGTTCCCGCCGTCCTGTCCTGCTTGCTCCTCACCGGTGCCGCCGTCGTGCTGGCGACACCCGCAACCGCATCGCCGCCGCCCGCCTGTGGGTCGACCGTGACCGTCGACACGGTCCTGCACGCGGACCTCGTGTGCGCCGGCCCTGGCCTGACCCTCGGCGCCGACGCCACGGTGTCGCTGGGGGACAACGACGCCCGCCACAACGCCGGCTGGGGGATCTACGTTCCGGGCGCGGTGGACCTCGGCGGCAACACGGCACGCCACAACGGGAGGTCCCCGCAGTGCGTGGGCGTGGTGTGCACCTGACGACGGCTGCTCCCGGGCGGGGCGCATCTCGCACCCCGCCCGGGCCAGGAGGGCCGTGGGATCAGTGCAGGACCACGGTGGGGACGGTGACCGTCGTGCCGGCGACGACCGTGGCCGACTTGGTGGCGTCGAGGTAGCCGCCGGCGTTCGGGTCCGCGAAGCGCAGGGTGTGCGCGCCCGCCAGCAGGCCTCGGATCGTCCATCGTCCGGACGTGTCCGTGGTCACCCACGTGCTCGGAGCAGATCCCGTGAAACCGACGGCCACGCCGGCGACGGGCTTGCCCCCCTGGGCGTTCTTCACGACGCCCGTCAGCGTCCCTGCCGTCCGGAGCCTGACGGTGACACCCGTCGTGTCCTCGCCCTTGACCACCGTGGTCGCCTTGAGACCCCGCGCGTAGCCCGGTGCTCCCGCCGTCACGGTGTAGCTGCCGCTGATGGCGGCGGAGGAGATCGTGTACCGCCCGGCCGAGTCGGTCCAGGTAGGAGTGCTGACGCCGGCGTCGGTGCCGAACGAGTCCGTGGCAGTGACGAGGGCGCCCGCGACCGGCTTCCCCGAAGGGCTCAGGACGACCCCGCGGATGTCCGTGCGGTTGGCGCGCGTGATGGTGCCGAAGGACGCCGTCTTCCCCGTCTCGACGACGACGCGCCTGCTGAGGTTCGTGCCGCTGACCACCACGCGATACGCGCCCTGCTTCAGGTTCGTGAACCTCACGTGCCCGGTGCGGTCGGGGGTCGCCTCCGCGACCTGGTGGTGCTTCGTGTCGAGCAGGGCGAAGTCCTGGTTGCGTGGGTACTTGCCGTCGAGCGTCCCCGTGATGGTCGAGGGCTTGAGCTGGGTGATGGTCGGGACCGTCGTGGTGGTCCCCTGGCGCGCGGCGACCGTCTGCTGCCTTCCCTGGCCCCAGACGCCCGTGTAGACGGTCACCGTGCCGGTCGGGAGGCCCCCGATCGTGTACCGGCCCTCGGCGTCGGTGGTCGCCTCTCCACCACCGGCTCGTCCGCTGGTGGAGGCGCCCACGTGAACGTTGCTGCGCGGGATGCCGCTGCTGTCGACGACCGTGCCGGTGACCTTGGCGGCCGCGACCAGGGCGATGTTGGCGGACAGGTGCGCCCCGGACGTGGTGCGGAGGAGCTTGGCCTCCGGGAGCCGGACGGTGCTGCCGCTGTACGACACCAGGTAGTCGCTGGGACGGTCGACCCCGACCGAGACCAGGTAGGTGTCGATCCCCACGGGGATCGAGTAGTGGCCCGACGCGTCCGTCGTGCCGTGGTACTCCTCGAGCCAGATGCCCTTGGCGTCGGGGTTCATCTCGTCCTCGATCTCGAGGTGGCTCACGGAGACCGTCAGGCCCGGCACACCCGTGCCCTGGAACGTGACCTGTCCCGAGATGGTCTCGTCGACCGCCACGGCCGGCTGCGCGCCGACCAGCCCGACCACCAGCGCCGATGCCAGTGCCACGGCCAGGCCCGCACGCCGTCGTCCGTCCAGCTCGCTCATGCGTCCTCCAGGTTTTCCCTGCACCGTACGGCAGATGCCCGCCGGCAGGAGCGCGTTCGAGCGACCTGGTTGCTCGGGGTGGCTACTCCCGAGGAGTCACGGTCTGACCGCCCCATGCGGCCGGGTCGACATCCGCGAGCGTCTCGTTGACCACCCACTGGTGGCCGAAGGGGTCGGTGAGAGCGGCCTGCCGCTCGCCGTACTCCCAGTCGTGCAGGGGATCGACCAGGGTGGCGCCGCGAGCCACCGCGAGGCCGACGACGGCACGAGCGTCGGCCACCTTGAGCATCACCTGGTGCGACCGGTCGTCCAGGGGGAGGCGTCGGCCCGGCCGCACCTCGGCCACGACGAGCTCGGCGGCCGGCCCGCCCGGGAGGCCGAGCTGCGCGCGGTGGCCCTCACCGATGCGGACGTGCTCCACGAACCCGAAGACCTCGAGGTACCACGCGACCGCGGCACGGACGTCGGACACGATGAGCACGGGAGTGACACGTGCGTGCGGTGCGGAGCGGTTGGTCAGCACTCGGCCAACGTAGACCTGGCGCTCTGCGCGCGTCACCGAGAGCATGGCCCTCATGCGGCTGCTGGTGCTGGGCGGGACGAGGTTCGTCGGACGCGCGCTGGTCGAGGACGCGCTGGCGCGCGGCTGGGACGTGACCACGCTCAACCGGGGCAGCGTCGCTGCGCAGGACGGCGTGCGGGCGCTGGTCGCCGATCGCCACGACCCGGACGCCGTGGTCGAAGCGCTCGGGGCGTCGCGCTGGGACGTGGCCGTCGACACGTGGTCGGGCGCGCCGCGCGTGGCGACCTCGACGGCGGACACGCTGCGCGGGCGCGTGGGCAGGTACGCGTACGTCTCGACCATCTCGGTCTACGCGTGGGGGACCCACGTCGACGAGGCCTCCCCGCTGGTCGAAGGCGATCCGGACGCCGCCGACGGCGCCTACGACGCGATCAAGCGTGGATCCGAGCGGGGCGTCCTGCGCAGCTTCCCCGACGCGCTGCTCGTCAGGCCGGGTCTCATCCTGGGCCCGCACGAGGACATCGGGCGGCTGCCCTGGTGGCTCACCCGCATCGCGCGCGGTGGCGACGTCGTCGCGCCAGGGCGACCCGAGCGACCGCTGCAGTACATCGACGCGCGCGACCTCGCCGCCTGGGCGCTCGACGCGCTCGCGGACGGGCGCGACGGCGCGTACGACGCCGTCAGCCCTTCCGGCCACACGACGACGGCCGGGCTGCTGGCTGCGTGTCTCGCGGCGACCGGCTCGACGGCCAACCTGGTCTGGATCCCGGAGGACGACGTGCTCGCGGCGGGCGCCGAACCGTGGACGCAGCTGCCGATCTGGGTGCCGGAGCACGGCGAGTGGGCCGGGTTCATGGAGGGGCAGCCGCGCAGGGCGCTCTCCGCCGGGCTGCGTTGCCGGCCGGTCGAGGAGACGGTGGCCGACACCTGGGAGTGGCTGCGGGGGCGCGGGCCCGTGGCCCAGCGCGCCGACCGGCCGGTGCACGGGCTGCCCGAGGAGCTCGAGCGTGCGCTGCTCGCGTCACGGGTACCTGCTCCGGGCTGAGGGCCACGGGTGGAGTTCGAGCGCCGAGGTATCTCCCCTCCGCGCGGCCGGCCCCTGACCTGTGCGTGGCCCGAGCGGGCCGTGCCGCCAGGCGCCGGACGGCGCTGGCGTTCTCGGAGGGGGAGCCATGGGGTTCTACGTGAAGGATCTGTACGTGCGGCGGGTGCCGAAGTGGAAGTGGCACGACCCGCTGACCAACCCGCCGACGGTCCCGGAGACGTCGCCGATCATCCGCATCGCGGCGCTGTCGCCGCAGATCGCAGACATCCAGACCCGTGCCAGCGGCGGCGGGGGCGGCGGCGTGTTCCTGCCGGCCGACGACACCACGCTCTACACGATCCCGACCCCGATCACGCCGATCGTGTTCCCCGTGGGCCGGCTCGACGAGTCGGACCTGGTGCTGGTGCGGGAGACCCTCGCCACCACGCTGGACGCGGTCGACAGGCAGATCGAGGGCATGCAGGGCACGGCGGACGACATCGCGTACGCGTCGTCGGTGCTCAAGGGCTGAACGGTGCTCGCACCGCACGACGGGCGCCTGGCCCGGCTGACCGCGACCGCGGTCGGCCGGGCTGCCGCGCTGTGTCCCCTGGTCGCGGCGGACGAGCTCGCCGCGGTGCTCTACCGAGCGGGCGGGACCGCCGTCGACCCGAGCCTGGACCCGAGGCTGCCGCGGCTGCTGTGCGACCGTGCAGTGCGCCCGCTCGACCTGCGCGGGTACGCACGCAGCGGCGCCGAGCACTGGGAGGGCTGGACCGCGCAGGGAGTCGAGACCGACGAGCTCGTGCACAAGATCTACGTGAGCCCGACCGTCGCGGCGCTCCCGGTCGCGCTGCCTGTCGTCTTCGACCTCGCCGTGCGCCACGGCGTCCCGTCGTGGAAGGTCGGCGCCGACGCCCCGGGCATCCACCGCGCGGACAAGGTGGTCCTCTACCTACCCACCGCGCGGAAGGCCGACGACGTCGCCGCGCTGCTGGCCGACGCACTCGCCGACCTTCCCGCGCAGGGCGTCCCGTTCAGCGGCCAGGTGGGGCAGACCGGCATCGTGTCCCGAGGCCAGGACCAGGGCCGGCAGAGCTGGCGCGCCGCCGTGTGCGCGGCGGTCGCGCAGGCCTTGCACGACTCCCGTTCCCGGCTCGCGGACGTCCCACCGGCGCGCCTCGCCGACGAGGCGCTGCGAGCGCTCGCAAACGACATCGACGTCGTGACGTGGCACCCCGGGCTCCCGGTCGCGGCATGAGCGTCGCCGAGGTGCGCTACCTCCTGCACGCCGACGTCGAGGTGGTGCAGCTGCCCGACGACGACGAGGTGCTCGTGGGCAGGCGAGGCAGCCGGAATCCGCCCCAGCTCGTCTCGCGGGACGCCATGGCCCTCGCCGAGTGCTTCCGCAGCCCGCGGACGCTCGTGGACGGGGTGATCGCGTACTGCGCCGCGTCCGGGGCCGAGCCCCTGGCGACGCTCGACGCCGCGTTCGGGGTGCTCGTCGCGCTCACGCGCAGCGAGGTCCTCGTGGCCGACGGCGGCGCCCCCGCCGAGCGGCTGCGGGAGCGGCACCAGGTGGGCGAGCAGGTGGGACCGGCGACGATCACGGACCGGGTGCGCGTGCTGCGGGACAGCGAGATCTGGCGCGCGGTGCTGGCGGACGGCACCCGCGTGGTGGTCAAGGTCGTCGACGACGAGGTGCACGGGCCCGGGCTGGTGCGGCGTGAGCTGACCGCGCTCGAGCGCGGGCAGCGGGCCCCCGTGCCGCGCCTCGTCTGGCACGAGAGCTCGCCGACCGGGGGCACCCTGGTGCTGTCCGAGGTGGAGGGGGAGGCGGCGGACCTCGCGACTCTCACCGCAGACGACGACGGTCGCCGCCGGATCGCGCTCGCGGTCGTCGACGCCTATGTCGCGCTGCACGCGTGCGGCGTCCTGCACGGCGACGTCCACCCCGGCAACGTGCTGGTGACGCCGGACGCCGAGGTGGGGATCATCGACTTCGGCCTGGCGACCGCGGAGGGCGAACCCTCACCGCGGACCGCCGGGGGCGAGTACCTGGACCCGGCCGCGGCCGCCGCGCTGCGTGCGGACCGCACTCCGGGGACCCTGGACGAGGCCGCGGAGCAGTACGCGGTCGCGGCGATGGTCTATCGGCTGCTGACCGGCAGCGCGCCGCTCGACCTGGCGTGCGAGCGGGTCGAGGCGCTGCGACGCATCGCCGAGGATCGACCCCGCCCCTTCGTGGGCGTCGGGGTCGCGCCGTGGCTGGCCGTCGAGCGCGTGCTCCGGCGGGCGCTCGCGGTCGATCCGGCCCATCGGTACCGCTCGCTGCGCACCTTCCGGACGGCGCTCTTGTGGGCGACCGCAACGCCTCGCGAGATGGCCGAGCCCCCTGCTGCAGACCTGCTCGACGCCGTCGGCGTGCTCGACGTCGACGGCCCGGCGTGGGCATCGGCCGACGACGAGCGAGCCGCTCACGTCGGCTGGCTGCTGGCCCGCGTCGCGACGCTGACCGGCGACCCACGGGCGTTCGACCTGGCGCACGTGTGGTCGGCGCGATGCCGGCACGTGCTGCCGCCGGTCCCGGGCCCGCGGACGCCGGTCGCGCGCGCGCACCGCGCACTGGCCGCCTACGTGCGCACGGGCCGGCCGGGACACCGCCGGGCGGCGGCGCTGATCGCCGACGAGGTCGGCGGGCCGCTGCGCACCGACGAGCCGGTGGACGTGCTGACCGGCGGTTGGGCGGGCGCGCTGCTGCGGCTGGAGTGCTCGCGGCCCGCGGTCGCGTCGATGCCGGGCAGGCCGTGGGCCGCCGAGGAGTGACCCGGCTCAGCCGCGCCCGCGGGCAGCGGCGCCGGGCTTGCGGGCCGCCGTGCGGGTGAGCGCGCGGTCGACGAGAGCCGCCAGGGCCGCTGCGGCGAGGTAGACGAGGAGGTCGACGGTGGAGAACGTGGTGCCGAGTACGTACCGCAGCGCCGGCACGCTCTCGACGAGGGACGTCGAGACCTCCGTGAGCTGGAGCAGCTCGACGGCCGAGCAGGCCCCCGCGGTGATCAGGGCGGCCGACGACGGCGAGATCCGCGGCGCGACCACGAGCACCAGCACGTAGACGAGCGACGCGTAGAGCGCATCTCCCACGGGATCCGCCCACGGCGCGGAGCCCCAGTGGGCCACGGAGAGGCCGGCCACCACGACCACGGCGGCGATCGCGGCCAGGAGCGCACGCGGGCGGCGCACGGCCTGGCGGCTGTCCCCGGGCGCGACCGAGGTGCTCGGGATCATGCCCTCATGATGCCAAGCGGCACAGGGGTGGCACGCAGCGCCACTCCAGCGGCACGGGAGGGCACCGGGGCGGCACGGACCGGCACCGCAGCGGCATGGCAGGGGCACCGCAGCCGCACGGCGCCGGCGCCGGCGCACCCTGTCAGCGCGGCGGTGCGAACTGCGACGCCGTGAAGATTGCGCCCTGCGGGTCACGGACAAGGGCCTCGCGCGTCCAGCCCGTGTCCTTCACCTCGATCACCTCACCGCCGTTGCTCGCCGCGAGCCGCGCGGTCTCGGCGCGGTCCGCGACCGCGAACGAGACGTGCCAGTGAGCAGTCTCACCCTCGCCCAGCGGCGCGACCCAGCCGATCGCGTCGGCGAACCCGGGGGGAACCGGCACGCCCGCCTGGCGCTCGTGGATGCCGGGGTCGACCGTGGCGGCGAGGTGATCGCCGTAGCCGGGGACCCGGATCAGCGTTCCGTACCCGACGTCGTCGATCGCCCAGCCGAACGCGCGCTCGTAGATCGCCCTGGCCGCGGCGACGTCGCCCGTGCGGAGGTCGCTGAAGTTCCACGTGCCGGGCTCGTTCACGATCTGTGCGCCGAGCCGTCGCTTCGGCTGCCACAGCCGCAGCGTCGCGCCCTCGGGATCGACGACCTGCGCCCACGTCCCGCCCTCGCCCGCGACGGTGGGGCCGACGGCCACGCTCAGACCCGCGGCGTCGGCCGTCTGCAGCGCTGTCGCGATGTCGTCCACGGCGACGTAGGTGTGCCACGTCGGGTCGCCGGGATCGTCACCCGCTGGACCCGCCGGGCCGCCGATCCCGGCCGCATCGCGACCGTCCACCTGGGCGATCACGTACCGCGTGGGCAGGCCCGGCGGCGTCGCGTCGTGGAAGGTCCACCCGAGGACCGCGCCGTAGAACGCCTTGGCGGCCTCGACGTCTCGCTGCTCGATGTCGACCCACGACGTCACGCCTGCCGGGTACGTCCGCTGCTGCGTCATGCGCCCAGGCTACGAACACCCTCCGACACGCGCTCGGCTCCCAACCTGAGCTCGAGGAGGGTGCAGGAGAAGTCCGGGAAGTCGCGCCGTCCCACCGCGGTGAACCCGTACGCCTCGTAGTAGGCCCGCAGCGCGGGATTCGTCGTCCGGCAGTCCAGCCGGAAGAGCGGGACGCCGGCCGCCCGGCCCTGCTCGGCTGCCCAGTCCAGCAGCGCGGCTCCGAGCCGGTCACCTGCCCGTCGACGCGCGACCATCAGTCCGTGGACGTAGACCGCGGGCGTCGGGTCGGCACCCCAGAAGTCGGGGTCGGACCACAGCAGCCGGGCCGTCGCGGCGATCCCGGCGGTGTCCCTGACCACGTGCCACTCGCCCGCCTCGACCTGCACGGCGATGCGCTCGCGCGGGAGCGAGCCCTGCGGCCACTGGACCGTCCCGCGCTCGGCCATCCAGTCCTCGAGCGAGCGGCGCAAGGCGTGGATCGCGTCGACGTCGTCCGGCGCGGCGAGCGTCGGAGCGGCAGGGCGGAGCGGTGGAGGCGTCATCACTCGTCCCGGAGGTGGATCTGCTCGCCCTGCGGGCTGAACAGGCCGAGCAGCTCGACCGGGTGGGTGTCGCCGCTGGACATCGCGTGCGGCGTGCGGGTGTCGAACTCCGCCGCCTCGCCTGCCGTCAGCGTGGTGACCGTGTCGCCCAGCGCCAGGCTCAGGGTGCCGGCCAGGACGTACAGCCACTCGTAGCCCGCGTGGGTCTTGAGGGGCAGTGGCTCGGCCGACGAGCGCCCCGGGAGGATGAGCTTGAACGCGTCGACCCCGTCGGAGTGCCGGGTGAGCGGGATCATGATGCGGTCACCGCGCTTGATGGGGCGCGGGTGGACGCGCGGGTCGCCCGAGGCCGGTGCCCCGACGAGATCGTCCAGGGGCACGCGGTAGGCCTGGGCCAGCGCGAGGAGTAGGTCCAGGGTCGGGCGGCGCAGGCCGGACTCCAGGCGCGACAACGTGCTCACCGAGATGCCGGTCTCCTCGGAGACGTCGGCGAGCGTGCGCCCGCGTCGTGTGCGCAGGTCGCGCAGCCGCGGGCCCACCGCGTCGAGGACGTCGTCGATGTCGGTCACGGGCACTCCTTTGCTGTTTCGGCAACAACGATTGCACGAATGACCCGCTGACGGACACAGTGACGGCATGGACGAGTCGTGGGACGTGGTGGTGGTCGGAGGCGGCAGCGCGGGTCTGAGCGCGGCGCTGATGCTGGTGCGGGCGCGCCGGCGCGTGGTGGTGCTGGACGGTGCGGCTCCGCGCAACCGGTTCGCGCCGCACATGCACGCGGTGCTCGGGCACGACGGGCTGCCGCCCACCGAGCTGCTCGCCAAGGGGCGCGCGGAGATCGAGTCGTACGGAGGGGTCGTCGTGCGGGCGGACGTTCGCGGGGCGAGGCGGACCGACGAGGGCTTCGTGGTCGACACCAGTGCAGGGCGCGTCGTCGGCAGACGCGTGCTGGTGGCGACCGGCCTGCGCGACGAGCTGCCGGATATCCCCGGGCTCGCGGAGCAGTGGGGCCGCGGTGTCGTCTCCTGCCCGTACTGCGACGGCTACGAGGTGCGCGACCGACGCATCGGCGTCCTCGCTGCCGGACCCGGGAGTGCCGCGCGTGCCCAGCTGATCCGCCAGTGGAGCTCGTCAGTGGTGCTGCTGACCCACGGCACCGACGCCGCGGACGTTGACGAGCGCGCGGGCCTCGAGGCGCGCGGGATCCAGGTCGTCGACGCCCCGGTCGTGCGGGTCCTGACGGCTGACGGGCGGCTGGTCGGCGCCGAGCTGGCGGACGGCACCGTGGTGGACCTCGACGTCGTGTTCGCCATGCCGCGCCCCGTGCCGAACGACGAGGTGCTGCGACAGCTCGGCGCGCAGCGCACCGAGTCCGCGCACGGCGCGTTCGTCGCGGTCGACGAGCAGGGCCTGACCGCGGTGCCTGGCATGTGGGCCGCGGGCAACGTGGTGGCCCCCCGTGCCAACGTCCCCGTCGCCATGGGTGCCGGCGCCGGTGCGGGCGGCGCGATCAACTACGACCTGGTGCTGGAGGACGTACGGGTGGCTCTGGCGGCGACGGCATGACGGGCGACATGACGGCGAGCGCGCAGTACTGGGAGGAGCGCTACCGCGATCGCGACCCGGCGTGGGGGACGCAGCCCAACGCGACCTTGGTCGCGGTGCTCTCCGGGCTCGACCTGGCACCGGGCGCGGCGCTCGACCTCGGGTGCGGGCACGGCGGCGATGCCCTGTGGCTGGCGCGCGGTGGGTGGCGGGTGACCGCCGTCGACGTCTCGGCGATCGCGCTCGGGCGGGTCGCCGACGCCGCGCACGGGCTCGCCGTGACGACGGAGCGGCACGACGTCACCCAGACGCTCCCGCGTGGGGAGTTCGACCTGGTCACGGCCACCTACTTCCAGACGCCGCTGGACATCGACCGTGACGCCATCGTGCGGCGCGTGTCCGACCGGGTGCGGCCCGGCGGGACGCTCGTCGTGATCGACCACGGGTCCGTGCCGCCCTCGTCGGGACTCGCGCACGTGCACGAGTTCCCGACGCCGGACGAGACGCTCGCCTCGATCGGTCTGGGAGCATGCTGGACGCCGTTGCGGACCGACACCGCGGTCCGCGAGCTGGTCATGCCGGAGGGCGACGTCGTCGAGCTGCTCGACAACGTGCTGGTGCTGCGCCGCGCCGGTTGACGGCGTCGCGGGGGCCGTCCGGCCGGCCCCGGGGCTCGACGAGTTTCGCGACAGGGTCGCGCGACGTGGCGTGCTACGTCGGCGCAGGTCAGGGCGTTGCCCGGGGCATCGGCGCCCAGAGTGCTGACCGCGTCCGACTCGTCTGGATTTCACCCGGACCGTTGACCGATTTCACCCGGTCTGACTAGGGTCGCAGAGTAAGGATTAGTGAGTAATCCTTACAAAACACCCCTTCCAAATGGTCACCACGGAGGCATGATGCACTTCGCGAGACGAGCCGCTCCGGCGGCCGGAACGACCCCTCAGCAGTCCCGCCGTCGGCGCAGCGCCGCGCTGGCATTCCTCACCTCGGCGGGTCTGGTCGCCGTCCTGGTGGCGGCACTGCCCTCGTCGGCCAGTGCGGCCGGCTCCTTCACGGCCACGTTCACGTCGACGGGCGACTGGGGCACCGGTCACCAGGCCTCGGTCGTGGTCACGAACGCGTCGACCACGAGCGCGCCGTCCTGGACGCTGGAGTTCGACCTGCCGAGCGGCTCGGCGATCACGAGCTGGTGGGACGCCGACGTCGTCAAGACCGGGAACCACTACAAGGTCACCTCGAAGAGCTGGGCGGGCCCCTTCGCGCCCGGTGCGTCGCAGTCCTGGGGCTACGTGGGCTCCGGCCCGTTCAAGCAGCCCACGGGCTGCACCGTGAACGGCGCCGCATGCGGCGGCGGGGGCACCCCCACCGGTACGCCGACCACGTCGCCGACGAGCACGCCGACCCCGACGATCACGCCCACCCCGACCCCCACGCCGACGACCACTCCCACCACCCCGCCGCCCGGCGGCAAGAAGCTGGTCGGCTACTTCGCCGAGTGGGGCGTCTACGGTCGCAACTACCACGTGAACAACGTCAAGACGAGCGGCTCGGCCTCGAAGCTGACGCACATCCTGTACGCCTTCGGCAACACCACGGGCGGCAAGTGCTCGATCGGCGACTCCTACGCCGCGTACGACAAGGCCTACACGGCCGACCAGAGCGTCGACGGCGTCGCCGACACCTGGGACCAGCCGCTGCGGGGCAACTTCAACCAGCTGCGCAAGCTCAAGGCGGCCAACCCCAACCTCAAGGTGATCTGGTCGTTCGGCGGCTGGACCTGGTCGGGCGGCTTCACGCAGGCCGCGGCCGACCCCACCGGGTTCGCCAACTCCTGCTACGCGCTCCTCAACGACTCCCGGTGGGCCGGCATCTTCGACGGCATCGACATCGACTGGGAGTACCCGAACGCGTGCGGGCTGTCGTGCGACACCAGCGGTCCCCAGGCGTTCGACAAGGTCATCACGGCCCTGCGCAACAAGTTCGGCTCGAGCTTCCTCGTCACTGCGGCCATCACCGCCGACGGCAGCAACGGCGGCAAGATCGACGCGACCGACTACGCCACGGCGGCCACCAAGCTCAGCTGGATCATGCCCATGACGTACGACTACTTCGGGGCGTTCAACCCGCAGGGCCCGACGGCCCCGAACGCGCCGCTGACCTCCTACCCCGGGATCCCGCAGGCCGGCTTCAACGCCGAGGACGCCATCAACAAGCTCATCGGCAAGGGCATCCCGGCCAGCAAGATCCTCCTGGGCGTCGGCTTCTACGGGCGCGGCTGGACCGGCGTCACGCAGACCGCCCCGGGCGGCACCGCCACGGGCCCGGCGCCCGGCACCTACGAGCAGGGCATCGAGGACTACAAGGTGCTCAAGACGCGGTGCCCGGCGACGGGGACCGTCGGCGGCACGGCCTACGCCAAGTGCGGCAGCGAGTGGTGGGGGTACGACACACCCGCGACCATCACGAGCAAGATGACCTGGGCCAAGAACAAGGGACTGGGCGGCTCATTCTTCTGGGAGCTGTCCGGCGACACCGCTAACGGTGAGCTCATCTCCGCGATGAAGGCGGGCCTGAGCTGACCTGCGCGGGCAGGGGCCGGCCGCGCGTGCGGTCGGCCCTTGCCCGTCGGCAGCCGGCACGCCCCGGCCCGCCCTGCGGTAGGAGCGGGCGGTAGCGTCGCCGGATGGACCGTGATGCGGTGCGGCCGGTGGAGCTCGTCGAGGACGACGAGCGCCCCGATGCGCCGCTGCCGCCGTCCCGCTGGCGGCGGTGGTGGCCCGTCCCGGTGGTCCTCGCGCTGCTCGCCGTGGGCGCACAGGCGGGCCTCGATGCCCGCGCGCGAGCCCAGGACGCTCGCATCGCCTCGCTGCCGGGCACGCTGGCGCCGGTCGGCGACACCGTCACGGCACGCTGGACCGTCGCGCCCGGCGACGTCGACGTGGTGAGCGCGGGCTTCGAGGTGGCCGGCGCGTTCGTCGGCCTGCGACAGGAGGGCGAGGGCTACGCCGCGGTCGCCCTGGGCGCGGGCGGCGGCGGCGTGCGCTGGCGGACGGTCCTCGACGCGGACGAGGCGCGCGCCCCCCGCTGTGCTGCCGGCGATACCGGCTCGGCACGTCTCTACTGCATGGTGGAGGCGCCCGGCTCCGACGGCGGATCGCTGCTGGAGATCGATGCGCGGGACGGGGCGGTCCTCGGGACGACGGCGCTCCCGCCGGCCGACACCTTCGCCCGGGTCGACGCGCACACCACCTACGTCGCGCTGGCTCGCGGGGAGTCGTCGTGCGACGTCTCCGCGGTGGTCGATACCCGGGTGCGGTGGACCTCGCGAGTGGCGTGCGGCGTCGAGCCGCAGCTCGTGGTGGGCGGGGGGCTGGTGGCGTTGAGCTCCTGGGGCGAGCAGGTCACCGTCCTGACGCGCGCGGGCGACGTGCTCGAGGAGCAAGGTTCGGCGGGAGCCGAGGTGCTGGGCGACGCGTTGGTGGTGGTCACGCTCGACGACGCGGGCACCGGCACGTCGAGGCTCCTGCGAGCGGGGAAGCCGCCCGTGGCCGTGGCCGGCAGCGTCATGGTCCCGCGCGTCGACGACGGCTCAGCAGCGGGTGTCGTCGTGACGGCCGACCGCAGCACCCAGGGCTTCGACGCCCGGACGGGGGAGCGGCTCTGGCGCTACCCGGTCCCGCTGTCCGGCACGTACCTGGTGCGGGGCGGGAAGGTCGTCGGCTCGTCGTCGCAGGACATGGTGGTGGCGATCGACGCCCGCAGCGGCACGGTGCAGCACCGCGCGGCGCTCCGTCGCGACGCGCTGCCGATGGCGCCCGTGACCGACGGCCTGTCCTTCCTCACCATCCTGCGCGGGGCGCCCTCCGACCCGCCGCGGCTCGTGGGTGTGCCGGCCGTGGGCGGGGGAGGGGTGCTCGAGGTCACGCTGCCGGGCGGGCTGCTCGGTCTTCGTCAGGAGGGCCGCCGGCTGGTGGCCAGCGGCACGGACGGCACCGTCTGGGTGCTCGGCTGACCCCTCCACGTCACGGGCTGGACGCTCCATTGCGCTTGCCGATGGTGGGAAGTTGCGTCTGCTGAGTAAGTTCTTGCAGATGCTCTTTGAGTCTTGTCTGTGTGTTTGTCCATTCCGTACGGTGTGTCCCGTCATGCGGTGTCGCATCCCCCTGGGGCACCGCCCGGTGCGCAAGGAGGCGTCTCCGTGAGTCATCCCGTTCATCACCCCCGCCGACGGCACGCGCGACGAGTCGCCGCCGCGACGGCCGTCGCGATCGTCGCGACCCTCGCTGCCGCGCAGCCCGGCATCGCCGGCGGCAGCAGCGCGCCCAAGCCCGGCGTCGAGACGGTCGCCGCGCTCTCGCCCTCGCTGACTGCGGGCCGGGGCGCGACCGTGCCGTTCGTCGAGCAGGAGGCCGAGAACGCCAGCTACACGGGCGAGCTCGTCGGCCCGGACCGCACGCCGTACACGCTCGCCAGCGAGGCGTCCGGGCGCAAGGCGGTCACGCTCGACGCGGCCGGCGAGTACGTCCAGTACACGCTGACGCGGCCTGCCAACGCCGTGACGCTGCGGTACGCGATCCCCGACGCGCCGGCCGGCGGCGGCCTCACGGGGAAGGTGGACGTGGCGGTCAACGGCCACAAGCTCACCAGTGCGACGCTCACCTCGAAGTACTCCTGGCTGTACGGCACCTACCCGTTCTCCAACGACCCGCAGGCCGATCCGAACAAGGACTGGTGGCTCACCGAGTGCGGCTGCGTGCCGTCGGCGACCACGCCGGCCCCGGTCTTCGACAAGCCGTTCCGTCCATTCCACTTCTACGCCGAGACGCGCATCCCGCTCGTGGTGCCGCTGAAGAAGGGCGACACGGTCCGCTTCTCGGTGCCGGCCCGCAGCACGCTCGCGTGGATCACCCTCGACGTCGCCGACTTCGAGCAGGTGGGCCTCCCCACGCCGCCACCCAAGCACGCGCTCAACGCATGGGCGTTCGGGGCGGACCCGACCGGCCGCAGGAGCTCGGCCGAGGCGCTCGACAGGGCCATCGCTGCGGGTTCGAAGCTGGGCCGGCCCGTGTACGTCCCGCCGGGCACCTACAAGGTGGAGCGGCACCTGGTGGTCGACAAGGTGACGCTCGTCGGGGCCGGCAGCTGGTACACCAAGCTGGTCGGCGCCGGGGTGGGCGTCTACGGCAAGTACGTCGAGGACGGCGGCTCCACGGCCGTCCACCTCGCCGACTTCGCCATCATCGGCGACACACGCGAGCGCGTCGACGACGACCAGGTCAACGGGGTCGGCGGCGCGCTGGGCGGCGGCTCCACCGTCGAGCGGCTCTTCATCCAGCACACCAAGGTCGGGATGTGGTTCGACGGGCCGTTCAGCGGGCTGACCGTCAGGGACAACATCATCGTGGACCAGATCGCCGACGGCCTGAACCTGCGTCGCGGCATCTCGAACGCGACCGTGACCAACAACTTCATCCGCGGCACGGGCGACGACGGCCTGGCGATGTGGTCGCACGGGGTGTCCACCCCGGCGCAGGACGCGGACCACCACAACGTGTTCTCGCACAACACCGTGCTCAACCCCGCGCTCGCCAACAACATCGCGATCTACGGCGGGCACGACAACACGGTCGCCAGCAACGTCGTCGCCGACCCGGTGCGGGAGGGCAGCGGCCTGCACGCCGGTGCCCGCTTCAGCGCCGTGCCGTTCTCGGGCCGCACCACGTTCACGGACAACACCACGGTCCGTGCCAGCACGCTGGACCTGAACTGGAAGATCGGGCTCGGTGCCATCTGGTTGTACGCGCTCGACGGTCCGGTCACTGGCGTCGACGTGACCGGCGACCACTACCTCGACAACGGCTACAACGCGATCATGATGGTCTCGGAATGGGGCGTGAAGGACCTGTACGGCATCGACGACGTGCACTTCGCGGACGTCCAGGTCGACGGGGCCGGCACCTCGGTGGTCAGCGCCCGCGCCTTCGGTTCCGCGTCGTTCACCAACGTGGACGTGCGGAACATCGGGTGGGCGGGCGTCAACAACTGCGGCTCGTTCGGCTTCCCGGCGACGGGCTCCGAGTTCTCGCTGGTGGACGGCGGCAGCAACGACGGCACCGACGGCAACCCGTGGGAGGCGGGCCGCAACTGGTTCACGCCGTTCGTGCCGAACACGATCACCTGCAACGACCGGCCCCCGGTGGTCACCCCGCCGCCGCCGTCGAACTGGTGACGCACTGATCGACGCCCGTGCCCGGCGCTGGTGCGAGCCGGGCACGGGCGTCCTATCGAGGAGGGCCCGACGACGAGGTCGTCGGGCCCTCCTCGCGCGTCCTGTCCCGTCAGGCGGTCTCGCGCACGACGAGCGTCGGCGTGAACATCACTCCCCGCGGAGGCTGGTCGGGCGCGACGATCCGGTCCAGCAGGAGGCGAGCCATCTCGCCGGCCATGTCTTCGACCGGCTGCCGCACCGTGGTCAGCGCGGGGCTGGCCTCGCGGGCGGGGGCGCTGTCGTCGAACCCGATGACGGCGACGTCGTCGGGCACCCGGCGCCCCGCGTCCTGCAGCACGCGCACCACGGCCTCCGCCATGAGGTCGTTGGCGGCGAACACGGCGTCGGCGTCGTGGTGCTCGGCCAGGATCAGCCGCGCGCCGGCGGTGCCGGAGCGCGCGCTGAAGTCGCCGTGCTCGACCGCCACCTCGATGCCGCGCTCCTCGGCCGCGGCCCGGAAGCCCGAGAGCCGGTCGCGCGCCGCTGCCACTCCGGGCGGGCCCGCGAGCACCACCGCGCGTCGTCGGCCGAGCGCGCCCAGGTGCTCGGCCGCCAGCCGACCGCCGATGGCCTGGTCGGCGTCCACCCAGCTCACCGGCAGGGAGGCGGTGGGTTGATGGGACAGCACCACGGGCACGCGCATCTCGTGCAGCGCTCGGGGCAGGCCGTGCTCGTCGCCGCCGGACAGGAACAGGACGCCGTCCACGTGGCCCTGGCGCAGGTAGGTGAGCACGAAGTCGTGCGCCTCGCGGTCCGCCGGCAGGACGACGAGGTGCACGCCCGTGGCCCGCAGCACCTGCTGGGCGCCCGCCGTCACGCGCCCGAAGTAGGGGTCGGAGAAGATCCGCTGCAGGAACTCCGCTCCGGCCGACCCCGAGGCGGGCTCGGCGATCACGAGGGCGACGGAGTTGGTGCGGCGGGTGACCAGCGATCGCGCGGCGAGGTTGGGGACATAGCCGGTGGCCCGGACGGCCTCGTCGACCGCGCGCCGCATCTTCGGATCGACGGTCGCGACGCCGTTCAGCACCCGCGACACGGTCGACCGGGAGACGCCGGCCCGAGCCGCGACCTCCTCGATGGTGGACGCGCTGGGCGTCCGGCCGCGCGTGCTGGTCATGCGTCCCCTTATAGCACTGCGCGGCACCGCCGTCGGGCTCCGCGCGGGATGCTGCAGCGAGCGGCGGGGCCGGGATGCCGGCCCCGCCGCCCTGTGCGCGTCAGCGGTAGACGCGCACGTAGTCGACCAGCATCTTCGCCGGGAACGGCGTGGTCGCGTCCACGGGACCGGGCCAGTCACCGCCCACGGCGAGGTTGAGGATCACGTAGAAGTCGTGGTCGTAGATCCACGGTCCTCGGGTCGACTCCACCGTGGCCTTGTCGGCCGTGAACACCAGGCGGTTGTCGAGGAAGTAGCGGATGCCGTTGGCGTCCCACTCGGCGGCCCAGGTGTGGAAGTCGTTCGACAGCGGTGCCCCGTCCGGCAGCTTGTAGGAGCCGCCGTAGCCGCCCGCACCGTTGTACGCCGGGGCGTGCAGCGTGGAGTACGACGTGGTGGTGTCCTTGCCGAGCACCTCCATGATGTCGACCTCGCCGTTGTACGGCCACGGCCGGCCCGTGAGGAAGTCGGCGCCCATCATCCAGAACGCCGGCCAGTACCCCTGGCCCGTCGGCACCTTGATCCGCGCCTCGACCCGGCCGTAGGTGAACATGAACTTGTTGCTCGTGTTCATGCGACCCGACGTGTAGTCGCGCCCGCCCGCGGTCTGCTTGCGCGCCTCGATCACGAGGTTCCCCTGGCCGTCCAGGTTGAGGTTGCCGCTGGGCGTGTAGTACTGCTGCTCGCCGTTCTGCCCCGTGCCTGCGTCGATCGTCCACTTGGACGTGTCCGGACCCGAGCCCGCCGCCCCGTTGAACTCGTCGCTCCACGCCAGGCGCGTGAAGTTGGGCGCCGGGAGGTTGCTCGTGGGCGGCTGCACCGGGTTGCCGCCCGTGCCGTACACGTCGAACGCGTACAGCGAGTACCCGTACGGGCCCGAGCGCTTGGTGAAGTTGAGCCGCACGTAGCGCCCGTCACCGGTGACGTTCAGCGTCTCCTTGAGGCCCTTGCCTGTGGTGGTCGTGTAGATGGTCGTCCAGGCGTTGCCGTCGGGCGAGACCTGCACCTGGTAGCCCGTGGCGTACGCGGGGTCCCACTGCAGCACCACCTGCGTGACGTGCGCGGTCGCGCCGAGGTCCACCTGCAGCCAGCCGGCGTCCGTCCAGCCCGCCGGGTTGGCGCTGGCCCACCGCGATGCCGGGTCGGCGTCGAGCGCCTTGTCGGCCGTGCACTGGTAGCAGGTGCCGTCGTCCTGGCTCGACGACGCGGTGCCGGGCTTCTTGTAGGACAGCAGCACGGCGCCGCCGGGCTGGGTCGGCGTGGGCGTCGGGGTCGGAGTCGGTGTCGACGTGCTGCCGTCGCCTGTGCCGAACACCTCGAGCTCCCACAGCGAGATCCCGTAGCCCGTGCTCTTGGCCGTGGCGTTGAGCCGCACGTAGCGGCCGGTGCCGCCCAGCGGGATGGACTGCTTGCCACCGGTCGCGGCGGTCTGCGTCGACTGGGTGGTCCAGGTGGTGCCGTCCTGCGACGACTGGATGGTGAAGGCCGTGGCGTACGCCGCCTCCCACGTCAGGTCCACGCGCGTGAGAGCGCGCGACGAGCCGAGGTCCACCTGGATCCACTGCGGCACCGAGAACGCGCTGGACCATCGGGTGCCCAGGTCGCCGTCGGTCGCGGAGCTGGCGGGCGTCGCCGCGGACTCCGCCGACGAGGCGGTCGTCGGCCGGCCCTTCGACAGCAGCGTGCTCGCCGACGCGTCCGAGGTGCCGAGCACCTGGAACTCGAACAGCGAGACGCCGTACGCGGTGGCCCGCTTGGTGCCGGTAAGGCGGACGTAGCGCGCGTTGGCGCTGGCGCTCAGCGACTGCTTGGCCGCCGAGCTCGCGGTGCCGTTGACCACCGTCGTCCAGGTCGAGGCGTCGTTCGACGTCTGGATCGTGTACGTCGAGGCGTAGGCCGCCTCCCAGGTGAGGTCGAAGCCGACGATCGGCTTCGCGGCGCCGAGGTCCACCTGGAGCCACTGGTTGTCGGCGAAGGAGCTGGACCAGCGCGTGCTGACGTCGCCGTCGGTGGCGGCGCTCGCGGGCGTCGCGGCGGACTCCGACGAGGACGCCGTCGTCGGCTTCCCCTGCGAGAGCACCACCTGGCCGGGGCTGAGGGCGTGCGCCTCGTCGGCCCGCACGGCGGCGAGCGAGATCGTGACGGCGAGCGCCGCGAGGGCGGCCACCGCGAGGCGGGTGGCGGGACGGCTCCGGCGTGCGGACGCGCCGGGGCCAGGACGTGGAGCGGGAGCCATGCTTCCCCCAAAGGTCGTCATTGACAGGGTGGATGTGGCGAGAGAAGCGCGAGGGAGCGCTCTCTGAGGGATTACCTTGAACCCGGACAATCCCCCTGTCAAGGCGCAGGAAACCGCTCAGAGACCGCTCTCTCAGCCGGGACGGTTGCCCGCGACTGCCGGCCCGCAGGTCAGGGGCCGCGTCGACCGTCAGACGCGGACAGCCGCGAGCTCGACGAAGTCGTCGCAGCGCAGGAGTCGCAGGACGCGCGCGGTCCAGGACGGGACCAGGGCGCGGCCATCCTCGGCGGTGAGCGTGCGCGGGTCGCTCAGGGCGTAGACGCGCCGGCGCTGGACCAGTCGCCCCGGCCCGGACTCCAGGTTGTGCAGCCACTGCACGTCAGGGCCGTAGGTGAGCGCGAAGACGAACCCGCGCTCCGTGGGGAAGGCCATCAGGGGCGTGCGGTACCGACGCCCCGACCGCCGGCCGACGTGGTGCAGCGTCGCGAGCGGGGGGACGTCGTCGGACAGCAGGACCATGAGCTTGTTGGTGAACCGCAGGTTCACGCGGGTCACCCAGTGCGGCGCGGTCATCCCCCGACGCTAGGCGCCCACCGCCGCCCGCGCGACGCCGCGCCCGCCCGCGTCCGCGGGGCGCTGGCCGCCCGCACGCGCCCGCGGGGCGCTGGCCGCCCGTCCGAGTGCGCGGGGCGCTGGCCGCCCGTCCGAGTGCGCGCCGCTCGCCGCCAGCCCGAGTGGGCGACGCTGGCCGCCCGCGCGGCGCCGAGCCATCCCGCCCGCGGACGGGTCGTGACTTTGGCGCCGAGTCGCCACCGTGAAGTAGCGAGCCGACGCCAAAGTAGCGACCCACACCGACGAGCGCGCCGCCGCGCCGCGCTCGCCAAGCGTCGGTCGGCGATCAGTTCGCCGATTCGGCATCGGCACGCCGATCACAACCTTCAGGGTGATGCCGAATCGGCGAAATGATGGCGTGGCTGGCGGACGGGGCGGGCCCGGCTGGGACAGCGCGGCGCCCCGCTCGCCTGGGCGGCGAACGGGGCGGGGTGGCGCTGGCTGGCGACAGGCCGACCGGGCGGGGAGCGCCGGTCGGGCCGGCGTCAGGCGGGGCCGAGGAGGTCCGAGAAGCTCGGGACGGCGTCGTACAGGCCCGCGGGAGCCGCCGGCTCGCGATCGGCGACCGTCTCGGCGAGCTCGCGGCCCGCGCGGCGGATGCGGGACGGCAGCGGGTGGCTGTCGTCGCCGCCGGCCGTCGCCCAGTCGTCGGTCGCGGCGAACACCGAGGTGGGCTGGACGTCGGCGCGCAGGTAGCCGAACAGCGGGCGCAGCGCGTAGTCGATGGCCAGCGAGTGACGTGCGGAGCCGCCCGTCGCGCCGAGGAGCACCGGCACACCGGCCAGCGCGTCGGCCTCGAGGATGTCGACGAACGACTTGAACAGTCCCGCGTACGACGCCGAGAAGATGGGCGTCACCACGATGACCCCGTCGGCGCCCTTGACGGCCTCGAGGGCCGCGGCGAGCTCACCGGTCGCGAAGCCGGTCAGCATGGTGTTGACCACCTCGTGCGCGAGGTCCCGCAGCTCCACGTTCTGCACCCGCGCGGTGATGCCACGGGCTGCCAGCTCGGCGACCGTGGCGTCCGCGAGCCGGTCCGCGAGAAGCCTCGTGGACGACGGCTGGGACAGGCCGGCCGAGATGACGACGATCGAGCGCTCGCTCATCGTTCCTTCTTCCTTCACAGAGCTGGTGATCCGAAGTGTCTCAACGCGAGACGGCGTCCGCTGCTTCCACGTCGTCCTCGGCGGTGCGGCCGGTCCAGTGGTCGGCGGCGGCGACCGACTGCTCGTGCACCTCGCCGGCGGCACGGGCCTTGGCGACGCGCTCGGCGTGCGTGGGCGGGTTGGCGGGCACGTGCGCGGGGCGCGCGGCCTCGGCCTCGCGACGCAGCACGGGCACGACCTCCCCGGCCAGCAGGTCGATCTGCTCGAGCACCGTCTTGAGCGGCAGGCCCGCGTGGTCCATGAGGAACAGCTGGCGCTGGTAGTCGCCCACCTCCTCGCGGAAGGCGCCGTAGCGGTCGATGACCTGCTGCGGCGAGCCCACGGTCAGCGGGGTGTCGCGGGAGAAGTCCTCGAGCGAGGGGCCGTGGCCGTAGACGGGGGCGTTGTCGAAGTACGGGCGGAACTCCGTGACCGCGCGCTGGGAGTCCTTGTTCATGAACACCTGGCCGCCGAGCCCGACGATCGCCTGGTCGGCCTGCCCGTGCCCGTAGTGCTCGAACCGCTGACGGTAGAAGTTCACCATCTGCGCGGTGTGCTCCATGGGCCAGAAGATCGCGTTGTGGAAGAAGCCGTCGCCGTAGTAGGCCGCCTGCTCGGCGATCTCGGGAGACCGGATCGAGCCGTGCCAGACGAACGGCGGGACGCCGTCGAGCGGGCGCGGCGTGGAGGTGAAGCCCTGCAGCGGTGTGCGGAACTTGCCGGACCAGTCGACGACGTCCTCGGTCCACAGCCGGCGCAGGAGCGCGTAGTTCTCGATCGCGAGCGGGATGCCCTGGCGGATGTCCTGCCCGAACCAGGGGTAGACCGGACCCGTGTTGCCGCGCCCCATCATGAGGTCCATGCGCCCGTCCGTGATGACCTGGAGCATCGCGTACTCCTCGGCCAGCCGCACCGGGTCGTTGGTCGTGATGAGAGTCGTCGACGTGGACAGCGTGATGTTCTTCGTCACGCCAGCGAGGTAGCCGAGCATCGTGGTCGGGGACGACGGCACGAACGGCGGGTTGTGGTGCTCGCCCGTGGCGAAGACGTCCAGGCCGGCCTCGTCGGCGTGCCGGGCGATGGTCAGCATGTTGCGCACACGCTCGGTGTCGTCGGGCGTGCGCCCGGTGGTCGGGTCGGTGGTGACGTCGCCGACGGTGAAGATCCCGAACTGCATCTCGCGCCTCACAGGTCCTGTCTCAAAGTTCATGCGTTTGCATGTACTGACCCGCTCAACCGCACGGGGGGCCCAGGTATTCCGCCGGTGCCGCGCACGCGCGCGACCAGGCCTTCCGCCGCCCCGAGGCGCGCGATGCACGGTTCCTCCCGTTAGCGTGGGGGCCGGAGAGGCGGTGGGTACGTGGTGGACGAGCAGCTGAACGTGCTGGTGGTCGAAGACGACGTCGACACGGCGCAGTTCGTGCGGACGGTGCTGGTGCGTGGCGGGATGAGCGTGACCGTGGTCCACGAGGCGATGTCCGCGCTCGAAGCCGTCGACCGCGAGTCGTTCGACGCGGTCGTCACCGACATCCAGATGTCCGGCATGTCGGGCCTCGACCTGCTGGTCGAGCTGCGCTCGCGCGCGCCGGGCGTCCCCGTGGTGGTCACGACGGCCTTCGCCAGCGTCGACTACGCCGTCGAGGCGCTGCGCCGCGACGCGGACGAGTTCCTGGTCAAGCCCGTGCCCGCGGCGACCCTCGTCGACCGCGTGTCCACGCTCGGCATGCAGGGCCGCCGGCAGCGGGCGGCGGCCTCCGAGGGCGAGGTCGTGCTGGCCGTGGGCGCGCACCCCGACGACGTCGAGATCGGCATCGGCGGGGCGCTGGCCGCCCACCGGGCCTCGGGCGACACCGTGGTGATCCTCACGCTGTCGGGGGGCGCGGTCGGCGGTGAGGCGGACGTGCGCCGGCACGAGGCGCTCGCCGCGGCGACGGTGATCGGCGCGCGCCTCTTCCTCCACGACTTCCCCGACACCCGGCTCGACCCGAGCGCGGGCGTGATCACGGCCATCGAGGAGACGATCGCGGCGGTGAGCCCCACGGTCGTCTACACGCACTCGAGCCACGACCGGCACCAGGACCACCGTGCCGTGCACGAGGCCGTCCAGGTCGCCGCGCGCACCATCCCGTACGTCGGCTCGTTCCAGAGCCCGTCGGCGACCATCGACTACCGACCCACCCGCTTCGTGCCGATCGACGGCTTCGTCGAGACGAAGCTCGAGATGCTCGCGGCGTTCGCGTCGCAGCAGCACCGCGACTACATGGACCCCGACCTGGTGCGCAGCACCGCGCGCTACTGGGGCAGGTTCGGCACGGGCGGCTCGGTCGAGCCGCTCGAGATGGTGCGCGCGGCCGCGATGATCACGCGCTCGGGTGGTGCGGGCGTCCGCGCCGCGGCCCCGGAGCGCGCCGACGACCAGCACGGAGGACACCGATGAGAGTGCTCGTGACCGGTGCCGGCGGCCCGGCCGGCGTGGCGGTCATCCGCTCGCTGCTGCGCCGGGGTGACGTCGAGGTCGTCGCGGCGGACATGGACCGCTGGGCGAGCGGGCTGTACCTGGTGGACGCGGCGCACCGGCGGCTGGTCCCGGCCGGGCTGGCCGACGACTTTGTCGACGTCGTCATGGCGATGTGCCGGGACGACCGCATCGACGTGCTGTTCCCCACGGTCGACGTGGAGCTCCCCCGGCTCGCGGCGGAGCGGGACCGGATGCACGCGGCGGGCACGCTGCTCGCGTCGCCCTCGTTGCGCACGCTCGAGACGTGCCTGGACAAGCTCGCCCTGGCCCGCGCGTGCGAGCGGACATGCCGGGTGCCGCGCACCGAGCTGGTGGGCACGCCGCAGGCCGTCTCGGGGTGGCAGTTCCCGGTCATCGTCAAGCCGCGCCGGGGCGCGGGCTCGCGCGGAGTCCGGGTGGTGAGCTCGCAGGTCGAGCTCGACGCCGTGCACGCGGAGGAGGACCTGCTGGTGCAGGAGCTGCTGCCCGGCGACGAGTACTCGGTGGACGTGCTGGCCGGGCTGGACGGGCGGATCATCGCCGCGGTGCCTCGTGCGCGACTGCGGGTGGACTCCGGCGTCGCCGTGGCGGGGGTGACCGTGCACGACGCGGGGCTCATCGAGACCGCGACGGCCGTCGCGAAGGCGATCGGCCTGACGACGGTGGCGAACGTGCAGCTCAAGCGCGACAAGGACGGCGTCCCCGCGCTGCTCGAGGTGAACCCGCGGTTCCCGGGGGCGATGCCGTTGACCATCGCGGCCGGCGTGGACATGCCGTCGATCACGCTGGACGCGGTGCTCTCCCGCAAGGTGCCCACCACCATGGACTTCGTCGAGATCGCGAACGTGCGCTACCTGGAGGACGTGTTCCTCCCGGTCGACCAGGTCCTGCCCGCCCCCGACCCCCGGTAGGCGCGCCATGGGCATCCCCTCGCTCGACGGCGACCACCACGTGCACTCGACGTTCTCCGACGACGCGGTGAGCCCGCCCGTCGACAACCTCGCTGCGGCCGTCCGCGCGGGCCTGACCACCGTGCGCATGGTCGACCACGTGCGCACGACCACCACGTACGTGCCCGACTTCCTGTCCGTGGTGCGGGGCCTGGGCAGGCGCGAGGGGCTCGCCGTCCTGACGGGGGTCGAGGCCAAGATCCTCGACGCGTCGGGGGCGGTCGACGCGCCACCCGAGGTGCTTGCCGCGGTCGGCGGACCGCACGGCGTGGACCGCGTGCTCCTGGCAGACCACCAGTTCCCGGGCACCGACGGGCCCTGGTCTCCGCGCGCGACGAGCGAGCGGATCGCCGCCGGGCTCGCCCCCGCCGACGCGCTCGAGATGCTCGTGACGGCGACCGTGCGCGCCATGCGTGCGGTGGGCCGCGCGCAGCTCGCGCACCCCTTCTCGCTCCTGCCGAAGATCGGCCTCACGGAGGACGACATCAGCGACGACCTGCTCGACGAGCTCGCCGCGGTCGCTGTCGAGACGGGGACGCTGGTCGAGGTCAACGAGAAGTGGCAGTGCCCCGGCCCGCGCGTGCGGGACCGGTGGGCCGCGGCCGGGGTCGCGCTCGTCGCGGCATCGGACGCCCATGTCGCCTCCGACGTGGGCCGCTACCCCTGGCTCGCCACGGTGAAGCGATGACCTGGCACGACGTCCTGGTCGTCGTGCTCATCATGGCCGTGGCGGCGGGCATCATCCCCGTGCTTGCCGGCCTGGTGCAGTACGTCCTGGTCCCGGTGCACGCGGTCCGCAACCACCTCGGCAAGGCCGGCCCCTACCTCCCTCGCGTGGTCGTGGTGGTGCCGGCGTGGAACGAGGGCGCGGTGCTGGGTGCGTCGCTCGAGCGACTCATGCGGCTGCAGTACCCGCCGGACCGGTTGCGGGTGTACGTGGTGGACGACGCGAGCACCGACGACACCCCCGAGGTGGTGCTCGGGAAGGCCGAGCAGTACCCGGGTCGGATCGTCCACCTGCGCCGGGCGCAGGGCGGGCAGGGCAAGGCGCACACCCTCAACCACGGGATCGAGCAGGCGCTGGCCGACGACTGGATGCAGGCGCTGCTCATCATGGACGCCGACGTCATCTACCGTCCCGACTCGCTGCGCCGGATGACCCGCCACCTCGCCGACCCCGAGGTGGGTGCCGTGACCGCCTTCATCCGCGAGGGCTCGGGCAAGCCCGGGACCGTCTCCCGCTTCATCGGGTACGAGTACGTCACGGCCCAGGCCGCCGCGCGACGGGCGCAGAACGTCCTGGGCGCCATGGCCTGCCTGGCCGGGGGAGCGCAGCTGCACTCGAGGGCGAACCTCGAGGCGGTGGGCGGGCGCATCGACACGTCCACGCTGGCCGAGGACACCTTCACGACGTTCCTCACCCAGCTCGACGAGCGTCGGGTGGTGTTCGAGCCCGCCGCTGTGGTGCTCGCCGAGGAGCCGGACTCCGTGGACGCGCTGTGGAAGCAGCGCCTGCGCTGGGCACGCGGGAACGTGCAGATCACCCGCCGGTTCTCCGACGTGTGGTTCCGCCGCCCGTTCTCGGCACGAGGTGCCGGCCACCGGCTGTCGGGCCTGACGTTCGGGGCGATCTGGTTCTCCATCTACCTGCTGCCGGTGGCGATGACCGCGGCCGCCCTCGGCCTGGTGCTTCTGTACTTCGTCGACCGCGAGGTGGCGAGGCACACCTTCGAGGCGTTCTGGTGGGTCGCCGTCATCACCTACGTGTTCATCACCGTGTGCACGCTGCTGCTCGACCGCGAGACCGCGCGACGGTCCTGGCTCCAGGGCCTGCTGTTCCCCGGCATCGGCTCGCTCGTGGTGATGCTCGCGGCGTGGGTCCCGGGCCTCTGGGAGGAGCGCGTCCCGGACCTGCTGGGGATCGAGGTCTCGAGCCTGAGCATCGAGGTGATGACCCTCATCTTCTACTCGTGGTCGCTGATCGCGATGCTCGGCGCCTGGGTGATCCGTGCCGTCGAGCGGCTCCCGGCGGGACGCTGGCCCTCCCGCGTGCTGCTCTACGTGCTCGGCTTCGGTCCGATGCTGTGCGCGATCACGATCGACGCGTACGTGAAGCAGTGGCGGGGCGCGAGCGCGCAGTGGGACAAGACGGTGAAGACAGGGCGGGTGGTGGGATGAGCACCATGGGTGGTGGGATGAACGCCGCGGGTGGCGGGATGAACGCCGCGGGTGGTGGGATGAACGCCGCGGGTAGCGGGACGAACGTCGCAGGCGGCTCGGGCCGCAGGGCGGATCGGCGGCGGGGCGTCGACGACCGCGACCCCTGCTCGCCGGAGGCGATGCGCGACGAGATCCGCGCGAACGCCCGGACGGAGCGCGCCCTCATCGGCATCGGCCTCATCTCCTTGGCAGCGAGCGCCGCGGTGCTCGTCCTGCGCGGGACGGTGGCGTGACCCAGGCGCCCGCTCCCGTCCTCGTCGAGAGCGACGAGGACCTGCGCTCGCGCGGTTCGCGGTGGCTCCGCGCGCTCGGCCGGTACATAGGCCCGGACGCGGGCGTCTTCGAACGCCAGCTGCCGTTCTTCCTGGTCTTCGGCGTCGCGATGGTCGTGATCCTGTTCGTCCCCGGTGTCGTCACCGATCGTGGCCGGGTGGTGCTGGCCGCGGGGGTGGCGGTCGCGGTGCTGGTCAGCGCGTGGGCGGTCCCGTGGCACCGCGCCCACGAGTCTGCGCAGATGATCCTCCCGCTCATGCAGCTGCTCGCGATCGCGCTCCTGCGGATGGGCACCGGCGGCAACCTGTCGATGTTCGGCTCGATGGTGTTCATCCCGATCGTGCTGCTCGCGGGTCGCCCGAGTCGCCTGGGCGCCCTGCTCGGCGTGCTCAGCGTGGGCGTCATCGTCGTCGTGCCCGTCCTGCTGGACCCGCAGGCGCCGGTGACGGGAGCCGCGATGGGCAGGTCGCTCTTCGTCATGGTCGTCGCCGGGACCATCACGATCATCGTGCACGAGGCGACGGCGCGGCTGCGTGCCCGCAACGCGGCCCTGGCCGAGCTGCAGAGCACCCAGCTGCGGCTCAACGCCCAGCTCACGCTCGACGCCGAGGCGCTGGCGCGGCTGGCGCACGCCAACGACGAGGCGCGCGAGCAGATCCTCTCCGTGATGGACGCCGTGACCGAGCAGGCCATCGTCGCGACCGACGCCGAGGGCGTGATCGAGCTGTTCAACCGTGGCGCCGAACGGCTCTTCCAGTACCCGGGCACGGACGTCGTGGGCCGGATGAACCTGGTCAAGCTGCAGGTGCGCGAGGAGCTGGAGGAGCGCTACCGCGAAGCCTTCGACGCCGACGGCCCGTCGGCGGCCGGCGCCGAGGACGAGGACCTCTTCGCGGCGGTCGCGGCACCGGCCATCGGTGGGGTGCAGGTGCGGGACTGGACGTTCCGGCGGCGGGACGGGTCGACCGGGACCATGCAGCTGTCAGCGGCTCGCCGCACGGACGTGCACGGCTCGACCGTCGGCTACGTGATCGTGGCCACCGACGTCACGGCCGAGCGCGAGGCGTCCCGGCTCAAGGACGAGTTCGTCGCCCTGGTCAGCCACGAGCTGCGGACCCCGCTGTCCTCCGTCCTCGGCTACCTGGAGCTCATCCTGGACGGCCCCGACCCGTTGACCGAGGAGCAGCGCGAGTTCCTGCTCGTCGTCGAGCGCAACGCCCGACGTCAGCTGCGCCTGGTCAGCGACCTGCTGCTCTCGGCGCAGCTCGACGCCGGGACCTTCTCCATCGACCACCGCGACGTGGACCTCGGAGACGTCGCACGGGCGACGCTCGCAGAGGCCGGTCCCGCGGCCGAGGCGGCGGGCGTGGTGCTCGGCCTGCACGTCCCCGACCCGGTGCACGTGCCGGGCGACGCCACGCGGCTCGAGCAAGTACTCGCGAACCTCGTGTCGAACGCCGTGAAGTTCACGCCGCGGGGCGGGTGGGTCGACGTGCGCGTCGAGCGTGCACCCGAGGGCGGTGCGCGCGTGGCCGTGAGCGACACGGGCATCGGGATCGCGCCCGACGAGCTGGACGGTCTGGCGACGCGCTTCTTCCGGGCGAGCTCCGCCACGCAGCGGGCGATCCCCGGGGTTGGCCTGGGGCTGTCGATCGCCAAGGCGGTGGTGGAGGCGCACGGCGGCGAGCTGACGGTGACCAGCCGCGTGGGCGAGGGCACGACGTTCACGTTCACGCTCCCCGGCGCGTAGTTCGAACCGGACGTATCAGGCGTCGGCCACCGGGCCCCTTTGTGCTCGGTGCGTCGAACACGACGCCGTGAGACGTCCGGCCGGGCACCCCCGCGCCGTGGACACGAAGGACGAACGATGAGCACAGACCTCTCGGCCGCGACCGCCGCCGACCTCCGCCCCGCCCCCGATGCCGCCGTGCGCGCGCTGACCCAAGCCGTCGCGCGCGTGCACCTGCCGGACACGCCTCGCTACCGCGAGCTGACGGTGACGAGCAACGTCGTCAAGGCCGTCCGCCCGCTGGTGGTCGTCGAGGTCGTCGACGCCGACGACGTCAGCCGCGTGCTGCGCATCGCCGCCGCGTGCGGTGTGCCGGTCGCCGTGGCCGGCACCGGGCACGGCGCCACGGAGTCGATGGCGGGCGCGATCCTGATCCACACGGCCGCGCTAGACGAGCTGACCGTGCACCCCGAAGGGCGCTGGGCGCGCGTCGGCGCCGGCGTGCGGTGGGCGGCGGTGCTGGCCGCGTGCGCACCGCACGGCCTCGCCGGCCTGTGCGGCTCGTCGACGGACGTGGGCGTCGTCGGGTTCCTCACCGGCGGCGGCGTGGGGCCCATGGTCCGCTCGCACGGGCTCTCCTCCGACAGCGTGCGCGCGTTCGACGTCGTGACGGGCGACGGCGTGCTGCGCCGCGCCACGGCCACCGAGAACCCGGACCTGTTCTGGGGCCTGCGGGGCGGGAAGGGTTCGCTCGGCGTCGTCACCGCGGTGGAGATCGACCTCGCGGACCAGGCCGAGGTCTACGCCGGGTCCATCTGGTTCGACGGTGCGGACGCCACCGCGGTGGTGCGTACCTGGAGCGTCTGGTCCGACCTGCTGCCGACCGAGGGCACCACGTCGCTCGCCGTGATGCGGCTGCCCGACATGGACGAGTTCCCCGAGCCCCTGAGAGGGCGCACGACCATCGCGCTGCGGTTCACGTGGACCGGTGACCCCGCGGTCGGCGAGGAGATGATCCGCGCCATGCGCGCCGTCGCGACCCCGCTGATCGACTCGGTGGCGGTCATGCCGTACGCGGCGCTGGGCGCGGTCCACGCCGACCCCGAGGACCCCATGCCGCTGCACGAGACGTCCCTGCTGCTCGACGACTTCGGCCCGGACACGGCCGACGTGCTCGTCGAGCTGGTGGGGCCCGCCGCGCAGACCGCGCAGGCCATGGTCGAGGTCCGTCAGCTGGGCGGCCGGCTGCGCACGGGGCCGGACTGCGCGTTCGCGCACCGCGAGGCCGCCTACCAGGTCTTCGTCCTCGGCCTGATGATCCCGGAGATCGCCCAGGTGGTGGCGGCCGACGCCCGGCGGATCACCGACGCGCTCGCCCCCTGGGCGCGCACCGGCGGCCTGCCGAACTTCACCGACACCGCGGGTGTCGCGTGGGCCCAGCGGGTCTACCCGCCGCAGGTCGCGGCCCGCCTGCGGGAGCTGTCACGCGCGTACGACCCGGCGGGCGTGCTGCTGGCCGCGCGGGGTGTGCGGGGCTGACGGGTCAGTCGTCCGCGCTCGAGAGAGCCGGGTTCGAGCGTGCCCTGATCGAGGGAGCCTCGAGCGACGGCACCTCGGGCGCGGACGGCGTGGCGCCGGCCGGCGCGAAGTCCGGCGCGGTGCGCACCACGGCACCGGTCTGGGTCGAGCGCGTGAACTCGGCCGAGGTCCAGCCCACGTGCGGCGCGGCGGCCGCGCAACCGGCGACCGCGAGGGCGACCGCCAGCCGCACCCAGGTGGCCCGGTCGGCGCCGATCATGCGGCGGCCTTCCTGGGTCTCACCCGTGCAGAACGGCATCCACGTGCCTCCCCTGGGAGTCGTCGTGCGCCCGGGCGGTCGACCCGGTGCGTCGGCGCCCCTCGGCCACCGCGACGAGCTCGAGCGTAGCCAGTGCCAGCAGCGGCGGGACCAGCATCGTGGCGCGACCCGCCGGGGAGCCGGCCCACTGCAGCACCCATCCCCACCCGGGATGGACGGTCAGCACGATGCCGCGCACCCGCGTGATGGGGGTGGCGTCCGGGTCGTTCTCCTCGTTGGCGTCGCCCTTCGTGATGATGTGCGGCGACTTGGGCGGCGGAGGGCGGCCCGGTACCTGCTGCGAGCCGGCGATGCTCTCGAGGGACACGATCCGGTGCGTCACCAGCACGTCCGAGGACAGCGGCCAGAACGAGACGACGAGGCCCGGCTTGAGCTGCGCCGGGTTGCTGACGTTCTGCATCACGACCGCGTCACCGGCGTCGAAGTACGGCGCCATGGAGCCCGACGTGACGATGAGCAGCCGCTGGTCGTGGACCTGGTACCAGAGCGGGACGGCCAGCGAGGTCGCGTACGCCCCCGCGCCGACCACCACGATCGCCCAGAGCGCGGCCGAGAGCAGCCGCCGCCGCAGCGGTCGACGCCGTCGGGGCGCCGGGGTGGGGGGAGCGAGCCGCGACTGCCGCCGTTCGACCGTCGCGGCGACCGGGTGGAGGTCCGGTCGGGGCATCCGCTACTGCTTGCTGGTGTCGAGCTGGCCGGGGTTGAACGGGAGCTGCATCGCGTCGAACGTCAGCGTGACCTTCGCGGCGGTGTTCTGGTACTCGTTCGTCGCAGCCTCGTCGAAGGAGACCCGCGCGCAGAGCACGTCGTCCGTCGCGGCGTCGAGCTCGAGGTTGCCCGGCGCGCCCGCCACGCTGCCGCCGCGGATGCGCTTGCTGGTGATGCCCCACCCGGTGCCGGAGCTGCCGAGCGGCGTGGCGGTGCTCACGGCCGCGAGCGTGCACGCGCCGGGGTTGGCGACCTTGTACAGGTCCAGCCGCAGCTGCGTGCGGAGGTCGCCGCCGGTGGTCTCGCCCGTCCCGAGGTCGGGGTCGTCGGCGGGGTCGGTGGCGACCTGCGTGGCGTCGACCGACACGGAGTACTCGAACGCGAGGCTGCCGACGTTGTCGAGCGTGATGGGAGCGACGATCTGGGCGCCCGGCACCATGTTGTCGACGGGCATCGTGAAGTCGAGCGAGCTCGCGGCGTCCAGGTCCAGGGAGCCGGTCGTGATGGTGGCACCCGACTTCTCCTGGTCGGAGAAGAGCGCGGACGTGGTGAGCGTGCTGATGCCGACCGCGGCCAGGCCGACCACGACGACCGTCGTCCACAGGCGACGCCGGCGAGGCCGGTCGTGCTGTGCGGGAGCGGGGTTGATCATCTCCTGCAGCAGGTCGTCCATCACGAGCGGTCGCTCCTTCGGTCAGTGTGAGGGCGGTCGGCCCCTCCTTCGTGCATCGGCAGTGTGGCGCGCATCTTGAGCGATGTGACGGAAGTGCCGTCGACTTCACCCCTCGTGCCGCGTCGCGGCGCGCGCGTGGACGAGCGGTCGGGGTCGGGCAGCATCGCCAGTGCGACGACGTCCGCGGCGGGGACCGCCCGCGAGTAGAGGTAGCCCTGCGCCTGGTCCACGCCGAGCCGGCGCAGGGTCGCCGCGGTGATCTCGTCCTCGACTCCCTCGGCCACCACCCGCAGCCCGAACGAGTGGGCGAGGTCCACCATGGCCTGCACCACCACGTGCGCGCTCTCGCGGCCGCCGTCGTCCAGATCCGTGACGAACAGACGGTCGATCTTGAGCTCGTGGACCGGAAGGTCGCGCAGCTGGGCGATCGACGTGTTGCCGATGCCGAAGTCGTCGATCGCGACGCGCACCCCCACCGCGGCGAGGCGCTCCAGCACGGGCGTCACCCGCGACGGGTCGGCGACCAGCGCCGTCTCGGTGATCTCGACGTCGAGCAGGTCGGCCGGCACGTCCAGGTCGCTCAGGAGCTCCTCGATGACGTCCACCACCAGGCCGGACGTCACGTCGTGCGCCGACAGGTTCACGGCCACCGGCGTGCTGCGACCCTCGTCGAGCCAGTCCGCGAGCTGCTCGACCGCGGCCGTGAGCGCGTACCGGGTGAGGCGGTGGATGATGCCGGACTGCTCGGCCAGCGGGATGAACACGCTGGGCAGCAGCATCCCGCGCGTGGGGTGCTGCCAGCGCATGAGCGCCTCGAGCCCCAGGATGCGGCCCGTGTCGAGGTCGACCTTGGGCTGGTAGTGCAGCTCGAGCTCTCGCGGTGCTCCCGGCTCGGGGTCGAGGGCGCGGTGCAGGTCGCCGAGCAGCACCAGCCGCGCGGGCGAGGAGTGGTCCTCGTCGGGGGAGTACGTGGCGACGCCGGTGCGCCGGTGCTTCGCCGAGTACATCGCGACGTCCGCCGTACGCATGAGGGAGGAGGCGTCGTCGGCGTGGTCCGGCAGGCAGGACACCCCCACCGACGTCTCCACGTGCAGGGACATCTCGCCGAGCTGGAACGGCGGGGTGAACAGGCCCCGCACGCGCCGGGCGAGCCGCTCCGCGTCCTCGACGGACCGGACGTCGGTGAGCAGGATCGCGAACTCGTCGCCGCCCAGGCGCGCCACGACGTCCTCGTCGCGCAGCGCCTTGCGCAGGCGGTCGGCGACCTGCTCGAGCAGCTCGTCGCCGTGGTCGTGGCCGAGGGAGTCGTTGATGTCCTTGAACCGGTCGATGTCCAGCAGCACCATGCCCAGCCGCGCCCCGTCGCGCTGGGCCTCCGCGACGGTCTTGGTCATGCGTTCGGTGAGCAGCCGGCGGTTGGGCAGGCCGGTCAGGGAGTCCAGGAGCGCGAGCCGGGCGTTCTCGAGCGCGGTGGTCTGCAGCCGCTTCGACGTGGTGAACACCGTGCGGAACAGCAGGAGCCACAGGGCGACCAGACCGCCGGTGACCACGAGGGTCACGGTGCCGACCGCCGAGCGCAGGGCCGCGGAGGCGGGAGCGTGGTCGAGCATCACCTCGGCGGTGCCGATCACGGTCTGCGCGTCCACGCCGCTGTCGGCGTCGCTCGGCTCGGCGCGCGCGTCGGCGGGGAACACCGGCACGTACACGTCGAGCACCTGCCGCTGCTCGCTCGGGGCGTCGGGCGTCGAGCCGCTGCGGACGTCGACGATCACCGCGGCGTCGGGCTCGCCATCAGCAAGCACGCGACCGTTGCGCGACGGGTCGGGGAACCCCGTCTCGGCGTCGGCCTGGCTGTACATGAGCACGCCGACCGTGCTCCACAGGCGCAGGTCCACCAGGCGCTCGCCGAATCCCGACGTCGCCCGCTTGACCGCCGCGGTCTGCTCGGGGGTGAGCTGGCTGCCCGAGAAGGTCTCGACCGACAGGGGAGCGGCCGCGTAGGCCACCACCGACTCCGCGGTCGCCACGCCGTCGTTGACCGACTGCTGCCGCATCACGGTCGAGGTGACCCACACGAGCGCGAAGCCGAGGATGGCCATCGCCAGGATGCTGACGAACGCGAAGTAGCGCGTCAGAGACCAGCGGCGTCGCGACCGGCTCGATCTCACGCTGAACCTCTTGACCTCGGGCGTGCCGGTCGGCACGCGTGAGGGCGAGATTACCCACCGATCGAGCGGGAACGTCCGCGCGGGCCGCGGTGTTGGGCTGGTCGGGGGATGCCGGCCGGCGACGGCGGCATCCTGCGGAAGCAACCGCGGGCCCCGCCCGCAGGACGAAGGAGGCCGACGTGGCGTACGACGTGACCAAGACCGAGCAGGAGTGGGCGCTCGAGCTGAACCCGCAGGAGTTCAGCGTGCTGCGCATGGCCGGGACCGAGCGCGCCTGGACGGGCGAGCTGCTCGACGAGAAGCGCGACGGCGTCTACCGGTGTCGGGCGTGCAGCGCCGAGCTGTTCCGCTCCGACGCGAAGTTCGACTCGCACTGCGGGTGGCCCAGCTTCTACACGCCGCTCGCCGGTGACGCGGTCGAGCTCGTCGAGGACCGTTCGCACGGCATGGTCCGCACCGAGGTGCGGTGCGCGCGGTGCGGCTCTCACCTGGGGCACGTGTTCGACGACGCCCCGCAGACGCCCACGGGCGACCGGTTCTGCATGAACTCCGTGAGCCTGACGTTCGAGCCGACGGCGTGACCCGATCGGGTGTCCGCCATCCGATCGACGTCTAGCCCGTATTTCGACAGGTACCGGACATCTGGCGGACAGCGCTGAAGTCGGTGCCGGGTGCTGCCGATAATGCGGACGTGGAACAGCTCCTGACGGTCCGACGGTGGAGGCGCTACGGCGCCGACCGTCTGTTCGTGACGCAGGAGACCGGTGCGCGGGTCGGTTCGGTGGACCTGCAGTCCGGCGAGGTCGTCGTGGACGACCCGGGCCTCGAGGACCGCCTGGTGCAGGCCGCGCAGGAGTACCTGCGGGCCGACGTCGCCGAGCTGGTGCTGCCCGTCCAGGACACCGCGGGAACGCTGAACCCGTCGGAGCAGGCGGCGCTGGAGGCCTGGCTCGGCAACGACCGGGACGCGATGCACCCCGGCGGGGGTCGGGCTGAGCGCGGCTCGCCGCTGCGCGCCCGCCTCGAGCGGCTCGCCGCCGAGGGGTGGCAGGTGGTGCACGACGTGCCGCTCGGACGCCAGGGCACGCTCGTCGCGCACCTGCTGCTCGGCCCGGGCGGCATCTTCACGGTCGCCGAGCACAAGGTGCCCGGCCGGCACGTCCGCCTGGACGGCCGGCTGATCGAGGTGGACGGGCAGTCGGTGCCCTTCCTGCGCGACGCGCGCCTCGAGGCGCAGCGCACCAATGCGCTCCTGGTGGCGGCGGGCTGCGCGGCCATCACGGTGCGCAGCATCGTCGTGATCCAGGGCGAGCTCGAGGTGACGGGCCGGCAGGATCCGCTCGGGCCCACGCTCGTGGTCCCGCGGCACGTCGTCCCCGCCGTCTTCCGGGCCATGCCCGCGACGCTCGAGCCCGCCCGCGTCGCCGCCCTCGCCAACGTCGCGCGCCAGCGCACCACCTGGGCCCGCTGAATCCACCCGCTCGGCCTGGGTGCTGGGACCCCCCTCGGGCACGGCGATGGTCCTCCGGAGCAATCCGCGTCCGCCAAGATGAGCACGTGGTCGACGAGAACTTCCGGGAGCTCGAGCGTGAGCTCGGCCTCTTCCTGCGCCGCGCGCACTCCGCGTCGGCCGCCGTGGCGCGCCACGTGCATCCGGACCTGGAACCGGCGGCCTACGAGCTGCTGGCCCTGATCCAGTCGACGCCCGTGGTCCGGGCGAGCGACCTCGCCGCACGCATCGGTGTGGGTCGCGGCACGATGTCGCGGCAGCTGAGCAGGCTCGCGGCGCTCGGCTTCGTCGCGCGTCGCCCTGACCCGGAGGACTTCCGCGGCCAGCTGCTCAGCCTCACCGACGAGGGCCGCTCGCGGCTCGAGGGCGCGCAGGCCGCGCGTCGCACGTACCTGCGCAGCGCGCTCGGTGACTGGTCGCCGAGCGAGGTCGACGACCTCACGCGGCAGCTGGGCCGCCTCAACGGCGCCCTCACACGCGCGCGCGAACGCGCCGGGGCTGCACCCGACGAGTTCCCGCCCGCGGGCTGAACCAGCGCACGACGAAGCCCCCGACCGCGATGGTCGGGGGCTTCGTCGTGCCGGGGCCACGACAGCTCGCGTCGGCGTCTCGTTGGGCAGCGTTGTGCCCGCTCACCGCGAACTTCGCTGCCCACCGAGCAGGTCGCGTACGAAGCAGGTCGCGTAGGAAGCAGGTCGCGTACGAAGCGGGTGCGCAGGCGACGCGAGTGCGCGGGTGACGCGGGTAGGCACTCGACGCGAGTTCGCGGGCGCCCGGCGGCCGGGATGCGGATGCCCGGTCGGGACTAGACGCGCGCCCGGGCGTCCTCGTCGATGGTGCTCTCGCCGGCGGTGCTCTCGTCGATGCTGCCCCCGCCGACGGTCACCTCGTCGACGGTCGTCACCACGGGCTCGCCCACGAGCGGCTGGCCGAGGACGGGCTGCTCGTCGAGCGCGTGCCCGTCCACCTCGAGCCGCTGCTGGATGCCCGAGCGGTTGCCCAGCGGCACCTCCTTGAGCAGCAGCACCGCGATCAGCGAGACGAAGGCGATGGGCGTCGCGATGAGGAACAGGTCCGCGATCGAGTCGCCGAACGCCCGCTCGACCACCTCGCGCACCGGGGCGGGCAGCGTGCTCAGGTCGGGCAGCGCGCCGGTCCCGCCCACCTGCGACGGGTCGATCCCCAGCTTGGTCAGGCCGTTCGCGATCAGGTCCGTGGACCGGGAGGCCAGCACCGCACCCAGCGCCGAGACGCCGATGGCGCCGCCGAGCGTGCGGAAGAACGCGACCGACGACGTGCCCGAGCCGATCTCCCGCACGTCCAGCGTGTTCTGCACCGCGAGCACCAGGTTCTGCATGAGCATGCCCACGCCCGCACCGAGCAGCGCCATGTAGAGCGCGACGAGCACGAAGTTCGTGTCGTAGTGGATGGTGCCCATCAGCCCCAGCCCGGCGGTGAGCATGATCGCGCCGGCGATCATGAACCGCTTGTAGCGGCCGGTGCGTGCGATCACGCGGCCGCTCAGGGTCGAGGAGACCATGAGGCCGACGATCATCGGGATGGTCAGCAGACCCGACTGCGTGGGTGTCTTGCCGCGCGCCAGCTGCATGTACTGGCCGATGAACACCGACGTGCCGAACATCGCGATGCCGACGGCGACGCTGCCCACCACGGCGAGCACCAGCGTGCGGTTCTTGAACAGGTGCAGCGGGATGATCGGCTCGGCGGCCTTGGACTCCGCGACGCCGGCCAGGGCCAGCACGACGACGGAGCCACCGACCATCGCGGCGGTCTGCCACGAGCCCCACGCGAACTTGTCGCCCGCGAACGTGATCCACAGCAGCAGACCGGCGATGCCGACCGAGATGAGGACGGCGCCGAGGTAGTCGATCTTGACCACGCGACGCGCCACCGTGGGCAGGTGCAGGGTGCGCTGCAGCACGACGATCGCGGCCACGGCGAACGGCAGGCCCACGAAGAAGTTCCAGCGCCAGCCGAGTGCGGAGTCGGTGAGCACGCCGCCCAGCAGCGGGCCGCCGACCATGGCGATACCCATGACCGCACCCATGTAGCCCATGTACCGGCCGCGCTCACGCGGGCTGATGATGTCGGCGATCAGCACCGTGCCGAGCGCGGTCAGGCCGCCCGCGCCGATGCCCTGCAGGGCGCGCATGCCGATGAGCATCTCGGTGTTGTGCGAGAACCCGGCCAGGGCCGAGGACACCACGGAGATGACCAGCGCGAGCTGGATGAGCAGCTTGCGGTTGACGAGGTCGGCGAGCTTGCCCCAGATGGGCGTCGAGATGGTGGTGGTCAGTAGGGTCGCGGTCACCACCCAGGTGAACGCCGACTGGTCGCCCTCCAGGTCGGTGATGATGCGCGGCAGGGAGGACGAGACGACGCTCGTCGCGAGGATGGAGACGAACATCCCGAGGAGGATGCCGGACAGCGCTTCCAGCACCTGGCGGTGCGTCATGGCTCCGGGGACGGGGGCGGCTTTCACTTCTGTGCTCACAGCGGTTCTCTCTCGTGCGGGTGGGGCGGCCCGGCGACGGCGGCAGGTCGAGGGTGCGTGGGGGCTAGTGGTCTGACGCGGCGTCGATCGTGGCGGTGAGGCGGCCCAGCATCGCGACGGCGTCGGCCATCTGAGGCTCGGTCCAGTCGCCGAAGACGTCGCGCGTCCGGGCGTCGAGCTCGGCCTTGATCTCCCGGGTGCGCGCGCGCCCGGCGTCGGACAGCGCGACGGTCCGGACCCGCCGGTCGTCGTGGTCGACGGCCCGCTCGACGTAGCCCTCGGTGACCATGAGGCTCACCTGGCGGCTCGCCACGGACAGGTCGACGCGCAGCAGGTGGGCGATCTCGCCCAGCGTGAGGGGTCCGCGCTGGTCGATGAGCCGGATGATCGCGAGGGTCGCCCGCGAGCAGTCGAGGCTGCGTGCCAGATGCACGCCCGACTCGCGCAGGGAGCGTGCGAACACCTCCGTGGCGCGCATGAGGGCGAGGTGCGGAGCCTCGGGCGAGGGTGACGGCTCGACGTCCGCGCGCTCGGCCGGTGTGGTGACGACCGCGATGCTCATGACTCTCCTTGATTGCTTGCTGCAACCATATACACACATGCTTGCAGCAGGCAACCGTTAGACGCGAGAAAGGGCGCGCGACGACCCGTCGCGCGCCCTTCGTCGTGTGCGGCTATGCGGTCGACGGCGCGTCGCGGCGGTTCCGGACCACCTTGACGTCCTCCATGTCCTCGAGCTGGACGCCCTTCGTCTCGGGGATCTTCCACAGGACGAAGAAGAAGGAGAGGGCCGCGAAGATCGCGTACATCAGGTACGGACCGGTGGCGCCGAAGGCGTCGAGCATCGGCGGGAACGTCATGGTGATGGCGAAGTTGGCGATCCACTGCGCAGCCGCGGCAACCCCCAGGGCCGCGGCGCGGATGCGGGGCGGGAACATCTCGCCGAGCAGCACCCACACCAGGGGGCCCCACGTGGCGCCGAAGAACACGACGAACAGGTTGGCGGCGATCAGTGCGGTGACGCCCCAGGTGTCGGGCAGCTGGGTCAGCATCTCGCCGGCGTTGTCCGGGTCCGGCACGTCGAACGACTGCGTGAAGGCGACCGCCATGATGCCGAGGCAGACCGTCATGCCGAGCGACCCGATGAGGAGCAGGGGGCGGCGGCCCACCTTGTCGATCAGCGCGATCGCGATGAACGTCACGACGACGTTGGTGACCGAGGTGATGGTGGAGTAGGTGAAGGAGTCGCTCGCATCGAACCCGACCGCCTGCCACAGCGTGTTGGAGTAGTAGAAGATCACGTTGATGCCGACGAACTGCTGGAATACCGACAGCAGGATGCCGACCCAGACGATCCCCTGCAGGCCCAGCACGGGGCCTCGGAGACTCGACTTCTTGGTGGCGTCCGCGTCGGTCTTGATGGCCCGCTCGATCTCGGTGACGCGCTCCTCGGCGTCCTCGTCGGGGCCGAGGACCGAGGCGAGGATGGTCTTCGCCTCCTCGCGGCGGCCGCGGTTGATGAGGTACCGCGGCGACTCGGGGATCCGCAGAGCGAGGTAGCCGTACACGGTCGCCGGGATGACGGCCACGAGGAACATCCAGCGCCACGCCTCGAGGCCCAGCCAGAGCTCGGCGGACGCGGGGTTGTCCTCGACGCCCGTCGCCACAGCCAGCAGCTGGTCCGACAGGAGCGCGGCGAAGATGCCGAGGACGATGGCGAGCTGCTGCAGCGAGCCGAGCCTGCCGCGGACGGCAGCGGGAGCGATCTCCGCGATGTACGCCGGGGCGATCACCGACGCGATGCCGATGCCGATGCCGGCCATGAACCGCCACAGGACCAGGTCCCACACGCCGAAAGCGATCGCCGAGAGGATCGAGGAGACGAAGAACAGCACCGCGCCCAGGAACATCACGCGGGTGCGGCCCCAGCGGTCCGCGAGCCGCCCGCCCAGCCAGGCGCCGAGCGCGCACCCGAGCAGGGCGACGGCCACCACGAACGCCTTGATGAACGAGCCGGCATTCATGTCGAGGATCTTGAAGTCCTCGGTGAAGCCCTCGACCGCGCCGTTGATGACGGAGCTGTCGAAGCCGAAGAGGAACCCGCCGACGGCGGCGGCGACCGCGAGCGCGACGGCGCGCCGGTGGTGCGGGTTCTGGTGGGGCGCGGCCGCTGCGGTCCCACCCCGCGGGGGCGCTGGCGTGTCGGACATGGCCGAGGACTCCTTTGGCTCCATGCCCCTGCTGCGCCGGGGCCCTGCCTCCACTCTGGCCCGCCACCTGCGAGGCTGCACGTCGAGCCGGGTGGGGCAGGATGGTCCTGGGAGGTGGCGATGACCGACTCAGAATCCCGACGCCCCCGGCGCCCCGCCATGCTGGACCCGGTGCAGGCCGAGGAGCTGCCCGGCGGCATCGACCCGGCACTGCGTTCGCAGGTCGCGCACACGACGGCGGCCGCGCTCGTGCACCACGGCCGGGCCAACGAGGACCCGGGTGTGCTCGAACGTCTGGTGGCGCTCGTGGAGACGGAGGGTCTCGACGTCGTCGCGGCGCTGTGGTCCGACTCCCCGGCGCCCACGCTGCCCGGCGCGCTCTGGCGTCTCTACGTGCTGCGCGAGTGGGTGCGGCGCGACCCCGACACCGTGGCCGACCGGTACCGCCTCGGTGTGGGTGCGGCGCCCGTGCACGAGGTGGTGGCGGGGGTGGCGGACGCGGCCGGACCGTCGGACGTGCGGGCGGTCGCCGACGCCGTGCTCTCCGGCGTCTACGCCGGCGATCTGGACGTGGCGCTCGAGCGCGCGGCCTCGTTCTGCCGGGTGCTGGCGGCCGGGGCGGCGTTCGACGCCGACCACCTCGACCTCGTCGACCCGCGCGGTGCCGTCCGGATGACGCACGGCGCGGCGTCGTTGGTGCGGACCGCCGAGGAGCTCGAGCACGCGGCGGCCCTGTGGCGGTCCGGCCGGCTCGAGTGAACCGGCGCTCCCGACGTACAGGCGTACGATGAATCTCGACGCCGGGTCGCGGTAGCCCCGGGCTCCATCTCAAGCCACCTCGAGTGGCCTCGCGCCGAGAGGCGCTCCCGGCCCGGCGTCGCTCCACTCGGCCCCCGCGCGGTCGCCGGCGAGCGTGATGCTGGCCACGGTGGCAACCCCCGCGCGGGCGCCCGTGAGCGTGCGACGAGGCACGCCGCGCGACCGGGGGCGCGCATCCGGGCGAATGCGGTCCCGGGAGGCTCGTCGGGGTGTCACCATGTGTGCACCCCCCGGTCGTCTGCCGTTAGGTAAACGAGGGGTCGTGTCCTAGCCTGATTTCCGTCTGCCGTCCCCCCTCCCCGGAGCCTCCCGTGCGCCTGCGCCTGACACCGCGCGACAACACGTTCTTCGACCTCTTCGCCGCATCTGCCAGCCACCTGGTCACGGGAGCAAACCTCCTGGGCCAGATGCTGGGCGCCGACCCCGCCGCCCGCAAGGAGATCGGCAAGGCGATCGCCGAGGCGGAGCACGCAGCCGACGACGCGACCCACACGATCATGCGTCGCCTGAACCAGACGTTCGTGACGCCGTTCGACCGCGACGACATCTACAACCTGGCGTCGAGCCTCGACGACTGCATGGACTACATGGACGAGGCGGCCGACCTCATCGTCCTGTACAAGGTCGACGCGCTGCCCGCGCGCGTGTCGGACCAGGTCCAGGTGCTGCAGCGCGCGGCCGAGCTGACGGCGGACGCCATGCCGCGGCTGCGGTCCATGGACTCCCTGTCCGAGTACTGGGTCGAGGTCAACCGCCTCGAGAACCAGGCTGACAAGATCCACCGCAAGCTGCTCGCGCAGATGTTCGACGAGATCACCGACCCCATCCAGCTGATGAAGCTCAAGGAGATCGTCGAGAAGCTCGAGGACGCGGCTGACGCCTTCGAGAAGGTGGCGAACACGGTCGAGACCATCGCGCTCAAGGAGTCCTGAGGCACGGTGGAGGCAGCACTCGTCGTCGTCGTCGTCGCGCTCGCGCTCGGCTTCGACTACACCAACGGTTTCCACGACGCGGCGAACGCGATCGCGACCTCGGTCTCGACCCGCGCGCTGACGCCGCGGGTGGCCCTGACCATGGCCGCCATCATGAACTTCGTCGGTGCCATGCTCGGCACCGCGGTCGCGGAGACCATCGCGACCTCGATCGTCGACCTGCAGGACGCGGCCGGGCACGAGGCGCTCGTGGTGATCGTCTGCGCGCTGATCGGCGCGATCACCTGGAACCTCATCACCTGGTGGTTCGGCCTGCCGTCGTCCTCGACGCACTCGCTCATCGGCGGCCTCGTCGGTGCCGGGCTCGCGGCCAGCCTGGGCGTGTACTGGAGCTCGGTGTACGAGAAGGTCGTGCTGCCGATGGTCATCTCGCCCCTCGTCGGCTTCCTGCTCGCGTTCCTCATCATGCTGGGCGTGCTGTGGCTGCTGCGGAACAAGGCGCCGGCCAAGACGCAGCGCCGGTTCCGGCTCGCGCAGACGGTGTCCGCCTCCGCGATGGCCTTGGGCCACGGCCTGCAGGACGCGCAGAAGACGATGGGCATCATCTGGCTCGCCCTGATCACCGTGGGCTGGGCCGACAAGGACGCGGGCATCCCGCTGTGGGTCAAGATCGCCGCCGCGACCGCGATCTCCCTGGGCACCTACGCGGGCGGCTGGCGCATCATGCGCACGCTCGGCCGCAAGATCATCGAGGTGGACCCCGCGCGCGGGTTCGTCGCCGAGTCCGTGTCCGCGACCGTGCTCTACTTCAACGCGTACGTGCTGCACGCCCCGGTCTCCACCACCCACACCGTGACATCGGCGATCATGGGCGTGGGCGCCACCAAGCGGGCCTCCGCGGTGCGCTGGGGCGTCGCCAAGAACATCGGCGTCGCCTGGGTGCTCACCATCCCGGCGGCGGCAGCGGTCGCCGCGATCTTCTACCTGGTGCTCAACCCGATCCTCAACTGAGGCCGGCCAGCGGCTCGACGAAGAGGCCCGCCCCGACCTCAGGCCGCCGCGCCGTGGTGCCGCTCGACGGCGACCACGCGCGGGCCCTTGGCGGTCTGCGCGACGTGCGCGACGAGCGCCTCGCCGGGCTCGAGGAACGGGTCGCCGACGGGCAGGTCGTCGACCACCGAGCGCGGGGCGTGCTGGGCCAGGACGTCGACGACCGTGGGCAGCACCGGTCGGTGCGTGCACAGCACCGAGTCGCCGGGCCAGTCGAGCAGCTCGACCACCTGGCGTGCCACCCGTGCCGGGGACGCGGAGTGCTCGAGCTCGGTCAGCAGCGGCGAGATCTCGACGGGCACCTGCGCGGCCGTGCCGTACGGCTGCACGGTCGCGGCGCAGCGCGCCCACTCGCTCGTGACCACGCGCGTGGCGCCGAAGGCGGACAGGACCGGGACCAGCGCCTCGGCCTGCGCCCGGCCCGCGCGCGTCAGGGGACGATCCAGCTCGGTGCCGCCCCAGGCGGATCGCTTGGTGGCGGCGGAGTGCCGCACGACCACGAGCGCGCGCGTGTCGAGGCGGCCCTTGCGGTGGGCCTCGACGAGGTGCACCAGCGGGGCGTTGTCCTCGGGGCGCGTCAGCCGCGCCGCGGCCGAGTCGACGTCGAACCAGCGCACCTGGTCGATCTCGTCCATCGAGGCGCGCGGCACCGGCGGACGTGCGCGCAGCGAGGCGCCCTCGTGCCGGCCCGCCACCTGTGCCGCCCAGTAGTGCACGCGCTTGGTGCGGCCGTCGGAGATCCGGTACTCCAGGCCCGGCAGGGGGCGACCGAGGACGACGTCGTGCGAGGTCTCCTCGGCGACCTCACGCCACGCCGCCTGCACGATGCTCTCGCCGGGGTCGAGCTTGCCCTTGGGCCAGGACCAGTCCCGGTAGCGCGGCCGGTGCACCAGGGCCACCTGCAGCCTGCCCGTGCGGACGCGCCACACCAGGGCGCCGGCGGCCTCGACGACCGCCGGGTGACGCGCGGGGCTCACCGGCTCGAGCCCAGGCGCCGCCGCTGCCGCTGGATGAGCACGGCCTGCAGGTCGACGAGCGGGCCGTCGGGGCCACGCGAGTGGCGCGTCCACTCGTCGTCCGGACCGAGGTGCCACGAGGAGGTCGTGTCGCTGACCGACTCGTCGACGAGGTCCACCAGCTCGGCCACCTGGTCGTGGTCGGCGATCCGGACCAGGGCCTCGACGCGACGGTCGAGGTTGCGGTGCATGAGGTCGGCGCTGCCGATGAACACCTCGGGGCCCTCGAACGTGTCCTCCTCGGACGGCGTCGCGTGCGCGAAGGCGAAGATGCGCGAGTGCTCGAGGAACCGGCCCAGGATGGAGCGCACCCGGATGTTCTCGCTCAGCCCCGGGACGCCGGGTCGCAGCGCGCAGATGCCGCGCACGACGATGTCGATGGGCACCCCGGCCTGCGACGCCCGGTACAGCGCGTCGATGGTGGCCTCGTCGACCATCGAGTTGACCTTGATCTTGATCCACGCGGGATAGCCGTCGCGGGCCGCCTGCGCCTCGCGCTCGATGCGCTCGATGAGTCCCGCGCGCACGCTGCGGGGCGCGACCAGCAGGCGGTGGAACCGGCTCTTGGGTGCGTACCCCGAGAGCTGGTTGAAGAGCCGCGTGAGGTCCTGGCCCACGTCGGGGTCCGCCGTGAGCAGGCCGACGTCCGTGTAGAGGCGCGCGGTCTTGGGGTGGTAGTTGCCGGTGCCGACGTGGCTGTAGCGACGCAGCCCGTCGGCCTCCTGGCGCACCACGAGGCTGAGCTTGCAGTGCGTCTTGAGGCCCACGATGCCGTAGACGACGTGGACCCCCGCCTGCTCGAGCTTGCGTGCCCAGGAGATGTTGTTCTGCTCGTCGAACCGGGCCTTGATCTCCACCAGCGCCAGGACCTGCTTGCCGGCCTGGGCGGCGTCGATGAGGGCGTCGACGATCGGGGAGTCGCCCGACGTGCGGTACAGGGTCTGCTTGATCGCGAGCACCTGCGGGTCGGCGGCCGCCTGCTCGAGGAACGTCTGCACCGAGGTGGAGAACGAGTCGTAGGGGTGGTGCAGCAGGATGTCGCGCTCGCGGATCTTGGCGAACACGTCGGTGGGCGTCGCGCTCTCGACCTCCGCGAGCTGGCGGTGCGTGGTGGGCACGAACTTGGGGAAGAGCAGCTCGGCCCGGTCCAGGTCCGCGATGAGGTTGAGGCCGGTCTGGTCCAGGGGAGCGGGCAGCTCGTAGACCTCCTCGTCGGCCATGCCCAGCTCGCGGACGAGCAGCTTGCGGATGCGGGGGCTGATGCCCTCGGCGATCTCGAGCCGCACGGGCGGGCCGAACCGGCGGCGCAGCAGCTCCTTCTCCATGGCCTTGAGGAGGTTCTCGGCGTCGTCCTCCTCGACCTCCACGTCCTCGTTGCGCGTCACCCGGAACGTGTGGTGCTCCTGCACCTGCATGCCGGGGAACAGCTGCTCGAGGTGCTCCGAGATGACGTCCTCGAGCGGCACGAAGCTGGTGGGGCCCTTCTCCACGCTGGCGGTCTGCTCGTCGGGGGCGCTGGGCCGGCCGCTCGCGTCCACCGCGATGAAGCGGGGCAGCAGCGGCGGGATCTTCACGCGCGCGAAGTGCTCCTTGCCGGTCGCGGGGTTGACCACCACGACGGCGAGGTTGAGCGAGAGCCCCGAGATGTACGGGAAGGGGTGGGCCGGGTCCACCGCGAGCGGCGTCAGGACAGGGAAGATCTGCCGGCGGAAGAACTTGCGCAGGCGGTCCTGCTCGCTCTCGCCCAGGTCCTGCCAGCGCACCAGCGTGATGCCCTCGCGAGCGAGCGCCGGCTGCACCTGCTCGGCGAACACTCGCGCGTGCCGGTCCATCAGCGCGTGCGCCGACTCGCTGATGGCCTCGAGCACGTGGCGCGGGGACATGCCGGACGCGGCGGTCACCGCGATGCCCGTGGCGATCCGGCGCTTGAGCCCGGCCACCCGGACCATGAAGAACTCGTCGAGGTTGGACGCGAAGATCGCCAGGAACCGCACGCGCTCGAGCAGCGGGAGGTCGGGGTCCTCGGCGAGCTCGAGCACGCGCTGGTTGAACGCCAGCCAGGACACCTCGCGGTCCGCGAAGCGATCGTCGGGCAACGGCTCGACGGGCGCGGCGGAGGACGCCTCGGGGGCGGCCTCGAGGTGCTCGGCGAGGTGGGCGGCGAGCTGGGCGTCGAGCGGCGGTGCGTCCGTCATGGGGCCATCGTGGCACCGGTCGGTGAACGACGGGTATCGGTGCCGAACATCACGTCGGACGAGGCCCGCTCGAAGCCGGCCCGACGGTAGGTGCGGATGGCGACCTCGTTCTCGGCGCCGGTGTACAGGATGGCCGCCCCGAGCCCGCGCCCGGCCAGGTGGTTGAGGCCCGCCGCAGTCAGCGCCCCGCCGAGCCCCAGACCCTGCGCGTCGGGATCCACGCCGACGACGTAGATCTCCCCGACGGGATCGGGCCCGTGGTCGCCCGCCGCGTGCACCTTGGTCCACACCGAGCCCAGGAGCTTGCCGTCGCGCTCGGCGAGCAGGAAGCCCGCGGCGTCGAACCACGGCTCGGCCTCGCGTGCGCGCAGGTCGGCGGACGTCATGCGCCCCTGCTCGGGGTGGTGGGCGAACGCGCGCGAGTTGACCCGGCGCCACGCCTCCTCGTCCTGCCCCGGGACGAACTCGCGCAGCGTGACGCCCGCCGGGAGGGCGACGGGCCGGCCGCCGGTCAGTGGCTCCAGACGCATCTGCCACAGCTCGCGGACCACGGGCATGTCGACGTCGGCCGCGAACGCGCGGGCCGCGGGCAGGTCGCCGTGGGCCCACACGTGCAGCACGCGCTCGGGCGTGGCGTCGTCGGCAGGTGGGACCGCAGCGAGCAGGGCGCGACCGTAGCCCTGCCGCCGGTGCGCCGGATCGACGACGAGCTCGCCGTGCACGGTGGCGGCGACGCTCAGATCGAGCTGCGCGTAGCCGGCCAGCACCCCGCGCTCGTCGCGCGCCAGGAGGTGCACCACGCGCGCCTCGTCCGACTCGAGCCAGAGCAGGGGCTGCTCGGACAGCGGAGGGACGCCGTCGACGGCCGCCGCGCGGGCCGCCAGCGCGCGGACCTCGTCGGCGGCGATCGGCGGGAGCGGACCCGCGTGGGTCTGCACGTGCTCGGACGTGACGCTCGTGTCGGACATCCGACCATCCCACCACGACAGGGCGATCGGGGGCGGGGGAACCGCTCCTGCCGATCCGCCGAGGCGGGTACGTTGGGTGGGACATGGACTCGACGGCCGACGAACCGCGCGTTCCTTCGGCGAGCCCGCCTGCCGACCTCGAGCCCGAGCCCGCCGTCGACCCCGACAAGACGCTCGAGCTCACCTTCGACATCGGCGAGGACGGAGCGGTGCGGGTGGTCCCGCCGGTCGCCGCTCCTGCGCGCCGTCGTCGGGCGCGTCGCGCGCAGCAGCCGGCCGACGAGCGGGTCGACGTGGACGTGGTGGTCATCGGGGCCGGCCAGGCCGGGCTCTCGGCCGCCTACCACCTGCGCAGCAGCGGCTTCACCGCGGTGGGCGAGCGTGACTGGGAGCGGGCCGCGCGCACGTTCGTCGTCCTCGACGAGGCACCGTCGCCCGGGGGCGCCTGGCAGCTGCGCTGGCCCGGGCTGACCATGGCGGACGCGCACGGCGTGCACGAGCTCCCCGGGATGCCCTTCCTGGTGCCGGACCTGAGCGAGCCCGCGGCCAGGACCGTGCCCTACTACTTCGCGCAGTACGAGGACGCGTTCGACCTGCACGTCCAACGGCCCGTCCGGGTCACGAGCGTGCGCGACGACGAGGGCCGTCTGCTCGTCGAGTCGCGCAGCGTGGAGCGGCCCGAGGAGAGCGTCGTCTTCCGGGCGCGCGGCCTGGTCAACGCGTCGGGCACCTGGACCAAGCCGTTCTGGCCCGCCTACCCGGGGCAGGGGAGCTTCCGCGGGCGGCAGCTGCACACGCACGACTACCGCACACCCGAGGAGCTCGCCGACGGGCACGTCGTGGTCATCGGTGGGGGCACGTCCGCCGTGCAGCTGCTTCTCGCGATAGCGCCCTTGACCAGCACCACCTGGGTGACGCGGCGGCTGCCGACCTGGCGCGAGGAGGAGTTCGCCCCCGAGGTGGGCCGGGCCGCGGTCGCCCTCGTGGAGGAACGCACCCGCGCGGGGCTGCCGCCCCAGAGCGTCGTGAGCGTGACCGGTCTGCCGCTCACGCCCGCCTACCGCGCGGGGATCGAGGCCGGCGTGCTGGTGCCGCGTCCGATGTTCAGCCGCATCACGACGACCGGCGTCGAATGGGACCGCGAGCCCACCGAGCCGGGCTGGGCCACCGGGCCTGCGGCCGTGGAGGCGACGACGCTGCTGTGGTGCACGGGCTTCCGCGCCGCGCTCGACCATCTGGCGCCGTTGCACCTGCGTGGGCCGGGCGGCGGGATCGTCATGGACGGCACCACGGTCGTGGGCGACCCCCGGATCCAGCTGGTGGGCTACGGCCCCAGCGCGTCGACGATCGGCGCCAACCGCGCGGGCCGAGAGGCGGTCAGCAGGCTGCGTGCCCTGCTGCCGTGACGCGCGTCAGAGGTGCTCGACCACGTACTCGATGCAGCCGATCAGCCTGCTCACGTCGTCCGGCTCCACCGCGGGGAACATCGCGACGCGCAGCTGGTTGCGCTTGAGCGCGCGGTAGGGGAACACGTCCAGGACGCCGTTGGCGGCAAGGACGCTCACCACGCGGGCCGCGTCGATGGACTCGTCGAGGTCGACGGTGCCGACCACCTGCGAGCGGAACGCCGGGTCGGCGACGAAGGGCGTGGCCCAGGGCGTGCGCTCGGCCCAGTCGTAGAGCCGGCTCGAGGAGTCCCGGGTGCGTGCCACGGCCCAGTCCAGGCCGCCCTGAGCGTTGAGCCACCGCACCTGGGCGTCCATGAGGATCAGCGTCGCGATCGCCGGGGTGTTGTACGTCTGGTTCTTGGCGGAGTTGTCGATGGCGCCGACAAGGTCGAAGAATTCCGGGATCCACCGGCCGCTCGCGGCCACCTGGTGCGCGCGCTCGACGGCAGCGGGCGACAGCACGGCGGTCCACAGCCCGCCCTCGGAGGCGAAGCCCTTCTGCGGCGAGAAGTAGTACACGTCGGCCTGGCTGGCATCGAGCGCGAGGCCTGCCGCGCCCGACGTCCCGTCGACGACCACGAGCGCGCCGTCGTCGGCCCCCTCGACCCGCTGCACGGGCAGCATCACGCCGGTCGACGTCTCGTTGTGCGGCCACGCGTACACGTCCGCCCCCGGGCTCGCGACCGGCAGCACGCCCTGGCCGGCGGGCACCTCCTGGACCGTCGGCTCGGCCAGGAACGGGGCCGCCCGCGTCTCGGCGGCGAACTTGCGGCTGAACTCCCCCAGCACCAGGTGGTGCGCCTGGTCGCGGACCAGTCCGAACGTCGCGACGTCCCAGAAGGCGGTCGCACCGCCGTTGCCCAGCACCACCTGGTACCCGTCGGGCAGGCGGAACAGCTCGGCCATCCCCGCGCGCACCGATCCGACGAGGTCCTTGACCGGCGCCTGGCGGTGGGAGCTGCCCAGCAGCGCGCGCTGGTCGACGAGCGCGTCGAGCTGCTCGAGCCGGACCTTGGACGGCCCGGAGCCGAAGCGGCCGTCGGAGGGCAGCAGGTCTGCGGGGATGATCAGGTCGGCCACAGGGTGCCTCTCGCTCGGGGGGTCCCAGTGTCGCAGGACGGACGAGGCCCGGCGGTCGCACGGATCAGCCCGTGAGACCGCCGGGCCTCGGCCCGTCGTCTGCTGCGCTCCGCCTCAGTCCTCCTGCCCGTGGTCGGACTGCGGCTGCGCTCCGCGGCGGGCGGGACCTCGCTGCGCTCGGGCGCACCCGCCGCTGCGCTCCGCCTCAGTCCTTCCGCTCGTGGTCGGACTGCGGCTGCGCTCCGCGGCGGGCGGGACCTCGCTGCGCTCGGGCCCACCCGCCGCTGCGCTCCGCCTCAGTCCTCCTGCTTGGCGCCGGGGGCGGACAGTCCCTGCGCGATCAGGTCCATCACCGACGCGTCGGCCAGCGTCGTGGCGTCGCCCACCTGGCGGTGCTCGGCGACGTCGCGCAGCAGGCGGCGCATGATCTTGCCGGACCGGGTCTTGGGCAGCTCGGCGACCACGAGGATCTGGCGTGGCTTGGCAATCGGCCCGATCTCCTTGGCGACGTGGTTGCGCAAGGTGGTCTGCACCTCGTCGGCCGACTGCTCCCCGCCGCCCGCGTCACCGCGCAGGATCACGAACGCGACGACGGCCTGGCCGGTGGTCTCGTCGGTGGCGCCGACCACGGCGGCCTCGGCGACCCACGGGTGGGACACGAGCGCCGACTCGATCTCGGTGGTGGACAGGCGGTGGCCAGAGACGTTCATGACGTCGTCCACGCGGCCCAGCAGCCAGATGTCGCCGTCGTCGTCCTTCTTGGCGCCGTCGCCCGCGAAGTACAGGTCCTTGAACCGCGACCAGTAGGTGTCCGCGTAACGCTCCTGGTCGCCCCAGATGCCGCGCAGCATGGACGGCCACGGCTCGGTGACCACGAGGTAGCCGCCGGAGCCGTCCGGCACCGGGTGCGCGTCGTCGTCGACCACGGTCGCCGCGATGCCGGGCAGCGGCACCTGGGCCGAGCCGGGCTTGGTGGTGGTGACGCCCGGCAGCGGGCTGATCATGATCGCGCCCGTCTCGGTCTGCCACCACGTGTCGACGATCGGGGTGCGGTCGCCGCCGATGACCCGGCGGTACCAGACCCAGGCCTCGGGATTGATGGGCTCGCCCACCGAGCCGAGGACGCGCAGCGAGGACAGGTCGAACTTCGAGGGGATCTCCTCGCCCCACTTCATGCAGGTGCGGATGGCCGTCGGCGCGGTGTAGAGGATGGAGACCTTGTACTTCTCGATGATCTCCCACCAGCGCCCGCGGTGCGGCGTGTCCGGCGTCCCCTCGTAGATGACCTGGGTCGCCCCGTTCACGAGCGGTCCGTACACGACGTACGTGTGGCCGGTGATCCACCCGATGTCGGCCGTGCACCAGTAGACGTCGGTCTCGGCCTTGAGGTCGAAGACCGCCTTGTGGGTGTACGCCGCCTGTGTCAGGTAGCCGCCCGTGGTGTGGAAGATGCCCTTCGGCTTCCCCGTCGTGCCCGAGGTGTAGAGGATGAACAGCGGGTGCTCCGCATCGACGGCCACCGGCGTGTGCTCGTCGGAGGCGGTGTCGACCGTGTCCGACCACCAGACGTCGCGGCCCTCGGTCCACGCCACGTCCTGGCCGGTGCGGCGCACCACGAGGACGTGCTCGACCGGCGACTCGCCCTTGGCCAGGGCCTCGTCGACGGCCGGCTTGAGCGCGGACGCCGCGCCGCGCCGGAAGCCGCCGTCGGCCGTGACGACGAGCTTGGCCTCGGCGTCGACGATGCGCGAGTACAGCGCCTCGGCGGAGAACCCGCCGAAGACGACCGAGTGCGGGGCTCCGATGCGGGCGCACGCCAGCATCGTGAACACGGCCTCGGGGATCAGCGGCAGGTAGATCGCGACCCGGTCGCCCGTCTCGACGCCGAGTGCCGCGAGCGCGTTGGCCGCCTTCGAGACCTCGCGCTGCAGGTCGGCGTAGGTGATCGTGCGGGTGTCACCGCCCTCGCCCTCGAAGTGCAGGGCGACGCGATCGCCGCGGCCCGCCTCCACGTGCCTGTCGACCGCGTTGTAGGCGGCGTTGAGCCGGCCGTCGGCGAACCAGCGCGCCACGGGAGCACCCGACCAGTCGAGCACCTCGTGGAACGGCGTGGTCCAGTCGAGCAGGTCGCGCGCCTGCTCGGCCCAGAAGGCCGGCCGGTCCGCGTCGGCCCACGCGTACGCGTCGCGGTGGACGTTGGCCTGGGCGGCGAACTCGGACGAAGGGGGGAAGCGGCGGTCCTCGGAGAGCAGGTTCTCCAGTCCACCGGGGGTCGTGTCGGTCACGCAGACCTCCTGTGCAGCGGCATCGGTGCGGAGGGGCAGAGCAGACCAGCAGCGCCCCGGAGGGCACTCTAGTTGTCCGGCCCTGATGCCTCGACCCGCGGCCGACGGCGTGGACTAGGACGACGCGGTGCGGTGGCGCTCGCGGAACTCGCCGAGCCGCAGCCCCCGCCGCTTGACCGCCACGGCGACCAGACCGGCGAGCAGCAGCAGGAACCCGGCGGTGAGCAGCGTCCCGCTCGTCCCGGCCACGAGCACCTGCGTGATGGTCAGGTGCCACCCCGAGGAGTCGATGTATCGGAGGGTCAGGTCGCGCGCGACGCCCGGCGCGATGAGGGCGACGCCGCCCAGCCCGGACAGCACGATGCCCGCGGTGATCGGCACGGCTGGCGTCCAGATGGCCAGGAGCGCGACCCAGCCGAGCAGCAGCAGCCCGACTCCCACCAGGACGATGCCGACGGTGTCGACCGTGTCGGTCCACCCGTCGGCCTGCGCCTCGAGAATCCGGGCCTGGCCGAGCAGGAGCGTCCCCGCGGCGGCCGGACCCAGCACAAGGCCGACCAGGGAGCCGAGGACGTGCGTGCCGAACGACGTGGAGCGCGGCGCGTTCGGGTCGGGGAACAACTCGTCGTCGTCGGCCGCAGGCGGTGTGGTCTGCGTGGACTCGCGCGACGGGTCGGCCGCGACGACGGGCTGCGGCGCGGTGCTCGGGGCGTGGGTGGTCGGCGGGACGACGGCCGTCGCCGGCCCGGAGTCGGACGCCGACCCGGTGGGCGTCGGGGTCCCGGCGGGGGCCGTCGTGGTCGCTCGTGCCGGCGCGGGGGCCGGGGAGGCGGGGGCCGTGGGCGGGGGAGGCGTGGGCGCCGGGCGGACCACCGCGTGGCGTCCGGTGTCGGTGGGTGCCTCGTTCACGGCCGGAGATGCCGCCGCGCGCGGCTCGTCGGCGACCGGTGCACCGAGCACGCTGGTCGTCGCCTCGTCGGCCGGGGCCTGCGCCGGCACGGTCGCCGTGTCGTCGGTCGGGCGGTCGGGGTCGGAGGTGCTCATCCGTGCTCCTGAGGTGGGGGGAAGCGGCACCCGCGTGCCGCTGCTCCCCGTCACCGTATTGCGGTGACCTCCGGCTCGCTCTGCGGCGCGGCCGTGTCGGCCGTGGCTCGTCGGCTGCCGTACGCGTACGCCGCGCCGACCAGCAGGGCGCCGCCCACCGTGTTGCCCAGCCCGACGGCCGCGATGTTGCGCGCGAACTCACCGATCGTCGCGCCGGGCGCTCCGGACAGCAGGCCGAGCGAGAACGTGGTCATGTTGGCGACGACGTGCTCGAAGCCCGAGGTGATGAACACCATGACGCACGCGAAGATCGCGGCGATGCGCGCGCCCTCGCTGCGCAGCCGGGCCGCGCACCAGATGGCCAGGCACACGAGCAGGTTGCACAGGATGCCGCGCACGAACAGCTGGCCCGTGGACTCGGCGGCCTTGTGCTCGATCATCGTGTCGATCATCGCGCCGCCGGCCGTGCCCCCTCCGAGCACCCCCGACGCATGCACCAGCGTGGCGAACCCGAACGCGCCCACGAGGTTGCCGCCCAGCGTGGCGAGCAACGTGACCACGGCCCGACTCCAGCGCACGGCGCTGCGCATGACGCCCTGGGTCAGGATCATCATCGCCGAGGTGGCCAGCTCGGCACCGGCGATGACGACGATCGTCAGCGCGACGCCGAACACCAGCCCCTGCACCAGCGGCGCGAACGGGGACCCCACGGCCGCGAGCGGTCCACCGGCGGTCGCCAGGATGAGCACGCCGATGCCGATGTAGGCACCCGCGAGCGCCGTGCGGATGAGGAAGACCCACGGCGTGCGCAGGAGCTCGGCCTTGTGGCGCGCGGCGTCGGCGTGCAGGTCGACGGTCTCGGTGATGGAGAGCACGGCTCAGGGTGCCGCGACGATCCGCCCACGCTCTGGGACGAAGGACCGACGGCCGAGCACCCGCGCCGTGGTGGACGTAGCGTGCCCGCCATGACCTCTCTGTTCGACCCCCTCTCCCTGCGCGGCACGACGTTCGTCAACCGTGCGTGGCTCGCGCCGATGTGCCAGTACTCCGCGGTGGACGGCGTGCCGAACGACTGGCACCTGGTGCACCTGGGCGCACGCGCGTCGGGCGGGTTCGGCCTGCTGCTCACCGAGGCGACCGCGGTCGCACCCGAAGGGCGGATCTCGCCGCAGGACACCGGCATCTGGAACGACGAGCAGGTGGTCGCCTGGCGGCGCATCACGGACTTCGTGCACGCGCGCGGCACGCACGTCGGCATCCAGCTCGCGCACGCCGGCCGCAAGGCCTCGACGTACGCGCCGTTCGTCCCGGGCGACGGGACCGTCCCCGTCGCCGAGGGCGGCTGGGAGGCCTTGGCACCGTCCCCGGTCGCGTTCCCGGGCCTCGCCGCGCCGGCGGAGCTGAGCGCCGCGGCGGTCGCGCGGATCCCGCGCCAGTTCGCCGCGGCCACCCGTCGGGCGCTCGCTGCCGGCTTCGACGTGGTCGAGATCCACGCCGCGCACGGCTACCTGCTGCACCAGTTCCTGTCGCCGCTGTCGAACACGCGTGACGACGAGTACGGCGGCACGGCCGAGAACCGTGCGCGCCTGCTGGTGGAGACCGCGGACGCCGTGCGCGCGGAGTGGCCCGACCACCTGCCCCTGGCGGTGCGCGTCTCGGCCACCGACTGGGTGCCGGACGGGCTGGGCGTCGAGGACGTGGCGCTGGTCGCCAAGGAGCTCGCCGGGCACGGCGTGGACCTCGTCGACGTGTCCACGGGCGGCAACGCGCTCGCGGACATCCCCGTCGGCCCCGCCTACCAGGTGCCGGCGGCGCGGGAGGTGCGGGCGATCTCGGGGCTGCCGGTCGCGGCCGTGGGCGTGCTCGAGGACCCCGCGCTCGCCGATCGGGTCGTGGCGGCGGGCGATGCCGACGCCGTGCTGATCGGCCGCGGCGCGCTGCGTGACCCGTCGTGGGCGCTGCGCGCGGCGCACGAGCTGGGCGTCGCGACGCGCGTCCTGCCCGGCAGCGGACCGGTCGTGGACCGGGCACGCGTGGAGGCCACGGGGTGGCAGCCGCAGTACGTGCGAGGCGCCTGGCGCTGAGCGCGTCAGCTGAGCCGGCGTCAGGCTGAGCCGGCGTCAGGCTGAGCCGGCGTCAGGCGGTGCGGGGTGCTCGCGCCGCGCCGGCGACGGCCGCCGCCACGCGCGTGGTGACCTCGGGGTTGAAGACGCTCGGCACGATGTAGGTCGGGTTGAGCTCGTCGGGCGTGACCACGGACGCGAGCGCGTGCGCCGCGGCCAGCAGCATCGTGTCCGTGATCCGGTGCGACTGCGCGTCGAGCAGGCCGCGGAAGACCCCCGGGAACGCGAGCACGTTGTTGATCTGGTTCGCGAAGTCCGAACGGCCCGTCCCCACGACCGCGGCGTGCTGCGCGGCCTCGTCCGGGTCCACCTCGGGACGCGGGTTGGCGAGCGCGAACACGATCGCGTCGGGGGCCATCGTCGCGACGTCCTCGCCCGAGATGACGTCGGGCGCGGAGACCCCGATGAACACGTCCGCGCCCGCGAGCGCGTCGCGCACCGTGCCCGTCAGCCCGCGCGGGTTGGTCACGCCCGCCGTCCAGGCCAGCCGCTCGGTGAGCCCCGGCCGGCCGGCGTGGACGATGCCGTCGATGTCCGCGACCACGACGTCGGTGACGCCCGCCGCGAGCAGCAGCCTGAGCACGGCAGTCCCCGCCGCACCCGCGCCGGAGAGCACCACCTTCACGGATCGGATGTCCTTGCCCACGACCGTGAGCGCGTTGGTCAGCGCGGCGACCACCACGATGGCCGTGCCGTGCTGGTCGTCGTGGAACACGGGGATGTCGAGCCGTTCGCGCAGGCGGCGCTCCACCTCGAAGCAGCGTGGGGCCGAGATGTCCTCGAGGTTGATGCCGGCGAAGACGGGCGCGATCGCGCACACCGTCTCGACGATCTGGTCGACGTCCGTGGTGTCCAGCGCGATCGGAAAGGCGTCGATGTCGGCGAAGCGCTTGAACAGCACCGCCTTGCCCTCCATCACGGGCAGCGCCGCCAGGGGGCCGATGTCGCCCAGGCCCAGGACCGCGGTCCCGTCGGTCACCACCGCGATGGTGTTGCGCTTGATGGTCAGGCGGCGCGCGTCGTCGGGGTGCGCGGCGATCGCCTCGCACACGCGCGCCACGCCCGGCGTGTAGGCCATCGACAGGTCGTCGCGGTTGCGCAGCGGCACCTTGGACGTGATCTCGAGCTTGCCACCGAGGTGCATGAGGAAGGTGCGGTCGCTCACCCGGTCGACGGCCACGCCCGCGAGCTGCTTCAGGGCCTCGACGATCTCGGCCGCGTGGTGCTCGCCGCGCGTGGCGCAGGTGACGTCGACGGTCATGTGCTCGTGGCCCGATGCGGTGACGTCCAGCGCCGTCACGATGCCGCCGGCCTCCTCGATCGCAGTCGTCAGCTCGCTCACCGCCGTGGGGCGAGCCCTGACCTGGAGCCGCGCGGTGATGGACGACGAGACGCTCGGTGCCGGCATACGTGCCAGTCTGCCCCGGCGCCTAGGGTGGCGCCCGTGGATCCGCTCGCGCCGCTCGTCGACCTGGACGGAGTCGCCGACGCGCTGGCACGGGCACGGAGCGCGTGCGAGGAGCTGCGCTGGCACGAGGCGTACCGGCGGCGCTGGCGGGAGGTGCGGGCCGAGGCCGGGATCCGGTCGGCGCGCGCCAGTGCGGCGCTCGACGGCGGCCGCGTCCCCGTGGAGGCGCTGCGCTCGGTGGCGACCGGGGGACCGGTGCCGTCCGGGGCGCCGTTCGCGCTCGCCGGTGGTGCGCTCCGCGCGGCCGCGCTGGTCGAGAGCCTGATGCCGGACCTCGGCGCGCCGCGTGCCCCCGCGCTCCCGCCGCTGGCGCAGCTGCTGGCGCGCGTCCATGCGGCCGCGGCGACGGGCCTCGTGGCGGACCGTGACCTGGGCCGCCTGCGGGTGGACGACGACCCCGCGGACCTCACCGGCCTGGGCGTCGCCCCGCGCGGCGACGAGCTGGCCGCCCGCCTGTCGCTGCTGGGCTCGGTGCTGTCCGCCTCGTCCGCTCCTGCGCTCGTCGTCGGGGCCGTGGTGCACGGCGAGCTGCTCACGGTGCGTCCGTTCGTCGCGGGGAACGGCGTGGTGGCGCGGGCCGTGGCCCGGCTGGTGCTGACGTCGCGCGGCCTCGACCCGACGGGGTCCGTGGTGTGCGAGGCCGCCTGGGCGGCGGCGCCCAACGCGTACCTGGGTGCCGCCGCGGGGTTCGCCACCGGGTCCGCCGCGGGTGTCGGCGCGTGGGTGTCGGCGTGCGCGGACGGCGTCGTGACCGGGGCGGGCGCAGCCCACGACGTCGCCGACGCGGTGCTCAGCGGGTCGCTGTCCTCGCGCTCGGGGTAGCCCGGGCGTCGCTGGCAGGACCCGGGCACGCAACGACGGCGCCCCGGAGGAGCGCCGTCGTACCACTGCGGCCGGGAGTTAGCAGTGCGCGCTCTGTGTGGTCCGCAACGGGTCTAGCCCGGTCGGACTGCCCATAGGTGGGCTCTCCTGCGCGTGGGTTCTCGCGGTCATGCAGTTGTGACTCTTGTGGTACTCCGCACGCGAGCGGATGGGAAGGGCTCGTCGCGTCCCTGCAGGTCGCGGTCCTGCGAGGGTCATATGGTGGGACCGCGATCCCGTCATGCGGATGGCTCAGGCGTGCGCCCTGCGTCTGCCGAGCTGCCACCCCACGGCGATGCCGGCCGCCACGAGGACGGCCACGCCGAGCACGACGATGGAGGCGGGCCTGCGGGCGAACGCGAACAGCGGGACGGGTCGCGTGAAGGCCAGCACCCCCCAGCCCTCCTCCGCGGCAAGGCGGCGCAGCGTGCGGTCGGGGTTCACGGCGAAGGCGTGGCCGACGGCGCCCAGCATGGGGGCGTCGGTGATCGAGTCGGAGTACGCGAAGCTGCGCGTGAGGTCGTAGCCCTCCCGCTCGGCGATCTCGCGGATACCCACCGCCTTGTTCTCGCCGTAGGCGTAGAAGTCGATCGCACCCGTGTAGCGACCCGCGTCCACCGCCATCCGCGAGGCGATCACGTGGTCGGCGCCGAGCACCGCGGCGATGGGCTCGACGATCTCCGCGCTGGAGGCGGAGACGATCACCACGTCGCGTCCCGCGGCGTGGTGCTCCTCGATCAGGGCCACCGCCTCCGCGTACACCGTGGGGTCGATGGCCTCGTGCAGGGTCGCGGCGACGACCGCGGAGACCTGCGAGACCTCCCAGCCGGCGACGTTGCGCGAGAGCTGGACCCGCAGACGCTCGGTCTGGTCCTCGTCGGCCGCGCCCAGCAGGTAGGCGAGCTGCGCGTACGCCGTGCGCAGCACCTTGCGGCGCGTGAGCATGCCCTGCGCCAGGAACCCGCGCGAGAACGCCGTGGCCGACGACGTCGCGATGATCGTCTTGTCCAGGTCGAAGAACGCCGCCTCGCGCAGGTCGGTGCTCGGGTGGGCGTCCATGCGGTCCCGTCTGCTCTCGGTGCTCGACGATGGCTGTGCTTGGCGATGGCGTGGCTCGATGACGGCCGTGCTCGACGGCATGCGGCGTGCTCGACCGGCTGTCGCCGCGAGCGTAGCCCGACGGGCCCACATCGAGGTGACCACAGCCCCACTTCTGACGCGCCGGCCGACGTCCGGGCTCGCCGCCGGCCTCGGTGGCGTGGCGCCCGGCGAGGCTCGGCCCATGGAGGTTCATGAGTGGCCCGCGCGCGCCACCCGGCCGAGCGCACTGACGGTCGGCGTGGTGGGCGCCCGCGGTGGGGTCGGTGCGACGGTGCTGGCCGCCGCGCTCGCGCAGCGCCTGGCGCAGCGCACCGCGACGGCGCTGGTCGGCCTGGACCGCTCGTGCGCCGGCGTCGACCTCCTGCTCGGTCTCGAGGGCGTCCCGGGCGCGCGCTGGCCCGACCTGGCGAGCGCCCGCGGCGAGGTGGACGGTGCGGACGTGGTCGCGCTGCTGCCGCGGTGGGGGACGTGCGCCGTGCTCGGCCCGGACGGCGCTCGTCCCGGGATTCCCGACGACGACGCCGTGCGCGACGTGCTGCGCGCGCTCGGCGTCGTGCTGGGCGCGCTTGTGCTCGACCTCGACCGTGCCGCGGTCCTGAGGGGAGCCGTGCCGGCCTGCGATCTCGTGGTGCTCGTGGCACCGCGGGACCTGGCCGGCGTCGCAGGGGCGCTCGCGGTGGCCGGGCGCCTGAACGGCGTGCCGGTCGCGCTGGTGGTCCGCGGCCCTGCCCCCGGAGGCATGGGCGCCGCCGAGGTGGGCCACGCCCTGGCGATGCCCGTCACCGCGTCCTGGCCACGCGACCGCCGGCTGGCAGGGACGATCGAGCACGGTGGCCTGCGGATCGCGGGACGGACCGCTCGGACGGTCCGCGCGCTGGAACGGTCCCTGCCGTGAGCGACGAGGAGCTCCTCGAGGCCGTCCGGGCGAGGCTGGGAGCAGCGGGCGCCGCCTCCGAGGCGGCGATCGCCCGCGCGCTCGAGGAGGCGGCGCGTGAGCGCGGACGTGTGCTGGGCTCCGCCGCCGCGGGCGCGATGGTCCGCTCGGTGCGGGACGCGATGCTGGGCGCCGGTCCGCTGCAGGCGCTCCTGGACGACCGAGCCGTCACCGACGTGCTGGTCAACGGGCCGCGGGAGGTATGGGTGGAGCGCGGCGGTCGGCTGTCACGCACCGACGTCGACCTCGGGACGCCGGCGGACGTCCGCGCGCTGGCCGTGCGCCTGGCGGCCGCCGGCGGGGCGCGCCTCGACGACGCCGAGCCGGCCGTCGACGCGCGACTCCCCGACGGCACGCGGCTGCACGCGGTGCTGCCCCCGATCGCCGACGGCGGCACCCTGATCAGCCTGCGAGCGGTGCGCGCGGCCGCGTTCACGCTCGAGGCGCTCGTCGAGTGCGGCACGCTCGCCCCGCCGCTCGCGAGCGTGGTCCGCACCCTGGTGCTGCGCCGCGCGAACGTCCTGGTGTGCGGCGCGACCGGCGCGGGCAAGACGACGCTGCTGGCCGCGATGCTCGCCGTCGTGCCCTCCGACGAGCGCATCGTCCTCATCGAGGAGGCGGGTGAGCTCCGGAGCGGGCACCCCCACCTGGTGCGGATGGTCGCGCGCCGGGCGAACGTGGACGGGGCCGGCCGGGTCGAGCTGGGCGACCTGGTGCGGCACGCGATGCGGATGCGGCCCGACCGGATCGTGCTCGGCGAGTGCCGAGGCGCCGAGGTGGGCGACGTGATGACGGCCTTGAACACCGGCCACGACGGCGGCTGCGCCACGTTGCACGCCAACGCCGCCGCCGACGTCCCCGCCCGGCTGGAGGCACTGGGTGCCCTGGCCGGCCTGAGCCGTGCGGCCGTGCACGCCCAGGCCGCGAGCGCCTTCGATGCGGTGCTGCACATGCGGCGCGCCCGAGGCCTGCGCTACCTGGCCGAGGTGGGGGTGGTCCGACGGACGACGGGCGGGCTCGAGGTCGCCACGGCCCTCAGCGCTGACGCGGGCGGCGCCACGGTGCGCGGCACGGCATGGCCGGAGCTCGCGCGGCGGTGGGGCCTTGCCGTCGAGCGGACGGTGGGGGTGGCGTGATCCTGCTCGCGGTGCTGGTCGGCGTGCTCGCATGGGCGGGGATGCCGCCGCGTCGCCCGCCCGTCGCGCCGGCCCGCCGCGACACGGGGCCGCGGCCGTCGGCGACGCTGTCGTCGGTGCTGCTGGTCACGGCCGCACAGCTGCGTGCCGGCGCGACGCCGGAGCGGGCGTGGAGTCGTGCGCTGGGCGTGCGGACTACGGGCCCGGACGGGATGCCGTCGCTGGCCGACCTCGCCGGGGCCGAGCGGGGGCGTGCTCCCGACCCGGTGGTCGACCGCGCCGCGGCAGTGCTCGTGGCGGCTGGGGCAGCACGCGAGCTGGGTGCGCCGTTGGCCGACGTGCTCGAGCAGGTCGCCGAGTCGGTGGCCGCCGACGAGGAGGCGGCCGCGGAGCTGCGTGCGGCGCTGGCCGGTCCACGGGCGACGGCCCGCGTGCTCGGCTGGCTGCCCGTGCTCGGGCTCGTCGTGGCGACGCTGCTGGGTGCGCGGCCGTGGGTGGCGGTGCTCGGCGGTGGGCTCGGGACGGCGGCGGCCCTGCTGGGGGTGGCGCTCCTGCTGGTCGGTCGGCTGTGGACGCGGGTGCTGCTCGCGCGCGCGGGGTGGGGCGGGGCCGTCGGGCGGGGCCGCGAGCTCGGGCGTCGCGCGCCATCCGGGCGCTGGGGTTGGGCGCCGTCCGGGCGCGGGCGTCGGGGAGCGTCCGGGCGTGGTGGATGAACGCCGGCCTGGTGTGCCTCGCCGGCGCGCTTGTCGCGGTGGCGCCGCACGTCATGCGCCGCCCGCCCCGGAGAGCCACCGCGCTGCGGCGCCCCCGTGGCAGCCAGCTCCCGGAGGTGGACGCGGTGCTGCTGCTCGACGTGGTCGATGCCGCCCTGCGTGCGGGTGCGCCCATCCCCCGCACGCTGCAGGTCGTCGGCGGCCTGCTCGGTGGGACCTCCGGCGCCGCGATGACCCGCGCGGCGGGCGCCCTGGTGCTGGGCGCGTCGTGGCCCGCCGCGTGGGCGGGGAGCCCCATCGCGCTGCGTGATCTGGCGGACTGCCTCGAGCCGGCCTGGACCACCGGCGTGGCGCCCGGTCCTGCGTTGCGCGTCCGGGCGGCTCGCGTGCGGACGGAGCGGCGGACCCATGTGCGTGCCTCGGCAGCGACGCTGGCCGTTCGCCTCGTGCTGCCGCTGGGGCTCTGCTTCCTGCCCGCCTTCATCCTGCTGGGCCTCGTGCCGTTGATCCTGAGCCTGGCTGCGGGACTTCTGGGGTGAGCCACGGCTGGACAGATCGGGCGCCGCCCCACGTGGGACGTGCCGCGCCGCTGCCGGTGCCTTCGACTCCGTCGACGTGACCCCAGACCGGGGTCGACCGCGCTCCGTCCCCGGAGGCGGGCGCCGCGCGCTTCCCAGGCCCGCCCGCGGACGAGCCTGGCAGGGCGTCGAGCGGCGATGCGACCAACCCGAGGAGGAACGATGACCACGCTGAGGCAGCCACCCGAGCGGGACGCCGAGAACACCGACCACGACGAGCACCAGGTTCTCCGTGTGCTCCGCGGCTCGGCCGGACGTGAGCCCGGGGAGGCGCCCGACCCGGCACCCCCAGGCGGCGACGCGGACGAGGAGACGGACGAGCTGGCGGCCAGGCGGCGCCTGCGCGTCGTCGGGCCACGGGCCGATCGCCGCCCGATCGCGAGGGCTCGGCACCTGCGCGACGTGATTGCGCAGGGCCTGGACGACGCCGGCATGGCGACCGCCGAGTACGCCATCGCGACGTTGGCGGCGGTCGGCTTCGCCGGGCTCCTCGTTGTCATCCTCAAAGGCAACGAGGTGCGCGGGCTGCTCACGGGGATCATCAAGCGGGCCTTGTCGCTGTGAGTCGTGCCCCGCAGCCAGCACGTGCCGTCGAGGCCGGCCGCGACGGCCTGCGTGAGCGCGGGTCGGTCACTGCCGAGCTCGCCGTCGGCCTGCCCGCCGTGGTGCTGCTCCTGGTGGTCGTCCTGACGGTCGCGGCCGCCGGGATGGCACAGCTGCGGTGCGCGGACGGCGCGCGCGCCGGGGCGAGGGCTGCCGCGCTCGGCTCGCAGGACGCGGCCGCAGATGCTCGGCGCGTGGCCGGCGACGGCGCGCAGGTGCTCGTGGTCCGGGCGGGCGGGTGGGCGACAGTGACGGTGACAGCCGAGGTGGGCGCCCTGCCCTGGGGCGGTGGCCCGCTGCGCGCGCGGGCGACCGCCTCGGCCCGGATCGAGCCGTCGGCGGCCGGAGCCACGCCGTGACCCGAGATGCGTCGCAGGATGTGGTCGAGACCCCGACGCCTGGCCCACAGTCCACGAGTCGAGCGACGACGCGCTTCGCGCACGAGCGGGGCTCGACGACGCGCGTCGCGCGCGAGCGCGGGTCGGGGACGGTCCTGCTCCTCGCCGTGGTCGGTGCCCTCGTGCTCGTCGCCGGGGTGATCGGGCTGCTCGCAGCCGCTCAGGGCGCGCGGGGTCGCGCGCAGGCGGCCGCCGACCTCGCGGCCCTCGCCGCGGCCGGATCCTGGCAGGAGGGCTGGGCAGACCCGTGCGCGGTGGCCGAGCAAGCCGTGCGACGCAACGGCGCACGGCTGGGGAGCTGCGACGCGCTCGGTGACGGCGTGGTGGTCGTCGTCGCACGCGTCGACTCGCCCGCCGGCGCCGCGACGGCCCGCGCCCGCGCCGGGCCGGTGCCAGCGCGAGAGTCGGCGCCGTAGTGGCCGACGGTGCCCTGAGGGCGGCCTGTACCCGAGACGCCGTCAGTGGCCCGGCGGCGGCCCGTGCCCGAGGCGCAGCGGGCGCCCCTGCTGGCGGCCGATGCCCTGGGGTCGGCGGGCGCGCCCTGGACGCGGCCGGTGCCCGTCGGGGTGGCCGATGGCGTGGCGGGCACCGAGGCCGCAGGATCGAGCGGTGAGCAGCGTCGAGACCTGGGCCGGCACCTACACGTTCACCGCCCCGCGCCTGCTGGAAGCGCGGTCGGTCGCGGAGGTCCAGGCGGCGGTCGCCGCCGGCGGCCGCGTGCGGGCGCTCGGCACCCGGCACTCGTTCAACGACCTGGCCGACACCACCGGCACGCTCGTCACGGTGACGCAGATCCCCGCCGAGCCCGTGCTCGACGAGGCGGCGCGCACCGTCACGGTCGGCGCGGGGACCCGCTACGGCGTGCTGGCGACGTGGCTCGAGGAGCGCGGCTGGGCGCTGCACAACCTCGGCTCGTTGCCGCACATCTCGATCGGCGGGGCGATCGCCACCGGCACCCACGGCTCGGGTTGGGCCAACGGCTCGTTGTCGACCGCCGTGACCGCCCTCACCTACGTCGACGCGCGGGCGGAGCTCGTGACGATCGGTCGGGGCGACGACGGCTTCGACGGGCTCGTCGTCGGCCTGGGCGCGTACGGGGTCGTCGTGCGGGTGGCGCTCGAGGTGCAGCCCACCTACGCGGTGCGGCAGGACGTCTTCCACGGGCTGCCGTGGGAGGCGCTGCTCGACGACGTCGGCTCGGTGCTGGGTGCCGGCTACTCGGTGAGCGTCTTCACCACGTGGGCCGAGCCGACGCTGGACCAGGTGTGGCGCAAGACGCGGCTGGCGGGACCGGACGACGAGGGCGGCGTGCCCGAGACCTGGTTCGGGGTGCCGCGCGACCGGAGCTCGGAGGGCCGGCTCGTGGCCGGGAGCGAGGAGAACCTGACGCCGCAGGGCGGCATCCCCGGGCCCTGGTCGCAACGCCTGCCGCACTTCCGGCTCGACTCGACGCCGAGCAACGGCGACGAGATCCAGACCGAGTACTTCGTCGACCGGCGCGACGCAGCAGACGCCATCCGCGCGGTCCGGGCGCTGGCGGACCGCATCGCCCCGGTGCTGCTCATCACCGAGTTGCGCACCGTCGCCGCCGACGACCTGTGGCTCAGCCCCGCCTACCAGCGCGACGTGCTCGCCATCCACTTCACCTGGCAGAACAGACCCGACGACGTGCGGGCGCTCCTGCCGGCGATCGAGGCAGCGCTCGCACCGTTCGGGGCGCGCCCGCACTGGGGCAAGTTCCACGGCATGGGCGCCGAGGACGTGCGACGCGTGACCCCGAGGCTGGACGACGCGCGGGCGCTCTTCGAACGACTGGATCCCGGAGGCGTGTTCACCGGCGCCCACCTCATGCGACTGGGCCTGCGCGAACCCCGTTAGCCGGCGCCACCCCGACGGTGTCGGATGGCAGACGAGCCCCCGATGGCCCGCCGCCCGCCGCGGCGGCTACCGTCGGCGGGTGCTCGACGACCAGCCGTGCCCGTGCGGCGGCGCCACGTTCGGCGCCTGCTGCGGACCGATCCTGCGGGGTGAGAGATCGGCCGCGACCGCCGAGGCGCTGATGCGCTCGCGGTTCACGGCGTTCGCGGTGGGCGACGTCGCGCACCTGCTGCGCACCTGGCACCCGACCACCCGACCGCCGGTGCTCGAGCTCGACGACGACACCACGTGGCGCCGGCTCGCGGTGGTCGGCACCGAGCGGGGCGGGCCGTGGGACGACGAGGGCGTGGTCGAGTTCGTCGCGCAGCACGTCACCGCGGGCGTGCGGGGTCGGCTGCACGAGCGCAGCCGGTTCGTGCGCGAGGGCGACTGGTTCTACCTCGACGGGACGCATCCCGGCTGAGGGTCACCCGACGGCGTGCGCCAGGACCGCGTCCAGCAGCCGGATCGCCGCAGCCTTCTCCAGCGGGTGGTTGGCGTTGCCGCACTTGGGCGACTGCACGCACGCCGGGCAGCCGGTGGCGCACCGGCAGGCCGCGATCGCGTCCCGCGTGGCCCGCAGCCATGTGGCCCCCAGCTGGAAGCCGCGCTCCGCGAAGCCGGCACCGCCGGGGTAGGCGTCGTGGACGAACACCGTCGCCTCGCCGGTGTCGGGGTGCAGCGCGGTGGACAGCCCGCCGAGGTCCCACCGGTCGCAGGTGGCCAGGAGCGGGAGCAGCCCGATCGAGGCGTGCTCGGCGGCGTGCAGCGCGCCCGGGACCGCGTCGAGCTCCACGCCGGCGGCCTCGAGCACCGACGCCGGCGCGGTCCACCACACCGCGGTGGTGCGCAGCGTCCGCGCGGGGAGGTCCAGCTCGCTGCTGCCCAGCACCTGCATGTCGGCAATGCGCTTGCGCTGGTAGCCGAGCACCTGCGTGGTCACGTCCACCGACCCGAAGCCCCACGTCACCGGGCCCCACGCGACCTCGTGGTCGACGGCGGCGATCTCGGTCGAGGTCACCCAGCGGGCCCACGTGCCGTAGTCGACGTCGCGGCGCGTCACCAGCGCCACGCCGTCGTCGAGGTGCAGGGCGTCGACGACGAACATCAGCCCCTGGTGCACGTAGACGGCACCCTCGTGGACCGTCGAGTCGGCCGACGCGGCGTCGACCGTCCCCAGCAGTCGGCCCGTGACGGACTCCACCACGCGCACCGGGTCTCCGCCCGCGCCGCGCAGGTCGGTCAGGCGGGTTGCCGGCTCTGCGTGCGTCCAGTACCAGCCCGACGAGCGACGCCGCAGCGCCCCGCGCGCGACGAGCTCGTCGAGCAGCTCGGCCGTGCGCGGCCCGAACAGGTCGAGCTCGTCGAACCGCAGCGGCTGCTCGGCGGCCGCCGCGCACAGGTGCGGCGCGAGCACGTAGGGGTTGGCCGGGTCGAACGTCGTGGCCTCGACGGGCACCTCGAAGATCGCCTCGGGGTGGTGCACCAGGAACGTGTCGAGCGGGTCCTCACGGGCGACGAGCGCCACGAGCCCGTCGGCTCCCGCGCGGCCCGCTCGGCCCGCCTGCTGCCACAGCGACACGCGCGTGCCGGGCCAGCCCGCGATGAGCACGACGTCCAGGCCGGAGATGTCCACGCCCAGCTCGAGCGCGTTGGTGGTCGCCAGCGCCCGCAGGTCGCCCGTGCGGATGGCGCGCTCCAGCTCGCGGCGCTCCTCGGGCAGGTAGCCGCCGCGGTAGGCGGAGACGGCCCGTCGCAGGGACGGGTCGATCTCGGCGAGGTGGTCGCGTGAGGCGGATGCGACGGACTCGGCGCCCCGGCGCGAGCGTGTGAAGGCGAGCGAGCGAGCGCCCGCCACGACCAGGTCGGTGAGCAGGTCGGCGATCTCGGCGGTGGCCGTGCGTCGCGGCCGGTCGCCCGGTTCGGCCACCGTCCGCTCCCCGGTGCCGAGCGGTCCGGCGCCCTCCACCAGGTCGGCGCCGCCGGGCCACACGTCGTCGGGCGAGGGCGGCGCGGGGTCGTCGACCGCGCGGGTGGCCTGGGCGGGGACCGGCAGCGCGGTCGCCCACGGGTCGTCGGTCACGAGCTCGGGGGCCGAGCCGGGGAGCTCGGGTGGCTGCCACAGCACGAACGTCTTGCGCCCGGAGGGCGAGGCGTCGTCGGTCACGGCCGTCACCTCGTCGGGGGTGACACCGAGCAGCCGCGCCGCGCTCGCGGCGGGGTCCGCCGTGGTCGCGGAGGCGAGCACGAACACAGGGGACGAGCCGTAGGCCGCCGCGAGCCGCCGCAGCCGCCGCAGCACCAGGCCCACGTGGGCGCCGAACACGCCGCGGAACGCGTGGCACTCGTCGAGCACGACGTAGCGCAGGGAGCCGAGCAGCCGCGCCCACCGGCGGTGCTGCGGCAGCAGGGCGAAGTGCAGGAAGTCCGGGTTGGTGAGCACCACGTCCGCGTGCTCCTGCACCCAGCGGCGCTCGTCGAGAGACGTGTCGCCGTCGCACGTCGCGACCCGGACGTCGCGCGTGCGACCTGCGACGAGGAGGCGGTCCAGGGCGGCGAGCTGGTCGGCGGCCAGCGCCTTCGTCGGGCACAGGTACAGCGTGCTGCCCCGCCTGGTGACCGACTCGATGCGACCCGGGTCGAGGAGCGCGCCGGCCGCGGACGCACGGATGCTCGAGAGCGCGGGGAGCCAGTACGCGAGCGACTTGCCGGAGCCCGTCGAGGTGGCCAGCACGGTGTGGTGGCCGGACCACGCGGAGTCGGCGGCGGCGACCTGGTGCCGCCACGGGCGCTCGACGCCGAGCGCGCGGTAGCCCTGGACCAGGTCGACGTCAGCCCAGGATGGCCAGTCGGCGTGCTCGCCGGCGCGGGCTGGGAGGTGGCGCACGTGCGTGATCCGGTCGGTGCGACGACCGCCGGCCGCCAGCACGTCCAGCAGATCCACCGCGCCATCCTCGCACCCGGCGCGGACACCTCGGTCCGGAGAGCGTGCCGCGGGCGGTCAGTCCAGCGAGGCGAGGAGCTCGGTCACGCGGCGCCGGATCTCGTCACGGATCGGACGCACGGCCTCGACCCCCTTGCCGGCGGGGTCCTCGAGCTCCCAGTCCTCGTAGCGTCTGCCCGGCAGGTACGGGCACGCGTCTCCGCAGCCCATGGTGACCACCACGCTGGAGACCTCGACGGCGTCGGTGGTCAGCACCCGCGGCTGGGCCGACGAGATGTCGATGCCGAGCTCGGCCATCGCCTCGACCGCGGCCGGGTTGACGCGGTCGGCCGGGAGCGAGCCCGCCGACCGGACCTCGACCGCGCCGCCGGAGAGGGCGGTCACGAAGCCGGCCGCCATCTGCGACCTGCCGGCGTTGTGGACGCAAACGAACAGCACGCTGTGGCTCATGCCCTGATGATCCCGCACGAGGGCTCGAGGATGGGACGCTGGTCGGATGGCGACCGGCATCGACCTCAACTGCGACCTCGGCGAGGACTTCGATGCGTGGGCGCCGGGCGTCGAGGGCATCGACGCCCAGCTGCTCGGCGTCGTGACCAGCGCCAACGTGGCGTGCGGCTTCCACGCGGGCGACGAGCGGGTGATGGAGCACGTGTGCCGCACGGCCGCCGCCCGCGGGGTGCGGGTCGGAGCGCACGTCTCCTACGCCGACCGGGAGCACTTCGGGCGTCGCTACCTGGACGTCCCGCCCGACGAGCTGCGTGCGCAGGTCGCCCAGCAGATCGCCGTCCTCGGCGCCGTCGCGGAGCGCAGCGGGACGCGCATCGCCTACGTCAAGCCGCACGGTGCGCTGTACAACGCCGTGGTGCACCACGAGGCACAGGCGGCCGCCGTGGTGGACGCCGTCGGCTCGCTCCCCGTCGTCGGCCTGCCGGGCTCCGCGGTCCTGGCGCTCGCCGGGGCCCGAGGGCTGCGCACCGTGACCGAGGCGTTCGCCGACCGGGGCTACCGTCCCGACGGCACCCTGGTGCCGCGCGGTGAGCCCGGCGACCTGGTGACCGACGAGGACGAGGTGGCCGCCCGCGTGCTGAGCATCGCCACCGCCGGGGTGGTCCGCGGCGCCGACGGGCGCGACGTGGCCGTACGCGCGGAGTCGGTGTGCGTGCACTCCGACACCCCCGGCGCCGTGGTGCTGGCGCGCCGGGTCCGTGGCGCGCTCGAAGCCGCCGGCGTGCAGGTGCGGGCGTTCGCGTGAGGGTGCTGCCGTTCGGGGACGACGCGGTGCTCGTCGAGCTCGACGACCTCGCGCAGGTGCGCGCGCTCGACGACGCCGTGCGCGCCGCGCGCAGCCGAGGAGGCTGGGACGCCGTCGTCGACCAGGTGCCCGCGGCCCGCACGCTGCTGCTGCGGGGGAGCGGCCCCGTCGAGCACGCCGCCCTGGCGGCGGCGGTGCACGGCCTGGAGCTCGGGTCCGCGCACCACGCGGTCGGCCCCGAGCTCGAGCTCCCGGTGACCTACGACGGCCCGGACCTCGCCGACGTCGCCCAGGCCACCGGCCGCTCGGTCGAGGAGGTGGTCCGACGCCACACCGCCCGGCTGTACACCGTGGCCTTCGGGGGTTTCATGCCCGGCTTCGCGTACCTGGTCGGGCTCGACCCGGTGCTGCAGGTGCCACGCCTCGCGAGCCCGCGCGAGCGCGTCCCGGCGGGGTCGGTGGCGATCGCCGACGAGTTCAGTGCCGTGTACCCGGCCGCGACCCCGGGAGGATGGCGACTGCTGGGGCGCTGCGCCACGACGCTGTGGGACCTGGAGCGCGAGCAGCCGGCGCTCCTGGTGCCGGGCACGCGCGTGCGCTTCGTGGCGACGCCACGGTGAGGCCCGCGACGATGAGGGCGCGATGACGGCGCTCGAGGTGCTGGCGCCCGGCGTGCTCGCGCTGGTCGAGGACCTGGGGCGGCCCGGCTACGCGCACATGGGCGTCGGCCGCTCGGGCGCGGCCGACCCCGGCGCGCTGCGGCTCGCCAACCGGCTGGTGGCGAACCCGGCCAGCCACGCCGGGATCGAGGTGCTGCTGGGGGGCCTGCGGCTTCGGGCCCTCGGGCCGGTCACGGTGGCACTCGCGGGGGCGCGGGGGACGGCCCTCGTCGACGGTCGGCCCGTGGGGCGCGACGCGGTGCTCGAGGTGCCCGACGGCGGCGAGCTGGTCCTCGGGACCGCGACGCGGGGCCTGCGCACGTATCTCGCGGTCCGCGGCGGGATCGACGTGCCGCCGGTGCTGGGATCACGCTCGACGGACCGGCTCGCGGGCGTGGGTCCGGCGCCGCTCGCCGCGGGGGACGTGCTGCCCGTCGGCGCGCCGCCCACCGACCTGCCGGCGATCGATCTCGCGCCCGTGCCGACGTGGCCCGACGAGGTGGTGGTCCCGGTGCGGCCCGGTCCGCACGCCGACTGGTTCGTCGACGGGCTGGCGACGCTCACCTCGCGCGCCGGGTACCGCGCCACGCCCGCGAGCGACCGCGTCGCCGTCCGGCTGGACGGGCCGGTCGTCGCGCGCACCCCGCGGGCGGCGGGGGCCGAGCTCAAGCCCGTGGGGCTGGTGCCGGGGGCCGTGCAGATCCCGCCCGACGGTCGTCCGGTGGTGTTCGGGGCCGACCACCCGGTCACGGGCGGCTACCCCGTGCTGGCCGTCGTGCGCTCGTCGGCGCTCGGCGCGATGGCGCAGCTGCGCCCGGGCGAGGCCGTCCGCTTCGTGCTCGCGGGCTGATCGGAGCGACACGCCGGAGGGTTGTGGCGCGTCGCCGCAGCGACACGCCGTGCGTCGCGCCGATGTCCCACGGGGGCGGGACCTAGGTCCCCGTGGCGGGAGGGGGTCGGGCATAGAAATGCCCACATCTTGCGGTCCGCACCCAGGGCGACCACCACATGTGGGCCCGGCGCCGCAGAGGGGCGAAGGAGCAGCACATGACCGAGCGGGTGGTCGTCGAGGTGGGTGCGTCGGTGGACGAGTACCTCGACCGCAGCGACTGGCGGGTCAACGCCAACGCGAACCAGGGCTACTCGCTGGGCGGACTGATCCTCAACACGTCGGGCAAGGTGATCGCCAACTACTGGCTCAGCCACGTCTACCCCCAGGCCGTGGGGCAGGCGCACCGCGAGGGCGACCTGCACATCCACGACCTCGACATGCTCTCCGGCTACTGCGCCGGGTGGTCCCTGCGGACGCTGTTGCAGGAGGGCCTCGGGGGGATCCCCGGCAAGGTCGACGCGCGCCCTGCCAAGCACTTCAGCGCCGCGATCGGCCAGATCGTGAACTTCCTGGGCACCATGCAGAACGAGTGGGCCGGGGCGCAGGCGTTCAGCAGCTTCGACACGTACATGGCTCCCTACGTGCGCACGGACGGGCTCACCTACGAGCAGGTGCGGCAGGGCATCCAGGAGCTCGTCTACAACCTCAACGTCCCGAGCCGCTGGGGGACGCAGACGCCGTTCACCAACCTGACCTTCGACTGGACGTGCCCGGAGGACCTGGCAGGCGAGGTACCGATGGTGGGGGAGCAGCCGTGCGACTTCACGTACGGCGACCTGCAGCGCGAGATGGACCTGATCAACCGCGCGTACATGGACGTCATGACGGAGGGCGACGCGAGCGGCCGGGTGTTCACGTTCCCGATCCCCACCTACAACATCACCAAGGACTTCGACTGGGACAGCCCCAATGCCGACCGGCTCTTCGCGATGACCGCGCGCTACGGCCTGCCGTACTTCCAGAACTTCATCAACTCCGAGATGAACCCGGGCGACGTCCGCTCGATGTGCTGCCGCCTGCAGCTGGACCTCCGGGAGCTGCTCAAGCGCGGCAACGGCCTGTTCGGGTCCGCCGAGCAGACCGGCTCCATCGGCGTGGTGACCATCAACTGCGCCCGCCTCGGCTACCTGTTCGGCGGCGACGAGGAGGGGCTGCTGGCCAGGCTCGACGAGCTGCTCGACCTGGCGCGCGCCAGCCTGGAGCTCAAGCGGGAGGTGGTGCAGCGACTCCTCGACGACGGCCTGTTCCCCTACACGCGCCGGTACCTGCCGAGCCTGGACAACCACTTCTCGACGATCGGCGTGAACGGGATCAACGAGATGATCCGCAACTTCACGGGCGACGCGGCCGACATCACGCACGACGCCGGTCACGCCATGGCCGTCCGGCTGCTCGATCACGTGCGCGCGCGGATGGTCGAGTTCCAGGAGGAGACGGGCCACCTGTACAACCTGGAGGCGACGCCCGCCGAGGGAACCACCTACCGGTTCGCCAAGGAGGACCGGGCGCGCTGGCCCGAGATCCTGCAGGCGGGCACCGAGCAGAACCCGTACTACACCAACTCCTCGCAGCTCCCCGTGGGGTTCACGGAGGACCCGTTCGAGGCGCTGCTGCGGCAGGACGACCTCCAGACGAGGTACACGGGCGGGACCGTGCTGCACCTGTACATGGCCGAGCGGCTGTCGACCGCCGACGCCTGCCGGTCGCTCGTGCGGCGCTCGCTCGAGACGTTCCGGCTGCCGTACCTGACGGTCACGCCGACGTTCTCGATCTGCCCCTCGCACGGCTACCTCGCCGGGGAGGTGCAGACCTGCCCGACGTGCGGCGGGGTGTGCGAGGTGTGGACGCGCGTCATGGGGTACCACCGGCCCGTGAGCTCGTTCAATGTGGGCAAGAAGGGCGAGCACACGGAGCGGACGCCGTTCCGTGAGCCGGCCCGGGTGTGAGGACGACGAACGGACGGCCGAACGGGCGCGGCGGGCACGGCGACGGAAGGGCAGGTGCCGACGCGCTCGAGATCGCCGGCCTGACGCCGCTGTCCAGCTGCGACTGGCCGGGCAAGCTGGTGGCCACCGTGTTCCTGCAGGGGTGTCCGTGGCGCTGCACGTATTGCCACAACTCGGCGATCCTCGACCCTCGCACGCCGGGCGTCGTGCCGTGGCAGGACGTCCGCACGCTGCTGGCGAAGCGGCACGGCCTGCTCGACGGGCTCGTGTTCTCGGGTGGCGAGCCCACCATGCAGCCGGGCCTCGTCGCGGCGGCGCAGGAGGTCCGGGCGGGCGGGTTCGGCGTGGGCCTGCACACCGGCGGCGCCTTCCCGGCGGCACTGGCGCGTGTGCTCCCGCACGTGGACTGGGTGGGGCTGGACGTCAAGGCTCCCGCACGGCTCTACGACGCGATCACACGCCGGGGTGGGGCGGTACCGGCCTTCGAGTCGCTGCGCCGCGTGCTGGACGCCGGCGTCGACGTGCAGGTCCGCACGACGATCGACCCGACGGTGCTCGACGCCGCCGCCGTCACGGAGCTCGCGGCGGAGCTCGCCGGGCTCGGGGTCCGGGACCACGTGTGGCAGGAGGTGCGCCGCGAGGGAACGACGAGCGCGTACCGCGCGAGCCTGGACGCGCTCACGACCCGAACGTGACCGCCTGGGGGTTCGCGACGACCACGACCTGCGGGCCGGCAGCCACCGCCTCGCCATCGGAGGTCGCGTCGTCGGACGTCGTCTCGACGACGAACGGCCATGCCGTGTACGTCCCGCGCAGCGGCTCGTCCTCGCACGGGAGCACCCTCGTCGGGCCGTGCAGGACCTCCGTGGACCGGGGCCCGACGTCGATGGTCCGCAGCGGCCCCCGGGCGGGCACGACGAACCCTGCGACGTCACCGTCGGGACCCACGAGGGCAAGACTCCCCGCCGGCGAGCCGTGCGCCGTGACTGCCGCTCCGCCGTGGGTGCCGACCGTGACGGACCACGACGCGGGCCTCTCGCCCCACCCGGTCGCCGGCAGGTCCGCAGCCAGCGTGAGGCCGCCCGCATCGGGCAGCGTGTGGATCGTCAGGTCGACCGGCTCGCCGCACGCGAAGTACTGCTCCGCGGGCGTCCCGGCCGTGGGGTCGGCGGACTGGGCGGCGCCGGGTGACGGTGTCCCGTCGGGCCCCACGACGAGCGGCACGTCGACGCTCGCGCGCGCGTGCACCTCGGTGCCGTCGACGGTGTAGCCCACGGACTGGGTCACCCACAGGTCGTAGTCGCCGGGCGCGAGGGCAGGATCACCCGTGCCTTCGGGGTACTGCGCGCAGGAGACCAGCGGGAATGTGACGTCGGATGCGAGCGGGAACGGCTGCGCGGCGAAGTCGACGTTGGCGTAGAAGTCGTCGATCTGGTCGGACCCCGGCAGCGCCGGACCCTCGTAGACGCCCACGACGACCCCGGCATCGTCGGTCACCATCAGCTCCGTGCCGTACACCCAGCCCCGCGCCGCGGGGTCGGCCGGTCCCGTCGCGGTGGCGCGGACCTGGACCTCCTTGCCGGTGCCGGAGCGCACAGTGGCCGCCAGCGTCACGTCGCCGGCCGAGTCGAGCCCGTCCCGGACCGGCTTGCCGCACCGGTCGAACTGCGCTGGCCAGTCGGCCTCGGCCCCGGCCGTCGAGACGGGCGGCGCAACGCTCGGGAGCCCTCCGCCGCGCAACTGGACGGCGCCGAACGCCACCGCTCCCGCCGCGCACGCCACCACGGCGCCGGCGCCGGCACGCCGGGCAGTCCGACGGCGGCGGACCCGGCGAGCGATCCGCTGCACCGTCGTGCCGTCATCGCCCAACGCGCCGTGCGCGGCGGCAGTCCCGGCCGCGGCAGCGAGGTCGGACAGCAGGTCGTCGAGGTCGTCGTTCACGGTGTCCTCCGGGGCGAGTCGGTGAGCGGACGTGGGGGCGCGAGCGCGTCGCGCAGCTTGGTGCGGCCGTCGGCCAGGTAGCGCTTGACCGAGCCCGTGCTGAGCGAGAGCTCGCCCGCGATCTCGTCGAGCGCGAGGTCCTCGACGTGGTGCAGCACCACGCACGTGCGCTCGCGGGGGCTCAGGGCGCGCAGGGCGTCGGCGAGCAGCAGCCGGTTGCCGACGACGAGGTCGGGGCCGTCGGCGGTACTGACCTCCGGCGTCGCGGCGAGGTGACGGATCGTGGCCCAGTGGCGCCGGCGGCGGAAGCCATCGAGGTAGAGCGTGTGGATCGCAGTGCGCACGTACGCCTCGGCGGAGCGGATCTCCTCGACCGGCCGGCCGCGCGAGAAGACCTTGACCAGGGCGTCCTGCACCAGGTCCTCCGCCTCGCGCAGATCGCCCGTCAGCAGGTACGCGTGGCCCACCAGCGCCGGTCCGCGCTCGCGCACGAGCCGGTCGAGCGCGCTCTCCCAGCCGGCCATCGAGCCCCCGTCGTCGCGGGCCTCCCGGTGGCGGCCCTTCACCCATCGTGACGGACGGGAAGCACGTCAGGTTGGGGTCCGGGGCGCAATCCTTCGACCCGGCGATGGAGGGCGTTCATGAAGCCGTCGTGAGACGCGCGCACGCCCCTCCGGTGCGGGGCGTGGAGCGTGATTAGACTGCCCGGGTCCGGCGGCAACGGGGCCGCGGGGCGAGGTGTGATCAGGGGGTCGCGCCGAATTCCGAGGAGGATGCATGATCGAGCTCGGTTCCACGAGCATCACGATCGTCGCCGTGATCGCCGCCGTCGCGGTTGCCGCGCTCGTCGTCGCAGCGGTGCTACGCCGCCAGGTGCTCGCGGCCGGTGAGGGCACGTCGTCGATGCAGGAGATCGCCAAGGCGGTCCAAGAGGGCGCGTCGGCCTATCTCAACCGTCAGTTCCGCACCCTGGCCCTGTTCGCGGTGGTCGTGTGCGCGCTGCTGTTCCTGCTCCCGGGAGACGGCGGCATCAAGGTCGGACGATCCATCTTCTTCCTGGTCGGTGCCGTGTTCTCGGCGTCGATCGGGTTCCTGGGCATGTGGCTGGCGACGCGCGCGAACCTCCGCGTCGCGGCCGCCGCGTCCCAGAAGGACGGCCGCGCCGAGGGTGCGCGGATCGCCTTCCGTACCGGCGGCGTCGTCGGCATGTCCGTGGTCGGCCTGGGTCTGCTGGGCGCGGCGAGCGTCGTGCTGATCTACCGCGAGGACGCACCGTCGGTGCTCGAGGGCTTCGGCTTCGGCGCCGCGCTGCTCGCCATGTTCATGCGCGTCGGCGGCGGCATCTTCACCAAGGCGGCCGACGTGGGCGCCGACCTCGTGGGCAAGGTCGAGCAGGGCATCCCCGAGGACGACCCGCGCAACGCCGCCACGATCGCGGACAACGTGGGCGACAACGTGGGCGACTGCGCCGGGATGGCGGCGGACCTGTTCGAGTCCTACGCCGTCACCCTGGTGGCCGCTCTGATCCTGGGCAAGGCCGCCTTCGGTGAGAAGGGGCTCGTCTTCCCGCTCATCGTGACCGCGGTCGGCGCACTCGTCGCCGTGCTCGGGGTGGCCATCACGCGCGTGCGCGGCTCCGAGTCGGGGCTGACCGCCATCAACCGCGGCTTCTACATCTCGGCGGTGATCGGCGTGGTGCTGGCTGCGATCGCCGCGTTCATCTACCTGCCGTCGTCCTTCTCGGGCTTCGTCAACGGCAGCCTCGGCGAGCACGACGGCGACCCGCGCGTCATCGCGTCCCTCGCGGTCGCCATCGGCGTGGTGCTGGCCGGCATCATCCTGTGGGTCACGGGCTACTTCACGGGCACGACGAGCAAGCCGACGCTGCACGTCGCGGCGACCACCCGCACGGGCGCGGCCACCGTCGTCCTGTCGGGCATCGGGGTGGGCTTCGAGTCCGCGGTCTACACCGCGGGCATCATCGCGGCTGCCATCTGCGGCGTGTTCCTCATCGCGGGAGGCTCCATCACGCTCTCGCTGTTCCTCATCGCGCTCGCGGGCTGCGGCCTGCTGACCACGGTCGGCGTCATCGTCGCGATGGACACCTTCGGGCCCGTCTCCGACAACGCGCAGGGCATCGCGGAGATGTCCGGCGACGTGAGCGAGGAGGGCGCCCAGATCCTCACCGACCTCGACGCCGTGGGCAACACCACCAAGGCCGTGACCAAGGGCATCGCGATCGCCACGGCGGTGCTCGCGGCCACCGCGCTGTTCGGCTCGTACGCCGACGCCGTGTCCGCCAAGCTGCGCGAGGTGAACCCCCGCGCGGTCGGCGACCTCACCGAGTCGATGCTGAACTACTCGATCATCAGCCCTGTCACGCTGGTCGGCGTGATCCTGGGTGGTGCCACGGTGTTCCTGTTCTCCGGGCTGGCCATCGACGCCGTGACCCGGGCCGCGGGCGCCATCGTCTTCGAGGTGCGTCGTCAGTTCCGCGACCACCCCGGGATCATGACGTACGAGGAGCGCCCCGAGTACGGGCGCGTCGTCGACATCTGCACGCGTGACTCCCTGCGCGAGCTCGCCACGCCCGGCCTTCTCGCCGCGTTCGCGCCGATCGCCGTCGGCTTCGGCCTGGGGATCGGCCCGCTCGCCGGGTTCCTCGCGGGTGCCATCGGGGCCGGCGTCCTCATGGCCGTCTTCCTGGCCAACGCCGGTGGCGCCTGGGACAACGCGAAGAAGATCGTCGAGGACGGCCACTACGGCGGCAAGGGCTCGGAGGCTCACGCCGCGGCCGTCATCGGCGACACGGTGGGCGACCCCTTCAAGGACACCGCGGGGCCAGCGATCAATCCGCTGCTCAAGGTCATGAACCTGGTGGCACTGCTCATCGCGCCGGCCGTCGTGGTCGTCACCGTGGGCGACGACGCGAACACCACCCTGCGCCTGGGCATCGCGGTCGTCGCGGCGCTCATCGCCTTCGGTGCGGTCATCGCGTCGCGGCTGCGAGCGGCGCGCGTGGACCGCGAGGCCGAGCAGGACCAGGTACCGGCGCGGGACGCGCTCGTCCCCTGACGCACCGCACGACGACGGCCCCTGGGATCGGAAGCCGGGGGCCGTCGTCATGCAGGACGCGGCCTGCACGCAGGGGAGGGCAGGCCGCGTCGGCTCTCCTCCATGATGCTCCCCGCGGGGCGACCGGACCAGCGCGGATCCCCAGCGAGCGCGGCTCCTAGCGGGCGGGCGTCCAGCCCAGCGCGGGAGCGACCGACGTCGCGACGTTCTCCAGGATGCGGCGGCTCATCGCGGCGGTGGCGTTCGCCGGCAGGACGACGTCCAGGCCGGTGGCCTCCCGCAGTGCCACGTCGGCGGACAGGCTCGCGACGACCTCGTCGGGCGACCCGTGGTGCGTGGGGCTGAAGACGCCGAAACCGCCCTGCTTGGGGCGGCCGCGGTCGTCGAACCGGCCCGCATACCAGGCGATGTAGTCCGCGAACAGCTCGTCGTCCGCGGGCGTCACGGAAGGCAGCACGATCCGGCCTGCGACGACCCTCGGCGCGCGGCCGGGCACGTCGAACGCCTCGCGATACGCCCGGATCTGGTCGCGCTGGCCCTCCTCGAACGAGCGGCCGTCGTCGTCGGTGTTGAGCGTGGAGACCAGCAGGTCCATGCCCTGCTCGCCCGTACGGACCGCGGTCTGGACCGAGCCCGGGCCATACCAGACGCGGTCGGCCAGCCCGGGGCTGTGCGGCGTGACGGTCAGCGGCGTCCCGGGCGGGGCGATGGGGAAGCCGCCCTCCGGCGCGACCGCCACCGGCTCGTCGGCGAGCGCGGCACGCAGCCGGGCGATGCGGTCCTGGGACTCGTCGTCGAACGACCGCTCGCTCGCGCCGTGCACGGTGTCGAGCAGCGTCGCGGCGGGCTTGATGCCGCCGGCGACGCCCAGCTCGAGGCGCCCGCCCGAGAGCAGGTCGACCGTGGCGGCGTCCTGCGCGACGCTGATCGGGTCCGCATACCGCATCGGGAGCACGGCCGTGCCGAAGCGGATCCGGCTCGTGGCCTGGCCGATGGCCCCGAACAGCGGGAACGGGGAGGACAGGAACTTCTCGAGCTGCCGCACCCGCACCCAGCCGATGTCGTAGCCCAGCTCCTCCGCGAGCTGAAACAGCTCGACCGCTTCGCGCAGCGAGTCGGCGGCGCCGGACGGGTCGTCGTAGGGCACGAACGTGAGGAAGCTGAGCTCGAGTCGGGTCACGAGGGGCAGCGTAGGACGCCCGGCGGTGCGTCGCCGTCAGGTGGCTCCGGCGTCCAGATGCCAGACGGGTCTGGTCCGGGCAGTTGTCGCCGGCCGCAGCGGAATGTCGCCGGCCGCACCCGAAATGTGGTTGGCCAGCCGCGCGCGCTACGCCGGCTCGGCTCCCGTGGGGTCGGTCGGGTAGATCTTGCGCTGCGTGTCCTCCTGCGTCGGCCCCTGCGGGGGCTGGTCGGCATCGCTGGGCCGCGACGACGGCGCGGCATCGACCGCCTCGTGGGAGTCGCCGTCGAACTGGCTGGTCGTCTCGTCGGACATCGTGGTTCCCCTCGTCGCGCATCGGGCAGACCCTCACTCTGCGTCCGCTCGTCGGCGGGCGCATCCGCACCTGACCGTCCGCACGCGACGACAATGGCCGCATGACCCCGCCGAACCCTGACCCCACGCTCGTCGAGACCCTCCGCTCGGACCTGACGGCCACGGGCTACGGCGTTGCGGGCGTCGAAGAGCTGCTGGGGCCGGTGGCGGCGGACGCCCTGCACCGCGAGGAGCCGGTCCCCGCGCTGCGCGCGACCGCGGCGAGCGTCGATCCTCTCGCCGCGCTGGTGCGCCTCTTCCTGCTGGGACTCACCGTGCCCGGCGCCGCCGTCCGGGGGGCGCTGCCCCGGCTCGGCGTCGAGGGCGCCGTGCGCCTAGGTCTGCTCGAGGAGTCCGGCGACGAGGTGCGCGCGCTCGTGGACCTGCGGCCTTACACCGCCGCGGACGGGCACGGCGAGGTGGACTGGTGGATCGCCTCCGACCTCGGGGAGTTGGCCACCGGCCGAGCGTTGCGCACCGACCACGTGCTCGGCGTCGGTGGGGCGTCCACCACGCTCGCGCAGGTCACCGTCCGTTCCGAGGTCGACCACGTGCTCGATCTCGGCACCGGGTGCGGGATCCAGGCGCTGCACGCGAGCCGGCACGCCCGGCACGTGGTCGCCACGGACATCTCCGAGCGCGCGCTGGCTTTCACGCGGTTCAACGCGGCGCTGGCCGGCATCGAGCTGGACCTGCGGCTCGGCTCGATGCTCGACCCGGTGGCGGGCAGCGAGCTCGACCTGGTGGTGAGCAACCCTCCGTTCGTCATCACGCCGCGCACGGCGGACGTCCCCGCGTACGAGTACCGCGACGGCGGCCGCGCCGGCGACGCGATCGTGCGCGACCTGGTCACCGGGGTCGGCTCCGTCCTGGCGCCCGGCGGCGTCGCCCAGATGCTCGGCAACTGGGAGGTCACGCGCGGCTCGTCGTGGGACGAGCGCGTGGGTCAGTGGCTCGACGAGTCCGGGCTGGACGGCTGGGTGGTCCAGCGCGAGCTCCAGGACCCCGCGCAGTACGCCGAGACGTGGATCCGCGACGGCGGCACCACGCCCGACCGCGACCTCGACGCGTGGCGCACCCGGTACGCCGCGTGGCTCGACGACTTCGCGTCGCGGGACGTCGAGGGCATCGGGTTCGGCATCATCACGCTGCGGCGGCCCCCGCTCGGCGTCGCGACGTTGCGTCGCCTCGAGGAGGTCACGGGCACGGTCCAGCAACCGCTCGGGCCGGCCATCGCCGCCTCGCTCGCCGCGGAGACGTGGCTGTCGTCCTCCTCCGACGACGTGCTCGCGGCCGCCCACCTCGTCGCCGCACCGGACGTCACCGAGGAGCGCTACCTCACGCCTGGCGCGGTGGACCCGCAGGTGGTGATCCTGCGCCAGGGCGGCGGGTTCGGGCGCGCGGTGCAGGCAGGGACGGCGCTCGCAGGGTTCGTCGGCGCGTGCGACGGGGAGCTCTCGGTGGGGCAGATCATCGGCGCTCTGGGCGCCCTGCTCCAGGTCCCCGCGTCCGAGGTCGCGGCGGACGTCCTGCCCAGCGTGCGCGGGCTGGTGCGCGACGGGCTGCTCGCGCTCGCATAAGCGCTGGTCAGGCGGCCTCACAGCCTGGTCATAGGTCGCTGACACGGTTGCACCAGGTGCGCTTCCTACGGTCTGGACCAGATCGCCACCATGACCGTGAGGGAGAGCATGCGCGCGCGCTGGAGAAGGACCCGTCCCTGGGCCCGGGCCGTCGGAGTCGTCGTCATCGTGGGCCTCGTGGCCACCGGTGCGTGGTGGGTGTGGTGGCGCGAGCCCGCCTCCGCCGACGCGCAGGTGCCGGCCACCCGGACCGTCGAGGCGAGCCTCACGACGATGGAGAAGTCCGTCTCCGGGACGGGCACGCTCGAGCCCACGGTCCGCCAGGACGTGAGCTTCGCCGTGTCCGGCACGGTCACGAAGGTCTCGGTGGCCGCCGGTGACACGGTCACGAAGGGCCAGACGCTCGCGACCGTCGACACGCTGGCCCTCGACGCGGACCTGCTCTCGGCGAAGTCCACCTTGGCGCAGGCGAAGGCGCGTCTGTCCGACGCGGAGGACGCAGCCGACGGGACGGACTCGTCGGATGCCCAGGTGGCCGCCGCGCAGGCGCAGGTCGAGGTGGCCCGGGCCGGCGTGGACGATGCTGCCGCGGCGGTGGACGACGCGGTGCTCAAGGCTCCCGCGGCCGGCCTCGTCACGAGCGTGGACCTCGAGGTGGGTGACGTGGTCTCCGGGTCGTCGTCGAGCAGCGGCTCGAGCGGCGGGTCCGGCGGCGGGTCCGGCGGCAGCGCGCCGTCGAGCCAGTCGAGCAGCAGCGCGACGTCCTTCACGAGCACGGGTCAGTTCGTCATCGTCGGGACGGGTGCCTGGCAGGTCGAGACGTCGGTGAGCGAGTCCGACGTCGCGAACGTGGCCGTCGGCGACCAGGTCGAGCTGACCTCCGACGACCTCGACGACACGCTGTACGGCACGGTCGACTCGGTGGGCCTCGTCTCGACGAGCACCTCCGGCGTGGCCGCCTACCCGGTGGTCGTCTCGATCACGGGCGACACCAGCGCGCTGCACGACGGCACGAGCGTCGACGTGACGATCATCTACGAGCGCCGCACCGATGTGCTGACCGTCCCGGCCCTCGCGGTCACGACCGCGGACGGCACGAGCACGGTGACCGTGCAGGCCGCCGACGGCACGCAGAAGAAGGTCGCCGTCACCACCGGCGAGACGTCGGGCAACCTCGTCGAGATCACGGACGGGCTCTCGGAGGGGGACTCCGTGATCCTGACGGTCTTCCAGCCCGGGTCGGGCAACAACCGCGGTCAGTCCGGGAGCGGCGGGTTCGACGGTGGGCAGTTCCCCGGCGGTGGGCAGTTCCCCGGTGGGGGTCAGTTCCCCGGCGGCGGCCAGGGTGCACCTCCGCAGGGTGGTGGCAGCAATGGCTGACCCCTTCGACGCGTTCCCCAGCTCGAGCGACGGCGTGGGCGTCGCCCTCGCCGACCTGCACACCCCGGTCATCGAGCTGGTCGGTGCCCGCAAGACCTACCGCAGCGGGAGCATCGAGTTCGAGGCGCTGCGGGGTGTCGACCTGCGCATCGAGCCGGGCGAGTACGTGGCGATCATGGGTCCGTCGGGCTCGGGCAAGTCGACGCTGATGAACATCATCGGCTGCCTCGACACCCTCACCGAGGGCGAGTACCACCTCGCGGGCGACGACATCGCCGAGCTCGACGAGATCGACCTGGCCGAGATCCGCAACCTGCGCATCGGCTTCGTCTTCCAGCAGTTCCACCTGCTCCCGTCGCTGCCGGCGTGGCGCAACGTCGAGCTGCCGCTCATGTACCGGCACGTGCCGGTGGCCGTGCGCAGGGCCCGCGCCGCGGCGGCGCTCGAGCGCGTCGGGCTGGGTGACCGCACGGCCAACCGGCCGGGCGAGCTGTCCGGTGGGCAGCAGCAGCGTGTCGCGGTGGCCCGCGCTCTGGTGGGGGAGCCCGACCTGCTGCTGGCCGACGAGCCCACGGGCAACCTCGACTCGGCGTCGACCGCGGAGGTGCTCGCCCTGCTCGACGAGCTGCATGCGCAGGGCCGCACCATCGTGCTCATCACGCACGAGCTCGAGGTGGCTCAACATGCGCGCCGCATCGTCTGGGTGCGCGACGGCCTCATCCAGGCGGACGAGGTGATCGACCGGTGAGCTGGCTCGAGACCCTCCGGACCGGCTGGTCCGCCGTCCGGTCGCACGGCCTGCGGTCGGCGCTGACCGTCCTGGGCATCCTCATCGGCATCGCCGCGGTGATCCTCACCGTCGGGCTCGGCCTCGGCACGCAGAAGGACGTGAGCGCGCAGATCGACTCGCTGGGCTCGAACCTGCTCATCGTCACGCCGGGCAGCAGCACCGGCTCGGACGGGGTGCGCGGCGGCTTCGGGTCGGCGGCCACCCTGACGAGGTCCGACGCCGAGGCGCTCGCGTCCAGGACGAACGCTCCGGACGTCCTGGCGGTCGCGCCCGAGAAGTCGACGTCCGCCAGCCTCGAGGCGAACGACACCAACTGGACCACCACGGTCACCGGGACCACCACCGACTGGCTCGACGTGCGCTCGCGCGAGCTGGAGAACGGGCGGTTCCTCACCGCCGAGGACGACGCGGACCGTGCGAGCGTCATCGTGCTCGGCTCCGAGACGGCCACGGAGCTGTTCGGCACCACGCGCGTCGTCGGGCAGTCCGTGTCCATCAGCGACCACGACTACCAGGTGATCGGCGTCCTGGCGGCACAGGGCGCCAGCGGGTCCGAGGACCTCGACGACGTCGCGCTCGTCCCGCTGTCCACCGCGGCCGAGCAGCTGGTGGGTGGCTTCTCGCGCAACGCGCTGTCGACCATCTACGTGCAGGCCGCGTCGACCGACCAGCTCTCGGCCGCAGACCAGGAGACCACCACGCTCCTGCTCAACCTCCACGGCATCACCGACGCGGACGCGGCTGACTTCACGGTCAGCTCCCAGGACGCGCTCGTGTCGACGGCGACCGCGGTCTACCGCACGCTCACCGTGCTGCTCACGGGCATCGCGGCGCTGTCCCTGCTGGTCGGTGGCATCGGCGTCATGAACATCATGCTCGTGTCGGTCACCGAGCGGACGCGCGAGATCGGTCTGCGCAAGGCGCTCGGTGCCCCGCCGTGGGCCATCCGCCGCCAGTTCCTGGTCGAGGCCTCCGTGCTCGGCCTGGCCGGCGGGGTCATCGGTGCCGCGCTGGGCATCGTCGCGGCGCACGCGCTGCCGAGCCTGCTCGACACGTCGATCGTCGTGTCGGGCGCGGCGGTGGCCGGCTCCGTGGTCATCGCGATCGCCATCGGCCTGGTGTTCGGGGTCTACCCGGCCACCCGCGCCGCCCGACTCACCCCCATCGACGCGCTGAGGTCCGAATGACCCGCGCGCACCTGACGTCCCCCACCGGCAACCCGTCGAGGAGCACCACCATGTCCCGCACCCGTCCGCTCCTGGCGCTCGCCGCGCCGCTCGCGCTCGTCACCCTGCTGGCCGGATGCTCCGGTGGCGCCGGAGCCGACGAACCCGCCGTCACGACGGCACCCTCGGCGTCGGCCGGGGCGAACGGGAACGGAAACGGCACCGGTGACGGGTACGGCGCCCGGCAGGGCGAGCGCGGTCCGGGGGGCGGTGGCGGCGTCAGCGGCCAGATCGCGCAGGTCGACGACTCCACGATGCAGGTCCGCGGCACGGACGGCCAGACGACGGTCACCTGGAGCGGCGACACCACGTTCTCGGCGACGTCCACGGGCGCGCTGACCGACGTGGCGGTCGGCTCCTGCATCGTCGCTATCACGGGCGGGATGCCGTCCGCCGACTCCACCGCGACGCCCGCGGCCGACGACGCGGTCCGGACGGTCGCGGTCAGCGCGGCGGCCAGCGACGGCACGTGCACCCCCGGCCTCGGCGGGGGCGGCGGGTTCGGTGGCGGCGGGTTCGGTGGCGGTGCAGCGGGCACCCCGGGCCAGCGTCCCTCGGGCGCGCCGACCGACCTGCCGTCGGCGCCCGGCGACGCCCCGACCGGCATGCCTGGCGCCGGTCCGCGCGGCTTCGGCGGGTTCACGTCGGGCAAGGTCACCGCGGTCTCGGGCACGACCATCACGGTCGATGCGACCGACCCGAGCGGTGAGACCGCGAGCACGACGGTCACCGTCGACGACTCGACCACGTACACGACCACCGCGAAGGCGAGCGCGGCGTCCCTCGCGGTGGGAGCGTGCGCCACCGTGCAGGGGAAGACCGACACGAAGGGCGCGGTCGCGGCGACGCGGATCGTGGTGTCGAAGGCCACGGACGGCACCTGCAGCACCGGGTTCGGCGGCGGCTTCGGCGGGCGCGGCGGACAGCCCGGTCAGGGCGACGGCGCGGGCGACGACTCGAACCAGGGGTCGGCCGATGCCTGAGCCGACTCCTCGCACGACAGCAAGCGCGGGCGCGCGTCGCCGTCGTGCCCGCCGCCGCCGCGCCATCGGGTTCACCGTCACCGGCGCCGTCGTCGTCACCCTCGTCGGTGGCGGCGTGGCGATCGCGGCCGGGGGCAGCGACGGCGCGAGGTACCGCACGGCGACGGCCGCCCTCGGCGCGGTCACGCAGCGCGTTGACGCCGTCGGGACCGTGGCGTCGGCGGAACGCCGCGACGCCGCGTTCTCGGTCGGCGGGACGGTGGACGAGGTCGCGGTCGCGGTGGGCGACTCGGTCGATGCGGGCGACGAGCTCGCGTCGCTCGATCCCGGCGACCTGCAGGACGACGTCGACGCCGCGGAGTCCGCGGTGGCCGACGCGAGGCAGCAGCTCGAGGACGACCTGGAGTCGCAGACGTCGACGAGCAGCGCGACGAGCAGCACGACGTCCAGCACGACGACCAGCACGACGGTGACCGGCGCGTCGGCCTCGTCGGCCGCGGCGGACGTCGAGCCGGCGGTGGCCACGACGAGCCCGGCGACGACGGGCACGGCCACGACGAGCACCGCCGTCATGACCGCCGCCCTCACGACAACCGCCACCGCGACGACCGGAGCCGCGCACGTCACGAGCGCGGCACCGACCTCGGGCGCCACCGCTCGGCCGTCTGCCGGCCCGACGTCGGGCGCGTCGTCGAGCACCGCGCTCGACGACGCCCTCGCGGCGGTCAAGGCCGCCCAGGACGCCCTGCTCGCGCAGTACGGCACCACCACGAAGCAGCTCACCACCAGCGGTGACGCGGTGGACGCCTCGACCGCCGCCTGCCAGGCGTTCCTCGCCGTCACCCACGACTCCGCGGGAGCGGCGAGCGGGGACGTCCTGACCGTCACGCCGGGAACCGCCGCGGCGGGCTCGGCGATCAAGGTCGTCGCGAGCGGTGTCAGCGGGACGGCCCCCGTCCAGGTGCGGCTCGCCTCCAGCGGCGACGTGCTCACGGAGGTCACGCCCCACGACGGGGGGTTCGTCGTCGGCGTGGTGCTGCCCGCGGGGGCCGCGGCGGGATCCGACGCGCTCGAGCTCACGCAGACGGACGGCACGGCGATCTCCTCCACCCCGATCACCGTCACGGCGGCGGCGAGCACGGCGGTCGCGGACGCGCTCGCCGCGTGCCAGACAGCGATCGGTGACGCGCTCGACGCCGCGACCAGCGTCAACGCCGGGCAGCAGAAGCTGATGAACCTCGCCACCGGTCTCGACGATGCCGTGGACGCGCTGGCGAAGGCCGCGGACAAGGCCGCCGACGGCGGCAGCACGAGCGGCGGCGCGGGCGACGCGCCGACGCCGGCCCCGTCGCCGAGCGGGCAGCCGACCTCCCCGAGCGGGCGTCCGAGCACGGGCGCCACGCCGCAGGACGGCACCGGCGGCGCCGGCACGGGCGGGACCGGCGGGACCGGCACAGGCGGGACCGGGACGGGGGGACCCAGCGGCGGGACCAGCAACGGCGGGACCGGCACCAGCGGCGGCACGCCGACCACGAAGGCGGCGACGGCGGCCGACATCGTCGCCGACCGCGCGGCGATCGACGTCGCCGAGGCCGACCTCGCGCTCGCGCAGAGCAAGCTCGCGCTCGTCGATCTGACGAGCCCCATAGCGGGCACGGTCGCGGCGGTCGGCATCGCGAAGGGCGACACGGTCGCGGCGTCGTCGACGTCCGCCGTCATCACGGTCCTGGGCGCGGGCGCCTACACGGTCTCCACCACGGTGCCCCTCGGCGCGATCGACGTGGTGCAGGTGGGCCAGTCGGCCGACGTCACGGTGCGCAGCACCGACGAGGCGCTGACGGCGACGGTGTCGAGCATCGGCATCCTCAACGTCTCCACCTCGTCCTCGACGCCGTCGTACAGCGTGGACCTCGCGGTGGACGACGCCGACGTGCAGCTGTACGACGGCTCGTCCGCACAGGTCCGCATCGAGGTCGCCGGAGGCGCGAAGGTGCTGACGGTGCCCACGTCGGCGATCCACATGGACGGCTCGACGGCCACCGTGAGCAGGCTCGTCGGCGGCAAGGTCACGTCGACCACGGTGCAGCGCGGTGCCGTCGGCACCGAGCTCACCGAGGTGACGTCCGGGCTCCGGGCGGGGGACGTCGTGGTGCTGGCCGACCTGACCAAGGCCATCGACCCGGGTGAGAGCTCGTCGTCGGGCGGGCTCGCCGGGCTCGGTGGCTCGTCGGAGCAGCCGAGCCGGCGCGACTTCCAGCTCGGGGGCGGGAACTTCCCCGGCGGCAGCGTCCCGGGAGGCGGCCGCGGCTGACCCGGCGCGGCACCGTCGGGCGGTCCGCAGCGGGACGCGCGCGATCGGGCACGGCTCCGCGTCGGTAGGCTCGCGGTCGGCACGCCGACGCGGCGTGCTCCCCGGACCCGAAGGACGCACGACGATGAGCGAGCAGCAGGAGCAGGCCGGCGCGCAGGTGGCCGTGCTCGGAGGCGGCGTGATGGGGGAGACGCTGGTCGCCGCGCTGCTGTCGTCGGGCTGGTCGTCGGACCAGGTCGAGGTGACCGAGCAGTCCGCGGCCCGCGCGGGCGACCTGGCGGGCCGCTACTCCGTGCGCACCGGTGCCCGCAACGCGACCGCGGCAGCGCGCGCCGACGTGGTGCTGATCGCCGTCAAGCCGCAGGTGGTGGGTCTCGTGCTCGACGAGATCGCCCCCGCGCTGCGGGGCGGGACGCTCGTCGTCAGCGTCGCGGCCGGGCTGCCGCTCGCGTTCTACGAGAAGCGGCTGCCGGGCGGCACCCCCGTGGTGCGCGTCATGCCCAACACGCCGGCTGTCGTCGGCAAGGGCGCGTCGGCGATCGCCGCCGGCGCGCATGCCGGCGAGGGACACCTGGTGCTCGTCGAGAAGGTGCTCGCCGCGACGGGGCTCGTGGTGCGCGTCGCCGAGAAGGACCTCGATGCCGTGACCGCGATCTCCGGCTCGGGACCCGCCTACGCGTTCTACCTCATCGACGCGATGGCCGAGGCGGGCGTGCTGCTCGGGCTCCCGCGTGACCTCGCCACGCAGCTCGCCGTGGCGACCGTGGAGGGCTCGGCCGCGCTCGCCGCGCAGTCGGGCGACCATCCGGTGGTGCTACGCGAACGCGTCTCCTCACCGGGCGGGACCACCGTGGCTGCGGTGCGGCAGCTCGACGCGCACGGCGTGCGCGCCGGCGTGGTCGCGGCCGCCCAGGCCGCCGCGGACAGGTCGCGCGAGCTCGGCTCGCAGTACGCCGGCTGACCGCCGTGAACGCCGCCGCCCGCCCGCCCGCCATGAGCGACGTCGCGCAGCGCGCGGGCGTCTCGCACCAGACCGTCTCCCGCGTGCTCAACGGCCACCCGAGCGTGCGGCCGGAGACCCGCGACCGCGTCATGGAGGCGATCGCCACGCTCGGCTACCGGCGCAACAGTGCCGCGCGTGCGCTGGTGACCCGCCGTTCGGACACGCTCGGCGTGGTCACCCCGGCCACGGCGCTGCACGGGCCGACGAGCACGCTGGTCGGCTTCGAGGAGGCGGCCCGCGAGGCGGGCTGGTACGTCTCGGTGGCGACCGTGCGGACGTTCGACGGCGAGTCCATGCGCACCGCGGTCGAGCACTTCCTGGACCAGGGCGTGGACGGGATCGTGGTCATCGCGCCAACGGTCGAGGTCGCGCACGCCGTGGCCGGGATCGACTCGCCCGTGCCGGTCGTCATGATCTCCTCCGCCCCGGACGTGCCGACGAGCGCTCACGTGCACCTGGTGGGCGTGGACCAGCGGATGGGCGGGCGGCTGGCCACGCGTCACCTCCTGGACCAGGGCCACGAGGCCGTGCTGCACGTCGCGGGCCCGCAGGACTGGTTCGACGCCCAGGACCGGCTGGCGGGGTGGCGCGACGAGTGCGAGGCCGCCGGGCTCGTCGTCCAGGAGCCGCTCATCGCGGGCTGGCAGGCCGACGACGGGTACGCGCTGGGGCAGATGCTCGTCGCCGAAGGGCTGCCGAGCGCCATCTTCGCCGCCAACGACCAGCTGGCCCTCGGCCTGGCGCACGCCTTCTGGGAGTCCGGCGTGCGCGTGGGCCCCGACGTGGCGCTCGTGGGTTTCGACGACGAGGCGGGCGCGGCGCACTACGCACCCCCGCTCACCACGGTCCGGCAGGACTTCGGCCAGCTGGGGAGCCTGGCGATCTCCGTGCTGAAGGCCGTGCTCGACGGCGCCACCGGGCAGCACCGCCTCCTGCCACCCGAGCTGGTGGTGCGCGCCAGCTCGCTGCGCGGCTGAGGCCCGCTCCGGTCGCGAAGGGTCGAGACGCGACCGTGCGCGCCCTAGTGTGGCGGGCATGACGGAGGGGTCCTCTCCCGTCGAGCCGTTCCGACCGCTCGACGACCCGGCGGCGCTCGACGACCTGCGCCGGCGGCTGCGAGCCACGCGCTGGCCCGACCAGCCCGCGGGGGTCGGGTGGTCGCTGGGCGCGGACGTCGACTACCTGCGCGAGCTGGTCGCCTACTGGGCCGAGGAGTTCGACTGGCCGGCGCAGGAGGCCGCGCTGTGGCGGCACCCGCGGTTCCGCGCGCGCGTCGGCGGGCTCGGCATCCACGTGGTGCACGCCCGGGCCGTGGCGCCCACCGGCCCGGTGCTGCCGCTGGTGCTCACGCACGGGTGGCCGGACTCGTCGTGGCGCTACCAGAAGGTGATCTCGCTGCTCACCGATCCCGGTGCCCACGGCGGCGATCCCGCGGACGCCTTCGACGTGGTGGTCCCCGACCTGCCCGGGTTCGGCTGGTCGGACGGGCCCGGCGAGCCCGCGCTCGACTCGATCGCGGTTGCCGGGTTGTGGGCGGAGCTCATGACGACGCTCGAGTACCACCGGTTCGGGGCGGCGGGGGGCGACCTCGGAAGCCACGTGAGCCGCTACCTCGCCCTGGACCACCCGCACCGGGTGGTCGCCGTGCACCGCACGGACGCCAGCCTGCCCGGGGCGGTCCCGCCCGCAGGTCTCACGGAGCCCGAGCAGGCCTGGTTCCGTGAGGTGGCGCAGTGGCGCCTGACCGAGGGTGCCTACGGTGCCGTCGCGCGCACCAAGCCGCAGACCGCCGCCTTCGGCCTGACGGACTCGCCCGTGGGGCTCGCGGCCTGGATCGTCGAGAAGCTGCGCGCGTGGAGCGACTGCGACGGCGACGTCGAGACCCGGTTCAGCAAGGACGACATCCTCACCAACGTGACGCAGTACTGGCTCGCCGGGACCATCGGCTCCTCGATGCGGACCTACCACGCCAACGCGGCCATCCCTCCCGAGCAGCTGGAGCGGCGGGTCGAGGTGCCCTCCGGGTTCGCCGTCTTCCGCGGCGACGTGGTCCGGCCGCCGCGGGCGTGGGCCGAGCGTGTCGCCCACGTCGTCAGGTGGACGGAGCCGCCGCGCGGCGGGCACTTCGCCCCGTTCGAGGAGCCCGAGCTGTACGCGCACGAGCTGCGCGAGTTCTTCCGCCCGTTCCGGCAGACGGCCTAGCGCGCCGGGGTCCGTCGCCCTGCGGGGCGACGCCCGACGAATGAGGTCGGGTCATGGCGCCGCGATCACGCGTCTGCCCGGTGGTGTACAGGTGCGCCGTGTTAGCGCTAACATTCAGAAGTCCCCGCGAGGTGGACCGACCCCGGGACGAAGCCGTCCCGGGCCGAACGTGCGAAGGGGCGCGATGAGCCAGGTACCAGGCGTCGGGGTGGGGGCGTCCCCCGACGAGATCCGAGCAGCCCTCGCAGGGGGCGGCGCGACGCTCGGGATCGAGCTGGGCTCGACCCGCATCAAGGCGTGCCTCGTCGTCGGCGGCGCCGAGCCGGTCGCGAGCGGCAGCCATGCGTGGGAGAACCAGCTCGAGGGCGGGACCTGGACCTACTCGCTCGACGCCGTGTGGACCGGCCTGCGCGCGTGCGTGGCCGCCGTGCTGGCGGACTGCGAGCGGCGGTACGGCGTGCGTCCGACGATGTTCCGGGCCATGGGCGTCTCCGCGATGATGCACGGCTACCTGGCGTTCGACGCCGACGGCGAGCTGCTCGTGCCGTTCCGGACGTGGCGCAACACCAGCACGGGCCGCGCCGCGTCCGAGCTGACCCAGGTGCTGGGCTGCAACATCCCGCTGCGCTGGTCGGTCGCGCACCTCTACCAGGCGATCCTCGACGACGAGCCGCACGTGCCGCACCTCGCCTCGGTCACCACGCTCGCGGGCTACGTCCACCGCCGTCTGACCGGGCGCGACGTGCTCGGCGTCGGTGACGCGTCCGGTGTGTTCCCCGTCGACCCCGTCACGCGCCGGTACGACGAGCGGATGCTCGCCCGGTTCGACGCGCTCGTCGCCGAGCGGCGGCCCGGGACACGGCTCGTCGACCTGCTGCCCGAGGTGCTCGTCGCGGGCGAGCGGGCCGGCACCCTCACGGCCGAGGGGGCGGCGCTGCTCGACCCCACCGGCAGGCTGCAACCCGGCGCGCCGCTGTGCCCGCCGGAGGGTGACGCGGGCACGGGCATGGTGGCGACCGGCTCGGTGGCACCCCGCACCGCGAACGTCAGCGTCGGCACGAGCATCTTCGCGATGGTGGTGCTGGAGAAGCCGCTGGACCAGGTGCACGAGGAGCTCGACCTGGTCACGACGCCCGCCGGTGACCTGGTGGCGATGGTGCACTGCAACAACGGCGCGAGCGAGCTCGGGGCGTGGGCCGAGGTGTTCGGCGAGTTCGCGGGCGCGCTGGGGCAGCCGGCGGACGCCGACGCCGTCTTCGGCGCGCTGCTGACGCAGGCGCTCGCGGGCGAGCCCGACGCCGGCGGCCTGGTCGCCTACAACTACCTCGCCGGCGAGCCAGTGACCGGGCTGGCGCAGGGGCGTCCCCTGGTGGTGCGCACGCCGGAGAGCCGGTTGACGCTCGCCAACTTCGCGCGCGCGCAGGTCTACTCGGCGTTCGCCACGCTCAGCCTGGGCATGCGGGTGCTCGCGCACGAGGGCGTCCAGCTCGACGCGATGTACGCGCACGGCGGCATGTTCCGCACGGCCGGGGTCGCGCAGCGCCTGCTCGCGGCGGCCGTCGGCACCCCCGTGGCGGTCGGCGACGCGGCGGGCGAGGGTGGCGCCTGGGGCATCGCGGTGCTCGCGGGCTTCCTCGACGCTCCCGCCGGGCTGGACCTGGGTGACTACCTGGCGCGGCACGTGTTCGCCGACGCGAGGATCGACGTGGTCGAACCCGCCGAGCGGGACGTCGCGGGGTTCGCGCGCTTCCTGGAGCGGTTCGAGGCCGGCCTCGCGGTCGAGCGTGCCGCGGCGGACGCGCTGTGACCGGGCAGGTGCCCGCGCACGCGCGCGACGCGGTGGCCCGGACCCGCGAGGTGGTCGCGCTGCTGCACGCCGAGCTGCCCCGGTGGGGGCTCGTGGTGTGGACCGCGGGCAACGTCTCGCAACGCGTCCCGGGCGCGGACCTGTTCGTCATCAAGCCGTCGGGGGTCACCTACGACGAGCTGACGCCCGACGCGATGGTGGTGTGCGACCTCGACGGGAACCTCGTCGACGGCACGCGCGCACCCTCGAGCGACACCGCGGCGCACGCCTACGTGTACCGGCACATGCCCGAGGTGGGGGGCGTGGTGCACACGCACTCGACCTACGCCACGGCCTGGGCCGCGCGCGCGGAGCCGGTGCCGTGCGTGCTGACGATGATGGCCGACGAGTTCGGCGGCGACATCCCGATCGGCCCGTTCGCGCTGATCGGCGACGACTCGATCGGCCGCGGCATCGTCGAGACGCTGCGCGACTCGCGCAGCCCGGCCGTCCTGATGCGCAACCACGGCCCGTTCACCATCGGCCGCGACGCGAAGGCGGCCGTCAAGGCCGCGGTGATGGTCGAGGAGGTGGCCCGCACGGTGCACATCGCGCGCCAGCTCGGCGACCCGCTGCCCATCGCGCGGGACCAGATCGACTCGTTGTACGCCCGATACCAGAACGTCTACGGCCAGTCAGAGACGAACGCGGCCGGCCCGACACCCGAGGAGAAGCACGCGTGAGCAAGCCGTACACCGACCGCGAGGTCTGGTTCTTCACCGGAAGCCAGGACCTCTACGGCGAGGACACCCTGCGCCAAGTGGCCGAGCAGTCGCAGGGCGTGGCCCGGACGCTGGACCTGTCCGACGACATCCCCGCCCGGGTGGTCTGGAAGCCCGTGCTCAAGGACTCGGACGCGATCCGCCGCGCGATGCTGGACGCCAACTCCGACGACCGGGTGCTCGGGGTGATCACCTGGATGCACACGTTCAGCCCCGCCAAGATGTGGATCGCGGGCCTGTCCGCGCTCGACAAGCCGCTGCTGCACCTGCACACGCAGGCGAACGTCGACCTGCCGTGGGCGGAGATCGACTTCGACTTCATGAACCTCAACCAGGCCGCGCACGGCGACCGGGAGTACGCCTACCTGGCCTCGCGCATGGGCGTCGCCCGGACGACGGTGGCCGGGCACGCGACCAACCCGGCGGTGACGCGCCGGGTGGGCACATGGGTGCGCGCCGCCGCGGGCCTGGCCGCCACCCGGTCGCTGCGGCTCGCGCGCTTCGGCGACAACATGCGCAACGTCGCCGTCACCGAGGGGGACAAGACGGAGGCGGAGGTCCGGTTCGGCGTCTCGGTGAACACGTGGGGGGTCAACGACCTCGCCGCCGCGGTCGCGCAGGTGGCCGACGGCGACGTGGACCTGCTGGTCAAGGAGTACGAGGACCTGTACGACGTGGTCCCGGAGCTGCGGGCGGGCGGCGAACGGCACGAGTCGCTGCGCTACGCGGCGCGCCAGGAGGTGGCTCTGCACCACCTCCTGGGCGACCTGGGCGCGCGGGCCTTCACCACGAACTTCGAGGACCTGGGCGAGCTGCGCCAGCTGCCCGGGCTCGCGGTGCAGCGCCTGATGTCCCAGGGCTACGGCTTCGGCGCGGAGGGGGACTGGAAGACGGCCGTGCTGGTCCGGGCCGCCAAGGTGATGGGCGCCGGGCTGCCGGGAGGCGCCTCGCTCATGGAGGACTACACGTACGACCTGACGCCGGGCGACGAGGTCATCCTCGGTGCGCACATGCTCGAGATCTGCCCGTCGCTGACCACCAGCCGCCCGCGGGTCGAGATCCACCCCCTGGGCATCGGGGGCAAGGAGGACCCGGTGCGGATGGTGTTCGACGCGGACCCCGGTGTCGGCGTGGTCGTCTCCCTGACCGACATGCGCGAGCGCTTCCGCCTGACCGCCAACGTCGTCGACGTCGTCGCGCCGCGGGAGGCGCTGCCGCACCTCCCGGTGGCCCGCGCCGTGTGGAAGCCGCGGCCGGACTTCCCGACGAGCGCGGAGGCCTGGCTCACCGCGGGCGGCGCGCACCACACGGTGCTGTCGACGGCGGCCGGCGTCGAGGCGTTCGAGATCTTCGCCGAGCTCACGCGGTCCGAGCTGCTGGTCATCGACGACGCGACGACCGCGCGCGGCTTCCGCGACCAGATCCGGTGGAACCAGGCGTACCACCGGCTGGCTCAGGGTTTCTGAGCCGACCCCGCGACCGGCTCGTCGGCCTCCCCGCCGACGAGCCGGTCCGCGCCGGTGGCCGGGCAGTCTTCACCCGGTCGCCGCCAGTAGGGCTACTCAGTCGCGCCCACGACGCACGCACCCCGTCACCGATGATCGAGTCCAGAGGCCGCCGGAGCGTGGCCAGCGGAACCTGACCACCGGAGCACGGAGGGACGACGAGCATGACGAGGAGACGGGATCAGATCGAGCGCGAGCGCCTCCTCGGCCGCCTCGCCACGGCCCGCCGGGTGCCGTTCATGACCTTCGCCCGCTGGGCCGCCGATCGCGACGCCTCTGACGTCGCCGGGGAGCTGATCGAGCGCGGCGACGTCCTGGTGTCCGAGACGGGCACCGTCCGACTCTCCGGCACCCAGGCGCTGCTGCATGCCTTCGCCGCGAGCGTCGCTTCCGGAACCACGCAGGGGCCCGGCGCTAGACTCGGCAGGCAAGAGAGCATGCGCCGGCGGTGTGGGACACATGGTGAAGCGCAAGATCCTGCGAGTGGCTGTCGTCGAAGATGAGGGCCTGCTGCGCTCGATGCTCACGGAGATCATCGAGGCGCACCCGGGCATGACCGTGGTGCACGCGCTGCCCGACGCCACGACGGCGCGGCGCGAGCTCCTCCCCGGCACCGCCGACGTCGTGGTGATGGACGTCGACCTGGGAGACGGCAACGGCGTGGCGCTGTCCGTGGTCCTGCAGCGTGCCGACCCGGAGCTGCGGATCCTGCTCCTGTCGAGCCACAACCTGATGCCGTTGGTGCTCTCGGTGCGCAACGAGGCGAGCTCACCGTGGAGCTACCTGTCCAAGCGGTCGTCGCTGGACCGCGCCACGCTGCTGAGGGCCATCGAGCGCACCGCGGAGGGGCAGGTGGTCCTCGATCCGGAGCTGAGCAGGCGAGCCGTGGCGCGCGCCGACTCGCAGCTGCAGGCCTTGTCGCCCGCCCAGATGTCCGTGCTGAGGCTCGTGGCCACGGGACTGCCCAACTCCGCCATCGGCGAGACGCTCGAGATCACGCAGCGGTCGGTGCAGAACCACCTGTTCGCCATCTACCAGACGCTGGGGATCAGCTCCAAGGAGGCTTATCCACGCGTCGCGGCGGTCCTGCGCTTCATGCAGGAGACGGCGTCCGCGTGACGGCCGCCACGGGGGGCCGCTCGCGTCGCAGGTCGGAGGTCGGCTGGTGGCGCACGGCCGCCGGGCTGTCGGACGGCGTGCTGGTGGTCGGGGTGTGCACGGTGGTCCTCTCGCAGTTCGGGCTCGCGTCGATTGCGCAGTGGGCGGTGTGGGAGACCATCGAGCCGTTCCCCGCAGGTGCGGAATCGGTGTCGCTGGCCGCGCGGTTCGGCGGCGTGGTGCTGGCCAACGTCGCGCCCCTGGTCGTCGCGGTCGCCGCCCTGGCCGTCGCGGGTCTCGCCCGGCGGAGCTGGACCATCCGCGTCGCCGCCACGCTGGGGATCGCACTGGCGGCGGGGGTGCTGCGCACGCAGCTGCTGCTGTGGGTGCGAGCCAGCGCGCCACCGCCCTGGGCGTGGGTCATCGAGACCCTCTCCGGCGCGACCGCGATCGTCGTGGCGATCATGCTCGGGCTGCTCGCCGTGGACGCGCGACGGCGCAGCCGCGTGAAGGACGAGGTGGCCGCTCAGGCCCTGGGTGAGCTCGAGTCGGAGGAGGTGCAGATCCGGCAGGAGGTCTCGCAGCTCCTGCACGGCAGCGTCCAGCAGCACCTCGTGGTGATCGCGGCGCAGCTGGACCACGTGGCCGACCTGGTCGCCGACGCGGGCGCCGACGACGCCGCGGAGCAGGTGCGCGGGCTCGCGGCAAGCCTCGACGAGGTGCGCGAGGGTGACGTCCGGCGCCTGAGCCAGACGCTGTTCCCCGCCGGCGTGGACATCGGTCTGTTCCACGCGGCCCAGCTCGCGCTCGCGCGCGTGCCGGCGCACGTGGCCACCGAGCTGCACCTGGGTCCGCTGGCCCAGCGGTTCAACGAGATCACGCGTCCGCAGCTCTCGGTCACCGAGCGTCTCCTGGAGCTCTCGGCGCTCGAGGAGGCCGTGACCAACGCGCTCAAGCACGGCGACGCGCGGCGCATCGTCGTGCGGGCCGACGTCGCGCCGGGGTCCGCCCCGGGGCTCGCGGTCCTCGAGGTCACGATCGACGACGACGGCGGCGGGCCCCCGACCGGCACGGAACCGGCGCTGAGCGGCCTGGCCCGCCTGCAGACGCGGTTCGAGCAGCACGGCGGGGAGCTCGAGGTGGGCGAGTCGCCGATCGGGGGGTTCCGGCTCGTCACGCGGCTGCCGTTCGCCGTCGTGCCGCAGGACGAGCCCGGCACCGGGTGAGGGTGGTCCAGGGCTGCTCCTGGGTCGCGGTGCGCGCCACGCCCCGGAAACTGCTGGGTCACAACTTCGTCACGACGGCTCGAGCATCTTGTGGTCGAGCAAATGTGAGCGCTAACATCGCCTCAGATCGAAAGGCACGGGTGGGGCGAAGAGGCCCCGGTGGTCCCGGCCAGGTCGGCAAGTACGGGAGCGCGGGCATCGGTCCGCCGCTCGACCCCAGTGGTTCTCGAGGAGGAGAAGCATGGTCAGCAAGAAGTTCTCGATGCGTGCAGCGGCCGCGGGTGTCGCGGTCCTCGCACTCGGTCTGTCGGCCTGCAGCAGCGGAGGCGACGACGACAACACGGCGGACCCGGGCAGCTCGTCGAGCGAGGGTTCGGGCGGCGGCGACACCATCTCGGTCGGCTTCTCCCAGGTCGGCTCCGAGTCCGGCTGGCGTGCGGCCAACACCAAGTCCATCCAGGAGTCCCTCACCAAGGAGAACGGCTTCGACCTGAAGTTCTCCGACGCGCAGCAGAAGCAGGAGAACCAGATCCAGGCGATCCGGTCCTACATCGCGCAGGGCGTGAAGTACATCGCCTTCTCCCCGGTCGTCGAGACCGGCTGGGACGCCGTCCTCCAGGAGGCGAAGGCGGCCAACATCCCCGTGATCCTCACGGACCGTGCCGTCGACACGCAGGACAAGACGCTCTACAAGACCTTCATCGGCTCGGACTTCGTCGAGGAGGGCAAGCGCATCGGCGAGTGGGTCAACGAGAACGTCGCGACCGAGCCGATCAACGTCGTCGAGCTCCAGGGCACCACCGGCTCGGCCCCGGCCATCGACCGCAAGCAGGGCTTCGAGGACGCCACCAAGTCCAACACCAACGTCAAGATCATCGCGTCGCAGACCGGTGACTTCACGCGCGACGGCGGCAAGAAGGTCATGGAGGGCTTCCTGCAGGCCAACCCGGACATCGACCTCGTCTACGCGCACAACGACGACATGGCGCTCGGCGCGATCGAGGCCATCGAGGCGGCCGGCAAGGTCCCCGGCAAGGACATCAAGATCGTCTCGATCGACGGCGTCAAGGACGGCATGCAGGCGCTCGCCGACGGCAAGATCAACTACATCGTCGAGTGCAACCCGCTGCTCGGCCCGGACCTGGCCGACATCATCAAGACGCTGGACTCGGGCGGCACCGTCGAGCCCCGTATCGTGACGCACGACGACGCCTTCGACCAGGCGGCGGCCAAGGAGGCACTGCCCACGCGGCAGTACTGACTTCGCCCCTGCTGCCCCCGGGGCCGTGGCACCACGCCGTGGCCCCGGGGGCAGTCAGCACCACCCGGTCAGCAGCGAGAAAGGTCGACGATGACCGTCCCCACCCCCTCCCCGATCGTGCAGATGTCGGGAATCTCCATCGCATTTCCCGGCGTCAAGGCGCTCGACGGCGTCGACTTCCGCTTGTTCCCCGGTGAGGTCCACGCCCTCATGGGCGAGAACGGCGCCGGCAAGTCCACCCTGATCAAGGCGCTCACGGGGGTCTACGGCATCGACTCCGGGCGCATCGTCGTCGGCGGCGTCGAGCAGGTGTTCTCCGGGCCGGCCGCGGCGCAGGCCGCGGGCGTCAGCACCGTGTACCAAGAGGTCAACCTCACGGACAACCTGTCCGTCGCCGAGAACGTCATGCTGGGGCACGAGGTGCGCCGGTTCGGCCTCGTCGACTGGCGGGCCACGCGCAAGGCGGCGCGCACCTACCTCGAGGCGCTCAACCTCGACATCGACCCCCGCTCGTCGCTGTCGTCGCACTCGCTGGCCGTCCAGCAGCTGGTCGCGATCTCGCGCGCCATGGTGGTCGACGCCCAGGTGCTCATCCTCGACGAGCCCACGTCCAGCCTGGACAGCGACGAGGTCGCGCGGCTGTTCGACGTGATCCGCACGCTGCGCGAGCGCGGCGTCGCGATCCTTTTCGTCTCGCACTTCCTGGACCAGGTCTACGCGATCAGCGACCGCATCACGGTGCTGCGCAACGGCGCGCTCGTGGGCGAGTACCGCCCGGCCGAGCTGCCGCGGGTCGAGCTGGTCGGCAAGATGATCGGTCGTGCGCTCGAGGTGCTCACCGAGCTCGAGGGCAGCACCGAGCGCGTCGTCGTCGACCGCAGCGGCACGCCCCTGCTCCAGGCGATCGGCGTGGGCCGGCGCGGCTCGATTGAGCCGTTCGACCTCGACGTCTACCCCGGCGAGATCGTCGGCCTGGCGGGGCTGCTCGGATCCGGCCGAACCGAGCTCGCGCGCCTGCTCTACGGCGCCGACCACGCGGACACGGGCGAGACCATCGTCGGCGGCGTGTCGACCAAGCTGCGCAACCCGCGCGCAGGGCTGTCGCGGTCCATCGCGTTCTCCTCCGAGAGCCGCAAGACCGAGGGCATCATCGGCGACCTCACGGTGCGGGAGAACATCGTGCTCGGCCTCCAGGCGGAGCGGGGCTGGCTGCGCCGGGTCCCGAAGAAGAAGGCCGACGAGGTGGTCTCGCACTACATCGAGGCGCTCGGCGTGCGCCCGGCCAACCCGGACGCGATCGCCGGCAACCTCTCGGGCGGCAACCAGCAGAAGGTGCTGCTCGCCCGCTGGCTGGCCACCGCCCCCAAGCTGCTCATCCTCGACGAGCCCACGCGCGGCATCGACGTCGGCGCGAAGGCCGAGATCCAGAAGCTCGTGGCCGACCTGGCCGCGCAGGGGATGTCGGTCGTGTTCATCTCCGCCGAGCTCGACGAGGTCCTGCGCCTCTCGCACCGCATCGCGGTGCTGCGCGACCGCCGCAAGGTCGCCGAGCTCGTCAACTCCGACGACGTCACCACCGACGTCGTCGTCGACCTCATCGCGAGCGGAGGCACCAGCGCATGACCGGGCTGGCCCAACTCACGCGGCACCGGCTGTTCTGGCCGATCGTCGCCCTGGTCGTGCTGCTGCTGGCGAGCACGCTCAAGTCCCACACGTTCCTGGAGATCACCGTCCGCGACGGCCACCTGTACGGCGCGCCGATCGACATCGTGCGGCGCTCGTCCATCACGCTGCTCGTGGCCCTCGGCATGACCCTCGTGATCGCGACGCGCGGGATCGACCTGTCGGTCGGCGCAGTGATGGCGATCGCCGGCGCCGTCACCCTCACGCAGATCGCGTCCTCGCCCGACCCGGGTGCGATCTCGACCGTCGCGCTGGCGATGCTCACCGGCCTCGCCGTGTGTCTCGCGATCGGCGTCTTCAACGGCTTCCTGGTGGCGGTGCTCGGCATCCAACCGATCATCGCGACCCTGGTGATCATGACTGCCGGCCGCGGCATCGCCATGCTCATCACCGGCGGTCAGATCACCACGGTCACCAGCGCGCCGTACAAGACGCTCGCCTCCGGGTACTGGCTGGGCCTGCCCGTCGCTGCGCTCATCGCGGGCTTCTTCTTCGCGGCGGTCGCGTTCGTCACGCGACGCACGGCGCTCGGCGTGCTCATCGAGTCGGTGGGCATCAACCCCACCGCCTCGCGGCTCGCGGGCGTGCGGGCCCGGACCATCATCTGGACCGTGTACGTGCTGTGCGCGCTGTTCGCGTGCATCGCCGGCTTCCTGCAGAGCTCGAACATCATGGCCGCCGACTCCAACAACGCGGGGCTGTTCATCGAGCTCGACGCCATCCTGGCCGTCGTCATCGGCGGCACGTCGCTGGCCGGCGGCAAGTTCTCGCTCACCGGCACGCTGGTCGGCGTCCTCGTGCTGACGACGCTCACGCTGTCCATCACCGTGCTCGGCATCCCCGTGAACGCGGTGTCCCTGTTCAAGGCCCTCGTCGTCATCGTCGTGTGCCTGCTGCAGTCCCCCGTGGTGCAGCACAAGCTGCGAGCCCGCCGCAGGCAGGCGGCTCCCGTGCCCGTGGAGGTGCCGGCCTGATGGCGACCGACGAGATCACCGTCAAGGCTGCGGGCAAGCGCCCGGAGCCCAGGCTCACCGGCTCGGTGGGACGCCGGCGTCCGACGCTGGACCGCCGCTACCTGCCCGTCCTCGGCACGCTCGTGGTGCTCGCACTCATGCTGATCATCGGCGGCGCGCGCTACGAGAACTTCCTGACCGGCCGCGTCATGGCCAACCTGCTCATCAACAACTCGTTCCTCATCGTGCTCGCGGTGGGCATGACGTTCGTGATCCTCACGGGCGGCATCGACCTGTCGGTCGGCGCAGTCGTCGCGCTGAGCACCTGCCTGTCGGCCTGGATGTTCCTGCACGGCTGGCCGGCATACGTCACCATCCCCGCGGCGGTCCTGGTGGGCACGCTCATCGGCTGGGTCATCGGCGTGATGGTGCACGTGTTCGAGATCCAACCGTTCATCGCGACGCTGGCCGCGATGTTCCTGGCCCGCGGGCTCTGCTACGTCATCGCACCCGAGTCCATCCCGATCACGGACCCGACCATCGTGAAGCTCTCCGAGACGCGCTGGGGCACCGACAACGGCCTGGTGATCACGCCGAGCGGCCTGATCGCGCTGGCCGTGGTCGTGATCGCGTTCGTCACGCTGCACTACACGCGGTTCGGCCGGACCGTCTACGCGATCGGGGGGAGCGAGCAGTCCGCGCGCCTCATGGGCCTGCCCGTCGCCCGGACCAAGGTGCTCGTCTACGTCATCTCGGGCACGTGCGCCGGCCTCGGTGGCCTGCTGTTCGCGATCTTCGCGCGGTCCGGCTACTCGCTCACGGGCGTCGGCATGGAGCTCGACGCCATCGCCGCCGTCGTCATCGGCGGGACGCTGCTCACCGGCGGCTCGGGCTTCGTGCTCGGGTCCGTGCTCGGTGTGCTGGTGCTGGGCCTGATCCAGACGATCATCACGTTCGAGGGCACGCTCTCGTCGTGGTGGACCAAGATCGTGATCGGCGCGCTGCTGCTGATCTTCGTGATCCTGCAGCGGCTGCTGATCGTCCGCAGGCGCTGACGAGAGCATCGCACGGCACCCCCGCCGCGCCAGGTCCGGCTCGTCGCCGGGTGGCTGGCGGGCCGGGGGTGTCGTCGTCACGGACGGGCGGCGAACCGCTCCAGGAGCTCGGCGTGCCCCGAGACGATGAGCAGGTCGTTCGCCGAGATGCGGGTGTCCGGGTCGGCGTACACGAAGTCGACCCCGGGGCTCTTCACGCCGATGACGGTCACGCCGTACCGCTCGCGGATCTTCGACTGCGCGATGGTGAAGCCCTGCGTCTCCTTCGGCGGGCGCATCTTGACCACCGTGAAGCCGTCCTCGACCTCGATGTAGTCGAGCAGCTTGCCGGAGACGAGGTGCGCCACCCGCGAGCCGGCGTCCGCCTCCGGCAGCACCACGTGGTGGGCCCCGATGCGCTGCAGGATGCGGGCGTGCTCGGCGCTGATGGCCTTGGCCCAGATCTGGGGCACCCCGATGTCCACCAGGTTGCCCGTGATGAGCACCGACGCCTCGAGGTAGGACCCGACGCCGACGACCGCCACGGGGAACTCGCGCGCCCCGAGCTGCTCGAGCGCCTCGGGGTTGGTCGCGTCCGCCTCCACGAGCGCCATCCGCCCGGCCCACTGCGCGACAAGGTCGGGGGAGCGCTCGACGGCGAGCACGTCCTGGCCGAGCCGGTCGAGCGTCGCGGCGATCGCGGAGCCGAAGCGGCCCAGCCCGATGACGAGCACGCCGTCGGACTTGCGCGGCGTCCGGGGCGCGTTGTGCGTGGTGTCAGCCAATGATCGGCCTCTCTTCGGGGAGCCGGATGACCCGACGACGGTTGCGCAGCGCGAGCGCTGCCGCAAGGGTCATCGTGCCGGTCCGGCCGATGAACATGAGCACGGAGAGCACGTACTTGGCGGCCGTGGGCAGGTCGCCCGTGACGCCGGTCGACAGACCGCAGGTGGCGAACGCCGAGATCACCTCGAACAGCACCACGTCCAGGGTCCACCCGGTCATGGCGAGCAGCAGCAGGGACGCGATGAGCACGAAGGTGGCCGACACCAGCGACACCGCGATCGCGACCTGGAGGGCCTCGCGCGGGATCCGGCGCCCGTAGGCCTCGACGTCCCGGTCGCCACGCGCCTCGGCGACGATGGCAAGCAGCATCACCGCGAGCGTCGTGACCTTGATGCCGCCGGCCGTCGAGGCCGACCCGCCGCCGACGAACATGAGCGCGTCGTTCACCAGCCAGGTGCCCTCGTGCATCTGGCTGATGTCGACGGTCGAGAAGCCGCCCGACCGGGGCATGACGCCGGCGAACAGGGAGGCGAGGACGGTGGCGCTGGTATCCAGCGGCTTGAACGTGCCCGGGTTGGTCCACTCGAACGCGGCGACCAGAATGGACCCGGCCACCACGAGGGCGACGCTCGTGGTGATCGTCAGCTTGGAGTGCAGGTTCCACCGCCGGGGCTCGCGCAGGTTGCGGGCCACGTTGAGGATGACGGGGAATCCCAGCGAGCCCACGAACACCCCGACGATGATGGGCAGCAGCACCCACCAGTCGCTCACGAAGGGCGACAGCCCTTCGGGCGTGGGCACGAAGCCCGCGTTGTTGAACGCGGAGATGCCGTAGAACAGCGCGTGCCACGCGGCCTCGCCCCAGCCCTCGTCGTACATGAGGAAGCGCGGCAGCAGGATGAGCGAGATGGCCAGCTCGAGCGCCGTCGACGTCACGATGACGGTGCGGACCAGGGAACCAACCTCGCCGAGACGGGTCGTCTTCGTCTCCGAGCTCACCAGGAGGCGCTGCGTGAGACCGATGCGGCGCGAGACGGCCATGCCGAGCAGGGACGCGAGCGTCATCACGCCGAGACCGCCGACCTTGATCGCCAGGAGGATGACCACGAGGCCGAAGCCGGACCAGTACTCGCCGGTCGGCACGACGACCAGCCCGGTGACCGTGCTCGCCGACGTGGCCGTGAACAGCGCGTCGACGACGTGCGCCCGCTCGCCGCTCGCCGTGGCCCACGGCGTGGAGAGCAGCGCGGTGCCCAGCGCGATCACGCCGCCGAAGACGAACAGCGCGAGCCGGGCGGGGGACTGCCGGGCGGAACGGTCGACGAACTCGCGGGCTCTCCATGCCACCTGAGCACCGCGCGCCATCTCACCTCCTGCGACCGGACGTCCGGGTCGGACCGTGGACAACTCTGGCATGCACCGGGCCTTCGCGCGGCGGAACATCACAGGCTCGGCGGCTGCGGGCGCCCCGACGGGCGCTCGTCGCGGCACCGTGGGCGGCGTGTCACAGTGGGGTCCATGACGGCCGAGGCGGTGCGGGTGGTGTGGTCCCCGGAGATGCTCGGCTACGACTTCGGGCCGGGCCATCCCATGACCTCGGACCGGCTGGACCTCACGTTCCGGCTGGCCGCGCAGCTGGGCGTGCTGGACGGGGTCCCCCTGATCGCACCCGGCATCGCCTCCGACGAGGTGCTCGAGTCGGTCCACGAGCCCGCCTACGTGCAGGCCGTCCGTGCCGCGGCGGAGCACGGGACGCCGAACCCCGCCCGCGGGCTGGGAACGCGCGACGACCCGGTGTTCCCGGACATGCACGACGCGGCCGCTCGCGTGGTCGCGGGCAGCGTCGAGGCCGCCCGGGCCGTGTGGTCGGGTCAGGCCCAGCACGCCGTCAACCTCGCCGGTGGCCTGCACCACGCGATGCCGGGGGCCGCCTCGGGCTTCTGCGTCTACAACGACGCCGCGATCGCGATCCGCTCGATGCTGGACGCCGGGGCGCGCCGGGTCGCCTACGTCGACGTCGACGCCCACCACGGCGACGGCGTGCAGGCGATCTTCTGGGACGACCCGCGCGTCCTGACCATCTCCGTGCACGAGACCGGGCAGGCGCTCTTCCCGGGTTCCGGCTTCGCCCGCGAGACGGGCGGTCCAGCCGCGTCGGGCACCGCGGTGAACGTGGCGCTCCCCTCGGGGACGGGCGACGAGGGCTGGCTGCGTGCCTTCGACGCGGTGGTCCCCGCCGCCGTGCGCGAGTTCGCTCCCGAGGTGCTGGTGACGCAGCACGGCTGCGACTCGCACGCGATGGACCCGCTGACGCACCTGCGCGTCTCCGTCGACGCGCAGCGGCTGGTCGCCACGTGGCTGCACGACCTGGCGCACGAGGCGGCGCAGGGGCGCTGGCTCGCCCTCGGTGGCGGCGGGTACGCGTTCATCGACGTCGTGCCGCGGGCCTGGACGCACGTGCTCGCCGTCGCCGCGCACACCTCGGTGGACGTCACCGTGCCCGTCCCCGACGAGTGGCGCGAGCTGATCCGCGACCGGTACGGCCGGTCGGGCGCGGACCGCATGGGCGACGGCCGCGAGCCCGTGCTCCGCGCGTGGTCGACCGGCTACGACCCGGCCGACGACGTGGACCGCGCGATCCGCGCGACCCGGCTGGCGACGTTCCCCGCGATGGGGCTCGACGCCGACCTGGACTGACCTGCGGGGGTCCCGGTAACGCTCCTGGTCAGGCCGCCGATCCGCGCACGCGTGCGGTCGGGTGATCCCACTGGTTCACCTCTTTCACTCCCGTCCCACGCGCCACTAGGGTGGTGCGACACCCAGTGGGGGTGCGCGGGGCCGACGCGACGCCGGCCAGGATGGAAGAGCAACCGACGATGAGCGACCAGCCGGGCCGCCAGCGCTACCTCACGGTCGTCGAGGTCGCAGAGATCATGCGTGTCTCGAAGATGACCGTCTACCGCCTGCTGCACTCCGGCGAGATGCCCGGCGTGCGCGTGGGCCGCTCGTTCCGGGTCCCTGCCGATGCCCTCGAGCACTACCTCGCCACGTCGATCCCCCCGGTCGCGGCCGCCGACGAGGCGGACCGCCGCACCTCCTGAGCGCCCTCGGGCGCATGCGAGCACCGTCTGTGGCGGCCTTCACGCCCGCGATCGATCCCGGATGCTGCCGCGCGTCGCCTCCGGGTCCGTCGATCGCGTAAGGTGGGGCCTCGGACTTTCTCCGTGCGTGGGCGACTCGATGGTTGATCGACGAACCGCGCGTCGATCAAGCAGGTCTGGCCCCCGGGGCCGGGCCCTCCACCGAAAGCGAGAGTGGACCTATGGGTTCCGTCATCAAGAAGCGCCGCAAGCGGATGGCCAAGAAGAAGCACCGCAAGCTGCTTCGCAAGACGCGCCACCAGCGTCGCAACAAGAAGTGACCCGATCGGGCCCGGCTGCCGCCGGGCCCGACGTGTTTCCCGGCCCGTCGCTCACGGGGAGACCCGGATGTCCCGACCCGTGATCCGCCCCAGGGATCCTCGCGTCACGCGCGCGCTCCTGACGGCCGTCTCGGTGGCGGTCGGCGCGCTCGTGGGTCTGGTGCTGCCGATGCTCCCGACGCAGGCGGCTTCGTCGCCCGCCGACACGGGCTCGGCCGCCGACACGGGCTCGGCCGCCGACGCCGGCTCGACGGGCTCGGCCCGCGGCGGTGCGCGGCTGGACCCGCCCGTCGTGGCGGCCCCCGGCGCGTGGCGGCCGCCCGTCCGGACCACCTGGGACTGGCAGCTGGCCTCCGTGCCGCGCGCGCCCTACCGCGACGTCGCCATGCTCGACTTCGACGGCTTCGAGGCGACGGCTGCCGACGTCGCGGCGGTCCACGCCGCGGGCACGAAGGCCGTGTGCTACCTCTCTGCGGGGACGTGGGAGGACTGGCGTCCCGACGCAGAGCGGTTCCCCGAGTCGCTCAAGGGCGCGGCGGTGGACGGATGGGCGGGTGAGGTCTGGCTGGACGTCCGGGACGTCCAGGAGGCGACGAGCTCGCTGGCGCAGATCATGTCCGCCCGCGTGCGGATGTGCGCCGACAAGGGCTTCGACGCCGTGGAGTGGGACAACGTCGACGGCTACGCCAACCGGCCCGGCTTCCCGTTCACCGCGGACGACCAGCTCGTCTACGACCAGCTCCTGTTCAACAGCACCCACGCGCATGGCATGAGCGTGCTGCTCAAGAACGACCTCGACCAGATCCCGCGCCTGATCGACTACGTCGACGGCGCGGTCGACGAGCAGTGCTTCCAGTACGACGAGTGCGACCTGCTCGCGCCGTTCGTGGCGGCCGGCAAGCCGGTGTTCGTCGCGGAGTACGAGGGCGACGGCTACTGCGCCGAGGCCAGCGCGATGAACCTCAACGCCGTCGGGTTCGACCTCGCGCTCGACGGCTCGAGGTTCGAGCGCTGCCCGTAGCCCGTGGCTGCGCGGGAATCAGCTCACAGGGCGCGCTCGAGCACGTAGTCGTCCTCGAGCCGGGTGCCCACCTGGAAGTGCTTGACGCCCACCACGGCGAACCCGTGCCGCGTGTAGAACCGCTGCGCGCGGGCGTTGAGCTGGTTGACGCCCAGCCACATCCCGGCGGCGCCGGCCGCCCGCGCCTCCGCGAGCGAGCGCTCCATGAGCGCGCTCGCCGTGCCGGCACCGTGGTGGTCGGGGTGCACGTAGCACTTGGACAGCTCGACGGTGGGCGCGAGGGTGAGGGCGGCGCGCACGTCGTCATCGGTGGGCTCGCCCGCGACGAGCATCGTGTAGCCGACGAGCTCGCGGGCCGGGCCGTCGTCAGCGGGCTCGTCCGTCGCATCCTCTGGCGACTCGTCGGGCGACTCCGCCACGAGCACCGTGCGCTGCGGGTCGGCGACGTACTCGGCGAACCGCGCGGGCGAGAGCACCGCGTCGATGAACTCCTGCTGGTCCTGCGCCGTGGATCCCGGCGGGCACGCGAGCGGGAACGTGACGGCCGCGAGGCGCGCCAGAGCGTCGACGTCGGCGGGCGTGGCGGGGCGGATCACGTCAGGCACCCGCTCAGCATAGGGAGGACCGGATGCAGTCCCCGCGAGCCGTCCGCCGCGGTGGCCGCGGCGCCTCAGCGGCTGCGCAGAGAGCGTCAGCGGGTGCGCAGGGATCGGCGGATCGACCGGATCACCAGCCCGGCGGCCCAGGCGGCGCCGGCCAGGCTCGCGGCGTTGATGCCGCGTCGCGCGGTGCGCCGACGCACGCGGAACTCGCGGACGGGCCAGCCCACCTCGGCCGCGTACCGGCGCAGGCGCCCCTCGGGGTTGATGGCGCACGGGTTGCCCACGAGCGACAGGATCGGGACGTCGTTGAGCGAGTCGCCGTAGGCGTAGCACGCGCCCAGGTCGAGATCCTCCTGCGCGGCGAGCTGCCGGACGGCCGCCGCCTTGGCCTCGCCGTGCAGCATGTCGCCCACCAGTCGGCCCGTGTAGTACCCGTCGGCGTGCTCGGCGATCGTGCCCAGCCCGCCGGTCGCGCCCAGCCGGCGGGCGAGCAGCGAGGCGATCTCCACCGGGGTCGCGGTGACGAGCCAGACGCCGTGGCCCGCCGCGACGTGCTCGTCGAGCAGGCGCTGGGTGCCGGGGTAGATCCGCAGGGACAGGACCTCGTCGTAGATGTCCTCGGCGATCGCGGTGACCTCGGCGACCGAGTGCCCGCGCATGATCGCGAGCGCCTCCTGGCGCAGGTCGTCGATCTGCTCCGTGTTCTCGCCGAACAGCCGGTAGCGGGCCTGGTGGAGGCCGAACCGCAGCAGGTCCCAGCGGTGGAAGAAACCGCGCCGGTACAGGCCGACCGCCAGGTGGAAGGAGCTCGCGCCGCGGATGATCGTGTTGTCCACGTCGAAGAACGCCGCGACGGCGCAGTGCTCCGCTCGGGGGGAGGGATCGACCTGGCGCACGTCGCCACTGTAACGACGGCCCCTGTAACGACAGCCACTGCAGTAACCACGGCAACCGCGCGGGGTCGCCGGCAGGCAGGCGATAGGGTCGGCCGCATGGCCAGCACGCGCATCGTCCTGTTCGGTCGGGACGGCTGCCACCTGTGCGACGACGCCCGTGTGCTGGTCGAGGCGGTCGCGGCCGAGACCGGCGCGACGTGGTCCGAGGTGGACATCGACGTCGTCGGCGGTGCGACGCGCGAGGAGTACGGCGAGCTCGTCCCCGTGGTCGAGGTCGACGGCGTGCGGCAGGGCTACTGGCGCATCGACGCGGATCGTCTGCGGCGGGTTCTCGCCACCGCGCCCCGCGAGCCTTAGCCTGACCCGCAGGGTCGACGCTGACCCCGGTCGACGAGGGAGTTGGCGTGGTGATCCATCCGACGAACGGCGCCGTGCGCGCGGTCCCACCCGCCACGGTGGCGCGGCTGCCTGGGTACCTGCGCGCCCTCGACGCCCTGGCCGCGGAGGACGTCGTCACGACGTCGTCGGACGAGCTCGCGGTCCGCGCGGGTGTGAGCCCAGCCCAGCTGCGCAAGGACCTGTCCTTCCTCGGCTCGTACGGTCGGCGCGGGGTGGGCTACGACGTGGCGCACCTGTCCGAGCAGGTGGGGGTCGCGCTCGGGCTGGCCACGCAGCGCCGCGTCGTCATCGTCGGCATCGGCAACCTGGGCCACGCGCTCGCCAACTACTCGGGCTTCGCCGACCGCGGCTTCGCGGTGGTCGCGCTCGTCGACGCGTCGCCTGCGGTCGTCGGCACCACCGTCGCCGGGCTGGTGGTCGAGCCGCTCGACCAGCTCGCCGACATCGTGACCAGCAGGGACGTGAGCATCGGCGTCATCGCGACCCCGGCGGCCGGGGCGCAGGACGTGTGCGACGCCCTCGTCCAGGCCGGGGTCGCGGGCATCCTCACGTTCGCCCCCCGCGCGCTGCGGGTGCCCGAGCACGTCGACCTCCGGGCCGTCGACGTCGCCTCCGAGCTGCAGATCCTGGCGTTCCACGACGCGCGGCGCACGGCGACGGGCGCCTGATCACGCGCTGCGGGGAGTCGCGTGCGCGGCAACGCACGAGCGCGCGGCCCCCGCAGGGACCGCGCGCTCGCGGGTGGTGCTGGTGCGGATCAGGCCTGCTTGATCGCCGAGACGTCGAGCGAGATGACGACCTTGTCCGAGATGAGCACGCCGCCGGCCTCGAGGGCCGCGTTGTAGGTCAGCCCGAAGTCCTTGCGGGAGATGGTCGTGGTGGCCTCGAAGCCCGCGCGCTGGTTGCCGAACGGGTCGACGGCCGTGCCGTTGAACTCGGTGGCGAGCTCGACGGACTTGGTCACGCCGTGGATGGTGAGGTCGCCCACGATGACGTAGTCGCCACCGTCCTGGCGGACGGACGTGGACACGAAGGTCCACTGGCCGAACTTCTCGACGTCGAAGAAGTCGCCGGTCTTGAGGTGACCGTCGCGGTTCGCGTCGCCCGTGGTGACCGTGGCCGGGTCGAGCGTCACGGAGACCGAGGAGGTGTGCAGCTCGTCGCCCACGACCAGCTCGCCGCCGGTGACGGCGACCGTGCCGCGGACCTTGGAGATGCCCGCGTGGCGCACCGTGAAGCTCGCCTCGGTGTGCGACGTGTCGAGCGTCCAGGTGCCGGCGGTCAGCTCGGCGGGGAGTGCGGCGTTCGTGGTGGTGGTCATGAGGTGCCTCCAGGCGTGTCGAGTCAGGCTTGTTGAAACATCAACCAAAACTGTTAGTTCAACTTTGTACTACACTCGCACCGGATGCGCAACACCTGACGGACGGAGGTCCTCGACCATGGGCACCACCCCCACGCTCGGCGCGCTCGACCCTGTGACCGAGAGCACGCCCGCTGCGGGCGCGACCGAGGCGACCCCGGAGCCCGGCCCCCAGCCCGTCCAGTGGCTCACCGAGCAGGAGCAGAAGGACTGGCGCGCCTACCGCGACGCCACCATCCGCCTGTTCGACGTCATCGCCCACGAGCTCGACGCGAGCTCCGGGCTCTCCGCGCATGAGTACGAGGTGCTCGTGCGCCTCTCGGAGGCGCCCGACCGCACGCAGCGGATGTCCGGGCTGGCCGACGACCTCGCGCACTCGCGCAGCCGCCTGACGCACACCGTGCGGCGCATGGAGGAGCGCGGGCTCGTGGTGCGCTCGGCGTGCTCCGCGGACGCGCGCGGCGTCGAGTGCACCATGACCGAGCTCGGCTGGACCACGTTGGTGGCGGCCGCGCCGCCGCACGTCCAGTCGGTGCGGGACCACCTGGTCGACGTCCTCACGCCCGAGCAGTTCCGGGCGCTCGGCGACGCGATGCAGACGGTGCGCGACCACCTGGTCAGTGGCCCGTGTCACGCCGCAAATCTGGACTGAGCGCATCCGGCACACAGCGGCGTAGGGGAGACTGACCCGCATGGTTGCCACGACCGTCCACCTCATGCGCCACGGCGAGGTCCACAACCCCGAGGGCGTCCTGTACGGCCGGCTGCCGGGCTACCGACTCTCCGAGCGCGGCCAGGAGATGGCGCGGGCCGTCGCCGAGCACTTCGCCGACCCCGCCCGCCCGCACGACGTGGTCGCCGTGATCGCCTCGCCGCTGCAGCGCGCGCAGGAGACCGCCGCGCCCATCGCGGCCGCGTTCGGCCTCGAGGTCGGCACCGACCCGCGCCTCATCGAGGCGGGCAACCACTTCGAGGGCATGACGTTCGGCGTGGGCGACGGCTCGCTGCGCCACCCGCAGCACTGGCCGTACCTGCGCAACCCGTTCCGGCCGTCCTGGGGCGAGGCCTACAAGGACCAGGCCGCCCGGATGATGGCGGCCGTCGCCTCAGCGCGTGAGGTGGGCCGCGGGCACGAGGTCGTCCTGGTGAGCCACCAGCTGCCCGTGTGGGTCACGCGCCTGTCCGCCGAGCAGCGTCGCCTGTGGCACGACCCGCGCAAGCGGCAGTGCTCGCTCGCCAGCCTCACCAGCCTCACGTTCGACGACGACCGCCTGGTGGGCATCGGCTACGCCGAGCCGGCCGCCCACCTGCTGCCCGGCGCCTCGACCGTGGCGGGGGCGTGAGCATGCGCGCACGGATCCTCGCCGCAGCCGTGCTCACGGCGGGCCTGGCGGCCGGCGTGCTGGCGGGCTGCAGCGACGACGGGCAGGGCTCGAACGACGTCAGCAACCAGGGCTTCGTCTCGAGCGACGGCGCCGTCAAGACGTGGCCCGCGGGTGACCGCAAGGGACCGGTCGCGCTCCAGGGCACGGACTTCGCCGGCAAGCAGCAGGACGTCGCCGACTGGCTCGGCGACGTCGTCGTCGTCAACACCTGGTACGCCAACTGCCCGCCGTGCCGCGCCGAGGCGAGCGACCTGGTGGGCGTCGCCAACGACTACGCGAACCAGGGCGTGCACGTGATCGGCCTGAACGGCACCGACGAGGCCGCCGACGCGGACGCGTTCGCGCGCAAGTACGACGTCCCGTACCCGAGCATCAAGGACAACACCGGTGCGGCCGTCGCCGCGCTGCAGGGCGTCGTCCCCATCAACGCCGTGCCGACCACGGTCGTGCTCGACCGCGAGGGGAAGGTGGGCGCCCGCATCCTCGGGATCGCCGACGCCTCCACCCTGCGCGGCGTCATCGACGACCTCCTCGCGGAGAGCGCGTGATCGCCGGCGCCGGCGAGTGGTTCGGGCAGACGGCGGCCTCCGGGACGCTGCTGCTCGCCGTGCCGGTGGCCCTCGTCGCGGGGCTCGTCTCGTTCGCGTCTCCCTGCGTGCTCCCGCTCGTGCCCGGCTACCTCGGCTACCTGGGCGGCATGTCCGGCTCGGCCGAGAACCTCAGCCGGCGGGGGACCACCGCGACGGCCCGGGTGGCCCCGGCGCGGTCACGCGTGCTGCTCGGGGTCTCGCTGTTCGTCGCCGGGTTCACGGCGGTGTTCGTGGCGTTCGGCGTGCTCGCCGGCTCGCTCGGCGGCTGGCTGAACACCTACCAGGACACCATCGCCCGCATCATGGGCGCGGTCGTCATCGTCATGGGCCTGGCCTTCATGGGCTTCATCCCGTTCCTGCAGAACGAGCGGCGCGTCCACCTCGCGCCGCGCGCCGGCCTGTGGGGCGCGCCGCTGCTCGGCCTGACGTTCGGCCTCGGCTGGGTGCCCTGCATCGGCCCCACCCTGACGGCGATCTTCGCGCTCTCGCTCGACGGCGGCACGCCCTGGCGCGGTGCCCTGCTGTCGGTGATGTTCTGCGTCGGGCTCGGCCTGCCGTTCGTGCTCGTCGCGCTGGGCTTCGAGTCCTCCACGCGCGCGCTGGGGTTCCTGCGCCGGCACCGGCTGGCCATCATGCGGATCGGCGGGGGGATGCTCGTGGTCATCGGCATCGCCCTGGTCACCGGCGTGTGGTCGCAGTGGGCGTCGTGGCTGCAGGGCCTGGTCACCGGTTCCGACGGCTTCACCACGGTGGTGTGACGTGGTGCGCTACCGCCCCGAGGGGCTCGAGGACTCGTTCGCGGCGGAGGCCGACGCGCCCGCGGCTGCTCCCGTCGCCGTGCCGGCGATCGGCGTCGTGGGCTGGCTGCGCTGGACCTGGCGGCAGCTGACGAGCATGCGGGTGGCGCTGCTGCTGCTCATGCTGCTCGCGGTCGCCGCGGTGCCCGGCACCATGTTCCCGCAGCGTGCGCAGGACGCCACCAAGGTCACGCGCTACCTCGCGGACCACACCACGTCGGGCCCCTGGCTGGACCGGCTCGGCTTCTTCGACGTGTACGCGTCGGTGTGGTTCTCGGCGATCTACATCCTGCTGTTCGTCTCGCTCGTCGGGTGCATCCTGCCGCGCACCAAGGTGCACCTCAGCGCGCTGCGCGGACGGCCGCCGCGCACGCCCCGCCGGTTCGCGCGCTTCCCCGCGCAGGGCGAGGGGTCCTCGGAGGACGACCCGGAGGCCGTGGTCCGAGCCGCCGCTGCCGTGCTGCGCCGGCCGTGGCTGCCGCTGTGGCCGCGGTACCGCGTCGACGTGCGCGACGAGGGTGCGGGCGCCTGGTCCGTGTCCGCCGAGCGCGGCTACCTGCGCGAGACGGGCAACCTGGTGTTCCACCTCGCGCTCGTCGGCCTGCTCATCTCGGTCGCGACGGGCCAGATGCTGCACTACCGCGGACAGGCGATCGTGGTGCAGGGCAACGGCTTCGCCAACTCGGTGGTCCGCTACGACTCGTTCGAGCAGGGCACCGCGTTCGACCCGGCTTCCCTCGAGCCGTTCACCATGCAGCTCGACGAGTTCGAGTCCCGGTTCGACCCGGTGACGCTCAACCCGCGCGACTTCACGGCGCACGTGACGCTCACCGAGCCCGGCCAGGACCCGGAGAAGCGGACCATCAAGGTCAACCACCCGCTCGACGTGGACGGCGCCAAGGTCTACCTGCAGGGCAACGGCTACGCGCCCCAGATCGAGGTCCGCGACGCGTCCGGCAAGATCGCGGGCGGCGGCAAGGTCCCGTTCCTCCCGCAGAACCAGCAGTACACCTCGCGCGGTGTCATCAAGGTGCCGAGCGTCTCGGGCGACCAGGACCAGATCGGGATCGTCGGCTACCTGCTGCCCACGGCCAAGCAGGTGGACGCCACGACGTGGCAGTCGATCTACCCGCAGCCGGGCAACCCGCTGCTGGTGCTGACGGTGTGGCACGGCAACCTGGGCCTGGACACCGGCGTGCCGCAGAACGTCTACGAGCTCGACGAGTCGCGCATGACGCAGTCGGTCGACGCGAACGGCGACCCGGTGACGCTGTACGTGAAGCTGGGGGAGACGGTCGAGCTGCCCGACGGGCTGGGCTCGCTGACCTTCTCCGCGCTGCCGCGCTTCGTCGCCCTCGACCTGCGCTACGACCCGACGCTGACGTACGTGCTCGTGTTCGCCGTGCTGGCCTTCCTGGGCCTGGCCACCTCGCTGTTCGCCCCGCGCCGGCGCATCTGGGTACGCGCCGCCCCCGAGGGCGGTCGTACAGTGGTCACCGCCGCCGGACTGGCGCGAGGCGACGACGTCGGGCTCCAGCCCGAGCTCGACAGGATCCTCGCAGCGACGCTGCCCGAGACACCCGACCGGCCGGCCGGACGGCGGCCCGACCAGCTCACCACGACGCAGGAGACGCCATGAACCTCGGTGACCTGAGCACCCTGCTCGTCTGGGCCGCGGCGACGACCTTCACCGTCTCGCTCATCGCCTACACGGTCGACATGGCGCGCATCGCGGAGCAGGCCCAGCGCCGCGTGCCGGCCGCCGTGCCGGCGCGCGTCGGTGCCGGTGCGGGCGGTCCGGTGAGCGCGGTCGCCGGTTCGGCCGACGAGGCTGCGCCGAGCCGTTCGCGGCGCGCGGAGGGCATCGCCCGCTCCACGCACTACCTGGGCGTCGCGCTGCTGCTCGGCGGCATCGTGACGCGCGGGCTCGCGGCCGGGCGCTGGCCCACGGCGAACATGTACGAGTTCACGCTCGTCGGCGTCTTCGTCGCGACCCTTGTGCTCGCGATCGTGCAGCGGCGGCGCATCATCCCGTTCATCAGCGTGCTGGTGATGGGCCTGTCGGTGCTGTCGCTCGCGCTCGCGCTGCTCAAGTTCTACGTCGAGGCCGAGGCGGTCCAGCCGGCCCTGCAGAGCTACTGGCTCATCATCCACGTGGGCGTCGCGATCACCGCGACCGGCGTCTTCACCGTGGCGTTCGCGGCGTCCGTGCTGCAGGTGCTGCGCGACGGCCGGGAGAACGCGCACTCGCACCTGGTGACGCCGTGGTCCCGCGCCGACGGGCTGCGCCAGACCTTCGCCGGGTGGGCCGTGACCGGGCCGCGGTTCGCGTGGCTCGAGCAGGTCCCCGACGCCCGCCGCCTGGAGGCCATGGCGTTCCGGCTCAACGCGGTCGGCTTCGTGCTGTGGACGTTCACCCTCATCGGCGGCGCCATCTGGGCCGAGCACGCGTGGGGCCGCTACTGGGGCTGGGACCCCAAGGAGATCGGCACGTTCGTGGCGTGGGTGGTCTACGCGGCGTACCTGCACGCGCGCACCACGCGCGGCTGGAGCGGGCGGCGGGCGGCCTACTTCGTGTTCGTCGGCTACGCGGTGGTGCTGGCCAACTTCACGGTGGTCAACCTCGTCGTCACGGGCAAGCACTCGTACTCGGGCCTCTGACCGACCCGCGCCTGATCGTTTCTCTGACCGGCCCGAGCCGGGCGGCTACTGCTTGGGCTCGTCCGTCGGTGGGTTGGTGCGGCGGCGCTCCTCGTCGAGCCGCCACAGGAACTCGTCGTCGTCGTCGGGCGCGGACGGCCCCCGGGACAGCGTGGTGCGGGGCTGTGCCGCGCGGTGGGTGGTGCTGACGACGATCCACACGATGGACCCCACGAGCGGGATGAGCACCACGAGCAGCACCCACAGGGCGCGCGGCACGCCGAGCCGCTCGCCCGGTTCGCTGCGCACGATCCCGATCACCGAGTAGACGACGAGCCCGATGAGCAGCAGGGCGCCGAGGTTCTTCATCGGGCCAGGCTAGTGCGGTTCGGAGCGAGTGCCCGCCTGACCTACCCTGGGACGGTGCCCGTCGTGACCTACACCCTGCTGCGCCTCGCCTTGTTCGCCGCGGCGACCGCGGGGGCCTGGTGGGCGGGGATGCACTCCTGGCTCGCTCCGCTCGCGGGCCTGGTCATCGGCTGGCTGCTCGGCTACCTGCTGCTGGACAAGCAGCGCACGCGTGCCGCGGCGTTCGTGCAGGCGCGATCGGAGGGGCGCCCCGGACGGGCGCGGACCGCCACGGAGAAGGACGCCGAGCTCGAGGACGAGCTCGACGAGGCGGCGCGCCGCGGTGAGCCCGCGCGGGGAGACGACGCACGGCGGGGCGGCCAGCCCGCGCGGGGCGACGACCAGGCCTGAGCGCTACAGCGCCAGGCCCATCCCCAGCAGCACGCCGAACCCGAGCTCGAGCATGCCCGTCCCGGCGAGGACGGGCACGAGAGCGCGACCGCGGGCGCCGAGGAGCACCACGCCCGCGAGGATCGAGGCGGGCACCAGCAGCACCAGGACGATGACCGCCCACGGGTTCGCGAAGGCGCACACGCCGCCCAGCAGCACCGGCACGACGACGAGCGCCGCGTAGACGCGCCGCGCGCGGTGGTCGCCGAGCCGGACCGCCACGGTCCGCTTGCCCACGAGCGCGTCGGTGGGCACGTCGCGCAGGTTGTTGACCATGAGCAGGGCGCACGCGAGCAGCCCGACCGCGACGGCACCCACCCAGGCGGCCCACGAGACGCCGCCGGCCTGCGTGTAGGTGGTGCCCGCGACGGCGACCAGGCCGAAGAAGACGAACACACCCACCTCGCCGAGCCCGCGGTAGCCGTACGGGTTGCTGCCGCCCGTGTAGGTCCACGCCGCGACGACCGCGAGCGCGCCCACGGCGAGCAGCCACCACTGGCCGCTGAGCGCCACGAGCCACAGCCCCAGCAGCGCCGCGACGCCGAAGGACGCGAACGCGGCCGTGCGCACGGCCTGGGGAGTGGCGGTGCCCGACGCCGTGAGGCGCAGGGGGCCCACGCGGTCGAGGTCCGTGCCGCGGATGCCGTCGCTGTAGTCGTTGGCGTAGTTGACGCCCACCTGCAGCGCGAGCGCGACGCCGAGGGCCAGGGCAGCCATGCCCAGGTGCGAGGAGCCCATCTCGGCGGCCGCGCCGGTGCCGACGAGCACGGGCGCGGCGGCCGCGGGCAGCGTGCGCAGGCGGGCTCCGGCCAGCCACTCCTGGGGTGACGTCACGTGGTGGTCCTCCGGTCGGTGAGGGCGAGGGCGAGGGTTCGGCGGTCGTGCTTGCCGGGCCCTCGGTGAGGGAGCTGGTCGAGGACGACGAGGCGCCGCGGCGCGCTGGGGGAGCCCAGCGCGGCGGAGACCGCCGCCCGCACCGCCTCGAGCGTAGGGGGCGTCCCGGCGGGGACCACCGCGGCGACGACCGCCTGCCCCCACTCGTCGTCCGGCAGGCCGACGACGCACACCTCCGCGACGCCCGGAAGCGCCGCCACGACGTCCTCGACGGCGGCGGGCGCGACGTTGACACCGCCGGTCACGATGACGTCGTCGGCGCGGCCGAGGACCGTGAGCACGCCGCGGTCGATCCGGCCCAGGTCGGCGGTCCGCAGGCGCCGGACGCCGTCCCGCACCACGAACGTCTCGGCGTCCAGGTCGGGTCGTCCGAGGTAGCCGGTCGCGAGCACCGGCCCGGCGATGGTGACGCGGCCGTCCTCCAGGGCGAGGCAGACGCCGTCGAGCGGCACGCCGTCGTACACGCAGCCGCCGCACGTCTCGGACATGCCGTACGTGGTGACCACGCGCACGCCCGCTGCGCGCGCCGCGGCCAGCAGCGCACCGGGCGTGGCCGCCCCGCCCAGCAGCACGGCGTCGAAGCCGGTCAGTGCCGCGGTCGCCGCGGGGTCCTCGAGGAGCCGGACGAGCTGGGTGGGGACCAGGGAGGTGTAGCGCGTGCCGGGAGCCATCCGCGCGGCGCCCGCCACGAACGCGGCCGGCCGGAACGGGCCGGGCTCGAGCACGACGGGCGTGGTGCCCGCCAGGACCGACCGCACGAGCACCTGGACCCCCGCCACGTGCGTGGCAGGCAGCGCGAGGAGCCACTGACCGGGACCGGAGAGCCGGGCGGCGGTCGCCGACGCCGACGCGCGGAGGGCGGCCGCGCCGAGCATGACGCCGCGCGGCTCGCCCGTGGAGCCGGAGGTGTGCACCACGAGGGCCACGTCGGCCGGCACCTCGTCGGACTCGGGGCGGTCCGGTCGCACGTCCTCACGCGGGAGGACGGCGGGGCCCGAGCCGTCCAGGGCCGCGGCGAGGGCGCCGAGCAGGAGGTCCGGCCGCGCGGAGACGTCACGCAGCGGCCGGGTCACGTCCCCAGAGTAGGCGGACCCGCGGCACGCCACGGGCCGGCGGCCGGTCCTCACCCCGAGGCGCGCCGGGGCGGCGGCCACGAGCAGGCGCACGCGTGTGTCAGCCTTGTTCCCGTGCGGAGTCCTCGGGGAGTGCAGATGTCGGCAAGGTCCGTGTGGGTGGCGACGGCCGCGGTGGGCAGCATCGCGCTGGCGCTGACCGCGTGCAGCGGGGACGCTGACCCGGCACCCACCCCGTCGCCCGTCGTCGTGGGGCCGACGATCGAGCCGAGCAAGGCGCCCGCGCCCACGCCGTCCGCCGAGCCGGTCTGGCCGCTCACCGGCGTCGCCGGCAAGCCCGCGAACCGGGCCGCGCTCGCGGTGAAGATCGAGAACACGAGCCAGGCCAGGCCGCAGACGGGCCTCAACGAGGCGGACGTGGTCTGGGAGACGATCGTCGAGTTCCAGGTCTCGCGCTACATCGCGGTGTACCACTCGCACGTGCCCGCCGAGGTGGGCCCCATCCGGTCGGTGCGGCCGTCGGACCCCATCGTGCTCGCGCCCACGAAGGGGCTGCTCGCGTTCTCGGGCGGCCAGCGCGGCATCCTGCCGCTCGTCGCGAAGGCCGGGCTGCAGCCGCTGAGCAACGACGCGGGGACGCCCGGCATGTACCGCACGCACGACCGTGCGGCGCCGCACAACGTGTACGGCGACCCCAAGACGTTCTGGAAGTCCGCCAACGCGCGGCACCAGGACTCTCCCGCCCAGCAGTTCCTCTTCGCCCGGACGGCCGCCGAGTCGGCGGCCGTCGCGTACGGGCGCGCGGCCTCGAAGCTCGACTTCCACCTCTCGGCCGCGTCGAACCCGTCCTGGACCTGGGACGGCAAGGCCAAGAAGTGGAACCGCAGCGAGGGATCCACGCCGGCCACCGGGCGGGACGGCAAGCGCCTCGTCGCCGTGAACGTCGTCTCGATCGTCGCGCGGCACGTCGACTCGGGCTTCAACGCGCAGGGCGGTGCACCCGTGCCCGTCTACAAGCTGGTCGGCTCCGGCAAGGGCACGGTCGCCACGGGCGGCAAGACGATCGCGGTCACCTGGAAGAAGGCCGCCACGGACGAGCCGCTGCGCCTGTTCACCGCCAACGGGAAGCCGGCGTTGCTCGCTCCCGGCAACACCTGGGTGGAGCTGGTCCCGAAGGAGGACGGCAGGCTGTCGATCTCCTCCTGAGGGTGGACGGCGTCGCGCCGCCGGGCTGAGTCCGCGTGTGCGACGACGCGACCGGGGGGCGATGTGGCGTCCGGGGCTGCGCGGCGAGCCTTGAGGCATGACGCACCCGCACATCCACGAGCACGACACGGCCTCCCTCGGCGCGGTGGTCGCCGCCGGCCTCATCCTCACCGGCCTGCTGGTGGGCGCCGCCGTGCTGGTGGCGCAGGTGGTGGATCTCGCCGCCTGGGCGATGGTCAGCCGCTAGTAGGCGTAGGGGAAGCCGGACCAGTCCGGCTCGCGGCGCTCCAGGAAGGCGTCACGGCCCTCGACCGCCTCGTCGGTCATGTAGGCAAGGCGCGTCGCCTCGCCCGCGAACACCTGCTGCCCGGCCAGCCCGTCGTCCGCGAGGTTGAACGCGAACTTGAGCATCCGCACGGCCTGCGGCGACTTGCTCGCGATGATCCGCGCGTACTCGAGCCCCGCCTCCTCGAGCTCGGCATGCGGCACGACGTCGTTGACCGCACCCCACGCCAGCGCCTGCTCGGCCGAGTACTCCCGCGCGAGGAAGAAGATCTCCCGCGCGCGCTTCTGGCCCACCTGCCGCGCCAGCAGCGCCGAGCCGTACCCGCCGTCGAACGAGCCCACGTTGGCATCGGTCTGCATGAAGCGCGCGTGCTCGCGCGAGGCGATGGTCAGGTCCGCGACCACGTGCAGCGAGTGGCCGCCACCCGCGGCCCAGCCGCCGACGAGCGCGACGACCACCTTGGGCATGGTGCGGATCAGGCGCTGCACCTCGAGGATGTGCAACCGTCCTGCGCGCGCCGGATCGACGGCCGCGGCCGTGTCGCCGTCCGCGTACCGGTAGCCGTCGCGGCCGCGGATGCGCTGGTCCCCGCCGCTGCAGAACGCCCACCCGCCGTCACGCGGGCTCGGACCGTTGCCCGTGAGCAGCACGGTGCCGACGCTCGAGGTCATGCGCGCGTGGTCGAGCACGCGGTACAGCTCGTCGACCGTGTGCGGGCGGAACGCGTTGCGCACCTCCGGCCGGTCGAAGGCCACGCGGACCACCGGCAGGTCCCGCGGCTCGCCGGAGCGGTCCACCCCCCGGTGGTAGGTGAGGTCGGTGAGGTCCTGGAACCCCTCGACCGTGCGCCATCGGGTGGGGTCGAAGGTCTCGGACACGCGGTCGGGGAGCTCGGCGTTCACGTCGCCCACCCTAGTAGCGGCAGCTTTATGGTACGGTCGTACTAGAACGGCGTACGACGGCGGGACATGCCACCCGGTGCGCCTGTTGTGAGGTGGTCGTCATGGCGTGGGTCGTGCTGGTGCTCTCGGGTCTGCTCGAGGCGGGGTGGGCGTTGTCGCTCAAGGAGTCGCACGGGTTCACCCGGCTGTGGCCGAGCGTCGGCTTCGTCGTGATGCTGGCGGCGAGCATGGCGGGGCTGGCCTTCGCGCTACGGAGCCTGCCGGTGGGGAGTGCGTACGCGGTGTGGGTCGGCATCGGAGCTGTCACGACCGCCGTCCTCGCCATGGTGCTCCTCGACGAGCCCGCGACGATCGTCAAGATCGTCTCGATCCTGCTCATCGTCGCGGGCGTGGCGGGCCTGAACCTGTCGGGCGGTGGTCACGCATGACGGACGGTCGCCGCGCGCGCGGTGAGCAGCGCCGCGCCGCGCTCGTCGGCGCCGCGGTCGCGCTGGTCCGCGAGGGCGGCCCGGCGGCGGTGAGCCACCGCGCCGTCGCGGCGCGCGCGGGCGCGTCGCTCTCGGCCACCACCTACTACTTCGCGGACCTCGACGAGCTACTCGCCGCGGCCGGCGCCGAGCTGGCCGAGCAGTGGGCGGCGCACGCCCGCGCCGTCGCGGCCCGCGAGCGCTCGTCCGCCGCGCAGGCGCTGGTCGACGCCGTGCTGCCGCCGGGTGACGACCGGGTGCTGCGGGGGCACTACGAGCACCTGGCCGGAGCAGGGCGCCTGCCCGCACTGGCCGGGGCCTACGCCCGGGGCCGCGCGGCGCTCGACGCGGCGATCGCCGGTCTGGGCCTGCCGTGGCCGACCGAGGTGCTCGTCGCCCTGGTGGACGGTGCTGCGCTGGCAGCGCTCAGCGAGGGGCGGGACGTGCGTGCCCACGCGCGAGAGGTGGTCGCGCGCGTCGTGTGACTACGGTGGGCCCGTGCTCGTGTACGACGTCCCGCTGCGGACCCGGTTCCGCGGCCTGCTCCGTCGGGACGGCGTCCTGCTGCGCGGCGACGCCGGCTGGGCCGAGTTCAGCCCGTTCTGGGACTACGGACCGCAGGAGTCCGCCTCGTGGTGGCGCGCGGCGCGTGAGGCGGCCGACGAGGGCTGGCCCGCGCCGCTGCGCGACCGCATCCCGGTCAACGTGACCGTCCCCGCCGTGGGGCCCGAGCACGCCCACCGCATCGTCAGCGCCTCCGGCGGCTGTCGCACCGCCAAGGTGAAGGTCGCCGAGCCGGGCCAGTCGCTCGCCGACGAGATCGCACGGCTCGAGGCGGTCCGCGACGCGATCGGCCCCGACGGGGCGATCCGGGTGGATGCCAACGCCGCGTGGGACGTCGACACCGCCGTCGCGCGGCTCGCGGCGCTCGACCGCGCGGCGGGCGGGCTCGAGTACGCCGAGCAGCCCGTGCCAGACGTCGAGGACCTCGCCCGGGTGCGCCGCGGGACGCACGTGCCGATCGCCGCGGACGAGTCGATCCGTCGCGCGTCGGACCCGTTCGCCGTCGTCCGGGCGCACGCGGCGGACATCGTGGTCCTCAAGGTCCAGCCGCTCGGGGGAGTGCGCGCCTGCCTCGAGCTCGCCGAACGGGTCGGTCTGCCGGTGGTGGTCTCCTCCGCGCTCGAGACCTCGGTGGGGCTGGCGGCCGGCGTCGCGCTGGCGGCGGCCCTCCCCGAGCTGCCGTACGCGTGCGGGCTGGCGACCGCGCAGCTGCTGAGCGCCGACGTGGTCGCGGAGCCGCTGCTGCCCGTCGACGGCGCCCTGCCCGTGCGGCGCCCGGAGCCCGACCCGGCGCTGCTCGCCGCGGCGGCCGGCGACGACGGCCTCGTCGCGCGGTGGGAGCAGCGCCTGCGCGAGGTCGAACCGCACGCCGCCGACCAGGCATGATGTCGGGCGTGACCACGCACCCGTCGACCAGCGCGGCGCGGGTGCTGATCCAGGCGCTCGCGGCGCTGGGCGTGCAGGACGTGGTGCTCGCGCCCGGCTCCCGCAGCGCGCCGCTCGCGTACGCACTCGCCGACGCCGCCCGCCCGGAGGCCGAGCGCCCCGCGGGTGCGCCGGCCCTCCACCTGCACGTGCGCATCGACGAGCGGTCCGCCGGCTTCCTGGCCCTGGGCCTGGCGCGCGCGCACGCCCTCGACGAGCAGCCGCGGCCGGTCGCCGTCGTGACCACGTCCGGCACGGCCGTCGCCAACCTGCACCCCGCGGTGCTGGAGGCGCACCACGCGGGCGTCCCGCTGCTGCTACTCACCGCCGACCGGCCGCACGAGCTGCGCGGGACGGGAGCGAACCAGACCACCGAGCAGGTCGGGATCTTCGCCGGGGCCGTGCGCCTCGCGCTCGACGTCCCTGCGCCGGTCGGACGCCCCGACGAGGATCGCGACATGCGCGCGCTGGCCGTCCGCGCGGTCGCAGCGGCGCAGGGCGCCCGGACCGGCGACCCCGGCCCGGTGCACCTCAACCTGTGCTTCCGAGAGCCGCTGGTCCCCGGGGACGACCCGTGGCCCGAGCCCGGGACGAGCGGCCTCGCGCACGTCGAGCTGCGCCCGCCGAGCACGCCGGTCCCCGTGCCCGACCCGGCGCGGGCTCCTGTCCGCGGCGGCCGCCTGGCCGGAACCCCCACGGTCGTCGTCGCCGGCGACGGGGCCGGCATCGGCGCGCGTCGGCTCGCGGAGGCGAACGGCTGGCCGCTGCTGGCCGAGCCATCGTCCGGTGCTCGCAGCGGCACCCACGCGATCGCCGCGTACCAGCTGCTGCTGGCCGACGAGCGGCTGGGCGGCCGGGTGCGCCGCGCCGTGGTGCTGGGCCGCCCGACGCTCACGCGCGGTGTGCAGCGGCTCCTGGCCCGCGCCGACGTGGAGGTCGTGGTCATCGCGCCCACGGGAGCGGCGTGGCCGGACGCGGCACGTGCCGCGGACCAGGTGCTGCTGGAGGCGCCCAGCCGGATGCGGACCGGTCGGCTGGGTTCGCCGGCGGGCTGGCTGGAGGCGTGGAAGGCGGCCGACGAGCGCGCGACGAGAGTCCTCGACGCGGCGCTGGACCCGGCCGAGCGGGGCCATCGCAAGCGCGCCGGTGCGCGCGTCACCGGCCTGGCGCTCGCGCGCGCGGTCGCCGCGGCCTCGAGCCCCGACGACGTGCTCGTCGTCGGCTCGTCGAGCCCGGTGCGGGACCTCGACCTCGTGGCCCGCTGGGAGGAGGCCCCGGCCGTGCTCGCCAACCGTGGGCTCGCGGGCATCGACGGCACCGTCTCGACGGCGATCGGCGTCGCGCTCGGGCTGCCGCGGCGCCGCGTCCGCGCCGTGATGGGCGACCTCACGTTCCTGCACGACGTGGGCGGCCTGCTGCGTGGCCCGCTCGAGCCGGCCGTCGATCTGCAAGTGGTGGTCGCGAACGACGAGGGCGGGGCGATCTTCTCGACCCTCGAGCCGGGGGAGCCCGAGCGGGCCGACGTGTTCGAGCGCGTCTTCGGCACGCCTCACGGGGCCGACGTGGCGGCGCTGTGCGCAGGGTACGGCGTGCGGCACACGCGCGTGGGCGACGTCGACGGGCTGCTTCCCGCGCTCGCCGCGCCGGGCCGGGGGCTGTCGGTCGTCGAGGTCCGCGTGGACCGCTCGGGGCGCCGCGAGCTGGGCGCGCGGCTGGCCGCGGACGTGGCCGCGGCGCTCGTCGCGACCGACCTGTAGACCCCGCTGCCACCTGAGGGTTCGTCGCCTGAGAAACTCGCAGCGAACTCCCAGGTTCCCTGAAGCCTGCCTCCAGCGAGACCCGGTTGCATAGGGGCCATACCGAGGAGGCCACACCGATGACCACGCCAGAGAACGAGCACCCGCAGTCGGAGACGACGCAGCCCATCCCGCCCGTCCCGCACCCCACCAACCCGTTCACGCCGCCGCACCCGGCCGCGCCCGCCGACCAGCGCGCGCTGTACGAGGCCGCGCAGCGCGAGGCGGCACAGCGCGAGGCGGCCGACCGTGCCGCTGCCGGCGCTGGTGCTGCCGCCGCTGCCGGCGCCGCCGGTGCTGCCGTGCCGGCGCACACCGCGCCGATGCCGTACGTCGGCGCCGCGCCGGCAGCCCCCGGCGCTCAGGCCCAGCCCGTGAACCCCTGGTTCCCCGACCAGCCGGCGGTCGCCACGCAGGCCCCCGCCAAGAAGCGTGGTGCGTGGCTCCCCGTGACCTCCGCCGCGGCGGTCGGCGCGCTCGTCGCGGGCATCGCGGTGTTCGGCATCACGCACGACGACGGCCCCGACGGCGCCTCGCCGGCGTCCCTGGCCACCATCGGCCAGACCTCGAACGACGCGGTGCCCGTGTCCGGCTCCACCTCGGACGACCCCGACTGGCAGGCTGTCTCCAAGGCCGTGCAGCCGTCGGTGGTGGCCATCGCCGTCACGACCTCGCAGGGCGGTGCGCAGGGCTCGGGCGTCATCATCGACGACGCCGGACACATCGTCACCAACAACCACGTGGTCGCCGGCGCCGAGGGCAAGGTCTCCGTCACGCTGACCGACGGCCGCATCTTCGACGCCACGGTGGTGGGCACCGACCCGACCACCGACCTCGCCGTCATCAAGCTCGACAAGGCGCCCAGCGGCCTTGTCCCCGCCGCCATCGGCGACTCAGCCGGCGTCGTCGTGGGCGAGCCGGTCATGGCCGTCGGCAACCCCCTCGGCCTGGCCAACACCGTCACCACCGGCATCGTCTCCGCGGTGGACCGCCCCGTCTCCACGCAGGGCGAGAACGGTGGGGCCGGCACGGTCACGAACGCGATCCAGATCGACGCCGCGGTCAACCCCGGCAACTCCGGCGGCCCGCTGTTCGACGCGCAGGGCCGCGTCATCGGCATCAACTCGTCCATCGCGACGCTCTCCAGCCAGTCGGGCTCGATCGGCCTCGGCTTCGCGATCCCGTCCAACCTGGTGAAGAACGTCGCCGCGCAGCTCATCGAGAGCGGCACGGCCAAGCACGCCTTCCTCGGTGTCGGGCTGAACGACGGCACCGCGACCGCCGACGGCGTGACCCGCGCGGGCGCCAAGATCGAGTCCGTCAGCGACGGCTCGCCCGCTGCCGCTGCCGACCTCAAGGTCGGCGACGTGGTGGTCGCGATCAACGACAAGCCCGTCGGGGGCGCCGAGTCGCTGACCGCCTACGTCCGCTCGCTCACCTCGGGCGACAAGGCCACGCTGACCATCGTCCGCGACGGCAAGGCGCTCGACGTCGACGTGACGCTGGCGACGCGTGAGGACGCGACGCAGCAGGCGCCGCAGCAGTCCACGCCCGACCAGTCCTCGCCGGACCAGTCGACGCCGGACCAGTCCGCGCCCGACAACGGCTCGGGCCAGGGCCCCAACCTCGACCAGCTCACCCCGGAGCAGCTGTACAAGTGGTTCCAGGAGCAGCAGGGCGGCGGCGACGGCAGCTCCCAGGGCAACCAGGGCTGACGCCCTCCCCACACCGGCCGGCGACCGGCGCGCACCCCCTGGCGCGCCGTCGCCGGCCATCCCCGTCTACCCGCCCCGGGCCCGGTCCCGCCCTCTCGGTTCGGTCCCCTGGGCGCCACGCAAACCCCTCGCCGACCGCGGGTCGCACGGCCCGACCGCGCGCGGCACGCGACCAGCACTCGCGCCGCAACACCCGCGCTCGGCGTGAGCGCTGGCGTCGGGTCGGCCGCACGGTCAGCGCGCGGCCTGGGCGGCACGTGGCCGGGCCGGCGCGCGGGGTCAGCGCAACCCAGCACCGACCGCGGGTCGTGCGGGCCGACCGCGCGTGGCGCGCGACTAGCGCTCGCGCCGCCCGACCCGCACTCGGCGTAGGGCTCCCGTCGGGTAGGCGGCACGGCCAGCCTGGCGGCACGGGCCGCCGCGCAAGCGCACACACCGCGCCGACCGCGGGTCGCGCGGCCCGACCGCGCGTGGCGCGCGACCAGCGCTCGCGCCGCCCGACCCGCGCTCGGCGTGAATACGAGGGCCGGCGGCGACAGCAGCTCGCCGGTCATGCCCGCTTTCTCGTGTACCCGTCTACCCATCCGCCCTCGCGGGGACACGGTTCCCCTTGGCGTCGCACACACCTCGCCGACCGCGGGTCGCGCGGACCGACCGCGCGTGGCGCGCGGCTAGCGCTTGTGCCGGATGACCCGCGGTCGGCGCAGGGGAACGTGCAGTTCGGGCGGCTCGGGCGGCGCGGGCGGCTCGGGCGGCGCGCGTCGGGCCCGGCGGGGGGGGGTGGCGGGTCAGTCGGTGGCGAGGGCGAAGCGCATGGGGACCAGCTTGGCCTCGGACTCGGCCAGCTCGGCCGTGGGGTCCGAGGCGGCGACGATCCCGCAGCCGGCGAACAGCCGCACGCGCCGCCCGTCCTCGGGATCGACCTGGGCCGAGCGCAGGGCGATGCCCCACTCGCCGTCACCGTCGGCGCCGAACCAGCCCACGGGCCCGGCGTAGCGCCCTCGGTCCATGCCCTCGACGCGCGCGATGAGCTTGCGCGCCGCCTCGGTGGGCGTGCCGCACACGGCGGCGGTCGGGTGCAGCGCCGCCGCGAGCGCGAGCGACGACGGGTGCGATCCCGCGCCGCCGGCCAGCACGCCGGTCACGTCGGAGGCGAGGTGCAGCACGTTGGGCAGGTGCAGCACGAAGGGCACGTCGGGCACGTTGGTCGACGAGCAGAACGGCTCGAGCGCGTGCGCCACGGACTGCACCGCGTACTCGTGCTCCTCGAGATCCTTCGACGAGTGGGCCAGGATCGCGGCGCGGGCGACGTCGGCCGCGTCGTCACCCGTGCGGCGGATGGTGCCGGCCAGCACGCGGGAGGTGACGAGTCCCTTCTCGGAGCGCACCAGCAGCTCGGGCGTGGCGCCGAGCATGCCGTCGACGCTGAAGGTCCAGCACGACGGGTACTGCGCGGCGAGCCTGTCCAGCACCCAGCGGGAGTCGAGCGGGTGCTCGGTGCGCGCGTGCACGTCGCGGGCCAGCACCACCTTGTCCACCTCGCCCGCGCGGATCGCCGCGATGCCCTGGGCCACGACGTCGGGCCAGTCGGCGGCGGACGCGTCGTCGTACGTCACGGTGCCCGGCGCGCGCGGCGGGACGCGGGGGCCGACGACGTCGACCAGCGCGGGCGCGGAGCCCAGCTGGGCACCCGTGGTGATCGTGGTGAGCCACGCGCGCCCGCCCCGGCGGCCGACGACGACGCGCGGGACCACGACGACACCGCCGACGGGGGAGTGCTCGTCGAACGCGAAGGAGCCGAACGCCACCGGCCCGGTGCCCGGAAGGCGGACCTCGTCGCGCACGATCGCGCGGGCCAGGACGGCCTGCCAGGCCCGCTCGGCATCGGCGAACCGCGTCGCCCCCGTCACCTCGACGCGCAGGGCCTCGCCCCACCCGACGAGCCCGTCCCCGCGCCGCACCCACGCGAGCGGGGCGTCGGCGGGCAGGAGACCCAGCAGGTCGGTGGGGTCGGTCGGGTCGCTGCCGTCCCCGAGGCCGTCGAGCGCGACGGTCCGGACGACGAGCGGCTGCGGCACGTCGTCCGCGGAGGTCAGCGTGCTCATCGTCGCCCAGCGTATGCCTGCGACGCGATGCTGCACGGCCGCGGACCCGTGACGCGCACCACCCCTCCTCAGCGCGTCCTCAGGCAGGGCCCGCCGCGGTGTTCGGTGCGGTCCCGACGACCTGCGACGATGTGGGCATGTCTCGCGCCAGCTTGGACAAGGACCCGAACGAGGTCGCCGCGATGTTCGACGCCGTCGCGCGCAACTACGACCGCACCAACGACGTGATCTCGTTGGGCCAGGACCGGCAGTGGCGCAAGGCGACCCTGGCCGCGCTCGCGGCGCAGCCCGGGGAGACCGTGCTCGACCTCGCGGCGGGGACCGGCACCTCGTCGGAGCCGCTCGCGGACAAGGGCGTGCGGGTGCTCCCGTGCGACCTGTCGGAGGGCATGCTCGGCGTCGGCAAGCGCCGCCGCCCCGACCTGCCGTTCGTGGCGGGTGACGCGATGCGGCTGCCGTTCGCCGACGAGTCGTTCGACGCGGTGACGATCTCGTTCGGCCTGCGCAACGTCCCGGACGCACCGGGTGCGCTCACCGAGCTGCTGCGCGTGACGAAGCCCGGCGGGCGGCTCGTGGTGTGCGAGTTCTCCCGGCCCACCTTCAAGCCGTTCCGGGCCGTCTACACGGAGTACCTCATGCGGGCGCTCCCGCCCGTGGCCCGTGCGGTGTCCAAGGAGCCGGACGCCTACGTCTACCTCGCCGAGTCCATCCGGGCGTGGCCGGACCAGCACGAGCTGGGCGTGCAGATCAAGCGCGCAGGCTGGGAGCACGTCGCGTTCCGCAACCTGTCGGGCGGCATCGTCGCGCTGCACCGGGGCACCAAGGCCTCCTGAAGGGGTGCGCGGCACACGCGCGAGGAGTAGAAACGGAGCCGGGCCGCGTCTTCTCGCGGGTCCCTGCCCGAAGCGTGCCCGAGCGCGCCCCACGCGCGGAGCCCCAGATCACGGGCCGTTGTTCACCCGCGCGCTCGAAGTTAGCCCTACCTTCGAAGACAGTCCCCGAACTCGTGGTTATGCTCGCCGGAGCCGATCGTGAACAACGTCACAAGTGGGGTCACTCGTGGTGGATGCAGCGACAGATGACGCGGACGTCATCGTCGTCGGCGCGGGTCCCGCGGGGGCCGGCGCCGCCTTCCACTGTGCCTCTGCGGGCCTCGACGTCCTGCTCCTGGACAAGGCCTCGTTCCCGCGGGACAAGATCTGCGGCGACGGCCTGACGCCGCGCGCGGTCGCCGAGCTGGTGCGCATGGGTCTGCCCATCCGCGAGCAGGACGGCTGGATCCGCAACCGCGGCCTGCGCGTCATCGGCGGCGGCCACCGCCTCGAGCTCGACTGGCCCGAGATCTCCAGCTACCCGTCGTACGGGCTGGCCAAGGCCCGCATGTCGTTCGACCACACGCTCGTCGAGCACGCACGCGCCGCGGGCGCGAAGGTGCACGAGCGCACCAGCGTCACCAGCCCGGTGCGCGACGAGCGCACGGGCCGCATCCTGGGCGTGACGGCGCGCCCGGTCGACGAGAACGGCAAGCGGGCCGGCGACGACGTCGTCTACCGCGCTCCGGTGGTGATCGCGGCCGACGGCGTGAGCGCCCGGCTCGCCACGGGCATGGGCCTGACCAAGCGCGACGACCGCCCGATGGGTGTGGCCGTGCGCACCTACTTCCGCACGCCGCGCCACGACGACCCCTGGATGGAGTCGCACCTGGAGCTCTGGGACGGCGCCCCCGGCAGGTCCAACCTCATGCCCGGCTACGGCTGGATCTTCTCGCTCGGGGACGGCACCGCCAACGTGGGGCTCGGCTCCGTGAGCTCGACCGCGGCGGCCACCAAGGTCGACTACAAGGCCCTGTTCGCAGCGTGGATGCGCAACGCTCCGGCCGAGTGGGAGTTCACGCCGGAGAACCAGATCGGTCCCGTGCGCGGCGCCGCCCTGCCGATGGGCTTCAACCGCGGTCCGCTCTACGGCAACGGGCTGATGCTCGCCGGCGACGCTGCCGGCATGGTCAGCCCCTTCAACGGCGAGGGCATCGCGTACGGCCTGCAGGCGGGCCGCGTGGCAGCCGATGCGATCGCGCAGGGCCTGGCCCGCGGGACCGCCGCGGGACGCGAGCGCGCCTTCGCCACCTACGAGCGCCGGATGAAGGACGACCTGGGCGGGTACTACACGCTCGGCCGGCTGTTCGTCCGGATCATCGAGCACCCGCAGATCATGAGGCTCTGCACGCGGTACGGGCTGCCGCGGCCGCTGCTCATGCGCTTCGTGCTCAAGCTCCTGTCCGACTGCTACGAGCCTCGAGGTGGGGACGTGGTGGACCGGACCATCGCGGCCCTGGCCAGGATCGCACCGGCAGCATGACCCCCGACAGCACCACCACGACGAAGTGGAGTGACGCGCGATGACCAATCCGTACGTCCCGCTGCTCATCCTCATGGGCATCGCGGCGGTGCTGACCCTCGGCGGCGTCGGCTCGAGCGCGCTCATCGGCCCCAAGCGGTACAACCGCGCCAAGCTCGAGGCGTACGAGTGCGGCATCGAGCCCACGCCGCACGCGATCGGCGGCGGTCGCTTCCCGATCAAGTACTACCTCGTGGCCATGACGTTCATCGTCTTCGACATCGAGGTGGTGTTCCTCTACCCGTGGGCGGTCAGCTTCGCCACGCTGGCCGCGTTCGGCCTCGTCGCGATGCTGATGTTCCTGGTGCTCATCACCATCCCCTTCGTCTACGAGTGGAAGCGCGGGGGGCTGGAGTGGGACTGACGCGCGGCGCAACGACCGGAGAGGTGGCCTGAGGATGGGCATCGAAGAGGCACCGTCGGGCTTCCTGCTGACGACGATCGAGGACCTGGTCGGCTACTTCCGCAAGGGCTCGCTGTGGCCCGTGACGTTCGGCCTGGCCTGCTGTGCCATCGAGATGATGGCCGCGGGCGCGCCGCGCTACGACCTGTCCCGGTTCGGCATGGAGGTGTTCCGTGCCTCGCCCCGCCAGGCGGACCTCATGATCGTGGCCGGCCGCGTGAGCCAGAAGATGGCGCCGGTGGTCCGGCAGGTGTACGACCAGATGAGCGAGCCCAAGTGGGTGCTCTCCATGGGCGTCTGCGCGAGCAGCGGCGGCATGTTCAACAACTACGCGATCGTCCAGGGCGTCGACCACATCGTCCCCGTGGACATCTACCTGCCCGGGTGCCCGCCGCGGCCCGAGATGCTCATCAACGCGATCCTGACGCTGCACGAGCAGATCCAGAACGAGCCGCTCGGCGTCAACCGCCAGGAGGCGGCGGCCGCGGCCGAGGCGGCCGCGCTCGCCGCGACGCCGACGTCGCACATGACGGGGCTGCTGCGATGAGCGAGGAGAAGGTCGACGCCGCGTCCGCCGTGAAGCCGGGCGACGCGACCACGGACGCGCAGGACACGAGCAAGGCGGCCCTCGAGGCCGGCTCGCAGCACACGGGCCGCACCGCGTTCGAGGTGGTCGACGTGCGGCGCGGACTGTTCGGCGTGCACGACACGGGCGACACCTCGGGCTACGGCGGCCTGGTCACCACGATCGCGCTGCCCGGCCCGTCCGAGCGCCCGTACGGCGGCTGGTTCGACGAGGTGGTCGACATCCTGACGGAGGTGCTCGACGAGTCGGGCACCGGCTACGCACGCGCGGTCGAGTACGTGGTGGTCGACCGGAACGAGCTCACGCTGCACGTCTCGCGCGCCCACCTGGTGGAGGTGGCGCAGGCCCTGCGTGACGACCAGGACCTGCGCTTCGAGCTCAGCCTGGGCGTCAGCGGCGTGCACTACCCGCACGAGCACGGGCGCGAGCTGCACGCCGTCTATCAGCTGGTCTCGGTCACGCACGGCCGGCGGCTGCGGCTCGAGGTCGCGGCCCCGGACGACGACCCGCACATCCCGTCGACCACGAGCGTGTATCCGGCCAACGACTGGCACGAGCGCGAGGTCTTCGACTTCTTCGGCCTGATCTTCGACGGGCACCCCGGCCTGGCGCGCATCGAGATGCCCGACGACTGGCCCGGCCACCCGCAGCGCAAGGACTACCCCCTCGGCGGCATCCCCGTCGAGTACAAGGGCGCCACCATCCCGCCCGCGGACCAGCGGAGGTCCTACTCATGAGCACCACGCACTCGACGGCCCGGATCGTCGACGACGCCGACCTGCCGATGTTCGAGGCGTCCGGCGGCGACTGGTCGCAGATCGCCGAGGAGGCCGCCAGGCTCGGCGAGGAGCGCATCGTCGTCAACATGGGCCCGCAGCACCCCTCCACGCACGGCGTGCTGCGCCTCATGCTCGAGATCGACGGCGAGACGGTGACCGAGGCCCGGGCGGGCATCGGCTACCTGCACACCGGCATCGAGAAGAACATGGAGTTCCGCACCTGGACGCAGGGCGTCACGTTCTGCACCCGCATGGACTACGTGGCGCCGCTGTTCCAGGAGGCCGCGTACTGCCTCGCGGTGGAGAAGCTGCTGGGCATCACGGACGACATCCCCGAGCGGGCGTCCGTCATCCGCGTCCTGATGATGGAGCTCAACCGCATCACGTCCCACCTGGTCTGCCTCGCCACGGGCGGCAACGAGCTGGGCGCGACGACGATCATGACCGTCGGCTTCACGGCGCGCGAGGAGATCCTGCGGATCTTCGAGCTCATCTCCGGGCTGCGCATGAACCACGCGTACATCCGCCCGGGCGGCGTTGCACAGGACGTTCCCCCGGGTGCCGTCGAGGCCACCCGGGACGCGCTGGTCAACGTCAAGCACTACCTGGCCCAGCTCGAGGAGCTCATGCTGGCCAACCCGATCCTGCACCTGCGCCTCAAGGGAGTCGGCTACCTCGGCCTCGCGGGCTGCATGGGGCTCGGCGTGACGGGGCCCGTGCTGCGCAGCGCGGGCCTGCCCTACGACGTGCGCAAGGCCGAGCCGTACTGCGGCTACGAGACGTACGACTTCGACGTCCCGACCGCCACGGACGCCGACTCGTGGGCGCGCGTGGTGCTGCGCATGGAGGAGATCCACCAGTCCATCCGCATCGTCGAGCAGGCGCTGGACCGTCTGGAGAAGCACGCCGGCCCCGTGATGGTCGAGGATAAGAAGATCGCGTGGCCCGCGCAGCTGGCCATCGGCACCGACGGCATGGGCAACTCGCTCGACCACATCCGCGAGATCATGGGCACCTCGATGGAGTCGCTCATCCACCACTTCAAGCTGGTGACCGAGGGCTTCCGGGTGCCCGCGGGCCAGGTGTTCCAGACCGTCGAGCACCCGCGCGGCGAGCTGGGCGTGCACCTGGTGTCCGACGGCGGCACGCGCCCCTACCGCGCCCACTTCCGGGACCCGTCGTTCAACAACCTGCAGGCCACGTCGATCATGTGCGAGGGCGGGCAGGTGGCCGACGTCGTCGTCGCCGTCGCCTCGCTCGACCCGGTGCTGGGAGGGGTGGACCGCTGATGTCCGTCGAGGCAGGCCGCACGCCCGGCCAGACCCACCGCACCGCGTACGACGAGGCGACGCACGCGCGTCTCGGGGCGGACGCGGCCACGATCATCGCCCGTTACCCCCAGGAGCGCTCGGCACTGCTGCCGATGCTCCACCTGGTGCAGTCCGAGGACGGCTACGTCAGCCCGCGCGGCATCGCGTTCTGCGCGTCGACTCTGGGCCTGACCACGGCCGAGGTGTCGGCGGTGGCGACGTTCTACACGCAGTACAAGCGCCACCCCAACGGCGAGTACACCGTGGGCGTGTGCATCAACACGCTCTGCGCCGTGATGGGCGGCGACGCCATCTGGGAGCACCTGTCCGACCATCTCGGCGTCGGGCACGACGAGACGACCGACGACGGAGCGATCACGCTCGAGCGCGTCGAGTGCAACGCCGCCTGCGACTACGCGCCCGTGGTGATGGTGAACTGGGAGTTCTTCGACAACCAGACGCCGGAGTCCGCCGCCGCGCTGACCGACGCGCTGCGCGCGGGGGAGCAGGTCGCGCCCACCCGCGGCGCCGCCTCGGTGTGCTCGTTCAAGCAGATGTCCCGCGTGCTGGCGGGCTTCGACGACGGCCGCGCCGACGAGGGCGTGGGCGCGGGCGGCCCGACGGTGGCCGGCACGGTGCTCGCTCGCGACAAGGGCTGGCAGGCCCCCGCGTTCCCGGTCGACGGCGACAGCTCCGCGGAAAGCGCCCCGGTGGGCGGCTCGCACCAGCCGAAGGTGGGTGCGGAGCAGTCGAGCGCCGAACGCCCCGCGACGACGGCGGCCGACAGCTCGCCCGCCGCGCAGCAGAAGAAGCAGGCTTCCGACGAGGCGAAGGAGTCCTGATGGCCACCACGCTGGCACCCGTGCTGAGCGCCCACTGGGACGCGGACCGCTCGTGGGCCCTGGAGACGTACGAGGCCAACGGCGGCTACCGCGGGCTGCGGCGCGCGTTGAGCATGCAGGCGGCGGACGTCGTCACCATGGTCAAGGACTCCGGGCTGCGCGGCCGCGGTGGGGCGGGGTTCCCGACGGGCATGAAGTGGGGCTTCCTGCCCGCGCCCGACGGCGGGCCGCGCTACCTCGTGGTCAACGCGGACGAGTCCGAGCCGGGCACGTGCAAGGACATCCCGCTCATGATGGCCAGCCCGCAGCACCTCATCGAGGGCGTCATCATCACGTCCTACGCCATCGGCTGCCATCACGCCTTCATCTACGTGCGCGGCGAGGTGCTGCACGTCTACCGTCGCCTGCTGCGCGCGGTCGAGGAGGCCCGTGCGGCCGGCTACGTCGGCTCGGACATCCTGGGTTCCGGCTACGACCTCGAGATCACCGTGCACGCCGGGGCGGGCGCCTACATCTGCGGGGAGGAGACCGCGCTGCTCGACTCGCTCGAGGGCCTCCGCGGCCAGCCGCGGCTCAAGCCGCCGTTCCCTGCCGTCGCCGGCCTGTACGCGCGCCCGACCGTGGTGAACAACGTCGAGTCCATCGCGTCCGTGCCCGGGATCGTGGTCGGCGGCGCCGACTGGTTCAAGCAGATGGGCACCGAGCGGTCCACTGGCCACGGCCTGTTCAGCCTCTCAGGCCACGTGACCAACCCCGGCCAGTACGAGGCGCCGCTCGGCATCACGCTGCGCGAGCTGCTCGAGATGGCGGGCGGCATGCGCGGCGGCCGCGCACTGAAGTTCTGGACGCCGGGCGGTTCGTCGACCCCCATCTTCACCGCCGAGCACCTCGACGTCCCGCTCGACTACGAGTCCGTGGGAGCCGCGGGCTCGATGCTGGGCACCCGTGCGCTGCAGATCTTCGACGAGACGACGTCGGTGGTGCGCGCCGTGACGCGGTGGACCGAGTTCTACAAGCACGAGTCGTGCGGCAAGTGCACGCCGTGCCGCGAGGGGACGTTCTGGCTCGCGCAGGTGCTGCAGCGCCTCGAGCGCGGTCAGGGCACGCCGGCCGACATCGACCTGCTGCTCGACCTGTGCGACAACATCCTCGGCCGCGCCTTCTGCGCCCTGGGCGACGGCGCCACGAGCCCCATCACGAGCGCCGTGCAGTACTTCCGGGAGGAGTTCGAGGCGGGCTGCCACACCCCCGCCGACGCGCTGTTCCCGCCGCAGGCCAGCGCACTGTTCGACTACACGCCGCGCAGGTCCGCGGCCCTCGTGGGGGTGCACGCATGACGATCACGTCCGCCGGACCGACCACGCCGCTGGTCCCCGCCGCGCCCGCACCGGTCGCGGCGAGCGACGCCGAGCTGGTGAGCTTCTCCATCGACGGCATCGAGACGTCGGCGCCCAAGGGCACGCTCGTGATCCGTGCCGCCGAGGAGCTGGGCATCCAGATCCCGCGCTTCTGCGACCACCCGCTGCTCGCGCCCGCCGGCGCCTGCCGCCAGTGCCTCGTCGAGGTGTGGGCGCCCGGGCGCGACGGCAAGCTCGCCAAGATGCCCAAGCCGCAGGCCTCCTGCACGCTCGAGGCTACCCCCGGGATGCAGGTCAAGACGCAGCACACCTCGCCCGAGGCCGACAAGGCGCAGCACGGCGTCATGGAGCTGCTGCTCATCAACCACCCGCTCGACTGCCCGGTCTGCGACAAGGGCGGCGAGTGCCCCCTGCAGAACCAGGCGATGAGCAACGGCCGAGCCACCACGCGGTTCGTCGACGTCAAGCGCACGTTCCCCAAGCCGATCGCCGTCTCGACGCAGATCCTTCTGGACCGCGAGCGGTGCGTGCTGTGCCAGCGGTGCACCCGGTTCTCCGAGGAGATCGCGGGAGACGTGTTCATCGACCTGCAGAAGCGCGGCGCGCAGCAGCAGATCGGCCGGTTCGACACGGACGTGCTGGGGTTCGTGGGCGACGTGCCCGCGGGCGCGGCGACCCTGGACACCAGCGGCAAGCCGTTCGCCTCGTACTTCTCGGGCAACACCGTGCAGATCTGCCCGGTGGGGGCGCTCACCAGCGCGGCCTACCGGTTCCGCTCGCGGCCCTTCGACCTGGTGTCCACGCCCTCGGTCGCGGAGCACGACTCCAACGGCTCCGCGATCCGCATCGACCACCGCCGCGGCGTGGTGCTGCGCCGCCTCGCGGGCGACGACCCGGCGGTCAACCAGGAGTGGATCAGCGACAAGGACCGCTTCGCGTTCACGTGGCAGTCCGCGCCCGACCGCATCACCACCCCGCTGGTCCGCTCTCGGAACGACGACGGTTCGCGCGGCGAGCTGGTCCCCGCCAGCTGGGTCGAGGCGCTGGGTGCCGCAGCGGCCGGGCTGCGTGCGGCCGGTGCCGTGGGCGTGCTGCCCGGCGGACGGCTCACGCTCGAGGACGCGTACGCGTACGGCAAGTTCGCGCGCGTGGCGCTGGGCACCAACGACGTCGACGGCCGGGCGCGCCCGCACTCCGACGAGGAGGAGGCCTTCCTGGCGCACCACGTCGCGGGCCGCACCCTCCAGGTGACGTTCGCGGACCTGGACCGGGCCCCCGCCGTGCTGCTCGTCGGGCTGGAGCCCGAGGAGGAGGCCGGGATCCTGTTCCTGCGGCTCCGCCAGGCCGTGGTGCACCACCGCACCCGCGTGGTGTCGGTGGCGGCGCTGGCGACGCGCGGGCTCGAGCGGCTCTCCGGCACGCTGGTCGCGGCCGCGCCCGGCACCGAGGCCGAGGTGCTCGACGGCATCGTCGGCGGCGCCCAGGACCAGCTGGGCGAGGCGGCAGACCTGCTCGCCGCGGACGGTGCGGTGATCCTGGTGGGCGAGCGCCTGGCCGCCGTCCCCGGCGGCTTCACCGCCGTGCTCGCGCTCGCGGAGCGCACCGGAGCACGGCTGGCGTGGGTGCCGCGCCGCGCCGGGGAGCGGGGTGCCGTCGAGGCCGGCCTGCTGCCCTCGCTGCTGCCGGGCGGTCGCACCGTCGCGGACGGCGCGGCGCGCGTCGACCTCGCCGCGGCCTGGGACGTGGACTCGCTCCCCGCGGCGCCCGGTCGCAACGCGTCCGCGATCATCGCCGGCGCGCGCGACGGGAGCCTGGGCGGGCTGCTCGTCGGCGGCCTGGAGCCCGCGGACCTGCCCGACCCGGCGCTCGCGCGCGACGCGCTGGACCGCGTGGGCTTCCTCGTCTCGCTCGAGGTGCGTGCGTCCGAGGTCACCGACCGGGCGGACGTCGTCCTGCCGGTCGCGCCGCCCGTGGAGCGCGGCGGCACGTTCGTCACGTGGGAGGGCCGTCCCCGACCGTTCCCGCAGGCGCTCGTCTCCCACGCGCTGCCCGACCACCGCGTGCTCGACCGCCTCGCGGACGAGCTGGGTGTCGTCCTCGGGCTGGGCAGCCTCGCGGAGGTGCACGCCGAGCTCGACCAGATCGGCGGCTGGGACGGTGCGCGTGCCGAGGCGCCGCGGGTGGCGGGCGCCGAGCCCGCCGCGGTGGCCCCGGGCACCGCGGTGCTGGCCACCTGGCACCAGCTGCTCGACGCCGGTCGCCTGCAGTCGGGCGAGCCGCACCTCGCGGGTACCGCGAAGGTCGCCACCGCGCGGATCTCGGCCGCCACCGCGGCCGCCGTGGGCGTGGCGGACGGGGGATCGCTGGCCGTGAGCACCGACGCGGGCACGATCACGCTCCCGGTGGCCGTCACGGACATGCCGGAGCACGTGGTCTGGCTGCCCACCAATGCCGCGGGCAGCGCCGTCCGCGACACGCTGCACGCCGACTCGGGCGACGTCGTCCGCATCGCCGCGGGGAACAGGGAGGTGGTGTGATGCTCACGGCTGCCATCGCACCCGTCACGGCCGACTTCAGCAACGACACCTGGTGGCTGTGGGTCATCAAGGCGGTCGCCATCATCGCGTTCCTGCTGACCAGCGTGCTGTTCGCCATCTGGTTCGAGCGCAAGGTCGTGGCCCGCATGCAGGTGCGGCCGGGCCCGAACGTGCACGGCCCGTTCGGCCTGCTGCAGTCCCTCGCGGACGCCATGAAGCTGCTGTTCAAGGAGGACATGACCGTCACGGCGGCGGACAAGGTCGTCTACGTCGTCGCGCCGATGATCGCGGTGTTCTGCTCGCTCCTGACGTTCGCGGTCATCCCGCTCGGCCCGTCGGTGAGCATGTTCGGGCACGAGACGCCGCTGCAGCTCACGGACTTCCCGGTGGCCGTCCTGTACATCCTGGCCTGCGCCTCGGTGGGCGTGTACGGGATCGTGCTGGGTGGCTGGGCGTCCAACTCCACGTACCCCCTGCTCGGCTCCGTGCGGTCGACGGCCCAGGTCATCTCCTACGAGCTCGCCATGGGCCTGTCGCTCGTCAGCGTGTTCCTCCTGGCGGGGTCGATGTCGACCTCGCAGATCGTGGAGTCGCAGAACACCATCTGGTGGGTGCTGCCGCTCCTCCCGGCCTTCGTGATCTACGTCGTGTCGATGGTGGGCGAGACCAACCGGCTCCCGTTCGACCTCCCCGAGGCCGAGGGCGAGCTGGTGTCCGGGTACATGACCGAGTACTCGTCCATGAAGTTCGCCTGGTTCTTCCTGGCCGAGTACATCAACATGCTCAACGTCTCGGCCGTCGCCACCACGCTGTTCCTGGGCGGCTGGCACGCTCCGTTCGGCATCTCGCAGATCAACGACGGGATGTTCAACGAGGGCTGGTGGCCCGTGCTGTGGTTCCTCGTCAAGCTCTGGGCCGTGATGTTCTTCTTCGTCTGGGTGCGCGGCTCGGTGCTGCGGTTCCGGTACGACCAGTTCATGAACATCGGCTGGAAGCGGCTCATCCCCGCCGCGCTGGTCTGGGTGGTGCTCGTCGCGGTGGTGCAGGGGCTGCGCACGTTCTGGCACCTCGACCGCTCGGCGCTGTTCGCCGCCGCCGCCGTACTCGGCGTCCTGGTGGTGATCAGCCTGCTGATCCCGGAGAAGAAGAAGCCTGTCGCCGCGGCGCCGACCGGGCCCCAGGTCTTCGACCCGTACGCCGGCGGGTACCCCGTGCCGCCGCTGCCGGGCCAGGTGCTGCCGCCCTCGCCGCGCGCCCAGCGCCGTGCGGCCGCGGCACTCGTCGGCTCGTCGTCCGAGCCCGTCCCGACCGCTGGAACTCCCGAGACCGACCCGGAGGTGCACGGTGGCTGAGCCGCGCAAGAAGCCCGCCCCCGCCGGCGGGCAGGTGGCCCGCCCGACGGGCCGGCAGGTCGCCCGCCCGGCAGGGAAGCCGGCACCAGCGCAGTCGTCCGCGGCCGTCCAGCCGCGCTCGGCCGCGGCCGACGTCGGCGCACCCGCCAGCTACGAGCCGCTCATGAAGCCGGCGGGCGGCCTGCGCGGCCTGCTCGCTCCCGTCGGCGGGTTCGGCGTGACGCTGTCCAACATGTTCCGGCCGACCGTCACCGAGGAGTACCCCTCGGAGAAGGTGCCTGCCAAGCCGCGCTACCACGGCCGCCACCAGCTCAACCGGTACGCCGACGGCCTGGAGAAGTGCATCGGGTGCGAGCTGTGCGCGTGGGCCTGCCCGGCGGACGCGATCTACGTCGAGGGTGCGGACAACACTCCCGACAACCAGCGCTCGCCCGGCGAGCGGTTCGGCGCGGTCTACCAGATCAACTACCTGCGCTGCATCTTCTGCGGGCTCTGCATCGAGGCGTGCCCCACCCGCGCGCTGACCATGACCAACGAGTACGAGCTCGCGGGCCCCACGCGCGCCGGGATGATCTGGGAGAAGCAGGACCTGCTGGCGCCGCTGCGCTCGGGCATGCTCGCCGCCCCGCACCCGATGGTCGAGGGGACGACGGACACGGAGTACTACCGCGGCGAGGTCACCGGAGCCACCGACGCCCAGCGCGCCTGGGTGCGCGAGCACCGTCCCGACGACCCGACGCTGCCCGAGGGCGACGGCATCGACGCCGCGAACGAGCGGCTGGCCGAGGCGGGCGCGACCGCAGCCGAGATGGCCCGCCTGGTCGCGGCCGCCAACAAGCAGGGCACCCGATGAGCGCGCTCGTGGCGGCCGTGCCGGCCGTGCTCGCGGAGGGCGGGCAGACGTCCGGCGCCGAGGAGGCGCTGTTTTGGGTGCTGGCGCCCGTGATGGTGCTGGCTGCGCTCGGGCTGCTCTTCGCCCGCAAGGCGGTGCACGCGGCGCTCTCGCTGATCGTCGTGATGATCTCGCTCGCGTTCATGTACGTGGCGCAGGGAGCCGTGTTCCTGGGCGTGGTCCAGGTGGTCGTCTACACCGGCGCGATCATGATGCTGTTCCTGTTCGTGCTCATGCTGGTGGGCGTCGGCTCGTCCGACTCGCTGGTCGAGACCATCCGCGGGCAGCGCTGGGCGGGCTGGATCGCGGCGCTCGGGCTGGTCGCGGTGCTGGCCGGCGTCCTGGGCACCGCGCTGTACCCGGAGTCGGTGGGCCTGGAGGAGGCGAACGCGCGCTCGAACCCCGAGGGCGTCGCGGAGGTCATCTTCGCCGACCACGTCTTTGCCATGGAGGTGGTGGGCGCGCTGCTGGTCACGGCCGCCCTCGGTGCCCTGGTGCTCACGCACCGCCGGCGCCTGGGCCCCAAGCGCGGCCAGCGCGAGCTCGCCGACCTGCGCGTCGAGGGTGGTCACCACCTCGCGCCGCTGCCCGCCCCCGGCGTGTACGCGCGGCACAACGCGATGGACGTGCCCGCGCTCGACCCGTACGGCAACCCGCTCGAGTCGTCCGTGCCGCGCGTGCTGCGCGTGCGGGGGCAGGAGGCGGATGCCGCCGAGTACGCGGCGCGCATCGACCGTGTGCTGGCGGGCCGGGCCGCGAAGCCCGACGAGAACCCGCCGCCCGCGGCCGACCCCGCCGGACAGGCCGTCAACGCGCCCGACATCGCCGACGCCGTCGCGGGCGTCGACCTCGAGGGGGAGACCAAGTGAGCCTCGACAACTACCTCGTGCTCGCAGCGATTCTCTTCTCGATCGGCGCGGCGACCGTGCTGCTGCGACGCAACGCGATCATCGTGTTCATGGGCGTCGAGCTCATGCTCAACGCGACCAACCTGCTGCTCGTGACGTTCTCGCGCCTGCACGGCCAGCTGGACGGCCAGGTGCTGGCGTTCTTCGTCATGGTCGTCGCCGCGGCCGAGGTCGTCGTGGGCCTCGCGATCATCGTGTCCATCTACCGAACCCGACGCTCGGCCTCGGTCGACGACGTGAACCTGCTGAAGAGCTGAGGGGCGGACCGTGAACACCCTGACGTCCTGGGCGACGAGCGCGCCCTTCGCCGACATCGGCCCGGCGGCCGCCGAGCCCGTGAGCGCCGGGATCTACGCCGTCGCGCCGCTGCTCGTCGGGCTCCCCCTCGGCTCGGCCGCGCTGCTGCTGCTCCTGGGCCGCCGCTCCGACAGGTGGGGGCACTGGCTCGGCGTGCTCGCCTCGGCGGCCGCGTTCGTCGTCGGGCTGCTGACCTTCCTGGCGATGCTCGACCGGGACGCGAGCAACCGCGTGCTGGACGTGCGCGTCGGCGACTGGATCGATGCCGGCGCCTTCCACCTGAGCGCAGGCATGCGGCTGGACCCGCTGTCGATGACGTTCGTGCTGCTCGTGACGTTCGTCGGCACGCTCATCCACGTCTACTCGGTCGCCTACATGGACCACGACCGCGACCGCCGCCGGTTCTTCGCCTACCTGAACCTGTTCGTGGCCGCGATGCTCGTTCTCGTGCTGGCCGACAGCTACCTGCTGATGTTCGTCGGCTGGGAGGGTGTCGGCCTGGCGTCGTACCTGCTCATCGGCTTCTGGAACCATCGCACGCCGTACGCGGTCGCGGCCAAGAAGGCTTTCGTCGCGAACCGCATCGGCGACATCGGGCTCATCGTGGCGCTCGGGCTCATGTTCGCGACCTTCGGCGGCGTCGACTTCACCACGGTGCTCGGCGCGAACATGTCCGGCGTGAGCGAGGCGACGCTCACGGGCATCGGGCTCATGCTGCTGCTGGCCGCGTGCGGCAAGTCGGCGCAGTTCCCGCTGCAGTCCTGGCTCGGTGACGCGATGGCGGGCCCGACCCCGGTGTCCGCGCTGATCCACGCCGCGACCATGGTGACCGCCGGCGTCTACCTCATCGTCCGGTCGGCCCCGGTGTTCGACGCGGCGCCGACCGCGCAGCTCGTCGTGGTCGTCGTCGGAGCCATCACGCTGCTGTTCGGTGCGATCGTCGGCTGCGCGAAGGACGACATCAAGAAGGCGCTCGCCGCCTCGACGATGTCCCAGATCGGCTACATGGTCCTCGCCGCCGGGCTGGGGCCCGTGGGCTACGCGTTCGCGATCTTCCACCTGGTGACCCACGGCTTCTTCAAGGCCGGGATGTTCCTGGGTGCCGGCTCGGTGATGCACGGGATGGACGACCAGGTGGACATGCGCCGCTTCGGCGGCCTGGCCCGGTACATGAAGATCACGTACGTCACCTTCGGCCTCGGCTGGCTGGCGATCCTCGGCGTCCCGCCGTTCTCCGGGTTCTGGTCGAAGGACAAGATCATCGAGGCCGCGTTCATCCCCACGGACGGCCACACGTGGCGGGCCTGGCTGTTCGGCAGCGTCGCGCTGCTGGGCGCCGGCATCACCGCGTTCTACATGTCGCGCCTGTTCTTCATGACGTTCGAGGGCGAGCGCCGCTGGTCGACCAGGACCGACGGCAGCCAGCAGCACCCGCACGAGGCCCCGGCGCTCATGACCTGGCCGATGATCATCCTGGCGATCGGCTCGGCCGGCCTGGGGCTGGTACTCGGTCTCGGCAACCGGTTCGTCGACTGGCTCGCGCCGGTCACGGGGGAGCACGAGCACGGGGAGCCCGTGCTGGCCCCGGGCGTGCTCGTGGCGCTGACGCTCGTGCTGGTGGTCGTGGGGGCGGTCCTCGCGTGGCGCCGGTACGCCATCTCGACGGTCCCGGTGATCCCGCCCGTCGGCACCGCGCTCACCCGTGCGGCCCGCGTCGACCTCTACCAGGACGCGGTCAACGACGCGCTGCTCGTCGAGCCCGGTCAGCACCTGACCCGCTCGCTGGTCTACGTCGACAAGACCGTCGTGGACGGCGCCACCGTGGGCGTCGGCCAGACGACGGTCGGCCTCGGCCAGCTGCTCCGCAAGACCCAGACCGGTTACGTGCGTTCCTACGCCGCGACCATGCTCCTCGGTCTGGTCGTCCTCGTCGCCACCGTCCTGGTCATCCAGAGCTGAGGAGCGCACAACACGATGTCCTCCGACTTCCCCTGGCTGACTGCCCTCATCGTGCTGCCCCTGGTGGGCGCTGCGGTGCTGTGGCTGCTGCCCGCCGGAGCCCGACGCCACACGCGCACCGTCGCGCTGGCCTTCACGCTCGCCGAGGTCGCCCTCGGCGCGGGCGCGCTGCTCGCGTTCGACACCGGGGACGCCGGTGCGCAGCAGCTCGCCGAGACCCACCAGTGGATCCCGTCGCTCGGGGTGTCCTACGCGGTGGGCGTGGACGGCGTGGGCCTTGCGCTCCTGCTCATGTCCGTCGTCCTGGTCCCGCTGGTGGTGCTCGCCGCCTGGCGCGAGCAGGGCTCGACGGGCGCGCCGAGCGACCGGCTGCGGCACTTCCTCGCGCTCGCCCTGGTGCTCGAGGCCTTCATCGTCGCGGTCTTCTCCGCGCGGGACGTGTTCTTCTTCTACGTCCTGTTCGAGGCCATGCTCATCCCGGTCTACTTCATGATCGGCGCCTTCGGCGGTGCGCAGCGGCGGTACGCGGCGATCAAGTTCCTCATCTACTCGCTGACCGGCGGCCTCATCATGCTGGTGGCCGTCATCGCGCTCTACCTGCAGGGCCCGGGCGGCAAGCAGGGCTTCCTCACCGACAACCTCACGGCGCTGACGATCGACCCGACGCTCGAGAAGTGGCTGTTCGCGGGCTTCTTCCTGGCGTTTGCGATCAAGGCGCCCATGTTCCCGGTGCACACCTGGCTGCCCGACGCGGCGCAGAACGCGACCCCCGGCACGTCGGTGCTCCTGGTGGGCGTGCTGGACAAGGTCGGCACCTTCGGGATGCTCACGCTGTGCCTCCCGCTGTTCCCAGCCGCCTCGCGCTGGGCGGCACCGTTCGTGATCGTGCTGGCGATCGTCTCGATCATCTACGGCGCGCTCCTGGCGATCGGCCAGAAGGACCTCATGCGGCTGATCGCGTACACCTCGGTGTCGCACTTCGGCTTCATCGTGCTGGGCATCTTCGCCTTCACGTCGACCTCGGTGGCGGGCTCGTCCTTCTACATGGTCAACCACGGCCTCTCCACCGGCGCCCTGTTCCTCATCGCGGGCTTCCTGGTGGCGCGGCGCGGCTCGCAGGACATCGCGGACTTCGGCGGGCTGCAGAGGGTGGTCCCCGTCATGGCGGGCACGTTCCTGGTGGCGGGCCTGTCCGCTCTGTCGCTGCCGGGCCTGTCGACGTTCGTCTCGGAGTTCCTGGTGCTGGTCGGCACGTTCGCGCGGCACCCGGCGGCGGCGATCGTGGCCTCACTGGGTGTGGTGCTCGCGGCCGTCTACGTGCTGTGGACCTACCAGCGGATCTTCACCGGCCCGGTGCGGGACGGTCTCGAGACGATGCCGGACCTGCGCACGCGCGAGCGGTGGGCCGTCGGCCCGCTGATCGCGGCGATGCTCGTGCTCGGCTTCGTGCCCGGCCCCGCGCTGGACCTGGTCCGGCCGCCCGCCTCCGTCACCCTCGAGCAGGTGGGCGTCACCGACGTGCCCGCCAGCGCCGCTGAAGGGAGCACCCCGTGAGCACGTTCACGGCCCCGCACGTCGACTGGGCCCACCTGAGCCCGGTGCTCATCGTCCTGGGTGCGGCCGCCATCGGTGTGCTGCTCGAGGCGTTCGTCCCGGCGCGGCTGCGGCGCACCGTGCAGCTCAGCTTCTCCCTCGCCGCGCTCGCGGGCGCGCTGATCGCGGTCGCCGCGCTGTGGAGCGGGGTCAAGTCCTCGGGCGGCGTGCACGTGCTCGGCACCGCGCTGGTGGTCGACGGGCCCACCCTGGTGCTGCAGGGCACGATCGCGCTGCTCGCGATCGTCGCGCTGCTCGTCGTCGCCGACCGCACGAGCACCGGCGAGGACGCGTTCGCCCCTTCGGCCGCCTCGGTGCCGGGCTCGGACTACGAGGAGGCCGCGCGCCGCCTCGGTCTGCAGCAGACCGAGGTCTACCCGCTGCTGCTGTTCGCGACGGGCGGCATGCTGATCTTCCCCGCCACGGCGGACCTGCTCACGCTGTTCGTCGCGCTCGAGGTGCTCTCGCTCCCGCTGTACCTGCTCACGGGCATGGCACGCCGCCGTCGCCTGCTGTCGCAGGAGGCGGCGATGAAGTACTTCCTGCTCGGCGCGTTCGCCTCGGCGCTCATGCTCTTCGGCATCGCGCTCGTGTACGGCTACTCGGGCTCCCTGAGCTACGCCACGATCGCGTCGACGACGGCCAACCCGACGGGCACCGACTCCCTCCTGCTCGTCGGCGCCGTGATGCTCCTGGTCGGGCTGCTGTTCAAGATCGGCGCGGTGCCCTTCCACGCGTGGACCCCGGACGTGTACCAGGGCGCCCCGACGCCCATCACCGGGTTCATGGCCGCGTGCACCAAGGTCGCCGCGTTCGGCGCGCTGCTGCGCGTCGTCTACACGGTCATCCCGGGCCTGAAGTGGGACCTCGACGTGGTGATGTGGACCGTCACCATCCTCACGATGGTGGTCGGCACGGTCATCGCCATGGTGCAGACGGACATGAAGCGCCTGCTGGCCTACTCCTCCGTGGCGCACGCGGGATTCATCCTCACAGGCGTGGTCGCGCTGACCCCCGGCGGCGTCTCGGCCGTGCTGTTCTACCTGCTGGTCTACGGCGCGGCGACGATCGGTGCCTTCGGCGTCGTCTGGCTGGTGCGGGAGCGTGACGCGGACGGCGTCGTCGTCGGCGAGGCCACGCACCTGTCGCAGTGGGCCGGCCTCGGCCGGCGGCACCCGTGGCTCGCCGGATCGTTCGCGCTGTTCCTGCTCTCGTTCGCCGGGATCCCGCTGACGGCAGGATTCGTCGGGAAGTTCGGGGTGTTCTCCGCGGCGGTCGACGGCGGAGCGTGGCCGCTCGCGCTGCTCGGTGTGCTGGCCTCGGCAGGTGCCGCGTTCTTCTACGTGCGCATCGTCGTGCTGATGTTCTTCTCGGACGCTCCCACGGAGCCTGCGGCGGGGGAGCCGCTCGAGCCGTCGACGCAGGCCGACGTGGTGCTCGAGGGTGGTGCCACGCCCGCCGTGGCGACCCTCGTCGCCGAGAGGGCCCCGGCGCTGACCACCACCGTGGTGGGCACCGAGGGGTGGGCCACGGTGTCGATCGGCTTCTGCGTGCTCGTGACCGTGCTGCTCGGTGTGTTCCCCACCCCGGTGCTCGACGCCATCGCGCACATGTCGACCTTCCTGCCGTGAGGTCGGACGAGCACCCCGGCTCAAGATAGGTTCGTCCCGTGACTTCGACGACGGGCATCCCGCTGGCCGACCCGGAACTCGCGGATCGGCTCACCGCCCGCCTGGCCCTGGTGGAGGAGCGGCTGCGTGACGCCGTCGCGCACGCCGACGCCCTGGCCGACACCGCCTCGCGGCACCTGGTGAACGCCGGGGGCAAGCGGCTGCGGCCGCTGCTCACGCTGCTCACGGCCGAGCTCGGCGACGGCGCGCGCCGCGAGGTGCTCGACGCGGCGGTCGTCGTCGAGCTGACGCACCTGGCCACGCTCTACCACGACGACGTCATGGACTCCGCGCCGGTGCGCCGCGGGGCGCCCTCCGCCCACGAGGTCTGGGGCAACTCCGTCGCGATCCTCACCGGCGACCTGCTGTTCGCCCGCGCCTCGTCCACGGTGGCCGGCCTCGGCCCCGAGGCCGTGCGCATCCAGTCGGCCACGTTCGAGCGGCTGTGCCTCGGGCAGCTGCACGAAACGGTCGGCCCGCGGCCCGACGAGGACCCGGTCGAGCACTACCTGCAGGTGCTCGCGGACAAGACGGGCTCGCTCATCGCGACGTCCGCGCGGCTGGGGGCGATGTTCGCCGGCTGCCCGCCGCAGGTGGTCGCGACCGTCACCGCGTTCGGCGAGCGGATCGGCACCGCGTTCCAGCTGGCCGACGACGTCATCGACCTCACGTCGGACGGTTCCGTGACCGGCAAGACGCCGGGCACCGACCTGCGCGAGGGCGTGCCCACCATGCCCGCGCTCCTGCTCCGTGCCCGGGCGGCCGGGCCCGACGGCACGGACGACGACCGGGCACTGGTGGCCATGCTGGACGCCGACCTCTCCGGCGACGCGGCCCTCGAGCGGGCGGTCGCCGCGCTCGCGGTGCACCCCGTGGTCGAGAAGACCCGCGCGCTGTCGGTCGAGCAGACCCGGGCCGCCGTCGACGAGCTCGCGCCGCTGCCCGAGGGGCCGGTCAAGGAAGCCCTGGTGTCGTTCGCCGACCTGCTGGTGCACCGCGCATCCTGACGCCGGGATCTGGCACGATGTGCCGCGCGGCCGTTGCGGTCGCGGACCGAGGCTGGGGGTCAGGTGAGCAGCTCCACGTTCGGCGGGATCGGCGTCGCCGTGACGCCGGGCACCGTCGCGCCCATCGGCGGGCGCGTGCTCGCGTTCCTGGTCGACGGGTTCGTCGTGGGCGCCGCCTACGGGCTCGGCCTGGGCATCGTCGCCGCGCTCGGTCACCCCGGGTACGCCGTCCTGATCCCCGCGCTGCTCGCCGTGCTGGTCGGGATCGGGCAGTGGGTCGCCGAGTCGTTCACGGGTGCCACCGTGGGCGGTGCCGTGCTCGGGTACCGCACGGTCGCCGTGGACGACGGCCGCCCCGCGGGGCTGCTCGCGATCCTGGTGCGCCAGCTCGTGGTCGCGGCCGGCTCCCTGGCGTGCGGGGTCGGCCAGCTCGTCGTCGTCGCGTCGGGCGCCTGGGACGACGGGCCCGCCCAGCGCGGGTGGCACGACAAGGCGGCCCGCACGCTGGTGCTGCGTGCCTCCGCGCTCAAGCCGCGCCGGCCCGGTGGCACGGGAGCGTGGAACCAGGCCGTCGAGCGGGCCGTGGGGTCACCGCCCGCACAGCCGAGCCCCGCCGCGTCCCGCCCGCTCCCCGTGGTGCCGCCCATGCCCCCGCTCGCGCCCGCGACCGCCCCGCCCGTCGCGCGGTTCGCGCTCGCGAATGCGGATGCGGAAGCCGAGCCTGCGGCCGAGGATGTCGGCTCGCCGGCTCACGCGGGCGGATCGCCCCAGCCCGCGGCCACCGCGCTCCCGCCGGCCGGGGAACCGTCGCAGGCGGTCCGACCGGCAAGCGTGGCCGAGCGCGAGCAGCCCGACCAGCCCAAGCAGCAGGCGACCGCCCCTGCCCGTCCCCGCGGCGGTCCCGTCGCGTCGGCGTACCTCGAGCGACTCGCCGCGGCGGAGGCACACACCGACGACTCGCCGGTGCTGGACGAGACCCGCGCCGCAGCCGCGCGCGCGCAGGAGCCGCCCGCCCGCGCGCAAGACCAACCGCCCGCGCCCGCCCCGCTGATCACCGGTTACCCCGGGCAGCCCTCCACGGCTGTCCCGCCCGTCCCGCGCACGCAGGACCTGGGCGAGCTCGAGTACACGCGGATGCGCGAGAGCGTACCGACGGACCGCGCGGGCGTGCTGCGGCTGACGTTCGACACGGGTCAGCGCATCGACGTCACCGGCGACGGCCTCGTGGGCCGCAGCCCGGAGGGCGAGATGGGCATCGTCCACGTGGTCGTGATCGACGACCCGCAGCGTTCGGTCTCCAAGGTCCACCTCGCGTTCGGCCTGACCCCCGCGGGCGACGAGCTCTGGGTGGTCGACCGTGCCTCGGTCAACGGGACGGTGCTCGTCGACCCGGACGGCGTGGCCGCGACGCTCCCGGCGGGCACGCGCGCGCTGGTCGGTGCAGGCTGGACCATCCGGTTCGGTCAGCGCAGCGCCAAGGTCGAACGCCGCTGACCATGCCGGCGGACGCCCGAGGAGCCAGGAGTGCATCCGGCCAGCGAAGGACCCCGATGACCCAGCGGACCACGCCCTCGGTGAGGGCGGCATCGGTGCACATCGACGTGGGCGTGGCCACGGACCGCGCGCAGCGTGCCCACAACGAGGACGCGGTGCTCGCCGCCGACGGGGTGTACGTCGTCGCCGACGGCATGGGTGGCCACGAGTCGGGCGACGTCGCCAGCCGGACCGCCGTGGAGACGCTGCAGGCCCTGTCCCGGGGCGTCCCGGACGTCGCCCGCGCCCGGGCCGTCCTGCGCGCGGCGCACGCGCGCCTGCGGGCCCTGCCCGCGAGCGACGAGCTGCGCAGGCCGGGGACCACCGCCAGCGGCGTGGTGCTCAGCGAGCACGACGGCACCCCGTGCTGGTTGGTCCTCAACGTCGGCGACTCGCGCACCTACCGCATGGCGGGCGGCGTGCTCGAGCAGGTGACGCAAGACCACTCGGAGATCGCCGAGCTGGTGGCGAGCGGCGTCGTGCCGCCCCAGGATGCGGCGCGCTACCCCCGGCGCAACGTGGTGACGCGGGCGTTGGGCGGCGGCTCGGAGACGGTGGATCCCGACGTGTTCTGGCTCCCCGTGAGCCCGGGGGACCGGATGCTCGTGTGCTCGGACGGCCTGACCGACGAGCTCCCGGACAGCCGGATCGAGGCGGAGCTCAAGGCCGAGGCCGACCCGCAGGCCGCCGCCGACCGGCTGGTCGGAGCCGCGCTCGCGGCCGGGGGGTCGGACAACGTGACGGTGCTGGTGGTCGACGCGACGCTCCAGCAGCGCGCGTGACGAGCCCGCCCGCCGCCTCCCCGGTGGCCGCCTACGCCGACGCGGACTCCGACGTCGGCAACTGACCGGCCGAGCGGCGCACCAGCGCCTCGGCGCGCGAGTGCCGCAGCCCGTCCACGGACAGGATGGCGAGCGCGACCCACACGAGCGCGAACCCCCACCACCGGGCGGGCTCCATCTCCTCGTCCAGCACGACGACGCCGATGAGGAACTGCAGCACGGGCGCGATGTACTGCAGCATGCCGACGACGCTGAGGGGCAGCCGTCGCGCGGCGCTCCCGAACAGCAGCAGCGGGACGGCGGTGACCACCCCGGCGGAGACGAGCGCGACGGCGTGCCAGCCGCCGTGCGCAGCGAACGACGCGGTGCCCTGGGCCTGCAGCACCAGCAGGTAGCCGAGCGCCAGCGGCGTCAGCACGAGCGTCTCGGTGGCGAGGCCCGGGACCGCGCCGACCGATCGTCCTACCCGGTTCTTGATCAGCCCGTAGAACCCGAAGCTGAACGCGAGCGTCAGGGCGATCCACGGCAGCCGGCCGTAGCCGACGGTGATGACGACGACCGCGGCGGCGCCGAAGGCCAGCGCGACCCACTGCACCGGCCGGACCCGCTCGCGGAGCACGACGACGGCGAGGCCCACGGTGACCAGCGGGTTGATGAAGTACCCGAGCGCGGCGTCGACCACCCGGTCGGACAGGATGCCGACGACGAAGACGATCCAGTTCACCGCGAGCAGCACCGCCGCGAGCGCGAGCAATGTGAGGGTGCGGCGGTGGCGCAGCGTCTCGACGAACGGCTGCCAGGTGCGGGTGACCCGCAGCAGGAGCAGGCAGAACAGCAGCGACCAGACCACGCGATGGGCGACGATCTCGACGGCCCCGGCAGGCTGCAGCAACGGGAAGTAGAGGGGCAGCACGCCCCACAGGGCGTACGCGCCGATCCCGGCCACGAGGCCGGATCGGGTGGTGGTCGAGGGCACGCGCCGACTCTAGGCGGTTGACGGGAGCCGGGCCCCGCCCTAGTGTCCGTTTGCAGCAAGTTTCTACGGTTCTTGCCGTGGGCTTGCAGTCCCGCGTCGCCGGCCCCGGTCGTCGCGCGGCACACCTCCTCCCGGGTCCGGTCCGCCGGTCCCAGCGCGTGCGCGAAGCATGCGTCGCAGCAACGGCCGTCGCGACGAGGCGACGGCCGGGACAGGCCCGACGCCGTCGTCGGGCCCGACCTCGAGGAGATGCCGTCGTGCACACGACCCCCCGATCCACCGGCGCACGCCGCAGCGCGCTCGGTGCCCTGCTGGCCGCGCTGCTCGCGCTCGCCGGGCTGACCGCGCTCGGAGCCGCGAACCCGGCCGCCGCCGCACCGAGCGGCCCGCGCACCACTGCGGTGAACCTGTTCCAGTGGACGTGGAACTCGATCGCCCGCGAGTGCACGGACGTTCTCGGGCCAGCCGGCTACGGCTGGGTGCAGACCTCGCCGCCCAACGAGCACGTGCGCCTCGCCGGGCAGTGGTGGACCTCCTACCAGCCCGTGAGCTACAAGATCGAGTCGAAGCTCGGCACGCGCGCCGAGTACAAGGCCATGATCGACACCTGCCGGGCGGCGGGTGTCTCGGTGAGCACGGACGTGGTGATCAACCACATGAGCGGGCAGACGGGCAGCGGCACCGGCTGGGCGGGCACGCCGTTCAGCGAGGAGAGCTACCCCGGCCCGGCGGGCGGCTACGGGCCGCAGGACTTCCACAGCTGCCGCACCAACATCGCCAGCTACGGCGACCGCTACCAGGTGCAGAACTGCCGGCTCGTGGGGCTGCAGGACCTCGACACGGGCAGCGCGTACGTGCGCCAGGAGATCGCCGACTACCTCAACGACCTGATCTCGCTCGGCGTGCGCGGCTTCCGCGTGGACGCGGCCAAGCACATCGCCGCGACCGACCTCGCGGCGATCAAGGCCAAGATCTCCGACCAGAGCGTCTACATCGTGCAGGAGGTCATCGGCGCCTCGGGCGAGCCCGTGCAGCCCAGCGAGTACACCGGGATCGGCGACGTCCACGAGTTCACCTACGCGCGCAACCTCAAGTCGGTCTTCAACGGGGGCAGCCTCGCATCGCTGCAGGGCATCGCGAGCGCGTCCTGGCTGCTGCCCTCGGATCGTGCGGGAGTCTTCGTCGACAACCACGACACCGAGCGCAACGGCGAGACGCTCAGCTACAAGGACGGCTCGAGCTACCGGCTCGCGAACGTCTTCATGCTCGCGTACCCGTACGGCGCGCCCACGGTGTACTCGGGCTACGCGTTCTCGAACAACGACGCGGGCGCTCCGCAGCAGGGCAGCGGCAAGGTCGACGACGCGGTGTGCGGGCAGGGCACCTGGACGTGCGCGCACCGGTGGAACGAGACCGCGCACATGGCCGGGTTCCGCAACGCCGTGGCGGGGACGTCGCTGACGCAGTGGTGGGACAACGGCGGCAACCAGATCGCGTTCGGCCGGGGCGATCGCGGGTACGTGGCGCTCAACCGCGCCGGGTCGGTGCTCACCCGCACGTTCACGACGTCGCTGCCGGCCGGCCGGTACTGCGACGTGATCAGCGGTGGCGTGAGCGGTTCCGGATGCTCGGGCACGGCGGTCGACGTCTCGTCGTCGGGCACGGCCACCTTCACGGTGCCCGCGAACGGCTCGGTGGCCCTGCACGTCGGCGCGCGGGTGGGCAGCACGACGAGCCCGACGACCGACCCGAGCACGGGGACCGGGACGACCGTCTACTACGCCACGACCAAGGGCTGGTCGGCCTACCGGATCCACTACCGCGTCGGCACCGGGTCGTGGACGGCCGTGCCGGGCGAGGCGATGGCGGCCGCGTGCACCGGCTGGGTGTCGCGCCAGGTGGCGTCGAGCGGGTCGGTCGTGACCGCGGCGTTCACCGACGGCAACGGGCAGTGGGACAACAACGGGTCGAGCAACTACACGTTGACCGGCGCGGTGGTCTCGGTGAAGGACGGCGTGGTGAACGGGACGAACCCGTGCGGGACCGGCAACCCGACGCCGACCCCGACGCCGACGCCCAGCCCGACGGGCACGGCCGCGCAGGCGTCCTTCGGCGTGCAGGCGACGACCGTGGTCGGTCAGAACATCTTCGTCGTCGGCTCCTCCGCGGAGCTGGGCGGCTGGGATCCGGCCCGGGCCGTCGCGCTCTCGTCGGCGACCTACCCGGTCTGGCGCGCGGCCGTGGCCCTGCCGCCCGGGTCGACCGTGCAGTACAAGTACGTGCGCAAGGAGGCGAACGGCGCCGTGACCTGGGAGTCCGGCGCGAACCGCACCGTGACGGTGCCGGCGAGCGGGACGCTCACGGTGACCGACTCCTGGCGCAGCTGAGCCGGCCGGGACCCTGACGGGTCCCGGTCATCGGACGGGGTGGCGCCGGCGCGTGGAGGTGTGGGCGCCACCCCTGCCCCGGTCCCGGCGTCCCGTTCTGTCCGCATCCTGGCTCCCGGGTGAGGTGACCCTGTGCCCCGGTCCTAGACTGGCACCAGCACAGCCCTGCTCCGTGACGTGTCCCGGCGGGGCTCCCCGACTGGAAGGCATCCGGTACTCGTGAGCACCCCGACCCTGCGCGTCGCCGTCGTCGGCGCCGGTCCCGCCGGCATCTACGCCTCGGACATCCTGTCCAAGAGCGGACTCGACGTCAGCATCGACCTGTTCGAGCGCCTGCCCGCCCCCTTCGGCCTGGTGCGCTACGGCGTCGCTCCGGACCACCCGCGCATCAAGCAGATCATCGTCGCGCTGCACAAGGTGCTCGAGCGCGGTGACATCCGCCTGCTCGCCAACGTCGACTACGGCACCGACCTCAAGCTCGACGACCTGCGGCAGTTCTACGACGCGGTGATCTTCTCGACCGGCTCGATCCGCGACGCCGCCCTGCCGGTGCCCGGTGTCGACCTCGAGGGATCGTTCGGCGCGGCCGACTTCGTCTCCTGGTACGACGGCCACCCCGACGTGTCGCGGTCGTGGCCGCTCGAGGCGCGGCAGGTCGCCGTGCTCGGCGCCGGCAACGTCGCGCTCGACGTCGCGCGGATCCTCGCCAAGCACGCGGACGACCTCCTCCCCACGGACGTGCCCGCCAACGTCTACGACATCCTCAAGGCGTCGCCGGTCACGGACGTGCACGTGTTCGCCCGCCGCGGACCGGCCCAGGTGAAGTTCTCGCCGCTCGAGCTGCGCGAGCTGGGGCACGTGCCGGACGTCGACGTCATCGTCTACCCCGAGGACTTCGAGTTCGACGAGGGCTCGATGGCCGCGATCCACTCCTCGAACCAGACCAAGCAGGTCGTCAAGACCCTCACGGACTGGACCCTGAAGGACCCGGAGGAGAACTCCGCGAGTCGCCGCCTGCACCTGCACTTCCTGCACAAGCCCGTCGAGATCCTGGGCGAGGACGGCAAGGTGGTGGGCCTGCGCACCGAGCGCACCGCGCTCAACGGGGACGGCAACGTCACGGGCACCGGCCAGACGCAGGACTGGGACGTCCAGGCCGTCTACCGCGCGATCGGCTACTTCGGCTCGCCGCTCGTCGACATCCCGTTCGACGACGTCGCGGGCGTGATCCCCAACCGTGAGGGCCGCGTGGTCGACGTCGACGGCGAGCACCTGCCCGGCGTGTACGCGACGGGCTGGATCAAGCGCGGCCCGGTGGGCCTGATCGGGCACACCAAGTCGGACGCGTCCGAGACCATCCGCCACCTGGGCGAGGACGTCGCGGCCGCGGGCGAGTCGTTCTACACGGCCACCGAGCGTGAGCCGTCCGCCGTCACGGAGTTCCTCGCCGCGCGCGGGGTGGACGTCGTCGAGTGGACCGGCTGGGAGCTGCTCGACGCGTACGAGCGTGGCCTGGGCGAGCCGCACGGCCGGGAGCGCATCAAGGTGGTGCCGCGCGACGAGATGGTCGCGGTCGCGCTGGGCCGGCCCCTGGCCTGACGCGTCGGGGAACCGACGCACCGTCGAGGTCGTTGCACGGGTGCGGCATCCTCACGGAAGGTAGGTCCATGGGTCACCGGCACTACAACGGCGTCAAGACGGCGGCACTGTTCGGCCTCATGTGGGCCGCGCTGCTCGCCATCGGCTGGCTGCTGGGCGGCGGGACCGCGCAGTACGTGCTGCTGTTCGCGGGCCTGGGACTCGTGATGACCGCGGTCAGCTACTGGAAGTCCGACACGATCGCGATCAAGGCGATGCGCGCCCGGCCGGTGAGCGAGGCCGAGCAGCCCGCGATGTACCGCATCGTGCGCGAGCTCTCCACGGCCGCGCGGCAGCCGATGCCACGCCTGTACGTCTCGCCGACCGCCGCGCCGAACGCGTTCGCGACGGGCCGCAGCCCGGCCAAGGCCGCCGTGTGCTGCACCGAGGGCATCCTGGGCATCCTCGACGAGCGCGAGCTGCGCGGAGTGCTCGGGCACGAGCTCATGCACGTCTACAACCGCGACATCCTCACCTCGTCGGTGGCCGCGGCGATCGCCGGCGTGATCACGTCGCTCGCGCAGGTCGCCTTCTGGTTCGGCGGCGACCGCGAGCGCAGCAACCCGCTGGGCGGGCTTCTCCTGGTGCTGCTCGCCCCGCTGGCTGCGACCGTCATCCAGCTCGCCATCAGCCGGACCCGCGAGTTCGACGCCGACGAGGACGGCGCCAGCCTGACGGGCGACCCGCTGGCGCTGGCCTCCGCGCTGCGCAAGCTCGAGTCGGGGACCAAGGCCCGGCCGCTGCCCCAGGAGCGGGAGCTCGTCGACGTCTCGCACCTCATGATCGCCAACCCGTTCAAGGCCGAGGGCATGGCCAAGATGTTCTCGACGCACCCTCCGATGGCCGAGCGCATCGCCCGCCTCGAGGCGCAGGCCGGCACCATTGGTGGGATCACCCGGTACTGACCCCGCCCTTTTCGCGGGTGAACACACCCCGCGGATTCGTGTCACGGCGGCGTGACAGGTGATGATGGCGTGATGAAGGCCACTCCGTTCCGCCGCCTCGCCGCCGCTGGGGGAGCGGTCGCGTTGCTCGCCGTCCTTGCCAGCCCTGGTGTCGCAGACCCGCTGCCCGTCGACGAGCCGTTCAACGGCGCGACGTTCGCGGACCCCGCCTGGGTCCTGCCAGGTGGCTCCGCGAACTCCACGACGCTGACGGGTGACGCGCTCCGCTTGACGTCGGCGTCCCCGGGCTTCCAGGCAGGCAACGCAACCCTCGACGACGCATTCCGGTCCGACGTCGCCTTCACGGTCGACTTCGACTACGCGGCCTACGGCGGCGGCAACCCCGGCGACGCGATGACCTTCTTCCTCATGGACGCCGCCCAGGACCCGACCCTCGGCGGGAGCGGCGGGTCCGCCGGGTACTACGGCATGCAGGGCGCCTACCTGGCCGTCGGTCTCGACAACGCCGGCAACTTCGCCGCCGACAACCAGTTCACCAACGCGCCCAACACGGTGGTGCTCCGTGGCCCGTCCACCGCGACCCCCGATCCGTGGCCGGTGCTCTCCCGGACAGCCGTCCCCGGCGGTTCAGTGCAGACGGTGGCCGGCTCTCCCCGCCACGTCCAGGTGGTCGTGGAGCCCAGCGGGACGGACTCGATATTCGTCACCGTCCGGGTCAACGCAGTGGCCGGAGGTCCCCTGACCACGGTGTACGACCGCGTGGACGTGCGCACGCTCGGTCGCGGCACGCCGGCCCGGCCCGCCCAGTTCAACCTCGGTTTCTCTGCCGCCACGGGCGGTGCCACCAACAACTACGAGGTGTCGAACCTCGTCGCGAGCGCTGACGTCGACCTGGCCGTGGCCAAGTCGGGCCCGGCGTCGGTGGTCCCCGGCACGCGCGTCACCTGGGAGCTCCAGGCGACGAACGACGACACCAACCCCGTGGGCGACGCCGTGCTGACCGACTCGGTCCCGGCGGGCGTCGAGGACGTGACGTGGGAGTGCACCGGGAGCGCGACCGCGTGCCCGACGCCGCCCACCGGCGCCGCCTCCGGCGGAACCATCAGCGTCCCGCTCGACCTGCTGCGGGACGAGAGCGTCACCGTGACCGTCACGGGGACGGCGACGGACGCGCTCGCCCAGTCGTCGATCACCAACACGGCGACGATCACAGCGGCGAGCCGCACCGAGCTCGCGCCCGCCGACAACGAGGCGTCGTGGACCACCCGTGTCCAGGCGCTGCCGGACCTCGCGCCCACGGTGACGGTCGACCAGAACCCGCTGCGGTTCGGTGGAGCGGTCACCTGGACGGTCGACGTCGACAACCTGGCCGACGACGACGGTGAGGCGCCCGACGCCGCGGTCTCCGTGACGGTCCCGCCGCTCGTCGACCGGTCGAGCATCACCGCTCCGGCCGCCTGCACGCCGTCCCCCGCGGGCTTCCTGTGCAGCCTCGGCCCGATCGACGCCCTCGACGGCAGGACGCTGACCTTCTCGGGTACCGCGTCGGGCGACCTCGACGACTGCACCGACGGCGACTCGAGGTTCACGGCCACGACCTCCACGTCGGCCACCGACGCCGACCCGAGCAACGACGTCGACGCGGTGGACGTGCCCTGCACGGTCCCGGTGGACCTGGCGATCACCAAGTCCGCCTCGGCGGCCGAGGTGACGACCGGCGACGACCTCACCTACTCGGTGGTCGTCGCCAACCGTGGCCAGGTCCCCGCGCCCGACACCCGCGTCGACGACGCGCTGCCCGCCGGCTTCGACGACGCCACGTGGACGTGCCGGGTCTCCGACGGCTCGCCGTGCGCGCCGGCCTCAGGCAGCGGGGACGTCGACGGCGTGACCGCGACGATCCCCGCCGGCGGCTCGGCGACGATCGTCGTCGACGGCACCGCCACGCCGGTCGGGCAGCTGACGAACACGGCAACCCTCACCGCGTGCGCTGCCTGCACCGACGCGAGCACCTCCGACGACGCGGCGACCGTGACCACCACCGTCCTCGCGGCGGTCGTCCCGCCGACGCCGACCCCGACGCCGCCCTCGCCGACGCCCACCCCGACGCCCACGCAGACGCCCGGCGACGACGGCCTGGCGACCACCGGCAGCGACGCGGGGCCCCAGCTCGCGTGGGCCGGCGCCCTGGTTGCCGCGGGCGGTCTCGCGCTCTTGATCTCCCGCCGTCGCAAGACGGGCTCCTAGCGGGGAACACTTCCATGCCGTGACCGGTTGCGCTGGGCACCTGACCGATCACGCAAGGAGCCTCCGTGGACCCGATCTACACCGCCTCAGCCCTCTCGACCGGTGACGGCCGCAACGGCCACGTCCGCACGTCGGACGGCACGCTCGACGCGGACCTCGCGATGCCGAAGGAGCTGGGCGGCGCCGGCGAGGCGCTGAACCCGGAGCAGCTGTTCGCGGCGGGCTACGCGGCGTGCTTCCACTCGGCCCTGAGAAGCATGGCGCGGGCGGCCGGTGTGCCCCTCGTCGACGACTCGGTCACGGCCGAGGTGTCCCTGCACAAGCGGGACGACGGCGGCTTCGGCCTCGGTGTGGTGCTGCGGGTCGAGCTGCCCGGCGTCGAGTCCGCCCAGGCCGACGAGCTCGTCGAGCAGGCGCACGCCGTGTGCCCGTACTCGCACGCCACGCGCGGCAACATCGAGGTCGAGCTGGACGTCACCGTCTGAGCGTCCCCGGCGCGTCCGGCGGCCTCGTCACGCGGGGCCGCCGGACCGCGGTCGACTACCGGTAGTTCACGAACTGCAGAGCGGCATCCACCTCGGCGCCCTTGAGCAGCGCGATCACCGCCTGCAGGTCGTCGCGGCTCTTGGCCGTGACGCGCAGCTCGTCGCCCTGGATCTGCGTCTTGACGCCCTTGGGGCCCTCGTCGCGCACGATCTTGGCCAGCTTCTTGGCGACCTCGGACGACAGGCCCTCCTTGATGACGCCCTCGAGGCGGTACTCCTTGCCCGACGCCTTGGGCTCGCCGTCGCCGGTGTCGAAGGCCTTGAGCGAGATGCCGCGCTTGATCAGCTTGGACTGGAAGACGTCCAGGACCGCGAGCACCCGCTCGGAGGAGTTGGCGACCAGGACGATCTTCTCGCCGCTCCACGCGATCGAGGCGCCCACGCCCTTGAAGTCGTACCGCTGCGCGATCTCCTTCGCGGCCTGGTTCAGCGCGTTGTCGACCTCCTGACGGTCGGCCTTGCTGACGACGTCGAACGACGACTCGCTCGCCATGACTTCCTCCCTCGCCCCGCTGGGGCTGCTGCTGGTCGGTCCCGTCGCGCCGGGGGCGCGACGGAGGCCGTGCGTACCCGTTTCGCTCTGGGCGCCCCGGTGTTGCTATCCTTCCACGGCACGCCACGGCGGTGCCGTCCCAGCGACGGTCCACCGGCGGCTGCATCCCCGGCGGGTTACCCGAGTGGCCAAAGGGGGCTGACTGTAAATCAGCTGGCAACGCCTACGGGGGTTCGAATCCCTCACCCGCCACGTTGCCGAAGGGGCGCTCTCCGCCAGGAGGGCGCCCCTTCGTCGTCCGCCAATGGTGGCCGTCGGGCGGCCCGCGAGCCGCGGCCGGGCGGGTCGGCGGGCGACGATTTCGTCGTCGGTGCGTCGTCTTGTACTCTTGACCGCGCTGCCCCGATAGCTCAGTCGGCAGAGCGTCTCCATGGTAAGGAGAAGGTCAAGGGTTCGATTCCCTTTCGGGGCTCTGTGGTGTGTCCGGCCCCCGCGTCGCGCGATGCGGGGGACCGGGCAGGCACATGGCGGGGTAGCTCAGGTGGTTAGAGCACACGGCTCATAATCGTGGTGTCGCGGGTTCGAGTCCCGCTCCCGCTACCAACCAAGAACGAAGCGGTGCGTCGGCCGGCGCGCTGCGATCAGGCAGAAGCGAGCGCCTCCGGGCGCGAGAGGTGGCAAGACCATGGCCAGCAAGAGCTCGGACGTTCGTCCGAAGATCACGCTCGCGTGCACGGAGTGCAAGGAGCGGAACTACATCACGAAGAAGAACCGTCGGAACGACCCCGACCGGCTCGAGATGAAGAAGTTCTGCCCCCGCGACAACCGCCACACGGTGCACCGCGAGACCCGCTGATCTCAGCCCCATCGGGGCTCTCAGTGACATCAGGCACGCCCCGGCCCTCGGCCGGCAGGCGTGCCTGTGTCGTTGCGGGCAAGGTACAGACGGACAGACCACCCGCACGACGAGGGAGCCAAGGATGCCGGTCGACACGAGCTACGCGGGGCGGGAGTACCCGCCGAACGACGTCTACGAGGTGAGCCGCGTCAAGCTCGCCGAGTTCGCGGCCGCCGTCGGCGCCACGCATGCCGCGCACACCGACGTGCAGGCCGCGCAGGCGCTGGGGCACCCGGACGTCATCGCGCCGCCGACGTTCGCCGTCGTGGTCGCGCAGCGCGCCGAGGCGCAGCTGCTCGAGGACGAGGCGGCCGGTATCGACTTCAGCCGCGTCGTGCACGCCGACGAGCGCTTCACCCACCACCGTCCCATTCGCGCCGGTGACCGCCTGGTGACCGTCCTGCACGTCGACTCGATCGTCGAGCGCGCCGGGCTGGCGATGATCACCACCCGTGCCGAGATCGGCACCGAGGCGGGCGAGCGCGTCGCCACGGTCGTCTCGACGCTGGCCGTCCGTCCCGAGGAGTCCTGATGGCTGTGACGTTCGCCGAGCTGGCGGTGGGCCAGGAGGTCGCACGCGCGGAGGTCGTCGTGGACCGCGCGCGGCTGGTGCGCTACGCGGGCGCCTCGGGCGACTTCAACCCGATCCACTGGAACGACCGGGTGGCCACGGCCGTCGGTCTGCCGGGCGTCATCGCGCACGGCATGTGGACGATGGGCGCCGCCGCCGGGCCCGTGACCGAGTGGGCCGGCGACCCGGGCGCGATCGTCGACTACCAGGTCCGCTTCACGCGGCCGGTGCCCGTGCCGGACCCCGGCTCGACGACCGTCGAGGTCGTGGCGGTCGTCGGTGCGCTCGACGAGGCTGCGGGGACCGCGCGCGTCGACCTGACCGTGGCGGTCGAGGGCGCTCGCGTGCTCGGCAAGGCCCAGGCGGTCGTCCGCCTGTCCTGAGACGGGCTGGCCCCCGAGGCTCAGGACGGGGCGGGTCCCGTCGTCGTGCCCACGCGCAGCGTCACGGGCAGCTCGCGATGGTCCGGCTCGGCGCCGGCCAGCAGGTCCCTCACGAGGTGCCCGACGGCCGCGCCCTTCTCGGTCAGCGGCTGCACGACCGTGGTGAGGACATCCGTGCCCAGCCAGGGCAGCTCGATGCCGTCGAACCCGGCCACGGAGACGTCCTGCGGGACGCGCAGGCCCAGCTCGCGCGCGGCGAGCACGACGCCCGACGCGAGCAGGTCGGACTGGCACACCACGGCCGTCGGGCGGTCGGGTCCGGAGAGCAGCGCGCGCCCGGCGGTCGCACCGTGCTCGACCAGCGACGCGGGCGTCTGCCACACCGCGACCGGCGTCACCCCGGCGTCCGCCATGCCGTCCAGGCGCCGTCGGGTGATCGCCCAGACGCGCCCCGCCAGCTCCGGCTCACCGATGAACCCCTCGCCGCGGTCCCGGTTGAGGGGCAGGGTCACGCACGCGATGCGCGTGTGACCGAGCTCGACGAGGTGCCGCGTCACCTGCTCGATGCCGCTGCGGTCGTCGATGCCCACGGCGCCGATCCCGGGCAGCAGCTGGCCCTCGACCAGCACGGTGGGGATGCCACGCCGGCGCAGGGTCTCCAGCAGGGGATCGTCGTCGCCCCCGCCCCACATGACCACGGCCACGTCCATCGCTGCCGACTCGAGCAGAGGGTCGACGCCGGGGGAGTCGGGGTCGCTCAGGCTGGGGATGAGCAGCACGCCCAGGTCGAGCGGACCGAGCGTGCCCACCAGGCCGTCGAGCACCTGGGTCGAGACCGGGTCGCGGAAGGCGCGGCGCAGGGCGTCGCCGATGACGACCCCGACGATGCCGGAGCGGCCGCGGCGCAGCTGCCGGCCCAGCGGGTTCGGACCCGCGTACCCCAGCTGGGCCGCCGCCTCGTGCACCCGCTCGCGCGTGGCAGCCGCGATGGGCCCGGCGCCCGAGAAGGCGAGCGAGGCGGTCGACACCGAGACGCCCGCGGCGGCCGCGACGTCCGCAAGGGTCGGGCGTTGGGTGGACAGCTCGTACCTCCGGGTCCAGGGCGGCAGCACGACGACCGCAAGGTGTTTGACGCAGCGGTCAGCGTACCCGCAGAATGTGCGTGACCCTCAAATCGATTCGACCTGGCCGTTCTCGTGTGGATCGAATCGATTCGACCCTGCCATGCCCCGCCATGTATCGCCACGTCCCGCCGTACGGAGCAACTCCCCGTGAACCACCCCGCCCGGTCCGGGCGCCCCGAGCTCGCCCGTGCGCGCTGGCTGCTGATGGGACTCTTCGCGCTCACTGGCATCACCTTCTCGAGCTGGCTCGCGCGGCTGCCCACCGTCCGCGACTCGCTGGACCTGTCGACCGCCGAGCTGGGCGGGATCCTGCTCGTCGGGTCCGTCGGCGCGCTGCTGACCGTCACGGCGTCCGGGATGGTCGTGCAGCGGTTCGGCAGCCGGCGTGCCCTGCTGGCCTCGACGGCCGTCCTCGCGGTCGGCTACGTGCTCATGGGCCTCGGCCCCACGTTCGGCTCCGTGCTGCTGCTCGCCGTCGGCATCTTCCTCAACGGCGTCGCCGTCGCGCTCGGCAACGTGCCCATCAACGTGGAGTCGGGCCGGATCGAGCGCGCGATGGGCCGCACGGTGATCCCTCAGTTCCACGCGGCCTTCTCCATCGGCGCGGTCACGGGCTCCGCGCTCGGCGCGGCGGCCTCGCACCTCGACGTGCCGGTCGCGACCCAGTTCTCGCTCATGGCCCTCGTCGCCGTGGTGTGGCGTCTCGCGTCGCTGCGCGGCGTGGTGCTGCCCTATGCGCCCGACGAGCTGCCCCGTGCGCGGGCTCCGCTGCCGGCGACCCGACCGTCCGGGCGGCGTCGGATCGCGTCGGCGCTCGACTCCTGGCGCGAGCCCCGGACGCTGCTCATCGGGCTCGTCGTCATGGCTGCTGCGCTGTCGGAAGGGTCGGCCAACGACTGGCTCTCGCTCGCCGTCGTCGACGGTTTCGACCGCACCGAGGCGATCGGCGGCATCGTGCTGGGGCTGTTCGTCGCGTCCATGACCGTGGTGCGCCTGCTGGGTACCCGCCTGCTCGACCGGTTCGGCCGGGTGGCGGTGCTGCGTGCGTCCGGCCTGGTCTCGATCGTCGGTCTGCTCCTGTTCGGGTTCGCGCCGAGCCTGCCTCTGGCCGGCGTCGGCGTGGCGCTGTGGGGCTTCGGCGCGGCGCTCGCCGTCCCCGTGGGTATCGCCGCCGCGTCCGACGACCCGCTCAAGTCGGCGGGCCGCGTGGCTGTCGTCTCGTCCTTCGCCTCGGTAGCGTCGATCGCGGCCCCGCCGCTGCTGGGCCTGGCGGCCGAGTCGATCGGCGCGCGGCACGCGCTCACGCTCATCGCGGTGGCGATGGTCGTCTCCGTGCTCCTCGCCCGCCAGGTCGCTCCGGAGCGCCGGGCACCCGCTCCCGCCGCGGACGGCCCCGCCGCCGCCGTCGGGCCCCGCCCCGAGCCCGTGCACGCGCACTGAGACCCGCAGGAGGATCGATGACGACTCACACCGGAGCCACCATGAGCGAGCAGCGCATCGGGGCCGCGTCGCGCGCGGTCTACGTCGTCTTCTTCTTCGCCGGCTTCAACTTCGCCTCGTGGGCCTCGCGCCTGCCCGCCGTCCGCGACGGGCTGGGCTTCTCCGAGTCGCAGATGGGTCTGCTGCTGCTGGTCGGCGCGCTGGGCTCGCTGTTCGCCCTCCCGCTCGCGGGCATCGTCGTCGAGCGGCTGGGCGCCCGGCGCACGGTGGCGGCCTTCGGGCTGATCAACGCCGCCGGGCTGGTGATCGCGTCGGTCGGCGTCGGAACGGGGTCGGTGGTGCTGACCGCCGCGGGCCTCGTCACGTTCGGCATCGGCACGGGCGTCTGGGACGCCGCGATGAACCTGGAGGGCGCGGCGGTCGAGCAGAAGCTGGGCCGCACGATCATGCCGCGCTACCACGCCGGTTTCTCGTTCGGCACCTTCGCTGCGGCCGGCGTCGCAGCCGTCGCCGCCGGGCTGCACGTGCCGGTCTGGGTGCACCTGCCGGTCGCCGTCGCCGTCGCCTCCGTGTGCGTGCTGGTCGCGGTCCGGTCCTTCCTGCCGCCCGCCGAGGAGCACGCGGTCCACCCGTCGCCCGGCCCGCAGCCCGCGTCGAGCAGCCCGCGCGGAGCCCGTGGCGCGCTCGCCGCCTGGCGCGAGCCCCGCACCCTGCTCATCGGCCTCGTGGTCATGGCCGCCGCGCTCACCGAGGGCTCGGCCAACGACTGGGTGAGCCTCGCGGTCGTGGACGGCTGGGACGCGCAGGACGCCGTGGGTGCGCTCGGTTTCGCGGTCTTCGTCGGCAGCATGACGACGGCCCGGTGGTTCGGCACGTGGGTGCTCGACCGGTGGGGCCGCGTGGCCGTGCTGCGCGCCTGCAGCGGGCTCGCCCTCGTCGGCCTGGTGCTGTTCGGCCTGGTGGGCCCTCTGTGGCTCGCCGTCGTCGGGGTGATCCTGTGGGGCGCCGGGGCGTCGCTGGGATTCCCGGTCGGCATGAGCGCCGCCTCCGACGACCCGCTGCGCGCCGCCGCGCGCGTGAGCGTGGTCTCGACGATCGGCTACAGCGCGTTCCTGGCCGGCCCGCCACTTCTCGGCCTGCTCGCGCACCACGTCGGCTACCGGCACGCGCTGCTCGCGATCACCATCCCCGTCGTGCTCGGGCTCCTCGTCACCAGCGCCGCCGCTCCTCTGCGCACGTCCTCCACGAGCGGCGACTAGCCTGGCCGGGTGACCGACGTGACCACCGCTCCCGCACTGTCCGACCTCACCACGCTGCGCGTGGGCGGTCCCGCGAAGCAGTACGTCGCGACGAGCACCGAGGCCGAGCTCATCGACGCGGTCCGCACGGCGGACGACGAGGGCACACCCCTGCTCGTGGTCGGGGCGGGCTCGAACCTGCTGGTGGCCGACGAGGGCTTCGACGGCGTCGTGGTCCGCGACGTGCGCGGTGGCATCGACGTGCCCGACCACTCGGCGTGCGCCGGCGTGACCTATCAGGTCCCGGCCGGAACGCCGTGGGACGAGGTGGTCGACGAGGCCACGAGCCACCGGCTCTACGGCATCGAGGCGCTCTCGGGCATCCCCGGTTCCACCGGTGCCACCCCCGTCCAGAACGTCGGCGCCTACGGGCAGGACGTCTCCCAGACCATCGCCACCGTCCGCGTCTGGGACCGCGGCCAGGCCCGCGTCCGCACGCTGCCCTACGTGGACCTCCAGTTCGGCTACCGCACCTCGCTGCTGAAGCGCTCCATGAGGCACACGCCCGACGACGAGCGCAGCCCGTGGCACCCCACGCCGCGCTACGTGGTGCTGGACGTGACGTTCCAGCTCCGGCAGGGCACGCTCTCGGCGGCGATCGCCTACCCCGAGCTCGCGCGCACGCTGGGCGTCGCCGTGGGGGAGCGCGCGCCGCTGCTCGACGTCCGTGCCGCCGTCCTCGAGCTGCGCGCGGGCAAGGGCATGGTGCTCGACGCCGCCGACCCCGACACGGCGAGTGCCGGTTCGTTCTTCACCAACCCGATCCTGACGGCGCACGACGCGCAGAGCCTTCCGGCCGGCGCGCCGAGGTTCCCGGTGGCCGATGGCGCCGTCAAGACGAGTGCCGCCTGGCTGATCGAGCACGCCGGCTTCGCCCGCGGCTACGGCGACCCCGCCCGCGCGGCCCTGTCCAGCAAGCACACGCTCGCGGTGACCAACCGGGGTGGCGCGAGCGCGGCCGAGCTCGTGGCCCTCGCGCGCGAGGTGCGCGACGGCGTGCGCAGCACCTTCGGCATCACGCTGGAGGCGGAGCCGGTGCTCGTGGGCGTCTCCCTCTAGCCTGAGCCGTCCGAGGGTTCAGCCCGCGAGCCAGGCGTCGACGCCGGCGAGCAGCCGCGCCTTCGTCGCGCCGGACGCGCGGCTGGCGCGGATGGACGAGCGCGCGAGGTCGGCCAGCTCGGGATCGCTGAAGCCGAGCACGTCGCGCGCGCTCTGGTACTGCGCGACCAGCCGCGAGCGGAACAGCAGCGGGTCGTCGGCGCCCAGCGCGACCACGGCTCCCGCCTCGACCAGCGCGCGCAGCGGCACCTCGTCCGCCGAGCGGTACACGCCCAGGGACACGTTCGAGGCCGGGCACACCTCCAGGGCGATGCCGCTCGCAGCCACCCGCTCGAGCACGCGGGGGTCCTCCGCCGAGCGCACGCCGTGGCCCAGCCGGTCGGGCACGAGGTTGTCCACGACGTCCTCGACGTGGGCGGGGCCCAGCAGCTCGCCGCCGTGCGGGACCGAGGCGAGGCCGGCTCGTCGGGCGATCGCGAACGCGGCGGCGAACTCCGCCGTCTCGCCGCGCCGCTCGTCGTTCGACAGCCCGAAACCGACCACCTCGCCGGGCCCGTCACCGGCGTGCCGCGCCGCGAGCCGCGCGAGCGTGCGTGCCTCGAGCGGGTGGCGCATGCGCGAGGCGGCGACGATCACCCCGACCTCGATGCCGGCATCCTGGCCCGCCTGACGGGCCGCGTCGAGCACGATCTCCAGGGCCGGGGTGAGGCCGCCGACGAACGGCGCGTAGGACGTCGGGTCCACCTGGATCTCGAGGCGCCCGGACCCCTCGGCGGCGTCGTCGAGCGCCGCCTCGGACACGATCCGGCGCATGTCCTCCTCGCCGCGCACGCACGCACGCGCCGCGTCGTACAGGCGCTGGAACCGGAACCACCCGCGCTCGTCGGCAGGCACGCGCAGAGGGTCGTCCTCGAGCAGCTGCGCGGGCAGGCGCACGCCGTGCCGGGCGGCCAGGTCGGCGAGCGTGGAGACCCGCATCGAACCCGTGAAATGCAGGTGCAGGTGCGCTTTGGGGAGGTTGTCCAGATCACGCACGCGGTCAGTGTGCCATTGCCCGCCGAGCATCACCCGGACGGCTGGCGTAGCGAGACGGAACCTGGCAATACCCTGTGGGCGGCCGTGCCGCACGTGCGCCGGCGGGGGGCACCGGGAGGGCACCATGACATACGACGACTCGACGATCGCGGCGCATCCTCAGGCTCCGGCCGCGGAGCTCGCGCGCATCGTCAACCAGCGGCCGGATCTGCGTGCGGTGGTGGCTGCCAACCCGGCCGCCCAGCCCGCGCTGCTCGACTGGCTCGGCTCCCTGCGCGACCCCGCCGTGGACGCCGCCCTCGCGACGCGTGCCGCGCAGCAGGCGGCGGCGGCCCCCGCTCCCGCGGCGGCGGCCAGCTGGGCGCCGGCACCGCTCTCCGCCGCCGGCACGAGCTGGTCACCCGAGGCGGCCCCGGCCGGCTCGACCGTCCCACCGCAGGCGGCGACGCAGGGCTGGGGCCAGCCCGCAGCGCAGGCGTGGGGCCAGCCGGCGTCGGCCGCCGCGGCCACCGCTCCCGCCTGGGGCGGCGCCGGGGCCACGACCGTCGTGCAGGAGCTGCAGTTCGAGCCCTACGAGCCGGAGACGCGCTCGCGCAAGAAGCTCTGGATCGGCCTGGCCGTGACGGGCGTGGTGCTCGTGGCCGGCGGCGCGCTCGCCGCGTACCTCATGGTGTTCAGCAAGCTCGGCGGGGCAGCGACCCCGGAGGCGGCGGTCACCCAGCTGATCGAGGGCGCCGCGCAAAAGGACGGCGTCGCCATGTACGGCGTGCTCGCACCCTCCGAGGTCTCGTCGCTCGGCGACATGATGTCCCCGCTGGCCGACGCGACGGACGAGCAGGCCGATCCGCAGGCCATGCTGGACCTCCTCGACACCCTCGACATCGACCTGACCGGTCTCAAGACGTCGAGCGAGACCATCGGCACCGGTCTGGCCAAGGTGTCGATCGTCGGGGGCACGCTGACCGTCGACGGCGACGCCAAGGAGATCACGGCCGCGCTCGGCAAGGTCTACGGGCCCGTGATGGGCACGCAGGGCATGTCCGCGACGGACCTCGACCAGATGATGGACGAGGCGGCCACGGAGCTCGACAAGCAGCTCCCGTGGACCGTCGACGCGGCCGACCTCACCTGGGACACCGACCGTGGCACCAACCGGCCGTTCCTCGTCTCCGTCAAGGAGGGCGACTCCTGGTACGTCAGCCCCCTGATGTCGGTGGGCGAGTACGTCTTCACCTCCGGGTCGGCCGACCTGGTGCGCGGAGCGGTGCCGACGCAGGACGGCAAGGGCGCTGCGTCGCCCGAGGAGGCAGGCGTCGCCTTCACGCAGGCGCTGGGCCAGCTGTTCGCCGGCGACGCGGGCCCGCTGGCGGGAGTGCTGCCCACCGCCGAGGCGCGGTTCGCCGCCGTGTACGGCCAGGCGTGGCTCGACGAGCTGGACGAGGAGGACTTCGAGGGCGTCCCCACGGTCGAGGAGGCCGCGTTCACCTCCACGTCGATCGGTGACGGGCTGGCCCGCCTGAAGGCGACCAAGGTCGTCTTCGGCGGTGACGAGCCGGTCACCATCGAGGGCACGTGCGCCACCGACCCCACCGGCAACAAGCTGTGCCTCGCCGACAGCAAGATCGGCCAGCAGCTCGGGCTCGACCAGCTGGGTCTCGTCTCCGTCAAGGACGACGGGGGCTGGCGCGTGTCGATCCTGGCGACGTTCGGGGACATGACGCGCATCGTCGCGGACAAGATGGCCGAGCTGAAGGCGTCCGGTGAGCTCGACGAGGGCTCGCTGTTCTCGGAGCTCATGATGGGCTCGGCCGGCTTCGCCGGGGGACCGCTCGAGGACTCCGGCCTCGGCGACACGTCGGACGAGTGGCCGAGCCCCGACTCGGACCTCGGCGGCGGCTACACGTTCGACGAGGACGGGAACCTGCTCGACGCCGACGGCAACATCGTCGACCCGAGCCTGGGTACGGCCGAGTCCGGGGACTGACGCCGGCACGTCGGCGGCGGGCGCACCCGCCGCCGACGTCCGGGCGCGAGCCTAGACCGCCTCGCCGAGCAGCTTCTGGATCCGGCCGACGCCCTCCACGAGGTCGTCGTCCGACAGCGCGTACGACAGCCGCAGGAACCCGCTCGGCCCGAACGCCTCGCCGGGCACGACCGCCACCTCGGCCTCCTCGAGGATGAGCGTGGCGAGCTCGGCGGACGTCGTCACGGTGACACCGCGGATGGTGCGACCCAGCAGGCCCTCCACCGACGGGTAGGCGTAGAACGCGCCCTGCGGCGCCGGCACGGTGACGCCGTCGATCGCGGCCAGCATCTCCACCATGGTGCGCCGTCGGCGGTCGAAGGCCGTGCGCATCTGCTCGACGGCCGTGAGGTCACCGGTGAGCGCGGCGATGGCGGCGCGCTGCGAGACGTTCGCGACGTTGGAGGTCAGGTGGCTCTGCAGGTTCGTCGCGGCCTTGATCACGTCGGCCGGGCCGATCATCCAGCCGACGCGCCAGCCCGTCATCGCGTAGGTCTTGGCCACGCCGTTGAGGACGATGGTGGTGTCCTGCAGGGCGGGGACCACGCGCAGCATGGGCGTGAACACCGCGTGGTCGTAGGTGAGGTGCTCGTAGATCTCGTCGGTGATGACCCAGATGCCGTGCTCGAGCGCCCAGCGGCCGATCTCGGCGGTCTGCTCGGGGGAGTAGACCGCACCGGTCGGGTTGGACGGCGAGCAGAACAGCAGCGCCTTGGTGCGCGGCGTGCGCGCAGCCTCGAGCTGCTCGACGGTGACGAGGTACCCCTGGTCGACGCCCGCGAACACCTCGACGGGCGTGGCGCCGGTCAGCCGGATCGCCTCGGGGTAGGTGGTCCAGTACGGCGCGGGCAGCAGCACCTCGTCGCCCGGGTCCAGCACGGCGGCGAACGCCTGGTAGACGGCCTGCTTGCCGCCGTTCGTGACGAGCACCGACGACGGCGAGACCTCGTAGCCCGAGTCCCGCAGCGTCTTGGCGGCGATCGCCTCGCGCAGCGCCGGCAGCCCCGCGGCCGGCGTGTACCGGTGGTTGGCCGGGTCGGCGGCGGCGGCCACCGCGGCGTCGACGATGTACGACGGTGTCGGGAAGTCCGGCTCGCCGGCGCCGAAGCCGATCACGGGGCGCCCGGCGGCCTTGAGCGCCTTGGCCTTGGCGTCGACGGCGAGCGTCGCCGACTCGGCGATGGCTGCCAGACGGGCGGAAACACGGGGACGGGAGGTCGACTCGCTCACGGCTCCCATAGTGGCAGAGGTCACGCTCGGTGACCGCAGCCTTTCGACTCCGGGTGGGGGCGGTTCGACCCACCGCCTCGCGTCGCGTACAGTGATCCGTCGGCGGTTGACGAACGCCATGATGGTCCGCGCCCTGCGAAGGCTCGCTGGTCCATCGTGACGATCAGGGCCGTCGTAGGGCAGTGGCGCAATTGGTAGCGCAGCGGTCTCCAAAACCGCAGGTTGCAGGTTCGAGTCCTGTCTGCCCTGCGCACGCAGTCCCGTTCGGTCGCCCTCGGGTGGTCACCGGGGATGTGCGAGCAGGACCGCCGGACGGTCCGGCGCGACGCGTCGGTCGTCCGCGGCGTCGGCACCCGCTCCGGGACCGACCACGACGAGACGTAGGGGCCAGACGTGAGCGAAACAGCAGCCTCCGCTGCGCCGGGCGCCGACGCGCCGCGCACGCCTCACTCGACGGGCAAGTCGTCGAAGGAAGCGCGCAAGGGACTCTTCGCCCGCATCGCCCTGTTCGTCCGCCAGGTCGTCTCCGAGCTCAAGAAGGTCGTCCGCCCGACGCGGTCCGAGCTCGTCACGTACACCTCGGTGGTGCTCGTGTTCGTGGCTGTGGTCATGGCGTTCGTGACCGTGATCGACATCGGCATCGGCAAGCTGACCTTCTGGATCTTCGGCGGCTGATCCGCCCGACCGTCGGTCGACATGCCCGCGGGGTCGCCCCGCACCAACGTTTTGAGAAAGCAGGTTCGCACGTGTCGCAGGAGTCGCAGGAGCCCACGCCGGCCGCCGCCGAGCTCGAGGACGCCCTGGCGTCGGTCGAGGCGGTCGAGGCCCAGCAGGGCGACGTCGACGTCCCCGCCGTCGACGGCGAGACCGAGCAGGCGGACGACGAGCACGCCGACGACGCCCAGGCGGACGACGAGACTGCCGACGGCGCCCAGGACGAGGTCGCGCAGGCCGACGAGCCCGACGTCGAGGAGGACCCGGTCGCCGCGTTCAAGGCTCAGCTCAAGAGCCAGTTCGGCGACTGGTACGTCATCCACTCCTACGCCGGCTACGAGAACCGCGTGAAGGCGAACCTCGAGAACCGCACGCAGAGCCTCAACATGGAGGACTTCATCTACCAGGTGGAGGTCCCCATGGAGGAGGTCGTGGAGATCAAGAACGCGCAGCGCAAGGTCGTGCGCCGCGTCCGGATCCCCGGCTACGTCCTGGTCCGCATGGACCTGACCGACGAGTCGTGGGGCGCCGTCCGCCACACGCCCGGCGTCACCGGCTTCGTCGGGCACACGCACCAGCCCGTGCCGCTCACGCTCGACGAGGTCTTCTCGATGCTCGCGCCCACGCTCGAGGTCAAGGCGCCCGCCGCCGCGGCCGGTGGCGCGAAGGCCGCCCCGAAGATCCAGGTCGACTTCACGGTCGGCGAGTCGGTCACCGTCACCGACGGGCCCTTCGACACGCTGCCCGCCACGATCTCCGAGATCAACGCCGAGAACCAGAAGCTCAAGGTTCTCGTCTCCATCTTCGGCCGGGAGACCCCGGTCGAGCTCGCCTTCAGCCAGGTCGCCAAGATCTGACTGGGTCGCCCCGCCCCGGGGCGCCATTGCAACCGGGTCATCGCCCACGGCGTAGGTCCACGAAGAGGAAACGGAAGGCATCATGCCCCCGAAGAAGAAGGTCACCGGCCTGATCAAGCTCCAGATCAAGGCCGGCGCCGCCACCCCCGCGCCGCCGATCGGTCCGGCGCTGGGTCAGCACGGCGTCAACATCATGGAGTTCTGCAAGGCCTACAACGCGGCGACCGAGGCCCAGCGCGGCAACGTCATCCCCGTCGAGATCACGGTGTACGAGGACCGCTCGTTCACCTTCATCACGAAGACGCCGCCGGCCGCCGAGCTCATCAAGAAGGCCGCCGGTGTGGCCAAGGGCTCGCCGACGCCCCACACGGTCAAGGTCGCGACCCTGACCCAGGAGCAGGTCCGCGAGATCGCCTCGACCAAGCTCGAGGACCTCAACGCGAACGACCTCGCCGCCGCCGAGAAGATCATCGCCGGCACGGCGCGTTCGATGGGGATCAAGGTCGAGGGCTGATCAGAGCGCAGACGCAGGTAGGGCGAGCGCAGCGAGCCCTGCCGGAGTCGGAGCGGCGATCAGCCCGAGAAAGAGGGACAGCGGGCACGGCGAGCCGCAAGGACGAGCCGAACGTCTGACCCGCATGGAACAGCGAGCCACCCAGGCTCCCTGAGGAAACAGTGGCAGGGCCGGTGCGGCCCGACGAAGACCACGACTGCTACCAAGGAGAACGAGCAGATGCCCAAGCACAGCAAGGCGTACCGCGCCGCCGCCGAGAAGGTCGACTCCGACCGGATCTACTCGCCGCTCGAGGCCGTGCGCCTCGCCCAGGCGACGTCGACCACCAAGTACGACGCGACCGTCGAGGTCGCGTTCCGCCTCGGTGTCGACCCGCGCAAGGCCGACCAGATGGTCCGTGGCACGGTCAACCTGCCCCACGGCACGGGCAAGACGGCCCGCGTCATCGTCTTCGCGACGGGTGAGCGCGCCGAGCAGGCCCGCGCGGCCGGCGCCGACGAGGTCGGTGGCGACGAGCTGATCGACAAGGTGGCGAAGGGCTACACGGACTTCGACTCCGCCGTCGCGACGCCCGACCTCATGGGCAAGGTCGGTCGACTGGGCAAGGTCCTGGGCCCGCGCGGCCTGATGCCGAACCCGAAGACCGGCACCGTGACCATGGACGTCGCCAAGGCCGTCGCCGACATCAAGGGCGGCAAGATCGAGTTCCGCGTGGACCGTCACGCGAACCTCCACTTCATCATCGGCAAGACGTCGTTCTCCGACGTCGCCCTGGTGGAGAACTACGCCGCGGCGCTCGACGAGATCCTGCGTCTGAAGCCGTCGGCCTCGAAGGGTCGGTACATCGCCAAGGCGACGATCTCGACCACCAACGGCCCCGGCATCGCGCTGGACCAGAACAAGACGCGCAACCTCACGTCCGAGGACGACGCGGCCTGACGCTGCTGATCCGTACGACGAAGGCCCGATCCCCCCTGCGGATCGGGCCTTCGTCGTTCGTCGGCCTCCCGCCGAGCCCGCTCCCCCCTGCGGAGCGGGCTACACCGGTGGAGCGCCGGCACGCCGCCGGGCGTCGCCCGTCGGGCTCCCGACGGACGCGCCCAGCAGCGCCAGCGGCCGGCTCCACAGACCCGACAGCCAGGCGAGCGCCTCGTCGTCGGGCTCGGACAGGACGGCCAGCTGGGCCGTCCACTCGACCGCGGTGGTCAGCGTGCGTGCCACAGCCATGTCCCGGGAGGGCAGGGCGTCGCCGCCGTGCGCCCGGTACCGGCTGACGAACGTCGCCGCGGGGTCGATGCCCCATCGCGGGTCGAGCGCGGGGCCGAGCGCCACCGCGAGCCAGTCGGCTGCGGTCGCGACGTCCCACCGCGGGTCGCCGAGCACCCCCCGGCACGGCGACCCGTCGGCTGCGTCCAGGTGCGCGCGCACGGTGCCGTGCTCGCGCTCGATCGTCACGACGTCCCCACCGGGGTCGCCGTGCGTGTTCTGCACCGCCGACCAGCCGGCCAGCGTCCGGTCGAGGGCCCGCTGCGTGGCGGGGTGCGCCCGCACGGCCCAGACCTGGCCGGCTTCGACCGGGAGGTCGTCCAGCCAGGCCGGCAGCCCGTCCTCCAGCACCCAGGGCAGAGCCGGCTCGGCAGCCGTGATCGACACGCGCGAGCGGTGCAGGCCCACGAGGGCCGAGGCCCAGGAGCCGAGCATCGACACGAGGTCCGCGCGGAGCCGGGGCGACGGCCCGAGCTCGTGCATCCGCTCGACGACGTCCTCGAGCTCGCGCACCAGCGGGCGACGGGGCAGGTCGGTCGAGCCGTGGGTGGGCTGGACCGCGTGGAGCGCCGGTCGACGGTCGACGGGGTGTGCGACGTCGGTCACGGACATGCCTCGTTCCTCTCTCGTGCGTGACGGTCTGATGCCTGCCGGTCGGTGGCCCGGTCAGCGTCCCCGCGTGATGGCGGCGATGTAGCCGGCCCAGAACGCTTCCCGCAGGCGCAGGGCAGCGACGATCCGGGCGCGGCTCTGCGGGGCGGACGGCGCTCCGGTCGCGCCCTCGGTGAAGGGCTCGGTGAACGGTTCGGTGAAGGGCTCGGTGAACGGCTCGGTGAACGGCTCCGTGAAGGGCTCTGTGAACGGTTCGGTGAAGGGCTCCGTGAACGGGTCGGCTCCGACGGCCTCGGTGAACGGTTCGGTGAAGGGCTCGGTGAAGGGCTCCGTGAAGGGTTCGGTGAACGGCTCCGTGAAAGGTTCCGTGAACGGGTCCGCGCCGACGGCCTCGGTGAACGGCTCCGTGAAGGGTTCGGTGAACGGCTCCGTGAAGGGTTCGGTGAACGGCTCCGTGAACGGCTCGGTGAAGGGTTCGGTGAAGGGTTCAGCCCCGAGCGCCTCCGTGAACGGCTCCGTGAACGGCTCGGTGAACGGCTCGGTGAAAGGCTCCGTGAACGGTTGCCCGTGCACCCCGCCCGACCCACCGGGGCGACGGGCGCTCGCGCCGGCGTCCTGGCTCCCGGCCCCGTCGGTCCAGGCACCGGGCGCGGGACGTGCTGCCGGTCGTGCCGCCGGACGCGCGTGCGCCTGACCGTCACGGCCTGCTGCGGGCCGCCGCCGGCGCCGCGAGCCGTAGGCCGCCGAGATCGGCGGCAGCGCCGCGCCCCAGCTGCTGAACGCCGGCACACGGCGAGCCTGCGCCGCCTTCGACCGCGCAGCGGCCAACGCGCGGGCGCGCTGCACGCTGAGCACGTCGACCCCCAGCGTGTCCTGGACCACCGCGATGGGGCTGGCCACCGCGAAGCTGCCGTCGTCCTCGCCCGCCCACAGCAGCGCGACCACCCGGCCCTGCTCGTCGACGACGGCGGAGCCCGAGTCGCCGCCGGCCGAGAACGGCTCGCCGCCGGTCGGCTCGATGCGGACCTGCTCCCGCAGGGTGCGCCACCCGATCCCGGGACCGAAGTCGACGGACGTCGTGTAGTCGGTCGAGGTGACGGTGCCCGTCCGCAGCCCGGTGGTACGGCCGCTCTTGCGGACCGCCGCGCCTTCCGTCGCCGGGGTGGACCCCGTGACCGGACCGATGCCGACGATGCCAGGCAGCCAGCGCGCGCCGGGTGCCAGGGCCACGACCGCTGCGTCGATACGGTCGGTGAGCGTGCCACGCACGAGCGCGCCGATCCGGTCGGTGCGCGGGTTGCCGCGGTCCGCGAGGGCGGGCTGGATCCAGGTGCTGCCGAGGTCCTCCAGACCGTCCCCGGCGGCGACGTGCCAGTTGGTGAGGCCGAAGGTGCGGCCGGTGTGCCGCTCGACGACCAGCACGCCCAGCGTCCCGTTGACCGTCCGTCGCTGCGCGACGCCGTCGACGGGGATCGTCACGGAGTCGGCCGGGCCGAAGCTGAGCCCGCCGGCGAGGGGACGGGTGCGCAGCCGGGTGGCGGGGGCGTCGGCGGTCTCGTCGGCCGCCTGCTCCTGGACCGAGAGAACCGAGACACGGTGCTGCACCACGTCGGTCGGGATGCCGTCGATGGTCGCGGGGATGCGCTCCGCGTCGTCCAGCTCGTCGTCCCCCCGCTTGGCGGCGACGTGGACGACGATCGCCTGACGCCCGGTCGGGGCGCCGCCGGACCACTTCTCGCCGATGTCCACGCCGATCACGCCGCGGCGGGCGAGCAACGCGTCCTCGACGTTGCGCTTGGTCGGGCGGATCTGGTCGCGCGTGAGGTCCGCGCTCTCCTGCTCACTCATCTCGGGCGTCTCCTGGGGGATGGGGCTCGAACGGGCAAACTCTGGCCGCCGCACCAGTCCTCGAACCGCTGCGGCACGACGTCAAGAGTCCCGCCTCCGACGGCAGATACACACGAACGGGTGAAGAAATCCGGGCGTGTATCTGGGACGGCGCAGCAGCACTCCTTCCGGGCGTTCCGAGTCAGGACCAGCCGCCGCCCGCCAGGCGCCGACGCCGGTCCTTGTCCGGTTCGTGAGGGCCGCCCTACTCTGGCCGGGGCGGCCGCCCGACGAGCCAGCTGTGAGGGGTCCATGATGAGTGACGACCTGGTGGAGCCGGTCGACACCGCGCTCCGCGACCAGGGGGAGGGCCTGGCTGACCAGGCAGCGCGTGCGGTGCTCGCCTACCGGGCGGGCGAGACGGCACCGCTCGCTGCGCTGGTGCAGGTCATGACGCCACTGCTGTGGCACACCGTCCGTGCCCAGGGTGCCGACCAGGAGCAGGCCCAGGACATCGTGCAGAACGTCTGGCTGACCCTGGTGCGGGACATCGAGCAGATCCGTGACCCGCGCGCCACGCTGCAGTGGATGCTCGTCACCGCCAAGCGCGCCGCGTGGCGCACGGTGCGCCGCTCGCGCGACGAGCAGGTGCGCCAGACCAACGACGAGCACGCCACCGACTGGCTCACCGCGCCGGCCGAGGACCTGCCCGAGAGCGTCGCGGTCCGTTCCGAGCGCGACGAGGCGCTGTGGAACCACGTCCGCGTGCTCCCCGACCGGTGCCGCAAGCTGCTCGGCCTTGTCGCGATGGTCGAGCGACCCGACTACGCGGTCGTCTCCCGAGCCCTCGGGATGCCCGTCGGGAGCATCGGCCCGACGAGAGGCCGATGCCTCGCCAAGCTTCGCGCAGCACTCGCCGCCGACCCCACCTGGAGCACCTCATGAGCCCCGACGAAGCCACCCTCTCCCTCCTGGCCGGCGGCTTGCTCGACGAGGAGGACCGGGCGATCTTCGCGAGCCTGGCGCGCATGGTCGACGTCGCCGACCCGGTGCCGGAGGGTCTCGTCGACCGGATCGGCATGGCGCTGACCATCGAGGCGCTGCACGCCGAGGTCGCCGAGCTGCGGCTCGTCGGCGAGCCGGCGCTCGCGGTGCGTGCCGACGAGACCAGCATCGAGGCCGGCACCATCACGTTCACCACCGACGTCCTCACGGTCATGATCTCGGTCCACCCCGAGGCGGGTCTTATCCGCGTCGACGGCTGGGCGGCACCCGCCGAGGAGATCGAGGTCGAGCTGCACCAGGGTGGTGACATGACGGTCACCACGTCCGACGAGGACGGTCGGTTCTCGTTCGTCGACGTCGAACGCGGCCCCGCCCGACTCGTCCTGCGCCGCCCGTCCGACCCCACCGTGCCGGTGGTCACGCCCCAGATCGAGCTCTAGGCACACATGTCACCAGAGCACGGCCCGGCTGCGGCCGGTCCGTCAGCACTCGATGCGGTTGCCGAGCAGGTCAGCCGCGCCGACGCCGACAACGGGGAGGGGCGGCCCGAGCGCGCCCGCCGGCGGCTGCTGGCGGCGCTCGCGGCGCTCGACGAGATCGACGCGAGCGACACGGACCCCGCCGTCGTGCGCGTGCGTGCGCGTGCTCTGACCGAGCTGGTCAAGAGCGAGTCCGAGACGGGCAGCCGGGCCCGTGCGGCGGCGGACCGGCTCGCGGCCATGGTCGCCGCGGGCGCAGGCACCGTCTGGCCCGGCCTGCAGCCCGCAATCGACGGGACCCGCGGGCTGGCGGCGCTGCGCGCAGGTCGGCACGCCGACGCCATGAGCCTGCTCACCGCGGTCATCGACGCGCTCGACACCGCCGACCCGATCGACGGCTGCCGCGCCCTGCTCAACCGCGGCGTGCTGCACATCGAGCGCCGCGAGCTGGGCCCGGCGCGCCAGGACCTGGCCGAGTGCGCGCGCCGGTCGCGCCGCGCAGGCTTCGAGCGCCTGCTGTTCAAGGCCGAGCACAACCTGGGCTACGTCCACTTCTACGCGGGCCACCTGCCGGAAGCGCTCGCCCAGATGGAGGCGGCCGGCCGGTCCCTGCCCGGACCGCCGCGACCGACCGCCCTGCGCGACCGCAGCGACGTGCTGCTCGAGGCCGGGCTGGTGGGCGTCGCCGACAGCACGCTGGCCGAGGCCGCGGCCATGTTCGCCGCCCAGCGACTGACCCGCGACGTCGCCGAGTGCGAGTTGGGCCGCGCGGAGTGCGCCCTGCTCCGGGGCGACCTGGAGGCCGCGCGCCGGTTCGCCGCCTCCGCGCGGCGCAGGTTCCGGCGCCGCGGGGACGAGGCGTGGGCCGTCCGCGCCACGCTCCTGGCCCTGCAGGCGGACGCCGCCTCGTTCGCGGCAGCGCCCGCGCGCGGGAGGACCCGCACGGCGTGGACGGGCCTGTCCCGCCGCGCAGCCGTGCTGGAGCAGCTGTGCGCCGCCACCGGGCGCCGCACGTGGGAGCTCGCCGCGTCGTACGTCCGGATCGAGGCCGACCTCGCTCGGGGTGCGGTGCGCGAGCCGGGGGCGCTGCTCGACGCGCTGGGACCGGTGCGCACCGACGACCCTCTCGCGGTGCGGCTGCACGGCCGCCGCATCCGGGCGATGCTCGCCCTCGCCGCTCACGAGCCCGCCCGCGCGGGCCGCTACGTCCGTGCCGGCCAGCGCGACCTCGAGACCCACCGTGCCCGCTTCGGCTCCCTCGACCTGCGGACGGCGGGGGCCGTGCACGGCACGGCTCTGGCCGACCTCGACCTCCAGCTCGCCCTCGACACCGCGCGCCCGTCGGCGGTCCTCGAGGCCGTCGAGCGTGTGCGCTCCGTGATCAGTGGCTCGCCGCGCGTCAGCCCGCCGAGCGATCCGGAGACCGCCGAGCTGCTCTGGGACCTGCGCCGGCTGATCGACGCGGGCCGCGGGGCGCCGGACCTGCCTGCGTCCGACCCCGTGCGCATCCGCCACATGCGCGAGGCGCAGCGGCTCAAGCACGAGATCCTCGCGCGCTCGTGGCACGAGCGGGGGACGGCACGCGGGGCCCGGGCGACACGCTCTGCCGAGGTGCGTCGAACCCTGGAGGACCGCTCGGGGAGCGTGGTGCTCGACGTGCTCGAGCACCGTGGCGACCTGCTCGCGGTGCGCGTCGACGCGTCCAGCACCGTGCTGCACTCGCTCGGCCCGGCGGCCGGTCTCGCCGAGCAGGTGCGCCGCGTGCACGCCGACCTCGAGGTGCTGGCCAACCCGCTCGTTCCGGCTGACCTCCGCGCGGTGGCGAACCGGTCGCTCGACCGCAGCCTGGCCCGTATCGAGTCGCAGCTCGAACCGGCGCTGCGCGCGCCCGGCGAGCTCGTGGTCGTCGCGGGCGGCTGGCTCGGCGTCCTGCCGTGGTCCCTGCTGCCCGCTCGCGCCGGGCTGCCGACGGTCGTCGCGCCGTCCGTGCACCACTGGATGCGTTACGCGGGTACCGCGGCGCCCCAGCCGGTGCGGGTCAGCGTCGCGGCGGGGCCGGGCCTGCGGCACGCGGAGACGGAGGCCCAGGAGATCGGGCGCCTGTGGCCGCAGGGGGAGGTCCTCGTCGGGCAGGAGGCGACCGTCGCGCGCATGGTCGAGCTGCTCGCGTCGCCCGGGGTGGTGCACCTCGCCGCGCACGGCCGGCACGAGCCGGACAACCCGCTGTTCTCGTCCGTGCGGCTCGCCGACGGCCCGCTGTTCGCGCACGAGCTGGACATGGGCGGGACCGTGCCGGAGCTCGTCCTGCTCTCGTCCTGCGAGGTGGGACGCGCCAGCATCCGGGCTGGGGGAGAGGCGCTCGGCCTGGCGAGCGTGCTGCTGCGCACGGGGGTGGGGTGCGTGGTCGCGGCCGTGGCCCCGCTGCCCGACGAGACCGCGCTGCGCGTCATGACCCGCACGCACGCGCTGCTCCGCGACCAGGTGCCCATCGCCCAGGCGGTGGCGACCGCCGTCGAGGAGCACCGGGCGCAGAGCGGGGCGCTCGTGCCGCTGGTCTGCTTCGGCGCTCCCGTGTGAGGCGCCGGTCCTCGACGGATTTGGTCGGGGCGTGCCCATCGCGTACTGTTGCTCCCGCCCAAGACCGCCGGTTGTCGGCCCGACTCGTCGGACCGCCCGAAGTCCCGCTCAGCGGGAGCCAGCGCAGGTGAGAGTTCAGCTTCCCGGACCTGGTCCGGATGTCGAGCCCCGCGCCTGCGCGGGGCTCTTTCGTTCGTTCGGGGCACGGAGCCGGTGGCACCACCACTGGAAGGATTGCCATGGCGAGGCCGGACAAGGCAGCCGCAGTCGCAGAGCTCACGGACAAGTTCCGCGAGTCGAACGCGGCCGTGCTGACCGAGTACCGCGGGCTCACCGTCGCGCAGCTCAAGAGGCTCCGCGTCGCGCTCAGCGGCAACGCAACCTACGCCGTGGTGAAGAACACGCTGACCGCGATCGCGGCCAAGGAAGCTGGTCTGACCGGCCTCGACGACGCGCTCGCGGGCCCGTCGGCGATCGCCTTCGTCACCGGCGACCCGGTCGAGGCCGCCAAGGGACTGCGTGACTTCGCCAAGGCGAACCCGGCACTGGTCATCAAGGGTGGTGTCCTCGACGGACGCGCCCTGACCGCTGCCGACGTCACCAAGCTCGCGGACCTCGAGTCCCGCGAGGTGCTGCTGGCCAAGGCGGCCGGCGCGATGAAGGCCAAGCTCTACCAGGCTGCCTACGTCTTCACCGCGAACACCGCCCAGGCCGCCCGTGTCATCGATGCCCTGCGCCAGAAGCAGGAATCGGAAGCCGCAGCTGCCTGATCCCGGCACCCGCCGAGATCGCGCGCCGCGCACACCCACACCCTGCTGAGGCCGGCGAAAACCACCGCCGCCTGGCACCGAAGAAAGGAACGCCTCTCATGGCGAAGCTCAGCACCGACGAGCTCATCGAGCAGTTCAAGGGCCTCACCCTCATCGAGCTCTCCGAGTTCGTGAAGGCGTTCGAGGACGTCTTCGAGGTCACCGCGGCCGCTCCGGTTGCCGTTGCCGCCCCCGCCGCCGGTGGCGGCTCGGCCGAGGCCGAGGCCGAGGACGAGAAGGACTCCTTCGACGTCGTCCTCGAGGCCGCCGGCGACAAGAAGATCCAGGTCATCAAGGAGGTGCGCGCGCTCACGTCGCTCGGCCTCAAGGAGGCCAAGGACCTCGTCGACGCCGCCCCCAAGGCCGTCCTCGAGGGCGTCAACAAGGAGACGGCCGACAAGGCCAAGGAGCAGCTCGAGGGCGCCGGCGCCACCGTCACGCTCAAGTGATCTGAGCTCCGGCGCCCGTGTGGCGCCGGAGCGCACGAAGGCCCGCACCCCCTCGGGGGTGCGGGCCTTCGCCGTCCGGTCCGCCCGCTCGTCGCGGCGGACGACGGGCGAAGTGTGCGGCGCGGAGTTTCGCCCCACGGGTGGCGTGTGTCACCATGGCGCCGACGACGACGAGGTCGTCCATGGGCGGAAACGCCCGGGTCGCTGGCGGTCGTCCGTGCGGGGTGGACTTTCCCCGACGGGCTGAGTATGCTAGCGCTTTGCGCTGGCCTGTGCCCGCGATCCCGTATAACCCGAGCCCTCACACGTCGTACGTGCGCGACGTGGAGTGCTGCGAGGCCGGGGGGTCGTGATCCGCCGGGACCCATGCGCAGCGTGCAAACGAACTGCAGGGAAGGACCCCTCTTGGCTGCCTCGCGCACCCCTTCTGCTCCGTCCGCCGACGCCGTTGCGAACCGCACCGCATCTCGTCGCATCTCCTTCGCCAAGATCCATGAGCCGCTCGAGGTCCCCGACCTCCTCGGCCTGCAGACCGAGAGCTTCGACTGGCTCCTCGGCAACGAGCGCTGGCAGGCCCGCGTGGCCGCTGCGCTCGAGGCCGGGCGCCAGGACGTGCCCGAGACTGCCGGCCTCGAGGAGATCTTCGAGGAGATCTCCCCGATCGAGGACTTCGGCGGCACCATGTCGCTGTCGTTCCGCGAGCACCGCTTCGAGCCGCCGAAGTACACGGCCGAGGAGTGCAAGGAGAAGGACTTCACGTTCGCCGCTCCGCTGTTCGTCACCGCGGAGTTCGTGAACTACACCACCGGTGAGATCAAGAGCCAGACGGTCTTCATGGGTGACTTCCCGCTCATGAGCGAGCGCGGCACGTTCATCATCAACGGCACCGAGCGCGTCGTCGTCTCGCAGCTCGTCCGCTCGCCGGGCGTGTACTTCGAGCGCACGGCGGACAAGACGTCCGACAAGGACATCCTCACCGCCAAGATCATCCCGAGCCGCGGCGCGTGGCTCGAGTTCGAGATCGACAAGCGCGACAACGTCGGCGTCCGCGTCGACCGCAAGCGCAAGCAGAACGCCACCGTGCTGCTCAAGGCGCTCGGCATGACCGAGGGCGAGATCCGCGAGGAGTTCGGCGCGTTCCCGGCCGTCATCGACACCCTCGAGAAGGACCACGTCCAGACGCAGGACGAGTCGCTGCTCGACCTCTACCGCAAGATCCGTCCGGGCGAGCCGCCCACGGTCGAGGCCGGTCGCGCGCTGCTCGAGAACTTCTACTTCAACCCGAAGCGCTACGACCTCGCCAAGGTCGGCCGCTACAAGCTGAACAAGAAGCTCGGCATCGACGTGCCCCTGGCCGACTCGGTGCTCTCGCTGGCCGACGTCGTCGCCACCATCAAGTACCTCGCCGCGCTGCACGCCGACGTGGGCACGCTGCCCGGCACGCGCGCCGGCGAGGCCGTCGAGGTGCGCGTCGAGCCCGACGACATCGACCACTTCGGCAACCGTCGCATCCGTGCGGTCGGCGAGCTCATCCAGAACCAGGTCCGCACCGGCCTGTCGCGCATGGAGCGCGTCGTGCGCGAGCGCATGACGACGCAGGACGTCGAGGCGATCACGCCGCAGACCCTGATCAACATCCGCCCCGTGGTGGCGTCGATCAAGGAGTTCTTCGGCACCTCGCAGCTCTCGCAGTTCATGGACCAGAACAACCCCCTCGCGGGCCTGACGCACAAGCGTCGCCTCTCGGCGCTGGGCCCGGGTGGTCTGTCCCGTGACCGCGCCGGCATGGAGGTCCGTGACGTCCACCCGTCGCACTACGGCCGCATGTGCCCGATCGAGACCCCTGAGGGCCCGAACATCGGCCTGATCGGCTCGCTCGCCACGTACGGGCGCATCAACCCGTTCGGTTTCGTCGAGACGCCGTACCGCAAGGTCATCAACGGCAAGGTCAGCGACGAGGTGCACTACCTCACCGCCGACGACGAGGACCGCTTCGTCATCGCGCAGGCCAACGCGCCCCTCAAGGCCAACGGCCAGTTCGAGGAGGACCGCGTCCTGGTCCGCGTCAAGGGTGGCGAGATCGAGTACGTCGCCGGCGACGCCGTCGACTACATGGACGTCTCGCCGCGCCAGATGGTGTCGGTGGCCACGGCCCTGATCCCGTTCCTCGAGCACGACGACGCCAACCGTGCCCTCATGGGCGCGAACATGCAGCGCCAGGCCGTGCCGCTCGTCCGCTCCGAGGCGCCGTTCGTCGGCACCGGCATGGAGCGTCGTGCGGCGGTCGACGCGGGCGACGTCATCGTCGCGTCGAAGCCCGGCGTGGTCACCGAGGTGTCCGCCGAGCTCATCACCATCGCGAACGACGACGGCACCACCACGACGCACCGCGTCGCGAAGTTCCGCCGCTCCAACCAGGGCACCAGCTACAACCAGCGCGTGCTGGTCGACGCCGGCGCCCGCGTCGAGCCCGGCTCGGTGCTCGCGGACGGCCCGGCCACGGACGAGGGCGAGCTCGCGCTCGGCCGCAACCTGCTGGTCGCGTTCATGTCCTGGGAGGGTCACAACTACGAGGACGCGATCATCCTGTCGCAGCGCCTCGTGCAGGACGACGTGCTGTCCTCGATCCACATCGAGGAGCACGAGGTCGACGCGCGCGACACCAAGCTCGGCCCCGAGGAGATCACGCGGGACATCCCGAACGTCTCCGAGGAGGTCCTCGCGGACCTCGACGAGCGCGGCATCATCCGCATCGGTGCCGAGGTCGCGGCCGGCGACATCCTGGTCGGCAAGGTCACGCCCAAGGGCGAGACCGAGCTGACCCCGGAGGAGCGCCTGCTCCGCGCGATCTTCGGCGAGAAGGCGCGCGAGGTCCGCGACACGTCGCTCAAGGTGCCCCACGGCGAGTCCGGCACGGTCATCGAGGTGCGCACGTTCAGCCGCGACGACGGCGACGAGCTGCCCGCCGGCGTGAACGAGCTGGTCCGCGTCTACATCGCCCAGCGCCGCAAGATCACCGCGGGCGACAAGCTGGCCGGCCGCCACGGGAACAAGGGCGTCATCTCGACGATCCTTCCCGAGGAGGACATGCCGTTCCTCGCGGACGGCACGCCGGTCGACATCATCCTCAACCCGATGGGTGTGCCCGGGCGCATGAACGTCGGCCAGGTGCTGGAGGTCCACCTCGGGTGGATCGCCGCGCAGGGCTGGGACATCTCCCTGGCCACCGAGGGCGACCTGTCCTGGAAGGACAACGTCCCCGCCATCGCTGCGAGCAGCGAGCCGCGCAACCCGGTGGCGACGCCGGTGTTCGACGGTCTGCAGGAGAACGCCCTCTCGGGTCTGCTCTCCAGCACGCTGCCCAACCGCGACGGTGTGCGCACGGTGGGTGGCGACGGCAAGGCATTCCTCTTCGACGGTCGCTCCGGCGAGCCGTTCCCCGAGGCCGTGTCCGTGGGCTACATGTACATCCTCAAGCTGCACCACCTGGTCGACGACAAGATCCACGCCCGCTCGACCGGCCCGTACTCGATGATCACGCAGCAGCCGCTGGGTGGTAAGGCGCAGTTCGGTGGTCAGCGGTTCGGCGAGATGGAGGTGTGGGCCCTCGAGGCGTACGGCGCCGCCTACACGCTCCAGGAGCTCCTCACCATCAAGTCGGACGACGTGCCCGGCCGCGTGAAGGTGTACGAGGCGATCGTGAAGGGGGAGAACATCCCCGACTCGGGCATCCCCGAGTCCTTCAAGGTCCTCCTCAAGGAGATGCAGTCGCTGTGCCTGAACGTCGAGGTGCTGTCCTCGGACGGCGTCTCCATCGACATGAAGGACAACGACGACGAGGTCTACCGCGCCGCGGAGGAGCTCGGCATCGACCTGTCGCGCCGGCCCAACGCCAGCAGCATCGAAGAGATCTGACGCCGAGCCCCGCCGCCCTGCCTGACGGGTGGGCGGCGGGCGCCCGCACCCCTTGCACCATTTCCGTCCGCCGGTGAGAAGCCGGCAAGCGAAGGAAGTAGGACCCCCCTTGCTCGACGTCAACGTCTTCGACGAGCTGCGTATCGGCCTTGCCTCGGCCGACGACATCCGTGCCTGGTCGCACGGCGAGGTGAAGAAGCCCGAGACCATCAACTACCGGACCCTGAAGCCGGAGAAGGATGGCCTGTTCTGCGAGAAGATCTTCGGTCCCACCCGGGACTGGGAGTGCAACTGCGGCAAGTACAAGCGCGTGCGCTTCAAGGGCATCATCTGCGAGCGCTGCGGCGTCGAGGTGACCCGCTCGAAGGTCCGCCGTGAGCGCATGGGCCACATCGAGCTCGCCGCGCCCGTCACGCACATCTGGTTCTTCAAGGGTGTGCCCTCGCGACTGGGCTACCTGCTCGACCTCGCCCCGAAGGACCTCGAGAAGGTCATCTACTTCGCGGCGTACATGATCACCTGGGTCGACGTCGACGGCCGTCAGGAAGACCTCCCCAACCTCCAGAACGAGATCGACCTGGAGCGCAAGGAGATCGCCGACCGCCGCGACAACGACGTGAACACCCGCGCCACCAAGCTCGAGGCCGACCTGGCCGAGCTGGAGGCCGAGGGTGCGAAGGCCGACGCGCGCCGCAAGGTCCGCGACTCCGCCGAGCGTGAGATGGCGCAGATCCGCAAGCGTGCGGACCTCGAGATCGACCGCCTGGACACGGTCTGGGACCGCTTCAAGAACCTCAAGGTCGCGGACCTCGAGGGCGACGAGCTGCTCTACCGCGCCCTGCAGGACCGGTACGGCAACTACTTCGAGGGCTCGATGGGCGCCGCGGCGATCCAGAAGCGCCTCGAGGCGTTCGACCTCGAGGCCGAGTCCGACGCGCTGCGCGAGATCATCAAGACGGGCAAGGGCCAGCGCAAGACGCGTGCCCTCAAGCGTCTGAAGGTCGTCAACGCGTTCCTGACCACCAGCAACTCGCCCACCGGCATGGTGCTGGACGCCGTCCCGGTCATCCCGCCGGACCTGCGTCCGATGGTCCAGCTCGACGGTGGCCGTTTCGCGACGTCCGACCTGAACGACCTGTACCGCCGCGTGATCAACCGCAACAACCGGCTCAAGCGTCTGCTCGACCTGGGTGCGCCGGAGATCATCGTCAACAACGAGAAGCGGATGCTCCAGGAGGCCGTCGACTCGCTGTTCGACAACGGCCGCCGTGGCCGCCCGGTGACCGGCCCGGGCAACCGCCCGCTCAAGTCGATCTCGGACATGCTCAAGGGCAAGCAGGGCCGGTTCCGCCAGAACCTGCTCGGCAAGCGCGTCGACTACTCGGGCCGTTCGGTCATCGTGGTCGGCCCGCAGCTCAAGCTGCACCAGTGCGGTCTGCCCAAGCAGATGGCGCTCGAGCTGTTCAAGCCGTTCGTGATGAAGCGCCTCGTGGACCTCAACCACGCGCAGAACATCAAGTCGGCCAAGCGCATGGTCGAGCGCGCGCGCCCGGTCGTGTGGGACGTGCTCGAGGAGGTCATCACCGAGCACCCCGTGCTGCTCAACCGTGCGCCCACGCTGCACCGTCTGGGCATCCAGGCGTTCGAGCCCCAGCTGGTCGAGGGCAAGGCGATCCACCTGCACCCGCTCGTCTGCGCCGCGTTCAACGCGGACTTCGACGGTGACCAGATGGCCGTGCACCTGCCCCTGAGCGCGGAGGCGCAGGCCGAGGCCCGCATCCTCATGCTCTCGAGCAACAACATCCTCAAGCCGTCGGACGGTCGTCCGGTGACCATGCCCTCGCAGGACATGATCATCGGCCTGTACCACCTGACGTCGGACCGCGAGGACGCGCTGGGCTCCGGCCGTGCGTTCAGCTCGGTCTCCGAGGCGATCATGGCGTTCGACCAGCACTCGCTGGACCTCAACGCCGTCATCAAGGTGCTCTTCGACGATCTGGTGCTGGCTACCGAGGACGCGCCCGAGGGCTGGTCCGAGGGCGAGCCGCTGCTGTTCGAGACGACGCTGGGCCGCGCGCTGTTCAACGAGCTGCTGCCCGTCGACTACCCCTACGAGAACGGCGTCGTCGACAAGAAGCGCCTCTCGGTGATCGTCAACGACCTCGCCGAGCGCTACCCGAAGGTCGCCGTCGCGGCGTCCCTCGACGCGCTCAAGGAGGCCGGCTTCCGCTGGGCCACCCGCTCGGGTGTCACCATCGCGATCTCCGACGTCGCCACCCCGTCCGCCAAGGCCGGGATCCTCGAGGAGCACGAGAGCAAGGCCGCCAAGGTGCAGGGCCAGTACGACAAGGGCCTCATCACCGACGACGAGCGTCGCCAGGAGCTCATCGAGATCTGGACGCAGGCCACCGACCGGGTCGCCAAGGCGATGCAGGAGAACTTCCCTGCGCGCAACACGGTGTACCGGATGGTCGGCTCGGGCGCCCGTGGTAACTGGATGCAGGTCCGTCAGATCGCCGGTATGCGCGGCCTCGTGGCGAACCCGAAGGGCGAGATCATCCCTCGTCCCATCAAGTCCAACTACCGCGAGGGCCTGTCCGTCCTCGAGTACTTCATCGCCACGCACGGTGCCCGCAAGGGTCTGGCGGACACCGCTCTGCGGACCGCCGACTCGGGCTACCTCACGCGTCGTCTGGTGGACGTCTCGCAGGACGTCATCGTCCGCGAGGAGGACTGCGGCACCGAGCGCGGCCTGAGCATGCCGATCGGCGTGCCGGGAACGAACGGTCTGCGTCGTCACGACAAGGTCGAGACGAGCGTCTACTCGCGCACGCTGGCCACCGACGTCGAGGTGGACGGCGAGATCGTCGGCCACGCCGGCGACGACGTGGGCGACGTGCTGCTCGACCGCCTGCTCGAGGGTGGCGTCGACGCGCTCAAGGTGCGCTCGGTGCTCACGTGCGAGTCGCGCGTCGGCACCTGCGCCAAGTGCTACGGCCGCTCGCTGGCCACCGGCAAGCTCGTCGACATCGGTGAGGCCGTCGGCATCATCGCGGCCCAGTCGATCGGTGAGCCCGGCACGCAGCTGACGATGCGTACCTTCCACACCGGTGGTGTGGCGTCGGCCGACGACATCACGCAGGGTCTGCCGCGTGTCCAGGAGCTCTTCGAGGCCCGCACCCCCAAGGGTGAGGCGCCCATCGCGGAGTACTCGGGCGTCGTGACGATCGAGGAGGGCGACCGCTCGCGGCGCATCCTGCTCACGCCGGACGACTCCGAGATCGAGCCCGTGCCGTACCCGATCACCAAGCGCTCGCGCCTGCTCGTGCAGGACGGCGACCGGGTGACCGTCGGCATGTCGCTCGTCCAGGGTGCCGTGGACCCGAAGAAGGTCCTGCGTATCCTCGGCCCGCGCAAGACGCAGGAGCACCTGGTCGACCAGGTCCAGGAGGTCTACCGCTCGCAGGGCGTGGACATCCACGACAAGCACATCGAGGTCATCGTGCGGCAGATGCTGCGTCGCGTGACCGTGCTGGACTCGGGCACCACCGACCTGCTCCCGGGCGAGCTGGCCGAGCGTGGCCGCTTCGAGGACGCGAACCGCAAGGCCGTGTCCGAGGGTGGCCAGCCGGCCTCCGGCCGTCCGGAGCTCATGGGCATCACGAAGGCGTCGCTCGCGACCGACTCGTGGCTGTCCGCGGCCTCCTTCCAGGAGACGACTCGCGTCCTCACCGAGGCCGCGATGTCGGGTCGGTCCGACCCGCTGCTGGGCCTCAAGGAGAACGTCATCCTCGGCAAGCTCATCCCCGCCGGCACGGGCCTGCCCCGCTACCGCAACATCGCGGTGGAGCCGACCGAGGAGGCCAAGGCCGAGCTGTACCCGACCTTCGGCTACGACGAGATCGACTTCCCCGCCCTGGGCCTCGGCTCGGGCGAGGCGATCCCGCTCGAGGACATCGACTTCGGCGACTTCCGCTGACCGTCGTCCTCACCAGCTCGATCCCGAGGGGGTCCACCGCGGCGCGGTGGGCCCCCTCGGGGCCTTTGGTCCTCCCGACCGCCGGCCCCGCGGCGTACTCTCGTACGGAGAGGGAGGGCGTCCGTCGGCGGCCGGATCGCGAGCCGCTGGTCAGCCACTTTGACGCCCTCAGGGGGGCCGGGTAACGTAGGACACCGTGCCCGCGCCGTCGGGCCCTCGTGCGTGCACTCCGAACGGTTCGTCCGTCGGGGGGTGCCGGGTGGAGAACCGTTCACCGTCGCGTCGATCCGGCCAGGGAGACCTGGCAGGCCGCCGCCACGGAGAGCGGGGCGACACGCCCGGGCGCGGGGGTCGGTTCGGGACTCCAGACAAGCCGAGGCAGCCGCGCGACGGGCGGCACTCCTCGAACATGCCGGCCGTCCAGGGTGACGGGGTCCGGTCGACCAGAGCTCATCTATCAGACGGAGACGTAGTGCCTACGATCCAGCAGCTGGTCCGCAAGGGCCGGCAGGCGAAGACGAACAAGTCGAAGACGCCCGCCCTCAAGGGCAGCCCCCAGCGACGCGGTGTGTGCACCCGCGTCTACACCACGACCCCGAAGAAGCCGAACTCCGCCCTCCGCAAGGTCGCGCGCGTTCGGCTCTCGAGCCAGGTCGAGGTCACGGCGTACATCCCGGGTGTCGGTCACAACCTGCAGGAGCACTCGATCGTGCTCGTGCGCGGTGGCCGTGTGAAGGACCTCCCCGGCGTCCGCTACAAGATCGTCCGTGGTGCCCTCGACACGCAGGGCGTCAAGAACCGCAAGCAGGCGCGTAGCCGCTACGGCGCGAAGAAGGTGGGCTGATGCCTCGCAAGGGACCGGCCCCGAAGCGGCCGCTGACCGTCGACCCCGTCTACGGGTCCCCGGTCGTCACGCAGCTGATCAACAAGATCCTGCTCGACGGCAAGAAGTCCGTCGCCGAGTCGATCGTCTACGGCGCCCTCGAGGGCGTGCGTGAGAAGACGCAGGGCGACCCGGTCGTCGTGCTCAAGCGTGCGCTCGACAACGTGCGCCCGTCGCTCGAGGTGCGTTCGCGCCGCGTCGGTGGCGCCACGTACCAGGTGCCGGTCGAGGTGCGCCCCGTGCGCCAGACGACCCTCGCGCTGCGCTGGCTCACGGACTACTCGCGCGCCCGTCGCGAGAAGACCATGACCGAGCGCCTCATGAACGAGATCCTCGACGCGTCCAACGGCCTCGGTGCCGCGGTCAAGCGTCGCGAGGACATGCACAAGATGGCCGAGTCCAACAAGGCCTTCGCGCACTACCGCTGGTAATCCCGGCCCGGTCGCCGCGGCCCGCCTGCCCAGGCGGGCGGGCCCGCGGCACCCCCCACACGCCAACCGATAAGGGGCAATACTCGTGGCACTGGATGTGCTGACGGACCTCACGAAGGTCCGCAACATCGGCATCATGGCTCACATCGATGCCGGCAAGACGACGACCACCGAGCGGATCCTGTTCTACACCGGGGTCAACTACAAGATCGGTGAGACGCACGACGGTGCCTCGACGATGGACTGGATGGAGCAGGAGCAGGAGCGCGGCATCACGATCACGTCCGCCGCGACGACCTGTTACTGGAAGAACAACCAGATCAACATCATCGACACCCCGGGTCACGTCGACTTCACGGTCGAGGTCGAGCGCTCGCTGCGCGTGCTCGACGGCGCCGTCGCCGTCTTCGACGGCAAGGAGGGCGTCGAGCCCCAGTCGGAGACTGTGTGGCGTCAGGCCGACAAGTACGACGTCCCCCGCATCTGCTTCGTCAACAAGATGGACAAGCTGGGCGCGGACTTCTACTTCACGGTGAAGACGATCGTCGACCGCCTCAAGGCCAAGCCGCTGGTCATCCAGCTGCCGATCGGCGCCGAGAACGACTTCATCGGCGTCATCGACCTGGTCGAGATGCGCGCCCTGGTGTGGCGTGGCGAGACGGCTCTCGGTGAGAAGTACGAGGTCGAGGAGATTCCCGCCGACCTCGCCGAGAAGGCGGCGCAGTACCGCGCCGAGCTGCTCGAGGCCGTCGCCGAGACCGACGACGAGTTGCTCGAGAAGTTCCTCGGTGGCGAGGAGCTCACGGTTGCCGAGATCAAGGCCGGCATCCGCAAGCTCACCGTCGCGAGCGAGGCCTACCCGGTCCTGTGCGGCTCGGCGTTCAAGAACAAGGGCGTGCAGCCCATGCTCGACGCCGTCATCGACTACCTGCCGACGCCGCTCGACGTCCCCGCGGTCGAGGGTCACGACATGCGTGACGCCGAGGTCGTGGTGGAGCGCCACCCCGACGCGACCGAGCCGTTCTCGGCCCTCGCGTTCAAGGTCGCCGCGCACCCGTTCTTCGGCAAGCTGACCTACGTCCGGGTGTACTCGGGCAAGGTCTCGCAGGGCGCCCAGGTGCTCAACTCGACCAAGAACAAGAAGGAGCGCATCGGGAAGCTCTTCCAGATGCACTCCAACAAGGAGAACCCGGTCGAGGACGCCACGGCCGGCCACATCTACGCGTTCATCGGTCTCAAGGACGTCACCACCGGTGACACCCTGAGCGACCCGGCGGCCCCCGTGGTCCTCGAGTCGATGACCTTCCCGGAGCCCGTCATCGACGTGGCCATCGAGCCGAAGACGAAGGGCGACCAGGAGAAGCTGTCCGTCGCCATCCAGAAGCTCGCCGAGGAGGACCCGACCTTCCGCGTCAAGCACGACGAGGAGACCGGCCAGACCGTCATCGGCGGCATGGGCGAGCTCCACCTCGACATCCTCGTCGACCGCATGCGTCGCGAGTTCAAGGTCGAGGCGAACGTCGGCAAGCCGCAGGTGGCCTACCGCGAGACGATCCGCCGCACGGTCGACAAGATGGACTACGTCCACAAGAAGCAGACCGGTGGGTCGGGCCAGTACGCCAAGGTGCAGATGAGCTTCGAGCCGCTGGACCCCGCCGAGGGCGAGCTGTACGAGTTCGAGAACAAGGTCACCGGTGGCCGCATCCCGCGCGAGTACATCCCGTCGGTCGATGCGGGTATCCAGAGCGCGATGCAGCTCGGCGTCCTGGCGGGCTTCCCGCTGGTGGGCGTCAAGGCGATCCTGCTCGACGGTGCCGCGCACGACGTCGACTCCTCGGAGATGGCGTTCAAGATCGCGGGCTCGATGATCCTCAAGGAAGCGGTCCGCAAGGCCGACCCGGTTCTGCTGGAGCCGGTCATGGCCGTCGAGGTCCGTACTCCCGAGGAGTACATGGGTGACGTCATCGGCGACATCAACTCGCGCCGCGGCATGATCCAGTCCATGGAGGACGCCACGGGCGTGAAGGTCGTTCGCGCCCAGGTGCCTCTCTCCGAGATGTTCGGGTACGTCGGTGACCTGCGGTCGAAGACCCAGGGTCGCGCGGTGTACTCGATGCAGTTCGACAGCTACGCCGAGGTTCCTCGGAATGTTGCCGAGGAGATCATCAAGAAGACCCGGGGCGAGTAGTCCCACAGGTCGAACCCTGTAGTTCCATCACATAAACCGACCCGTAGGACAGCTCGCTCGGCAGGTACCGTCCGGTACCGGCAGACGGGCAATCTCTACCAAGTCCTGAGGAGGACACCCAGTGGGCAAGGCGAAGTTCGAGCGGACGAAGCCGCACGTCAACATCGGGACCATCGGTCACGTCGACCACGGCAAGACGACGCTGACGGCCGCGATCTCGAAGGTGCTGCACGACAAGTACCCGGAGCTCAACCCCTTCACGCCTTTCGACGAGATCGACAAGGCGCCTGAGGAGAAGCAGCGCGGTATCACCATCAACATCGCGCACGTGGAGTACCAGACGGAGAAGCGTCACTACGCTCACGTCGACGCTCCGGGTCACGCGGACTACATCAAGAACATGATCACGGGTGCGGCGCAGATGGACGGCGCCATCCTCGTGGTCGCGGCGACCGACGGCCCGATGGCCCAGACGCGTGAGCACGTCCTGCTCGCCCGTCAGGTCGGCGTGCCCTACCTGCTCGTCGCGCTGAACAAGACCGACATGGTCGACGACGAGGAGATCCTGGAGCTCGTCGAGGTCGAGGTGCGCGAGCTCCTCTCCTCGCAGGGCTTCGCCGGCGACGACGTCCCCGTCGTGCGCGTCTCGGGCCTCAAGGCCCTCGAGGGCGACCCGCAGTGGGTCAAGTCCGTCGAGGACCTGCTCGACGCCGTCGACGAGAACGTCCCGGACCCGGTGCGCGAGATCGACAAGCCGTTCCTCATGCCGATCGAGGACGTCTTCACGATCACCGGTCGTGGCACCGTCGTCACCGGTCGTGTGGAGCGCGGCTCCCTCAAGGTGAACGAGGAGGTCGAGATCGTCGGTATCAAGGAGAAGGCGCTCAAGACCACGGTCACCGGCGTCGAGATGTTCCGCAAGCTGCTCGACTACGCCGAGGCCGGCGAGAACGTCGGTCTGCTCCTGCGTGGCACGAAGCGCGAGGAGGTCGAGCGCGGCCAGGTCGTCGTCAAGCCCGGCTCGATCACGCCGCACACGGAGTTCGAGGGCCAGGTCTACATCCTGGCCAAGGACGAGGGTGGCCGTCACAACCCGTTCTACGGGAACTACCGCCCCCAGTTCTACTTCCGTACCACCGACGTCACCGGCGTCATCACGCTGCCCGAGGGCACCGAGATGGTCATGCCCGGCGACAACACGGAGATCTCCGTCACGCTGATCCAGCCCATCGCCATGGAGGAGGGCCTCGGCTTCGCCATCCGCGAGGGTGGCCGCACCGTTGGTTCGGGCAAGGTCACGAAGATCATCAAGTGATCTGAGCCCTTCGGGGCACTGATCCACCGGGAGGGCCCGGGTGCTACGGCACCCGGGCCCTCCCGTCGTCTGCCCCCAGGCCCGGGCCCTCGTCGGCCCCCCGCCGCTGGTTGGCCGCGCCGCCCTGCTACCCGCTTGCCTGGTCGTCCTCGCGTCGCCTGGTCGTCCCCGCGTCGACTTCTTGCTTCGACCGCGGGCCGAACGGCACGACCGCGTGCCGCGTGCGACCCGCGGTGGTGCCGCACCGCCCGCGCTCGTCGTCCGCCCGCCACACCGTTCGCCTGCCCACCCCGCGTGCCCGCGCGCGCGGTCGTCCCGCGCCGACTTCCCGCTTCGACCGCGGGTCGTAGGGCACCACCGCGCGCCGCGTGCGCCCCGCGGTCGCGGGTCGTACGGCGCGACCGCGCGTTGCGCGCGCCCCGCGGCGGAGCCGTGCAGCCCGCGCTCGACGTCCGGCCCGTCACACCCATTCGCCGGCCGACCCTGCCCGCCCGCGCACTGCACCCCGCGTGCCGGGCCGGTCTCGTGCCTCGAGCGCGGGACGGACGTCGCGAGTGCGCGCCGCGTGCGACCCGCGGTCGTGCCGTGCCGCCCGCGGTCGTCGTGCCGCGCCCGTCCCACGGGTTCACCCCCGGCCAGCGCCGGGTGCGTCCGCCCCCTGGGCCGGGCCCAGCCGCTTCCTGCCTCGAGCGCGGGCGGCGGTTGTCTACGGTCCGGGGGCTCGGGCGCGTAGCACCCGTCGAGCGGATGGCTGTGGATGGCGCGGGGTGTCCAGTGCGCGTCGGTGGCACTGTCGTCGCGTGGATGTCGACGCGGTCTCGGTGCTTGCGAGTCGAGGGCTCGTGCACTCGAGCACTGCGCGTGCGGCAGGTCTCGACGGCCGGGAGCTACGGCAGGCGCGGGCCGACGAGCGCCTCGTCCGCGTCCGGCGCGACGCCTACGTCAAAGCCGAGCGCTGGGCCGCGTCCACCGGCGCCGAGCGATACCTGCTCCAGGTGCGGGCGGCCGCCGCAACCCTGAGATCGCCGACGTTCTCCCACCACTCGGCGGCCGCGGTCTGGGGGCTGCCGATGATTGGGCGGTGGCCGGCCGTGGTGCACGTCGTCGGTCCGCCCCGGGCCGGCGGCAGGTCGTGGCGCGGCGTGGTGCGCCACCAGACCGATCTGCCGGTGCGCGCTGACGAGCGCGACGGGCTCCTGGTCACGGACGCGGCGACCACCGTGTGCGACATGGCTCGCGTCGCACCGTTCGCGACGGTCCTCGCGATGGCCGACCACGCCCTCCGCACCGGTCTGACGACGAGCGACGAGCTCCTCGACGTCGTCGGACAGCTAGGTGCCCGGCGGGGGAGCAGGGCTGCCCGACGAGTGGCAGAGGCCGCCGACCCTCGCGCGGAGTCGGCCGGGGAGTCGCTCAGCCGCGCACGCATGATCGAGCTCGCGGTGCCGCTGCCCGAGCTCCAGCACGAGGTGTCCGACGCAGGTGGCCTGATAGGTCGCACCGACTTCTACTGGCAGCACCGACGGCTCGTCGGCGAGTTCGACGGCCGGCTGAAGTACCGCGTGGCCGGCATCGACGACGACGCGCGTGTGGAGGATCGGCTGTGGCGCGAGAAGTCTCGGGAAGACCGCCTGCGCGCCACCGGCCTCGGAGTGACCCGATGGACCTGGGACACGGCCCTCGACCCGCACCGCTTCGCCGCCCACCTACGAGCCGCCGGCCTTCTCTAGCCCCGACCGCGGGTTGCACGGCATGGCCGCGCGCGGCGCGCGACCCGCGCTCGCGGCGCAGGACCCGCGATGGGCGAGGGGAGCCACGGGGACTCGCCACCTAGGAGCCGCGGGTCCTCGAGTGCCGACCGCGGGTCGCGTGGCTTGACCGCGCGTGGCACGCGACCCGCGCTCGCGCCGCAGGACCCGCGCTCGCGCCGCAGGACCCGCGCTCGGGGCGGAGGATTCGCGCTCGCGGGCTCTGCCTGCACCCACGCCACCACCTGCGAGCAGCCAGGCCCTCGCTAGCCGCGACCGCGGGTCGCACGGCGTGAGCGCGCGTCGCGCGCGACGCGCGCTCGCGGCGCCGGACCCGCGCTCGCGGCGCAGGACCCGCGGTCGGCGGGAGCGGCGCTCGCCGACGGGCCAACCGCGGCGGGGGCAGCGCGAGAGCGGGGCGGTGTGCGGGAGATCACGCGGTGCGCGGTGGTGGGTGTGACCTACGGGATTGGTCTTTGACCGGGCCGTCTGGCAGACTGTTCAAGTTGCCCGCTGAGGTGGCGCGTTCTCGTGCGCTCGACCAGCAGGGCTGACAGACGTGGCGAGCGTCCGGACCCCGGGGTCAACCCGGTGGTGGACGCTCGACAACAACCACCGACCTCGTGCCTCACGGTACGTAGCGCACGGGCATGGCGCGAAGAGCGACACGCCCGAGTGCGGGGGTCGGACGGACCGTTCGAAGAGAGAGATTGAGACGACGCCATGGCGGGACAGAAGATCCGCATCAGGCTCAAGTCCTACGACCACGAAGTCATCGACAGCTCGGCGCGCAAGATCGTCGACACGGTGACTCGCGCTGGTGCGTCGGTCGTGGGTCCGGTGCCGCTGCCGACGGAGAAGAACGTGTTCTGCGTCATCCGGTCGCCCCACAAGTACAAGGACAGCCGCGAGCACTTCGAGATGCGCACCCACAAGCGTCTCATCGACATCATCGATCCCACGCCGAAGGCCGTCGACTCGCTCATGCGTCTCGACCTGCCTGCGGACGTGAACATCGAGATCAAGCTCTGACGCTGGGAAGGGACTGATTTCTATGGTTACCCAGCAGAACGAGCGCCCCGTGACGGCGCTGCTCGGCCGCAAGCTCGGCATGACCCAGCTCTGGGACGAGGCCGGTCGCCTCGTTCCCGTGACGGTCGTCGAGGTCGGCACGAACGTCGTCACCCAGGTGCGCTCCGCTGACGCTGACGGCTACGCCGCGGTCCAGCTGGCCTACGGCCAGATCGACCCCCGCAAGGTCACCAAGCCGCTGAAGGGCCACTTCGAGAAGGCTGGGGTCACCCCCCGCCGGCACGTGGCCGAGATCCGCACGTCCGACGCCGCCGAGTTCACGCTCGGCCAGGAGATCACCGCGGCGGCCTTCGAGGCCGGCCAGATCGTCGACGTGATCGGGACCACCAAGGGCAAGGGCACCGCCGGTGTCATGAAGCGCCACGGCTTCCACGGAGTCGGCGCCTCCCACGGTGCGCACCGCAACCACCGCAAGCCCGGCTCGATCGGTGGCGCCTCCACGCCGTCGCGCGTGTTCAAGGGCATCAAGATGGCCGGTCGGATGGGCGTCGCCCGTCAGACCACCCAGAACCTGACCGTGCACGCGGTCGACGCCGAGCGGGGTCTTCTCCTCGTCAAGGGTGCCGTTCCCGGCCCCAAGGGTGGCGTCGTCGTCGTGCGATCCGCTGCGAAGGGTGCGTGAACACGATGAGTGACACGCTGACCGTCGACGTCCTGGACGCGAAGGGTGACAAGGCCGGCCAGGCCGAGCTGCCCGGCGACGTCTTCGACGTGCAGACCAATGTTCCGCTGATCCACCAGGTCGTCGTCGCGCAGCTCGCGGCGGCACGCCAGGGCACCCACGACACGAAGAGCCGTGGCGAGGTCCGTGGTGGCGGCAAGAAGCCGTACAAGCAGAAGGGCACCGGCCGCGCCCGTCAGGGTTCGACGCGTGCTCCTCAGTTCGCCGGTGGTGGCGTCGTGCACGGCCCCACGCCGCGTGACTACACCCAGCGCACGCCCAAGAAGATGAAGGCCGCGGCGCTCCGCGGTGCTCTCTCCGACCGCGCCCGTGCCGGCCGCGTCCACGTCGTGTCGGGCTTCGCGCCCGGTACCGCGCCGTCGACGAAGTCCGCGATCGCCGTCCTGGAGAACCTCTCGGGTCGCAAGAACGTCCTGGTGGTCGTCGAGCGTTCGGACGAGATCACGTGGAAGTCGCTGCGCAACGTCGAGCGGGTCCACCTGCTCGTCGCCGACCAGCTCAACACGTACGACGTGCTCATCTCGGATGACGTCGTCTTCACGCAGGGCGCGCTCGACGCGTTCCTCGCCGGCCCCGTCAAGGGTGCGAAGGAGGAGTCCAAGTGAGCGACCTCGGCAAGAACCCTCGCGACATCCTGCTCGCTCCGGTCGTCTCGGAGAAGAGCTATGGCCTGCTGGACGAGGGGAAGTACACCTTCCTCGTCGACCCGCGTGCCAACAAGACTGAGATCAAGATCGCTGTCGAGCAGGTCTTCGGCGTCAAGGTCGACTCGGTCAACACCGCGAACCGACAGGGCAAGTCCCGTCGGACCCGTTTCGGCACCGGCCGCCGCAAGGACACGAAGCGTGCGATCGTCACCCTCCGCGAGGGAACGATCGACATCTTCGGCGGTCCGGTCGGCTGATCGAAGGACTGAGAACTCATGGGAATCCGTAAGTACAAGCCGACTACCCCGGGCCGTCGTGGCTCGTCGGTCGCCGACTTCACCGAGATCACGCGCTCCACGCCGGAGAAGTCGCTGGTCCGCCCGCTGCACAAGACCGGTGGCCGCAACTCCACCGGCCGCATCACCACCCGTCACAAGGGTGGCGGTCACAAGCGTGCGTACCGCGTCATCGACTTCCGTCGTCACGACAAGGACGGCGTGCCGGCCAAGGTCGCTCACATCGAGTACGACCCCAACCGCACGGCGCGCATCGCGCTCCTGCACTACGCGGACGGCGAGAAGCGCTACATCATCGCGCCCAACAAGCTGTCGCAGGGTGACGTCATCGAGAACGGCCCCGGCGCCGACATCAAGCCCGGCAACAACCTGCCGCTGCGCAACATCCCGACCGGTACGGTCATCCACGCCATCGAGCTGAAGCCCGGTGGCGGCGCGAAGATCGCCCGCTCGGCTGGTGCGTCGGTGCAGCTCGTCGCCAAGGACGGCCCCTACGCCCAGCTGCGTCTGCCGTCCGGTGAGATCCGCAACGTCGACCTGCGCTGCCGCGCGACGGTCGGCGAGGTGGGCAACGCCGAGCAGTCGAACATCAACTGGGGCAAGGCCGGCCGTATGCGGTGGAAGGGCAAGCGCCCCTCCGTCCGTGGTGTCGCCATGAACCCGATCGACCACCCGCACGGTGGTGGCGAGGGCAAGACGTCCGGTGGACGTCACCCCGTCAGCCCGTGGGGCCAGGCCGAGGGCCGTACCCGCCACCCGAACAAGCCGAGCGACAAGCTCATCGTGCGCCGTCGGCGCACCGGCAAGAACAAGCGCTGATAGGAGCCTGAGATGCCACGTAGCCTGAAGAAGGGCCCGTTCGTCGACGGTCACCTGCAGAAGAAGGTCGACGTCCAGAACACGGCCGGCACGAAGAACGTCATCAAGACGTGGTCGCGCCGTTCCGTCATCACCCCGGACTTCCTCGGCCACACCTTTGCCGTGCACGACGGACGCAAGCACACCCCGGTGTTCGTGACGGAGTCGATGGTCGGGCACAAGCTCGGCGAGTTCGCCCCGACGCGGACGTTCCGCGGCCACGAGAAGGACGACCGTAAGGGCCGTCGCCGCTGACCCCCGGTCAGCTGGTGACGCCCGAGCGGCAGAGACAAGAGAGCAGGACAGCAATGGAAGCCAAGGCGAGCGCGCGGTTCGTCCGCGTCACTCCCCAGAAGGCCCGGCGCGTCGTGGACCTCATCCGTGGCAAGCAGGCCGGGGAGGCCGTAGCGGTGCTGAAGTTCGCACCGCAGTCTGCGGCGGAGCCCGTCCTCAAGACGGTGCAGTCCGCGATCGCTAACGCGGTCGAGGGGGCCAAGCGCAACAGTGAGCGTCTCGACGAGGCGGACCTCTACATCTCCGAGGTCTTCGTCGACGAGGGGCCGACCCTCAAGCGGTTCCGCCCCCGGGCGCAGGGCCGTGCGAGCCAGATCCTCAAGCGTTCGAGCCACATCACGGTCGTGGTGAGCGAGCGCCAGAGCACGAAGGGACGGACCCGATAGTGGGACAGAAGGTCAACCCGCTCGGGTACCGCCTGGGCATCACGACTGATCACCGCTCGCGGTGGTTCGCCGACTCGACGAAGCCGGGTCAGCGCTACCGCGACTACGTCCGCGAGGACGTGCAGATCCGCAAGCTCATGAGCACGGGTCTCGAGCGGGCCGGTATCGCCAAGGTCGAGATCGAGCGCACGCGTGACCGTGTGCGCGTCGACATCCACACCGCCCGCCCGGGCATCGTCATCGGGCGTCGTGGCGCGGAGGCCGACCGCATCCGCGGCGAGCTCGAGAAGCTCACGGGCAAGCAGGTGCAGCTCAACATCCTCGAGGTCAAGAACGCCGAGATCGAGGCGCAGCTGGTCGCGCAGGGCATCGCCGAGCAGCTGGCGAGCCGTGTCTCGTTCCGTCGCGCCATGCGCAAGGGCATCCAGTCGGCGCAGCGCGCCGGCGCCAAGGGCATCCGCGTGCAGGTCTCCGGCCGTCTCGGCGGCGCGGAGATGAGCCGTACGGAGTTCTACCGCGAGGGTCGTGTGCCGCTGCACACGCTGCGCGCGAACATCGACTACGGGTTCTTCGAGGCTCGCACCACCTTCGGCCGCATCGGCGTCAAGGTGTGGGTCTACAAGGGTGACCTCACGGAGAAGGAGTTTGCTCGCGAGCAGGCGACCCAGGCTCCGCGTGGCCCCCGTGGCCCTCGCTCCGACCGTCCCGAGCGTGGCGGCGACCGCGGTCCGCGCTCCGGCGCCCCGCGTCGCGAGCGCTCGGCCGAGCCGGCCGTCGAGGCGAACCCCGAGGCGACCCCTGAGACCGGAACGGAGGCCTGAGCCGTGCTGATCCCGCGCAGGCTGAAGCACCGCAAGCAGCACCACCCCGGACGCTCCGGCGCCGCCACGGGTGGGACGCAGATCTCGTTCGGTGAGTACGGCATCCAGGCTCTCGAGCCCGCCTACGTCACGAACCGGCAGATCGAGGCTGCTCGTATCGCCATGACCCGCCACATCAAGCGTGGAGGAAAGGTCTGGATCAACATCTACCCGGACCGCCCCCTCACGAAGAAGCCCGCCGAGACCCGCATGGGTTCCGGCAAGGGCTCGCCCGAGTGGTGGATCGCCAACGTCAAGCCGGGCCGAGTTCTCTTCGAGCTCGCCGGCGTCCCGGAGCCGCTGGCTCGCGAGGCCATGCGCCGCGCGCAGCACAAGCTCCCGATGAAGACCCGTTTCGTGGTTCGCGAGGGTGGTAACTGATGACTATCGGGACCAAGGACCTGGCTCCCACCGAGCTCGACGCCTTTGACGACGAGAAGCTGGTTGCCGAGCTGAAGAAGTCCAAGGAGGAGCTGTTCAACCTCCGCTTCCAGTCGGCCACCGGTCAGCTCGAGAGCCACGGGCGTCTCAAGGCCGTGCGCCGCGACATCGCCCGGATCTACACGATCCTGCGCGAGCGTGAGCTCGGCATCCGTACCGCTCCGTCCGCGAGCGAGTGAGGCTGACATGACTGAGAAGCACACCACCGCCACGGCGGAGCACCGCGCGTACCGCAAGACGCGCCGGGGCTACGTCGTCAGCGACAAGATGGACAAGACCGTCGTGGTCGAGGTCGAGGACCGGGTCAAGCACCCGCTCTACGGCAAGGTCATCCGGCGCACCAGCAAGGTCAAGGCGCACGACGAGCAGGGCTCGGCGGGCGTGGGCGACCTCGTGCTGATCATGGAGACGCGGCCGCTGTCCGCCACCAAGCGGTGGCGTCTGGTCGAGGTCCTCGAGAAGGCCAAGTAAGTCCAGCACCATCCCCAGTTGCCCACGGGCGGCGGGGTCACCGCGAGGAGGCCCCGCCGCGACGTGTGCATCACGGCAACTATCCGTTCGGCCAGGCTGCCTGCGACCAGCGCAGCGCAGAACCCGCCAGACGACAGGAGTAGGTAGATGATCCAGCAGGAGACGCGGCTTCGCGTCGCCGACAACACGGGTGCCAAGGAGATTCTCTGCATCCGCGTTCTCGGTGGCTCGGGACGCCGCTACGCCGGTATCGGCGACATCATCGTCGCCACCGTCAAGGACGCCATCCCCGGCGGCAACGTCAAGAAGGGCGACGTCGTCAAGGCGGTCGTCGTGCGCACCCGCAAGGAGCGCCGCCGTCCGGACGGTTCGTACATCAAGTTCGACGAGAACGCCGCAGTGATCCTCAAGAACGACGGGGAGCCCCGTGGCACGCGCATCTTCGGCCCCGTGGGCCGCGAGCTCCGCGACAAGAAGTTCATGAAGATCATCTCGCTGGCTCCGGAGGTGCTCTGACCATGGCGAAGATCAAGAAGGGCGACCTCGTCCTCGTCATCTCGGGCCGCGACAAGGGCCAGACCGGCCGCGTCCTCGAGGTCCTCACCGAGACGCAGCGCGTCGTCGTCGAGGGCGTCCAGCGCGTGCAGAAGCACGTGAAGGCCGGCCAGACGCAGCGCGGCACGCGTACCGGTGGCATCGAGACCGTCGAGGCCCCCATCCACATCAGCAACGTGATGCTCGTCGACCCGGAGACCAAGAAGGGCACCCGGGTGGGCTACCGCACCGAGCAGGTCGAGCGTGACGGCCGTACCCGGACCGTTCGCGTCCGCGTCGCCAAGCGCTCCGGGAAGGACGTCTGATGACCGAGACGACGATTGAGCTCCCGGCCCAGCCGCGCCTCAAGACGAAGTACGCCGACGAGATCAAGCCGGCGCTGTTCAAGGACTTCTCGCACGCGAACATCAACCAGGTCGCGCGCCTGGTGAAGGTCGTCGTGAACATGGGTGTCGGTGACGCCGCCAAGGACTCGAAGCTGATCGAGGGCGCCATCCGCGACCTCACGCAGATCACGGGCCAGAAGCCGCAGGTCACCAAGGCCCGCAAGTCCATCGCGCAGTTCAAGCTGCGCGAGGGCATGCCGATCGGCGCGCACGTCACGCTGCGTGGCGACCGCGCCTGGGAGTTCCTGGACCGCCTGCTGTCGACCGCGCTGCCGCGCATCCGTGACTTCCGCGGGCTCTCGCCCAAGCAGTTCGACGGTCACGGCAACTACACGTTCGGCCTCACGGAGCAGTCGATGTTCCACGAGATCGACCAGGACAAGATCGACCGTGTCCGCGGCATGGACATCACGATCGTCACCACCGCTGACACGGACGACGAGGGTCGCGCTTTCCTCAAGCTCCTCGGCTTCCCGTTCAAGGAGAACTGACCATGGCGAAGACCGCTCTGAAGAACAAGGCGGCTGCGAAGCCGAAGTTCGCGGTTCGCGGCTACACGCGCTGCCAGCGCTGCGGCCGTCCGCACTCGGTGTACCGCAAGTTCGGCCTGTGCCGGATCTGCGTGCGGGAGATGGCCCACCGCGGCGAGCTCCCCGGCGTCACCAAGAGCAGCTGGTAACCCACAGTAGGAACAAGCGTCGGTAGGTCCCGCCCTGCGAGAGCAGGGCGGGATACCCCGGCGAGGAAGGGCGGAAGCCCCCATGACCATGACCGACCCGATCGCAGACTTCCTGACGCGTCTGCGTAACGCGAACTCGGCGCACCACGACACGGTGTCGATCCCGTTCTCGAAGCTCAAGTCGCACATCGCGGAGATCCTCCAGGCCGAGGGCTACATCGTCGGCTGGAAGGTCGAGGAGGCCACTGTTGGCCAGAACCTCGTCGTCGAGCTGAAGTACGGCCCGAACCGCGAGCGTGCGCTCGCCGGTGTGAAGCGCGTGTCCAAGCCGGGCCTGCGCGTGTACGCCAAGTCGACCAACCTGCCCAAGGTGCTCGGCGGCCTGGGCGTGGCGATCCTGTCCACGTCCTCAGGCCTCCTGACCGACAAGCAGGCCGCCAAGAAGGGCGTGGGTGGGGAAGTCCTCGCCTACGTCTGGTAATTCCGAGACGGAAAGGAGCTAGCCAATGTCTCGTATCGGCAGAGTCCCCGTCCCGGTTCCGGCCGGCGTGGACGTCAACATCAACGGAGCCGTCGTGACGGTGAAGGGCCCCAAGGGCACCCTCGCGCACACGATCGCGTCCCCCATCGAGGTCGCTCGCGACGAGGACGGCGCACTCGTCGTCACCCGCCCGAACGACGAGCGCGACTCGCGTTCGCTGCACGGCCTCACCCGCACGCTGCTGGCGAACCTCGTCACCGGCGTGACCGAGGGCTACGTCAAGAAGCTCGAGATCGTCGGCACGGGTTACCGCGTCGTCGCGAAGGGCTCGGACCTCGAGTTCGCGCTCGGCTTCAGCCACCCCGTCGTGGTCACCCCGCCCGAGGGCATCACCTTCGTGGTCGAGGCCCCGACGCGCTTCTCGGTGCAGGGCATCGACAAGCAGCAGGTCGGCGAGGTCGCCGCGAACATCCGCAAGATCCGCAAGCCCGAGCCGTACAAGGGCAAGGGTGTGCGGTACGCGGGCGAGAACGTGCGCCGCAAGGTCGGAAAGGCCGGTAAGTAGCCATGGCGATCAAGATCATCGGCAAGGGCAAGCGGAAGGCGCGTCAGCGTCGTCACCTGCGCCTGCGCAAGAAGGTGTCGGGTTCGGCAGCACGCCCCCGTCTCGTCGTGACGCGCTCCGCGCGCCACATCACCGCTCAGGTCGTCGACGACGGCATCGGGCAGACCCTGGCCTCCGCGTCGACCCTCGAGGCCGACCTGCGGAGCTCGGACGGCGACAAGACCGCCAAGGCCAAGAAGGTCGGCGAGCTGATCGCCGAGCGCGCGAAGGCAGCCGGCGTCGACGCGGTCGTGTTCGACCGCGGCGGCAACAAGTACCACGGCCGGGTGGCCGCGGTGGCCGACGGTGCCCGCGAGGGTGGTCTGGCGCTGTGACGACGACGAACCGGAAGAAGAGGACTCACTGATGGCTGCTCCTCAGCGCAGCAACACCGGGGCGCCCGCGGGCGGCACCGGGACGGGCGGCGGTGACCGCCGCGACGGCGGCCGCGGCCGTGACGGCGGCGGCCGTGGCCGCGACGCCGCAGAGAAGAGCGCGTTCCTCGAGCGCGTCGTGACGATCAACCGCGTCGCCAAGGTCGTCAAGGGCGGTCGCCGCTTCAGCTTCACCGCGCTCGTCGTGGTCGGCGACGGCGACGGCACGGTCGGCGTCGGCTACGGCAAGGCCAAGGAGGTGCCCGCGGCGATCGCCAAGGGTGTCGAGGAGGCGAAGAAGAACTTCTTCCGCGTCCCCCGCATCCAGGGCACCATCCCCCACCCCATCCAGGGTGAGGCCGCTGCCGGTGTCGTCTTCCTGCGTCCGGCTTCGCCGGGTACCGGTGTGATCGCCGGTGGTCCGGTGCGCGCCGTGCTGGAGTGCGCCGGCATCCACGACGTGCTGAGCAAGTCGCTCGGCTCGTCGAACGCGATCAACATCGTGCACGCGACGGTCGAGGCCCTCCGTGGTCTCGAGCAGCCGGAGGCCGTGGCCGCGCGCCGTGGGCTCCCGGTCGAGCACGTCGTGCCGGCCGCGCTCCTGCGCGCCCAGGCCGAGGGTCGGGCGAAGGCTGCCGAGAAGGTGGGTGCGTGATGGCCCGCCTGAAGGTGACCCAGAAGAAGTCCGGCATCGGTGGCAAGCAGAACCAGCGCGACACGCTGCGCACCCTGGGCCTGAAGCGGATCGGCGACGTCGTCGTCAAGGAGGACCGCCCTGAGATCCGCGGCATGGTCCGGACCGTGCAGCACCTGGTCGCGGTCGAGGAGGTCGAGTGACCATGGCTGACGACAAGAAGGCCAGCACGGAGTCCGCTGCGGAGGAGGCCCCCAAGGCCGCCGCCAAGAAGGCTCCCGCGAAGAAGGCAGCTGCTGCGGAGTCCGCTCCGACCGCCGCCGCCAAGAAGCCCGCTGCGAAGAAGGCGACCACGGCCAAGGCCGAGGCCGCCGGCGACGCGAAGGCCGAGAAGAAGCCTGCTGCGAAGAAGGCTCCCGCCAAGTCGGCGTCGGCTGCGGCCGCCCCGAAGGCGGAGAAGTCCGCTGCTGCGCTCGCCGCGGCCGAGGCTGCTGCGCAGCCCGGCAACGGTGGCACGCTCAAGGTGCACCACCTGCGTCCGGCCCCCGGCGCCAAGACCGCCAAGACCCGCGTGGGTCGTGGTGAGGCGTCCAAGGGCAAGACCGCGGGTCGCGGTACCAAGGGCACCAAGGCTCGCTACCAGGTTCCCACCCGCTTCGAGGGTGGTCAGATGCCGCTGCACATGCGTCTGCCCAAGCTTCGTGGCTTCAAGAACCCGTTCCGCGTCGAGTACCAGGTCGTCAACCTGGACAAGATCTCGGCGCTGTACCCGGACGGCGGCGACGTGACGGTCGCCGACCTGGTCGCCAAGGGTGCAGTCCGCAAGGGCCAGCCCGTCAAGGTGCTCGGCACCGGCGAGCTCACGGTCAAGGTCTCCGTCGCGGTGGACGCCTTCTCGGCGTCGGCCAAGGACGCGATCGTGGCCGCCGGCGGCAGCGTCTCGCAGGACTGATCGAACCGGACGAGGCCGGTGGTGCGTTCTCACGCCCACCGGCCTCGTTCCGTATCTGGACGGGCATCGGTTAGGGTGCCCCGGGTGCCCGAGCGACAGCCGGGCGACGCGGCCGGAACGACCCGGTCGAACGACATGCCGCTCCAGCGGTACAGGAGGAACAGGTGCTAGGCGCATTCGCGCGGGCGTTCAGGACGCCCGACCTGCGGCGGAAGCTGCTCTTCACGATCGGCATCATGGTCGTGTTCCGCATCGGCTCCTTCTTGCCGACGCCAGGGGTGTCCTACCCCAACGTCGAGAAGTGCATCGACGCCTCGGCGGACAACAACCTGCTCGGGCTCGTGAACCTCTTCTCGGGAGGCGCGCTGTCGCACCTCTCGGTGTTCGCGCTCGGGATCATGCCGTACATCACGGCGAGCATCATCATCCAGCTGCTGCGCGTGGTGATCCCCCGGTTCGAGGAGCTCCACAAGGAGGGCCAGTCCGGGACCGCGAAGCTCACGCAGTACACGCGGTACCTGACCATCGGCCTCGCCGTGCTGCAGTCGACGACGATCATCACGATCGCGCGCAGCGGCCAGCTGTTCAGCGGCTGCCAGTACGACGTGATCCCCGACGACTCGTGGGTCACGCTGCTCATCATGGTCATCACGATGACCGCCGGCACCGGCCTGATCATGTGGCTCGGCGAGCTCATCACGGAGCGCGGCGTCGGCAACGGCATGTCGCTGCTCATCTTCACCTCGATCGCCGCCTCGTTCCCGGGCGCGATGTGGTCCATCGCCGGTGCCGACAACGGCATCTCGAAGTTCATCATCGTGCTGCTCGTGATCGTCCTGGTGATCGGCCTCGTGGTCTTCGTCGAGCAGAGCCAGCGCCGCATCCCCGTGCAGTACGCCAAGCGGATGGTCGGTCGCCGCATGTACGGCGGCTCCAGCACGTACATCCCGATCAAGATCAACATGGCCGGTGTCATCCCGGTGATCTTCGCGTCGTCCCTGCTGGCCATCCCCGGCCTCATCGCGCAGTTCGGTGACCAGACGGCGGACTGGGTCCAGTGGGTCTCGCGGAACCTCGCGCTGCAGAGCGCGCCGCTGCACCTGCTGCTCTACGTGGTCCTGATCATCTTCTTCTGCTACTTCTACACGGCCATCACGTTCAACCCGGACGAGGTCGCCGACAACATGAAGAAGTACGGCGGGTTCATCCCGGGCATCCGCGCGGGCCGCCCGACCGCGGACTACCTCACGTACGTCATCTCGCGGATCACCGCCCCCGGGTCGATCTACCTCGCGCTCGTGGCGCTGATCCCGACGATCACGTTCATCGTGCTCGACGTGAACAGCAACATCCCGTTCGGTGGGTCGTCGATCCTCATCGTCGTCGGTGTCGGCCTGGAGACGGTCAAGCAGATCCAGTCGCAGCTGGAGCAGCGCCACTACGAGGGGTTCCTGCGATGAGCGCGCCCGAGAACGGCACGAGCGCCCGGCTCGTCCTGCTGGGCCCTCCGGGGGCCGGCAAGGGCACGCAGGCCGTGCGGCTCGCCGAGCGCCTCGGCGTCCCGGCGATCTCCACCGGTGACATCTTCCGCGCCAACATCAAGGGCGGCACGGAGCTCGGGGTGCTTGCGCAGTCCTACTCCTCGCGCGGCGCCCTGGTGCCGGACGAGGTCACGAACGCGATGGTGCGCGACCGTCTTGCCGAGGCGGACGCGGCCGAGGGCTTCCTGCTCGACGGCTACCCCCGCAACGTGGCCCAGGTGGGCGAGCTCGAGCAGATCCTCGCCGACTCCGGCCTGAGCCTCGACCTCGCGGTCGAGATCACCGCCGACCCCGAGGTCGTCACCGAGCGGCTGCTCAAGCGTGCGGAGATCGAGGGGCGCGAGGACGACACGGCAGACGTGATCCGCCACCGCCTCGACGTCTACGCCGAGCAGACGGCCCCCATCTCGGCGGTGTACGCCGAGCGCGGGCTGCTCGCCCAGGTCGACGGCATCGGCGAGGTCGACGAGGTCACCGAGCGGCTGCTGGCCGCGATCGGCGCCTCGGCGCGCTGATCATGTTCGGTCGCGAGCGCATCGAGCTCAAGACGCCCGAGCAGGTGCTGCTCATGCGTCGCGCGGGCCTCGTCGTGGCCGACGCGCACGCGGCGATCCGGGCGGCCGTGGTGCCGGGTGCGAGGACCCGTGACCTCGACGCCGTCGCGGCGGGGGTGCTCGCGGACGCGGGTGCCGCGTCGTCGTTCCTGGGCTACCACGGGTACCCCGCGGTGCTGTGCGTGTCCGTGAACGACGAGGTGGTGCACGGCATCCCCGGTGACCGCGTGCTGGAGCCGGGGGACGTCGTCTCGGCCGACTTCGGAGCCGTCGTCGACGGCTGGCACGGCGATGCCGCGTTCTCGATGGTCGTGCCGGGCACGGAGGGCACCGACGAGCGCGCCGCGGACGACGATCTCGTCGCGACGACGAAGGCCGCCATGTGGGCCGGCATCGCCGCCCTCGCGCGCGGCGAGCGCCTGGGAGCCGTGGGGGAGGCCGTCGAGGAGGTCGTGGACGCCGCGCAGGCGGCGGGCCTCAACGGCGGCGTGCACTACGGGATCGTCGAGGAGTACGTGGGCCACGGCATCGGCACCGCCATGCACCAGCCCCCCGACGTGCTGAACTACCGCGCCCGTGACCGCGGCCCCAGGCTGCGGCCCGGCATGTGCCTGGCGATCGAGCCGATGATCGTTCGCGGCTCGCGCGAGACGGCCGTGCTCGAGGACGACTGGACCGTGGTCACCACGGACGGCTCGCGAGCCGCCCACTGGGAGCACACGGTGGCGCTGCACGAGGGCGGCATCTGGGTGCTGACCGCGCCCGACGGTGGCGCCGCGGAGCTCGGCGCGCTCGGCGTCGAGATCGCCGCGCTGGACTGACCCGCGGCGGGGAGTTGCCGCCACGCGCGCGAGGGCGGCGGTGTCCTGCACGTCACGTCGGCGGCGGTTTCGTCCGCTGGGGCTCATGGCGTAGAGTTGTCCGTTGGGTGTGTGCGCCCTGCGCGTTTGCGAGCCTCTCGTCGTCCGGTCTCCCGGGCACTCGGCAGGAGCTCGAGCGACATCGCACCCGCTCCCCACGGAGTTCGGATTCGGACGGCAGCACTGCCGCGCGAGCGAGGTCGTCGTGGGTCGTTCCAGCAGACCGACAGTTAGCGGAGGACATGGCGAAGAAGGACGGCGTCATCGAGATCGAGGGAAGTGTCGTCGAGGCACTCCCCAACGCGATGTTCCGAGTGGAGCTCACCAACGGCCACAAGGTTCTCGCGCACATCTCGGGAAAGATGCGCCAGCACTACATCCGGATCCTCCCCGAGGACCGCGTGGTGGTGGAGCTGAGCCCGTACGACCTGTCCCGCGGGCGCATCGTCTACCGCTACAAGTAATCACCACATCAACACGCCGTCATGTCCCCCGTCGAGGGGAACCGTACGGCGGCGGAGGAACACGCGATGAAGGTCAAGCCCAGCGTCAAGAAGATCTGCGACAAGTGCAAGGTGATCCGCCGGCACGGTCGCGTCCAGGTGATCTGCGAGAACCTGCGCCACAAGCAGCGCCAGGGCTGATGCCCTGACGCCGTCGGCGTCTCGCAGTACCGGCAGGACAGCAGGACCAGCAGGACCAGCAGTACGGCGGCTCCCCGGGAGCCGGCACAGCGCACCACCACTCCGGTGCTCGGCCTCGCGGCCGGGACCGGCGAACCCTCGGTCGGAGGCCGGGGCCCGCAGCACGCGGGAAGGTGGCGCGGAAGACCTCCGACGCAGTTCAGGAGCCACCAGGCACATGGCACGTCTTATCGGAGTGGACCTCCCCCGCGAGAAGCGGCTGGAGATCGCACTGACCTACATCTACGGGGTCGGGCGCACGCGCGCCAAGCAGACCCTGGCCGCCACCGGCATCTCCGGTGACCTTCGCGTGAAGGACATGGGCGACACCGAGCTCGTCGCCCTGCGCGACTACCTCGAGGCCAGCTTCAAGCTCGAGGGTGACCTCCGCCGTGAGGTCGCCGCCGACATCCGCCGCAAGGTCGAGATCGGCTGCTACGAGGGCCTGCGTCACCGCCGCGGCCTCCCGGTGCGCGGTCAGCGCACGAAGACCAACGCGCGTACCCGCAAGGGCCCCAAGCGCACCGTGGCCGGCAAGAAGAAGGCCGGGCGCAAGTAGCCCTGTCCGCCGCAGCAGGTGCCGCCAGGCGCCGCGCAGCCGGACCCTCGTCCCTGTAGAGAGAAGAAGACATGCCTCCCAAGACCCGTTCCGCAGTGCGCAAGCCGCGCCGCAAGGAGAAGAAGAACGTCTCCCACGGCCAGGCGCACATCAAGAGCACGTTCAACAACACGATCATCTCGATCACCGACCCGTCGGGCGCCGTCATCGCGTCGGCGTCGTCGGGCCAGGTCGGCTTCAAGGGCTCGCGCAAGTCGACGCCCTTCGCCGCCCAGCTCGCCGCCGAGGCCGCCGCTCGTCGTGCGCAGGAGCACGGCATGCGCAAGGTCGACGTCTTCGTGAAGGGCCCGGGCTCGGGCCGCGAGACCGCCATCCGCTCGCTGCAGGCGACCGGCCTCGAGGTGGGCTCGATCCAGGACGTGACGCCCCAGGCGCACAACGGCTGCCGCCCGCCGAAGCGTCGCCGCGTCTGACCATCCGTACCCCGGGGGCGGCCACGCCGCCCCCGGGGGTTCTGCCTGTCCCGCCCCGGTGGACCGAGACCGCGGCGGCCTGTAGTACCTGCGGTGCGTCATATGGCGGACGCTCGCTGAGAGGAATCACACCGTGCTGATCGCACAGCGCCCCACCCTGACCGAAGAGGTCATCTCGGAGAACCGCTCGCGGTTCTCCATCGAGCCGCTCGAGCCCGGCTTCGGCTACACGCTCGGCAACTCGCTGCGCCGGACGCTGCTGTCCTCCATCCCCGGTGCCGCCGTCACGTCCATCCGGATCGACGGCGTGCTGCACGAGTTCTCCACCGTGCCCGGGGTCAAGGAGGATGTCACCGAGATCATCCTCAACATCAAGCAGCTGGTCGTCTCCTCGGAGAACGACGAGCCCGTGGTGATGTACCTGCGCAAGCAGGGTGCGGGCGAGGTCTCCGCCGCCGACATCGTGCCCCCGGCCGGTGTCGAGGTGCACAACCCCGACCTGCACCTGGCGACCCTGAACGACAAGGGCAAGCTCGAGATCGAGCTGACGGTCGAGCGTGGCCGTGGCTACGTCTCCGCCAACCAGAACAAGTCGTACGACACCGAGATCGGCCGCATCCCGGTCGACTCGATCTACTCGCCCGTCCTCAAGGTGACCTACAAGGTCGAGGCGACGCGAGTCGAGCAGCGCACCGACTTCGACAAGCTCATCGTCGACGTCGAGACCAAGGCCGCGATCAGCCCGCGTGACGCGCTCGCGTCCGCCGGCAAGACCCTGGTCGAGCTCTTCGGCCTGGCTCGTGAGCTCAACGTCGAGGCCGAGGGCATCGAGATCGGCCCGTCCCCGACGGACGCCGCGCTCGCCGCCGACCTCGCGCTGCCGATCGAGGACCTGCAGCTGACGATCCGGTCGTACAACTGCCTCAAGCGCGAGGGCATCCACTCCGTGGGTGAGCTCGTGGCCCGCTCCGAGGCCGACCTGCTGGACATCCGCAACTTCGGTGCGAAGTCGATCACCGAGGTCAAGGAGAAGCTGGCCGAGCTCGGACTGTCCCTCAAGGACAGCCCGCTCGACTTCGACCCCACCACCGCCGCCTACTACGGCGACGACGAGGGCGACTTCGTCGAGGACGAGCAGTACTGACATCAGCACGAGCAGTACTGACTCGGTACTGACGATGAACTTCCAAGGAGACTGACCATGCCTACGCCCACCAAGGGTCCCCGGCTCGGTGGCGGACCGGCTCACGAGCGGCTGATCCTCGCGAACCTCGCGACGGCGCTGTTCGAGCACAAGCGCATCACGACGACGGAGACCAAGGCCAAGCGCCTGCGTCCCCTCGCCGAGCGCCTGATCACGTTCGCCAAGCGCGGTGACCTGCACGCGCGCCGCCGCGTGATGACCGTCGTCAAGGACAAGAGCGTGGTGCACGCGCTGTTCACCGAGATCGCCCCGGCCATGGCCGAGCGCGAGGGTGGCTACACGCGCATCACCAAGATCGGCCCGCGCAAGGGCGACAACGCGCCCATGGCCGTGATCGAGCTCGTCCTCGAGCCCGTCTCGCCGAAGCAGGCCGTCGTCCGCGAGGCGACGAAGGCCGCCAAGAAGGCCGCTCCCAAGGCCGAGGCCGCCCCGGTCGAGGAGGCTCCCGCTGCGGAGGCTCCCGCCGAGGAGACCGCCGCCGAGGCTCCCGCCGACGAGACCACCGTCGACGCGACCGAGGCGCCCGCCGCCGAGGAGTCGGCCGACAAGGCCTGACGCCAGCACGTCGAGGGCCCGGGTACCGCACGGCGGTACCCGGGCCCTCGTGCATCCGGGGCCCGTGCTGGGCCCCCGGGAAGTGCGCGGCGGGTCACCGGGGGAGCGCGGGTGCCAGAGCTGGGCCCCTTCCGGGTTCCTCGGGGTTCCCCGGCATCGCGAAGGGGCCCGGACCGTAGCGGTCCGGGCCCCTTCGTCACGGTCGCTCGCCGGTCAGGCGAGCACCGGGGTCACACGGTGCGGCGACGAGCACGCAGCACGACCGCCCCCACGCCCAGCAGCACCGTGAGCGCGCCCAGCAGCGCCGGGCCCGCGAGCGTGGCGCCGGTGCCGGCCAGCGAGTCGCCCGCGGCGAGCACGTGCAGCGTCGCGCTGGCCGATGCCCCCGATGCGCCGCGGACCACCACGGTGTGCGTGCCGACGGGCGTGCTGGCCGGGATCACCGCGCTGGTGTGCACCGTGCCGTCCGCGTCCGCGTGCGTGGAGACCAGGAGCGTCGGCGTGGAGTGCAGCACCACGTCGACCTTCTCGCCGGCCGCGAAGCCCCCGCCGTCGACGTGGATCGATCCGCCGGCCTCGACGGACCCCGTCGAGAGCGTGATGCGTGCGGGATCACTGCCCGGCTCGGTGGTTGGGTCGGTCCCCGGCTCCGTGCCGGGGTCGGTCCCCGGGTCCGTGCCCTCGTCCACGGGGGCCGTCACGACGAGCGTCACGGTCGCCGTCGCATCCTGCCCGACCCCGTTGGATGCCGTGAGCGTCACGCGGCTGCTCCCGACCGCCGCCGGCGTCCCGGTGAGGCGGCCGCCTCCCGTGCCCGGAACCCAGGTCACGCCGGCGGGAAGGCCGGTGGCGACGACGGTCGGGGTGGGGAATCCGGTCGCCGCGACCTCGACGGCCACCGACGAGCCGAGCGCCACCGTGACCGTGGGCTCGACGCTCATGGCAGGCTGCGACTGGACGGTGACGGTCCACGGCACGACGACCGCCGTGCCGATCCCGTTGCCGACGGTCAGCGTCACGGCGTGGTTGCCCTGCTCGCGGGTGGAGCCGGTGAGGCGCACCTCGTGCGCGTCCTGGGTGATCGTCAGCCCGGCGGGCAGGCCGGTGGCGCTCACGGTCGGGACGGGATAGCCGCTCACCGTGGTGAGCAGCGCGTCGACGCGTGCGCCGGCGGTGACCGTGGTGGCCCCGTGGTCGTCGGCCGCGCCCGGCGGTGCGGAGACCGCGAGCCGGACCACGGCCGTGTCGGAGCCCTGGTTGTTGGTCGCCTCGACGGTGATGGGGTCGACGGGACCGGCGTCCGACGCGTCGGGCGTCCCGGTGAACGTGCCCGTCGCCGGGTCGAACGTGAGCCACGCCGGCAGGTCCGTGACGCTCAGCGTGGGTGCCGGGTGGCCGGTCGCCTCGACGGTCAGCGTCGAGGTGGCGCCGGCCGGGAACGTCACGGTGCCGGTCGGCTGCTCGAGCACGGGCGGAGCGAGGACGTCCACCTCGACGGTGCTGCGGGCGTCGGCGTCGATCCCGTTGTGCGCCGTGAGCTCGGCCGTGAAGTGCCCCGAGACGGTCGGCGTCCCGACGATGGCGAGGCCGTCGCCCTCGTCGCTGAGCCGCAGTCCCGCAGGGAGCCCCGTGGCGGTGACCCGCGGCACCGGGTAGCCGGTGACCGACACCGGGGCGGGCACGAGCGCCGTGCCCAGGTGCGCCGACAGCGATGCGGGTGCCGAGATCCGGGCCGCGTCGTCCACCACGACGGTCCAGCTCGTCGAGGTGCTGCCGGCCGAGCTGGACAGCGTCACGGTGACCTGTGCGGGCCCGGCGACCGTGGGCGTGCCGCTCAGGTGGATCGCGCCGCCGTCGGCCGCGGCCTCCAGGCCGGCGGGCAGGCCCGAGAACGAGACGCTGGGCGTCGGGTGCCCGGCGAACCCGCCGACGGTGCTGTCGACGACGGCGCCGAGTCGCAGGTGCGTCGTCGTCGGCGCCGGGGCGAAGGCGGGCTCGGCGGAGACGAGGATGCGCACCGTGGTCGCGGGGCTGCTCCCCAGGCCGTTCTCGGCGCGGAGGTCCACCGAGTACGTGCCGGGGACGTCGGGGGTGCCGACGACGGAACCCGTGACCGGGTCGAACCGCAGGCCGCTCGGCAGGGCCGGGCTCGCCACGCGGATCGGCGCGGGGTAGCCCGAGACCGCGACGGGGACCTCGGCCTCGACGCCGACCGGCAGCGTGACGCTGCTCGCGACGTCGATCGACGGGATGGACCACACGGACCACCCGACGGTCGCCTGGGCGTCCTCGTCGACCCCGTTGCGGGCGGTCAGCTGGGCCACGAAGGGCCCGCCCGCGCCCAGCGGGGTGCCCGTCAGGCGCACGGTGCCGTCGGGGTCCGTGACCACCGCGACGCCCGTGGGCAGGCCGGTCGCGGTCACGATCGGCCGGGGGAAGCCCCCGACCGAGCCGATGCGGGTCGTCGGCAGCGCCGCACCCGCGGTGGCGTGCCCGTCGGGCGCGGTGACGTCGAGCGACGCCGGCGTGGTGACCCGCACCGCGAGCGTGGCGGTCGTGGCACCCGACCCGTTGGTGGCCGTGATCGTGAAAGGACCCGCGTCGCCCTCGTCGGCGGCCGACGGGGTGCCGGAGAACGTCCCGGTCGCCGCGTCGAAGGCGAGCCACGCCGGGAGCGTGCCGGACACGCTGAGCGAGGGGCGCTCGTAGCCGCGCACGTCGAGCGTGAGCGACGTCGGCCGGCCCGCGCGCGCGACGATCGTCGGGGTCGCGTCGCCGAAGGACGGCGTCAGCAGTGATCGGAGCGTGACGTCGCGGCTGACGGGCAGCCCCACTCCGTTGTCGGCAGTGATCCGCACGGTGGTGGTGCCCGTCGACGACGGCGTGCCCGAGAGCGTGAGGGCGCCGGGGACGCCGTCCTCGACGGTCACGCCGGCCGGGATCGCGGCGGCGCCCCCGTCGACCGCGGTCAGGGTGAGCGTCGGGACGGGGTAGCCCGTCGCCGCGTAGGCGGCCGCGAGGGGCGAGCCCACGTGCGCATCGACCGTGGACGGGCCCGTCAGCACGGGCGGTGCCTCGACGGTGTACCCGAACGTGACCGCGGACCCGGTGCCGAAGGTGTTGGACGGCGTGAGGTGGACGGTCCCGGTGCCCGCAGCCGCGCTGGTCGGCGTGCCGTCGATGACGGTCTCACCGGCGTCCACGCTGACGCGGAGACCGGCCGGCAGCCCGTCCGGGACCACCGTGGGCAGCGGGTAGCCGGTGAGGGCCAGCGGGATCCGGACCGGCACGCCGGCGCGGAGGGTCGCGTCCGCGGGCGCCGTGAGGGCCGCGGGGGTGCCGACCAGCACGCCGAACGTGCGGCTCGCGTCGCCGGCCGTGTTGTGGGCGGTCACGGTCACCGTGGAGGTGCCGTCGGCGGCGGGCGTCCCGGTGATGCGCACGCCCGTGCCGGTCCGCGTCGTGGTGAGGCCACCGGGCAGTCCGGCCACGAGGACGGAGGGCGCCGGCACGCCGCCGACGGCGATGTCGACGGGGGAGACCGCGACGCCGCGCACCAGCTCGAGGTCGGCAGTTGCGGCGACGGTGGGGGGCGTGGCGACCGTGACCGGGACGGAGACCTGCTTGGTCGCGAAGCCGGAATCGAGCGTGGTGACGACCGTGTACGTGCCGCCCGCGGTGGGCGTGCCGGTCAGCTCCAGGGTGCCGTTCCTGACCCGCAGCGCCGTGCCCGACGGCAGGCCGGAGGTCAGCGTCGCGGCGGCCACGGGGGTGGAGGCGACCGTGCCGAGCGTGACCGGGCCGGGGGCGCCGACCGTGGTCGCCGGGCTCGACGCCGGGGTGAACGTGACGGGCGAGGGCACGACGACCCGGATGTCACGATCGGCCACGAGCGAGTCGGTGACCGTCGCGTGAACGTGCACGGTGGTGTCGGCGTAGGCCGTGGGCGAGCCGGAGACCGTGAGGCGGCTCTGGTGGTCACCCTTGACGCTCGATCCGGTGAGCCAGGCGGGCCCGCCCGAGATCGACACGTTCGGCTCCGGGAACCCAGTGACGTCGAGCGTCCTCGTGGTCGTCGTCGAGACGGGGAAGACCCAGGGGCCGGGGTCGGGGATGGCCGGCTGCTCGTAGGTGGGCTCGTTCATCACGAACCCGAGGCTGGTGAACGTGACGGCCGTCGTGGTGTCCTGCAGCGTGCCGCTGACCGTGAGGCGGAGCGTGCGGATCTGCGTGAGGTCGGGCAGGGGCTGGTTCCACGCGGGCGCGAGCCACGCCGGGTCGGCGGGGTTGGCGGGGTCGGCCGCGTAGCGGACGCTGAGGAAGTTGTCCTCCTTGCCGCGCGCGAGCCCCCCGGCGGTGCCCGTCCGGCCGTTCACGTCGGTCACCTGGATGCCGAAGCTGATCGGGTTGCCGTCCCGCTGCGGCTGGACGTCCTGGTACTTCATGACGATGCGGTCGACCGTGTGGCCGTTGGTGATGTCGACGGGGTTGGCCGGCGTCCAGTCCACCCAGGTGCCCGCGATCGCGCAGGCGCTGTTGCCGGGCGTGTACCGCCCGGGCATGGTGACGCGCATCTGGCCGCCCGAGACGACCACCGACGACCCCTGCGAGGGCTCGCAGGTCCAGTCGCTCGTGGCCGGGACCGTGCGCGGACCCATGCTGTGCCCGTTGAAGTCGTCGATGGTGAAGCCGACGGGGTCGGCGGCCGCCGCGGGCAGCGCGGCCGCCGACAGCCCCGCGCCGAGCACGAGGCCTGCGGCCACGGTGAAGGCGGCTGCTCGACGGCGAGCGCCGGGGCGAAGGACAGGGGGGAGAGTGCGCACGGGGATCCTCACGTTGGCCGGGTGCAGGCACGGTCGTCAGCGAACCTAGGGGCTGCGTCGACGCGCGCGGGCCCGGCTACGCCGGGTATGCCGTCGATGACGGGTATGTCTTGGTCCGAACGAGTGAGCCGCCGCGGGTACGGTGGCGAGGTGGTCCTGCCCGTGGTCCTGGTGCACGGGCTGCGCACGTCCCGCACCATGTGGCGTCACCAGGTGGAGGCGCTCGAGCGGGCCGGACGCGGGGCCGTCGCGGTGGACCTGCCGGGCCACGGGACCCGCCTCGACGAGCCGTTCACGCTCGCGGCCGCGGTCGAGACCGTGCGCGTGGCCGTCGAGCAGGTGGGGGACCGCGCGCTCGTCGTGGGGGTGTCGTTGGGCGGCTACACGGCCATCGCGCACGCCGCGCGGCACCCGGACCAGGTGGCGGGTCTGGTCGCCGCGAGCTGCTCCACCCGCCCGGCGGCGGCGTTGCTGACGGCGTGGGGCGTCGCCGCGCACGGCATCGCGCGGCTTCCCGACCGCGGGGCGTGGCTGAACCGGACGCTGGTCGCCCGGACCATCCCCGCAGCCGGTGCTGCCGACGTGGGCGCCGGCGGCTACGCGCTCGACGCGACCGTGCCGGTGCTGCGAGCGATGCGGGAGGCACGGCCGCTGGAGGACCTGGCCCGCATCGACGCGCCCGTCTGGATCGTCAACGGTGCCCTCGACCACTTCCGCGGCGAGGAGCGCAGGTTCCTGGCCGCCTGCTCCGACGGCCGCCTCGTGGTGATCCCGCGCGCGACCCACCTGGTGAGCGCCGTCGCGCCCGTCGCGTTCACCCGCGTCGTGCTGGAGGCCGCCGACGAGCTCGACGCGGCTGGCCCGGGTGGATGACGCGCGGGTGGCTCACGCGGTCGGGCCGGCCGCCGGCCGGGTGCCGAGGTCCCAGGCCCGCACGCCGCCGGTGATCCCCGCCTTGTTGGAGGCGATCACCACCCGGTCGCCGAGGCGTGACCGCACCGCGGGCGACACGTTGTGCGCGTTCCCGCCGCCGAGGTAGAGCGTGTCCCACCGCACCACGGGCCACAGGCCGTCGACCATGCGCTGGACCCGTCGCGACCAGAGCGTGTTGCCGAGCCGCCGCCGTTCGACCTGCCCGATGTACACGTCGTACGTCAGGCCACGGCGGACGGGCGCGTGCGACAGCTCCAGGTGCGGGGCGAGCACGCCCTCGTCGAACAGTGCCGCGCCCAGACCGGTCCCGAGGGTCAGCACCAGCTCGATGCCCTGGCCGGTCACCAGGCCCGCGCCGTGCACCTCGGCGTCGTTGAGCACCAGGGTCGGCAGCCCCAGTCGCTCGGCGATGAGTGCACGGATGTCGCAGCCCTGCCACGCGGCGGCCAGCGCGGGCACGACCGCCGTGCGCGGTCCCGCGCGCGTGACGTAGTGCGGTGTGGCCACCACGACGCCGTGCCGGATCATGCCGGGCACGCCCACGGTGACCCGGTGGGCGCGGGGCAGGTCCGCCGCGATCTCGGCGATGGTCTCCACCAGGCGCTCGGGTGGGAGCGGGTACGGGGTCCTGACGCGCACGGGCGAGGTGTGCAGCGTCCCATCGGCGTCCAGCACCGAGGCCTTGATGCCGCTGCCGCCGCAGTCGACACCCAGCGTGTACGGCTCGCCGCGGGTCACGCGCCCCACCGTAGCGAGCGGCCGCCTACCGTGGGTGCGTGACCCGGCTGCGCCTCGACCTCGCCTACGACGGCACCGCGTTCGCGGGATGGGCGGTGCAACCCACGCTCAGGACCGTGCAGGGGGTGCTCGAGGCGGGGCTGGCCACGGTGCTGCGCACGGAGGTCCGTGGAGAGCCGGCCCCGCGCCTGACGGTGGCGGGGCGCACGGACGCCGGCGTGCACGCGCGCGGACAGGTCGCGCACGTCGACGTCGACCCGGACGTGCTCGAGCAGGTGCGCGGGCGCAGCGACCGGCCCGCTCTGGACGCGCTCGTCTCCCGGCTTGCCGGCGTGCTGCCACCGGACGTCGTGGTGCACCGGGCCACGGTCGCGCCCGAGGGCTTCGACGCCCGCTTCTCGGCCGTCCGCCGCCGGTACGCCTACCGGCTCTCGGACGACGCGGCGCTCCGCGACCCGCTGCTGCGCGGGCACCTCGTGTGGCACCGGCGGCCGCTCGACGTGGGGGCCATGGAGGCGGCGGCCGCACCGCTCGTGGGCCTGCACGACTTCGCGGCGTACTGCAAGCCCCGCCCCGACGCCACGACGATCCGCACGCTCGAGCGGTACTCGTGGTCCCGCGACGAGGCGGGCGTGGTGGTCGCCGACGTGCAGGCCGACGCGTTCTGCCACTCGATGGTGCGCTCGCTCGTCGGGGCGGCCCTGGCCGTGGGCGAGGGCCGCCGACCGGTCGACTGGCCGGCGCAGCTGCTGGCCGCGCGGGCCAGGGATGCCGGCGTGCACGTTGCGCCCGCGCACGGCCTGACGCTCGAGGAGGTGGAGTACCCGGCCGACGCCGAGGTCGCCTCCCGGGCCGCCCAGACCCGTGCGCGCCGGGCCCTCGAGGAGGCGGCCCCGCCGCCCTGCTGCTGACCGAGCGAGGGCTGCCCGAGCGAGTGCTACCCGAGCAAAGGCTGCCCGAGCGCGACGTCCGCCGGGGTCAGTCGTCGTCGTCGTCGCGGTACCGGTCCTCGTCGACGTACTCCTCCTCGACGAGGTGGATGGCGGCCTCCTCGGCGCTCGCGGCCCCGCCGGAGACGCCCGCGTCGATCGCGAACGCGTCGGTGCCGCCGGCCTCGACCGCGCCGTCGTCCTCCACCAGCCGACCCGCGCGCAGCTCCTCGCGCTCGCCGCTCACCCTCGGGCGCTGCTCCCAGACCTCGGGCTCCTCCTGGGCCGCGCGCTGGTCGATCGTCTCCCGATGGCTCTCCTCCCACGCGGTCTCGCCGTAGTGGGTGGCCCGGTCGCGCTCAGGCGGGCTGTAGCCCTCGTCGAGCAGGTCGTCGACACCGCGGTCGACCAGCGTGTCCTCGCGGGGCAGCTGGTCGGTGTCGCCCTCGCTGCCGAGGGCCGGGTCGGTACGGGTCGCGGACGTGTCATCACTCATGCCACGACACTCGCACCGCGCGGCCGAGTGCGCCAGACGTCAGCTCTCGCAGGCGATGCCGTCCTTGTCGCGGTCGAGCTTCTTGTTGGCCGCGTACAGCGCGGCGCTGACCTTCGGCTTGTGCTTCGACTTCGCGGCGACCTTGTGGCCGGAGACCGTCTTGGTGTTGTGCACCTTGGAGCTCTTGGCGACGCCGCCCGCGTAGGACCGGTGCATCGCGGTGCAGTTCTTGAAGACCTTCGTCTTGGCGGCGTGCGCGCTGGTGACGGTGCTTCCGGCCGTGGGGCCGCACGCCTCGGCGGCCGCGGCGGGTGCGACGAGCAGGACGAGGGCGAGGGCTGCTGCGGCGAGGGGGCGGCGCATGGGGACTCCCGAGGTCGAGGCTGGTACCTGACTCATCGACAGGTCGGGACGGCGAGATGAGGAGCTGGCCGGAATTCGCCCGCGGGGTGCGCGGGACCGCACACTCATCCCGTGGGACACATCGACATCGCCGCCGTGAGCTACGTCCTCTCGGACGGCCGCCCGCTGCTCGACGACGTCACCTTCCGGGTGGCCGACGGCGCGCGCGTGGCGCTCGTGGGTCCCAACGGCGCGGGCAAGTCGACCCTGCTGCGCATCGTGGCGGGCGACGAGGCGCCGCACTCCGGGACGGTCGGGCGCAGCGGCGGGCTGGGCATCATGCGCCAGGACATCGGGCGCGTGGACGACGACCGCTCGATCCGCAGCCTGCTCGCATCGCTGGCCGCGCCGGCCGTGCGTGACGCCGCCGTCGAGCTGGCGGCCGCGGAGCTCGCGATCATGACGATGGACGACGAGCCCTCGCAGATGCGCTACGCGCAGGCGCTCGTGGACTGGGCCGACGTCGGCGGGTACGAGGCCGAGGCCGGGTGGGACCGCGTCACCGACGCGGTGCTGTCCGTGCCGTTCGAGCGAGCCCAGCACCGCGAGGTGCGCACGCTGTCCGGCGGGGAGCAGAAGCGCCTGGTGCTCGAGGCGCTCCTGCGGGGGCCCGACGAGGTGCTCCTGCTCGACGAGCCGGACAACGCGCTCGACGTGCCGACCAAGCGCTGGCTCGAGGAGCGGCTGGTCGCCTCGGACAAGACGGTGCTGTTCGTCAGCCACGACCGCGAGCTCCTGGCCCGAGTGGCCACCCACGTCGCGACCCTCGAGCCCACGGCGGTCGGGGCATCGGTGTGGGTGCACGGCGGCGGGTTCGGCACCTACCACGCGGCCCGCGAGGACCGCCGCAGCAGGCTCGAGGAGCAGCTGCGGCGCTGGGACGAGGAGCATGCCAAGCTCAAGGACCTCGTGCTCACGCTGAAGACGAAGTCGGCGTTCAACGACGGCCTCGCCTCGCGCTACCAGGCGGCCCAGACGCGCCTGCGCAAGTTCGAGGAGGCCGGCCCGCCCACGGTGCTGGCCCGCGAGCAGAACGTGCGCGTGCGGCTGCGCGGCGGGCGGACCGCCAAGCGTGCCGTGGTGGCCGACGGGCTCGAGCTGACCGGCCTGATGAAACCCTTCGACCTCGAGGTCTGGTTCGGGGAGCGCGTCGCCGTGCTCGGCTCCAACGGGTCGGGCAAGTCGCACTTCCTGCGTCTGCTGGCCGGCGGGGGCTCGGACCCGGGCCCGGAGCACCTTCCCGCGGGCGACGTCCCCGTCGCGGCCGTGAACCACGCGGGTCGCGTCATGCTCGGCTCCCGCGTGCGGCCCGGGTGGTTCGCGCAGAACCATGCCCACCCGGAGCTGGTGGGTCGCACGCTGCTGGAGATCCTGCACCGCGGTGACACCCACCGTGCGGGGATGGGCCGGGAGCCCGCGAGCAAGGCGCTCGACCGCTACGAGCTGGTCGGTGCCGCCGAGCAGCGGTACGAGACGCTGTCGGGCGGCCAGCAGGCGCGCCTCCAGATCCTGCTGCTGGAGCTGGGCGGCGCCACGCTGCTGCTGCTCGACGAGCCCACCGACAACCTCGACCTGCACTCCGCCGAGGCGCTCGAGGCCGGCCTGGACGCGTTCGAGGGCACGGTCATGGCCGTGACCCACGACCGCTGGTTCACGCGGACGTTCGACCGGTTCCTGGTGTTCGGCGCCGACGGCACGGTCGTCGAGACCCCCGAACCGGTCTGGGACGTCGAGCGGGTGGCACGCGCGCGCTGACGCGTCACGCCACCAGGAGCAGCACCGCGAGCGTCGCCATCACGGCGGCGATCGACACGTCGAGCACCTGCCAGGCGCGGGGCCGAGCGAACACCGGCCGCAGCAGGCGCGCGCCGAACCCCAGGGCGGTGAACCAGACGACGCTGGCGCACGCGGCGCCCAGCGCGAACAGCCACGCGCCGGGATCGTGCTGGTGGGCGAGCGAGCCGAGCAGCACGACGGTGTCCAGGTACACGTGGGGGTTGAGGAACGTCAGGGCCAGGCACGTGGTGAGGACGGGAGCCAGCCCGGCGGGTCCGTGCGCGCTCGGGTCGAGGCGCTCCGGGCGCCGCGCCCGCCGTGCCGCCCCGGCGGCCAGGACGAGCAGGAAGGCGGCGCCCACGTAGCGGGTCAGGGTCAGCGCCACGGGGTGGTCGGTGACGAGCACGCCCAGGCCGGCAACCCCCGCGCCGATGAGCAGCGCGTCGGCCGCGGCGCACACGACGACGACGGGAAGCACGTGCTCGCGTCGGATGCCCTGCCGGAGGACGAAGGCGTTCTGGGCGCCGATGGCGACGATGAGGGACAGTGCGGTGAGGAAGCCCGAGAGGGCGGCAGCGGGCACGCGTCGACGGTAGGTCGCCCCGACATCTTCAGTCCAACGTATGATTCTGCAGAACCATAAGCAATGTTGAGGAAGGCTCGCCGTGGCGTTCGATCCGGACCAGCTCGACGCGCTCGCCGCGGTGGTGCACGAGGGCAGCTTCGACGCCGCCGCGCAGCGGCTGCACGTCACGCCGTCGGCCGTGAGCCAGCGGGTCAAGGCCCTGGAACAGCAGGTGGGACGCGTGCTGGTGCTGCGCACCCGGCCCTGCCGGCCGACCGAGGACGGCGAGGTGCTGGTGCGCCTCGCGGGGCAGATCGACGTCCTCGGCCGGGACGCCCTCGGCCAGCTGGTCCCCTCCCCGGGCAGCTCGCGGCCGGTGCCCAGCGCCGCCGCGATGCGGCGGCTGCCCGTCGCGGTGAACGACGACTCGATGTCCACCTGGTTCCCCGACGCGCTCGCGGACCTCCCGGCCGACGTCCTGCTCGACCTGCGGCGGGAGGACCAGGACCTGTCGGCGGGCCTGCTGCGCGACGGCACGGTCATGGCCGCGGTCACCGCGGACCCGCGCGCCGTGCAGGGCTGTCGCGTCCGCAGGCTCGGTGCGATGCGCTACCTGGCGGTGGTCGCCCCGGCTCGCCGCGCGCAGTGGTTCGGCGGCGGCCTGCGCGCCGAGGCGTTCGCGGCGGCACCTTTGCTGGCCTTCAATCGTGAGGATGGCCTGCAGGAACGCTTCGTCGCGGCCGTCGTGGGCCGCCGCAGCGCGGCGCCGCTGGTGCACTACGTGCCGTCGCAGGGCGCCTTCGTCCGCCTGATCGAGAGCGGCGTCGGCTGGGGGATGGTGCCGGCCGCAGCCGCGGCCGAGGGACTGGCTCGCGGGAGCCTGGTCGAGCTGGGCCCCGGCCGGCACCTTGACGTGCCGCTGTACTGGCAGCACTGGGCGCTGCGCACGCCCACGCTGGACGACCTCACGGAGCGCGTGGTGCGTGCCGCGGCGGCCGCCCTGCGCCCCGTCGCGCGGCACGGACCCGCTCCGCGGCGGGAGTGACGTGACCGGCGTGACAGGCTCCCGACTTTGACCCTTTCGGAGGGCGGCGGCTAACCTGGTGACTCGTTGTGCGTCCCCGCACGCTGGCCGGTGTACTCAGCACCCGTCGCGTCGGCAGGACCGGTGATCCCACTCGCCGGCCCGCGGATGCCACCGACCAGCCATCAACGGCGGACCCGCGGCTTGCGGGTTCTCGCCGTGAACACGACGCAACACGAAACGAAGGCTACGACCGTGCGCACGTACACCCCGAAGCCCGGCGACGTCGAGCGGACCTGGTACGTCATCGACGCGAGCGATGTCGTCCTGGGCCGCCTGGCCACTCACGTGGCCACGCTGCTGCGCGGCAAGCACAAGGCGACCTATGCCCCCCACGTGGACGGCGGTGACTTCGTCATCGTCATCAACGCGGACAAGATCGCCCTGACCGGCAACAAGCGCGAGAGCAAGCTCGCGTACACCCACTCCGGCTACCCGGGCGGCCTGCGCGCCACCGTGTACTCGGACCTGCTGGACAAGCACCCCGAGCGCGTGATCGAGAAGGCCGTGCGGGGCATGATCCCCAAGACGAGCCTCGGCCGTCAGCAGCTCGGCAAGCTCAAGGTCTACGCGGGTGCCGAGCACCCGCACGCGGCCCAGCAGCCGAAGCCCTTCGAGATCACCCAGGTCGCGCAGCAGGCCTGAGGCCGCCGCGCGTAGAGACGACAGGAAACCCCGTGGCAGAGACGACGGTCGACATCGACCTCGAGGGCGACGACACCCCCACCAGCTACACCTCCGAGACGGCGGCCCCGACGGGCCGCGGCCAGAGCATCACCGCTCCGGCGAGCGCTCTCGGTCGCCGCAAGGAGGCCATCGCGCGCGTGCGCCTGGTCCCCGGCACCGGTGAGTGGAAGATCAACGGCCGCACGCTCGAGGACTACTTCCCGAACAAGGTGCACCAGCAGCTGGTCAACTCCCCGCTGAAGCTGGTCGACGTCGAGGGTCGCTTCGACGTCATCGCCCGCATCACCGGCGGCGGCGTCTCCGGGCAGGCTGGCGCGCTGCGCCTCGGCATCGCCCGCGCGCTCAACGCCGTCGACGCCGAGCACAACCGCCCGGCGCTGAAGAAGGCCGGCTTCCTGACTCGCGACGCCCGCGTCGTCGAGCGCAAGAAGGCTGGTCTCAAGAAGGCCCGCAAGGCTCCGCAGTACTCGAAGCGCTGATCCTCGCGCTCCGCACGATGGCCCCATCGGTCGTTCGACCGGTGGGGCCATCGGCATGTCCGGGCGGCGACGTCGCCCGGCGCAGCGACGCACCCGGCACCCGGGGGCTACGGTGCTGCACGAACGACGAAGGGGTCTGACATGGGTCAGCTGTTCGGTACCGACGGGGTCCGAGGACTCGCCAACCGCGATGTGACGGCCGAGCTCGCGCTCGACCTGTCGGTCGCGGCCGCGCACGTGCTCGGCACGCGGGGCGAGTTCGAGGGGCACCGGCCGCGGGCCGTGGTGGGCCGCGACTCGCGCGCGTCCGGGGAGTTCCTGGCTGCCGCGGTGAGCGCCGGGCTCGCGTCGGCGGGGGTCGACGTCAACAACGTCGGCGTGCTGCCGACGCCGGCGGTCGCGTTCCTCACGGCGTCCACCGGGGTGGACATCGGCGTGGTCCTCTCCGCGTCCCACAACCCGATGCCCGACAACGGCATCAAGTTCCTGGCGCGCGGCGGGCACAAGCTCGACGACGACCTCGAGGCCGCCATCGAGGCGCGCATGGGCGAGGACTGGGAGCGGCCGCTGGCGGGCGCGGTGGGCCGCATCAAGGTCGACACGGGCAGCGCGGGCGCCGCCTACGTCGAGCACCTCGTGGGCACCATCGGCACGTCGCTGGCGGGCCTGCGCATCGCGGTCGACTGCGCGAACGGCGCCGCCAGCGAGGTGGGTCCCGGCGCGCTGCGCGAGGCGGGGGCCGACGTCGTCGTCATCAACGCCTCGCCCGACGGCCGCAACATCAACGAGAAGTGCGGCTCCACGCACCCGGAGCAGCTGCAGGCGGCCGTCGTGGCGTCGGGCGCCGACCTCGGCGTCGCGTTCGACGGCGACGCGGACCGGTGCCTCGCGGTGGACTCGTCCGGCGTCCTCGTGGACGGCGACCAGATCATGGGCGTGCTGGCCGTCGCGATGCGCGACGCCGGCGAGCTGTTCGACGACACGCTGGTCACGACCGTCATGAGCAACCTGGGCCTGAAGCTGGCCATGCAGGAGGCCGGGATCGCGACGATCGAGACCGGCGTCGGCGACCGCTACGTGCTCGAGGCCATGCGCGCCGGGGGCTACTCCCTGGGCGGCGAGCAGTCGGGCCACATCATCATGGCGCGCCACGCCACCACCGGCGACGGCGTGCTCACGGCGCTGCAGCTCGCGGCGCGCGTGGTCTCCACGGGCCGTCCGCTGCACGAGCTCGCGGCGCACGTGCGTCGCCTGCCGCAGACGCTCGTCAACGTCAACGGCGTCGACAAGTCGCGCACCGACGACGGCGTGCTGGCCGACGCCGTCAAGCGTGCCGAGGACGGCCTCGGCGCGACCGGCCGCGTGCTGCTGCGCCCGTCGGGCACCGAGCCGCTGGTCCGCGTCATGGTCGAGGCCGCGACGCAGGACGACGCCGACCGGGTCGCCCACGAGCTCGCGGGGGTCGTGCGCGAGCGGCTCGCGCTGTGACGGAGGGCCGCCCGGCGGACGGCCGCGCGACCGACCGGCGCCCGGCGGACCGGCGCCAGGCCGCCCGCGACCGCGACGCCGCCCTGCGGGAGCACGCGCTGCGCCTGCTCGACGCCGCGGGCGCCGGCCCGGCCCCGATCGTGCGCGCCGGGCACCCGGCGCTGCGCGGCGTGGCGGTCCCGTTCGACGGTCAGCTGGAGGGCGAGGAGCTGGCGGGACTCCTCGCGCTCATGCACCGCACCATGCGCGCCGCGCCCGGCGTGGGCCTGGCTGCGCCGCAGATCGGGCTGCCCCTCGCCGTGGCCGTGCTCGAGGACCCGGGCGTCGCGTCGGCCGAGGTCGCGCAGGCGCGCGAGCGCGAGGCGTTCGCCTACCGGGTGCTGCTCAACCCGGCCTACGAGCCGGTGGGGGACGAGCGCGTGGCCTTCTACGAGGGCTGCCTCAGCGTTCCCGCGTACCAGGCCGTGGTGGCGCGGTGGCGCTCGGTGCGGCTCACCGGCACCGACGAGCACGGCACGCCTCTCGACGAGGTCGTGACGGGCTGGGCCGCGCGGATCGTGCAGCACGAGACGGACCACCTGGGCGGCACCCTCTACCTCGACCGCGCCGAGCTGCGCTCGCTCGCGGCGGCCGACGAGATCGGCACGCGCTGGGCGGGGGAGCCGCGCCCGGTCGGTGCCGCTGAGGCGCTCGGCTTCGCACTCGACCCGACCTGACGCGCGTCCGCCGGACCCGCGCGGCGTCCCAGCGCCTACCGTGAGGGCACGACGACGCGCGGGAGTGGATGACGGTGGAGCACTGGGCGGTGGCGCTCGCGGGGTCCCCCTGGGTGTTCGTGGCCATGTACGCGTTCGCCACCATCGACGGGTTCTTCCCGCCGGTGCCGAGCGAGTCGCTCGTCATCGCGCTCGCCGCGCTGGCCGGCTCGTCGGGCGACCCGAACATCGTGCTGCTGGTGCTCGTGGCGGCGGCCGGTGCCTTTACCGGTGACCAGCTCGCCTACCTCATCGGCACCCGGGTGCACGTGCGCTCCCTGCGGGTGATGCGGTCGAGACGCGCACAGGCGTCGCTGGACTGGGCCGAGGGCGCGCTCGAGCGCCGCGGAGCGTCCTTCATCATCGCGGCCCGCTACATCCCGGTGGGACGCGTCGCGGTCAACATGACCGCGGGCGCCCTGGGCTTCCGGCGGCGGCGGTTCGTGGCGCTCACGGCCATCGCCGCGGTGCTGTGGGCGGTGTACTCGGCACTCATCGGGCTGAGCGCGGGTGCGCTGCTCAAGGACAACCCGGCGATCGCGGTCGCGGTGGGCGTGGTGGGCGGCATCCTGCTGGGGCTCCTGGTCGACCGGGTGCTGCGCACCTGGACGGCGCGTCGCGGTGGCACGAGCGAGCCCGCGACCGACGCGGCGGACGACGGCCCGGTCACGGACGGCTCACGATCAGTACCCCCGGGCTAACGATCTGGTATCGAGCCCCGCATTCACCCGTTCGGGCTCCTACCCTCGGGGAGGGGCGGCTGCGGTGCCTCCCCTCCACCACGTGGCGCGCCCCGGCGGGGCTCCTTCGTCGCGCGTACCGGAAGGAGCCGCTGCCATGCGTCACGCTGGTCGACGTCGTGCCCTTCCGACTCTCCTCCCCGTCCTGGGCCTGGGTGCCGTGCTGGCGACGGGCGGCTGCGGCGACCAGGACGGGGCGGCCTCCGCCGCCCCCACGGCGCGGGTCGCCGCGGCGGCGGACTGCCTCGCGCCGCAGGTGCTCGCGGCGCTGCACCTGACGCCCGCGCCGGGCACGGCGGCCTCGGTGCCGCCCTCGGCCAAGGCCCACGCCGACGTCCCGGCGCAGGGCAGCGTCCCGGACGGCTTCGTGGCCACGGGCGCGCTCGAGTGCACACCGGGCGGCCCGCTCGTCGACAGCGCGGGGACGTGGAGCTCCGTGAAGGCGCGGCGGCTCGACGGCGACACCACGGCGCTGCTGGCGGCACTCGGCTCGCGTGCTGCGACGGCCGACGCCGGCTCGTGCAGCGCCGAGCCCATGGACCTCTGGCTCGTCGACGCGCTGGGTCGAGCGGTCCGCGTCGTGGTGCCCGCCGGGCGCTGCGAGCGCGTGCGGACGGCGCTCGACGGCCTGAACCTCACCGACGCGACCAGCTACCCCGTGGCGCTGCTGGTGGCGTCCCCGGCGCCGAGCCCCTGATCAGATCTTGCGCAGCCGCACGCGCTCGACCGAGTGGTCGTGGCCCTTGGTGAGCACGAGGTCCGCCCGGCTGCGCGTGGGCAGGATGTTCTGCTCCAGGTTGGGCGCGTTGATGGTGTCCCAGATGTGCTCGGCCAGCTCGACGGCCTCGTCGTCCGACAGCGACGCGTACCGGTGGAAGTACGAGCTCGGGTCCGCGAACGCCGTGCTGCGCAGGCTGAGGAACCGGTCGACGTACCACTGGCGCACGTCGGGCGTGCGCGCATCGACGTAGATGGAGAAGTCGAAGAAGTCGCTCACCGCGAGGTTGGACGTGCCCTCCGCGGTGGGACGTGCGGGCTGCAGCACGTTGAGCCCCTCGACGACGAGCACGTCCGGACGCTGCACCACGATCTCGCGGCCGGGGACGATGTCGTAGGTCAGGTGGTCGTACACGGGCGCCCGGACCTCGGGCCGCCCGGCCTTGATCTTCGACACGAACCGCAGCAGCGCGCGACGGTCGTACGACTCGGGGAAGCCCTTGCGGTCCATGAGCCCGCGGCGCTCGAGCTCGGCGTTGGGGTAGAGGAACCCGTCGGTGGTGACCAGCTGGACGCGGGGCGTGGCCGGCCAGCGGGCCAGGAGCTCGCGCAGCAGGCGCGCGGTGGTCGACTTGCCCACCGCCACGGACCCGGCCACGCCGATCACGAACGGGGTCGCGACGATGTCCTCGCGCAGGAACGTGCTGGACGCCCGGTGCAGACCGCGGGTCGCCTCGACGTAGAGGTCGAGCAGCCGGGAGATGGGCCGGTAGATCGCGTCCACCTCGGCGAGGTCGATCGGGTCGCCCAGACCTGCGAGGCGGTCGACGTCGGCGTCGGTCAGCGGCAGGGGCGTGGAGGCCGACAGGCGGGTCCACGCCGCACGGTCCAGGTCCACGTACGGGGTGGACGGTGAGAGCGACGCGGGCACGCGACGATTGTGCCGGACGCCCAGCCGGTCGGCGCCCCGGCGGGCAGCCGCCGCTGCGCGGATAGACTCACGCGCATGTGTGGAATCGTCGGCTACGTCGGAAGCCAGCAGGCCAGTGCCCGTCCCCTGGACGTCGTGCTCGAGGGGCTGAGGCGGCTCGAGTACCGGGGATACGACTCCGCGGGCGTGGCGCTCGTCGGCCCGGGCACCGGCCTGGAGACCGCCAAGAAGGCCGGCAAGCTGGCCAACCTCGTCGAGGAGCTGGACCTGCACCCGCTCGACCCGGCCACGGCGGCGATCGGGCACACCCGCTGGGCCACGCACGGGGGACCGACCGACACCAACGCGCACCCGCACGTGGCCGGCCGGCTCGCGGTGATCCACAACGGCATCGTCGAGAACTTCGCGAGCCTCAAGGCGCAGCTGGTGGCCGAGGGCGTCGAGTTCACGTCGGAGACGGACACCGAGGTCGCCGCGCAGCTGATCGCCCGCGCCTACGAGCAGACCGGCGACCTGACGGCGGCGATGTCGGCGGTCGCGCGCACGCTGCACGGCACCTTCACGCTGCTCGCCGTGCACGCCGACGACCCGAGCACCGTGGTGGGCGCCCGCCACGACTCGCCGCTCGTCGTCGGGCTGGGCGAGGGGGAGAACTTCCTCGGCTCCGACGTGTCCGCGTTCATCTCGCACACGCGCGACGCGCTCGAGCTGGGCCAGGACCAGGTGGTCACCATCACGCCTGACTCGGTCACGGTGACGGACTTCGACGGGCAGCCGGCGCAGGCGCGCCACTACACCGTGGACTGGAACGCCGAGGCGGCCGAGAAGGGCGGCTTCCGCTCCTTCATGGACAAGGAGATCCACGACCAGCCGCACGCGGTGGCCGACACGCTGCTGGGCCGCACCGACGCGCACGGCCGCCTGGTGCTCGACGAGGTCCGCATCGACGAGTCGGTGCTGCGGTCGGTGGACAAGATCATCGTGATCGCGTGCGGCACCGCCGCGTACGCGGGGCACGTGGCGAAGTACGCGATCGAGCACTGGTGCCGCATCCCCGTCGAGGTCGAGCTGGCGCACGAGTTCCGCTACCGCGACCCCGTGGTGAACGAGCGCACGCTCGTGGTGGCCGTCTCCCAGTCCGGCGAGACGATGGACACGCTGATGGCCGTGCGGCACGCGCGCGAGCAGGGCGCCAAGGTGCTCGCGATCGTGAACACGAACGGCTCGACCATCCCGCGCGAGTCCGACGCCGTGCTGTACACGCACGCCGGCCCGGAGATCGCGGTCGCCTCGACCAAGGCGTTCCTCTCGCAGATCACGGCGGCGTACCTGCTGGGCCTGTACCTCGCCCAGCTGCGGGGCAACAAGTACGCCGACGAGGTCACCGAGATCCTCGACGAGCTCCGCGCCATGCCCGACAAGATCCAGCAGGTGCTCGACCGCGCGGACCGCGTGCGGGAGATCGCCCGCTGGATGGCGGACACCCAGTCGGTGCTCTTCCTGGGCCGGCACGTCGGCTTCCCCGTCGCGATGGAGGGCGCGCTCAAGCTCAAGGAGCTCGCCTACATCCACGCGGAGGGCTTCGCGGCGGGCGAGCTCAAGCACGGGCCGATCGCGCTCATCGAGCCGGGGCTGCCGGTGTTCGTCGTCGTGCCGTCCCCGCGCGGGCGGGACTCGCTGCACTCCAAGGTCGTCTCCAACATCCAGGAGATCCGCGCCCGCGGCGCCCGCACCATCGTGATCGCGGAGGAGGGCGACGAGGCCGTGCGGCCCTACGCCGACGAGGTGTTCTACGTGCCGCAGTCGCCCACGCTGCTGGCGCCGCTGCTCGCCGTGGTGCCGCTGCAGGTGTTCGCGTGCGAGCTCGCGACCGCCAAGGGTCTCGACGTGGACCAGCCGCGCAACCTGGCCAAGTCCGTGACGGTCGAGTAGTCGTGGAGATCGCGGCCGCGCAGGCCGAGATCGAGACGATCTCGCGCGTCTACGGGCGCCTGTTCGACGTGGATCGCACCGACGACTGGCTCGTGCTCAAGTTGCACGAGGAGGTGGGCGAGCTCACGCAGGCGTTCCTGGCCCGCTCCGGCCGCACGCGGGACCGCGGCCGCTCCGAGCAGGAGGTCGACGACGCCGTGCGTGCCGAGCTCGCGGACGTCCTGGCGCACGTGCTGCTCCTGGCCGAGCGGTTCGGCGTCGACCTCGACGCCGCGCTCGAGGACAAGTGGTTCCGCTACCGGCACCTGATCACCGAGGCGGACCGCACGTGATCGTCGGCGTGGGCATCGACGTCGTCGACGTCGCACGCTTCGTGGCGACCCTGCGTCGCGTCCCCTCCCTGCGGACCCGGCTCTTCACGCCCGCCGAGCAGGAGATGCCCGAGACGTCCCTGGCGGCACGCTTCGCGGCCAAGGAGGCGATCGCCAAGGCGCTCGGCGCACCGCCCGGGATGAGCTGGCAGGACGCGACCGTGCAGCGCGTGGCCGGCGCGCAGCCGGTGGTCGAGGTCACGGGCACGGTGGCCGCGCGGGCTGCGGAGCTGGGCGTGACGCGATTCCACCTGTCGATCTCGCACGACGCCGGCATCGCGTCGGCGATGGTGGTGGCCGAGCGGGACTGAGCCTGTGGGTGCCTCGTGGTTCGGTACTGTCCCAGCATCGGACCGCGACGCAGGGGGAACGACGTGAGCGAGCAGGACGGCGCCGTGCGCGCACGCCCTGGCTGGCGCCCGCTCGCCGTGGGGGCCGGGCTGCTGGCCCTGGGCTGCGTCCTGTGCCTCGCCTCGGTCTCGTCCTGGCCGGCGGAGCACGAGCCGTCGCCCGCGCTGTGGATCGGCGGCGTCCTGGTGGCCGCGGCCGGTGCCGGCCTGCTCGTCGTGTGGCTGGCCTCCGCTCGGCGCACGGCGCCCGTCCGTGACCGGGACATCGCCGTGGCGGTCGTCGTGGCGGGCGCGCTCGCCGTGGGGGCGGTGTGGGTGCCGTGGCAGGCGGCGCGGCCCCACGCGGAGGGCGTGCTGTGGAGCCGGCCGTGGTCCGACGACGTGCACGACGCCTTCCCGGTCGGCCGGAGCATCGTCGTGGTCGGGCGCGACTCCGTGCGCGTGCTGGACCGGGCCACCGGGGAGCAGACCGCGCGGATCGCGACCGGCGCCGCCGGGCCGCGCACGGTCGAGGACGCCGGATCGGGGCACGTCGTGATCGCCACGCCGACCGGTGTGGCGTCCTACTCGCTGCCCGCGGGCACGCGGGACTGGGTCCGACCGTCCGCGGCCGACGGCTCCCAGGTGCCCGTCGCCGCGCGCGACGGCGTCGTGGTGCTCGCGCGGTGGTCGTCCGACGACGACGGGACGATGGTGCACCGGGTCGTGGCCCTCGACGAGGCAGGCCGTGAGCTGTGGGCGCGCGACGCGCGAGCGCTGTCCGCCGTGGTCGGTGGCGGCGCCTCCGCGCAGGTCACGGCGCGCGGGCTGCCGGCCGTGGTCCCGCTCGACCTGGGGAGCGCGACGCAGCTCGCCGACGTCCGCTCGGGGGCGGTGCTCGAGACCAGGCCCACGAGCGAGAGCCGACCGCTGGCGCTCGCGGGCGACGCCGTGCTGTGGTCCACCCCCGCCCGGGACGTCGGGGCATGCACCTTCTCGCTGTCTCGTGGGGGCGTGCCGTCGTGGCAGCGGGCCGGGGACTGTGCCGCGTCCCTGGACTGGGTGGGCACGGACCGCGCCGTCTACACGAGGGCCGGCGCGGGCGAGGACGACGAGGCGGTGGTGATCGAGCTCGACGACGGGTCGATGTGCCCCCTGCCGGGCGCCGGGGTGCGGGAGCGCTCGAGCCGGGACTGGTTCGCCCAGACGGTCTCCGACGACGTCGTCCTGGACCCGACCGGAGGGGCCCGCGTGGTGGCCACCGACCCGCCCGCCACGAGGTGGCTCTGGTCGGTGGGCGGCTCCCCGGCCGTGGTCCGGGACGCGGGCGAGCCGCTGGGCCCGGGCTCGGCGGCGGTGCTGACGGACGTCGGCGGGCTCAACCCGTGGTTCGACCGGGACGCGCGCGAGGACCGGGCGGACGTCACGGTGATGGACTCCCGGACCGGGGAGCGCACGGGTCACTACGGCGCCGGCGCGGTGCTGTCCGCCTACGCCACCGGCCCGGCGCAGTCGCTCGCCGTCGTCGAGGAGCGCGTGCACGCCGCGTCGCGCGGTGGCGAACGGCAGGACCGCACCCGCCTGGTGCTGCTCGGCCGCCCCTGAGGTCAGCGCAGGGCGGGGACCACCTGGCTCTCGAACAGCTCGATGCTGGCGCGGTCGTAGGCAGCGTCCGCGAAGTAGGTGATGGCGTACGTCATCCCGAGCCCCTGCAGGTGGGTGAGCGCGTCCACCACCTGCTCGGGTGTGCCGACCAGCGGGCCCTTGCGGAAGTCCTCGGCGACGCCGGGCGCGCGCTCGGGCACCGTGAGCGCGTAGTGCTCCTCGACCCAGGCGATGCGGTCGTCCACGTCGGCCTGCGTCTCGCCGATCACGACGTTGAAGTTGGCGGAGCGGGTGATCTCGCCGAAGTCGCGCCCGATCGCGTCGCAGTGGCCCCGCAGCACCTGCGACTTGTGCGCGAACACCTCGGGCGTGCCGTCGAAGTTGGTGTACTGCGCGTGCTCCGCCGCGATGCGCAGCGTCTTGCGCTCACCGCCGCCCGCGATCCACAGCGGCGGCCCGTCCACCTGGAGCGGGAGCGGCGCCAGCTGCGCGCCAGACACCTGGTAGTGCCTGCCGTCGAGCGTCGCGACCCCGTTGGTCCACAGCTGCTTGAAGATCTGCACGCCCTCGTCGAGCATCGCGATCCGCTCGCCCGCGCTCGGGAACCCGTAGCCGTAGGCGCGCCACTCGTGCTCGTACCAGCCGGCACCGATGCCCATCTCGACCCGGCCGCCGGAGATGACGTCCGCCGTCGCGGCCACCTTCGCGAGGTAGGCCGGGTTGCGGTACGCCATGCACGTGCACATCTGGCCCAGGCGCACGCGGGAGGTGGTGGCCGCGAAGGCGTTGATCAGGCTCCACGCCTCGTGCACCGCCTGCCCGTTGGGCTCGGGGACCGAGTGGAAGTGGTCGTACACCCAGACGGACTCCCAGACGTCGCCCTGGTCGGCGTGCTGCGCGAGCCCGTTCATCACCCCCCAGTGGTCGCGGGCCTCGATGCCCGTGAGGTCCTGCCGCCAGCCCTGGGGGATGAAGAGTCCGAAGCGCATGGCTCGCACGCTACCCCGGCTCGTCTGGCCTCGCGCGGGGCGGCGCGACAGGATGGTGCCGTGCTGCTGTCGTGGACGTCGTCGCAGGTCCGGGCCGCCGAGGAGCCGCTCCTCGCGGCCGGCGTGCCCTTGATGGACCGTGCCGCGTTCGCGCTGGCGACCCGGGTGGCGGGCTTGCTGCGCGAGCGGCGCGGTCGCGTCGGTGGCGCGCGTGTGGTGCTGCTCGTCGGGCCCGGGAACAACGGGGGCGACGCCCTGTTCGCGGGAGCGTTCCTGGCGCGCCGTGGCGCGGAGGTCGTGGCCCTCGCAATCGACGAGCGCATCCACGCCGGCGGTGCGGCGGCGCTGGTCGCGGCGGGCGGCCGCGTGGTCCCCGCCGGCCGCGCCGCCGCTGGGCTGGCATCCGGAGCGGACGTCGTCCTGGACGGGCTGCTCGGCATCGGCGCGTCGGGCGGACTGCGGGGCGGCGCGGCCGAGCTCGTCGACGCGCTGGCGCAGCGAGGACCCGCAGGGCCGCTGGTGGTGGCGGTCGACGTGCCGTCGGGCATCGGGATCGACGACGGCGAGGTGCCGGGCGCGGTGCTGCCGGCCGACCTCACGGTGACGTTCGGGGCCGCCAAGCCGGGCCTTCTGCTGCCGCCGGCCGCCCGGCTGGCCGGGCGGGTGGAGGTGGTGGACATCGGGCTCGACCTCGCGGGGTCGCCCTCGGTGGCCCGCCTCGACGCGGCCGACGTCGCGGAGCTGTGGCCGGTGCCGCCGCCCGAGGCGCACAAGTACACGCGGGGGGTGCTCGGCGTCGTCGCCGGTGCGCGCCGCTACCCTGGGGCCGCTGTCCTGGCGACGACCGCCGCCGTCCTGACCGGGGTGGGCATGGTGCGCTACCTGGGCGACGTAGGCGATCTCGTCGTCGCGCGTCGCCCCGAGGTGGTCATCGGCGTGGGCCGCGTGCAGGCGTGGGTGTTCGGTCCGGGCGTCTCGCCCGACGACGCGTCGCAGCGCAGGCGCATCGAGCACGCCTTCGAGGGCGTGCGCGAACGGGGCGAGCCCGCCGTGTGCGACGCGGGCGCGCTCGAGCTGCTCCCGGACCGCGTGGGGGCGCACGTGGTCCTCACGCCGCACGCGGGCGAGCTGGCGCGGCTGCTGTCCGACCGGGGCGAGCACGTCGACCGTGCGACGGTGGAGGCGGAGCCGCTGCGCTGGGTGCGGCTCGCGCACGACCTGACGGGCGCGACGGTGCTGCTCAAGGGCGCGACGACGATCGTGGTCGGCGCCCAGGGGGCCACGTACAGCCAGGCCGACGCACCTGCCTGGCTGGCCACCGCCGGAGCCGGGGACGTGCTCGCCGGGCTGCTGGGCGCGCTGCTGGCCGGGCGGGCCGACGACATCCACGAGGACCCGTCGCTCGCGGCCGCCCTGGCCGCCGCGGCGGCACTGGTGCACGGGCGGGCCGCCGACCGGGCCAACCCCGGCGGTCCCGTGTCCGCGCGCGGGGTGGCCGTCGCGCTGCCGGAGACGATCGCCGACCTGCTGGCCGGCGCGTGAGCCTGGACCCGTCGCTCGAGGCGCGCGCCCTGGCGCTCGCGGCGCGCGGTCGCACGGTGCTCGGCATCGCCGGCGCACCCGGGGCGGGCAAGTCCACGCTGGCCGCGGACGTGGTGGCCGCACTGGGTGACCGCGCGGTGGTCGTCCCGATGGACGGCTTCCACCTGGCGCAGACGGAGCTCGAGCGCCTCGGCCGGGCCGACCGCAAGGGAGCACCGGACACGTTCGACGCCGCGGGTTTCGTCGCCCTGCTGGGGCGGCTGCGCGCGGGACGCGAGACGGTCTACGCGCCCGAGTATCGCCGCGACCTGCGCAACGCCGTCGCGGGCGCCATCGCGGTGGGTCCCGAGGTGCCGCTCGTGGTCGTCGAGGGCAACTACCTGCTGCTCGACGGCGCCGGGTTCGCGCCCGTCGCGGGGCTGCTGGACGAGGCGTGGTTCGTCGCGCTCGACGACGCCGTCCGCCTGGAGCGCCTGGTGGCGAGGCACGTGGCCTTCGGCAAGTCGCCCGAGGCCGCGCACGCCTGGTCGCACGGTCCCGACGAGCGCAACGCGACGCTGGTGGCGGCGACGGCAGCCCGCGCCGATCTCGTGGTGCGGCCCGGGTGAGCGTGCCCGCGAGCGCCGGTGGGACACTGGGCGCCGTGAGCTCGTACCCCGCGCGTGCCGTCGTCGACCTCGCCGCCATCCGCAGCAACGTCCGCAGCCTCTCCGCGCACGCCCCGTCCGCGCAGGTGATGGCCGTGGTGAAGGCGGACGCCTACGGGCACGGACTGGTCCCGTCCGCGACGGCCGCGGTCGCCGGGGGCGCGACGTGGCTGGGCGCGGCGCAGGTGCCCGAGGCCCTCGCGCTGCGGGCAGCCGGCCTCGCCGGACCGCGCATCCTCACCTGGCTGTACGGCCCCGGTGCGCCCCTGCGCGAGGCGGTCGAGGCGGACGTCGACCTGTCCGTCTCGGCGCACTGGGCCTTCGAGGAGGTGGTCACGGCCGCGCGGGCCGCGGGCCGCGCCGCGCGCGTGCACCTCAAGGTGGACACCGGCCTGGGTCGTAACGGGCTGACCGCGAGCGACTTCGCCGCGCTGCTTCCTGCGGTGCTGCGCGCCGAGGCCGACGGTGCGGTGCGCCTGGTCGGCGTCTGGTCGCACCTCGCCTTCGCCGACGAGCCCGAGCACCCCGCCGTGCGGGCGCAGGAGGTCGCCTTCGCGGAGGCCGTGCGGCTCGCCGAGGACGCGGGTGCCCGCCTCGAGGTGCGCCACCTGGCCAACTCGGCGGCCACGCTGACCAACCCCTCGATCCACTACGACCTGGTCCGGCCGGGTATCGCCGTGTACGGCCTCTCGCCCGTGCCGCAGCTGGGTGGGCCGGCGGACTTCGGCCTCGTGCCGGCGATGACGCTCGAGGCGCCGCTGGTCAACGTCAAGGAGTGGCCCGCGGGTGCCGGGATGTCCTACGCCCACCAGTACGTGACGGAGCGGGACACGGTGATCGGACTCGTGCCGCTCGGCTACGCCGACGGGGTGCCGCGGCACGCCTCGGGGACGGCGGACGCCCCGGGCGGGCCGCTGCTCGTGGGCGGTCGCGTCCTCGGTGTCGCCGGGCGCGTGTGCATGGACCAGGTGGTGGTGGACCTCGGCCCCGGAGCCACCGACCGGGCGGGAGACCGTGTCGAGCTGTTCGGCACCGGCGCGGGGGGTGGCCCGACGGCCGAGGACTGGGCCCGGGTCGCGGGCACCATCTCGTACGAGATCGTGACCCGCATCGGCCCGCGCGTCCCGCGGGTGCACGTGGACAGCGAGCCCGACGCACGGGTCGACGCCGTGCCGTCCCCTTCAGCGGAGAACGAGGTGAGAGCGTGAACGAGGTCGTCGTCCGGCTGCCTGACGCCGACGCGACGCGGGCCTTCGGCCGGGCGCTCGCGACGGTGCTGCGGGCGGGGGACCTGCTGGTGCTGACCGGGGACCTGGGGGCGGGCAAGACCACGCTCACGCAAGGGCTCGGCGCGGGCCTCCACGTGCGGGGCCAGGTCGCCTCGCCCACGTTCGTCATCGCGCGCGAGCACCCGCCGCTCCCGCGTGCGGACGGCACGACCGGGCCGGCGCTCGTGCACGTGGACGCGTACAGGCTCGGATCGCTCGACGAGGTCGATGCGCTGGACCTCGACGCGGGGCTCGACGAGTCCGTGACCGTCGTCGAGTGGGGCGCCGGCTGGGTCGAGGGTCTGGCCGAGGACCGGCTCGAGGTGGACCTGCAGCGCCCGCGAGGCGGCGAGCTCGACGAGTCGGACGCCGACGGCGGGGCCGGCGAGCGCGTGGCCACGGTGCGCGCGGTCGGCGAGCGCTGGGCCGGCGTCGCGCTGCCCCTGGGGCCGTCCACCGACGCCGCCGTGGCAGGCTGAGCCCGTGCCCGTCCTCGCTCTCGACACCTCCGGCGCGGTCGCCGTCGCGCTGACCTCCGACTCCGGCGAGGTGCTCGCCTCCCGGTCGGAGAGCCAGCAACGCCACCACGCCGAGCTGCTCGCCCCGATGATCACGGCCGTCCTCGCCGACGCCGGCGTCGATCGCCGCGACCTCACCGCGATCGTCGCCGGCACGGGCCCGGCGCCGTTCACGGGCCTGCGCGTCGGCCTCGTCACCGCGCGCACGCTCGCCCTGGGCCTGGCGATCCCCGTGCTCGGCGTCCCGTCGCTGGACGCGATCGCCGCCGCGGCCTCGCGCACCGCGCCCGTCGGCGCGACCATCCTGGTCGCCACCGACGCGCGCCGGCGGGAGGTCTATTGGTCCAGCTACCGCGCCGACGGCCCCGGCGAGGTCAGCGTGTTGGCCGGCCCGACCGTGGGAGCCGCCGCCGCCGTCACCGTCGAGCCGGGCGCGATCGTCGTCGGGCGCGGCGTCGCGCTCTACCCGGCCGACCTGGGCGACGCACCCGTCCCGGACGGGCTGCTCGACCCCGACCCCGCCGAGCTGGCCAGGCTCGCGCTGGCCCGGCGTGAGCTGGGGCAGGCCCTCCCCACGGAGCCGCTGTACCTGCGCCGACCCGACGCGGTGCCGTCCGCGGGCAGCAAGCGCGTCGGCGGATGAGCGTCCGTCCGCTCACGGCGGCGGACCTGCCCGCGCTCGAGGCGCTCGAGCGCGAGCTCTTCGGCGCGGGCGCGTGGTCGGCGGCGATGCTCGCCGAGGAGCTGACCGGCCCGGGCCGGTGGTACATCGGCGTGGACGTCGACGGAATCCTGGCCGGGTACGCCGGGTTGTGGTTCGACGGAGACGACGCGCAGGTCATGACGATCGGGACCGGCACGGCTCACCAAGGCCGCGGGCTCGGACGCGTCATGCTCGACGCGCTCGTCGACCGGGCCCGGGCGCTGGGTGCGGCCTCGGTGCTGCTCGAGGTCCGGGTGGACAACGAGCCGGCGCTGCGGCTGTACGAAGGCGCGGGCTTCGCGCGGCTGGGCCTGCGCCGCGGGTACTACCAACCAGAGAACAAGGACGCCTGGACCATGCGGCTCGAGCTGTCCGCACCGTCGGGCCGACCGGAGGGAATCGCATGAGCACTCGTGACGACGTGCTGGTCGACGCCGTGAGCCTGGCCGCCGAGCTCTCGGGGGACGAGCCGCCCGTGCTGCTGGACGTGCGCTGGGCGCTGGGACGCTCCGATGGTCACGAGCAGTACCTCGCCGCGCATCTCCCGGGCGCGGTGTTCGTCGACCTGGACGCCGAGCTCGCCGCCCCGCCGAGCGCGGCCGAGGGGCGGCACCCGCTGCCCGACGTCGCCGACCTCGAGGCGGCTGCGCGGCGCTGGGGCGTCCGCGAGGACCAGCCGGTGGTCGCGTACGACGCCAGCGGCGGCACGTCGGCGGCGCGAGCCTGGTGGCTGCTGCGGTGGGCCGGGCACCGGCAGGTGCGCCTGCTCGACGGCGGGATCGACGCGTGGACGGCGGCCGGCCTCACGCTCGAGGCGGGCGAGGTCGCCGCCGAGCCGGGCGACCTCGTGGTCCGACCCGGTGGCATGCCGACGATCGACGCGGACGCCGCCGCCGCGTGGGACGGAGCCCTGCTCGACGCCCGTGCGGCGGAGCGGTTCGCGGGTGAGGTCGAGCCCGTCGACCCGCGGGCGGGCCACATCCCGGGTGCCGTCTCGGCGCCGACCACGGCGAACCTCGCGTCCGACAGCACCTTCCTGGACGCGGACGCGCTGCGCGACCGGTTCCGCGCGCTGGGTGCCGCCGCCGGCGCGCCCGTCGCGGTCTACTGCGGCTCGGGCGTCACGGCCGCTCACGAGGTCGCCGCGCTCGCCGCTTCCGGGATCGAGGCCGCGCTCTACCCGGGCTCGTGGTCGCAGTGGTCGAACGACGCGTCACGCCCGGTGGTCACCGGGTCCTGACGACCGCGCGCTCACGCGGCGGCGGCGCTCGCCGGTGGCGTCGCTGCGGGCTCGATGTGCCTGCGTCGCACGACGAGCAGGATCCCCAGCACGAGGTAGGCGAGGACGGCCGCGACGGAGCCGGCGTAGGCCTTCTGGTCCACGAGGATCGCGGTTCCGGTGAGGATGGCGAAGTCGAAGAAGCCGTGGAGCACGGAGTTCAGCCAGGTGCTCCGCGCGGCCCGCCGGACCAGGTAGAGAAAGTAGCCCGCGAGGCTCACCGCGACCGCCTGGCCGAGCGCGCCCGCGCCGCGCGACCCGAGCGCGTTGGTGATGTGGACCAGTCCGAAGACGACGCTCGACCACAGCGCGACCGTGCCCTCGGGCAGGCCGTGGTCGCGCAGCGTGACGTCGCCGATCCCGCGGAACATCCCTTCGTCGCCCCAGCTGACCATCTGGGTCGCGACGACGAGCGCGAGGACGAACCCAAGGCTCTTCTCCGACAGGGCGGAGTAGTCGATCGCCAGGACGATGCACACGACGAACACCGCGGGCACGGCCCAGACCCAGCGCTGCACCGGCCGCTCGTCGCGGAACACCGGACGCCACCACCCCAGCCAGGCGACGAGCGCGTAGACGAACACGAGCGCGAGCCCCAGCGGGATCCACATGCCCAGCAGCACCCGCGCGTCGTCGACAACGCGTCGTCGCCGAGGTCGGCGACGTCGTTCAGCAGGGCGCCGACGCCCTGGATGATCGCCAGGTACACGATCACCGCCACGGCGAACCAGAGGCAGGACAGGCGGCGTCGCCACGGCTCCTGCGTCGGCGTCGCCATGCGGTTCGATCCCCGTGTCGTCGACCGTGCTCCTCGCTCGCGTGCGTGCCCGGACCGAGGAGCCAGACCAGCATCCTCACGGTGCTCGCGGGTGCGGGCAAGGTGCGCGGGGCCGGCCGCTGGTGAGACGGCGCGAGCGCGCACCCCCGCGGGGATGCGCGCTCGTCGCGTGCCGCCAGTCGGCTGGTCAGACCGTCAGCGAGACCTGCTCGTAGTCCAGGCGCGCCGCGCGCGGGTAGGACGTGCCCTCGCCCTCGCGGTGGCCGACGTTGATGATGAGCTGCGACTGCCAGCCGTTCTCCGCGAAGAACTCGGCGTCGACGCCCGCGGTGTCCAGGCCCGCCATGGGTCCGGCGTCCAGACCGGCGGCACGCAGGCCCACGATGAGGTAGCCGAACTGGATGAGGGTGTTCATGCGGGCCATCTGCTCGCGCTGCTCGGTCTGCGGGTCCAGCGCGTCGGCGAGCGCGCTCATGTGCGGCGCCAGCGTGGGGATGTGCTGGTGGAAGCCCGGGTCGGACGCGACGACGAGGGTGACCGGCGCGGCGAGCACGCGGTCGCGGTTGCCGTCGTTGACGTGCGCCGCCAGACGCTGGCGGGCCTCGGGTGTGCGGACGACGAGGAGCCGCAGCGGCGTGGTGTTGATCGCCGTGGGCCCCCACTTGATGAGGTCGTAGACCGCGGCCAGCTCCTCGTCGGTGACGGGCTGGTCGGTGAACGTCCCGATCGTGCGGGCCTGCCGGAACAGCAGGTCGGCGACGTCGTCGCCGACGGCGAGAGCGGGGACGGGGAAGTCGAGGCCGTCCAGGACGGTGGTGTCAGTGGTCATGACTCGTTCAATCTTCAACGACCGACGCGTGTTCCGCGGATCGCGGTGACGCTGGTCACTCCTCGTGCCCGCCTATCCTTGAGACATGGCGCAACCCCTCGTGCTCGGGATCGAGACCTCGTGCGACGAGACGGGCGTCGCGCTCGTCCGTGGCCACGACCTGCTGGTGGACGCGGTCGCCTCGTCGGTGGACGAGCACGCGAGGTTCGGCGGGATCATCCCCGAGATCGCCTCGCGCGCCCACCTCGAGGCCATGGTCCCGACGATCGAACGGGCCCTCGCGACGGCCGACGTGTCGCTCGGCGAGGTCGACGCGATCGCAGTCACTGCCGGGCCCGGGCTGGTCGGCCCCCTGACGGTCGGCGCCTCGGCGGCCAAGGCGCTCGCGGTCGCGCTCGACAAGCCGCTCTACGGCGTGAACCACGTCATCGGGCACGCGGTCGTGGACGAGCTGGTCGACGGGCCGTTCCCCGAGCGCGTGATGGCGCTCGTCGTGTCGGGCGGGCACTCGTCGCTGCTGCTCATCGACGACACGGTCAACGTGACCGAGCTGGGCTCGACGCTCGACGACGCGGCGGGGGAGGCCTTCGACAAGGTGGGCCGTCTGCTGGGCCTGCCGTACCCCGGCGGCCCGCACATCGACCGTCTCGCGCGCGAGGGCGACCCGTCCGCGATCCGCTTCCCGCGCGGGCTCACGGCACCCAAGGACCAGGCGAAGCACGCCACCGACTTCTCGTTCTCGGGCCTCAAGACGGCCGTCGCGCGCTGGGTCGAGGCACGCCAGGACGCCGGCCTCGAGATCCCGCTGCACGACGTGGCCGCCTCGTTCGCCGCGGCTGTCGCCGACGTGCTGACGGCCAAGACGATCGCCGCGTGCCGGGCGCAGGGCGTCTCCACCCTCGTCGTCGGCGGAGGCTTCTCTGCCAACTCCCAGCTGCGGGACATGGCCGCCGCGCGGTGCGCCGAGGCGGGGATCGAGCTGCGGATCCCGCCCATCCGGTACTGCACGGACAACGGCGCGATGATCGCGGCGCTCGGCTCGGCCGTGGTGAGCCGCGGGCTGCCGCCGTCGTCGCTCGACATCCCGGTCGACTCCTCGATGCCGCTCACGACCGTCCTCGTCTAGCCACATCCGCCGCCTGGGCGATGGATCAGGTGCACGTTCAGCGCTGAAGCGTCCGGCCCCGCCGGGCGACGTCGTCGGGCTCCGTGTGAGATGGTCGCTTTGTCTGAAGTGCTCCGCCAGCGGGCGTGCGCGGGGCGAGGCGAGCGGAGGGTGCCGCGATGCGGTCGTCGGATGGGGACAGCCAGCGGGCGCGACCTCCTCGAACCCAGCGACGACCACGCCTGACCGACCTCGCGGCCGCGGGGGCCGCTGCAGCGCTGATCGCGGTCCCGTTGGTGGTGGTCCCGGCGCTCCCGGCGGCTGCCGCCGACTGGGGCATCCAGAAGGTCGAGATCTCGCAGGGCCCCTACCAGCCCGGGGACCAGGTCCAGTGGGTCGTCACCGTCTCCTGCTCCGACCCGAACGCGAACCCGTGCACTAACACGGTGCTCACCGACCCGCTGCCCGACGGCGTCGACCTCGTCAGTGCGTCCATCCAGAGCGGCCCGGCCGGGGGTGTCATCGATGCCGACACCGACTCGAACACGGTGACCTACACGAACCCGAGCGTGCCGAACGGCGGGCAGGCGCAGATCCTGGTCACTGCGGAGGTCGATCCCGACCTGCCGTTCTCGCAGAGCGGCCAGTCCATCACCAACACCGCAACCGTCGTGGCCGACAACGCCGCCAGCCAGGACGCGTCCGATGCGATCGCGCCGATCGTGCCGCTCGTGCTCGACTCGGACACGACGAAGTCGATCGAGCCGACGGGCGGCATCGCGTCTCCCGGCACGGCAGCCACGGTGACGCTGGGCTCGACCAACACGTCGAACGACCCGGTCGACACGCTCGTCATCCAGGACCCGGTGGATCCGTCGGCCGCCCCGAACCCGTTCACGCTGCTGGGGTACACCGGCACGGGAGAGATCACGTACCCGCCGAACGCCGACACGGTCACGGAGGAGTACTGGGACGGCGACTCCTGGGAGCCGCTCACCGATGCGACGCCCTCGGAGGACGTCCTGGGTGTCCGCTACACGTTCAGCGGCGACATCCAGCCTGGCGCGACCGCGTCGGTCCCGGTCGCGGTCGAGCAGACCGATGCGGTCACCGCGCTGACCGACCCGACGACGGTGGCGAACGACGCGACGTCGCATGTCACGCACGGGGGCGACGAGTCGACTCCGACCGACGCCGACGACACGTACGTCATCACGCCGCCGAACAACAGCGTCACGGCTTCCAAGTCGTTCGACCCGGCGACGGTGAGTGCCGGAGACCCGACGACGGTGACGATCGGTGCGACGAACAACGGTGACCCGACGACGTCCATGACCATCACGGAGCCCTCGCCGGGCACGGACAGCCCCTTCGAGGGTGCGGACCCGCTGACCTTCACGGGATTCGGGCCCGACGGGGACGGCACGGGCGTGCAGTGGCCTGCGAACGCCGACACCGCGCGCGTGACCTTCGCCTGCGCGGACGCCACGACGCCGAGCGTGAGCACCGCGACCCCGAACACCCTGCCGAACCCTCCGCCCGGCTGCGACGTCACCGGCTTCGCCGTCACGTTCACGGGTCCCATCGTCTCCGGCGCCGAGGCATCCGTCCCGTTCACGGCGGACACCGACCCCGACCAGGCCGCGGACGACGTCACCCACCCCAACGAGGTCACAGCCACCGTCCCCAACGCCGACGACACCGCGTCGGCCGACCTCGTGACCCTGACCGACCGCCTCGCGACGGAGACGGGCAAGAACATCTCGCCGTCGACCATCCCCGCGCTTCCTGGCCAGACCGTCATCGTCCAGCTCCCGACCCAGCTGCTCCCGTTCGGCCCCGACGGGTCGACGACCGGCGCGAACGACGTGGTGATCCAGGACCCCACCGACCCTGCCGATCCCGGCGAGTTCTGGTCCGACTTCGACGCGACCGCGGTGCGCTCGACGGACGTGCCCGCAGGCTCGACGTTGACGGTCAGCTACTGGGACGGCACGCAGTGGGTGACGGACCCGAGCTGCGGAACGTTCGCCGGCCCGACGACGGTCAACTGCGACCTACCCGCGGATGCCCATGGCGTGCAGTTCTCCTACCACTCGGACGCCGGGTTTCCTCCCGGCACCTCGTTCCAGCCGAACGTCGTGGCCGCGTACGACGGTCCCGAGGAACGCGACGCTCCGATCTCCAACTGCGGTGCGTCGAGCGCGTCGTCCGCCACGGTCGATCCGACTGCCCCGGCGGAGGGCTGCGACACGGTCGACCCGTTCCCCGTGCCGACCGATCCAGGCGACCTCGACTTCTTCGACAAGACGTTCCTCGCGCCTCCGGGCCAGTCGGACGAGCCGTACTCGCTGCGCGCCCGCACGCAGGACCAGATCACGGCGCAGCTCACCTGGTCCACCAACGGCTTCAACGGCGTGGACCCCATGGTCCTCAGCGACGTGGCCGCACCCGCCGGCACCGTGATCGCCGACTCGTTCTACGACGCGTTCGATCTGCGCCGGGTCGAGGCCGTCGATGCCGCGACCGACCCGCTCATGCGGTACGACGCGATCACCGGGGTCGAGCTGTTCATCGGTGGCACATGGGTGGACGCCGTCGGGGACCCCTGCAGCGTCGCCGTCCCGTGCGTCGGATCGTTCCCCGGGTACACGTTGTCCGCCGACGAGAGCGCGGCGGCCACGTCGGTGCGCCTGACGTACACCGAGTCCCCGTCCCGAGCCGAGTTCCCGAGCGATCCCACCGTCCCCGCGGCGGGTGACGGTGTGGCGCGCTCGACGCAGGCCGACGGTCGCCACCTCGACCTGACCTTCCAGCTGCGGGACGAGAAGCGGAGCGACGGAAGCCCGGTCCTCGGTGCCACGAACGGCACGATCTACAACGAGGGTGCGGCGAACCCGGGCCTCGTGGACGACACGGCGAGCGCCACGGCCACGTTCCAGGGCGCGACGCGGACCGACGTCGACGACGACGACGTCCTCATCATCGACACGCCGATCAACGTGGGCATCACGAAGGAGTGGACCGGCGGCCCGATCTCGGTCCCGCCGGAGGGCACCCCGGACACGGCCTACCCGTCGACCCACGCGCTCCTCACGGCCACCAACAACTCCGTGGCGAGGGTCGACACGTTGCGGATCGCCGAGCCGTCGAGCGCGGGGGCCGACGTCGAGCCCGAGACGACTGCGGGCACGCAGCCCTTCGACGCGTTCACCCTCACGAACATCGTCGTGACCGCGCCAGAGGGCACTGCGCCTGTCGGCGACGATGCCTTCCCCGACGGTGGCACGACGGTCAGGCTCACGACCCAGGCGGGCGTCTCGACGGATTACACGGAGGTGGAGGCGGAGGCGCTCGCGCCTGCGGCACTCGCCGACGTCGTCGGCGTGGAGGTCCGCTTCGACGGGCGGATCGTCTCCCAGGCCGAGGGTGTCCTCGACCTCACGCTGAAGCTGCGTGAGTTCGACCGGTACCAGCCGACCACGCGTGTCGAGGTCGCCGGCTACTCTCCGGTGGCCAACAGCGCCGGCGCCGAGGTCACGGACCCGGGCGGGACGTCGGCCGACAACCCGCGAGCCTGGGACACGGCGGACATGGAGCTCCGGGACGCGCGGATCGGCATGGAGGAGACCAAGTCGTTCAGCCCGGCGTCCATCGTCGAGCCCGGCTCGGACGCGGAGCCGAACCCGACCTCGACGCTGACCATCGCGGGGCGCCCGACGGGCCCGTCCCGCGCGGTCGAGATGACGCTGACCGACGTCGACGGAAGCTTCTGGAACCAGTACGACCTGGTCGGCTTCGACGCGTCCACCCTCACCGCGCCGATCGACCAGGTTCAGGTCGACGCCTACACGGGGGGCTCGTACGACCCCGCGAGCGACACCTTCACCGGTGGGCAGTGGACGAACGGCACGCCGGGCGCGACGTTCGCGCTCCCCGGCAACGTCTCGGCGGAAGACGTCACGGGCCTGCGATTCACGTTCACCCGGGCGGACGGTGCGATCTGGGAGAACCCAGCAGACCCGACTCAGGCGGTCCATCTCGACGTCCGGGTGCGCGACACGCTGCGCTCCGACCCGGCGACGGCGGTGCCGAGCGACCTCGCGACGAACGCCCCGGCGCCGGGGGAGGACGCGCCGGGCCTCGCGACCAACGACGTGATGGCGACCGTCACGGGGGCCGACCTGGTGATCGACCCCGACGACCCGACCGGGGACCTCGTCCAGGTCAGCGGGGATGCGGACGCGCGGGGTGTGATCACCTACGAGCATGCCGAGAACGGCGTCCGGATCGTCAAGGACTTCGACGGCACCGTCAGCCGCGGCACCGAAGCGCCCGATGCGGTGTTCCCGATGAACATCGCGATCACGAACACCGGCAACCGGCCGATCTACGACCCCGTCGTGACCGACGACCCGATGCCGCGGGATGCCGACGGTCCAGAGCTGCGCCTCGCCGACGGTGTCGACGAGCACTACGCCTACGCCCTGACCGGTGCCGCACCCGCGCCCGCGAACGGACCGGCGATGCCCACCGACCCGGCGGACGTCACGGTCGACGCCTCCGGCAACCTCTTCGCGCTCACGTTCACCTTCCCGGAAGGAACCGTGCTCGAGGTCGGGCAGACCTACACGATCACGGTCCAGGTGCAGTTCCGTACCGGGCTGACCGCGAACACCACGGTGAACAACACCGCCGGGGTCACTGGCGATCGCCCCTGGGACACGTGCGAGGTGCGCCTGAACCCGGAGACCGGCGAGTGCGAGGCCGAGGCCGACGTGACCCCGATCCCGGCGGCGGTGCTCGCGCAGTCCAAGGCGGTCAAGGCGACGGACGGCGACCAGCTGGACGTCCTGGTGGATCCCGACGCGGCGAACCAGGATGTGACCTGCACACCGGACGCCGACGGCTACTACCTCTACCCGTGCACTCCCGTCATCCCTCCGGGTCACGACGAGACCTGGCAGGTCCGCGTGGAGAACGTCGGGAACCTTCCGATGAGCAAGCTCGTCATCTACGACCGCCTCCCTGCCCCTGGCGACACGGGCTCGTTCGCCTCCGGTGAGCGCGGTTCGCTCTGGCGTCCTGTGCCGGACCGGGCGCACCCGCCGGCGCTCGTCAACGCACCCGCCGACGCGACGGCAGCGTTCTACTACTCGACCGTGCAGGACTACTGCATGGACGACCTGCAAGATCCCTTGCGCGAACCGACCTGCCCCACGGACGACCCCGCGACCGGGTGGGTGCAGCTGGTCGGAGGGGAGAGCCAGGCGGTCTACGAGTCGATGACGGCGCTCAAGGTCGTCGTGACCTTCCCGGACGACGCCCCGTTCCGACCGGCTCAGACGGTGGCCATCGAGGGCACGACGATGACCCCCGCGACGGTCCCTGATGCGGGAGACCGGGCGGTCGCGTGGAACTCGGCGGCGGTGAGCGGAGTCGCCGTGACTGATCGGGGGAGCGTGAACCTGCTGCCGACCGAGGGCACGAAGGTGGGCGTGGCGACAGCGAGCGGACCGCTGCAGGTGTCGAAGAGGGTGATCGGTGACGGCGCGAAGTACGCGCCCGCGGAGTTCCACCTGCAGGTCACCTGCACGTCCGCCGTCGGCACTTTCCTCGAGACCGCCCTGCCGCCCATCGCGATCACGGTGACCCCCGGAACTCCCGTCACGGTCCCCGACATCCCGTATGGCGCCGAGTGCACCGTGGCCGAGAGCACCCCACTCAACGGGCAGACCCAGCTGATCGTCCCGACGGTCACCATCGACAGCGAAGACCCCGAGAACCCCACCACGATCCTGGCGGTCAACCGCTATGACCTGGCGAGCCTGGTCATCTCCAAGGAGGTCGTCTCCGAGGCGGTCGACCAGAACGGTGACCCGGACGACTTCGGGCCGTTCGAGGTCCAGGTGCGCTGCACCTTCCTCGGCAACCCGGTCTACGCGGACGGCTACGGGCCCGCCGAGCCGATGGACCTCACCATCGAGGGCGGCGGGGAGATCGCGCTCACGGGCCTGCCGGTCGGCGCGGACTGCGAGGTCACCGAGACGGCCACGGGCAACGCGACGGACATCGACGTGACCGTCCAGGAGGGATCGCGTCCCCCCGTCGTCACGCCGGGGAATCGAGCGACCGTGAACCTCGTCGGCGACCTCGCGGGCGGCCCGCGCAACACGGCCCAGATCACCAACACGTTCGACGTCGGCGAGATGGACCTGACCAAGGTCGTCGCCGGCGACGGCGTCCAGCTGTACGGCGCTGGACCGTTCGCACTCCATGTCACCTGCACCTTCGACGACGACGGAGCAGGCCCGAACCGCCCGCGCGTGGTCTACGACAGCCCCGTGGTGCTCGGCGGCGCCGGGCCGCTGTCGGCCCAGATCTCGAGGCTGCCAGTCGGTGCTGTCTGCCGGGTGAGCGAACCTCGCGCGGGCGGCGCCACGTCGACGAGCATCCAGCCGTCGCGGGTGACGATCGGTTCGGCGGGTGACGACCCGGTCGAGGTGACGGCGACGAACACGTTCGACGTCGGGCGGATCACGGTCGACAAGGTCGTCGACGGCGACGGAGCCGACGAGTTCGGCGCGGGTCCGTTCGAGGTGTCGTTGGCGTGCACCTTCGACGACGAGCGCGTCGGCATCCCCGGCGGCGCCACGCACACCCTGGTGCCCGGGGACCCGGTGACGTACGACGACCTACCGGTCGGTGCGGACTGCACGCTCACAGAGACCGGGACGGGTGGTGCGAGCTCGACGAGCATGTCGGTCACGACCGGTCGTGGTGACCCTGTGGTCACCGACGGGTCGTCCGTCGACGTCGTCGTCCCGCCCCACGTCCTCGGGCGCGAGGGCACGGTCGCCATCGTGGCCACCAACACGTTCGACGACGGTGCGATCACGGTGGACAAGGTCGTGGACGGCGACGGCGCCGAGCTCTACGGCGGCGGGCCGTTCGAGGTCTCGCTCGCGTGCACGTTCGAGGGGGCCGACGTCGACATCCCCGGCGGGGCGTCGCGAGAGATCACGCCCGGGTCGCCGGTCACCTACGAGGGCCTCCCGGTCGGTGCGGAGTGCACGGTCACGGAACCGGCGACCGGCGGCGCGACCAGCACCGTCATCGCGGCGGGCGACGCCGGCGGCACCACGGTCGTCGTTCCCGAGGGCGACCCGGCCGCGGTGACCGTGACCAACACGTTCGACGTCGGCGAGGTGCGCGTCTTCAAGACCCTGACCGGAGACGACGCCGCTGCGCACGCTGGCGACGTCTTCACGGTGTCCCTCGCCTGCACACAGGTGGTCGACGGCGACACGGTCGACGTGGACATCCCGGGCGGCCCCGCGCGGGAGGTGTCCGAGGCGGACGGCTGGGAGGCCGTCTATCTCGACCTGCCTCAAGGGGCCGACTGCGTGGTGACCGAGACGGACGCCGGTAGTGCGGACAGCGTCGAGATCGTCGTCGACGGTGAGAGCACGGTCAGCGACCCCGGCGAGGGCACGGCGACGTCCGCCTCGTTCGCGCTCCCGGTCGGCGACGACGTCTGCGCGCCGGTGGACGTGATCAACACCTGGTCGGACGGCTCGGGGTCGGCGACGGGAGGGACGGGCTCGTCGTCCGGGGCTGCCGTCGACCCATCCGCGCCAGTCTCCTGCGCGGACGGTGGCGGAGGTGTGCTGCCGTCGCCGGGTGACCTGTCGAACACCGGTGCCGACGTGGCGCGAGGGATCGCGGCGACGGCTTCCCTCGTGCTCGCGGGTGCGGTGCTGGTCACGCTGCGGCGCAGGCGCACCGTCTGAGCGGCACGGCTGCGGCCCCGAAGGGGGCGCGCGGGGCGCTGTTGGATATGTCCGACTTGGTTGGATCTTGACACCCTCCGACGTCGGGTGGACCGTGGCCTGGAAGCCGTCAGGAGCCGCCCATGCCACGGACCGCGGGCACCGTCGCCCGGCGTTCGACCCGTCGCCTCGTCGCGGCCTGCCTCGCGGCCGGGGCGCTCGCGCTGACCGCGGCGGGTGCCGCGCCGGCCGTGGCCGACGACCCGCCCGCGCCGTTCACGTTCGTCGTCGTGCCCGACACCCAGGGCTACACCAAGTCGGTGACGAACCACCCGATCATGGGCCAGCAGATGCAGTGGATCCTCGACACCCGGGCCCAGCTGGGCACGGCGTTCGTGTCGAGCCTGGGCGACATCGTCGAGTTCGAGTCCAACACCACCAACTGGCAGCGTGCGTCGGACTACTGGGGGATGCTCGATACCGCGGGAGTGCCCACCAGCGTCGTGCCGGGCAACCACGACATGGACATGAGCAACGGCGCCCTGATCCGCTACGGGCAGTACTTCCCCGTGAGCCGGTACGCGGGCGCGGCGTGGACGCCGCCCACCGCCTCGTACGGGGGCTACCTCGGCCAGAACCAGTTCGGGCCCGACGCGATCGACCGGCAGAACGCGGACAGCTACTCGCTGTTCTCGGCGGGCGGCATGGACTTCCTGGTGCTCAGCCTGGAGTACGCGCCCCCGGACGCGGCGGTCGACTGGGCGCGCCGGGTGCTGGCCGCCTACCCCGACCGCCGCGCGATCCTGGTGACCCACAGCTTCCTCGACCTCACGGGTCAGCGCTCGGCGCAGGTGATCCGGGCCGACGGCGGCAACAGCGGCCAGGAGCTGTGGGACAACCTCGTGTCCACCAGCTGCTCGATCTTCCTCGTGGTGAGCGGGCACTTCCACGCGGGTGACCTGGGCGAGGCGCGGCGCACCGACGACAACGCGTGCGGCACGCCCGTGCACCAGGTGGTCAGCGATTACCAGGAGCGGGCCAACGGGGGCAACGGCTGGCTGCGCTACTACACGTTCGACCCGGCGGCGGACGAGATCAGGGCGTTCACCTACTCGCCGTCGCTCGGTGCCTCCGAGACCGATGCCGACAGCCAGTTCGTGCTCCCGTACGACATGACCGGGACCGGGCCGATGGGCCCGCCCACACTGGCGAAGGACCAGTTCGGCCGGACGACGACCTCGGGGTGGGGCTCGTCCGAGATCGGCGGCCCGTGGACCCACGCCGGCGCGGCCTCGCGCTACACCGTGACCGACGGAACGGGCCGGCAGGCGACGCCGCCGGGCTCGACCCTCACGTCCACGCTCGGCACGCTGGGGTCGACCGCGACGGACCTGCACGCCACGGTGGCGCTCGACCGTGTCCCCGACGTGACCGCCTACCTCACGTTCACCGGCCGACTGGTCGGCTCGCAGGACTACTCCGCCCGGATCAAGGTCGCCCCGACCGGTGCGCTGCAGCTGCAGCTGTTCCGCGCGGGCGTGGCGCTGTCCGGCGCGGTCAGCCCGGGCTTCGCGCTGAGCGGTGGCATGCGGGTGCACGTACGCGTGCAGGCCGAGGGGACCGCGCCGACCGCCCTGCGGGCGCGGGTGTGGCGCGACGGCACCGTCGAGCCGACGACGTGGCAGGCGGTCGCGACCGATGCGACCGGCGGGCTCCAGGCGCCGGGCGGCATCCGCCTCTCCACGTACGCGAGCGGGACCACCACCGGTGGGGCGCTCGTGTCCTCGTTCGACGACGTCCTGGTCACGCAGGTCGGCACGACGCCGCCCCCCGTGAACCAGCCGCCCCAGGCCTCCTTCGTCGCGACGCCCAGCGGGCTGTCGGTCGCGGTCGACTCGGCGGCCTCGAGCGACCCCGACGGGACGATCGTGTCCCGGGCGTGGACCTTCGGGGACGGTGCCACCGCGGGCACCACCGCGGCCACCCACACGTATGCGTCCGCGGGCGACTACACCGTGGGCCTCACGGTCACCGACGACGACGGCGCGACCGCCAGCACCACCCGGCAGGTCACGGTCGCGGAGCCCAGCTCCGCGCTCGCGGCCGACGCGTTCGGGCGCACGGTGGCGAGCGGGTGGGGGACCGCGGACGTCGGCGGCGCCTGGACGGTGAACTCCGCCGCGCGCTTCTCCGTGGGCTCCGGCGTCGGCCGCATCCAGGTGCCGTCGGGATCCACGCTGACCGGCGCACTCCCGGGTGTCGCGTCCACCGCGACCGACCTGCACACCACCGTCACCTATGCGGCCCAGCCGGACGTCACGGCGTACCTGTACGTGACGGGCCGGCTGGTCGGGTCGACGGACTACTCCGCGCGTCTGAAGCTGCTCGCGTCGGGCTCGACCCAGCTGAGCCTGCTGAGCGGCTCGACCGTGCTGACCACGACGACGCTGCCCGCCGGGACGTTCGGGCCCGGTCTCACCCTGCACGTCCGGCTCCAGGTGCAGGGCACCTCGCCGACCGCGCTGCGTGTGCGCGTCTGGCGCGACGGGACCACCGAGCCCGCGGGCTGGACCAGCACGGCCTCGGACTCCCTCGCCGCACTGCAGGCACCGGGAGCGGTCCGGGTGTCGGCCTACCTGAGCTCGGGCGCGACCACGGGCCCGCTGGCGCTCGCCTACGACGACGTGAAGGCCGTCGGGCTGGGCTGAGTCAGAGCGGGCGGCCGGCCTTGAACTCGGCCACGAGGGAGGACACGACGGCGTCGAGCTCGCCGGCGTTCCGGCGCGCCACGGCCCGCTGGCGCTGGTAGGAGGCGCCGCGCCGCAGGATCACGCGCACCTGCTCGAGCTCGGCCGCGCAGCCGAGCCGCTCGGCGACGGGCGCGAGGACGGTCAGCCAGTGCGCGACCGAGTCGGTGACGAGCTCCTCGTCGCCGGCGGCGTTGGTGATGATGATGGCGTCCATGCCGTAGCGGGCCGAGCGCCACTTGTTCTCCTGCGTGAACCACGCCGGCAGGGTGGGCAGCGCCTGGCCCTGGTCGAGCAGCGTGGAGAAGTGCTCGACGAAGCAGTGCGTCAGCGCCGAGATGGCCGTGAGCTCGAGCATGTTGGCCGCGCCGTCGGCGATCCGCATCTCCAGCGTGCCGAACCGCGGAGCCGGCCGGATGTCCCAGCGCACCTCGTTGAACTGGTCGATCACGCCCGTGTGCATCATGTCGCCGACGTACTGCTCGAGCTGCCCCCACTCCTCGAAGCCGAACGGGAGCCCGGCGGTGGGCAGCTGCTGGAAGAGCAGCGCACGGTTGGAGGCGTAGCCGGTGTCCTTGCCGGCCCAGAACGGGGACGACGCCGACAGCGACTGGATGTGCGCGAACACGGTGAGCATGGCGCGGGACAGCGGCAGCACCTTGGCGCGGTCCTCGATGCCGACGTGCACGTGCACCCCGTAGATGAGCATCTGGCGGCCCCACCACTGGGTCCGGTCGATCAGCGTCGCGTAGCGCTGCTTGTCGCTGACCTTCTGGGTGGCCCAGTTGGCGAAGGGGTGGGTGCCGCCGCCCATGAGCTCGATGCGCAGCGGAGCGGCCGCCGCGGCGACCTCGTCGAGCGCGCGCTGCAGGTCGTCGGCGGCCTCGCGCACCGTCACGCACTTGCCGGAGGAGACCTCGATGGTGTTGCGCAGCAGCTCCTGCGTGATGTGCGGGTGCTCGGTGCCGTCGTCGGGCCGGACCGCCTCGAGCACCGTCTGGGCCGCCTGCCGCAGGTCGCCGGAGTCGGCGTCGACGAGCGCGACCTCCCACTCGATGCCGACGGTCGAGCGCTCGGACTGGGCGAACGGGATCTGCACGGGCGTGGCCATCACACCTCCTCCACGACGAGTATCTGCTGGTGGCCGGCGACGCGCGTCAGCACGACGGTCGCCGCGGCGTCGCCCCGCAGGTCGAGCTGCTTGCGCAGCTGCTCGGGGACCACGGCCGTGCCGCGCTTCTTGATGGTCAGGCGCCCCACGCCGCGCTCGCGCAGGTAGGCGCGCAGGCGCTTGAGGCCGAACGGCATCGTGTCCAGCACGCGGTAGGCGGTCGCGGCGGGGTCATCGTGCAGGGCGTCCGAGGTCACGTACGCGATGGTGGCGTCGACGAGCCGGCCCTCGACCCGGGCCGCGACGTCGCCCACCAGGCCCGCGCGGATGACGGCGCCGTCGGGCTCGTACAGGTAGTCCCCGACGGGCCCGACCGCCACCTGCGCGGGGCCGTCGGGTCCCGGCGCCACGACGTGCGCCTGCCCGCCCGAGAGCAGCAGCGCCGAGCGGCCGGGGCCCTCCGGCGCGAGCGGGCCGAACCAGAGGCCCACCTCGACGACGTCGCCGTCCACCGAGACCCACTGCGCCTGCGCGTCGTCCGGCAGGGCCGTGTGCGGGATGCCGGGACCGAGCTTGAGACCCAGAGCGGGCACCGCCGAGCGCAGCGCCAGCACCTGGTCCAGGGGCGGCGCGTAGGCGGCGGGGTCGAACACCCGCGCGCCGCGTGAGGTGCGGCGGGCCGGGTCCGCGTAGAGACCGTCGACGCCGGCCAGGTCGAGCGTCAGCCCATCCCCGTGCCGGACCACCGCCTCGGGGAAGTGGCGCAGGTTGACGGTGGCGATGGCGGCGGTCATCTCGTCGACGTCGGACGCCGTGACGCGCAGGCCGACCCCGGCGAACGCCATCGCGTCGGCGCCGATGCCGCACGTCAGGTCGGCGACGTGGGTGAGCCCGGCGTCGCGGTACCGGCGGGCGTGGTGCGCGCCCACCTCCAGGCGCGTCGCCTGCTCGAGTCCCGCCTGCGTGAACAGCATGCCGTCGGCGAAGTCACCGAGCTTGGCGTGCGCCTTGGCCCGCAGCCGGGACTGCGTGAGCGCCGCCGCGACCAGCACCGGGTCGATCCCCTCGGTGCGCAGCCGCTCCGAGATGACCATCGCCAGCTTCTCGTCGTACGGCGGCAGCGCCGACAGCAGCGCCCAGCCGTCGGGCGCGAGCAGGGCGGTCAGGCCGGCGGGATCCACGCGCTGATCCTTCCACGGGGACGCCTCGCACGAGCGCGTTCGCGCAGGGCGCTGGCACTCGGGTTGACCGAGTGCTAACCCCTTCCTAGAGTGAGGGCGCTGGCACTCTCCACGTGAGGGTGCCAACGCGCCTCAGGTCCCGGCACCCGCGACGACGTGGCCCGATGCGCACCCACATCGCTGAACTACTCACACGCGAAGGGGAGGTCCGCTGTGTCGGTCTCCATCAAGCCCCTCGAGGACCGGATCGTCGTCAAGACGCTCGAGGCAGAGACGACGACCGCTTCCGGTCTCGTCATCCCGGACAGCGCCAAGGAGAAGCCCCAGGAGGGCGAGGTCCTGGCAGTCGGCCCCGGCCGCATCGACGACAACGGCAACCGGGTCCCGCTCGACGTCGCCGTCGGCGACAAGGTCATCTACTCCAAGTACGGCGGCACCGAGGTCAAGTACGCCGGCGAGGAGCTGCTGATCCTCTCGGCCCGCGACATCCTCGCGGTCGTCGTCAAGTGATCTGACGGGTACCCGCTCGGGTACCGGCCCACGGCCCCCTCGGAGCCCGTCCTCGCGACGCGGCATCGAGGGGGCCGTCGGCGTCTATGCGTCCCGGCAGCCGGTCGTGAGCTGCGTCGCGTCGATCGACGTGCAGACCTGGTAATCGAAGTCTTCTCCGCGGAACCGGTCCGCCGTGTTGTCCGACATCACCTCGATGCCGTCGACGCCCGGGCTCGCGCGGTAGTAGGTCAGGATGGGGTCGCCCTCGACCGTCGGCCGGATCACGACGAGCTCCTGCTCGGCAACGCGGGCGAGCAGCTGACCATCCGGCACGACTCGTTCGACCGCGTGAGCTTCATGCCCGGCGTGCTGCTCGGCGTGCGCCGGGTGTCCTCGCGCCCCGGGCTCACCGTCGGCCTCGAGCACCTGCTCGACCTCGGCTGATGGCGCAGTCCGTCCGGACCCGGCGCACCGCGGTAGCGGGCGCGGCCACGCTGACCGGCCTGCTGGCGCTGTACGTGTGGCTGGTGGCGGCACGGGCGATCGCCCTCATCGGCACCGGCAAGGCCATCGGCATCGCGCTGGGCGTCGCGTTCCTCGTCCTTCCGCTCGTGGTGATCTGGCTCATCGTGCGGGAGTGGATGCTCGCCATCGACGTGCAGCGCATGGCCGACGAGCTCGCCGCCGCCGGCGAGCTTCCGGTCGACGACCTGCCACGCTCGCCCGGAGGCCGGATCGACCGGGCGGTCGCCCGCGAGGCGTTCGACGCGGTGCGCGACGTGACCGAGTCCGCGCCGGACGACTGGCGCTCCTGGTACCACCTGGCTTTCGCCTACGACGCGGCGGGGGACCGGCGCCGGGCCCGGGAGTCGCTGCGGACGGCTCGTCGGCTCTACCGCGGCGGCGCTCCCGAGCGGTAGGCCGACCCCGGGCGGCAGCACGAACGCTTGACTTTGGGTGAATTCGCGGTGAACCTGAGGTTTCATCCAGGTGACACGAGTCACCAGGACGGATCCCCTCAACGGTGAGGAACCGGATCCGCACGCAGGGGAGACGGCGATGACCGCTCACGCACCAACCACGCTCCACCGCCCGCGCGTGCTCGCGATGATCCTCGTGGGCGCTCTGCTCGCGTTCCTCGCGCAGGCGCTGGTCCTCCCGGCCACCCGCGCGGGCGCCGTGGACGTGGGGTCGGGCAGCTACGCGCAGGGCACGCCCGTGGGCGGGGCCGTACCGACGGAGTGCAACAACGCCCCGGTCACCAACCCGCGCGCGCACGTCACGGCGAACTTCCCCGCGGGGGCGATCCCCACCAACGACTGGTGGACGTCGCTGCTGTGGCGCAAGTTCAGCTGCGCGTCGGTGTCTGAGAACCTCATGGCGCACCCGCTCGCGTACCACGCGTTCACCAACGGCCTCGGCGTGAGCTACCCCACGACGGCCAGCATCTCGGGCACGGCGACGGGCGTGGGCGAGTACCACTACGGGTACGCCGAGGACTTCCGGCTGGGGATCGCGGGCCTGGACGCGGACGGCAAGGTGGACGCGTACTCCGACTGGACCGTGAGCGAGCTCTGGACCAACGGCACGAGCAGCCTGCGCACCACGTTCGGCCACGGGCTGCCGTTCGTGTACGCCACCAAGACCGGCGGCAACGCCACGCTCACCGGCGCCGCGGCGCCCACCGTCTGGACCAACGCGAACGGTGCCGTGGGCTACACGATCAACGGCCACGACTACGCGGCGTTCGGACCGACCGGCTCCACCTGGACCGTCTCGGGGAGCACGATCACCTCGAGCCTGAACGGCGGCACGTTCTTCTCCGTCGCCGTCCTGCCCACCAAGCCCGGGAGCACCAACGCCGACCGGGTCGCGGCCCTCGACGCGTTCGCGCCGTACGCGCACAACCACGTGACCGGGACGAAGGTGTCCTGGTCGTACGACGAGGCGACGTCGAAGGTGACGGCCACGTACGCGTTCACGACCGTCGCGCGGCAGGGCTCGGGCACGGGCACCGTCTACGCGCTGTACCCCCACCAGCGCGACCACCTGGCCGGCGCCACCGCGAGCGGGTACTCGTACGTGTCACCGCGAGGGCCCATGCGGGTGGTCGTCGGCAGCTCGCAGTTCCAGACGGTCACGACCTTCCACGGAGTGCTTCCGCAGCTGGCCAACACGGGCTTCCCCGCGGGCTCCGCCGACGCGAGCCAGCTTGCCGGATACGTCGAGCAGGTCGCGTCCGGCGACCCGTTCGCCGGGTTCGGCGACGACACGTACTGGACGGGGAAGGCCTTCGGGCGGATCGCGCAGGTCGCCCAGCTGGCCAACCTCACCGGCAGCACCTCCGCGCGCGACCGGCTCGTGAGCGCCATGCGGACGCGCCTGACCGACTGGATGACGGCCTCACCGGGGGAGACGACGCGCTCGTTCTGGTACAACCAGCCGTGGGGCACCCTCATCGGCTACCCCGCGTCGTACGGCTCGGACACCGACCTCAACGACCACCACTTCCACTACGGCTACTACGTGGTGGGTGCGGCCACGGTGGCGGAGTTCGACCCGGCGTGGGCCGCCGACTCCGCGTACGGGGGCATGGTCAACACCGTGATCAAGGACGCGGCGAACTGGGACCGCACCGACACCCGGTTCCCGTTCCTGCGGGACTTCGACATCTACGCGGGCCACGACTGGGCCGCAGGACACGGGGCGTTCGGGGCCGGCAACAACCAGGAGTCGTCGTCGGAGGGCATGAACTTCGCCAGCGGGCTGATCCAGTGGGGCCAGGCGACGAACAACAAGACGGTCCGTGACCTCGGCATCTACCTCTACACGACGCAGGCGTCGGCCATCGAGAACTACTGGTTCGACACCGACGACGAGGCGTTCCCGGCAGCGTTCGGCCACTCGACGGTCGGGATGGTGTGGGGCGACGGCGGGGCGTACTCGACCTGGTTCAGCGCCGAGCCCGAGATGATCCAGGGCATCAACCTGCTGCCCAGCACCGCCGGGCACCTGTACCTCGGCTACGACCCGGCCTACATCCGGCGCAACCTGGCCGAGCTCGAGCGCAACAACGGCGGGCCCGCGACGGTGTGGAAGGACATCATCTGGGAGTACCAGGCGCTCGCCGACGCCGCGACGGCGCTCTCCCAGTTCCGGGCGCAGGCGAGCTCGTACGCCGTGGAGGAGGGCGAGTCGAGGGCGCACACCTTCTACTGGCTCAAGAGCCTGTCCGGGCTGGGCACCGTCGACCGCTCGGTGACGGCGAACACGCCGCTGCACGCGGTCTTCGTCAAGGACGGGGTCCGCACGTACCAGGCCGCCAACATGAGCGGCACGGCGACCACCGTGACGTTCTCCACCGGCGTGAGGCTCACCGTGCCGGCCCGTTCCGTGGCGAGCTCCAACGCGTCCGCTCCCGCGGACACGACCGCCCCGTCCGTGCCGACCAACCTCGCGGCGTCAGGCACGACCTCCAGCGCGACGAACCTGACGTGGTCGGCCTCGACGGACGGCTCGGGAGGGACGGGGGTCTCAGGGTACGAGGTGCTGAGGAACGGCACGGTGCTCGCCACGACGACCGGGACCAGCTACACGGCGTCCGGGCTGAGCGCGTCGACCACCTACTCCTTCACGGTCCGAGCGCTGGACGGCGCGGGCAACCGGTCCGCCAGCAGCGCGGCGGTGTCCGTCACGACGTCGGGCGCCGGTGGCGACACGACGGCGCCGTCGGCGCCGTACGGGCTTGGGGCCTCGGGGACGACCTCGTCCGCGACGACGCTCACGTGGTCCGCATCGACCGACAACGTCGGGGTCGCGGGCTACGAGGTCCTGCGCAACGGCGCGGTGGTCGGCTCCACGTCCGCCCGCACGTACACCGCGTCCGGCCTGGCGGCCTCGACGGCGTACACCTTCACGGTGCGGGCCTACGACGCCGCGGGCAACAGGTCGGCCGCCAGCCCGGCGGTGTCCGTGACCACTTCGGCGGCGTCGACGGGCATCGACGCGACCTCGCGCATCCAGGCCGAGTCCTACAGCGGCATGGCGGGCGTGGCGACCGAGCCGACCTCCGACGTCGACGGCGGCCAGGACGTCGCCTGGATCGCCAACGGCGACCACGTCCGGTTCGACGGCGTCAGCTTCGGCAGCACACCGCGCACGACCTTCAGCGCGCGCGTCGCGTCCGGCGCGGCGGGAGGTGTCAGCGGCCTGGTGAACGTCCGCCTGGACAGCCTCACGGGCCCGTCCATCGGCAGCTTCGCCATCGCGAGCACCGGTGGCTGGCAGGTGTGGCGGACCGTCCCGGCGAACATCACCGGCACCACGGGGACGCACACCGTGTACCTGACGTTCGACTCGGGCCAGCCCGCCGACTTCGTCAACGTCAACTGGTTCACGTTCTCGTAGGTCTCGGACCTGACGTCGCCGTCCGGGACCGGCGATGTCAGGTCGAGTCCCGCGCGACCACGTGCATGACGTCGCTCGGCCGCACGGGTGGGTCCGCCGACTCGTCGAGCGCCGCGATGACGGCCGCCGCGAGATAGCTCGCCTGCGCGTCGACGGCCTGCCACACGGTCGTCAGCGCGGGCGCGGCGAGCCGAGCGGCCGGGATGTCGTCGACGCCGATCACGGCGACGTCCTGCGGCGTGGCCAGCTCCTCGGCGCGCAGGCCGGACAGCACGGCGAGCGCGACCTCGTCGTTGTAGGCCGCCACGGCCGTCACGGGTGCGGGGCCCGCCCGCCAGTCGCGCACCGCCGCGGCGGCCGACCCGGTGTCGAGGTCGACCGCCCGGACGACCGGTGGGGCGAGGCCCAGCCGCTCGCACTCCTGCGTCGCCCCGGCGAGCCGGCGCGACGCGAACGGAGCCAGCCGGTCGTCGCTCGGGGCCGCGTAGGCGATCGACCGATGACCGCGCGCCGCCAGGTGCTCCACCTGCAGGCGGCCGATCTCGACCTGGGGGACGGAGAAGGTCCGGGGCTGGGGGTCGTCGTCCAGCGTGCTGCCCACCACCTGGATCCCGGCCTGCTGCATGGCGAGCAGGTCCTGCTCCGCGAAGGGCGCGAGGCCGAGCACGACGCACGGCGTGACCGCCCGCCAGAGCTCGGCGAGGGGGCGGGGGCCGCGGTCCTGGTGGACCAGGACCGACAGACCGCGGTCGGCGAGCTCGGTGGTGAGGTGGTCGAGCAGGGTGTCGATGACCGGGCCGATGGTCCAGTCGGGGACCACGCAGAGCACCAGGTCGCTGCGCCCCGACCGCAGCGTGCGGGCCGCCGCCGACGGCGTGTAGCCGAGCCGTGCGGCCACCTCCTGCACGCGCTGCCGCGTGCGTTCCGGGATGGCCACGTCCCGCTTGCCGTTGAGCACGTAGCTGACGGTCGTGCGGGAGACGCCGCTCTCGCGCGCCACGTCCGCACTGGTCAACCGCGGCACGGTCCCTCCCTCGCCACCATCGGCACGCTCGGGCTCACCCTAGTCGCCGGGGAGCGGGGAGCGGCGCTAGATCGCGGCCCACCAGCGGTGCTCGGAGACCACGCGGTGGCTGCCGTCGGGCTGCGTCCCGGACGCGAGCTCGCGCGACGTGTCGTCGGGGCCCAGACCCGCGCCGCGCAGGAACTGCGCGCGGGCGTCGTCGCCGTCGAGCACCCACGTGTGCACCTGGTCGGCACCCTGCTCGCGCAGCAGGTCCACCGCCGCGGCGAGCAGGCGCGACCCGTGGCCGCCGCGCTGGGCCGCCGGCAGCACCTCGAGCGCGAGGATCACGCCGCCCGGCGCCGCCGTATCGTCGGGGCCCGCGACCGGGGCGATGGCCGCGAACCCCACGACCGTGGCCCCGTCGCACGCCACGAGCACGCGGTGGCCCGGCGGGGCGGCGGTGATCGCGGTGGCCCACTGCGCTGCCACGGCGCGCTCGTCGAGCAGGTCGAGCGTGTCGGCACCCAGCACCTGCGCGTGCTCGTCGCGCCAGGCCGCGAGCTGCACGCGGGCGATGGTGTCCTCGTCGCCCGCTACCGCGGGGCGGACCGAGACGTCGGCGTGGTCGGTGAAGAGGGGCACTAGGCGACGGTAGCGGGAACCGGGGCGGGCACGGGGACTGTGCCGGGGTTCGGCTTCGGCGGGTGCTTGGTCGAGATCTTGTCGATCCAGGCCAGAGCGACCGCCGAGACGATGAACGCGAGGTGGATCACGGTCTGCCAGAGCAGCGCCCCGCCGCCGTTCGGCTGCTGCACGGTCTCCTCGGCCTTGATGAAGCTGCGCAGCAGGTGGATCGAGGAGATCCCGATGATCGACATCGCGAGCTTGGTCTTGAGCACGTTGGCGTTGACGTGCGAGAGCCACTCGGGCTGGTCCGGGTGGTTGTCGAGCCGGATACGGGACACGAACGTCTCGTAGCCGCCCACGATGACCATGATGAGCAGGTTCGCGATCATCACGACGTCGACGAGCCCGAGGACCGCGATGACGATGTCGCCCTCGGTCATCCCGTGCCCGCTGAACACGCCCTCGGCGAGGTGCCACAGCTCCTTCATGAACTGCCACACGTAGACCGCCTGAGCGACGATCAGCCCGAGGTAGAGGGGCACCTGGAGCCAGCGGGACAGGAAGATCAGCGAGCCGATGGTGGAGCCGCGGGTGGGTGCGGGCGAGGTGCTCGTCATGGAGGTCCTTCGTGGCGGGGGCCGCGGGGCGCGGCCGCGACGTCGTCGGGCGTCCGGGCACGGTCAGGCAGGCGTGCGGGACGTGCCCGGCACTGCGCCCAACGCGCGGCCTGGGCGAATGGTGCCCGTCAGCTCATGCCCAGCGCGCGCAGGCCTGCCGCGGTCGCCGCCGCAAGGACCACGACCAGGATGAACGGCGCGCGCAGCATGAGCGCGACGGCGGCGACCCCGAGCGCGGGCAGCCGCGCGTCGGCCACCAGCTCGCGGCCGATCGTCGCGGCCTGGACGGCGACGAGTGCCGACAGCAGCGCGACCGTGACCAGCGCCGCCGTCTGTGCGACGCGCGGCTTCGCGAGCCAGTGCTCGGGCACCAGGTGTCCGAGGAGCTTGAGGCCGAAGACGAGGGCCGAGGCCGCGACGACCGCGAGCCACGTGGCGGTGGGGCTCATGTGCGCGCCTCCACCGGCCGCACGGGGGCGACCGCACCGACGACGATCGCGACCGCCGCCGCGAGCAGCACGGGCACGCCGGCGGGCGTGAACGGGGTGAGCGCGAGCGCCACGGCCACCGCGCCACCGGCGACGAGCCTGCTCAGGTGCGCGCCGGGCCCCGACAGGCGCGGCCACACGAGCGCGAGGAAGGCGGCCGCCGCGGCGGCGTCGAGCCCGTACCGGCGCGGGTCGCCGAGCGCGTCGCCGAGCACCGCACCGAGCAGCGTGAACAGGTTCCACATGACGAAGACCCCGATGCCGGTCCACCAGAAGCCGAGCCGGCCCGCGGCCGGGTCCGCCTGCGCGGTCGCGACGGCCGTCGACTCGTCGATCGTGAGCTGTGCCGCGAGCGGCCGTCGCCAGCCGTTGGCCGCCAGCAACGGCGTGACCTGCGGACCGTAGAGCCCGTTGCGGGCGCCCAGCAGGCCGGCCGTCGCGATCGCGGCCCCCGCGGTGCCGCCCGAGCCGATGACCCCGATGAACGCGAACTGGGATCCGCCGGAGAACATCAGCAGGCTCAGCGCCATCGTCTGTGCGGTGCTGAGCCCGGCGACCACGGACAGAGCCCCGAACGAGATGCCGTACAGCCCCGTGGCGACCGCCACGGACACCGACTGGCGCAGCGCGGCGCGGCGCGCGTCGTCGGTCATGCGCGCCACCCTACGACGCGCCGCTCACAGGGCGACGTACACCGGGTCGAGGTACTCGTCGAGGCCGGCCTCGCCGCCCTCGCGGCCCAGTCCCGAGGCCTTGACCCCGCCGAAGGGCGCGCTCGCGTCCGACACCATGCCGCGGTTGACGCCCAGCATGCCGGTCTCCACCCGCTCCGCCAGGCGCATCACGCGGCCGACGTCGCGCGTGTACGCGTAGGCGACCAGCCCGAACGGGGTGCCGTTCGCCATCGTCACCGCCTCGTCCTCGTCCGCGAAGGTCGTCACGGGTGCGACGGGCCCGAAGATCTCCTCGCTCACCAGCCGGGTGCCGGGGTCCACGCGGTCCACCACGGTGGGCGAGTAGAAGTAGCCGGGCCGACGAGGCCGGTCGCCGCCCACCAGGACGCGCGCCCCGGCGTCGACCGCCTCGTCCACGACCTGCTCCACGCGGTCGACGGCCGAGGGCTCGATGAGCGGCCCCACGGTGACACCGGGCTCCGCGCCATGGCCCACGACGAGGTCGCGGAACGCCTCGGTGAGGCCGGCGGTGAAGTCGGCCACCACGGACTCGTGCACCAGGAAGCGGTTGGCCGCCACGCACGTCTGGCCGGAGTTGCGCATCTTCGCCGCCACGGCGCCCTGAACGGCGGCCTCGACGTCCGCGTCCTCGAACACGAGGAACGGCGCGTTGCCGCCCAGCTCCATGGACGTGCGCAGGATCTGGTCGGCAGACGCCTTCAGCAGGGCGGCACCCACCTCGGTCGAGCCCGTGAACGAGAGCTTGCGCAGGCGCGGGTCGGCGAGCAACGGCCCGGAGATCGACCGCGCCGACGACGAGGGGACCACGTTGAGCACCCCGGTGGGCAGCCCGCGCGCGGCCAGCTGCTCGCGGAACAGCTCGGCCACGAACGACGTCGTCAGGGGCGTCAGCTGCGCGGGCTTGACGACGGCGGTGCACCCGGCGGCGAGGGCGGGGGCGATCTTGCGGGCCATCATCGCCAGGGGGAAGTTCCACGGTGCGATGAGCAGGGCCGGGCCCACGGGCCGACGGAGCACCAGCTGGTGGCTGCCGCCCGCCGGTGCGCGACGCGCGAGCCCGTCGAAGCGGACCGCCTGCTCGGAGAACCACCGCACGTAGTCGGCGCCGTAGGCGACCTCGGCGCGCGACTCGGCGAGCGGCTTGCCGCCCTCGGCGGTGATCACGGCGGCGATGTCCTCGCCGTGCGCCGTGATGGCCTCGAAGACGGCCCGCAGCAGCTCGGCGCGCTCGCGGGGGGCCACGGTGCGCCACTCGTCGAACGCCTCCTCGGCGGCCGTGAGCGCGTCGAGCGCGTCCGGCTCGGCGCCGTCGGCGACGTCGAACAGCACGTCGGTGGTGGCGGGGTCGCGCACCTCGAAGGTCCCGCCCGAGGCGGCCGGGCGCCACTCGCCCCCGATCAGCAGGCCGGTGGGGACGTGGGCGGCGACGGTGGGCGGGAGCGCGACGGTCATGCCCCCATCCTGATCCCCGCCCTGCGACCCCGCTCTCCGACCGGCGACCGGCCTGCGACCGACCGGCCTGCGACCGACCGGCCCGCGACTGGCCGGGTGCCGGGCGCGGGTCCGCGATCACGTCGTCGGTCCGTCCTACGATGGCGCCCATGGTTGCCACGCCCTACGAGGACCTGCTGCGCCTCGTGCTCGAGACCGGGACGCCCAAGTCCGACCGCACCGGGACCGGGACGCGCAGCGTCTTCGGGCACCAGATGCGGTTCGACCTGTCGGCCGGGTTCCCCTTGGTCACCACGAAGCGCGTGCACCTGAAGTCGATCGCGTACGAGCTGCTGTGGTTCCTGCGCGGGGACTCGAACGTGGGCTGGCTGCACGAGCACGGCGTCTCGATCTGGGACGAGTGGGCCGACGCGAGCGGCGAGCTCGGCCCGGTGTACGGCGTGCAGTGGCGGTCGTGGCCCACGCCGGACGGCGGGCACATCGACCAGATCAGTGAGCTCATGGCGAACCTGCGCCGGGACCCGGACTCGCGCCGGCACATCGTCTCGGCGTGGAACGTCGCGGACATCCCGTCGATGGCACTGGCGCCGTGCCACGCCTTCTTCCAGTTCTACGTGGCCGACGGCAGGCTCTCGTGCCAGCTGTACCAGCGCTCGGCGGACCTGTTCCTCGGGGTGCCGTTCAACATCGCGTCCTACGCGCTGCTCACCCACATGGTGGCCCAGCAGCTGGACCTCGAGGTCGGCGACTTCGTGTGGACCGGCGGCGACTGCCACATCTACGACAACCACGTGGAGCAGGTGCGCGAGCAGCTCAGCCGTGCGGCCTTCGCGCCGCCGACGCTGAGCCTGCGCAAGGCGCCGTCGATCTTCGAGTACACCTTCGAGGACATCGAGGTGCTCGGCTACCAGCACCACCCCGCCATCAAGGCGCCGGTGGCGGTGTGAGCCTGGCGCTCGTCTGGGCGCAGTCGCCGGACGGCGTGATCGGGGTGGGCAACGCCCTGCCGTGGCGCGTCCCGGAGGACTCGGCACACTTCCGTGCGCTGACCAGCGGTCATCCCGTGATCATGGGCCGGGCCACGTGGGAGTCCCTGCCCGACAGGTTCCGCCCGCTGCCGGGGCGGGACAACATCGTGCTCACCCGGACCCCCGGGTACGAGGCGCCGGGAGCGCAGGTGGTCGGCTCGCTGGCCGACGCGCTCGTGGTCGTGGGCCTGCGGGAGGCCTGGGTCATCGGCGGGGGAGCGGTGTACGGCCAGGCGCTCGAGCTCGCCGACCGGGTCGAGGTGACCGTGGTGGGCCTCGACGTCGCCGGCGACACGTGGGCGCCGCGGCTCGACGACGACTGGGAGCTCGCGTCGCGCGAGCCCGCCGAGGGGTGGTCGCGCTCGTCGGTCGACGACGTGCCGTACCGGTTCGAGTCCTGGCGCAGGGTCGTGCGCCACGAGGCCGACGCCGGGCTCTGACGGCCCGGGCGGGGTGTCCGCGGCTCGTCGCGGATCCCCGCGGCGACCTGCGCGGCGGTACCGTGTGCGCATGCCCGCAGTCACGTCGTCCTCCCGCCCGTTCGGGGCCGTCCTCACCGCGATGGTCACGCCGATGACGGCAGACGGGGCGGTCGACCTCGAGGCGACGGTGTCGCTCGCGCGCCACCTCGTCGCCAACGGGCACGACGGCCTGGTGCTCAACGGCACCACCGGCGAGGCGCCCACGACGCACGCGCCCGAGAAGGCCGAGATCGTCGCCGCCGTCGTCGAGGCCGTCGGCGACCGGGCTTTCGTGGTCGCGGGCGCCGGGTCCAACGACACCGCGCACGCGGTCCGGATGGCGGAGCAGGCCGCCGAGGCCGGCGCGCACGGGCTGCTCGTCGTGAGCCCGTACTACTCCCGGCCCTCGCAGCCCGGCGTCGTCGCGCACGTCACCGCCGTGGCCGACGCGACCGACCTGCCCGTCATGCTCTACGACGTCCCTGGCCGAGCCGGCGTCCGGATGGCTCCGGCCACGATCGACGCCCTGGCCGCGCACGACCGCGTGATCGCCATGAAGGACGCCACCGGCGACGTCTTCGCGGCGTCCGGCGGTGCGCAGCGCACGGGGCTCGCCTGGTACTGCGGCGACGACGGGCTGCTGCTGCCGTTCCTGGCGCACGGCGGTGCGGGCATCGTCGGCGTCGCGTCCCACGTGGTCGGCAACCAGTTCGCGGCCCTCGTGCGCGCATGGGACGCCGGCGACCACGCCGAGGCCCTGCGCCTGTTCCGCTCCGTGACGCCCGCCATCGAGGCCATCAACGGCGCCGGGTTCCAGGCGGTCTTCGCCAAGGCGGCCCTCGAGGTGCTCGGCCTGCTGCCCGGCCGCACCGTCCGACTTCCCTACGTGCCGGCGCCCGACGAGGCCGTCGACGACATCCGCGCAGGTCTGCGCGCCGCAGGGCTGCTCGACGCAGCTCTCGCCTGACACCCAGGAGATCCATGAGTCACCCCCATCCCGAGCTCAACCCGCCGCCGCCGCTCGCCGACGGTGCCCTGCGCATCGTCGCTCTCGGCGGTCTCGGTGAGGTCGGGCGCAACATGGCCGTGCTCGAGTACGACGGGCGCCTGCTCGTCATCGACTGCGGCGTGCTGTTCCCCGAGGACCACCAGCCCGGCGTCGACCTGATCCTGCCGGACTTCGAGTACATCAAGGACCGCCTGGCGGACATCGACGCGATCGTGCTCACGCACGGCCACGAGGACCACATCGGTGCGGTCCCGTACCTGCTGCGCCTGCGCCGCGACATCCCGCTGGTCGGCTCCCAGCTCACGCTGGCGTTCGTCGAGGCCAAGCTCAAGGAGCACCGCATCCAGCCGCTGACCCTCGTGGTCAAGGAGGGGCAGGTCGAGCAGCTCGGCGCCTTCGAGTGCGAGTTCGTGGCGGTCAACCACTCCATCCCGGACGCGCTCGCGGTCGCCGTGCGCACGGGCGCCGGCACGGTGCTGCACACCGGCGACTTCAAGATGGACCAGCTCCCGTTGGACGGCCGCATCACCGACCTGCGCGCCTTCGCCCGCCTCGGCGAGCAGGGCGTCGACCTGTTCATGGTCGACTCGACCAACGCCGAGGTGCCCGGGTTCGTGGCGCAGGAGCGGGGGATCGGTCCGGTGCTCGACACGGTCTTCGCCGACTCGACCAAGCGCATCATCGTGGCCTCGTTCGCCTCGCACGTGCACCGTGTGCAGCAGGTGCTCGACGCGGCGCACGCGCACGGTCGGCGGGTCGCGCTGGTGGGACGCTCGATGGTGCGCAACATGGCCATCGCGTCGGAGCTGGGCTATCTCAAGGTGCCGGACGGTGTGCTGGTCGACATCAAGAAGATCGACGACCTGCCCGACGACGAGATCGTGCTCATGTGCACGGGCTCGCAGGGCGAGCCGATGGCCGCGCTGTCGCGGATGGCCAACAACGACCACCGCGTCTCGGTGGGCTTCGGCGACACGGTGATCCTGGCCTCCTCGCTCATCCCGGGCAACGAGAACGCCGTGTTCCGGATCATCAACGGCCTCACGCGGCTCGGCGCGCGCGTCGTGCACTCGGGCAACGCCAAGGTGCACGTGTCCGGCCACGCCTCGGCCGGCGAGCTCCTGTACTGCTACAACATCCTCAAGCCGCGCAACGTCATGCCCGTGCACGGGGAGGTGCGCCACCTCGTGGCCAACGCCGCGCTCGCCGTGCAGACCGGCGTGCCGGCGGATCGCGTGGTGCTCGCCGAGGACGGGGTCGTCGTCGACCTCGTCGACGGCCGGGCGTCCGTGGTCGGTGCCGTGCCGTGCGGGTACGTGTACGTCGACGGCTCGAGCGTCGGTGAGATCACCGAGGTCGAGCTCAAGGACCGCCGGATCCTGGGCGACGAGGGCTTCATCTCGATCTTCGCGGTGGTGAGCTCGGCCGACGGCAAGGTGCTCGCGGGACCGCAGATCCACGCACGCGGCTTCGCCGAGCAGGACGCGGTGTTCGAGGACATCCTCCCCGACCTGACCCGGGCGCTCGAGGAGGCCTCGGCCACCGGTGCGACCGACGTGCACCAGCTCCAGCAGGTGATGCGGCGCGTGGTCGGCCGGTGGGTGTCGAACCGGCTGCGTCGCCGCCCGATGATCATCCCGGTGGTCGTGGAGGCGTAGCCCCCAGCCGACGGCGAGCGCCGGTGCGGCGTCCTACGGGGCGTGCGGCACCGGCGCTCCGTCGTCCGCGGCCACGGCGTCGACCGTGCCGGGGCGGTCGAGCTGCGGCTCGCGCGGCTCGGGGATCGCGTCCCGGTCCGCCGCGCGTCCCCCGCGCGAGGCCGCCGCGGAGCCGAGCAGGATCATGGCGGTCGCCGCGGCGATGGCCCACGTGAGCGGCTCGTCCAGGACGATGGCGCCCAGCGTCACGGCGACGACGGGGTTGAGGTAGGCGACGAGCGTCGACCGTGCCGCTCCCACCTCGATGATGAGCCGGAAGAACAGGACGAACGCCAGTGCGGTGCAGACCGCACCGAGCGCGGCGAGCGCGAGGACCGCGTCCACGGGCGGCCAGGGCTGGGAGCCCTCCGCGACGAGGAACGGCGTGTACACGAGCGCGGTGACGGCCAGGCACGTCGCGGTCAGCGGGATGGCGGGGACGTCGCGCAGGAACCGGTCCGCGATGATCGGGGCGGTCGCGTACCCGAGGGCCGCGAGCAGCACCTGGGTGACCGCCCACGCGTCGCCGGCCGCGGCGCCCGGACCGAGCAGCAGGGCGACCCCGCCGAGCCCGACGAGAAGGCCCACCCACCGGACGGCCGCGACGGGACGGCGGTCGCCGACGAACCGCCCGATGACCACCGCCGCGATCGGGACCGTGGCCACCAGCAGGCCCGTCGTCGAGCTCGTGAGGGTCTGCTCGGCGTTCGACAGCAGGATCCATGGACCCACGATCTCGAGCGCGGCGAAGCCCAGCACGGCCGGCCAGTGGCCCCGCAGCACGCGCAGACCGCCCGACCGCAGCGCGAACGGCAGCAGCAGGAGCGCGCCGAGCGCGGTGCGGACGAAGACGACCGTCACGGGGCTGACGTCGGTGACCGCGACCTTGATGAGCAGGTACGGCACGCCCCACACGACGCCCACCGCGAGCAGCAGGATCCATCCACGATGACTCATCGGGCCACCCCGCAGCATTCGACGAACACGGTTCCCGACGCTAGTCCAGGCCACCGACACGACGGCCTCCGCCGCCGCCGCGGCACCATCTCTGGCAGGAACTCGTCCCACGACGGCAGGATCCCCACCGCCCGCGCGCGGGAGTCTGCGCTACGCGGCGGTGCGGAAGGTGTCGCGATGGCGGCTCGGTGAGGTGCCGTAGCGTGCGGCGAAGTGCTGGCGCAGGGCAGCGGCCGTGGCGTACCCGCACGCGTGCGCGATGGACTCGACCGGGTCGGCCGTCGTCTCCAGCAGCACCCTGGCGTGCGCCAGCCTGCGCTCGAGCAGCCACCGGGTGGGGCTGGTCCCCGTGCGTGAGCGGAACTGGCGCGTGAACGTGCGTCGGGACATCGCGGCGCGCGCCGCCCACCGGTCGAGGTCCACCTGCTCGCCCAGGTGACCGGCCGCCCACGCCATCGCCTGCTCGAAGGGGTCGGGACCGGGTGCGGCGACGACGGGGGTCGGGATGAACTGGGCCTGCGAGCCGTCGCGGTGGGGCGCGAGCACCAGCGAGCGCGCCACCGCGGCCGCGACGTTCTCCCCGTGGTCGGCGCGCAGGACGTGCAGGCAGCAGTCCAGCGCTGCGGCGACGCCGGCGGACGTGACGAGGTCGCCGTCGTCGCACCACAGGACGTCCGACCGGACCCGGACGGCCGGGTACCGCGCCGCGAGCTCGTCGGCCGCGTGCCAGTGGGTCGCGACCTCTCGGCCGTCGGCGATGCCGGACGCCGCGACGAGGAAGGAACCGAGGCACAGGCCCACGACGCGCGCGCCACGACGGTGCGCGGAGCTGATCGCGGCGAGCAGGGCCGCGGACGGCGCGACGTCGGTGTCTGCGCTCGGCAGGATCACGGTGTCGGCGGTCTCGAGCGCCTCCAGGCCGTGCTCGACGAGGACCTCGAAGCCGCCGGTCGTCGTGAGCTGGCCCGGCCGCTCCGCGCAGACCGTCACGCGGTAGGGGAGGGCGGGCGCGCTGCGGCGCTGCGGCCCGAAGACCGCGGACGGGATGGCGAGGTGGAACGCGCTGATGCCGTCGAAGGCGACGACGGCAACCTGGTGCGCAGCGGCCGGGGGCATGGCCCGATCCTATCGATGAGTGGCTTCCAGGCCAGTGGTGCGGGCGGGGCGGGGAGCGGCACGGTGGTGACATGACCAGCAACCAGCCGATCACGGCCACCCTCGTCGGCGGGCCGACGCTCGCGCTCAGCTACGGCGGGCTCGCGTTCCTGACCGACCCCACCTTCGACGAGCCCGGCGAGTACGCCGGCGGGATCACCCTGCGCAAGCTCGTGGGTCCGTCGGTCTCGGCCGACGAGCTCGGCCCGATCGACGTCGTCCTTCTGTCCCATGACCAGCACGCCGACAACCTCGACACGTCCGGCCGTGCGCTGCTCGCCGACGTCCCCCTGGTGCTCTCCACGCAGGAGGCCGCCGCGCGGGTCCCCGGCGTCCGCGGCCTGGCGCCGTGGGAGCGGACGGAGCTCGCGGACGAGGTCGTCGTGACCGCCGTCCCGGCCCGGCACGGTCCGCAGGGTGCGGAGCCGCTGAGCGGATCCGTCACGGGCTTCGTGCTGGAGGGACCGGGCCTGCCCACCGTCTACGTGGCGGGAGACAACGCCTCGCTCGACGTGGTCGACGCCGTGGCCAGGCGGTTCCCGACGATCGGGATCGCCGTGCTCTTCGTCGGCGGTGCCAACGTCGGCCGGTTCGGGGACGAGCCCGTCACGCTCGACGCCGCGCGCGCGAGCGCCGCCGCCGACCTGCTGGCGGGGGCGACGATCGTCCCCGTCCACCACACGGACTGGGCGCACTTCGTCGAGCCCCTGTCGGCGGTCGTCGAGCGGTTCGCGGCCGGGGGCCGCAGCGAGCGGCTCACGGTGCTCGAGCGCGGAGTGCCTACCGCGCTGCAGCCGCGTTGACGGGTGCGTACGCGCCGGGCAGTGCCCGCGGTCAACTGCCGGGTCCCCCGTGCCGATGGAGGGGCATGACCTGGCGCATCGTCGGCACGTGCGCGATCGCGCTCGCGGTCGTCCTCGGGGTCGCGGCCTGCGGACTGAGCGCTCACGAGCGGGAGCGCGCGGACCGGGCTCGCATCCAGCACGCGATCGACCGGGGTGCGACGTGGATCGCCACCCTCAGGCCCCCGCCGGCCTTCACGCCCGTCGCATGCACGAGGCCCACCTCGGACGGCGACCGCTGCTGGCGGGTCGAGGCGAGCCCGGAGGCCGCCCTGCTGGCCCTCGCCCCGGCCCTCGCGCAGGGAGGGTTCGGCACGCTGGAGCCCGACTGCGGTGGCAGCCCGCCCGACGCTCGGGGAGAGGCCATGGCGTGCAGCGCCTGGCCCGGGGTGCTGCGCATGAGGGCCATCCGCGACGTGGACCCCTCGGCCGCCCGGATGGACGACGGCGTTCTCGGCACCTCGACCGTCCAGCTCGCGACGGTGCACCTCGGCGACTGAGCTCATGCCGGCCTGACGCCGCGGAACTCCGCGAGCCGCTCGTGCTGCTCCTCGACCGCCGCGCGCGTCGCGCGGTCCCACGGGACCCACTCGTCGAGCTCGAGCGCGAGGCGATCGCCCGTGGCACGCGGCCGCCACGTACCCACCAGCTCGCCCCCGGCGAGCACGGCGCCCGGTCGGCCGAGCGTCGGCCACAGCCCCTTGTGCCGGCTGACGTCCGGGACCAGCACGTCCCGGTCCCGGCCCTGCAGGAACAGGTCGTAGGGGCCGAGGAGCCGGACGACGCCACGCCCGGCCGGTGGGGCAGCCGCCCGGAGCGCGGCGAGATCCGGTTCGAGGAACCACCGGGGAGCTCCCTCCACGTCCACCGGCACCGCGTCGTCGGGCCACCGCGCCGTGACCTCGCGCACCGGCGCGTCGAGGAACGTCGCGACCTGCTTGTGGTCGAGGGGCCCGAGCAGGTGGAGAGTCCCGCGCACGAGGTCGAACGCGCCGTCGTCGGACGACGGCTCGAGGTCGCCCACGTGGTCCGCCGGCCACCCCGGGATGGGGCGGAGCACCGGGGGAGACGTCGACGGCTCGAGCTCGAGGCCCGCGTGCAGCGCGGCGAGGCGGAAGGTGAGCTCGTACATGTGGGTCGCACCGCACGGCTCGCACCACCGCACGTACGGCTCGGGCATCTCCGCGGTCATGCGCGTGGACAGCGCGCCCTTCGAGACGGGATCGCGGACCACGCGGTGCATGGTGCGAGCCGTCTCGGCGAGCGCCCGCGTGACCGGGATGCCCTCCGCCTTGAGCGGCCGGGCCGCGTTGACGACCCGCCGCGCGGCGTCGGCGTCGGAGTACGGCCGGACCGCCCGCTCGACGGTCGGCAGGTCCCGGCGCCGGTAGGCGTGCGGCGCCCCGCGCAGCGTCCAGGCGAGCGCGAGCTCGTCGGGCCAGGCGTGGGCGCGCACCGGGACGCCGCGCACCGCGAGGGCCCACAGCGCGCCGTCCGGGCCGGTGTCCTGCACGCCCAGGTCGAGGATGGCGGCGTCGTCGACCGCGCGGTCGGCTCGCGGTGCGCGGTCGAGCTCCTGCGCGTGCACGCGGTAGGCCAGCACCCGGGAGCGGTCGACCGGGAGGCCGTGGGACGTCGTCGCCATGCTCGCAACCGTGCCACGAAGGTCCGACGCTCGGCATGCGTGAGCCGATGGGAGGGAGGAGAGGCGGATCGGGAGGCGACACGCGCCGGGGCACGCGGGTCTGGTGGGCGCGCCCGGCTAGTTTGAGGACCATGGCGACTCGTACGTCCTCCTCAGGTGCCCGACCCGGCGCGCCGACGACGTCGCGCGCCACCACGAAGACCGCCCCGCGCTCGACCGCGAAGGGCACGTCCGCGCGGCCCGCCGCGTCGCGGCCGCCGGCCCGCACGCCCGCGACGCGGCAGTCCGCCCTGCCCGTCCGCATGGTGCGGGGCGCGTGGATGGGGTGCGCGCACGTGATCGGCGGGACCGCGCGCCGCATGGGGCACGGCGCGCGCGACCTCGACCCGGCACACCGTCGCGACGGCGTCGCGTTCACGCTCCTCGGCCTCGCGGTCGTGGTCGCCGCGCGCGAGTGGTGGGCCCTGTCCGGGACTGCGGGCGACGCGATCCACTCGGTCGTCGCGGGGACGTTCGGCGTCGTCGGGGTCATCGTGCCCGTGCTGCTGCTGGCCACGGCGATCCGCCTCATGCGGCACCCGGAGCGGGTCCAGGCCAACAGCCGCATCGGGATCGGCCTGACCGCGATCATCCTGGCCGTGTGCGGCATCGTGCAGATCTCGCGCGGGCTGCCGGGGACGGACGACTTCGCGGCCCTGCGATCGGCGGGCGGCATCGTCGGCTTCGCCGTCGGGACGCCCCTCGCGAGCCTGCTCACCGCACCGGTGGCCATCATCCTGCTGCTCCTGCTGGCGTTCTTCGGCGTGCTCGTGGTCACCGCCACGCCCGTGCACCAGGTGGTCCCGCGCCTGCGCGCCGGGTACCACCGCCTCACGGGCGGTCGGCACGACGACGCCCAGGAGGACGCCGCCGACGAGGACGACGACGCGCCGCTGGTCATCAACGCGCTGCACTCCGCGATCGACGAGGACGAGGAGCCCGCTCCCAAGCGCCGCCGCGGCCTGCTGAGCCGCCGCAACCGGGCACAGGAGGTGGACGAGGCCGACGAGGACCGTCTCGACGGGTACGTGGGCGACGAGGCGTTCGTGAGGGCCGCCGTCGTGGTCCCGGACGCCGCCGACGAGGTCGAGCCCGCGCCCGACACGGTGCCGACAGCCGTGCTGGACTCCGCCGATCGCACGGCCGTCGTCGACCGGGCGATCACCGCGCCCGCCACGACGCCCGTGCCGCGCGGCGAGCAGCCGATGCTGGGCGGGGACGTGCTCTACACGCTGCCGTCCGAGGACTCGCTCGCCAAGGGTGCGCCGCACAAGGTGCGCTCGGCCGCGAACGACCGCGTGGTCGAGTCGCTGACGTCGGTGCTCGAGCAGTTCGAGATCAACGCCCAGGTCACCGGGTTCACGCGCGGTCCGACGGTCACGCGCTACGAGGTCGAGCTGGGCAAGGGCACCAAGGTCGAGCGCGTCACGGCCCTGAGCAAGAACATCGCGTACGCGGTCGCGAGCGCGGACGTGCGCATCCTGTCGCCGATCCCCGGCAAGTCGGCGATCGGCATCGAGATCCCCAACACGGACCGCGAGACCGTCTCGCTCGGTGACGTGCTGCGGTCCAGCGCCGCCAAGCGCAGCGAGCACCCCATGGTCATCGGCGTCGGCAAGGACGTCGAGGGCGGCTACGTCACCGCCAACCTCGCGAAGATGCCCCACCTGCTGGTCGCCGGTGCGACGGGCGCGGGCAAGTCGAGCTTCGTGAACTCGATGATCGTCTCGATCCTCATGCGCGCGACGCCCGACGAGGTGCGCATGGTGCTCGTCGACCCCAAGCGCGTCGAGCTGACGATCTACGAGGGCATCCCGCACCTCATCACGCCCATCATCACCAACCCCAAGAAGGCCGCGGAGGCGCTCGAGTGGGTGGTGCGCGAGATGGAGGCGCGCTACGACGACCTCGCCAACTTCGGGTTCAAGCACATCGACGACTTCAACACCGCGGTGCGTGCCGGCAAGGTCAAGCCGCTGCCCGGCTCCGAGCGCAAGATCGCGACCTACCCATACCTGCTCGTGGTGGTCGACGAGCTCGCGGACCTCATGATGGTCGCCCCGCGCGACGTCGAGGCATCGATCCAGCGCATCACGCAGCTGGCCCGCGCGGCCGGCATCCACCTGGTGCTCGCGACGCAGCGCCCGTCCGTGGACGTGGTCACCGGTCTCATCAAGGCCAACGTGCCCTCGCGGCTGGCGTTCGCGACGAGCTCGCTGACCGACTCCCGCGTGGTGCTCGACCAGCCGGGCGCGGAGAAGCTCATCGGCCAGGGTGACGCGCTGTTCCTGCCCATGGGCGCGGCCAAGCCGATGCGCACGCAGGGCGCCTGGGTGGCGGAGTCCGAGATCCACTCGGTGGTCGAGCACGTCAAGAAGCAGCTCAAGCCGGTCTACCGCGAGGACGTGACCGTCGCGGCAGCGAAGAAGCAGGTCGACGACGACATCGGCGACGACCTCGACCTGCTGCTGCAGGCCGCCGAGCTGGTGGTCACCACCCAGTTCGGCTCCACGTCGATGCTCCAGCGCAAGCTGCGGGTCGGCTTCGCCAAGGCCGGTCGCCTCATGGACCTCCTGGAGTCGCGGGAGATCGTCGGGCCGTCCGAGGGCTCGAAGGCGCGCGAGGTCCTCGTCCAGCCGGACGACCTGCCCGGGACGCTCGAGATGCTGCGCGGTGCCCCGCCCGAGGACCCGTACGCGAGCGCCGACGGGGCGATGCCCGGCGATCCTCCGGTCGCCACCGACTACTTCGATGACGACGAGGGGGACGACGCCGGGCCATGGTCCGGCGGCCGGCGGTGAGTCACGGGCTCGCCCTCGACGCGGCTCCCGCGTCGATCCTGGGCGGCTCGGGAGCCGTCAACACGGTCTCCAGCGTGATCGGCGCGATCGCGATCGTCGCGCTCGTCGCGGTCCTCGTGCTCATGGCGCGGCAGCGTCGCGAGGTCCGACGGGCCAACGAGGCGCTTGCGCTCTCGCGCGAGCTGCGGCACCGGTACGACGCGCTGCAGGCCGTCACCCGCGAGGGCGCGCTCGTCTCCTCGCTGTCGGGCAAGGTCCTCGACATCTCCGAGCGCGCGGCCACCATCCTCGGCGTGGACGCCGCCGCGGCGGTCGGGCTCCAGCTCGGCGACCTTCCGGTGGTGCTCGTCAACGAGCTGGGCCTGGCGATGAACCCGGCGGCGGTGCTCGGCCACCGCCCGGGGCTCGGGCACACGGGCTTCACGGTGCACTCCGAGCTCGTGGGCGTCGCGCTGCCGGGCGGCGCGCAGGCGCAGGCGCGCATGGTCCAGGTGGCCAGCCAGCTGGTCCCCGCCGGCGACGGCGACGCGGCCGCGGTGCTGACCACGCTCGTGGACGTGACCGGGCGCCGCGAGGTCGAGGCCGCCCTGTCACGCAGCGAGACCCAGTTCCGGGTCGCCATGGAGAATGCCCCGATCGGCATGGCGCTCGTCGACCTCGACTGGCGCATCGTCGAGGCGAACGCGGCCCTGGCCGAGCTGCTCGGCACGAGCGTGGACGCCTTGCGGGGCTACCCCATGGAGGACCTCAGCACGGCCGAGACGCGCGCCTCCGAGCGGCTCGAGGTGGACCGGCTCCTGGGCGGCGGCCAGCACCGGTTCTCCCTCGAGAAGCGCTACCAGCGCGCCGACGGCCACCTCGTGTGGGTGGTGCTGGACGCCGCGCTGGTGCGCAGCGCCAACGGCTCGCCGGACCACTTCGTCGTGCAGGTGCGCGACTCCACCGAGTCCCGGCTGCAGGCGGAGATGCTCACCCACCGGGCGATGCACGACCCGCTGACCGGGCTGGCCAACCGCACGCTCCTGCAGGAGGTGCTGCAGTCGGTGCTCGAGCAGCCGGGGATCGTCGACCGCGTCGCCGTGCTCGCGTGCGACCTGGACGGGTTCAAGGAGATCAACGACCGCTACGGGCACGCCGCGGGCGACGAGGTGCTGGTGCACGTCGCCAGCGTGCTGCGCGTGGCGACCGCCCGGCGCGGCACGGTCGCACGGCTGGGCGGCGACGAGTTCGTGGTCGTCGTGCAGGACGTGGACGGCCCCAAGGCGGTGTTCGAGGTCGCGGCGGCCATCCACGCCGGTCTGCAGGAGCCGGTGCGCGTGTCTCGGCGGCGGCTGAGCGTGGGCGCGAGCATCGGCATCGCCCTGGCGGACCCCGAGTCTGTCGAGGGCGGCGCGCCGGCGATGCTCGCGGCGGCCGACGCGGCGCTGTACCGCGCGAAGGCCGCCGGCCGCGGTCGGACCGAGGTCTACGACAGCAGCATGAGCCGGGGGAGCGGCGCCGACCTGCACCGCGAGCTCGCGGCCGCGCTCGAGGCCGGCGAGCTGGTGGTGTACTACCAGCCCATCGTCGACCTCGGCGACCACCGCGTGGTCGGGTACGAGGCGCTGATCCGCTGGCAGCACCCCCATCGCGGCCTGCTGCTTCCGCACGCGTTCCTCGCGATGGTGCAGGAGGTGGGCCTGGCCGTGGCGCTGGGCCAGTTCGTGGCCCGCCGCGTCGTCGAGGCGGTCGCGGCGATGGCGGACCAGACCCAGTGGGTGTCCGTCAACGTCTCCGCCGACCAGCTCGGCGACGGGGAGTTCGCCACGACGCTGCTCGCGGAGATCTCGCGGCACCGGGTGATGGCCGGACGCATCGTGGTCGAGCTCACGGAGACGTCCCTCGTCGCGTCCGGCACGCGCATCCGGCACGAGCTCACCCAGCTCTCCGCGTCGGGCGTGCCGGTGCTGCTCGACGACTTCGGGACCGGCGTCTCGCCGCTGTCCTACCTGCGCGACCTGCCGGTGGCCGGCGTCAAGCTCGACATGTCGTTCACGTCGGGCATCCCCGACGACCCGACCGCGGGCAAGATCGCGCGCGCGCTCGGCTCGCTCGCGCGCGAGCTCGCCATGGTGACGATCGCCGAGGGCATCGAGCACGCGGAGCAGGCCGAGTTCCTGCAGCGCAACGGCTGGCGCTACGGGCAGGGCTGGCTGTTCGGCAGCGCGCAGCCTGTGGAGAGCGTGCTCGGACCGCGCACGGCCGGCTGAGCGGTCAGCCGGCGCTGCGAGGAACGACCGTCGGAGGAGGTCCGGTCGACGTGACCGGCGTCGTCCGCTTCGGAGCCTCGTTCCCGGCGGCGGTCGCGACGCGCGCGGTGCGGGCCTTGACCTGCGCCGGGCTCAGCGTGTCCGTGCCACCCGTGATGTCCGGCAGCGCGTGCACCTCGTGACCGCTGCGGCGGTCCACGGTGATGGGCGTCCACTCGACGCCCGTGACGTGCGCCGGTCCTGCCCTCCTGCCCTCGGCGTCGAACGCACCGGCACTCACCACGTGCGCCGTGAGCAGGATCCCCGAGTCCGTGCTGTCGACGCAGCACTCGCCGTCCTGGTTGGACAGGAAGTTGCCCAGGCCGTAGGCCACCCACATGCCCTCGCCCCGGGGGCCGCCCTCGAGCTTCGCGACCGGCTGCGGCACGTGGGCGTGGTGCCCGATCACGAGGTCGATCTCGCCCGAGTTCGCCAGCTCCTGGTCGATCGCCTTCTGCTCCGCGGTCGGCTCGGTCTGGTACTCGACGCAGCAGTGCACGCTGGCGATGACCAGGTCGGCGCCGTCCTGCCGGGCCTGCTTCGCCTGGTCCACCATCGCCGGAACGTCGATGAGGTTGATGGACCACGGCTTGTCGGCGTCCACGGGCATGCCGTTGGTGCCGTACGCGGCGGCGATGTGCGCGACCGTGATCGTCTGGCCCGCGCGCTCCAGGCGGTACAGCTGCGGCTGGGACTGCTCCTGGGCCGACCGTGCCGTGCCCGCATGGCCCATGCCCGCGGCGTCCAGCGTGTCGAGGGTCGCCTCGACGCCCGCGAAGCCGCGGTCGACGGAGTGGTTGGAGGCCGTCGAGCAGCCGTCCCAGCCCTGAGCCTTGAGCGCGTCGACCAGCTGCGGCGGGCTGCCGAAAATCGGGTAGCCCGTGGGCTTCTTGCCCGGAGGTGCGATCGGCACCTCGAGGTGGCAGATCGCCAGGTCGGCGGGCTGGATCCACGGGTCCAGCGGCGCCAGCAGCGGGCCGAAGTCGTAGCCGTCGCCGGTCTTCGCCGAGTTGAGGACGGGCAGGTGGGGCAGCACGTCGCCCGCGGCCACGATCGTGAACTCCGCGTCGGGGTCGGCGGTCGGGGTGGGCGTCGGCGTGGGGCTCGCCGACGCCGTCGCGCCCGGCGTCGCGGACGGCACCCCGGCGGCGGGCGGCACCGACGGGTCCCCGGCCTCGTCGGAAAGGCCGAAGGCGACGGCGCCGACGCACGCGAGGACCAGCGCGAGGGTCGCGACGAGGGCCACGAGGCGCGAGCGGCGGTGCGCGCGGACGTGGCGGGTCATGAGGCGCTCCCGCGGGCGCCCGTGGACGGGGTTCGCACACCGGGACTCTAGGCTGTCTGGCGTGATGGACCGGTGATTGCCCTGTGACGGCGACGGCACGCGTCTCGAACTGGAACGCGGCGAACCTGCTCACGATGCTGCGGATCGCGCTCGTGCCGTTCTTCGCATGGGCGCTCCTCGCGGACGGCGGGCACAGCACCACGGGCCGCCTGGTCGCGACGGGCCTGTTCGTCCTCGCCGCCGTGACGGACCGCGTCGACGGGTGGATGGCCCGCCGCAACGACCAGATCACCGACCTCGGCAAGCTCCTCGACCCGATCGCCGACAAGCTGCTCATGGGCACCGCGCTGGTGCTCCTGTCCGCGCTCGACGACCTCCCGTGGTGGGTGACCGTCGTCATCCTCGTCCGCGAGCTGGGCATCACGGTGATGCGCTTCTTCCTGCTCCGGTATGTGGTGCTGCCCGCGTCGCGCGGCGGCAAGGTCAAGACCGTGCTGCAGTCCGTGGCGATCGGCCTCTACTTGCTGCCGCTCGATGCGATGCCGGACTGGCTGTCCGTGGTGGCCGCCGTGACGATGGGCGCCGCGGTCGTCGTGACCGTGGTGACCGGGCTCGACTACGTCCGGCTCGCGACGCGCATCCGGGCCAACGCCGCCCCACCGGCGGCCTGACGTGGACGTCGCGCCCCGCGTGCTGGAGGTGCTGCGGTCGGCAGGGCTCACGCTCGCGACCGCGGAGTCGCTCACGGGTGGGCTGGTGTGCGCCCGGCTGGTGGCCGTGCCCGGGGCGTCCGACGTGGTCCGCGGGGCGGTCGTCGCGTACGCCACCGACCTGAAGGCGTCGGTCCTCGGGGTCGACGCCCGCCTGCTGGCAGAGCGCGGGCCGGTGGACGCCGACGTCGCCCTCGCCATGGCCCGCGGCGCACGGTCGCGGCTCGGCGCCCACGTCGGTCTCGCGACGACAGGGGTGGCCGGTCCCGGACCGGCCGACGGGCGTGAGGCGGGCACGGTGTTCGTGGCCGTCTCGGGGCCTGCGACCGACGACGTGCGCGAGCTGGCGCTCGGAGGCGACCGCGACGAGGTCCGGGAAGCGGCGGTCGACGCCGTGCTGGAGCTCGCGCTCGTGCAGGTCACCCGGACGGCCTAGCCCAGGGGGTGAGAAATCCCACGCGACGTCCGGCCGCCGGGAACACGATGACCAGGCTCGTCGTTGCAAGGACCGTGATCAACACTGGACCGCCGTCGCGTCGCACCGACCTTCGTGTGGGTGGGGCACGGTACGGTGGCATGACTGTGGTAAACCGGACAGACGCGAGAGGGGGAGCCCCGATGGTCGTACTGCGACGAGAGATCGGCGACGTGCTGCGGGACGCGCGGCAGCGTCAAGGGCGGACCCTTCGTGAGGTCTCGTCGGCCGCACGGGTCTCGCTCGGCTACCTGAGCGAGGTGGAGCGCGGTCAGAAGGAGGCGTCCTCGGAGCTGCTGCACAGCATCTGCGAGGCGCTCGACGTCCCGATGTCGCTCGTCCTGCGCGAGGTCAGCGACCGGGTCGCCGTCACCGAGGGTCTGCTCATCCCGGACACCGTGCCGATCGACCTGGCGGCGTCGCTCGAGGGCGGCGCGGACGCTGGGTGGGCGCGCACCCGAGCGGAGCTGGCACCGATCGGCTGACACATCTGAGTCGGACTGACGACGGGCCGTGGACCATGGGGTCTGCGGCTCGTCGTCGTCTGCTGCATGACTGCACGCGGACGGGTGCTGGGCCGCGTGGCTGCACGCGGACGGGTGCGGGGCCGCGTGGCTGCACGCGAACGGGTGCGAGGCGCTTCACAGCGATGTGGTGCCTCAGCGGCGACGTGTGCCCTCAGCGGGCCTCCGCGCTCGCCCCCGCCGCCATCCCCGTCGCCCCCGGCGGCTGGCAGCGGGGGCAGTAGAAGACGGGCCGCTCGTAGGGCGGCTCGTTCGCCTGCCCCACCGCGATGGCGGTGCCGCAGCGACGGCACGGCCGGTGCAGGCGTCCGTGCACGCGTTCGGGTCGCTCGTCGGCGAGCACCGAACGCCGCATCTGCTTGCGCGCGACCAGCAGCAGACGGGCAGGGTCGGCGACCTCGTCCGCGGCCGTCCACGGCCAGATCTGCTCCGCGAACAGGGACTCGGCCATGAAGACCGTGCCGATTCCCGCGACGACCCGCTGGTCCAGCAGCACCTCGGCGACGGGACGCGGTCCCGCGCCCGCCCACCGGCGCAGCAGCTCGTCGACGTCGACGCTGCTCGCCAGGATGTCCGGGCCGAGATGGCCGATGAGCGTGTGCTCGTCGCTCGTCTGCACGACGTCCACCATGCCCAGGAGGCGTCCGACGGCCGTCCACTGCGGGGTGCCCAGGACGGCGCGGATGTCGGGCGCGCGGGCAGCCGCCTGCGGGCTTCCCGTGCGCAGCGTGCGCCAGGTGCCGTCCATCCGCAGGTGGGTGTGGAGCGTGCGGCCGTCGTCGAACCGGGTCATCAGGTGCTTGCCGTACGGCTCGGTGCCGAGCACCCGCGCGCCCACCAGGTCGACCGTGGCCACCGATGGCCACCGCAGCTCGGCGCGCGTCAGCTGCTGGCCCGCCAACGCCTGGTCGAGGCGCGTCGCGGTCCGGCGCAGGACGTCCCCCTCGGGCACTCAGCCGCCTCCCATGCGCAGGCCGCGGGGCGTCGCCGAGAAGCCGGCGGTGACCAGCGCTCGACCCACCGGACCGTGCAGCGCGCCACCGGCCAGCACCTCGGCGCCGTCGATGCGCTGGATCGTCAGCCGCCCCGTGCGCCGCGTGCGGACCGTCGAGGCGAGCGCCTCGGCCGCGGCATCGAGCGCGTGCGCGTCGTCCGTGAAGGACAGCGCGGTCCGACCGCCGCGCTCCAGGTAGAGCGCGAGCCGGCCGTCGACGAGCACCACGAGCGAGCCCGCCTTGCGCCCCGGCCGGTGTCGCGCGGTCTCGACCGCGCGCTCGCGGGGCGGGTCGGGCCATGCCAGGGCGGCGCCGTACGGGTTGGCCGGGTCGGTGGCGGCCAGGACGACCACGTGCGCCGTCGCGCCCGTGCGGCCGTCGGCCTCCCGGTCCGCGGCCGCCTGGACCACCTGCGCGTCCACCCGGAGCCGGTCGACGGCACCGGGCAGCGCGAACTGAGAGCCCCCGAGCCGCTCCACGAAGTACCCGCGGCGCACCTGACCCCCCTGCTCGAGCGCGGCGAGCACCCGGTACACGTCGCCGAACCGGCCGCCGAGCCCCTCGGACGGCGCCACGGCTCGCGTCAGCACGCCGTGCCGGTCGAGCAGCTGCGCGGCGAGGGCGTGCGCACGGACGGTGGGATCGAGCTCGCGTCCGGGCAGCAGCGACCAGCGGCCGGCCGCGGCACCCGTCCCGCCCGTGGCGGGGGCCGCCGCCCCGGCGACGCGCACGCTCGCACGCAGACCGAGCCTCGGGCGCAGGGCACGGGCGCGGGGTGAGGGGGCGCGCGTGCGGTGGGCGGTCGACCCCGACCCCAGCCAGGCGCGCAGCGGCGCGAGGCTGTCGTTGCTGACCTGCCCGGCCCAGACGAGGTCCCAGAGGGCCGTGACGACGTCGCCCTGACCGACCGGCGTCGCCGCCGGATCGGCGGGATCGGCGGCGTGGTCCCGCCCGGCGCCCGCGTCGGCGAGCAGGGCGCGCACACGTTCGGTGAGCGGGCCGACGAACCAAGCGCCGCCCCCGTCGAGCGCCGCGAGCACCGCGCCGTGGAGCGCGGTGGACGTGGGCCCGTCGGGGTCGGGCGCCGCGACGGGCGGCAGCGTGAGGTCGGCGACCGAGGCGGGATGCAGCGACACCAGGCCGTCGTGCCCGGCCAGGGAGCCGTGGCCGGCCCAGAGCACCTCGCCGGCCGCCGTGAGCTCGTCGAGCATGGCGGGGGAGTAGTCGGGGACGCGTGCAGGGAGCACGTGCGTCTCGAGGGCCGAGGCCGGGAGCACGCACCCGGCGAGCTGCTCGATGACCCGCGCCACGCCGTCCACGCCGCGCAACGCACCCGTCGCCGAGCCGGATGCTCCGGACGTGGATGCCGACGACGACCCGGCCGGCAGCACCCCCTGCCAGCGCGGCAGGAAGACGCCGAGCACAGCGGGGTCCACGGGCTCGACCTCGGCCCGCAGCGCGGCGAGAGAACGTCGGCGCAGCGTCCGCAGCACGTCCGCGTCGCAGAACTCGTCGCCCGTGCCGCCGAGGACGTCGGGTCGCAGCCGGCCCTGCACCAGCACGCCCGTCCGCTCGAGCCTGCGCAGCGCGTCGGTCACGACCGCGACGCCCCAGCCGAAGCGGGCGGCGGCCGCCGAGGCGGTGAACGGCCCGTGCGTGCGCGCGAACCGGCGCAGGAGGTCCGCCACGGGGTCGGGGACGACCTCGGTGAACACCTCGGGCACACCGACCGGCAACGCGACACCGAGCGCGTCGCGCAGGCGCCCGGCGTCCTCGATCGCCGCCCACTGCGCCTCGCGGCCCGGCTGCACCCCGCCCAGCCGGACGCTGATGACCCGCCGGGTGGCGGCGAGCTCGTCCAGCCACGCGGGCACCTGGTCCCGCACCGCGGGCTGCACGCGCTCGGCGAGCTCGTCCGCGGTGAGCGGACCGTGGCGGCGCACCGCGTCGGCCAGCTGCTCGAGCGTGCCCGCCTGGCGGTCGGGTGCCCGCCCGCTGAGCTCCGCCTCCGTGAGCAGCACCTGGTCCGGGTCCAGCAGGTCGGCCAGCTGGGACTCGCCACCCTGGCCCAGCAGCTCGGCCAGGAGCGTCGGGTCCAGCGAGAGGGCGGCGGCGCGGCGCTCGGCGAGCGGCGCGTCGCCGTCGTAGAGGAACTGCGCCGTGTAGCCGAACAGCAGCGTCTGGGCGAAGGGCGAGGGCTGCCGCGTGGTGACCTCGACGACGCGGATGCGCCCCGCGCCGACGTCGCGCATGAGGTCGGCGAGCGCCGTCGTGTCGAAGTCGTCCTGGAGGCACTCGCGCACGGCCTCGAGCAGGATGGGGAACTCCGGGTACTGGGCGGCGACGGACAGCAGCTGCGCCGAGCGCTGGCGCTGCTGCCACAGCGGCTGACGGCGGTCGGGCCGTCGACGCGGCAGCAGGAGCGCGCGGCTCGCGGCCTCCCGGAACCGAGCGCCGAACATGACCGACGAGCCGAGCTCCGAGCGGACGGCGTCGATCACCTCGTCGGGCTCGATGAGCAGGTCCGCCAGGCCGATGGCCGGCCCGTCGTCGGGCCCCGCGACGGGCTCGTCGGTCCAGCCGGTGGCGGTGTCGAGCACGTCGGGCAGCCGCAGGACGATGCCGTCGTCCGAGTGCATCGCCGCCGCGTCCACGCCGTACCGCTCACGCAGCCGTGCGCCGATCACGATCGCCCAGGGTGCGTGCACGCGAGCCCCGTACGGCGAGTGCAGCACGATGCGCCAGTCGCCCAGCTCGTCGCGAAACCGCTCGAGCACGAGCGTCGTGTCCGACGGGACGTCACCCGTGGCCTCGCGCTGCTCCGCCACGTACGTGAGCAGGTTGTCGGCCGCCCACGGGTCGAGCCCCGCCGCCTCGACCTCCGCGCGTGCCTCCGCCGCGGGCAGCCCGGACACGGCGCGCACCCAGCCGCCGATCGCGCGGCCCAGCTCGGCGGGCCGGCCGGGGGAGTCGCCCTTCCAGAACGGCAGCCGCCCCGGGACGCCCGGTGCGGGCGTCACGAGCACCCGGTCGGGCGTGATCTCCTCGATGCGCCACGTGCTCGAGCCCAGCGTGAACGTGTCGCCCGCGCGCGACTCGTACACCATCTCCTCGTCGAGCTCGCCGACCCGCTTGCCGCCGCGCACGCGACCGCCCGTCGTCTCGGCGTCGACGGGGACGTCGCTGGTGCTGGCGCCGCTCGCCAGGAACACCGGGTAGAGCCCGCGATCCGGGATGGTGCCCCCGCTGGTCACCGCGAGCCGGAGCGCGCCCGGCCTGGCGGTGAGCACGTCGGTCACGCGGTCCCAGACGATGCGTGGCCGCAGCTCGGCGAAGTCCTCGCTGGGATAGCGGCCGGCGAGCATGTCGAGCACCGCCCGCAACGTCGCGTCGCCGAGGCGCGCGAAGCCGGCCGCGCGGCGCACCACCGCCGAGAGCTCGTCGACCGTCCAGTCCTCGACCGCCACCATGGCGACCACCTGCTGGGCCAGCACGTCCAGAGCGTTCTGCGGCACGGCGAGCGCCTCGAGCGCGCCGCTGCGCATGCGCTGCGCCGTGACCGCCGCCGGCACGAGCTCGCCGCGGAACGTGGGGAACATGACGCCGCGCGAGATCGCGCCCACCTGGTGCCCGGCGCGGCCGATGCGCTGCAGGCCCGAGGCCACCGAAGGTGGCGCACCCACCTGCACGACGAGGTCCACCGCACCCATGTCGATGCCGAGCTCGAGCGAGCTCGTCGCGACCACCGCCGGCAGCTGCCCGGCCTTGAGCTCGGACTCGGTGCGCGTCCGCTCCGCGCGACTCATGGACCCGTGGTGCGCACGGGCCAGGATCGTGGCCGCCTCGCGGGTGTCGATGCCCACGGCCGTCCCCGACTGGGCGGGCACGGCCGCCGCCTGCAGCTCTCCTGGGTCCGGCACGTCGATGCCCTGGCGCTGCGCCCACACCTCGTTGATGCGCGACGTCAGGCGTTCCGCGCCACGGCGGGAGTTGGTGAACACCAGGGTGGAGCGGTGGTCGGCGACGAGGTCCACCACGCGCTCCTCGACGTGCGGCCACACCGACGGTCGCACGAACGTGCCCGCGGCGTCCCCGCTCGGGTCCGCGGTCTCCGTCGTCGTGCTGCCGCCCAGCTCGGTGAGGTCGGGCACCGGGACGACGACCTCGACCTCGATGCGCTTGTCCGCCGGCGGCTGCACCACGCGCACGGGCCGACCACGGTCGGCGGGCGCACGCGTGCCCGCCAGGAACTCGGCGACCGCCTCGACCGGCCGGACCGTGGCCGACAGGCCGATGCGCTGGGCGGGGCCCGGCCCGTCGGGGTGGTCGAGCAGGGCGTCGAGCCGCTCGAGAGACAGCGACAGGTGCGCGCCGCGCTTGGTGCCCGCGACCGCGTGGATCTCGTCGATGATGACCGTGCGCACGCCCGCGAGGCCGGCCCGCGCACCCGACGTGAGCACGAGGTAGAGCGACTCGGGCGTCGTGATGAGGATGTCCGGCGGACGGACACCGAAAGCGCGGCGCTCGGCCGGTGGCGTGTCGCCGGTGCGGATGCCGACGCTGACGTCAGGCAGCTCGGTGCCCAGGCGGGTGGCCGCCTGAGCGATGCCGACCAGGGGCGAACGCAGGTTGCGCTCGACGTCGGTGGCGAGCGCCTTGAGCGGCGAGACGTACAGCACGCGGCATCGCTCGAGCGGGTCGGCCGGCACGGGGCCGGTCAGCAGGCCGTCGAGGGCCCACAGGAACGCCGCGAGCGTCTTGCCGGAACCCGTGGGGGCGACGACGAGGGCGTGCTCGCCGCTGCTGACGGCGTCCCAGGCGCCCTCCTGGGCGGCCGTGGGTTGCGCGAACGCACCGGCGAACCAGGACCGGGCCGGGGCGGAGAAGCGATCGAGCACCACGCCGTCATCGTCGCAGCCGGCGCCCACATCCGCTGGCCCCGCAGGGCTCGACTTGGTGGCAGGCTGACGTCCGTGAGGTTCCGGGAGTTCTGGCAGCTGGTGGACGAGGTGCTGGGCAGCGCCCACGGCCGGGAGCTGACGCGCTCGATGGTCCTCGGGGCGCTCGGCCAACGGACCCCCGAGCAGGCGCTCGACGACGGCGTCGAGCCCCGGGTCGTGTGGCACGCCCTGTGCGACGAGCTCGACATCCCCGACGACAAGCGGTGGGGCGCCGACCTGGGTCGCCAGGCGCCTCCGCGTCGATGAGCGGCCGATGAGCGGCCGATGAGCGGCCGATGAGCGGGCGGTGAGCGGTCGATGAGCGCGAACTCCGACCGGCCGGCGCGCCTGCCCGAGCTCGCCGACGTGGGCGACGCCGTGGTCTCGGTCGCCACCACCGCACTGGGGCTGTGGCTGGCGATCGCGGTGGTCGACGACGTCGCGGCGTCCGGCCCGGGACCGGTGCTCGGAGCGGCGGTCGTCGTCGCTTTCGGGGACCTCGCGCTGCGCCGGCCCATGCGGTGGCTGGCGCGCGTGGCCGGTGCGGGCGGTGCGCTCGTCGCCGGTCTGCTCGCGCAGGTCGCCACGGCGTGGCTCGCGCTCGTCGTGCTGCCGGGCTTGACGGTCGAGTCGGCGTGGGGCTTCTTCGCGGTGCTGGTCCTCGCCGGCATCGTGATGGCCGTGGGCCGCTGGCTGTGGGGGGCCAACGACAGCGAGTACGTGGTCGCGGACGTGCTGCGCCGTGCGCGTCGCCACGCCCGGCGTGCCGGCGCGGCCACGAGCGACGGTGACAGGGAGCCCGGGCTGCTCGTCGTGCAGCTCGACGGCGTCGGCGAGCCCGTGCTGCGCGAGGCGATCGAGGCGGGGCTGGCGCCCACGATGCAGAGGTGGCTGGTCGACGGCACGCACAGCCTGGAGTCCTGGTGGGCGCGCATCCCGTCGACCACCCCGGCGAGCCAGGCCGGGCTGCTGCACGGCGACTCGTCGGACATCCCTGCGTTCCGCTGGTGGGACCGTGAGCTCGGGCGGCTCGTGGTCACCAACCACCCCGTCGACGCCGCGCTCGTGGAGCAGCGCCTCACGTCCGGCAAGGGGCTGCTGGCGGGCGGCGGCACGGCCGTGTCCACCATGTTCTCGGGCGACGCCGCGGCCTGCTACCTGGTCATGAGCCGCACGCGCGCGCCGGGGCCGGACGGGACGGGATCCGGCCTGGGCCCGGGGCCCGCGTTCCTGCGCTTCTTCGCGAGCCCGTTCGTGCTCGCCCGCGCGGTCAGCCTCACGCTCGGGGAGATGGTCAAGGAGCTCTACCAGGCGCGTCGTCAGCGCATCCGGGACGTGCGGCCGCGCATCTCGCGGGCGGGCTGGTACGTGGTGCTGCGCGGCATCAGCAACGTCGCGATGCGCGACCTCAACACCTCGCTCGTCGCCGAGGCGCTCCTGCGCGGCGACCCGAGCATCTACGTCGACCTCGTCGACTACGACGAGATCGCCCACCACGCCGGTCCCACCCGGCCCGAGTCGATGCGCGCGCTGGAGGGCCTGGACCGGGTGCTCGGCATCCTCGAGCGCGCGGTCGAGGTCGCGCCGCGCTCGTACCGCATCGTCGTGCTGTCCGACCACGGCCAGACGCTCGGCGCGACCTTCGAGCAGGAGGAGGGCCGCTCGCTCCTGGACGCGGTGCGCGCGCTCATGGCCGCGCCCGCCGCGGAGGGCGTCACCAGCCACGACGGTGAGGACTGGGGACCGCTCAACGCGCTGCTGACGAGCGCGTTCCACGGCAAGCGGACCGTGCTCGGCCCCGACGCGTCGCGCGAGGCCACCCGCGCGCGCTCGGGAGCCGAGCTCCCCGACGTCGTCGTCGTGGCGTCGGGAAACCTCGGGCTCGTGTGGTTCCCGCGCGAGCCGCGGCGCCTCACGCTCGAGGACGTGCAGGAGCGCTGGCCCGGACTCGTCGCGGGGCTCGCCGCGACGCCGTCGATCGGGATCGTCGTGGTCGACACGCGGGAACGCGGCCTGGTCGCGGTCGGCTCCGCGGGCCTGGTGCTCCTGGAGCAGGAGGACGCCGCGCCCGAGGGCATCGACCCGCTGGCCGGCTACGGCCCGCGCGCCCGCGCCGACCTCGCTCGCGCGGCACGCCTGCCGAACACGGGTGACCTGCTGCTGGTCTCGAGCATCTCGCGCGCGGGGCACGTGCACGCGTTCGAGGGCCAGGTGGGCTCGCACGGCGGGATCGGCGGTGCGCAGAACCACGCGTTGCTGCTGCATCCCAGCGAGTGGCCGATCGACGACGACCTGCGCGCCCCGGTGGGTGCCGAGCAGATCCTCGTCGGCGCCGAGGCGGTGCACACCCAGCTCGTCCGGTGGGCGCAGGCCGTCGGGCTGCGCCCGTGAGCGTGCGGCTGCGCTGGATCGGGCACGCGAGCGCGGTGCTCGACGTCGACGGCGTGCGGATCCTCACCGACCCCCTGCTGCGCCCGCACGCCCACCTGCTCCGGCGTCGGGGCGGGGCGCCGGAGCGCGCGCACTGGGAGGCGCCCGACGCCGTGCTCGTCTCGCACCTGCACCACGACCACGCCGAGCTGGCCTCGCTGCGGCTCGTGCCGGACGCCACGGTGCTGGCGGCGCCCGCGAACGCCCACTGGCTGCGGGCGCGCGGCGTCGACGCGATCGGGCTCCGGGACGTCGAGTGGTGGACCGTGCCGGGGTCGCACGTGCGGATCCGGCCCGTCCCGGCCGTGCACGGCCACCGGCCGATGCCGCACCGGCCCAACGCGGCGTGCGGGTTCGTGATCGCGACGCCGCGCTGGCGCGCGTGGTTCGCCGGTGACACGGAGCCTTACGCGGCCATGGCGGACCTGCCGACGATGGCCGAGGGGCCGATCGACCTCGCGCTCGTCCCTGTCGGCGGATGGGGTCCGCGGCTGTCCGGCGGCCACATGGACCCCACTCAGGCCGCACGCGTGTGCGGGCTGGTCGGGGCGCGGCACGCCGTCCCGGTGCACTGGGGGACCCTGCACACGCCGGTCTCGCGGCGGCTGCCGCCCGGTTGGATGGACGTGGGCGGGCCCGCGTTCGGCGCGGCCGCGGGCCGGGAGGCACCGCGCTGCGCCGTGCACGTCCTGCAGCCGGGAGGCGTGCTCGAGCTGGACTGAGGCTCGTGTCGGCGTGTCGCGCGCATCGAACACCTGTACGGGTATGGTCGTCCCTGGGTGACAGCGACGAGCCGTCCACAGCCCGGCGCCGACGACGTCGGTGCACAGGCTGGACGGGCGGCAGGTCGTGGTGTCGGTGGTCGGACATAGCGTCACCCGCAACGACAAGGACCAGCCCCCGCAGGCGCAGCGCACGCTGCTCGAGACGAAGATGGTGGACATCATGCCCGCACCCCAGGACCGCGAGAAGGCCCTCGAGGCCGCCCTCAGCCAGATCGACCGCCAGTTCGGCAAGGGCTCGATCATGCGCCTCGGCGACGACGGCCGGGCGCCCGTCGAGGTCATCCCGACCGGCTCGATCGCGCTGGACGTCGCGCTCGGCATCGGCGGGCTGCCGCGCGGCCGCGTCATCGAGATCTACGGGCCGGAGTCCTCCGGAAAGACGACGGTCGCGCTGCATGCCGTGGCCAACGCCCAGAAGGCCGGCGGCATCGCGGCGTTCATCGATGCCGAGCACGCCCTGGACCCTGAGTACGCGAAGAAGCTGGGTGTCGACACGGACGCCCTGCTGGTCTCGCAGCCCGACACGGGCGAGCAGGCGCTCGAGATCATGGACATGCTGATCCGCTCCGGCGCGATCGACATCATCGTGATCGACTCCGTCGCCGCGCTCGTGCCCAAGGCCGAGATCGAGGGCGAGATGGGCGACAGCCACGTCGGCCTCCAGGCGCGCCTGATGTCGCAGGCGCTGCGCAAGATCACCGGTGCGCTGAGCCAGTCGGGCACCACGGCCATCTTCATCAACCAGCTGCGCGAGAAGATCGGCGTCTTCTTCGGCTCGCCCGAGACCACCACGGGTGGCAAGGCGCTGAAGTTCTACGCCTCGGTCCGCATGGACATCCGCCGCATCGAGACCCTCAAGGAGGGCACCGACGCGGTCGGCAACCGCACGCGCGTGAAGATCGTCAAGAACAAGATGGCGCCGCCCTTCAAGCAGGCGGAGTTCGACATCCTGTACGGCGTGGGCATCTCCCGTGAGGGGAGCCTGATCGACATGGGCGTCGAGCACGGCTTCGTGCGCAAGTCCGGTGCCTGGTTCACCTACGAGGGCGACCAGCTGGGGCAGGGCAAGGAGAACGCGCGCAAGTTCCTGCGCGACAACCCCGACCTGGCCAACGAGCTCGACAAGAAGATCAAGGAGAAGCTCGGCATCGGGGCGCGGATCGACGCTCCGGCCGACGCCGAGGTCGACTTCTGAGCATGAGCGCGCAGCCCGGCCGCCGCAGTCGGCGGTCGGGCGCCGCGGTCGCGGGACCCGAGGACGGTCCGGACGCGGCGCCTGGCGGCTTCGCCTCCGACGCGCAGGCGGAGGAGGCGGCGCGCGAGATCGCCCTGCGGCAGCTAGCGGCCGCGCCACGCAGCAGGGGGCAGCTCGAGGCCGCGATGGCCAAGAAGCTCGTCCCCGCCGACGTGGCCGGGCGCGTGCTGGACCGGTTCACCGAGGTCGGCCTGGTCGACGACGCCGAGTTCGCGGCGATGCTCGTGCGCACCCGGCACGCGGAGCGGGGCCAGTCGCGCCGCGCGATCGCCGTCGAGCTGCGGCGCAAGGGCATCGACGAGGAGACGGCCGCGGTCGCGCTGGAGCAGGTCGACGCGGACGACGAGGAGGCTGCCGCGCGCGAGCTCGTGCGGCGCAAGCTGCGGGTGGGCCACGCCCTCGACCCCGAGGTCCGGCGTCGCCGCATCTACGGCGCCCTCGGCCGCAAGGGCTACCCGCCGGGCCTCGTCGCGCGCGTGCTGCGGGAGGAGCTCGCGGACGCCGAGGCGAGGGACGACGACGGGTGGCACGCGGCCGACGACGGTCCCGGGCTGGAGCAGGACACGGCCGACGGCTGGTGACCGCGCGGGCCCGCCTCGGCCCGTGCCGGTGGTCCGTAGGTGACAATGGACCCGAGCTCAGCGCACCGACCCGCGACGAGCCGGATCGGAGGCGCACGTGGAGGACGGTTCGCTGCTCGTCGTCATCGGGCTGCTCGGTGCCTGCCTCGTCGCGCTGATCCTCGTCCTCGTGGCGCGACGCGAGGCTGCGGCCCAGCGGGTCCGCGCTGAGCAGGACGTCGCGTCGATCAGGGAGCAGGCGCAGACGCTGCTCAGCGACGCCCAGCGACGCGAGGCGCGGGTCGCGGAGCGTGAGGCGAGCATCGCGGCCGAGCGAGCCGAGGCCAGCGCCCTCGAGAAGCACGCGCGCGTGCGTGCGGAGTCTGCCGCCGATGCCGAGCGCCGGGCGGCGCGCGAGCTCGAGCTCGCGGAGCGGGAGGCGGCCCGGGTCGCGGCGGAGGCCGAGCGGCACGCCGCACAGGTGGTGGCCGACGCCCGCCGGGAGGCCGTCGACGAGCTGGCCTCCGCGGCCGGGCTGACGGCCGACGAGGCCCGCGCCGAGCTGTCCCGGCGGCTCGTCGAGCAGGCGCAGAACGAGACAGCCGCCCAGGTGCGCCGCATCGAGGCGCAGGCGCGCCGGACGGCCGACGCGAAGGCGCGTCGGGTGCTGGTCGCCGCGCTGCAGCGGACCGCGGTCGGGACCAGCTCGCAGAGCTCCGTCACGGTGCTCCCGCTTCCGTCGGAGGACATGAAGGGCCGCATCATCGGCAAGGAGGGGCGCAACATCCGCGCCTTCGAGGCGCTCACGGGCGTCAACGTGCTGGTCGACGACCAGCCCGGCTCGGTGGTGCTGTCGTGCTTCGACCCCGAGCGTCGAGAGCTGGCGCAGGTCACGCTCGAGGCGCTCATGGACGACGGACGCATCCACCCGCAGCGGATCGAGTCCGCGTACGCGCGCGCGCTGGAGCAGGGCGACGAGCGCGCCGACGCGGCGGGTCATGACGCCGCCGAGCGGGCGGGCGTGACCCGGCTGCACCCCGAGCTGGTGCGCACGCTCGGGCGCCTGCGGCTGCGCACGTCCTACGGCCAGAACGTCCTCGAGCACCTCGTGGAGACGGCGCTCCTCGCCGCGGCGATGGCGGCCGAGGTGGGCGCGGACGTCGAGGTCACGCGGCGCGGCGCGTTCCTGCACGACATCGGCAAGGCGCTGACGTCGCAGGTGCCCGGCACGCACGCCGCCGTCGGCGCCGACCTGGTCAAGCGGCACGGCGAGGACCACGCCGTGGTCAACGCGGTGGCGGCCCACCACGACGAGGTCGCTCCGGAGACCGTCGAGGCCGTGCTCGTCCAGGTCGCCGACGCCGTCTCGGCGGCGCGGCCCGGTGCGCGGCGCGAGGAGATCGAGCAGTACACGGAGCGGCTGGACAAGCTCGAGCAGCTGGTCGCGGCGCACGCGGGTGTCCGGCGCGCGCTGGCGATGTCGGCCGGCCGGGAGGTCCGCGTGGTGGTCGAACCCTCCGAGGTCGACGACTACTCGTTGCCCCAGCTCGCCGTCGCCATCGCACGCCACATCGAGGCCGACCTGACCTACCCCGGCGAGATCAAGGTGACCGTCGTCCGGGAGATCCGGGCCAGCGCGACCGCCGGCTAGCCCTTGGTGCTGATCGCCAGCGGCGGGGGAGCGGCCCGGGTCTCGCCCGCGGTCCGGGTGCCGAGCCGGCGCGCCAGCAGGGAGGCGAGCCGGGTCAGCCCGTAGTTGATGACGATGAACATCAGGGCCGCCACGACCAGCGCCTGCAGGATGTTCCCGTTGCCGGTCCCGACCAGACGCGCCGAGTTGAGCAGGTCGGGGTACGTGATGATGTAGCCAAGCGCGGTGTCCTTGAGGATGACCACCAGCTGGCTCGCGATCGCGGGGAGCATCGCGATGAGCGCCTGCGGGACCTCGACGGATCGCAGGGACTGCCCGCGCCGGAGCCCGATCGCCAGCGCGGCCTCCCGCTGCCCCCTCGGCAGGTTGTGCACGCCCGAGCGGACGAGCTCCGCGAACACGGAGCCGTTGTAGAACGTGAGGCCGAGCACGACGGCCACCAGGGGCACGTCCGCGGCGTCCACGACGTCGAGCCGGGGCAGGCCCATGTAGAAGAAGATCATCATGAGCAGCACGGGCACCGCGCGGAAGAACTCGACGATGACGCCGGAGACCGAGCGGACGGTGCGCGAGCGCGACAGCCGGCCCAGGCCCAGGACGAGGCCGAAGATCGCGGCCGTGACGATCGAGATCGCCGCCGCCTCCAGCGTGGACCGCAGCCCGGGGAGCAGGTAGTCGAGCCAGGTGTCGGGCTCGAGGAACGGGGTCCACAGGTCCGCGTCGAGCTGGCCCTTGTCGGCCAGGCGCGCGAGCACCCAGACGCCGATCCCGACCACCGCCACGGTCGCGGCGACGTTGACCCAGACCATGCGGCGCCGCGCGCGCGGCCCCGGGGCGTCGAACAGCAGCTGGCTCATCGCGCCACCGCCAGGCGACGCGAGAGCGACGTGGTGGCGAGCCCGATCGGGACGACGAGGACCACGAACCCGAGGGCGAACACCACGAAGATCGTCAGGATGATGTCGGGGCGGTTCTCGATCATCTCCTTCATCAGCACGGACGCCTCCGCCACCGACCCCGCGGCGGCCACCGTCGAGTTCTTCACGAGCGCGATGAGGACGTTGCCGAGCGGTGCGACGGCGCCGCGGAACGCCTGCGGCAGGATGACCAGGCCGGCCACCTGGCCGAAGTTCAGGCCGATCGCCCGTGCGGCCTCGGCCTGTCCGGTCGGCACGGTGTTGACGCCGGACCGCAGGGCCTCGCACACGAAGGCCGCGTGGTAGACCGCGAGCCCCAGCACGGCGAGCCGGAAGAAGTTCTGCTGGAACCCCGTGCCCAGGCTGACCCCGAGCTGCCCCCACAGGCCCAGCACGCAGCCGACGATGATGATGGTCAGCGGCGTGTTGCGCAGCAGCGTGACGTACGTCGTGCCGGCCCACCGCAGGCTCGGCACGGGGGAGATCCGCATGACGGCGAGCACCGTCCCCAGCACCAGGGCGATGAGACCGGCGTACACGGTCAGCTGGATGTTGACCCAGAAGGCGCCGAGCACGTCGTAGTCGGCGAAGGCCGTCGACACGTCGTCGAGGTAGCCCTGGTGCACCGGCTCTCCCTTGCTGTCGTCGGTGAAGCTGTCGTCGGTGAAGCTGTCGTCGGTCAAGCTGTCATCGGCGAAGCTGTCGGTGGTCCCGCCGTCGCTCGTGGCGACGGCTGCCGGGCCCCGCGGACCGCAGCCCGCGGGGTCCGGCAGGGCGTCACGCGCAGGCGGCGGGCTTGGGCGGGTTCAGCGACTCGTTCGGCTTGTAGCCGGACTCGCCGACGTTCTTGTCGAGGAGCTTCTGCCACGTGCCGTCGTCGATCATCGTCTGGATGGCGGCGTTGATGTCCTCGCACTTGTCGCTGTCCTTGGGCAGGCCGACGCCGTAGTTCTCCTCCGAGAACGGGTTGCCGACCACCTTCACCTTGCCCTTGTTGGCGGGCAGCGACGCCAGGCCGGCCAGGATGATGTCGTCGGTGGTGACCGCGTCCACCTGCCCGGCCGTCAGTGCGGTGACGCACTCGGCGTAGCCCGGCTGCTCGAGCAGCTGGGTGTCGCTCGAGTGCTCGTCCTTGATGCGCTGCGCCGAGGTGGAGCCGGTCACCGAGCAGAGGTTCTTGCCGTCCAGGTCGTCCGGACCCGTGATCGAGGTGTCGTCGGCCGCCACCAGCAGGTCCTGCCCGGCCACGAAGTAGGGGCCCGCGAAGGAGACGACCTTCTTGCGCTCATCGGTGATGGAGTAGGTGGCGAAGATCATGTCCACCTGGCCGCCGGACAGCATGTTCTCGCGGTTGGCGGACGGCGACTGGACCCACTGGATCTTGTCGGGCTCGTAGCCGAGCTTGCCGGCGACGTACGTCGCGACGTCCACGTCGAAGCCGGTGTACGTGTCGCCGTCCTTGTAGCCCAGCCCGGGCTGGTCGAACTTGATGCCGATCTTGATGGAGCCGGAGTCCGAGTCGCCGCTGTCGTCGTCGCTCGAGCAGCCGGCCAGGGCCAGCGCCGCGGTGGCGACGAGCGCCGGTGCCAGTAGTCCTCTTCGCATGGTCATCCCTTTCGTGTGGTGAAGGTTTCGTTCTCCAGCGGCTGTCAGTGGGTGAGGATCTTCGAGAGGAAGTCGCGGGCTCGGTCGCTGCGGGGCGCGGTGAAGAAGGTCTCGGGGTCGGCCTCCTCGACGATCTGGCCGCCGTCCATGAACACCACCCGGTGCGCGGCGCGGCGAGCGAAGCCCATCTCGTGCGTGACGACGATCATCGTCATGCCCTCACGCGCGAGCGAGACCATGACGTCGAGGACCTCGTTGATCATCTCGGGGTCGAGCGCGGAGGTGGGCTCGTCGAAGAGCATCACCTGGGGGTCCATGGCCAGGGCCCGCGCGATCGCGACCCGCTGCTGCTGGCCTCCCGAGAGCTGCGCGGGGAGCTTGTCGGCCTGGTTGCCGACGCCGACCCGCTCGAGCAGCGACGTCGCCTTGGTGCGGGCGTCGGCCCGGCTCATGCCCTTGACCTTCGTCGGTCCGAGCGTGACGTTCTCCAGCACGGACTTGTGGGCGAAGAGGTTGAACGACTGGAACACCATCCCGACGTCGGCTCGCAGGCGCGCGAGCGCCTTGCCCTCCTCGGGGAGCTCGGTGCCGTCGATGCGGATGGTGCCGGAGTCGATGGTCTCGAGCCGGTTGATGGTGCGGCAGAGCGTGGACTTGCCGCTGCCGGAGGGGCCGATGACCACCACGACCTCGCCGCGGTGCACCGTGAGGTCGATGTCCTTGAGCACGTGCAGGTCGCCGAAGTGCTTGTTCACGTGCGAGAGGACGACGAGAGGGTCGCCGAGCGGTCGTGCGGTCACGTCGGGCGTCACGTCGAGGTCGGCCATCCGACGACGCTAGGGGGGTTTGCGCGATCTTGCCATCCGCAACGGTCACGGCCCGGTCACGCAATGGTCAAGACCGGCGGCCCGGGCGACGATCGTCGGGGTCGTACCCTTGTCGGTGATGTCTACGACCCTCGACCTCGCGCTCGCTCCCGTCACGCCCGGAGCGCCTGCTCGCACGTACCTGGTCAAGACGCTCGGCTGCCAGATGAACGTGCACGACTCCGAGCACATGGCCGGCATGCTCGAGCAGGCGGGGTACGTCCCGGCCGGACCGGAGGACGCAGCCGCGGAGGCGGCGGACGTGATCGTCATCAACACGTGCGCCGTCCGGGAGAACGCGGCCGACAAGCTGTACGGCAACCTCGGGCGGCTCGCCGGGACCAAGCGGGGTCGTCCGGGCATGCAGATCGCGGTGGGCGGGTGCCTGGCGCAGAAGGACCGCGCCGGGATCGTGGAGCGCGCCCCGTGGGTCGACGTCGTGTTCGGAACCCACAACCTCGACGTCCTGCCCGTGCTGCTCGAGCGCGCTCGCCACAACGAGCAGGCCGAGGTGGAGATCGCCGAGTCGCTGCAGGTGTTCCCGAGCACGCTGCCCACGCGGCGGGAGTCCGTCTACGCGGGCTGGGTCTCCATCAGCGTCGGCTGCAACAACACGTGCACGTTCTGCATCGTGCCGCACCTGCGGGGCAAGGAGCGCGACCGGCGACCGGGGGAGATCCTGGCCGAGGTCGAGGCGCTCGTGGGCCAGGGTGCCATCGAGGTGACGCTGCTGGGTCAGAACGTGAACTCGTACGGCGTGGGGTTCGGCGACCGCACCGCGTTCGCCAAGCTGCTGCGCGCGGCCGGAGCCGTCGACGGCCTCGAGCGCCTGCGGTTCACCTCGCCGCACCCCGCGGCGTTCACCGACGACGTGATCGACGCGATGGCGGACACGCCCACGGTGATGCCGCAGCTGCACATGCCGCTGCAGTCGGGCTCCGACCGGATCCTGCGCGCCATGCGCCGCTCGTACCGCGCCGAGAAGTTCCTCGGCATCCTCGACCGCGTCAGGGCGCAGCTGCCCGACGCCGCGATCACCACCGACATCATCGTCGGGTTCCCCGGGGAGACGGAGGAGGACTTCGCGGAGACGCTCCGGGTGGTCGAGGCCTCCCGGTTCGCGTCGGCGTTCACCTTCCAGTACTCGCCGCGGCCGGGCACGCCGGCGGCCGACCTGCCCGACCAGCTGCCCAAGGCCGTGGTGCAGGAGCGCTACGAGCGCCTGCACGCCCTGCAGCAGCGGATCTCGCTCGAGGAGAACCAGGCGCAGGTGGGGCGCACGGTGCAGGTGCTGGTCGCCGAGGGCGAAGGACGCAAGGACGGCGCGACCGCCCGCCTGACCGGCCGCGCCGCCGACAACAGGCTCGTGCACTTCAGCGCGGGCGCCGAGGCGCCGCGGCCGGGTGACCTCGTGACGGTGGTCGTCAGCCATGCCGCCCCGCACCACCTCGTCGCCGACGGCGCCGTGCCGGTGGTTCGCCGCACGCGCGCCGGTGACGCCTGGGAGCGTCGCACGTCCGGTGGCGACGGGCACGAGGGTCCGCAGGACGGCGGTTCCGCGTGCGGCACGCCCGCCGCGAGGGGGCCCGTGAGCCTGGGGCTTCCGACGGCTCGCGGCTGACGCCGCGGAGCCCGGCGCTGCCGCCCGGTCGCCCTGGTCTGTGCCCGATGCCGCGCAGGCGCGACGCTCGGCCAGATCTCACCTGCCCTGTATCCACAGACCGCCCTCGCGCACCTTCGAGCGACGGTACATTTCGGGCACAGGCAGTCGGGGTCGCGCAGCACCAGCCGCGCGGACGGGACCGGCCGGTGTGATCACGGTCGGGGGCGATGGCATGAACGTCAGACGATGGAGCCTGGTGCTGGGAGCGGCGCTCGCGGTGGGCCTGGTCGGAGCGCCGGCGGGGCAGGCGGCCTCGGAGCCACCCGAGCCCGCACCGCACGTGTCGTCGGCCGACGGCATCACGGTCGCCACCGACGCGCTGGGCAGCACCGTCACGTGGAAGCCGCGCACCGACGTGCCGATGGGTGACGCGCGACCCGAGTTCCGGGTCGGTGACCAGCGGATCGGCGTGCCCGTCCCGAGCGAGGGGGCGCTCGCGCTTCGCGTGGACCGGCGTCTGCGCCCCGCCCAGGTGTCGGTGGTCAGCGGCGGGCGGGTGCTCGCCGGGGCGAAGCTGACGATCGCCGAGCTCAAGGCCGGCGGGTCGGGTGGCGCGTCCCGCGCGGACACGGTGCCGACGGTTCCCGCGGTGAGCCGCGTGCTGGACAGGGACCCCGCCAAGCCCGGGCGTTACCGGACGTCCGCGTTCACCTACGCGCTGCCGTCGGTGCACATCCCGGGGTACCCGGCCGCGGTGGAGATGCGTGGTCACGTCGTCGCGCCCGTCGGCGCCGCGGGACGCCGGGGCGTGGTCCTGTTCCTGCACGGCCGCCACGGCACGTGCTACTCGCCGGGCGGCGACGAGGTGTCGATCGACTGGCCCTGCGCCGGCGGGATGAAGGCGATCCCGAGCTACCTCGGCTACACCCAGCAGCAGAAGCTGCTCGCGAGCCAGGGCTTCGTGACCGTCTCGATCTCCGCGAACGGCATCAACGGCCAGGACGACATGGACATCGACTCGGGTGCCGCGGCGCGCGCCGTGCTGGTCCGCAAGCACCTGGACGTGTTCGCCGACTGGGCCGCGGGAAAGGGCGCGGGTCCCGCGGCGAGGTCGGCGCTGGCCGGGCACCTCAACATGCGCAAGGTGATGACCGTGGGCCACTCGCGCGGTGGCGAGGGTGTGGACCGTGCCGCGATCAAGGCGCGCGCGGGAGACCGCTTCACCATCGCCGGGCAGGTGCTCGTCGCGCCGACCGACTTCGGCCAGCAGGTCGCGGTCGGCATCCCCACCACGGTCCTGCTGCCGTACTGCGACGGCGACGTCTCCGACCTGCAGGGGCAGCTGTTCGTCGACCAGAGCGCTGGCCGCGCGACCGGCGACCGGGCGCTGCGCACCTCCGTGCTGGTGATGGGCGCCAACCACAACTACTTCAACTCGCAGTGGACCCCGTCGCTGGCGGCTGCTCCCGCGCAGGACGACTGGTGGGACGACGAGGACCCGGTCTGCGGGTCGGGCGCCCCGCAGCGACTCACCGCGAAGCAGCAGCGCGCGGTCGGCTCCGCCTACATCGCCGCCGCCGCGCGCACGTACCTGACCAGCAGCACCACGGCCCGAGCGCTGCTGGACGGCACGCCCGTCCGCGCCGCCTCCGCGGGCAAGGCGGTGGTGCTCACGCACGCGCTCGGGGGACGCCGGACGGGGCTTGTGCGTGCGGACGTCAGCCCGCATTTCCGGGCGAGCGCCCACGCGACCGCGTCGGTGTGCGCCGGCTTCGTGGACGGCTCCGCGCGGCCGTGCGCGCGGGACGACTCCGTGCAGTCGCCGCACTGGTCGCCGCTGCAGTGGGGGTGGCTGCCCGTCGCACCGCACGCCGTCAAGGTGGCGTGGACCGCGAAGGCGGCGCGCGTGGCCTTCACGCCCACGCGGCCGCTCGGATCGGCGCGGTACCTGGACCTGCGCGTGATCGTCCCGCCGCAGAAGTCGCGGCCGACGTTCCAGGTGGTGGTGCGGGATGCGGAGGGCGGTTCGACGACGCTGACGCCGCAACGGTCGGCGTCGGTGCTGCCCGGGGCGCCGACGGGCGCCGGGTGGGCCCAGAACGTCAGGGTCCGCCTGCCCAAGGGAGTGGTGCTCGCGCCGTCGTCCTCGATCGTGCTGCGCTCGACGAGCAGCCGCGGCGTCGTCTACCTGCTCGACGTCTACGGCAGCGCGCCCGGCCTCGTCCGCTCGACCGCGAACGTGCTGACCGTCGCGCGGCTCAGTCTTCCTGCCGCCACGGTCGTGCCGGTGGCCGTCGGGCAGCAGAGCGCGACGCTGCGCATCCCCGTCCGAGGCGCATCGGAGCGCACGGGATCGGTCCGGCTCGGGATCATCGACCCGCAGAACGGCGAGACGACGGTGGTCGACCGGGTCATCCGGCCGGGGCAGACGTCCCTGGACGTGCGGCTCGCCCGGGCGTGGGACGACGCGTACAGCGACAGCGAGGACGGTCCCGACTACGTCGTCGTGGCGAACGCGACGCACAACTCGGTGGTCGACGGCTACATCGGCGGCGTCGTCGCGAGGTCCGCGGCAGAGCGCCCGCACGTCGTCGTCGACGACGTCGAGGCGAGCGCGTCCCCGGGCCAGGGCCTGCGTTGGGTCGTCAAGCTGTCCGGCCCGGTGAGCCGGGACGTGGAGATGACCGTGCGCGCCATCCCGCTCCCGGACCCGACGTGGACCGAGCTGGCGGGCCGCGACCTGCTGCCGGGCTGGGCCGCCGACCACCTGGCGGGAGCACCGTCCGCCGCGGGGGTCAGCGCGGCCGGGCTCACGACGTCGGTGGTCATCCCGGCGTACGCCACCTCCGCCGTCCTGGAGATCCCCGTGCGCGCGGGCGTCTCGTTCACCGGTGTGCGCCACGTCGCGCTGGGGCTCGACACCTCCGAGTTCGGGGGCGTGGTCCCACCGCTGATCGGCACGGTGACGTCGGCGGGATGACGCGAGCGCGTGCCGGTTCGGGCACGATGGGGGCCGTGAACAAGACCACCGTGGGACCCGAGCCCGTGCGACGGCTGCGCAGCGCGCTCTTCGTCGACTTCGACAACGTCTACCTCGGGCTCCTGAGGATCGATCCCGAGGCCGCGGAGCAGTTCGCCACCGAGCCCGGCCAGTGGCTCGATCGGCTGCAGGCCGGTGTCGACGGCGACGGACCCTTCGAGCGGCGGTTCCTGGTGCGGCTGTGCTACCTGAACCCGGCGGCGTTCTCGCAGTTCAGGCCCAACTTCCTGCGTGCCGGCTTCCGCGTCATCGACTGCCCGTCGCTCACCCAGCAGGGCAAGAGCAGCGCCGACATCTACCTGGTGCTGGACGCGGTCGACGCGATCTCCGGGGTGACGCACTACGACGAGTTCGTGATCGCCTCGGCCGACGCCGACTTCACGCCGCTCGCGCTGCGGTGCCGCGCCGCGGACCGGCGCGTCAGCATCATCACCGCGGGTCCGGTCGCCGGTGCCTACCGGGCGGTCGCGGACACCGTGGTCTCGGCCGACGAGCTCGCCGAGCTGGTGCTGCCCGAGCGCGGGAACCCGACGGTCATGCTGACGCCCGAGCCGGCGGAGGAGAGCGCACCGGCGGAGCCCGCGGCTTCTGCCCCGGCCCGCACGCGCCGGAGCGCAGCGGCGTCGGGCGAGGCCACCAAGCCGGCGGCCACCCGCAAGGGCAAGGCGTCGCAGGCGCCCGCCGCGCCCGTCTCGAAGGCACGGTCGGTGGTGCTACAGCGCGTCCGCACCTCGGTCCGCCCGCTGCACGCCTCCACGGTGGCCCAGCTGGCGCAGACCGCCGACGAGGACCTGGGCGCGACGAACTGGGCCGGCGCCGGCAGCTTCCTGGCCTGGCTGGCGCGGGACGTGCCCGAGCTCGCGTCCGCCACGAGGCCGTCGCCCGGCTGGGTGTGGGATCCCGCTCGGTTCGGAGAGGCCGACCTGCCGCAGCCCGGCGGGCAGGTCAGCTCGGCCGCGATCTCACGCCAGGTGGTGGCCGTCACCGACACCCCCGGCCTGACAACCTCGCAGTACCGGACCCTGCTCACGGCGCTCGCGGACGACCTGGCCCGGGAGCCGTTCGAGCGCGTCGCGACCGCGCGGCGCGTGCGCGAGGCGTGCCAGGCGGCGGGAGCCCCGGTCGGGCGCGCCTCGGTGAACGTCGTGCTCGGCGGGATCGCGTTCGCGGGCCTCGACCTGGCCACCAAGCCGTCCGCCGAGCAGTGCGCCCGGGCATGGGCGGACAACGTCATCGGGCTGTGCCGCGGCGCGCGCATGGAGCTGTCGGCCGCGGACGTCGCGGCGATCCGCTCCTGGGTCGGCGGCGGCCTCGTGGACGCCTGACGGAGGGGCTCGCGGTGCGCAAGGTGGTGCTGTACGCCCTGACCTCGCTCGACGGAGCCGTCGACGACCCGGGCCGCTACTTCCCCGGGACCCGTGCGGACGTCGCCGGGCCGCCCGTCTTCGACGAGGTCCTCGCGCGCCTCGAGGCCGAGATGGTGGCCACGCAGGACGCCGTGCTGCTGGGGCGCGGGATGTACGACGAGTGGTCCGGGTTTTGGCCCACCGCGGACGAGCCCTTCGCGCCGTTCATCAACGGCGTGCGCAAGTACGTCGTGACGTCGAGCCCGCTGCACGGCACGTGGTCGAACGCCGAGGCCGTGGCCGGACCCGTCGCGGACGTGGTGCACCGCCTGCGCGCGCTGCCCGGCGGTGACATCGGCGTGCACGGCAGCATCTCGCTCGCGCGGTCGTTGCTGGCTCTCGGCCTGGTCGACGAGCTCAACCTCGCCGTGGGGCGGGTGATCGACCCGGTGGGGCGCCGGCTGTTCGCGGACGTCGCCGACCTGCAGGTGCTGGAGCTGGTGCGGGCCGTGCCGACACCGGCCGGGAGCCTCTGGCTCACCTACCGACGGACCTGAGTCAGTTGTCCGGCACGTCGGGCGGGGTCGCGTCCTCGCCGGGCAGCAGGCCCTCCAGGGTGGTGAACATCTGCACGCCGGTGCCCAGGCCGCAGGCCAGGACCTGCGCGAGCTGGTGGTCGCTCACGCCGGGCTCGAAGTCGGCCGACACCTCGCTGTACAGGGCGAGCATGCCCTCCTCCTCCCGGAGGTAGGCCTTGGGCCAGATGCGCTCGCGGTTCCAGTCGTTGAGGGCCAGGGAGACCGCCGCACGCTGGTCGAGCGGCAGCGAGCGGTGCCAGCGTCCGCGCACCTGGACGATCTCGTTGTCCTCGCCCAGCAGCAGGAACCAGAACCGGTTGCCGTCCCACGTCCCGGTCAGGTCGCCGTCGTCGTCGACCACGAAGCGGTAGTCGTGCTCGAGCAGGTAGTCGCCGATGCGGTCGCGCGAGAGGGGCCGCACGGGGTCGTCGTCGTCCGGTGCGGTCTTCAGCGGCTTGGGCAGGCCCCCCAGGACGCGCAGCAGCCAGCCCGGCCCGCTCACGGGGCACCCCCCGCGGGGTCGGGGTAGCGCTCGTCGAGGGCGTCGAAGAACATGCTCCCGGTGGACAGCCCGCAGAACAGCATCTGGCTGAGCTGGGCGTCGTTGACGCCGTGCTCCAGGTCGGTGGCGACCTCGGAGACGACGTGCACGCGGCCGTTGTCCCGCACCCGCACGTACGCCTTGGGCCAGATGCGGTCCGCGTTCCACTCGTTGCAGATGTCGAGGACCTCCTCGAGGCGCTCGATCGCGATCTCGCGGTGCCACTGTCCGCGCACCTGGAGGATCTCGGACTTCTCGCCGAAGAGGAAGAAGTAGAACAGCCGCCCCCGCCACAGGCCGCCCAGGTCACCGTCGTTGTCCACGAAGTAGCTGAACTGGTTGTCGGTCATCCACGCGGCGATCCGGGCCGGCGTCACGGGTGCGGGGTTGTCGACGGCCGGGTCGGCGACACCCAGCTCGCGCGCGAGCAGCTCGGCGACCTTGTCGTGCAGCTGCTCGTCGGTGGCTTCCAGGGCCGGCGGGGGAGGCGGGGGCGTGGCTCGTCCACGTCGCCACCAGTGGCGCCTGCGGTCCGGATCAGAGGCCATGGGCCGACACTACCCGCCGTGTCCGACGTCGGGCCGGTGGCGACGAGGGTCGGTCACGGTCGTTAGGGTCAGGGGGCACGACGACCACGACCCGAACGGTGACCGACATGACGAACTTCGACCCCGCTGCGCTGCCCGCGGCCGCGTTCGAGCCCATCTCCGAGCTCGGCCCGCTGAGCCGCGAGCGCATCAAGACGCGGCTCGACGCTCGCGGCTACAACTACGCGATCGACAGCGACGGCGACATCGGCGGGCGCTGGGACGACCACATCTTCTACTTCCTGCTGCTCGGCAAGGACTCCGAGTACCTGCAGGTGCGCGGTCGCTGGTCGCGCACGCTGCCCGCCTCGTCGCTCGGCCAGCTGCTGGTGCTCGCCAACGAGTGGAACGCCGGACGCATCTGGCCCAAGGCCTACGTCCGCACCGAGGAGAACGAGACGCTCGGCGTCTACTGCGAGCACTCGGTGGACTACGAGCCCGGCCTCACGGACGCGCAGCTCGACCAGCACCTCGGGTGTGCCATCTCGACCTCGCTGGCGTTCTTCAGCAGCCTCGACGAGCAGTTCCCCGAGGCCGTCGCGGCCGCCAAGGAAGAGATCGCCCGCCTCACGGCGGAGCAGCAGTAGCACGGATGCTCGTCGCCGCCGCGCTCGTCCCCGACACCGCGCTGCTCGTCCCCGGTTCCGGCGGGACGGTCGACGTCGCCGCGACGTTGCGGTCCGCCGCGCTGGACGCGGTGCAGGCCTCGGTCGCTGACGCGCGCTCGCTCGTCGTCGTCGCGCCCGGCCCGCGGACGCGTGAGCTGACCGGGCGGGTGGTCGCGACGCTCGGCGCTGCCGGGATCCCTGACGGGCAGCTCGCCTGGCCCCCGGTCGCGTTCGGGACGGGCGAGGACGCGCGCGCGTCGGTGGCAGCGTCGGTCGGGCTGCACCTCGCGGCGCGCTGCGGGTGGCACGGCGCGACGAGGGTCGTCGAGGTCGCGCCCGGAGCGGGTCTCGGCGAGCTCGGCGCGTCGCTGGTCGCCGACGGCCCGACCGGGCTGCTCGTCGTGGGGTCGGGCAGCGGGCGGCACGGTCCCGACGGGCCGCTGGCCGACGACGAGCGCGCGCCCGCGTACGACGAGGCGCTGCTCGCGGACCTCGCCGACGCGGGCCCGGCAGCCCGGGCGCGCCTGACGCAGCGCCCGGCCGACGAGGCCGCCGCGCTGGCCGTCACCGGGTGGGCCCCTTGGCAGGTGCTGGTCGGTGCCGCCGGGGAGCGCGCCGTGACGGCGCGGCTGGCCGTCCAGCAGGTCGTGGCCGGAGCACAGCACGCCGTCCTGTCGTGGGTCGTGGCATGAGCCTCGTCGTCGCCGTCGTGGGTCCCACCGCCACCGGCAAGTCGGACCTCGGGATCGCGCTCGCCACCGAGCTCGGCGGTGAGATCGTCAACGCCGACGCGATGCAGCTGTACCGGGGCATGGACATCGGTACGGCCAAGCTGCGGCCGCACGAGCGCGGCGGTATCGCCCACCACCTGCTCGACGTGCTCGACCCGCACGAGGACGCGTCGGTGGCGGACTACCAGACCATGGCGCGCGCCGAGCTCGTGGGGATCGAGGCCCGCGGGGCCCGCGCGGTGGCGGTCGGCGGGTCGGGCCTCTACGTGCGCGCGCTGCTCGACGCGATGGAGTTCCCGGGGACGGACGCGGGCGTGCGCGACGCGCTGGAGGCGCGTGTCGAGGCGGAGGGCGCACGCGCGCTGCACGCCGAGCTCGAGGCCGTCGACCCGGCGGCCGCCGCGGGCATCGGTCCACGCAACGCTCGCCGCATCGTGCGTGCCCTCGAGGTCATCACCCTCACCGGTCGCCCGTACTCGGCGTCGTTGCCGCAGCACGTCTACGAGGTCCCGGCCGTCCAGATCGGTCTCGACTGCGACCGCGCCACGCTCGACGCGCGCATCGAGGGCCGCGTCGAGCGGATGTGGTCGCAGGGCCTCGTCGAGGAGGTCGAGGCGCTGCTCGCCCGCGGGCTGGGTCGCACCGCGTCCCGCGCCGTCGGCTACGCCGAGGTGATCGCCATGCTCGACGGGCGGCTGACCGCCGCGCAGGCGCGCGAGGCGACCGCCGCCGGGACGCGCCGGCTGGCACGCAAGCAGATGGGCTGGTTCGGCCGGGACCCGCGGGTGCACTGGCTCGACGCGCAGGCGCCCGACCTGCTGGACCGAGCGCTCGACCTGGTGCGGCGTGCCGACGCCGGGACGCTCGGCCTCGCGACGGAGGACCCGGCACCGCGCCGTACCCTGGGCTCATGACTTCCGGCACCCTGCGCGTGACGAAGGGCCACGGGACCCAGAACGACTTCGTCCTGCTCGACGACCGCGAGGGCGCCCTCGACCTCACCGACGCTCTCGTCCGCGACCTCGCCGACCGGCGGGCGGGCGTCGGCGGCGACGGCGTGATCCGGGTGGTCGCCTCCGAGAGCCTGCCGGAGGGGGCGGCCGCGCTGCGCGACGAGCCGTCCGCCGAGTGGTTCATGGACTACCGCAACTCCGACGGCTCGATCGCGGAGATGTGCGGCAACGGCGTGCGCGTGTTCGCCGCCTACCTCGAGCACCTGGGCCTGTGGGGCGGCTCGGGCGAGCTCGCGCTCGGCACCCGCGCGGGCGTGCGCCGCGTGCGCCGCGTCGAGGGCCCGGACGGTGCCGCCTGGTACGCCGTCACGATGGGTCGCTGGACGCTGCCAGGTGGCCCCGACGCCCTCGCGGCGGGGTACGACGCCGAGGTGCAGGTGTCCGGCCTCGACGTGGTTCGGCCCGCCCTGAGCGTGGACGTCGGCAACCCGCACACGGTGCTCGCTCTGCGTGACGACGAGCTGGACGGCGCGGACCTCTCGCGCGAGCCCCTCGTCGTGCCGGTGCCGCCGCACGGGACGAACGTGGAGCTCGTCGTGCCGCTGGGTGAGCAGGAGGTCGACGGCCGGGTGGTCGGCCGCGTGCGCATGCGCGTGCACGAGCGCGGGGTCGGGGAGACCCGCTCGTGCGGGACGGGCGCCGTCGCGGCCGCGATGGCCGTCCGGGCCTGGGCCGGTGCGGGCGCCCCCGACGTGTGGCTCGTGGACGTCCCCGGCGGGACCGTGCGCGTGACCGCCCTCCCGGACGGCGAGGCCGAGCTCGCGGGTCCGGCGGTGCTCGTCGCCGAGGCCCAGGTGGACCTGGACGCCCTCGGCGTGCGATGACGGTCCGGCTCAGCGCGCAGGACCTCGGCGTGCCGCTCGGCAGCGGCGCCACCGTGGTGCAGTTCTCCAGCACCTTCTGCCAGCCGTGCCGCATGACGCGGCTCGTGGTCGAGCGCGCGCTCGCGGATGCCCCGGACGTCGCCTACGTCGACCTGGACGTCGCCGACCACCTCGAGCTCGGCGAGCGACTGCACGTCGACGTCACGCCCACGGTGCTCGTCCTGGACCGGACCGGTGCGCAGCGGCACCGCGCCGCGGGGGTCCCGCGGTTGGCGCAGGTGCGCGCCGTGATCGCGTCCGCGCGTGAAGGCGCCTGACGCCGTGCTCGCGCCCGCGTGGGCGAGCTGACGGCCCGGCTCAGCGCCGCGCCACGCGAGGCGCGACGACCGCTGCGGCCGACGCCAGGAGCGTCGTGAACGCGAACGTCGCGACGAACGGACCGTCGGCGCCCGCGGCGGCCGCGAACACCAGGCCCGTCACCGCGAGCGACCACGCCGCGCCGGTGCTGTCGGCGATGGTCAGTCCGGCGCTGTTCTCGCCCTGCGTGCCGGGCTGCGAGTAGCCGAGCACGAGCACGGTCTGCCGCGCGTACGTCAGGCCCATCCCCGCCCCGGCGCAGGCCCACGTCGCCACGAGGAGACCCACCGGCGCGTGCGCGGCCGCGACGGCGCACGTCGCACCGATGCCCACGGTCACGACGACGGTGCCGATGCGGACCGCGTCGCGGTCGCGGAGCCGACCGGCGAGCCGCCCCTGCACCCAGGACGCGCCCGCCCACGAGATGGCGGCCGCCGTGAGCGTGATGCCGGCCAGCGTGGGGGAGATGTCGTAGCGGCGCGTGAGCAGGTACGGCAGGTAGACCTCGGCGCCGAAGAACGCGCCCGCCATCAGCCCGCGGCTGACGACCACGCTGGGCAGGCCGCGCTCCACGCGAAGCGACCCGGCCGGGAGCAGCCGGTGCAGCGCCACGAGCATGACCGCCGTCGCGGCGGCGGCCAGGACCACGTCCCACGGCGACGCGACCTGCGTGGCCAGGTTGAGCCCGAGCACCGCGAGGGCGGCCAAGCAGGCCCACGGCACGCGACGGCCGCCCGGGCTGGCGGGCTCCGCCGGTGCGCCGAGCCGCGCCACGTGGGACAGCACGGCCAGGGCGACGGGGATCACGATGCCGGCTACGCCCAGGAACACCCAGCGCCACCCCAGGTGCTGCGCGATGGCCCCGGCCAGCGGCGGGCCCACCAGGGACGGCACCACCCAGGCGGCGGAGAAGCCCGCGAAAACCCGCGGGTGCAGCAGTGCAGGGCACGCGCGCGCCACGACGACGTAGACGGCCACCGTGATGCCGCCGGCGCCGAGCCCCTGCACCAGGCGGCCCGCGACGAACAGCTCCATCGACGAGGCGAGCCCGGCGAGCGTCAGTCCGGCCGCGAACAGCGCGACGGCCGCGGCGAGCGGCCCGCGTGGCCCGGCGCGGTCAGCCCAGAGGCCGGCGACGACCATGCCGACGACTCCCGCGGCCAGCGGCCCGGCGAAGGCGAACGCGTAGAGGTCGGCGCCGTCGAGCGCCCTGGAGACCGTCGGCATGACGGTCGTGACGGCCAGGGCCTCGAACGCGGCCAGGAAGATCAGCGCGTAGAGGCACCACGTGGTCACGCGCAGGGTGCGCCAGGCGACCTCCGGGCGCAGGTCCTGCGTGCTCACGACTGGCGGACGGTGAGCACCCGGAAGCCGCGCGAGCTGGCCGTGCGCTCGACGGGAGTCCCCAGCGCGTCCGCGAGCCAGCGCTGCAGCGAGTCCGCACCCAGGTTCTTGCCCACCACCAGGTGCGCCTCGCCCCCCGGAGCCAGCCGGGGGAGCCACTGCAGGAGCAGCTCGTGCAGGGCCGCCTTGCCGACACGGATCGGCGGGTTCGACCACACGGCGGCGAACCACACGTCGTCGGGCACGTCCTCGGGCCGCGCCGCGCGGATCTGGTCGAGGCCCAGACGATCCGCGTTGCGTCGCACCAGGTCGAGCGCGCGCTCGTTGACGTCCACCGCCCACACCCGGGCCTGGGGCGACTGCAACGCCATGCTGAGCGCGATCGGCCCCCAGCCGCACCCGAGGTCGAGCAGGTCGCCCGACGACGGTGGCGCGGGCACCTCGTCGAGCAGCACCGCCGTCGCGTGGTCGACGTGCCCGGGAGAGAACACGCCACCGGCCGTCTCCACCTGGAGCGTGCGCCCGGCGAGCTCGACGGTGAGGCTGCGTCGCTCGTCGTCGGACGCGGGGTGGGCGGTGAAGTAGTGGTCGTGCTCGGTCACGCACCGACCCTATCCGCGGCCGTCCGTGCTCCGCGCACGCCGATCCACGGGGGCGAGCAGCGCTCGGCCGGGAGCGAAATGGGTCGACCGCGAGGGTGTCCCGTGCGACCCTGGAAACCTCGCGCACGGCGGTCCCTCTGGGGTTCTCGTGCCGCGTGATCGAGGACCTGGACGACCGAGAGGAACCGCGTGAACGACCCGCAGCCCACCATCCGCGAGACGCAGGACGCCCCGGTGGCCCGCAGCGCGCAGGAGGTGGCCGACGACGTCGTCGCGCGGGTGCTGGCGAGGGCCGGCACAGCCGTCCAGGCCGGCGGCACGGTCCACTCCTCGTACGACGGCGACCAGCTGGACCTCGAGGAGCGCACGTCCCTGCGCCGCGTCCGCGGCCTGTCCACCGAGCTCGAGGACGTCACCGAGGTCGAGTACCGCCAGCTCCGGCTGGAGAAGGTCGTCCTCGTGGGCCTCTGGGGCGCCGGCAGCGTGCACGACGCCGAGGTGTCGCTCCGAGAGCTCGCCGCGCTCGCGGAGACGGCCGGTTCCGAGGTGCTCGACGGGATGCTCCAGCGCCGCCGCTCGCCCGACCCCGGCACCTACCTCGGCTCGGGCAAGGCCGCCGAGCTCGCGTCCGTCGTGGCCGCGGTCGGCGCGGACACGGTCGTTGTCGACGGCGAGCTCGCACCCTCGCAGCGGCGCGCGCTCGAGGACATCGTGCGTGTGAAGGTCGTCGACCGGACCGCGCTGATCCTCGACATCTTCGCCCAGCACGCCAAGTCCCGGGAGGGCAAGGCCCAGGTCGAGCTCGCTCAGCTGGAGTACCTGCTCCCGCGCCTGCGCGGCTGGGGCGAGTCGATGTCCCGCCAGGCCGGTGGCCAGGTCGGCGGCGCCGGCGCGGGCATGGGGTCGCGTGGTCCCGGTGAGACCAAGATCGAGCTCGACCGGCGGCGCATCCGTAACCGGATGGCCAAGCTCCGCAAGGAGATCGCCGCCATGGAGCCCGCGCGCCAGACCAAGCGCGCCTCCCGCAAGAAGAACGCGATCCCGTCCGTCGCCATCGCCGGCTACACCAACGCGGGCAAGTCGTCGCTGCTCAACCGCCTGACGAACGCAGGTGTCCTCGTGGAGAACGCGCTGTTCGCCACGCTCGACCCGACGGTGCGCCGTGCGGAGACCGCCGACGGGCGCGTCTACACGCTCGCCGACACCGTGGGCTTCGTCCGGGCGCTGCCGCACCAGCTGGTCGAGGCCTTCCGGTCGACGCTCGAGGAGGTCGCCGACGCCGATCTCCTGCTGCACGTGGTCGACGCGTCGCACCCCGACCCCGAGGGCCAGATCGCCGCGGTCCGGCACGTGCTGGCCGACATCCCGGGGGCGATGGACGTGCCCGAGATCATCGTGCTCAACAAGGCCGATCTCGCCGCGCCCGACGTGATCGCCCGCCTGCGCTCGCGCGAGCTGCACACGATCGTGGTCTCCGCCCACACCGGCGAGGGCATCGAGGAGCTGCAGGCACTGGTCGCCGACCAGCTGCCGCGTCCGGGCGTGCTCGTCGAGGTCGTCGTGCCCTACGACCGGGGCGACCTCGTCAGCCGGGTGCACCTGCACGGCGACATCGACTCCGAGGAGCACACCGAGCAGGGCACGCTGCTGCGGGCGCGGGTCGACTCGGCGCTGGCGGCCGAGCTGGCGAGCGCCGCCGTCACCGCCTGAGAGGCCGCCCACAGGGGTGGCGTCCGCAGCCGGCGAGGCGCACTACGCTGACGCGGTGCCTCCCACGACAGCCCGCTCGACCGCGCCGAGCGGGAGCGCGGCGGGGACGGACGAGCCGTCGGTCGACGAGCTGCTCGACCTCGCCGTGGGCGCGCTGGGTGGTGCACGGCGCGACGGCCAGCACCAGATGGCGGTGGCGGTCACCACCGCCCTCGAGACGGGCGACCACCTGCTCGTCCAGGCCGGGACGGGCACGGGCAAGTCGCTCGGCTACCTCGTGCCTGCCGTCCGGCACGCCGTGCTCGAGGACCAGCGCGTCGTCGTCTCGACGGCCACCCTCGCCCTGCAGCGGCAGGTGATCACGCGCGACCTCCCCCTGGTGGCCGACGCGCTGGCGCCGCGCCTGCCCCGCGCCCCGCGCATCGCGCTGCTCAAGGGCTGGCACAACTACGTGTGCGTCAACAAGGTGTCCGGCGGCTATCCCGAGGACGAGGGCGCGACGCTGTTCGACCTGGGGGAGCACGCGGGTGCGGCCGAGCACCCGGCCCCCGAGCGCGGGGAACGCCCCGGCACCGGGGAGTCGCTCGGCGAGCAGGTGGTGCGGCTGCGCGAGTGGGCCGAGGAGACCGAGTCGGGCGACCGTGACGACCTGGTTCCCGGCGTGACGGACAAGGCGTGGCGGCAGGTCTCCGTCACCTCGCTCGAGTGCATCGGCGGCAAGTGCCCGATGCTGGCCGAGTGCTTCCCGGAGCGCGCGCGGGCGCTGGCTCGGGAGGCCGACGTCGTGGTCACCAACCACGCCATGCTCGGCATCGCGGCGTCCGGCTCGCCCAACGTGCTGCCCGAGCACGACGTCCTGGTGGTCGACGAGGCGCACGAGCTCACCGACCGCGTGACCGCGCAGGCCACCGCCGAGCTGTCGCTCGCGAGCATCGAGCACGCCGCGCGGTTGGCGCGGCGGCACGGAGGCGTCCCGACCACGGACCTGGACTCGGCGGGGCAGGCGCTCGCCTCCGTGCTGGTCACAATGCCCGAGGGTCGGTTCCCGCGCGGTCTGCCCGACGGGGCGCGTGCGGCGGTCGCCGCGGTGCGGGACGCGTCGCGCACGCTGCTCAGCGTCCTCAAGCCGGATGCCAGCACGGCCAAGGCGGCGGGCGCCGAGGGCGGCCTGAAGATGGCCGCGTCGGCCATGCTCGTCCTGTTCGAGGTCGCGGACCGCATGGCGGCGGACCCCGAGGACAACAGGCACACGGTGCTGTGGTGCGCGCGCAGCGAGGACCGGCGGGGAACCCCTACGACGCGCCTGCACGCCGCACCGCTGGCGGTCAACGGCCTGATCCGCACCCACCTGCTCTCGGGTCGCTCGGCGGTGCTGACCTCCGCGACGCTCGCGCTCGGCGGCTCGTTCGAGCCGGTGGCCCGCGCCGTCGGTCTCGAGGTCCGCGCCGACGCCGAGCCGGTCGGGCCCACGGGCTCGGAGACGGCGCCGGCCGAGCTCAGCTGGACGGGCCTGGACGTCGGCAGCCCGTTCGACTACCGCCGCCAGGGCATCTGCTACGTGGCCGCCCACCTGCCACCGCCCGGGCGCGAGCCGGCGACGGACGCACAGCTCGACGAGATCGAGGCGCTCGTGACCGCGGCGGGGGGACGCACCCTCGGGCTGTTCTCGTCGCGCCGCGCGGCCAACGCGGTCGCCGAGGCCATGCGCGAGCGCCTCGACGTGCCCGTGCTGCTGCAGGGCGACGACCAGCTGCCCACGCTCGTCGCGCAGTTCGCCGCCGACGAGGCCACGTGCCTGTTCGGCACCCTGTCGCTGTGGCAGGGAGTCGACGTGCCCGGGCCCTCGTGCTCGCTGGTGCTCATCGACCGCATCCCGTTCCCGCGTCCCGACGACCCCGTGCGCTCCGCGCGCGCCGACGCCGTGGGCTCCGCGGGCGGCAACGGGTTCATGGCCGTCTCGGCCACCCATGCCGCCCTGCTGCTGGCGCAGGGGGCCGGCCGGTTGATCCGCGGCACCCAGGACCGCGGCGTGGTCGCCGTGCTGGACCCCCGGCTGCGTACCGCGCGCTACGGAGACTTCCTCGCGCGCTCGATGCCGGACTTCTGGCGCACTACCGACCGTGACGCCGTGCTCTCGGCGCTGACCAGGCTGCGGGCGCCCGGCGCGCCGACGACGGGCCGGACGCCCTGAGCAGGCGCGATGCGTTCGGGCTAGCCTGGCCAGGTCCAGCCGGAACCGCGCCAGGGGAGTAGCGATGACCCAGCCCGACGACATCGACGAGGCCCCGATGGGGGCGAGCGTCAGCACCCGCAGGACGTCCAAGCTGGCGATCGTGGGCGCGGGCGCCGTCGGGTCGACCATGGCCTACGCGGCGCTCATGCGCGGGGCCGCTCGCTCGGTGGCGCTCTACGACATCAACAAGGCGAAGGTCGAGGCGGAGGCGCTGGACCTGGGGCACGGCATCCAGTTCATGCCCATGGCGGAGGTCGTCGGCTCGGACGACATCGCGGTGTGCGCCGACGCGGACGTCGTGATGTTCACCGCGGGAGCCAAGCAGAAGCCCGGCCAGACCCGCCTGGACCTGGCCGAGGCCACCATCTCCCTGGTGCGCAAGGTGCTGCCCCTGGTCACGCAGGTGGCGCCGAACGCGGTCTACGTCATGGTGACGAACCCCGTGGACGTCGTGACCTACGCGGCGCTGAAGATCTCCGGGCTGCCGCCCACCCAGCTGTTCGGGTCGGGCACCGTGCTCGACTCGTCCCGGCTGCGGTACCTCATCGCCCAGCACACCGGCGTCGCCGTGCAGAACGTGCACGCGTACATCGCCGGCGAGCACGGCGACAGCGAGCTGCCGCTGTGGAGCTCCGCGAGCATCGGTGCGGTGCCGGTGCTCGAGTGGCAGGGCGTCGACGGCGCGAGCCCCATGACCGGGGACGTGCGCGACAAGATCGCCCGCGAGGTCGTCGAGTCCGCCTACCGGATCATTGAGGGCAAGGGAGCGACGAACTACGCGGTCGCGCTCGCGGGGTCGCGCATCATCGAGGCCGTCCTGAAGGACGAGCGCCGCATCCTGCCGATCTCGTCGCTGCTCAACGGCTACTACGGCATCGACGACGTGTGCCTGTCGGTGCCCACGATCGTCGGCGCGGGCGGCGTGGGGGACCGGCTGGCCGTCCCGATGTCCGACGACGAGCTGGCGGGCCTGCGGGCGTCGGCGGACGCCGTGCGGTCGGTCGCGCGCCAGTTCGGGTTCTAGGGCTCCGACGGCTCCTCGCCGGGCTCGCGCCCGGCCTCGGTCGACGGCGGGGCGCCCGTACTCACCGTCGTTGCCGGGTCGTCGACCATCGGGGGCCCGAGCTCGCCGGCCGCGTCGCGCCGCTCGCGCGCTCGGCGCAGGGCGGCGTCGATCCCGGCAGCAACGCCGGGCCCGGGATCACGCTGCGGTGCCATCGCGACCACCTCTCCGACGTCGCGCGCACTCAGAGGCTGCGGAGCACGCTCACGACGCGACCCAGCACGACCGCCTCGTCGCCGTCGATGGCCGCATAGGAGGCGTTGGCCGGGAGCAGCCACACGTGGCCGTCGGTCCGCTTGAGCGTCTTGACCGTCGCCTCGCCGTCGATCATGGCCGCCACGATCTCGCCGTTCTCGGCCACCGGCTGGCGTCGCACGACCACCCAGTCGCCGTCGCAGATGGCCGCCTCGATCATCGAGTCACCGCTGACCTTGAGCAGGAACAGCTCGCCGTCACCCACCAGCTGGCGCGGGAGCGGGAAGACGTCCTCGACCACCTGGTCGGCCAGGATCGGGCCGCCGGCCGCGATGCGACCCACCACAGGGACGTAGCTGGGCGTGGGGGCGCCGTCGCGCTCGGGCGCGTCGTCGTCCACGAACGAGGGTGCCCCGAGCGCACCCCACGGGGTCACGCCGCGTGAGTCGTCCGGGTGCACGACCTCGATGGCGCGGGGCCGGTTGGGGTCGCGCCGCAGGTAACCCTTGCGCTCGAGGGCCGTGAGCTGGTGCTTCACGCTCGACGGGCTGTTCAGCCCGACCGCCTCGCCGATCTCCCGCATGCTCGGCGGGTAGCCGCGCGACTCGACGGACGACCGGATCGTGTCGAGGACGAGCCGCTGCCGGGCCGTGAGGCCGTCGGGTCCCGCGGGGGCGTCGGGCAGTGCGTGCACCGTCGCCAGGTCCTGGGTGGACGTCTCGTCGCTCACGTGCGGCCTCTCCTTCGCGGCGCGGCCCGGGCGGCGCCGATCGGTGGTCTCTGCGGTGCGGGATGAATCTGCGGTGCGGGATGAATCTGCGGTGCGGGATGAATCTGCGGTGCGGGATGAATCTGCGGTGCTGGTCTGTCTGCGGTTCTCGCGTCTCTGCGGTGCTGGTCTGGCCACGCGTGTTCTCACTGGTCAGACCCCCTTGGGACGCCCGCCCCCCGGCCGTGTCAGTGGTCGATGGTGCGCTGTACCTACGCGGCCAGCCTAGGGAACCGCGGACCTGATTTCAAACATCTGTTCGACGAGCGCTCGACACGTGTCGGTGCCGACTGGTAGACATCGTACAGACGTTCGACGTACATACGTTCGGTCGGGAGACGACCGAGCACCGGGCGGGAGCAGCGGCTCCCGGCCGGGGACGCGAAAGGTGGAGACACATGAGTGCGATCGCGATGGGCCCGCAGCTCCGTTCGGCACAGCCGCTGCGCCCCGTGCGCCAGGCGCGCCCGGCACAGCCTGCGCGTTCAGCGGAGCCCGCCGGTGCGGCCCGCCCCGGTGTGCGCGGCCTCGCGCTGACGCACCGCGGTCGTGCCGTGGTTGTCGTCGTCGCGGCCCTCATGGGCGCACTCGTCGTGATGCTCGGCGGGCAGGCTCTCGCCGAGCCGCCGGCGAGCTCGCGCTCCGTGGTCGAGCATCAGGTGGTGGCCGGCGAGACCCTCTGGGGCATCGCCGCGGAGGCCGTCTCGCCGGGCGAGTCCGTGGGCAAGGCCGTCACCGAGATGGTGCGCCTCAACAACCTGCCGAGCGCGGAGCTGATGGCCGGTCAGACGATCCTGGTGCCGACGCACGGCTGACCTTCGCGCTGCGCACGAGAGTGGTGCGTGGGCGCGGCGAGCGGGCGTCGTGCGCGCGGTGAGCGGACCACCCGGTTGCCATCGGGGCGACCCAAAGGCTAGGTTAGGCTTACCTTCTTCGGCGAGCTGGGGGGCTCACGAGAAGCGCGGGAGCCAGGGGGCCTACGGTCTTCCGCTCATCCGCAGCACCACGCGGCGTCGAGGCGAGTCGACGCCGCAGGGATGGGGGCGTCCCACCTCGGGGCGGTCGCTCAGGCGGCCGCCCCGAGGCCTGTGCACGTCGCCTTGCGAGGCCGTGCGGCGTTGGCCTAGCGTCACGGGGGCGCACACGCGGCGCGCCGCCCGGCGCGGCAGCCCGTCGCACGATCCTGCGCACCGGCCCGAAGGGGATGCTCCGTGCACTGTCCGTTCTGCCGTCACCCGGACTCGCGAGTCGTCGACTCGCGGACGTCCGACGACGGCGCCTCCATCCGTCGCCGCCGCCAGTGCCCCAACTGCAACCGGCGGTTCACGACCGTGGAGACGACGAGCCTGTCGGTGGTGAAGCGCTCGGGCGCGACCGAGCCGTTCAGCCGCGACAAGATCGTCGGCGGCGTCCGCAAGGCCTGCCAGGGCCGTCCGGTGAGCGAGGACGACCTCGCCATCCTGGCCCAGAAGGTGGAGGAGACTCTGCGCTCGTCGGGGTCGGCGGAGATCGACGCGTACGAGATCGGCCTCGCGATCCTCGTGCCGCTGCGCGAGCTCGACGAGGTCGCCTACCTGCGGTTCGCCAGCGTGTACCAGGCGTTCGAGTCCCTCGAGGACTTCGAGGCCGCCATCACGGTGCTGCGCGCCGGCCACGTCGACCACGACGAGGACGACACGCTCGAGGACTCGGCCACGACGTCCTGACCGCGCGCGCCCACGGATGCGGTGCGGCACGCAGGACCGGCGTACGGTCGTGCGGTGATCCCTGACGATCTTGCGCTCCTCCATGTCCCCGGCACCCCCGCGGTGCTCCCCGACGGCTCCGCCGCGATCGTCTCGGTGGTCCATCCGGATCTCGAGGCCGACGAGTACCGCGGCTCGCTCTGGACCGTGCCGCTCGACGGCGCCGCGCCGCGGCCCCTCACCCGCGGGTTCCGGGACACGGCCCCCGCGGTCTCGCCGGACGGGCGGTGGGTCGCGTTCTGCCGTGCGGAGAAGGACGGCAAGCCGCAGGTCTTCCTCGTCGAGGCGACCGGCGGGGAGCCGGTCGCGCTCACGGACGCGCCGCTCGGCGCCGCCAGCCCCGTGTTCTCGCCGGACGGCACCCGCATCGCCTTCCTCGCGCGCGTGCCCGAGCCGGGCAGGTACGAGCCGGACGGGAGCCCCGCCGCCGAGGCGCCGCGGCACATCACGGAGCTGCGCTACCGCGCCGACGGCATCGGCTTCGTGCGCGACCGCCCCCAGCACCTGTTCGTGCTCGACCTGCCTGCCCCCGACGCGGCGGTCGCCATCGACGGCGTGCCGTCGGCGACCGCGCTGACCAGCGGCCCCGACGGCGTCGGCACCTTCACCTGGCTCGACGACGCGGCCCTGGCCGCGACCATGGCGCGGCACGCCTCGCGCGAGGTGGACCTGCGCAGCGACGTCGTGCGAGTCGACGCCCGGTTCCCGGAGGAGCCCACCCCGCTCACGGACGCGGACCAGGGCTCGACGCTGGACGTCTCCACCGTCCGTGCCGCGGCGGACGGCTCGCTGCTGTGGTTCGTCGCCTCGGACCTCGGAGACACGGGCCTGGACTTCGTCGCCTCGCAGAGCGGGCTGTTCGAGCTGTCGCTCGCCGAGGGAGGTGCGCCGCGTCGGCTCACCGACCCCGACACCGTGGACCTGCTGCCCGAGCTGCTCGTCGAGCACGACGGCCGCCCCGTGGTGGCGGACCAGCGCCGCGGGGCCGTGCACCTCGTGCGGGTCGACGTCGTAGGTGCCATGACCGACCTCGTGTCGGGCCCGGTGGTGGTCACCGCGGCCGGGTCGGGAGGTGGCGCGCTGGTCGCGGTGCGTGCCGCAGCGGGCGACGCGGGCGAGCTCGTCCTCGTGGGCTCCGAGGAGCCCCTCACCGACTTCTCGGCGCCGCTGCGAGCAACGGGCCGCACACGCCAGGGCGTCGAGCTGACCGCGACGGCCCCCGACGGCTACCCGATGCACGGCTGGCTCACCACGCCCGACCCGGCGCGCTACGGCGAGGGGCCGTACCCGACGATCCTCATGATCCACGGCGGACCGTTCGCGCAGTACACGCACGCGCTGTTCGACGAGGTCCAGGTGCTCGTCGAGGCGGGGTACGCCGTGGTCCACGGCAACCCACGCGGATCGTCGGGCTACGGCCGCGACCACGGGCTGGCCATCGCGCAGCGGTTCGGCACCGTGGACGCCGACGACGTGCTCGCGCTGCTCGACGCGGCGCTGGGCGACCCCAGGCTGGACGCCTCGCGCGTCGGTGTGATGGGCGGGTCCTACGGCGGGTACATGACCGCCTGGTTGACCACCCGAACCGACCGCTTCGCGGCCGCCATCGTCGAGCGGGGGTTCCTCGACCCCGTGAGCTTCGTCGGCTCGAGCGACATCGGCTGGTTCTTCGGCGGTGCGTACCTGGGGGAGGACCCCGCCGCGGTCGCCGCGCAGTCCCCGATGGCGCACGTCGGCGAGGTGAGCACGCCGACGCTGGTGATCCACTCCGAGCAGGACTGGCGCTGCCCGGTCGAGCAGGGCCAGCGGTGGTTCGTCGAGCTCCGGCGACGCGGCGTGCATGCCGAGCTGCTGCTGTTCCCCGGCGAGGGGCACGAGCTGACGCGATCCGGCCGGCCGCGGCACCGTCAGGCGCGCTTCGAGCACGTCCTGGCCTGGTGGGCGGCGCGGCTGCCCGTCGCCTGACGACGCCGGCCCGCCGCGGAACTCGCTGGCGTCGGGCGCCGGCATCGGCCAGGCTGGGGGTGCCCGCGCGCTGCGGGCAGCACCGACGGACGAAGGAGACGCCATGGCGCAGGACGACAAGGCAGGAGCCGTGAGCGAGGACGCCAAGGCCAAGTTCCGCGAGGCGCTGGATCGCAAGAAGTCGGCGAGCCACCGCACCGCGGACGGGACGGCGAACACCGGTCAGGTGCACGGCTCCGAGACCGCGGGCCCGTCGCAGCGGCGGTTCCAGCGCAAGTCGGGCTCGGCCTGACGGCACCGGCAGACGAACGAACGGCCTGTCCCCACCGCGGGGGACAGGCCGTTCGGCGTCGAAGGTCAGGCGTCGAGGGTCAGGCGTCGAACGTCAGGACAGGACGCGCAGCCGGATCGCCTCGGGCTGCGACGAGAGCGCCGCGACCACGGCCGGGTCGACCGCGGAGCCGGCGTCGGTGACCACGTAGCCGATGTCGCCGCGCGTGGCCAGCAGCTGGCCCTCGATGTTGACACCGTGCTCCGCGAGGGTCGCGTTGATGCCGGCGAGCACGCCGGGGACGTTGTGGTGCAGGTACGCGAGCCGGTGCACGCCGGGGTGCTGGTCCAGCGCGACGTTGGGGAGGTTCACGGACAGCGTGGTGGAGCCGGTCGCGATGTAGTCCCGCAGCTTGTGCGCCACGAACTGGCCAATCGCCTCCTGCGCCTCCTCGGTGGAACCGCCCGTGTGGGGCGTGAGGATGACGTTCGGCAGGCCGCGCAGCTCCGACTCGAACGGGTCCCCCTTGCGCTTGGGCTCGACCGGGAACACGTCGACCGCGGCGCCGGACAGGTGGCCCGAGACAATCGCGTCGCGCAGGGCCGCGGGGTCCACCACGAACCCGCGGGACAGGTTGAGCAGCACCGCGCCGGGCTTCATGCGCGCGATCTGCTTGGCGCCGAACAGCCCGGCGTTGCCCGAGCGGCCGTCCACGTGCAGCGTGACGACGTCGGACGTCTCGAGCAGCTCGTCGAGCGTGTGCATGCGACGGGCGTTGCCGAGCGCCAGCTTCTCCGCCGTGTCGTAGAAGACGACGGACATGCCGAGGTTCTCGGCGAGGACGGACAGCTGCGTGCCGATGTTGCCGTAGCCGATGATCCCGAGCGTGCGACCACGGACCTCGTGCGCGCCGACCGCCGACTTGTTCCACACGCCGTCGTGCATCTGCTTGTCGAACTCGGTCAGCCGCCGGGTCAGCGCGATGATCTCGGCGATCGCGATCTCGACGACGGAGCGCGTGTTGGAGAAGGGCGCGTTGAACGTCGCGACGCCGCGCGTGGCCGCCGCGGCGAGGTCGATCTGGTTGGTGCCGATGCAGAACGCACCGATCGCGACCAGGTCGGAGGCCTGCTCGATCGCCGCCGCCGTGACCTGGGTCTTGGAGCGGATGCCGAGCAGGTGCACCCCGTCGAGCGCCTCGATCAGCTCGGACTCGTCGAGCGCGCCCGTGCGCGTGACGACGTCGAAGCCGGCCTCGGCGAGGATGGCGTGCGACTGGGGGTGGAGGTTCTCGAGCAGCAGGGCCTTGGGCACGGGCCCATCGTGCGCCTGTCCGAGGGCCGGGCACAGGGGTGTCCGACCCTCGGACAGCCGGTCAGGACGCGATCCCGGCGGGCAGGTCGAGCGCGTGCACCACGTGCAGCACGCGTGTCGGGCGCGTCATCGCGACGTACAGGTCGCCCGCGGACTCGGCGAGGACGTCGGCAGGCTCGACCAGCACCACCGCGTCGAACTCGAGCCCCTTCGCCTCGCGCGGCGTCAGCAGCACGAGCGGGGCGTCGAGGTCCGCAGCGAGGGTGGCCTGCCCGACCGCCGGGGACAGGCCGGCCGCGACGAGCGCGTCCCGGACCGTGTCCAGCGTCGCCGTCGTCGCCACGACGGCCACCCGGCCCGCGCCGATGTCGTCCGTCACCGACGCGACCGCCTCGCCCGCGCGACTCGCGACCGCCGGGAGGAGCTCGCCGGGCGTGGCGTGCGTGAGCACCAGGGCGTCGTCCACCTCGCGTGCCGAGGTGAGGGGGCTGATGGGCAGCCCGGCGGCCGTGGCCATCCGCACCGCGGCATCCGCGACCGCTGCGGGCGTCCGGTAGTTCACGGTCAGCTCGTTGAGGCGCCAGGAGCCCTGCAGCACCGGGTCCAGCATGTGCGCCCAGCTGCGCGCCCCGCCCGAGGCGCTCGTCTGGGCGACGTCGCCCACGATCGTGAGCGAGCGGGTCGGCACGCGGCGCAGCAGCGCCCGCCACGCCATCGCGGACAGCTCCTGCGCCTCGTCGACGACCACGTGGCCGTACGTCCAGGACCGGTCGTTCGCCGCACGCTCCGCCGTCGTCATGGCCGGTCCGGAGCCGGCGAAGCGGTCCGCGAGAAGCTCGGCGGACACCAGGGCGCCCGACCCGGTCGACTCCAGCACCTGGCGCGCGTACGCCACCTCGGTGGCCCGCTGCTCTGCCGCGGCGCGGGCCAGCGCGCGGGCCGCCTGGTCGTCCTCGCCGAGCAGCTCGGCGGCCTCGTCGAGCAGGGGGACGTCGGCCGCGGTCCACGGCGCGTCCGCGTCTCGCGCCAGCAGGGCGCGCTCCCGCTCGGTGAGGTCGGGTGCCGCGGAGGCCAAGCGCCAGGGCTTGGCGTAGAGGTCTGCCAGGAGCTTCTGCGGCGTGAGCGGCATCCACGCGAGGTTCAGCGCGACGCGGACGTCCCGGTCCGCGCGCAGCTCGCCGATGATCTCCGCGCGCTCGTCGGGCTGCACCTCCCAGCCCAGCTGAGCTGCGTACTGGTCGGCGAGGCGCCCGAGCATGTCGCGCACGAACGTGACCCGAGCCTGGTTGTGCGGCCGGTGCTGGCGCCGGGCCCGGTTGATCGCCGAGGCGACGTCGCCCGGGCGGATCTCCACCGCGATGCCGTCGATGCGCGCGGTGGCGGCCTGGGCAGGGACGCGCTGACGGTCGCGGACGGCGCGGGCGATGACCGCCGCCATGGACGCGCGGCCCTTGATCTCGGCGACGTGCTCGGGCTCGTCGCCGGTGGCGAGCACACCCGGGACGATCTCGGCGATCGTGGTGGTCACCACGCCGGTCTCACCCAGGGACGGCAGGACCTGGTCGATGTAGCGCAGGAACGTGCGGCTCGGCCCCACCAGCAGCACGCCCGAGCGCTCGAGCATCCGGCGGTGGGCGTAGAGGAGGTACGCGGCGCGGTGCAGCGCCACGGCCGTCTTGCCGGTGCCGGGCCCGCCCTGCACGACGAGCGCGCCGCCCAGCTCGGACCGGATGATGGCGTCCTGCTCGCCCTGGATGGTGGCGACGATGTCGCCCATCCGGCCTGTGCGGCCGGCCCGCAGTCCCGCGAGCAGCGCGCCCTCGCCGGACAGCCCGGTCAAGCGGCCCTCGTCGTCGTCGGTCAGCAGGTCGAGGTCGAGGACCTCATCCTCGACGCTGGTGACGGTCCTGCCCCGCGTGACCACGTGCCGCCGCCGCACGACCCCGTCGGGGTGTGCCGCCGTCGCGCGGTAGAACGCCTGCGCGGCGGGCGCCCGCCAGTCCGTCAGCAGCTGCGTCTGCTCGTCGTCGGTCAGGCCGATGCGTCCGATGTAGCGCCGGGTGTCGTCCTCGAGGTCGATGCGACCGAAGACCAGGCGCTCCTCGACGGCCTCGAGCTGCGCCACGCGGTCCTCGTAGAGCGTCGCGAAGGCGTCGCGCTCGGAGCGGTTCTGCGGCGATCCCGCGGGGCCTGTGCGGCGCACCTCGGCCAGGCGCTCTCGCGTGCCCGCCCGCAGCTCGTCGAGGCGCGCGTACATGATGTCGACCGTCTTCTGCTCGCCGGCCAGCTCATCGTTCGTGCCTGTCACGTGCGCGTTCTCCTGTCCACGGACCATCGTCGAGCCACTGTGCGGTCTGCTCCTCGCCGCCTGCGCACCTCTGAGCGGGCCAGGTGCGTGCGGGGTACTCGTGAGCAAGGTGCGCGGAGCGGCCGTCCATTATCCGCCCTCGCAGGGCGCTCCGCGTCGGCCGCGCGGGCGTAGGGCCGTTCGAGTGGTCGGTACGCGGTCACCCGAACGGGGCCGTACGCTTTCGGTTGCCCGAAAGAGAGGACGACCGTGACGGACGCACCTGCCGCGACCGGTCCCGTGCGTGACCGCCCGCGCTCGACCGTGGACGACGACCGCCAGATCCGGCTGCTGCTCGTCGAGGACGACGACGGCGACGCCGTCCTCGTCTCCGAGCACCTGCAGGACGCCGGGCTGGACGTGGCTCTGACGTGGGTGCGCACTCTCGACGAGGCCGTCGCGTCGCTCGACGTGGACTGCGTCCTGCTCGATCTCGGCCTCCCCGACGCGACCGGCATCCCCGCGCTCGAGCGGCTGCTGGCGGCCGGCGCACCGGCCGTCGTGGTGCTCACGGGCCAGTCCGGGGGAGACACGGGCGTGCTCGCCGTCGCCGCGGGCGCGCAGGACTACCTGGTCAAGGACGAGGTGGACGGGCACCGGCTGAGCCGGGCCGTGCGCTACGCGGTCCAGCGCCGCCGGCTCGAGGCCACCGACCGCGAGCTGTACCGCAGCCTCGTGCGTGCCGAGGAGACGAACAGGCTCGAGCGCGCGCTGCTGCCCACGCCCATGATCCGCGACGAGCGCCTCGAGGTGCGCGTGGGGTACCGCGCGGGCCGCGACGGCGTGCTGGGTGGCGACTTCTACGACGTCGTCGAGCGTCCGGACGGCACCGTGCTCGCGATCGTGGGCGACGTGTGTGGTCACGGGCCCGACGAGGCCGCCCTGGGCGCCACGCTGCGCACCGCGTGGCGCACGCTGGTGCTCACCGGGACGCGCCCCGCCGACATCTTCGGTCTGCTGGAGGTGGTGCTCGAGGCCGAGCGGCCGCGTCCCGAGGTCTTCACGACGGTGGCCATGTTCGTCATCCCGCCCGGTCGCCGGACCGCGGACATGTACCTCGCGGGCCATCCCGTGCCGCTCGTGCTGGGCCCCCCGTCCGAGCTGCCGCCCACCACGCGGCGTGGCCGCGCGCTCGGCATCCCCGTGGGCGGCACCTGGCACGCCCAGGTGCTCGACCTCGGCGAGTCCTGGCGCCTGCTGATGTACACCGACGGCCTGCTCGAGGCCACCGTCGGCGGGGGCCCCGAGCGTCTGGGCAAGGCGGGCCTCCTCGGCGTCGTCGACCGCGTGCTGGCGTCGGAGACCGGCCCTCGCCCGGCGGCGGACCCCGCCGGGCTGGAGGACGATCTCGTGGGCCGCGTGCTGCGCGACGTGCGCGCGCTGCACGGGGGCGACCTCGTGGACGACGCGGCGATCGTCGTGCTCGGGTGGGGCGAGTGACCTCGGACGCACCGCGCCCCGCGGGGCCGCGCGGGGCCACCCTGCGCCGGCGGCTGATGGTCCTGCTGATCGTCGCCGGCGTGGTGCTCGGGCTGCTGCTGGGCGCCGCGGGCCTCGTCTTCGCGCAGCTGGCCGATCGGCAGGCCGCCCTCACGAAGAACATCTTCGCCGCCGTGGTCGCGGTCGAGGAGGGACTCATCACCTACGTCGACGCCGAGACCGGGCTGCGCGGCTTCGCCCTCTCCGGCGACGAGGACATCCTGGCGCCCTACGTCCAGTCGCTCGCGCAGCGCCCGTCGTTCGTCGCGATCGCAGAGGACCTGTCGGACGTCGTGTCCGACCCGGAGCTGCTCGCCAGGGCGCAGGCCGCGGACGCGGCTGCCGACGCCTGGATCACCGACTACGCCGAACCCCTGGTCGCCCAGGTGCGAGAGCAAGGCCCCTCCTCCGTGGACTTGGCGAACGTCGAGGCCGGCAAGGCGCAGTTCGACGCCTTCCGCGGTGCGGTCGAGCACCTGTCCCACGAGGTGCGGAGTGCGCGCAGCGACGTCGCGGCCGACCTGGCGCGCTGGACGAGGTACGCGTCGACGGTCGTCGCGCTGCTCGCCGTCGCGGCCGTGACGGTCGGCATCCTGATCTGGACGGCGCTGCGTCGTTGGGTCGTCGAGCCGCTGGACGCGCTCGCCGGCGACGCGCGGATCGTGGCCGGGGGAGACCTGCGCCACGAGGTCGTCGCCACCGGGCCCGGGGAGATCGCCGACCTGTCGCGGGACGTCGAGCGGATGCGTGGCGCGCTGCTCACGCAGGTCGAGGCGGTCGAGGCCTCGCACGCGCTCCTGGAGGAGCAGGCCGAGGAGCTGCGCAGGTCCAACCGCGACCTCGAGCAGTTCGCGTACGTGGCCTCGCACGACCTGCAGGAGCCGCTGCGGAAGATCGCGAGCTTCACCCAGCTGCTGCAGAAGCGCTACGGCGGGCAGATGGACGAACGGGCGGACCAGTACATCGAGTTCGCCGTGGACGGCGCCAAGCGCATGCAGCGCCTCATCCAGGACCTGCTCGGGTTCAGCCGTGTCGGCCGCGTGGGCGGCGAGGTGACCGACGTCCCGCTGGACGAGGTGCTCGACGTCGCGCTGGGCAACCTCGAGAACGCGATCACCGACTCGGGTGCCGTCGTGACGCACGACGAGCTGCCCGTCGTGCGCGGCGAGGCGCCGCTGCTGGCCCAGCTCTTCCAGAACCTCGTCGGCAACGCCGTGAAGTTCCGAGCCGCCGACCGCGTGCCGCACATCCACCTCAGCGCTCGGCTCGTGCAAGACTCGGGCCGGAGCGAGTGGGAGCTGGAGTGCCGCGACAACGGCATCGGCATCGACGCGCAGTACGCGGAGCGGGTCTTCGTGATCTTCCAGCGGCTGCACCCGAAGGACGTGTACGAGGGGACGGGCATCGGCCTGGCCCTGTGCAAGAAGATCGTCGAGTTCCATGGCGGTCGCATCTGGATCGAACCGCCCGCCGGTGAGGGCACCAGCATCCGCTGGACCCTGCCGTCGACGCAGACCAACGACCGAGACCCGGTCGAGGAAGTGAGCGTCACCCGTGACGGAAGCTCGTAAGCCCATCGACGTCCTGCTCGTGGAGGACGACCCGGGCGACGTCCTGATGACCCGCGAGGCGTTCGCGGAGCACAAGGTCGCCAACCGGCTCTCTGTCGTGTCGGACGGCGTCAGCGCACTGGCGTTCCTGCGCAAGGAGGGCGAGCACGCCGACGCCCCCACGCCCGACCTGGTGCTGCTCGACCTCAACCTGCCCCGCATGGACGGGCGCGAGGTGCTCGAGGCGCTCAAGGCCGACGCCAGCCTGCGCTCGATCCCGGTCGTGGTCCTCACCACCAGCGAGGCCGAGGAGGACGTGGTGCGCAGCTACTCGCTGCACGCCAACGCCTACGTGACCAAGCCCGTGGACTTCGACCGGTTCATCGACGTGGTGCGCCAGATCGACGAGTTCTTCGTCGAGGTCGTCCGCCTCCCGTCTCGCTGATCCCTGCCGGCTGCGAGTCGTCGCAGCCGGCGGGAAGAGGACGCGTGCTCGTCGTGTTGACGCAGGTGTGCCGGAGGGCACGGGGGTGCCTGGACCGGCATCCCTGGACGAACGAGAGGTGCGTGCGCGACGCATGCTTGACCCCAGCGAGATCTACGACGTCGTCCCCGAGGTGGCTGCCGAGCTGGACGCTCGCACGGCCGCCGGTCAGGGCCCTGTCCTGGTGCACGCCGTGCGTGGGTTCATCGACGCCGGCAACGCCGGGCAGATCGCTGCCGAGCACCTGTCGGAGGAGCTGACCAGCAGCCGCCTTGCGACGTTCGACGTCGACCAGCTGCTCGACTACCGCTCGCGCCGCCCGCTCATGACCTTCGACGCGACCACCTGGGCCTCCTACGAGGAGCCCGAGCTGGTGGTCGACCTCGTCCAGGACGCGGTGGGCACGCCGTTCCTGCTGCTGCACGGCTCGGAGCCCGACGTGCAGTGGGAGCGTTACGTGGCGGCCGTGCGCCAGATCGTGGAGCGGTTCGACGTGTCCCTCACGGTCGGCGTGCACGGCATCCCGATGGGCATCCCGCACACGCGGCCCGCCTCGGTCACCGCGCACGCGACGCGGCCCGAGCTCGTCGCCGACCACACCTCGTGGTTCGGGACCGTCCAGGTCCCCGCGAGTGCGAGCTCGCTGCTCGAGCTGCGCCTGGGGGAGTCGGGCCACGACGCGATGGGGTTCGCCGTGCACGTGCCGCACTACCTCACCCAGTCGTCGTACCCGCAGGCCAGCATCGCTGCGCTGCACGCCGTCGAGCGGGCCACCGGTCTGGACCTGCGCACGTCCGCGCTGACGGCGGCCGCGACGGACGCCACGGCCGAGATCGAGCGCCAGGTCGCGGGCTCCGAGGAGGTCGCGGGCGTGGTGCACGCGCTCGAGGAGCAGTACGACGCCTTCGCGCGCAGCTCGGGCCGGGGCAGCCTGCTGGCCCGTTCCGCGGACCTGCCGACCGCCGACGAGCTGGGCGCCGAGTTCGAGCGCTTCCTCGCGCAGCAGGGCGACGAGCCGCCCGCGGGCTGACCCCCGACGCGGCGACGTTTACCCAATCGTTGTCGAAGCATGGCGCCCAGGTGGCTGAAACCGTGGCGTACGCCACACCCCTGTGCAACTATTTGCGCGTCGCACTCGATCTCTCGAGGCGGCAGGGCGCGGAGAAGGTCCGTCGTCGTCACCGGTGGGACAGAAGGAAGCAAGACATGGCACAGGGTGCTGTCAAGTGGTTCAACTCCGAGAAGGGCTTCGGGTTCATCGCCCAGGACGGTGGCGGCGCTGACGTCTTCGTCCACTACTCGGCGATCGACACCCAGGGCTACCGCTCGCTCGACGAGGGCCAGCGGGTGGAGTTCGACATCGCGCAGGGCCCCAAGGGCCCCCAGGCGGAGCACGTCCGCCCGCTCTGATCGACTTCCACCGCCACCGGCTCACGCCGGTCGGCGCGTGCAGGGCCGCTTCCCGTGCGTCGGGAAGCGGCCCTACGCCGTCCCTGGGTCTGCGCCGGGGTCGGTCGCGGGGTCGCGCAGCGCGGGGGACCGCCCGGCGAACGTGAGGAGCTCCTCACCGTGCAGGAGCCGGGCCGGCGCGGGCAGGCTGCGCACGGCGCGCGCGAGGGCCGGCGCCCCCAGCACGTCGGTGCGGTCGGTGCCGGCCAGCACGAGGTTGCCGTAGCCGCGCCCGCGCAGCACGCCCGGCTCGGCGATCGCCGCCACGTCGACGAAGGCGTCGCGCAGCGTGGCGACCTCGCAGCGCGCGGTCGCGAGCGGCGGCCGATCCGCGCAGTTGACGAGGTAGAGCCCGCCGGGGCGCAGCACGCGCACGACCTCGGCCGCCATCTCGCGGGTCACGAGATGCGCGGGCGTCACGGAGCCGGCGAACACGTCGCGCACCACGACGTCGGCGCTGGCCTCCGGCATGGTGGCCAGCTGCGCGCGGGCGTCCCCGGCCCTGATCCGCAGCGCCGGGGAGCGCGGCAGGTCGAACCAGCCGCGCACGAGCTCCGGGAGTGCCGTGTCGAGCTCGACGGCGACGTGCCGCGAGCCCGGGCGCAGGGCGTGCAGAGCTCGTGCCAGTGCGCAGCCGGCGGCGCCCAGGTGCACCACGTCGAGGGGGCCGGTGCCGTCGTCGAGCCGTGCGACCACCGCGGCCATCTGCTGCATGTACTCGAACGCCAGCACCTCCGGGCGGGCCAGGTCCAGGTAGGAGCTGGGCACGCCGTTGACCAGCACGGTGACGCCGTCCGGCTGGTCGGGGTCCCGCACCAGCTCGACCGTCCCGGTGGGGATGCGCACCGGGCCCTCGGGCCAGGCTGCCGCCGTCCGTGTGGGTGCCCGGTGCGAGGCTGAGGCCCGTCGCGTGGATCGGTCGCGGGCAGCCATGGCGCCACGGTACGGCCTGCGTCAGGGATGCACGTGCAGGACGCAGCGCAGGACGGCGGCCCGGGACGGCCGGGCTCCGGCGGCTTGGCGGCTCTGCGGCCGGTGTTGACGCGATCGAACATCTGTTCGATGATGAGTGCGGGAGGTGGGGTCATGGCGACGCTCGACGTGGTGACGCAGGTGCAGGACAGGCGGGACGCGCGCGGGCCCGTCCCGGTCACGCGGTCCCTCGTCTCGCCGCGTGCCCGCGAGCTGGTGCACCGCGCCGACGCCGAGCTCCTGGCGGCCCAGTACTCGTCCGAGGCGTGGGAGCAGTTCAGCCACGCGCACCTCGCCGCGGTGCGCGCGGGCGCGGCCGTCGTGGCGAGCAGGGCCGCGTCCGGTGGTCGCCGCGCCCCGCGCACGGTCTGGGCGATGCTGCACGAGGTCGCCCCCGAGCTGGACGAGTGGTCCGAGTACTTCGCGGCCGGCGCGTCCGCCAGGGCGGCGGTCGAGGCCGGCCGGTTCGAGGTCGTCAGCGGCGAGCGGGCCGAGCAGACGCTGTGCGCGGCCGAGGACTTCGTCGACGAGGTGCGTCGCCTCGTGCTCGACGAGGGAGCGGCGAGCCTGGGTGAAGCCGAGCGTCCCGCCGCCCGGACGCGCGGCGGGATGCTCGCTGTGAGGGCCTCGTGAGCCGAGCTCCGCGGTCCGCTGCCGCGCGGCGCGACTGGGGCCGCGAGGAGGACGGCTGCTCGATCCTGCACGTCGACATGGACGCGTTCTTCGCGTCGGTCGAGCTGGCTCGCCGCCCCCAGCTGCGAGGGCTTCCGGTCATCGTGGGGGGCGCCCAGCGCGGGGTGGTGCTGGCCGCGACCTACGAGGCGCGCGCGTTCGGCGTCCACTCCGCCATGCCCATGAGCGTCGCGCTGCGCACGTGCCCGCAGGCCGTCGTCATCCCGCCGGACCACCACGCCTACCACGAGGTCTCCGTGGGCGTCATGGAGCTCCTCGGCGAGATCACCGCGCTCGTGGAGCAGGTCAGCGTCGACGAGGCCTTCCTGGACGTCGCAGGCGCGCGGCGCAGGCTCGGGCCGCCCACCGCCATCGCGGCGCTGATCCGGGCCCGGGTGCACGAGCGCTACGGCGTGACGTGCTCGGTCGGCATCGCCTCGACCAAGTTCGTGGCGAAGCTCGCTTCCGGCCACGCCAAGCCGGACGGTGTGCTGCTCATCCCGCGCGCCGCGGCCGTCGACTTCCTCCACTCGCTTCCGGTCGGCGCCTTGTGGGGCGTGGGGGAGCGCACGGAGGCGGCGCTGGCTCGCTCGGGGATCGACTCGGTGGCAGAGCTGGCCGCGAGCGACGTCGCCACGGTGCAGCGGGCCGTGGGCAAGGTGGCCGGCGCGCACCTGCACGACCTGGCGTGGGGCCGTGACCCGCGGCCGGTGAGCCCGGGACGCGTCGAGAAGTCGATCGGCGCGGAGGAGACGTTCGTCGAGGACGTCGCCGACCTCGACGTGGTGCAGAGCAAGGCACTGGAGCTCGCGGACCGCTGTGCGGTGCGCCTGCGCAAGAGCGGCATGGTCGGGCGCACGGTGAGCGTCAAGGTGCGCACCTCCGACTTCCGCACCCTGACCCGTTCCCGCACGCTGTCGACCCCGACGGACGTCGGCCGGGAGATCTACCTCGCCGCCCGCGAGCTGCTGGCTGCCGCCGATCTCGGCGGTCTGCCCGTGCGCCTCGTGGGAGTGCGCGTGGAAGGGCTCGGAGCCGTGGCGGACTCGGTGCGCCAGCCCACGCTCGAGGAGGCCATGGCGGAGCCCGTCTCCGTGGGGGTCGCGGTGGCGACGCGGCGTGCGCTCGGTGTGCCCGGCGCCCGTCGTGAGGCCGAGAAGGCCATGGATGTGGTCCGCGAACGTTTCGGAAAGGTCTCAATACGGGCAGGAGCGACATCTCGCCCCCCGTCGGAGGCTCGTTCGGCTACCACCTTCGTACCAGCCGATCTATCCTGAACCTGATACGGATCCATCAGGTTCGACAGGAGTCGGGATGCCACTCTCCGAGTACGAGCAGCGCGTCCTCGAGCAGATGGAGCGACAGCTCACATCAGACGACCCGCGTCTCGCGAACACGTTGACCCACAACGGTCACCGAGCCGCCGGCCGGTACGTCATCGCGTCGGTCGGTGCCGTCGTGGGCTTGCTTCTTCTCGTGTTCGGCGCCGCTGGTAGCCAGCCGCTGCTGGGCGTGCTCGGGTTCGTGGTGATGTTCGCGGCCGTCGCGTTCGCGTTCGCCAACCCCCGCCGGCATCGTGGCCAGGCGGGCCCGCAGGGCGTTGTCGCCGCAGACGGCACCGTGCGCCGCACCCCGGCGCCCCGCGCTCACCGCGGGTTCATGACCCGACTCGAGGAGCGCTGGGAGAAGCGTCGCGGCGAGGACGGTCGCTGAGCAGGTCCTTCACCGCGAGGGTGATCTCGCGGACCGCGCGCTCCAGCACCTCCGGGTCGACATCGGGCGCGCTCGGCGCGTAACGGTCGGCCTCGACGAGGCGTGACAGCGACACCAGGCTCTCGGCAGCGCCGCCCTCGAGCCCGCGCTCGCTCCGCTCCACCAGCTGCGCCTGGATCAGGTCCACGGCGGCACGAGGCGTGGTGGCGTCCGACCAGCGGATCCCCCGCGAGCCCAGCGCGCGCCGCAGCCGGCTCCACGCCGCCTCGGGCGTGAGGTCCACCCGGCGGCGCCGGTGCGCCACGGCGACGGCGGCGGCGATCGTCGCCAGGGCCAGCACGATCGCCACGGTGATGCCCACGGGCACCCAGTTGGTGCCCTGCGCCGGCGTCGACGTCGAACTCTGCTCCGGCTCGGACGTGGAGTCGCTGCCCGGCGCCTGCGCCTGGCCGGTGGGCCGGATCGCGTCCGGTCCCGTGACCTGGTCGGAGGAGCGGAACGGGTCGCTCCACACCGGCGGGGCGCCGGACTGGATCGCGGGAGTCGGCTCGAAGCGCACCCAGCCGAGGTCGTCCCCGAAGTAGAGCTCGGGCCATGCGTGAGCCTGCTTCCCCGTGACCACGATCGACCCCTCGCCGTCCGACTTGCCGGGCAGGAAGCCGATGCCGACGCGCGCCGGGATGTCCAGCGTGCGCGCCATGATCGTCATGGTCGTCGCGAACTGCACGCAGTACCCGTGCTTGTCCTGCAGGAAGTCCCACACGGCGTCGTCGGTCTTGGCGGGCGCCACGCGCACGTCGTACGTGAAGTTGGCGGTCGAGCGCAGGTACGTCTGCAGGTCCATCGCCCGCTGGTACGGCGTGGTCGCGTCGGCGGTGATCTCCCGGGCGAGCTCCGCGATGTCGTCGCGGTGAGAGGTCTCCGGGACGTCCAGCACGCCGGAGGCGGTCGCGTCGTCGGGAGCGGGCGTCGTGGCGTCGGCGAGGTCGTTCGAGGTGAGGTTCGGCATCTCCACGACCATCGAGTACTCGAGCCCGGGGGAGGTCGCCGCTGACCCGAACACCTCGTCGCGGTCGGCGTCGTACTGCCACTGGCCGGGCACGTCGACGGTCCGGGGGAAGATCCCGATGGGGAGGCGGGCCTCGTCCAGCGAGGCCACCTTGACGTCGACCCGAGCGAGCGTCCCCCGCTCGGCGCTGGGCGGCTGGTTGGCCAGCTGCGGGTCGGGCGAGAGCAGGCCACCCGGGACGACCGGTCCCGTGGCCGTCGGCGTCGTGGGGGTCCACGTGCGGCCGTCGAACTCCGTGAGCGTGAAGGCGCGCAGCGGCCCGAGGCTGCCGGCGCTCACGGACGGGCCCGTCGGGCTCTGGCTCGCCGACGGGCTCGCCGATGGGCTCGCCGACGCGCTCGGCGACGCCGCGTCCTCGTCGGCCGGTTGCACAGGCTCAGGGGCCGTGACCGAGTACGTCAGCACGGTCTGCCCGCTGCGCTGGCCCAGGCTGTGGCGCAGGTCCAGCTGGTCGCTGAGCCGCACCGGCCCGGCCGAGCCGCTCCCGAAGCTCGGGAGCCTGATCGCGGACCAGCCGGGGATGGCCGCGAGCACGGGGCCCAGCAGGACCGCGCCGACCAGGACGGCGGCCGTCGACCACGCGGCGGCGGACGCGAGCCTGCTGCGCTCGACGCGGCCGGCGTGCGGCGCCGCGGTGAGCGCCAGCAGCAGCAGGTAGGCCGCGCCGGTCCAGAACAGCGCGCCCGCACCGATGCCGAAGCCCAGTGAGACCGCGGGGATCCACATGGCGGCGTACACGAGCCCCGCCCATGCCGCGCGTCCGAGGGCGACGGCGAGCAGGTCCGCGAGCAGGAACACCGACAGCGCGCCCACCAGCATGACGAGCTCGACCGACCGTGTGACGGTCAGGGGGACGACGGACGAGTTGATGATCGACAGTCCGTCACCCCAGGCCGAGGTTGTCCGGTCCCAGGCGTCCAGGTCGGGCACGAGCTGGACCCGGCCGGGGGGCGCGCCGTAGCGCAGGACGAGGGTGATCAGGGCGGCGACGGCGCCGACGGCGGACGGGATCCACCACGTGCGGGTCAGCCAGCGCACGCCCGCGACGAGCGCGGCGAGCATGACGACGCCCATCCAGATCGCGCCACGCGAGCCGGTGCCGTCCAGGAGGTTGCCCAACGCCAGGGTGCTCGCGCACGTGCCGACGGCCACGAGGGCCGTGGCGATCGCGGCGCGGCCACCGCGCGGCGCCAGTCGGGTGACGACGCTCATCGCACGCTCCCCAGCATCCGGGTCCAGGCGCCGACGACGTCCTCGCCCGGCTCGACCATGACGGCTCTCCACCCCGCGCGCCGCAGGGCGCGGACCGTGTGCTCGGCGTCGCTCTGGCGGGCGGCCGTCGAACCGTCCGAGCGGACCATGGCCCACCCCTGCGCCGTATCGACCACGTGCGCGAGGGCCTCGCGGGAGCGCACGCTCAGGGCGCCCAGCACGGCGAGCACGATCTCCCCGCCGGCCTCGGTGCTGTCGAGCATGTGGGCCGCGGCGATCAGTGCCTTCTCGGCGTCGGCGGCCGCGCGGGGCCGTTCCAGGTCGATCGTGCGATCGAGGAGCGCGCTGCGCGCCGAGTCCGTGCGCGCGTGCACGAACGGCGTGCCGACGGCCGAGACGTGCGTGCCGTCCAGCATCCGCACCGGGTGGCCCGCGTCGAGCATCGCCAGCGCCATCGAGGCACCGGCGGAGATGGTCCACTCGAGCGCACCCGCGCTGCGCAGCGGCAGGTCCATGAGCACGGAGACCGGACGCATGCCGGCTCGCTCGTCGGACCGCACCATGAGGGCGCCGCGGCGGGCGCTGCTGCTCCAGTGCACGCGGCGCAGGTCGTCGCCCTCGCGGTAGTCGCGCAGCGACGCGTCGTCCGTGGAGGGGGACCGGGCACCCAGGGCCACCCGGTCCGGCTCGCCCACGAGCACGTCCGACGGCGTCGGCAGCGCCGCGATGGTCGGCCACACGCGCACCTCCGCGCTGTCCCCGAGCGTCGTGGAGGTGGTGACGGTGCCGAAGACGTCCGAGCGCGTGACCACGAGCGGGCCGATGGGCCAGCGGCCCCGGCGGGCGGCCTCGACCGTGTAGCTCACGGTGACGTGCGCGCGCTCGCGGGAGACCTGCGCCTTGAGCGGCCGTCCGGCCGAGAGCTCGGTCGCGGCCTGCTCGGCGAACCGGAGGCCCGCCAGGCGCGTGCGTGATCCCACGTCGTGCGCCCGGATGTGGACGTCGACCCCGACGACGGACCCCGCGTGCACGGGGTTCGGCATGACCAGCCGCTCGACGTCGATCCGGCTGCGTCCCCGAGCGGGGTCGCGCCAGGCGACGACGGCCGCCGCACCGCCGACGCAGAGCAGCGCGAGCGCGGCGATCCGCACCAGGTCGGTCGACCCCATGCCCGTACCGAGGCCCAGGGTCGCGAGGCCGACGCCCGCCAGGCCCCAGCCACGGGCGGTGGGACGCAGGCGCATCAGCCGATGGCGCGGGAGGCGCGGGAGGCGGGCACGGGCGTGGGCAACGGGATGCGCGCCACGATGTCGCGGACGATCGCGTCGGTGCCGCGGCCGGACAGGCGCGACTCGGTGCTCGGCAGCAGGCGGTGCGCCAGCACGGGTTCGGCCAGCTGCTGCACGTCGTCGGGGAGCACGTGGTCGCGGCCGGCCATCGCGGCCACGCCCTTGGCGGCGCGGAGCAGCTGGATCGCGGCGCGCGGCGAGGCGCCGAGGCGCAGGCCCTGGTCCTCGCGGGTGGCCGTGACGAGGTCGACGACGTACCGCTTCACGCCCGGCGCGGCATACAGCCGGCGCGTGGTGTCGACGAGGCGCGCGACGTGGGCGGCGTCGGTCACCGGCCGCATGTCGACGAGCGGGTCGGACGACTCCTGCATGTCGAGCATCCCGAGCTCGGACTCGATGCTGGGGTAGCCCACGGTGAGGCGGGCCATGAAGCGGTCGCGCTGGGCCTCGGGGAGCGGGTACGTGCCCTCCATCTCCACGGGGTTCTGCGTCGCGACCACGAGGAACGGGCGCGGCAGGGGATAGCTGTGCCCGTCGACCGTGGCCTGCGCCTCCTGCATGCACTCGAGCAGGGCCGACTGCGTCTTGGGCGAGGCGCGGTTGATCTCGTCGCCGATGACGATGTGCGCGAACACCGGGCCCGGCCGGAACTCGAACTCGTGCGTCTGGCTGCGGAAGATGTTGACGCCGGTCAGGTCGCTCGGCAGCAGGTCCGGCGTGAACTGGATGCGCCCCACCTGGCAGTCGATCGAGCGGGCGAGCGCCTTGGCGAGCGTGGTCTTGCCGACGCCCGGGACGTCCTCGAGCAGGAGGTGCCCCTCGGCGAGCAGCACGGCGAGCGTCGTCTGCACCAGCTCCGGCCGGCCGCTGACCACCTGGCCGATCCCCGCGCTCATGCGCTGCATCGTCTGGACGAGGTCGTCGAGCTCGCTCGACGTGGGCACGGCCTGCAGCATGAACGCCTCCTTTGGCGGGACTGCCACGAGCCTACGTGCCGACCGCCCACCCCGGCAGGGAGTTCACCCCACCACTTCGCTCCACCGCGCGCCCCGGGGCGCCCCCCGAGCGGGCGTCGGCGCTGTTCGGAGTCCGGTTTGCCCGTGAATGCGGCGGTACGACGCGCGCCCTGCCGGCGCACGACATGCCCGAGCGTTCGCGCGGTGCATTTCCCCTCCACTTCCCACCACCGCACATGACCTGGGCAGATGCTGCGCACACGGGTGAATTCGGGCCCCGGCACGATTGCCAGTGGAGGAAAGTGGAGTACCGTGGGGGCACGTGGTGAGGCAGGGAGAGCCGAGCTCGAGACAAGGGAGGGAGGCGGGGTGTCCAGTGATGCGACGTCCGGCCTCTTCGGCTCGTCCGCGCCCTTCCTCGGCACGTACACCCCGCGTCTGGACGAGAAGGGCCGGCTCATCCTTCCGGCCAAGTTCCGTGGTCAGCTCTCAACGGGTCTGGTCATGACCCGCGGCCAGGAGCGCTGCCTCTTCTTGCTTCCGATGGACGAGTTCCGTCGGTACCACGGCCAGCTCGCGCAGGCGCCGGTCACGAGCAAGCAGGCCCGTGACTACCTGCGCGTGTTCCTGTCCGGCGCCAGCGACGAGCTGCCCGACAAGCAGGGCCGCATCTCCATCCCGCCGGTGCTGCGCAAGTACGCCGGGCTCGACCGGGACGTCGCCGTGATCGGTGCGGGGACCCGGGTCGAGATCTGGGACCTGCAGGCATGGGAGACCTACCTGGCCGAGCAGGAGTCCGGCTACGCCGACACCACCGAGGAGGTCTTCCCGAACGGGCCGTTCTGAGGTGGTGCACGCGGCGACACGTCGCCCGGTGAGACCTCCTCCCGTCCGCTCTGACGCACTTCCCCGCGTCAGAGGGCCGGTGGGGGATCTGGTCGGACGGCGGAGGGGCCGCTCGACCACACCTTTTCACGCAGGGAACCGGCGTCGGAGAACGACGCAGGCACAACGCAGGCACGACGCAGGACTCGCGAGCAGGAGAGGGGGGCGCAGTGAGCGACGAGCGACCGGCCGACGAGCGCCACGTCCCCGTCCTGCTCCAGCGCTGCCTGGACCTGCTCGCGCCGGCGCTCGCGGTCGAGGGTGCCGTCATGGTCGACTCGACCCTAGGCATGGGCGGGCACACCGAGGGCGTGCTGACAGCGTTCCCGCACGTGCGGGTGATCGGTCTCGACCGCGACACGCAGGCGCTCGAGCTCGCGGGCCGCAGGCTCGAGCGGTTCGGCGACAGGTTCACCGGCGTCCACGCGGTCTACGACGAGATCCGCGAGGTGCTCGACGAGCTGGGCGTGCCCGCGGTCCAGGGCGTGCTCATGGACCTCGGGGTCTCGTCGCTGCAGCTCGACGAGGTGGACCGCGGCTTCTCCTACGCGCAGGACGCGCCGCTGGACATGCGCATGGACGCGACGCAGGGGACTACGGCCGCGGACGTGCTCAACACGTACGACGAGCGGGAGATCGCGCGCATCCTGCGCGTGTACGGCGAGGAGCGGTTCGCCCCGCGCATCGCGCGCAACATCGTCGCCGCGCGCACCAAGGCGCCGCTGACCCGGTCCGGCGAGCTCGTCGACATCATCCGGGCGAGCATCCCGGCGGCCCACCGCAAGGTCGGGGGGCACCCGGCCAAGCGCACGTTCCAGGCGCTGCGCATCGAGGTCAACGGCGAGCTGGAGACACTCGAGCGCGCCGTGCCCGAGTCGATCGAGGCGCTCGGCGTCGGCGGCCGCATCGTCGTCGAGGCGTACCAGTCGCTCGAGGACCGGATCGTCAAGCAGGCGTTCGCCGCCGGCGCGACCACCAGCGCCCCGCCGGACCTGCCCGTGGTGCCCGAGACGCACACCCCGTACCTGCGCCTCGTGACGCGCGGTGCGGAGGAGGCGGACGAGGCCGAGCTCGAGCTGAACCCGCGGTCCGCCTCCGTCCGCCTGCGGGCCGCGGAGCGGGTCCGGCCCACGCCGGCGCACATGCGCCCCCGCACCCTCGAGCAGCCGACCCGACCACGCAGCACCCGCAGGAGGACCGCATGAGCGCCCAGGCCACGGCCCGCGTCGCGCCCCCCGCGTTCGCCCCGCGTCCCCGCCCCGAGCGCGAGGCCGCGCCCGCACCCCGGCTGCGCGTCGTCCGGGCACCCGCGCAGGCGCGCACCCGCGTGCCGTTCGTGCTCGTGTGCATGGCCGTGCTCGCCGCTGCGCTGCTGTCCGCGCTGCTGCTCAACACGCAGATGGCACAGAACGCCTACCAGCGTCACGACCTGACCAACGAGCTGGCCCGGCTGGACCAGGACCAGAAGGACCTGGTCGCGGTGCTGGACCACAAGTCGTCGCCCGAGGAGCTGGCGGCCTCCGCGCGCCGGCTCGGCATGGTGCCCGCAGCCGGGACCGGCTGGGTGCGCCTGGCCGACGGCAGCGTCCAGGGCGTGCCGAAGGCGTCGAAGTGAGCGCCCCCACCACCGAGCGCCCGCGGACGCGGGTGACCGCGCCCGCCGCGAGCCCGCCCCCCGCCCCGCGCCCTGCCCGGGTGATCCCCGGGCGCCCGGCGCCCCAGCCGCGCTCGGGCTCCCGGGGACGCATGACCTTCCTGGCGATCGCGATCGTCGCCGTCCTCGCCGTCTTCGCGGCCCGCCTGGTGTGGGTCCAGGTGATCGACGGGCCCGCCACCGCGCAGCAGGCGCGCGAGAAGCGGCTCATCCCCGTGGCCCTGCTGGGTGCGCGCGGGCAGATCACCGACGTCAACGGCGTGGCGCTGGCCACGTCCGTCGAGCGGTACGACATCTCGGTCAACCAGCAGCTGCTGGGTCAGTTCCGCGGGACGGCCGACGTCCCCGCGGGCGTCGAGGGTGTCGCGACGCTGCTCGCGCCGATGCTCGGCGTCAGCGAGCCGGAGCTCGGCGGCATGATGGTGGGTAGCAAGGGCTTCAAGTACATCCAGAAGGGCGTGCTGCCGGAGGTCGCCCGCGAGATCCGCGCGCTGCAGCTTCCCGGCGTGAACGTGGACCGCGTGGCCGACCGGGTGTACCCGAACGGCGCCGTCGCGGGGAACCTCATCGGCTTCGTCAACTCCGCCGGTGCCGGCCTCGAGGGCCTCGAGGCCTCGCTCGACGACAAGCTCAAGGGGACGCCGGGCGAGGAGCTCTACGAGGGCGGTCGCGGCGGGCAGGCGATCCCCGGCGGGTACTCCCAGGACACGCCGGCCAAGCCGGGCAGCTCGGTGCGGCTCACGGTGGACGCCGACATCCAGTTCCGGGCCGAGGCGGCGCTGCGCGACGCGGTCCAGCAGACCGGTGCCGCATCCGGCACGGTCGTGGTGCAGAAGGTCGGCAGCTCCGAGATCCTTGCGCTAGCCGACTCCGGCACGCGCGACCCGAACGAGCCGGGCAAGTCCAAGGGCTCGCTCGCCGCGTCGGTCTCCAACGTGTTCGAGCCGGGCTCGACCGGCAAGGTCATCACCATGGCGGCAGCGCTGGAGAACAAGCTGACGACGCCCACCTCCGAGTTCGAGGTGCCGTACACGCACACGACGCCGAACGGTCAGCTGTTCCACGACTCGCACGAGCACGGGACGCTCAAGCTGACCACGACGGGCATCCTGGCGCAGTCGTCCAACGTCGGCACGGTGATGATCGGCGAGAAGCTCACCACCGCGCAGCGGTACGCCTACCTGAAGCGCTTCGGCTTCGGCTCCCGGACGGGGATCGAGCTGCCGCAGGAGTCGGCCGGGTTCTTCGCCCCCCAGGAGGGACGATCCAAGTACGCCGTCCTGTTCGGCCAGGCGGTGGCGGTGAACGCGCTGCAGGCCACCGAGGTCTTCGCGACCATCGCGAACCACGGCGTGCGCGTGCAGCCGCACATCATCGCCGGATGGACGGCCCCGGACGGGACCTACACGCCCGAGAAGGCGAAGGGCAGCACCAAGGTGGTCAGCGCCAAGACCGCGGACACCGTGCTGAAGATGCTCGAGAGCGTCGTCGACGACGAGGGCGGCACGGCCCCGCTCGCCGCGATCCCGGGCTACCGCGTGGCGGGCAAGACCGGTACGGCCCAGAACTGGATCAAGGGCAAGCAGGGCATCACGTCCTCGTTCATCGGCGTGGTCCCGGCCGACGACCCGAAGATCGTCGTCAGCGTGTTCCTGCACAACCCGAGGAGCTCCATCTACGGCGGTACCGTGGCGGCCCCGGTCTTCAAGGACGTCGCGTCCTACACCCTCGGCAAGCTCGGCGTCGCACCCTCCGGCGACGAGGGTTCGCGCTTCCCGAACACGTGGTGACCCTGCGCACGCCCCGGCCCGGCTGCCGGGCCGCGGGTGCCCCGCGAGGTAGATTCTCCCCATGACCTCACCCGCCCGGATGCGTCCCGCGCATCCCGCGGACCACGACCTGGCAGCTCTGGCCGACGCGTTCTCGCTGGTCACCTCGACGGGTGCGGCCGTGACCCCCTCCCTCGCCGGCGTCAGAGTGACCGGCGTGACCGTGGCCAGCAACGACGTCGAGCCCGGCGACGTGTTCGTCGCCGTCCCCGGCCTGCGGGTGCACGGAGCGACGTACGCGCGCCAGGCCGTCGAGGCGGGGGCCGTCGCCGTCGTCACCGACGCGGTCGGTGCCGCGACCCTCGACCTTCCGGTGCCCGTGCTGCTGTCCGACGACCCGCGCGCCCTCGCCGGCCCGCTCGCCGCCACCGTGCACGCGCGGCCCGCCGACAGGCTCACGACCGTCGGTGTCACGGGGACCAACGGCAAGACGACCACCACGTACTTCGTGGACGCCGCGCTGCGCGCCGCCCACCCGGTGACGGCCGTGATGGGGACCGTCGAGCTGCGCATCGGCGACGAGGGGATCGAGAGCCCCCGCACGACGGTCGAGGCGCCCGTGCTGCAGGCGATCCTCGCGCTCGCGCTCGAGCGCGACGCGGGCGCCGTCGCCATGGAGGTCTCGTCGCACGCGCTCGCCCTGGGCCGCGTGGCCGGGCTCGAGTTCGATGTCGTCGCGTTCACCAACCTGCAGCGAGACCACCTCGACTTCCACGGCGACATGGAGGGCTACTTCCGCGACAAGTCCCGCTTGTTCGCGCCCGGCCAGGGTCGCCGCGGCGTGGTCGTCGTGGACGACGAGTGGGGCAGGCGGCTCGCGCGCGAGGCGCAGATCCCGGTCGAGTCCGTCGCGACCCACGTGGGCGCGCCGGAGTCCGCCGACGCCGACTGGGCGGTGGTCGCCGCCGACATCGGGCTCGACGGGGTGGGCTCGACGTTCACGCTGCGCGGGCCCGACGGGGCCCTGCACGAGGCGGCGAGCCCCCTGCCCGGGCTGGTCAACGTCTCCAACGCGGCGCTCGCCGTGGTGGTCGCCCACGCGGCGGGTGTGCCGCTCGACGCCGCGATCGCCGCCGTCGGCCGTGCGGGTGCCATCCCCGGCCGCATGGAGCGGGTGATCGAGCGCGGTGACGGCTTCCCGCTCGCGCTCGTCGACTACGCCCACACGCCCGACGCGCTGGTGCTCGCCCTCGAGGCGGTCCGCCCCATCACGCCGGGACGGCTCATCCTGGTGTTCGGCTCCGACGGGGACCGTGACCAGGGCAAGCGGCCCCTGATGGGCGAGATCGCCGCGCGCCTCACGGACGTGATCGTCGTCACCGACGAGAACCCCCGTTCCGAGGAGCCCGCAGCCATCCGGTCCGCCATCCTTGACGGCGTCCGCGCGGTCCGCCCGGACCTGGCCGACGTGCACGAGGCGAGCAGCCGCACGCAGGCCATCCACGACGCCCTGGCGCTGGCTCACGAGCCGGACACCGTGATCATCACGGGCAAGGGCCACGAACCGACACAGGAGATCGCCGGCGTGTTCCACCGCTACAACGACCGTTCCGTGCTGCAGGCCGCCGAGTCCGCCGCCCGGGCGCAGCGAGCGGAGCGCCACGCGTGATCGCGCTGACGGCGGCCGAGATCGCGGCCGCGACCGGCGGCGAGGCGCGCGCGACCGGCACCGGGCCCCTCGTGGTGAGCGGGTCGGTGGTCACCGACTCGCGCGACGTCGAGCCCGGTGGGCTGTTCGTCGCGCTGCCCGGTGAGCACGTCGACGGCCACGACTACGCCGCCCGGGCCGTCGCCGCGGGCGCGGCGCTCGTGCTCGCGGCCCGTCCCGTGCACGCCGAGGACGGTTCGGAGCTGCCGTGTGTCGTCGTCGAGGACGTCGAGCGCGCGCTGGGCGACCTCGCGCGCGACGTGCTCGCGCGGCTGCGCGAGGCGGCGCACGCACCGGGCGGCTCGGGCCTGCGCGTGGTCGGCGTCACCGGCTCGGTGGGCAAGACGACGACGAAGGACCTGCTGGCGCAGCTGTGCGGCGCGGCGGGCCCGACGATCGCACCCGTGCGGTCCTTCAACAACGAGATCGGTCTGCCGCTCACGGTGCTGCGCGCCGACGAGTCGACGCAGTACCTGGTGCTCGAGATGGGCGCGAGCGGGATGGGGCACATCGAGTACCTCACCCGCATCGCGCCGCTGGACGTCGCGGTGGTGCTCGTCGTGGGGCAGGCGCACCTGGGCGGGTTCGGGGGGATCGACGCCGTCGCGCGCGCCAAGTCGGAGATCGTGGCGGGGCTCGTGCCCGACGGGGTCGCGGTGCTCAACGCGGACGACCTGCGCGTCTCGGCCATGGCACCGCTCGCTCCGGGCGAGGTGGTGATGTTCGGCGCCGCGCCCACGAGCGACGTGCGCGCCGTCGACGTGGTGCTGGACCGTGCGGGCCGCGCGCGCTTCACGCTCGTCGCGGCGGACGCCCGCGCGCGCGTCGAGCTGCGCCTGGTGGGGGAGCACCACGTGCACAACGCGCTGGCGGCCGCGGCCGCCGCCCTGGCCGTGGGCCTGAGCCTCGACGACGTCGCCGCCGGCCTGACGGCTGCGGACGCGCTCAGCCCGCACCGCATGCACGTCGTCGACCGCGCCGACGGCGTCACGGTCATCGACGACTCCTACAACGCCAACCCCGACTCGATGCGCGCCGCGCTCAAGGCGCTCGCCGTGGTCGCCGGCCGCGACCGGCGCTCCATCGCGGTGCTCGGGGAGATGCTCGAGCTCGGCGACGAGTCCCGCGAGGCGCACGACGCGCTCGGTACGCTCGTGGTGCGGCTCAACATCGGCCTGACGGTCGTGGTCGGGGAGGGCGCGCGCGCCATCCGCGACGGCGCGAACCGCGAGGGCAGCTGGGGCGACGAGGTCGTGCTGGTCGACGACATCGAGAACGCGCGGCTGCTCCTGGAGCACGAGCTGCGCCCGGGCGACGTCGTGCTCGTGAAGTCGTCCTACGGCGCCGGGCTCTGGCAGCTGGGGGACGTGCTGGTCGAGGGCGGTGACGGCGCGTGAAGGCCGTCCTGATCGCCGGCGGCCTCGCCATGCTGGTGGCGCTGCTCGGCACGCCGCTGTTCATCCGGTTCCTGGTCCGCAAGCAGTACGGCCAGTTCATCCGGCAGGACGGGCCCACCGCCCACTTCACCAAGCGCGGCACGCCCACCATGGGCGGCGTCGTCATCATCGCCGCGACGCTGATCGGCTGGTGCGGCGCGCTGCTCGTCACCGGGACCGAGCCGAGCGCGTCCGAGGTTCTCGTGCTGTTCCTCATGACCGGCCTCGGGCTGGTGGGGTTCCTCGACGACTACATCAAGATCTCCCGCCAGCGCAGCCTCGGCCTCGAGGCGCGCTGGAAGTTCGTGGGGCAGGGCCTCGTCGGGGTCATCTTCGCCGTGGCCGCGCTGCAGTTCCCCAACGAGCAGTTCCGGACGCCGGCGTCCACGCGGATCTCGTTCATCCGCGACACCAACATCGACCTGGCGTTCGCCGGCGTCACCGTCGGCCTGATCCTGTTCGTGGTCTGGGCCAACTTCCTCATCACCGCCTGGTCCAACGCCGTCAACCTCACCGACGGGCTCGACGGGCTCGCCACGGGGACGTCGCTCATCGTCTTCGGCTCCTTCGTGGTGGTCGGCGTGTGGCAGTTCAACCAGTCGTGCCAGTTCCTGTCCACCGCGGGGCCCAGCTGCTACGAGGCGCGTGACCCGCTCGCGCTCGCCGTCGTGGCCGCCTCGATCACCGGTGCCTGCTTCGGCTTCCTGTGGTGGAACGCGAGCCCGGCCAAGATCTTCATGGGCGACACGGGATCGCTGGCCCTCGGCGGTGCGCTCGCCGGGCTGTCGATCCTGGCCCGCGTCGAGATCCTCGCGGCGATCATCGGCGGTCTGTTCGTCCTCGAGGTGCTCTCGGACGTCATCCAGATCGGCTTCTTCAAGATGACCGGCCGGCGCGTGTTCAAGATGGCGCCGCTGCACCACCACTTCGAGCTGCAGGGCTGGGGCGAGGTCACGATCGTGATCCGGTTCTGGATCATCGCCGGGCTCTTCGTGGCGCTCGGCATCGGGATCTTCTACGCCGAGTGGGTGTCCGGCTAGGTGGGCGCGCAGGACCTGGACGGCGCGCGCGTCGTCGTCGCCGGCCTGGGGGTCTCCGGACGGGCGGCCGCCGACGTGCTCGCCTCCGCCGGGGCGCGCGTGGTGCCGGTGGACGACGCCGCGGGCGACGTCATCTCGTCGGCCGAGTACCTGGCCGGGACGGGCCTGGACCGCGCCGACCTGGTGGTCGCCTCGCCGGGCCTGGCGCCGCACCATCCGCTCGTGGCCGCCGCGCTCGAGCGCGGGCTGCCCGTGTGGTCGGAGGTGGAGCTCGCGTGGCGGCTGCGCGCGACGCGGCCCGACGGCCCCGCACCGTGGCTCGCCATCACGGGGACCAACGGCAAGACGACGACGGTCGGCATGCTCGACGCGATCCTGCGCGCGGGCGGGCGCACGTCCGCGGCCGTGGGCAACGTCGGCACGCCCGTGGTGCTGGCGGCGACCGACCCGTCCTACGACGTGCTCGCGGTCGAGCTGTCCAGCTTCCAGCTGCACTTCACGCACAGCATGTCGGCGCAGGCCGCCGCGGTGCTCAACATCGCGGCCGACCACCTCGACTGGCACGGGGACCTGGAGCAGTACGCCGCCGCGAAGGGGCGCATCTACGAGCGCGCGCAGGTGGCCTGCATCTACAACGTCGCCGACCGCCGCACGCAGGACCTCGTGCAGCAGGCCGACGTGGTGGACGGCGCCGTCGCCGTGGGCTTCACCACCGGCACGCCGCTGGTGGGGCAGGTGGGTCTGGTCGAGGACGTGCTCGTCGACCGCGGGTTCGCCCGGCTGAGGCACACGCACGCGGCGGAGCTCGGCACGCTCGACGACCTCGCCCAGCTCGCCGGGCCGGACGGGACCGTGCCGCGGCACGTCGTTGCCGACGCGCTGGCCGCGGCCGCGCTCGCCCTCGCCCACGGCATCGAGCCGTCCGCGGTGCGCGACGGGCTGCGCTCGTTCGGGCCGTCGGCGCACCGCATCGAGACCGTCGCGGTGCGCGACGGGGTGGCGTGGGTCGACGACTCGAAGGCCACCAACGCGCACGCCGCGGCCGCGTCGCTCGGGGCGTTCGAGGCCGGCTCGGTGGTCTGGATCGCCGGCGGGCTCGCCAAGGGCGCCCGCTTCGACGACCTCGTCCGCACGCGCCGCGACCGGCTGCGGGCCGTCGTGCTGATCGGCGTCGATCGCGAGCCGTTGCGCGACGCGCTCGCCCGACACGCCCCGGATGTCCCGGTGGTCGAGGTCGAGCCCGGTGAGACTGGTTCGGTGATGACCCGCGCCGTGCAGGAGGCCGCCCGCCTCGCCGCGCGCCCGGCGGGAACCACCGCCCCGACCGTCCTGCTGGCGCCCGCGTGCGCCTCGATGGACCAGTTCGCGTCGTACGCAGCGCGGGGGAGCGAGTTCACTGCCGCGGTGCGGGCGCTCGGATGACGGCGACCACCCCGCGCGAGGAGGTCACAGCCCCTGCGGCCAAGCGGTCGCTGCTCGGCCAGTGGAACAGCGCGGTCACCAGCTACTACGTGCTCGCCGGCGCGACCGCGCTGCTGCTCGTGATCGGGCTCGTCATGGTGCTGTCGAGCTCGAGCGCGGAGTCGCTCGCCGACGGCAACTCGCCCTACGCGGTGTTCTTCGACCAGGCCAAGTACGCCGTGATGGGGCTGCCGATCCTGCTGCTGGCCACGCGGCTGCCGCTGCGCTTCTACAAGGCGGTGGCCTGGCCGGCGCTGCTCGTCGGCGTGATCTTCCAGCTGCTGGTCTTCAGCCCGCTCGGCGCGTCCGCGGGCGGCAACCGGGGCTGGATCTACGTGGGCTCGTTCTCCGCCCAGCCGTCCGAGGCGCTCAAGCTGGCGCTGGCCATCTGGCTCGGGGTGGTGCTCACGCGCAAGCAGGCGCTGCTCGACCAGTGGCAGCACGTCTTCGTGCCCGCCGTGCTCGCGGCGTCCGGCGCGATCTTCCTCGTGCTGCTGGGGCACGACCTCGGCACCGCGATGGTCATGATCGTGCTCGTGTTCGGCGCGCTCTTCGTGGCCGGCGTGCCGATGCGCATGTTCGCGGTCGCGGGGCTGGCCGGCGTGGGAGCCGCCGTCGCGCTTGCGCTGGGCAGCACCAACCGCATGGGCCGCATCGGGACCTGGCTGGACCCCGCCAGCTGCAGCACCGACGAGTGCTACCAGACGCTGCACGGCGGCTGGGGCCTGGCGACGGGCGGCATCGGTGGCCTCGGCCTCGGGCAGAGCCGCGAGAAGTGGTCCTACCTGCCGGCCGCGCACAACGACTTCATCTTCGCGATCATCGGCGAGGAGCTGGGGCTCGTCGGCACGCTCATCGTGCTCACGCTCTTCGGGCTGCTGGCGTTCGCGATGATCCGCGTGATCCGCCGGCACCCCGACCCGTTCGTGCAGATCACGACGGGCGCGATCCTGTGCTGGATCATCGGGCAGGCCCTCATCAACATCGCGGTGGTGATCGGGCTCGCGCCCGTCATCGGTGTCCCGCTCCCGCTCGTCTCCGCCGGAGGTTCGGCTCTCATCATGACCATGGCGGCCCTCGGCATCGTCATCTCCTTCGCCCGCTCGGAGCCGGGTGCCGCCCAGGCGCTCGCGGCACGCCCCAGCGTGGTGCGCAGCTCCCTCGCCGTGATCGGGCGGGCCCGTGGCTGACCCGCTGTCCGTCCTGCTGGCCGGCGGCGGCACGGCGGGGCACGTCAACCCCTTGCTCGCCGTGGCCGACGAGCTGCGCCGCCGGCACCCCGACGCGGTGCTGACCGTGCTCGGCACCGCCGAGGGCCTCGAGGCGCGGCTCGTGCCGGAGCATGGTCTGCCGCTCGCGCACGTGCCGCGTGTGCCGCTGCCGCGCCGGCCGTCGGTCGACATCTTCCGCCTCCCGGGCCGCCTGCGAGCGGCGGTGGCCGCCGCCGGCGCGGCGATCGACGACACCGGCGCGCGCGTGGTCGTCGGTTTCGGCGGCTACGTCTCGACCCCGGCGTACCTCGCGGCGCGCAAGCGCGGCATCCCTGTGGTCATCCACGAGCAGAACGCTCGCCCGGGCCTGGCCAACCGGCTGGGGTCACGGTGGGCCGCGGCGGTCGCCGTCACGTTCGCGGGCACCTCCCTCAGGGGTGCCCAGGTGACCGGGCTGCCCCTGCGCGCGTCGATCGCCGAGCTCGTGGCGGACCGTGCGGCCGACGCCGAGGCCTCGCGGCGGGCCGGCGCGGCGGCGCTCGGGCTCGACCCCGCGCTGCCGACCCTGCTCGTCACGGGCGGCTCCAGCGGCGCGGTCAGCGTGAACACGGCCGTCGCGGGCGCGGCCCCCGAGCTGCTGGCGGCGGGCGTGCAGGTGCTGCACCTCACGGGCCTCGGCAAGGCGGCCCCCGTGCACGCCGCGCTCGAGGGCGTGCCCGGCGCGGAGCGCTACGTGGTGCGCGAGTACCTCACCGACATGCACCTCGCGCTCGCGGCGGCCGACGTGGTGCTCGCGCGCTCGGGCGCCGGCACCGTGTTCGAGCTGGCCGCGCTCGGCATCCCGGCGGTGTACGTGCCGCTGCCGATCGGCAACGGCGAGCAGCGGCTCAACGCCGAGGGCGTGGTCGGCGCGGGCGGCGGCATCCTGGTCGACGACGCCCAGCTGGATGCGGCGTGGATCCGCGCGCACCTGCCCGTGCTGCTCGTCGGCCCCGAGGCCGCCGAGACGCGCGCGCGCATGGGCGCTGCCGCGGCGAGCGTGGGCGTCCCCGACGCGGCGGGCGGGGTCGCCGCGCTCGTCGAGGCCCAGTGGCGCGCATGAGCGCCCTCGACGCGCTCGGTCGCGTGCACCTGGTGGGCGTGGGCGGTGCCGGCATGTCGGCCGTCGCCACGCTCCTCGCGTCGCGCGGCCTGACGGTCAGCGGCTCGGACGCCGCCGACGGTCCCGCGCTGCCCGCGCTGCGTGCCGCCGGCGTGGCCGTGCACGTGGGGCACGACGCCTCGCTCGTGGACGACGCCGACACGCTCGTGATCTCCTCCGCGGTGCGCGAGTCGAACCCCGAGCTCGCTCGCGCGCGGGAGCGGGGCCTGCCCGTGCTGCACCGCTCCGAGGCGCTCGCCGCCCTCATGGCCGACCGCGACGCGGTCGCGGTCGCCGGCGCGCACGGCAAGACGACGACGAGCGCGATGGTCGCCGTCGCGTTGCTCGCTGCGGGTGCCGATCCGTCGTTCGCGATCGGCGGCACGGTGCTCTCCGACGACGGCCCGCTGGGCGGGGCGCGCGACGGCTCCGGTGCGGCGTTCGTGGCCGAGGCCGACGAGTCGGACGGGTCGTTCCTCGCCTACGAGCCGCTCGTGGCCCTCGTGACCAACGTGGAGCCCGACCACCTCGACCACTACGGCTCGCGCGAGGCGTTCGAGCAGGCGTTCGTCGCATTCGCCGGGCGCGTCCGGTCGGGCGGCACGCTGATCGCGTGCGCGGACGACGAGGGCGCCGCACGGCTCGCCGCCTCAGCGCGCCTGGAGCTGGCGGAGCGCGGGATCCGGACCGTCACGTACGGGCGCGCGGCGGACGCCGACATCCGGCTCGTCGACGGCGATGGCTGGTCGGGCCAGGTGACGGGGCTCGGTGCCTCGGCGCGGATCGAGCTCGCCGTGCCCGGCGCGCACAACCTGCTCAACGCTGCCGGGGCGTGGGCCGCCTGCGTGCGGCTCGGCATCGACCCCGCGGCGGCCGCCGCCGGTCTCGGCGCGTTCCGCAGCACGGGGCGGCGCTTCGAGGATCGCGGGACGGTCGACGGCGTGCGGGTGGTCGACGACTACGCGCACCATCCCACCGAGGTCACGGCGCTGCTGCGCGCGGCGCGCTCTGTGGTGGGTGACGGGCGCGTGGTCGCCCTGTTCCAGCCGCACCTCTACTCGCGCACCCGGACATTCGCCGACGAGTTCGGGGTGGCCTTCGACCTCGCCGACGTCGTCGTCGTGACCGACGTGTACGCGGCGCGGGAGGACCCGGACCCCGCCGTGACGGGAGCGCTCGTGGCCGAGCGCGTACCGACGCCCGGCAAGGCGACCTTCGTGCCTGACCGGCTCGACGCGGCGCGCGCCGCCGCGGCGGCGGCGCGTCCCGGAGACCTGGTGCTCACCATCGGCGCGGGGGACGTCACGGCGCTGGGGGAGGTCGTGCTCCAGACCCTCGCCGCGCGCGGCCGGGCCGACGAGCTCGACCGGGCCGGTCAGGACGCGCCGTGAGCCCGTCGCGCCCTGCTCGTCCCGTCGTGCCGCGGCCCCCCGCGCGTCCCGCGGCGTCGCGCGCGAAGGCGGCCGATGCGACGCCGTCGCGCCCCGTTGTGGACAGGCCCACGGCTCCGACGCCCCGGGCCCGTGCGGCCGAGGCTGATCGACCCTCGACAGGTCCCATCGCGACGGCCGCAGCGCCGGCCCCGGTCACCGGACCGCAGCGCAACGTCTCGACCTACTCCGCGTCGGGCCGCCGCCTGTCCGGGTCGAGCGCCGAGGCGCCGGTCGTCTCGTCGACGTCGCTCGCGCGGTTCGCCGAGCGTGCCCGGGCGCGCCGCACGCTGGCTCGCCGGCAGATCGTGCTGGTGGTCGGCGGCCTGGCCGCGGTGCTGGGGCTCGGGTGGTTGCTGTTCTTCTCGCCCGTGCTGGCGCTCGACACCGAGCAGGTGACGGTGGCGGGTGCCGGGTCGGTGGTGGCGGTCGAGAAGGTCGAGGCGGTGGTCGACGCGCGCGCCGGGGTGCCGCTCCCGCGCCTCGACACCGTGACGATGCGCGACGAGATCCTCGACGTCCCGGGGGTCCGCGAGGCCCGCGTGATGCGGGACTGGCCGCACGGCGTCTCGGTCACCCTGGTGGCGCGCGAGCCCGTGGCCGCCGTGCCCGACGAGGCGCGGTTCGCCCTGCTCGACATGGACGGCGTGCAGGTGGGCCGCGTCGACAAGGCACCCAAGGGCCTGCCGGTCGTGGACGTGCCGGTGGGGGAGAAGCGCACGCTCGGCGCGGTGCTCGCGGTGCTCGAGCAGCTGCCCGACGACCTGCTCAAGGACGTGCGGACCGTGGCGGCGCAGACGCAGGACACGGTGACCATGACGCTGCGCGACGGCGTGAAGGTGCACTGGGGCAGCGCCGCACGGACGCCGCTGAAGATCGCGGTGCTGAGCACCATCCTGGAGTCGAAGCCGGGCAAGGACGCCAAGGTCGTCGACGTGTCGGCGCCCGAGCTGCCGGTCACGCGCTGACGGCTCGTGCGCGTCGGTCACGTTCGCCGGACGAACTCGTCGCACCAGTCGCCGACACGCGCGGCGCGGTCGTTGATCGAGCGGGGGCGGCCACCTAGCGTCACGCACTGACAGCACACCTGACATAACTATAACCCTCAACCTGAGGGTGAAGGTTGAATGCCGGAGCCGGCGTGTCGGCCCCGGGGAACCGCGGTAGACCCGCGGCCGGCAAGCGAGAACGAGAGGCACCCACCGTGGCAGCTCCGCAGAACTACCTGGCGGTCATCAAGGTCGTCGGCATCGGCGGCGGCGGCGTCAACGCCGTGAACCGCATGATCGAGGTCGGGCTCAAGGGTGTCGAGTTCATCGCCGTCAACACCGACGCCCAGGCCCTGCTCATGTCCGACGCGGACGTCAAGCTCGACGTCGGCCGCGAGCTGACCCGCGGGCTGGGCGCTGGCGCCGACCCCGAGGTCGGCAAGAAGGCCGCCGAGGACCACGCGGAGGAGATCGAGGACGTCCTGCGGGGCGCCGACATGGTCTTCGTGACCGCGGGTGAGGGCGGCGGCACGGGCACCGGCGGCGCCCCGGTGGTCGCGCGCATCGCCCGCTCGCTCGGGGCCCTGACCATCGGTGTGGTGACGCGTCCGTTCACGTTCGAGGGCCGACGTCGCTCCGTCCAGGCCGACGCGGGCATCGACGCGCTGCGTGCCGAGGTCGACACGCTCATCGTCATCCCGAACGACCGCCTGCTGCAGATCTCGGACCGCTCGGTGTCGGTGCTGTCCGCCTTCCACTCCGCCGACCAGGTGCTGCTGTCCGGTGTGCAGGGCATCACGGACCTCATCACGACGCCGGGCCTGATCAACCTCGACTTCGCCGACGTGAAGTCGGTCATGCAGGGCGCGGGCTCCGCGCTCATGGGCATCGGCTTCGCGCGCGGCGAGGACCGCGCCGTGCAGGCCGCCGAGATGGCGATCTCCTCGCCGCTGCTCGAGGCCAGCATCGACGGCGCGCACGGCGTGCTGCTCTCGATCCAGGGCGGCTCCGACCTGGGGTTGTTCGAGATCAACGAGGCCGCCCGCCTGGTGCAGGAGGCCGCCCACCCCGAGGCCAACATCATCTTCGGCGCGGTCATCGACGACGCGCTCGGCGACGAGGTGCGGGTCACCGTGATCGCGGCCGGGTTCGACGGCGGCACGCCGTCCGTCCGCCGCGACTCCCGCGCGCTCGGTCAGGTCAGCGGCGCGCCCGTGCTCCCGCCGGCGCAGGTGCCCGCGCCGCGGCTCGGTGGCCGCACCGACGACCTCACGGCGCCGGTCCCGGCGGCTGCGCCGGCCAGCGTCCCGGTGCAGCAGCCCGACGTCCCGGCGTTCCTGTCCACCGAGGCCGAGCCGGTGCCGATCACGGGGGCGCTCGAGGTGCCGCGGATCTTCTCGGAGGACGCGCCCCGGCGTGATCGCGAGCGCGACGAGCTGGACGTGCCCGACTTCCTGAAGTGACCTGAGTCCGTGCTGGTCGACGAGGTGACGCTCGGCGCGCGCGTGCGCGCCGGGTTCACCTCCCGGCGAGGAGGCGTCAGCGCGGGCGCCTACACCGGGCTGAACCTGGGCGACCACGTGGGCGACGAGCCCCAGGCGGTGGACGCGAACCGCGCGCTGGTCGCCGACTGGGCGGGCGCCGCCCTGGTGTTCCCCCGCCAGGTGCACGGCCGGGGAGTCGTCGTGCTCGACGCGGTCCCCGGTGGCTCGGTGGGCGAGGCCGACGCCGTGGTGTCGACCAGCCCGGACGTGGCCGTGGCCGTCGTGGTCGCCGACTGCGTGCCCGTGCTGCTCGCCGACGACGAGGCGGGTGTCGTGGCGGCAGTCCACGCGGGGCGCCCGGGTCTCGTGGCGGGCGTGCTGCAGGCCGCGCTCGACGCGATGGTGCGCGCCGGCGCCCGGCGCGAGCGGGTCGCGGCGGCCCTCGGGCCCAGCATCGCCGGCGCCTCGTACGAGGTGCCCGCGCCGATGCGCGACGCCGTGACGGCACTCGTGCCCGAGACGTCCGCCTCGACGTCCTGGGGCACCCCGGCACTCGACCTCCCCGCCGGCGTCATCGCGGTGCTGCGGCGCGAGGGCGTCCGCTCCGTCCTGCGCGCCGCGGCCGACACCTTCACCGTGCCGGACTACTACTCCTACCGGCGGGACGGCGTCACGGGCCGCTTCGCCGGGGTCGTCCGCCCCTTGCCGTGAGTCGGCAGCCGGTACCGCTGGCGGGCGTGTCGCGGGCCGGAGTCCACGCGGCCCGTTGCTAGCGTGGCGAAAGAGACGGACCCGGCGTGATCCAGGGTCCGGACGACGCGAGACGAGAAGACACGCCGGAGCTGTCCGGGGGAGGGGCGAGGGCCATGGCCGGAGCACTGCGCAAGACGATGCTGTACCTCGGACTGGCCGACGACCGCGGCGAGACCGAGGAGTACCTCGACGAGTACGACGGGGGAGAGGCACCTGTGGAGCACCACGAGTACGAGGCCCAGGTCACGCCGCTGCGACCGACGCGCGTGAGCGCCACGCCGCAGCACGAGTCCCACGCCGCGGGCGAGCTGCGCCGCATCACCACGATCCACCCGCGCTCGTACAACGACGCCCGCAAGATCGGCGAGGCGTTCCGCGAGGGCACGCCGGTGATCATGAACCTCACCGACATGGACGACGCGGACGCCAAGCGGCTCGTCGACTTCTCGGCGGGCCTCATCTTCGGCCTCCACGGGGCGATCGAGCGGGTCACGGCCAAGGTGTTCCTGCTCTCGCCGTCGCACGTCGAGGTGGCGGGCGAGGGCCCCGCGGCCGAGCCGGCGACGCGTGCCGGGTTCTTCAACCAGAGCTGACGCGTGTCGATCGTCAAGGACGTCGCGTACCTCGTCCTGCTGCTGTTCTTCATCGTCCTGCTGGTGCGCCTCGTCCTCGACTGGGTGATGGTCTTCGCCCGCTCCTGGCGGCCCACGGGGGTGGCGCTCGTGATCGCCGAGGCGACGTACACGGTCACCGATCCGCCGTTGCGGCTCCTGCGACGGGTCATCCCGCCGCTGCGGATCGGGGCGATCTCGCTCGACCTGGCTTTCCTCGTGCTCTTCCTCGGCTGCAGCGTGGGGCTGTCGCTGCTCTCCTAGTGATCACGTGCAGCCCACGGTGGCGTCCCGGTGTCTCACCGTGCCGGAAGACGCGCCCACCAACGTCCCCGCGAGGACGTGCTGCGCAGGCAATGTCCGCTACGGTGAGCCGAGGTGGTCGGTGACTGCCCCGGCCTGATGAGCTCGACCGACAGAGGTGACACGATGGCGCTGCTGACCGCAGACGAGGTGCTGAACAAGAAGTTCCAGGCGACCAAGTTCCGCGAGGGCTACGACCAGGACGAGGTCGACGACTTCCTCGACGAGGTCGTCAACACGCTGCGCGACCTCCAGGGCGAGAACGAGGACCTGAAGACCAAGCTGGCCGCGGCCGAGCGCCGGATCGCCGAGCTGAGCCGGGCGGGCGCGCAGCAGGCTGCCCCGGCCGCCAAGCCCGAGCCCGTCGCCGAGCCCACGCCCGAGCCCGTCGCGGCACCGGCCCCCGTGGTCGCTGCTCCCATCGCGGCTCCCGCGCCGGTCGCCGCTCCCGTGGCGCCGCAGCGGGCGAACGAGCCCGAGTCGGCCACCGGCATGCTCGCGCTCGCCCAGAAGCTGCACGACGACTACGTGCGCAGCGGGCAGGAGGAGTCCGAGCGGCTCGTCGCGGACGCCAAGAACCAGGCGAACCGCATCGTGCGCGAGGCCGAGGAGACGTCGCAGCGCACGCTCGGCCAGCTTGAGCAGGAGCGCTCGCTCCTGGAGCGCAAGATCGACGAGCTGCGGGTCTTCGAGCGCGACTACCGCACGCGCCTGAAGAGCTACCTCGAGAACCTGCTCGGCGACCTGGACAACCGGGGCAGCGCGCTTCCGCCGCGCTCCGGTCAGTCCCAGCCGGGAACCGACGCGCACAACCTCTGATCGTCGGGCGCGCCCCTGGGTGCGTCCGCCCAGGTCAGCAACAGCACGCCACGCCGGTTTCACCCGGCGTGGCGTGTTGTGTCCGTATCCGCGCACGTCTACAGTCACGTGACCCGACAGACAGGGGGCACCGTCGTGGCCATCAACGACTCGCTCAGCACCGTCGACCTGACCGACGCCAAGGAGCTCGCCAAGCTCGTCCGCACGTTCCCCGTCCGCGACGGGGAGAAGCCGTGGACCGCCAAGGACGTGCGCGACGTCGCCGACGAGCTGACCGCGGACATCGACCGGCTGACCGCGGAGCTCGCCGCCGCCGACGCCGAGCTCTCCGATCTGCTGCGCAACTCGGGAGACGGCGCCGGCGACGACCAGGCCGACTCCGGCTCGTCGGCGCTCGAGCGCGAGCAGGAGCTCACGCTCGTGAACAACACGCGCGACATGCTGGGGCAGACGCAGCGCGCGCTGGCCCGCATCCAGGCCGGCACGTTCGGCACGTGCGAGGTCTGCGGCCAGGCCATCGGCAAGGCCCGCGTCCAGGCGTTCCCGCGCGCCACGCTCTGCGTCACGTGCAAGCAGCGGGAGGAGCGGCGCTGAGGCGCCCGTAGACTCCTGCGGTGCCTTCCTCCACGCCGACGGCGACCCGTCGCCGCCTGATCCTGACGCTCGCCCTCGTGACGGTGGCCGTGCTCGCCGTCGACCAGCTCAGCAAGGCGTGGGCGCTGCGCGAGCTGACCCCGGGTGAGCGGTCCGACCTGGTCGGCGACCTGCTCGGCTTCCAGCTCGTGTTCAACCCCGGGGCGGCGCTGTCGATCGCGACGGGGATGACCTGGCTGCTGACGCTCGTCGCCGCCGTGGTCGTCGTCGTGATCGTGCGCGCCTCGCGCCGGATCGGTTCCGCGCTGTGGGCGGTCGCGCTGGGCCTGCTGCTGGGCGGCGCGCTCGGCAACCTCGTCGACCGGATGGTGCGCGAGCCCGGGGTCGCCCGCGGCCACGTCGTCGACTTCATCGCCTACGCCGACTACTTCGTGGGCAACGTGGCCGACATCGCGATCGTGGTCGCCGCCGGGCTCATCGTGCTCGCGGTGGTGCTGGGCATCCACCTGGACGGGACGCGCGACGTCGCGCGGGAGCTCGAGGACGCCGACCGGACGCCCGACGAGCCGGCCACCGGCGCCACGCCGGCCGAGCCCACGGCGGACCGGACCCCGGTGCGCGCCGAGGACGAGGCCCAGACCGGTGCCTGAGACCCGCGCGCTGCCCGTCCCGGACGGCCTCGCGGGCGAGCGGGTCGACGCGGCGATGGCCCGCCTGCTGGGCCTGTCCCGCACGCGCGCGGCCGAGATCGCGGCCGCGGGTGGCGTGCACGTGGACGGCCGCGAGGTCGGCAAGTCCGACCGCCTGGTCGCCGGTGCGTGGCTCGAGGTCGAGATCCCCGACGTCGTGCCGGTCGCGCTCGAGGTCGTCGCGGAGCCGGTGCCGGGCATGGTCGTGGTCTACGACGACGACGACCTCGTCGTGGTCGACAAGCCCGTCGGTGTCGCGGCGCACCCGTCGCCGGGCTGGACCGGTCCGACCGTCGTCGGGGCCCTCGCCGCCGTGGGCTACCGCATCTCGACGTCGGGGTCGGCCGAGCGCCAGGGCATCGTGCACCGCCTCGATGCCGGCACGAGCGGCCTGATGGTCGTGGCGAAGAGCGAGCACGCCTACACGGTGCTCAAGCGCGCGTTCAAAGAGCGGACGGTCGAGAAGGTCTACCACGCGCTGGTGCAGGGCCACCCCGAGCCGACGACGGGCACGATCGACGCGCCCATCGGCCGGCATCCCAGCTCGGACTGGAAGTTCGCGGTCGTCGCCGACGGCAAGCCCTCGGTGACCCACTACGAGGTGCTGGAGATGTTCCCGGCCGCGTCGCTGGTCGAGGTGCACCTGGAGACGGGTCGCACGCACCAGATCCGCGTGCACTTCTCCGCGACGCGGCACCCGTGCGTCGGCGACCTCACCTACGGCGCCGACCCGTCGCTGGCCGCGCGCGTGGGCCTGACGCGGCAGTGGCTGCACGCCAAGCGGCTCGGGTTCGAGCACCCCACCACCGGCGAGTGGCTCGAGGTCACCAGCGAGTACCCGGCCGACCTGGTGTCCGCGCTCGAGGTCGTGTCCGCCGGCTACCGCTGACGCCGGGGACCGGCCGGCGCAGACCCGCTGACCGCTCCTCCGCTACGCGTGCGCGTCCGTTCGTCCCGCGTTCACCGGCTGGTCGGCCTCGCGCCGGGCCGCGTGGATAGCGTGCCGAGGTGCCAGCCACCGCGCAGCTGACCGGCTCGGTGCTCGAGCCGGCGACGGCGACCCCCCGCTCGTCGCCGTCGCGACCCCGGTACGCGGTCCTCGACGCGCTGCGGTTCGTGGCCGCGGCGGCCGTGGTCGCCTACCACCTCACCGCGTTCGGCTCGCTCGCGTGGGGCCAGCCGGCCACCGAGCACTTCCCGACCCTGCACCGGTTCACCGCCTACGGGGTGTTCGGGGTGCCGCTCTTCTTCGTCATCAGCGGGTTCGTCATCCTCATGTCCGCCTCGGCGCGGGACGTGCCGGCGTTCGTCGCGTCGCGCGTCGGCCGGCTGTTCCCCGCCTACTGGGTGGCGGTAATCGCCACCGGTGTGCTCCTCGTGGTCCTGTGGCCCGAGGGCAAGGCGATCGGCACCAGCCGCGTGCTCGCGAACCTCACCATGCTGCAGTCCGCCTTCGGCGCGGGGCAGGTGGACGGCGTGTACTGGACGCTGTGGGCCGAGCTGCGGTTCTACGTGCTGGTCGCGGTGCTGCTCGCGGTGGGCATGACCGCGCAGCGGCTCTACCTCGTCGTCTACGCCTGGCCCGCGCTCGCCTACCTGTGCCTGCGCGAGGACTTCGGCATCGGCGCCACGGTGCTCGTCGCCGAGCAGGCGCCCTACTTCGCCGGCGGGATGGCGCTGTACCTGGTGTCCCGCGACCGCCGGGCGCTGGTCGCGTGGGGAGGGGTCGCGCTCAACCTCGTCCTCGCCGCGACCGTCGTGGGCCAGGCGACGTCGGCGTCGATGACGCGGCACACGCAGGTGCGGCCCGGGGAGATGGGCGGCGTCCTCGCGGTCGCCATCTGCTTCGCGCTGGTCGCCCTCGCCGTGCTCACGCCGCTGCGCAGGGTGCGGTGGGCCGCGCTCACCGGGCTGGGGGCCCTGACGTACCCGCTGTACCTGCTGCATCAGTACTGGGCGTTCTGGGTCGTCGCGCACGTGCGCGAGGCCGTGCCGGCCGTCGTCGCCCTCGCCGTCGCCGTGGGCGTGTCCCTCGCGATGGCCTTCGCGGTGCACCGGTGGGTCGAGCGACCGTGGTCGCCGCGCCTGCGGCGCCGCGTGGAGGCCGAGCTCCGGCGTGCCGGGAGGGGACCGGACGACGGGCACCCGGGACGAGGGGCGCCGGCCGCCGCCTAGGATCGGCGCATGACGAGCGTGCTCCGCGTCCAGACCGACGAGCAGCGGGCCGCGATGACGGCGATCCGCATGACGGTCTTCGTCGAGGAGCAGCAGGTGGACCCCGAGCGGGAGATCGACGTGCTCGACGACGACCCGAGCACCGTGCACGTGCTCGCGGTCGGCGACGACGGGGTGCCGCTCGGCACGGCACGCCTGCTGGCGCCCCACCACGCGGGTGAGGCCGCCCACATCGGCCGGGTCGCCGTCAGCAGGTCGGCGCGGGGCCTGGGTGTGGGCGCCGCGCTCATGCGCCACCTCGAGGCGGAGGCGCTGGCCCGCTTCGGCACCGAGGTCGCCGGCAGGCGCACCGTCGCCGTCGAGCTCAGCGCCCAGGAGCAGGCGCTCGGGTTCTACGCCCGCCTCGGCTACGTCGCGCGCCCCGAGCGCTACCTCGACGAGGGCATCTGGCACCGCGACGCCGTGAAGGTGGTCGCGTCGCCCGCCTGACGGCGCTGCGGGCCTCCTAGCGCCGTGCGCACGAGACGCCCACGCACTGCGGGTCGTTGCCGTTGCCCTGCGCGACGTCGCCGCCCAGGTCGGTGGCGCCGGGCGCGCGGATGCCCCACCCCTCGTTGCGCCGTGCCTCGTTGTCGCCGATGCTCACCGAGGCGTCCGCCTCCTCGAGCCACAGCCCGTGGCCGTTGCGCGTGAACGTGTTCCCCCGGATGAGCGTGGGCGCCCACGGGGTCTCGGCGAGCCGGATCGTCGTGCCGTTCCAGCGGAACGTGCTGTCGGTCACGGACCCGCCCGCGCCGCCGACGACGACCGCGGTGGCGTTCGCGAGGAACCTGGACCGCGACACCGCCGCCTCGGCGGCCTCCGCGTCGACGGCGACGTCGGAGCCCACGAAGGTGCTGCCCGTGACGGTGAGCGAGGCCTCCCGACGCGTCACGACGGCGCGGGGGTTGTCGACGAAGGTCGAGCGCTCGACGGTTCCGCGCGTCTGCGTGAGCGCGAGGGCGGCGTCGTTGCGCTCGAAGTGCGACGCGGTGACCGCCGCCTGCCCGTCGCCGACGAAGACGCCGGTCTGGTTCGCGGTGAACACCGAGCGCTCGACGGTCAACGGACGGCCCTGCACGGCGTTGATGCCGGTGCGGCCGTTGTCGACGAACACCGAGCGCGTCACGGTCGTGGGCTTGCCGTAGGCGCCCGTGCCCGGCTGACCGGAGGCGTCGACGCCGTCGATGTTGCTGGCGAACCTGACGCGGTCGATGCGCAGCGACCCCCCGGGCCGGCCGTCGACCCCGTAGATCGCCACGCCCGTCGCGAACCCACGCACGGCGCCGCGCCGGATCTGCGTATCGCCCGCGCTCGCGACCCAGATCGCCGTGCCGAACTGCCCGGTCGCCTCGATGGTGTGGCCACCCAGGTCGAGGTCCACGCCCGGGGCGAGCCGCAGCGCGTCGTCCTCGCACTCAAGGTCGGCTCGCAGCACGCTGTCCACGGTCAGGACGTCACCGCACGCCGGCCCGGTCGCCGCACCCGCGGGCGCGGCGACCAGGAGCGACGTCGCCGTGAGGACACCCGCCACGAGGGCGGTGACGGCGGAGCTGGACAGCGCGGATCTCAGGCGCACGGATCGCTCCCAGAACGGTCGGGGGTGGGGTGCTCGGGCTTCGTCGTCGGGCAGCGGTCCTGGGCGCGGTCACGCATGCAGGCTGCCCCCTTCGGCACGGATGCGGGGCGACGTCCGCCCGCCCGGACAGCGTGCGGGCGCGGTCTGTCCGATACAACCGGAACGTGGTGGTTGCACCCGGGTGAAAACGTGATGCGGTCGGGCGTCGACACCGTCGGCGACGCGCCGAGGAGTGTCGGACGGGCGACGTAGGATCGCCCGCATGGCTGCTGCTGGGGGTTCCGACTTCGTCCACCTCCACGTCCACACCGAGTACTCGATGCTGGACGGCGCCGCCCGCCTCGGAGACCTGTTCGCCGAGGTCGACAGGCTCGGCCAGACGGCCATCGCGACCACCGACCACGGCTACCTGTTCGGTGCGTTCGACTTCTGGTCCAAGGCCACCGCCGCGGGCATCAAGCCGATCATCGGCGTCGAGGCGTACGTGACGCCGGGCACCAGCCGGTTCGACCAGACCCGCGTGCGGTTCGGCGAGCAGGGTCAGGAGAAGGACGACGTCTCCGCGCGCGGCTCCTACACCCACATGACGCTCCTGGCGCGCAACAACGAGGGCCTGCACAACCTCATGCGCGCGTCGTCGCTCGCCTCGCTCGAGGGCCAGATGGGCAAGTGGCCGCGCATGGACCGAGACCTGCTCGAGCGGTACGGCAAGGGCCTCATCGCGACCACGGGCTGCCCGTCGGGCGAGGTGCAGACCCGCCTCCGGCTCGGTCAGTGGGACGAGGCCGTGCGAGCCGCGGGCGAGCTGCAGGACCTGTTCGGCAAGGACTTCTACTACGTCGAGCTCATGGACCACGGGCTCGACATCGAGACGCGGGTCATCAAGGACCTGCTGCGGCTCGCCGAGACGATCGGCGCGCCCGTCGTGGCGACCAACGACCTGCACTACGTCCGCGAGGAGGACGCGCCGTCGCAGGAGGCGCTGCTCGCGATCAACTCCGGGTCCGCGCTCACCGAGCCGAGCTACGAGCAGGGCGGCAACCGGTTCGCGTTCGAGGGGTCGGGCTACTACGTCAAGTCCGCCGAGGAGATGCGGCGCGTCTGGGCCGAGCTGCCCGAGGCGTGCGACAACACGCTGCGCATCGCCGAGCAGTGCGAGGTCACGTTCAACACCTCGGCGAACTACATGCCGAACTACCCGGTGCCGCCGGGCGAGGACGAGACCAGCTGGTTCGTCAAGGAGGTCGAGACCGGCCTGCACGTGCGGTACCCCGACGGCATCCCGGACGACGTGCGCAAGCAGGCGGAGTTCGAGACCGAGGTCATCACGAAGATGGGCTTCCCGGGGTACTTCCTCGTGGTCGCCGACTTCATCAACTGGGCCAAGGACAACGGGATCCGCGTGGGGCCCGGGCGTGGCTCGGGTGCCGGCTCGATGGCCGCGTACGCCATGCGCATCACCGACCTTGACCCGCTGCAGCACGGCCTGATCTTCGAGCGGTTCCTCAACCCCGACCGCGTCTCGATGCCCGACTTCGACGTCGACTTCGACGAGCGCCGTCGCGGCGAGGTCATCCGGTACGTCACGGAGAAGTACGGCGAGGACCGCGTCGCGCAGATCGTCACCTACGGCACCATCAAGGCCAAGCAGGCGCTCAAGGACTCGGCCCGCCTGCTGGGCATGCCGTTCGCGATGGGGGAGAAGCTCACCAAGGCGATGCCCCCCGCCATCATGGGCAAGGACATCTCGCTCACGGGCATCTTCGACCCGTCGGACAAGAGGTACTCGGAGGCGGAGGAGTTCCGCCAGGTCCACGCCACGGACCCGGACGCGCAGCGCGTCGTCGAGCTCGCCAAGGGCATCGAGGGGCTGAAGCGCCAGTGGGGCGTGCACGCCGCGGGCGTCATCATGTCGAGCGACCCGCTCATCGACATCATCCCGATCATGCGCCGCCCGCAGGACGGTGCGGTCATCACGCAGTTCGACTACCCGACGTCCGAGGGCCTCGGCCTGATCAAGATGGACTTCCTCGGGCTGCGCAACCTCACGATCCTCGACGACGCGCTCGAGAACATCGTCATGAACGGCAAGGAGCCGGTGGTCCTGGAGGACCTCGCGCTCGACGACCGGCCCACGTACGAGCTCCTGGGGCGCGGCGACACGCTCGGCGTCTTCCAGCTCGACGGCGGCGGCATGCGCTCGCTCCTGCGGCTCATGCGCCCGGACAACTTCGAGGACATCTCGGCCGTCGGCGCGCTGTACCGCCCGGGCCCGATGGGCGCGAACTCGCACACCAACTACGCCCTGCGCAAGACGGGCGCCCAGCAGGTCACGCCCATCCACCCGGAGCTCGAGGAGCCCCTCGCCGACATCCTGGGCACCACGTACGGGCTGATCGTCTACCAGGAGCAGGTCATGGCGATCGCGCAGCGCGTCGCCGGCTACTCCCTCGGACAGGCCGACATCCTGCGGCGCGCCATGGGCAAGAAGAAGAAGTCCGAGCTGGACAAGCAGTTCGAGGGCTTCTCGAACGGCATGGTCGAGCGCGGCTTCTCGATGGCCGCGGTGCAGACGCTGTGGGACATCCTGCTGCCGTTCTCCGACTACGCGTTCAACAAGGCGCACTCGGCGGCGTACGGCGTCATCTCGTACTGGACCGCCTACCTCAAGGCCAACTACCCCACGGAGTACATGGCCGCCCTGCTCACCTCGGTGCGCGACGACAAGGACAAGTCGGCGCTGTACCTGGGGGAGGCCCGGCGCATGGGCATCACCGTGCTCCCGCCGGACGTGAACTCCTCGGCGGCCAACTTCACGGCCGTCGGCGTCGACATCCGGTTCGGGCTGACGGCCGTGCGCAACGTCGGCGCGAACGTCGTGGACGCGATCGTGCGCACCCGCGAGGAGAAGGGCGAGTTCACGTCCTTCACCGACTTCCTGGACAAGGTGCCGGCCGTCGTCTGCAACAAGCGGACCATCGAGTCGCTCATCAAGGCCGGGGCGTTCGACTCGCTCGGCCACCCGCGGCGGGCTCTGCTGCTGGTCCACGAGCAGGCGGTCGACGCGGTCATCGGCGTCAAGCGCAAGGAGGCGGAGGGACAGTTCGACCTGTTCGCCGACGTCTTCGGCGGCGACGACGACCCCGGCTTCGCGGTCGCCATCCCGGACCTGCCGGACTGGGACAAGAAGCAGCGCCTGGCGTTCGAGCGCGAGATGCTCGGGCTCTACGTCTCGGACCACCCGCTGTCGGGGATCGAGCACGTGCTCGCGGCCGCGGCCGACGTCTCGATCGCCGCGCTCATGGCCGACGAGCAGAGGCCCGACGGCTCCACGGTGGTGGTCGCGGGCCTCATCACGTCGCTGCAGCGCAAGATGTCGAAGCAGGGCAACCCGTGGGCCGCGGTGACCATCGAGGACATGGAGGGCGCCGTCGAGATCATGTTCTTCGGCGAGACCTACCTGGCCTACTCCACCGTCCTGGCCGAGGACGCCGTGGTCGTGATCCGGGGGCGGGTGCGCCGCCGCGACGAGACCATGCAGCTGCAGGCCATGGAGGTCTCGCTCCCGGACGTGTCGGTCACGGCCGACGCGCCGGTCGTGGTGTCCCTCGCCGTGGCCCGGTGCACGCCGCCGCTGGTCGAGCGGCTGCGCGAGGTGCTCGCGACGCATCCGGGCATCACCGAGGTGCACCTCAGGCTCACCCAGCCCGGGCGGTCGACGGTCATGCGACTGGACGACGGCCTGCGGGTGGAGAGGTCGCCCTCGCTGTTCGGGGACCTCAAGGCACTGCTCGGTCCGAGCTGCCTGTCAAATTAACGCTTGCGTTATATAACCCTCGGTGCAAACATGAACCATGCACCCGATGGACGCGCTCGGAGACCCGGTCAGGCGACGCCTGGTGGAGCTCCTCGCCGACGGGCAGCGGCCCGCGGGTGACCTCGCGGCCGCGGTCGGAGCCGAGTTCGGCATCAGCCAGCCGGCGACGTCACGGCACCTGCGGGTGCTGCGCGAGTCGGGACTGGTCGAGGCGCAGGCCCGAGGCCCGGTCCGGCTCTACACGGTGCGGCCGGAGCCGCTCGACGACATCGCGGGCTGGGTGGACGACGTCCGCCGGTTCTGGGCGTCGCGCCTCGACGCGCTCGAGACCGAGATCGCTCGGGGCCGGCGACAGGACGTGGACCGCCCCGAGCCCAGGACGGACGGAGGACACCGATGACCGCACCGGATGCGTGGGGCGTGCTGAGCACGTCGCCCGGCGGCACCAGCGTGACGTTCGAGAGGCGTTACGCCACGAGCGCGGACGACCTGTGGGCGGCGGTGACCGAGCCGGAGCGGATCGCCCGATGGCTCGGCCCGGTGTACGGCGACCTCGAGGTCGGCGGGCGCTACGAGCTGCGGATGGGAGACGACGTCCCCGGTGCCGACGAGAACGCCACCGGCGAGGTCCTGGAGTGCGACCCCCCGCGCAGCTTCGCGGTGTCGTGGCTGTTCCCCGCCGAGCTGGTCACGCGCGTCGAGGTGTCGGTGCGCCCGGACGGCGCCGGCGCGATCCTGGTCCTGGTGCACCGCGAGCTCGAGGTCGCGGCCGCCCGCGGCTACCTCGCCGGATGGCACGCGAGCCTCGACCAGCTCGAGGACCACGTGGCGGACGCGCCGGTGCGCTCGTGGCAGGACGCGTTCGAGGCCGTCCTGCCGCACTACCGCGGCGAGGCCTGACGAGGGCCGCGATCAGCCGACGACCACCCGCACAGCGCCCGTCGGCAGGTCGAGCGTGACCTCGTCACCGCGGCGCAGCTGCCGCCCCCGACGCGCCTCCGGCTCGCCGTTCACCGTCACCGCGCCGTCCTCCAGGAGCTCGCGCGCGTTGGCCCCGCTCTCGGCGAGGTTGGCGAGCTTGAGGAACTGGCCGAGGCGGATCGAGTCGTCGGCGATGGGCACGGTGATCATGCGCACAGTCTGCCCGCCATCCGGGCCGCCGGGCCGACGTGCAGTTCAGGTGCATAGACTCGTGCGGTGATCTCCCGCATCGACCTGCGCGGTCGCGCGCTCTCGCGACGCGAGCTGCTCGCCGAGCTGCCTCGCGCCGAGGTGGACGTCGAGCACGCCGGCGAGGTCGTCGCGCCCATCCTGGCCGACGTGCGCGACCGCGGCGCGGCGGCGCTGCGCGATCTCGCGGAGCGGTTCGACGGTGTGCGCCCCGTGCACTTGCGGGTCCCGGCCGCCACCATCGCCGCGTCCGTCGAGGTGCTCGACCCGCAGGTGCGGGCGGCGCTCGAGGAGACCATCCGCCGCGTGCGCCGGGTCCACGGCGCCCAGGTGCCGGCCGGTTTCACCGTCGAGGTGGCGCCGGGCGCCCAGGTGCGCCAGCGGTGGGTGCCCGTGCGACGCGTCGGCCTCTACGTGCCCGGCGGCCTGGCGGTGTACCCGTCGTCCGTGATCATGAACGTCGTCGCGGCGCAGGCCGCGGGCGTCGCGTCGCTGGCCGTCGCCTCGCCCCCGCAGAAGGACGCCGACGGCCTGCCCGACGCCGTCGTGCTCGCCACGTGCGCGCTGCTGGGCGTCGACGAGGTGTACGCGGTCGGGGGAGCGCAGGCGGTCGCGATGTTCGCGTACGGCGCCGCGGGCTCCCAGGACGAGGACGGCGAGACGCTGTGCGAGCCCGTCGACGTCGTGACCGGCCCGGGCAACGTGTACGTCGCCGCGGCCAAGCGCCTGGTGCGCGGCGTGGTGGGCATCGACTCGGAGGCCGGACCCACCGAGATCGCGATCCTCGCGGACGGGACCGCCGACCCCGACCACCTCGCCGCGGACCTCGTCTCGCAGGCCGAGCACGACCCGCTGGCGGCCGCCGTCCTGGTGACTCCCAGCGTGGAGCTCGCGGGTGCGGTCGAGGCCAAGCTCGTCGACCGCACGGGCGCGACGTTCCACCGGGGCCGGGTGGCGCAGGCGCTGGGCGGCTCGCAGTCGGCGATCGTGCTCGTGGACGACGTCGAGGCCGGGCTGGACGTCGTCAACGCCTACGGCGCCGAGCACCTCGAGATCCAGGCCGCGGACGCTGCCGACCTCGCGGAGCGCGTGACGAGCGCCGGGGCGATCTTCGTCGGTCCGTACTCGCCCGTCTCGCTGGGCGACTACATGGCCGGCTCGAACCACGTGCTGCCCACGGGCGGCTGCTCGCACTTCACCAGCGGGCTCGGCGTCCACTCGTTCCTGCGTGCCGTGCAGGTCGTCGAGTACGACGCCGACGCGCTCGCCGACGTGGCCGACCGGATCGTCGCGCTGGCGGAGGCCGAGGGCCTTCCCGCACACGGCGAGGCGGTACGAGCGCGGTTCTGACGGTGCGGCCCGTTGGCCGGCACCGTCGCGCAGGGAGCACAGTAGGAGCACGACGAGCGCGCCCGTGCAGCGCGAGAGGTGGGCGCAGACCGTGACAGGTAATGCCAAGTTCGAGCACCGGGACGTCGCGCTGCTGGCGGTGACGGCCGTGGAGGCGCCGGTCGTCATGCCGTCGCAGCGGTTCGACGAGCAGCTCGCGGCCACGCTCAAGAGGCTGCGCCTGCCCAAGGGGCTGCTGCGCCGCGTGGCGGGCGTGACCGAGCGGCGCTGGTGGGACGAGGGCACCACGTTCGACGACGCCGCGACGCAGGCTGCGGCCAAGGCGCTGGCCGAGTCCGGGGTGGACCCGGGCGAGGTGGGCCTGCTCGTCAACACGTCCGTGACGCGCACGCACCTCGAGCCCTCGGTAGCCTCCCGCATCCACGACGGGCTCGGCCTGCCGTCGAGCGCACTCAACTTCGACATCACCAACGCGTGCCTCGGCTTCGTCAACGGCCTCACGCTCGCCGCCCAGCTCATCGACGCGGGGCAGATCCGCTACGCCGTGATCGTCGCGGGCGAGGACCCGAGGCCCACGCAGGAGGCCACCATCCGGCGCCTCTCGCTGCAGGACTCCTCCCGCGAGGACTTCCTGCGCGAGTTCGCCACGCTGACCCTCGGGGCCGGCGCGGCGGCGGCCGTGCTCGGGCCCGCGAGCCTGCACCCGGGCGCGCACCGCGTGCTCGGCGGCGTGTCGCGGGCCGCGACGCAGCACCACGCGCTGTGCGTCGGCGGTCCGGACGGCATGTTCACCGACCCCCAGGGGCTGCTCGACGGTGGGCTGGAGCTCGTGGTCGACGCCTGGAACGAGGCCGAGCCGCGCTGGAACTGGAACACGGCCGACAGGTTCATCACCCACCAGGTCTCGACCGTGCACACCACCTCGATCGTCGACGCCCTGGGGTTGGACCGCCGCCGGGTCCCGGCCACGTTCCCGCGCTGGGGGAACGTCGGGCCCGCGTCGTTGCCCATGACGCTGGCCGCCGAGGCCGACTCGCTGAGCGTCGGCGACCGCGTGGTCTGCATGGGGGTCGGCTCGGGCCTCAACACGGCGATGACCGAGATCGTCTGGTGACGCCTGCGTCGACGGTGGCCACGCTCGCGCCGAGCGGGCTGCCGGGGCTCGACCCTGCCTGGTCTCGCGTGGTCCGCACCGGCTCGGGCGCCTGGCACGTGCTGGACAACGCACCCCAGCTCCACTCCGAGCCCGTCGGGACGCTGCTGTGCGTGCACGGCAATCCCACGTGGTCGTACCTGTGGCGCACCTTCGTGGCAGCGGGCACCCGGGCCACGCGGCCGTGGCGGGTGATCGCGGTCGACCAACTCGACATGGGCTACTCGGAGCGCACCGGTCGCACGCACCTGCTGGCGGACCGGGTCCGCGAGCTGGGCGAGCTGACCGACGCCCTGGGGCTGCAGGGCCCCGTGGTCAGCGCGGGGCACGACTGGGGCGGCTCGATCAGCCTCGGCTGGGCGGTCGACCACCCCGAGCTGCTCGCGGGGGTGGTGCTGCTCAACACGGCGGTCTACCAGCCGCTGGGAGAGCACCCGCCGGCGGCACTGCGGCCCGCGATGGTGCCCGGCCTGCGGCACGCGGCCACCGTCTCGACGACGGGCTTCATCGACACGACGCTCGCACTCGCGCACCCACGGCTGACCGCGCCCGTCCGCGAGGCGTTCCGCGCGCCGTACCGAACGGCGGCGCGGCGCGCGGCGGTGGGCGACTTCGTCGCGGACATCCCCGCCACGGCCGACCACCCGAGCCGGCCCGAGCTCGAGCGGATCGCCGCGCGCGTGCGCGAGCTCGACGTCCCCGCCCTCCTGGCCTGGGGGGCCCGCGACCCCGTGTTCTCCGACCGGTTCCTGCGCGACCTGCGCGACCGGCTTCCGCACGCCGACGTCCACCGGTACCCGACCGCGGGTCATCTCGTCGCGGAGGACGAGGACGTCGCCGCCGGTGTCCTGGACTGGCTGGACGAGCGCGTGGGTGGGCCGCCCAGCGTCGCGCCCGCCGTCCCGCGCGAGGCGGTCCGCCTGCTCGGGGCCACCCTGACTGAGCGCGCCGGTGACGACACGCCGGCACTCGTCGAGCTGCACCGCGAGACGTCCCGGACGGTCTCGTGGCGGGCCCTGGCGCGACGCACCGAGGAGCTCGCCCGCGGGCTCGCGGCGATCGGCGTGACCCCGGGCGACCGCGTCGCCGTCCTGGTCCCGCCCGGCGCGGACCTCACCGCCGTGCTCTACGCGTGCCTGCGTCTGGGGGCCGTCGTCGTGCTCGCTGACGCCGGGCTGGGCGTCGCTGCCCTCTCGCGCGCCGTCAAGGCCGCGGAGCCGGTCGCGGTCATCGGCATCGAGCGGGCACTGCTCGCGGCCAAGGCGTTCCGCTGGGCCCCCACGCTCGTCGCGGCCGGGCCGGTCAACCGGCGCGTGGCCCGCGCGGTGGGGGTGCGCGCGACGCTGGTGGAGCTCGCCGAGCGGGGTGCCGCCGACTCGAGCCCGCTGGCGTGGCCCGACCCGGACGCCGAGGCGGCGGTGCTGTTCACGTCCGGCTCCACGGGCCCGGCCAAGGGCGTCGTCTACACCCACCGCGGGCTGGCGGCGATGCGTGACGCGGTCGCCTCGACGTACACGATCTCGCCCGAGCGACCGTTCGTCGCGGCCTTCGCACCGTTCGCGTTGCTGGGCCCCGCGCTCGGTGCCACGAGCGCGAGCCCCGACATGGACGTCACCGCACCCCGCACCCTGACGGCGGCGGCGCTCGCTGCGGCGGTCCGCGCGGTGGACGGCGCGGTCGTGTTCGCGTCGCCGGCCGCGCTCGCGGGGATCCTGGCGACCCAGCACGAGGCGTCCGACGACGACCGCGCCTGTCTCGCCCGGGTCGAGACGCTGCTCTCGGCCGGGGCGCCGGTCCCGGCGGAGCTGCTGCAGTCCGTGCGCGACCTGCTGCCCGGCGCGCGGTTGCACACGCCGTACGGCATGACGGAGATGCTGCCGGTCACCGACATCGAGCTGTCGCAGATCGTGGCTGCCGGCGACGGCCCGGGCGTGTGCGTCGGGGTGCCGGCCGCCGGGGCCCGCGTCGCGATCAGCGCGCTCGACGACGAGGGGCGGGCGGTCGGCGCGCCGGCCTCGGATGCGGGCGTGCTGGGGGAGATCCTCGTCGCCGGGCCGCATCTCAAGGCGCGGTACGACCGCCTCTGGTTCACGCAGCACGCCTCGGCGCGGGACGCGGGATGGCACCGGACCGGCGACGTCGGCCGCATCGACGAGGCCGGACGGCTGTGGGTCGAGGGCCGGCTCGCGCACGTCGTGGCGACCGACCGCGGCGTCATCACGCCCGTGGCACCCGAGCGGCTGGTGGACGCCGTCCCCGGCGTGGCACGCGCGGCGCTCGTCGGCGTCGGGCCTCGCGGCACGGCGCAGGTGGTGGTGGTCGTGGAGCCCGAGGGCAAGGCGCCCGCCGGGCTTGCCGAGCCGGAGCTCGCCGCCGGCGTGCGCGCCGCACTGGCCGGGCTGCCGGTGCCGGTCGCGGCGGTGCTCGTCGTGCCCGGCCTGCCCACCGACCTGCGCCACAACTCCAAGATCGACCGCACGCACCTGGCCCAGTGGGCGGCGGCGGTGCTGTCGGGGCGGCGGGCCGCGCTGTGAGGACGGTGCTGGTGACGGGCGCGAGCGGGATGCTCGGCGCCGCCACCGCGACCCGCTTGGTGGCCGACGGCTGGTGCGTGCGCACCCTGCAGCGGCGGCCCTCCGGCGTCGAGGGCGCGCAGGACGAGCGCAGTTCGGTGACCGACGAGCGCGCCGTCGCGCGCGCGGTCGCGGGAGCGGATGCGGTGCTGCACCTCGCGGCGAAGGTCGACATCGTGGGACCCGAGGCCGAGTACCGCGCGGTCAACGTGGGGGGAACGCGCACCGTGCTCGACGCGGCGCGCGGGGCGGGCGTCCGCCGCGTCGTGGTCGTGTCGTCGCCGTCGGTGGCCCACACGGGCGGCTCCCTGGTGGGCGCCGGAGCGGGCCGGGCCGAGCCGTCGCGTGCGCGGGGGCCGTACGCCCGCACCAAGGCCGCGGCCGAGCTGCTGGCGCTGGATGCCGACCAGCCGGGGTTCCGCGTCGTCGCGATCCGCCCGCACGTCGTGTGGGGTCCGGGCGACACGCAGCTGGTCGGGCGCATCGTCGACCGGGCGCGCTCGGGTCGGCTCCCCGTGCTGGGCACCGGGGCGCCGCTGATCGACACGACGTACGTGGACAACGCGGTGGACGCCCTGGTCGCGGCTCTCGACGCGCCCGACGCGTCGTACGGCCAGGCCTATGTGGTGACCAACGGCGAGCCGCGCCCGGTGCTCGAGCTCGTCGCCGCGATCTGCCGGGCGAGCGGCGTCCCGGTGCCGAGCAGGCGCGTGCCCGCCGCGCTCGCGCGGTTCGCCGGCGCGAGCCTCGACGCGGCCTGGGCTCGTCTGCCGCTGCCCGGCGAGCCGCCGCTGACGCGCTTCGTGGCCGAGCAGCTGTCCACCGCGCACTGGTTCGACCAGCGCCGCACGCGCGAGGCGCTCGGATGGGCACCGCGCGTCACGATCGACGACGGCCTGGCGCGTCTGGCGGAGCACGCGGCGCTCACGGGTGCCGGTGTGGACGGCTGAACGGCGCCGGCCGTGCGTCCCTAGACTCGAACCCGTGACCGCCGACCTCGCCCGCCCCGCGCTGCCGCTGCGGCCGGAGCTCGTCGGGCTCGAGCCCTACGGGGCCCCGCAGCTCGACGTCCCGCACCTGCTCAACGTCAACGAGAACCCGTACGCGCCGTCGGATCAGGTGGTGGCCGACATCGCCGCCGCGGTGGCCCGGGCCGCCCGGGGGCTGAACCGCTACCCCGACCGGGACTTCGAGGCGCTGCGTGCCGACCTGGCGGACTACCTGGCCACCGAGTCGGGCGTCCGGCTGGACCCGGGCCAGGTGTGGGCGGCCAACGGCTCGAACGAGATCATGCTGCACGTGCTGCAGGCCTTCGGCGGGCCGGGGCGCACGGCGTTGTCGTTCGCGCCGACCTACTCGATGTACCCCGAGTACGCGCGCGACACCTCCACCTCCTGGGTCGCCGGCCGGCGCGAGGACGACTTCAGCCTGGATCCCGACGTCGCGCGCGCCGCGATCGCAGAGCACGCTCCGTCGGTGGTGCTGCTGGCGAGCCCCAACAACCCCACGGGCACGGCGCTGCCGGCGGCGACGGTGGTCGCGGTGCTGGACGCGGCGGCACAGGTGCCCGGCGGCTGCGTCGTCGTGGTCGACGAGGCCTACGGCGAGTTTCGCCGCCGCGGCGTGCCGAGCGCGCTCGAGCTGCTGGCCGAGCACCCGCACCTGGCGGTGAGCCGCACCATGTCCAAGGCGTTCGGCCTGGCCGGCGCGCGCGTGGGCTACCTCGCCGCGGCGACCCAGCTCGTGGACGCGCTCCGGGTGGTGCGGCTGCCGTACCACCTGTCGGCGGTGACGCAGGCGGTCGCGCGGGCGGCGCTGGCGCACAGCGCAGAGCTCATGGCGCAGGTGGGCTCGTTGCGGGACGAGCGGGACGCGCTCGTCGACTGGCTCCGCGGCAAGGGGCTGACGGTCGCGGAGTCCGACGCGAACTTCGTGCTGTTCGGCATGTTCGACGACCGGCACGCGATCTGGCAGGGTCTGCTCGACCGCGGGGTCCTGATCCGGGAGGTCGGGCCGCAGGGCTGGTTGCGGGTGTCGGTCGGCACCCGCCAGGAGACGGCGGCGTTCAAGGACGCCCTGGTGGAGGTCGCATCACTATGAGCCCGACGAAGAAGCGCGTCGCCCGCATCGAGCGCGCGACGAGCGAGTCGAGCGTGCTGGTCGAGCTGGACCTGGACGGCACGGGTCGCACGGACATCTCGACGACGGTGCCGTTCTACGACCACATGCTCACCGCGCTCGGCAAGCACTCGCTGATCGACCTGACCGTCAAGGCCAGCGGTGACACGCACATCGACGCGCACCACACGGTCGAGGACGTGGCCATCGTCATCGGGGAGGCGCTGCGCGAGGCCCTCGGGGACAAGCGGGGCATCTCGCGGTTCGGCGACGCGACGGTGCCGCTCGACGAGGCTCTGGCCCAGGCGGTCGTCGACGTGTCCGGCCGGCCGTACCTGGTGCACACCGGCGAGCCGATCGGCCAGCAGTACCACCTCATCGGGGGGCACTTCACGGGCGCGCTGACGCGGCACGTCCTCGAGTCGATCGCGCACCACGCCGCATTCAGCATCCACGTCCGGGTGCTCGCGGGCCGCGACCCGCACCACATCGTCGAGGCGCAGTTCAAGGCCCTCGCACGCGCGCTGCGGTTCGCCGTGGCGCTCGACCCGCGCGTGGACGGCATCCCGTCCACCAAGGGCGCGCTCTGATGTCCGACGAGGACGACGTCGTCGTCCCCGACGACCTGTCGTCGCTCTTCGCACCCGCCGCGGAGGACCCGTCGGTCGCACTGGTCGTCACGCCGGTCGCCGTACCGGCCCCGCTGGCCGCGGCGTGCGTGCTCGCGGGCGTGGCGGTCGACGTCGTGCCCTCGTCGTCGGGTGCGATCGCCGTGCTGCGCGAGCCGGCGAGCGCGCCCGAGGGCGCGGCGGCGATCTCCAAGCTGCTGCGCACCACGCCCGTCGTCCTGCTCGAGCGGCGCGAGGGCAACGTGCGCGCGGTGCGCTGGACCGGCGGCGAGGAGGGCGACGAGATGCCCTCGGGCCTGCTGCTCGCGACCGCGCCCGGCGTGCTCGAGGACCTTCTGCTCGGCACCGTCCAGGCGGCCGAGCTCGAGGGTGTCGTGACCAGCGTGGGCATGTCCCGGTGGAAGGCCACGCGGCTGCTCGCCTCGTCCGCGCGCAAGCGCTGACCGACCTCTTGCGGCCGCCGGTCGGCGACCGCGATGATGGGCCTCTCGACGCCCGCACTGGCCCCCTGGTGCGGGCGTCGTCCTTTTTCGGTCCGCGCTTCTCGCGGCGCCTAGAGCGTCGCCAGGAAGGCCCTCAGCGCCGAGACGCTCGTCGCGTAGAGCGCCTGCCGTGCGTCCGCCACCTCGCCGCGGAACCGGGCCTGGTCGTCGAGCACGGCGGTCGAGAGCTCGACCAGGCGCGCGCCGAGGTGGCGCTCGGACACGTCGACGCCCCACTCGGGGCGGCCGATGTCCTCGAGGAAGTACCGCAGCTTCGGGTGGGAGACCAGGCTGACGATCGGGGTCCCGAGCCCGAACGGGATCATCCCGGCGTGCCCCCGCATGCCCACGACGAGCGCCGCCTCGCGGTACAGGCGCGTGGTCTCGGCGATCCCGAGCCGGAAGAAGCTGTCGACGCCCACACGCGTGCCGTGCTCGCGGAACAGGTCGACCGCGATCCGCTCGTCGGGGATGGTGTGCGCGGCGATCCGCACCCGTGCCACGCCTGCGAGCCCCCTGACGAACGCGTCGATCTGCGCCAGGAACGCGGCGTACTCGTCCTTGAATCGCAGTGCGGAGCGGTCGTAGGCCACGTTGAGGTACACGACGTCCCGCTCCGCGGCGTCGTCCGCGGGGTCGGTGTAGGCCGTGCCGGGAAGCAGCCCCAGGACCGTCGTGGGGCAGGGCAGGTAGGAGACCCGCTCGGCGAGCTCGGCCGGCAGGAGCGCGCGCACCTTCTCGATGGATCCGCGATTCCGCAGGCCCACGAACTGGGCGCGCTCGACCACGCGCGTCAGCGAGTCGCGGAATCGCGACCCCTGGAACTCCTGGCCCGGGAAGAGGTTGTACCCGACCGCGACCAGCGCGAGCGGGACCGTGAGCCGGTCGAGGCTCGCGTCGGGCACGTTCCACTGCCAGCCGGAGTTGCCGTTGGGGGCGGTGTCGGGCAGGAACAGGCCCCCCCCGCCGACGAGCAGTCCGCTGGTCTGGTTCACGGCGTCGACCGCCGCGTCGTCGAACAGCTGGTGGACGTGCACGCCGTGCCATCCGGCGACCCCCCGGACGTGCGTGGTCACCTCGCGCACCGCGGCGGGGAGCAGCACGTCGCCGTAGTTTCCGAGCGGGTCGACGTAGAACGCCGCGTGCGAGAGCGTGATGCCCGCCGGGTCGGCGGTGGCGACCACCTCCGCGTCGGGCGCAGGCCGGGCCGCGCGTGCGTGCACGAGGCGCGCCTTGTGCCGCAGCGGCTCCAGCGCGAGCGCGGCGCGGCTGTGCCCCCGTGCACCGTCGAGGTCGCGCACCACCCATGCGGTCTCGGCGAGCGAGAGGTGCGCCTCGCTGGCGCGGTGCGAGGAGAGGGCGGTCGCGGCCAGCACGGCGGCGTCGTCGTAGCGTGACACCGCGCGGTACGAGGTCGCGAGGTCGAGCGCGTAGGCCGTGTCCACCTGCCCGACCTCGAGCGCGTGCGACTCGAGCAGCGCCACGGCCCCCGCGAAGTCGCCCTCGGCGCGCAGCCGGGCGCCGTGCCGCAGCACTCCCGTCGCTCCGCGCACCTCCGCGTCAGGTACCGCGCCGCCGCGGGCCTTGTACGAGGTCGCGGCCAGCGGGTCGGCGATCATGCCCTGCTCGGCCAGCCGCGCGCACGCGGCCAGGAACGCGGCGTCGCTCATGTCGTACTGGTGCCACAGCGCCTCGAGCCGGGCGTACCCGTGCTCGCCGCCGTCCCACGGCTTGAACTTGCCCGTGAAGTGCAGGATCGCGGTCTCCTGCGGCGGGACGCCGCCGCGGCGGGTGGCCCGCTTGACCCAGTTGTAGCGCCGCGGCAGGTGCAGGTAGTCGCCGTCGAGCGCCGCCGTGATGACCCCCTGGTCGTGGCGCTCGAGCTCGTACTCGCCGCTCTCCCCGATGGCGTCGAGCCGCGCGGCGAAGGTGCCGTCGGTGTAGGTGTCGTCGAACACGAGCAGGCCGCTGTTGAGCTTGCGGCCGCCGTCGGAGTCGAAGAACTGCGGCACCGCAGCGAACGGGACACCCAGCGTGAGCAGGTCGTCGATCCGGTCGAGCACCACCATGTCGGTGTCGAGGGTGACGATCGTGCGGTACCCCTGCAGGCGGAAGGCGTCGAGGATGTAGTACGCCTTCGTGTACAGGTAGTTCGCCGCCGAGCCCTTGGTGTACCGCTCGTAGCGCGCGGCGTCCACGCGCACGAAGCGCAGGTCCGGCCGCAGGGACATCGCGCGCGAGACGTTGGCCGGTGCCAGCCCGTCGTGCAGCACGACGACGTCGGCGGCGACGTCGGGGTTCGTCAGCGTCAGGCTCTTGAGCAGCACGACGAAGCCGGGGAAGTAGTTGTCGTCGACGAAGGCGACGAACGCGCGGTCGTGCGTGGGGCCGGTCACGGGGGTGCTCACCTCAGGCTGATCGTGATGTCGGTGGTCGCGACGGCGCGGTCCATGACCCAGCGCCGTTCGTTCTCGTAGCTGTGCGCGGCGGCGACGGGCAGGTGCATCGCCTCCGGCACGCGGTAGGCGCCGCCGTCGTAGAAGTCGAAGCCGACGAGGTCGATCGCCGTGCTGACGTCGAGGAAGTCGATGAGGCGCAGCGTGTTGAAGCCTGTGGTGGGCACCTTGAAGTCCGCGCGCTCGGTGGGCGTGAACAGGTTCAGCGCCGGCCAGCGCAGCGACTCGTCGCCCAGGTAGGTCTGCGCCCCGGGCTGCACGTGGTCCAGCACGGACGTGCGCCACAGGTCGCGCTTGCCGCTGAAGACGAGGCGCACGTCCACGGGGTGGGACCAGTTGAAGCTGTGCAGGTGGATCGTGGCGTGCACGTCGGTCTTGGTGCCCGTGTGCGGGGCGTCGATCGCGAACGAGTTGAACCGCACCACCACGTCGTAGGAGTCGATGAGCGGGCCGGCGTCGTGCTCGAGCAGCCGGGCGGAGTTGGCCACGAGGCAGACGGAGCGCCCGGCGAGGTAGCCGCGCAGTCCCGACATGTCGAGCGTCTGGAGTGCGGCCGCGTCGTCGGCGGTCAGTCGTCCGCCGGCGGCGGGACGGCGGGCGCGGTTGACGGCCGTGACCAGCGGGGCCAACGTCGCCGCCGACTCGCCCGAGGCGACCGTCCGAGCCACGAGCGCGTCGTAGCCCGCACCGAACCCGGATCCGTCCCGACGCGTCGCGGCCAGGGCGGCGGCGAAGGTGGGCAGCGGGTCACCGCCGACCGCGGAGACCCGCTCGGCCTCGACCCACGCGTCGACCGCGTCGTCGGCGCGCACGCCGCCGGACAACGCGGCGAGTGCGGCGTCCAGCTCGCCGGCGGCCGCGCCGCTCTCCATCCCCGCGGCGCCGTCGTGCGGGAGCGGCACGCGCCGACCGGTCAGCGCGCAGTACCGGTCGGAGGCGGCGCGCGCGCCGGCGTAGTCGCCGCGTGCGTCGAGCGACGTCGCCAAGCCGCGCCAGCTGCCCTGGGAAGCGGGGCGCGAGTCGGCCAGCAGCCGGTAGACCTCGACCGCCAGGTCGGTCTCGCCGGCCGACTCCGCGCGGCGGGCCACGTCCAGCAGCGAGGTGAACAGCGACGGCCAGGCCGCGTGCCAGGGCTTGATGCCGGACTCGACGGCCAGGGACCGCATGGCGTTGCGCCGCAGCTCGGCCAGTGCCTGCGCGTGCGTCAGCACCGCCTGGGTGAGGGCGATGCGCTGCCACTGCGAGCTCGCCGAGAGGCCCGACGCGGTCGTCGCGACATCGGCGGCCACGTCCGCGTACCGCCGGTTCAGCCGCAGCGACGGCGCGGCGCTCACGGCCGCCGCGGTGCCGATCCGCTTGACGGCCCGCCGTGTGCGGTGCCGAACCGTGTTCACGCGTCTTCCTCCCGGTGGTCGGACGAGGCCCGGACCGGACGTCCTGGGCGTTCCCGTCGGACCTTAGGAGGGCGAGGTGACGCCACGGGGTCGTCCGGATGCCGGGCCTGACGCCTGGCGGAACGCGAGGTGAACATTGGATTGTCGCGAGCGTGCGGCGGTGGTGCGCCCGTCGTCGACGAGGGCATCCTCCGTGGGGAGAGCGGTGCCGCGAGGCGCCGGACGCACGTGAGTGAAGGACCGATGTACCCATCTGCCCCGCCTCTGCTCGTCGACGGACCAGCGGTCGACGACACGTACGACATCGCCTACCTCACCAAGTACGTGGGCAAGCGCGACACGGGGATCGCCTTCACCGACCGTGCCTACCTCCGTGTCATGGCACGGTCGCCGTACGCGACCCTCGTGCTCGGCAACGGCATGCCCGCGACCTACCCGGGCGACGGCCTGGCGTACACGACCCAGCTGGCCGAGTACCGCCGGCGTGACCCGCGCCTGCACCTCGTCAACGGCATGGGCTCCTTCGTCTGGCACCTGCGGGACGGTTATCTGCCGGAGCACCGCGGGGCGCACAAGGTCGCGATCATGCACGAGGAGCCTGCGGCCTTCGACTTCTACGCGACCGACGTGTGGAACCGGGCGCACGTTCGCGATGTCCTCATGGCCGCCCAGGACGGCTTCGTGTTCGTCTCGCAGCGCAGCCGTGACCTGTGGGTCGAGTACGCGGGCCTGCACGACGCGCCGCTGCTCGTGGTGCCCAACACGTGCGCGGAGGAGGCCCACATCACCGAGCGGTTCCGGGACGTCGAGCGGACGGACCTCGCGCGCGCCCTCGGGCTCCCGGCGGGTGCGCTCCACCTCGTCATGGTCGGGACGGTGCAGCGCCTCAAGGGCCAGCTCGAGGTCGTCGAGGCCGTCCGCAGGTTGAGGGCCTCGCGGCGCGACCTGGCGGTGCACCTGACGATCGTGGGCCGCGTGAGGGAGCACGACTACGGCGAGGAGCTCGAGAGGTACGTCGCGGAGCACGCGCTGCAGGACGTGGTCACCGTCGTGGGCGAGGTGCCCAAGAACCGGGCGCTGGAGCACATCGCGGCCGCCGACGCGCTGGTCCTGGCCTCGCACACCGAGGCGATGCCCCTCGTGCTGCTCGAGGCCATGCAGCTGGGCACGCCTGTGGTGGCCACGCCGGTCGGCGGCGTGCCCGAGGTCGTCGATGAGCGCTCCGCGCTGCTCTTCGAGCCCGTCGACGTCGACGCGCTCGTCGCGCGCATCGAGCAGGTCGCCGACGACCCCGCGGCCGCCGCAGAGCTCGCGGCCGCGGGTGAGCGGCGCTACTGGGCGGAGTTCTCGAACGAGCGCTTCGCCCGGCGCTTCGGCGACGCGCTGCACGCCATGGCCGACGCGGCGGGTCTGACCTCGTCGGTCGGGAGCGTGGGCGGCGCGGGCGTGGAGGTCACGACGCGGACGACCGACGACGGCCTCGACGTCCGGGCCGACGTCGCTCGCGACGCGTCCGACTCCCGCTGGCGCGCCCTCGTCGACGCCTGGAGCCGGACGGCGCCCCTCGCGCGCGTCGAGGTGCGGACGGACGGCGACCTGGCCGGCGCTCTCGCCCTCGCCGCCCCGCTCGCGCGCGCCGGGCTCTCGGTCGCGGAGATCTCCGCGCCCGCCCTCTCGCTGGTCTGCACGCCGGGGGAGCCCGCGGCTGCCGCCGTCCCGTCCGGTCAGGTGCTGGCGATCGTCGGCGGCCCGGCTCACCAGGTCGCGTACGCCGAGCACATCCGCACCGAGGCACGGCGCCGCGCCCGGGCACGCACCCTGGCCGCCGCCGAGGCCGAGAGGCTGGCGGACACGGCCGGCCCGGAGCCTGCCCCGGGCCTCGTGGCACGGGCGCGACGGCGGCTCGGCGCCCTGCACCGCCGACGCCCCGCCCCGGGCCTCGCCGGCACCGCCGCGCCCCACCACCAGGATCCTGAGCCGCAGGGCGCGGAGCCGCGGGGCCCGTTGGTCGCGTTCGTGCTCAACAGCCCGATGCAGCTCATGGCCGCGCTGTCGCTGTGGGATGCGACCTTCGGCGAGTCCCAGCCGGATGCGCGCCTTGTCGCGCTCGTGCACTCGACGAACGGTGCCGCAGGCTTCGCCGAGGGGCTGGTCCGGCTGTGCCGGCGCACGGAGCGGTTCGAGCGCGTCGTCGACGTGACCGCCGCCGTCCGCGAGATCTACGCCGCACCCCCGAGCGTGCGCGCCGTCCAGGTGCTCGCCGGGCGGCTGCGGGACGCGTGGGGCCCGTCGCTGCCCGACCGGGTGCTCGTCACGGGCTACCTGTCCGCCCGGTTCCACAAGCTCCTGCTCGAGGTGCTCGGCGACACCCCGGTGCACGTGTTCGAGGACGGGCTGGGCTCCTACGTGCCCAAGTCGATCAAGCTGCACGACAGCGGGCAGGCGGATCGCGTCGCCAGCAAGGACTGCGCCGAGGCGGCGCACATCCGCGCGCTGTCGAGCGTGGACCTGCTGCTGCGACGCGTGCCGGTGCCGCAGCACTACCGCGCCGACGTGCCCCGCATCGACTTCCCAGCCGTGCGCGTGGGCGCCTACGGGGTCGACCACGCTCACTTCGCGCGCCTGTTCGAGGCCCGCGGGCGGGCGTTCGCCCCCGACGAGGTGCTGCTGGTCGCCCAGAACTTCGTCGACCACCTGCGGCCCCGCGACGCGGTCCAGGCGGCGGAGCGGGAGGCGAACGACACGGTCATCGCCGCGCTCCTCGCGCAGGGCCTGCGCGTCGTGGTCCGGCCGCACCCGCGGGCGAGCGAGCGAACGTGGGGCGAGCGCTGGGACGGTCACCCGGGCGTCGTCGTCTGGGACGACGAGCCGCTGCTCCCGGTGGAGGTGCTGCTGCGGGCCGATGCGCCGCCCGCCTTCGCCGTCGGGGCGACGTCGTCGTGCTTGTTCTACCTCGACGAGCTCACCGCGGTCCCGGCGCTGCGCTTCCCCGACGAGGTGCTCGACGGGCTGCGCGCGCACGCGAACCCCGAGCACCTGTGGATGCTGGACCTCGCAGCCGCGGTCCTCGAGCCTCTCCCGGTGGGGTCGGCCGTCGCCAGCCGGGCGCTGACGCCGTGACGCCGGCCTCCGTCCTCGCGGTCGCGGACTCCGACTCCTACCTCAAGTGGGCGGCCGCGACCCTGGACCGCCTCGACGGGATCCCGCGGCGCGAGCTCGTCGTGCTGCGCACGCCCGTGCGTCCCGACGACCGGCAGACGACCGCGGCGCTCGCGGGCACCTCGTGGGCGGGCGGGGTGCTCGACGACCACTCCGTGCTGGGCCTCGCGGCCAGGCTGCGCAGGACGCGTCCGGACGTCGTGCTGGTCGCGACCACCGGGCCTGCGGCGGAGGTCGTCATCCGCGCGGTCGCCGCGCTTCCGTACCGCCCGGTCGTCGTCACCGGGCTGCCCGGCATGTCGATCCCCGCGACGGAACGTGCCCTGCGGTTCCGGGCCGGTGCGGACGTCTTCGTCGTGCACTCGCGGCACGAGCGCGCCCGGTTCGCCGTCGCCGCCCGGTCGGCGGGTGTGGCCCCCGTCTGGGCGGTGAACCGGCTGCCCTTCCTGCACGGGCAGGCCGGGGCGCGACCGTCGCCGGACCCCGGCCCGCTCCGGCGCGTCGTGTTCGCGCCGCAGGCCAAGTTCCCCGTCACCCCGGCCGAGCGCATCGCCGTGCTGCGCTCGCTCGCCGCCCTCGCGCGCAGCCGTCCCGACCTGGACGTGCTGGTCAAGCTTCGCGCGGAGGCGGGCCAGGCGCAGACGCACGACGAGCCCCACCCGTACGACACGCTGTGGCGCGCGCTCGCGCCGGACGCCCCCGTGAAGCTCGTGACCGGGCCCCTCGCCCCGCACCTCACGCCGGGGACCGCGCTCGTGACCGTGAGCTCCACTGCCGTGCTCGAGGCGCTCGCGGTGGGTCTGCGCGCACTCGTGCTGGCCGACTTCGGGGTGGGCGACGAGAACCTCACCACGGTGTACCAGGACAGCGGGCTGCTCGGCACGCTGCGGGACCTCGAGGCCGGACGCTTCTCCGCGGCGGACCCCGGGTGGCTCGACGACAACTACCTGCACGCCGAGCCCGACGAGCTCCCCGGCGTGCTCGCTGCGATCGCGCCCGCCGAGCGCCTGCGGCCCGGCCCCGCGGTCGGCGGTCGGCGCGCGCAGGTGCGGCGCTACGCGCGCCTCGCGCTGCCCGCGCTGTCGGTCGGGACGCGCAGCCGCCGACCCGGCGTTCGGCGTGCGCCGCGCGCGCACTGAGCGGCTCCCGCGCCGACGAGCGCCGTCTCGCACCACGGGACCCGGCGGGCCGGTGCCGGCGCCGCCGGTAACCTGGATCGGGTGAGCACCCCCGCGCGCGTCGTCGTCCTCGACTACGGATTCGGCAACGTCCGCTCCGCGGTCCGTGCGCTCGAACGGGTGGGGGCGCAGGTCGAGCTGACCGCGAGCAAGAAGGCCGCGGTCGAGGCGGACGGCCTCGTGGTCCCCGGTGTCGGGGCGTTCGCCGCCGTCATGGCGGGTCTGCGCGGGGTCGACGGCGACCAGGTGATCGACCGGCGGCTCGCCGGCGGCCGTCCGGTGCTCGGCATCTGCGTCGGCATGCAGGTCATGTTCGCCGAGGGCGTGGAGCACGGCGAGCGTGCCGAGGGCCTGGGGGAGTGGCCCGGTGTCGTGGACCGGCTCGAGGCGCCCGTGGTCCCGCACATGGGGTGGGCGACCGTCGACGCACCGGCCGGGACCGCGCTGTTCGACGGCATCGGCGACGAACGCTTCTACTTCGTGCACTCCTACGCCGCGCGGACCTTCCCGCTGAGCGACGACATCCCGAGCGACTCGCCCATCAACCGGCCACTCGTCACCTGGTCCGACCACGGCGGCCCGTTCGTCGCCGCGGTCGAGAACGGCCCGCTGGCCGCGACGCAGTTCCACCCCGAGAAGTCCGGCGACGCCGGCGCGCAGCTGCTGACCAACTGGGTCACGTCCCTGCGCTGAGCAGCGCCTCTTCGAACCGAACGGAGCACCATCCCGTGAGCACCCCTGCGACCACCCCCGCGAGGCCCGACGCGGGCACCACCGAGCCCCGCCTCGAGCTCCTGCCCGCCGTCGATGTCGCGGACGGTCAGGCCGTGCGCCTCGTCCAGGGCGAGGCGGGCTCCGAGACCGGCTACGGCGACCCGCTCGCCGCGGCGCTCGACTGGCACGCGGGCGGCGCCGAGTGGATCCACCTCGTCGACCTCGACGCGGCCTTCGGGCGCGGGTCCAACGCGGGTCTGCTGGCCGAGGTCACGGCCGAGCTGGCCGCGAAGGGCGTGAAGATCGAGCTCTCGGGCGGCATCCGCGACGACGCCTCGCTCGAGCGGGCGATCGCCATGGGCGCGACGCGCGTCAACCTCGGCACGGCCGCGCTCGAGAACCCGGACTGGACCGCGCGCGTCATCGAGGCGCACCGGGAGCAGGTCGCGGTCGGGCTGGACGTGCGCGGGACCACGCTCGCGGCGCGCGGCTGGACCCAGGACGGCGGCGACCTGTGGGACGTCCTCGCGCGCCTCGAGGAGGCCGGCTGCTCGCGCTACGTCGTGACCGACGTGACGAAGGACGGCACGCTGCGCGGGCCGAACGTCGACCTGTTGCGCGAGGTCTGCGCCCGCACGGACGCGCCCGTGGTGGCCTCGGGCGGCATCTCGAGCCTGGACGACCTGCGCGCGCTGCGCCGCCTGGTGCCGCTCGGCGTCGAGGGCACGATCGTCGGCAAGGCGCTCTACGCGGGCGCGTTCACGCTCCCCGAGGCGCTGGACGTGGCCGGGAGGCCCTGACCGTGGCCGGGCGCGAGCTGCCGCCGACGTCCCCGTTCGCGGGCGACGACGGCTCGGCGGACCCCGCGCTGGCGGCGGCTCTGCGCGCGTACGCCGACGGCAGCGGGACGGTGGCGGCGGTCGTCGCCGCGCTCGCGGGCACGCGCGTGCTCGTCCCGGTGCTCGCGGAGCTCGAGGCCGCCGACGTCGTCGTGCACGACGGTCACGAGCACACCGTGGACAAGGAGGCGTCGGCGGGCATCGTCGCGCTGCAGGCGCCCGACGGACGGACGGCCCTGCCGGTGTTCACGTCGGTGGACAGCCTCGCCCGGTGGCGCACCGAGGCCCGGCCGGTGCCCTCGGACGTGGCCCGCGCGGCGCTCTCGGCGGTCCAGGAGGGCTGGGAGGTCATGGTCGTCGACCCGGGCGGACCGGTCACGGTGCTCGTCCCGCGCCCGGCGGTCTGGGCTCTCGCGCAGGGGCAGGCGTGGCGCCCGGCGGTGCTCGGTGACGAGGTGGACGGCGACGTCCGCGCGGCCGTCGCGGCGGCGCTCGCGCCGGTCCCCGCGGTCGTCGCGGCGGACGCGGTCCCGGGCACGCGTGCCGAGGTCGCGGTCGTGGTCATGCTCGAGGCGGGGCTCGACCGGGCGGGGCTCGACGAGGTGCTCGCGCGCGTGAACGCCGCGCTCGCGGCCGACGAGACCGTCGCGACCCGGGTGGACGCGCTCGAGCTGCGCCTGCGCGCCGCCTGAGCCTTCCGAGGCTCGGCGCCTCAGCGGCGTCCGAACTGGGACGCGATGCCGCGCACCGCCCAGGCGAGGGCGAGGGCCGACAGCACGGCTGCGCCCACCGCCTGGCCGCCCAGGATCACCCGGTTCACGTCGAGAGAGGGCTGCCACCGCACGCCCTCGTCGTCGACCACGTAGACGCCGACGGCCTTGACGTGCACGCCGTACCCGCCACCGCCGCCGTGCCCGTTGCCCGTGCCACCGCCCACGCCGCCGTCCTCCGAGGCGGGCCGGAAGGTGGGCAGGCCGCCCTCGCCGTCGCCCATGCCCATGCCGGTGGCCGCCCAGACACGGGCGACGGGGATCACGGTCGATCCGTGCGACTCGTACGCCTCGCCGAACACGCGGCGCACCGTCACGGTGTCGCTCACGGCGTTGGTCAGGTGGGCGGCGTCGAAGCGTGGGGTCTCGCTCATCATGTCCTCCGAGGGTGATCTGACGTCAGCTGCAACCGGGCGCGGGGACGAACGCGTCGTCGTCGTCCAGCATGGACCGCAACGTGCTCACAGGCACGAAGTACGTGGAGCCGTATCGCCCCTTGGCATAGACGACGCCCGCCACGTGACCCTCGTCGTCCAGCACCGGTGAGCCCGACGAGCCGGGCTCGACGGTCGCGTCGGCGATCATCACCACCCCGGTGTTCTCGTCCAGCGGGTCGTCCAGCACCGCCGTGACGTGCCCCGTGGTGACGTCGAGGGCCCGGCCCAACGGGTAGCCGACGACGGTCACGTCGTCGCCCACCTCCGGGTCGTCGGCGGCGAGCGCGGACGCCGCGGGCAGCGCGTCCCGGGTGCGGACCACGGCGAGGTCGGCCGCCGCCGCCACCCGCACGCTCGTGGCCAGCGCGTCGTGCCCGTCGTACGTGCTCAGCTGCACGGACGTGGCGTCGTCGACGACGTGCCGCGCCGTGACGAGCGTGTGCGCGTCGACGGCGAAGCCCGACCCCGTGGCGAGGCCGTCGCAGCTCACCGCACGCAGCCGCAGGGCGATCCGCTGCTCGTCGTCGAACCCGTCGCCCGAGCGCGCCGCCGCCATCGACGGAGAGGCCAGGGGCGGCACCACCGACGTGGGCACGGGCGCGGGCGCGCCGGGGACCACGCCGCACCCCGCGACCAGGACGACGAGGGCACCGCCGAGCAGCGCCGCCCTCACCGCCGCCTCACAGGCCCTCACCCCGCGTCCAGGGCGCGCTGCAACGCGTCGCTCGCGTCCGTCGCGGCGCTGCACACCGTCTCGACGTCGCCGCGGTACCGCTCGAGGTCGTCGGCGGCGTACGCCCGCGCGTCGCTCAGGTACGTGATGAGCTGCTCCTGGCGCGCGACGCACCGGCCGAGCGCGGCGGTCACCCGCGACGCGGCGTCCTGCACGCGCTCCTGGTAGGCCACGAGCTGCCTGCGGCTCGCGTCGTCGTCTGCCAGCCGGGCCTTCTCGTCCGCCAGTGCGGAGATCCGTGCCGTGGCGGTGCTCAGCTGCCTCTCGGTCGCGGCCAGGTCCGCCTCGCGCCGGGCCAGCTCCGCACGCGCGGCTCCGGCGCTGCGGCCGGCGTCGGTCGCGAGCGCCTCCCAGCGGGTGCTCGACGACTGCCACTGGCCGACCCGCTCGTGCAGGCGCGCCACCAGCACGCCGCCGACGGCCGTCACCGCGACGAGCAGCAGCGCCAGGATCGCGACCGGTGCTCGCCGGCGTCCGGGCGCCGGAGCCGGGGGCGGCGGGGTGCCGCCGTCGACGGACTCCTCCGGGGACAGCACCCGCCCAGGATAGGGCGGCGGCCGCCGGAGCGGAGCGACGGAAATCACGTCGAGGCAGCCCCGTGGGCCGGTGAGAATGGAGCACGTGCTGTCGACCTACCGACCCGTGCTGCGCCTCCCGGGCGTCGCTCGGCTGTACCTGGTGGGGTTCGTCGCGCGGATGCCCGCCTCGATGGTCGGCGTCGTCCTGACGCTGCACGTCGTCGCGACCCTCGACCGCGGCTACGCCCAGGCCGGTGTCGTCGCCGCGGCGGCGACCACGGGTGCGGCGATCGGTGCGCCGTGGCGCGGTCGTCTCGTCGACCGTGTGGGGCTGCGCCGGGCGATCCTCCCCTCGGTGGTCGTCGAGTCGGCCGTGTGGCTCACGGCGCCGCACCTGGGCTACGAGGCGCTCATCGTGGCCTCGCTGGTGGCGGGCCTGTTCCTGGTGCCGGTGTTCTCGGTGACCCGCCAGTCGCTGTCGGTGCTGGTGCCGTTCGAGCTCCAGCGCTCGGCGTTCGCCCTCGACTCCGTGTGCGTCGAGCTCACCTTCATGCTCGCGCCCGTCCTGGGCGTCGTGCTCGCGACGCAGGTGTCCACGACGGCGGCCCTCACGGTGGTGGGGTGCATCACCGTCGCGGCCGGCGTGCTGCTCATGTGGGCGAACCCCCCGACGCGCTCGGCGGTGCCGACGCAGGCCGACGCACCCGCGGCCGAGAGCGCGAGCGGTCGCATCGTCTCCCTCCCGCTCCTCGTGGTGCTCCTGGCCAACCTCGCGGCCACGTTCGTCCTGGTCGGCACGGACGTCGCGCTCGTCGCGGCGCTCAACGAGGCGGGCCGGCCCGGCGACGTCGGCTGGATGGTCGCGCTGTGGGCCGGCGGGTCCGTCATCGGCGGGCTGGTCTACGGCGCGCGCAAGCGGGGCCTGCCGCCGCTCGTGCTCGTGGCGATCCTTGCGCTGGCGACCGTCCCGGCCGCCTTCGCCCCGCCGCCCGTCTGGCTCGCGCTCGCGGTGGTGCTCGCGGGTCTGCCGTGCGCCCCGGCGCTGTCCGCGATCAACTCCACGCTGGTCTCGCTCGTCGACGAGAGGCGCCGCGGTGAGGTGATGGGCTGGAGCGGCACGATGTCGACGGTCGGCACGGCGCTCGGCGCACCCGCCTGCGGGTTCGTCATCGACCGCTCGTCGCCCGGCGCCGGCTTCCTCGCGGCCTCCGTGGTGGGCGGCGGCGTCGCGCTGGTCGGGCTGGCGGCGCTGCGGCTGACGCGTGGCCGACGAGCCGCGCGCGCCGCCGAGCGTGCTCCCGTCCCCGAGCTGGTCGACGCCTAGGAGCCGGCTGGGACCGGCGCGGTCTCAGACGACGGAGCCGGTGTACTTCTCGCCGGGGCCCTCGCCGGGCGCGTCGGGGAAGGCCGACGCCTCGCGGAACGCCAGCTGCAGCGACCGCAGCCCGTCACGCAACGACCGGGCGTGCTGGTTGCCGATGTCCGGAGCGGACGCCGTGACGAGCGCGGCCAGCGCGGTGATGAGCTTGCGTGCCTCGTCGAGGTCCAGGTACTCGCTCCCGCCGCCGTCCGGGCCGTCCTCCGCGAGCCCGCACTTGACCGCTGCGGCGCTCATGAGGTGGACGGCTGCGGTGGTGATGACCTCGACGGCGGCGACGTCGGCGATGTCGCGGGTGGCTGCGGTCGTGTCGGCGGGCTCGCTCATGGGTCGATCCTCCCATCGTTCGGACGCAGCCCGATGCTCTGGTAACCTTGTCCACGACTGATCCGGTCTCGCATGTCCGCACGCCCTCGGGTGCGCGGCACGGGAGACCGGGTGCACAAGCGGAGTCCATCCCACCTGGGTCCCCACCGCGCGGCTGATGCCGAGCACCGGGGGCCGGGTCACAGTCCGGCTCGTCGGCCCGCCGACGAGAGCGTGGGGCCGACCTCGGGGTCGTCCCGCTCGGACCACCAGGCCTCCGCTCGTGCGATCGCACGACGGAGGCCTTCTTCGTTGCTGCGATGTCACCCGAGACGACAACTGAGGAGCACCACATCAGCGAGCCCCGCATCAACGATCGGATCCGCGTAGCCGAGGTCCGCCTGGTCGGCCCCAACGGCGAGCAGGTCGGCATCGTCCGCGTGGAAGACGCACTGCGCCTGGCCCAGGACGCAGATCTCGACCTCGTCGAGGTCGCCCCTGAGGCGCGCCCGCCCGTCTGCAAGATCATGGACTACGGCAAGTACAAGTACGAAGCCGACATGAAGGCGCGTGAGGCACGGCGCAACCAGACCAACACGGTCCTCAAGGAGATCCGTTTCCGGCTCAAGATCGACCCGCACGACTACGGCACCAAGAAGGGCCACGTCGAGCGGTTCCTCAAGGCCGGGGACAAGGTCAAGGTCATGATCATGTTCCGTGGTCGCGAGCAGTCGCGCCCGGAGATGGGCGTGCGGCTGCTGCAGCGCCTCGCCGACGACGTGACCGAGCTCGGCTTCATCGAGAGCATGCCCAAGCAGGATGGCCGCAACATGGTCATGGTGCTGGGGCCGACCAAGAAGAAGGCCGACCAGAAGCTCGAGCAGCGTCGCGCCGCGCAGGCCGCCGCCGCTCGTGAGGAGAACGCGGCCAAGGCGGCTGCCAAGGCTGCGCAGGCCGACGAGGCTCCGGCCGACCAGGCCGCGGCAGTCGAAGCGCCGGTCACCGAGGCGGCTGCTGTCGAGGCCCCCGCGGCCGAGGCTGCTCCCGCGGCGGCACCGGTCGAGGAGGCCCCGGCCGATGCTGCCGAGGCGCCCGCCAAGGCCACTCCGAAGGCCGCTCCCAAGGCTGCCGCGCCCAAGGCGGCACCGAAGGCTGCGGCCCCCGAGGCCGCGGAGTCCTCGGCCGCCGCGACCCCGGCGCCCGCGCCGCGGCCGGCCACCCCCCGTCCGGCCGCTCCGCGTCCGGCTGCACCTCGTCCCGCAGCAGCGCGCCCGGCGGCCACCACGGCCACCAAGCCCGCCCCGCGGCCGGCTCCGAAGCCTCGCGCCACTCCGTCGGACCCGACAGCCTGACCTGCTGGACCGCACAGCTTCACACTGCATGGCGGACCGATCGAAGCACCTGATCGGACCGCACCAGACGAGTCGCACGAGCCCGTGCGATGAGAACGACAAGGAGACACGGCAGCCATGCCGAAGAATAAGACGCACTCCGGTGCCAAGAAGCGCTTCCGGGTCACCGGGACCGGCAAGGTCATGCGCGAGCAGGCCGGCGGCCGCCACCTGCTGGAGCACAAGTCGAGCCGCCAGACCCGCCGCATCGCCGGCGACGTGGTCGTCTCCGCCGCCGACACCCCGAAGATCAAGAAGCTGCTCGGTAAGTGATCCGGCGGGCGCGCAAGCGCCCCCGGGGCACCTGAGCCCTAGACCAGCAAGGAGCATCACGTGGCACGCGTGAAGCGGGCGGTCAACGCCCACAAGAAGCGCCGGGCAACTCTCGAGCGCGCCAGTGGTTACCGCGGGCAGCGCTCGCGCCTCTACCGCAAGGCGAAGGAGCAGGTCACCCACTCCCTCGTCTACGCCTACCGCGACCGCAAGGCGCGCAAGGGCGACTTCCGTCGCCTGTGGATCCAGCGCATCAACGCGGCCTCGCGTGCGCAGGGCCTGACGTACAACCGCCTCATCCAGGGCCTCAAGCTCGCGGGTGTCGAGGTGGACCGTCGCGTCCTCGCCGACCTCGCGGTCACCGACGCGGTGGCGTTCAACGCCCTCGTCGAGGTCGCCAAGAAGGCGCTGCCCGCCGACGTCAACGCGCCGAAGGCCGCGTGACCGTCTGCTCTCGAGCCTCTGCGTGAGGTGACGGCTTCCGAAGCCCCCGGGTCCTTCCGACCCGGGGGCTTCGTCGTGCCGATAGTGTCTGGCTTCATGGGGGAGGCCCGCGGCACCGAGCCCGCCGTCGAGCGCGCGTGACGCTGAGGCGTCGCCGACCGGGCGAGCAGGTGCGCGTCCCGCGGTCGGCATGGGACGTGGCCGAGGAGGCGCACGAGCTGCTGACCTATGCCGGTGAGAGGATCGGGCCCGGCCTGAGCTCGGACGAGCGCGAGCAGGTCGAGGAGCGCCTCGGGTTCCGCTTCGCTCCGGTCCATCGGGCGTTCCTGGCGCTCGGGCTGCCACGTGGGCCGCTCTGGCCGAACTGGCGCTCCGGCTCGACCCGTGACCTCGGAGCGCGGCTGCGGCTCCCCGTGGACGGCGTGGTCGCGGACGTCCTCGAGCACGACTTCTGGCCGACCCGCTGGGGCCCGCGACCCCACGGGCTCGACGCGCGCGAGCAGGCTGCCCGCGCCCGGCTGGCGACCGTGCCGACGGTGGTCCCGCTGTTCGGGCAGCGCTATCTGCCCGCGGAGGACCCGCTCCCGACGGTCCCCGTGCTCGCGATCCACCGCACCGAGGTCGTCGTGTACGCACGCGACCTCGTCGACTACGTGAACCGCGAGTTCTCCATGGGGCATCCGCGGCGGGACTCGGAGCCGGAGCGCGCGGCCCGGGTGCCGTTCTGGACCGATCTCGCCGACGTCGTCGAGGCGAGCAGGCGCGGGCAGGGGATCATGTCCCCGTGAGCGAAACGCCGTACCTCGACAACGTCCGTGCCGAGCGCGTCAAGGCTGTGAAGGCGCTGGCCGGCCGGTCCGTCCGGCAACGGGCCGGCCGCTTCCTCGTCGAGGGTCCCCAGGCGGTGCGCGAGGCGGTCGCGGCGACGGACGTGCGGGTGCACGACCTGTACGTGACCGCGACCGCGACGGCGAGGTACGCGGAGATCGTCCGGGCCGCGGGGGCGCGGGGGATCCGGGTGCACCGTGGCTCGCCCGACGTGCTCGCCGCGATGAGCCCGGACGCGCAGCAGATGGTCGCGGTCGTCGACCTGCTCGACAGCACGCTGGGCGCGGTGCTCGCGGGCCCGCCGAGGCTGGTGGCGATCCTGTCGAACGTGCGCGACCCGGGCAACGCCGGCGCGGTCATCCGCGCGGCCGACGCCGCAGGAGCGGACGCGGCGATCCTGACGAGCGAGAGCGTGGACATCCACAACCCGAAGGTGGTCCGCTCGACGGCGGGCTCGCTGTTCCACCTGCCGGTCGCCACGGGGATCGACCTCGGGGGCGGTGTCGGCGCGCTGCGCGAGGCCGGTCTGACCGTGCTCGCCGCGGACGGGGCGGGGGAGCACGACCTGGACGACCTGCTCGACGTCGCGGGCCACGCCCCCGACGGCGTCCCCGACCTGGCCGCGCCCACCGCCTGGGTGTTCGGCAACGAGGCCTGGGGTCTGCGGGACGAGGACCGCGCACTGGCCGACGCGGTGGTGCGCGTGCCGCTCCGCGGGCGGGCCGAGTCGCTCAACCTCGCGACCGCCGCGACGGTGTGCCTGTACGCGAGCAGCCGCGCGCACCGCTGACATGAGAGCCTTCGCCGCGGTCTGGCCGCCCGAGGAGGTGCTCGACCACCTCGACCTGGCGCTCGCGTCGGTCCGGGCGTCGGTGCCGTCGTCCGCCCTGCGGTGGTCCGCGCGCGAGACGAGGCACCTGACCGCCGCCTTCTACGGCGAGCTTCCCGACGGCGCGCTGCCCGCCCTCAGCAGTGAGCTCGCCGGGCGGCTGTCGGAGCGCGCGCCGTTCGAGCTCGCGCTTCACGGTGCGGGGCTGTTCGCGCACCGCACGCTCTGGGTGGGCGTGGGCGGCGACGTGGCCGCGCAACGCGACGTGAGCGGTGCGTGCGCGGCGGCGGGCGAGGCCGTCGGCGCGTGGCACGACGACCGGCCGCGCGACCGGCCGCACCTGACCGTGGGTCGGGTCAGGCCCGGGAGCCGACCGCCGCGCCGGCGCGGCTCGCCCGCGGGGGCGACCTCGCCGTCGGGTCGTCGGGGGTCCGAGGTGGACGACGAGGTCGCGGCAGCCCTCGTCCGCGCCCTGTCGGTCTACGAGGGACCGGCGTGGTTGGTCGACGAGGTGCTCCTGGTCGAGTCGCAGCCCGGCGCGGGACGTGGCGGAGGCCCGCTCTACCGACCGGTCGAGCGGATCCCGCTCACAGGACCGTCGCGAGCGAGCTGAGCGCGGCGAACGGGTCGGGTCCTGCGGGCAGGAGCACCGTGCCGGACACCCCCGCGTCGGCGAGCTCGGCCACGCGCGCACGTGCCGCGTCGGGCGTCCCGACGACGGCGAGCTGTCGCACCCACTCCTCAGGCAGCGCGGCCGCGAAGTCCGCGCGGGTGGCGCTCGCCGCGCGCAGGGCGGCGAGGTCGGCCGCGAACGGCAGCGGCTCCAGGTGCGGCGCCCAGTCGGGCTCGCCGATCCACGCGAGCGCGGCGCGGGCCGCGTCGAGCGCGGCGGCCCGGTCCGACGCGACCGCGGCGGCGTTGTAGCCCACGAGGCGGTGCGGGCCGAGCGCGGCGATGTGCCCCAGGGCGGCGCGCGCGTACTCGGGCGTGACCGGCTCGGCGAGGACCGTACCGTCGGCCACCGCCCCGGAGACGGCGAGCGAGCGTGGGCCGCGGACACCCACGAGGATGTCGGGCACGACGGCCGGCGGGCACTCGAGGGCGACGTCGCGCAGCTGCACGTAGCGACCCTCGACGCTCACGTGGTCTCCGCGCAGGAGGCCGCGCAGCGCCGGGACGTACTCCTGGAGCAGCGTGACGGGGCTGGTGGGCCACGCACCGGCGGCGCGCATCCAGTGCGGCATGCCGTGGCCGACGCACACGTCGACCCGGCCCGGGAAGAGCTCGGCGAGCGTCGCGACCTCCATGGCGGCGAACGCCACGTTGCGGGCACCCGCCGGCAGCAGGCCGACGCCGACGCGGATCCGCTCGGTGACCGCCAGGACGGCCGCCGCCTGGGCGACCCCGCCGCGGAAGCCGAGGTCCTCGACCACCCACAGCTCGTCGAACCCGAGCGCGTCCGCCCGCCGCGCGTAGTCCAGCACGCGCCCCGCCGTCAGGTCGCGCGGCAGCATCACGCCGATGGTCGCCACATCACCCTCCCTCTCGCTCCACCGACCGCCCAGTCTGGTCCACGCCGACCCTCTCGCCCCGTCTGCCCGCCGACCCTGTGGTTGTCCGCGGATGCGGAGGCCCATCCGTGGACAACCACAACCTCGCACCCGGGGCGGTCGCCGAGCCTGTGGTTGTCCGCGATCGCGCCGGCCGGGACGTGGACAACCACAACCTCGCACCGGGGGCGGTCGCCGACCCCGTGGTTGTCCGCGATCGCGCCGGCCGGGACGTGGACAACCACAACCTCGCACCGGGGGCGGTCGCCGACCCCGTGGTTGTCCGCGATCGCGCCGGCCGGGACGTGGACAACCACAACCTCGTCCGCGGGGAGGTCGCCGAGCCTGTGGTTGTCCCCGGTTGCGCCGGCCGAGACGTGGACAACCACCAGGTCGGCGCGGAAACGAGGTGAGGCGTTCGAGGTCGGCGTGGCAGGATCGGGCCATGCGCATGCGGGGTGGGAGTGATCGCCGATTTCCGCGGCCCGTGCCCGGGCCGCGCTGACGCGCACGTGAGGTGACCGCGTTGCGGTGGACCACGGACCAGGCTCGGGACGGGCGCCGATAGACTCGTCCGCTGGTCGGCCGCTCCATGCGCGCCGGCCACGACCCCGCCCGGCGCACGTCGGCGTGGGTCGCCCAGCACCTCCCCTGGAAGGTCCGGATGTCCGACGACACCCCTGTGCTGTCCCCGCTCGACGAGGCTGGCGTCGCCGCCGTGGTCGTGGCCGCCGTGGCCGCGGTCGAGGCCGCGAGCACCCTCGACGAGCTCAAGTCTGCGCGCCTCGCGCACACGGGCGAGCGCAGCCCGCTCGCGCTGGCCAACCGCGGCATCGGCGCCCTGGCGCCCGCCGACAAGGGCACCGCGGGCAAGCTGCTCGGCGCCGCGCGCGGCCGCGTGCAGCAGGCGCTCGCCGCCCGGCAGGAGGTCCTCGAGGCCGAGCGTGACGCGCGCGTGCTGGTCGAGGAGGCCGTCGACATGACGCTCCCCGCGGTGCGCCACCCGCTCGGCGCCCGCCACCCGCTGGAGACGCTGTCCGAGCGCATCGCCGACATGTTCGTCGCGATGGGCTGGGAGATCGCCGAGGGTCCCGAGCTCGAGGCCGAGTGGTTCAACTTCGACGCGCTTAACTTCGGCGTCGACCACCCCGCGCGGCAGATGCAGGACACGTTCTTCGTCGACCCGCCCGACGCCGGCCTCGTGCTGCGGACGCACACCAGCCCGGTGCAGGCGCGCACGCTGCTCGAGCGCGACCTGCCCGTGTACATCGCGTGCCCGGGCAAGGTGTTCCGCACGGACGCCCTGGACGCGACGCACACCCCGGTGTTCCACCAGGTCGAGGGCCTCGCGGTGGACAAGGGCCTGACGATGGCCAACCTCAAGGGTGTGCTCGACCACTTCGCGCGCACGATCTTCGGACCGGAGGCGCGCACCCGGTTGCGGCCCGCGTTCTTCCCGTTCACCGAGCCGTCCGCCGAGATGGACCTGTGGTTCCCGCAGAAGAAGGGCGGGCCCGGCTGGATCGAGTGGGGAGGCTGCGGCAGGGTCAACCCGAACGTCCTGCGGGCGTGCGGCGTCGACCCCGAGGTGTACTCGGGCTTCGCGTTCGGCATGGGCATCGAGCGCACCCTCATGCTCCGCAACGGGATCGCGGACATGCACGACATGGTCGAGGGCGACATCCGCTTCTCCACCCAGTTCCAGGCGGTGATCTGATGCCTCGTGTCCCTCTGTCCTGGCTCGGCGACCACGTCGAGCTCCCCGCCGGGCTGACCGCGGAGCGCCTCGCCGAGGACCTCGTGCGCGTCGGGCTCGAGGAGGAGGCGATCCACCCGGCCGCGGTGAGCGGGCCGCTCGTCGTCGGCGAGGTCGTGGAGCGCACCCCGGAGCCGCAGAAGAACGGCAAGACGATCAACTGGTGCCGGGTCGACGTCGGCCCCGCGCACAACGAGGAGGGCGGCGCGCCGCGCGGCATCGTGTGCGGTGCGCACAACTTCGACGTGGGCGACCGCGTCGTCGTGGCGCTGCCCGGCGCCGTCCTGCCCGGACCGTTCCCGATCGCGTCGCGCAAGACGTACGGGCACGTGTCCGACGGCATGATCTGCTCCGCGCGCGAGCTCGGGCTGGGCGAGGATCACGCGGGCATCATCGTGCTCGCGACGCTCGGCATCGACGCGCCCGTCGGCACCGACGCGCGCGAGCTGCTCGGCCTCGGCGAGGAGGTCCTGGAGATCAACGTGACCCCGGACCGGGGCTACTGCTTCTCCATGCGCGGGGTCGCCCGCGAGTACGCGCACTCGACGGGCGCGGCCTTCACGGACCCGGCGCTGCCGGTGCCCACGGACACCCCGGAGCCCGGCTTCGTGGTCGAGATCGACGACCAGGCGCCCATCCACGGCGTGCCGGGCGTCGACCGTTTCGTCGCGCGCGTCGTGCGCGGCGTGCGTGCCGCCGACCCGTCTCCCACGTGGATGCAGCGCCGCCTGCAGCAGGCGGGCATGCGCGCGATCAACCTCGCGGTAGACGCGACGAACTACGTGATGCTCGACCTGGGCCAGCCCCTGCACGCCTACGACCTCGAGCGCGTCGCGGAGCCGCTCGTGGTGCGCCGGGCTCGGGCGGGGGAGACGCTGCGCACGCTGGACGACACCGTGCGCACGCTCGACCCCGAGGACCTGCTGGTCACCGACAGCCCCGACGGCGCGGGCAGCCGGATCATCGGCCTCGCGGGCGTGATGGGCGGCGGCGACAGCGAGGTGGGCCCCACCACGAGCGACGTGCTCGTCGAGGCGGCACGCTGGGATCCCGTGACGGTCGCGCGCACCGCCCGGCGGCACAAGCTGCCGACCGAGGCGGCCAAGCGCTACGAGCGTGGCGTGGACCCGCAGCTGGCCCGCGTCGCGGTGGACCGCGTGGTGGCGCTGCTCGTCGAGCACGGTGGCGGCACGCCCGACGACACGGTGACCGACATCGACCGCACCACGCCCCCGGCCCCGATCACGCTGGCCGCGGACCTGCCCTCGCGGCTGGTCGGGGTGCCGTACACGGTCGACGAGGTGCGCGAGACGCTCACGGCCATCGGCTGCGAGGTCACGGGCACCGACCCGCTGACGGTGCTGCCGCCCACGTGGCGGCCGGACCTGACGGTCGGGGTGGACCTCGTCGAGGAGGTCGCACGCCTGCGCGGCTACGACGCCATCCCCTCGATCCTGCCGCCCGCCCCCGCCGGCCGGGGCCTGAGCGACGAGCAGCGCGCGCGCCGAGCGGTCGCCGACCGGCTCGCGTGCTTCGGGCTCGTCGAGGTGCTGAGCTACCCGTTCGTCGGGGCCGACCAGCTGGACGTCCTCGGGCTCGACGCCGACGACGAGCGGCGTCGCGCGATCCGGCTCGCCAACCCGATCGCCGAGAGCCAGCCGCTCCTGCGCACCGACCTCCTGGTCACGCTGCTCGACACCGCGCGGCGCAACGTGGCCCGCGGCGCTAGCGACGTCGCGGTGTTCGAGCTCGGGCTCGTCACCCTCCCGTCCGCCGACGCCCCCGCGGCTCCGCGGCTCCCGGGCGGTGTGCTCCCCAGCGACGAGCAGCTCGAGGCGCTCGACGCGGGCGTCCCCCCGCAGCCGCGCCACGTGGCGGGCGTGCTCGCCGGCCTGCGCGAGCCCGCCGGCTGGTGGGGACCGGGTCGACGGGCCGACCACACCGACGCGCTCGAGGCCGCCCTGCTGGTCGCGGGGACCCTCGGCGTGGAGCTCGTGGTCGAGAACGCGGTGCGCGCGCCGTGGCACCCCGGCCGGTGCGCGCGCCTGAGCACGGTCGACGGCACGGTCGTCGGTCACGCCGGCGAGCTGCACCCGAACGTCGTGGCCGCCCTGGACCTGCCGGCGCGCGCCGTGGCGTTCGAGCTCAACCTCGACGAGCTTCTCGCAGCTGCATCGGGCGGCCCGGTCCAGGCGTCCGCGCTGTCGACCTTCCCGCTCGCCAAGGAGGACGTCGCGCTCGTCGTGGCGTCCGACGTCCCCGCGGCCGCCGTCCTGGCCGCCGTGCGGGCAGGCGCAGAGGGCAGCGAGGTCGGCGACGTGGTCGAGCAGGTCAGCCTGTTCGACGTCTACAGCGGGGGGCAGCTCGAGGCAGGCACGCGCTCGCTCGCCTTCTCGCTGCGCCTGCGTGCTGGGGACCGCACGTTGACGGCTGCGGAGACCGCGGCCGTGCGTGACTCGGTCGTGGCCGAGGCGAACCGGCGTTTCGGGGCGACCCTGCGCGCCTGACCTGCCGCCCGTCGCGCGAAGGCTCCCGATCTGTCCGGATCGGGAGCCTTCGTCGTCCGCGGTTCACGAGTCCTGGGATGAGTTCACAGCATTGTTACCGGGGAGTAGTTGCGGCAAATCGGGCAGCGGGCGAAGGTTGCCGGGGCCGCCGTGCGCGGCCGTTTCGCGGTTCCCCGACGAAGGAGTTGTCCGACGTGCATGCAGCTGTGAGATCGGTCGGGGGCCTCACGGCTCTTGCCGTGGTGCTGGCCGGGTCGGTCGCAGGGGCGGGGGCGGCCTCAGCCGCCGTCTCGCCCGGTGCGGCCGTGATCATCAACGAGGTGTACGGCGGGGGAGGGAACTCCGGCGCGGTCTTCAAGCGCGACTTCGTCGAGCTGTACAACCCCGGGACGTCCCCGGTGTCGCTCGCGGGATGGTCCGTGCAGTACGCATCGGCGACCGGGACCTCCTGGCAGACCACCCCGCTGACGGGCTCGATCCCCGCCAAGGCCACCTACCTCGTCGCCGAGGCCGTGGGCAGCGGCGGGACGACCGACCTGCCGACGCCCGACGTGGCCGGTGCGATCGCCATGAGCGGCACCGCGGGGAAGGTCGCGCTCGTCAACGCCACGACCGCGCTCTCGTGCGGGACCGCGTGCTCGACGGCCCCCAGCGTCGTCGACTTCGTCGGGTTCGGCGCGACCGCCAACGACAAGGCGGGCTCGGCGCCCGCGCCCGCGCCGTCCAGCACCACGTCCGTCGCGCGCAACGCGCAGCACGCCAACACGGCCGACAACGGCGCGGACTTCACCGCGGGCGACGTGACGCCCGAGAACAGCGGTGCGACGCCGACCGACCCGACCGACCCCGGCACCCCGGCGACGAAGACGATCGCCGAGATCCAGGGAACCGGCGCCGCCTCGCCGCTCGTCGGCCAGACGGTCACGACGGACGGCGTCGTCACGGCCGCCTACCCGACCGGCGGTCTGAACGGGTACGTCATCCAGACCCCCGGCACGGGCGGCCCTCTGAGCGGCGCGAGCGCCTCGAACGGTCTGTTCGTCTACTCGCCCAGCACGGTCGCCTCCGTGGCGATCGGCGACCACGTGAAGGTCACCGGCGCCGTGAGCGAGTTCAGCGGCCTGACCGAGCTCACGGTGACGTCCGCGGCGGGGCTCAGCACGCTGGCGGACGGCGCCACGGTCAGCCCGACGACGGGCGCGTGGCCGACCACCGACGCGGGACGGGAGGCGCTCGAGTCGACGCTGTTCGCCCCGAGCGGGTCGTGGACGATCTCGAACACGTTCTCCACGAACCAGTACGGCGAGGTCGGCCTGGCGACCGGCACCACGCCGCTCATCCAGCCCACCGACGAGGCTCGCCCGGGCACCCCGGCCGCGACCGCGATCGCCGCCGACAACGCGGCGCGCGGCGTCGTCCTCGACGACGGTGCGACCACGAACTTCCTGTCGGCCGCGAACCAGGGCCTCACGCCGCCGTACGTCTCGCTGACCCACCCGGTCCGGGTGGGTGCCGCCGCGACGTTCACCAGGCCGGTCGTCGTCGACTACCGCAACGACGTCTGGAAGCTGAACCCGACCGCGCCCGTGTCGACGGGCGGATCGCCGGCGACCTTCGCGAACGACCGCACGGCCGCGCCCTCTGACGTGGGTGGCGACCTGAAGATCGCGTCGTTCAACGTCCTCAACTACTTCACGACGCTCGGCAACGCCGACGCGAGCTGCACGGCGTTCAAGGACCGCGACGGCGACGGCGTCACGGTCAACACCGGCTGCGACCAGCGCGGTGCGTGGGACGCGGCGGACCTGAAGCGTCAGCAGGACAAGATCGTCGCGGCGATCAACGACCTCGACGCCGACGTCGTGGGCCTGCTCGAGATCGAGAACTCCCTCGTCGTGGACGGCGTGGCGGACGAGGCGCTCGGCACCTTGGTGGGCGCGCTCAACGCAGCCGCGGGCTCCGACGTCTGGGCCGGCGTCCCGTCGTCGAGCGACCTGCCACCCGCGTCCGAGATGGACGTCATCACCAACGCGATCATCTACCGCAAGGCTGCCGTCGAGCGCACGGGGGCCTCGCACGCGCTCGGCACCCTCAGCTCGGGAACGGGTGCGTTCGCCAACGCGCGCGAGCCCATCGCGCAGGCGTTCACGCCGGTGGGGGGCGGCGAGCCGTTCCTCGTCGTGGTGAACCACTTCAAGTCCAAGGGCTCGGCCGGGCCGCTCCCGGGTGACGCCGACTCCGGCGACGGGCAGGGCGCGTCCAACGCCTCCCGCGTCGCGCAGGCGACGGCGCTGAAGAACTGGGTCCCGACGATCCAGGGCGACACGGCGTCGGTGGCGCTCGTGGGCGACTTCAACTCGTACACGCAGGAGGACCCGCTGCAGGTGCTCTACGACGCGGGCTACACCGACGCCGCGTCGCACCTGGCGCACGGCCAGTACTCCTACTCGTTCGGCGGCCTGTCGGGCTCGCTCGACCACGTGCTGCTCAACGGCCCCGCGCTCGAGCGGGCCACGGGGGCGGACATCTGGGAGATCAACGCCGAGGAGTCCATCGCGCTGGAGTACAGCCGGTACAACTACCACGGCACGCTCTTCTACGCCCCCGACGAGTACCGCTCGTCGGACCACGACCCCGTGCTCGTGGGCCTCGAGGCGGGCAAGAACGACGCCCCCGTCGACCTGACCTTCCTGAACATCAACGACTTCCACGGCCGCATCGACGCCAACACGGTGAAGTTCGCCGGCACGGTGGAGAAGCTGCGCAAGGAGGCGACCGGCCCGGTGGCGTTCCTGTCCGCCGGTGACAACGTGGGTGCGTCGCTGTTCGCCTCGGCGACCGCGAAGGACAAGCCGACGATCGACGTCCTCAACGCGCTGGAGCTCAAGGCATCGGCGGTCGGCAACCACGAGTTCGACCAGGGCTTCTCGGACCTCGCCGGTCGCATCGCCGACGCGGCGAGCTGGGACTACCTGGGCGCCAACGTCTACCACAAGGGCACCACGGACCCGGCGCTCGACGAGTACACGGTCATCGACATGGACGGCGTGCGGGTCGGCGTCATCGGCGCGGTGACCCAGGAGACGCCGACGCTCGTCTCGCCGGGCGGCGTGGCGACCCTCGACTTCGGCGACCCGGTCGCCGCGGTCAACCGCGTCGCGGCCCAGCTGACCGACGGGGACGAGTCGAACGGCGAAGCCGACGTGCTCGTGGCCGAGTACCACGAGGGCGCGGGCGCGGGCACCCCCGACGGCTCGTCCCTCGAGGCCGAGGTCGCGCACGGCGGGGCGTTCGCGGACATCGTGACCAAGACGTCGGCCAAGGTCGACGCCATCTTCACCGGTCACACCCACAAGCAGTACGCGTGGGAGGCGCCGGTCCCCGGCGGGGCCGGCAAGACGCGGCCCGTCCTGCAGACCGGTTCCTACGGCGAGTACATCGGCAAGATCGTGCTGACGTACGACCCTGCGACGGACGACGTCACCGCGCACACCCAGGTGGACGTGCCCCGCGTGACGACGGCGGACGCCGACCTCGTGGCCGCCTACCCGCGGGTCGCGGCCGTCAAGACGATCGTCGACGCCGCGCTCGCCAACGCCGCCGCCGTCGGCTCCGTGCCGGTCGGGTCGGTCACGGCGGACATCACGACGGCGTTCAGCGGTGGCACCTACACCGCCGGGACGTACACCGGCGGGACGCGGGACGACCGCGCCAACGAGTCCACGCTCGGCAACCTCGTCGCGAACGCGCTGCGGGACACGCTCGAGCCCGAGAACCTCGGCGGCGCGCAGATCGGCGTCGTCAACCCGGGCGGCCTGCGTGCCGAGCTCTTCTACGCACCCGACGGCGTGGTCACCACGGCCGAGGCGAACGGCGTCCTGCCGTTCGTCAACAACCTCTGGACCACGACCCTCACGGGCGCCCAGGTGGTCACCATGCTCGAGCAGCAGTGGCAGACGAACGCCGACGGCACCGTCCCGTCGCGTCCGTACCTGGCGCTGGGCCTCTCGGACAACGTCAGCTACACGTATGACGCTGCCGCGGCGCAGGGGCACCACATCACGTCGGTCACGGTGGACGGGCGGCCGCTCGACCTCACGGCCGACTACCGGATCGGGACGTTCTCGTTCCTCGCCCAGGGCGGCGACAACTTCCGGGTCTTCTCGAGCGGTTCGGCCACCAAGGACTCGGGTCTCGTCGACCGGGACGGCTGGATCGCCTACCTGAAGGACCACCCGGACCTGGCGCCCGACTTCGCGCGACATGCCGTGGGCGTCCCGGCACTGCCGGACAGCGTCACCGCGGGCACCGACCTGACCTTCCCGGTGACCAAGCTCGACCTGACGAGCCTCGGCTCCCCGGTCAACACGGCGCTGGACGTGCGGCTCGACGGCACGTCCATCGGGACGGCGACCGTCGCGGGTGGGGCGGCGACCGTGTCCGTCACCATCCCGGCGGCGACGCCGGCCGGTGACCACGTGCTCACGCTCGTGGCCACTCCGAGCGGCACCACCGTCAGGCTGCCCCTGGCGGTCGAGGCCGCGACCACCGCGACGACCACCACCCTGGTCGTCTCGGGGACCCCGACCACGGCCGGCGAGCTCACCCTCACCGCGACCGTGGCCCCGGCGGGCGCGGCGGGCACGGTCACGTTCCGCGACGGCGGCTCGGTCGTCGCGCAGGACGTCACGCTCGCGGCGGGCGTGGCCACCACCACGGTCGACGGTCTCAGCGCCGGCCCGCACGCGTTCACGGCGGAGTTCGTCCCGTCGTCGCCCGTGTTCTCGGGCTCGACGTCGCCCGTGGTGACCACCGTGGTCGCCCAGGCCACGACGACCGCGCTCGCGGTCACCGGTCACCTCGTGGTGGGTGCCGAGCAGACGCTGACCGCGACGGTGACGCCCGCGAGCGTCGCCGGCTCGGTCACGTTCTACGACGGGACGGCCACCCTGGCCAAGAACGTCCCGGTCGTCTCGGGGGTCGCAGTGGCGAAGGTCCACCTCGGCGTCGGCGCGCACTCGCTCACCGCGGTCTTCGTGCCGACGGGGCCCGGGGTCGTGTCGTCCAGCTCCTCGACGCACGACATCGTGATCGCCAGGTCGGCCTCGGCGACCTCGCTGGTCGTCAAGCCCACGTCGACCACCTTCGGCACCCCGGTCAAGGCGACCGTCACGGTCGTCGGGACGACGTCGGCACCGCGCGGCAAGGTCGAGATCCGCGACGGCAAGACCGTGCTGCTCACGACGGTGCTGTCGACCGCCGGGACGAAGGGCACGGCGAAGGTCACCCTCCCGTCGTCCCTGACCGTCGGCAAGCACACGCTCACGGCGGTCTACCTCGGCAGCGCGACGGTGGCGCCGTCCTCGGGGACGGCGGTCCTCAAGGTCGCCAAGGCGACGCCGACGATCAAGCTGTCGGCGTCGGCGTGGAGCGTCAAGAAGGGCACCCGCGCGGTCCTGACCGTCAAGGTCGCGGGGGAGTCCGGTGCACCCAAGCCCTCGGGCAAGGTCACCGTCAAGGTCGGTGGCGAGACCGTCGCGACCGGGTCGCTCTCGGGCGGCACGGTGACGATCACGCTCCCGAAGGCCAAGAAGTCGGCCACAGTCACCGTGACCTACGCCGGCAGCAGCAGCTACACCCCGGCCAAGGCGAGCCACAAGCTCACCGTGCGCTGACGCACCACCCGATCGCCCCGCCCGGCCCTCCGCCGGGCGGGGCGATCTTCGCTCCTGCTCTTGACCGGTACAGAGGCAGGCAGTACTTTAGCGGTACAGAACGCACCGGAGAGGGGACAGACCATGGATGCACCAGCACTCGCACTCGCCATGGCGCGCAGGTCGACGATGCACGTCGCGCTGAGTGCCGAACCGGACGCGCCGGTCGTCGAGCCGAGGGGACCGCACCTCGCGCGCGTGCGATCGCTGGTCGCTCGCGGGCTCGCCAGGATCGCCGTCGCGGTGGAGCCGGAACCGTGCCGGCAGGAGGTCGCCCGAGTGCTCGGGCACGCCGCGACGTGACCAGCGCCATTCGGGGGCTCTCGCCCGCCTACGCTGGCCCTCATGGGACGAGCGGGGTGGGTGCCTTGGGTCGCGTGACGTTGCAGACGATCGCGGACCAGGTGGGCGTGAGTCGCATGACGGTGTCGAACGCCTTCTCGCGTCCCGACCAGCTCTCGAGCGAGCTGCGCGAGCGCGTGCTCGCCGCGGCCGAGGCGCTGGGCTACGCCGGTCCGGATCCGGCCGCGCGCGTCCACGCGCGCGGCACCACGGGAGCCGGCGGCGTGCTGCTCACCGAGTCGGTCGGCACCGCGTTCCAGGACCCCATCGCCGCCGCCTTCTTCGGGGCGGTGGCGGAGGAGCTCGCGCCGACGGGCCTGGCGGTGGCGCTCCTGCCGAGCACGGGGTCCGCCGAGATGGTGCCCGCACGCGACATCCCGATGGACGGCGCCATGGTCTACGCGTGCGCCGGCGACCGGATGGCGGTGACCTACCTCCTGCGACGCAGGCTGCCGCTCGTCTTCGTCGACGAGGACCCCGTAGGTGACGCGTCGAGCGTGCTGCTCGACGACCGGCCGGGGGCCGCCGCCGCGGCGCAGCACCTGCTCGACCTGGGACACCGCCGGATCGGCATCCTCACCACGGGATTCGGGCTGCCGCCGGGTGTCGCACCGGACCCGATGGACGCCGGAACCGGCTACGTCTCGCGCGAGCGCGTGGCGGGATGGATGAGCGTGCTCGGCCCGGCCGGCGTGGACGTCACGGTCGTCCACATCACCGACAACTCCGAGGCGCACGCGGACCAGGGCATCCGCACGCTCCTGGCCCTGCCTGACCGTCCCACCGCAGTGCTCTGCTTCTCGGACCTCGTGGCGTGGACGGTCGAGCAGGTCGCGCGTGAGCAGGGGCTTCGCGTGCCCGACGACCTGTCGGTGGTCGGCTACGACGACAGCCCGGTGGCTCGCAACGCGCAGCCGCAGCTCACGACGGTCCGCCAGGACCTCGCCGCCAAGGGCCAGGCGGCCGCGTCGGTGCTCACCCGTGCGATCGCCCGGTCGCGCGGCGAGGCCGGCGCCCCGACGGGTCCTGAGCACGTGCTCGTGCCGACCGAGCTGGTGGTGCGGGCGAGCACCGGTCCGGCCCCGGCGGAGGCGTAGGCGCAGGCGTCAGAGCGTCAGAGCGTCAGAGCGTCAGCGCCAGCAGCTCGACCCGTACGGTCCCGCCCTTGGTGACCTGCTCGCCCACGGGCGTGAAGCCCAGGCGGGCGTGGAAGGCCGAGGAGCGCGGGTTCGGCGGCTCGAGGTTGACCTCGGCCGTCACCCGGTCGAGCCCCAGGGCGCGCGCCTGCTCGGTCACCGCCGCGTAGAGCGCACGGCCCACCCCGCGAGACGCGGCGCGGGGAGCCACCACGATGCGGTCCACGTACAGCGACCCGGGCACGTGCGCGCTGAACCAGGCGTAGTTCTCGCTCGCGTAGTCGGCACCGGGTGCCAGTGCCAGGAGGAAGCCGATCACGCCCGACGCGTCGTGCGCGACGAGCGCGGCTGAGCACCGCGGGAGGTGCTCACGCAGCCCGTCGAGTCCCAGCGCGTTGACGGCGGGGACTGCGGCGTCGTTCATCGCGGCCACGCTGGCGAGGTCCTCCTCGCGCATGGTGCGCAGGCGGACGGGCAGCCGCCGCGGGTCGGGCAGGCTCATCAGATCGCGCACGCGTCGTCGACGCACGCCTCGGCGTCGGCCGAGCCCAGCGTCACGAGCGGGTTGGCCTCGCGCCAGCTCGTCTCGAGCAGCTGCGTGAACACCTCGACCGGCTGCGCCCCGGAGACGGCCACGCGACGGTCGGCGACGAAGAACGGCACGCCGGTCACGCCGAGGGAGCGTGCCTCGGCGATGTCGGCGCGCACGGCGTCCGCCTCCGCGTCGCCCGTGAGGAAGTCCAGGACGCGGTCGTCGTCCCAGCCCCGGTCGGCGAACCCGACCGTGTGCGCGAGGTCCACGAGCGCCGCGGTGAGGCCCAGGTCGGCACCCTGCTCGAAGTGCGCGGAGAACAGGGCCTCGGCGGTCCGGTCGACGAGCTCGGCGCCTCCCACGCGCGCTGCGAGGTGGAGCAGGCGGTGGGCGTCGAACGTGTTGAAGGTGAGCGTGCGGTCGAAGTCGTAGGCCAGGCCGACCCCCGCGGCGACCTGGGTGACCTGCGCGAACATCTGCTGCACCTGCGCGAGCGAGAGGCCCTTCATCTCGGCGAGCGCCTGAGCCTCGGGCCGGCCCGGTCCGAGGGGGGTATCGGGGGAGAGCTGGTACGAGCGCCAGGTGACCTCCACGTGGTCGCGGTGCGGGAACTGCTCAAGGGCCGCGGCGAACCGGCGCTTGCCGATAAAGCACCATGGGCACGCCACGTCGGACCAGACCTCGATCTGCAGGGTCTTCACGGGGGCCAGCGCCAGCGGAGTGGTCAGCTTGGTGGTCACGGGATCAGGAGGACCTTTCCGGTCGTGGAGCGCGACTCGAGCGCGCGATGGGCCTCGGCCGCGTCGGCGAGGGGGTAGGTGGCGCCGATGCGCACGTCGAGCGAGCCGTCCTGGACGGCACCGAAGACCTCGGACGCGCGCCAGTCCAGCTCGGCGCGATCACGGGTGTGGTCGCCGAGCGTCGGCCGGGTCAGGAAGACGGACCCGGCGGCGTTGAGACGCTGCGGATCGAACGGGGGCACGGCGCCCGACGAGGCACCGAACAGCACGAGGGTGCCGCGCCGAGCCAGCGAGGCCAAGGAGGCGTCGAAGGTGTCGCGGCCCACCGAGTCGTAGACGGCCTCGACGCCGCGACCGTCGGTCAGGTCCCGCACGAGCGCGGGAAGCTCGTCGGTCAGGTTCGCGAGCTCGCGGTAGCGGATCACCTCGGACGCGCCGGCGCGGCGAGCGAGCGTCTCCTTCTCGGCCGACCCAACCGTCGTGATCACGCGCGCGCCGCGTGCGGCCGCCATCTGGACCAGCAGCAGGCCCACGCCGCCGGCGCCGGCGTGCACCAGCACGGTGACGCCGGGCTCGACGCGGAACGACGAGGTCACCAGGTAGTGCGCGGTGAGCCCCTGGAGAGGGAGCGCCGCCGCGACGTCGTCCGGCACGCCGTCGGGGACCACCAGGGCGGCCGACACGGGGACGGCCACGAGCTCGGCGTACGAGCCGGGGGCCGCCGACCACGCCACGCGCTCACCCGGCTGGATCGTCGTCACGTCACGGCCCACGCGCTCGACCACGCCGGCGCCCTCGGAGCCGACCACGTGGGGGAACGGCATGCGGTACGTGCCCGACCGGCGGTAGGTGTCGATGAAGTTGACGCCCGCGGCGGCGAGGCGCACGAGCACCTGGTCCGGACCGGGTTCCGGGTCGGGCATGTCGGCGACGGACAGGACCTCCGGTCCGCCCGCTACTGTGGCGATGACAGCGCGCATGCACCCGGCAACGCTCACGCGGACTCGCGGCATTCCGGCGAAAGAGTTCGTATCTTCCTGCACCCTTGTGTATGTTCATGCATATGACGTTCTCGGTCGCGATCGCAGGCGCCAGCGGGTACGCCGGTGGCGAGATGCTCCGCGTGCTCCTGGCGCACCCGGACGCGCGCATCGGCGCGCTCACCGCGCACTCGAACGCGGGCACCACCCTGGGGGCGCACCAGCCGCACCTGCGCTCGCTCGCCGACCGCGTCCTGGCACCCACCAGCACCGAGAACCTCGCGGGGCACGACGTCGTGGTGCTGGCGCTCCCGCACGGTGCGAGCGGAGCGATCGCCGCCGAGCTGGAGGCGCTCGGCGACCAGGCGGTCGTCGTGGACCTGGGCGCCGACCACCGGCTGGTCGATCCCGCCGCGTGGGAGGCGTTCTACGGCAACGAGCACGCGGGCACGTGGCCCTACGGACTGCCCGAGCTGCTGCACGCCGGGGAAACCGCCCCGCGGGCCCAGCGAGCCGCGCTCGCGGGCACCCGGCGCATCGCCGTGCCGGGCTGCAACGTCACGGCCGTCACGCTCGGGCTGCAGCCGGGGATCGCTGCCGGGCTCGTCGAGCCGCTCGATCTCGTCGCGGTGCTCGCCAACGGCTACTCGGGCGCCGGGCGCAGCCTCAAGACGCACCTGCTCGCCTCCGAGGCCCTCGGCTCCGTGCAGCCCTACGCCGTGGGCGGCAGTCACCGCCACATCCCCGAGATCGCCCAGAACCTGCGCTCGGCCGGCGCCGACGCGGTCTCGATCTCCTTCACCCCCACGCTCGTGCCGATGGCGCGGGGCATCCTGGCGACGGCCACGGCCCGGCTCGTCCCCGGCACGGACCCGGCGGCGGTGCGTGCCGCCTGGGAGCAGACGTATGCCGACGAGCCGTTCGTCCACCTGCTGCCTGAGGGGCAGTGGCCGACGACCGCGTCCACGCTGGGCGCCAACACGGCCCTCGTCCAGGTCGCGGTCGACGAGGCCGCCGGACGGGTCGTCACCGTGACCGCCATCGACAACCTGGTCAAGGGCACCGCCGGCGGTGCGCTGCAGTCGCTCAACCTCGCACTCGGGCTCCCCGAGGCGCTCGGCCTCCCTCTGGATGGAGTCGCACCGTGACCACGACGACCGACCGCCCGGCGCCCACCGCGGGCGTCACCGCCCCAGCAGGCTTCCGGGCCAGCGGTGTCACCGCGGGCCTGAAGCCCTCTGGCCGCCCCGACCTCGCGCTGATCGTCAACGACGGCCCGCTGCAGGTGGGTGCCGCCGTGTTCACCACCAACCGGGTGCAGGGCGCCCCCGTGAAGTGGTCGCGCCAGGTGGTCTCCGACGGCGTCGTAAGCGCGGTCGTCATGAACTCCGGCGGCGCGAACGTCTCCACGGGCGTGGCCGGGTTCCAGGACGCGCACAGCACGGCCGAGCGCGTCGCCGAGGCCCTCGGTGTCTCCGCGGGCGACGTCGTGGTCGGCTCCACGGGGCTCATCGGCGAGCGCCTCCCGCGCGAGATCCTGCTGGCCGGGGTGGACCAGGCCGTCGCTGCGCTGAGCAGCGACGGCGGACCGGCGGCCGCCGTCGCGATCATGACCACCGACACAGTGCCCAAGACGTCGGAGATCACCATCCCGGGCGACGCCGGTGCGTGGACGGTCGGCGGCATGGCGAAGGGCGCGGGGATGCTCGCGCCCGCGCTCGCCACGATGCTGTGCGTGATCACCACCGACGCCGTCGTCGACGCGGAGCTCGCCGACCAGGCGCTGCGCACCGCGACGGCGCGCACGTTCGACCGGGTGGACTCGGACGGGTGCATGTCGACGTCCGACACCGTGGTGCTGCTCGCGTCCGGTGCGAGCGGCGTGCGTCCCGACCCCTCGGGTTTCCTCGGCGCCGTCGAGTCCGTGTGCGCCGACCTGGCACGCCAGCTCGTGGCCGACGCCGAGGGTGCCAACCACGACATCGCGATCACCGTCAACGGCGCCACCACCGAGGAGGCCGCCGTCGCCGTCGGCCGTGCCGTCGCGCGCTCGAACCTGTTCAAGGCCGCGATCTACGGGAACGACCCCAACTGGGGCCGCGTGCTGGCGCAGGTCGGGACGGTTCCCGAGAGCGTCGCGCCGTTCGACCCCGACGACGTGGACGTCACGATCAACGGCGTGCAGGTCTGCCGGTCGGGCGCCGGGTACCAGGACCGCTCGCTCGTGGACCTCGCGTCGCAGCGGCTCGTGACGGTGCTCGTCGACCTGCACGCGGGCGACGCGATCGCGACGATCTGGACCAACGACCTCACGCACGCCTACGTCACCGAGAACAGCGAGTACTCGACGTGAGCGACGACTTCGTCTTCAACACCGTCACCGACCTGCGGCCCGACCAGAAGGCCGAGGTGCTGATCCAGGCGCTGCCGTGGCTGCAGAAGTTCGCGGGTGCCCTCGTCGTCGTCAAGTACGGCGGCAACGCGATGATCGACGAGGACCTCAAGCGGGCCTTCGCCGAGGACATGGTGTTCCTGCGCCAGGTGGGCCTGCGGCCGGTCGTCGTGCACGGCGGAGGCCCGCAGATCAACGCGATGCTGGACCGCCTGGGGATCGAGTCCGAGTTCCGCGGCGGACTGCGCGTCACCACGCCGGAGGCGATGGACGTCGTCCGCATGGTGCTCACCGGGCAGGTGTCCCGCGAGCTGGTCGGCCTGCTCAACGCGCACGGGCCGCACGCCGTGGGTCTCTCGGGCGAGGACGGCGGTCTGTTCCAGGCTCGGCGCCGGACGGCCGTGGTCGACGGCGTCGAGGTCGACATCGGGCTCGTGGGCGACGTCGTGCACGTCAACCCGGGCGCGGTGCAGGACCTGCTCGACGCCGGGCGCATCCCCGTGGTCAGCACCGTCGCGCCCGACATCGACGACCCCACCAAGGTGCTCAACGTCAACGCCGACACGGCCGCGGCGGCGCTCGCCGTGGCCCTCGGCGCCCGCAAGCTGATCGTCCTGACCGACGTCGAGGGCCTGTACCTCAACTGGCCGGACAGGTCCTCCCTGGTGCGTCGGCTCCGCGCCGGCGCGCTCGCCGAGGTGCTGCCCGGTCTGGACGCGGGGATGCGGCCCAAGATGGAGGCCTGCTGGCGCGCAGTCGAGGGTGGCGTGGGCCGGGCCCACGTGATCGACGGTCGCGCCCCGCACTCGATCCTCGTCGAGGTGTTCACCTCCGACGGCATCGGGACCATGGTGCTGCCCGACGAGGAACCTGCCGACGCCCCGTTCACCGCACCCGTCCCCCAGGTCCCGAGCCCCGAGGTGCCCGCATGACCGCGCTCAGCACCGGCCGCCACCGCGCCGCCGCGCCCGTCGACGCGGGCCTCGAGCCCGTCGCCGACGGGTCGGTCGCGCAGTGGACGGACCGCTACACGCACGCCGTGATGGACACGTTCGGCGCCCCGCAGCGCGTGCTCGTGCGCGGCGAGGGGCCCTACGTGTGGGACGCCGACGGCAGGCGCTACCTCGACCTGCTCGGGGGGATCGCGGTCAACGCGCTCGGCCACGCGCACCCCACGCTCACTGCGGCGATCAGCGCGCAGCTCGGCACGCTCGGCCACATCTCGAACTTCTTCGCCAGCCCGACGCAGATCGCGTTCGCCGAGAAGCTCCTGAGCGTCGCACAGGCCCCCGAGGGCTCTCGCGTGTTCCTCACCAACTCGGGCACCGAGGCGAACGAGGCGGCCTTCAAGCTGTCCCGCCGCACGGGCCGCACGCGCGTGCTCGCGCTCGAGGGCTCGTTCCACGGCCGGTCGATGGGCGCGCTCGCGCTCACGCACAAGGCCGCGTACCGCGAGCCGTTCGAGCCCCTGCCCGCGGGCGTCGAGTTCGTGCCGTTCGGCGACGCCGACGCGCTTGCCGCCGCGTTCGAGGGCGAGCCGGTCGCGGCGCTCGTCGTCGAGCCCATCCAGGGCGAAGCGGGCGTGCTCCCACTGCCCCCCGGCTACCTCGCCCGGGCGCGCCAGCTCACGCAGGAGCACGGCGCGCTCCTCATCGTCGACGAGGTCCAGACCGGCATGGGCCGGACGGGCGCCTGGTTCGCGCACCAGCTGCCGCACATCGGCGGGGGAGTCGTCCCGGACGCCGTGACGGTCGCCAAGGGGCTCGGCGGCGGCTTCCCGGTCGGCGCGCTCATCACGTTCGGGGAACCGGTCTCCACGCTCCTCGGCCGGGGTCAGCACGGCACGACCTTCGGGGGCAACCCGGTCGCGTCCGCGGCGGCCCTGACCACGATCGGCGTCATCGAGCGCGACGGCCTCCTCGCGAACGTCAGCGGCGTGGGGGAGCGGCTCCGCAGCCGGATCGAGGCGCTCGGGCACCCGCTCGTGGCGGGCGTCCGGGGCGAGGGCCTGCTCATCGGCATCGAGCTCGCCGAGCCGGTCGCCACCGAGGTCGCGGCCCGCGCGCTCGAGGCCGGGTTCATCGTCAACCCGTGCCGGCCCACCACGATCCGCCTCGCGCCGCCGTTCGTGCTGACCGACGAGCAGGCCGGCACGTTCGTCGACCTCCTCGCCGCGCTGCCGGGCCGGCTGACGGAGGACGGCGCATGACCCGGCACTTCCTGCGTGACGACGACCTGACGCCCAGCGAGCAGCGCGACGTCCTCGAGCTCGCGCTGGCGTTCCGGTCGGACCGCTACATCCGCACGCCGCTGACCGGCCCCCGCGCGGTCGCGGTGATCTTCGACAAGCCGACGCTGCGCACGCAGATCTCGTTCAGCACCGGCATCGCCGAGCTGGGCGGCTTCCCGCTCGTGGTGGACGGCAAGCTCGCCCAGATCGGCCAGCGGGAGTCGGTCGCGGACACGGCGCACGTGCTGGGTCGCCAGGTCGCCGCCATCGTGTGGCGCACGCACGCCCAGGAGCGGCTGGACCAGATGGCCGAGCACGCGGGCGTTCCCGTGGTCAACGCGCTGACCGACGAGTTCCACCCGTGCCAGATCCTGGCGGACCTCGCGACGATCGCGCTGCACCGCGGCGGGACCGGTCGCCTGGCGGGTCAGACGCTCGCGTACATCGGTGACGGCGCGAACAACATGAGCCACTCCTACCTGCTGGGCGGCGCGACGGCCGGGCTGCACGTGCGCATCGGGACGCCCGAGGGGTACCTGCCCGACGCCGGCGTGCTTGCGGACGCGCAGCGCATCGCCGCGGAGACTGGCGGCTCGGTCGCCGTCGTGCACTCGCGCGAGGAGGCCGTCGCGGGTGCCGACGTGGTCGCGACGGACACGTGGGTGTCGATGGGGCAGGAGGAGCAGGCGCAGCTGCGCGAGACGCCGTTCGTCCCGTTCCGGCTCGACGCGGCGACCCTCGCGCTCGCCCGGCCCGACGCGATCGTCCTGCACTGCCTGCCCGCCTACCGCGGCAAGGAGATCACCGCCGAGGTGATCGACGGCCCCCAGTCGGTGGTCTGGGACGAGGCCGAGTTCCGCCTGCACGCGCAGAAGGCGCTGCTGAGCTGGCTCCTGGAGCGGGCGTGAGCAGCGTGATCATCCCCCAGACCAAGGCCGCGCGGCACGCCCTCATCGCGGCGATCCTGGAGCGCGGGGCCGTCGCGTCGCAGCAGCAGCTCGCCGACCTGCTCCTCGCCGACGGGGTGAACGTCACGCAGGCGACGCTCTCGCGCGACCTCGTCGAGCTGCGCGCGGTCAAGGTGCGCACGCCGACCGGCGGGCTGGTGTACGCCGTGCCCGCCGAGGGTGCGGTCCCCGCGCTCCCCGCCGACACGGAGATGCTCGCGACGCGTCTCGCGCGGCTGTGCGAGGAGCTGCTGCTCACAGCAGAGTCGTCGGGCAACCTCGTCGTGCTGCGCACGCCACCCGGGGCGGCCCAGTTCCTCGCCTCGTCGATCGACCGCTCGGTGCTGCCGTCGGTCTTGGGCACCATCGCGGGCGACGACACCGTCCTGGTGATCGCGCGCGACGACCGGCCCGACGCCGGCACCGAGCTCGCGGCGCGCTTCCTCGCGCTTGCCTCCGACGCGCGACCTGACGCGCGACACTGAACCTGCCTCGTCCCCCTGCTCCCGCACACACCCAGCACACGAAGGAAGAACCATGACTGAGCGCGTCGTCCTCGCCTACTCCGGCGGCCTGGACACCTCTGTCGGCATCGGCTGGATCGCCGAGGCCACCGGCGCCGAGGTGATCGCCGTGGCCGTCGACGTGGGCCAGGGTGGCGAGGACCTCGAGGTGATCCGTCGGCGCGCGCTCGACTGCGGCGCCGTCGAGGCCTACGTCGCCGACGCGCGCGACGAGTTCGCCACCGAGTACTGCATGCCCGCGCTGCGCGCCAACGGCATGTACCTCGACCGCTACCCGCTGGTGTCCGCGATCTCGCGCCCCGTCATCGTCAAGCACCTGGTCCGCGCGGCCCGCCAGTTCGGCGCGTCCGTCGTCGCCCACGGCTGCACCGGCAAGGGCAACGACCAGGTGCGCTTCGAGGTCGGCATCACGTCGCTCGCGCCCGACCTCACGTGCCTGGCGCCCGTGCGCGACCTCGCGCTGACCCGCGACAAGGCGATCGACTTCGCCGAGAAGCACCAGCTGCCCATCGAGACCACCAAGCACAACCCGTTCTCGATCGACCAGAACGTGTGGGGCCGCGCGGTCGAGACCGGCTTCCTCGAGGACATCTGGAACGGTCCCACCAAGGACGTCTACACCTACACGGACGACCCGACGTTCCCGCCCGTGGCCGACGAGGTCGTCATCACGTTCGAGCAGGGCGTGCCTGTCGCGCTCGACGGCGTGCCCGTCACCCCGCTGCAGGCGATCCAGGAGATGAACCGCCGCGCGGGGGCGCAGGGCGTGGGCCGGATCGACATCGTCGAGGACCGCCTGGTCGGCATCAAGAGCCGCGAGGTCTACGAGGCGCCGGGCGCGATCGCGCTCATCGCGGCGCACCAGGAGCTCGAGAACGTCACGGTCGAGCGCGAGCAGGCCCGGTTCAAGCGCCAGGTCGAGCAGCGCTGGTCCGAGCTCGTGTACGACGGCCAGTGGTTCAGCCCGCTCAAGAAGTCCCTCGACGTGTTCATCGACGACACGCAGCGTTACGTCTCGGGCGACGTCCGGATGGTGCTCCACGGCGGGCGGGCGACGGTCACCGGCCGCCGCTCGGACGCGTCGCTGTACGACTTCAACCTCGCGACCTACGACACGGGCGACACGTTCGACCAGGCGGCCGCCCGCGGCTTCATCGAGATCTACGGCCTGTCGTCCAAGCTCGCTGCCGCGCGCGACGTCCGGTTCGGCAACGCCGTGGACCTCGGCACGCAGGGCGGCATCGATGCCTGAGCCTCTCGCCCTCTGGGGCGGCAGGTTCGCGTCGGGGCCGGCCTCGGCGCTCGTCGAGCTGTCGCGGTCCACCCAGTTCGACTGGCGGCTGGCGGACGTCGACATCTCCGGCTCGGTCGCGCACGCGCACGTGCTGCACGCGGCCGGGCTGCTGTCGGACGACGAGGTCGCCGGCATGGTCGACGCCCTCGAGGTGCTGCGCGCGGACGTCGCCTCCGGGGCCTTCGGCCCGGCGCCCGACGACGAGGACGTGCACACCGCGCTCGAGCGTGGCCTGATCGAGCGCGCGGGCGTGGAGCTCGGCGGCAAGCTGCGCGCCGGCCGCTCGCGCAACGACCAGATCGCGACCCTCGTGCGGATGTACCTGCGCAAGGAGTCCCGCTCCCTGGCCGGCGCGGTGCTCGACGTGGTCGACGCGCTCGTGGCGCAGGCGGAGGCCGCGGGCGAGGCGCCCATGCCGGGCCGTACGCACCTGCAGCACGCGCAACCCGTGCTGCTGGCGCACCACCTGCTCGCGCACGCGTGGCCGCTGCTGCGCGACGTGGAGCGCTGGGTGGACTGGGACCGTCGCGCCGCGCTCTCGCCGTACGGCTCGGGGGCGCTGGCCGGTTCCTCGTTGGGCCTCGACCCGGCCGCGGTGGCGGCCGAGCTCGGGTTCGACGGTCCCGTGGAGAACTCGATCGACGGCACGGCGTCGCGTGACGTCGTCGCGGAGTTCGCCTTCGTCGCGGCAATGCTCGCGGTCGACGTCTCGCGTCTGGCCGAGGAGGTCGTCCTCTGGGCGACCAAGGAGTTCGGGTTCGTGCGCCTGCACGACTCGTACTCCACGGGGTCGAGCATCATGCCGCAGAAGAAGAACCCGGACATCGCCGAGCTCGCGCGCGGCAAGGCGGGCCGGCTCGTCGGTGACCTGACCGGCCTGCTCACCACGCTCAAGGGCCTGCCGCTCGCGTACAACCGGGACCTGCAGGAGGACAAGGAGCCGGTCTTCGACCAGGTCGACCAGCTCACGGTCCTCCTGCCCGCCTTCGCGGGCATGGTCGCGACGCTCACGTTCGACTACGACCGGCTCGCGGCGCTCGCCCCGCAGGGCTTCTCGCTCGCGACGGACATCGCCGAGTGGCTCGTGCGCGAGGGGGTGCCGTTCCGCGTGGCCCACGAGGTCGCCGGCGCGTGCGTCCGTGCGTGCGAGGAGCACTCGCCGGCCATCGAGCTGTGGGACCTGAGCGACGACGAGCTGGCGGCGATCTCGCGGCACCTGACGCCCGCCGTGCGCGAGGTGCTCAGCGTCGCAGGATCGCTCGCCTCGCGGTCCGCGCACGGTGGCACGGCTCCCGCCCGGGTCGCCGAGCAGCTCGCGCGGGCACGGTCGCGCGCGGCCGACCTGCGCCGCTGGGCGTCCTGACCGCGGTCCGATGACGGTCGCCGACGACGTCGCCGCCGCTGCCCTGGCCGCCCCGGCGCGGCTCGGGCGCGTGCGCCTCGTCGTCGTCGACGGTCCCGCGGGGTCCGGCAAGTCGACGTTCGCGGCGTCGCTCGCCGCCGCCGTCCCGGGCGCCGAGGTCCTCCACCTCGACGACCTGTACGCCGGCTGGGCCGGCCTCGAGGGCTCGTTGTGGCCCCGCCTGACCGCCCAGGTGCTCGAGCCCCTGCGCCGCGGTCTGCCGGGCCGCTACCAGCGCTACGACTGGGTGGAGGGCGCCTTCGCCGAGTGGGTCGACGTGCCGGTCCCGCGGTTGCTCGTGATCGAGGGGTGCGGGTCTGCGAGGCGGCAGGCCGACGCGCTCGCCGTCCTGCGCGTCTGGATCGAGGCCCCGGCGGGCCTGCGGCTCGAACGAGGCCTGGCGCGCGACGGCGCCGAGGCGCGCCCGATGTGGGAGCGCTGGATGCGCGACGAGGCCGCGCACTTCGCCGCCGAGCGCACCCGCGAGCGGGCCGACGTGCGCCTCGACGCCTGGGGAGCGCTGCTCGGTCCGCTGGACGCCGGGGTGCTCCGGGCCGACCGTGCGGCAGGATGAGCGCGTGAGCACCTGGCCCGGCGACGTCCCGCGGCCGCCGGACGGGGGACAGCCGGCGGCGTTCGCGGCGATCCCGGCGCGCGTCTGGTACGCCCGCGACGTGCAGGTCGTCGCTCGTGACCTGCTGGGCTCGTACATCACGGCCCGCTCGCCGCAGGGCGGCGTGACCGTACGTGTCACGGAGGTCGAGGCGTACGGGGGAGCGGCGGACCCGGGCTCGCACGCCTACCGCGGCCGGACCGCCCGCAACGCGGTCATGTTCGCCGAGCCGGGCCGCCTCTACGTGTACCGGCACCTCGGTCTGCACCACTGCCTCAACGTCGTCGCCGAGCCGACGGGCAGTCCCGCCGCCGTGCTCCTGCGCGCGGGGGAGGTCGTCGACGGCGCGGAGCTCGCCTGGGCCCGGCGCGAGGAGGCCGGGGTCGTCGACTCCCACCGCCAGCTCGCGCGCGGGCCCGCGCGCCTCGCCGTGTGCCTCGGCCTCGACCGCGACGCCAACGGCTCCGACCTGACGGAGCCCGGCGGGGCCGTGGTGCTGCACCGCCGGGAGACCGCGGTGCAGCCCGCCCACGCGAGCGGGCCGCGGGTCGGCGTCTCGGGGGTCGGCGGCGAGGGCACGCGGTTCCCCTGGCGTTACTGGCTGACCAACGAGCCCACCGTGTCCGCGTACCGGCCGGCGTATCCGCGGCCGACGTCGGTAGACGCCACCTGAGGCGACGACGTCGGCACGCCCCCGCCCCCTACGCCCGCACGACCCTGGAGACCTCCCGTGAACCACATCCTCGACGAGCTCGAGTGGCGCGGCCTGATCGCGCAGACCACCGACGCCGATGCCCTGCGCGCCGCGCTGAGCGCCGGGCCGGTCAACCTCTACTGCGGCTTCGACCCGACCGCACCGAGCCTGCACATCGGCAACCTGGTGCAGATCCTCACCGTGCGCCGGCTGCAGGACGCGGGCCATCGCCCGTTCGCCCTCGTGGGTGGCGCCACCGGGCTGATCGGCGATCCGCGGATGACGGGTGAGCGCACGCTCAACTCCCCGGAGGTCGTCGCGGGCTGGGTGCGACGGATCCACGACCAGATCGCGCCTCTGCTGCGCTTCGACGGCGAGAACGCGGCGACGATGGTGAACAACCTCGACTGGACCGCCCCGATGTCGGCCATCGACTTCCTGCGCGACGTCGGCAAGCACTACCGGCTCGGCACGATGCTCGCCAAGGACACCGTGGCCCGTCGGCTCAACAGCGAGGCGGGCATCAGCTTCACCGAGTTCAGCTACCAGATCCTGCAGGGCATGGACTTCCTGGAGCTGTACCGCCGGCACGGGATCACTCTCCAGACCGGAGGGTCCGACCAGTGGGGCAACCTGCTGTCGGGCGTGGAGCTCATCCGCAAGGTGGAGGGCGTCGCCGCGCACGCGCTCACGACGCCCCTGATCACCAAGGCGGACGGCACCAAGTTCGGCAAGACGGAGTCGGGCGCGGTCTGGCTCGACCCCGAGATGACCACGCCCTACGCGTTCTACCAGTTCTGGCTCAACGCCGACGACGCCGACGTGGTCCGCTACCTCAAGGTGTTCACCTTCCGGTCCCGCGAGGAGATCGACGAGCTCGCCGTGGCCGTCGCCGAGCGCCCCGCAGCCCGTGAGGCCCAGCGCGCGCTCGCCCATGACGTGACGTCCCTGGTGCACGGCGCCGCTGCGGCCGACGCGGTGGTCGCGGCCAGCCACGCGCTGTTCGGTCGCGGATCTCTCGACGACCTCGATGCCGCCACGCTCGGTGCCGCGGTGGCCGAGCTCCCCACCGCGCGCGGCGCGGTGGGCGACCTGGTGGTCGACCTGTTCGCGTCCGCCGGCATCGTGGCGAGCAAGTCCGAGGCCCGCCGCGCCGTGAAGGAGGGCGGCGCCTCGGTCAACAACGTCCGCGTGGCCGGCGACGACGCGGTGCTGTCCGAGTCCGAGCTGCTGCACGGGCGCTGGGCCGTGCTCCGCCGCGGCAAGCGCACCCTCGGGGTGGTCGACACCGGCGCCTGACGCCTGGTGACCGGCGTCACCGCCAGGAGATTTGCCTCCGGGGCACGACCGCGCGTAATGTTCTCGAGGTCGCCCGGCAGGGAGGAACGGACACCGAGGATCGAACCCCGGTGGCTGGTCCCGCAGGCGGCCGCCCCCGAGCAGGTCCCTGGAGCTTCGTGCGCCCCGGAACCGGTCGGGGGGGCAACGAGCATCACAGACCAGCTGGTCTGAGGCGCTGGAAAAGCCCGCTAGAGTAGTGCCAGCCGGAAAGGGAAATGAAATTCCCCGAAAGGCGTCCGGCAGATCAGGAAACAAAAGCCTGATAGGCTGGTGAAGGAAACAAACCTTCCGAGAAGGGCCTGAGGGCCTGGACGGCAGAGTGACTGTTCCTTGAGAACTCAACAGTGTGCCAAGTAGTCGATGCCATATGGCCTGCCTTTGGTGGGTCTTGGTTGAGACTGGAGCCTGGTCCTCATCCCGTGAGGTTCTGGGTTCCTATTCAGCCG
>NZ_JAUCGR010000002.1 GCF_030362815.1 Cellulomonas edaphi | reverse complement strand
GGTCGTGCGCCCCGAGCGTGGGTGGTGCGCGACGCGCGCTCGCGCCGTCCGACCCGCGGTCGGCGAATGGGGGGGCCGATGACGGGTCGAGCGCCCCCGGGATCGCGCCGCTGTCCAGCGCGCCACGAAGGCCGCCCCAGGAGCCGGCCTAGTCGCCGACCGCGGGTCGTGCGCCCCGAGCGCGGGTCGCGCGCGGCGCGCAATCGCGTCGTCCGACCCGCGGTCGGTGGTGGGAGGGCGGGCGGTTGCCGGGCGGGTTCGGGGGTGGGGGTGGGTCCCGGTAGCCTGGGCCGGTGAGCAACGAGATCGAGATCGGGCGCGGCAAGCGCGGCCGCCGGGCGTACTCCTTCGACGACATCGCCGTGGTGCCCTCGCGCCGCACGCGCGATCCCGAGGAGGTCTCGGTCGGCTGGCAGATCGACGCGTACCACTTCGACCTGCCGGTGGTCGCGGCGCCCATGGACTCGGTCATGAGCCCGGACACCGCGGTGGCGCTCGGCCGGCTGGGCGGTCTCGGCGTCCTGGACCTCGAGGGCCTGTGGACGCGGTACGACGACCCCACGCCGCTGCTCACCGAGATCGCATCGCTCGAGCCTGCGCGCGCCACGGCCCGCATGCAGGAGATCTACGAGGCGCCCATCCGCCCGGAGCTCATCACCGAGCGGCTGCGCCAGGTGCGCGACGCGGGTGTGACCGTGGCCGGTGCCCTGTCCCCGCAGCGGACGCAGGAGTTCTGGCGCGCCGTGGTCGACGCCGGCGTCGACCTGTTCGTCATCCGCGGCACCACCGTCTCCGCCGAGCACGTCTCCGGCAACGCCGAGCCGCTGAACCTCAAGCGGTTCATCTACGAGCTCGACGTCCCGGTGATCGTGGGCGGCGCCTCGACCTACACCGCCGCGCTGCACCTCATGCGCACCGGTGCCGCGGGCGTGCTCGTGGGCTTCGGCGGCGGCGCCGCGCACACCACGCGCACCTCGCTCGGCATCCACGCGCCCATGGCCACGGCCGTCGCGGACGTCGCGGCCGCGCGACGGGACTACCTCGACGAGTCGGGCGGCCGGTACGTCCACGTGATCGCCGACGGCGGCGTCGGCCGGTCGGGCGACCTGGTCAAGGCCGTGGCGTGCGGCGCCGACGCCGTGATGCTGGGCGCCGCGCTGGCCCGGGCCACCGACGCGCCGGGCCGCGGCTACCACTGGGGACCCGAGGCCCACCACGCCAAGCTGCCCCGCGGCGAGCGCGTCGAGGTCGGGACGTCCGGCACGCTGGAGCAGATTCTGTTCGGCCCCGGTCACACCGCGGACGGGACGCTCAACCTCATCGGCGCGCTGCGCCGCGCGATGGCCACGACCGGGTACTCCGACCTCAAGGAGTTCCAGCGGGTCGAGGTCGTCGTCTCGCCGTACCAGCCGCACTGAGGCGGACCCCAGACGCACCGGCGCCAACGCCAGGGGCACCTAGGAGCCAACGCCAGGGCACCCAGGCGCCAACGCCAGGGCACCCAGGCGCCAACGCCGGGGCACCCAGGCGCCAACGCCAGGGCACCCAGGAGCCAACGCCGGGGTAGCCGGGGCACCGGATGCGACGTATGCGTCCGGTGGACGTCGCGTGCACGTGTGGCCGAACTTCGGCACGGAACCGATCTGTAGGTCATGATCGACGTAGTGCCGGGCACCCAGCCCGGCAGTCCGCCGGACGGCCTGCACCCCAGGGGGTGCGCGTGCCCTTCGGGTGAGGTCACGCCCATCTGCACGCACCTGCCCCCGGGCAGCCCCAGAGCGGAGTCATCATGACCCCCACCACCGCACCCGTCCGCCCCGCGACCGCCAGTGACGGCCTCACGGCGCGCGAGCGGAACGTCAGCGAGTACACCGCGCTGAGCCAGGCCGTCACCGCCTCCGGCCTCATGCGACGTCGGTACGGCTACTACTGGACTCGCTTCTTCGTCCTCACGGCGCTGCTCGGCGCCGTGGTCGCCGCCGTAGTGCTCATCGGCGAGTCGTGGTGGCAGCTGGCGGTCGCGGCCGTCCTCGCCGTTGTGCTGGGGCAGGTGATGTTCCTGGGCCACGACGCCGCGCACCGGCAGATCTTCAAGTCCGGGCAGTGGAACGACTGGGCGAGCCTGGTCATCGCCAACCTGTACGCGGGGATGAGCTACGGCTGGTGGCAGCACAAGCACAGCCGGCACCACGCGAAGCCCAACCAGGTCGACGCCGATCCCGACATCAAGAACGACGTCGTGGTCTTCCACACCGAGGACGGCCCGATCGTGCGCACGGGGCTGCGCCGGTGGTTCGTCGGGCACCAGGGCTGGCTGTTCTTCCCGCTGCTGTTGCTCGAGGGCCTGAACCTGCACGTCTCCGGTGTGCGGACGCTGCTGGGTCGCGGCGAGGTCAAGCGTCGGCCCATCGAGCTCGTGCTCGTCTCGCTGCGCCTGGGCGGCTACCTCGCCCTCGTCTTCTGGTTCCTGTCGCCCCCCATGGCGCTCGCGTTCCTGGGTGTACAGCTCGGCATCTTCGGTGTGTACATGGGTGCGGTCTTCGCACCGAACCACAAGGGCATGCCCATCATCCCGCGCGGCGCCAGGATGGACTTCCTGCGCCGCCAGGTGCTGACCAGCCGCAACATCCGCGGCGGTCGCGTGATGTCGCTGCTCACCGGTGGGCTCAGCCTCCAGATCGAGCACCACCTGTTCCCGAGCATGCCGTCCATGAACCTGCGCAAGGCGCAGCCGATGGTGCGCGACTTCTGCCGTGAGCGCGGCGTGCCGTACGCCGAGACCTCGCTCATGCGCTCGTACGCGATCGTCGTCGCCTACCTCAACCGGGTCGGGCTGAAGTCCCGCGACCCCTGGGACTGCCCGATGGTGCAGCAGCTGCGCTAGCGCGTCGGTGCTTCGCGCCCAGGCGGCGCGCGTACCCTGACCGGCATGGCGCACGACCCGCACGGACCCGGATCAGCCGAGCTGCACGACCCGGAGACCGACCCGCTCGCCACCTACGTGCTGGAGCCGGACGACGTCAGGCCGCTGCTGGCGCGCGTCGTCGCGTCGCCCGGCGCGGCGACGCACACGTCGCTCGCACCGTTCACCGGTGCACCCATCGCCGCGATCCCGCTCTCGACCCCCGACGACGTGGCGCGGGCCGCGCGCGCCGCCCGCGCGGCCCAGAGGCTCTGGGCCGCCCGACCGCTGCGGGAGCGCACCGCGGTGCTGTCCCGGTTGCACGACCTGATGCTCGAGCGGCAGAGCGACGTGCTCGACCTCATCCAGCTGGAGAACGGCAAGGCCCGGGTCTCGGCGTTCGAGGAGATCTGCGACATCGCGCTCGTCGCGCGGCACTACGCGGCGCGTGCACGCCGCTACCTCGCGCCGCGACGCGTCGGCGGGCTCGTGCCCGCCCTGACCTCCGTCCAGGTGCTGCGCCACCCCGTCGGTGTCGTCGGGATCATCGCGCCGTGGAACTTTCCCCTCACGCTGACCATCGGCGACGTGCTGCCCGCGCTGGTCGCCGGCAACGCGGTCATCCTGCGACCCGACCCCCAGACCGCGCTCACCTGCCTGTGGGCGGCGGAGCAGCTCGAGGAGGCGGGGCTCCCGGAGGGTCTGCTGCAGATCGTCGTGGGCGACGGGCCCACCGTGGGCGCGGCCGTCGTCGAGAACGTCGACCATGTCTCGTTCACGGGTTCCACCCGCACCGGCCGGGTGGTCGCCGCCCAGGCGGGCGGCCGCCTGGTCCCCGCCACGCTCGAGCTGGGCGGCAAGAACCCGATGTACGTCGCGGACGACGTCGACATCGAGGCGGTGGCCGAGGGAGCCGTGCGGGCCTGCTTCGTCGGCACGGGCCAGGTGTGCGTCTCGATCGAGCGGATCTACGTGCGCACGGAGGTGTACGACGAGTTCGCCGCGGCCTTCGCCCGTCGCACGCGCGCGCTGCGCCTCGGCGCGGGTCTCGACTACCGGGCCGACGTCGGCTCGCTGACGTCGGCCGCCCAGCTCGCGACCGTGGTGGAGCACGTCGAGGACGCGATCGGCCACGGTGCCACCGTCCTGGCCGGCGCTGTGCACCGCACGGACCTGGGCCCCTGGTTCTACGAGCCGACGATCCTGGCGGACGTGCCGGCCGAGGCCCGCCTCGCTCGCGAGGAGACGTTCGGGCCGGTCGTGGCCCTGTACCGGGTGTCCTCCGACGACGAGGCGGTGGCCGCCATGAACGACAGCGAGTTCGGCCTCAACGCGAGCATCTGGACGGCCGACACCGCCCGGGGCGCGGCCCTCGCGCGCCGCGTGCACGCCGGGAGCGTGAACGTCAACGAGGGCTACGTGGCCACGTGGGGCTCGGTCGCGGCGCCGCAAGGGGGCGTGGGCGCCTCGGGCATCGGAGTCCGGCACGGCCGCGAGGGGCTGTGGGAGACCACGCGCCTGCAGTCGGTCGCGGTGCAGCACGGCGTGCACGGCCTCGTCGGGGGCCGCGGCCCGCGCATCGGGCTCGGGCGCCTGTACGGCCTGGGCGCGGAGACCTGGCCGGCGGTGTTCACCGAGCTGCTCCGTGCCATGAAGGCGGCACGCCTGCCCTGACGGGCCCGGCGCGCCGTCGGGCGCGACGCGCGCGCCGTCAGGCGTGCCCCGTGGCGGCGGGGGCCTCGTCCGAGCCCTCGCCGGTCAGTCCGGCGGCCTCCGTGACCTCGAGCGCCTGGCGGGCGATCGCGAGCTCCTCGTTGGTGGGGTAGACGACGATCGTCGCGCGGCTGACGTCGCGCGACACCACCGTCGGCTGCTTCTTGCGCCCCTCGTTGAGCGCCGGGTCCAGCTCGTACCCCAGGGGCTCGAGGCCGGCGCAGGTGAGCTCGCGCACGATGTCGTCGTTCTCGCCGACGCCCGCGGTGAACACGAGCGCGTCCACGCGCCCAAGCACGGCCGTGTAGGCGCCGACGTACTTGCGCAGGCGGTGCACGTACACGTCGAGCGCGAGCTGCGCGTCGGCGTCGCCCTGCGCGACCAGGTCGTGCAGGCCGCGCAGGTCGTTCTCCCCGGCCAGGCCCTTGAGCCCCGAGCGGCGGTTGAGCAGGTCGTCGATCCCGTCGACCGACAGCCCGGCGTTCCGCTGCAGGTGGAAGATGACCGCCGGGTCGATGTCGCCGGAGCGCGTGCCCATGACGAGGCCCTCGAGCGGCGTCATGCCCATCGACGTCTCGACCGCCTTGCCGCCGCGCACGGCCGAGGCCGACGCGCCGTTGCCCAGGTGCAGCACGATCGTGTTGAGGTCCTCGACGCGCCGGCCCAGGAAGCCGGCGACCTGCTGGGAGACGTAGTGGTGAGACGTGCCGTGGAACCCGTAGCGGCGCACGCCGTGCTCGCGGGCGACGTCGCGGTCGATCGCGTACGTGGACGCCGCCTCGGGCAGCCCGTGGAAGAAGGCGGTGTCGAAGACGACCACGTGGGGCACGTGCGGCAGCAGCTCGCGCGCGACGCGGATGCCCGTGACGTTGGCGGGGTTGTGCAGCGGGGCCAGGGGGGAGATCGCCTCGATCTGCGCGACCACGTCGTCGTCGACGAGCGCGGGGGTCGAGAACACGGACCCGCCGTGCACCACGCGGTGCCCCACCGCGAGCACCCCGGCCGACGACAGGTCGGGGCCGGCCTCCTCGAACGTGGCCAGGATGGCGCGCATGCCCGCGGCGTGGTCGGCGATCGGCTCGTCGCGCGTGACCTTCGTGTCGCCGGACGTGTGTGTCAGCGATCCGGTCTCCTCGCCGATCCTCTCGACGACCCCCGAGGCGACCGCGCGGCCCCCCACCGGGTCGACCAGCTGGTACTTGATCGACGACGAGCCCGAGTTGACGACGAGCACGGTGCCCTGGCTCATGCCTGGTCCCCTTCCGAGCGCGGCTGAGCCTCCGAGGCGGAGAGCGACTGAGCCTGGATGGCCGTGATGGCCACGGTGTTGACGATGTCCTGCACGAGCGCGCCGCGCGACAGGTCGTTGACGGGTTTGCGCAGACCCTGGAGCACGGGGCCGATCGCGATGGCGCCGGCCGAGCGCTGCACGGCCTTGTAGGTGTTGTTGCCCGTGTTGAGGTCGGGGAAGACGAACACGGTCGCGCGGCCGGCCACGGTGGAGTCGGGCAGCTTGGTCTGCGCCACCGAGGCGTCCACCGCCGCGTCGTACTGGATGGGCCCCTCGATGGACAGGTCCGGCCGGCGCTCGCGGACCAGCGCGGTGGCCTGCCGCACCTTGTCGACGTCGGCGCCCGTGCCCGACTCGCCCGTGGAGTAGGACAGCATCGCGATGCGCGGCTCGATGCCGAACTGCTCGGCCGTGCTGGCCGAGGAGATGGCGATGTCCGCGAGCTGCTCCGCCGTGGGGTCCGGGATCACCGCGCAGTCGGCGTAGACGAGCACGCGGTCCTCGAGGCACATGAGGAACGCGCTCGACACGTTGGAGACGCCCGGCGCCGTCTTGATGATCTCGAACGACGGCTTGATGGTGTGCGCCGTGGTGTGCGCGGCGCCCGACACCATGCCGTCCGCGAGACCGAGCTGCACCATCATGGTGCCGAAGTAGGACACGGACGGGACGATCTCGCGCGCGCGGTCGACGGTCATGCCCTTGTGGGCGCGCATCGTCGTGTACTCGTCGGCGAAGCGCGAGACCCACGCCTCGTCGTGCGGGTCGATGACCGCGGCGTCGTCCAGCGCCAGCCCCAGCTCGGTGGCCCGGGTGCGGATGGCCGCCTCGTCGCCGAGCAGCGTCAGCCGGGCGACGCCGCGCTGCAGCAGCGTGGACGCGGCGCGCAGGATGCGGTCGTCGTTCCCCTCCGGCAGCACGATGTGCTTGCGGTCCGCGCGGGCGCGGTCGAGCAGCTCGTACTCGAACATGAGCGGCGTCACGACCTCGGGCCGGACCACGTCGAGCGCCGCGAGCAGCGACGAGCCGTCCACGTGCTGCTCGAACAGTGCGAGCGCGGTGTCGACCTTGCGCTGCGAGTCGGCCGTGAGACGCCCGCGCGTGAGCGCCGCGGCGCTGGCCGAGCGGAACGTCCCGAGGTTGGTGGCGATGATCGGCAGCCGGGAGCCGATGCCCTCCAGCAGCCGGGTGATGGTGGGGGTGGGGCGGAAGCCGCCGTTGAGGATGATGCCGGCCAGGCTGGGGAACCCGTCGGCCTGGTGCGCCAGCAGCAGGCCGAGCAGCACGTCGGCGCGGTCACCGGGAGCGATGACCACCGCACCGTCGGCGAGCCTGTCGAGCAGGTGCTCGATGGACATCGCGCCCACCAGGACGTCGAGCACCTCGCGGGCCAGCAGGTCGGCGTCGCCGCCGATCTGCTCGCCGCCGACGGCGTCCATGAGCTGGCGCACGGTGGGTGCGGTCAGCAGAGGGCTCTCGGGGATGGCCCAGGCCGGGATCTCCGGCGTGCTGAGCGCGTCGCGCACCTCGTCGAGGCTCCCCGACGCCGTGCGGTTGGCGACGATCGCGGCGACCTGCGCGTGGTTGGCGTGCAGCTCCGCGACCGCCACCGTCGCGCCCTGGTGGATCGCGTCCGCGTGGCGTCCCCGGCCGTTGAGGACCAGCACGACGGGTGCCCCGAGGTTCGCGGCGATCCGGGCGTTGTAGGCGAGCTCGGTGGCGCCTGCGACGTCGGTGTAGTCGGTGCCGACCACCACGACGGCGTCGCACTGCCGCGCCACCTCGTGGTAGCGCGTGATGATCCGAGCCAGCGCGGCCTCCGGGTCGGGCAGCAGCTCCTCGTACGTGACGCCGATGCAGTCGTCGTATTCGAGGTCCACGCCGTCGTGCTCGAGCAGGAGCTCGAGCACGAAGTCCTTGGTCTCGGTGGATCGGGCGACCGGACGGAAGACGCCGACGCGCTGGACCGTCCGGCTCAGGAGGTCCACGAGCCCGAGTGCGACGGCTGACTTGCCGGTGTCGCCCTCGGGCGAGGCGACGTAGATGGTGCGTGCCACGGGTGGCGGCTCCTGTAGTCGTGCTGAAGGTGGCGGGGTGGGGGGGCCGCGGTCCGGCCCCACCACGCTCAGCTACTCGTTGTCCCCGCCGGTCGAGATCGTCGCCGCCACCTGCGAGGAGTCGGCGAGGTCCTGCGCGTCCGGCCACACCCAGTCACGCACCTCCGGGAGGTCGTCGCCGTGCCGCCGCGTGTACTCCCGGGCCGCCAGGCGGGCGTCCACCATCTTCTGCCGCAGCGGCGCCTGCGCCGCGCCCAGGTGCGGCACCTGGTCGATCACGTCGATCACCAGGTGGAACCGGTCGAGGTCGTTGAGCATCACCATGTCGAACGGCGTGGTGGTGGTGCCCTCCTCCTTGTAGCCGCGCACGTGGATGTTGGCGTGGCCGTTGCGGCGGTAGGTGAGGCGGTGGATGAGCCACGGGTAGCCGTGGTAGGCGAAGATCACCGGCCGGTCGGCGGTGAACAATCCGTCGAACTGCCGGTCGGACAGGCCGTGCGGGTGCTCGCGCTCGTCCTGCAGCCGCATGAGGTCGACCACGTTGATGACGCGCACCTTGAGGTCGGGCAGCTCGCGCTTGAGGATGTCGGCGGCGGCCAGCACCTCGAGCGTCGGGACGTCGCCCGCGCAGCCGAGGACGACGTCGGGCTTCTCCCCGGCCACCTCGGTGCCGGCCCAGTCCCAGATGCCCAGGCCGCGCGTGCAGTGCGCCACCGCCTGGTCCATGGTCAGGAAGTTGGGCGCGGGCTGCTTGCCGCTGACCACGACGTTGACGTACTGCCGGCTGCGCAGGCAGTGGTCGTACGTGGACAGCAGCGTGTTGGCGTCCGGCGGGAAGTACACCCGGACAACCTCGGACTTCTTGTTCACCACGTGGTCGACGAACCCGGGGTCCTGGTGGCTGAAGCCGTTGTGGTCCTGGCGCCAGACGTGGCTCGACAGCAGGTAGTTCAGGCTCGCGATGGGCCGCCGCCACGGGATGTCGTTGGTGACCTTGAGCCACTTGGCGTGCTGGTTGAACATCGAGTCGATGATGTGGATGAACGCCTCGTAGCAGTTGAACAGGCCGTGCCGACCGGTCAGGAGGTAGCCCTCGAGCCACCCCTGGCACTGGTGCTCGCTGAGCATCTCCAGCACGCGGCCCGCGCGGGAGAGGTGCTCGTCGACCTCGGGACCCTCGAACTGGGCGTTCCACTGCTTGTCGGTGACGTCAAACACCGCCTGGAGTCGGTTGGACGCCGTCTCGTCGGGCCCGAAGATCCGGAAGTTGGTCGGGTTCTGCCGGATGACGTCCGTGAGCCACTCGCCCAGGACGCGCGGCGCCTCGCTGATGGAGCCGCCCGGCACGGGCACGTCGACCGCGTAGTCACGGAAGTTGGGCAGCCGCAGGTCCTTGAGCAGCAACCCGCCGTTCGCCTGCGGGTTGGCGCTCATCCGCAGGTCGCCCTCCGGCGCCAGCGCGCGGATGTCGTCGATCACGTGACCGTTCTCGTCGAACAGCTCGTTGATGTTGTAGGACTCGAGCCACTGCCGGAGCACGTCGAGGTGCTCCGGGGTGTCCCGCGCGTTGGCCAGCGGCACCTGGTGGGCACGCCACGAGCCCGTCGTCTTCTTGCCGTCGATGGTCGCCGGGCCGGTCCAGCCCTTGGGGGTGCGGAACACGATCATGGGCCAGCGGGGGCGGCTCTCGTCACCGTCGTGCGCGCGCGCCTTGATGTCCGCGATCTCGTCGAGCACCTCGTCGAGCAGGGCCGCGAACCTTCCGTGGATGCTCTCGTGCGACTCGTCGTCGAAGCCCGCGACGAAGACGTGCGGCTTGTGCCCGTACCCCTTCATGAGGTCGACCAGCTCGTCGTCGTCGATGCGCGCCAGGACCGTCGGGTTGGCGATCTTGTACCCGTTGAGGTGCAGGATCGGCAGGACGACGCCGTCGTGCACGGGGTTGACGAACTTGTTGGAGTGCCAGCTCGTCGCGAGCGGCCCGGTCTCCGCCTCGCCATCGCCCACCACGGCGGCGACGAGCAGGTCCGGGTTGTCGAACGCGGCACCGTACGCGTGGCTCAGCGCGTACCCGAGCTCGCCGCCCTCGTGGATGGAGCCGGGCGTCTCGGGAGCGACGTGGCTCGGGATGCCGCCTGGGAAGGAGAACTGCCGGAACAGGCGGCGCAGGCCCTCGGTGTCCTCGGTGATGTCCGAGTAGTACTCGGAGTAGGTGCCGTCGAGGTACGCGCTCGCGACGAGGCCGGGTCCGCCGTGCCCGGGGCCCGTCACGTAGATGGTGGACTGCTGGCGCTCGGCGATGGCGCGGTTGAGGTGCGCGTAGAGGAAGTTGAGACCCGTCGTGGTGCCCCAGTGGCCCAGCAGGCGTGGCTTGACGTGCTCACGCGTGAGCGGCTCCCGGAGCAGCGGGTTGTTGAGCAGGTAGATCTGGCCCACCGAGAGGTAGTTGGCCGCGCGCCACCACTTGTCGATGCGGGCCAGCGTGGCGGTGTCGATCTCTCCCGACGCGACACTGCTCCGTGCGCGCCAGGTGGTTCCCGCAGACGTCGTCGTGCTCATGCGTGCTCCCCGTCGTCTCCCGACGAGTCCTCCCCGCCGGCCCGATTCCAGCCAACCGTGCGCCATCCGCGCCCGGCGGGACTTGGGTCCCAGAAGGCCGCGACCAGCATCGACGCACCACCAGCCATACAACCGCAAACGGGCCGGAAACGCAGCGGGTGACGAGTGAACGCTCGGGTGCGTGACCTGCGCTAGTGGTCGTTCGCGATGCCGGTCGGAGCACGGGCACGGGTTACCGTGGATCGTGCCCGACCCGACCACCCCCGCGCCGGCCCCCGCGCCCGCCCCGGGGCCTGCGGCGGACGGCTGGGAGGTGGCCTCTCGACGACCCCCGACGACGATGTGGCGCGCGGCGGTGCGCCCCCGCATGGTGGCCCTGCTGCTGCTCCTGCTGGGCGCGGCCTTCGTATGCGGCCGGCTCGGCGTGTGGCAGCTGGACCGCGCCCAGATCCGCGGCGCGGGTGCCCAGGAGCGGCACGTGGCCGAGCAGCTCGCCGCGGATCCTGTGCCCATCCTCGACGTGCTGCGGCCGCAGACGCCGTTCGAAGGTGCGGACGTGGCGCGCAAGGTGAGCGTCGAGGGCACCTACGACGCGTCGGGCCAGCTGGTGGTCCCGGACCGCGCGCACGACGGCCGGACCGGCTACCTGGTCCTCACGCCGCTGCGGGCGCGCGAGGGTGTCCTGCCCGTGGTGCGCGGCTGGGTGGCGCAGCCGGACGACGCCGACGTGCCGCCCGCCGGACCGGTGTCCGTGGAGGGCTTCCTCCAGGCCTCGGAGGGATCGGGCGCCGAGATCGCCGACGGCCGGACGGAGGCGATCAGCTCCGCGCAGCTGGTGGGGCAGTGGGGCGGCCCCATCTGGACCGGGTACCTCGTGCTCTCGTCGTCCGACCCCGCGCAGTCCGACGAGGTCGCGCTGCTGGGGCTGCCCACCAAGCCGGGCGAGGGCCTCAACCTGCAGAACCTCGCCTACGCCGCGCAGTGGTGGATCTTCGGCACCTTCGCCGTGCTGCTGTGGCTGCGGCTCGTGCGGGACGAGGCGAGGGGCGACGGGCTCGGCGACGCGCGGGATGACGGCCGCGACGAGGCGGTCCCGGACGCGGATGGCGCGCGCCCGGCCTGAGTGTGGCCGATGTCCCATCGCGCCATATGTCTCGGCGGGACATTTGAGCGTAGTGTGGTGCTCATGACCGAGCACTCGAGCGAGCCGCGCCGCGAGCGCAAGGCGCGGCGCACGCGTGACGCGCTCGCGGACGCCGCACTCGACCTGGTGCTCGAGCGCGGGCCCGAGGGCTACGGCGTCGAGGACGTGACCGACCGTGTCGACGTCTCGCGCCGCACCTTCAGTCGCTACTTCGCGACCAAGGAGGAGGCTGCGCTGGACTTCCTGCGCCAGGACCTCGGTCGGGTCAACGCCCTGGTGGCGGACCGGCCCGCGGACGAGAGTCCGGTCGAGGCCTACGTCGCCGCGCTGCGCACCTGGATGCGCGAGGACGAGCACCCCGCGTGGCACCGCAGCACGCGCAGCAAGTCGGTGCTGCGGCTGGTCGAGGGCGACGCGGGGCTCCGTGCCGCCTACCGCGCGATCCTGGCCGAGGCGCAGGACGAGACCGCACGCGTCGCCGCCGACCGGCTCGGGGTGCGGGCGACGGACCTGCGGCCCGCGACGCTCGCCGCCGTGGCGACGTCGGGCCTCACGACGGCCGGCCGCGCCTGGCTCGCGGGCGACGACCTCGACCTGCCCGATGCCATCGACCAGGTGTTCGCGATCTTGCACACGGACATCGCCGCGGTGCGACCGCGGCCGGCCTGACCGTCCGCCTCAGCACCACCCCCACCGAACCTCACACCGGAGTCATCCATGTCCCACGCGCCACGCCACGCCGTCGCGCTCCGAGCCGTCCACGTGCTGCGCCAGCCGCGCACCTGGGCGCTACCCACCTCGGTCGTGGCCGTCGTCGCCCTGCTGCTCTCGCTGCTGTACATGGGCGGGATCCTCAACCCGCAGGCGGACCTGTCGCGGTTGCCCGTCGCGCTGGTCAGCTCGGACGAGGGAGCGACCGTCGGTGGGACCCACCGCAACGCCGGTGACCAGGTGGTGCAGGCCATCACCGCGAACGAGGACCCGGCCGTGGACTGGCAGGTCATGTCCGCCCAGGAGGCGCGCGCGGCGCTCGCCCACGACGAGGTGTTCGGCGCCCTCGAGATCCCGGCGGGCTTCACGTCGTCGCTCGCAGCGCTCGCCGCGCCAGGTGCCGATCCCGCACGGCCCACCATCACGGTGCTGACCAACCAGGCCGCCGGAAGCCTGGGTTCGTCGTTCGCCTCGAACGCCGCCCAGACGGCGGCGCACCAGGCGTCCGCGAAGATCGGCGCGCAGCTCACGGAGCAGGCGTCGGCCGGGGCCGACTCCCGTCCCGCGGCGGCGACGTTGCTGCTCGCCGACCCGGTCGCGGTCGTCGTCGAGCCCGGCCACGCGCTCGGCACGCACTCCGGCGCCGGCCTCAGCGCCTTCTACTTCACGCTGCTGCTGGTGCTCGCGGGCTTCATCGGCGCGACGGTCGTCAGCACCGCCGTGGACGGTGCGCTCGGCTACGCCGACACCGAGTACGGGCCGTTCCACTCCCGCCGGCCAGCGGCCCCCATCAGCCGGGCGCAGACCTTCCTGGTGAAGTCCGCGATCTCCGTGGTGCTCGCGCTCGCGACGTCGGCGATCGTGATGTTCGCGACGATCACGCTGCTGGGCATGGACGCCGGCCACCTGCCGCTGCTGTACGCGTTCTCGGTGTGCGCGTCCGCGGCCGTCGCGCTGGGCGTGCACGCCATCAACACCGTGTTCGGCGGGCTCGGGCAGCTGGTGTCGATGTTCGTGTTCATCGTGCTGGCGCTGCCGTCGTCGGGCGCCACCGTCCCGCTCGAGGCGCTGCCGTCCTTCTACCGGTTCCTGTCCACCTTCGAGCCCATGCGGCAGCTCTCGGACGGCGTGCGGTCCATCCTCTACTTCAACGCGCAGGCCACCGGTGCGCTGCCCCGCGCGTGGTCGATGATCGCGCTCGGGACGGTGCTGGCCGTGGTCGGCGGCCTCGTCGCCGCCCGGTTCTACGACCGCCGCGGCCTGCGCCGGCTGGGCGCCCCGACCCTGGTCAGCGTTCCGACGGGCGCTGCCGCAGCTGCTTGATGCTCCGGCGCCGCTGCTCCTCGGCCTTGCGCCTCTCGCGAGACCCGCGGCTGGGGCGGGCGGCGCGCCGCGGCGGCCCCGGGGGAGCGAGAGCCTCGTCGAGCAGTGCCGTGACGCGGGCGAGGGCCGCATCCCGGTTGCGGAGCTGCGAGCGGTGCTCCGAGGCGGCGACGGTGAGGATCTCGCCGCGCAGGCGCGAGGCGAGCCGCTCGAGCACGCGCTCGCGCTGGGAGGCGCTCGCCCACGCGATCCCGTCGAGGTCGACCGACAGCTCGGCGCGGGAGTCGGTGGTGTTGACCGACTGACCGCCGGGACCGCTCGACCGGGAGAATCGCCACGTGAGGGCGTCGTCCGGGATGACGACGCCCCCGCGCAGGACGACAGGACCGACCACGTCGGCTACTCGTGCTGCCAGGAGTGCCACAGCGCGGCGTAGTCCCCGCCCGCGGCCACCAGCTCGTCGTGCGAGCCGATCTCCGTGATGCGACCACCGTCGACGACGGCGACGCGGTCGGCGTCGTGCGCAGTGTGCAGCCGGTGCGCGATCGCGACCACGGTGCGTCCCGCGAGCACGCCGTTGAGCGAGCGCTCGAGGTGCCTCGCCGCACGGGGGTCGAGCAGCGAGGTCGCCTCGTCCAGGACGAGCGTGTGCGGGTCGAGCAGCACGAGACGCGCCAGGGCGATCTGCTGAGCCTGGGCGGGCGTCAGTGGCGCGCCGCCCGAGCCGACCTCGGTGCCGAGGCCGTCGGGCAGCGCGGCCACCCAGGCCCAGGCGTCCACGGCCTCGAGCGCGCGCCGCAGGGCCTCGTCGTCGGCCTCGGCGTCGGCCAGGCGCAGGTTCTCGGCGACGGTGCCCACGAAGACGTGATGCTCCTGCGTCACCAGCGCGACGTGCCCCCGCAGCTCCTCGAGCGGAAGGTCGATCAAGGGCACACCGCCCACGCTCACCGTGCCGCCCGAGGGCGGGTGGATACCGGCGAGCATGCGCCCGAGCGTGGACTTGCCGGCGCCCGAGGGGCCGACGACCGCGAGCCGCTCCCCGGCCGCGAGGTCGAGGTCGATGCCATGCAGCACGTCATGCCCCTCGCGGTACGCGTAGCGCAGGGAGCGCGCGGCGATGTCCTCGTCGGTCGGGGTCCCGGGACGCTCGACGCGGTCGGTGTCGACGAGCTGCACACCCACGATGCGGGCGAGCGACGTGGCGGCCACCTGGATCTCGTCGACCCAGAAGATGAGCTCCCACACCGGGCCGGTCACCTGGTAGGTGTAGAGCACGATCGTCGTCACGACGCCGAGGCTGACGTGCTGGTTCGACGCCAGCCACCCGCCCCACAGCAGGACGGCGACCGGGGCGAGCACGAATGTCAGGTCGATGCCTGGGAAGAGCACCGTGCGCAGGTTGAGGGTGTACTTCTCCGCCTCGAAGGCCTCGCGCAGGTCCGCGTCGACGCGGTCCATGCGGCGGCGGCCCAGGCGCAGCGCGTCGACCGTGCGGGCACCCTCGACCGACTCCGTGATGGTGCCGTTGAGGGCAGCGTACGCGGCGGACTCGCGCTGGTACGCCGGCGTCGCCCGCCGCAGGTACCACCGGACGACGACCATCATCGAGGGCACCCCGACGAACATCGCGACGGCGACGAGTGGGGACAGCACGAGGCTCGCGACGATCGTGAGCGTGATGGTCACGACCGCGACGATGACCCGCGGCACACCGAACCGGACGGCGTGCTGGAGGCGGTTGACGTCGTTGGTGGTGCGAGCTACAAGGTCGCCGGTTCCCGCGCGCTCGACCGTCGACAACGGCAACGAGGTGACGGTCTCGATGAACTCCTCGCGCAGCTGGGCGAAGACCATCTCGCCGAACACCATCGACGAGCGCTGCGCGAAGCGGATGAGCACGGTCTGGGCGAGCACCGCGGCCGCGCCGATGGCGATGAGCGCGTCGACGTAGCCGGAGGTGGTCCCGTCGGCGACGGCGTCCACGAGGCGGCCCATGAGCCACGGACCCGTGAGGCCCGCGATCGCCGCGAGGGTGTGCAGGGCCGCGATCTTCGTCAGCGGCGCACGGTGCAGGCGGAACAGGTGCGCGGCGTAGGCACGCACCTGGGTCGGGTCGGCGATGGGGAGCTTCATGCCCGGCCTCCTGTCGTGTCTGCGGTGCGGTCGTCCAGCCGGTCTGCCAGCAGGGCGTCGAACGCCTCGTCGCTCAGCGGGTCGTCGTCGGCCTCGACGACCATCGCGACACCGCTCGCGGGCGTGTCCTCCTCCATGCTCCGCCCGACCACCCGGTGGTAGCCCGGTGCCCACGGTTCGGTGGACGCCAGCAGCTCGGCGTGGGTGCCGCGCGCCACGACGCGACCGTCGCGGACGAACTGCACCTCGTCGACGTGGTCGAGCACGAGCGGGGACGCGGTCACCACGAGCGTGGTGCGGCGGCCGCGCGCCTCGACGAGCCGGGCCGCGATGCGCGCCTCGGTGTGCGCGTCCACGGCGGACGTCGGCTCGACGAGCACGAGGATCTCCGGGTCGAGCAGGAGCGCGCGGGCCAGGGCGACGCGCTGGCGCTGACCGCCGGACAGCGAGCGTCCCTTCTCGGGCAGCTCGCCGAGCAGGCCGTCCGGCGTGGAGTCCACGACGTCGTGCGCGTCCGCGAGGGCGATCGCCCGCAGCAGCCGCTCCTCGTCACCCACGCCGTGCACGTCGAGCTCGGCGGCCAGGGTCCCGGAGAACAGGTGCGGCGTGGCCTCGGCGACCACCACGCGCTCGCGCACGGCGTGCTTGTCGAGGTCGGCCAGGCGGACGCCGCCCAGCGTCACGGGCGTGGCGGCCTCCGCCTCGTCGTCGAACCGCCCGAGGCGGGTGGCGATCGCGGCGGACTCGTCGGGGTCGCCCGAGACCAGCGCGACCAGCCGGCCCGGCTCCAACCGCACGCCGCTCGTCTCGTCGACCAGGACGACACCGGGCGCCGGCATCTCGACCGTGCCCGGCGTGGCACCCGTGGACGGGACGACGCGCAGGACGCCCACCACCTTGCCGGCGCCGACGTGGGCGCGCGTGGCGGACTGCACCATCATCGTGGCGTTCTGCACGGGCCAGCCGAGGAACGCGGCGTACCCGTACGTCGCCACGAGCTGACCGGGCGTGATGGTCCCGTCGACCGCCATGTGCGCGCCGAGCCACACGAGCACGACGACGAACGAGCCGGGCAGCAGCACCTGGAGCGCGTCGAGCCAGGACTGCGTGCCGGCCACCTCGACGCCGCGCGTCCGCACCAGCTGCGACTGCGCGCGGTAGCGCGCGTTGAAGACGGCCTCGCCGCCGATCCCGCGCAGGATGCGCAGGCCGGAGACCGTGTCGGAGCCGAGCGTGGTCAGCCGCCCCGACGCCTCGCGCTGCGCCACCTGGCGGCGCTGCAGCGGTCGCACGATCGCGCCGAGGCTGATCGCGACCGCCGGGAGCCCGAGCACGACCACCAGCCCGAGGGGCACCGAGACCCGCAGCATCAGCACGGCGACGATCGCGTAGGCGACGACGCTGCCGACGAAGCGCGCGAGCACGGCGTAGAGCTCGCCGACCCGCAGCGCGTCGTTGGCGACGGCGGAGACGACCTCGCCGGTCGGCAGCTCGGCGGTGATCGCCGCGCCGGAGCGCGACACGGTCCCGCCGACCAGCTGCGAGGACGTGAACGACGCGCGCAGCCAGTTCGCGACGTCGTAGCGGTGCCCGAACGCGCTCGCGGTCGCGCTGATGCAGCCGAACAGGCCCAGGAGACCGGCAGCGCGCCACAGGTCGGGCCCGAAGCCGTGCGCGAGGCCCGAGTCGATGGCGTGACCGGTCAGGTAGGGCAGCGCCGCCTGGCACGCGAAGAGCACGGTCCCCAGCAGCACGGCGACGACGAGGATGCCCCACTGCTTGCGGGCCAGCCACCACAGGTACGCGATGGGGCCGGACAGCGGCGGGGTGCCCGGGTCGTCGAGGGGAAGGGATCGCACGGGCGTCAACGCTACGTGCCGCCACCGACACGTCGCTCATCCTTTTCCGCTGGTCCGCGCGCGACCGGTGCTCTGCCGCGTGGAGGTGCGGCGTCCCCCGAGCGACGGGCGCTGCTGGACAACCGGTGAGGGCGCGCCCGGGGCCGACTACCCTGTGGGGGTGACGCAGACGCCCCCTCCCGCGCACCGCCCGGTGCTCGTCGTCGACTTCGGCGCCCAGTACGCCCAGCTCATCGCGCGCCGCGTGCGCGAGGCCAACGTGTACTCCGAGATCGTGCCGCACACCGCATCGGTGGCCGACCTGCTGGCCAAGGACCCCGCGGCGATCATCCTGTCCGGCGGACCGTCGTCGGTCTACGCCACCGGCGCCCCGTTCGTCGACCCGGCGCTCTTCGAGGCCGGCGTGCCGGTCCTCGGCATCTGCTACGGGTTCCAGGCGATGGCCGCCGCGCTGGGCGGCACGGTCGCGCAGACCGGCCAGCGTGAGTACGGCGGCACGGCCGTCGAGGTCACGAGTGCCGGCACCGTCCTGTCAGGGAGCCCCGAGCAGCAGACGGTGTGGATGAGCCACGGCGACGCCGTGCATGCCGCACCCGAGGGCTTCGAGGTGCTCGCCACGTCGTCGGGCTCGCCGGTCGCCGCGTTCGAGGACCGCGCGCGTCGACTGTTCGGCGTGCAGTGGCACCCCGAGGTCAAGCACTCGCCGCTGGGGCAGAAGGCGCTCGAGAACTTCCTGTACGAGGGCGCGGGCCTGGCGCCCGACTGGAACGCGGGCAACGTCGTCGCCGAGCAGGTCGAGCGCATCCGGGCCCAGGTGGGCTCCGCGCGCGTCATCTGCGGGCTGTCGGGCGGCGTGGACTCCTCCGTCGCCGCCGCGCTCGTGCAGAAGGCCGTCGGCGACCAGCTGACCTGCGTCTTCGTCGACCACGGCCTGCTGCGCTCCGGCGAGGCCGAGCAGGTGGAGAAGGACTTCGTGGCCTCGACGGGCGTCAACCTCGTCGTCGTCGACGCGCGCGACAGGTTCCTGCGGGCGCTCGCGGGACACACCGACCCCGAGACCAAGCGCAAGATCATCGGGCGCGAGTTCATCCGCGTGTTCGAGGACGCGGCCCGGGAGATCGTGGCGGGGAGCGACGAGGACGTGAAGTTCCTCGTGCAGGGCACGCTGTACCCGGACGTCGTGGAGTCGGGTGGCGGAGAGGGTGCGGCCAACATCAAGTCGCACCACAACGTGGGTGGCCTGCCCGACGACCTGCAGTTCGAGCTCGTCGAGCCGCTGCGGACGCTGTTCAAGGACGAGGTGCGCGCGGTCGGTCTGGAGCTGGGGGTGCCCGAGGGCATCGTCTGGCGTCAGCCCTTCCCCGGGCCCGGGCTGGGCATCCGCATCATCGGCGAGGTCACGGCCGAGCGCCTCGACGTGCTGCGTGCCGCGGACGTCATCGCACGCGAGGAGCTCAGCAAGGCGGGCCTGGACCGCGACATCTGGCAGTGCCCCGTGGTGCTGCTGGCCGACGTGCGCTCGGTGGGCGTGCAGGGCGACGGCCGCACCTACGGCCACCCGATCGTGCTGCGCCCGGTCTCCTCCGAGGACGCGATGACGGCGGACTGGACGCGTCTGCCGTACGACGTGCTCTCCGTGATCTCCACGCGCATCACCAACGAGGTGCCCGAGGTGAACCGCGTCGTGCTCGACGTGACGAGCAAGCCGCCGGGCACCATCGAGTGGGAGTGACGTCACGTCGATGACGTGCAGCCCGCGCCCGCGCGCGGGCGCCCCATCGTGCAGTCGACGAGAGGAAGCACCCCTGTGAGCGAGACCCCGACCACCGTGCCCGAGCAGCCCTCGGCGCGCCCCGCCGACGCCGAGTGGGCACGCAAGGCGCGCGGCGCCCTGCTGCGCTACCGCGTGATGGCGTGGATCACGGGCACCATGCTGCTGCTCCTGTGCCTCGAGCTCGTGCTCAAGTACGGGTTCCACGCCAACGGGTACGACGCGGCGGGCAACGCCAACCCGGTGATCGGCAACTGGGTCGCGTTCGCGCACGGGTGGATCTACGTCGTCTACCTCGTCACGGTCGTCAACCTGTGGTCGACGATGCGCTGGCGGCTCGGCCGCCTGGCGACGCTCGCCGCGGCCGGCGTCGTCCCGGTCATGTCCTTCGTCCTCGAGCGCAAGGCCCACGCCCAGGGGCTCGCCCGGATCGAGGCCTCGGAGCGCTGACCTCGAAGCGCTGACCTCGGGCGACTCGCCCGATCCCTTTTGCCCCACATTGTGGTGCGTCGCCTACCAGGCTCGATATGGTCGACCTGCAGGAACGCATCGTCTGGGGCCGCCGGGGCCCCGCCGGGCCCGTTTCTCGGGGCTCGAACTTCGGGGGTAGGGGAGGGACCGGGGAATGGCTACGAACTCGGGCAAGTCCGGAGGCGTCAAGGGCATCGGCCTGGTGACGATCATCCTGGGCATCATCTTCGTGGTGGCCGGTGCCGTCACGTGGGGTGCCGTGACCACCAACCTCGCCGCGGAGAAGATCACGGTCTCCGACGACGCCAGCAACTTCCAGGGGCAGCTGGTCGACACCCCGTGGGAGGCGTGGGTCCAGGCGGACGTCATCAACAAGCACGCGCTGGAGGCCTCGGGCGGCAAGACGTACGCGGAGCTTCCGCAGGACGACCCCAAGCGGGACACCGTCATGACGGCCTCGTTCCTGCGTGCCTCGCTCTTCACGTCCGTCGTGGCCTTCGGCGTGGCGCTGCTCGTCGTGGGCATCGGCGTCTCGCTGCTGCTCATCGGGTTCGCGCTGCGCAAGGTCGGCGCGCACCTGGCGTCGGGTGACGCCGTGACGGCCGAGTCCGCCCACCCCTACCAGCAGACCGCTCCGGCGGCTGCGGCCGCGCCTGCAGCAGCCGCCGCTCCGGCAGCGCCCGCCGCGGCACCGGCGCACGCTGCGGCACCCGCCGCTCCGACTGCCGCGGGAGCACCCGCCCCGGCGCGCTCTGCTGCCGCGGCACCGCCCGCGGCCTCGGCCCCGCCTGCGACCTCGGCTCCGGCCGCGCCGCCGGCGAGCACCACAGGCGAGACGACGACCGGCGAGCCGCCGTCGCGCTCGATCTGATCCAGGCACCAGCGCGCACGACCACGACGGCGGCCGCTCCCGAGGGGGCGACCGCCGTCGTCATGCGGGGTCAGCGTCGGGCGTTCCTCGCGCCCGACACGATCGACCCCACCAGCAACGCGACCCCTCCAGCCGCGAGCAGCACGATGAGCGTCAGCTGCGCGTCGATCCGCGCTCCCGCGGCCCACGCAAGGATCCAGATGCCGGCGGCGACGAGCATGAGTCCCCACACCACGGTGCTGACCCGTAGGCGCCGGCGCTCGGGGGGCTCGGTGGGCTCGGGGGGCTCGACCGTCGCGGTGCGAGTCGTGGCGGGCGCCGACGTGGGTGCGGCCGTCGGCGCGGACGTGGGGGCGGGCTCGCTGGGCTGTGCCGGCGCCGGGACCGTCCGTGCGGGCTTCTCCAACGGCACACCCGCCCCTCCGGACACTCCGGACACCGCGGGGGCCGGCGTGACCGGCTGACGGGCCGTGTCGTTCGCGGCAAGGACGGCCGTCTCGTCGGTGACGTCGCGCGGAAGCACGGCCGTCTCGTCGGCGGCGCTGGTGGGGAGCACGGCCGTCTCCTCCGAAGCGCTGGTCGGGAGCACGGCCGTCTCGTCGTCGCGGTTGCCGGCCGGCCGCTCCACGATGGCGCCCGTCGAGGTGTCGGGGTCCACCTCGGCCGCATCGTGGGTGCCCGCGTCGGCCTCGCCGTCGTCGGTGACCCCGCCGCTGTCGCTCACGTCTCCGCTGGCCTCGGCCCCGGGGGCCACCGCGGGCAGGACCGCCGTGTCCTCGCCGTCGAGGTCCGCGGCCGCGGTCTGATCCGCGGCGGGCGCGTCGACGACCTCGGCCGTCACGGCACTGGGCTCGTCCTGCGGCAGGCGCTTCTTGGCGGTCATGAGTCCTCCCGGATGATGGTGACGTTCCCGGCGCCGACGCTGATGCGCAGGTTCAGCTGAGCCGACCCGTTGGCGGCCGCGTCGTCGGTGAAGGTGCGGGTTTCGGTCGACAGGCCGTCGGCCCGCTCGGTCGGGCCGCCGACGTCCCAGGTGACCTGCCCGGCGCGCAGCCGGACGTCGGCCGACACCGCTGCGTCGCTCGGCACGACGACGGTGAGGTCGCCGGCGCCCACTGAGAGCGGCACCTCGAGCAGCTCGCCGCTCATGGGCACGTCGGACACGTCCACGTGCGCCTGTCCGAAGCCGAGCGCGTAGCCCTCGGCGGCCTCGGTGCGGTCGGTGACGTGCACCGTGACGTCACCGGCGAAGCGGTGCATCCCGTTCTCGTTCCAGCTCCACTCGCTGGGGCTGGCCGCGCCGATCGGCAGGGCGACGACGATGCCGACGATCGCCAGGAAGCCGAGCACGCCGCTCGAGCGGCCCCGGAAGCCCGACACGATGATGCCGAGGCCGCACAGGACGACGCCGATGCCGAGGGCGGTGAGCACCACGGGGCCGTCGAAGCTGCCCGTGCGGTCCGCGGCGAGCAGCACCGCAAGGGTGAGCAGGCCGAGCGCGACGACGATGCCGACCGTGGCCACTCCCGGCCCGTACGTGCGGGGCTTGTGGTGCTTGGGCGGCTTCACGGCGACCACCGGCGGCACCGGTCCGTACGGAGGCTGGACGGTGTGCGCGGTGGCCGGGCCACCGGATCCGGCGGTGCCGAGGCCGTGGGCGCCGGAGTACGGCTGGCCCGGGTACGGGGAGTACGGCTGGGTGCTGGACGGCTGGGGCGCGTACGCCTGACCGGCGTACGGCTGGGGCGCGTACGCCTGACCGGCGTACGCCTGGGTCGCGTGCGGCTGACCGGCGTGCGGCTGCGACGCGTAGGGCGCTGCCGACGAGCCTTGGCCCGGGGCACCGGGAGCACCCGGCTGCGGCGAGGGGTACGGCCCGTACGGCCCGGGGGGCACCGGCGGTCGTCCGTTGCTGCGCTTGTTGAGCGCGACCACGATCGCCACGACGACGGCCGCGATGAACCCGAACCACAGCAGCCCGGCGAGCACGTGGAAGATCCCGCCGACCCAGGGTGGCTCACCGCCCCAGAACCAGACGACGTTGCCGCCGCGGCCCAGGCCGATCACGGTGAAGGCGAGGGCGCCCACGATGGCGATGTCGAAGCGGCCCGCGAGCAGCTCCTCCGCGTGGATGCGCCCGTCGCGCCGCTCGGGGAGCAGGGCCCACGCCACGCCGTAGAACAGGAAGCCGATGCCGCCGATGAGGAAGGAGGCTGCGAAGATGCCGCGCCACAGCAGCGGGTCGTACCCCGTGCGGTTGGCCAGGCCGGCGCACACGCCGCCGATCCAGCGGTCGTCGGCGCGGGAGATGCCGAGGCGCCGGACGGCTCCGAAGAACCCGCTCGTGCTCGACGGCACCTGCGGGCGCGGCGGGCTCGCGGCGCTCTCGCCCGACGAGCCCGGACCGCCTGACGGTCCCGGCGTGGCCGCCGGGGCGGGTGCTGCACCGCCCTCGGGTGACGGGGTGCCGGCGGTCTGGCCGCCGGGGGAGTTCGTGTCCATGGCTCGATCTTGACCTCGCCCCCGCGCCGCCGGTATCGGGAGGCACCCTGAACGGACCCTGACCGAGCCCCGGAAGTCCTGACGTCCACCCCTGATCTCGGCGGGATCGGCACTCGGGGGCACCGCTCGCGTGTGACGATCGACCCGTGAGTCCCACTGCCCTCGTGCCGCCTGCCGCGCGGCTGCCGCTGCGCCGACCCGAGCGCGGGCGCTGGCTGGGCGGCGTCGCGATCGGGCTGGCCGCGCACCTGGACGTCCCGGTCGGCTGGGTGCGCGCGGCGTTCGTCGTCCTGGCGCCCTTCGGGGCGCTCGGCATCTTCCTCTACGTGTTCTGGTGGCTGGCGGTCCCGGTGGGGGATCCCGCGGATGCCGCCGCCGCGGTGCGCCCCGCTGCACTGTCGCGGCTCGCGCGACCCCAGGGCTCGGGCGAGAGCGAGCGGCGCTGGCCGGTCACGGACGTGGCCGTCGGTGTCCTGCTGGTGGTGCTCGCGGTCGTCCTCATCGCGGTGCGGGCCGACCGCGTCAAGCTGGACTGGGTGCTTCCCTCGCTGCTGGTGCTGGCGGGACTGGGGCTGGCGTGGAGCCAGCTCGATGCCGCGCAACGCGGACGCCTGCGCCGCCGTGCCGGTGGCAAGACGCCGGTCTCGGTGCTGCGCCTGCTGGGCGGCGTGCTGCTCGCCGGTGTGGGCGTGCTCCTGCTGGTCGGGCAAGGGACGGGGGAGGGCGTCGAGCCGCAGGCCCTCGTGCAGTCGTTCGTGGCGTCGATCGCGGTGCTCGGCGGGGTCGCGCTGGTGCTCACGCCCTGGTGGATCCGGCTCGTGCGCGAGCTCGGCGACGAGCGTGCCGCCCGTGCGCGCGAGTCGGAGCGCGCGGACATCGCCGCGCACCTGCACGACTCAGTGCTCCAGACCCTGGCGCTCATCAGGTCCCGAGCGGACGACCCCGCGGAGGTGGCGCGCATGGCCCGCGCGCAGGAGCGCGAGCTGCGCGAGTGGTTGTACGACGACAGGCCGGTCCCTGGTACATCGGTCGCGGCCGCGCTGCGCGGCATCATCGCCGAGGTCGAGGACTCGCGGTCGGGGCCGTCGGGCGACCCGGTCGCGATCGAGGCCGTCGTCGTGGGCGACCACGTTCCCGACGCCGGGACCGAGGCGCTGCTGCAGGCCACGCGCGAGGCGTTGGTCAACGCCGTCGTGCACGGCCGACCCCCGGTGTCGCTGTACCTCGAGGTGGGTCCGAGTGCGGTCGAGGTGTTCGTGCGCGACCACGGCGACGGCTTCGACCTCGACGCGATCGGCCCCGACCGGTTCGGGGTCCGGGAGTCCATCATCGGGCGGGTCCGGCGCCGCGGCGGCGAGGCGACCGTCGACTGCCGACCCGGCCGCGGGACCGAGGTGCACCTGACGGTGCCGGTGGGTGCGCACCCCCAGGACGACGAGCTGGGCCAGGATGGACCGGAGACCCCGGTCGAGCACCCACGTGAGGACAAGGCATGAGCGAGGACGACCTCGTGGCGGTGGACGTCGTCCTCGTCGACGACCACCACATGTTCCGCACCGGCGTGAAGGCCTCGCTCGACGGCGGCGTGCACGTCGTGGGCGAGGCCGACACCGTCGACACCGCGATCGCGCTGGTGCGCGAGGTGCTGCCCCCCGTGGTGCTGCTGGACGTGCACCTGCCGGGCGGCGACGGGGGTGGCGGCGCGGAGGTGATCCGCGCGTGCAGCGACCTGCTGGGCACGACGAGGTTCCTCGCGCTGTCGGTGTCGGACGCGTCCGAGGACGTCGTCGCGGTGATCCGCGCCGGTGCGCGCGGCTACGTGACGAAGGCGATCGACGGGCCGGGGCTGTCCGACGCAGTGCGCAGGGTGGCCGGCGGCGACGCGGTGTTCTCCCCGCGGCTCGCGGGGTTCGTGCTGGACGCGTTCGGCGCGGCCGCCGGTGACGTGGCCACAGGCGACGACGAGCTCGACCGGCTCTCGGCGCGCGAGCGCGAGGTCATGCGCCTCATCGCCCGCGGTTTCTCCTACCGCGAGGTCGCCTCGGAGCTGTTCATCTCCATCAAGACCGTCGAGACCCACGTCTCCGCGGTGCTGCGCAAGCTGCAGCTGTCGAGCAGGCACGAGCTCACCCGGTGGGCGGCCGCCCGTCGCCTGCTGTGACCACCCGGCCGTGCCTGATCTGACGGCGCGTCACATTCGTCTAGGCTGCCGGCATGGAAGATCTGTACCGCGTGCTCCTGGTTCTCCACCTGCTCGGCTGGGCCATCGTGCTCGGCGGCGTGCTGGTCAACCTCCGCTCGGCCAAGATCCCGAAGGGCGTGCTGCACGGGATCCTCACGGCGCTCATCACGGGCGTGCTCATGGTGGGCCTCGCCGAGTCGAGCGACGCGATCCGCGACCCCGACACCACCAAGATCACCGTGAAGCTGCTCATCGCGCTCGTGGTGACCGTGCTCGTGGTGCTCGGTGTCCGCAAGCCGCGCCGGGTGACCACCGGGTACCTCGGCGCGATCGCGGGGCTCACCGCGGTCAACGTCGCGATCGCCGTCCTCTGGCGCTGACCGGCGCCCGCCCGTCCGGCCACGGAGGCCGCCGGTGAACGGCCCGCTCGACCTCCTGGTGGGCCTGGCGGTCCTCGCCGGGCTCGTCGGCATCGTGGTGCAGGTGCTGCCCGGCTCGCTGCTGGTCCTGGCGGCCGTGGTGGGCTGGGGCGTGCTCACGGGCGGTGGCACCGGGTGGACCGTCGCCGCGGTCGCGGCCCTCGCCACGCTGGTCGCGATGGTCGTGAAGTACCTGCTGGCGGGCCGCCACCTCAAGCGCGGCGGGGTGCCGTCGACGGCGCTGCTGTGGGGCGGTGTCGCCGGCGTCGTCGGGTTCTTCCTGATCCCCGTCGTCGGGCTCTTCGTCGGCTTCCTGGCCGGCACGTACCTGGCCGAGTGGGTGCGCCTGCGCGAGCCTCGCGGGGCGTGGCGCGCGACGGTCGTGGCGCTGCAGGCGACCGGGATCACCATCGTCGTGGAGCTCGCCGGCGCGCTCGTCGCGACGGCCGCGTGGCTGGTGGGCCTGGCGCTCACCTGAGCGCCCCGCGCACGACCCGGCGTCCACAGGGATGACGCGGACTGTCGGTCCCGGCGCCTACCCTGGTGGTGCCATGACGTCGCTCTTCGAGAACCTCGCCCTGCCCCTGCCCGACGGGGCCCGCCGCCCGGGCGCGGGCGGGGCCCAGCACACCGCCCGCCGCGACCCGTCAGGCCTGCCGCGCGTGGTGCCGCCGCGCGGGGACGGCCCGGACGACGACGCCCTGGACGAGGTCGACCACCGCACGGACGAGCGCCGCGAGGAGGACGCCCGCCGGGCCGCCGACGACGCGCGGCGGCAGGCCGAGGCCGACGCGCTGCTCGTGGGTCTGAACCCGCAGCAGCGCGAGGCGGTGACCCACCACGGCGGGCCGCTGCTCATCGTCGCGGGCGCGGGCTCCGGCAAGACGCGCGTGCTCGCGCACCGCATCGCGTACCTGCTGGCCACGCGCCGGGCGCGCGCCGGACAGGTCCTGGCCATCACGTTCACCAACAAGGCCGCCGCGGAGATGCGCGAGCGGGTCGAGCAGCTGGTGGGCCCGGCCGCGGGTCGGATGTGGGTGTCGACGTTCCACTCGGCGTGCGTGCGGATCCTGCGGCGGGAGGCGAGCACGCTGGGCCTGCGCTCGAGCTTCTCCATCTACGACGCGGCCGACTCGCAGCGGCTGCTCACGCTCGTCGCGCGCGAGCTCGAGCTCGACCCGAAGCGGTACCCGGCCAAGGCGCTCGCGCACAAGATCTCCTCGCTCAAGGACGAGCTGGTGGATCCCGAGGAGTTCGCGCGGACCTCGGGGGGAGGTGCGGCCAACGACTTCGACGCCGCGCTCGCGCAGGTCTACACGCGCTACCAGGCACGGCTGCGGCAGGCCCACGCGCTCGACTTCGACGACCTCATCATGACCACGGTGCACCTGCTGCAGGCGTTCCCTGCCGTCGCCGAGCACTACCGTCGCCGGTTCCGGCACGTGCTCGTGGACGAGTACCAGGACACCAACCACGCGCAGTACGTGCTGGTGCGCGAGCTGGTGGGCAGCGACCGCTCGGCTCGCCTGCGCGGCGCGCCCGACGAGGGGGACCAGCGGTACGACGACGGTCTGTTCCCCGGCGCGGGTGAGCAGGACTTGGCGCACGGTGCGTCCGACGCGGGGCAGGGCGTGCCGCGAGGCGAGCTCACCGTGGTGGGCGACGCGGACCAGTCGATCTACGCGTTCCGCGGCGCCTCGATCCGCAACATCATGGAATTCGAGGCGGACTACCCCGACGCGCGCACCATCCTGCTCGAGCAGAACTACCGCTCGACGCAGACCATCCTCTCGGCGGCGAACGCGGTCATCAGCCGCAACCCGGGTCGCAAGCCCAAGCGGCTGTGGACCGACTCCGGCCAGGGCGCGCAGATCGTCGCGTACGTCGCGGACGACGAGCGCGAGGAGGCCCGGTTCATCGTCGGGGAGATCGACCGCCTCGCCGACTCCGACGGGGTGCGACCCGGCGACGTCGCGGTGTTCTACCGGGCCAACGCGCAGTCCCGTGCGATCGAGGACGCCCTCGTGCGGGTGGGGCTGCCGTACAAGATCGTCGGCGGCACGCGGTTCTACGAGCGTCGCGAGATCAAGGACGCGGTCGCCTACCTGCGCGCGGTGGCCAACCCGGACGACGACGTGAACCTGCGCCGCATCCTCAACGTGCCCAAGCGGGGGCTGGGCGACCGTTCGGAGGCCATGGTCGCGAGCTTCGCGGAGCGCGAGCGGATCTCGTTCGGGGCCGCGCTCGACCGCCTCGACGAGGTGCCGGGCCTGGGCACCCGGGCGATCACGGGTCTGACCGCGTTCGCGGACATGATGACGGACCTGCGGGTGCTCGCCGACGCCGGAGCGGGTCCGGCCGAGGTGCTCGGCGCGGTGCTCGACCGGTCCGGCTACCTCGCCGAGCTGCGTGCGAGCGAGGACCCGCAGGACGCGTCCCGGGTGGAGAACCTGGCCGAGCTGCACGCCGTGGCGGCCGAGTTCGAGCAGTCCGACCCCGACGGCGACCTGGCGGACTTCCTCGAGCGCGTCTCGCTCGTCGCCGACTCCGACCAGATCCCGACGCCGGACGGCGCGGAGGAGCCCGCGGACGCCGCGGCCCGGCCGGAGCCCGGCGTCGTGACGCTCATGACCCTGCACACGGCCAAGGGGCTGGAGTTCCCGGTGGTATTCCTCACGGGGATGGAGGACGGCACGTTCCCGCACATGCGGTCGCTGCAGGACATCGACCAGCTCGCGGAGGAGCGTCGCCTCGCGTACGTGGGCGTCACCCGCGCCCGCGAGCGGCTCTACGTCTCCCGGGCGGCCATCCGCACCGCGTGGGGCGTGCCGAACGAGTTCCCGCCGAGCCGGTTCCTGGACGAGCTGCCCGACGAGCTCATCGACTGGCGTCGCCGGGAGTCGTCCACGTCGCAGCTGCGCGGCGGGTGGGGCTCCGGTTTCGGGTCCGGCGGGTCGCGGTCGGGCGCCTACGGCTCGGGCGGCGCGGGTTCCGGCGGGTACACCTCGAGCCCCGGCTCGCGCGCGCGCGCCGAGCAGCGGCCGGCACTGCCGTCGACCGGCGCGACGTTCGGGTCGGCGACGCCGCGGCCGGTCGGCGACCTCCCGCAGCTGGCGATCGGCGACCGGGTCACGCACGACGCCTACGGGCTCGGCACCGTGGTGGCACTCGAGGGTGCAGGGCCCAACGCCGTGGTGAAGGTCGACTTCGGCAGCGAGGGCAGCAAGCGGCTGCTGCTCCGGTACTCCCCGGTCACCAAGCTCTGAGGGGGCGGTCGGGCGGCGGTACACCCTGGTCACCAAGCTCTGAGGGGACGCTCGTGCTGCAGTAACTCCCGGGTCACGACGCTCTGAGGCGGGCGGTCAGGCGGCGCGGCAGCGTTCGACCGCGGACCGCGCGGCATCCGCAGCCACGCCGGCACGGGTGAGCAAGGAGCCCCCGGGCGAGCGGTCGAGCTGGCTGATCGCCACGAGCAGGTGACCCGAGTCGATCCGCCGGGACTTCTCGGCGACGGCCACGCGGAGGGTCTGCTCGAGCACCTTCTTGGCGTCGGTCGAGAAGGGGATGTGCTTGCCCGTCGCCGGGGCAGCGCGGTCGAGCGCGCCGCGACCGAACGTGCCCTCGACCTGGGTGCGCACCGCCTGCAGGTCGATGCCGACGGCGGCCAGCGCGTCGGCGTCCAGGGCCCCGTCGGGCCGGCCGGCCTGCGCGCGGAGCGCGGTGCCGTCCACGCCCAGGGTCCCGAGCGCATGCGCCGCCACCGACGACGGTGCGTCGGCGAGCGCCAGGAGCAGGTGCTCGGAGGTGATGCGGACGTCGCCGCGGGTGCGGGCCACCGCCTGGGCGCCGGTCACGGCGTCGCGGGCGTCCTTGGCGAATCTCTCGAACATCAGTCGAACCTCTTTCCGTACTTCTTGTGGACGGCCTGCCGGGACACGCCGAGGGCATCTGCGACCTGCTGCCAGGACCACCCCAGGCCGCGGGCGCGCTCGACGTGCAGTGCTTCGAGGCGATCCGCCAGCTCGTGCAAGGCGCGCACGGCCCGCAGGCCGTCGCCGGGGGCGGCCGAGGCGGCCGTGGTGAGCAGTTCGGAGGACATGGATGTCAACATAGGTTGACGCTTGCGCCATGTCAACCCCAGTTGACACGGTCGAGCATCGGTGCGACACGCCGCGACGGCTCCGAGGCTCGCGCGAACTGGCACCTACGGTGGGAAACGGACATCCATGACAGTGGATCCGTGAGGTGGTCATGACGGTCGACAGCAGGACGGTGCGCCCCGCCGACGTCGGCCGAGCCCCCGCCCGCAGCGACCGTGCCGACCGGCAGTGGGGCGCCTCGGCTGCGGACACCGTGCGCGCCGGCCGGATCCCCGGGCTCGACGGGCTGCGCGCCCTGGCCGTGGCGGCCGTCATCGCCTATCACCTGTTCCCGGACCTGCTGCCCGGCGGCTTCCTCGGTGTCGACGTGTTCTTCGTGGTCAGCGGGTTCCTCATCACCACACTGCTCCTGCGCGAGGTGCACGACGGGGGACGGCTCGAGCTGGCCCGGTTCTGGGTGCGGCGCGCCCGGCGACTGATCCCGGCCCTGCTGGTGGTCGTGACCGTCTCGATCCCGGCGGCGGCGCTCGCCGACCGAGACCTTCTGGTCGGCATCGGCCGGCAGGTGGTGGGAGCGCTGACGTTCTCCACCAACTGGCTCGCCATCGCCGCGGGCTCCAGCTACTTCGACGCCACCCAGCCCGAGCTGTTCCAGACGTTCTGGTCGCTGGCGATCGAGGAGCAGTTCTACCTGGTGTGGCCGCTGCTGCTGGCGGTGGTCCTGGCGGTGCTCCGGACGTGGCGCGCGCGGGCTCGAGCGGCCCTGGGCGCGGCCGTGGTCTCCGCGCTGCTCATGGCGCTGCGCTACCAGCCCGGTGACGACCCGACGCGGGTGTACTACGGCACGGACACGCACGCCTTCGGCCTGCTGCTCGGCGCGTCGGCCGCGTTCGCGCTCGCGGGCGGAGCGCGGTGGGTCTGGCGGGGCCGGTGGACGGCGTGGCTCGGGCCCGCGTCGCTCGCGCTGCTCGGTGCGTTCGCGCTGGTCATGAGTGCCGAGGGCGCGTTCGCCTATCGCGGCGGGATCTTCGCCGCATCCGTCCTCGCGGTCGTGGCCGTGGTCGCGTGCACCGGCACGGGCGCGACCACCGGCGCCGGCACCTCCGCCAGCGAAGGAGCCTCCGCCGGCTCCGGCCCCACCGGCACTGCCCTCGACGGCTACGTCCGTGCGCTCGAGCTGTCCCCGCTGCGCTGGGTGGGGGAGCGGTCGTACGGGCTCTACCTGTGGCACTGGCCCGTGATCCTGGTGGTCGCGGCAGCGGCGGGTGACGCGCCCGGCTCGGCGTCGTGGTGGCGCACCGCCGCGCTCGCTCTCGCGCTCACGGTCCTGCTGTCGTGGGCGAGCTACCGCTGGGTCGAGACGCCGGTGCGCCGGCTCGGTGTGCGCGAGTCCCTCCGCCGGGTGCGCGCGGCGCTCGGTGCGCCGTCACGGCTCCCGCGCGCGATGGCGGCCGGGTGCGCCGTCGTCGTGCTCGCGGCGGCGACGTGCGTCGTGACCGCGCCCCGCCAGTCCCAGGCGCAGGAGTCGGTCCAGGCGGCGCAGCGCGAGATCGAGGAGCAGAACGAGCGCGCGCGCACGGAACCCGACCCCACGAGCTCTCCGCCCGCGTCCGGTACCGAGGTCACCGGGGACGAGGTCGTCGCGTTCGGCGACTCGGTGCTCTCGGCGGCGGCCCCCACGCTCTACGACGCCTTCCCCGGCATCCGCATCGACGCCAAGCCCATCCGCAAGTGGATCGACGCGGCGCCGGTGGTCCGCAAGGCCGCCGACCAGGGCCTGCTGCGCCCGGTCGTCGTGCTGAACTTCGGCACCAACGGCGGATTCCAGTTCGAGGGCTCGGAGCAGGCGTTCGACGACATCCTCGCGACGATCGGACCGGACCGGCGGGTCGTGGTGCTGACCATCAACGGCATCAGCCACTGGGTGCCCGGGGCCAACGCGAAGCTCAAGGCGATGGCCGCCGCGCATCCGAACGTCACCGTGGCCGACTGGCGCTCCTACGTGCGCCGGCACGCCGGCCTGCTGCACAGCGACCACACGCACCCCAACATGAAGGGTGTGGTCGCGTTCGCCGACGTGCTCGGCCGTGCGCTCGACGCCTCGCCGCAGAGCTGACCGTCCGGCCGTGGTGTCGCCAACGCCATATCTCTCGATGTGAAGAGATCTCCGGGCGACCGATACGATCGACCGGGCGCTGTGGCCTACCCGATGCTGCAGACCGCGGTCGATGAGAGGAACCGGACCAGGTGGACCTGTTCGAGTACCAGGCACGAGACATCTTCGAGAAGCACGGCGTCCCCGTGCTCGGCGGCGTGGTCGCCACCACCCCAGACGAGGCCCGTGCGGGCGCCGAGCAGCTGCTCGGCGACACCGGTGGCGTCGTCGTGGTCAAGGCGCAGGTCAAGGTCGGTGGGCGCGGTAAGGCGGGCGGCGTCAAGCTCGCGCGGTCGGCCGACGACGCCGCGGAGAAGGCCACCGAGATCCTCGGCATGGACATCAAGGGCCACACGGTCCACCGCGTGATGATCGCCGCAGGCGCCAAGATCGCGCAGGAGTTCTACTTCTCCCTGCTGCTGGACCGCGCGGAGCGGCGCTACCTGGCCATGTGCTCGGTCGAGGGTGGCATGGAGATCGAGGTGCTCGCGGTCGAGCGCCCCGAGGCGCTGGCCCGGGTCGCCGTCGACCCCCGCGTGGGCATCGACCAGGCGAAGGCCGACGAGATCGTCGCCGCGGCCGGCTTCCCCGAGAAGACCAGCCCGGAGATCGCCGCCAAGGTCGCCGACGTGCTGCAGAAGCTGTGGCTCGTGTACCGCGACGAGGACGCGACCCTGGTCGAGGTGAACCCGCTCGTCCTGACGGAGGACGGTGAGATCGTCGCCCTCGACGGCAAGGTCACGCTCGACGAGAACGCAGGCTTCCGCCACGCGGAGCACGCCGAGCTGGAGGACGCCGCCGCGGCGGACCCGCTCGAGGCGCGCGCCAAGGAGAAGGACCTCAACTACGTCAAGCTCGACGGCGAGGTCGGCATCATCGGCAACGGCGCCGGGCTCGTCATGAGCACGCTCGACGTGGTGGCGTACGCCGGTGAGAAGCACGGGGGCGTCAAGCCCGCCAACTTCCTCGACATCGGTGGCGGCGCCTCGGCCGAGGTCATGGCCGCCGGCCTGGACATCATCCTGACGGACCCGCAGGTCAAGTCCGTGTTCGTCAACGTCTTCGGCGGCATCACGGCGTGCGACGCGGTGGCGAACGGCATCGTCGCGGCTCTCGAGATCCTCGGCGACGAGGCCTCGAAGCCGCTCGTCGTGCGACTGGACGGCAACAACGTGCTCGAGGGGCGCCAGATCCTCGCCGACGCAGGGCACCCGCTGGTCACCCTGGCCGACACCATGGACGGCGGCGCCGACAAGGCGGCCGAGCTGGCCAACGCCTGAGTCCCCAGACGACCGAGAGAGAAGCAGACACCACCATGGCCATCTTTCTGACCGAGGCATCCAAGGTCATCGTCCAGGGCATGACCGGCTCCGAGGGCACCAAGCACACCACCCGCATGCTGGCGTCGGGCACGTCCGTCGTCGGCGGCGTCAACCCGCGCAAGGCCGGGACGTCGGTCGCCTTCGGTGACGTCGAGGTCCCCGTCTTCGGCTCCGTCTCCGAGGCCATCGAGAAGACCGGCGCCGACGTCTCCGTGATCTTCGTGCCGCCGGCCCACACCAAGGGCGCGGTCGTCGAGGCGATCGAGGCGGGCATCCCGCTCGTCGTCATCATCACCGAGGGCGTCCCGGTGGCCGACACGGCCGAGTTCTTCGCGCTCGCGCAGGAGAAGGGCGTGCGGCTCATCGGGCCGAACTGCCCCGGCCTCATCAGCCCCGGCAAGTCGAACGTCGGCATCATCCCGGCCGACATCACGGGCCCCGGCCGCGTGGGCCTGGTGTCCAAGTCGGGCACGCTGACCTACCAGATGATGTACGAGCTGCGGGACTTCGGCTTCTCGACGGCCATCGGCATCGGCGGCGACCCGATCATCGGCACCACGCACATCGACGCCCTCGCGGCGTTCGAGGCCGACCCCGAGACCGAGGTCATCGTGATGATCGGCGAGATCGGCGGCGACGCCGAGGAGCGTGCCGCGGCGTACATCGCCGAGCACGTGACCAAGCCGGTCGTCGGCTACGTCGCGGGCTTCACCGCGCCCGAGGGCAAGACGATGGGCCACGCGGGCGCCATCGTCTCCGGCTCGTCGGGGACGGCGCAGGCCAAGAAGGAGGCCCTCGAGGCCGCCGGCGTCAAGGTCGGCAAGACGCCGTCCGAGACGGCCGCGCTCGCGCGCGAGCTGCTCACGCAGGCCTGAGACACCGCACCGCGGACGCCCGTCCGGCCCGCCGACCCCGCGTCGGCGGCCGGGCGGGCGTTCGTCGTGCCGAGGGTCGTCGACCACTGCGCGGACCGACGATGTGATCTGGGTCGGTGTGCCGACGCGCCGGGCCGCCTGCCACCGCATCCCGGGCACCGACGCGACCATGGCACGGTGAGCCAGTCCCGTCCGTCCGCCCCCGCGACCACGGTCGCCGACCGCGGTCGCGGCGCGGGTAGCCGCGGCGGCGGGCCGGCGGTTGGTCCTGGCCGCGCGGGGCGGCGGCGCCGCGCGGACACCGGCGCGGTGCCCGTGGCGGGATCGGCCTCGGCCTCGGAGGCGTTCTTCGCCAGCGCGCTCGACGGTGCCCCGCGATGGGTGTCCGGGGCGCTGGCCGCGGCGCAGGCGGCGATCCTGTCGCTGCTCGCCCTCGTGCTCCCCGCGGTCGCCGCCTTCGTCGCCACCGCGGCCGACCCGTCCAACGCGGGTGTGTCGTGGTTCCGCGCCGTCCAGGTGGGCGGCGCACTGTGGCTCGCCGGGCACGGCGTGCCCCTCACCGTCGGGGGTGTCGCGATCTCGCTCGTCCCGCTCGGCATCACCGCGCTCGCGGTGTTCACGTGCTACGCCTCCGCGCGCCGGTCGGCCGTCCCCACCCGGTCCGCGTACCTCGCAGGTGTGGGGACCTACGTGGCGGGCGCGCTCCTCGTCGCGCTTCTTGTCGGCACCGGCCCCGTCGGTCTCGTGCGGACCGTGGCTGGCGCCGCGCTCGTGGCCGCGATCGGCCTGGGCACGGGGATGGCCTCGCGCTCGGGTGCGCCGTCCGTGCGGACACTGACGGCGCCCGTCTGGGTGCGCGTGCCTCGCGTGCTGCGCGTCGGCGCAGGAGCCGCGGCCATGGTGGTCGCCGCACTGGTGGCCGTCGCCTCCGTGGTCACGGCGTTGTGGGTGGTGGCCGGCCTCGCGACGATCCGCGACGTGGTCGACGGCCTCGGCCTGGGGGCCGTCGGCGGGACGGTGCTGGCGTTCGGCGAGCTCTCCTTCGCCCCGAACCTCGTCGTGTGGGCGATCGCGTGGATCGCGGGCCCGGGGTTCGCCGTGGGTGCCGGCACGCACTTCGCCCCGCACGAGGTCGTCGCGGGGCCGATGCCCGCCGTGCCGATCCTCGGGGCGCTGCCGAGCAACACCCTGCCCGGCCTGTGGAGCTTTGCGACGCCGCTGCTGCTCGCGGGCCTCGGGGCGGCCGCCGGGTGGTACGTGCACCGCCGGATCGCCGGCCCGCGCTGGTGGCACCCCGTGGCGGCGTGCGCGTGCGTCGCGGGCGTCGCCGCCGCGCTGGTCTCGGTGCTCGTGGTCCTCGCGTCTGGCGGCATCGGGCCCGGCCGGATGGCGCACGTGGGAGCCTCGGCCCTGCTGGTCGGGATCGCGGTCGCATGGCCGCTGCTGTTCGGGTCGGCCGCGGTGGCGCTTCCCACGGATCCCGCCTTCCGCGCCGTGCTGCGGCGCGCGACGCGTCGGGGATCCGCTCCGTCGGACTGAGCGCCCACGAGCAGGATCAGCCGCGTGCGCGGTCCTGCAGGTCCTCGAGCTCCGCCTGGAAGGCCTGCCGGCACTCGTCGGCCGCACTGATGGTCAGCGCGTCGTCCAGGCAGCGCTCGCGGTCCGCGAGGGCGGGCCACAGCACCAGCATGGCGCCGATCGCGACGGTCCAGAGCAGGGTGATCGCCACGCCTCCCGCGAGCATCGGCACGAGGGCCCCGCGGACGTGCGCGCGGGAGGCCTGGACCAGGCCGCGCACGCCGTACACCGCGGCGGCGACCACGAACGGGAGCGCCACGGCCTGCCACGGCACGGGCAGCGTGCTGAGCACCACCGCGCCCAGGAGCAGCACGCCGAACATGCGCGACGACCGGCGCGCCTTCTCCGCGCCCACGGGATCGGTCGGAGGCAGCGGCGGCGGCCCCGCGAGCTGTGCGGGCGGCGGGTACTGGCCGGCCGGGTAGCCAGGCGGCGGGTACTGGCCCGGTGGGTGCTGCCCCGGCGGGTACTGCGCCGGGGGGTACGGGTGCGGCGGGTACTGCTGCCCCGGCGGGTGCTGCCCCGGTGGGTACTGCCCCGCCGGGGTGCCGGTCGGGGGTTGCTGCTCGGTGCCGGGCGCCTGCGGGGGCCCGGCGAGCTGTCCCGGAGCGGCCGGTTCCTCGTCGTCGGCGGGCTGACGACGATCCTCCGGCGGGGCGTACGGGTTGCTCACCCGGGCATTCTCACCCACGAGCCCGCCCGGGTGCGTCCCGGGCCCGCGCTCAGCGGTCGGTGCGGGCGGCCGGGCGCCGCAGGTAGGGTTCCGCGCGTGACTCCCTCCGGACCCCCGCAGCCGACGCCGCCGACGCACGCCACCCGGGCGGCAGGACGGCTCGTCGTGCTGGTCTCGGGCACGGGCTCCAACCTCGAGGCGCTGCTCGCCGTCCACGGCGACCCGGGCTTCGGCGGCCGCGTCGTCGGGGTCGTGGCGGACCGGCCCGGCATCCGGGCGCTCGACATCGCGCAGGCTGCCGGCGTCCCGACGGCCGTCGTCGCGCTCGGCGACTTCGCCGACCGGGCCGCCTGGGACCTCGCGCTGACGGAGGCGGTCGCGGTGTTCTCGCCCGACCTCGTCGTGCTCGCAGGCTTCATGAAGCTGGTGGGCCGCCCGTTCCTGGACCGGTTCCCGGACCGGGTCGTCAACACCCACCCCGCCCTGCTGCCCGCCTTCCCGGGCGCGCACGGCGTGCGCGACGCGCTGTCCTACGGCGTGAAGGTGAGCGGCTGCTCGGTGATCGTCGTGGACGGTGGCGTCGACGCCGGCCCGATCCTGGCGCAGGACGCCGTGCCCGTGCTCCCCGACGACGACGAGCCGAGCCTGCACGAGCGCATCAAGGTGGTCGAGCGCCGGCTGCTGGTCGACGTCGTCGGGCGCATCGTGCGCGAGGGCCTCACCGTGGAGGGGCGGCACGCCCGCATCGGCTGAGCCTCGCCGCCCTCGACCGGGCCCGGTAGACTCGGCCACGGTCGTGACTGGCGAAGGTGGGGAGAACCACCGGGGAGCGACCGCAGTTCCCTGCAGCGCACCGCCCGCCTGGGTGCCTGGGTGCCGCCGCCGCGCATGACGCGGCGTCGGTGACGAGCATCTGCCGCCCACCCAGGAAGTAGCGCCATGAGCCACGTTGCCCCCGTCCCCGCCTCGTCTGCCGCCGGTTCGTCCGGCGCCGAGGCCACCAGCCGCAAGCCGGTGCGCCGCGCCCTGGTCAGCGTCTACGACAAGACCGGTCTGACCGAGCTGGCCGCCTCCCTGCACGCCGCGGGCGTCGAGCTGGTCTCGACGGGATCCACGGCCTCGACGATCGCCGCGTCCGGCGTCCCCGTCTCTCGGGTCGAGGACCTCACCGGGTTCCCGGAGTGCCTCGACGGACGGGTCAAGACGCTGCACCCCCGCGTGCACGCCGGCGTGCTCGCGGACACCCGCCGGCCGGAGCACCTCGCCCAGCTCGAGGAGCTCGACATCGAGCCCTTCGAGCTCGTCGTCGTCAACCTCTACCCGTTCACGGCCACGGTCGCCTCCGGTGCGGGCCCGGACGAGTGCGTCGAGCAGATCGACATCGGCGGGCCGTCGATGGTGCGGGCCGCGGCCAAGAACCACCCGAGCGTCGCGGTCGTCGTGGACCCCGCGCGCTACGACGACGTGGCCGCCGCGGTCGCGGCCGGCGGGTTCACGCTGGCCGAGCGTCGCCTCCTCGCCGCCCAGGCCTTCGCCCACACCGCGGCCTACGACGTGGCCGTCTCGGGCTGGTTCGCCGGGCAGTACGCGCCCGACGAGGTCGCCGCCGACTCCGGCTTCGGCGCCGTGGTCGGCAGCACGTGGGACCGGTCCGACGTGCTGCGCTACGGCGAGAACCCGCACCAGGGCGCGGCGCTGTACGTCTCGCCGGACGGCGCGGCGGGCCTCGGCCTGGCCGGTGCCGAGCAGCTGCACGGCAAGGCCATGAGCTACAACAACTACGTCGACGCCGACGCCGCATGGCGTGCCGCGCACGACCACACCGAGCCGGCCGTCGCGATCATCAAGCACGCCAACCCGTGCGGCATCGCGATCGGCGATGACGTCGCCCACGCCCACGCGCGCGCGCACGCCTGCGACCCGGTGTCCGCGTTCGGCGGGGTGATCGCCACCAACCGCACCCTCACGGCCGCCGCTGCCGAGCAGATCGCACCGATCTTCACCGAGGTCGTGCTCGCGCCCGACTTCGAGGACGAGGCCGTCGAGATCCTGTCGCGCAAGAAGAACATCCGGCTGCTGCGGGTGCGCGGTCTGGAGGGCGCCCGCACCGAGCAGCGCGCGATCTCCGGCGGTCTGCTGGTGCAGCAGGTGGACCGGATCGACGCCGCGGGCGACGACCCGGCGGCCTGGACGCTGGCCACGGGTGAGGCGGCTGACGAGGCCACGCTCGCCGACCTGGCGTTCGCGTGGCGCGCGGTGCGCGCGGTGAAGTCGAACGCGATCCTGCTCGCGGCGGACGGGGCCTCGGTGGGGGTCGGCATGGGCCAGGTCAACCGGGTCGACTCCTGCCGGCTCGCGGTCGAGCGCGCCAACACCGGCGACGTCGAGCGTGCGCGCGGTGCCGTGGCAGCGTCGGACGCGTTCTTCCCCTTCGCGGACGGGCTGCAGGTGCTGCTCGATGCCGGCGTGCGCGCCGTCGTCCAGCCCGGCGGCTCGGTGCGCGACGACGAGGTCGTCGCCGCCGCGGAGGCCGCCGGGGTGACGCTCTACCTCACCGGCACGCGGCACTTCGCCCACTGAGCGACCGCCGGGGGGTGGCGGAGCAGCGCCATCCTCCGGCGGCCGGGCGGTGCGCGGGCCGGTCAGGTCCGGTGCGCAGCACGCAGGGCGACGTCGGCGTCGGCAGCGAGGCTGCGATCGAGTCGCGGCAGCTCCGCTCCCGCGAACAGCCGGCGCGCGCCCCCGACGTCGCGAGGCCGGTCGGTGGTGAACACGGCGGTGAGCGTGTCGGAGCCCGGGCGGAACCACAGCGCCGACCAGCCGTCGCCGCTCGCGGGATCCCCGCGGAGCAGCACGTCGTCGTCGGCCGCCGGAGTGCCGAAGAGCGTGAGCTCGTGGCCGAGCTGTGTGGAGAACACGTAGGGGACCGGGTCCTCGGCGGCCGGCGGTCCGTCGCCGTCACCGACGAGGGCCGCGGCGAGGTCGAGCGGCCCTCGCAGGGCCCCGTCCCAGTGGCCTCCGGACACCCAGCCGTGCCGGCGCGAGCGCCGCCGCGCGACGTCGCCGACCGCCCGGACGCGCCACTGCGGCGCGGTGTCCGCGGTGGAGCCGTCCGCACCGAGCACCGCATAGCCCTCGTCGACGCGCACAGAGCCGTCCGGATCGAGCGGCAGCGTGCCCGCCAGCCACCCGGTCGCAGGCACCGCACCCACCGCGGCGAGGACCACGTCCGCCGCCACGCGCTCGCCGTCGGCGAGGTGCACGGCGTCCGGGTCCACCCGCACGACGCGCGCGTCGGTCACGAGGCGCACACCGGCGGTCTCGAACCACGGGCCCGTGAGGCGCCCGACGTCCGCGCCGAGCGCCCCCGTGAGCGGCGCGTCCGCGGCCTCGAGCACGGTCACGTGCACCCCGGCGACGGCTGCGACCCCGGCCACCTCGGCGCCGATCCAGCCCGCGCCGATGATCACGAGCCGCGTCCCCGGGACGAGGCGGTCGCGCAGGACCGCCGCGTCGTCCGCGGTGTGCAGCACGAGCGCGTGCTCCCAGCCGGGTACGCGCCGTGCCCGGGCGCCGGTGGCGACGACCACCGCGTCGGCCCGGACGGGCGCGCCGTCGGTCGTGAGGATCTCGACGCCGTCCTCCTCGAGCCGGAGCGCGCGCGCGGGCTGGCCCAGTCGCAGGTCGTCGGCCAGCGACCGCACGTCGATCCCCAGCTCGTCGGCCAGGAACGTCGGTGCGGGTCGGTCGAGCAGGTGCTTGGACAGCGGCGGCCGGTCGTACGGGGGCAGATGCTCGGCGCCGACGACGGTGAGGTGGCCGTCGAAGCCGCGCTCGCGGAGCGCGCCGACCGTCTGGGTCGCGGCGAGCCCGGCGCCGACCACGACGATCCGGCGGAGCGCGTCGGGTGGCCGTGGGGGCTGGGACGTCACCCGGGCAACGGTAGTCTCCCCGACGGGAGGATCATCGATGGCTGTGAAGCGGGTGGACGGTCCGGCGGCGAGCGGGGCACCGGACGGTGCGCCCGACGAGGCCGGCCAGGTCGACGAGTCGGGTCAGGTCGACGAGACCGGCCGGGCCGGCGAGACCGGCCAGGTCGACGAGAAGGGCCAGATCGACGAGACCGCCCAGGTCGACCCGGTTCCGGTGCCGCCCTCGCCCGAGGAGCAGGTGCTCGACCCGAGGGCGATCGCGCGGGCGTCGCTCGAGGCGAGCCGCAACGCGTCGCTGTGGTGGACGAGCGCGGGCGTGCTGGTCGCCGCCGTCGTCGCCGTCGTGGTCGGCACCCGTGCCGGCGCCTACACGCTCGCGGGCGTGCTGGCCGCGTGCGCCGTGGTCCGTGCCGTGCTGCCGCACCCCGGCCCCATCGCGATCTCCGTCCGGGCCAAGGCGATCGACATCGCCGTGCTCGCCACGCTCGCGGTGGGCATCGGCGTGCTGGCCCAGCTCCTGCCGGGCCGGACGGTCTAGCCCCCTCGACGCACGAACGCCCGGCCCCCTCGGGGGCCGGGCGTACGGTGCGACGATGTCGAGCCCGGGGCTCAGCGCTCCTCGACGACGAGGACGTCCTCCTCGGTGATGTAGACGTCGTCCTCCTGCAGCAGGTTGTCCGCCGGCGGCTCGGCCGCGAAGGCGCGGTAGACGAGGCCCGCGAGGGCGGCGCCCAGGATCGGGAAGAGCCAGAACAGCCAGAGCTGCTTGAGCGCCCAGCTCTCGGAGAAGATCGCGGTCGCAGTCGAGCGGGCCGGGTTGAGCGACGCGTTGGTGACGGGCATGGCCACCAGGATCAGCACCGTCAGCGCGAGACCGATGGCCACGGGAGCGGCCACCTTGGTCACGCGGCGGTCGGTGACGCCGAGGATGATCCCGACGAAGACGGCCGTGACGATGAGCTCGGTGAGGCCCGCGAACACCCAGCTGAACCCGCCCTGCGCGGCGGCGAAGATGGGCGAGTGGCTGTCGTAGCCGTTCGAGGTCGAGGAGAAGAACTCGCGCTCGTTGTTCTCGATGGGCTTCAGGCTCGACGCGCTGAGGAAGATCACCGAGGTGGCGAGGGCGCCACCCACCAGCTGCGCGAGCCAGTAGGGGAGCACGTCACGCCACGGCGTGCGGCCGGCGATCGCCGCGCCGATTGTGACGGCGGGGTTGAAGTGGCCACCGGAGACGTGGCCCACGGCCGAGGCGCCCGCCAGGACGGCGATGCCGAAGGCCAGCGCGACGCCGAGCGGTCCGGCGCCCAGGCCCTGGATGCCCGCCCAGACCGCGACGCCGACACCCGCGAGGACCAGGAAGAAGGTGCCGAACGCCTCCGCGCCGAGGCGCGCGGCGAGGCTGGGTCCCGTGATCACGGCGGTGCCCGCGGGCACCACGTAGGCGTCGTAGCTCTCGACGGAGGCGTCGGCCTCCGGGGCAGGAGCCGCCGTGGCGGCCGGGCCGCTCGCGGCGGCGGGCTTCGTCGTGTCGACCGGCTCGCCGGCGGGCACGGGCGGCTGCGTCGTGTCGTCGGCTGCCGCGGCGGCGGTGACGTCTGCGGGCTCGGGCGAGCCGGCCACCGGGTCGGGTGTCTGGGACATGTCGGTCCTGTCGTTCGAGTGGATGAGGTGTGGGACCAGCCCCGACGCGTGCCCGGACCGTCCCTTGCGGGGTCAGCATGCCAGCCTCGACCATGTGCGCACGGCCCGCACCCGCTGGGTGTCGCGTGGTGGGCACCGGCCCGCCTCGCCCGGATCCCGCCATTGTCTCGATGTCGAGTAATCTTGGCGTCGGACGATGCCGCCCGCGCGCGACGCGACTGCCGCCGCCGGGCACGGCCCCACGTACGAGTCCCCAGTTCAGGAGATCCCCGCATGGCGAAGATCAAGGTTGTCGGCCCGGTCGTCGAGCTCGACGGCGACGAGATGACGCGCATCATCTGGCAGTTCATCAAGGACCGCCTCATCCACCCGTACCTCGACGTCGACCTGCGGTACTACGACCTGTCGATCCAGAACCGCGACGCCACCGACGACCAGGTGACGATCGACGCCGCGCACGCCATCAAGGAGCACGGCGTCGGCGTCAAGTGCGCGACGATCACGCCCGACGAGGCGCGCGTCGAGGAGTTCGGCCTGAAGAAGATGTGGGTGTCGCCGAACGGCACGATCCGCAACATCCTGGGCGGCGTCGTCTTCCGCGAGCCGATCATCATCTCGAACATCCCCCGACTGGTGCCGGGCTGGAACAAGCCGATCATCATCGGCCGCCACGCCCACGGCGACCAGTACAAGGCGACCAACTTCAAGGTGGCCGGCGCTGGGACGCTCACGCTGACGTACACGCCCGCCGACGGCTCGGAGCCGATCCAGCAGCAGGTGGTCACGTACCCCGACGGCGGCGGCGTCGCCATGGGCATGTACAACTTCAACGACTCGATCCGTGACTTCGCGCGGGCGTCGTTCGCGTACGGCCTGCAGCGCGGCTACCCCGTGTACCTGTCGACGAAGAACACGATCCTCAAGGCGTACGACGGTGCGTTCAAGGACATCTTCCAGGAGGTGTTCGACGAGGAGTTCGCCGCGGCGTTCGCCGAGAAGGGCCTCACCTACGAGCACCGCCTCATCGACGACATGGTGGCCGCCGCCATGAAGTGGGAGGGCGGCTACGTCTGGGCCTGCAAGAACTACGACGGCGACGTCCAGTCCGACACCGTCGCGCAGGGCTTCGGCTCGCTCGGTCTCATGACGTCGGTGCTGATGACGCCGGACGGCAAGACCGTCGAGGCGGAGGCCGCGCACGGCACCGTCACGCGTCACTACCGCCAGCACCAGGCCGGCAAGCCCACGTCGACCAACCCGATCGCGTCGATCTTCGCCTGGACCGGCGGGCTCAAGCACCGCGGCAAGCTGGACGGCACCCCCGAGGTGACGCAGTTCGCCGAGACGCTCGAGGACGTGGTCATCACGACCGTCGAGAGCGGCAAGATGACCAAGGACCTCGCGAGCCTGGTCGGTCCCGAGCAGGCGTGGCTGACCACCGAGGACTTCCTGGCCGCGCTTGACGAGAACCTGGCCGCGCGCCTGGCCTGAGCCGGGCCCCCGCAGTGCCGCACGGACGGCGCATCTCCCTGGTGGAGATGCGCCGTCCGTCGTCGTGTGCGCGGTGCTAGCGTTCGCGACCGTGAGCCGTCCCGTGCCTCGCCCGTCGCTCGTCCCCGCCGTCGTCGAGGGGCGCCCCAGCGAGCCGGCGGGGGGCCAGCGCTTGTGACGCACTACTGGTCGTTCGTCGTCTTCGCGCTGGTGATCGCCGTCGCGCCCGGTCCGGACACGCTGCTCACCCTGCGGAGCACCGTCACCGGCGGGCGTCGTGGGGGCCTGTGGACCATGGCGGGCATCACGCTCGCGGGCACGCTGCAGGGCGTGCTGGCCGCGTCGGGGCTCGGAGCGATCATCGCCCGGGCGGAACCGGTGTTCGAGGTGATCCGGTGGGCCGGCGTCGTGTACCTCGCCTACCTCGGCGTGCAGGCGCTGTGGTCCGCCCGGCGTGCGGCGGCGGCCGAGGAGGCGGTGGTGGCCGCGCCGGTCCGAGTGGCACCGGCGCGCGCGTTCGGGCGTGGCTTCCTGTGCAACATCACGAACCCGAAGGTGCTCGCGTTCAACCTCGCCGTGCTCCCGCAGTTCCTGAGCGCCGGCGCGGGCGCGTCCACCCTGCTGGCCTACGCGCTCACGCTGGCCGGGCTGGGAGGGCTCGTCCTCCTCCTCGTGGTGCTCGGCGCCGACGCGGCGAAGCGCACCATCGGATCTCGCCGAGCCCGGCGCCGGATCGATGCCGCGGCGGGCGTCACGTTCGTGGGTTTCGCGGCGGTGCTCGCCGCCGAGGCGTAGCCGCGGGCGCCATCGCCCGGCCCAGGCGCCGAGACCGCCGGTGAGCATCCGCGTTGCCCGCGGCTCGTCGGCGGGTAGCGTGCTGGTGTGGGCGCGCCCAGGCTGCCCGCACGAGTCGAAGGAGCCGCCGTGCCCGCTGGACTGCCTGCTGGAGCCCCCGTCACCGTGACCGTCACCGGTGCCGCCGGTCAGATCGGTTACGCGCTGCTCTTCCGGATCGCGTCCGGCCACCTGCTGGGCCCCGACGTGCCGGTGCGGCTGCGTCTGCTCGAGGTGCCGCAGGCGGTCAAGGCGGCCGAGGGCACGGCGATGGAGCTCGACGACTGCGCCTTCCCGCTCCTGACCGGCATCGACATCCACGACGACGCCACGGCCGCCTTCGACGGCGTGAATGTCGCGCTCCTGGTGGGCGCCCGTCCGCGCGGCGCCGGGATGGAGCGCGGGGACCTGCTCAGCGCCAACGGTGGCATCTTCGGGCCGCAGGGCGCCGCGATCAACGCGGGGGCCGCGCAGGACGTGCGCGTGCTCGTCGTCGGCAACCCGGCCAACACCAACGCGTGGATCGCGGCGCAGCACGCGCCCGACGTCCCCAAGGACCGGTTCACCGCGATGACCCGCCTCGACCACAACCGCGCCGTGGCGCAGCTCGCGGCCAGGACCGGCGCCGGTGTCGAGGACATTGCCCGCCTCACCATCTGGGGCAACCACTCGGCGACGCAGTACCCGGACCTCTCGCACGCCACCGTGCGCGGCACGCCGGCGCTCGAGGTCGTCGACGACGAGGCGTGGGTGCGCGACACCTTCATCCCGACCGTCGCCAAGCGGGGCGCGGCGATCATCGAGGCGCGCGGCGCCTCGTCCGCCGCGTCCGCCGCGAACGCGGCGCTCGACCACGTCCGCACCTGGGTGACCGGAACTCCTGCCGACGACTGGACGTCGGCGGGCGTGGTCTCGGACGGCTCCTACGGTGTGCCCGAGGGGCTGATCTCGTCGTTCCCCGTGATCGCGCGCGACGGCGAGCTGTCGATCGTGCCGGACCTCGAGATCGACGACTTCTCGCGCGCACGCATCGACGCGTCGGTCGCCGAGCTCGTCGAGGAGCGCGACGCCGTGAGGGCGCTCGGCCTGGTCTGACGGCTGGCGGAGCCGCGGTGGCGGCTCGCGCGACGAGCCCGGGCGGTGCCGCGGACGGCGGAGACCGCCCGGCGATGGCTCACGCCCGCGTCCGGGCCCGCTGACGCGCCCGCGTCCTGGCCCGCTGACGCGCGGCCGTCGGACGGGCGTCGGACGAATCGGGCATGCCCAGTTTTCCGCAAAGTCTTGCTGCAAGTTGCAGCAAGCCGGTACGTTGCCGCCAACCCGTCGACGAGGTCGTCGCCGGTGGATCGCCAGTCGGACATCTCAGACGGCGACGTGTGGCTCGGTCGGACCGCCAGTGCCGGCGGACGGGGCCCGCGTGCTCCGTGGACCACATGCCCGCGCGCGCCGCGCGGAGACGAAGGAGTCACCCGCATGCCCCTTGCCCCGACGCGAACCGCGCGAGCTCTCTCCGCCGCGGTCGCCGCAGCCCTGGCCCTGGTGGGCGTCGTCGTGACGCAGCAGCCGGCGACGGCGGTCGCCGAGTCCTACAGCCTGGTGGGCAGCCTGCAGACCGAGCTCGGCTGCGCCGCCGACTGGGACCCCGCCTGCACGGACGGCGACCTGACGGCACGGGGCGACGGCACGTACGCGACCGAGGTGACGCTGCCCGCGGGCAGCTACGAGTTCAAGGTGGTGGGCGACCACTCCTGGGACGAGGCATACGGCTTCGGCGGCGCGAGCGACGCCGGCGCCGCGAACGTCCCCCTGGTGCTGGCGGGGCAGACGCGGCTGAGCGTGCAGTTCGACCTCGCGACCGGTCGCACCTCGCTCACCCCCCTGGACCTGGCCGCCGAGGCCGCGCAGGACCCCCACCCCGCCGCGCCCGTGCGCGAGCCCGGTTCCGGCCAGCAGTTCTACTTCGTCATGACCGACCGCTTCGCCAACGGCGACACGGGCAACGACCACGGTGGCGTCACCGGGGACCGCCTGACCACCGGGTTCGACCCCACCGACAAGGGCTTCTACCAGGGCGGGGACCTGGCGGGCCTCCGGGGCAAGCTCGACTACATCAAGGGCCTGGGGACGAGCGCCATCTGGCTGACCCCGTCGTTCAAGAACAAGTACGTCCAGGGTGCCGGCACGGACGACGAGTCCGCGGGCTACCACGGCTACTGGGTCACGGACTTCACCACCATCGACCCGCACTACGGCACCATGGCCGAGCTGGACGGGCTCATCGACGCCGCTCACGCCAAGGGCCTGAAGGTCTACTTCGACATCATCGCCAACCACACGGCAGACGTGATCCAGTACACCCAGCCGGGCGACCACCCGTACGTCTCGGAGGCGAGCAGCCCGTACAAGGACGCGGACGGCAAGGCCTTCTCCCTGGCCGACGTGGTGGGCACCACCTTCCCGGCCATGAACGCCGACTCCTTCCCGTACACGCCCGTGGTCCCGGACGCCGAGAAGGACGTCAAGGTCCCCGCCTGGCTCAACGACCCCACGCTGTACCACAACCGCGGCGCGTCGACCTACGCCGGTGAGTCCTCGACGCTGGGCGACTTCGGTGCGCTGGACGACCTGATGACCGAGAACAAGACGGTCGTCGACGGCATGGCGGACATCTTCTCCGACTGGGTCGACGTCGGGATCGACGGCTTCCGCATCGACACCGTCAAGCACGTCAACATGGAGTTCTGGCAGTCCTGGACGAAGCAGGTCATGGACCACGCGCACGCCGTGGGCAACGACGACTTCTTCATGTTCGGCGAGGTCTTCGACGCGGACGCCACCAAGACGAGCCCCTACGTGCGCAAGACCGACATGAGCTCGGTCCTCGACTTCTCGTTCCAGTCCGCGGCGTCCGGCTACGCGAGCGGCGGCTCGGCCAAGAGCCTGGCGGGCCTGTACGCGAGCGACGACTACTACACGATGCCCGACTCGAGCGCGGCCGCGCTGCCCACGTTCCTCGGCAACCACGACATGGGCCGCATCGGCTACTTCCTGGACGGCAAGAGCGACGCCGAGCAGCGTGACGTGCTGGCCCACCAGCTCATGTTCCTCACGCGTGGCCAGCCCGTCGTCTACTACGGCGACGAGCAGGGCTTCGTGGGTGCGGGCGGCGACAAGGACGCGCGCCAGTCTTTGTTCGGCACGCAGGTCCAGGAGTACGCCGACCAGGAGCTCGTGGACGGCACGACGATGGGCACGGGCGACCACTTCGACACCGGCAGCACCCTCTACCGCGACATCGCGGACCTCGGTGCCCTGCGCAAGGCCCACCCGGCGCTCTCCGACGGCGCGCAGGTGGAGCAGTACGTGGCCGACGGGACAGGCGTGTACGCCTTCTCCCGCGTGGACCGGGACGAGAAGGTCGAGTACCTGGTCGCGGTGAACAACGCGACCACCCAGAAGTCGGCGACCTTCTCGCCCCTGAGCCCGACCGCCACGTTCAAGGGGATCTACGGCGCCGACGACGACGTGACCGCCGACGGTGACGTGACGCTGACCGTGCCGCCGCTGTCCGCGGTCGTCTACCGCGCGACGACCGGCCTGCCGGAGCGTGCGGCGGCTCCGACCGCCGAGTTCGCCGGAACGCCGGGCCTGCCGGTGAAGGCGCTGAACCCGGTGGCCGTGACGCTGGCCGACGGGGCCTACGCCGAGACCACCTTCGACTACCGCGTGGCGGGCGACGACACGTGGACCACGCTGGGCACCAGCGACTCGGGCTCGCCTCGCGTCTTCCACACCACTGCCGGACTCGCGGCGGGGTCGCTCGTCGAGTACCGGGCCGTCGTCGTCGACGCGAGCGGCAACAGGTCCGTGGCCAGCACGTACGCCACCGTGGGCGAGGGCTACGGGGGCGGCACGCCCGTGGAGCAGGACGCCGCGAGCAAAGTTACCGTGCCCGGCGACCACAACAGCGAGATGGGCTGCGCGGCCGACTGGCAGCCCACGTGCGCGGACGCGGAGCTCACGCTGCAGCCCAACGGCCTCTACTCGGGCACGTTCAGCCTCCCGGCCGGCTCGTACCAGTACAAGGCGGCGATCGGCGCGGCCTTCCACGAGGCCGCGGGCGACGAGAACGGCGGCTGGTTCGAGAACTACGGCGTCGACGGCGTGAAGAACTCGGCCTCCGGCAACATCGCGTACACCGTGACCGACCCCGACCGGGCCGTGACGTTCTGGTACGACCCGCACACCCACCGCGTCACCAACGACGCCGCCGGTGCGGTGTACACGGTGGCGGGCAGCTTCCAGCAGGCGCTGGGCTGCACGTCCGACTGGAACCAGAACTGCCTCACGGGCGTGCTCGCCGACACGGACGGCGACGGGACCTGGACGTACACGACGTCGGCGATCCCGGCTGGCAGCTACGAGGCCAAGGCCGTCAAGGGCTTCAGCTGGGACACCAGCTACGGCGGGGCGTCGGGGGGGAACGTCGCGTTCTCCGTGACCGCCGAGACGCCGACCGTCACGTTCAGCCTCGACACGGCGTCGGGCGTCCTGAGCATCGACGCCGCGCAGCCGCCCACGGACCCGGGCGGCGGCGGCGACCTGCTGGTGACCGTCCCGGGCAGCCATAACTCCGAGATGGGCTGCGCGGGTGACTGGGCGCCCGACTGCCCGCAGGCCGTGCTCGCCAAGAAGCCGGGCGGCGTCTACGCCGGGACGTTCCGGCTGCCCGCGGGGGACTACGAGTACAAGGTCGCGGTCGGCGGCTCGTGGAGCGAGAACTACGGCGCCGGTGGTGTGCGGGACGGCGGCAACGTCGCGTACTCGCTCACCGAGACGACGGACGTGACGTTCGTCTACGACCCGGTGACGCACGCGTTCACCAGCACCGCGGCCGGGCCGCTCTACACCCTGGCGGGCAGCTTCCAGTCGGAGCTCGGCTGCCCCGGCGACTGGCAGCCCGACTGCCTCGCGGCCTGGCTGCAGGATCCCGACGGCGACGGCACGTTCACGTTCGCGACCACGAAGCTGCCCACCGGCTCCTACGAGGTCAAGACCACCCAGGGCAGCTGGGACGTGAACTGGGGCGCGGGTGGTGTGCCCGGCGGTGACAACATCTCCTTCTCGGCGACGAAGGACAAGCAGGTGCTGTTCTCGTTCGACTCGAGCACCCACGTGCTGACCGTGACGGTCGCGGACCCGCCCCTGCCGGGAACGGGTCAGCAGCGCGCGCACTGGGTCACGCGCGACACCCTGGCCTGGCCGCGCGACCTGCTCCCGTCGGGGGTGGACCCGGCGGACCTGACCTGGTCGCTGTTCCACGCACCGGAGGGCGGGCTCACGCTGACCGACGGCGTGGTCGCAGGAGGCTCGGGGCTGCCCCTCACCTACGACCCGGACGGCCTCCCCGCCGCCGTGACGGCGCGCTACCCCGCGCTCACGGGCTACGTGGCCCTCACGGTGGACGGCGCCGACGCGGCGGACCTGCTCACCGGCCAGCTGGCCGTGCTCCAGGCCGGCGACGACGGTCCGTCCGCCTGGACCGGCGTGCAGGTCCCGGGCGTGATCGACGACCTGTACGCGCAGGCGGCCGGCGACGCGGAGCTGGGCCTGTCGTGGCACGGCGGCTACCCGACGTTCGCGCTGTGGGCTCCCACCGCGAAGGACGTCGACCTGCTCGTGTGGCCGGCCGGCACGACGGGCACGCCGCAGCGCGTCCAGGCCGAGCGCTCGGACGACGGCGTGTGGCGCGTGCGCGGTGGTGACGCGTGGGACGGCGCGGCCTACCGGTACGACGTCAGCGTGTACGTGCCCTCGACCGACGCGGTGGAGCACAACGAGGTGACCGACCCCTACTCGGTGGCGCTCACCACCAACTCGACGCACTCCGTCGTGGTGGACCTGGACGCGGCGAGCACGAAGCCGGCGCTGTGGTCGGACACGAAGGCGCCCGTCGTCGAGAAGGCCGTGGACCGCACCATCTACGAGCTGCACGTGCGGGACTTCTCGATCAAGGACGCCACGGTCCCCGCCGACGAGCGCGGCACCTACCTGGCGTTCGCGCGGGACAGCGCCGGCACGCGGCACCTGCGGGAGCTGGCCGCCGCCGGCCTCAACACGGTGCACCTGCTGCCGACGTTCGACATCGCGACGATCGAGGAGACGAAGGACCGGCAGTCGACCCCCGCGTGCGACCTCGCGTCGTACGGCCCGGCCGCCACGGAGCAGCAGGCGTGCGTGACGGCCGCATCCGGCGCGGACGGCTTCAACTGGGGGTACGACCCGTTCCACTACCTGGCGCCCGAGGGCTCCTACGCGGTCGACCCGCAGGGCGCGGCGCGCGTCAGCGAGTTCCGCACCATGGTGGGGGCGCTGCACGCGACAGGTCTTCAGGTGGTGCTCGACGAGGTGTTCAACCACACCTCGGCGTCCGGCCAGGCCGACACGTCGGTGCTGGACAAGGTGGTCCCCGGCTACTACCACCGGCTCAACGCCGTGGGCGCGGTCCAGACGAGCACGTGCTGCCAGAACGTGGCGACCGAGCACGCGCTGGCTGGCAAGCTCATGGTCGACGCGGTGGTCAGCTGGGCCAAGGAGTACAAGGTCGACGGCTTCCGGTTCGACCTCATGGGCCACCACTCGCGTCAGAACATGCTCGACGTCCGGGCCGCGCTGGACGAGCTCACGCTCGCGAAGGACGGAGTCGACGGCAAGAAGATCTACCTGTACGGCGAGGGGTGGAACTTCGGGGAGGTCGCGAACAACGCGCTCTTCACGCAGGCCACCCAGGGCCAGCTGGGGGGCACGGGCATCGGGACGTTCAGCGACCGGCTGCGCGACGCCGTGCGCGGCGGCGGACCGTTCGACGAGAACCCGCGCATCCAGGGCTTCGGCTCCGGCGGGTACACCGACCCCAACGGTGACGCCGTGAACGGCACCGAGGCCGAACAGCTGGCGCGGGCGCAGCACGACGCGGACCTGGTCCGCCTCGGCCTCGCCGGCAACCTCAAGGACTACGCCTTCACGACGAGCGACGGGCAGGTGCGCACGGGCGGCCAGATCGACTACAACGGCCAGCCTGCCGGCTACGCCGACGAGCCCGACGAGGTCATCACCTACGTCGACGCGCACGACAACGAGACCCTGTGGGACTCGTTGACGATGAAGCTGCCGCAGGCCACGACGATGAGCGACCGCATCCGCATGAACACGCTGTCGCTCGCCACCACCGCGCTCGCGCAGACCCCGTCGTTCTGGCACGCGGGGGCCGACATGCTGCGCAGCAAGTCGCTCGACCGCAACAGCTTCAACTCGGGCGACTGGTTCAACGCGATCGACTGGACCGGCGCGGACAACGGCTTCGGGCACGGCCTGCCGCCGGCCGCGGACAATCAGGCGAAGTGGCCGTACCAGAAGCCGCTGCTGGAGGACCCGGCGCTCAAGCCCACCGCGGCGCAGGTGGCCGCGGCCTCCGACCAGGCGCAGGACCTGCTGCGGCTGCGCTCGTCGTCCCGGCTGTTCCGGCTCGGGAGCGCCGCAGCCATCGAGCAGAAGGTCACGTTCCCGGGCAGCGGGGCGGCCGCGGTTCCCGGCGTCGTCACGATGCGCATCGACGACACGGTGGGCGCCGACGCCGACCCCGAGCTCGACGGCGCGCTCGTCGTGTTCAACGCCGGAACGCACGCGGTGACGCAGAGCATCGCGGCGCTCGCGGGGAGGGACTACGAGCTCTCGCCGGTCCAGGCCGCTGGCTCCGACGGCGTGGTCAAGGCGACGTCGTGGGACGCCGCCTCGGGCACCGTGACCGTGCCCGCCCGGACCGTGGCGGTCCTCGTCGAGGCCCAGGACGACGGGGGGTCGACCCCGACCCCGACGCCGACCCCCACCCCGACGCCGACCCCCACCCCGACGCCGAAGCCGACGCACCCGACGCCGAAGCCGACGCACGGTCACCCCACGCCGAAGCCGACGCACGGTCACCCCACGCCGAAGCCGACGCACCCGGGCAAGCCGCACCTGCAGCTCTCGGCCGGGTCGGTGCCGGCCGGTGGGACCGTGCACGTCAAGGGCGGCGGCTTCAGCCCGGGTGAGCGCGTGCAGGTGTGGCTCCACTCCGAGCCCGTCCTGCTCGTCGCGACGGACGCGGACGCATCCGGCGCCATCGACGTCACGGCGACGATCCCGGTGAGCACGGCCGTCGGCGCGCACCACGTGGCCGTGGTGGGAGTGGAGTCCGAGGTGAGCGCGCAGGCGGCGCTCCAGGTGCTGGCGGCCGACGACCCCGGCGCGCTCGGTGCGACCGGGTTCGACCCCGCCCTCCCGGCGCTGGTCGCTCTCCTGGTGCTCCTGGCCGGGACGGTGGCCGTGGTCGTCGGACGCCGCCGGGTGCGACCGGGCACCGAGAGCTGACGGTCAGCGGTCCGGCCACCGACGTGGTGGTCCGGGCGTGAACAGCGGCACCCTCGTCGCGCGTGCAGCGCGGCCGGGGTGCCGCTGTCTTCGTGGCGGCGCGGGCTCGCGCCGCGGGATCCAGGCTGAACCGGAGGAGCGGGGGACCTCTGGGCTTCGAAGCGCTTCGCCTGACAAGGCCGCAGAGAGCCGCGACGTCGACCCGCGCGGAGCCCTCCAGGTGGGCAGATTCCCGACAATGACCGCTTGACAGGCATTCCGGACGCTTCTACGGTCGAGGCGATCGATCATCGAAGCGCTTCGATGATGGTGAATCCACCAGCCGTCCACCGTCAGCGTCGTCGGGCGACCGGTCCCGCCGGGGGCCGAGTCCGGCACGCGGGTCCAGCGCGCCTTGCGCACGTCGCCGTGCGCAGGGTGGTCGGACTCGACGGTCGGCCGGACGCGACGCGGGGGCACTGCCGCCCTCGCCGAACCCGAGGAGCCGATCCGTGCACGAGACACCACGTCCCGACGACCGCACTGCGCGCGCCCGCGCCGCAGCGCCGGACAGATCCGCAGCGACAGCCAGATCAGCGCCGGCCGCATCCGCCGCGCCGCGCACGACGACAGCCACCGCCGCGTCGCGCGCGTCCCGCCGCCGCAGGGCGGCCCGCTGGGCGGTCCCGACCACGCTCGCGCTCGCGCTCGCGGGCCTGGTCCCCGCGCAGGCCGCGCACGGCGAGGACCAGTTTCCCTTCCGCAACCCGGACCTGCCCCTGCAGGCGCGGATCGACGACCTGCTGGGCCGGCTCACGCCGGACGAGGAGATCTCGCTGCTGCACCAGTTCCCGCTCCCCGTGCCGCGCCTGGGCATCGGCCAGTTCCGTACCGGCACCGAGGCGCTGCACGGGCTCGCCTGGACCACGAGCTACGTGGACGGCGCCGTGCACACCGCGAAGGCGACCACGTTCCCGCAGGCCGTGGGCCTGGCGAGCACCTGGGACCCCGACCTGGTCACGCAGGTCGGCGCGGTGGTGGGAGACGAGGCCCGCGGCTACAACTCCGAGGACCCCGCGCTCTGGGGCCTCAACCTCTGGGCGCCCGTGGTCAACCTGCTCCGCGACCCGCGCTGGGGCCGCAACGAGGAGGGCTACTCCGAGGACACCACGCTCACGGGCGCGATCTCCACGGCGTACGGCAAGGGCATGTCGGGCGACGACCCGTTCTACCTCAAGACCGCGCCGACGCTGAAGCACTACCTGGCCTACAACAACGAGGTCCACCGCGACACGACCTCCTCGAGCGTCCCGCCGCGGGTGCTGCACGAGTACGACGAGCAGGCGTTCAAGCCGGCCATCACGGCCGACGCCGCGACGGGCGTCATGGCGTCCTACAACCTGGTCAACGGCCGCCCCGCGACCGTCGACCCCACCATGGACTCGCTGCTGCGCACCTGGACGGACAAGACTCTGTTCAACGTCAGCGACGCCGCGGCGCCGAACAACCTGGTCAGCTCGCAGAAGTACTTCGCGACCGCACCCGAGGCGAACGCCGCCGCGATCAAGGCCGGCCTCGACAGCATGACCGTGAACGACAACAACCCGCAGCCCACCATCGCGGCCATCAAGGACGCCCTGAACCAGGGCCTCCTCACCCAGGCGGACATCGACGACGCGGCGTCCCACCAGCTGTCCATCCGCTTCCGGCTCGGTGAGTTCGACCCCGACGGGGGGCCCTACGCGCACATCACCAAGGCCGCCGTCGACACGCCCGCCAACCGGAAGCTGTCGCGCAAGACGGCCGCCGACGCCATGGTCCTGCTGAAGAACGCCGGCCGGGCGCTGCCGCTCGACACCCGGAGCACCCACAAGGTCGCCGTCATCGGACCGCTCGCCGACACGCTGTACACCGACTGGTACGGCGGCGGGCTGCCCTACGCCGTCACCGCGCGCGACGGCGTCGCGGCCAAGGTCGGCGCGGGCAACGTGTCGGGCTCCGAGGGTGTCGACAGGATCGCGCTCAAGGACGTCGCGTCCGGCAAGTACGTCGCCGGCGGCACCGGTGACGCGGGCGGTGCGCTGACGGCGTCCGCGACGAGCGCCGACGCCACGTCGCAGTTCGACGTCTTCGACTGGGGCAGCGGGATCGTCACGCTGCGCAGCGCCGCCAACGGCAAGTACGTCGGCTACAACTGGAGCGGCTTCGCCAACGACCAGACGCAGCCCAACGGCTGGTTCGTGCAGCAGCAGTTCAAGCTTGAGGACCAGGGTGACGGCACCGTGGCGCTGCGCTACGCGGGCTACGAGTCGACCTCGGACTGGGCTCCGTCCTACGCCAACCCGTACATCACCGTGAACGGCGACGGCGCGCTCGTGCTGGGGGCGCCGACCGCCGACAAGGCCGCCAAGTTCTCCCGCGAGGTGCTGACCAGCGGAACGGCACAGGCGGTCGCCGCCGCGAAGAAGGCGGACGCCGCCGTGCTCGTCGTGGGCAGCATGCCCTTCATCAACGGCCGCGAGGACCACGACCGCGCCGACCTCGACCTGGCCCCGAGCCAGGAGGCGCTGGTGCGCGCCGTGGTCAAGGCCAACCCGAAGACCGTCGTCGTGCTCCAGACCAGCTACCCGGACACCATCACGGAGCTGGCCAAGAAGGTCCCGGCCATCGTCTGGACCACGCACGCCGGGCAGGAGACGGGGAACGCGATCGCCGACGTGCTGTTCGGCGACACCAACCCGGCCGGGCGCCTCACCCAGACGTGGCCGTCGTCGGTCGACGACCTCCCGGCCGACCTGCTGAACTACGACATCATCTCGTCGGGGCAGACCTACCTGTACGACACCACCAAGCCGCTCTACCCGTTCGGCTACGGGCTGTCGTACACGTCGTTCCGCTACTCGCACCTGCGGATCGCGGACCGGTCGCTCGGCAGCAGGGGCACCCTGACGGTGAGCGTCGACGTGACGAACACCGGCAAGCGCGCGGGCGACGAGGTGGTACAGCTCTACACGCACCAGCGCAGGTCCCGGGACGTCCAGCCGCTCACACAGCTGCGCGACTTCGACCGCGTGAGCCTGGATGCCGGTCAGACGAAGCGGGTCACCCTCGAGGTCCCGGTCAAGGACCTCGCGCACTGGGACGTCACGCGCAACCGGTGGGTGGTCGAGACGAGCACGTACGACGTGCGGGTCGGTGCGTCCTCGAGCGACATCCGGGCGGCCTCGACCGTCAAGGTGGTCGGGGAGAGGATCCCGCCGCGTGACCTGAGCAGGACCACGCAGGCGCAGAACTTCGACGCCTACCGCGGCGCGACGCTGGTCGACACCTCGAAGGTGGAGGGCACCTCGGTGGGTGCGAGCGGCGCGAACAGCTGGATCGCGTTCAAGCACGTCGACCTGCGCACCGGTCCGCGCACGTTCACGGCCAAGGTCGCCAAGGCCGAGGCGGGCAACGGACGGATCTCGATCCGGCTGGGCTCGCCGAAGGGCCGCGTGGTCGGCACGGCCGTGGTGCCGAGCACCGGCGACGTGTACGCGTACCGGACCGTCCGGGCCGCGCTCGACCGGGTGCGGGGGGTGCAGGACGTGTACGTGGTGTTCGACTCCGCCCAGCGCATCTCCACGCTCCGGCTGACGGACTGACGTGGGGGCGGGGGCGCCGGACCGCCGGTCCGGCGCCCTCCCTTCCGCGCAGCGAAGCCACTGGTCAGGCCTCCGCGGAGCGCGGGACGGCCGTCGCCGCCATGTATCCTGCGCGCGTGGGCGAAGACCGGGTCACTCCGGGCTCTCAGACTTCACTGCGTGAAGCGAACAGGGCACGGATCGTCAACGCCGTCCAGCAACGAGGCTCCCTGACACAGGTCGAGCTGGCCGGCGTCACTGGGCTGTCCCCGGCGACGGTCTCGAACATCGTCAACGAGCTCACGGGCTCGGGCGTGCTGCACACCGCGCCTACCACGCGCAGCGGCCGCCGTGCGCAGCAGGTCACGCTCGCGCGGAATCTCGGGCTCGTCGCGGGCCTGCACTTCGGCACCCGCAGCCTGCGCGTCGCGCTCTCGGACGTCGCCCACCGGATCGTCGCCGAGCAGCGCCTGCCCCTCCCGCCCGACCATCGCGCCGACTCCGGGCTGGAGCGCGGCGCCATGCTCACGGCCGAGATGGTCGCCTCCGTCGGCGCCACGATGTCCGAGGTCCTCGCGGTCGGCGTGGGCGTCCCCGCGCCGGTCGACGTCCGCACGGGGCAGGTGTCCACGCGCGGGCTGCTGCGCGGCTGGGACGGCGCGGCCGTGCCTGAGATCCTCGGTGCGCGGCTCGGCGTGCCGGTGCACGTCGACAACGACGCCAACCTCGGCGCCCTGGCCGAGGAGCGCCTCGGTGCCGCGCGCGGGCGTCGCAACGTCGTCTACCTCCGCGCGTCGCACGGCGTCGGCGGCGGCCTCGTGCTCAACGGCGAGCTGTACCACGGCCGGGTGGGCGCGGCGGGGGAGGTCGGCCACGTCACCATCGACGACAACGGCACGGTCTGCCGGTGCGGCAACCGCGGCTGCCTGGAGACGTTCGTGGGCGCCGCCGCGATCCTCGAGACCCTGCGCCCCACCCACGGGCACCTCACGCTGCGCGACGTGATCACGCGTGCGGAGCAGGGCGACCCGGGCTGTCGGCGCGTGCTGAGCGACGCGGGCCGCCACCTCGGGGTGGCCGCGGCCAGCGTGTGCAACCTCATCGACCCGGAGATCGTCGTGGTGGGTGGTCAGCTCGCCGAGGCGGGCGAGATGCTCCTCGGGTCGCTGCGCGCGACGGTCATGGAGCGTGCGATCCCCAGCACGAGCGGACCCGTCGAGGTGGTGCAGGGCGCGCTGGGCGCGTCAGCCGAGGTGCGCGGGGCGCTCGTCGTCGCACTCGACCGCGTCTCGATCACGGCGGGGGTGCTGGCGCCGTGAGAGGGATCCGTACCCGTGCGACCGCCGTCGTGTCCCTGGGGCTGGCCCTGATGCTCCTCCTCGGCGGCTGCGTCCAGGCACCGAGCCCGCAGGAGCCGTCGTCGACGACCATCGGCCTGCTGCTGCCCGAGTCCAAGGCGGCACGGTACGAGAGCACGGACCGTCCGTCGTTCGAGCAGACGGTCGCGGAGACCTGCCCCGACTGCCAGGTGCTGTACGCCAACGCCGATCAGGACGCCGCCCGCCAGCAGCAGCAGGCCGAGTCCATGCTGACGCGCGGGGCCGGGGTGCTGGTGCTCGACGCCGTGGACGCGACGGGCGCGGTGACGATCGTGCAGCGGGCCGCCGCCCGCGGCGTCCCGGTGATCGCCTACGACCGGTTCATCGCCGGCGCACCCATCGACTACTTCGTCGGCGTCGACGGGGTACGCGTCGGCCGCCTGCAAGGAGAGGCGCTCGCCGCCGCGCTCGCGGACCGCCGCACCAGCACCCGTTCCGCGCGCGCCGGGATCCTCGCGGTGCACGGCTCGACGACCGACCCGAACGCCGCGCGGTTCAAGGCCGGCTTCGAGGCGGCGCTCGTCGGCACGCCGGTCGACGTGCTGGCCTCCTACGACACGCCCGACTGGAGCCCCGACAAGACGCAGGCCTGGGTGAGCGACCAGCTCACGCAGTTCGGCCACCGGGTGGACGGCGTCTACGCCGCGAACGACGCCGAGGCCGGCGGGGCGATCTCCGCCATGATCGCGGCGGGCTTCGACCCGGTGCCGCCGGTCACGGGCCAGGACGCCGAGCTCGCGGCGATCCAGCGGATCGTGTCGGGCACCCAGCTCATGACGGTGTACCGCGCGATCGCCGAGCAGAGCCGGACGGCCGCGCAGCTCGCGGTCCGCGTGGTCCGCGGCGAGCAGCCCACCGCCACGTCGCAGCTGGACGGCATCCCGGCCCTGTTCCTCACGCCGGTCGCCGTCGACCTCACCAACGTCCGCCGCGTCATCATCGACGGCGGCGTGTACACCACCAAGGAGATCTGCGTGACGCCGTACGCCGAGGCCTGCGCCAGGGCCGGGCTGCTGGACGGGGCCTCCCGATGACCGCCACCGAGCAGGCCGGCACGTCGGCCCCCACGCCGGTGCTCTCGCTGCGAGGGGTGTCGCGCAGCTTCGGCGCCGCCCGCGCCCTGCTCGACATCGACCTGGACGTCTACGCGCACGAGGTGGTCGCCGTCGTCGGCGACACCGGCGCGGGCAAGTCCACCCTGGTCGGCGTCCTGTCCGGGGCGCAGCAGCCGGACGAGGGGCAGGTGCTCGTGGACGGCTCTCCTGTCGCGCTCGCCGACCCGGCCTCCGCGCGGTCGCTGGGCATCGCGGCGGTGTTCCAGGACCTGGCGCTGTGCGCCAACCTCGACGTGGTGGAGAACCTCTTCCTCGGGCAGGAGGTGGTCCGCGGCTCGCTCCTCGACGAGGTCGCGATGGAGAAGCAGGCGTGGAACCTGCTCGGACAGCTCGCCGCGCGGGTCCCGTCGGTGCGGATCCCGGTGGCGGGCCTGTCGAGCGCGCAGCGCCGCGCCGTGGCCATCGCCCGCTCGCTGCTCGGCGAGCCGCGGGTGATCCTGCTCGACGAGCCGACGGCCTCGCTGGGGCTCACGCAGGTCGCCGAGTTCCTCACCCTGGTCGAGAGGCTGCGTGCTCGCGGCCACGCCGTGCTCATCACCAGCCACTCGCTCTCGGACCTGCAGGCCGTGGCGGATCGCATCGTCGTGCTGCGCCTCGGTCGTACCAACGGCGAGTTCCGCGCCGACCACGTCACGTACGAGGACCTGCTCGCCGCGGTGACGGGGGTGGCCCGGTGAGCGGGCAGGCGGCGCCCGTGCGCAGCGACCTCGCGCGGCGGCTGCGCAGCGGCGAGACGAGCGCACTGCCCATCACGGCACTGCTCGTGGTCATCTGGATCGTCTTCCAGGCCCTGAACGGCGCGTTCCTCTCGAGCGACAACCTGGTCAACCTCACCCAGCAGTCGGCCGCCGCGGGCGTGGTCGCGCTCGGCGTGGTGCTCACGCTCCACCTCGGGCAGATCGACCTCTCCGTGGGCGCGGTGTCCGGGCTCGCCGCGGCGATCGTCGCGGTCGGATCCGTGACGTGGGGGTGGCCGCTCGCGCTCACGCTGCTCGCGGCGGTTGCCGCGGGGCTGCTCGTGGGGCTCCTCTACGGCGTGGTGCACACCCGGCTCGGCGTGCCGACCTTCGTGTTCACGCTCGCCGGGCTGCTCGTGGTGGGCGGGCTGCAGCTGCGCGTGCTCGGCGACGCGGGCTCCGTCAACCTCCCCTTCGAGTCGTGGCTGGTGCGGTTCTGCCAGACGGCCTTCATCCCGCCGCTCGCGTCCTGGCTCATCGTCACGGCCGTCGTGCTGGTGTTCGCCCTGGCCCGGCTGCGTGACCGCGCCCGTCGGCTCGGTGCGGAGCTCGCCGCGCCGTCGCTGGCCTCGGTGCTCGGGCGCGTCGCCGCGCTCGCGGCCGTGCTCGCGGGCGCGGTCGCCTACCTGGGCACCGACCGCGGCGTGGGCGCGGTGTTCGCACTATTCGTGGCTCTCGTCGCGCTCACCGACCTCGCCCTGCGCCGCACGCGCTGGGGCCGGTTCGTGCGGGCCGTGGGCGGCGACGCCGAGGCCGCGCGCCGGGCCGGCGTCCCGGTGCGACCGGTGCTCCTCGCCGTCTTCGCGGCGTGCTCCACGCTCGCGGCGCTGGGCGGCGTCCTGGCCGCCGGTCGCCTCGCCGCCGCCAACCAGGCGTCCGGCGCGGTCGACGTCACGCTGACCGCGGTCGCGGCGGCCGTCATCGGCGGCACCAGCATGTACGGCGGCCGCGGGTCGGCCTGGTCGGCCCTGCTGGGGATCCTGGTGATCCAGTCGATCTCGACCGGCCTCACGCTCCTCAACCAGGACCAGTCTGTGCGGTACGTGGTCACGGGCCTGGTGCTCGCGGTCGCGGTCGTCGTCGACGCGCTCCAGCGGCGCGCCCGGGAGGCGTAGCGCGGCCCCCGTCGCCCGACCGATGCCGGGCGGCGGGGGCCGGACCGCTCACGCGACGAGCTCGTCGAGGCGCTCGTACCCCACCTTGACGCCGCCCTCCATGCCGCTGGCCACCATGCCGTCACGCGCCTCGAGCGTGGGGTAGACGGAGTGGATGCGGATCCGGGTCCGGTCGGCCCCGAGGTCCTCGAACGTGATGCTCTCGATCGCGACGACGTCGGGGTACCCCTCGAACTCGAACGTCTGGATCGCGAACTCGTCGGGGCGCACGGTGTGGAACATCCCGCGGAAGCCGAACGCCTCGCCGTCGCGGCCCGTGCTGACGTAGCTCCAGCGGCCGCCGGAGACGAAGTCCCACTCCTTGATGTCCATGGTCAGGTCCCGTGGACCCATCCACTGCGCGACGAGCTCCGGCTTCGCGTGGGCCTCGAACACCTTGGCCACCGGGGCGTCGAACTCGCGGGTGATGTCGATGAACGGCACGCCCTCGGGCGCGTTGACGTGCAGGTCGTTGCTCATGATCTGTCCTCCTGGCTCGGTTCCGCCGCCCCCGGGGGAGCGGTCGGTGGGTCGGTGAGCAGGGCGTCGAGGGTCCGGTAGCTCTGCTCGTGGACCAGCCGGTAGCGGTCGATCCACGCGGTGAGCTCCTCGAGCGCGCCCGGGTTGAGGTGCACGGGCCGGCGCTGGGCGTCGCGCGTGCGCGTGACCAGCCCCGCCTGCTCGAGCACCTGGATGTGCTTGGAGACCGCCTGCAGCGAGATCGCGAAGGGCGCCGCGAGGTCGCCGACGGTGGCCGGGCCCCGGCTCAGCCGGGCCACGATCCGGCGCCGGACCGGGTCGCCCAGCGCGACGAACGCGCGGTCGAGCCTGTCGTCGGACGTCGGGTCGGGAAGCACGTCATCTACCAATCAGTTGATCAACTAATCCGTTGAATACAAACGTACGCGCGGGTGCGCCGACCCGTCAAGAGGTTGTCAGCGGAAGACGATGGTGCGGTGACCGTCCAGCAGCACGCGGTGCTCCGCGTGCCAGCGCACCGCGCGTGCCAGCGCGCGGCGCTCGACGTCCTGGCCCAGCGCGACCAGGTCCTCGACCGCGCGCGAGTGGTCGACGCGCTCGACGTCCTGCTCGATGATCGGGCCCTCGTCGAGGTCCCCGGTCACGTAGTGGGCGGTCGCGCCGATGAGCTTCACCCCGCGGTCGTGGGCCTGCGCGTACGGCCGTGCGCCCTTGAACGACGGTAGGAACGAGTGGTGGATGTTGATCACCCGGCCGGACAGCGCGCGGCACAGGTCGTCGGACAGGATCTGCATGTAGCGCGCGAGCACCACGAGCTCCACGTCGAGCTCCTCGACGAGCTCGAGCAGCCGGGCCTCCGCGTCCGCCTTGGTCGCCGCCGTGACCGGGACGTGGTGGAACGGGATCCCGTAGAACTCCGCGAGCGGCTCGAGCGTGGTGTGGTTCGACACCACCGCCACCAGCTCGACGGGGAGGTTCTCCGAGCGCTGCCGGAAGGCGAGGTCGTTGAGGCAGTGCGCCGCCGTCGAGCCCATGACGAGCGTGCGGACCGGCCGGCCCGCCACGTCGAGGGACCACGTGAGGTCGAACTCGTCGGACAGGGCGGCGAGCGCCGACTCGAGCTCGGACCGCTGCGCGGGGGAGGTGACCTGCACCCGCATGAAGAACAGGCCGGAGAGCGGGTCCCCGAACTGCTGCGACTCCGTGATGTTGCCGCCGTGCTCGGCGAGCAGCCCGGCGACGGCGTGGACGATTCCGGGGCGGTCGGGGCACGACAGGGTCAGGACCCAGGGGGTCGCACCATCCGCAGGTTGGGACGCAGCAGGGGACACGAGCACCGAGAGTAGTGCGCTCGCGCGACCGGCTGTCACGATGGGGTCATGACGCAGGCCGATCTCGACATCCGCCCGGTCGTTCTCGAGGAGGCCGGCGAGCTGCTGACGCTGCGCCGCGCCGCCTTCGTGACCGAGGCCCAGCAGTACGGCGACCCGCACATCCCGCCGCTGACCCAGACGCTCGACGAGCTCGTCGACGACCTCCAGGCGGACGGCGTCATCACGCTCGGCGGCTGGCACGGCCACCGCATGGTGGGTTCCATCCGCGTCCTGGTCGAGGGCGGCAAGGCCACGCTCGGCCGGTTCGCCGTCGCGCCGGACCTGCAGGGCCAGGGGTTCGGTACCCAGATGCTGCTCGCGATCCTGCCCTACCTGCCCGACGGCATCGAGGAGGTCTGGGTGTTCACCGGACGCGACTCGGTGCAGAACCTCGCGCTGTACGCCAAGCACGGCTACGAGCACCAGCACGACCAGACCGCCGGCGACCTGACGTACGCGTTCCTGCGCAAGACGCTCGGTGACGACCGCTCGGAGTAGGCCGGTCGGCGAGGCCCTCGCCGTCCCGCGCCCGCTCCCGCTCTCGGGCCGGCCGACCGGGGCGGTCGACCTCCCCGCGGCCGTGGCGGCGATCGTGGACCCCGGGACCACCGAGGCGGTGTGGCGCAACGAGCTGGGCGGACTGACGTTCTCGTCCGGCGACCGGTTCGTGAAGTGGGCTCCCGCCGGGTCGGGGCTCGACCTCGAGGCGGAGCGTGCTCGCCTGGAGTGGGCGGCGCGCTGGACGACGGTGCCCGAGCTGCTGGGTCACGGCCGCGACGACGACGGCTCGTGGCTCGTGACGCGCGCGCTCGCGGGCCGCAACGCGGTGGACCCGTACTGGGCGGCACGGCCGGCCCAGGCGGCTCGCCTGATCGGCGCCGCTCTGCGCGACCTGCACGACGCCCTGCCGGTCGAGGGGTGCCCGTTCGACTGGAGCGTGGCGGAGCGTACGGCCCGCGCGGGCATCGACCCGGCCCGGGTGGGCCTCGCCCCGCCCGTGGGTCGCCTCGTGGTGTGCCACGGCGACGCGTGCGCGCCGAACACCCTGCTGTCGGACGACGGCAGCTGGACCGGCCACGTCGACCTCGGTCGCCTGGGCGTCGGGGACCTGTGGGGCGACCTCGCCATCGCCGCGTGGAGCACCGAGTGGAACTACGGGCCCGGCTACGACGCGGACGTCTACGCCGGCTACGGCGTCGAGCCCGACCAGGGCCGTATCGCGTTCTACCGCCGGCTGTGGGACGCGACCTGACGCGTCAGCGACGCGTGAACGTGTAGACCGACGACTGGTACTTCTTGCCGTACGCCCGCCACAGCGCCTTGGCCGACGTGGCGCGCGCGCCCGTGCAGGACTGCGTGTAGCCGCCGTACTGCTTCTTGTGCGTGATGACGATCGCCATGCAGTCCGCCTGGCGCTCGTTGCCGTCGCCGTACTCACCGCTCCTGCGCTTGAATACCTTGGCCGTCGTCTTCTCGGCCGCCGCACGTGCGGTGGGTCCCTTCACCAGGCGGCGGAACTGCACCACGTGGGCGCACTCGTGCAGCGCGACGTGCCGCAGCAAGGGCCTGGACAGCCCGCCCTCGATGTGGATCTGGTGCTGCCACGTGTACGTCCGCGGGCCCGAGCTGCTGGAGGAGGTCCACGTGTACTTCTCCGTGGCCATGCCGACGGTCCGCGAGTTCACCAACGGGGTGCTCACGAAGATCGGCGTCCGGGGGCAGTACGACTTCATGTACGACCGGGCGCGCGCGATGTACGACTTGTACTTCACGCCGTCCGTGGTCCAGGTGGTCCAGCTCTGCTTCGCCCACGTGGACTGCGAGGTCTTGGCGACGAGGAGCCGGAACGCCTTCTTGCCGGGCTTGACCCTGTACGCGACCGAGAACTTCGCGGTGGACGTCGAGACCCTGGCGGTGTCGATCGTCACCCACCGCGAGCCGTCCTTGCGCTGCACGGTGACCTTCTGCCCCCGCGCGGGATACACCTTCCCGCTGAACCGGACGGTGGCGGTGGACAGCGCGTACTGCGGCGTGATCACGCTGACGAACGGCGCGGTCGCGGCGGAGGCGGCCGGTGCGAGCACCAGGCCGACGCAGGCGAGCGCGGCGACGACGAGCGTGGAGACCGCCGTGCGGGCGCGGTGGGTCACCGAGGTCCTCCTCGATCGTCGGCTGATGGCGCCGACAGTAGCGACCATTGCGGCATCCGGACACCCACGCAGGTCAGGTGGCCGGTCCGCCTGCCCTTCGTCCGCGCTCGTCGTGATGTGAGGTGTTCCGGCGTCGCGGTCTTGCTACTGTGTCCGCTGTCGTGACTGGCGCAACGGGTGGGGCACCACCGGGGAGCGACGAGCAGCAGGACCAACGGGTCGGACGCCTGGGCCCCCGGTCACCACCACACCGGTCCCCACCGAGTGCGCGGTGACGGACCCCCGTACCCCGCACGCTGCCGAAGGAGCTTTCGTGAGCGCCGACAACACCCCGATCCTCGACCAGAACATCTCCGTGCTCGACCCGGAGATCGCCGCCGTCCTCGACGCGGAGCTGGCACGCCAGCAGTCCACCCTCGAGATGATCGCGTCCGAGAACTTCGTGCCGCGCGCCGTCCTGCAGGCGCAGGGCTCCGTGCTCACCAACAAGTACGCCGAGGGCTACCCGGGCCGCCGCTACTACGGCGGCTGCGAGCACGTGGACGTCGCCGAGAACATCGCGATCGAGCGCGCCAAGGCGCTGTTCGGCGCCGAGTTCGCCAACGTCCAGCCGCACTCGGGCGCGACCGCCAACGCCGCGGTGCTGCACGCGCTGGCCCGCCCGGGCGACACGATCCTCGGCCTCGCGCTGGACCAGGGCGGCCACCTCACGCACGGCATGAAGATCAACTTCTCCGGCCGGCTCTACAACGTCGTGGCGTACGGCGTGGACCCGACCACCTCGATCATCGACATGGCGGAGGTGCGCCGCCTCGCGATCGAGCACAAGCCGAAGGTGCTCATCGCCGGCTGGTCGGCGTACCCGCGCGAGATCGACTTCGCCGAGTTCCGGGCCATCGCCGACGAGGTGGGTGCCTACCTGTGGGTCGACATGGCCCACTTCGCCGGCCTCGTGGCGGCGGGCATCCACCCCTCGCCCGTGCCGCACGCGCACGTCGTGTCCTCGACCGTGCACAAGACCATCGGCGGACCGCGCTCCGGCTTCATCCTCACCAACGACGCGGACCTGGCCAAGAAGCTCAACACCGCGGTGTTCCCGGGCCAGCAGGGTGGCCCGCTCATGCACGTGATCGCAGCCAAGGCCGTCGCCTTCAAGATCGCCGGCACGCCCGAGTTCCGCGACCGCCAGGAGCGCACCGTGCGTGGTGCGCGGATCGTGGCCGAGCGGCTCACGGCGGCGGACGTCGCGGGCGCCGGCATCACCGTGCGCTCGGGCGGCACCGACGTGCACCTGGTGCTCGTCGACCTGCGCGACGCCGCCCTCGACGGCAAGCAGGCCGAGGACCTGCTGCACGAGGTCGGCATCACGGTGAACCGCAACGCGGTGCCCAACGACCCCCGCCCGCCGATGGTCACCTCGGGCCTGCGCATCGGCACGCCCGCGCTCGCGACTCGCGGGTTCGGCGATGCCGAGTTCACCGAGGTCGCGGACGTCATCGCCACCGCGCTGGTGGGCGGCGAGGCGCTCGACATCCCGGCTCTGCGCGCGCGGGTCGCCAAGCTCGCGGAGGCCTTCCCCCTGTACTCCGGCCTGGAGCAGTACTGAGATGACGGCACAGCTCCTGGACGGCAAGGCGACCGCGGCGGGCATCAAGGCCGAGCTGACCGAGCGGGTGGCGGCGCTGGCGGCCCGCGGCATCCGGCCCGGGCTGGGCACGCTGCTCGTCGGCGACGACCCCGGCTCGCAGTGGTACGTGGCCGGCAAGCACAAGGACTGCGCGGAGGTGGGCATCGCCTCCCTGCGCGAGGACCTTCCCGCCGACGCCACCCAGGAGGAGATCGAGGCCGCGGTGCGTCGCCTCAACGAGGACCCGGCGTGCACGGGCTTCATCGTGCAGCTGCCGCTGCCGGCGGGCATCGACACCAACCGCGTGCTCGAGCTCGTCGACCCCGACAAGGACGCCGACGGCCTGCACCCGACGAACCTCGGGCGGCTGGTGCTGCGGGTCAGCGAGCCCGTCACCAGCCCGCTGCCGTGCACGCCGCGCGGCATCATCGAGCTCGTCGAACGGCACGGGATCGACCTGGCCGGTGCGGACGTCGTGGTCGTCGGACGCGGCGTGACGGTGGGCCGGTCGATCGGGCTGCTGCTCACGCGGCGCGAGGTCAACGCCACCGTCACCCTCACGCACACCGGCACGGCGGACCTCGCGGAGCACACCCGCAACGCGGACGTCATCATCGCGGCGGCGGGCGTCCAGGGCGTCATCACGGCCGACATCGTCAAGCCGGGCGCCGTCGTCGTGGACGTGGGCGTCTCGCGCGTGACCGACCCGGAGACCGGCAAGAGCCGCGTGACGGGCGACGTGCACCCGAGCGTGCTCGACGTCGCGGCGTGGGTGTCACCGAACCCGGGCGGCGTCGGTCCGATGACCCGCGCGATGCTGCTCAGCAATGTGGTGGACTCGGCGGAGCGGGCCGCAGGCATGGCCTGACCGGCACCGGAGAGACGAGGATCGCCCTCGGGACCGACCACGGTCCCGGGGGCGTCCTGCGTCCTCGCCGTCCGCGTCAGGAGGAACCGTCATGGGCATCGTCCGCCCGCACCTGTGGTTCGACGACAACGCACTCGAGGCCGCGCAGTTCTACGTCTCGATCTTCCCGAACTCCTCGATCACCGACGTGCTGCACGCGCCCGCCGACATGCCCGGCGTGACCAAGGGCGACCCGTTCGTCGTGCACTTCGTGCTCGACGGCCAGCCGGTCGAGGCCCTCTCGGCCGGGCCGTCGCTGAAGCTCAACGCCGCGTTCTCGATGGTGGTCGACTGCGACACGCAGGAGGAGGTGGACCGCTACTGGTCGGCCCTGCTGGAGGGCGGCGGCCAGGAGGTCCAGTGCGGCTGGCTCACCGACCGCTTCGGCCTCTCGTGGCAGGTGGTGCCGCGCCAGCTGCTCGAGTGGACCCTGTCGCCCGACGCCGACCCGGAGGGTGCCGCGCGCGCCACCGCCGAGATGCTCACGCAGGTGAAGCTGGACATCGCGGCGCTGGAGGCGGCGTACCGGGGGGAGTCGACATGATCAGGTACTCGCCCGACGTGCCACCCACGCGCCCGCAGCGGTGGGTGGCGAAGCACGCGGTGGGCATCCGCTGGGCGGTCGCCGCGTGGGTCGCGGTGCTCGTCGTCCTGGGTGCGGTGCTCGTGCGGCGGCCGAGCGAGGGCGACGATCCGGTCGTCGGCTGGGTCCTGATCGGGATGGCTCTCGTGGTCGCCGGCCTGTGGATCGTGCTCACTCGCGATCTTCGCCGGCGCGTCGATGACTTCGACAGGACCCACTGACCGACCGGTGCACCGCCCCCGGGCGGCTGGGGCGCCGTGTCACCGGCGTGGGGTTGGATCTGCAGGTGCTCACGATCACCCCCGTCAAGGTGCCCAAGTCGCACTCGCGCCAGAGCACGGACTACGGCGCCGTGCGACTGCTCACGTTTCCCATCGTCGAGCTCGAGCTGGGTGAGACGGAACGTCGCCGGCCCCACTGGTCGATGACGTGGCCGACGGCGGACACCGCGACAGCAGTCTGCAGCTCTAGGTGGTGTCTCCCATTGGCCTTGATAGCCGGCATTCCGAGCCAATTCAGCCGCTCGCCCTTCAGAGCTGCGAATTCGTCCGCGTTCTCCAGCCGCTGCCAGTCGAGGGTGACGACCGAGTCAAAGTCGAACCGTGCAACATATTCGATCAGTTCGATGTTTCCGAGGCCCCGAGTGCCGCACTCGGCTGCTGGCCGAAACCGGTGCTGGCGGTGCAGGCGCCGGAGCGGGTTGACGAGGAAGGGTGGCAGGTTCCCGTCGGCGAAGCACTTTCAGGGTTACGCTGCGCCGATCGCCGCGATCCGCTCGGTAAACGCACGCGCACTGTCGGCGCCCTCAGTCGTGACGCCCGGGTAGATCTCGGCCACCTCCTCCGGCGTGACGTGTCGAAGTCGACCAGATCCAAAGTCGGCTAGCCGCTCAGGCGCTTGGGGTGGAGTACGAGGAGCGAGACTGGATGCTCGAACGGCGCGCGACCGCGTCGCCGCGGAAGTGGGGAAGGGCCCCACCATGTCATCGAACTCTCACTCCCTGGCCTGAGGCGGCAACACCACAGAGTGCTCACCCGCTTAGCAGGTGGGGCGCGCTTCGTGGTGCGTGGCGCCGGGCTGCCTGTCACGACGGGCCGGGCCGGATCGGCTCCTCGACGACTAACGGCCCGAGCCAGTGCATAGACGCGATTCGAGACCCCCCTTCGGGCGACACGATGCCTTTCCCATAGACGGCGTCCCACGGTAACTGGCACAGTTCGCGAACGCCGTCCCGGATGGAGTGTTGATGCACAACCCACCTGGCCTCGTTCCTCTCGATTGGAATGCGCGTAGGAAGTTGGTAGCCGCGTTCGCTGCCACCGTGTTTTTCTTGGTCAGTTCCGCTTCCCCGGCGTTCGCGTTCACGAATGCGGGCTCGAGCGATGGGTGTGATGACAACACCATCACGTGGGGTTTCTCGAATGACTACGAGGACTGGACAGCTAGCGAGAAGACGGCGTTCCCAGCAGCGATGGCATCGTTGGAAGGAGCGCGCGACTTCGACGGCACGCAGCCCCTGGCGCTAACTGAGGTGGCGGACCCGGGCGTCAGCGACGTGAAGGTCAGGCTCGTCGAGTTGGGAGGAAGCACCATCGGCCGCGCGAGTTGCTCGCTCTCGCCCTATCTCCATATCGACATTGGGGACCGGTCTGCCAAGGTGATCTGGCAAACCGGCCGTCACGAGATGATGCACTTGACCGGGGCGTACCACGGCGGTCGCAATGACTCGAAGAACGGAGATAATCCGGCCACGATGTCAAGTTGTGTTTCACGCGCTGACTTCCGCACCGACAGCTTGCTCGATCAGGATGCAAATGCGTACCTGCAGTACCTGCACTCGTCCCCGGGTTTTCGGCAGTTGCACGCCAATTACGGCTTCGAGCAGGGGGTCCGCTACTGGGGTTCCACGTTCGGCACCATCTCGTATCAGAACGCGTACGTCGCTCACGGCGAGGGTGGCGCGCGTTTTGACCCTACGTCAACGGCAGATAACTCGTACATCTACCAAACCATCAGGATCTGGACTGGAACTGCCGGCGATGGACAGTATCGGGCGAGGATGAACGCGCGCGGTCCAAGCGGCGGTCTGGTCACACACGCGCAGGCCGGTCTCTATCGCAGAGCGCTGTTCACGGGATCAGGTGAAGAATGCCAGCCCGAATATCCCTCGGCCTGCAGCATTTAAACGTCGATAATGTCTCGGCGACGGGTTGGCTTCTTGCTGCTGAGACGAGTATGACGACCGTGGGAACGGCCTGGACGGCCCTTGTTACGCCAGCAGTGACCATCCCGGTCGGGAGCCGCCAGGAAGGTCAGGAGCTGCAGGTCCGCGGCTTGGCAACACTGAGGGTGACAATCCGGTTTACTTCGATGACGCGCGAGGAGAGCTGCTGTGAATCGGATCTCGAGGCTTGCGGTGGGGGCAGGGGCGCTCGCCGCCATCGTGCAGGTCGCCGCAGGGTGCGCAACGCTCGCCCCCAGCGAGGCGGCTGGCGCCGGCCAGGGCGCGGTGCTGAGCAAGCAGTACGGGGGATGTGCGACGTCACTTGGCGACATCGAACCTGCGGGAAGCTATCTCGCGGGACTTACGCCGTGGCGTCAGGTGGTCGCGATCAGGGGCACCGAGCGGTCCGACGACCACCCCGGGTCGGCCCTCCTCGAGGTCGCCTACACCGACGCCGACGGCAAAGACCGCACGGCGCTGCTCGGCGAGTCCGCACTCGAGGGAGTCCGTTGGGGGTTGGGCAACAAGGCGGACGTCTGGCTCGGCATCGAGCCGCTCGTTGCGTACGAGTTCGAGAACGTCGGGACCGCCGTTGTCGTCACGGCGGACGACCTCTTCTTCCCAGGCGACTGCGGCGACCAGATGTTCTACCGCCCTGTGCACTCCCTGTTCGGCACGGGCGCGCGCGCCAAGATGCTCGAGGTGGTGCACGGCACCCCGCAGCGAGCGCAGGCGCTGCTCGACCCGGATGTGCCCGAGGGAAGCCCGACGGATCAACCGGTGATCCTGAATCCCGAGACCGCGCCCCAGGAGCTCTTGGAGAGCCTGCGCGTGGCCACACTCCACCTGAGCTCGACGGACGGCGACGCGCTGGACGACACCACGTCAATCTGCACCCACATCGCCGAGGGCTGGAACGACTGCGCCCCCAGCAGCATGCTCCGCGACGGGGTCACCCTCGGGGGGTACGTCGGCGACGTCGGCAGCCTCGAGTTCTGGCTCATGGACGCCAATGCCACGCTCACCTCGCCCCTGGGCTACCTCGGTTCCATCGACGTCGGGAAGACACCACACCCTCAAGCCCGGGTCACTATCGACATGAACGGGCTCGACCCCGAGGCGCTCCCGCAGACCGCCGATGAGGGTGTCGAGAGCCGGGTTCGCATCGAGCCCGACAATTAGCCGCTGACCGCCTCCGGCCCGGGCGGCCGAGCGCGCACCAGTGTCACCGGCGTGGGGTTGGATGTGCAGGTGCTCACGATCGCCACCGTCAACGTCAACGGCATCCGTGCCGCCTTCCGCCGGGGGATGGACACCTGGCTCGAGCAGCGCAAGCCCGACGTGCTGCTGCTGCAGGAGGTGCGAGCGTCCGACGAGATCCTCGCCGACCACCTCGCTGCCGACGGGTGGCACCTGGCACACGAGGCCAGCGAGACCAAGGGCCGCGCGGGCGTCGCGATCGCGTCGCGCCTGCCCATGAGCGCCGTGCGGATCGGGATGCGGACCGGGGTCACGGGCGACACCGGCCGGTGGGTCGAGGCGGACCTGGAGGTCGCGCCGCACGAGGGCGCCCCGGCGCGCCGGGTCACGGTGGTCTCGACCTACATCCACTCCGGCACCGTGGGGCAGCCGTCCATGGACGAGAAGTACGCCTTCCTCGATCACGTGACCGCGCGGCTGGCGGACATCGCCGAGGGTGGCGGCTGCGCCGTCGTCGCGGGCGACCTGAACATCGCGCACCGCGAGGTCGACATCAAGAACTGGAAGGGCAACCTCAAGTCCGCGGGGTTCCTGCCGCGGGAGCGGGCCTACCTGGACCGGTGGTTCGACGACCTGGGCTGGCGGGACATGGGTCGTGAGCTGGGCGGTGACGGCCCCGGCCCGTTCACGTGGTGGTCGTGGCGCGGCGCCGCCTACGACAACGACTCGGGCTGGCGCATCGACTACCAGCTCGCGACGCCGGAGCTCGCCGACGCCGCGGTGAGCGCCACCGTGGACCGTGCGGCGACGTATGCCGAGCGATTCTCGGACCACGCGCCGCTGGTGGTCGAGTACGACCTCTGACGGCAGGCCGGGTCTCAGGCATGGTCGACGGGGGACGTGCCCGGGTCGGGCGCGGACGTGGCGGCCACGGTCGCCTCGTCGGGTGCGGCCGGCCCCACCTCGGTCGGCTCGCCCTCGGTGTCGGCCGGCTCGTGCTCGTCGGGCGTGCCCGGCAGGTCGCGCATGCCCAGGAACGGGCCGAGCAGCACCGGCAGCGTGGCCAGGGCGCCGACGCCGACGGCGATCCACAGCGTGGGCTGCACGCCCAGGTGCGTGCCGAGCCAGCCGCCCAGCAGGCCGCCGATCGGCATGCAGCCCCAGACGATGAACCGCACCGAGGCGTTCATCCTGCCGAGCAGCGCCGGCGGGCACAGCCGCTGCCGGAAGCTCACCTGCGCCACGTTGTAGACGACCACGCAGAACGAGACGGTCACGCCGCCGGTGACCATGAGCGCCGCGGGCGGCAGGCCGGTCAGGCCCGCCAGCGGCGTCATCGCGAGCGCGGGCACGCACGCGACCGCCGCCACGGGGATCACGCGCGCCTCCCCGATCAGCCTCGCCAGGCGGTCGGCGGTGACCGCGCCCAGCAGCCCGCCGATCGCCGAGGCGGACATCACGGCGCCGAACGTCGGCGTGCTCAGGCCGAGCGTGCGCAGCGCGTAGATGACGAACACCGCGTTGGTGATCGCGCTCGCGAAGTTCGACCCGCCCGTGCATGCCACGATGCGGCGCAGCAGCGGCTGGTGGACGACGAAGCTCATGCCCTCGGCGATCTCGGTGCGCAGCGGCCGGCGCGACTCGGGGGATGGGGGCTGCTCCAGATGCTTGATGCGCCACACGGCGACGGCCGAGACCACGTAGGTGACCACGTTCACGCCGATCAGGGCGGGCGCGCTCACCACGCGCAGCAGCGCGCCGCCGACGGCGGGCGCCGCGACCTGCGCGACCGACTGCGTGGCCTGGAGCTTCGAGTTCCCCTCGACGATGTGCTCCAGCCCCACCAGGCCCGGGACGTAGCTCTGGTGGGCCACGTCGAAGAAGACCGACGCGCCGCTGATCACCAGGCCGGCGACGATCAGCAGCGGCATGCTCGCGTGATCGGTGAGCGCCGCGAGCACCACCACGGCGAGCACCGTGGCCCGGACCAGGTCGGACACGATCAGCACGCGCCGCTTGAGCATGCGGTCCACCCACGCGCCGGCGGGAAGCCCGATGACCAGGAACGCGGCCGTCTCCGCGGCGGTGAGGGCGCCCATCTGCCACTCGGTCGCGTCGAGGTGCTCGACCGCGAACACCGGCAGTGCCAGGAACGTCAGCTGCGCTCCGAGCTGGCCCAGGGCGTCGCCCGTCCAGAGCCGACGGAAGTCGGGGTGGTGGATCAGGGAGCGGCGGGCGGTCGTCACCAGGACAGGGTGCGGCGAGCGATTGGGAAAAGTCAATCACTTCGACGTCTCTCATTGAGAAATCTCAATCGGTCGGCGACGATGGGCCCGTGAGCACCACGGAGGACGCCGACGCCGACGCGCGAGCCCTCGCGTCGACCGTGCGCATCCGCATCCTGCGGCTGTGCCTGGACGAGGCCCTGACCAACCGCGAGATCGCGGCACGCCTGGGCCGCAACCCGGCCACGGTGCTGCACCACGTGCGCACGCTCGTGGACCGCGGGTTCCTGGCGGCCCAGCCGGCGCGACGCGGCGCACGCGGGTCGCGTGAGGTGCCCTACCTGGCCACCCGGCGCTCGTGGCACGCGCCGGGCGGAGCGGGGCAGTCGCGGGTGCTGATCGACGCGTTCCTGCAGGAGGTCGCCCTGCTGCCCGACCCGGACGCGATGCGTACCATCCGGCTGGGCCTGCGGCTGGACGCCGAGGCGCACGCGGAGCTCGAGCGCCGGCTCAGCGACCTGCTCGAGGAGTACGCCGCCCGCGAGCCCGACCCGGACGGCGAGCCCTACTCGATCTTCCTGGCGCTGCACGAGGACGTGTCGCGCTCGCGCCGCAGCGCCCCGGTCAGCGACCGGCCGGCGTGAGCCCCAGCGCCATGCCGGCCAGGCCACGCTTGCGGGCGGTGAGGGAGCGGGCCACGCCCAGCAGGGCCTGCGCCGCGGGGGACTCGGGGGCGGAGAGCACCACGGGGGTGCCGCCGTCGCCCGCCTCCCGCAGGCGCACGTCCAGCGGGACCTGACCCAGCACGGGGACGTCGGTCCCCGTCAGCGTCGTGAGGCTCGCGGCGACGCGCTCGCCGCCGCCCTCGCCGAACAGGTGCAGGCGCGAGCCGTCCGGCTGCTCGAGCCAGGACATGTTCTCCACGACGCCCACCACGTGCTGCCGGGTCTGGACGGCCACGGAGCCGGCGCGCTCGGCGACCTCGGCGGCCGCGAGCTGGGGAGTGGTGACGACGACGATCTGCGACCCCGGCAGCAGCTGCGCCACGGAGATCGCGATGTCGCCCGTGCCGGGCGGCAGGTCGAGGAGCAGCACGTCCAGGTCGCCCCAGAACACGTCCGCGAGGAACTGCTGCAGCGCGCGGTGCAGCATCGGCCCCCGCCAGACGACGGGCTGGCCCTGCGGCACGAACATGCCGATCGAGACGACCTTCACGCCGTGCTCGACCGGCGGCAGGAGCATGTCGTCGACCCGCGTGGGCTGCCGCGTCACCCCGAGCATGCGGGGGATCGAGAAGCCGTAGATGTCGGCGTCGACCACGCCGACGCGCAGCCCGTCGGCGGCCATGGCGACCGCGAGGTTGGCGGTCACCGACGACTTGCCCACGCCCCCCTTTCCCGAGGCGATCGCGAAGACCTTGGTCAGCGAGCCCGGTTGCGCGAAGGGGATCACGGGCTCGGCGTCCGTGCCGCGCAGCATGGTGCGCAGCGCCGCCCGCTGGTCGGCGCTCATCACGCCCATCACCACGCGCGCGTCCTCGATGCCCTCCACGCCGACCGCCGCCGCCGTGACGTCGCGGGTCAGCGTCTCCTTCAAGGGGCAGCCCGGGGTGGTCAGGTCGATGCCCACGGTCGCGACGCCGCCCTCGACGTCGACGGAGCGCACCATGCCGAGCTCGGTGATGGGTCGTCGGATCTCCGGGTCGAGGACCGTGTCCAGGGCGGCGCGGACTGCGGCGACGAGTGCGTCGGCAACGGGCTGGGGCATGGCGCCCATCGTAGGTCGCTCGGCGGGCCTTCCCTGGGCCGTCCGGCTCAGGACGGGCTCACGACCGGCTCAGGACGAGCGCTCCGCCTCGTCGTCGGCCTCGTCGCGCTCCGAGAGGATGTCCTCGAGCAGGTTGCGCAACTCCGAGCGCACGAAGTCTCGGGTGGCGACCTCCGACAGGGCGATGCGCAGCGCAGCCATCTCGCGGGCGAGGAACTCGGTGTCGGCGAGGTTCCGCTCCGAGCGCTGCCGGTCCTGCTCGATCTGGACGCGGTCACGGTCGGTCTGCCGGTTCTGCGAGAGCAGGATCAGGGGAGCGGCGTACGAGGCCTGCAGCGAGAGCATCAGGGTCAGCGCCGTGAAGCCGTTGGACGGCTTGTCGAACACCAGGTGGTCCGGCATGAGGGAGTTCCACGCGATCCACGCCGCGCAGAACACCGTCAGCCAGATGATGAACGTCGGCGTGCCCAGGAACCGAGCGATGGACTCGGACAGGCGGCCCGCGGCGTCCGCCTCGCGCGGACGCGGGATCAGGGTGCGGCGGGTGGTGCGCGGCTGGTCCAGGCGGTCAGCCACGGTCCACCTCCGGCAGCGCCGGCAGGGCGCCGTCCGCCTCGTCCCCGTCGTCGTCCGCCTCGCGCCAGTCCTCGGGCAGCAGGTGGTCGAGCACGTCGTCGACCGAGACCGCGCCCAGGAGACGCCGCTCGGGGTCCACGACGGGCAGGGCGAGCAGGTTGTAGGTGGCGAGCCGCCGTGTGACGTTCATGAGCGGCGCGTCCACGAGGATCGGCTCGATGTCGGTGTCGACGTAGGAGCCGATCGAGTCGTGCGGGGGCTCGCGCAGCATCCGCTGCAGGTGGACCACGCCGATGAAGCGGCCGGTCGGCGTCTCGAGCGGCGGCCGCGCGACGAAGACCATCGAGGCGAGCGCGGGCGTCAGGTCCTGCCGCCGCACGTGCGCGAGCGCCGCGGCGATCGACGTCTCCGGGCCCAGGATGACCGGCTCGGTGGTCATCAGGCCGCCCGCGGTGTTGTCCTCGTACGCGAGCAGCCGGCGCACGTCCTTGGCCTCGTCGGGCTCCATGAGCTCGAGCAGCTCGGCGGCCTGCTCGTCGGGCAGCTCACCCAGGAGGTCGGCCGCGTCGTCGGGCTCCATGGCCTCGAGCACGTCGGCGGCCCGCCCCAGGGCAAGACCCTGCAGGATCGCGACCTGGTCGTCCTCCGGCAGCTCCTCGAGCACGTCGGCGAGGCGGTCGTTGTCCAGCGCGCTGGCGACCTCGAGCCGCCGGGTGCTGCCCAGGTCGTGCAGCACGTCGGCGAGGTCGGCGGGCTTGAGGTCCTCGTACTGCGCGAGGAGCAGCTCCGCGCCCTGTGCCGCCGAGGCGCGCGACAGGCCGGTGACCTCGCCGACGTCGACGAGCGTGGTCTCCCCACGGCGGCGCAGGAGGCTGCGGTGCCCCGGGGTGTGCCGGCGGACGAACAGCTTGGTGACGAGCCAGTCGCCGGTGCGCTGGAGCTCGATCGCGACGTCCTCGACCGTGGCGGTGCCGGAGCCGTCGACGAACTCGACTGCGCGGTCCAGCAGCTCGCCGACCGCCATCGTCTCGAACGCGCGCTGCTCGAACCGGCGCATGTTCACCAGGCCCGTCGAGATGACCTGGCCGGCGTCCACGGACGTGACCCTGGTCAGGGGCAGGAACACGCGGCGCTTGCCCGGGACCTCGACCACGAGGCCGACGGCTCGGGGCGCGCCCTTGGGCCGGATCAGCACGACGACGTCGCGCACCCGCCCGACCTGGTCACCCAAGGGGTCGAAGACGGTCGTCCCGGCGAGGCGCGCGACGAACACCCTGGTCCCGACGCTGCTCACAGGGGTCAGAGTAGACGCTGTGCGCCCGCGCGCGGTTCGTCGCGGGCGTGGCGCCCGACCTGGTCCTCACACGGGGGTGAGCCGGGGTGGCGGGCGGCCGGTGCGGCAGGGGAGGATCGAGCGCATGTCCTTCAACCGCCCCACCAAGGTCCCGCGCACGCCAACGCTGCCGCAGGGAGAGACGGTGGCGACGTACGGGACGTACCTGGAGGCCCAGCGCGCCGTCGAGCTGCTCGCCGAGAAGTCGTTCCCGGTGCCCATGCTGACCATCGTCGGGGCCGACCTGCGGATGGTCGAGCGGGTCACGGGCAAGCTCTCCTACCCGCGCGTCGCCTCCGGCGGCTTCCTCACCGGCGCGTGGTTCGGCTTGTTCGTCGGGCTGGTGCTGACGCTGTTCTCGACGGAGGAGGGCACCAGCCCGTTCCTGCCGTCGATCATCATCGGCGGTGCCTTCGGTCTGCTGTTCTCCGTGCTGACGTACGCGTTCGCCCGCGGGCGGCGCGACTTCACGTCGTCGAGCCAGATCGTCGCGTCCTCCTACGCCGTGCTGTGCCACCCGGAGAAGGCGCACCAGGCGCGCCATCTGCTGCAGGGCATCGGCGGGGTCAACGCCGGATGGCCGCCCGCCGCCACCGCGGGCGGCGTCCCGACGCCGACCCAGCCGCCGGCCGTGCCCACCCAGCCGCTCGGGCTCACGAAGCCGCGGCTGCCGGAGGACGGGGGGTCGGCGCCCGCACCGGGTCCCGAGGCGCCGGGCGCTCCGGAGACCCCGACGCAGCCTCCTGCGCCGCCGCAGTCCTGATCCGGACGCGTCGGCCTCGCACCCCCGCGCGCGTCCCCCTCGGCGTGACGAAGTAGTCCACCCACGACCGGAACCTTCCGGGCGTCACCTCGACGACCGGTGCGCCTGGGAAGGCGCTGGTCGAGACGACCGTGGTCGCCTTGACCGCCATCAGCATGCCGAACGGTGCGGGATCCATGACCGACCTCCTGCTCGTGCGGGCCCGGGTGGCCCGCTCGCAGGGATGACGGCCGGTGGCGGCCGATCTCGACTCAGGGCAGCAGGTCGGCCATCCAGGCCTCGATCGCGTCGGGCTCGCGGGGGAGCGCCGCGCTCAGGTTCACGTTGCCGTCCGCCGTGATGAGCACGTCGTCCTCGATGCGCACGCCGATGCCGCGGTACTCGGCAGGCACCATGAGGTCGTCGGACTTGAAGTACAGGCCCGGCTCGATGGTGAACACCATGCCGGGCTCGAGCACGCCGTCCAGGTACAGCTCGGCGCGGGCCTGCGCGCAGTCGTGCACGTCGATGCCGAGGTGGTGGCTGGTGCCGTGCACCATCCAGCGGCGGTGGTGCTGGTTCTCCGGGTCGAGCGCGACCTCCGCGGGCACGGGCAGCAGGCCCCAGTCCTCGAGACGGTGGGCGATGACATCCATGGCGGCCGCGTGGATGTCACGGAACCGCGCGCCCGGGACGGCCGCGGCGAACGCGGCGTCGGCGGCGTCGAGGACCGCCTGGTAGACGCGTCGCTGCACCTCGGTGAACGTGCCCGACACGGGCAGCGTCCGCGTCACGTCGGCGGTGTAGAGCGAGTCCACCTCGACGCCCGCGTCGATGAGCACCAGCTCGCCCGCGCGGACCGGGCCGTCGTTCTCGGTCCAGTGCAGCGTGGTGGCGTGCTCACCGGCCGCGGCGATGGTCTCGTAGCCGACCGCGTTGCCCTCCTGCCGGGCGTGCCCGACGAAGGTGCCCTCGATGACCCGCTCCCCGCGAGCGTGCTCCTGCGCGACGGGGAGCCGCGCGACCATCTTCACGAACCCCTCGATCGTCACGTCGACCGCCAGCTGCATCTGCTCGATCTCGTAGGCGTCCTTGACGAGCCGCAGCTCGGACAGCGCCTCGGCGAGCTTCTCGTCGCGCTCGCCCGCTGCCTCGGAGGCCCGGATCTCCTCGACGACGGCCTCGATGGTTTCGTCGGCGCCGGGCACCACCAGCACCTGCACCCCGTCGGGGCCGACGTCCTTGGACAGCGCGTCGCGCAGCTCGTCGACGTGGGCGGTGGGGATGCCGGTCGACGTCTCGAGGTCCTCCAGCGTGGGGCGCGCGCCCACCCAGAACTCGCCGTAGCGGGAGTCGGAGAAGAACTCGTCGGTGTCGCGCCCCGCCATCGGCCGGACGTACAGCACGGCCCGGTGGCCGCTGCCGTCGTCGCCCGTGCCGTCCGCGACGGGGTGCAGCACGAGGACCGCGTCGGGCTCCTGCTCGACACCCAGGCCCGTGAGGTGGGCGAACGCGGAGTGCGGGCGGAACCGGTAGTCGGTGTCGTTGGAGCGGACCTTGAAGGTGCCCGCCGGCACGACGAGGCGGTCGCCCGGGAACTGCGCCGAGAGCGCGCTGCGGCGGGCGGCGGTGTGGTCGGCCGCCGGGCTGCGGGTGGCGCTGGACGCGGGGCGCGCGTCCCAGCCCGAGGTGATCCAGCGGAGGAACTCGGGGGAGCCGGGGCGCTGGGCACGGTTCGAGCCGCGGTCAGCCAGCGGCTGGGGCTCGGTCGGGGCGGCCTGTGCGGGGGTCTCGGGCGTCACGTCCTGGCTCATGCGGCCATTGTCCCACCGCGCCCGGGGCGTCCGGCCGGGACGTCTGCTGGAGCGCATGCACCGTCGCCCGGGCCTCGCTCCTCTCTGCCCACCCCCGTCGGTCGCGCCGACCGCGCGTCCTGCGGCCCGACCGCGCGTGGCGCGCGGCTAGCGCTCGCGCCGCATGACCCGCGGTCGGCGCAGGGCTGGCCGCGCGCCAGGGGCTGGCTGCGCGCCGGTCGGCTGGCCGCGCGCCGGGGCTGGCTGCGCGCCGGTCGGCTGGCTGCGCGCCGGGGCTGGCTGCGCGCCAATGCCGACCGCGCGTCCTGCGGTCCGACCGCGCGTGGCGCGCGGCTAGCGCTCGCGCCGTATGGCCCTCGGTCGGCGCAGGGCTGGCCGCGCGCCAGGGGCTGGCTGCGCGCCGGTCGGCTGGCTGCGCGCCGGTCGGCTGGCTGCGCGCCGGGGCTGGCTGCGCGGCAGCGCCGACCGCGCGTCGTGCGGCCCGACCGCGTGTGGCGCGCGGCTAGCGCTCGTGCCGTATGACCCGCGGTCGGCGTAGGGCTGGCTGCGCGCCGGTCCGCTGGCTGCGCGCCAGTCCGCTCGCTGCGCGCCGGGCTGGCTGCGCGCCGGTCGGCTGGTGGCTGCGGGGTGTCGCGACGACGCGGGAGCGGCCGCGCGTGACGTCACGGCCGCTAGCGTGGGGGATCGTGCGCATCGACCTGCATACCCACTCGACCGCCTCGGACGGCACGGGCTCGCCCGCCCAGGTGATCGCCGAGGCGGCCGCCGCCGGGCTGGACGTCGTCGCGCTGACCGACCACGACACGACCGCCGGCTGGGCCGAGGCGGCCGAGGCGGCGCGTGCGCACGGCGTCGCGCTCGTGAGGGGCACGGAGGTGTCCGGTCGCTCGCGCGGCATCTCGGTGCACCTGCTCAGCTACCTGCAGGACCCGGAGCACCCGGCTCTGGTGGCGGAGCTCGACCTCACGCGGGAGGCGCGCGTGCACCGGGCGCAGCGGATGGTCGAGAAGCTGAGCCGGGACGTGCCGATCACCTGGCAGGACGTCCTCGAGCACTCCCGCGGCGCGGTCGTCGTCGGGCGGCCGCACATAGCGGACGCGCTCGTCGCCCGCGGCGTGGTCCCCAGCCGGGACGTGGCCTTCCACGACCTGCTGCGCGCCGACGGCCGCTACCACGTGCCGCACTACGCGCCCGACGCGCCCGACGCCGTGGCGGCGATCCGTGCGGCGGGCGGCGTGCCCGTGTTCGCCCACCCGGGCGCGGACGCCCGCGGCCGGGTGGTGCCCGACGCGGTCTTCGACGAGCTCGTGGAGGCGGGCCTTGCCGGCATCGAGGTGTTCCATCGCGACCACTCGCCCGCGCAGCGCGAACGCCTCTCCGGGATCGCCGCACGCCTGGGCCTGCTCGTCACGGGCTCGTCGGACTACCACGGGTCCGGCAAGGCCAACCGGCTGGGGGAGAATCTCACCGAGCCGCACGTCCTGGCGGCGATCGAGGAGCAAGGAGAGTTCGAGGTGATCCGCGCGTGAACGACGTGCTGGACCCGCGGCTGTTCGGGTCCGTGTTCATCACGTTGTTCGTGATCATGGACCCGCCCGGCACGGTCCCCATCTTCCTGGGCCTGACGGCCGCCATGACGCGCAAGCAGCGCAACCGGGCCGCGCGGCAGGCGATCCTCGTCGCGTTCGGCGTGATCGTGTCGTTCGCGATCTTCGGTCAGCAGCTGCTCAACTACCTGCACATCTCGCTGGCGGCGCTGCAGGCGTCGGGCGGCCTGCTGCTGCTGCTCGTCGCCATGGAGCTGCTGACCGGAAAGATGGAGGAGCCGCAGCCGTCGGGCAACTCCAAGGTCAACGTCGCCCTCGTGCCGCTCGGCACCCCTCTGCTGGCGGGCCCGGGCGCGATCGTCGCGACCATGGTGTTCGTGCAGCAGTCCGACGGCACGCCCGCCGACTGGTTCGCGATCGCGGCCGGCGTGCTCGCCGTGCACGTCTGCCTCTACCTCTCGATGCGCTTCGCCAACGTCATCCACAGCGTGCTCAAGGACTCCGGCACCATCCTGGTCACCCGCATCGCCGGTCTGCTGCTCGCCGCGATCGCCTGCCAGCTGATCGCCGACGCGGTCACCGCCTTCGTGCAGGCCGCCTGAGCAGAGCGCCGGACAGCACGAAGGGGCGCCCGCGGTCGCGGGCGCCCCTTCGTCGTGTGATGCGGGTGCGGTCAGTCGGCGGTCGGGGCCGACTGCGTGGGCGCGCCGCCCTCGGTGGGGCGACCGCTGCGCGTGCGGCGGCGGTTGCGGCCGCGGCGTGCGCCCGTGCGGGCCTCGCCCTCGCCCGTCGGTGCCTGGCCCGAGTCGGAGCACGGTGCGGGGTTCGTCGAGGTCGTCGGCGGGCCCTGGTCGGTGCGTGGACGGCTGTCGCCGCCGCCCGACCGGCCGCGGCCACCGTCACGACGCGCGCCGCCGGCCCGGCCGCCACCGTCACGCCTGCCACCGTCCCGGCCGCCCTGACGCGGGCCCCGGTCGCCGCCGACGGGGCGTGCGCCACCGCCCCGCTTGCCGGTCTCGCCCAGGTCCTCGAGCGCCTCGGCCGACAGGCCCTCGCGGGTCTGCTGCGACTTGGGCAGGCGTCCCTTGGTGCCGGCCGGGATGTCGAGGTCCTCGTACAGGTTGGGCGAGCTCGAGTAGGTCTCGACCGGCTCCGGGATGCCGAGCCCGAGCGCCCGGTCGATCAGGCCCCAGCGCGGGATGTCGTCCCAGTCGACGAACGTCACGGCCGTGCCCTTGTTGCCCGCGCGGCCGGTGCGACCGGTGCGGTGCAGGTAGGTCTTCTCGTCCTCGGGGCACTGGTAGTTGATGACGTGCGTGACGTCCTCGACGTCGATGCCGCGGGCGGCGACGTCGGTGGCGACGAGCACGTCCACCTTGCCGTGGCGAAACGCGCGCAGCGCCTGCTCGCGCGCGCCCTGGCCCAGGTCGCCGTGCAGCGCGCCGGCGGCGAAGCCGCGCTCGACGAGGTCGTCGGCCACCTTGGCCGCCGTGCGCTTGGTGCGCGCGAAGACGATGGTGAGGCCGCGGCCGTTGGCCTGCAGGATGCGGGCCACCATCTCGACCTTGTCGAGCGCGTGCGCGCGGTAGACGACCTGCTTGATGTTCTTGACCGTCTGGCTGCCGTCGTCGTCCGGGTCCTGCGCGCGGATGTGCGTCGGCTGCGTCATGTACCGACGGGCCATCGCGACGACGGCGCCGGGCATGGTGGCCGAGAACAGCATCGTGTGGCGCGACGCCGGCGTGGCGGCGAGCAGGGTCTCGACGTCGGGCAGGAAGCCCAGGTCGAGCATCTCGTCGGCCTCGTCGAGCACCACGGTCTTGGCGAACGACAGGTCCAGGTGCCGCTGCTTGAGCAGGTCGATCATGCGGCCGGGCGTGCCGACCACCACGTCGACGCCGCTGTTGAGCGCAGCGATCTGCGGCTCGTACGCGCGGCCGCCGTACACCTGCACCACGCGCACCGAGCGCTTGGCCGACGCGGTGGCGAGGTCGCCCGCCACCTGGACAGCGAGCTCGCGCGTCGGCACCACGACGAGCGCCTGCGGCTTGCCGGGGGCCGGCAGCGCGTCGAATCCGTCCTCGCCGGGGGCGAGCACGCGGTTGAGCAGCGGGACGCCGAAGCCCAGCGTCTTGCCGGTGCCCGTCTTGGCCTGGCCGATGATGTCGTGGCCCGCGAGGGCGACCGGCAGCGTCATGGCCTGGATGGGGAAGGGGTGCGTGATGCCGGCGGCGGCGAGCGCCTCGACGATCTCGGGGCGGACGTCGAAGTCCGAGAAGGACGCGTCGACGGCCTGGACCGAGGAGTACGTGCTCTTCAGCGGACGCGTCATGGGGGCGGCGAGGGCGGAGGCCTCGGTGGTCTCGATCTCAGGATCGATGGTGGTCACGGTCGACTCTTCACTGCGAAGGGTGGTGCGCCGCGCGCGGTCCGGGGCCGACGACGGGCGTCGGGCATCCCGGGCGACAGCGGTCGTCGCCACTCGGGTTGGCCGGCAGCCGATCGTGAAAGTCGTCCCGCGAGCTCCTCCGAGCACTCCGTCGAGGAGGTTCGGGGCTACGCGGGATGGTCGTCAGACCGGGAAACCGAGACGACCGGGCAACCGATGTACCCCTGCAGTCTATCTGACGGACCCCGCGGCGGTGGTTGCGCCCCGCGGGCGCTTCCGGAGGCCCGCGCGACGAGGACTCCCGCCGCCTCCGGTGTTCGCGCCGGCAGGACGCGACTAAAATGCGCCGGATGACGACCACACGGCCCGACGCAGCATCGCAGCCCGCAGTCGACAGGTCCGACGCCCCCGCCAACAGCGCCGACGTCGTCGAGCTGCTGGGCCTGGTGGCCCACTTGGAGCACACGGCGTTCGTCCGGCTGGCCAACGACTCGGCCATCGCCCCCACGGTCGGTCAGCGCCTCGAGCTGAGCCGGTTCGCCGCCGCCGCCGTCGAGCGGCGCGACCGCGTGCTCGCGCGCGTCGTCGAGCTCGGCGCGGAGCCCGAGGTGGCGATGGGCCAGTTCGTGGACGTCCTCGTGGACTTCGACGAGCGCACGCAGCCCAGCACCTGGTGGGAGCGCCTGCTCAAGGCTTACGTCGGTTACGGCGTCGCCGACGACTTCTGTCGCATCGTCGCGGAGGGCCTCGACGAGCGCTCGCGCGAGATCGTCCTCGAGGTGCTCGACGACGCCTCGCACGCCGACCTCGCGGTCACCGAGCTCGACGCCGCCGGCTCCGACGACGGCGTGCTCACGTCGCGGCTCGCGCTGTGGGGTCGCCGGCTCGTGGGGGAGGCGCTCGGCGTGGTCCAGGGGCTGCTCACGCAGCGGCCCGCACTGGCCCGTCTGCTCGCGCGGTCCGACGAGCGCACCGCAGCGGCGAACGGCGAGCAGCCCGCGCCCGCCGCTGCCGTGACCACGAACGCGCCGGCGAAGGTGTTCAGCGAGCTCACCGCGCAGCACACGCGGCGCATGTCCCGTCTCGGCCTCACGCCCTGAGCTGCGGGGCGCGTTGCGACGCCGGCCCCGACGAACGACGAAGCGGGACGGCCCGTGAGGAACCGTCCCGCTTCGAGCTCGTCCGACCTCAGATGGTGCCGAAGCCGACCCGCCCCTTGGTCTCCGCGCCGATCTCGACGAAGCCGAGCGACGCCGTCGGCACGATGATGTGCCGGCCGCGCGAGTCGACCAGCTCCAGCGCGGGCTTGCCCGCCAGGGCGGCGGCCACGGCCGCGGCGACCTCGTCGGCCGTCTGCTCCGACTCCAGCACGATCTCCCGCGCCAGGTTCTGCACCCCGATCGTGATCTCCACCGTCAGCTCCTTGTTGTGGCCCGATGCGCGGCACCTGCCGCTGCTGGCTCGATCCTAGGTCGTCGTCGGCCCGGGTTCCGCTGCGTCCGCGCTCGGCGAAACCGCAGCGTGCGGCCGTGGCGTCAGCCCGCGGTGTACTCGAAGTCGGGGCGGATCAGGCCCTGGACGCCGGCCCACGCGAGCTGGGACACCAGCTCGGCGGCGTGCTCGTGCCCCTCGTCGTCCGGCGTGCGGTAGCGGTGCGTCGCGGCACCCTGGGCGAGCGAGATGAGCGCGACGGCCAGGATCTCGCAGTCGTCGGCGGGCAGACCCGTCACGGGTTCGAGCACCGCAGCGATGCGGCGGGCGGTCTCGGACGACGCGTACTCGACCCGCGCGCGCACGTCGGCGTCGTGCGTGACGTCCGACTCGAAGAGCAGTGCGGAGGACTCGCCCGCCGTCTCGACGAAGGTCATGTACGCCCGGACGATGGCCGCGACGACGGCACGACCGTCACCCGGCGCGACCGGTCCGGTCTCGACGGGCCGCACCGCCTCCTCGACCGCGGCGAGCAGGTCCGTCCCGCGCTGGTCCACCACCGCGAGGTACAGGTCCAGCTTGGACGGGAAGTGCCGGTAGAGCACCGGCTTGGAGACCTCGGCGCGTTCGGCGATGTCGTCCATCGAGACGTGGTGGAAGCCCTCGGAGGAGAACAGCTCCTGGGCGATCCGGAGCACCTGGGCGCGTCGCTCGTCGCGCGCCATGCGGGGGCTGCGGGGCCGGTGCCCCGGTGTGCTCGCCGCCGCCGTCATGCCGCGATGGTAGCCACGGCATGTGACGGGGATGTCACGATGTCGCTGTGACATCCGCGGGATCCCACGCCTCGGACGCCTCGGGGACGCCGCAGCCACCCGATCGGCGGCACATCCGGCCGCGTGCTCGGCGTTCGTTGCTGCCGCTCGTGGTCACGGCGGTCGCGGTCGGGCTCGTGGCGGGCGGGGTCACCGCGCGCTCGGCGCGGACCGAGGAACCCGCCGCGGCGTCGTCGGAGACGTCCCGGTCCGCTGCTGCGGCTGCTCCGGGACCGGCCGCCTCGGGACCGCCCGCCTCAGGACCCGCCGCCTCGCAGCCCGCCGGTGCGGTGCCCGCGGCCTCCTCGGCTCCGTCGGTCCGGGCGACGCCCGTCCCCGCGCTCGCGGACCGCCGCGCTCCGAAGCAGACGCCGACGCCGAAGCCGACGCTCCCGCCGGGCCTGACGCAGGCCGACGTGGATGCCGGGCTCCGGGGCGAGACGGTGCACGACTCCGCGTCGGGCAGGCTCGTGGTGGTCCCGGGATCGGACCCGGGACCGGGTGTCGGGTCGGTCCGGCGCGTGCGGGTCGAGGTCGAGAAGGGCCTGCCGGTGGACCGTGCCAGGTTCGCGGCGTTCGTCATGGCCACGCTGAACGACCCGCGCGGCTGGGGTGCGGACGGCTCGCTCTCGTTCGCGCGGACCGACGGACCGGCGGACATCCGGGTGGTGCTCGCCTCGCCCGACATGGTCGACCAGATGTGCGCACCGCTGCGCACCCGTGGCGAGGTCTCGTGCGGCCGCGGAGGCCACGCGACGCTCAACTTCCGCCGCTGGGTCCGGGCCACCGACGAGTTCGACGACCACACCGTGTACCGCCACTACGTGGTGAACCACGAGGTCGGGCACCTGCTCGGTCACCCGCACCAGGGATGCCCCGGCGCGGGGAAGCTCGCGCCCGTGATGCAGCAGCAGTCGTACCAGGTCGCGCCGTGCGTCCCCAACGCCTGGCCGCACCCCCACGCCGGGTAGTGATCGCGGGCGACGCGCATGTCGGCGGGCCGTGATGGGATCTACCGCGTGACCGATCCCGCCCTGCGCCTGCTGCGTCCTGCGCTGGCACGGGAGGCCCCAGCCGTCGCGCTCGACGAGAGCCAGGCGGCCGTCGTGCGCAAGGTGGTGGACGGGGTGCCGGCCGTGCTCGCGCTCGGGGCACCCGGTTCGGGCAAGACGACGGTGGCCCTGGAGTCGGTCGTGTCGGCCGTGGAGGCGGGGACGGATCCCGACCGCGTCCTCGTCCTCGCCGCCAGCCGCCGGGGGGCGGCGGACCTGCGCGACCGGCTCGCCGCGCGGTTGCGGCGCACCGCCGGGCGAGGGCTGGTGCAGACGCCCGCCGCGGCGGCGTTCGCCGTGCTGCGCGCCCGGGCGGGGCTCCTGGGCGAGCCGGCGCCGACGCTGGTGTCCGGCGCCGAGCAGGACCTGCTGCTGGGGGACCTGCTCGCGGGCCACGCCGAGGGCGAGGGCGTCCGCATCGACTGGCCCCCGCAGGTGCCGCCGGAGGCGCTGGGCGTGCGTGCGTTCCGCGACGAGCTGCGCGACCTGCTCATGCGCGCCGCCGAGCGTGGCCTGTCGCCCGTGGACCTCGCGGAGCTGGGCGCACGGCACGGCCAGCCGCAGTGGGGGGCTGCTGCCCGGTTGTACGAGGAGTACCTCGACGTGCTCCAGCTGCGCAGCGGCACCCCCGACCTGGGCGTCCGGTACGACCCCGCGGTCGTGGTCGACGAGGCCTCGCAGGCCCTCCTCGCCTGGGACGACGAGGTCCCGCGCGCTGCGCGGCCACGCTGGGACCTCGTCGTGGTGGACGACTACCAGGAGAGCACGTCGGCCACCGCGCGGCTGCTGCGCGTCCTGGCCGACGACGGCGCGCGACTGCTGCTGCTCGCCGACCCCGACGTCGCGGTCCAGACGTTCCGCGGTGCCAGCCCGGCCCTCGTGGGCAGGGCCGCCGTGGTCGGCGACGGCGAGGGCGAGCTGGGCGCGCGGGTCATATGCCTCGACGCGGTGTGGCGGCACGGTGCGGCCGTGCGCGAGGTGGTCGCCCGGATCACCGAGCGCGTCGGGACGGTCGGGGCGGTGCGTCACCGGCGGGCCGCGACGCACGACGAGACGGGCGGGTCCGTGCGCGCCGCGGTCCTTCCGAGCGCCGCGCAGGAGGCGGCGTTCGTCGCCCGCGCCCTGCGCAGCGCCTACCTGCAGGACGCGGTGGACTGGTCGGACATGGCGGTCGTCGCCCGCTCGGGGGCTCAGGTGACCGCCATGCGCCGCGCGCTGGCGAGCGCCGCGGTGCCGGTGAGCGTGCTGGGCAGCGACGTGCCGCTGCGCGACGAGCCGGCCGTGCGCCCGCTGCTGCTCGCCATGGCGGTCGCCGTGGGAAGCAGGTCGCTGGACGCCGCGGTCGCCACGCAGCTCGCCTGCTCGCCGCTGGGCGGACTCGACGCCGTCGCGCTGCGCCGGGTACGGCGCGCGCTGCGTGCGGAGGAGCTCGCCGGCGGAGGCGGCCGCAGCAGCGACGCGCTGCTGGTGGAGGCGCTCGGCGGTCGTGACCGCGCCATCACCCTCGCGTCGTCGGTCGCGCGTCCGGTGCACCGGCTCGCCGACGTGCTCGCCTCGGCGCGGGAGGCGGCCGAGGCGCCCGGCGCCGACGCCCAGCGCGTCCTGTGGGCGCTGTGGGCGGCTTCCGGGCTGGCCGAGCCGTGGCGCCGGTCGGCTCTCGCCGGCGGCGCCGCCGGGGAGCGCGCCGACCGCGACCTCGACGCGGTGCTCGCGCTGTTCCGCGCCGCCGAGACCTTCGTCGACCGCATGCCGCGCGCGACCCCCGCCGCGTTCGTCGACTGGCTGCAGGCGCAGGACCTGCCCTCGGACAGCATCGCCGCACGCGCGCGGCGGGCCGACGTCCAGGTGCTGACCCCCGCGGGAGCGGCGGGTCGCGAGTGGCAGGTGGTCGTCGTGGCGGGCGTGCAGGAGGGCACGTGGCCCGACCTGCGCCTGCGCGACTCCATGCTCGGGTCGCAGGTGCTCGCGGACGTCGTCGCGGGACGAGCGCCCGCACCGGGCGCCGACGCCGCGGAGCGCGCCGCCCAGGCGCGGCAGGCCGTGCTGTCCGACGAGCTGCGCTCGTTCGCGACGGCGTGCTCGCGGGCGCGCTCCCGGCTGCTCGTGACCGCCGTCGCGGACGCGGACTCCCAGCCGTCGCCGTTCCTCGACCTGGTCCACGCTGTCGACGACGAGACCGACGACCCGCGGCGCACGTCGGTGGGCTCGCCGCTGGACCTGCGCGGGCTGGTGGCTCGTCTGCGGTCGACGGTGGAGGCCGCGGCGGAGCGGGGCGACGACCCCGACCCCGATGCGGTCGCGACGCTCGCGCGCCTGGCGGCCGCGGGCGTGGACGGTGCGGACCCGAGCACCTGGCAGGGGCTGGCCGAGCCGTCCAGCGACGAGCCGCTGTGGGGGCCGGACGAGCGCGTGCCGGTGTCGCCGTCGCGCATCGAGACGGCCCAGCGGTGCACGCTGCGCTGGGCGCTCGAGGCGGCGGGAGGGACCGCGGCCGACACCGGTCACCAGACGCTCGGCACGCTCGTGCACGCGATCGCGCAGGAGCACCCGGACGGCACCTACGACGAGCTGGTCGCCGCGCTCGACGCGCGGTGGGGCGAGCTCGGGCTCGGGACGGGCTGGCCGGCACGAGCCACCCGCGCCAAGGCCGAGGCCATGGTCAGGCGGCTGGCCGGCTACCTCGCGGGCGCGGGCGAGGCGCTGCTCGTGGAGGGCGGCTTCGAGCTCGCCACCGACCGCGCGCTCGTCCGGGGCACCGCCGACCGGATCGAGTCCGCTGGCCCGGGCGCGGTGCGGGTCGTCGACCTCAAGACGGGTGCGAGCCCACCGTCGGTGGCCAAGGCCGCCGAGAACCCGCAGCTCGCGGCGTACCAGCTCGCGGTCGACGAGGGCGCCTTCGCGGAGCTGCCCGAGGGCGTGAGGTCGGCGGAGGCTGCGCTGGTCTTCCTCGGCACGGGGTCGTCCGCGACGCTGCGTACCCAGCCCGGCCTGGAGCGGGAGGTCGACGGGCCCGGGTGGGCTCGCACGCTCGTCGACGCCGTCGCCGGCTCGATGGCGGCCTCGACCTTCGTCGCGACCGCCAACGACCTGTGCGACCGCTGCCCCGTGCGCCGCTCGTGCCCCGTGCGCGGCGAGGGTGCGCAGGTGGTCGCATGAGCACCGTGGCACTCCCCAGGGCCTCGACGCTGAGCGCGGTCCAGATCGCGGAGCTGACTGGCCAGCCGCGCCCCACCGCGGAGCAGGAGCGCATCATCGAGGCCCCGCTGCTGCCCGCGCTGGTGGTGGCGGGGGCGGGCTCCGGCAAGACGGAGACGATGGCTGCCCGCGTGGTGTGGCTGCTCGCCAACGGGTGGGTGGCCCCCGAGCACGTGCTCGGGCTGACGTTCACCCGCAAGGCCGCGGGCGAGCTGGGCGAGCGCGTGCGGCGGCGCGTGCGCCTGCTCGTGCGGTGCGCGGCGGCTGCGGGTGTCGAGCTGCCGGGCCGTGACGCGCTCGGCGCCGGCGGCGTGCTGGACGGGCTGGCGCGGCCCACCATCTCGACCTACAACTCCTACGCCGCCTCGCTCGTCTCCGACCACGCCCTGCGCCTCGGCCTCGACCCGTCCGCGCGGCTGCTGGGCGAGGCGGCCCAGTGGCAGCTCGCCAGCGAGGTCGTCGAGGCCTGGGACGACGACCTCGGCACCGACGCGGCACTCTCGACGGTCGTCGAGGCGGTGCTGGCCATGTCCGGTGCGCTCGACGAGCACCTGCTCGACCCGTCCCGGGCGCGGGCCGGCATCGAGGGCATCGCCGACGCCCTGCTCGCAACCCCCGCGGGGATGCCGCCGCGCAAGCCGTACGCCGAGATCCTCAAGCTGGTCGGCTCGCTGGGGGAGCGCGCGCGCCTGCTCGACGTCGTGGCGCGATACCGGGAGCGCAAGCGCGCCGCCGACGCGATCGACTTCGGCGACCAGGTGGCGCTCGCGGCACGGCTCGCGCGGGACGTGCCGGAGGTGGGCGCCGCCGAGCGCGAGCGGTTCCGCGTGGTGCTGCTCGACGAGTACCAGGACACCTCGTTCGCCCAGCTCACGTTGCTGTCCGCGCTCTTCGGCGGTGGCCACCCCGTGACGGCCGTCGGTGACCCGCACCAGTCCATCTACGGGTGGCGCGGTGCCAGTGCGGGCGGTCTCGAGGGCTTCCCGGCCACGTTCCCGATCGTGGAGGACGGCGGCGGTCTGCGGCGTGCGGACGTGCACCAGCTCTCCACGTCGTGGCGCAACGACGCTGCCGTGCTCGACGCGGCCAACCAGGTGGCGGCGCCGCTGCGGGTCGCGGACGCGCCGGTCGCGGTCCCGATGCTCGCCACGCGTCCAGGCGCCGGGCGCGGTCGCGTCCTGGCCCACGTCGCGGAGACCGTCGAGGACGAGGCGCGCGCCGTGGCGGAGTTCGTCGCCGAGCGGTGGCGGCCCGCCGGCCGCGACGGCACGCGCGTGAGCGCCGCGGTGCTGTGCCGCAAGCGCTCGCAGTTCGAGCCCCTGCGCCGTGCGCTGCGTGCCCGCGGGCTGCCGGTCGAGGTGGTCGGCCTGGGCGGGCTCCTGTCGGTGCCCGAGGTGGTGGACCTGCTGGCGGCGTTGCAGGCCGCGCACGACCCCACGCGCGGCGACGCCCTCATGCGGTTGTTGACGGGAGCGCGCACGCGGCTCGGCGCGTCGGACCTGCACGCGCTCGGTGCGTGGTCCAGCGAGCTCGCGGGCCGGCTCGCGGGGCGGGGGCGCGACGCGGGCGTCGAGGCCGACTCCGTGGACGCGCGCAGCATCGTCGACGCGCTCGACGACCTGCCGCGCCCCGGGTGGCGCAGCCCCGCCGGGAGGGCCCTCTCGGAGACCGGCAGGGCGCGGCTGGTCGAGCTCGCGGGCCTGCTGCGCACGCTCCGGGCGCACGCCTACCTCGCCGTTCCCGAGCTCGTCGCGGAGGCCGAGCGCGTGCTGGGCCTGGACATCGAGGTGGCCGCCCGACCGGGCGTGAGCCCGGGCGCCGCGCGCGCCCATCTCGACGCGTTCCGGGACGTCGCGGTGGAGTTCTCGCGGGCTTCGGACCACCCGACGCTCGGTGGGTTCCTGTCCTGGCTCGAGGCAGCCGACGCCCGCGAGAACGGCCTCGAGATGCCGGTCACCGAGCCGAACCCCGACGCTGTGCAGATCATCACGATCCACGCCGCGAAGGGACTCGAGTGGGACGTGGTCGCCGTCGCGGGCATGGTGGACGGCGGGCTGCCCGCCACCGCCACGCAGGGCAAGGACGGCCCCAAGGACTCGGCGTGGCTCGTCGGGCTCGGCACCCTGCCGTACCCGCTGCGCGGCGACCGCGCCCACCTGCCGGCCTTCGCCTACGAGGGTGCCGCGGACCCCAAGGACCTCGAGGAGCGGCGTCGGAGTTTCGTCCTCGAGGCCGGCGACCACGAGGTCGCCGAGGAGCGCCGGCTCGCGTACGTCGCCCTGACCCGCGCGCGCACGGATCTGCTGCTGACGGCGGCGTGGTGGGGTGACGGCAGCCGCGCGCGGAAGGTGTCGACGTTCCTGCTCGAGCTCGCGGAGGCGGGTCTGGTCGAGCGGGCCGACTGGGCGCCCGCCCCCGACGAGTCCGCCGGCAACCCGCGTGCGGGCGTCACGGTCACGGCACCGTGGCCGGCGGACCCGCTCGCGACGGAGGACGGCTCGGCCGGCAGACGTCCCGCCCTGGAGGTGGCCGCGCGGTGGGTGCGCCAGGCCATCGAGGACTCGCAGCGCGCGGCCCCGGCGCGCGGCGCGCGTCCGGCGGAGCCCGCGAACGCCGTCGCTGGCGTGCATGCGGGAGAGCCGGCGGACGCCGACGCGCAGGGCTGGGCGGCGCTCGCCGAGCGGCTGCTCGCCGAGCAGTCACGCGCGCGCGCGTCGACCCGCGACGTGGAGCTGCCCGCGCACCTCTCGGCCTCGGCGCTCGTGCGGCTCGGTGCCGACCGCGACGAGTTCTCGCGCGCGTTGCGCCGGCCCGTGCCGCAGGAGCCGTCGGCCCAGGCCCGCGTCGGGACGCTGTTCCACGCGTGGGTCGAGGGCTACTTCGGCTCGGCCGCCCTCGTCGACGTGGACGCGCTGCCCGGAGCGGAGGACGCGCGCGACGGCGACGCCGATCCCACGGGGCTCGACGCGGACGTCGGCGCGCTGCGCGCCGCGTTCATGGCCGGGGAGTGGGCGCACCGTACGCCGGTCGCGGTCGAGGTGGACGTGGAGACGAGCGTCGACGGCTACGTCCTGCGCTCGCGGATCGACGCGGTGTTCCCCGATCCGCGGCCCGCGCCGCGGGGGGCCGGAGCGGCGCCGGGGACCGGAGCGGCAGCCGCAGCCGACGGATCGTCGCGCGGGCGGGTGGTGGTGGTCGACTGGAAGACCGGCGCGCCACCCACCGACCCGCAGACGCGGGCTGCCCGCGAGATCCAGCTCGCCGTGTACCGGCTCGCCTGGTCGCGCTGGACCGGCACGCCGCTCGCGGACGTCTCCGCGGCGTTCTGCTACGTGCGGGCCCAGGAGACGGTGTACCCGGAGCGGCTGCTCGGCGAGGAGGAGATCGTCGCGCTGCTGCGGTCGTCGACCGCCGCGGATCAGGCCAGCGAGGGCTCCGCGTCGGCGCCTGCGCGCGTGTGAGCGTCGAGGTCCTCGAGCATGGCGACGGCGTCCTCGACGATCTCGGCGCTGCCCGACCGCACGCCGTAGAGCAGCCAGCGCGCGAGCGCGAGCTCGCCCACCAGCAGGGCGCGATCCACCAGGTGGGGGTCGAGCAGCTCGGTGCGGCGCAGCTGGTACGCCTCGATGATCGAGTCGGTCGCGTCCGGCGGCGCGGCCACCAGGATCGAGGACAGGTCGTCTGCCGGGTCGGCGACGCAGGCGTCGCCCCAGTGCAGGATGCCGCTGACCACCCCGTCGCGGACCAGGATGCGCTCGTTGGTCAGGTCGCCGTGGGTGACGACGGGACGGAACCGCCACATCGCGACGTCCTCGAGACGCTCCTCCCACCGGCGCAGCAGCGTGGCGGGCACGCGTCCGGTGCGGGCCGCCTCGTCGACCTCGGCCAGCCGGCGGGCGCGGTAGCTCTCGGCGTCGTACACGGGCAGACCCGCGTTCTCGACGACCGACGGCGACAGCTCGTGGATGGCAGCGATGGCCCTGCCCACCGATGCCGACAGCCCGGGACCCGGGTGCAGCTCGCCCAGTGACAGGGTCCGGCCCTGGATCTCGGCGTGGACTGTGGCGCGACCCCCCTCGGGCAGGTGCGCGAAGCCGACCGGCCGGGGGACGTCGAACGGGAGGACCTCCGCCTCGACGGCGGCGCCCAACGCCTCGAGCAGCACGACCTCGGCCTCGAGCGCCGCTCCCGCGCTCGCGTGGACGGGGGCACGCACCACCCAGCGGCGCCGGGTGGAGTCGATGACCACCGCGATGTCGTAGTCGGTCCCCGGGTGCGCGGGGCGCCGGACGTCGAAGGCGTCCAGTCCGGGCACGGCGACAGTCGCCAGGGCGGCGAGAGCGAGCGGAGAGCGAGGCACGCGCCCAGAGTAGGGCGCGCACGGGCTCAGTCCCGGCGGGCCACGCGGCGTGTCTGCCCGCTTCGTCCCGTCATGGCCGAAGTCGGCGCGCGCGTGAGGGGAGACCGGCGTCCAGCGATGCCCACGTCGCCCGTGACGACCGACCCGGGCGGATGCCCGGCAGCTGGTCGCCCGACCCGTCGCGCGTGCGCCTGCCTAAGGTGGCGCCGTGAACTCCGACGAGCTGCCCCTCTCGCGTGCGGAGGCCGACCGTTCCGCCGAGCTCCGGACGAGCCCGGGCGCGCTGGCCGACGCGCTCGCCGATCCCGCGACCCGCGTGCTGCTGGTCTCCGACGGCAAGGTGCTCACCGAGGGGCCGAGCACGTTGGCACTGCTCACGGTCGCCGAGGCGATCGCGTCCGGAGCCTCGGGGGCCCGGACGACCCCGGAGCCCGCGCGAGCCGCGGCGCAGGAATCAGCCGATGTCGATGCCTGGGTGCTGCTCGGCCGGCACGCCGACGTGACGTACCTCGCGCTGCGCGTCCCCGCCGACCACCCGGCGCCGCCGCGGGGCGAGTCGGCGGACGTGCTGGTGCACCGCGGCCCGGGCACCCCGTCCGCCTCGTCCGCCGGATGGTCGTCCCTGCGCCAGATCGGCGGAGAGCTGGGCGCGCTGGAGGCCGGGCTGGCCACCACCGCGGTCGCCGTCGACGCCTGGCACGCCCGACACCCGCGGTGCCCGCGGTGCGGGGCCGCCACCAGCGTCGAGCAGGCCGGGTGGGTGCGCCGGTGCACGGTCGACGGCTCGGAGCACTACCCCCGCACCGACGCCGCGGTGATCATGGCCGTCCTCGATCCCGAGCACCGGCTGCTGCTGGGGCGCTCGGCCGCGTGGGCCGAGAAGCGGTTCTCGACGCTCGCGGGTTTCGTCGAACCGGGGGAGTCGCTCGAGCACGCGGTCCGCCGCGAGGTGCTCGAAGAGGCCGGCGTCGTCGTCGGCGAGGTGGAGTACCAGGGCAGCCAGCCCTGGCCCTTCCCGGCGTCGCTCATGGTCGGGTTCGTCGCGCACGCGACCGGCACGGTGCCGCGGCCCGACGGCAAGGAGCTGGTCGACGCGCGCTGGTTCACGCGCGAGGAGCTCGCGGCGGCCGTGCGGGCCGGCGAGGTGATCCCCCCGGGACGCGCGTCGATCGCGCGGGCGCTGGTCGAGGACTGGTTCGGCGGTCCGCTGCCGGAGCCGCTCGACCCGCGCGACACCTGGCGCTGAGTGCCGTGACCCGCCCCGGTGCGGGGCGGGCGGTCAGGCCGAGACGCGCTGCTTGACCTCGACGAGCGAGGGGTTGGTGGCCGCGGAGCCGTCGGGGAAGATCACGGTCGGCACGGTCTGGTTGCCGCCGTTGAGCGACGCCACGAGCTCGGCTGCGTCCGGCACGTCCTCGATGTCGATCTCGGTGTAGCCGATGCCCTCGGAGTCGAGCTGCGTCTTGAGCCGGCGGCAGTAGCCGCACCAGGCGGTGGAGTACATCGTGATGGTGCCGGGTGCGGGCAGGGTCTGCGCGGTCATCGAGTCCTCGGGGTGGTCGTCGTGGGCTTCGCTCATGGCCGACGCCTCGGACGCCGGCCGCTTGGTGCAACCGCGACCGTACCCGTCCTCTTCCCGCGTGCGGCGTGAGGTCGGACCACGGTCGCACCTGTGGACGGTCCGTGGTTGTCGGCGGCGGCTGCGAGACTGGGCACGATGTCCGCCGACGACCTGCTGGCCGCGCTCGACCCCGAGCAGCGCGCCGTCGCCACCGCCCTGCGCGGACCCGTCTGCGTGCTCGCCGGTGCGGGCACGGGCAAGACGCGCGCCATCACGCACCGCATCGCGTACGGCATCGCCGCCGGCGTGTACAAGCCGGGCAACGTCCTCGCCGTGACGTTCACCGCCCGCGCCGCGGGCGAGATGCGCACACGACTGCGGGCCCTCGGAGCGGGCGGTGTCCAGGCCCGCACGTTCCACGCCGCCGCGCTGCGCCAGCTCGGGTTCTTCTGGCCCAAGGTGGTGGGCGGCGCCCCGCCGCGCATCCTCGAGCAGAAGGCGCAGCTGGTGGCGGAGGCCGCCCGCCGCGTCGGCATCGCCGCGGACCGCACGGCCGTGCGTGATCTCGCGTCGGAGATCGAGTGGGCGAAGGTCTCGCTCGTGGTGGCCGACGAGTACGCCAAGGCGACGGCAGCCATCGACCGGGTGGTGCCCGGCGGCAACGACGCGCAGGCCGTCGCCCGCCTCATGACCGCCTACGAGGAGGTCAAGGACGAGCGCGCCGTCATCGACTTCGAGGACGTGCTGCTGCTGCTCGCCGCCATGCTCGCCGAGCGCCGGGACGTCGCCGACGAGGTGCGCGGCCAGTACCGGCACTTCGTGGTGGACGAGTACCAGGACGTCAGCCCGCTGCAGCAGTACCTGCTGGACCAGTGGCTCGGCGGCCGCAAGGAGCTGTGCGTGGTGGGCGACCCCAGCCAGACCATCTACTCGTTCGCGGGGGCCACGCCGCACCACCTCACGTCCTTCGCCTCGGCCTACCCGGGTGCGCAGGTGGTCCGGCTCGTGCGCGACTACCGCTCGACGCCGCAGGTCGTCTCGCTGGCCAACCGCGTGATCGACGCGACCCGGCGCGCGGGCGGCCCGACCCCCCTCGAGCTGCGTGCGCAGCGGCCGGACGGTCCCGAGGTGGGATTCACCACCTACGACGACGACGACGCGGAGGCGACCGCCATCGCGCGTGCCGCGGCACGCCTCATCGCGGCGGGCACGCGGCCCAGCGAGATCGCGATCCTCTACCGCACCAACGCCCAGTCCGAGGCTTTCGAGGAGGCGCTCGCGTCCGTCGGCGTCGGCTACCAGGTGCGCGGCGGCGAGCGGTTCTTCGCCCGCCGCGACGTGCGCGACGCGCTGGTGCTGCTGCGCGGCGGTGCGCGCGCGGCCGACCCCACGCAGCCGATGCCGGAGGCGGTCCGGGAGATCCTGGTGGGGGCGCACTGGACGCCCGAGCCGCCGGCGACGCGGGGTGCCGCGCGCGAGCGGTGGGACGCGCTGCAGGCGCTGGTCACCCTGGCCGACGAGCTCGCGGCGGCGACGCCCGAGGCCACCGTGGCCGACTTCGTCGCCGAGCTCGTCGAGCGTGCCGCCGCCCAGCACGCGCCGACGGTCGAGGGGGTGACGCTCGCGTCGCTGCACGCGGCCAAGGGCCTGGAGTGGGACGCGGTGTTCCTCGCCGGGCTCAGCGAGGGGCTGCTGCCCACGGCGCTCGCCGACACGCCCGCGGCCGTCGCCGAGGAGCGTCGGCTGCTGTACGTCGGCGTCACGCGCGCGCGCGAGCACCTGCAGCTCTCCTGGGCGCGCTCGCGGATGCCGGGCGGGCGCGCGTCCCGGTCGCTGTCGCGGTTCCTGGTACCCCTGTGGCCGGGCGCGACGCGCTCCCAGCCGCACGTCCCCCGCGAGGTGAGCGACGACCCGGCGGCGCGCAGGGTCGCGGAGCGGCTCACGATCTGGCGCGAGGAGCAGGCGCGCCAGACGGGCGTGACGGCGACCAGGGTGCTGACGACCACGGCGCTCGAGGCGATCGCCGCCCGCCGGCCCGCGACGCTCGAGGAGCTCGCACAGCTGCGAGGCGTCGGCCAACAGACGCTCGCCACCGTCGGCGACCGCATCCTCGAGGTCGTCGCGGACGCCGTCGCGCCGGTTCGCTAGGGCGTCGTCGCCCCATTCCTGGCGGAATTTCCGGCCTTCGCGGGCGCTCAAAAAACTCGTCGAAGAAATCTCCGATATTCGGTTGTCCGCACTTCCGGCCCCCGCCTAGGGTGGTCACGTCCTTGTAGAGAGGCCACGCCGAGAGGCTGGCTCGTAGCAGAAGGGGGTGGAGTCCGCGATGAAGAACATGACGGTCACGTCGACGCTTGTGTCTGAGCCGCGCCTGCGCTCCCTCGCACCCGTCGCTACGACGTTCCAGGGGCGTTCTGTGTCCACGTACGGGTTTGCGCCCATCGGGACCGACGTTCAGGTGACCAAGCCCGTCGGCGGCGCTCCCGCCACGTGGGACACCCAGGTCATCGCCCTCGGAGCGATCGGCACGACCGATCACCGACTCCCTCGGACACCGCCACTCTGATCCTCACCGATCAGCAGGCCGCGGAGTCCGTCACCGGATCCGCGGCCTTTCTCTTTCCCCCTGATGCGGGGATCGGGGCCGTGATCCCTCCGACCTCGATCCACCAGCAAGGACATCAGGAGGACATCGTGCGGCTCACGACGCTGCTCGACACCGACCGGACCGGCTCCGGTCCGTGGCCGGCCGCCGCCAGCACCACGACCAACGACGAGCGCCAGAGCTTCGACCAGCTCGTCGCCGACTTCATCCCGTGCCGCTCGGGCGACCCCGAGCTCTGGTTCGCGGAGCAGACCTCTCAGGTCGAGCGCGCCAAGGCCCTGTGCCGCGAGTGCCCGCTCATCGAGGGATGCCTCGCGGGCGCGATCGAGCGCGCCGAGCCGTGGGGCGTCTGGGGAGGAGAGGTCTTCGTCGGTGGTGTCGTGGTCGCGACCAAGCGCGGCCGGGGACGGCCACGGAAGAACGCGGTCGTCGCGTGACGGCCGGGACGGCGGCCGCGTGACCACGCGGCCGGCTGCTCACACGGACGGGGCGGTGCACCCGCAGGAGGGGTGCACCGCCCAGTCGCGCCGACGGGGCACGGCGTCCGCGAGCCCGATCTCGTAGCTCGCGGCGAGGCGCACGTCCCGGTCGAGATAGGCGAGGGCGGCCGCCGCGGCCATCCCTCCCGCGACGCCGGCCAGCACGGCCACCTCCTGGCCGTCCCACGCGGGCCTCGCCAGCCCGTCGGCCACCAGCGGCCAGGCCGGGTCCACCTCGGTGCGGTGCAGGTCGAGGCACAGCAGGCACGGCCCCTCGCCGCCCACCACCAGCGGCCCGACGACGACGTCCGCCTCGCGCACGACGACCGACAGGTGCGGCACGTCGGCGGCCAGCAGCATCGCGGCACGCACGGGGTCGGTCGCTCCGTGCTCCACGACCACGAGCAGGTCGGGGTCGCCGGCCGCATCGATCGCCACGTCCGGGGCCGTGTCGCGCAGCAGGCGGGCGACCACCGCCTCGCGCTCTCGCCCCACGTCGGCCCACCGGAACCCGCACGCCCCGACGTCGACCGACCGGACCGGCCGCGCGTCGTCGACCAGCACGGTTCCCACCCCGGCCGCCGCGAGGCTGACGGCCGTCGTGGTGCCCGTGGGGCCCAGGCCGAGCACGCCGACCCTGCGCGCGCGCCGCGCCGCGACCCGGGCGGGGCCGTCCCCGTCGTGCAGGTCCCAGGCGGTCGCGTCGGGAGCGGCGGTGCCGGTCGACCTGCGCTCGTCACGCGCCGTGGCGAGCTGAGCCGCCGCGAGCTGTCCGGCCACCGCGCGGAGCCGGGCCGTCGCGGTCGGCAGCACGCGGCGATGGCCGTCGTCCGCGGCGAGCAGCGCGCCGACCTCGTCGGGCGTCAGGTCGGTCACGCGCACCGCCCACCGCGGGTCCGTGCCGACCTGGACCTCGCTCGCTGAGCGGCGCACCACCCGCAGCCCTTCTCGCAGGCGCATCGCCCCTCCTTCGACGCGCTCACCCTGCCACGCACGCGGGGACGCCGACCGGCGCCATCCACAGCCGGGCAGACGCGGCGAGGGGCGTCGTCCTGGTGGACGACGCCCCTCGCGGAGGTGCTGGTGCTCAGGCCTTGCCGAGGATGCGGTTCAGCTTCGTGCCGCAGACCGGACACGTGGCCTTGGCCATCCTGCGGCCGGATTCGGAGACGACGACGTCACCCTCGGCCTCACGCTTCTCCTTGCACTTCACGCAGTAGAACTCGCCTGCATAGGTCTCGGCCATCGCCGTTCTCCCTCGGTGTCGTGAGCCGGACCGGGGTTCCGCGGGCCGGCGCTGTGACCGGTCGATCGACCAGGTCGGGCGCCACAACCCTAGCCGCGGCGGCAGGTCGCCGAGCCGATCTCTGAGCGTGACGCGCCGGGATGTCCGTGCGGCAATCGGGTGAGCCGCGGGTGCCGCGCGCTAGCGTGCCCGTGTGAGCCCCCATCCCGACCCGGCGCTGGTCGAGGTCCGCAGGTCGCGCAAGCGCGTGCGGACCGTCAGCGCGTGGCGGGAGGGGGAGCGGACGGTCATCGCCATCCCGGCCCGGTTCACGCGAGCGCAGGAGAAGGAGTGGGTGCACCGCATGGTCACCCGGCTGGCGGCGCAGGAGCGCCGGAGGCGACCGTCGGACGTCGAGCTGGCGACCCGCGCGCGGGAGCTCTCCGCGCGGTACCTGTCGAGCCGCGCGGTGCCCACCAGCGTCCGGTGGTCCAGCAACCAGGGGCGCCGATGGGGGTCGTGCACGCCGTCGGAGGGCACCATCCGGATCTCGGACCGCGTGCGGGGCATGCCGCGCTGGGTCATCGACTACGTGCTGCTGCACGAGCTGGTCCACCTGCTGCACGCAGGCCACGGGCCCGAGTTCTGGGCCGAGCTCGAGGCGTACCCGCGCACGCAGCGCGCCCAGGGCTTCCTCGAGGGCTTCGCCTACGGCGCCGACCGCGGTGACGAGCCGTCCGGGCCGGAGGCGACGGACGCCGACGAGGACGAGACGCCCGACCTCGTGGACGGCGAGCCCGAGGTGACCGACGAGGAGCCGCCGGAGGACGGGGGTCGCCTCACCCTGTTCGACGACGTCCCGCCGCGGGCGTAGTCCCCGCTACGGCGTGCCGGGCTCCTCGCCGAGGATCTCGGCCAGCGCCCGGTCCACCTCGGCCGCCTCGTCGACCGCCGCGGCCCGCCGGGTCGCGTAGCCCGCCGGGTCGTCGAGGTCCTCCGCCGTGGGCAGCAGGTCGGGGTGGTCCCAGACCGCGTCACGGGCGTGCGTGCCGTTGTCGCGCGCGATCTGCGCCCACAGCGCCGCCGCGTCGCGCAGGCGCCGCGGCCGCAGCTCCAGGCCGACGAGCGTCGCGAAGGTCTGCTCCGCCGGTCCGCCGGCGGCGCGGCGGCGGCGGATCATCTCCCGCAGGGCGACCGTGTGGGGCAGGTGCGGCATCGCCGCCGCGGCGGCCACCTCGTCGACCCACCCCTCCACGAGCGCGAGCGCGGTCTCGAGCCGCTCGAGCGCGGCCTTCTGCTCGGGCGTGGTGTGCGGCGCGAAGACGCCGCCGGACAGCGCCTGCTGCAGGGCGGCCGCGTCCGTGGGGTCGATCGAGCGCACCGCCTCCTCGAGCTGCTCGGCGTCGATCGTGATGCCGCGCGCGTAGGCCTCGACGGTCGCGAGCAGGTGGGCGCGCAGCCAGGGGACGTGCGTGAACAGGCGGGTGGCGGCGGCCTCCCGCAGCGCCAGGAACAGCCGCACCTCGTCCACGGGGGCGTCCAGGCCGGCCGCGAAGGCGTCGACGTTGCTCGCGACGAGCGCGGGCGCCGGGCTGGCCAGCAGCGGCAGGCCGATGTCCGTGGTGCCGAAGACGTCGCGGGCCAGCGTCCCCGCGGCCTGGCCCACCTGGAGCCCGAACACGGCCGAGCCGAGGCGGCGCAGGAGCGCGGTCGCGTCGATGCCGCCCGGCAGCACGCCCTCGAGCTCGGCGCCGAGCCCCTCACCCATCGCGTCGCCCAGCGTCCCGACCAGCGCATGGGACAGGGAGGTCGCGACGGGCTCGGTCAGCGTCCGCCACGTGGGCAGCGTCGCCTCGACCCACTCCGCGCGGCTCCATGCCCGCGGAGAGCCGGACGCGGGCGGCAGCTCGGTCGCGGCGTCGAGCCACAGCTCGGCGACCGTGAGCGCCTCCAGCACCTGGCGCGTCTGCGCGGGGGTCAGCGACGGGTCGCCCTCGGCGGACGCCTGCTGACGAGCGAGGTCGTGCGCCATCTGCCAGTTCACGGGCTCGTCGCCCGACGCCGCGAGCATGCTCTGCATCTGGGTGAACGCCTGCTGCAGCTGCACCGGGTCGGTCGGCAGACCCGGCATCGCGGACGGGTCGATGCCGCGCTCACGCAGCTCGCGGATCGCCTCGTCGGCCCCGGGGCCCAGCATCGCGCGCAGCATCTGCTCCCAGGGCTCGCCCGACCCGTCGGGACCGGGGACGGCGGGGGTGTCGGAACTCATGAGGGACTCCTGCGACGATGGGGGCCGGCTACGCCCACCGTAACCACGTGGCCGGGGAACGAGGGCAGGTGATCTCGCAGGTTCGCTCAGGGCGCAGTGCGCGCGCGAAGGCCGCCGCCGCGAGCCCCGGCTCCGCGTCGGGACCGGGCGGCGACGTCGTCGTCGTCGGCTCAGGAGCGCTCGCGGCCGCGATGACCGCCGCCTGGGACGGCCCGGTGCGCACCCTCGAGGCGCTGCCCGAGCGCGAGCCGGCGGCGGCGCTGGACGGAGCCCGGGTGCTCGTGCTCGTGGCTCACTCGGGCGACATCGCCCCGCCGGGGTCCCGCGGCGGGAGCGCGGAGGTTGCGGAGCTGGTCGCCGCCACCCAGCGCACCCTCTCGGCGGCGCGGGACGCCGGGGTGGCGCACGTCGTGGTCGTGACCTCGGCCGTGGTGCATGGCGCCTGGTCCGACCGGCCGGTGATCCACGACGGCGACGACCTGTTCCAGCCCGACGAGGCGGACCGCGGGCTGCTCGTGGGCGGGTTGCTGGGCGTCGAGGCCGTCGTGGCGCGCGCCGCCCGCCGTCGCACGCCCCTGCTCACGGTGCTGAGGCCGGCGGCGCTCGTCGGCCCGGGCGTGGACACGCTCGTCACCCGCCACTTCGAGGCGCCGCGGCTGCTGACGGTGCGCGGCTCGGTCCGGGCCTGGCAGTTCGCACATGTGGAGGACGTCGCGTCGGCCGCCCGGTTCGCGGTGGACCACGCACTGACCGGGGCCCTCACGGTCGGCGCGCCCGACGTGCTGACGCCCGCCCAGGTCGAGGCCGCGTCCGGCATGCGCCGCATCGAGCTGGCCGCGACCACCGCCTTCGGCACCGCGGAGCGGCTGCACCGGGTGGGCGTGCTGCCGGCGCCGGCCTCCGAGCTCGCGTTCGTCGTCTACCCGTGGACCGTCGCCGCCGACCGGCTGCTGGCGGCGGGCTGGACGCCGCGCTGGTCGAACGCGGCCAGCCTCGACGTGCTGCTCGAGGGCGTGCGTGGCCGGCTGGGGGTGGCGGGCCGGCGCGTGGGCGCGCGCGACGCCGCCGCACTGGGTGCCGCGGGCGCCGCCGTGGCGCTCATCGGCACCGCGGCGGTGTGGCGCCAGGCGCGCGGACGGCGACGCGCATGAGCGTGGGGCATGATCGGGCCGTGCCCGACGAGCCCCTGCCGTTCCCGCCGTCCGACGAGCCCGCGCACGGCGACGTCGGGCCGGCGGAGGTCGCGCGGACCGACGACGTGCCCGCGGACGCCCCGCGGCCCGGCGCGCGTGCCGTGACCCTCACGCTGAGCATGCTCGTGAGCGCCGCCGTGTTCGCCGTCATGCTCGTCGTCCCCACCGCGTACGCGGTCAGCTCGCCCGGCCCCACCAAGGACGTGCTCGGCGAGGACCAGGGCAAGCCCCTCATCACCATCTCGGGCGCGCCCACCTACCCCTCGACGGGCGAGCTGCACCTGACCACGGTCTCCGCGACCGGCGGCCCCGGCTACCCCTCGACCCCCCTGCGGGTGCTGCAGGGGTGGTTCTCGCCGTGGTCCAACGTGCAGCCGCGCGAGGTGCTCTTCCCGGACGCCGGCGAGACGCGCGAGCAGGTCGACAAGGCGAACCAGCAGGCGATGGTGTCCTCCCAGGAGAACGCGAGCGTCGCCGCGCTCACCGAGCTGGGGTACGAGGTGCCGGCCACGCTCACCGTCGCGGGCGCCGTGCAGGGCAGCCACGCCGAGGGGGTGGTGCAGACCGGCGACATCATCGTGGCGCTCGACGGCACGCCGCTGCCGGACTACCAGTCGCTGCTGGACGGCCTGGCCGGTGTCGAGGCGGGCGACACGATCACGCTCACCGTGCGCCGCAACGGCGCCGAGAAGGACCTGACGATCGAGACGGGCACCAAGGTCGACGGCAGCGCCATGATCGGCGTGTACATCGACCCGACGTTCGACATGCCCGTGGACATCACCATCAGCATCGACGGGATCGGCGGGCCCAGTGCGGGCACCATGTTCGCGCTCGGCATCGTGGACAAGATGACCAAGCTCGACGAGGCGAACGGCGAGGTGATCGCGGGCACCGGGACCATCGACGTCAACGGCGCGGTCGGCCCCATCGGCGGCATCCGGCAGAAGCTCGAGGGTGCCCGCCGGGACGGCGCCACGTGGTTCCTCGCCCCCGCCAGCAACTGCAAGGAGGTCGTCGGTCACGTCCCCGGCGACCTGCACGTCGCCAAGATCGCCACGCTGCACGAGGCGCGCGAGGCGATGACGGCGATCGGCGCCGGGAAGGGCGCGAGCCTGCCCACCTGCACGGCCGGCTGACGGCGACCCCGCGGCGTCAGTCCAGGGTGGAGCGCAGGGCGGCGACCAGACCGGGCACCAGGTGGGGGCCCTGGCCCACCTGGTCGTCGGAGTCGTTCGCGCGCGTGCGGACCGCGCACCACGACGGCCCGTCGCGCAGCACGCCGACGGCCAGGCGCACGTCCTGGCGGTCGGGGTGGGTGAGCAGGTAGTCGAGCGCCTGGGCCTTGTCCCGCGGCATCTGCGCCTCGGCCTCGGGCGGCAGCACCACGCGCTCGACGGTCACCGCGACGCCGTCCACCGACGCGGGCCAGGAGAGCTCCGCCAGCAGCGCCTCGAGATCGGCCGCCGCCGGGAGCCCCTCCTGCTCGATCGACGTCAGGTGCCAGGGCGCGGACCCGGCCGCGGCGAGCACGTCGTCGTGCAGCTGGTCGGCCAGGCCGGGCTCGGCCTCGAGCGCCGCCTGGGTGCGGACCAGCGCGAAGACGCGGACTGGCGCGTCCCACCCGGCGGCGGCGACGTGGTGCTCGATCTCCCGGACGGCGTCGGCGAGGTCGGCGGTGGCGGGGTGCGGGGGGAGCGGCTCGGTCACGCGTCCCATGCTCCCACCCGACGGCCCACCCGACGGCCCATCGTCGGCCCACCGGACGGCCCATCGGACGGCCCATCGCCGGCCCCCTCGCCGGCCACCGGTCGATCCGCAGGTCTGCGGGCGTTTCGTCGGAACCTTGTGGGAACCTGTGCTCAGACCGACCCGTTGGGAGTTCCGTGACCTTCGCCAGCTCGACCCGCCCCCGCCCCGCCGGCCCGCGCCGGCGCCGCGGACCACTGATCCCGACGCTCCTCGTCCTGGCAGCGATCGTGGTGATCGTCCTGATCCTCGCCCAGGTGTGGACGGAGGTGCTCTGGTACCAGCAGCTCGGCTTCGTCGAGGTGATCCGCACCGAGTGGGGCACGCGCGCGCTGCTCGGTCTCGCGGGCTTCCTCATCATGGGCGGCGCGGTCTGGTGGAGCCTGTCGTACGGCTACCGCTCGCGGCCCGTGTACGCGCCCAGCACGCAGGAGCAGGCCAACCTCGACCAGTACCGCGAGGCCGTCGAGCCGCTGCGCCGCCTGGTGCTCATCGTCGCCCCCGTCATCGTCGGCCTGTTCGCCGGCGGGGCCGCCTCCCAGCAGTGGGCGACCATCCAGCTGTGGATGCACGGCTCGAAGGTCGGCACCGCGGACCCCCAGTACGGCATCGACCTCGGGTTCTACCTGTTCACCCTGCCCGGGCTGCGGTTCGTCGTCTCGTTCCTGCTGGCCGTCACCGTGCTGGCTGGCATCGCCGGGGTCGCGACGCAGTACCTGTACGGCGGCCTGCGCATCGGCGGTCCCAAGAGCGACACACCCCGCACGACGAAGGCCGCGCGGGTGCACCTGTCGGTCATCGGCGCGGTGCTCATGCTGCTGGTCGCGGCCAACTACTGGCTGGACCGCTACTCCATCCTCACCAAGACGCGCGAGAAGTTCGAGGGCGCCGCGTACACCGACGTGCACGCCGTCATCCCCTCGAAGGCGATCCTGGCCGGCATCGCGGTGTTCGTCGCGATCACGTTCATCGTGACCGCGGCGCGCGGCAACTGGCGGCTGCCGCTGATCGGCGTGGGCCTCATGGTGATCGCCGCGATCGCCGTCGGCGGCATCTACCCGGCGGTGGTGCAGCGCTTCCAGGTGCAGCCCAACCAGCAGGACGCCGAGTCGGAGTACATCGAGCGCAACATCGAGGCGACCAAGGCCGCCTACGGCCTCAACGACGTCGACGTCCAGCCGTACTCCGCAGTGGTCACGGCGGAGAAGGACGCGCTGCGCCAGGACGCCGAGACCACGGCCTCGATCCGCCTGCTCGACCCGCAGATCGTCAGCCCGTCGTTCAAGCAGCTGCAGGCGAACAAGAACTTCTACCAGTTCCCCGACTCGCTGTCGGTGGACAAGTACACGATCGACGGCAAGACGCGCGACACGGTGATCGCGGTCCGCGACCTCAACCTCGCCGGGCTGTCCGCCCAGCAGCGGAACTGGACCAACGACACGACCGTGTACACGCACGGGTACGGCGTGGCCGCCGCGTACGGCAACACCACCGCCCCGGGTGGTGCGCCCGCGTTCTGGGAGGCCGACATCCCCTCGACGGGCGACATGGGCCCGTACGAGCCGCGCATCTACTTCGGCCCCACCTCGCCGGCGTACTCGATCGTCGGCGTGCCCGAGGGCAAGGCGCCCTGGGAGCTGGACTACCCGGGCGGCAGCACGGGCTCGGTGAACACGGCATTCCCCACCGACACCGTCTCGGCCGGTCCCGACATCGGCAACCCGATCAACAAGCTGCTGTACGCCATCAAGTTCGGGTCCGAGCAGATCCTGTTCTCGGACCGTGTGACCTCGGCGTCGCAGGTGCTCTACGACCGCAGCCCGCGCGACCGGGTGGCCAAGGTGGCGCCGTACCTCACGCTCGACGGGCGGACCTACCCCGCGGTCGTCGACGGCCACGTGGTGTGGATCGTCGACGGCTACACGACGAGCGACCAGTACCCGTACGCCGCGTCACGGTCGCTGGAGAACGCCACGACCGACTCCCTCACGGAGACGTCGACGACGATCCAGGCGCTGCAGCCCAAGACGGTCAACTACATCCGCAACTCGGTCAAGGCCACGGTCGACGCCTATTCGGGCAAGGTCACGCTCTACGCGTGGGACCCCGAGGACCCGGTGCTCAAGGCGTGGTCGAAGGTGTTCCCCACCTCGCTGGAGCCCGTGTCGAAGATCAGCAGCGCGCTGATGAGCCACATCCGCTACCCGGAGGACCTGTTCAAGGTCCAGCGCACGCTGCTCTCGCGGTATCACGTCACGGACCCGGCCCAGTTCTTCGTCGGCAACGACTTCTGGACCACGCCGGACGACCCGAACCACGCGCGCACGCCCCAGCCGCCGTACTACCTCACCATGCAGATGCCGGACCAGGACGCGGCCAAGTTCTCGCTCACGTCCACGTTCATCCCCGCCGGTGAGGGCGCCCGCAACGTGCTCACCGGCTACCTGGCGGTCGACGCCGAGGCGGGCGACGTGGCGGGCAAGCCCTCGTCGGAGTACGGCAAGCTGCGGCTGCTCGAGCTGACCAGCAACACGTCCGTGCCCGGACCCGGCCAGATGAGCAACATCTTCAGCACCGACCCGGACGTGGCCCAGGAGCTCAACATCCTGAGCCGCGGCGGTTCGACCGTGGTGAAGGGCAACCTGCTGACGCTCCCCGTGGGCGGCGGTCTGCTCTACGTCCAGCCGGTCTACGTCCAGGCGGCGGGCACGGGCACGTCCTACCCGCTGCTCCAGCGCGTGATCGTCGGCTTCGGCGACAAGGTCGGCTTCGCGGCGACGCTCGACAAGGCCCTCGACGACGTGTTCGGGGGCGACTCCGGCGCCGACGCGGGCGACAAGGGCTCCTCGCCCGGGACGCCGACCACGCCGACCCCGAGCCCCACCGCGACCCCGACGCCGGGGGCGACCGCCACGCCGACTCCCGCACCCACCTCGACGGGAACGCCGGCCACCGCCCGCGCCGACCTCGACAAGGCGCTCAAGGAGGCGAACGACGCCGTGGCGGCCGGGCAGAAGGCGCTCGCGGACGGCGACTTCGCCGCCTACGGCGCAGCTCAGGACCGCCTGGACAAGGCGATCCAGGACGCGCTCGACGCGGAGGCGCGGCTGGGCGAGTAGCGGCCGATTTGGCCTCGCTCCGTGGCTGACGTATGGTTACGGAGCCGACGCGGGGTGGAGCAGCTCGGTAGCTCGCTGGGCTCATAACCCAGAGGTCGCAGGTTCAAATCCTGCCCCCGCTACAAAAGACGAAGGCCCGGACCTGATGGTCCGGGCCTTCGTCGTCGGCGCGACGCCATCGGCTCGCTGGTCAGTCGTGCTGCTCGTCGACCGAGCGGGAGCTGCTGAGGGTCAGCGCGCCCGCGCCGGCGAGGAGCCCGACCAGCACGGCCAGGGCCAGGTAGACGATCCGCTCCCCGTGGAAGAAGGACGCGACGAGGTCCGCCCCCCACGCCCCGTCCGGGAGCACCGTCGTCACGAGCACGGCGATGAGGGTGCCGACGACCGCGGTGCCGACGCTGCTGCCGACCTCCTGCGCGGTGTCGTTGAGCGCGGCGCCGAGCGAGGTGCGGTTCTCGGGCATCGCGTCGACGAGGGCCACGGCGCAGATCGTCATGACGGTGCGGAGCCCGAACGTGAACGTGACCATGAAGAACGCGATCGCCAGGTAGCCGTGCGACACACCCCAGGCCAGACCGGCGAGCGATCCCGCAAGGAATGCCGCGCCGACCAGGCACGCGACGCGGTGCCCGAACCGCTTGGCGAGGGCTTCGGACAGCGGCGTCGCGGCGATCATCGTCACGATCAGCGGCAGGTTCGCCAGGCCCGCGCGCACCGGGCTCCAGCCGTACGCGTACTGGAAGTGCAGGATCAGGCCGAACATGACACCAGCCATGGCGACGGACGTGCCGACCTGGGCGATGCTCGCGCCGCGGACGATCCCGTCACGGAACACCGTGAGGTCCAGCATCGGCTGCGCGGTCCGGCGCTCGTGCCGGACGAACGCGACGAGCGCGAGCACCGCGCCGACTCCCGTCGCCCACGTCCACGCCGACATCCAGCCGTGCTCGACGCCGCTCGTGAGCGTGTAGCAGGCCAAGCCGATCGCGGCGATGCTGAGCACCGAGCCGGGCAGGTCGAGGCGGTCCTTCGTCAGGCCCGCGGGGTCGTCGGCCGCGACGCCCTTGCGCACACCGACCCACGCGATCAGCGCGATCGGCGCGTTGACCAGCAGCAGCCACTGCCAGCCGACGTGCGCGAGCGCGGTGCCGCCGAGCAGCGGGCCGAGGATGAAGCCGCTCATGCCGACGACGATCATCACCGTCATCGCCCGCATCCGCAGCTCCGCCGACTCGAACAGGCGGAACACGAGCGAGTTCGTGATCGGCGCCATCGCCGCGGCCGTGATGCCGAGCGCGGCGCGCAGCGCGATCAGCTGGCCGGAGGTCGACACGCCCACGACGAGCAGGCTGATGAGCCCGAAGCCGGCGAGGCCCCACAGGAGGACGCGGCGGCGGCCGATCCGGTCCGCGGCGGAGCCCGCGGTCAGCAGCAGGCCGCCGAAGGTGAGGGAGTACGCGCCGGTGACCCACTGGAGTGCGGTGGTGCCGGCGCCGAGGTCGCGGCCGATGGTGGGCAGCGCGATCGTCAGCAGCGTGTTGTCGACCATCTCGACGAAGAAGGCGAGACAGAGCGCGAACATCGGGATCCACGCGGCGCGCAGGGATGGGTACGTCCGGCTCGCCGCGGGAGCGGTGAGAGTGGTGGTCATGGCGAGTCCTTCGAGAGAACATTGTTCTTTGATCGATCAGTGTTCGTTTATCGAACGCTGTTCTGTACGGTAGAACGCCGTTCGGTACAGTGCAACCATGACGACCGACGACGGCATGAGCCCTGCGTCACAGACCCCGGCATCCCGTGCCGGGCGTGGGCGCGGAGGCGGCCGCGGGGCGGCTGGGCGGCAGCGCGCCTCGCACTCGCTCGAGGCGGTCGTCGCCGAGGCGGTGGCGCTGCTCGACGAGTCCGGCGAGCCCGGGCTCACGTTCCGCGCCCTCGCGGCGCGGCTCGGCGGCGGCGTCGGCAGCATCTACTGGTACGTGTCGAGCAAGGACGAGCTGCTCGAGCGTGCGGCCGACAGCGTGCTCGCCGACGTCCTGGCCAAGACGGACCACCTCGGAGCCGGCGACGACCCGATCGCCGAGATCCGGGAGATGGCGATCGCGTTCTACGAGGCGACCGTCGGCCGCCCGTGGCTCGGCGCCTACTTCCTGCAGGACACCGGCACCCAGACCAACGGGCTGATGCTCTACGACCGGATGGGGCGCGAGGTCATGCGACTCGACCTGACCCGGCGGCAGCAGTTCGACGCCGTGTCGGCCGTCATGGCGTACGTCGTCGGCGTCGCGGCCGACCGCGGTCAGGACCCGCCGCAGGAGGTCCGCGACGGAATCGTCGACCGCGGGGCGTTCGTCGCGAGCTTCCGGGACGAGCTCCGCGCGCTCGACGTGGACGACTTCCCGTTCCTGCACCACATCGTCGACGAGTTCGCGGCGCACGACGACGCCGAGCAGTTCCGCGCGGGGCTGGACCTGATGCTCGCGGGGCTGCGGCTGCAGGCGGGCTCGTCCTCCGCCGACACCCGAGCCGCATCGGACTGACCGGGGCGCGAGCACCGACCGCCCCGGTGCTTCCCGGGCCGGGTCTGCATGGGGACCGGGCCGCGCGAACATGGGGAGGACCTCCCGATGTCGGCACGACCCGCTCCGACCAGCCTGGGACCTGCCCGGAAAGCCCGGGCAGCTTCAGGGATCGGAAGAGACCATGCACACCTTCATCATCGAGCGGAACGTCCCGGGCGCCTCGCAGCTCAGCCACGAGGACCTCGTCACCATCGCCCGGACCTCCAACCTGGCGGTCGAGTCGCTCGGTCTGCCCTACGAGTGGGTGACCACCTACGTCGCGGGGGACAAGCTCTACTGCCTCCACCGGACCGACGAGCCGGAGACCGTCCGGGAGCACGCCCGCCGCGGCGGGTTCCCCGCCGACCTCGTCGCGGAGGTCGTCGCCGAGTTCGGGCCGCAGACCGCGGGAGAGGTCGCGGCATGACGACGGCGGTGGTCACCTCGCCGGTCGAGCTGCCAGCTCGGCTCGGCCGGCCGGGGGTCGTGGCTCGGGCGGCACGTCGCGTGCGCCGCGACACCCGGCCGACGACGGCGCGCGTGCCCGGCGACCACGAGGAGAGGGCCCGCCGCCGCGAGACGGCCCGCGTGGTCGAGGCGATCCGCCACGCCGCACTGACCGAGGCGGCGCTCGGTGGCCGGTTCTTTCGCTGAGACGTCACCCGGTTCTCGGACGGCCCCCGGCGTCTACCATGGCGCCGTGGGGCTGTTCGAGCGCGCGCCGCAGCTCGATGCGCTCGGACGAGCGATGGAGCGTGTCCTGCGGACCGATGGTTCGGCGTCGGGCACGGTCGTCACGATCGCGGGGGCTGCGGGCGCCGGAAAGACGAGCGTCGTCGGTGCCGCGCTCGCGGCACGACCGGCGGGCCTGCGCGTGCTCGCCGCCCGCTGCGACCCGCTCTCGACGCCGCGCCCGCTCGGGCCGATCCGCGACGTCGTGGCCGGGATCGACGGTCCGGCGTCGGCGGAGACCCTGCTCGGCGCCGAGGCGGACTTCGCCGCGACCGTCTCCACGACCCCCAGCGTCCTCGTCGTGGACGACGCCCAGTGGATCGACGCCGCGTCGGTCGAGGTCCTGCGCTTCCTCGTCAGACGCATCGAGCGCATCCCGGTGGTCGTGGTCGTCGCGTACCGGGACGTGCCCATCGGCCACGCGCTGCTCGCACTCCTCGGCGACGTCGCGAGGATGGAGTCGACCGAGCGCCTCACGCTGCCGCCGCTGTCCGCCGAGGCCGTCCGCGCGCTCGTCGGCGAGCGTGTCGGCGAGCACGGCGTCGACCACCAGGCGATCCGGGACCTCACGGGCGGCAACCCGTTCTTCGTCGCCGAGATCGCGCGTCACCCGGGCCAGGTCCTCCCGACGACCGTGCGGGACGCGGTGCTCTCGAGCACCGCCGGGCTGGCGCCCGCCGAGGTGGACGCGCTGCAGCTGATCGCGACGGCTCCCGACGTCCTCGACAACCGTCTGCTGCCCTACCTCGGGCTTGACGTGCCCTTGCTCCGACGTCTCGAGTCGACCGGACTTCTCGTGCGCTCGCCGCGAGGTGTCGCGTTCCGTCACGAGCTCGCCCGGCTCGCCGTCGCAAGCAGCATCGAGCCCGGTGTCGACGCCCTGCTGCACCTGCGCGTGCTCGATGCCTGGGAGCAGGTCGGGGCTGGATCCGACGCGGTGCTGACCCACCACGCCGCCGCGGGCGGCGACGTGGAGCGCACACGCAGGTACGCGATCCTGGCGGCGGCCGACGCGACGGCGGCGGGAGCCCACACCGAGGCCGTCGCGTTCTTGAGCCTGGCACTCGAGCACCTCGACGACGCGACCGCGCAGCGCGCGACGCTCCTCGAGCAGCTGAGCACCGAGCAGTACATGGTCAGCCGACTCCCCGCGGCTCTGACCTCCATCGACGAAGCGCTGCGCATCCGCGAGCTGCTGGGGGACCGCGACGGCGTCAGCGTGGCGCACGACCGGCGCGCGGTCGTCGAGTACTACTCCGCGCAGCGGCGCGAGGCCGAGCGGCACGCGGACGCCGCGGCGGCGGCAAGCGCGGGGCCGGAGGCGCTCGCGTCCGCGCACGCGACCCGGGCGTACCTCGCCTACCGCCACCTGGACGTCGACGAGGCGCGCGCCATCGCCGACGCGCAGCGGGACCGGCCGACGACGGGGGCGGCGGACCTGCGTCTGGCGATCACCGAGGCGGGCGCGGACCTGGTCGAGGGCCGCGCGTCGGCGCGGACGAGGCTCGTCGACGCCGCGAACGCCGCACTGAGCCGGTCGTTCGACGAGGTGGCGACCACCGCGTACTCGAACCTGTCGGCGTTCGACGTCGAGCACCGACGGCTCGACGATGCGGAGGCGGTGCTGGCGACGTCCATCCCCATGACCGTGGACCTCGACATCGCGCTGTGCCGCCAGTGGCAGACGGGCATGCGATCCCGGCTCCATCTCCTTCGTGGCCGTTGGGCCGCGTCTGCCGAGGACGCGGCTGCCGTGCTCGACGACCAGGGCGCTCCGCTCACCGCCGTGTGGCCCCACATCGTGGCGGCCCTCCTCGCGATCCGCACCGGGGCGGACACCACCCGGGTGGAAGCGCACCTCGCGTCGGCGGAGCAGATCGCGCGTGACCTCGACGAGTCGCTGGTCACCCTCGCGCTGCGCAGTGCGGTCGCCGAGGGCGTGTGGCACGGGCGCGCCGACGACGCACGCCTCGACGACGTCGCACGTCGCCTCGCCGACGCGGAGCAACGGCCGGGCACGCAGTGGGCCGTCGGTGACCTGCGCGTCTGGTTGGCGCGTACCGGCCGTGGCGACGGCGGGCCGACAGCGGGTCTGCCGGAGCCGTACCGGCTCGAGCTCGACGGTGCGCACGCCGACGCGGCGCGTGCGTGGCGAGACCTCGGCGCCCCCTATGACGCGGCGGTCGCCGAGGTCCACGCCCGCGATGCCGCCACCGCCGCGGCCGGCCTCGCGCGCCTCGACGCGCTCGACGTCCCCGCCACGGCGGCCCGGGCCCGGGCGATGCTCACGGCCCGCGGCCTGCGTGCGCTGCCCTCGCGCCCTCGGCCCGGCACCCTCGCCAACCCCTCGGGTCTCACCAACCGGCAGCTGGACGTCGCGCGCCTCGTGGCGCAGGGGCTCACCAACGCGGAGCTGGCGACCGCGCTGTACATCTCGGCGAAGACCGCCGACCATCACGTGTCCGCGATCCTTGCCAAGCTCGGCTTGTCGAGCCGTCGGGAGATCGTCCGCAACGCGGCGAGCCTCGGGCTCGGTCGGCCCGGCGAGATGCGTGACGTCGCCCACGTCGACGGCGCCCTTGGTCATGCCTGACCGCGCCGGCGGGCCCGTAGGCTTGTCCCGCCATCGCGCGTGCGGCACGCACGCGCAGACCAGGAGGACGAGATGACCGGGCAGCGAGTGACGCGCCAGCGGCTTGCCGTCGGCGCCCTCATGGAGGATCTCGACGACTTCCGCAGCGCCCAGCAGATCCATGCGCTGCTGCAGGAGCGCGGGGCCGAGATCGGCCTGGCCACCGTCTACCGCGCCCTGAGCGCGATGGCCGAGAGCGGCGAGTTCGACGTGCTGCGCACCGAGAGCGGCGAGTCGCTCTACCGGCGGTGCGAGCGCGACGCGCACCACCACCACGTCGTCTGCCGGTCGTGCGGCAAGACGGTCGAGATCGAGGGCCCGGACATCGAGGCCTTCGTCTCGGCGACGGCCCGCCGCCACGGGTTCGTCGACGTGACGCACACTCTCGAGCTGTTCGGCACGTGCGCGGCTTGCGCGGCGGCGGCTCGCGCCGAGCAGGAGGGCAATCGATGACCGAGGAGTTCGTGCGGCTCGCGGACCTGGTGGGTGTGCCGGTCGAGCAGGACGCCGACGCGTCGCTCGATGTGGCCGTCTGGCCCGTGTACGCGCGAGCCGTCGACCGGCTGGCCGACCTCGCTCCGCTGCGTGCGGCGCTGGTCGAGGAGACGGACGAGGCGATCGTCGGGTCGGCCGTGCTGCGCATCATCGAGCAGCGTGCGGACGAGCCGGCCGACGACTGGATCGCGCTCGTCGAGCCACCGCGGCAGGACTTCCACGTGCGCCGCGCCGCAGAGGCGGTCCGCCTGCGCGAGCTCGTCGCCGGCGAGAACGCGACGACCGGCGAGGCGATGGCGTGGAGCGACTGGCTGCAGCGCCGGGTCATCGATCACGTGCCGACCCAGTCGGTCATCGCGGCGCTGGCCGAGGGGGGCCGGACCCAGGCGGTGCGGAGCGCGGCGCAGAGCCGGCTGACCGACGTGGAGCTGGTCCGCCCCGCCTGACCCGGCACCGCGGGCCGGACGGCTAGCCTCGGCCCCATGCCCGCCACCCGTTCGCGCCAGGCCCGCTACGCGCGCCGCCGCAAGAAGCGGATGGACGCCGTCGAGCACGACCTCACACCCGCGCAGTGGGCCGCGCTGACCGCCGCGTGGGGTGGCTGCGCCTACTGCGGAGCCCGCGACGTGCCGTTGCAGCGCGACTGCGTGCTGCCGATCTCGCGCGGCGGCCGGTACACCCTGGCGAACATCGCCCCGGCCTGCGCGTCCTGCAACGCGAGCAAGTGCAACGACGAGGTCACCGGGTGGCTGCGGCGCAAACGGCTCGACGAGCGGTCGTTCCTCGAGCGGCACGTGCGCATCCAGGCGGACCTGGCCGCCGGAGCCGACTCCGAGCCGGCCGAGGAACCCACCGCCGCCGGTGGCAGTAGCGTCTGACCCGGACGGATCGCGTCCGGAAGGAGGCCTCGGTGGGGGAGAGCAACCCGACCGCGCGCGCTCTCGCCGCGCTCGAGCTGATCCAGGCTGCTCCCGGGATCACCGCGGAGCGCATCGCCGAGCGTCTCGGGGTGTCCGACCGGGCAGCCCGCCGGTACGTCGCGACGCTGCGCGCCGCCGACATCCCCGTGGTGGCCGTCCGCGGCCCGTACGGCGGCTACCGGCTGGGCCGCGGCGTGCGCCCGCCGCCGCTGGTGTTCACCGCGACCGAGGCGATGGCCCTCGTCATGGCCGTCCTGGACGGGCACCACGCGGCCGACGACCCTTCCGCGCCGGTCGGCTCCGCGCTCGGGAAGATCGTCCGGTCCCTCCCCGAGGCGCTGGCCGACCCGGTCCGCGCGGTGCGCGACGTCGCATCGCCCGTGCCGGACCGGGGTGCGGCGCGGCCGGATCCCGCGACCGCGTCGGCGCTGGTGCAGGCGTGCGCGGCCGGGCGACGGGTCCGGGTGGAGTACCGCTCGGAGTCCGGTCGGACATGGACGGCGGACGTGGATCCCTGGGCGGTGGTGGTCCGGCACGGGCGCTGGTACCTGCTGTGCCACTCGCATGCCGTGGATGCTCGGCGGACCTGCCGGGTGGACCGGGTGACGTCGGTCCACGTCCTCGCCGACGCGTTCAAGCCACCGGTGGGCCTCGACGCGGTCGCCGAGCTCGAGGCGCACCTCGCGGTCGGGTGGGAGTACGCGGTCGACGTCGTCGTCGCCGCTCCCGCCCACCGGGCGCAGACGTGGCTGCCCCGTGACCTCGGGCGGCTCGAGCCGGTCGACGGCTCGTCGTGCCGGCTCGTCGCGACCACCAGCAACCCGCCCTGGTACGCGGCGCGCCTCGCCGACGTGCCCGTGCCGCTGCGCGTCCTCGGCGGCCCGGAGCTGGTCGCGTGCGTGCGGAGCGTCGGGCGCCGGCTGCTCGCCGCCACGGACCCTCAGTAGGCGCGGATCCAGGTGAGCGGTCCGCCGGAGGCGGGTCGCCAGTCGAGCGGCGGGTCCTCGCCGACCCGGCCGTCCACGGTCTCGCGGAGCAGGTCGGCGTGGCCGGCGTGGCGCGCGTACTCCTGGATGAGGTCGAGCAGCAGGCGGCGCAGGCTGGGGTGGCTGCCGTCGTCGTAGGTGTCCGCGACCAGCTGGTCGAGACCTCCGCCGTCGAGCGCGCGCTCGAGCCGGTCGTGCGAGCGGGCGACCGCGCCGTCCCAGACGGCGTACAGGGCGGCGGGTTCGTCGTCCCCTGCGGCCAGGAGCTCGGAGTGCGTCTCCTCCCACGTCTCCGGGTGCCAGATCGGGCCCGGGTGCTGGCCCGCCAGCTTCCACGAGAACGTGGTGTCCTCGACGGCGGCCAGGTGCTTGAGCAGGCCGCCGAGCGTCAGGGTGGAGGCGCCGACGGTCGCGGCGAGGCCGGCGGCGTCGAGCCCGTCGGCCTTCCAGCGGAACGTCGTGCGCATGAGGTCGAGCGAGCCGACCAGGTGGTCGACCTCGCTCCGGGCGAGGGGCGTCTCCCACGGTGCGATCTTCGTCATGGGGCGACCGTAGGACCCATTCCGGACGGTTCGCGTCCTGATTGTGCCACGTCGTCGATCGCCGTCCGCACGGCCGGCCATGCGCTCGACGTCGGATCGATGAGCTCGAAGTGGCCGATGCCCGGCAACGCACGGAGCTCGACGCCGGTGCGCGCTGCGTAGGCCTGCGAGAGAGCGAGCGGTGCGACGTCGTCGCGCTCGCCGTGCAGCACCACCGCGCGGGCGTGTGGCCGGCCGAGCGCCATCGGGTCCGCGGCCGAGTACCGGTCGGGCACGTCCGTGGGGGAACCGCCCAGGAGCTCGGAGACGGCGCCGCGGCTCAGGCCGAGCGCGTGGGCGGCTCCGAGGTCCGCGACCGGCGCCAGGGGCACCACCCCGAGCACGCGCGGCGCGGGGGAGCGCAGCGCCGCCCACAGGGCGAGGTGCCCACCGGCCGAGTGTCCGACGTACACGATTGAGCCCGTGTTGGCGCGGCCCGGGAGACGTTCGGCGAGCATCGCGGGGACGGCGTCGAGCGCGGCCGCGACGTCGTCGAACGTGCCCGGCCAGCCGCCGCCGGAGCCGACGCGCCGGTACTCGACGTTCGCCACCGCGTAGCCGGCCGCCGTGAGGGCGTCGACCACCACGCGGACGTGCATGCGGTCGTACGCCGCGCGCCAGAACCCGCCGTGCAGCAGGCAGACGAGCGGCGCGTCGCGTCGGTCGGGCAGGTGCAGGTCCACCACCTGGTCGGCGTGCGGGCCGTACGGGACGACGACGTCAGGCTGCATCGACGACCCCGGCCGGGTTGTCGTCGCCCGTGAGGTACGTCCCGTGGCCCTCGATCACCAGCCCGTCGCGGAACACGAGCACCTCGTCCACGAGGGCGCCGCGCTGGTTGCGATAGCTGATGACCAGCACGTCCACGCCCGCGAACACCCGCTCCACCGAGAAGCGGAGGTCGGGGATCAGCTCGAGGCCGCGTGTCCAGTACGCGCGCAGCGCGCCCTTGCCGCGGATCACGCCACCGGAGTCGGGCACCACGCGTGTGGCGACCGGCGAGGTGAACACGACGTCCTCGCGGAAGTGAGAAAGAACGGCCTCGAGGTCGTGGGCGTTCCAGGCGGCTACCCAGGCGGCGGCGAACTCCAGCGGGTCCGGCGTGGTCATGCGCCGATCATGGCACCGGCGCGCCCGGGATACCGTGACCCCCGTGAGCCACCGACCGCCTCGCGCCCTGGGTGCGGCCGTCGTCGTGGCGGCCCTGCTGGTCGGCGCCGGGGCGGCGTGGTCCGTCGGGCGGGCACAGGACCAGCACCGCGGTGACGCCCTCGACTCGCCCACCCCCTCGCGGGCGGCGCCCACCGCGACCGTGTCTCGCGCACCGGTGAGTCCGACCCCCTCCCCGACGCCCGCGTTCGATCTCACCGCCCACTCGACGACCGACCCGGCGAGCCCGTGGGTGGTGGCGAACAAGCACCACCGGCTCGACCCGGTCCGGTACGCCCCCGACGACCTGGTCGGGTTCGAGGGCGAGAAGGTGCGCGAGAAGGTGGTCCGGGACCTGCGGGACATGGTCGACGCCGCCGCGTCCGACGGCGTCGAGCTGACGATGCAGAGCGGCTACCGCTCGTACGCCTACCAGGAGCGCATCTTCGGCAACATGCTCGCCATCCACGGGCGGGACCACGCCGAGCGGTACTCCGCGCGTCCCGGGTACAGCGAGCACCAGACCGGCCTCGCCGTGGACCTGGGCAGCGCGACGTCTCCGGACTGCGACTTCACCACCTGCTTCGCCCGGACACCGGAAGGCCGGTGGATCGCCGAGCACGCTGGCGAGTACGGCTTCCTGGTGCGGTACACCCGGGCCAACCAGGCCGTGACCGGGTACTCACCCGAGGCGTGGCACCTGCGCTGGGTGGGCCGTGGCCTGACCGCCCACATGGCGGCCGAGGGTGTGACGACCCTCGAAGAGGTCTTCGACGTGGACGGCGGACCGGACTACCGCTGACCGGTTGCTCCCCGTCCGCACCCATCCGCGCGCACGCCCGCGCCGAACTCCCCGTACGAGGCCGCACGACGTGCGGCGTTCCGGGAACGACTCCTGGTGGCCTCCACCAGGACGAACCGAGGGGAACGACATCATGAAGACCACCAAGCGCGTCGCACTTGCAGCTCCCGCCCTGTCCCTGGCGGCCATGCTCGCGATGGCGATGCCCGCATCCGCCGCGTCCAGCGACGGGTCCAACGAGGCCAACCTGCAGCCCGTCGCCCTGAACGGCGTCGACGGTTCCGGCATGGCCATGACGACCATCAAGGACGGCGTCCTGACCGTCACGTTCACGGCCGACGGCCTGCTGCCGGACAGCCCGCACGCCGCGCACATCCACTTCGGCGCCGAGGCGCGGCACGAGTGCCCGGCCGCGAGCGACGACGCGAGCGGCGACGGCACGCTGAACACCAGCGAGGGCGGCCCGGCGTACGGGGACATCGTCGTCTCGCTCACGAAGACGGGTGACACCTCGCCGAAGTCCGGCCTGGCGGTCGACCGCTTCGACACCGCCAAGGGCGGGAAGATCAACTACCAGCGTGGCTCGATCAAGGTCTCCGACGACGTCGCCAAGGCGATCGTCGCGGGGCAGTCCGCCGTCGTGATCCACGGCGTCGACCACAACCACGACGGCAAGTACGACGGCGACACCAAGTCGGACCTCGACCCGACGCTGCCGACCGAGGCCACCGACCCGGCGCTGTGCGGCGTGCTCGAGGTCTCGCAGATGTCCGCCACGCCGTCCGGTGGCGCGCAGACCGGGAGCGGCTCGACGGCCGGCGTCCAGGACGGCGGACTGCTCGTCGCAGGCAGCGCCGCCCTCGTGGTGGGCGGTCTGCTGATCGCTCGCCGCCGCCGTACCACGGCCGACGTCACCGTCAACGACTGATGGCCGGCGACGACGCCCGGGCCCGGGAGGTGCACGACCGGCAAGGCCCGGCGGGCCCGCCCGGGGCCGGGCGCCGTCGCACCGTCGCGACGGTGCTGGGCACCGCCCTGCTCCTCGGGGGCTCGGCGGCCGTGCTGGTGGGTCTCCACGACCAGCAGCCGGCCCCGCCCGTGCCGGCGGCGGCCGAGGCGCCGGCTCCCGCCACCACGCCGGCCGCACCGCCCGCGCCGGCACCGCCCGCGCCGGCACCGCCTGCGCCGGCATCGCCCACGAGCGCGACGCGTGCCCCCGCCCCCGTGAAGAAGGTGCCCCGGCCGGTCGAGGTCTCGATCCCGTCGCTCCGGATCTCCTCGAAGCTCCTGACACTGGGGCTGGCCGACGACGGCACGATCGCCGTCCCCGCGAGGGGCCCGCACTACGACCGTGCGGCGTGGTTCGACGGTTCGCCCCGACCGGGCGCGGTCGGCCCGGCCGTGATCGAGGGGCATGTCGACGGCCCCGACGGACCGTCGGTCTTCCACCAGCTCGGCGCCATCGCCAAGGGCGCGCGGGTCACGGTGACCCGCGCCGACGGCTCGAAGGTGCACTTCGTCGTCGACGGCGTGGCGTCGTACCCGAAGTCGAACTTCCCGGTGACCAAGGTCTACGCGAACACGTCTCGCCCCGAGCTCCGGCTGATCACCTGCGGCGGCGCGTTCGACCGCGGCACCGGCCACTACGTCGACAACACCGTGGTCTTCGCACACCAAGAGTGAATGCTGGTGAATGCCCGAGCGCTTCGGTCGGAATTTCGCTACCGTCAGACCGACGGGGGGACTGCGACCAGGAGGAACCATGTCCGTCACGGACGAGTACCTGAGCAACAACCGTGCCTACGCCGAGACCTTCACCGGCCCCCTGCCCCTGCCGCCGTCGAAGCACGTCGCCGTGGTGGCCTGCATGGACGCGCGCCTGGACGTCTACGCCCTGCTGGGGCTGGGCGCCGGCGAGGCGCACGTGATCCGCAACGCCGGGGGCGTGGTGACCGACGACGAGATCCGCTCGCTCGCGATCAGCCAGCGGCTGCTCGGCACGCGCGAGATCATCCTGATCCACCACACGGACTGCGGGATGCTGACGTTCACGGACGACGAGTTCAAGGCGTCCATCCAGCAGGAGACGGGCATCAAGCCGCCGTGGTCGGCCGAGGCGTTCGGCGACCTGGGCGTGGACGTCCGGCAGTCCGTGGCGCGCATCAAGGCGAGCCCGTTCGTCCCCCACACCGACTCCGTGCGGGGTTTCGTGTTCGACGTCGCGACCGGGCTGCTGACCGAGGTCGAGTAGCCGGCGCAGGGCTCACCAGCCCCAGGTGCCCGGTCCGCCCTTGAACGGTCCGACGACGCCCGAGGTGATCCACCCACCGTAGAAGCCGCCCTCCTGCGCACGCACCACCTCGCCGTCGACCGTGCACCGGTCCATGGCTCCGGGCATGACGGCGACGGCGTCGGCGAGCACCTCGTACCCGGGCGACGGGTGCGGATAGGTCCACCCGGCACGCGGCGCGACGACCGATCCGCCGACGACGTCGAGGTAGGCCGCCTCGCCCTTCCACTCGCACCAGGAGGCGCCGTCGGCGGGCTGCAGCGCCCCCGCGGCGAAGGCCTCGCGCGGCAGGTAGTACGTCGGTGGGTGGCTCGTCTCGAGCACGCGCCACGCCGACGTGGTCCGGGCGACCACCTCGCCGCCGAGCTCGATCACGAGCTCGGCGGTGCAGCGCTCGACTCGTGGGGGGCGCGGGTAGTCCCACACGGACTCCTGCCCGGGCGCGGCGGGGACGGGGTCGGGACGGGTCACGGCGTCGACGGTACGTCCGCCCCGCGCGGGGCGCAGCCGGTCGCAGCCGCTCGCCGCCGGGCGGGCAGGGCCGGGGCTCCTCGACCGACGGGCGGGCAGGGCCGGGGCTCCTCGACCGACGGGCGGGCGCGGAGCGCGGGCCGGGCGCGCAGGCCTGTGGCGCCCCGGTCGTGCGGGCAGGCCGGCCGCGCGGCGTGGCGCCGTCCGGGTGACGATGGGGCGATGACCTCACACGACGGCCCGGACGCCGACCACACCGCCCCCGCGGGCGTCTCCGACCAGCTCGTCGAGGCGGTGGGAGGAGTCACCGCCGCCTTCGAGGTGATCGAGCACGCCCGCGGCATGCTCTACGCCTTCCACCGGCTCGTCGGCCGGGCCGACAAGGAGCTCGTCGAGGCCCTGGATCAGCTCGAGACCGCCGGGCGCGCCGACCTCGCGGAGGTGCTGCGCACGGACGTCGTCGGCAGGAACGTGATCGACGGGCGCTGGACGTTCCAGCTCGTCGAGGAGTTTGACGCGGGCTACTACCGCGCGTTCGCCGACGCCGAGCGCTCGGTCCGGGACGCGACCCTGGGCGGGCGTCAGCACGTCTACGAGGCCCAGCTCAAGGAGCGCGAGCGGACGCGGGGACGGCCCGGGCACGAGGCGCAGCCGGCCGCGACGCACGGTGGTGAGCCGGCGTGAGCGGGGACCAGCAGTGGTGGAAGTCGGCCGTGGTCTACCAGGTGTACCCGCGCAGCTTCGCCGACGCGTCGGGCGACGGGGTGGGCGACCTGCGAGGTATCGCCGCGCGACTCGACCACCTCGAGCGCCTGGGCGTGGACGTGCTGTGGCTCTCGCCCGTGTACGCCTCGCCGCAGGCCGACAACGGCTACGACATCAGCGACTACCAGGCCATCGACCCGCTGTTCGGCACGCTCGCCGACTTCGACGAGCTGCTCGCGGAGGCGCACGGACGCGGCATCAAGGTGCTCATGGACCTGGTGGTGAACCACACCTCCGACGAGCATCCGTGGTTCGTCGAGTCGCGGTCGTCGACCGACAACCCGAAGCGGGACTGGTACTGGTGGCGTCCGCCGCGTGCGGGCTACCAGGCGGGCGACCCGGGCGCGGAGCCCACCAACTGGGAGTCGTTCTTCTCGGGGTCGACGTGGGAGCTGGACCGCGCCACGGGCGAGTACTACCTGCACCTGTTCGACCGCAAGCAGCCCGACCTCAACTGGGAGAACCCGCAGGTCAGGCAGGCGGTGTACGCCATGATGCGGTGGTGGCTCGACCGCGGCGTCGACGGCTTCCGGATGGACGTCATCAACCTGCTGAGCAAGGACCCCGCGCTGCCGGACGGCCCGCCGACCCGCGGCGGGTTCGGCGACGGCTCGCCGCACTACGCGACCAGGCCGCGGGTGCACGAGCACCTGCAGGAGATGCACCGGGAGGTGTTCGCCGGGCGCGACGGCCAGTTCCTCACGGTCGGCGAGATGCCGGGGGTCACGTGGGAGCAGGCGCGGCTGTTCACAGACCCTGCACGCGGTGAGCTCGACATGGTGTTCCAGTTCGAGCACGTCGGGCTGGACCACGGCGTGGGCGGCAAGTTCGACCCCGTGCCGCTCGACCTGCGCGACCTCAAGGCGTCGCTGGGGCGGTGGCAGACCGAGCTCGGCACCGTGGGCTGGAACAGCCTGTACTGGAACAACCACGACCAGCCGCGCGTGGTGTCGCGGTTCGGCGACGACCAGCGCTGGTGGCGCGAGTCGGCGACCGCGCTCGCGACGGTGCTGCACCTGCACCGCGGGACGCCGTACGTCTACCAGGGCGAGGAGCTGGGCATGACCAACGCGCCCTTCGCCGGTATCGAGGACGTGCGCGACGTCGAGGCGCTCAACTACTGGGCCAGCGCCACGGCGCTCGGTCACTCGCCACGCGACGTCCTGCGCGGGCTGCGTGCGATGGGCCGCGACAACGCCCGCACCCCGATGCAGTGGGACGGCTCGCCACAGGCAGGTTTCACCACGGGCGAGCCGTGGATCGCGGTCAACCCCAACCACACGTGGCTCAACGCGGCGAGCCAGTACGACGACCCCGAGTCCGTGTTCGAGCACTACCGGCGTCTGATCGAGCTCCGCCACCGGCTGCCGGTGGTCGCGCACGGCGACTTCCGGATGCTGCACCCCGAGCACGCGCACGCCTACGTCTACGAGCGCCGGTACGAGGGACACCGACTGCTGGTCGCCGCGAACCTGGGGCCGGAGCCGGTACGGCTCTCGCTCGAGCCGGGGTGGTCGGACGAGCACGTGCTGCTGGCCAACGTGACCGGCGTACAGCTCGGTGGCGAGGCGACGCTCGGCCCGTGGGCGGCCGTGGTCGCGCTGAGGGAGGCGTGACTGGTCGAACAGATGTTCGATACGATGCCCGGGTGAGTCCCCCCACCGAACGGCTCGTCGCCAACCGGGAGATCCCGGAGCACGTCCCGCTGCGCCCCACGGGCGACGTGCCCGTCATCGTCCGCGTGGTGTGGACGGACGGGACCGAGGAGTGGCGGCCGGCGCGTGCCGTCCGGTGGACGAGCACGCACGTGATGGTGGCGTGGCGGGACGACGAGCGGGACCCCCGCTCCGAACGGCACGAGTGGCTGCGCGCGGGGGACGTGGCGCGCTCGGTCAGCTGGCTCGTCGGCCCCGAGCGCGCGTCCCGCTGAGCGCGGCCGCCCGACGCCCGCCGCCAACCGCCCCGAGCGCGCGCCCGGCGCCCATCGCCCCGAGCGGGCTCACCGTGCGGGCGGCGCGGTGCTGCTGCGCACGATGAGGGGAGCGGGCACCACGACGTTCCGCGTGACGAAGGCCGCGGGGTCACGGATCTGCTCGACCAGCAGGCGCACCAGCTCCTGACCGACCTGGGCGAAGTCCTGTCGCACCGTCGTCAGCGGCGGCCAGAGGTGGCGGGCCAGGGGGATGTCGTCGAAGCCCACCACCGACACGTCGCCGGGGACGCTCCGCCCTGCCTCGTGCAGGGCGTGCAGCAGCCCGGCCGCCATCTCGTCGTTGGCGCAGAACACGGCGGCCACGGCAGGGTCGGCCGCGAGGTGGCGACCCGCGTCGTAGCCGGAGCGCGCCGACCAGTCGCCCTGCGCGGCGGACGGGACCTCGCGACCGGCCCGCTCCAGCGCCGCGCGCCATCCCGTCGCGCGCAGCTGCGCCGGGCCGGACTCCGGCGGACCGGCGAGGAGGTGCACGGTGTCGTGCCCGAGCTCCAGCAGGTGCTCGACCGCGCGGGCCGCCCCCGCGAGCTGGTCGGCGCCCACCGACGGGTGGTGGCCGACGAACCGTGAGTCCGCGACGACCACGGGGGTGCGACCCGGCAGGGCCAGGCTGGTGGGCGTCGTGGTCTCGGCGCGGACGATCACCAGGCCGTCCACGCTCTGGTTGCTGAGCTGCCGCAGCGCGGCCATGACGTCGTCCGACGACGGGGACGCGACGTCGACGAGGTTGACCGTGTAGCCCTCGCGCCGTGCCGCCTCCACGATCGCGTCGACCGTCGAGGACTCGCCGGTGCGGGCGAGCCGGTGCACCACGACGCCGATCGTGGCGAAGCTGCCGGTGCGCAGCGCGCGCGCCGCGCGGTTGGGCGAGTAGCCGAGCTGCTCCATGGCCGCGAGCACGCGCTGACGGGTGGCCGGGAGCACGTTCGGCGCCTCGTTGGCCACGCGCGAGACGGTCTGGGCCGAGACGCCGGAGAGCCGGGCGACGTCGCCGATCGACGGGCCCGGACGGCGCCGCGCCGCAGGGTTGCTCGTGGGTGCTGCCACGGCGCCGACGATAGACGATGTTCACGTGAACATCCAGCGTCGTTGCCGCACCGTCTGTGGGCGCCCTGGTGTAGCAGCAGGTCAGCCGATCCCGATTGACACGCACTGAGGGGCCATGACACGCTCGGTGCGCCGAGCATGATGACGTTAACACGCAGGAGGACCAGGTGTCTGGGGCGATTCGCGACGAGGCGCAGGGCGACGCCGCCACTGCGGGAGACCGCCCGGCCTCGGGCCCTCGGTTCACCTCGACCCGGCTCGCCGACGGACGAGAGCTCGTGTATGTCGACGACACCGAGCCGTACCTGTCGGGTGCCGCCACGCGACGCCGCGACGACCCACGCCCGCTTCTCGACCGGTTCGCACCGGTCCCCGGTCCGGAGGCGCGCAGCACCACCTTCGTCGGCCCCCAGATGCGTCGCGACCCGCTCACGGGCGAGTGGATCCCGATGGCGTCGCACCGCATGAACCGGACGTTCCTGCCGGCGGCGGACTCCTGCCCGCTGTGCCCCGCCAAGCCAGGGGCCGCGTACAGCGACGGCGAGATCCCCGACACCGACTACGACGTGGCCGTGTTCGAGAACCGCTTCCCGGCGCTCATGCAGGTCCCGGGGGAGTCCACCGAACCCAGCGCGCTCGACGGGGACGACCTCTGGCCGGTCCGCCCGGCGTCCGGCCGGTGCGAGGTCGTCTGCTTCTCGAGCGACCACGACGCCTCGTTCGGCGACCTGCCCGTGTCGAGGGTGCGCACCATCGTCGACACCTGGGCGCAGCGCACCCGGGCCCTGTCGGCGCTGCCCGGCATCGAGCAGGTGTTCGCGTTCGAGAACCGCGGGCGCGAGATCGGCGTGACGCTGCCGCACCCGCACGGCCAGATCTACGCGCTGCCCTACGTCACCCCGCGCACCACCGCGATGCTGCGCGAGGCCCGCGCGTACCGCGACCGGACCGGCGGCTCCCTTCTCGCCGACGTCCTGGCTGCCGAGCTGCGTGCCGGCGTCCGCGTGGTGCACGAGTCCGAGCACTGGGTGGCGTACGTGCCCGCGGCGGCCCGGTGGCCCGTCGAGGTGCATCTCGCGCCGCGCCGAGACGTACCGGACCTGCCGGCGCTCACCGACGCCGAGCGCGACGACCTCGCGGTCGCCTACGGCTCCCTGCTGCGGCGGCTCGACCAGTTCTTCGCCGATCCGCTGACCGGCGAGCCCATCCCGCTGCCGTACATCTCGGGCTGGCACCAGGCGGTCGTCGGCGAGGGCCGCGACCTGGGCCGCCTGCACCTCCAGCTGTTCTCCGTGCTGCGGGCGCCCGGCAAGCTCAAGTACCTCGCCGGCGTCGAGTCCGGCATGGCCGCGTGGATCAGTGACACCACACCCGAGCGGATCGCCGCCCGTCTGCAGGAGATCGCGCCGTGAACCAGGTCCGTGCATGGACGCTCGACGAGGGCGCCGAGCGTGCGCGCGCCTCCTACCGGGCGGCGTTCGGCGCCGAGCCGGACGGGGTGTGGGCCGCGCCCGGCCGCGTGAACCTCATCGGCGAGCACACCGACTACAACGGCGGCCTGTGCCTGCCGATCGCGCTCGCCCACCGCACCTACGTCGCGCTCTCGGCGGTGGAGGCTGCCGACGTCACGCTCGTCTCGCGCCAGGAGGCTGGTACCTGGTCGGCGGCGTTGGCCGACGTCGGCCCGGGCGCGGTGGACGGCTGGCCCGCGTACGCCGCGGGGGTCGCCTGGGCGCTCGGTCAGGACGGGCACGCCGTGGGCGGGTTCCGCGCCGCCGTGGACTCGTGCGTCCCGTACGGCGCGGGCCTGTCGTCGTCCGCGGCGCTGGAGTCGGCGTTCGCGATCGCCCTCGACGACGTGTTCGGACTGGGGCTGGGCGCTGACGACGAGGGCCGCCAGGCCTTGGCCGCGGCGTGCATCCGCGCCGAGAACGAGGTGGCGGGGGCGAGCACGGGCGGTATGGACCAGGCCGCCTCGCTCCTGAGCCGACCCGGTGGTGCGCTCCTGCTCGACCTGCGCGACGGGTCGCGCACGCCGATCCCGTTCGACCTCGCCGCGGCGGGGCTGGCCCTGCTGGTCATCGACACGCGTGCGCCCCACCGGCTCGTCGACGGGCAGTACGGTCAGCGACGGGCGACGTGCGAGGCGGCGGCGGCCCGGCTGGGCGTCCCGACCCTGCGCGAGGTCGCGCCGGCGGAGCTGCCGAGCGCGCTCGCGGCCCTCGACGACGTGCGGCTGCCCGACGGCTCGACGGTGCCGGCCGAGCTGGTGCGCCGGCGCGTGCGTCACGTCGTGACCGAGATCGGCCGTGTCGAGGAGTTCGTCGCGGCGCTGACCTCGGGCGCGGCGCGCGACGTCGGGCCGTTGATGGACGCGTCGCACGCGTCGCTGCGTGACGACTACGAGGTGAGCTGCCCCGAGCTGGACGTGGCGGTCGAGGCCGCGAGAGCGGCGGGTGCCCTCGGCGCCCGGATGACCGGTGGCGGCTTCGGCGGCTCGGCGATCGCGCTCGTCGCGGCGGACCAGGTGGAGGACGTCTCGGAGTCCGTGCGGGCGGCGTTCGTCGGGCGCGGCTGGGCCGAGCCCGGGACGCTGTCCGCCACAGGAGACGGCGCGGCGGCCCGCGTCCTCGACGACGCGGGGGAGTGAGATGAGCACGTGGCTGGTCACCGGCGGAGCCGGGTACATCGGTGCGCACATCGTCCGCGCGTTCGTCGGGCAGGGCCTGGACGTCGTCGTGCTCGACGACCTGTCGAGCGGGCACGCCTCGTTCGTGCCGGACGGCGTGCCGTTCGTGCGGACCACCATCCTCGACACGCCCGCGGTGGTCGCGGCGTTGCGGGAGCACGACGTCGCCGGCGTGGTGCATCTCGCCGGGTTCAAGTACGCCGGGGTGAGCGTGCAGCGCCCGCTGCACACCTACGAGCAGAACGTCACCGGCACGGCGAGCGTCCTGGCGGCGATGGCCGAGGCCGGCGTCGCGTCGCTGGTCTTCTCGTCGTCGGCGGCCGTGTACGGCACGCCGGAGACGGAGCTGGTGACCGAGGCGACGCCCACCGCTCCGGAGTCGCCCTACGGCGAGAGCAAGCTGATCGGCGAGTGGCTCATCCGCGACCAGGCGCGCGCCAGCGCCGACGGCCCGTTGCCGTTGCGGCACACGAGCCTGCGGTACTTCAACGTCGTCGGCTCGGGCGACGAGAGCGTGGTGGACACGAGCCCGCACAACCTGTTCCCGCTCGCGCTCGAGGCGGTCGCCGCCGGACGCCCCCCGACGATCTTCGGCGACGACTACCCGACGCCGGATGGCACCTGCGTGCGTGACTACGTGCACGTGGCGGACGTCGCCGAGGCGCACGTCGCAGCGGCACGGGCGCTCGACGCGGGACACGCCCTCCAGGCGGCGTACAACCTGGGCAGCGGCGACGGTGTCTCGGTGCGGCAGATCATGGCGGCGGTCGCGGCGGTGACCGGCAGCGATCTCGAGCCCACGATCGCCCCACGGAGGCCGGGGGACCCGGCCCGCATCGTCGCCTCAGGTGCGGCCGCGGCCCGTGACCTGGGCTGGGCGATGCGCCACGACCTCACCGAGATGGTGGCGAGCGACTGGCGCGCCCGCGGGAGCGCGTCCCGCTGACGTCCGGGGCGCGGCCGCGGGCTCCCTGGCGTCGGCCCGATGCGGCGGGGCTAGGAGCGGGCTGCCGCGAGCGCGCCGCGGCGGGTCCAGCCCCGGCGCGTGCGCGCGTTGCCCACGAGCCGGCACACCAGGTAGATCACGAACGACACGGTCGTGACGTAGGGGCTGATGGGCACGTTGCCGCCCAGCGCGAGCAGGATTCCCCCGACGGCGCTGGTCACGGCGAACAGCACGCTGAGCAGCGGCACCCCCACGGGAGAGGCGCTGATCCGGCTCGCGGCCGCGGCCGGCGTGATGAGCAGGGACAGCACCAGCAGGGCACCCACCACCTGCACCGCGAGCGCCACGGCGAGGCCGAGCAGCAGCATGAACGTGAACGACAGCGCGCGCGTGGGCACGCCGCGCGCGGCGGCGACGTCGGGGTCGATGCTCGCGAACGTCAGCGGTCGCCAGATGATCAGCAGGCCCGCGACGACAACCGCGGAGAGCAGCACGAGCAGCGACAGCCGGGTGTCGTCCACGGCCACGATCTGACCCGTGAGCAGGCCGAACTTGTTCGCCGCGCGCCCGGGGTACAACGACAGGAACAGCACGCCCAGGCCCAGCCCGAACGGCATGAGCACGCCGATGATGGAGTTCCGGTCGCGCGCGCGCGTGCCGAGGACCCCGATCAGCACCGCGGCGATGACGGACCCCAGCACCGAGCCGAGCACCACGTCGATGCCGAACAGCAGCGCCGCGGCGGCGCCGGCGAAGGACAGCTCGCTGATGCCGTGCACCGCGAAGGCGAGGTCGCGCTGCATGACGAACACGCCGACCAGGCCGCCCACGAGCCCCAGCACGGCGCCCGCGATGACGGAGTTGTGCACGAGCGCCAGCAGCTCGCCGTAGTTCTCGAAGCTGAACAGCCGCTGCCACCAGTCGTCGGACGCCGCCGCGGGCAGCGCGAGCACGGCGTTCACTCGCCCGCCTCGTCGACGTGGTGCGTGTGCTCATCCCCGCCCACGATCAGCACGCGTCCCTGCGAGTGCAGCACCTCGACGGGAGTGCCGTACAGCGAGGTCAGGTTGGCCGAGGTCAGCACCTCGTCGGGGGTGCCGATCGCGTGGCCGGCGGGCGCGAGGTACAGCACCCGGTCCGTCCAGGGCAGCACCGGGTTGATCTCGTGGGTCACGAACACGACGGCCGTGCCCGTGGCGCGCCGGGTCTCGTGGATCAGGGCGGTGACCTCGTGCTGGTGGCGCAGGTCGAGCGAGAGCAGCGGCTCGTCGCAGAGCAGGATGCCCGGCCGGGTGCCGAGCGCCTGCGCGATCCGCACCCGCTGCTGCTCGCCGCCGGACAGCATGCCGAGCGGTACGTCGGCGTACGACGAGGCTCCGACGGCCGCAAGAAGCTCGTCGACGCGCTCGCGGTGGCTGTGCCTGCCGGGTCCCCAGCGGTCGCCATCGATGCCCATGCGGACCAGGTCCCGTGCACGCACGGGCGTCGCCGGGTCGATGAGGCGCTGCTGCGGGATGTACCCCACGTCCTTGCTGCCGCGGCGCGCGGGCCGGCCGAGGATGCTCAGCGTGCCGCCGCTCAGCGGCTGCAGCCCCAGCACCGCGCGCAGCAGGCTCGTCTTGCCCGACCCGTTGGGGCCCAGGACGGTGAGGAAGTCACCGGGATGCAGCGTGAGGTCGAGGTCCGACCACACGGTGCGCTCCCCGTAGGAGAGGCTCGCGTCGCGCAGCTCGAGCGGGGCGTGCTCCGTCACGACGCCAGCGCTGTGCGCAGCGCGGCGAGGTTGGCCGTCATCCACGAGACATAGTCTGTGCCTTCCGGCAGCGTCTCGGTGACAGGCACCACGGGGACGCCGGCGTCCTTCGCCGCGGCGAGCACGGCGGCGGTCTGCGGGCCGGTGGTCTGCTCGTTGTAGACGAGCGCCGAGACGGCGCCCGAGGTGAACAGGTCCAGCGTGTCGCGCAGCGCGGCCGGCGGCACGTCGGTCTCGTCCTCGATCGCCTCCGAGAACTCGGCGGGGGTCTTGTTCACCAGCCCCGCGTTCTCGAGCAGGTAGAGCGGCACGGGCTCGGTGATGGCGACGCCCGCCCCCGCGTGGTCGGCCTCGACCTCCCCGGTGGCGGCGACGAGCCCGTCCACCTGGTCCGCGAACGCCCGGGCGTTGGCATCGTAGGTCGCGGCGTTCTCGGCATCGATCGCGCTCAGGCTGGTGGCGATCGCGTCGGCCACCTTGGTCACGGTCGGGAAGTCGTACCAGACGTGCTCGTTGAGCTCGTCGCCCGCGGCCGCCGCCTTGCCGGAGACGTCGACGGCGTTCACGACCGCGGGGTCGTTGTCGACCGCGTCGAGCATGGTGTCGACGAAGTCGTCGTACCCGCCCCCGTTCTCGACCACGAGCGCGGCCTTGGACAGCGCGAGCTGCGTCTGCGCGCTGGCCTCGTACGAGTGCGGGTCGGCGGACGGGTCGTCGACGATCGACGTCACCTGCACCAGGTCGCCGCCCACCTGCTCGGCGATGTCGCCGTACACGTTGGTGGACGCGACGACGCGCACGGCACCGTCCGACGACTGCGGCGTCGAGGCGGCCGACGAGCACCCTGCGAGCGCGAGTGCCGCGAGGGCGGCTGTGACGGCCAGGGACGCGGAGCGGGCGTTCGGCTTGGTCATGGCGGTCCTCGCGGCTGTGGGTCGGGCGGTTGTGACCGCGCCCGGTGCCGGTGACAGCTTCCCGATGGCGCGACGGTGCGACGCTATTGGGAACGACTATCAAAAGCAAGTTGGCCCACGGACCCGGCGGCGACGCGCCGCGGGGCCGCCCCGGCCGCCGCGGACGGCGGGCGCGAGGCGGCCCCGATGGTGCGACTCCCCGATGCCGCGGAGCCTGCGGCGGACCGGCCGGTTCAGGACCGGGCGCCGGGCAGCGTGAGCCGCGCACCCAGCGCGTGGGACGCGACGACGGCCGCTGCGCACACCAGGACGATGTCCTTGATGACGTACTGACCGACGATGGTCGGCCCGTGCGGGAACAGCTCGTGGAAGAACAGGACGAGCGGCGCCATGATGCCCACGAAGGCGCCGGCGAGCAGCACGAGGCCCGCCCGCAGGAAGATCCCGGTGATGAGGGTGAGACCGATGACGGTCTCCAGGATCGCCGTGATGAGCAGCGCCGCATCCGGCCCGACGATGCCGAACGTGAGCGCGTCAATCGTGCGCTGGGCCAGCTCGGCGGCGGGGCTCATGCCGTCGAAGAACTTGAGCGCCCCGAAGCCGAGGAAGACGAGCCCGAGGCTGATGCGCAGCGCCGTGATCGAGTACCGGGCGAGCAGCGCGGCGAGAGCGTCGAGCGGTCCTGCCACGCGCGGAGCGGGGCGGTAGGTGTTCGACGGGACGGGCGTGGACGCGTCGCGGCGCGGCGTGTTCGTGGCCAGGGTGGAGGACATGGTTGTGCCTTTCAGGTGGTCGCGCCCCGTGTCGGGGCCGTGGGCGTCCGTGATCTCGGACGGGGGCCGGCGGCCCGATCGGGCACGCACGATCGACCAGGAGACCCCGCACCGCGTCCTGATACGTCCGGTTTGCGCGGATCTGTCGTCCGCCCGGGCGCGGACGCGGGCGGCGCGAGCGGTCAGGCGGAGCCGCGCTCCACGAGGACGGGCTCGAAGATCGCCGCGCTGGGGCGCTGGTCCGGAGCGTCCAGCCGTTCCAGCAGGAGGCGTGCCATCTCGGCCGACATGGTCTCGATGGGCTGGCGCACGGTGGTGAGTGTCGGTCGGCACATGAGGGCGGCGGTACTGTCGTCGAAGCCCACGACCGCGACGTCGTCCGGGACGGACAGCCCGCGCTCCTGGGCGGCCAGGATGGCGCCGACCGCCATGTTGTCGTTCGAGGCGAACACGCCGTCCACCCGGTGCTGCGTCAGCAGCGCCTCCATCGCGGTCGCCCCGCTCTCGACGGAGAACGTCCCCGGCGCCGACGGCACGTAGGCCACGCCGTGCCGGGCCATCGCCTCACGGAAGCCCAGCAGCCGGTCCTCCGCGCCGGGGATGTCGAGCGGGCCGGTCACGATCCCCACCGACCGGCAGCCGCGGGCCACCAGGTGGTCGGCGGCGAGCGCGCCGCCGGCCCGGTTGTTGACGTCCACGTAGCTCAGCGGCAGCGGATGGTCCGGCCGGGAGAACAGCACGACGGGCAGCCCCGCGTCGGTGAGCATCTGGGGCAGCGGGTCGCCGGCCTGGGCCGACACGAGCAGCACGCCGTCGGCGCTGCCCTCGCGCACGTAGGACAGGACCCGGCTGCGCTCGTCGTCGGTCACGGCGAGCATGAGCACGGGGTGGATGTCGCGCGGCCGCAGGGAGCTCATCAGCCCGCCGGCGACGCGCCCGAAGAACGGGTCGGCCAGCAGCTCGCCCGGGCCCCACGGTCCGGCGCGGCTGGTGTCGCTGCCCGACACGACCACGAGGACGGTGTCGGACCGGCGCGTCACCAGGGACCGAGCGGCCCGGTTGGGCACGTAGCCCGTGCGTGCGATCGCGTCCGTGACGGCTTCGACGATGTGCGCCGCGACGCCCGGCTTGCCGTTCACCACGCGCGACACCGACGCCCTCGACACGCCCGCCACGAGCGCGACGTCCTCGAGGGTGCTCACGCGCGTCGGGGGGGCATCGTCCTGCACTCCCGCACGGTAGCGCGATGCCGGGGTCCCGGGCGCCGTGCCGCGGCGCCCGGGACGCGTCGGCCCTGGTCAGGGCCGGATCTGACCCGCCGGGGCGGTAGGCCGAACGGATGATGTGACCCTCGAACGGGTGCACTTGGGTGATTCATAGAGCGCTCTCTTGCGGCGGCTTGCGTCCGGTCGACATACTGCGAGCGCGCAGAGAGCGCTCTCTGTTGCGGGCACCGACGCCCGCCTGCGCACCCGCACACAGCCGTGCCCCGCACCTTGCCGCGCAGACCCCCGCGCGGAACTGGCGCCGCAGCCCGGCGTCGACAGCTCATGAACCACAGCGCGTGCCCCACCGGTCGACGTCGACCGGCACACGAGGAGGACTGATGACAGCCCTGGCCCCACCCGCAGCGAGGCGCCGCCGGCGCGCGAGCATCGCATCGATCGGCGTGCTCTCGCTCGTCGCCCTGACGGTCGCCGCCGCCGTGCTGCCCGCGGCCGCCGACACGCCCGTCCTGCTCTCCCAGGGCAAGACGGCGACCGCGTCGACGCATCCCGAGACGGCCGGTGCCGTCGTCGACGGCAACCTGCAGAGCCGCTGGGAGTCCGTCCACGACGTCGACCCGCAGTGGATCCAGGTGGACCTCGGCGCCTCCAGCAGCGTCGAGCGCGTCAAGCTGGACTGGGAGCGGGCGCGGGCGAGCGCCTACACCGTCGAGGTCTCGGCGGACGGGACGCACTGGGAGACGGTGCACACGGCGACCGCCGCGGACCCGCTGCTGCCGGGGTCGTCCAACCCGGAGCTGTACGAGAACGACATCGCGCTGCAGACCCCCGTGACCGGGCGGTACGTCCGCGTGAACGGCACCGCGCGCGCGATCGGGTACGGCTACTCGCTGTACGAGATCCAGGTGTTCGGCGAGACGGTCCCGACGCCGCCCGTCGAGCCCTCGGGCAAGACGGTCGAGGTGGTCGGCGGGAACGGGAGCTGGCAGCTGCTGGTCGAGGGCGAGCCGTACCAGATCAAGGGCATGACGTGGGGCCCGGACCAGGCGCACGCCGAGGACTACGTCGCCAAGCTCAAGGCGCTGGGCGTGAACACGATCCGCACGTGGGGGACCGACGCGTCGTCGGCCCACCTGTTCGACGTGGCCGCGGCGAACGGGATCCGCGTGATCGCAGGCTACTGGCTGCAGCCGGGCGGCGGACCGGGCAGCGGTGGTTGCCCCGACTTCGTCGTCGACGCCGCGGGCTACAAGGCGGCGGCCCTGGCCGACATCAAGAAGTGGACCACGGCGTACAAGGACAACCCCGCCGTCCTCATCTGGGACGTGGGCAACGAGTCCGTCCTCGGGCTGGGCAACTGCTACACCGGCGCGCAGCTCGAGGCGCAGCGTGATGCGTACACGTCGTTCGTCAACGAGGCGGCGGTGGCGATCCACGCGATCGACCCCAACCACCCCGTGACGTCGACCGACGCCTACGTCGGCGCGTGGCCGTACTACAAGAAGAACGCGCCCGCGCTCGACCTGCTCGCGGTCAACTCCTACGGCGCCATCGGCGACGTGCACGCGGCCTGGCAGGCCGGCGACTACGGCAAGCCGTACGTCATCACCGAAGGCGGACCCACCGGCGAGTGGGAGGTGCCGGACGACGCCAACGGCGTGCCGGTGGAGCCCACCGACGTGCAGAAGGCCGCCGGTTACACGCGAGCCTGGAAGGCCGTCACCGACCATCCCGGCCAGGCCCTGGGCGCGACGCTGTTCCACTACGGCATCGAGAAGGACATGGGCGGCGTGTGGCTCAACGTCCTGACCGGCGGCGAGAAGCGCCTGGGGTACTACGCGGTGGCGAAGGCGTACGGCGGCTCCGCGGCCGACGACAACTCCCCGCCGGTGATCTCCTCGATGACGGTGCCCACGGCGGCCGTGGCGCCCGGTGCGACGTTCACCGTGGCGGCGAGCGCCACCGACCCCGACGGCGACGCCATCACCTACGCCGTCGAGCTGTCGGGCAACTACGCCACCGGAAACAAGGCGCTGGTCCCCGCCACGTTCACCGCGAAGGGCGACGGCACGTTCGACGTCGTCGCACCGCAGGAGCCGGGCAGCTGGAAGGTGTACGTCGAGGCACGGGACGGGAACGGCAACCTGGGCATCGAGACGCGCTCGGTCAAGGTCCAGAGCGCGGCGGGCGTCAACGTCGCGCTCGGCAAGTCCGCGACGGCCTCGTCGTCGCAGGACCCGGCGTCCAACGGGGTGGACGGCAACACCGCCACCAAGTGGGGCAGCGCGCTCGACGGCAGCTGGAACGGCAAGGACGACGAGTGGTACCGCGTCGACCTCGGAGCGCCCTACGCCATCCACCAGGCCAAGCTCCTGTGGGAGGGCGCGGCCTACGGCAAGGACTACGACCTCGAGGTCTCGACCGACGGCACCACGTGGACCACGGTCGCGCAGCAGCGCAACCAGGTCCAGGGCACGCACACGGTCGACTTCACCGAGACCACGGCACGCTACGTGCGGATGAAGGGCATCCACCGCGGGTCCACGTTCGGGTACTCCTTCTACGAGCTCCAGGTGTTCTCCACCACCGGGCAGCCCGTCGGGGCGACGGACCCGACCGACCCGACGGACCCGACCGACCCGGGCACGCCCGTCGTCCCCGGCACGGGTGACCTCGTGTGCGGTCGCGACCTGGTGCGCGACGCGGGTGTCACGGCGACCGCGTCGCACGGCAACGGCCGGGACGCGATCGACGACAACGTCTGGTCCCGGTGGGACTCGGGCGTCGCGGAGACCCCCGCCGGCAGCGGCAACTGGGTGGGTCGTGACGGCGAGTGGATCCAGCTGGACCTCGGCAAGGTGGCGCCCGTCTGCGGCCTCAAGCCGTACTGGGAGGGCGCGTTCGCCAAGGACTACGACATCAAGGTCTCGACGGACGGGTCCACCTGGACCACCGCGGCCCGGGTGCGTGGACTGGGCGAGAAGGGTCCGCACGTCACGCGGTTCGAGCCCGTCCGAGCGCGCTACGTGCGCCTCGAGGCGGTGACGCGGGGCACGCAGTTCGGCGTCTCGATCTGGGACCTGGAGGTGTTCGAGGCGCGCAAGATCGAGCTCCCGACCACGGACCTGCTCGGATCGCACGTGCTCGTCTTCGACCCCTCGATGGACGGCAAGGACATCCAGGCGATCTTCGACTCCGTGTTCGCCGACCAGGAGAAGGACCAGTTCGGCGAAGGTCGCTGGCAGATCTTCTTCAAGCCTGGCACGTACTCGCTCGACGCCCGGGTGGGCTTCTACACCGCGATGTCCGGCGCGGGGCTCGACCCCACCGACGTCGAGATCCGGGGTGGCGACTGGGTCGACGCCGAGTGGTTCGACATGAACGCCACGCAGAACTTCTGGCGCTCGGCCGAGAACCTCGCGTACACGCCCACGGGCGGCACGGGGCACTGGGCCACGTCGCAGGCGGCTCCGCTGCGCCGGGTGCAGGTCAACGGCAACCTCCAGCTCGACTCCGGTCGGTACGGGTGGTCGTCGGGCGGCTTCATCGCCGACTCGAACGTGACGGGCTACGTCAAGTCGTTCACCCAGCAGCAGTGGTACGCCCGGGACAGCTCGGTCGGCACGTGGGCCGGCGGGGTGTGGAACTTCGTGTACTCGGGTGTCACGGGCAAGGTCTCCAAGGGTGACGGGCCGGGGGACCCCACGGCGACGCTGCCCGACAGCTACGGCGCGTTCCCGACCCCGCCGATCACCGCGGTGGAGCACACGGGCACGATCGCCGAGAAGCCGTACCTGTACCTCACGGGCGACGACGAGGGATCGGCGGCCGACTGGGCCGTGCGGGTTCCCGCCCTGCGGGACGGCACCACCGGCACCACCTGGAAGAACGGCACGACCCCCGGCGTCTCGCTGCCGCTGACGGACTTCTACGTGGTGAAGCAGGGCGCGACCGCGACGCAGGTCAACGCCGCCCTCGCCGACGGCAAGAACCTCCTGTTCACGCCCGGCGTGTACCGGATGGACAAGACGATCGAGGTCGCCCGCCCGGGCACGGTGGTGCTGGGCCTCGGCCTGGCCACGATCATCCCGACGGGTGGTGGGATCGGCATGCACGTCGCCGACGCCGAGGGGATCCGGGTCGCGGGGCTGCTCTTCGACGCGGCGGTGACCGAGTCGCCCGCGCTGCTCGTGGTGGGTGACAAGGACGTCCACGTCGACCACGCCGCGAACCCGATCGTGCTCAGCGACGTGTTCATGCGTGTGGGCGGTGCCGTGGCCGGCAAGGTCGACGCCGCGATGGTGGTCGACGCCGACGACACGATCGTGGACCACGTCTGGTCGTGGCGCGGTGACCACGGTGCCGGCATCGGCTGGGACCAGAACACCTCGGACTACGGGTTCGTGGTCAACGGCGACGACGTGTCGGCGTACGGCCTGTTCGTCGAGCACTTCCAGCGGTACAACGTGCTGTGGAAGGGCGAGAACGGCCGCACGATCTTCTTCCAGAACGAGCTGCCGTACGACGTCCCGGACCAGGCCGCGTGGAACCACGACGGCGTGAAGGGGTGGGCCGCGTACAAGGTCGACAGCTCCGTGGAGAAGCACGAGGCGTGGGGCCTGGGCTCCTACTCCAACTTCACGTCGGACACCGAGGCGGACGAGATCACCGTGGACGGTGGGTTCGAGGTGCCGAAGACGGCCGACGTGAAGCTGCACCACATGCTCGTGGTCTCGCTCGGTGGCGAGGGCATCTTCGAGCACGTGATCAACGGGGTGGGTGCGCGCAACGAGAGCTCGCAGACGATCCCCAGCTACGTGGCCGAGTACCCGGACCCCGCCAACCCGGGCGCCGGGATCGAGCCGCCGGCTGCGCCCACGGACCCGCGGACCAACCCGGAGACGGTGCCCTCCGACGACCCCACGGGGACGCCGACCGGTACTCCCACGGGGACGCCGACCGGTACTCCCACGGGGACGCCGACGGGTTCGCCGACGGGGACGCCGACCGGTACGCCGACGGGGACGCCGACCGGTACGCCGACGGGGACGCCGACCGGTACGCCGACGGGGACGCCGACGGCGACGCCGACCGGTACTCCGACCGCGGCCCCGACGGGTAGCCCCACGGGCGCGCCGACGGAGCCGTCGGAGCCGACCGCCCCCGCGGCGCCCGGCGACGTCGACGTCTCGGTCTCGACCCCCCGGGTCACGGCCGGGCAGAAGCTGACGATCGCGGCCGACGGCCTCCTCGCCGGCGAGGACGTGTCGGTGTGGCTGCACTCGAGGCCCGTGCTCCTGGCGCGGGTCCCCGCGGATGCCGCGGGCCACGTCTCGGTGGTCGTCACGGTGCCCACCGAGACGGCCGCGGGCGACCACCGGGTGGTCGTGGTCGGCGCCACCTCGGGTGCGGAGGGCAGTGCGGACCTGCGCGTGCTCGCCGCCGACGACCTCGCCGCGACGGGTTCGGACGCTCGAGGGCTCGCGCTCGCGGCGCTCGTCGCGCTGCTGGCCGGTGCGGCGTTCGTCGTGGCACGGAGCCGTCGCGGTGGCGCCTCGGCGTAGCACCCGGCGGACGATCGACAAGGCGGGGCGGGTGGCCACGGGTCACCCGCCCCGCCCTCGTCGTGCCGGGGTGTCGCGCCGCCGGGCGTCGTGCCGGGGGCCGTGCCGATGTCAGGCGTGCTCGAGGACGACCAGGGGGATGGTGCGCCCGGCCCGTGCCAGGTGGTCCAGGAAGAACGGGTAGGCGGCGGTGATGTCGGCCCAGAGGCGGTCGTGCTCGGCACCGCTCGCGACCACGGCGCGGGCGTCGAACTCCTCGTCGGCGAGCTCGACGTGCACGGCTGGGTCGGCCACCAGGTTGGTGCACCAGGCGGGGTCGTCGGCGGCGCCCATGTTCGACGCGATCACGACGTGGCGCGGGGGCGGCCCCGGGTCTACGTGGAACATCATCGGGGTGGTCCTGCGCTCGCCCGAGGTGCGCCCCGTCGTCGTGAGCAGCAGCAGCCGCTCGCGGTGCATGCCCTCGACCTCGCCGCCCGCGCGGAACTGCTCGATCACGCGCGCGTTGATCTCGCGTTGCTGGGCATCGACCATGAGCACATCGTGGACCCGGGCGGCGCCGGCCGCCTCAGGAGCCGACGGCGCGAGCTGCCTCCTCGATGCGCGCGCGGTACCGCGCCCACTCCTCCTCGGGCCGCTGGGGCATCGAGGGGTCGTCGGGCCTGCGCCCCGCCGCGCCGTCGATGAGCTCCCGCACGATGTCCGCATGACCCGCATGCCGGGCCGTCTCGTTGATCATGTGCACCAGGATCTGGTGCAGGGTCACGCTGCTGCGGTCGTCGGGCCACCACGGCACCGTCCCCGGCGCATCGAGCGGGAGGTCCTCGATCGCCGCGTCGGACGCCTGCGCCGACGCGTCGTGGAACGCGAGCACCGACGCCGTGCTCTCGTCGGCGGGCACCCACATGTCGGCATCGGGCTCGGCGTCCGGTTCGAACCAGGGGACGGCGATCGCTGCCGGTCGGCCGAACGTGTCGGTGAAGTAGCCGACCTGCACGCTCGCCACGTGCTTGATGAGCCCCAGCAGGTTGGTGCCCGTGGGCGTCAGCGGCCGCCGGGCGTCGTAGTCGTCCAGGCCGTCGACCTTGGAGCGCAGGTCGGAGCGGGCTGTGCGCAGGTGGTGGAGCAGGGTGGCTTTCTCGTCCATCGGACCACTGTGGGGGAACTGCCCGGCGTGCGCCTCTTGTTTGCGCGCGTGCCGGTCGGCGGCCGGTCGGGCGGCTGCGCGGCTGCGCCGCGCGTCGGGCCGGTCGCGCAGCTGCACGGTGCGCCGGCCGGCCGGCCGGGTCGCGCAGCTGCACGGTGAGTGGCGCGCGTCGGATGACGGGCTACGTCGGGCGCCGGGTTACGCCGCACGTCGGGCGACGGAGAGGGCCCACGCGATCAGCGGGACCTGCAGCGGCAGGCGACCCCATGCGACGGCCGGTCGTCCGGCCCAGGAGCGTGCGTCGGGCCGCGAGCGTACGGCCATCGTGACGTTGCCGGGGAACACGCCGACCAGCAGCGCGGCGGAGGCGATCCCGCCGGCCCGTCGCGTACCGGGCACGGCGAGCGCGCCGGCGCACGCCAGCTCGGCGACGCCGCTGCCCACCACCCAGGGGTCCGGGTCGCCGAGCCTGCGCGGGATCAGCGGGCGGAACACGCCCGGCTTGACCAGGTGAAGGGCGCCGGAGGCGGCGAGCAGCGCGGCGAGGGCGAGCGCGGGCCCGTGCTGGACGAGCTGGCGGCGCGCGGCGGCGAGGGTCGACATCCCGGCAACCTACGTCGGCCGGCGGCGGTGCGCTCCTCACCCGCCTTGCGGCGGCGGTGCGCTTCTCACCCGCCCGCGACGGCGCTGCGGACGGATCGTGCGCCCGGAGCCATCCATGACCACCTCGACTCCGAACCTCCATCGACCCGGTTTCGTCGACCGCCCCGGAAGGTGTCTGGTGCCCTACCTGCTGGCCCCGAGCTTCGCCCTGAGCCCGTCGCGCGCGCAGTTTGCGCGCACGTGGGGCACACTGGCGCGCGTGGTGCAGGCCCCCGAACCGACGAGCGACGCCCCCGATCTGCTCGCGGCCGTCGCGTCCGGGGAGCAGTCCGCGTTCGAGGAGCTCTACGACCAGCTCGAGCGCCCGGTGTTCGGCACCTGCCTCGGCGTTCTGCGCGACCCGGACCACGCCGCGGAGGTCGCCCAGGAGGTGTGGGTCGAGATCTGGCGCACCGCCTCGCGCTTCGACCCGCTGCGCGGCTCGGCCCGCACGTGGGTGGTCACCCTGGCGCACCGCCGCGCGGTCGACCGGGTCCGTTCGGTCCAGGCCCAGCGCGACCGCGACCAGCGCGTGCTCGACCAGAGCGGCGAGCGGCCCTTCGATGTCGTCGCCGACGAGGTCGAGGGGATGTTGGAGCAGGTCCGCGTGCGGGACTGCCTGAAGACCCTCACCGAGACCCAGCACCGCGCCGTGGTGCTCGCGTACTACGGCGGAAAGACGTACCGCGAGGTCGCGGACACGCTGGGCGCCGCCCTGCCCACCGTGAAGTCACGCATCCGCGACGGGCTGCTCCGGCTCAAGGGCTGCCTGGGGGTGGCGGCATGAGCGAGAACGACGACGCCCGCGCCGCCGGCGACGACGTGCGCTCCCTGCTCGGCGCGTACGCGCTCGACGCGGTCGACGACATCGAGCGCCGCGCCGTCGAGAGGCTCGTGGCGAGCGATGCCGAGGCCGCTCGCGAGCTCGCGGACCTGCAGGCCGTCGCGGCCCGCCTCGGCTCGGCCGTGGCCGCCGAGCCGCCCCCCGGACTGCGCGCCTCTGTGCTCGCCGCGGTGGCCCGCGAGGAACGCGCAGCGAGCGCCACCGAGGTGCCCCCCGGCGCCACGCCCGTCGTGCGCCCGGTCGGCACCACCGGGGCGTCGCCCGGTCCCGCCAAGCCGCGCGGCGCGCAGCGCTGGTGGTCGCTGGCCGCCGCCGTCGTCATCGGCGCGGCCGTGCCCAGCGCATTGCTCGTGCAGCAGCACCAGCGGGCCGAGGACGCCGCGAGCCAGCAGCAGGCGCTCGCCGAGATCCTGCGCGACCCGTCGGCCGTGCTCGTGCACGGCGACGTGGCCGGCGGCGGCACCGCGACCGCCGTGCTGGCCGCCGACGACGCCCTGTTCAGCGCGACCGGCCTTCCGGCGCTCGCGGACGGGAAGGTCTACCAGCTGTGGGTCGTCAGCGGTGACCAGGCGACGTCGGCCGGGGTGCTGTCCGCCGACGGCGGCACGGTGCGCCGCCTGGCCGACGACTTCTCGTCGGGCGACGCCCTCGCGATGACCGTCGAGCCGCAGGGCGGCTCTGCCCAACCGACCACCACCCCGGTCGTCGTCCTCACCCAGACCTGACCCACCCGCACCGCCCGCACCTCACCACCGCACCGCCCGCACCGCATCGCCCGCACCTCACCACCGCACCGCCCGCACCGCATCGCCCGCACCACCCGCACCGACCGCACCACCCGCACCACCCGCACCAACCAGCGGCCGCCCGTCGCACCGAGCGCGGGTCCTACGGCGCGACCGCGCGTGGCGCGCGACTAGCGCTCGCGCCGCGCAACCCGCGCTCGGCGCGCGTGCATTGCGCGGGCCCCACCGGTGCTCGGCGCACGCGCACGACGGGGCCGGCTGCGTCCGCTCGCACCCGCGCCCGTTCAGCTGCCGCGCGAGGGCGCCCGTCGCGCCGAACGCGGGTCCTACGCCGCGACCGCGCGTGGCGCGCGGCCAGCCCTCGTGCCGCGCAACCCGCGGTCGGCGCGCGTGCATCACGAAGGCCCCCGCCCGGTGCGCGTGCATGACGAGGCCGCGTGTCCGCTCGCATTGCGCCGCCCGGTCACCCTGCGGCGGGCTGCCCACCGAGCGTGGGTTCTGCGGCGCGAGCGCGCGTGGCGCGCGACCAGCGCTCGCACCGTTCGACCCGCGGTCGGCGCGCGCGACGGGGGCGCCGACCCGCGGTCGGCGCGCGCGACGGGGTCGCGGACCCGCGGTCGGCGCGCCAGCACGACCCCGCGGGACCCGCGGTCGGCGCACGCGGCGGGGCGCCTGGCCCGCGCCCGGTGGGCGGGCGTGACGAAGCCCCCGCGTCTCGTGGGCGCGGGGGCTTCGTCGGCGGGGTCACATGGTCGGCATGAGCACCGAGTCGATCAGGTAGACCGTGGCGTTGGCGGTGTGGACGCCGCCGCAGATGACCTTGGCGTCGTTGACCATGAGGTCGTCGCCGGAACCGGTGACCTTCACGGTGCCGCCCTCGACGGTCGTGTGCTCGCCGACGATCTTGTCGGGCGAGACCTGCCCCGGGACCACGTGGTACGTGAGGATCTTGGTCAGGGTGTCGCTGTCGGTCTTGAGGCTGTCGATCGTGGCGGGATCGATCTTCTTGAACGCGTCGTCGACCGGCGCGAAGACCGTGAACTCGTCGCCGTTGAGCGTGTCGACGAGGTTCACGTCCGGGTTGAGCTTGCCGGAGACCGCGGACACCAGGGTGGTCAGCAGCGGGTTGTTGGAGGCGGCGACCGCGACCGGGTCGGTCGACATGCCGGTCACCGAGCCGGGGCCGTCGGGGACGGCGGCGGCGTAGTCGGCACAGCCGGGGCCGACGAGATCCGCGGCGGGATCCATGGCGGGCGTCGTCGCGTCCGGCGTCTCCATGGCGGGCGACTCCATCGCGGGCGACGAGGCACCCGCGTCGGTGGAGGCGTCGCTGTCCGAGCTGCACGCCGTCAGGGCCAGGCCGGTGACGCCGGCGAGCAGCACGGCGGCGATACGGGTGCGAGCGGTGGTGCGCATGGTGGAACTCCTCGTCTTGAGCGAAGACCCCGGGGACGTCCCGGTGTCCACTGTCGAGGGGGGTTCGGGCTCCGTGCGTCGGCGGATGGGTCGACGGTGGGACGAGTTTTCGCACGGTCCGGCGGCCCATCCGGGCGGGCGGCGGGGCCGAACCTCGGCCATGGACCTGCTCACGCTCGCGCTCATCGGCCTCGTCGGAGGCCTCGTCACGGGCATCTCGCCGTGCATCCTGCCCGTGCTTCCCGTCGTCTTCTTCGCGGGCGGGGTCGAGAACGCCCGCCGCACGCGGACGGAGACCACGGTGGCCCGCGGGAGCGGTGCCGCCGGCGGGGTGGGCGTGATGGCCCAGCCGGCCTTCCTGTCGCGGACCACCCCGCCGCGTGCCGGGGACGCGGCGGGTGTCGCCCTCGCCGAGCGTCTGACCGAGACCGCGCACAGCCGCGGCGAGTCCGCGCGCCCGTACCTGGTCATCGCCGGGCTCGTCACGAGCTTCACGGCCGTGACGCTCCTGGGGACGCTCGCGCTCTCGCTGCTCGGGCTCCCGCAGGACCTGCTGCGGTGGGCGGGCATCGCGGTGCTCGCGATCCTGGGCCTCGGGCTGCTGGTGCCGCGCTTCGAGGAGATCATCGAGCGCCCGTTCCAGCGGCTCACCCCCAAGCGCGCGCCCGGTCAGGGCCGGGGCGGCTTCGTCCTGGGGCTCGGGCTCGGAGCGGTCTACGTGCCGTGCGCCGGTCCGGTGCTCGCGGCGATCACGGTCGCCGGCGCGACGGGAACGGTGGGCCTCGGCACCGTCGTGCTGACCGTGAGCTTCGCGATCGGCGCCGCCATCCCGCTGCTCGTCCTCGCGCTGGCCGGCCGGAGGGTCGCCGAGCGGGTGGCGGCCTTCCGCGCCCACCAGGGCACCGTGCGCAAGATCGGGGGCGCGCTCATGCTCGCCCTCGCCCTCGCCCTGTCCCTCAACCTCACCGATGCGATCCAGCGCGCGCTGCCCGGCTACACGGACACGCTGCAGTCGAGGATCGCCGCCGACAAGACCGTCCAGCGTCAGCTCAACCTCGGCGGCCTGACGACGGCGGAGAACGAGGGTCTGTCGCGGTGCTCCAACAATGCCGCGACGCTCGAGGACTGCGGCCCGGCGCCCGAGCTGCGCGGCATCGACACCTGGCTCAACACGCCCGGCGGTGAGGGGCTCACGCTCGCCGGTCTGCGGGGCAAGGTGGTGCTGATCGACTTCTGGGCCTACAGCTGCATCAACTGCCAGCGCTCGGTGCCGCACGTCACGGCCTGGGACAAGGCCTACGCCGACGACGGCCTCGTCGTGATCGGCGTGCACACACCCGAGTACGCGTTCGAGCGCGAGACGCGCAACGTCGTCGACGGCGCCAAGCGACTCGGCATCACCTACCCGGTGGCGCAGGACAACTCCTATGCCACCTGGACCGCCTACCGGAACCGCTACTGGCCCGCGCACTACCTCGTCGACGCGACCGGCCAGGTGCGCCAGGTCTCCCAGGGCGAAGGTGGGTACGAGCAGACCGAGAAGCTCATCCGGACCCTGCTCGAGGACGCGAACCCGTCCGTCGACCTGCCGGCCGAGACCAAGGTGGGCGACGCGACGCCACAAGGCGACATCACGCCCGAGACGTTCCTGTCCGTGAGTAAGCACCGCAACGTCGACGGTGACTACCGGGAGGGCCGGTTCACCGCGACGCTGCCGGCACACCAGCGGCCGGACACGGTCGCCTTCGGCGGCACGTGGACGAGCGACTACCAGGGCGCGACCGCCGGTCCCGGCGCCCGCCTGCGGCTGACGTACCACGCGGCCGTCGTTCAGGCGGTGCTCGGGGGTTCCGGGACGGTCGACGTGGTGCGGCGCGACGCGCGTGGCGCGGAAGTCGGCCGGGACACGGTGCAGGTCTCGGGGCCGCCCCGGGCCTACCCGCTGGTCGAGGGGTCGCGGGTCGCCGCGGGCACCGTCGAGATCGCGCCGTCGAAGGGGGTGCAGGCGTTCTCGTTCACCTTCGGATGACGGGGCCCGCTGGGTCCGAGCACCGGGTGACCGGACGGCCCGGGGCCGGACCGGACGTCACGAGCGAGGCGCCGCTGCGGACGCGGGTTCACGCGGCCAGAACTACGATGCGGTGCGCCGACCCCCGACCACGGCACTCCTCATGACGACCTCCCCGACAGCCCTCGCGCCGGCCCCCACGCCGCTCGCGCGCGGCGACAGACCCGCCCCCCGCCGTGACATCCAGGTGCTGCGTGCGCTCGCGGTCGCGCTCGTCGTCGTCTACCACCTGTGGCCGCAGAGCCTGCGCGGCGGGTACATCGGGGTCGACGTCTTCTTCGTCATCTCGGGCTTCCTCATCACCTCCCACCTGCTGAAGCACCCGCCCGCGCGGCCGCGCGACCTGGCCCACTTCTGGGCCCGACGCGTGCGCCGCCTCCTGCCGGCGGCGAGCCTGGTGCTGCTGGTGACCGTCGTCGCGAGCGCCGCGCTGCTGCCCAGCGGGCTCCTCATGCGCGCCGCCCACGAGGCGGTGCGCGCGACGTTCTACGTCGAGAACTGGTCGCTCGCGGACCAGGCGACCGACTACCTGGCGGCGGACAGCTCGCCCACACCGGTGCAGCACTTCTGGTCGCTGGCGGTCGAGGAGCAGTTCTACCTCGTCTGGCCGGTCGGGATCGGTGTCGTGGCGCTCGTCGGGCTGTGGCTGCGCCGGTCGCGCGCCGTCGTCGCGGTGGGGGTCGCCGCGGTGCTCGTGACGAGCCTGGTCTACGGGATCCGCCTGACCGGCGACGACCCCGCCCGCGCGTACTTCGTCACGGGGACGCGGATGTGGGAGCTCGCGCTCGGCGGGTTGGTGGCTGCGCTCGTCGTGCGCCGACGGCAGCCCGCCGCCCTGCGCGCAGTGGTCGCCTGGGGCGGCCTCATGGCCGTCCTCGTCGCGGCGTTCTGGTTCTCCGCCGGCACGCCGTTCCCGGGGTGGGCCGCGCTGCTGCCCACGGTCGGAGCGGCCGCGGTGATCTGGGCGGACGCCGACGATGCGTACGCGGGCCCGACCTCGTTGCTGGGCGGTCGGCCCGTCGTGGCGCTCGGGGACATCTCCTACTCGGTGTACCTGTGGCACTGGCCGCTCGTGGTGCTGCTCCCGTTCGCCCTGGGTGCGGTGCTGACGTGGCCGACGAGGCTCGCCGTGCTGGCCGCCTCCCTGCTGCTCGCCTGGGTCACCAAGGTGCTGGTCGAGGACCGGTTCCGCACCGACCGGCGGCTCACCGGGTCGCTCCCGCGCACGTTCCTGGTGGGTGCCGTGTGCATGGCGCTGACCGCCGGCGCGGCCACCGCAGCGGGCGCATGGGGCTCCGACCGGCTGGATCGTGAGCGGGCGACCTTCGCCGCGGTGCAGGCGACCGCTCCGGACTGCTTCGGCGCCGAGGCGGCCCGCGACCGGAGCTGCGACCTGGTGGGCGACAGGCTGTTCACGAGCCCGACCGTGGCGGCCACCGACACCCCCGACGTGTACCGCGACCTGTGCTGGAACAACGCGCCGTTCACGACGCGGCACGTGTGCGAGTTCGGCTCGTCGACGCCCGGCAAGCGCATCGCGCTGCTGGGCAACTCCCATGCCGGCCACTGGCTGCCGGCCCTGCAGGGACAGCTGGACCGCGAGGGCTGGCAGCTCTCCACGTACCTGGCGTCGGTCTGCTACACCGTGGACATCCCGGTGGAGATCCACAACGACGCGGCGAACGACGGCTGCGTCGCGTGGAACACCTGGGCGGTCGACGCGGTGATCTCGTCCGCGCCCGACCTGGTGATCATGTCCGACCGCACGTTCCAGCCGCTCGTCGGCGTGAGCGACGACGACAAGGTGGCGACGGCCGCGCAGGCGTACGCGCGCGTGCTGTCACGGTTCACGGACGCGGGGATCGCGGTGCTCGTCCTGCGTGACACGCCCGCCGCGGCCGAGAGCGCACCCGACTGCGTGGCGCGCGAGCGCTCGCGCTACGCGCAGTGCGCGGCCCCGGCCGACGTGGCCATCGAGCCGGACCCGCTCGCTGACGTGGCCGCGCAGGACACGACCGGCCTGGTGGACGTCCTCGACATCAACCACCTGATCTGCGTGGACGGCATGTGCCGCGACGTCGTGGGCGGCGTAGTGGTGCTCTTCGACTGGGGGCACCTCACGGCGACGTTCGCGCGAACCCTGCGCCCGGAGGTCGAGGCGGCGGTCGCCGCTCGCATCGGCTGATCGCGGGGACGGGCGTGCGGCCCGGCGACCGAGATCAGGCGTCGGGGTCGACCCGCGGCGCTCGGGGGGCGGTCGGCGGCACGGGACCGGCGTCCGCAGCGGGGCTCGGGCCGACGGGCACGGGCTCGGCGGCGGCGATCGGGGGCACGCCCGGTGCGCCCTCTCCGCGGCGCCGGCGCCACCGGCTCAGCGCCACGACGCCCGCGACGACGGCGCCGGCGAACGCGAGCCACGGCAGCAGGACGCCGAGCACGATGAGCACGCCCTTGACCGACGCCACGAACGCGTCCCACCCGACGGCGATGCCCGCGAAGAACGAGGTGGGTCCGTCGTCGCGGACCGGGGGTGGGGCCACGTCGGGGCCGTTGATCGTCACGGTGAGGGTGGACAACGCCACCTGGTCGGCCAGTCGCGAGCGCTCGGAGCGGAGCTTCTCGAGGTTCGCCTGCCGCTCGGTGAGGGCGCTCTCGGCGTCGATGATGTCCTTGCTCGTGGTGGCCCTGGCCAGCAGCGCCTGCATGCGGGCGATGGAGAGCTCGAGGGCGCGGATCCGTGCGTCGAGGTCCTGGGCAGCACCCGTCACGTCCGTGGCCTTGAGGTCGACCGACAGCACGGTGCCGAGCGTGCGGATGGCCGCCACGGTGGCCGTGATTTGGGTGGCCGGGACCCGCACGACGAGCGTCGCGCGGCCGCCCCACTCGGCCGTGCTGGCCTCCTCGGTGCGGTCGTCGACCCGGCCGCCCGCGCGCTCGACCTCCTGCACGACGGCGTCGGAGGCCTTGAGGGTGTTCTTGACCTTGAGCACGATGTCGCCGGTCTGGACCACCTGGCGCTGGTCCGCCGGGTCGGGCGTGCTGCCCTCGGCGATCCCGTCGACGGCCGGCGCCTCGGCGGGCTCACCGACGCTGCCGGCCGCTGTGTCAGGGACCGACGAGTCGCCTGCCTCGTCCGAGGCGGAGCACCCCGCGAGCAGGGTGGCGGCCAGCACCGTCAGCACCAGGCCGCCTGCCAGCAGGGGGCGTCGTCGGGACCGGCGGGAGGTGCGCGTCGTGGTCATGGCCCGACGCTAGGACCTGCGAGTTTACGGCAGGACGCGAATCGGTCGATCGTCGCGCAACGGTGACCTGACCGTCACAGGATCGGGACCGAGAAGGCGTCAACGGAACGCGTTCCCGGTGCGTAGGTCGGCCCTCACCGGTCGGCCCTCCGCGACGCACGGCCCTCCGCGACGCAGGCCGTCCGCGACGCAGGCCGTCCGCGACGCAGGACCGTCCGCGACGCTCGATCGTCAGGCGACCAGGTAGGCCTTCGCGACCCACAGGTGCTGGGCGGCGAAGGCGCGCAGCGGCGCCCATGCCCTGCCCGCGGCGGTGACCGCGCTCGCGTCCGCCACGCCGATCGCCTGTCGCAGCACCAGGTCGGCGGAAGGGAACGCGTCGCGGTCGGCGAGCACCCTCAGCGCCAGGTACTCCACCGTCCAGGGACCGATGCCGGGCAGCGCGAGCAGTCGAGCACGCGTGTCGGCATGGTCGACGTCGTGTGCCAGGTCGAGGCCGTCGGCGCACGCGCGGGCGAGGGACACGAGCGTGCGGGCGCGTGCGTGCGTGACGCGCACCGTCGCCTGCACCTCCTCGGCGCCCCGGCCGACCACCTGCTGCGGGGTCGGGAACATCGTGAGCCCTTCGGGTCCGGCGCTGCCGAAGGCTGCCGCGAACCTCCCGGTGAAGGTGCGCGCGGCGGCGAGCGAAACCTGCTGGCCCAAGACCGTCTGGACCGCCGCCTCGAACCCGTCGGGGTGGCCGGGGATCCGCATGCGAGGGCGGGCGCGCACGAGCGGCCCGATCAGGGGATCGCGCTCGAAGTGCCGGGACACCTGGTCCAGGTCGTCCGCGAGCCCGAACCAGCGGGTGGCCAGATCGGCGAGCTCGTCGTCAGACGCGGTCCCGTGTACTGAGCGCAGGCTCACGAAGTCGTCGGCGAGCCGCGCCTCGACGACGACCGGCCCGCTGGAGAGCCGCACGACCCGGCGGATCGAGCCATGTTCCCGGTCCACGACCTCGACACCGGGCACCGCGTGCGCGACGAAGCTCGCCAGCATCGGACCGGGCTCGAACGGGACGTCCACGGCCGCGAGTCTGCCGTGTGGGCGACTCCGTGCCTAACCTGTGGCCCGTGATCCGACTCGTCCCGACCCTCGATCTCGCCCGCCCGACCCTCCTCACGGCGCTTCCTACCAAGGAGGAGGCGGCATCGGACGCGGCTGACGTCGTCATCCCGATCGGCTCGATCCTCGTCGCCGCGGTGATCGCCATCGCGCTCTCCGCGCTCATCGGGGCGCTCGTGAGCCGCATCGGGCGGCGGTCGCCGGTCGCCGCCGACCTCACCCGGCGCTCGCGGACCCCCCTGCGCTGCGTGCTGGTGATCGTCGCGGTGTGGATCGCGCTGCGCCTGAGCACCGACGACTCGCACTGGCAGGACACCGTCGAGCACGTGCTGCTCATCGCCCTGATCGTGGCGGTGACGTGGCTCATCGGGAGCCTCGCCTTCGTGCTCGAGGACGCGGCGCTGATGCGCTACCGCACCGACGTCGCCGACAACCGGCATGCGCGTCGGGTGCGGACCCAGGTGCAGGTGCTGCGTCGCGTGACGGTCGCGATCCTCGTGGTGTGCGCCGCGGCGGGCATCGCGCTGACGTTCCCGTCGGCGCGTGCCTTCGGTGCGAGCCTCCTCGCGTCGGCGGGGTTGCTGTCCATCGTCGCCGGCCTCGCCGCGCAGTCCTCGCTCGCCAACGTCTTCGCCGGGATGCAGCTCGCGTTCACGGATGCGATCCGCGTCGACGACGTCGTGGTGGTGGATGGGCAGTGGGGGCGCATCGAGGAGCTGACCCTCACCTACGTGGTGGTGCACGCGTGGGACGACCGACGGCTGATCCTTCCGTCCACGTACTTCACGACGACACCGTTCGAGAACTGGACCCGGAGGGCGGCCGAGCTGCTCGGGACGGTCGAGCTGGACGTGGACTGGCAGGTGCCCGTCCCCGCGATGCGCGATGAGCTGAGCCGGCTTCTCGAGGCGACCGACCTGTGGGACCGGCGGGTCGGGATCCTGCAGGTGGTCGACGCCGTCGGCGGCTCGGTGCGGGTGCGCGCGCTCGCGAGCGCGGCCGATGCGCCCACCCTGTTCGACCTGCGGTGCTACGTGCGCGAGGGGCTCGTCGCGTGGGCCCAGCGAGAGGCGCCCCAGGCCATCCCGCGCACCCGATGGGAGCAGGGCGCGGCGCCGGTCGGTGGCGTCGTGCCGGCCGAGGGGCCGTCCGTGGCGGGCTCGCTGGCACCCGCCGACGAGCCGGCCGGGTCGGCGAGGGCGGACGGGTCGGCCGCGTCGGACGACGAGCCGAGCGCAGGCCCCCAGCCGGGTGCTGGGACGACCGTGCCCTCCTCGACGGGGCCGCTGCCCCTGCCCGGCGCCTGGTCGGGAGAGGACACGCAGACGATGCGCCCCGTGGGCAGCACGTCCCGGCTGTTCACCGGGAGCTTCGAGGCGCTGGAGCGGTCGCGACACTTCCAGGGGCCCGGCCAGGACGTGATCGACGAGCGCGAGCAGAACGCCGAGGGCGGCGAGTCGTCGGCTCGCGGCGAGGCGGTGGTGTCGCCCGGACGTGGTGAGGTGGCTGGGTCGCCCGCTCGCGGCGAGGCGGCTGTGTCGCCCGCTCGCGGCGGGGCGGCTGGGTCGGGGAGCGGCGGTGAGGGGACGCTCGCACGGGGCGAACGGGCGGTGCTGTCGTCGGACGCACGCGGGACCGACGAGCGCGTCGGGCCCGACGCCTCCGGTCCGCCGAGCACGGGCGAGGTGAACCCCACCCCTCCGACCGCTCCCGTGCGCGCGTCCGTGATCCGGGTCCCTGGCTCCCGCGACGGGGATTCGGCCGGAGACGTGGCTGGCCCTGAGACTGCCGTGCGTTCGGCCGAACCCGCGTCCGACATGTCGGATGCCTCGGCTGCCAGGGAGCGTGGGCCCGCGGCCCAGGCCGGGCCCCGACGAGGACCGGTGCGCCAGGATGATGGTGAGTCCGAGGCGGGCGCCGCAGATGTCCGTCCGGCGGAGCCGGTGACACAGGTCATGCCTCCTGTCGAGGACGTGATCCCTCCCGCCCCGCGCCGGATGAGCGGCCACCGCCACGCTGCCGAGACGGACGAGAGCTGACCTCACATCCTGCGGGGCGCTGGCGTCTACCTAGGGACGCGGCGAGAGAATGCGGCGTCTGACGATCGCCCCGGTCGGGCTGCGGCCCGTGGCGGAGCTGAACAGGAGCGTGAGGCGGGTGCCTACCACCGACGGGTTGGTTGCGGACGCGACGACGATCGCGAGTTTGAGCTTGGGGGCGACGAGCTCTGCGGGGCTGGGCTCTGCAGGCGCGGCGAGCTTGGCGGGACGCGGCCGAGCAGTCATGCGTGCCGGCCTGGTCGTGGACCGGGCCGGGGCGACCACCACGACGCACACGGTGGTGTCCTCGCCGCTGGGCCCGGTGGTGCTCGTCGCCGAGGACGGGATGCTCAGCCGCGTGCTGCTGCCCGACACCCGCCGGGCACCCGAGCTGGAGCTGTTCGGCGAACGGACGGACGAAGGGCTCCAGGACGCGGCCCGGCAGCTCGCGGAGTACTTCGCGGGAGAGCGCACGGTCTTCGACCTCCCGCTGCACCAGGTGGGCAGCCCGTTCCAGCTCCGGGTGTGGGCCGGGCTGGTCACGATCCCGTTCGGCGAGACCCGCACGTACGGACAGCTCGCTGCGCAGCTCGGCCTCGACCCGCGCACCACCTCGCGCGCCGTGGGCTCCGCCAACGGGAGCAACCCGCTCGCGATCGTGGTCCCGTGCCACCGGGTGATCGGCGCGGACGGGACGCTCACGGGCTACGCGGCAGGCGTGGAGCGCAAGCGGTTCCTGCTCGACCTCGAGGGAACCCGGCTGTTCTGAGGCGCGCTCGGCAACAGGGCGGCAGGGTGCGCGGGGACACGGCGGCGGCACGCGAGGGGACACGAAGGCAGCCCGCGCGGGATGCGACGGCCGCGCGCGAGGGGATACGGGTGGCAGCGCGCGGCGACGCGGTGGCAGCCCGCGACGGGACACGACGGCAGTGCGCGGCGACACGACGGGCAGCGCGGGCGGAGCTGCGAGGTGGCGGCGCGACGGAAGGCTCGCATGGATGCATGAGGCGAGCCGGCCCTCGGCACGCCATGCTCGTCGCATGAGCACCCCAGGAGCCGCGCCAGCACGGTCGGTCGACCCGGAGCGGCACGCGTACGGCGAGCCGTCGGCCCCCGTCACGGTGCTCGAGTACGGAGACCTGGAGTGCCCGCACTGCCGCGCCGCTGCGCCCGTGCTCCGTGAGCTCGTCGACACCTCGCAGGGCCAGGTGCGGCTGGTCTGGCGGCACTTCCCGCTCTTCGAGGTGCACCCCCACGCGCTCACGGCGGCTCTGGCGTCCGAGGCCGCGGGGGAGCGCGGCCGGTTCTGGGAGCTGCACGACCGGTGCTTCGCCGACCAGTCGCATCTCGCCGACGTCGACCTGCGCAGGCACGCGCTGGCGCTGGGGCTGGACCCGGACGTGGTGGCGGGGGTCGGCGCGCAGCGGTACGCGCCGGCCGTCGAGGTCGACTACCTGGCCGGCATCGCCGCCGGGGCTCAGGGCACGCCGACGCTCTTCGTGGGCGGACAGCCGTTCCGTGAGCGCGCCGAGCTCGGCCGGCTGCGCGCCGCCGTCGACGTCGCCCTCGCGCGCGCTCGCCAGGGGTGATGCGGCAGCATGAGGACGTGACCGAACCGATCCACCGCACCATCCCGTCGACGGCCCTCGTGACGGGCGCGGGCAGAGGGATCGGCCGGGGGCTCGCTCTCGGGCTCGCGCGCGCGGGGTTCGCGGTGGCCCTCGTCGGCCGCACCCGCGCGCACCTGGACGTGGTCGCGGACGAGGTGCGGGCCGAGGGAGGCACCGCCTTCGCCGCCGCTGCCGACCTCGTGGACGCCACCGAGGTCGCCGACGCGGTCGCGAGGGCGGAGGTCGAGCTGGGCGGGATCGGCCTGCTGGTGAACAACGCCGGCGTCATCGAGCGCATCGAGACGGACTTCGTCGAGGACGACGTCGAGGACTCGTGGCGCGTGGTCGAGACGAACGTCCGCGGGCCGATGCTCGTGAGCCACGCGATCCTGCCCGGCATGCTCGCGCAGGGCGGCGGTCGCATCCTCAACGTCAACTCGGGCTCCGGTTACCGGGCCGGTGCCGCCTACACCGGGTACAGCGTGAGCAAGGGTGCGCTGGCGCGCCTCACCGCGATGCTCGACGCGCAGTACCGCGACCGCGGCGTGCGGGTGCTCGACATGGCACCGGGGCACGTCGAGACCGACATGACGACGGCGATGCCGCTGCACGACGGTCGGTCGCAGTGGACGCCGCTCGACGACGTGGCCGCCATGGCCGTCGCCTTCGCGCGCGGCGAGCTCGACGAGCTCTCGGGCCGGTTCGTACGCGTCGGGACCGACACCGTCGACTCCCTCCGGGCGCTGGCCCCACGGATCGTCGCGTCGGACGCCCGGGCCCTGCGTCTGGTGCCCTACGGAGCCGACGACCCGATCGCCTGAGCAGACGGGCAGCCGGCGGCCCGGTGGGTCGCGGCCACAGCCGGCCGGACCCGGAGCCTGCGCGCGCGGCTTCCCCGGCCGCCAGGTCCCTGCCCCGCGTGCGCGGGAACCGGACCGACCTAGACCTGCACGCCCCACGGAAGCGGCGGAAGGGTGGGCGGCGGCCCGTCCGCTCCCGGCGAGCACAGCGGCAGCTTCTCGCCCAGCCAGCGCAGCAGCACCGAGCCGAGCACGGCGGCGACGAGCGAGCCCGCGAGGATGCCGATCTTGGCCTGCGCGAGCTGCGCCTCGTCGTCGAAGGCGAGCTGGGCGATGAACAGCGAGATGGTGAACCCGATCCCCGCCAGCACCGCCCCGCCGAGCAGGTGCCCGTACCGCACCCGGCCCGGCAGGTCGCCGAGCCCGAGCCGGATGGCGAGGGTGGCCGCACCCGTGATGCCGATGGCGTTGCCCAGGACGAGCGCCACCGCGATGCCGATGGTCAGGCGCGAGCTCATGGCGTCGGCGACGGTGTCGGGGTCGAGCTTGATGCCGGCGTTCGCGAGACCGAAGAGCGGGACCACGACGTAGGCGCTCCAGGGGTGCAGCATGCGCTGCAGGCGGTCGCTGGCGGGCACGGCGGCGCGGGCGGCGAGCTCCGCGAGATGCTCGCGCTCGGCAGTGGTGTCCTCGACCAGGTCCCCGGCGTAGCCCGCGACCGCCTCGACGTGCTCCCGGCGGGGGAGCGTGGCCGGCACGAGCAGGCCGACGAGCACGCCCGCGAGGGTCGCGTGGACGCCGGACGCGTGGATGGCCAGCCAGAGCGCCGCGCCCGCGAGCACGTACGGCAAGAGCTGCCATACCCGTAGCCAGCGCATGACGAGCATGCCGACCACCACGAGCGCGGCCAGCCCGAGGGCGAGCACGTCGACGTCGTCCGAGTAGAAGACGGCCATGACGGTGATCGCGCCGATGTCGTCGACGATCGCGAGCGTGAGCAGGAACAGGCGCAGCCGATCCGGGCAGGCGGGCCCGAACAGCGCCAGGATGCCCACCAGGAACGCCGTGTCCGTGGACATCACGACGCCCCAGCCGTGCGCCGAGTCCGTGCCCGCCGTGAAGGCGAGGTAGATCAGGACGGGGACCAGCAGCCCCCCGAGTGCCCCGAGCGCGGGAACCGCCACGGTGCGGCGCTCGCGAAGCTCGCCGTGGCTGACCTCTCGGCTGATCTCGAGTCCGACGACCGCGAAGAACACCGCCATCGCGGCGTCGTTGACCCAGTGCTGCAGGTCGAGGTCGAGCGACCAGTCACCCAGGTGGATGCCGGCGGTCGTGGACCAGAAGGCCTCGTAGCCGCCGGACCACGGCGAGTTCGACCAGACGAGGGCCAGCACGGTGGCGGCGAGCAGCACCATGGCGGACCCGGCCTCGGTGGCCAGGAACTCGCGCACCGACGGCGAGATCGCCGGTACCCGGACGCGCAGAGCCGGCCCAGGTGTGGACGAGGGGGCCGACATGCGGTCCAACGTCGCAGGTCGCCGAGCCGGATGCAACGGGCTCGGCCGAGGGCGAACGCGTCAGCCGTCGTTCCCGGCCGCGATCTCGGCGGCCCGGTCCGGCACGTAGGTGGACAGCTCGCGCGGGGGCCGCTCGTACCCGGTGCTGGGTGCCGGGCGGGCGGGGAGATGGATCTTCTCGCGCGGCACGTCGGTGTACGGGATGGTCGACAGCAGGTGGGACAGCATGTTGATGCGGGCGGCCTTCTTCACGTCGGACTCGACGATGAACCACGGGCTCGCGGGCACGTCGGTGTGCACGAGCATCTCGTCCTTCGCGCGCGAGTACTCCTCCCACCGGGAGATGGACTCGAGGTCCATCGGGGACAGCTTCCACTGCCGCAGCGGGTCCTTGAGGCGCGAGCGGAAGCGCTTGAGCTGCTCGCCGTCCGACACCGAGAACCAGTACTTGCGCAGCAGGATGCCCTCCTCGACGAGCATCTGCTCGAAGATCGGCGTCTGGCGCATGAACTGGCTGTACTCCTGCGGAGTGCAGAACCCCATGACGCGCTCGACGCCCGCTCGGTTGTACCAGGAGCGGTCGAAGATGACGATCTCCCCGGCTGCGGGGAGGTGCTGCACGTAGCGCTGGTAGTACCACTGCGACTTCTCGCGCTCGGTGGGCGCGGGCAGCGCCGCCACGCGAGCGGTCCGAGGGCTGAGGTACTCCGTGAGGCGCTTGATCGTGCCGCCCTTGCCGGCTGCGTCGCGCCCCTCGAAGATGACGACGATCCGCGCGCCCGTGGCCTTGGTCCACTCCTGGAGCTTGACCAGCTCGCCCTGGAGGCGGAACAGCTCGGCCTCGTACGCCTTCTTGGACAGCTTGGCCGTCTTCTTCGACATGTCCGGAATGTATCCGGTGCGAGCCGCTTCGGCGTGCGCTGGCGCCCAGTGCGTCCGTCTGCGCGTCCGATCGCACCCGTTCGTGGCTCCGGGCTCCGGGCAATGGGCAACGGGCGGTGGGGCACCGGGCACCCGACGAAGCACCCCGCACAGCACCCGGCAACCGGCAGGCTGCGCTCGGCTCCCGGTATCCATGGACCCGAGGGTGACTAGGCGGCGCGGGGCAGCATGGCGCCGTCCCGGGCCGTGAAGGTCCATCCGCCGGTCGGTGACCGGCCGATCTCGATCCTCGACCGGTGGACCACGTCGTGGTGGTACCTGCACAGGAGGATGCCGGTGTTCGCGTCGGTGCTCCCGCCCCGTGCCCAGTGTTCGACGTGGTGGACCTCGCCCAGCGCGGGAGGTGCGGTGCAGGTGGGATACCGGCACGTCTGGTCGCGCGCGATGACGGCTCGTCGTCGTGGGCCGGTGAAGGTCCGCTCGGCTCGTCCGACGTCGATGACCTGGGATCGCGCACCAAACACCACGCGCGTGAGCTCGCTGTCGCACGCCAGCCGTGCCAGGACGCTCGCGGGGACCGTCCCCGCCCCGAGGATCTGCGCGACGGCGAACCGTTCCACGTCGGCGCGACGGGAACGAGGGGGAATTGGCGGTCCGCATCACCCGTCCCGAGGTCGCTCGGACCACCCGAGCCGACGTCCCGGCTCTTCCGGCGGCCCGCGTAGGCGCTGTCGACCGCTCGGCGCAGCGAGTCGAAGTCCACGACGCAGGAGAGGTGAGGGCGGGCCTCGGTCCCGGTGCCTGTCAGGCCGCGGTCCAGGACGAGTCGCGCCAGGTCGGCCAGTGCTTGCCCTCGGCGCTGCGGCGTCGTCCGGTTGTCGTCCTTGGCCGGCGGCGTCATGACGGTGTCGAGCGCGCTGCGCAGGGCAGCGCCGTGGTCCGTGGTGAGGAAACCGCGCAGGAACATGCCTCCGGTCGTCTCGGCGAGCGTGACGAACTCGCGCTCGGTGGCCGCGACGTAGCCCCGCTCGTCCGCCTCGGGGTCGGCGGCGGCGGCCCAGCCCTTCACGAGGCGCGTGAACGTGTCTGCCCCGAAGTCGCTCGCGCACGCGACGAGGTAGGCCTCGCCGCACTCCGAGTCGGCGTCGGCCAGCGCCTCGCGCCGCGCCTGCGTCGTGGTGGCGTGACGGGAGAGGGCGAGCGCGTGGTCAAGCGGAAGCTCGCCGGCGGCGGTGGCCTCGCCTGCGCGACCGAGCTCGCCGGCGAACGAGCGGCCGAGGCGGACGAGCTGCCGCGCGCGGACGTACGTCATCCGCCCGCGCGAGGCCAGCCAGGCGCTGATCGACCGGCTGCCGTCCGTAGACCACCAGCCATCGGCCTCGACGACCGGAACGAGACGCGCGGCGAGGCCGGTCAGGCGCCCCGCGAGCCGGTCCAGCTCCACGAGCTCGTGCGCGGCGTGCCGACCGTCGAGCGACGCGACGGGGAGCTCGTTCAAGGCGTCCACGCACGACGTCATCGTCGCGAGCAGCTCCGTGCGATCCATGGCCGGCCACCTCCTCGTTCGAACAAGTGTACGAACGAGGTGTGACATCAACCGAGTCGGCACCGCACCTGCGTCATCGAACGCACGGTAGACCCGCACCTGCGGCGATAGGCTCGCGCGCATGACGCTGTTCAAGATCAGCGAAGCGGCCTCCCTCCTGGGCGTCAGCGACGACACCCTGCGCCGGTGGATCGATGCGGGCACGCTGCGTGCCGTCCAGGACCAGGGCGGCAGAACCGTCGTGGACGGTACCGACCTCGCGGCGCTCGCGGTCGACCGGGCACGCACGCCGGAGGACCCCGCGGCGGGGCACACGTCCGCGCGCAACCGCTTCGTCGGGCTCGTCACGGCCGTCACGGCGGACACCGTGATGGCGCAGGTCGAGCTGCAGTGCGGGCCCTTCCGCGTGGTCTCGCTCATGTCGAGCGAGGCCGTCCGCGAGCTGGGCCTCGAGGTCGGCTCCCGCGCCGTGGCGGTGGTGAAGGCCACGACCGTCGTGGTCGAGACGGCGGGATCCCCGCGATGACGCGCACGACGGCCGCGGCGGCGCTCGTCGCCCTCCTGACCCTGGCGGGCTGCTCGTCGGCGCCGGTCCCTGAGGACGCTGCGGGCGGCGCCCCGAGCGCGAGCGCGGACGGGCTCACGGGCGAGCTCACCATCTTCGCCGCGGCCTCGCTGCAACCCGCGTTCGACGAGCTCACGGCCGCCTTCGCGGCCGAGCACCCCGGCGTGACGGTCGACCCGGTGACCTACGACGGATCGTCGACGCTGGCCACCCAGCTGGTCCAGGGCGCGCGCGCCGACGTCTTCGCGTCCGCCGACGAGACGACCATGGCGCCGGTCGTCGACGCCGGGCTGGTGGACGGTGCGCCGACGACGTTCACGACGAACTCGCTCCAGATCCTCGTCCCGCCCGGGAACCCGCAGCAGGTGGCGAGCCTCGCCGACCTCGCCACCCTCGCGGCGCGCGGTGGCACCGTGGTGCTGTGCGCCCCCGAGGTGCCGTGCGGGTCGGCGGCCCGGAAGGTGCTCGACGCGGCCGGGGTCGAGCTCGCGCCCGCGAGCGAGGAGCAGAACGTCAGCGCCGTCCTCACCAAGGTCACCGCGGGCGAGGCGGACGCGGGGCTGGTGTACCGCACCGACGTGCTGCGCGCGGGCCACCTGGCCAGGGGCGTCGACTTCCCCGAGGCCGACGAGGCGATCAACCCGTACCCCATCGCCGCGCTCGGCGACGACGCGCGGCCGGACGGCCACGACGCCGCGACGGCGAGAGCGTTCGTCGAGCTGGTGCTCTCCGGCGAGGGCCAGAAGGTGCTCGCCGAGGCCGGCTTCGGCGCCCGGTGACGAGCACCGCCGTCGCGCGCCCGACGACGACCGGTCGCACCGGCACCGTGGGCGCGCCCCGGCTGCTCTGGCTTCCCGCGGCGCTGGCCGTCGGCCTGCTCGTCATGCCGATCGTCGCCCTCGTCGTGCGCGCCAGGTGGTCGACGCTGGCGGCGGACGTCATGTCGCCCGCCGCGCGCGAGGCGCTGCGGCTCTCGCTCACGACGTCGGTGGCCGCGACCGCGATCTGCCTCCTGCTCGGCGTGCCGCTCGCCGTGCTCCTGGCGCGCACGAGCGGCTGGGCGGCCGACGTCCTGCGCGCGCTCGTGACCCTTCCCCTGGTGCTGCCCCCCACGGTCGGCGGCATCGCCCTGCTCTACCTGCTGGGCCGGCGAGGCATCGTGGGGGAGTCGCTCGACGCGTGGTTCGGCATCCGGCTGCCCTTCACCACAGCGGCGGTCGTGATCGCGCAGGCGTTCGTCGCGATGCCCTTCCTGGTGCTCGGCGTGGAGGGCGCGCTGCGCACCGCGGGCACGCGGTTCGAGGTGGTCGCGGCGACCCTCGGGGCGGGCCGATGGACCGTCCTGCGCCGCATCACCCTGCCGCTGGCTCTGCCCGGCCTCATCAGCGGCACCATCTTGTGCTTCGCCCGCGCCCTGGGAGAGTTCGGCGCCACGGCGCTCTTCGCGGGCAACACCCCGGGCGTCACCCAGACCATGCCGCTGGCCATCTACGCCGCGTTCAACGGGGCGGGCGTGCCGCAGGGCACGGCGGTGGCCCTGTCGCTGCTGCTGGTCGCCGCGGCCGTGGCGGTGCTCCTGGCGGCGCGCGCGTGGCGTCCCGGAAGGGCGACGTGAGCCTCCACGCGCGGGTCGTCGTCCGGCGTACGGGGTTCGTGCTCGACGCGCAGGTCGAGGCCCGCCCCGGCCGCATCGTCGCCGTGGTCGGCCCCAACGGTGCCGGCAAGTCCACGCTCCTGGCGGCCGTCGCGGGCCTCGTCGTGCCCGACGAGGCGAGGATCGACATCGGCGACCGGACGCTGACCGACACCGCGCGGGGCGTGCACGTCCCGCCCGAACGCCGCGACGTCGGCCTGCTCGGCCAGGACCCGCTGGTGTTCCCGCACCTGGTGGCACGCGAGAACGTGGCGTTCGGCCCGCGCAGCCGCGGAGCGGGCGCTCGCGAGTCGCGTGCGGTCGCGGACCGGTGGCTCGCCGACGTCGGCCTCGCCGGTCTCGGCGACAGGCGTCCGGACGCGCTGTCGGGAGGCCAGCGTCAGCGTGTGGCCCTCGCCCGCGCGCTGGCCCCCGAGCCCGCCGTGCTGCTGCTCGACGAGCCGTTCGCCCAGCTCGACGTCCGGACGGCGGCGGAGCTGCGCGACCTGGTCCGCGCGCAGGTGCGACGCACCGGCACGGCAGCCGTGCTCGTCACCCACGACGTGCTCGACGCCCTGACGCTGGCGGACCACGTGGTGGTGCTGCACGAGGGACGCGTCGTCGAGCAGGGCGACGCGCTCGCGGTCCTGACCGACCCGGTCCATCCGTTCACGGCCGCGCTCGCGGGCGTGAACCTGGTGGTCGGCACCATGCGGGACGGTGCCGTGCGGACCACCGACGGCGTGGTCCTGCCGTGCGGCGACCCTGCGCCCGCGAGCGGTGCGCGGGCGCAGGCCACGTTCCCACCCAGCTCGGTCCGCTTCGTGCCGCCGCAGGAGGCCGGCTGGGACGCGCACGTTGTGGACACCGAGCCGGGCGCCACGGGCATCCGCGTGCGCACCACGGGCGACGTCCTCGTGGACGTGCTGCCCGCCGTGGCGGCCGGGCTGTCGCTGCAGGTGGGCGCGCCGGTGCGGCTCGCGGTCGACCCGTCGTCGGTGCGCGTGCGGGCCGTCCCGACGAGCGGACCCGTCGCGACCTGAGGCCCGAAACCTCACAACCACCGCGGCGGAGCGGTGCGCGAAAGGTTCGCAACGCGCAACAGCCCCGCGCAGGGGGCGGAAACATCGCCTCTCTAGCGTCGTCGCGTCCGAGCTCCACCATCCGCTCCGGAGGCACTCATGGCGACACCGCTCGTGGACACGCAGAACGTCGAGGTCGAGGCACCCGCCCCGGCGCTCGGGACCGGGGCCGCGCTCACGCGGCGGCCCGGGCGATGGATCGACGGCTGGAACCCCGAGGACGCCGGGCAGTGGGCGAGCGTCGGCCGCGGGGTGGCCCGACGCAACCTCGGGCTGTCCGTGCTCGCCGAGTTCCTCGGGTTCGCCGTCTGGGCGCTGTGGAGCATCGTCGTGCCGCAGCTGCCCGCGGCCGGCTTCGAGCTCACCGTGGACCAGATGTTCTGGCTCATCGCGGTGCCCAGCCTGGTGGGTGCGACGCTGCGCATCCCGTACACGTTCGCGGTGCCGGTCTTCGGCGGCCGCAACTGGACCATCGTCTCGGCGCTGCTCCTGCTCATCCCGACGGTCGCGCTGGCGCTCGTCGTCCAGGACAGCTCCACGTCGTTCGGCGTCCTGCTGGCCGTCGCAGCGCTCGCGGGCGTGGGCGGCGGCAACTTCGCGTCGTCGATGGCCAACATCTCGTTCTTCTACCCCGAGCGGGAGAAGGGCCGTGCGCTCGGCCTGAACGCCGCCGGGGGCAACATCGGCACGGCCGCCGTCCAGTTCGCGGTGCCGATGATCATCGTCGGCTCCGCCGGGGTGCAGCTGGAGCGCGCGGGCTGGATGTTCGTGCCGCTCGTCGTCGTCGCCGCCCTGCTGGCCTGGCGGTTCATGGACAACCTCTCGCACGCGAAGTCCGACCCGCGCTCCTACGGCGTGGCCGCGCGCTCGCGGCACACCTGGATCATCTCGTTCGTCTACATCGGCACCTTCGGCTCCTTCATCGGCTTCTCGGGCGCGTTCCCGACGCTGCTCAAGGCGCAGTTCCCCGAGGTCACCGTCTCGATCGCGTTCGCGGGTGCACTGGTGGGCTCGGTCGCCCGCCCGGTGGGCGGCTGGCTCGCCGACCGCCTGGGCGGCGCGCGGGTCACCATCGGCGCGTTCGCCGTCATGGCGGCCGGCACCATCAGCGCGATCGTCGCCCTGCGCGAGCACGCGTTCGGGCCCTTTCTGGCCTCGTTCCTCGTGCTCTTCACGGCGACGGGGGCCGCCAACGGGTCCGTCTACCGCATGATCCCGGCCGTGTTCCGGCACGGCGCAGGCGACGCGGCCGACCGTGCACGTCGGGCCAAGGCCGCCGCCGGATGCCTCGGCATCGCGGGCGCGGTCGGCGCGTTCGGTGGCTTCCTGATCCCGCGCGGCTTCGCGTACTCGACGAACCACACGGGCAACATCCAGGCCGCGCTGTGGGTCATCGTCGGCGCGTACGCGATCATGGCGGGCGTCGTCTGGGCGGTCTACCAGCGCCGCGGGTCGTCGTTCGGCTCCACGGTCATCTGACGAGGCGCACCCGCACGATGACGACCACCACCAGTCCCGCCCTCGGTGGGAGCACGCCGTCGCTCGAGCAGGTCGCGACCGTGTGCTCCTACTGCGGGGTCGGCTGCGGGATCGTCCTCGGCGTCGCCTCCGACGACGAGGGCCGCCGCGTGGTGCGCTCGGCGCGCGGCGACACGTCGCACCCGGCGAACGCCGGGCGGCTGTGCACCAAGGGCGCCACCAGCGCGGACGTGCTCGCGGCGACGGGTCGGGCCACGCACGCGCTCGTGCGCGCGGAGCGTGGCGCCGAGCTCGCCCGGGCCGACCTCGACGAGGCCGTGGCGCTGGTGGCGCGCCGGCTGCGGGAGACCATCGAGACGCACGGCCCGGACGCGGTCGCCTTCTACGTCTCGGGGCAGATGAGCCTGGAGGCGCAGTACCTGGCCAACAAGCTCGCCAAGGGGTACCTGCGCACGCAGTGGATCGAGTCCAACTCGCGCCTGTGCATGGCGAGCGCGGGCACGGGCTACAAGCTCTCGCTCGGCGCCGACGGCCCGCCCGGGGCGTACGACGACCTCGACCACGCCGACGTGTTCCTCGTGATCGGCGCGAACATGGCGGACTGCCACCCGGTCCTGTTCCTGCGGCTGCTGGACCGCGTCAAGGCGGGCGCCAGGCTCATCGTCGTCGACCCGCGGCGCACGGCGACGGCCGACAAGGCCGACCTGTTCCTGCAGGTCGCGCCCGGCACCGACATCGCGCTGCTGAACGGGCTGCTGCGCCTGGTCGTCGAGGCCGGTGGGCTGGACGAGCAGTTCGTCGCCGAGCACACCGAGGGCTGGGAGGCGCTCGAGGCGCTGCTCGAGGACTATCCGCCCGACGAGGTCGCGCGCATCACCGGGGTGCCCGAGCCCGACCTGCGCGCGGCGGCGGCGCTGCTCGCCGGCGCGGACGACTGGGTCTCGTGCTGGACCATGGGCCTGAACCAGTCGACGCACGGCACATGGAACACCAACGCCCTGGTGAACCTGCACCTCGCGACGGGCGCGATCTGCCGCACTGGCTCGGGTCCGTTCTCGCTCACGGGCCAGCCCAACGCGATGGGCGGCCGCGAGATGGGCTACATGGGACCGGGCCTACCGGGTCAGCGCTCGGTCCTGGACGACGAGGACCGCGCGTTCGTCGAGGACGTCTGGAACCTGCCACCGGGGACGCTGCGAGCCGACTTCACGGGCCGCGGCACGGTGGACATGTTCGAGCGCATGGCGGCGGGCGAGATCAAGGCCTGCTGGATCGTGTGCACCAACCCGGTCGCCTCGGTCGGCAACCGCCGGAGCGTCATCGAGGGCCTCGAGCGCGCCGAGCTCGTCGTCGCGCAGGACGCCTTCGCGGACACCGAGACCACCGCGTACGCCGACGTCGTGCTCCCGGGGGCGCTGTGGTCGGAGGCCGACGGCGTCATGATCAACTCCGAGCGCAACCTCACGCTCGCGCGCGCGGCGCTGCGGCCGCCGGGCGAGGCCGTGCCGGACTGGGAGCTCATCGCCCGCGTCGGCGCCGCCATGGGCTACGAGGGGTTCGACTTCGCGTCCTCGCAGGAGGTGTTCGACGAGCTGCGCGCCTTCGCCAACCCGCGCACCGGCTACGACCTGCGCGGGGTCACCTACGAGCGCCTGCGCGGTGGCTCCGTGCAGTGGCCGGCCCCTCCCGGCGCACCGCGGCGCAACCCCATCCGCTACCTCAACGACGGCGTGAGCCAGCCGGTCCTCGAGCGGCCCGACGGGGTGCGGCCCCGGCTGCGGTTCCCGACCCCGTCCGGCCGGGCGCGTTTCCATGCCCGCCCCCACCTTCCCGCGGCCGAGCTCCCCGACGACGACTACCCCTTCGTCCTCAACACAGGTCGCGTCCAGCACCAGTGGCACACCATGACCAAGACGGGCAAGGTCGCCAGGCTCAACAAGCTCGCGCCGGCGCCGTTCGTGGAGCTCCACCCGTCCGACGCCGCGCGGCTCGGGGTCGTCGACGGGACGCTCGTCGAGGTCGCCTCCCGGCGCGGACGTGCCCTGCTGCCGGCCACGGTGACGGACCGCGTGCTGCCCGGCTCCGTCTTCGCGCCGTTCCACTGGAACGACCTGTTCGGCGAGTATCTCGCGGTGAATGCGGTCACGAACGACGCCGTCGACCCGATCTCGTTCCAGCCCGAGCTCAAGGTGTGCGCGGTGGCCCTGACGCCCGTCGCGGCCACGGCGCCCGCGGCGTCGCCCGACGAGCGGGCCGCCGCCGAGGCGCCCGACGAGGGGGCCGCCGCCGAGGCGCCCGACGCTAGGGCGCCCGACGCGGAGGCCACGCGCGGCGGGCTGACCCCCGGGGCGCTCGCCATCCGTGCGCTGGGTGCCGCCCTGGGCCTCGACTCGCACGAGCCGCCCGCGCTCGGCGAGAGCGAGCGCCGCTACCTGGCCGGCTTCCTCGCCGGGCTGGGCGGCGGCCAGCCCGGCACGCCCGTGCTCCCGCCCGGTGCACCGCTGGACGCGGACCAGGCGCTGTGGGTCGACGGCCTGCTCGCCGGGCTGTTCTCCCGTACGCCCGAGCCGCGCTCCCGGGCGGCCGAGGCTGCCGGGTCGGCCGTCGCTCCGGGCTCGGCGGCTGCAGCGGCCCGTCAGGTGGTAGTGCTCTGGGCGTCCCAGACCGGCACCGCCGAGGACCTGGCCGCCGTGGTGACCGAGCGGCTGGTGGGGATCGGCCTCGCCCCGCGCGTCGTCGCGATGGACGAGTGCCTGCCGTCCGCGCTGCCGACGGGAGCCGACCTGGTGCTGGTGACCAGCACGTTCGGCGACGGGGACGCGCCCGACAGCGGCGCGGCGTTCTGGGACGCCGTCGCCGCGCCCGACGCGCGCCGGCTCGACGGGTCCCGTTTCGCGGTGCTCGCCCTGGGGGACTCCAGCTACGACAGGTTCTGCGGCCACGGTCGCCGCCTGGACCACCGGCTCGAGGAGCTCGGTGCCGCGAGGCTCGTGCCGCGGGTGGAGTGCGAGCCCGGCGAGGACGACCGGGCACGCGCCTGGATCGACGCGCTCGCCGACGTCCTGGGCGGCGCCGACGACCCGCCCGCCCCAGTCACCCTTCCCGCCACCGCACCCGCGACCGTGCCGACTACGACCACACCACGGCCCGCAGCACCCACGCCCACCACGAGCGGTCCCCGCGTCGCCACGCGGCAGCAACCGGGCGAGGCGCGCATCGCGGCCAACCGCCTCCTGTCCCTGCTGGGCTCGGGCAAGGAGGTGCGCGAGATCGTCCTGGACGTGCAGGACAGCGACCGCGAGGTCACGTACCGGGCGGGCGATGCCCTCGCCGTGCGCCCCACGAACGCCGCCGCGTTGGTCGACGAGTGGTTCGCGGTCACGGGCTGGGACCCGGACCAGGAGGTCATGGTCGACGGTGCGCCGCGGCCGCTGCGCTCGGCCTTGGCCACGGACCTCGACATCACGCGGGTCTCGGCCGACCTCCTCGGGCTCGTCGCGGAGCGCTCGGGAAGCGCGCAGCTGCGGCACCTGCTGCGGCCCGACAACGGCACCGAACTGGCGCGCTGGACGTGGCGGCGGCAGGCCGTCGACGTGGTGGCCGAGCTCGCGCCCGAGCTGCCCGCGCCCGACCTCGTCGCGGTGCTGCGTCGGCTCACGCCGCGGCAGTACTCCATCTCGTCGAGCCCCCGCGTCGCTCCGTCGGCCGTGTCGCTGACGATGTCGGTGGTCCGGTACGAGTCGCCGGCGGGTGCGGCGCGCGGCGGCGTGTGCTCGACGTTCCTCGCCGACGCGCCGCTCGGCACCCGCGTGCCGGTGCACGTCCAGCCGACCTCCCACTTCCGCCCGCCGGCGTCGGACGTCCCGGCGATCATGGTCGGACCGGGCACGGGAGTCGCGCCGTTCGTCGGCTTCCTCGCCGACCGCGCGGCGGCGGGGCACACCGGGCGCAACTGGCTCTTCTTCGGCGAGCAGCACCAGGCCACCGACTTCTACTACCGGGACGAGCTCTCGCGGATGGTGTCCGACGGCACCCTCGACCGGCTCACCACGGCCTTCTCGCGCGACCAGCGCGGCAAGGTGTACGTGCAGGACCGGATGCGCGAGCACGGTGCCCGGCTGTGGGACTGGCTGCAGGAGGGTGCGTCCTTCTTCGTGTGCGGCGACGCGTCACGCATGGCCAAGGACGTCGACGCCGCGCTGCGCGAGGTCGCCGTGCGGCACGGCGGGCTCAGCGCCGAGGCGGCGGCGGCCTACGTCAAGCAGCTCGCAGCCGCGCGACGCTACGTGCGCGACGTGTACTGACCTCAGGGCGGAGCTCGCGCGATGCACCGCCGTCAGTCGACCGACACCTCGATCTCGTCGTACCCCTCGGCGCCGTCGGGCACCACGTCCACGTCGGCGCCCGACTGCGGTCCGTCGGGGTCGAACGCGCGCACCCGCAGCGTGTGGTCGCCCGCCTCGGCGGACCAGCGCCAGCTCCACTGCCGCCACGTGTCGATGCCGCCGTCGGCGGCCAGCGTGGCGTCCTGCCAGGGGCCCGAGTCGACCCGGACCTGCACGCGCGTCACGCCCCGGTGCTGCGCCCACGCGGTGCCCGCCACCACGACCTCACCCGCATGCAGCGGGTCGCTCGCGCGCGGCACGCTGATGCGCGACTGCGTCTTGATCGGTCCGCGGGGCGACCAGCCGCGGTCCGTCCAGTAGGCGGTGGCGTCGGCGAACCGGGTGACCTCGAGGTCCACCACCCACTTCGTGGCGGACACGTACCCGTAGAGCCCGGGCACCACCATGCGCACGGGGAAGCCGTGCTCGACCGGCAGGGGCTGTCCGTCCATCCCGATGGCCAGCAGCGCGTCGCGGTCATCGGTGAGCGCCTCGAGCGGGGTGGACGCCGTGAAGCCGTCCACGCTCCTCGACAGCACCATGTCGGCGTCGGCGTGCGGCCCGGCGCGCGCCAGTAGCTCACGCACGGGCAGGCCCAGCCACCGCTGGTTGCCGATGAGGTCGCCGCCCACCGGGTTCGACACGCAGCACAGCGTGACCCACGCCTCCACCAGCTCGGAGGCGAGCAGCTCGTCCCACGTGAGCGTGACCTCGCGGTCCACGAGACCGTGCACGCGCAGCGACCAGGACGCCGGGTCCACCTCCGGCACCACCAGCGCGGTGTCGATCCGGTAGAAGTCCCCGGCGGGGGTCTTCCACGGCTCCATGCCGGGGGTGGCCACCTCGACCCCGGCCGGCACCGCGGGGGCCGGTACAGCGGGGGCGGGCAGGTGCAGAGCGGCACGCGCGGCCCGGGCGGCGCGAGCGGGGGCGCCGACTGCGCGCCCGACGAAGGCCGCCACGATCCCGAGGCTCGCCGCCGCCGCCGTTGCCTGGAGGAACACGCGCCGGTCGGGACCGCGCGCGGGGCTGCGGCGGGTGCCGTCCCCCGACCCGCCCGCGACCGTCGAGCCGCCCGCGACCCCCGAGCTGCCGGCCACCGCCGACCCGCCCGCGACCGTCGAGCCGCCCGCGGCCCGCGACCCGCCGTCCGCCAGCCCCGAGGCTCCCGCGCCCGCGACCGCCGAGCCGCGCACCACCGCCGAGCCGGCGGGCGCCGTCGGCAGCCGGTCGATCAGGAGCCGGAGCGTCACCAGCCCGGCCACCCCCGCCGCGACGCTGGGCAACGCGGCGAGCGCGCCCGTGTCGGGCCGGGTCATCGCGGCGATGCCGCCGAACGCGGCCAGCAGCACCACGAGGGTGGCCCCCCAGCCCCACCAGCGCCGTGCGAGCACGCCCGCTGCCGCCGCGAGCAGGGCCAGCACGAGCACCTCACCCAGGCGCAGCACCAGCTTGTCGTCGGTCCCGAACGTCGTCGTGGCGAACTCCTTGAGCCACGGCGGGGTCGCGTCGACGAAGGCTGAGCCCAGGGCGTTGAGCGGGTCCGACGGCGCGCCGGTGAGGAGCGCGACGAGGCTGCCCACGCCCACGCTCACCGCGCCGGCAGCCAGACCCGCCAGCGCAGCGAGGCCGTCCAGGGATCTGTCTCCTCGCGCGCTCATCGCACCTCCGCTCGGCTCATGGTGCGCCCCCGAGGCGTGCGCTGCGCGACTCGACCGGGGTGATTCCGCTAAAGGGCGGGCGAACCCAGACCGGCGGGCACGTGCGCCCCGTGTCCGGCGTCCCCGAGCGCGGCTCGGACACGCTCGGCCGCGGCGTCCAGGTCGCCGGCCGGCACGTCCGAGCGTGCGTTCGCGAAGCTCAGGCTGGCCTCGTCCCACGCGGGCAGCACGTGCAGGTGCAGGTGAGGCACCTCGAACCCCGCCACCAGCAGCGCGGCGCGCGGAGCGTCCCACGCGGCCTGCTGCGCGCGCCCGATCGTCGCGGCGACCGTCATCAGGTGCGCCAGGACGTCGTCGGGCGCGTCGGTCAGCTGCACGATCTCGGCGCGGGGGACCACCAGCGTGTGGCCGTCCGTGATCGGCGCGATCGTGGTGAACGCGACCGCCACGTCGTCGGCCCAGACGAAGCGCCCGGGGATCTCGCCGTCGATGATGCGGGTGAACAGGGTCGCCATGGCTCCAACCTAGTCAGCGTGCCCGTGCCGCGGCTCACCGGGACGCGAGGGCGTCCTTGAGCTTGACCCGCCCACCCGCGTGCAGCACCGCGTTGGAGTACACGCGGCCCGCGAGCCACACCAGCACGGGGATCACCGCGAGCGAGAGTCCCAGCGACAGCGCCACCTCCCACGGCGCGGCCGTGTCGAGGGCCTGCCGGATCGGCATGACGAAGGGCGCGGCGAACGGGACGAACGACAGCACCACCACGAGGGAGTTCTCGGGGTCGTAGGGCGCGATGCTGATCCCGATGATGTACGGCACGATCATCAGCGCGATGACCGGACCGGTGACCGAGCCGATGTCCTCCTGGCGCGAGACGAGCGCGGCGAGAGCCGCGAGCACCAGCGCGAACATCGCGAAGCCCACGACGAACCACACGAGCGACCAGAGCGCGACCGAGCCGACGTCGAGCGACGACGAGTCCAGCACTCCGAAGCCCAGGGCCGATCCGGCCGCGGCGCCGACGATGAGCACGAGCTGCAGCAGCCCCACGGCGCCGATGCCCAGCACCTTGCCCGCCATGAGCTGCCACGGCCGGACCGTCGCCAGCAGCAGCTCGACCACGCGGCTCGTCTTCTCCTCGACCACGCCCTGCGCCACCAGCTGGCCGGCGTTCATGAGCGCGATGAACAGCAGGATGCCCACGATCACGCCGGCCACCACCTGGCCGCCGTCGCGTTGGGGCTCTGGTTCGAGCGCCGTCACCTGGGGAGCCGCCGCCGAGAGCTCCCGCGCCACCTGCGCCGGGTCGCCGCCGAGCTCGGTGATCGCCGTGCCGAGGGTCAGCTGCTGCGCGAGCGAGCCGAACACCGCGGCGAGGGGGTCGGGCAGGCTCTGCTCGACGACCACCTCGAGCTCGGGGGACACCGCCACCACGAGGGCGTCCACGTCACCGGAGCGCAGCAGCGCCTCGCCCGCGGCGCGGTCCGGCACCTCCTGCGTCTGCACCTGGACACCCACGCCGGTGCCGGTCGACTCGACCAGGGCGGCCGTGCCCGCGACGTCCTGCGTGACTGCCACGTGCTGCGTGCCGTCGGGCGTGCCGACCAGCTTGAGCACGAGCCCGCCGAGCACGACGATCACGACGAACGCGACCGTGATCCAGATGAACCCCTTGGACGCCACGCGCGTCCGGATCTCGCGGCCCGCGACCATGCGGATCACGGCGCCGGAGCCGAGCGCCCGCGCCCCGCTCATGCCGCACCCCGCGCGGTCGTCGCCTCGGCCGCTGAGCCGGTGTCCGCCCCGAGGTCCGCGGTCACGACGTCTCGGTAGAGCTCGCTCAGCGACGGGCGCACGAGCGCGAACTCACGCACCGGCGCCGCGGCCAGCGCCGCGTGCAGGACCGCCTGGTCCACGTCGGCGGCGGCCGTCGCGTCCTCCTCGACCACCGTGGTGCTCCCCGCCGACGAGACGACGCGCACGCCTGCCAGGTCGGCGGCCCAGGACGCGTCGGGCGGCCCCTGCACCGACCAGCGCCGGTGCTCGGTGCGTCGCAGCTCCTCGATCCCCCCCACGGCGACCATCGACCCAGCGCGGACGATGCCGACGCGATCGCTCAGCCGCTCGACGAGCTCGAGCTGGTGGGAGGAGAACACCACCGGCCGGCCGGCCGCGGCCTGGTCACGCAGCACCGCGCTCATGACGTCGACGGCGACCGGGTCGAGCCCCGAGAACGGCTCGTCGAGCACCAGGATGTCGGGCTCGTGCACCAGGGCGGCCGCGAGCTGCACGCGCTGCTGGTTGCCGAGCGAGAGCTTGAGCACCTCGTCGCCCCGCCGCTCCGCGATCCCGAGCGTCTCGGTCCACCGCTCCATCGACGCGTGCGCGGCGCGGGCATCGAGGCCGTGCAGGCGCGCGAGGTAGACGAGCTGGTCCGCGACCTTCATGCGCGGGTAGAGGCCGCGCTCCTCGGGCATGTAGCCGATGCGTCGCCGGGTGTCGGCGTCGATGGGCCTGCCGTCCCACCGCACGTCCCCGCTGTCCTGGGCCAGCACGCCCAGCACGATGCGCATGGTGGTCGACTTTCCGGCGCCGTTGGAGCCGACGAACCCGAAGATCTCGCCGGCTCGGACGTCGAACGTCATGTCGCGCAGGGCGCGGACAGTCCCGTAGGTCTTGTCGAGGGCGTCGATCTCGAGCGCGGTCACCGGACGATTCAACCAAAGCCGGCAGCCATTGGTGGGAGGTCAGCCGCGGTCGTGCGCCATCCGCGCCAGGGCCAGCACCGTGTTCCAGTTGCGGGCCGTGCCGCGTCGGCCGGCGGCCTTCGACAGCACCGGCAGGGTCAGCTTCGAGCGCCCGATGCCGTCCGGGTAGTACGCGTACGCGTGGGACCCGTGCCAGACCACCTGCTCGCGGCCGTACGGCGCGGGGTCGAACGACGTGCCGCCCACGGCGCCGTCCCAGGCGTAGACGACCAGGTGCGACGGGTCGTCGCGCGCCTGGTCAGGGAACGGCAGGCCGTCGATCACGGCATCCCACTGCGCCACCGTGCGGGCGACGACGGGCACGTCGAAGCCGAACTCCTCCGACAGCGCCGCACCCAGCTCGCGCTCGACGCGTGCCGTCCCGTGCGTGGTGACGAGCACCAGGTTGCCGCTCGTGACGTAGCTGGCGACCTGCTCGTAGCCCAGCTGCTCGGCGACCGCGCGCATGGGCGCGGCGGTCACCTTGCGGCCCCCCACGTTCACGGCCCGCAGCAGTGCGATGACGACTCCCATGGGCGCCAGCGTGCCACGGGTGCTCACACGGTCGGGCGCGCGGGTGTGCGCGAACTGTTCCTGCCAGGAAACGAGGCCGCGCCTGGATCCGAAACACGCGCTTCCTACCGTCGGACGCAGACAGGACCCCCAGCCGGACGGAGCGCCCGCCATGAGCCCGAGCAAGCACCTGGTCGTCGTCGGCGGCGGCATGGTGGCGCAGCGCCTCGTCGAGGCGCTCCGCGACCGGGACACCGCGGGCACCTGGCGGATCACCGTGCTCGCCGAGGAGCCTCGGCGCCCGTACGACCGGGTGGCGCTGACCAGCTACTTCTCCGGACGGGACGCCGAGGACCTGGCCCTGGGCGACCCCGGTCTGTGGCACGACCCGCTGGTCACGCTGGTGCGCGACGAGCGCGTGGCGAGCGTGGACCGTGCCGCCAGGACGGTGACCACCGCCCGCGGCCGCGTCGAGGCCTACGACCACCTGGTGCTCGCGACCGGCTCGTCGGCATGGGTGCCGCCCATCGAGGGCGCCGACCTTCCGGGGGTGTTCGTCTACCGCACGGTCGACGACGTGGCGGCCCTGCGCGGCTACGTCGAGGAGCTGTCGCAGCACCGGACGGTGCGTGGCGCCGTGATCGGCGGTGGCCTGCTCGGGCTCGAGGCGGCGGGGGCGCTGCAGGCGCTCGGTGCGCAGGCCACGGTGCTCCAGGTGGGCACGCACCTGATGTCCACGCAGATCGACCTGGGCGGCGGCGAGGCGCTGAGGCGGCTCATCAACCAGCTCGGCGTCGGGGTGCGGCTCAACGCGGCCACCGCGCGCATCCGCCCGCACCGGCGGGGCGGTGTGGGCAGGCTCGACCTGGCCGACGGCGGCCGGCTCGACGCCGACGTGGTGGTCATCGCGGCGGGCGTGCGTCCCCGCGACGAGCTGGCACGCGACGGCGGGCTCGAGATCGGGCCGCGCGGCGGAGTCGTCGTCGACGACTCCTGCCTCACGTCGGACGCCGACATCTCCGCGGTCGGCGAGGTCGCCTGCATCCAGGGTGCCTGCATCGGCCTCGTCGCCCCCGGCTACGCGATGGCCGAGGTGACGGTCGACCGCCTGCTCGGGGGTCGCGCCGAGTTCCCGGGCGCGGACACCGCCACCAAGCTCAAGCTCGCGGGCGTCGACGTGGCGAGCTTCGGCGACGCGTTCGGCACCACGCCGGGGGCGCTGGAGATCGTGTGGGCGGATCCCGTGGCGGGCGTCTACAAGAAGCTCGTCATGTCGGACGACGCGCGCACGCTCCTGGGCGGGGTGCTGGTGGGCGACGCCTCCGCGTACGCGAGCCTGCGGCCCATGCTCGGGCGTGAGCTGCCCGGCGACCCTGCCGCCTTCCTGCTGCCCGAGGGCACGGGCGGCCCGCCCGACCTCGAGCTGCCCGACGACGCGGGCGTGTGCTCGTGCAACAACGTCTCGGCGGGCGCCGTCCGCGGCGCCGTGACCGAGCACCGGTGCACCGACCTCGGCGCGGTCAAGGCCTGCACCAAGGCGGGCACCAGCTGCGGCTCGTGCCTGCCCCTGGTCAAGAAGCTGGTCACCACCGAGCTGCAGAAGCAAGGCATCGCCGTCTCCACCGCGCTGTGCGAGCACTTCGCCCTGTCGCGCGCGCAGCTCTACGACGCCGTCCGGGTGTCCGGCGTGCGCTCCTTCACCGAGGTCGTGCAGCGGTTCGGCACGCGGCCCGACGCCCGCGGCTGCGACATCTGCAAGCCCGCGATCGGCTCGATCCTCGCGACGACGGCCCCCGCGCACGTGCTCGACGGGGAGCGGGCGGCGCTGCAGGACACCAACGACCACGTGATGGCCAACCTGCAGAAGGACGGGTCCTACTCCGTGGTGCCGCGCATCCCCGGCGGGGAGGTAACCCCGGAGGGCCTCATCGCGATCGGCGCCGTGGCCCAGGACTTCGGCCTCTACACCAAGATCACCGGCGGCCAGCGGATCGACATGTTCGGCGCCCGCATCGACCAGCTCCCGCTCATCTGGCAGCGCCTGGTGGACGCGGGCTTCGAGTCCGGGCACGCCTACGGCAAGTCGCTGCGCACCGTGAAGTCGTGCGTCGGCTCGACCTGGTGCCGGTTCGGGGTGCAGGACTCGGTGGCGCTCGCGGTGCTGCTCGAGCTGCGCTATCGCGGCCTGCGCTCGCCGCACAAGATCAAGCTGGGCGTGTCAGGATGCGCGCGGGAGTGCGCCGAGGCGCGCGGCAAGGACGTCGGCGTCATCGCCACCGACAAGGGCTGGAACGTCTACGTGGGCGGCAACGGCGGCTTCACGCCACGGCACGCGCAGCTGCTCGCCGAGGACCTGGACACCGAGACCCTGATCCGCACCATCGACCGCTTCCTGCTCTACTACGTGCGCACCGCCGACCGCCTCCAGCGCACCGCGCCGTGGATCGGCGACGTCGAGGGCGGCCTCGACGGCGTGCGCGCGGTGGTCATGGAGGACTCGCTCGGGATCGCGGCGGACCTCGACCAGCAGATGGCGCAGCACGTCCTCGACTACGAGGACGAGTGGAAGGCCACGCTGGAGGACCCGGAGAAGCTGCGCCGGTTCTCCTCGTTCGTCAACGCTCCCGAGGTCGCGGACCCGTCGCTCGCCTACGTCCCGGAGCGAGGCCAGGCGCGGCCCGCGACGGCCGACGAGCGCGCAGCGGCCCTGCGCGGCGAGCCCGTGCTCGTCGCCGGAACGACCCTGGAGGTGCGGTCATGACGATCCTCGACGAGCCGACGGCCGTGTGGACGGCCGTGTGCCGGCTGGGCGACCTGGCACCGGAGCGCGGTGCGGCCGCCCTGGTCGGCGGGGAGCAGGTGGCGATCTTCCGCCTCGTCGACGGCGGGGTGCTCGCGGTGCAGCAGCACGACCCGTTCAGCGACGCGTACGTGCTCTCCCGCGGCATCGTGGGCTCGCGCGCGGTGGAGGGAGTGGAGGTGCCGACCGTGGCGTCCCCGATGCACAAGCAGGTGTTCGACCTGCGCACGGGCCGGTGCCTGGACCCCGCGGGCAAGGCGCCCGCCCGCGGTCTGCCCCCCGACCTGCGCACGTGGGCGGCGCGCGTGCGCGGCGACGTGGTCGAGATCGCGGTGCCCGCATGACGACGATGCTGGGGCTCGACCTGGCGGGCCGGCGCGTGGTCGTCGTGGGCGGCGGGCCCGTGGCGGCCCGAGGCGTGCAGGCGCTGCTGGCCGACGCCGCCCGGGTGGTCGTCGTCGCGCCCGCCGTCTGCGAGCCGCTGCGCGACCTGCACCGCTGGGGCCTGCTGGAGTGGGTGCAGCACGAGGTCACCGCGGACGACCTGGACGGTGCGTGGCTCGTGCACGCCGCGACGGGCGACCGCGCCACCGACGCCGCCGTCGTCGGCTGGGCCGACGAGCGGCGCGTCTTCTGCACCGGCGCAAGTCCGGGGGCGGCGGGCTCCGCACGCGCTCCGGCGACGACGCAGAGCGGCGACGTGCTCGTCGGCGTCCTGTCGACGGGCGCGTCCGATCCCGGGCGGACCACGGAGGTGCGCGACGCGCTCGCGGCGCACCTGCGCGACGGCCGCGTGGACCTGCGCGCCCGGCGGCTGCGCTCGGCCGACGAGGGGCGCGTGGTGCTCGTCGGCGGCGGGCCCGGCGACCTGGGGCTGCTCACGCTCGCGGGGCGGCGCGCGCTGGCGACCGCGGACGTCGTGGTGGTGGACCGGCTCGGGCCGGTCGACGTGCTGGACGAGCTGGCGCCGGACGTGGAGATCATCGACGTGGGCAAGACGCCCGGGCACCACCCGGTCCCGCAGCACGAGATCGGCCGCATCCTGGTGGAGCAGGCGCAGCGCGGTCGCACGGTGGTGCGGCTCAAGGGCGGCGACCCGTTCGTCTACGGCCGGGGCGGCGAGGAGGTGCTGGCGTGCCGCCGGGCCGGCGTTCCCGTCGACGTGGTCCCCGGTGTGAGCAGCGCCTTCGGGGTGCCCGCCGCGGCCGGGATCCCGCTGACGCACCGCAGCGTGGTCGGTGCGGTGCACGTGATGAACGGGCACGACGGCTGGTCGAGCGCCGGTCTGGTGGGCCTGCGCGACGCCACCTGCACGGTCGTGGTGCTCATGGGGGTGGCCGCGCTACCCGACCTGGCCGACCGAGCGCTCGAGTTCGGCGCGGACCCCGCCACGCCTGTCGCGGTTGTGGAGAGCGGCACGCTGCACGGCGAGCGCGTGACACGTGCGCGGCTCGACGAGATCGCGGCCGCGGCGGCCGAGGCCGGTGTGCGCGCGCCGGCCGTCATCGTGCTCGGCGCGGTCGCCGCGCCAGGTCTGCTGGACGTCTCGCCCGAAGGGGCGCTGGACGTGCCGGACGAGGTCACCGCGGAGCACGACACAATGGCGACGTGAACGAGCCCATCGACCAGACCCTCGCGGGGACCGTCGTGCTCGTGACGGCGGACCGACGGTCGGCGGAGCTGTCGGCGGCGCTCACGCGCCGTGGCGCGACGGTCCGGCACGCTCCGGCCCTGGGCATGGTGCCGCACATCGACGACGCAGCGCTGCTGGCGGGCACGCGCTCGCTGCTTGCTGATCCGCCCGACACCGTGGTGGTCACCACCGGGATCGGCTTCCGCGGCTGGATCGAGGCGGCCGACGCCGCGGGGCTGGCCGAGCCGCTCGTGGCGATGCTGCGCGGCACCCGGATCGTGGCCCGCGGGCCCAAGGCGCGCGGCGCGATCCAGGCCGCCGGGCTCACGGCGGACTGGGTCGCCGAGTCCGAGACGAGCGCCGAGATCGCCGAGGTGCTGCTCGACGAGGGCGTCGCCGGGACCGACATCGCGGTGCAGCACCACGGCGCGGGCGCCGACGGGCTCGACGAGGCGTTCGTCGCCGCGGGCGCCCGGGTGCGCAGCCTCGTCGTCTACCGCTGGGGGCCGCCGCCCGACCCAGCCGTGGTGGTCGCCTCCGTGTGCTCCGTCGCGGCCGGCGAGATCGACGCGGTCGCCTTCACGTCGGCGCCCGGCGCGGCCGCGTGGCTCGCCGCGGCCGACGAGGCCGGCGTGACCGACGCGATCGTGCGGCTGTGCCAGGACGGCACCGTGGTCATGGCCGCCGTCGGGCCCGTGACCGCCAAGCCGCTGCTCGAGCGGGGCATCGAGCCGCTCGTGCCCGACCGCGGCCGGCTCGGCTCGCTCGTGCGCCTGATCATCGGCCACTACGGCGGCCTCCAGGCGCTCGACACCGTCGCGGGTCCGTTGCGCGTGCACCGCGGCGCCGCCGTGCTCGACGGGCACGTGCTGCCGCTCAGTCCCAGTGGGCTGGAGGTGCTGCGGCTGCTGGCCGCGGCGCACGGTGCGGTGGTGCTGCGCGACCGGGTGCTCGACGTGCTGCCGGGGGACTCCCGCGACCCGCACGCCGCCGAGGTCGCGATCGCCCGCCTCCGGGAGGCGACCGGCAGCCGCGCGCTGATCCGCACCGTGGTCAAGCGGGGCTACCGCCTCGAGCTGGCGGCCGACCGGTGAGCGCCGTCCTGGTGGGCTGCTCGCACGGCACGGACAACCACGACGGGCGCGCGGCGATCCGCTCGATCCTCACCGACGTGCGGGCCCTGCGCCCCGACCTGGACGTGCGCGAGGCGTTCGTCGACGTGCAGACCCCCGAGGTCGGCGACGTCGTGGCCGACGCGCTCACGGACCGGGGGAGCGCGGTCGTGGTGCCGCTGCTGCTCTCGGTGGGATTCCACGTCAAGGTGGACATCGCGGAGGCCGTCGACCGCGACGGCGCGCGCGCGGCCCCGCCGCTCGGGCCCGACCCGCGACTGGTGGCGATCCTGCTCGACCGGCTCGCGGCGGCCGGGCTCCGACCCGACGACGCCGTGGTGCTCGCTGCGGCCGGGTCCACCGACCCCGCTGCCGCCGTCGCCGTCGAAGCCGTGGCGGCCGGGCTCGCCGCGTCCCTGACCAACCCCGTGACCATCGGCTACGGCGCGGGCTCCGCACCCACGGTCCCCGAGGCGATCGCCGCGGCCCGGGCGGGCGCCGCGCGCGTCGTCGTCGCGTCCTACCTGCTCGCGCCCGGCTACTTCCACGACCGGGTGCTCGAGGCGGGTGCCGATGCCGTGAGCGACCCGCTCGCGCCCGACGAGCGGCTCGCCGCCATCGTGCTCGACCGGTACGACGCGCAGCTCTGAGGCTGATCCAGGGTTGGCCAGTTGCCGGACGGCCCTTGCCGAGAGCGCTCTCGCGCCGTAGAACGAGGCGTGCACATCGACGTCACGCCGCGGACCGGGGTCCTCGCGCTCGCGGCCGCGCTCGCTCTCGCCGGCTGTGCGGGGACCGGGTCGCCCGCGAGCACCGCGTCCGCGGGCCAGACCATGGCCGCCGCGAAGGCTCCCGGGTGCCTTCCGTCGGGCACGCAGGCGGTGACCGTCGACTCCGGAGGCACCACCACCGCGGTCGCCGTCGCGGGAGGCGGAGCGCACGGCGTGGTGCTCGCGCCGCAGAACGGCGGTGACTGGTGCCAGTGGGCCGACGAGGCCGCGCACCTGGTCGAGGAGGGTTACCGGGTGGCGACCTTCACGTGGCCGGGGTCCGGCGCGCGGGCCGGGCAGGCGGCGATGCGGTCGGCGGCGGAGGCCCTGCGCACCGCGGGAGCCCAGGACGTGGCCCTGGTGGGCGCGTCCAAGGGCGGCACGTACGCGGTGGCCATGGCCGACGAGCTCGCAGCGGTCGGCGTCGTCGCGCTCAGCCCGCCGTCCCGGTTCGACGGGCTCGACGCGCGCTCGAGCGTGGTGCCGTACCGCGGTCCGTTGCTGGTGATGGCCTCGCGCGACGACCCCGACGTGCCCCGCGACGACTCGTACCTGGTGGCCCGCCCCAGCGAGGGCCCGTCGTTCCTCGAGATCCCGCTCGCGGCGCACGGCGTGGCGATGCTGCAGGACGAGGAGCACCGCGAGCACGTGACGTTCGAGATCGACGACCAGCTCGCGCGGTCGTTCGGAGGCTGAGCCGCGGGGCGAACCCGCGACGCCGGCCTGGCAGCCGGGCTGACACGACGACGGGGCGCGACCCGCAGGCCGCGCCCCGTCGTCGTCAGATCGGTCAGACCCAGCGGCGTCGCACGAACGTCGCGATGCCGGCGCCACCCGCGAAGAGCGCGATCGCGAGGATCAGGCGGCCGAGCGAGCTCGCGCCCTCACCGTCCGCGCCGGCGATCTCGATCGAGTAGGCCGTCGCGCCCACGGCACCCTCGGGTGCCCCGTACGCCATGCCCTCGGCCGCGGCGCGCTCGGCACCGGCCGTGATCACCGCGTACTGCGCGCCGTACGACTGGGCCGTCCCGGCACCCTTCGCGACGAGGGTCTTGGTCCCCTCGTCGGACAGCCGCTGCGAGCCGTCGACCAGCGCGGGGGCGCCGCCGGCAGCCTTGTCCAGCCCGTCCGCGAGCTTGGTGGAACCGGCTGCCGCGTCGGCCGCACCCGCTGCGAGCAGGCTCGAGCCGGCCGCTGCGCCGTCGAGGCCGGTCGACAGCTCGGCCGATCCCGCCGCCGCGTCGTCGATCCCGCTCGACAGCTTGGTCGAGCCCGCTGCGGCGTCGTCGACGCCGGCCGAGATCTTGGTCGCGCCGGCCGCGGCGGTCTCCACGCCCACGGCGATCTGCTTCGCACCGCCGGCCGCGAGGACCAGCGCGTCCGCCAGGGTGAGGGACCCGTCGGCCACGGTGTCGACGCCCTCGGAGATGTCCGTGGCGCCGGCCGCCGCCTTCGCGATGCCGGCCGACAGCTGCGCCGAGCCGTCCGCCGCGCTGGCGACGCCGGCGGAGAGCCGCTTGGACCCGTCCGCGGCGCTGGCGAGGCCGTCCGAGAGCGCCTTCGAGCCCGTGGCGGCGCCCGCGATGCCGCTGGAGAGGGCGCCCGCGCCGGTGTTGAGGTCGTGCGCGCCGGCGGCCAGCTGGCCGAGCCCGTTGATGAGCTCGCCTCCGCTCGTCGTGAGCGTGGTCGTGCCCGCCTGCAGGCCGTGCACCGCGCCGCGCAGCGTCCGGTCCGCGGGGACGTCGCCGGCCCCGCCGACCGCGCCCTGGACGCTCGTGACGACGGTGCTCAGCAGCGTCCCGAGCCCGGTGCTCGCGTCCGACAGGCCGCCCGCGACGCCCGTGAGACCGTCGCGCAGGGCGATGAAGCTCGCGTCCGCGGCCGAGAGGCCGCCCGCCACCTGGGTCACGCCCGCGCCGTAGCCGGCGAGCGACTGGGCGTCGGCCTCGAGCGTCGCGATCGACGCGCGCAGGGCGTCGGCCTCGGCGCCGTTGCCGGCAGCGTCGAGCTGCTGGGCCAGGTCCGTGAGCGAGTCGAGCTCCGCGGCGATGTTCGCCGCCTTGGCGCTGGTGCCGCCGCCGAGCCCGGAGGCGTTCGCCGCCGCGTTCGCCACGCCGGCCCGGACCTTGGCCAGGCCGTCGCGCAGCGTGCCCGTCTGCCCCTCGGCACCCAGCGCGCCGCGCAGCTGCGCGAGGCCGTCCACGAGGGACTTGGCGCGGTCCGGGACCCCGCCGATGGTGCCGCTGAGCTGCGCGAGCCCTGCGTCGACCTGTGCCAGGCCGTCGGAGACCTGCTGGAGCCCGCCGATGAGCTGGGGCGCCTTGGACCCGGCGCTGGCGAGCCCGGCGTCGAGCGCGCTGGCCCCCGCGGCGAGCGCCGCCGCTCCGGGTGCGGCCGTGCCGAGCCCGTCGCTGAGGCTCTTGGCGCCGGGCGCGAGCTGGCCGTTGAGACCCGCCGACAGGCTGGCGGCACCGGGCTTGGCCGTCGCGAGGCCCTCGCTGAGCGCCTTGGCCCCTGGCGCGATCTGCTTGTTCAACGCCTGGGCGAGGCTGTTCGCGCCCGGCCGCAGCAGCTCGTCGAGCGCGACGGCGAGCGCCCCGCCGCCCGGCAGGATCTGCGTGCCGAGGGCCGAGGCGAGCTCGCCCGCTCCCGGCTCGAGCTTGGAGCTCATCGCGGTCGCCAGGTCGTGCGCGCCAGGCTTGAGCTTGTCGTTGAGCCCGTCGGCAAGCTCCTGCGCGCCGGGCGCAGCCTTGTCGTTGAGCCCGGCTGCGAGCTCCTTCGCTCCAGGTGCCGCCTTGCCGTTGAGCCCGTCCGCGAGGTCCTGCGCGCCCGGTGCCAGCTGCCCCGTGAGGCCGTCGGACAGCTGCCCGGCGCCGTCGGACAGCTGGAGCAGCCCGCCGAGCAGCTGGGCCGCGCCGTCGTGCAGCTTCAGCAGGTTCTCGTCGATCTCGATGGACCCGGCCGTGAGCTCGACGCCCGAGGCGGCGCCGGCCTTGTAGCTCGCCGCGCCGCCCTTGAAGGACGGGCTGTCCAGCGGGGAGACGGGCATCGAGCTGAGCGTGGCCGCGGGGACCACGCCGTGCGTGATCTTCGCGGAGTAGCCGAACTCGGCGGTCGGCTTGCCGATGGGCGGGAACAGCGTCATCTGGAAGGTCATCTGCGTGCCGCCGCGGCCGTCACCCGCCATGCCCGCCTCGGCGGACTGCACGTCGGTGAACGTCGACGGCAGGACGGTGACGAGCTGGCCGATCATCGGTATGACCGTCTCTTCGGTCGTCGTCTTCATGGTGCCCGTGCCGTCGTCGTACGTGACGGCCTGCGGCTTGCTGGTCATGTTGGTGACCGTGAAGTGCACCTCGAGGGTGCCGGACTTGCCGACCACGGCACCCGGCTTCACGGGCTTGCCGTCGAGCGTGTAGGAGATCTCGACCTTGAGCGGGAGGTCCTTGGTGTAGTCGCTCACCGACCGCAGGCGGCGCTCGCCGTCGACGTCCACGTGCGCGACGACGTTGCCGTCGACGACGTGGAACCCGCCGAAGCCGTCGAGGTTGCGCAGCCCGTGGGTGGAGACCGGGTTGGTGATGGTGGTGCTGCCGTGCCCGCTGAGCGCGATCTGCTCGTAGATGCGGGCGTCCTGGAGCGAGCCCGTGGCGTCGAGGTGCGCCTGGACCGTCTCGGTGTTGGTCACGGAGATGTCACCGCTGTCGGCAGCAGCGGCGAGCGCGCTGGCGCTCGAGGCTCCGACCATGAGGGGGACGGCGGCGAGGGCGGCGGCGGTGGTGAGGGTGGAGCGGCGCACGTCAGGCCTCCGGGCGGGGCTGCAGGGACAGGTACGGGGCGACGCCCTCTCGGCGACGCTCGACACGGGGCGTCCCGGTCGCAGGCGTCTGGGCGTCCATGGCGTGCGCGTCCTCGCGCTCGGACCGCGTCTGGTCGGCGACCTGCTGGTCGGCGACGTGGCCGGCTGCGACGGGCTCGGCGTGGTCGTGCTGCGCGCGCTCCAGCTCCCGCTCGCGCTCCACCTGGGGGCCGAGGAGCGAGGTCGCGACGAAGCCGGCGCCGGCGGCGACCAGGATCGAGGTGGCGGTGGCTGCCGACGAGGAGATGAACGCGGTGGGGTCGGCGGCGTAGGTCGTCTCGTAGGCACCGGCCATCGCGGCGGCCCCCAGCAGGGTGGCCCACAGCGGCAGGCGACCGCGCGAGGCCGCGCCGACGGCGAGGCAGACGAGCAGCACGATGAGGACTGCGATCGCCCGGCCCGCCGTGGCGTCGGGCAGGACCGCCGCGCGCAGCGCGTAGCCGAGCCACGCGGCGAAGAAGCCGATGATGAAGGCGCCGGCGCGCTGGGCGGGGGAGCGGTCGGGCACGAGCCCCAGTGCTCCGCCGAGCGCGCCACCGAGGAGCGCGACGCCCTCGGTGTCGAGCCCGAGTGCGTCCGAGAGGACGACGAGCAACGTCGTCAGGACGGCGAGGACGAGCCCCGCCACGATGTACCGCCTCATGACCACCTCGATGTGGTGAACCGCTGGGAAGAAGGACGTCGGCCTCGTCCAGGGCATGGGTGGGCGCCGGCGCCGGCGTCGTTGACGGCGGTACGCGGACCCGCCCAGGACGAGACCGCGGTCTGTCTACCAGGCGCGGAAACACCCGAGCCACGCGGTACTGGGTAAAACGCCCGGAGTATCAGGTAACTGTTATCCGGTTGTGATCTGGGCCACGTCGCGCACCGTCGACCGCCGCCCGGCCGGCGCTCCTCAGAGGTAGCGCAGCGGGTCGAACTCCTCGAGCGGGATGATCCGCAGGCGGGGGAGCTGGACGTTGAACGCCTTGACGTCGTACTCGAGGTCGAACGTCTCCAGCCCGCGCGCCGTGAGCGACGCGAGCGCGCCGCTGGTGAACTCGCGGAAGGCGAGCAGGCCCACGCGTCGGCCGCCCGCGTCGACGAGTGCCTCGAGCTCGTGGGCGAAGTCCCCGTCGTGGCTCGCCAGCAGGACGTCGCCGTCCCGCTCGGAGATGGCGGCGAGCGTCTTGAGGATGCCGATGTCGACGACCTTCTCGTGCGACTCGCCGGACAGCGGGATGACCTGGAAGTCCATGGCGGTGAGCGCCTGGATGAACTGCATGGGCAGCGTGCCGTTGGACGCGTTGAGGAAGAACAGGCCCCTGACCTGCTGCTGCCACTGCTGGCGCGCGAAGGCGAGGATGCGGTCCCAACGCGGGCGCTGGTCCGGCGACGGCCGTCCGCCGAGGATGCTCGAGCCCAGCGTGGCGTCGATGTTCTCGCCGTCCACCAGCAGGTACGTGGTGCGGGCGGCGGCATCGGTGCTCATCGAGCCAGGGTAGCGGTGGAACACCGTGCCGGACGCGGGTGTTGGTAGATGCGTATGCATGGACCGAGGAGAGGGGCGGACGTGGGCGACGGCGCCGACGGCAGGCGTGGACGCGAGGCGGGGACCCGGGAGGCGGCGCTCGCGTGGGAGTCGTTGTTCCGCGCGCAGGTGGCGCTGATGCGCAGGTTCCAGCGGGACGACGTGTGGGGGCCCCTGACCATCCGGGAGTACGACGTGCTGTTCACGCTCTCGACGAGCCCGGGGCGCACGGCCCGGCTGCGCGACCTCGCGGAGAGCAGCCTCCTCACCCAGCCCAGCCTCTCGCGCCTCGTCGAGCGGCTGGAGGCCGACGGCCTGGTGGCGCGCGGCCCGGTCCAGGGAGACGGTCGCGGCGTGGCCGTGACGCTCACTCCCGCGGGGGTCGAGCTGCAGCGCGAGGTAGGCCGGCGTCACGCCCGCAGCATCCGCCACTTCGTCGGCGGCGCCCTGGACGCCCACGAGCTGGCGACGCTGCGCGCTCTCACGGACAAGCTGCGGGCCGCGCAGGCGGAGATCCCGGAAACCTGACGGATCCCCGCAGGGGACCTCCGGCCCATCGTCGGGGCGAATCGGGCGCCCATGATGGAGGACGACAACGAGGAGGTGCGCCGTGGGCGCTCAGGTACTGGTGGCCGTGGCATCCCGGCACGGATCGACCCAGGAGATCGGCGAGGCGATCGGCACCGTGCTGACGGGCCGGGGACATCGGGTCGAGGTGCGTGCGGTGGCCGACGTGGACGCGGTCGACGACTACGACGTCGTGATCGTCGGCTCTGCGGTGTACACCGGTCACTGGCTTCCCGCCGCACGTGAGCTCGTCGAGCGGCACCGCGCGGCCCTGGCGGAGCGTCGCGTGTGGCTCTTCTCCTCGGGCCTGGCGACCCAGCCCGCCGCGGCCGCCAACTCGCCGCACGAGATCGCGGCCCTGGGCGAGCGCGTCGGCTCGGTGGGCCACCGCAGCTTCCGCGGCCGGCTCGACCGGTCCGCCCTCACCTTCGCGGAGCGCGCGATCATCGCCGGAGCGAGGGGACGCGACGGCGACCACCGCGACTTCGGGGCCATCGCGCGCTGGGCCGACGAGATCGCAGACGCGCTCGCCGAGGCGGCGCAGCGCGCGCCCGCGTACGCGAGCTGACTCCGGCGGCGGGTCAGCCGCTCGACGGGGCGGTGATCAGGCGCGCAGCGCGCTGAGCGCGGCTGCCACTGCGCTCGCCGTGGGGCGCTCCTCCGGCTCGGACGCGGTCATCGCGGTGAGCAGCTCCACCCACTCCGGCCCCAGGTCGGGCGGGACGGGCACCGGGCCGAGCAGCCGAGCCAGGGAGCTGGCCAGCGGGGCGCCCGGGTAGGTCCGCGCCCCGGTGCGGCACTCGAGCAGCACCAGGCCCAAAGAGAAGACGTCCGACGGCGGACCCACCTCGCGGCCGAGCGCCTGCTCGGGCGAGTGGTAGGAGGCCGTTCCCGACGACGTGGTCGCACCGCCGCCCGCGGCGCCGCGGCGCGAGTGCGTGGCGATCCCGAAGTCCGCGAGGACGACGGTGAGCACGGGCTGGTCCATGACCACCGGGGCGCCGTCCAGCTGGGCGACGAGCACGTTCGAGGGCTTGATGTCGCGGTGCACCACGCCCGCCGCGTGCGCGTGCGCGAGCGCCTGCGCCAGCTGGTGCCCGACCTCGGCGGTCACGACCGGCGGCAGGGGACCGGCCGCGATGGTGTCGCGCAGCGTCGCACCCTCGACGAGCTCCATCGCCAGGAAGGCGACGGGACCGAGCCGAGGGTCGATGTCCGCCCCGACGTCGTAGAGGGCGACGAGCCCGGGGTGCGACAGGCCCGCGAGAACCCGGGCCTCGGCGGCATACCGCCGGACGTCCGCCGGCGTCGCGTCCTCGAGGGTGAACACCTTCAGCGCCACCGGTCGCCCGATGCGGAGGTCCGTCGCGCGGTAGACCTCGCCCGATCCGCCGGCGCCGAGCCGGGCGCTGATGCGGTACCGGCGCCCGAGCGTCGTGGCGGACGGCTCGAGCTGCTCGACGCTGTCCGTTTTCGTGGCAAGTCCTGTCGTCCGTGGTGGGGCGCGCCGGTGGCGTCCCGCCCTCGGTCTCTGACGCTAAGGGACGCGGGGCGGCGTCGCACCACGGCGAGCGGGTGGTTCTGCTCACGTCCGTCCCGGCGGGTCCGGTGGCCGTGGTCGGTCGCTTGCAGCGACTTGCAAGCATCTTGCGCTCCCGGGCCGTAGAGTGGCCCCCATGTCACGGCGTCTCGCAGAGGTTGCACGCAAGGTCGGGGTCTCCGAGGCGACGGTCAGCCGCGTCCTGAACGGCAAGCCCGGCGTCTCCGAGCAGACGCGCGAGGCCGTCCTGACGGCGCTCGACGTGCTGGGGTACGAGCGGCCCACCAAGCTGCGCGGAGAGCGCGCCCGCCTCGTCGGGCTCGTGCTCCCCGAGCTGCAGAACCCGATCTTCCCGGCGTTCGCCGAGGTGGTGGGTGGGGCGCTCGCGCAGCAGGGGTTCACCCCCGTGCTGTGCACCCAGACGGCGGGCGGCGTGTCCGAGGCTGACTACGTCGAGCTCCTGCTGGGCCAGCAGGTCTCCGGCATCGTCTTCGCCGGTGGCAACTACGCGCAGCGCGACGCCGTGCACGCCCACTACGAGCGCCTGACGGGGCGCAACCTGCCCGTGGTGCTGATCAACGCCTCGATCGAGGACCTGCCGTTCCCGCGGGTGTCCTGCGACGACGAGGTCGCGATCGAGCAGGCTCTCGGTCACCTCGCCTCGCTGGGGCACACGAGCGTCGGGCTGGTGCTGGGCCCCGTCGACCACGTGCCGTCCGAGCGCAAGCTGCACGCCGCACGGATCGCCGGCGAGCGCCTGGGCATCGAGCTCGACGACCGCCACGTGGTGCGGTCCGCCTACTCGCTCGAGAGCGGCCAGGCGGCCGCGACGCGCCTGATCAAGGAGGGCGTCACGGGCATCGTGTGCGCCAGCGACCCGCTCGCCCTGGGTGCCATCCGCGCGGCACGGCGGGCCGGCCTCCGTGTGCCCGAGGACATCTCGATCGTGGGCTACGACGACTCCGCGTTCATGAACTGCACCGAGCCGCCGCTGACCACGGTGCGGCAGCCCATCGAGCCCATGGGCCGCGCCGCGATCGACCTGCTCGTGAACCAGATCAACGGAGGGTCCGTGCCGCAGGAGGAGCTGCTCTTCGAGCCCGAGCTCGTGGTGCGCGGCTCCACCGGCCCGGCGCCCGTGCGCGCCGCGGCGAGCGCCTGACCTCGCCCTTCGTCGGGCCGGTGCCGCCTCGCCGGCGGCCCTGACCGACCCCTCAGCAGCGCTGGCCGACCTCTCGTCAGCGCTGGCCGACCTCTCGTCAGCCCGGCCTCCCGCCGTCGTCGGCCACGAGCGCCCGCCCAACCCCCGCCGAGCTTGACCTTGTCCACGCTCGACGAGCCGGAAGCGTGGACAACCACGAGGTCGGCGCGGGGAGCGGCGCGCAGGTGACGCGCCGGCGCGCAGCGGCCGCTCGACGTGTCCTGCGTCACGCCAGCGGCCGACGCGATCCGATCGACTTCGATCAGGTCTTCGGTCACGCTTCGATAACTCTCCTGTCGTGTTCTTGCGCAGTTCTCGTTCGGTCCTTTACTGTCATGGCACGACAGAGACGTCCTCGAGGTCGAGCGCTGAGTACGGCGCACGGCGGGCGGTGGCGAATCTGCTGCGTACATCGACCCACCGGCCACGACGACGTCGTCGGCCCACCGAGAGACGAGCTTCCCGTGGCGCACGCCCAGCCCGAGACCGACCCGCAGTGGTGGCGCGGTGCGGTGATCTACCAGGTCTACCCGCGCAGCTTCGCCGACGGGAACGGCGACGGCACGGGTGACCTCGCGGGCATCCGTGCGCACCTGCCCTACCTGCGCGACCTCGGCGTCGACGCGATCTGGCTGACGCCCTGGTACGTGTCTCCGCTCGCCGACGGCGGCTACGACGTGGCCGACTACCGCGCCATCGACCCGGCGTTCGGCACGCTCGAGGAGGCGGAGGGCCTGGTCCAGGAGGCGCTCTCGCTCGGCATCCGCACGATCATCGACATCGTCCCGAACCACGTCTCGGACCAGCACGCCTGGTTCCAGGCGGCGCTGGCGGCGGGACCGGGCTCGCCCGAGCGGGCACGCTTCTGGTTCCACCCCGGCAAGGGCGAGCACGGCGAGGTCATCCCCACCAACTGGGTGTCCGACTTCCAGGGCAACACGTGGACGCGGACCACCAACCCGGACGGCACGCCCGGCGAGTGGTACCTGCACCTGTTCGCGCCGCAGCAGCCGGACCTCAACTGGGACCACCCCGACGTGCGCGCCGAGTTCGAGGACGTCCTGCGGTTCTGGTTCGACCGCGGCGTCGCGGGCATCCGCATCGACTCCGCGGCCCTGCTGCTCAAGGACGCCACGCTTCCCGAGTACGCGGAGCACATGGGGGCCGGCGAGCACCCGCACGTCGACCGCGACGAGCTGCACGACGTGTACCGCGCCTGGCGGGCGCTGGCCGACTCCTACGAGGGCACGCGCGTGCTGGTGGGAGAGGTGTGGCTGCAGGACCGGGCGCGCTTCGCGCAGTACCTGCGTCCCGACGAGATGCACACGGCGTTCAACTTCGACTTCATGGCCCGGCCGTGGGACGCCAAGCAGCTGCGCGAGTCGATCGACATGACGCTCGCCGCGCACGGGCCGGTGGGAGCGCCCGCCACGTGGGTGCTGTCCAACCACGACGTGACCCGGCCGGTCACCCGCTACGGACGCGAGGACAGCTCGTTCGCGTTCTCGGCGAAGCGGTTCGGCACGCCGACGGACCTGGAGCTGGGACGGCGGCGTGCTCGCGCGGCCGCGCTGCTCACCGCCGCGCTGCCCGGTTCCCTGTACCTCTACCAGGGCGACGAGCTGGGCCTGCCCGAGGTGGAGGACCTGCCGCGCGAGCTGCTGCAGGACCCCATGCACTTCCGGTCGGGCGGCGTCGACCCCGGCCGCGACGGCTGCCGCGTGCCGCTGCCGTGGTCCGGCACCGAGGCGCCCTTCGGCTTCAGCCCGGCCGGCGCGGCCGCGACGTGGTTGCCCCAGCCCGCCGACTGGGCGGACCTCACCGTGCAGGCGCAGGCCGCCGACGCGACCTCGATGCTGCACCTGTACCGGGACGTGCTGGCCCACCGGCGCGCCGAGCCGTCGCTGGGCGACGGTCCCATCACGTGGCTCGAGAGCGACGACGACGTGCTGGCGTTCGCGCGCGGCGACATCGCGTGCGTCGTCAACCTCGGCCACGAGCCGGCGCCGCTGCCGGAGCACACCGATCTCCTGCTCGCGAGCGCACCGCTCGTGGCAGGCAAGCTGCCGCGCGACACCGCCGTGTGGCTACGCATCACCCCCTGACCACCCCGACCCGGTGCCCCCGCACCACCGAGCAGGACCAGCACCACCCGTCCGATCCGGAGCGTCCCGCAGTAGCCCCGGCCCGGGCGGCACCAGCACCACCAGTCCGAAGTTCCACATCGCGGACCTGACACAGGTCAGGACGTACCTCACGAAGGAGTGACGATGAGGTTCAATCGCACCACCGCGCTCGTCATGGCCGGGACCCTGTCCTTGGGCTTGCTGGCGGCGTGCAGCGACAGTGACGACGACACGACGCCCGAGGCGTCGGGCAGCGCGAGCGCGCCGGCCGGCACCGACGAGCCCGTGACGATCAAGGTGGCAGGCCTGCTGCCGACGGCCGACGACGCCGCCAAGCAGCAGCTCGCCGACCGGGTCGCCTCGTTCGAGGACAAGTACCCGAACATCACGGTCGAGCCCGAGGACTACGAGTGGAAGAACTCGACGTTCACCACCCAGCTCGCGGGCGGCACGCTGCCCAACGTGTTCGAGATCCCCCTGACGGACGGCAAGACGCTGATCGAGAACGGCCAGCTGGCCGACATCGACCAGTACGTCAAGGAGCTCCCGTACGGCAACCAGTTCAACCCGAAGCTGCTCGCCAACGGCCAGGGCTCCGACGGCAAGATCTACGCCGTCCCGGCCAAGTCGATCTACGCGGTCGCCCTGCACTACAACCGCAAGCTGTTCACGCAGGCGGGCCTCGACCCCGACAAGCCGCCGACGACGTGGGACGAGGTCCGCGCCTACGCCAAGCAGATCCACGACAAGACCAAGGTCGCGGGCTACGCGACGATGGCGCTCGACGCCTCGGGCGGCTGGCAGCTCGCCGCGGGTGCGAACTCGCGTGGCGGCGTCATCGAGACGTCGGGCGGCGACGGCAAGTACACGGCCACGCTGAACGACCCGGCCGTCAAGGCGCACCTCGAGTGGCTCAAGGCCCTGCGCTGGGAGGACAACTCGCTGCTGCCGCGCGCGGACCTCGGGTGGGGTGAGATCAACGCCGCGTTCGGTGGTGGCGAGGTCGCCATGTACACCTCCGGCTCGGACGTCTACAACGCGCTCGTCGAGAGCAACGGCGTCACCAAGGACTGGGGCTACGGCCTGACGGCCATCCCCACCGACAACAACGGCGGCGCGCTCACGGGTGGCACGCTGGCCGCGGTGACGAAGGACTCCACGGACGCCCAGAAGGCGGCCGCGGTGAAGTGGATCGACTGGTGGTACCTGTCGAAGCTGCAGGACCAGGACCAGGCCATCGCCGACGCCAAGACCCGCGCCGAGGCCGACCCGCCCCAGGCCGTGGGCACCCCGGTGCTGCCGATCTTCTCCGAGGAGAACTACCAGCAGTCGCAGGCGTGGATCCAGGACTACATCAACGTCCCGCTCGCCGACATGAAGGGCTACACGGACGTCATGTTCACGCAGAACCTGGTGCCTGAGGCCTCGGCGTCGGTCCAGGACCTGTACAACGCCCTGTTCCCGGTGGTCCAGGCAGTGATCTCCGAGAAGAACGCCGACGTCGACAAGCTCCTCGACGAGGCGAACACGACCGGCCAGGCCGCGATCGACGCCGCTGCGAAGTAAGCCACGACGCAGCCGATCCGACCGGACGGTGCCTGGCCAGGGCACTCTTGCCCTGTCCAGGCACCCCCGTTCGCCCTCGCACCAGACAGATGAGGCACATGTCATGACCACCGACGACGTCGTCACCGTCGCACCCGGGCCCAAGCCGGCGCGGTTCCAGGTGCACGAGCGCAGCAAGCAGCGCGGCACCCCGGCCACCTGGGTGCGCCGCGGCGGCCTGACCGCGCTGCTGTTCGCGCTCCCGATCCTGTTCATCTTCGGCGTCTTCTCGTGGTGGCCGATCGTCTCGGCGTTCGTCATGAGCCTGCAGAAGACGAACCTCACCGACGCACCCGTGTGGGTGGGGCTGGACAACTTCCGTGCGGTCTTCGCCGACCCGCTGCTGCCGACGGTCATCAAGAACACGGCGTGGTTCGCCGTGCTCGCGCTGATCTTCGGCTACCCCGTGCCGCTGATCGGGGCGGTGCTCATGAGCGAGCTGCGCAGGCGCAAGGGGCTGTACTCGGTGCTGGCCTACCTGCCGGTGGTGGTGCCGCCCGTGGTCGCCGTGCTCCTGTGGAAGTTCTTCTACGACCCGCGCCCCGAGGGCGTGTTCAACACGGTGCTCGGCTGGGTGGGCCTCGGGCCGTACCCGTGGCTGGCGGACAGCGCGTGGGCGATGCCGTCGCTCGTGCTCGAGGCCACGTGGGCCGCGGCCGGCGGCACGGTGATCATCTACCTGGCGGCCCTCATCAGCGTGCCGGCCGAGCTCTACGACGCGGCCGAGGTGGACGGCGCCTCCGTCCTGCGCAAGGTGTGGCACGTGACGATCCCGCAGCTGCGCGGGGTCCTGTTCATCACGCTGATCCTGCAGATCATCGGCACGGCGCAGGTGTTCCTGGAACCGTTCCTGTTCACCAACGGCGGTCCCAACCACGCGACCGAGACGATCATGCTGCACGTCTACAACCTGGCCTTCGCCAACCTCGGCAACAACTTCGGGCAGGCCACGGCCCTGAGCCTCCTGCTCGCGGCCTTCCTCGCCGTGATGTCGCTCGTGTACTTCCGCCTGACGCGTTCCTGGAGCCAATCGTGACCACCATCGACCGGGACACCCCACCGCCGGCGCTGCCGGGCGCCATGCCGGGCTCGGCTGCGGCGGCGGCCCCGAGCGCGTCGCTCGCGGCGATCGTGCGCCGACGACGGCGCTCCACCGTGGACAACCCCGACCGCGGGGCGCTGTCGTCCGCCGACTGGCGCCGGCCCAGCGTCAAGCACACGTGGCGCAGCATGCACTTCCTGCTGCTCGTGCTGCTGCTGGTGTGGTGCCTGGGTCCGCTGCTGCTGCTGGGCAAGTTCGCGTTCACGCCGACGCAGGACATCCTCACGGCGCCCATGGCGGTCTTCCCGAACGGGCCGACGATGCACAACGTCGACCAGGCCTGGAACAGGTACCACATCGGCCAGTTCTTCATGAACACCGTGTGGTTCGCCCTGGGCGCCTGGTTCACGCAGATCCTGGTGGCCACCACCGGCGGGTTCGTCCTGTCGGTGCTGCGACCGCGGTGGGCCAAGGTGCTCAACTGGGCGGTGCTGGCGACGCTCTTCGTGCCCGCCGTGGTGCTGCTCATCCCGCTCTACAAGATCATCGTGCACCCGCCCGTCGGCGACTCCCTGGTGAACAACTTCTTCGCGGTGTGGCTGCCGGCGGGCGCGAGCGCGTTCAACGTGGTCCTCGTCGCACGGTTCTTCGACTCCCTGCCCCGGGAGATCTTCGAGGCCGCGCGCGTGGACGGCGCGGGTCCCTTCCGGCTCTTCTGGCACATCGTGCTGCCCATGAGCAAGCCGATCATCGGCGTGGTCTCCGTGTTCGCGGTGATCGCCTCGTGGAAGGACTTCCTCTGGCCGTTCCTGGTGCTCAAGGACGACAGCGTCAAGCCCCTGTCCGTGTACCTGCAGTCGATGGCCAACGTGGACAAGGGCACGCTCATGGCGGCTCTGGCCATCTCCACGCTCATCCCGATCACGATGTTCCTGGTCTTCCAGCGCATGTTCCTGCGCGGCGCGGGCCTGGGTGGTGCCGTCAAGGGCTGACCGGCACCCTCCGCACGACCGCCCGGGACAGGCGACCCCTGTCCCGGGCGGACGTGTGCCCGGATGCTGACGCGGTGTCGGGTCAAGATCACGTCCCTGCGGGCGAGCCGCGCAGGTGCTCGATGCGATGATCGACGCGTGCCCCCACACACTCTCCTCCCGTCGACCGATGTCGCTCCGTACGACGCCCTGATGCTCGCCTCGTTCGGCGGCCCCGACGGCCCCGACGACGTGCTGCCGTTCCTGCGCAACGTCACCGCGGGCAAGGGGATCCCCGACGAGCGGCTCGCCGAGGTCGCTGAGCACTACCACCACTTCGGCGGCGCGAGCCCGATCAACGGCCAGAACCTGGCGCTGCAGCGCGCGCTCGTCGAGGAGCTCGCGCGCCGCGGCATCGACCTGCCGGTGGTGTGGGGCAACCGCAACTGGACGCCCTACACGCGCGACGCGCTGGCCGCGGCGCACGCCGACGGCGCGCGCCGTGTGCTCGCGCTGGTCACCAGCGCGTACTCGTCGTACTCCGGCTGCCGCCAGTACCGCGAGGACTTCTGGTCCTCGCTCGACGCGGTGGCCACGGAGCTGAGCGACACCGAGCACCCGCTCGTGGTCGACAAGGTGCGCAGCTACTTCAACCATCCCGGGTTCGTCGCCGCGAACGTGGACGCCGTGGCCGAGGCGTACGCCCGCGTCCCCGCGGGTGCTCGCGTCGTGTTCGTCACGCACTCCATCCCGGACACCATGGAGGCCGCGTCGCGCATCAGCGGCGCGACCTACAGCGAGCAGCACCTGTCGGTGGCGGAGGTCGTCGCGAAGGCCGTCGCCGAGCGCGTGGGGCACCCGGTCGAGTGGGACCTCGCGTACTGCTCGCGCTCGGGCCCGCCCAGCCAGCCCTGGCTCGAGCCGGACGTCAACGACCACCTCGAGGCGCTCGCCGCCTCGGGGACGGCCGCCGTGGTGATCGCTCCGATCGGGTTCATCTCCGACCACATGGAGGTCGCGTTCGACCTCGACACCGAGGCGATGGAGACCGCCGAGCGGCTCGGCCTCGCCGCGGTGCGGGCGGACACGGTGGGGGTCCGGGACGCGTTCGTGTCCGGGCTCGTCGACCTGGTGCTGGAGCGGGCCGCCCTCGCGCGTGGCGAGGACGTGCAGCAGGCGACCGTCGGCTCGCTGCCCGCGTTCCGCAGCGTGTGCGCGCCCGGCTGCTGCCGCCGCCAGGACGGCGTCGAGTCCGGCGTGCCCGCGGCGTGCTCCACCGACCCGCTGTCCTGACGCTCCTGCTTCCCGTTCTCGAGAGGACCCTCGCGTGACCCACCCGCCCGTCGACGCCGACGCCCTGAACGCGACCGTGCGCTACACCATGTGGACGGTCTTCTCCCTCGAGGACGTGCTCCCCGAGGACGACGACGAGCGCGGCCAGCTCGTCGCGGAGGCCCTGCGCGCCGTCGAGCGCGAGGGCCTCGTGGTGCGCGGCTGGTACGACGTCGCGGGCCTGCGCGCGGACGCCGACCTCATGGTGTGGTGGCACGCGGAGACGATCGAAGAGGTGCAGGGCGCCTACCAGCGCCTCCGGGCCAGCGCCCTGGGGCGCTATCTGCTGCCCGTGTGGTCGGTGGTGGGCCTGCACCGGGCGGCGGAGTTCAACCGGGCGCACGTCCCGGCGTTCCTGGCGGGCGAGGAGCCGGGCGACTACATCTGCGTCTACCCGTTCGTCCGCTCGTACGACTGGTACGTGCTCCCGGCCGACGACCGCCGACGCATGCTCGTCGAGCACGGGCAGGCCGCGCGCGACTACGCCGACGTCCGCGCCAACACGGTCTCCGCGTTCGCGCTCGGCGACTACGAGTGGATCCTCGCGTTCGAGGCGCCCGAGCTGCACCGCATCGTCGACCTCATGCGCGACCTTCGCGCCACGGACGCGCGCCTGCACGTCCGCGAGGAGGTGCCGTTCTACACCGGGCCGCGCGTGGAGCTCACCACGTGGGCGGATCGCCAGCCCCGCGGCTGACGGCTCCCCTCCTGCGCGGCGGCCCCTCCCGCGCGGCGGCGGCCCCTCCCGCGCGGCGCGGCGAGGTGCCAGGATCGAGGTCGTGATGCGACTCGTCGGGACCTGGATCGTGACTGCGCTCGACGGGCGCCCGACGCCGGCCGACGAGCGGCACTGCCCGTGGCTGACGTTCGACGGCGACGGCCAGGTGTTCGGGCTGGGCGGCGTCAACCGCATCCGCGGCACGTGGGCGGTCGACGGCGACGCCCTCACGTTCGGGCCGATGGTCTCGACCCTGATGGCGGGCCCGCCCGAGGCGATGGAGGCCGGGCAGGCGCTGCACCGTCTGCTGGCCCGGCCACTCACCCTGCGCGCCGCGGACGGCGCTGCGGCGCGCTCGGCCGACCCGGCGCTCGAGCCCGACCCGGCGCTCGAGGCAGACCCGGCGCTCGAGCCCGCCGCGGCGGGCGTGGGTCGCCCGACGCACGTCGACCTGGTCGCGGACGACGGCGCGTCGATCGCGCTGCCCCGCACCGCCGCCCGGAGCTGAGCGGCCGACGTCGCCCACGCCGCTCCGGGCGGGCGCGGGCGACGTCGACGAGCGGCCGGCCTAGGGGTACAGGCCGCGGATCTGATGGGCCTCGGCGACGCGGCGCACGCCGATGACCAGCGCGGCGTCACGCAGGGTGATCCCCTCGCGGCGCGAGACCGCCGACACGGCGGCGTACGACGCCGCCATCCGCAGCTCGAGGCGCTCGGCGATCTCCTGCTCCGTCCACCAGTACGCCTGGTTGGCCTGCACCCACTCGAAGTAGGACACGATGACGCCACCGGCGTTGGCCAGGATGTCGGGCACCACCACGATGCCGCGCTCGGCGAGCACGCGATCGCCCTCGGTCGTGGTGGGTCCGTTGGCGGCCTCGACGACCCACCGCGCCTTCACCCGGCCCGCGGCGTCGGCGTCCAGGACGCCCTCGACGGCGGCGGGGATCAGGACGTCCACGTCGAGCGCCAGCAGCTCGGCGTTGCTCACGGGCGTGCCGCCGTCGAACTCGGCGACCGCGCCGCCCGCCGCCACGTGCGCCAGCAGGGCGGGCACGTCGAGACCGTCGGACGCCTGCACACCGCCGTGCTCGTCGCTGACCGCGACCACGCGCGTGCCGGCCTCGTGCAGCAGGCGCGCCGCGTGCGAACCCACCTTGCCGAAGCCCTGGATGGCGGTGGAGACCTCGTCGAGGCGCACGCCCGCGTCCGCGAGGGCGGCCGCGGCGGCGTGGACCACGCCCTGCGAGGTGGCGGTGGCCCGCCCCAGCGAGCCGCCCACGGCCAGGGGCTTGCCGGTGGTGACCGCGGCGATCGTGTAGCCCATGTTCACGGAGTACGTGTCCATGACCCAGGCCATGGTCTGCTCGTTGGTGCCGATGTCCGGGGCCATGATGTCCCGCTCCGGGCCGATGATCGGCATGATCTCGCTCGTGTAGCGCCGGGTGACCCGCTCGAGCTCGGTCGAGCTGTACCGCGAGGGGTCGATCGTCACGCCACCCTTGGCCCCGCCGTAGGGCACGTCGACCACGGCGCACTTCCAGGTCATCCACATGGCCAGCGCGCGGACCTCGTCGACGTCGACCGACGCGGAGTACCGCAGCCCGCCCTTGCCGGGACCGCGGGAGATGTTGTGCTGCACCCGGTAGCCCATGAACAGCTCGGTCGAGCCGTCGTCGCGGCGCAGGGGGATGGCGACGTTCATCTCGCGGCGTGGCGTGGCGAGCATGCGGTGCAGGCCGTCGTCATAGCCGAGGATCTGGACCGCCGACGCCAGCTGGGCGTGTGCGGTGTCGAGGGCAGAGCCAGCCGCGCCGGGGGTGGTGGCGGGCGTCGTGCGGACTTCGTCAGGCATGGGTGTCCTTCCGATGCGAGCGTGCCGGCCCGGATGGCCGGCCTCGTCGCCGACCGCGGTGCTCCGTGCCGCGACCCCACCTTGCCACCGACGAGCGCTCGCCGTGCCCTGGCCGACGCGACTCGCCGCGCCAGGGCCGGCGGGCCAGACTGGGCCCGGGACGTGCGCACCCAGCGCGCCCTTTCACCGTGACGGCGCGGGCGACCCCCTCGTCGTGCCGAGGAGGACCATGACCGAGCTCGACGACCTCGTACCCCGCGCGCTCGCGCTCGCCCACTGGTGGCTGGACGCGACGAGCGAGGGGACGGCAGCCGGACCCGCACGCGAGCGGCGGACCGCGGCCCGCCTGGGCGCCCTCGTCGCGGATCCCGCCGGGCTGGAGCTCGCAGTGCGCTTCGTCGACCGCGTGGCCCGGCCGCGTGACCTGCACGTCGCCGCGCGAGAGCTGGCTGCCCTGGGCCGCGCGGCCGGTTCCGCCTCGTTCCTCGGGCCCGTGGACCGCGCGCTGCTCACAGTCGGGACGCGGGTCGCGCCCGTCGCGCCCGGCGTCGTGGTGCCGGCCGCCCGTGCCAGGCTGCGGCAGCTGGTGGGTCACCTCGTCGCGGACGCGGGTCCGGGTCTGGGGCCGCACCTGGCGCGGATGCGCGCGCAGGGCTTCCGGCTCAACCTCAACCTGCTCGGCGAGGCCGTGCTGGGGGAGCAGGAGGCGGCCGCCCGGCTGGCACGGCTGACCGAGCTGGTCCAGCGGCCGGATGTCGACTACGTGTCGGTGAAGGTCTCGGCGGTCGCCAGCCAGCTCTCCACGTGGGACACCGAGGCGAGCGCGGCACGCGTGGCGGATCGCCTGGTCCCGCTGTACCGGGTCGCCGCGGAGCACGGCACGTTCCTCAACCTCGACATGGAGGAGTACCGCGACCTCAGCCTGACGCTGCAGGTGTTCCGCCGGCTCGCGGCCGAGCGGGAGCTGCTCCACGCCCCCATGGGCGTGGTCCTGCAGGCCTACCTGCCCGACGCGCTCGCGGCGTACGACGAGCTCGCCGACCTCGCGCACGAGCGGCGGACCGCAGGTGGCGCGGCGCTCAAGGTGCGCCTGGTCAAGGGCGCGAACCTGGCGATGGAGCGGGTCGACGCCGAGCTGCACGGCTGGCCCCAGGCGCCCTACGGCACCAAGGCCGAGGTCGACGCCGCCTACCTGCGCCTCGTCGACCGCGCGCTGGACCGCGACCGCACGGAGGTGCTCCGCGTGGGGGTCGCCAGCCACAACCTGTTCCACGTCGCGGCCGCGCACGTGCTCGCCGGGGCACGCGGCGTCGGCGACGCGATGGATGTCGAGATGCTGCAGGGGATGGCCCCCGCCCAGGCGCGTGCTGTGCGCGACGACGTCGGCGAGGTGCTGCTCTACACGCCCGTGGTGGCGCACGACGACTTCGATGTCGCGGTCGCCTACCTGGTGCGCCGGCTCGAGGAGAACGCCGCGGGCGAGAACTTCCTGCACGCGCTGTTCGCGCCCGAGGACGGACCCGACGGGAGCGACGGCGCGATGGGCACGCAAGAGGCCGCGTTCGTGGACGCCGTCCGGCACCGTCACGCCGTGTCGGCGGTGCCCCGGCGCGACGACCAGCGTCGGCACGAGGGGGCCACCTTCACCAACGTGGCCGACACCGACCCGTCGGTCGCGGACGCGCGCGCCTGGGCTCGTGGGCTCGTCGTGCGGCACGTCGCCCCGCCGGAGGGTGCGCTCCGCGTCGAGAGCGTCGAGGACGTGGACCGCGTCGTCGCCCGGGCGGTCGCGGCGTCGCGCTCCTGGTCCGCCACGCCCGCACGCGAGCGGGCTGCCGCACTCCGCCACGCCGGAGCCGCGCTCGAGGCCGCACGAGGGGACCTCGTCGCGGTGATGGTCGAGGAGGCGGCGAAGACCGTGGCCGAGGCCGACCCCGAGGTCAGCGAGGCGGTCGACTTCGCGCGCTATTACGCCGACCGGGCGGACGAGCTCGACGGCATGCCCGGCGCGGTGTTCGAGCCGCAGGGGGTCACGGTGGTGACGCCGCCGTGGAACTTCCCCGTCGCCATCCCGGTGGGTTCGGTGCTGGCCGCCCTCGCAGCCGGGAGCCCGGTGCTCATCAAGCCCGCCCCGGCCACACCCCGGTGCGCGCAGGTGGCCATGGCGGCCGTCGCGAGCGCCCTGCCCCCGGGGGTGCTCACGGTCGTGCTCAGCCCCGAGGACGAGGTCGGACGACGCCTCGTGACGCACGAGGACGTGACGCGCGTGCTGCTGACCGGCTCGATCGAGACCGCCGAGCTGTTCGCCGGGTGGCGGCCCGACCTGCAGGTCATGGCGGAGACCTCCGGCAAGAACGCGCTCGTGGTGACGCCGTCGGCCGATGTCGACCTCGCGGTCGCCGACGTCGTGCGCTCAGCCTTCGGCCACGCGGGGCAGAAGTGCTCCGCCGCATCGCTGCTGATCCTGGTCGGCTCGGCGTGCACGGACGACCGGCTGCGCCGCCAGCTCGCCGACGCCGTGGCGTCGTTGCGGGTGGGTCCCGCCGCCGACCTGGCCACCGGGATGGGCCCCCTGGTCGAGCCGGCCGCGGGCAAGCTCCGGCGCGCGCTGACGACGCTCGACGAGGGCGAGGAGTGGCTCGTGGCTCCCCGACGCCTGGACGACGAGGGGCGCTGCTGGACCCCCGGCGTCCGGCACGGCGTGCAGCCGGGCTCGTGGTTCCACACCACGGAGTGCTTCGGCCCGGTGCTGGGCGTGATGCGGGCGCGCACGCTCGACGAGGCCATCGAGTGGCAGAACGCGGTGGCCTTCGGGCTGACCGGCGGCCTGCACTCGCTCGACGAGCGGGAGATCGAGCACTGGCTGGAGCACGTCGAGGTGGGCAACGCCTACGTAAACCGGCACATCACCGGTGCCGTCGTGCAGCGTCAGCCGTTCGGCGGGTGGAAGGCCTCGGTGGTGGGTCCGGGTGCGAAGGCGGGCGGACCGCACTACGTGGCGCAGCTGGGTGCGTGGCGTGACGGGCCGGACGTGCCGGGCGACGACGACGCGTGGCTCGCCTGGGCGAGCGCCGACGACGAGCGCGCCTGGGCCGAGACGTTCGGCGTCGAGCACGACCCGAGCGGCCTGCGCGTCGAGTCGAACGTGCTGCGCTACCGCCCGCTGCCGTCCCTGGTGCTGCGGGTGCGCGCGGGCGCTCGGGAGCGGGACGTCGAGCGCGTCCGGCACGCGGCCGTGACGGCGGGCGTGCCGGTCGTCGAGAGCACGGCCCCCGACGAGGACGACGCGGCCTTCGCGGCGCGGGTCGCGAGCGGCGCCGTCTCGGGCCGCATCCGGGTGGTCGGCGGCGCGGAGCCGGCCCTGCGTTCCGCCGCGGCGACGCGCGTGGCCGAGGTGACCGTGCTGGACGGTCCGGTGCTGGCGTCGGCCGACCGGGAGCTGCTGTCCGTGCTGCGTGAGCAGGCCGTGAGCCGCACCCGTCACCGCTTCGGGCACCTGCCCGCGGCGTGAGTCAGGCCGAGGCCCGGCGCACCAGCTCCGGCTCGAAGATCAGCGGCTCGACGGGTGTCGGCATGCCCTGCAGCTGAGCCAGCAGGCGCGCACCGGCGGCACGCGCCATCGCCGCGACGGGCTGCACCACGGTGGTCAGCGGGGGAGTGGTCGACGCCGCGACGCCGATGTTGTCGTAGCCGACCACCGCGATGTCCCCGGGGATGTCCTTGCCGGCCTCCGCCAGCACGCCCATCGCGCCGGCGGCCATGAGGTCGGACGCGATGAAGATGCCGTCGATGTCCGGGTGCCGCGCCAGCAGGTCGCGCGCCGCGGCCGCGCCCGACGCGATCGTGAAGTCGCCGTACACGACCGCGTCGTCGGGCATGCCCGCCGAGGCCAGCGCCGCGCGCCAGCCGATCAGGCGGTCGATGCCGGCCGACATGTCCTCGGGCCCGGCGATCGTCGCGATGCGGCGGCAGCCGCGCTCGATCAGCGCCTGTGTGGCGAGCGTGCCGCCCGCGACGTTGTCGGTGTCGACGTAGTTGACGCCCACCACCTCGGTGGACAGGGGCCGACCGACGAAGACGTTCGGGACGCGCGAGGTGAGCAGCGCGCTGTCGAGGTCGTCGGAGCGGTGGTGCGACACGACGACCGCGCCGTCGACGTGCCCGTTGCGCAGGTAGCGCAGCGTGCGGTCGGACTCACCGGGGCGGGCGATGACGAGCACCACCTGGATGTCGGAGTCGGCGAGCGAGGAGCTCAGTCCGTTGAGGGTGCCCGCGAAGAACGGGTCGGACAGCACCCTCTCGTCGGGCTCGGGGACCACGAGCGCGATCGAGTCGGTGCGCTTGGTGACCAGCGAGCGAGCCGCGCGGTTGGGGGTGTACCCCAGCTCGGCCACGGCCGCGTCGACCGAGGCCTGCGCCTCGGGGGAGACCCGCAGGCCGCCGTTGATGGCTCGCGAGGCGGTCGAGCGCGAGACTCCTGCGCGCTCGGCGACCTGCTCGAGGGTGGGGGTGACGGGGGGCGCCTCGTCCTGCCGGAGCGTGGGGTTCACGCCGGGCTCCCTTCCGTGCGAAGTGTGGGCAGCAGCGTCCGGACGGTCCGCGCGGCGATGCGCTTCCCGGTACGCGCTGGGTGGATGGCGGACCTGGGTGCGGTGCCGTCGGGACCGACGGCGGCGGCGCCCGGTGCGCGGTCCACCTTACGACCGCGCACCGGGGCACCGGCGGGGGAGATCACCCCTTGACCGCGCCCTGCATGATGCCTGCGACGAGCTGGCGGCCCGCGACGATGAACAGCATGAGCAGCGGGATCACCGACAGGACGACGCCGGCCATGACCAGCGACATGTCCTTGAAGAAGGTCCCCTGGAGAAGCTGCAGGGCGACCGGGAGCGTCGGGTTCGACGAGCCCAGGATGATGAACGGCCAGAAGTAGTTGGTCCACGACGTGACGAACGTGAACAGGCCGAGCATCGTGGCAGCCGGTCGGGCAGCCGGGAGCGCGATGCTCCAGAACGTGCGGATCATCGACGCGCCGTCCACGCGGGCGGCCTCGATGAGCTCGTAGGGGAGCGCGCTCTCCAGGTACTGCGTCATCCAGAACACGCCGAACGCCGTCACGAGGCCCGGCACGATCACCGCCTGGATCTGACCGATCCAGTCCAGCTGCTTCATGATGAGGAACAGCGGCACCACGCCGAGCTGGGTCGGGACCGCGGTGGTCGCGATGACGAAGACCAGCAGCGGGCCACGACCGCGGAACCGCAGCTTGGCGAAGGCGAAGCCGGCGAGCGTCGAGAACAGCACCACGGACAGCGACGTGACGACCGCGATGATGACCGAGTTCTCCACGGCCTTCCAGAACCCGATGTCGGACTCCAGCACGCGCTTGATGTTCTCGATCAGGTGCCCGCCGGGGATGAGCGACGGGATGGGGTGCCGCGCGATGTCGTTCGCCGTGGACGAGGCCAGCAGGAACGCGTAGTACAGCGGGTAGAACGAGATCGCGAGCGCGAGGGTCAGCAGCGCGTACGTGACCCACCGGGGCCGACGCTCGGACCCGCTCCCGCTCGTCGCACGGTTGCGCTTGCGGGCGGCGCTGCGCGCGGCGCCCTTGCCGGCAAACTGCTCGATCGCGGCGACGGACGGGGCGCTCATGCTCGGACCTTCTTTCGCTTCTTCTCACCGGCGGACTGATCGGACGCGATCCGCCGCGTGATCATCAGGTTGATCAGAGCGATCACCAGGATGATGAGGAACAAGATCCACGCGACTGCCGACGCGCGGCCGAAGTTCCGGTTCGTCCAGCCCAGCTGGTAGATGTAGTTGGTCACCGTCAGGTACTGCCCGTCGGCGCCGCCACGGCCGTCCTGGTCGAACAGGCGCGGCTCGTCGAAGATCTGCAGGCCGCCGATGGTCGACGTGATGATCACGAAGATCATGGTCGGCCGCAGCATCGGGATGGTGATCGAGAAGAACTGCCGCACGCGCGTGGCGCCGTCGATGATGGCGGCCTCGTACAGGTCGCGCGGGATGGCCTGCATCGCGGCGAGCAGGATCAGCGTGTTGTACCCGGTCCACCGGAAGTTGACCATCGAGGCGATGGCGATGTGGCTCGGCAGCACGTCGGCGTGCCAGCCGATGGTCGGCAGACCCAGGTTGGTCAGGATCTGGTTGATCGTGCCCGACTGGTCGGCGAACAGCTGGCCGAAGATGAGGCTGACGGCCACCGGCGCGACCACGTAGGGGACGAGCACGCCCATCCGCCAGAACGTCTTGGCGCGCAGGTTCGCGTCGAGGATCGCGGCGAGCACGAGCGCGATGATGATCTGCGGCACGGAGCTCAGCAGGAAGATGCTGAAGGTGTTGCGGACGGACTTCCAGAACGTCTCCGAGTGGAGCACCCAGTCGTAGTTCTTGAGGCCGACGCTGTCGCCCTGGCCCTTGATCAGGTCCCAGTCGTGGATGGACACGAACGCCGTGTAGAGCAGCGGGAAGAGCCCCACGACGAGGAACAGGATGAAGAACGGGGAGATGTAGAGGTAGGGGGAGAGCTTGACGTCCCAGCGTCCGAGCTTCTGCGAGAACCCGACGCGCCGTTGCTGCCGGTCCCCGTCCTCGCCGGACGTGGGCCCCGCGAACTGCGGGGTCTGGGTGCTGGTCATGGAAGTCCTTCGGGGCCGAGGCGGGCTGTGCTGTGCGTGTCCGGGCTCGGGGGGCGGGACCGTGAGGCCCCGCCCCCCGAGTGCTCAGGACATCGTCAGCCGAGGTCCTTGACGGCCGTCTCGAACTTCTTCCACGAGTCCGCGGCGGAGTCCGACTTGGTCACGTCGACGCGGGTGTACGCGTCGCCGAGCGCCTGGTTGATCGCGAAGTAGTGCGAGCCGCGGTACGGCTGCTTCTCGATCGGGGCGAACCGGTTGGAGAAGATCTGGCCGGTCGGGGCGCCACCGAAGTAGGCGTCCGTCTTGCCGGTCACCGACGGGTCGGTGGTGGCGGCCGTCTGGCTCGGGAAGTTGCCGTACTGGACGAAGATCTTCGCGGTCTGCACCGGGTCGGTCAGCCAGTCGGCGAGCGCCTTGGCGGCGTCGGCGTTCTTGCCCTTGGCAGGAACGAGGAGGAACGAGCCGCCCCAGTTGCTGGCGCCACCGGGCATGACGTCGGCGACGTCCCAGTTCTTCTGGTCAGGCGCGTTGCCGGTGATGATCTGCGTCATCCACGGCGGGCACAGCTGGGTCGCGAAGGCGTCCTTGGCGAAGGCCGCGTTCCAGTCCGGGGTCCACTGCTGCAGGTGCGCGGACTGGGCCAGGACCTTGTCGCTCGTGAGCAGGTCGTAGACCGGCTTGATCTGCGAGTCGGCGTCGAGCGCCGTGATCTCGTCGGTCTCCGGGTTCTCGAACGGGGCGTCGAGCTGGTTGACCATGCCCTGCGACAGCGCGCCGATCGAGTCGAACCACGCGGCGCCGGTCTTCTTGGACATGAACTTCTCGCCCAGGGCGAAGTAGTCGTCCCACGACGTGCCGATCGCCTTGGCGACGGACTCGCGGTCGGACGCGAGCCCGGCCTTCTCGAACAGGTCCTTGCGGTAGCAGATGGCCTCGGGGCCGGCGTCCGTGCCGTAGCCGATGAGCTTGCCGTCGGCCGTGGTGCTCAGGGCGGACTTCCAGGCGGGCCAGCGGTCCTTGACCGTGTCCGACGCGAGGTCGAGGAAGTAGTCGGGGGTCTCGAGCAGCTCCGGCATCCAGTCGCTGTCAGCAGCGATGATGTCGTCCTTGACGGTGTCGGCACCGATCGCGGTCTGGACCGCCGCGCGGGCGTCGTCCGACTTGGCAGCCTTGTCGTCGACGATCGTGATGTTCGGGTGCAGCGACATGTACTCCTTGTACAGGTCCTTGTAGCCGAACTCGTTGAACGTGGCGACCTTGAGCGTGATCTTCTCGGTCGAGGCGGCCGACTCCGAGGACGACGCCGAGGACGACGGGTCGTCGCTGGAGTTGCTGTCGGAGGAACACGCAGAAGCGAGCAGGGCGATGCTCGCGACCCCGGCCGTGACGGCCAGGAACTTGCGGGTGGTCTTGCGCACTATGACTCCCTTGTCGGTCGGACGGCTGCGTCGCCGTACCTGAACGCCGAGGGCCGTCCGTCTGCGATGACGGACCCCCGACGTGGGCCTGATGGACCCGGCCTGGGAGCGCTCCCCTCCGCAGTTGCGGGAGCGTTCCCACGCGCTGGGGTGAACTGTTGTCCCGGGGCGTGGACGTGTCAAGGATGACGCGGCCATGAACGGGTGTGGTAGCGATCCCACACCTGCGTTTGTGCAGGTCAGAGCGTTGCAAGCCTCGGCCCGCGTTACCGAATCGTTACGGCTCGTGACCTGCCTGAGACGGTGTCAGGGGGTGGTCAGGCCTCGTCGGCGGGGGCCGCGGCGAGGCGTCGCCGGGCCACGTCCGCGATGACCTCCAGCGCCGACCGGATGGCCCCGGCCGCGGCCTGCTCCACGGCGGAGCCGAACAGGGGGATCGCGGCCTTCAGCTCGCCGTCGTAGGTGACCGTCGACGCCGCCGGGCCGGCCGGGGCGATCGTCGCGTCGCCGGTGAGGCGGACGGGCGCACCGGCGATCTCGACCACCACGGTGCCCGCCCGCGACCCGTCCGGCGTCGGCGCCTCCCAGGCGTCCACCTGCCGCACGTCGATGCGGTTGCCCACGAAGCCGCGCACGTGGGCGGGGATCTGGTCGGCAGGCAGGGCCCGGCGGCTCGTCACCGTGAACGGACCCTGCGGGGGCTCGCCCGTGACGTCGACCTGCTCGTCGGTGGCCCCCGCGGCTCGCACGGTCTCGCGCACGAAGTCGGGGTCGGCCAGGAGGCGCGCGGCGCCGTGCGCGTCCGTGGCCAGCTCGAGGCTCAAGGTCAGGCGCACGGGTTCCCCCTGGTCGTGGCGGCGAGGCGGGCGCCTGTGCGCGCCCGATCCCGAGGCTAGCGCCGCGCGACGACGTTCGTGCGGCCCGGTGCGCCCGCCTAACCTGTGACCGTGCCTACGCTCAGCGATCTGGTCTCCCGCCACGCCACCACCGTGGACGCCGCCGACGTCGAGTGGCTGCACCTGCTCGTCGGCGACTGGCAGGCGGTCTCCGACCTCGCCTTCGCCGACCTGGTGCTGTGGCTGCCCACCGATGCCGGGGACTTCGTCGCGATCGCGCAGGCGCGGCCGTCCACGGGTGCGACGGTGCACTACGACGACGTCGTCGGATCCCACGCTCCCGAGGGCCAGCGCCCGCAGCTGCAGCGTGCCCTCGAGGAGCAGGCGCCGCAGCGCTCGCGCGAGCCGCGCTGGTTCGGCGCCTACGCGGTCCGCGAGGAGGCCGTGCCCGTGGTGCGCCAGGGACGCTCGGTGGCCGTGATCGCGCGGCAGACGAACCTGGGCGGCACCCGGACCCCGAGCCGGCTCGAGCTCAACTACGTCGAGGCGGCCGACGACATCTTCGGGATGATCGCGCGCGGGGAGTTCCCCGCGCCCGACGCCCCCACCGGACCGCGGCGTGGTGCGCCCCGCGTCGGGGACGGGCTGGTGCGCCTGAACTCCGAGGGGGAGGTGCTCTACGCCAGCCCCAACGCGCTGTCGTGCTTCCACCGGCTGGGCGCGCTCGGGGACCTGGTGGGCCGGTCGCTCGTCGAGGTGACCGCGGACCTCATCGAGCAGCAGGCCACCGTCGACGAGTCGATGCCGCTGGTGCTCATGGGACGCGCGCCGTGGCGCACGGACGTCGAGGCGCGCGGCGTCGCGCTGTCGCTGCGCGCGGTGCCGCTCACCGAGCACGGCCAGCGCATGGGTGCCGTGCTGCTGTGCCGTGACGTGTCCGAGCTGCGGCGGCGCGAGCGCGAGCTCATCACCAAGGACGCGACGATCCGCGAGATCCACCACCGCGTGAAGAACAACCTGCAGACCGTGGCGGCGCTGCTGCGGCTGCAGTCGCGGCGGATGTCCTCGCCCGAGGCGCGCGACGCGCTCGCGGAGGCCATGCGGCGCGTGGCGACCATCGCGCTGGTGCACGACACGCTCTCGCAGACCATCGACGAGACCGTCCCGTTCGACGACCTGGTGGGTCGCAGCCTGCGGCTCGCGGCCGATGTGGCGACGGCGAGCACGCAGGTCAAGACCACCGTGCACGGCACCTTCGGCTCGATCCCGGCCGACGACGCGACCGCGCTCGCCCTGGTGCTCACCGAGCTGGTCACGAACGCGGTCGAGCACGGCCTGGACGGCCGCCAGCACGGCACGGTCGACATCACGGTGGACCGTGACGGCGACGAGCTCCGCGTGGTCGTGGCCGACGACGGCGCCGGGCTGCCCGTCGACCGCGGGGCGGGGTCCGGGCTGGGGACGCAGATCGTGTCCACGCTGGTCACCAACGAGCTGCGCGGCAGCATCGAGTGGGGCCCGCGCGAGGGTGGTGGGACTGCCGTGGTCATCGAGGCAGTGCTGCGGACGGCGCGCGACGCGGCCGTCTCCTGACGAGCGCGCTCCACGGGCCCCGTCGGCGGGGCTGACGGGCGCGCTGCCCCGGCTGTGGACGGGCGTGACGCGCGCGCTGCCCCGGCCCAATGGACCGGATGGACGCGCGCAGACACAGCGACGGACCGGTCGCTGCTGCGATCCGGTCCGTCGTGGAGGCCTGGGGACGAGCCCGGCCTCGGTGTGCAGGGTGGAGCGGTCAGCCCGCCCGGCGCTGGCGCGCGGTACGGCGCTTGAGGGCGCGGCGCTCGTCCTCGGAGAGGCCACCCCAGACGCCGGCGTCCTGGCCGGTCTCGATGGCCCACTTGAGGCACGTGTCGACGACGGGGCAGCGGCGGCAGACGGCCTTGGCCTCGTCGATCTGGAGGAGGGCCGGGCCGGTGTTGCCGATGGGGAAGAACAGCTCCGGGTCCTCGTCCAGACACGCTGCGCGGTGGCGCCAATCCATGGTTGCTCTCCTTGGCCGCACGACCGGGCTGCCCCGTGGTCAGGGCGCGCGGCAAGTCGTGGTAATAGGGGGTGGGGGAAGTGCTCTCACTAGAGTCACATCCCGCACCCACCTGCACAAGGGGTTACGAATAGGTTTCGAGTGGATAACGGGTGAGGCTTTCGTCACACCTGTGCGCGGGCTGAGCAGCGCACTTGGTCGTTTGTCCATGTACGGCCCGGTCGCCGCAGGCGGGCGTGGACGACCTACGCTCGGGGGGTGGAAGACCGCCGCCCCCCGCTGCTCGTGGCCGTGTGCCTGCTGGTGCTCGTCGAGGCTCTGGCGTTCGTCGGCCTCGCGATCGCCTGGCTCGTCGACCTGCTGCGTGGCGACGTCGAGATCCCGGGCGCGGTCGTCTTCCTCGTGGTCTTCGCGCTCGGCATCGCGGCGCTGCTCGCGGCGGCCGCGCGCGGCCTGTGGAACGGGCGACGCTGGGCGCGCTCTCCGGTCATCACCTGGCAGGTGCTGCTCGTGGTGATGGCGATCGGGTGGCTCGGCGTCGAGATCAGCGTGTGGGCGGTCGCGGTGCTCGTCGTCGCGCTCGCGGTGGGTGTCGGCCTGCTGCTCCCGCCGGTCGTCGCGGCCACCACGAGCTCGGCCGCGCCGCCGACCCAGGCGGAGGAGCCCGTCGTGCGCCCCGCCGGTCGCCCGACGCGCCCCGCGGGCCAGCGCAAGCGCCCGGGCGGCACGCGCTAGCACGCCATCGGGCCCGCCGATCCCGGCCCCGCGGGCAGCGCCGCCGCGTACCGTGGATCCCGCCGTGCCCGAGCCCGCCCACCCCGCAGCGCTGCCCCAGGGAGACCCGATGAGCACCGACACGTCGCCGGCGAGGCACGTGGCCGACACGCACGACCTGATCCGCGTGCACGGCGCGCGCGTCAACAACCTCAAGGACGTCAGCGTCGAGATCCCCAAGCGGAGGCTGTCCGTCTTCACGGGCGTCTCCGGGTCCGGGAAGAGCTCGCTGGTGTTCGGCACCATCGCGGCCGACTCCCAGCGGCTCATCAACGAGACCTACAGCGCGTTCGTGCAGGGGTTCATGCCCACGCTCGCGCGCCCCGACGTCGACGTCCTCGACGGCCTGACCACGGCCATCGTGGTGGACCAGGAGCGGATGGGGGCCAACATCCGCTCCACCGTCGGCACCGCGACCGATGCGAACGCCATGCTGCGCATCCTGTTCAGCCGGCTCGGGCAGCCGCACCTCGGGCCGCCGCAGGCGTTCTCGTTCAACGTCGCCTCCATCTCGGGGGCGGGCGCCGTCACCATGGAGCGCGGCGGGGAGACGATCAAGGAACGACGCAGCTTCACGGTGACCGGCGGGATGTGCGCTCGCTGCGAGGGCACGGGCAAGGTCAGCGACATCGACCTGACGCAGCTGTACGACGAGACCAGGTCGCTCAACGAGGGCGCGCTCATCCTGCCCGGGTACAGCATGGACGGCTGGTACGGGCGCATCTTCCGCGGCTGCGGCTTCTTCGACCCGGACAAGCCCGTCAAGGACTTCACCAAGCGCGAGCTGCGCGACCTGCTCTACAAGGAGCCGACCAAGGTCAAGGTCGAGGGCATCAACGTCACGTACGAGGGCATTGTCCCGAAGATCCAGAAGTCGATGCTCTCCAAGGACGTCGAGTCGCTGCAGCCGCACATCCGCGCCTTCGTCGAGCGGACCGTCGTGTTCGGCACCTGCCCGGACTGCGACGGCACACGGCTCAACGAGGGTGCGCGGTCCTCGACCATCGACGGGGTGAGCATCGCGGACGCGTGCGCCATGCAGATCAGCGACCTCGCGACGTGGGTGCAGGGCCTGGACGACCCGTCCGTCGCGCCGCTGCTCGAGGTGCTCCGCGGCACGCTCGACTCCTTCGTCACGATCGGGCTCGGGTATCTCTCGCTCGACCGCGCCTCGGGGACGCTGTCCGGCGGTGAGTCGCAGCGCATCAAGATGATCCGTCACCTCGGCTCGTCGCTCACCGACGTCACCTACGTGTTCGACGAGCCGACCGTCGGGCTGCACCCGCACGACATCCAGCGCATGAACGAGCTGCTGCTGCAGCTGCGCGACAAGGGCAACACGGTGCTCGTCGTCGAGCACAAGCCCGAGATGATCGCGATCGCCGACCACGTGGTCGACCTGGGTCCGGGCGCGGGGACCGAGGGCGGCGAGGTGATGTACGAGGGCTCGGTGGACGGCCTGCGCTCGGCCGGCACCCTCACGGGCCGGCACCTCGACGACCGTGCCGCCCTCAAGCCGGCGGTGCGCTCGTCGTCCGGGGTGCTCGAGGTGCGCGGCGCCACGTCGCACAACCTGCGCGACGTGGACGTCGACATCCCGCTGGGCGTGCTCGTGGTGGTCACGGGCGTCGCGGGGTCGGGCAAGAGCTCGCTCATCCACGGGTCGGTGTCGGGGCGCGACGACGTCGTGGCGATCGACCAGAGCGCGATCAGGGGCTCGCGGCGCAGCAACCCCGCCACCTACACGGGCCTGCTCGAGCCCATCCGCAAGGCGTTCGCGAAGGCCAACGGCGTCAAGCCCGCACTGTTCAGCGCCAACTCCGAGGGCGCGTGCCCGCACTGCAACGGCGCGGGCGTGATCTTCACCGACCTGGCGATGATGGCCGGCGTCGCCACCACGTGCGAGGTGTGCGAGGGCAAGCGGTTCGACGCCTCGGTGCTCGACTACCACCTGGGGGGCAAGGACATCTCCGAGGTGCTCGCGATGTCCGTGACCGAGGCCGAGGAGTTCTTCGGCTCGGGGGAGGCCCGCACACCGGCCGCGCACGCGATCCTGGCGCGGCTGGCCGACGTGGGGCTGGGCTACGTCCGGCTGGGCCAGCCGCTGCCCACGCTGTCCGGGGGCGAGCGGCAGCGGCTCAAGCTCGCCACCCACATGGGCGAGAAGGGCGGCACCTACGTGCTCGACGAGCCGACGACCGGTCTGCACCTCGCGGACGTGGAGCGCCTGCTCGCCCTCCTGGACCGGCTGGTGGACTCGGGGAAGTCCGTGATCGTCATCGAGCACCACCAGGCCGTCATGGCGCACGCCGACTGGATCATCGACCTCGGCCCCGGGGCGGGTCACGACGGCGGGCAGGTCGTCTTCGAGGGGACGCCGGCCGACCTGGTCGCGGCTCGGTCGACCCTCACCGGGCAGCACCTCGCCGCGTACGTCGGCGCCGGACCCTCCTCAGGCGCCGACGCACGCGGCTCGGCTCGATCGACCGCGCCGCCGCCCGTCGCGCGGGCGGCGGCGCCGTCGGGCTCAGTCCACGGCCAGGGCCGCGACGGGTGACGTGCGCGCCGCCCGGCGAGCCGGCAGCACCGAGGCGACCAGCCCGGCCGCGACCGCGACCGCGAGGACCAGCCCCAGGTCGAGCCACGGCACGGCGAGGTGGAGCTCCCCGAAGCTGCCGAACACGATCGCCGAGCCGGCCCACCCGTAGACCAGGCCCAGTGCCACCCCCAGCAGGGCACCGACCCCGGCGATGAGCATCCCTTCGATGCCCAGCGACAGCCGCAGCCTGCGCCGGGAGAGCCCGATGGCCCGCAGCGTGGCCGACTCCCGCCGCCGTTCGATCACGGACAGCGACAGCGTGTTCGCCACACCGATGAGCGCGATGAGCACCGCGACACCGAGCAGGCCGACGACGATCGCGAGCAGCGTGTCGATGAGCCGCTCGTACTGCTCCCGCTCGGCACCGGCGCTCTCCACGAAGATGTCCGAGCCCACCACCTGGCGGACCTCGTCGAGCACGTCGCCGGCGTCGGTCCCGGAGGCCAGGCGGACCCAGGCGGTCGTCGTCGGTGCGCTCGGGTCGATGGACGAGGCCACGTCGGCCGTCACGAGCGACGTGCCGCCGAGCCCGCCGGTCTTCACCACGGTGAGGTTGGTGCCGCCGGCCTTCACGGCGTCGCCGAGCGCGCTCGAGGACGTGAGCACGACCCCGTCGCGCAGCTGGTCGGCGATGTCGTCGTTGCGCAGCACGCCGTGCGCCTGCTCCGGGTCGACGCCCAGGAGCTCCCAGGTCGTGGAGCCGTCGTCGCTCTGCGCGGTCACGGTCGTCAGCTCGACCACGTCGGCCACGCCGGGAACCGCGCGGACTGCCGCGAGCCCGTCCTGGAAGCCCTGGTCGTCCTCGCCCGGTGCGGTGGTCCGGCTCAGCATCATGTCGACCGGGTACTGCTCGTCGAGCGCACCGGACAGCGAGGCCCGCGCGCTCGCGGCCCCCGTGCTCATGAGCGCCACGAGCGTGACGCCGATGAGCAGCGCGGTGCTGGTCGCGGCCGTGCGGCGCGGGTTGCGCACCGAGTTGGCCGCCGCGAGCCGCGCCGTCGCGCCGGTCCGGCGGAACGCGCCGCCGACGACGCCCACGACGCGCGGGACCCAGTACACGGCGCCCAGCAGGACGCCCACGAAGGACACGGCCCCCGAGAGCAGTCCCAGCCCCAGCCCGAGGAGCGGGCTCAGGTGAGCGGCACCGATGGACAGGGCGAGGCCGAGGAAGCCACCGATGGCCATCACCAGGGAGAGCGTCAGGCGGACGGTGCCGGCCCTCGAGCGCACGCTCGGCGCCTCGACCGGGCGGAGGGCGGCGACCGGCGACACGCGGGTGGCGGCGCGGGCCGGCACCAGGCAGGACGCCAGGGTCACCAGCGTCCCGACGACCAGGGGCAGCAGCACGGTCACCGCGGACAGGGCGATCGTCGACGGCAGCTTGGGCCCCGCGCTGGTGCCGTCCAGGGCCCAGAGCGTGATCTGGCCGAGCGCCGCGCCGCTGAGCACGCCCACCGCGGAGGCGCCCAGGCCGACGATGCCGGCCTCGACGAGGACGGACGTGCGCAGCTGGGAGCGGCGGGCTCCGACGCAGCGCAGCAGCGCGAGGGTGCGGGTGCGCTGCGCGACCAGCACCTGGAAGGTGTTGGAGATGACCAGGCCGGCCACCACCAGGGCCACGCCGCCGAACCCGAGCACGAGGAGCAGGACGAAGTCCGTGCCGTCGTCCGACAGCTCGCTCACCGCGTGCGACGCCGCCTGCTGCTTCGTCCACACCTCCGCGCCGCCGTCGACGGTCGCGACGAGGGCCGCCTGGGTGGCCTGCACGTCGTCGGTCCGAACGAGGATGCTCGTCGAGTCGACGGGTCCGCCGTTCCAGCGCTGCAGGTCGGCGCCGGCCGCGGAGCCCGCCCCGCCGTACTCGGTCCAGGCGCCCTTGGGGTCGTCGACCAGCCCCGAGACCGTGACCTTCTCGACCACGGGCGCGGCGTCGGGGTCCGTGTCGCTGTAGGTCGTCACGTCCACCTGGTCGCCGACCGCGACGCCGAGCCGCTTGGCCGTCGACTCCGGCAGGGCGATCTCGCCGGCACCAGCGAGCGAGCCGTCGGTGACGCGCAGCGTGTCGAACGCCGGCACGGGGGACTGGGCGAGGAGGGCGAGGTACTCGCTCCTGGTGCCGACGCTCACCTGGGCCGAGCCCAGCAGCAGCGGGGACGCCGCCTGGACGCCGGGGGTGTGCTGCACGGCGGCGAGGGACTCGGGGGTGACCGGCCCGGCGACCACCAGGTCGGCGGCGCCGTACCGGGCGGTCAGCGCGTCGTCGGTCGCGCGCGAGAAGACGTCGCCGGCCAGCAGGGTCGCGGTGACGAACGCGGTGCCGATGGCGATCGCGATCCCCGCCGCCACCAGGCGTCCGAGGCTGCGCCGCATCTGGGCGAGGGTGAGGCGGAGCATCAGGCACCCACCACCGAGTCGAGCGAGCGCAGCGCGTCGAGACCGGCGAGCACCGACTCGGGGGTCGGGTCGTGGATCTCGCCCGCGATCTGGCCGTCGGCCAGCAGCACCACGCGGTCGGCGTAGGCGGCGGCTGCCGGGTCGTGCGTGACCATGATGACCGTGCGGCCCAGCTCGCGCACGGAGCGGCGCAGGAAGCTGAGCACCTCGGCGCCCGAGCGCGAGTCGAGGTTGCCCGTGGGCTCGTCCGCGAAGACGACCTCGGGCTTGGCGATCAGGGCCCGTGCGATGGCGACGCGCTGCTGCTGGCCGCCCGAGAGCTCGCTGGGCCGGTGCGCGAGACGTGCCTCCAGCCCCAGGGTGTCGACGAGCGTGCCGAACCACTCCCGGTCCACGGGGGCGCCGGCCAGTTCCAGCGGGAGGAGCACGTTCTGCTCGGCGGTGAACATGGGCAGCAGGTTGAAGGACTGGAACACGAAGCCGATGCGGTCGCGCCGCAGGTCGGTCAGGGCGTCGTCGCCCAGGGACGTGAGCTCGGTGTCGCCCAGCAGCACGCGGCCGCCGGTGGCCGAGTCGAGCCCGGCCAGCAGATGCATGAGCGTCGACTTGCCCGAGCCCGAAGGGCCCATGATGGCGGTGAAGGCACCGGCGGCGAAGTCGACGTCGACGGTGTCCAGGGCGCGCACCGAGGCAGCGCCGGAGCCGTAGACCTTGCTGAGGCCGCGGGCGCTGCTGGCCGTGCGGGCTGTGGTGACGGGGTGGTTCTCGTTCGTGGTCGGCATGCCTCGACGCTAGGTGCCCGCTGTGCGGCCGGGCATCGGGCTGCGGGGTGGTCCTGGGTGGACCGGCGTCATCCCGTGGGACGACTCAGGAGGGATCCCCGGGTCGGACCAGGCCCGTCTCGTAGGCCGTCACCACGGCCTGGACGCGGTCGCGCGCGCCCAGCTTGGCCAGGATGCGGCCGACGTGCGTCTTGACGGTCGCCTCGGCGACGAACAGGTCGCGGCCGATCTCGGTGTTCGAGCGGCCGCGCGCCATGAGCACGAAGACCTCGCGCTCGCGCTCGGTCAGCTCGGCGACGGCCAGGCGCGCGGGATCGGTGGGCGTACCCGGCTCGTCGGGCGGCAGCGCGGTGACGAGGTGCTCCAGCAGGCGTCGCGTGCTGGACGGCGCGATGACGGCGTCCCCGTGGTGCACGGTCCGGATCGCGGCGAGCATCTCCTCGGGCGGCGCGTCCTTGAGCAGGAAGCCGCTCGCGCCGGCGCGGATGGCGGCGAGGACGTACTCGTCGAGGTCGAAGGTGGTGAGCACGATGACCCGCGGCGCGGGCCGCTCGGGCGTCCCGGCGGCGGTGATCTGCGCGGTCGCCGTGAGCCCGTCCATGGTCGGCATCCGCACGTCCATGAGGACGACGTCCACCGCCGTGCTCGCGGGCGGGGTCAGAGCGGCGACCGCCTGGGCGCCGTCACCGGCCTCGGCCACGACGGTGAGGTCAGGCTGGGAGTCGATGACCATGCGGAAGCCGGCGCGCACCAGCTGCTGGTCGTCGACGAGGGCGACGCGTACCGGGTCGTTCACGTGGTCTCCTGCTCGATGGGGTGGACGCCGGATACCGGGCCCGTCGGGTCGTCGTCGTGCGTGGGCTGGCCCGCGTGGCCGGGCGTGGGGATCGTCGCCCGCACGCGGAACCCGCCCCCCGGGCGCGGACCGGCGCTGACCGTGCCGCCGAACATCGTCGCGCGCTCGGCCATGCCGCGCAGGCCCTGCCCGAGCCCGTCGCTGCCGGCCGCGGCACCACGGCCGTCGTCCGTGATCTCGAGGGCGATGCCGTCGGGCCGCCACTGCACCATCACCGTGGTCGTCGGTTCCGGGCCCGCGTGCTTGAGCACGTTGGTGAGCGCCTCCTGGGCGATCCGGTAGACCGTGAGCCCCACGCCGGGAGGCAGCGGCCGGGGCGTGCCCATCCGCACCATGGAGATGCGCACGCCGCTGGCCCGCACCTGCTCGACGAGCGTGTCGAGGTCGTCGGCCGCCGGCTGCGGCGAGGTCGTGCCGATGGCGGGGGTGCCGCGGAGTCCCTCGGCCCCGCCCGTGGTCGCCCCGCCCGGCTGGGACGGTTCGTCGCGCAGCACCCCGAGGAGGCGGCGCATGTCGGTGAGGGCGGCCCTGCCGGTCTCGGCGATGGTGCCGAGCGCCCGGGTCGCCGCGGCGGGGTCGGCGTCGGCCGCGTACCGTCCCCCGTCGGCCTGGGCGATCATCACCGTCAGCGAGTGAGCCACGATGTCGTGCATCTCCCGGGCGATGCGCGCGCGCTCGGCGGCGGTCGCGAGCCGGCCCTGCTGCGCGCGCTCCACCTCGAGGCGCTCCGCGCGGTCGACGAGCGCCTCGAGCGTCTCGCGGCGCGAGCGCCGGACCAGCCCGAACGCCCACACCGTGAGGGCGAGCACCGCGGCGAACATGCCGAGCGCGATGGCGGTCGGGTCGAGCAGCGTGGACCGGACCGACGCGGTGAGCACGAGCGAGCCGAGCAGCGCGGTCGCCATGGCCACCCGGTGCGCCCACCGCGGCCCGTGCACCGTGACGGAGTACAGCGCCGCGAGCACGGCCAGGTCCGCCGGGAACGCCACCGGCGTGCCCAGCAGCACGTGCAGCAGCGCGACGGTGTAGACGGCGGCGCAGGACGCCACGGGGGCGACGCGCCGCCAGGCGAGCGGGGCCACCAGCGCGACGCCGAGCCAGGCGCTGTGCCCCGTGCCGATCGGACTGAGACCGGTGAAGCCGAACAGCGCGGTCGCGGGGGCGATGACGAGGATGAGGGCCGCCGTCCCGGCGAGGTCGACGATGAAGCGGTGGCGCTCCTCCCACGCCAGCAGCCGGTCCCAGGTGTTCACCCCCCGAGGGTAGGCGTGGCGGGGCGCCGGCACGTCGGACCGAGGGCGGAGCCGCGCTCGCCACGGATCAGCCCAGAGGTGGGCGTGCCGGGGTGGCGTCCGAGACGCACCCGTGACCTAACATGGGCGAATGACCCTGGTGCTGCTGGCCGAGGACGATCCCGCGATTGCCGAGCCTTTGGCCCGCGCGCTCGGACGTGAAGGTTATGACGTGCGCGTGCAAGGAACGGGTCAAGGCGCCATCGACGGCGCCGCGGCCGCGGACCTCGTCGTGCTCGACCTGGGCCTGCCGGACATGGACGGCCTGGACGTGGCCCGCGCCATCCGAAACCTCGGGCTCACCACCCCCGTGCTCGTGCTGACGGCGCGCGCCGACGAGGTGGACCTGGTGGTCGGCCTCGACGCGGGCGCCGACGACTACGTCACCAAGCCGTTCCGGCTCGCCGAGCTGCTTGCTCGCGTGCGGGCCCTGCTGCGCCGCACGGTGGGCGAGCCCGCCGACGAGGACGAGCTCCATGCGCAGAACGTCCGGGTGGACGTCGCGGCGCACCGCGCGTTCCAGGGGGAGCGCGAGCTGCACCTGACCGCCAAGGAGTTCGAGCTGCTGCGCGTGCTCGTGGGCGCGGCGGGTGCCGTCGTCGCGCGCGAGACCCTCATGCGCGAGGTGTGGGACTCGGACCCCACCGGCTCGACGAAGACGCTCGACATGCACGTGTCCTGGCTGCGGCGCAAGCTCGGCGACGACGCGAACGCGCCGCGGTACGTCACCACGGTGCGGGGCATGGGCTTCCGGTTCGAGACCGGCAGCCCCGGCTCTGCCGGTGCCGAGCGGGGCTGACCTTTGCGTCGTCGCGTCCTGCAGGCGACCATCGCGGCCGTCACGGTCGCCGTGGTGCTGCTCGGCTTCCCGCTCGCGTTCCTCGGGGCGCAGCTGGTGCGGGAGAACGAGATGCAGTCGCTCCAGGCGCGGGCCGACTCGCTGGCCCGCACGGTGGACTTCCGCGTGGACAACGCCGTGGACTTCACCGACCGCATGTTCGAGCCGTACACCGGCACCCAGGACGACGACGAGATCGACGCGTCCGTCGTCGTGCGCCTGCCGACCGGCGAGGTCTACCAGGCGGGCGACCGGATCCGCGGTCGGAGCCTGTCGGTCCAGGCCACCTCCGACGTGGGCGCGACCGTCCTGCTCTACGTCTCCTGGTGGGACGTCTTCTGGCTGAGTGCGCGCGTGATCGCCCTCGTCGTGGCTGCCGCCGTGGTCGCCTTCGCGGCGGGCATCGCGATGGCGATCTGGCAGGCGAACAGGCTCGCGGCGCCGCTGGTCTACCTCGCGGCGTCGGCCGAGCAGCTGGGGTCGGGACAGGTGCGCCCCCAGCTCGAACCCTCCGGCGTCGAGGAGATCGACCTCGTGGCCGCCGAGCTGGCCCGCAGCGCCGACCGGATGGCCGGCCGGCTCGCGGCCGAGCGGCAGTTCGCCGCGGACGCCTCCCACCAGCTCCGCACGCCGCTCACCGCGCTGTCGATGCGGCTCGAGGAGATCATGCTCGCCACGGACTCCGAGGAGATCCGCGAGGAGGGGCGCATCTCGCTCGAGCAGGTCGAGCGGCTCGTCCGCGTGGTCGACGACCTCCTGCTGGCCTCGCGGCGCAGCACGGGGGGCACTACGGAGGCGGTGGACCTCATCGAGGTGGTGCACCAGCAGGAGGAGGAGTGGGCGCCCACCTTCGAGCAGGCGGGGCGCCGGCTGCGGGTCGAGATCGACCCTGCGACCCAGGTGCTGGCCACGCCCGGCGCGCTCGCGCAGGTGCTCGCCACGCTCATCGAGAACTCGCTCAAGCACGGGGCGGGCACCACCACCCTGCGCTCCCGCCTGGGCGGCCCCTCGGGGATGGTGGTGGTCGAGGTCGCCGACGAGGGCGCGGGCGTGCCCGACGACATCGCCGGCCGGATCTTCGAACGCGAGGTGACGTCGGGGGCCGGCACCGGGCTGGGTCTGGCGCTCGCGCGCGACCTCGCGGCCGCCGACGGGGGCCGGTTGGAGCTGGCCCAGCGTCGTCCCGCGGTGTTCGCGCTCTTCCTGTCCGGCGTGCCCGCGTCGCTGCGCCCGGACGTGGTGCTCCCGCTGGGCGCGGTCGTCACGGGCCGGCGTGGCCGCGGCCGGCCGCGGTGAGCGGGGCGTGCCGGGTGAGCGGGGTGCGACGCGCGAGCGGGGTGAGCACGGCGGGAAGGCTCACCCAACGGCGGCCGAACTCCCGTCCAACTCCGGCGGATCGGACGGTCGGGTCGGCTAGCGTGCTCGCACCTGCTCCACCCAGCATGCCTGCACCCGAACCCACGGCCGTCCGGCCACCCGAGGAGTCCCGTTGTACCGGCTGACGCCCGCCACCCAGCACTACGACTGGGGTTCGACGACCGCCATCCAGGACGTGCTGCGCACGGTCCCGGACGGGCTGCCGCTCGCGGAGGCCTGGTTCGGCGCCCACCCGAGCGCTCCGGCGCAGGTGGTGGACGGACCCACGCTCGACGAGCTCATCGCGGCGGACCCGCAGGTCGCGCTCGGCGAGGGCGTCGCGACGCGGTTCGGCGCGCACCTGCCTTACCTGCTCAAGCTCATCGCGGCCGACGCGCCCTTGTCCTTGCAGGTCCACCCGGACATCGCCCGGGCGCGCGCGGGCTTCGCCGCCGAGGACGCCGCCGGCGTGCCGCTCCTCGCGCCCGAGCGCAGCTACAAGGACGCCAACCACAAGCCCGAGCTCGTCTACGCGCTCACCCGGTTCGACGCGATGGTGGGCTTCCGCGCGCCCCGTCGGGCCGCCGAGCTGCTGGCCGGGCTCGACGACCCGCTCGCCGGCCAGCTGCGCGACATCCTCGTGGCGGACCCGACGTCGGCGGGCGTGCGGGCGGCCTTCACGTGGCTGCTGAACCCCGAGAGCCGTCCGGGCGCGGTGGAGGTCGCCGCGTTCGCCGCCGCGTGCGCCCGCCGGCTCGAGGACGGCTCCCCGTCGCCGCGCACCGACCGCACGGTGATGCGGCTCGCGGCCGCCTACCCCGGCGACCCGGGTGCGGTCACGTCCGTGCTGCTCAACCCCGTGACGCTGCGACCAGGGGAGGCGCTCTTCGTCCCGGCCGGCACCGTGCACGCCTACCTGGGCGGCCTCGCGGTGGAGATCATGGCGAACTCCGACAACGTGCTCCGCGCCGGCCTGACCAGCAAGCACGTGGACACCCTGGAGCTGCTCGCCACGCTCGACACCGTGGCCGCGCCGCCCATCCGCATCGCCCCCGAGCGCGTGTTCACGTCCACCGAGATCTTCTACGCGCCGGTCGACGACTTCGAGCTCTCGGTCACACGGCTCACCGACGAGGGGACCACGCGCATCCCCGGCCGCGGCCCGCGCGTGCTGGTGTGCATCGAGGGCGAGGTCGAGGTGCACGGCGAGCACGACGGCACGCTGGTGCTCGAGCGTGGACAGGCCGCATTCGTGCCGGCCGCGGACGGGCCGCTCTCGGCGCGCGGCGACGGCGTTCTGGTCCAGGCGGACGTCCCCTGAGCCACTGAGCCGCCCGCGCCGGCTTCCGCCTCGCCGCGCCGGCCCGCGCTCTCGCCGTCGCTCCCAGCGATGTCGGCCCGCGCCCTGGTCGTCGCCCCCGCGATGTCGGCCCGCGCCCTCGCCGCCCCGCGTCGGCCCGCGTCCTCGCCACCCCGCGTCGGCCCGCGCCCTCGCCACCCCGCGTCGGCCCGCGCCCTCGCCGTCGCGCCCGCAACGTCGCCGGCTCGCGTGCCGGGCGCCGCTGACTCGCCTGCGCCGCCATCACTTCGCCGATTCGGCATCAGTACGCCGATCTGAATCGGCGAAGTGATGTGGAATCGGCGAACTCATGCGGCGTGGCGGCTTCCGCCTCGCCTCGGCGGCTCGCGCTCTCGGCGTCCCCGTCGCGTCGCCGACTCGCTTGCGGGGCCATCACTTCGCCGATTGGGCATCACTTCGCCGATTCAAATCGGCGTTTCGATGTGAAATCGGCGAAGCGGTGCGGATCGGCGAAGCGGTGCGGATCGGCGAAGCGGTGGGGATCGCGAAGCGGTGCGGATCGGCGGAGCGGTGCGGATCGGCGACGTGGTGGGGTCGGCGAAGCGGTGCGGGGTCCGTCCGGTGGCGTGCGGGGGCGGTGGGGGCTCGCGAGAGCCGGCCATGGGGAGCGCTAGGGGCGGTGGCCCGTGAAGACCCAGCGCTTGTAGCCCAGGTAGCGCAGCACGGTCCCGATGGCGATGCCGATCACGGTCGACACGTTGTCGGCGGCCGGCGACACCAGGTCGAGCGTGTAGTGCGAGAACGCGAGCGTGAGCACCGGGATGAGCGCGCAGAGCACGTTGATGACGGCGAAGACCAGCAGCTCGCGCCCGCGCTGCGGCGTGGCGTGCTCCGCGAACGTCCAGTGCCGGTTGCCGAGCCACGACACGAGCGTGGCGACCGCCACCGAGATCAGCTTGGCGGTCAGCGGCTTGGCCTCGAGCACGTGACCGGGCCCGAAGCGCAGCAGGTTGAACAGGCCGAGGTCGACGACGAAGGCCACCGCGCCCACCGACAGGAACCGGGTGATCTCCAGCGCGCGGGCGCGCAGCATGACCCATCGCAGCGCGGCGGGTGCCGGGGGACCCGGGACGGGCGCGCCCACGGCGGCCTCGTCGGTCTCGTTCACGCGGGCGCTCCTCGGTCGGTGGATCCCCGCGAGGATAGCGCCGGTTCCTGGGCGTCGAGCCGCACTCGTCGTCGGCTGGACTACGCTCGGCGCCCGTGAGTGCACCCGTGGTGGCCGTGGTCGGTGGTGGGCAGCTGGCCCGCATGATGGCGCCGGCGGCGACCGCGCTCGGCGTGCACCTGCGCGTGCTCGTCGAGAGCACGACGTCGTCCGCCGCCCAGGTGGTCGTGGACGCGCCCGTGGGAGCGGCGGCCGATGCCGAGGCCGTCTCCGCGCTCAGCGTCGGCGCCGACGTGCTGACCTTCGAGCACGAGCACGTGCCGTTCGAGCTGCTCGACCGCCTCGCCGCTCAGGGCGTCGCGGTACGCCCCGACACGCACGCGCTGGTGCACGCGCAGGACAAGATCGTCATGCGCCGCCGACTCACCGAGCTGGGCGCGCCGTGCCCGCGATGGGCCGAGCTGCCCGACATCGACGCGCTGGTGGCGTTCCTGGCCGAGCACGGCGAGGCCGTGGTCAAGACCGCGCGCGGGGGCTACGACGGCAAGGGCGTGCGGGTGGTCTCGTCGGCCGACGAGGTGGCCGACTGGTTCGCCGCCGCGGCCGACGGCGGCGTGCCGCTGCTCGCGGAGGAGAAGGTGCCCTTCACGCGCGAGCTCGCGGTGCTCGTCGCCCGACGCCCGTCCGGCGAGGTCCGCACGTGGCCGGTGGTCGAGTCGGTGCAGCGCGACGGGGTCTGCTCCGAGGTGGTCGCCCCCGCGCCCGACCTCGATCCGGCGCTCGCGGCCCGCGCGGTCGATGTCGCCGTCCGGGTGGCCGAGGGCCTGGGGGTCACGGGCGTCCTGGCCGTGGAGTTGTTCGAGGTGGACGGCGACATCCTGGTGAACGAGCTCGCCATGCGCCCGCACAACTCGGGGCACTGGACGATCGACGGGGCCGTGACCAGCCAGTTCGAGCAGCACCTGCGCGCGGTGCTCGACCTTCCGCTCGGAGACACGAGCGCGCGCGCCCGGTGGACCGTGATGGCGAACGTGCTGGGCAGCGCGCTGACCGACCTCACGGACGCCCTGGCGGCCGTGGCGGAGGCCGACCCCGCAGCGAAGGTGCAGCTGTACGGCAAGGACGTGCGCCCCGGCCGCAAGCTCGGCCACGTCAACGTCACCGGCGACGACCTGGACGACGTCCGGCGACGCGCGACGGCCGCTGCCGCCCTCCTGCGGGGAGAGACGCCGGCCTGACGACAGCCCGGGGCGGGCATGATGGGCGCGCGGCACGAGCCGCGCAGGACGCACGGACGGAGAGCGTGATGGCTGCAGGTGCCCTGGTCGGGATCGTCATGGGCTCGGACTCGGACTGGCCCGTCATGCAGGCGGCCGCCGACGCGCTGGCGGAGTTCGACGTGCCCGTGGAGGTGGACGTCGTCTCGGCGCACCGCCAGCCCGAGAAGATGATCGACTACGGCCGCACGGCGGCAGACCGCGGGCTGCGCGCGATCGTCGCGGGGGCCGGGGGCGCCGCGCACCTGCCGGGCATGCTCGCCTCCGTCACCACCTTGCCCGTGATCGGCGTCCCGGTGCCGCTGGCCTACCTGGACGGCATGGACTCGCTGCTGTCCATCGTGCAGATGCCTGCCGGCGTGCCCGTCGCGACCGTGTCGGTGGGGGGTGCGCGGAACGCGGGACTGCTCGCGGTCCGGATCCTCGCGTCGGGGACCGACGAAGCGGCCGCCCGGCTGCGGACGGCGATGGCCGCCTTCCAGGTGGGTCTGCGGGAGCAGGCCGACGCGAAGGGGGAGCGCCTGCGCGCGCAGTCCGGCGGACGCTCCGGGATCGGCTTCCAGGCCTGAGCCAGGCGCCGGGCGCGCCTCAGGCGTTCGGCATCCCGCCGACCTTGCCGGGTTCCAGCTCGCCGTCCCGGATCGCGACCCAGAACGCGGCCGCCTTGTCCGGGTCGATCTGGACGGTCGAGCCGACGCCGCCCGGACGGTAATCGATGCTGCTCAGCGGCGGTGTGCCCGTGATCCCGCCCTTGCCGTTCGCGGCCTTGAACGCGAGGGCCATCTTGCCCATGTCGATCATGCCCATGCTCTCGTCCACCGTGAGCGCGCCGGTGGCGGCGTCGATGAGCGCGACCTGGCGCGACGGGTGCAGCACGAGCGACTTCGGCTCGACCTTGCCCATGATGGCCGACACGAGCTGGCGCTGACGCTCGGCGCGACCGATGTCGCCCTCTGCGTCGGCCTTGCGCATGCGCGCGAACGCGAGGGCGGTCTTGCCGTGCACCTCGTGGCAGCCCTTCTTCCACTTGAGGCGGGAGTCCGGGTCCTTGACCGACTTGTCGTAGCAGAGCCGCACCCCGCCCACCGAGTCCACGACGTCCTTCACGCCGGCCATGCCGATCTCGGCGTAGTGGTCGATCGTCAGGCCGGACATGCCCTCGACCGTCTTCACGAGCAGGGGAGCGCCGCCCCAGGCGAACGCCGCGTTGATCTTGTTGGCGTCGTGCCCGGGGATCTCGACGTACGTGTCCCGGGGGAGCGAGATGAGCGCGGTCGGCCCGTGGTCGGGGACGTGCAGCAGCAGGATCGTGTCGGTGCGGGCGCCCTTGGTGCCGTCGTCCTTGACGCCCCCGTCAGCCCGCGAGTCCGAGCCCGTGAGCAGGTACGTGGTGCCGTCGGTGCCCTTCGCGCCCGAGAGCGCGTCGGTGTGCTGGATCTTGCCGTCGGCCCACATCACGAGCCCGATGGGCCACGCGAGGAGCGCGATCAGCACGATCGCGACCACCGAGATGACGAGCGCGCGGCGCCCGCGCCGACGCCGGCCCGGCTGCTGGCCGTCGCCAGGCGTCGGCACGGGACCACCGGGGCCCGAGGGGGCGCCGGGGCGTCCGCCGGTCGACGGACCGACCGGCCGGGCACCGCCGCCGGGGCGTGCGGTGGCAGCGGGGCGCGCGGTGGCAGCAGGCCGTCCGGGCGCGTGGCCCGTCGGGTGACCGCTCGCCTGCCGGGCCGGCGCGCTGGCCGGCCGTGCGGTGCCCGCGGCGGCGGCCGCACTCGCACCGGGCGCGGCTCCGGACGAGCCCGCGGGGCGGGCCGACGCCGGGCGGGGGGCGCCGGGCCGGGAGGCCGACGTGCGCGGCGGGGTCGGTGCTGAGGAGCTCGCTGGGGTGCCCTGCGCGTGGGCTGACGGCGTGGCCTGCGGCCGGCCGGACGGGGTGGCCGGCAGCACGCGGGTCTGGTCGGGCTGCTGGCCGACGACGACCGGGTCCGACCCCTCGGCGCCGGGCCGCGACACCTTCGCACCGGGAGCGAAGCTCGGCGGCGCCGCGGGGCGCTTGTTCTCCGGGCTCATGCCACTCCCACCACGTCGAGTCCCGTCACGTCGAGTCCCGTCACTTCGAGCAGCTGGCCGTGCTGTCGTCGAGGTTGAACGCCTCGTGACCGGCCTGCTTGGACTCCGTGGGCGTTGGCGTCGCCTTCGGGGTCGAGGTGGAGGTGGTCGCGCCGCCCGTGGGCGTGGCGCCCTTCGTGGCGGCCGGCGTCTTGGCCGGCTCGCCGTCGAGGGGCTCGTCGGCGGCCATCCGCGCCCAGATGGTGGCGGCCTCGTCGGTCCACTGCACGCGGTTGTGGTCGGCCGGGTAGGGCCCCCACGGAATCGTCATGAAGGTGATGTTGCCACCGCGGATGTCCCGCATCGTGTAGGCGAGGCCCGCCATGTCGGTCACGCTCAGGCCCTTGTCCGTGGTGACCGAGCTGGTGGCCGCGCCGAGGAGACCCAGCAGGTCGCCCACGTCGGTGAGCACGTTCTTGCTCAGGATGGCCTTGACCATGGCCGCGATGAGCTGCTGCTGGCGCCCGATGCGGTTGGTGTCCGAGCCGTCGCCGACGCCCGTGCCGGTGCGCGCGCGGGCGAAGCCGAGCGCCTGCTTGCCGTTGAGCGTCTGGTTCCCGGGCAGCAGGTGCAGCCGGGCCTTCTTCGAGATCATCTCGTTGGGGATGCAGATGGGCACGCCGCCCAGGGCGTCCACCATGTTCTCGAAGCCGGCGAAGTCGACGACCACCGAGTGGTCGATGTGGACCCCGGTGTTCTTCTCGACGGTCCTCCAGGTGCACCCGACGGCGGAGGCGATGTCCCCGCCCTGGTCCCAGCCGAACGCGAAGGCGGAGTTGAACATCCCGAACGTCTCGCCCGTGTGCTTGCCGTTCGACAGCTTGCAGGACGGGATGTGGACCATCGAGTCGCGCGGGATCGAGATGGCGTCGACCCGGGACCGGTCCGCCGAGATGTGCAGCACGATCGTCGTGTCCGAGCGCATGCCGCCGAAGCTGCCGCCGATCTCCGCGTTCTCACCGTCGCGCTGGTCCGACCCGAGCAGCAGGATGTTGACGTCCTTGCCGGCGTTCGGGTCGTCGGGGTTGGTGGCCTTGGTCGGTCGCGACTCGTCGGCGACCAGGGACCCGATGTCCGCGTGGTTGAGGTTGCCGTCGATGCGCATGTAGGTGGCGGCGGCGCTGCCGACGCCGAACGCGAGCAGGGCCGTCGCGGCGATCGCGGTGCCGCGGACCACCCTGCGCGTGGTGTGCGTGGCGTGGCGCGAGTGCCGCGCGTTGCGCGGGCGTGCTGGGGTGGCGTGGCGGACGGTCACAGCGGAATCCTAGATTTTGCCTCGGCCCGACCGGCGGACTCGTCGCATGCACGCGGTGGAGGATCTGTGCAGATGAGCGCACGTGCGCGGTCGAGGGAGACGAATCGGGCGCCGGCGCCGCCTCGGCACCGCAGCCGGTGCCGCAGCCGTCGGTCGCAGCCGTCGATAGGGTCTCGTGCGTGACCATCATCGTGACCGGCGGGGCCGGCTACATCGGAGCCCACGTCGTCGACGCCCTGTCCCGGTCCGGCCAGGAGGTGGTCGTCGTGGACGACCTGTCGACGTCGGCCGCGGACCGCGTCGAGGGTCACCCGCTGCACCGCATCGACCTCGCCGCCCCCGACGCGACCGCGAGGCTGACCGAGGTGATGGGTGACCACCGCGCGACCGGCATCGTGCACCTCGCGGCCAAGAAGCAGGTCGGCGAGTCCGTCGCGCAGCCCGAGTGGTACTACCGCCAGAACGTGGGCGGGCTCGGTGCGGTGCTGGAGGCGGCCCGCGCGACCGGCGTCGACCGGCTCGTGCTGTCCTCGTCGGCGGCCGTCTACGGCGAGCCCGACGGTGGCGTCGTCGACGAGCGCACCGCGCCCCGGCCGATCAACCCGTACGGCGAGACGAAGGCGGTCGGGGAGTGGATGGTCCGCGCCGCCTCCCGCGCGTGGGGCCTGCGCCAGCTCTCGCTGCGGTACTTCAACGTCGCGGGCGCCGGGCGCCCCGGGCTGGGTGACCTCGCGGTGCTCAACCTCATGACGATCGTCTTCGACCGGCTGGAGAGCGGCGAACCGCCCGTGGTGTTCGGCGACGACTACCCGACCCCCGACGGCACCTGCATACGGGACTACATCCACGTCGCCGACCTCGCGGACGCGCACGTGACGTCGCTGTCCTACCTGGAGCGTGAGGACCGGGCCTTCGACACGTTCGACGTCGGCACCGGGCGTGGCGTCTCCGTGGCCCAGATGCTCGCGGCGATCGGCGCCGTGTCGGGTCGCGACACGACCCCTACCGTGCTGCCGCGCCGCCCGGGCGACCCGGCGAGCCTGGTCACCACGGGCGCGCGGCTGCGCGAGGAGCTCGGCTGGGCACCCCGCTTCGGGCTCGACGAGATCGTGGCCTCCGCCTGGGAGGCGTGGCGCAGCCAGCGGGACGCGGGCATCGAGCCGGTCCGGCCCGCTCGCTAGGCCCGCACCCGCGGTGCCCGCCGAGCCGGCGGGCTCGCATGACCTATCCTTCGCGCGTGCCCGATGTCCCCTCCGCCCTGCCTCCGGTCGTCGTGTTCGCCACGGTCAGGAACGAGGAGCGAGACCTGCGCGCGGCGGTCGCCGCCGTCCTCGCGCAGGACTACCGCGGTCCGCTCGTTTTCGCGCTCGCGGTCGGACCGTCGCTGGACGCGACGGCGGCCATCGCCGACGAGCTCGCGGCGCAGGATGCGCGCGTGGTGGTCGTCGAGAACCCCACGGGGCTCACGCCGCAGGGCCTGAACATCGCCACCCGGGCGGGCGTGCGGGCCCAGCCGGGGACCGTCTACCTCGTCCGCACGGACGGTCACGCCACCCTGCCCCTCGACTACGTGAGCACGGCGGTCGAGGCGCTCGAGCGCACGGGCGCGGACAACGTCGGCGGCATGATGGTCCCGACCGGCGCCGGTGCGATGCAGGAGGCGGTCGCGTTCGCGATGTCGCACCCCGTGGGGCTCGGCGGCGGCCGCTTCCACACGGGGGGCGCCGAGGGCGAGGCGGACACGGTGTACCTCGGTGCGTTCCGTCGGTCCACGTTCGAGCGCCTGGGTGGCTATGACGAGCACTGGTCGCGCGCCCAGGACTGGGAGCTGAACCTGCGCCTGCGCACGAGTGGCGCCGTCGTGTGGTTCACGCCCGCGATGCGCGTGGAGTACCGGCCGCGCGCGTCGTTCCGGGCGCTGGCGTCGCAGTTCTACAAGACGGGCCAGTGGCGGCGCGAGGTGGTGCGGCGCTACCCGGCGACCGCCTCGCCGCGCTACCTGGCGCCGCCCGTGGTCGTCGTCGCGATCGCCGTGAGCCTCCTCGTGGCCCTGCTGGGGCCGCTGCTCGGTGCGCCGGCGCTGGCGCTCGCGCTCGCGGTGCCCGCGACGTACCTCGTCGGCGTGGTGGTCGCCGCGCTCGTGTTCGGCCGCGGCCTGCGGGCCCCGGCCCTGCTGCGGCTGCCCGCCGTGCTGACCGTCATGCACATGGCGTGGGGGACCGGGTTCCTGCGCGGACGGTGACGCGACGCGGCTACCCGACCGGCACGCCCGGGCGGCGCAGGAGGCGCCCCGCCCAGCGCGGCTCGACCGCGAACGCGGTCGCCGCCCGCGTGACACGCCGCGACAGCAGGTACGCGAGCGTCGCGGCAGCGAGGATCACGAGCGCGACCTGCCACGCGGTGTCCACCCGGTCGGGCAGGTCGCCCAGCCGCCACGGCACGAGCACCAGCGGGTGCAGCAGGTAGACGAACAGGGATGCCTCGCCGATCGAGGTCCACCAGTGCCGCTGCCGCGGCAGCACCGCGAGCACCGCGGCGACGCACGCCGCCGCGAGCCCGAGCACGGCGACCCGGATGATCGCGGCACGCAGGTCGCTGGTGTCGAGCTCCTCGGCCGATCCCTGCCGCAACGCGAGTCGGGGGAGATGACCGTGCAGCACCACGGCCACGCCGGCCGCGGCGACGAGCACGACGATCCCGGCGGCACGAGCGCGCGGCCCGGCCAGCAGCCGTGGGACGTTGGCACCCCGCAGAAGGACGCCGGCGACGAAGAACGGCAGCAACCCGAGGGTGTAGTCGAGCGCGAGGACGCCACCGACACCGGCTCCCAGACCGGCGGCCACGGCGACCACGAGTGCGAGCGCGAGGGCGGCAGCGGGACGCATCGCCTCGAACAAGGGCGCGGCGAGGCGCCACAGGAGCACGGCGACGAGGTACCAGAGCGTCCACCGCGGCGTGAGCAGCTGCCAGTGCGCCCAGCTGCCCTGCACGAGCGAGACCTCGAGCCACTGCACGGACTGGAAGATCACGTACGGCACCACGAGCCCGGTGACCAGCCGGCCCGCGCGGGCGCGCGTGAGCTCGGCGGTCAGAATCCCCGTCACGAACACGAACGCCGGCATGTGGAACTGGTAGATCCAGCGGTAGACGACGTCGGCGGCCGCGCTGTGCGGCGCCAACGGGGCCAGCGTGTGACCCACGACGACGAGCGTCACGAGCACGGCCTTGGCGTTGTCCCAGAACGGGTCGCGACGCACGGACGGAGCGGCGGTCTGCGGCGTGTACGGCACCGCCGCACTGTAGGTGAGGCACGTCAGGTGAGGCACGTCGGCGACGCCGGAGCATGCGCCGGGTGCCGCGCGATTCTGGCGGTCGGGAGCCGTGGCTTATTCTTCGGCGGTGCGTGGAGACCGAGGGCAGCGGCATGGGTGACGGCATCAGACGGGTTCGTCGGGCCATCTCCCGCCCGGGGCTGAAGATGCTGCGCAGGCTTCCGGCCCCCGTCGAGCGGCGTCTGCGACGGTTCGTCGAGGTGTCGCCGCGCATCCTGCTGCGCTACCGCCTCGACGGCACGGTCCTCGTCATCTCGGGCACCTACGAGGCGAGCGCGGGCGCCGTACGCGGCCTCGAGCTCTGGGCCGTCGGCCGCTCGGTCGGGCTCACGGTGCCCAACACGGCGAAGGGCTCGGGCTTCGCGTTCCGCATCGACCTGGACGAGGCTCGGCGCGAGCTCGCCGTCGCCGTCGACGTCGTGGACCTCACGCTGCTCGTGGCGGGCGAGGGTGGCCGGGAGGTCCGCGAAAGGCTCGGCCTGTTCGACCGCACCGAACGGCCGCAGGAGGCCGTGGCGACCGTCGTCGACGGGGTCGACGTCGTCGTGGAGAACACGGCCCGCGGCTTCCTCGCGCTGCACTTCGGCGACCGCCTCGCCGCACCGCCCGCGCACCGCACGCGGGCGCTCACGCGGACGGACTCGGGCGTGCGGGTGGAGCTCGAGTTGTCCACGCGCAACACGCAGGTGCTGGAGGCCCAGCTGGTGGCGACCGGCCGGCAGAGCGGCGTCAGCGTGGCCGCTCCGCTCGCGCTGGTCCCCGACCCCCGCGCCGGCCTGCTCCAGGGCGGTCACCTCGTGTACGCGGCCAGCGGCGAGCTCGAGACGAGCGCGCTCGCGACGGCGATGCCCGACACCGAGGAGACGGTGGACGTCCACCTCGTGACCAACCCGGGGACCGCGCTGGAGCGCAAGGTGCGGGTGCACGTCCCCGCCGGGCGGCACGGCCGGCGCATGCGCTCGGCCACCGCGGAGGTGGGGGAGCGCACGACCCTGTTCGTCCCGTACTCCACGTTCCGGGCGCACAACCTGTCCTACCGGCTCGAGCGGTACCGCCCCGAGGACTACCGCTACATGCGCCGCCTCTCGCGGGTCGGGTGGGTGTTCGTCCTGACGCGGCCGTTCACGCGCATCTGGCTCATCGGCGAGGTGCCCTACAAGGCGCAGGACAACGGCTACCAGCTGTTCCGGTACCTGCGCACGACGCATCCCGCGCGCCGCGCGTACTACGTCATCGACGCGGCCTCGCCGGACCGGGCCAAGCTGGCTCCGTACGGGAACGTCGTGGACCTGCGCTCGCGGCAGCACATCCGCTACACCATGGCGGCCTCGCGACTGATCGGCTCCCACCACGCGGAGTACCTGCTCGCGTCCCGGGACCGCCGGGTGACGCGGTGGGCCCGCGGCGTGCGGGTCTTCCTGCAGCACGGCCCGACCGCCAACAAGAACGTGACGCTCAACTACGGCCGGCAGGGCACGTCCGAGCGGCCCACGGAGCGGTTCATCGTGACGTCGGAGCTCGAGAAGCGCATCGTCGTCGAGGACTACGGGTACCGGCCGCACCAGGTCAGCGTCGCGGGGTTCGCGCGGTTCGACGCCCTGTTCGAGGACGACGTCGAGCACGAGCGCACCGTCCTGGTCATGCCCACGTGGCGCGACTCGCTCATGGACGAGGAGATCTTCCTGGCGAGCGACTACTACGCGAACTGGCACGGCTTCGTGCACGACCACGCGCTGCACGAGGCGCTCGCGGCCTCGGGCCTCGAGGTCAAGCTCTTGCTGCACCCCAACATGCGCAAGTACGCCGACCACTTCGAGTCCGACCGGGTCTCGGTGATCCGGCAGGACGACGTCGACGTGCAGCGCCTGCTCAAGGCGTGCGCGGTGCTCATCACGGACTTCTCGAGCGTGTGCTGGGACTTCAGCTACCTGCACAAGCCGGTGCTGTTCTTCCAGTTCGACCGCTCGATGCTCGTCAAGCGGCGCGCCCCGCACATCGACTTCGACACGATGCTCCCGGGCCCGGTGTCGACCACCCCGGCGACGCTCCTGGCCGACCTCCAGGCCGTGATCGGCCGCGGTCTGGTCATGACTCCGGAGCACCAGGCGCGCGCCGACGCGTTCCTGACGTACCGCGACCGCCACAACTGCGAGCGCATCGAGGGCGTCGTGGCGCACGCGTGGAACGCCCGCGTCGCGTTCGAGCGCGTGCGCAACCACGAGCTGGCGCAGCTGGGCTGGCGCTGGTTCCGCCGCCGTCCGGCCTACTTCCGGGCGATGCGCGTGCTCAACCGGGTCGCGCGGCTGCTTCCGCGCACTGACGTGGTGCTGTTCGAGTGCGACCGCGGCGTCCACTACGGCGACGCTCCCCGCTACCTCTACGAGCGCCTCGCGGCACGCGAGCACGGTCTGCGGATGGTCTGGGCCGACAACACGACGACCCGGTTCACCGACCCTCGCACCCGCAAGATCCGGCGGCACAGCCCCACGTACTGGTGGGTGGCCTCGCGCGCCCGGTACTGGGTCAACAACCAGAACTTCCCCACCGAGCTGCGGCCGGGCCGGAAGACCGAGTTCCTCATGACGTGGCACGGCACGCCGCTCAAGCGCATGCAGCACGACGTGGAGCAGATGGCCGGTCGCGACGACGACTACCACAAGCGCGCGGCACGGCTCACGAGCTACTGGACCATCCTGCTCTCGGCGAGCGCGTACGCGACGCGGGCCTTCCGGTCGGCGTTCCAGTTCACGGGCCGCGTGCTCGAGGTGGGCTACCCCCGCAACGACGTCTTCTCCTGGCCCGGCACCGCGGAGCGGGCGGCGCGGGTCCGCGCGCGCCTGGGACTGGCCGACGACCACCGCCAGGTGATCCTGTACGCGCCGACGTTCCGGGACGACGAGCGCAGCGGCGTGCACTGGAAGCAGCGGCTCGAGATCGACATCGCGGGGCTCGAGGCCGCGCTGTCGGACCGCTACGTGCTCGTGGTGCGCTTCCACCAGCTGGTGCGCGACGCGCTGCCCGCGCAGTTCCGCAGCTCGACGTTCGTGGTCGACGCCTCCGACTACCCCGACGTCCAGGAGCTGATGCTCGCGAGCGACGTCCTGGTCACTGACTACTCCTCGCTGTTCTTCGACTACGCGGCGCTGGGGCGCCCGATGGTGTTCTTCGCCTACGACCTGCCCAAGTACCGCAACGAGCTGCGGGGCTTCTACCTGGACTACGAGACCGAGGTGCCGGGCCCCATCGCGCGCACGAACGCCGAGCTCGTCGCCACCCTCGACGACCTCGAGGCGCGCTGGTCCGCCTACGGCCAGCGCCTGGCGGACTTCCGGCAGACGTACGGTCCGCTCGACGACGGCGGCGCGAGCGATCGCGTGCTCGACGCCTTCTTCGGCGACGTGATCGGGCCCGCCCGGAGCTCGCTCGCCGTCCCTGTCGCGGCGGCTCTCTAGCCTCGCGGGTTGCGATCCTCGATTTCGCTGTGCACCGTAGGGCGATGCAGCGCAGCCTCCGCCGACTCCTGGCCGTCGCGACAGTCGCCACCGTGGCGGCCGCGCTCCCCGCACTGCCGGCGAGCGCAGCGACACCGTCCACCACGACCCTCAAGCTCAGCAGCTCGGGCATCCGCAACGGCGAGATGATCTGGCTCACCGGGAAGGTGACCGCGGCCGGCAAGGCCAGTCCCGGCCGGTCGGTGCGGATCGAGCGGCGCCTCGGCGGCGGGGCGTGGCACACGGTCGGGACGTCGACGACGTCGAGCTCGGGCACCTTCACGGTGCGCCAGCGCCCGGCCAAGGAGTACACCTACCGCGCCCGTGCGGCAGCCACCGCGACCCGGGCCGCGGACACGAGCCCCACGCGGACCGTCCGGCACACGGTGGGCGACCGCACGCTCGGGGCGCGCGCCGCCATCCTGGCCTCCAGGATCGGCGCACCCACCGGCTCGATCGTCAAGGCGAGGGTCGACGGCCACGCGGTCGCGTACCGCTCGTACCGCAAGGGCCTGCTCGTCAAGGTGAGCAGCACGGTGCGCGCCGACCGGACGTGGCTCGTGTACGGCGACATCCTCGCGACCTACCGCGCGCGCGGCGGCCCGAAGGGCTGGCTCGGCCTCCCGCTGGCGGACCCGCGGTGCGGTCTGCTCGAGGGCGGCTGCGTCCAGCGCTTCCAGCACGGGTCGATCTACGACAACCGGCACACGAAGGGCGTCGTCGCGGCGGGCTCGAGCCGTGCCACGGAGGTCATCGCGGCCGCCCGCTCGCAGGTCGGCTACAAGCAGAAGGTCTTCAACAGCTCGAAGTACAACGCGTGGGTGGGCCGCAACGGGGCGTGGTGCTCGATCTTCCAGTCCTGGGCAGCCGTCGCGTCCGGCAACCCGGGGGTGATCCCCAAGCAGAGCAGCTGGCGGGCCTTCCTCGCCGACGTGCGCGCGCACGAGCGGCTCGGGAGCACGCCCAAGGTGGGTGCGCTGGTCTTCTTCGACACCATCACCGACAGCAGCACGGCAGCCACGCACGTCGGCCTGGTCGTCAAGGTCAAGAAGAGCTCGATCGTGACGATCGAGGCGAACACCAGCACCCCGGGCGGGCACGGAGAGGGACGCGGCGTGTACCAGAAGGAAAGGCCCCGCTCGTGGGCGCTCTACTACGCCTACCCGGTCTACTGATGGGGGCGCGTCGGCCCCTCGCGGTCACCCTGGTCAGTCTCGCGGTGCTCGTCTCCGGAGTGCTCGTCGGCCCTCCGGCCTCCGCCGCGACGGTCAGCGTCACCACCAAGGTGAGCGCGTCCGCGTTCCGGTGGGGCGAGTCGATCTGGTTCACGGGCAGCGTGCACCGGGGGAGCAAAGTCGCCGCGGGCGCCACCGTCGGCCTGCGGATCAAGAAGGCGGGAGACAAGACGTACTCGACGATCGCGACGACGCGCACGTCCTCGACGGGCACCTTCTCCTTCCCGCTCAAGCCGACGGCCACGGCGCGGTACTACGTGCGGGCCTCGGCGACGTCGTCCACGGTGGCCACGCGCGGCCCCATCGTGACCTCGGAGCGCACGGTCGGCGCCCGCACGCTCGAGGCACGCGCGAAGCTGCTGGGGAAGCGGCTGGGGTCGCCCACGAGCGGCACCACGCGGCTGCGCACCTCGATCGGCAAGGTCGGCGACTCCAAGGTCACCGCGGTGCGGTACCGCAACTACACCAAGGGCATGCTCGTCGAGACGGTCCGGTCGGGCGCGATGCGCACCTGGTTCGTGCCGGGGCAGATCCGCGACCGCCTGGTCGACAAGGGCGGGGTCCGCGGGACGTTCGGTGTCCCGCGCGCCGACGCCGTCTGCACGCTCCTCGACCGCGGCTGCACGCAGCAGTTCAGCAAGGTTGCCGCGTACGCCAGCGCCAAGACCAAGTACGCGCACTACCAGGCCGGCCGCACGCGTCGCGCGCAGTACATCGCCACGGCGCGTGCCCAGGTGGGCTACAAGGAGCCCTCGTGGCGCCACTCGAAGTACAACGACTGGGTCGGCGCGTACAACGCCTGGTGCGGCGTGTTCCAGTCGTGGGTGGCCGCCGCGTCGGGCAATCCCGACCTGGTGCCGCGGCGCACGTCGTACGACGCCCTGGTGAAGGCGGTCAAGAAGGAGATGCCCACGTACAAGCCCGGCTCGTCCACGCACAAGCCGCGCATGGGGACGCTGGCGTTCTTCGCCTTCCGCCGGGGGGAGCCGAACACGCCGAGCCACGTGGGCCTCGTGCTGAGCAGGAGCGGGAGCACCCTGCGCGTGCTGGAGGGGAACTCGTCGGCCGGGCTGGGCTTCACCATGGATCGCGGGGTCTACATCCACACGCGGTCCACGTCGTCGGTGGTCTTCTACGCCGAGCCGAAGTGGTGACCGCGCGAAGGTAGCCTAGGGCGGTCGTTCCCCCGTCTCGAGGAGTCTCGCCAGTGCCCCTGCTCCGCGAGCTGAGCACTCTCCTGCTCAAGGCCCGCGCATCGCTCGCCCTTGTGCGCGACGGCCGTGCCGTCGTCGGAGAGCTGCGTCAGCAGGCGCCGGTCGCACCCGGCTCCATCGAGGCCGTCGTGTACTTCCCGGACGGCGCGGTGAACGCCTACCAGGTGCGCCAGTGGTACGAGCCGCTGCGCCGGCTCGCCGAGACGCACCCCGTGGCCGTGATCGCCCGCCGTGCGGACGCGGCACGCCTGCTGCTCGCCGAGTGCCCGCTGCCGGTGGTGCTCCTGTCCACCATGGGCGAGATCGAGACGTGGCTCGGCACGCAGCGCGTGGGCGTGATCTTCTACGTCAACCAGAACCAGGCCAACTTCGCGGCGCTCCGGTTCGCCGGGCCCGCGCACGTCTTCGTCTCGCACGGCGAGTCGGAGAAGGCCTACATGGTCTCCAACCAGCTGAAGGCCTACGACCAGGTGTTCGTGGCGGGTCCCGCCGCGGTGCGACGCATCGCGCGGTCCATCCGCGGGCTGGCGCCCGAGCGCCTCGTGGAGATCGGCCGCCCGCAGGTGGACGTCCGGCACGCCGGGCCCGACCTCCCGGCCGACGACCGGGTGGTGGTGCTGTACGCGCCCACCTGGGAGGGCGACCGGCCGAGCATGGAGTACTCCTCGCTCGCGTCGCACGGCGCGGCGATGGTCGCCGCGCTGGTCGGCGACCCGCGCTACCGCGTCGTCTACCGGCCGCACCCCCGGACCGGCGTCCAGGACTCGGCCTACTCGGCCGCGCACCGCGCCGTCGTGGGCGTCCTGGCCGCGGCGAACGCCGCCGACCCCGCCGCGGCGCACGTCGTCGACACCGACTCGCCCTTCGGGTGGCACCTGGCCGCCGCGGACGTCTGCATCGCGGACCTGTCCGCGGTCGCGTACGACTGGATGGCCACGGGCAAGCCGCTCGTGCTCACGCGGCCCGCCGCGGCGCAGGCGACCGTGGAGGGCTCCGAGCTCGCCGCGGCCGTGCCGCTGCTCGACGCCGCGCACGCGGGGCAGGTGACGAGCCGCATCGCCGACCTGATGGCCGGCCAGGACGACGGCTACGCGGCGCTGGTGCGCGACTTCTTCGGCGACACCGCCCCCGGCGCCTCGACGGCCCGGTTCCTCGCGGCCGCCGACGCGCTGATCGCCGAGCGCGCGAGTGAGGAGGTGGCCTGATGGTCTCGCCGCCTCCCACCATGACGAGCGTCGCCCCGAGCGGCGAGCGCTCCCGTACCGCGGTCCTGCCGGAGATCCAGGGCCTGCGCGCCATAGCCGTGATGCTGGTGGTGCTGTACCACCTGTGGCCGAAGCGCCTGACGGGCGGGTACATCGGCGTCGACGTGTTCTTCGTGATCTCGGGCTTCCTGATCACCGGGCACCTGCTGCGCGAGTCGGAGCGGTCCGGACGCGTGCAGTTCGCGCAGTTCTGGGCCCGACGAGCGCGCCGCCTGCTGCCCGCGTCCCTGCTCGTTCTCGTCGTGAGCCTCGTCGCGACCGTGGTGTGGGTGCCCACCGCGCTGTGGGAGCAGTACGCGCGCGAGATCGGCGCCGCCGGCTTCTACGTCCTGAACTGGGTGCTGGCCGCCGACTCCGTGGACTACCTCGCGGCCGACAACTCCGCGTCGCCGGCCCTGCACTACTGGTCGCTGTCGGTCGAGGAGCAGTTCTACCTGGTCTGGCCGGTCCTCGTGGCGATCGGCCTCGCCCTGGCGCTCCGCGCGCGCCGCCGGCCCGCGGTCGTCGTCGGCGCGGTGCTCGCGGTGGTGACCGTCGCCAGCTTCGTCTACTCGCTGCACCTGACCGAGCAGAGCCCGGCCCGGGCGTACTTCGTGACCCCCGTGCGCGCGTGGCAGTTCGGCGCGGGTGCGCTCCTGGCGCTCGTGGTCGCGTCCCCCGCCCTGGCGCGCCGGTGGGAGCGGATGACGGCCGCGCGCGCCGCGCTCTCGTGGGCGGGCGTCCTGGTGATCGCGTGGGGGGCATACACCTTCACGGCGTCGACCCCGTTCCCGGGCACCGCGGCTCTTGTCCCCGTGGTAGGCGCCGTCGCCGTCATGGCGGCCGGCTCGCCTCCCGTCGCCTGGTCGCCCAGCCGGTTGCTCGCGCTGCGGCCGGCCCAGGTGCTCGGCGACATCTCCTACTCGACGTACCTGTGGCACTGGCCGCCCATCGTCATCCTGCCCTTCGTGCTCGGTCATGCGCTGGGGGCCAGCACCAAGCTGGTGCTGCTCGCTGCCGTGCTCGTGCTCGCGTGGGCGACCAAGCGCTGGGTCGAGGACCCGGTGCGCACCACGGCGCGGTGGGGGATCCGGCGGCCGCGGACCACGTTCGTCCTCATGCTCGTCGGGATGCTCGTCCTGGCGGGCGGCTGCGTCGTGACCACGCGCGCGGCGCAGGCGGACGCGCGCGCGGCGGTCGCCGAGGAGAAGGTGGTGGCCGAGGAGCAGGTGGACTGCTTCGGCGCACCCTCGATGGACCCCGACAAGCCGCAGTGCCCCACGCCCGAGCTCGCGAACATGGTGGTCCCGGACCCCTCGCGCGTGAGCAAGGACACCGCCGCGATGGGCCGGTGCTGGGTGGACCAGACCGAGTCCGAGCTCCGCTCGTGCACGTTCCCCACCACGGGTGCCGACCCGGCGCTGCCGCACATCGCCTTCGTCGGTGACTCCCACGCCTACGCCTGGCTCCCGGCGTTCGTGGACCTGGCCCGGGAGGGCAAGATCACGATCGACACGTACATCAAGGGCAGCTGCGCGTGGTCCACCGCGCTGCCCGACAAGGGCGACGACAGCGTGCTCGCCACGTGCCGGTCGTGGCGCAAGGACCTCGAGGCGCGGCTGCTCGAGAAGCCCGGCGAGTACGACGCCGTCGTGACGGCCGGCTACTCGGTGCAGCCGCTGCGCACGCCGAAGGGGGTCGACGAGGACGCGTACCGCGAGGACGGCTCGCTCGAGGCGTGGACCCCGGTCATGGACGCGGGCATCCCCGTGATCGCCCTGCGCGACAACCCCATCCCGGGCAAGGACCCCAACGAGTGCCTGCGGACCACCGGACGGAGCGACCACTCCGCGTGCGACCTGTCGCGGACGAAGGCGCTCGAGCACCCCGATCCGCAGGTGGGCGCCGTCGCGCGCAGCCAGGGCCGCGCCCAGCTGGTCGACCTCACCGACATGTACTGCGACGCGACGACGTGCCCGGTGGTGATCGGCGGCGCGAACGTGTACCGCGACAAGCACCACGTGACCACGACGTACCTCAAGACGCTCACCCCGTACCTGTGGCGACAGCTGGACGAGCTCCTGGGGTGAGCCAGGCGACTACCATCGCGGAGGCGCTGTGAATCAGCCGCCCCGTGAGCTGACGAAGGAGTGACGACTCGATGACGACACAGGTGGCGATCCTCGCGGCCGGCATGGGCACCCGACTGGGCCGGCCGTTCCCCAAGCCTCTGACGCCGTTGCGCGACGGGCACACGATCATGGACCAGCAGGTCGCCAAGATCCGCGGCGCATTCGCCGACGTGCAGCTCTACACCGTCGTCGGGTTCAAGCTCGAGATGATCCTCGAGGCGCACCCGCGCTCGCTCTTCGTCTACAACGAGGAGTTCGACCGCACGAACACCTCCAAGAGCCTGCTGCGCGTGCTGCGCGCCTCCGGCGACGGCGGCCTGCTGTGGATGAACGGCGACGTCGTCTTCGACCCCGCGATCCTCGAGCGCCTCAAGCCGTACCTCGAGCGCGAGCAGTCCCTCATCTCCGTCAACACCGCCGCGGTGGCCGAGGAGGAGGTCAAGTACACCGTCGACGCCGACGGCAACATCGACCAGCTCTCCAAGCAGGTCGTCGACGCGCTCGGTGAGGCCGTGGGCATCAACTACGTCGCCGCGCAGGACAAGGCCGCCCTCATCGCGCGCCTCGACGAGGTGGGCGACCAGGACTACTTCGAGCGTGGCATCGAGGTCGCCATCCAGCAGGACGGGCTGAAGTTCGTGCCCGTCGACATCTCGGACCTGTGGGCCGTCGAGGTGGACTTCGACGAGGACCTCGAGCGCGCCAACGAGCACGTCTGAGCCGCGTGGACCTGGACCTGGCCCGGCTGCGCCGGCGGGTGCGCGCCGGGGGTGGTCTGGCCCTGCGCCGTCTCGGCTGGCTCCCGGCCGGCATGCCCGACGGGCTCGGTGAGGACGCCTCGCTGGCGGACCGCACCTTCGACCAGCGCGTCGTCGTGTACTTCGCGGGCACGTCGCAGAACATCTACCAGCTGCGCCAGTGGTACGCCCCGCTCGCCGTGCTGGACGCGCGGCACGGCGTGCTGATCGTGTGCGCGGACTCGCGTGTCGCCCGGGTGGTCGCGCGCGAGCAGGCGCTGCCAGTGGTGACCGTCGGGCGCAGCGCGACGCTCGACGCCATGGCAGAGCGCTCCGACACGGCGCTGTTCTGCTACGTCGGCCACGACGTGGGCAACTTCTCCGCGCTGCGGATCCCGAGCGCGGCGCACGTGTTCCTCTCGCACGGCGAGAGCGACAAGCGCGTCGCCGCGTCGAACCTGGTGAAGGCGTACGACTACGCATTCGTGGCCGGCCAGGGTGCGGTCGACCGGTTCGCGGGCCAGCTCATGTGGTTCGACGCGTCCGCGCACGTGGTGCCGATCGGCCGACCGCAGCTCGACGGGATCGCGACGGGGCCGCGGGCCGGTCGCGGGGACGGTCCCGTCGTCGTGCTGTACGGGCCCACGTGGGAGGGCGGCCAGGGGTCGAGCGCGTACTCGTCGGTGGTCAGCCAGGGCGAGCGCATCGTCGCCGCGCTCGTCGCCGACCCGCGGTTCCGCGTCGTCTACCGCCCGCACCCCCGCACGGGCGCCTCGGACGCGGCCTACGCCGCGGCGGACGCGCGCATCCGGGCGACGCTCGCCGCCGCCGGGCCGGGGCACCGGGTGGACACCGGGACCGACCCGTACCGCACCTTCGAGGGCGCCGACGTGCTCATCACGGACGTGTCCGCGATCGCGTTCGACTGGCTCGCCACCGGCAGGCCCCTGGTCGTCACGGTCCCCCCGGGCACTGCGGACGTCGCCTCCACGCGGCTGCTCGACACCGTCCCGCGACTGCGCGCGAGCGACCTGCCCGCGCTGGGCGACCTGGTCGCGCGCGAGGTCGACCTGGACCCCACCGGAGCCGAACGGGCCGCCCTGGTGGACTACTACTTCGGCACCGTCGGTGCCGCCACCGCGCGGTTCGTCGCCGAGTGCGACCGCGTCGTGCGGGAGCGAGACGCCCTGCGTGCGAGCGTTGCGCCGCGCGCCGATCGAGGACAGGGATGAACGACCACAGCACCTCCGGCCGGCCGACGGTCGCCGACATCCGGCGGGTCGGCCAGCCCGACGCGATCCGCCAGCGACGCAACGCCGAGCACTGGTCGGCGGACGTCTACGGGCGTCGCATCTCGCCGTACCTGACCCTCCTGGCGCTGCGGCTGGGCATGAGCGCGAACGCCGTCACCTGGGTGATGCTGGCCGTCGGCTGGCTGGCCGCCCTGGCGGTGGCCGCGCCCGGCTGGCCCTTCGCGGTGCTTGCCGTGGTGCTCGCGCACCTGCAGATGGTGGTCGACTCCTCCGACGGCGAGGTCGCGCGCTGGCGCCGCACCACGGGGCCCGTGGGCATCTTCATCGACAAGCTCGCGCACTACACCACCGAGGCGCTCATGGCGCTCGCGCTCGGCGTGCGGGCGGCGGGCGGCTTCGACGCCGTGGGCGACAACCTCGCGTGGACGACGCTCGGGGGCCTGTTCGCCACCCTGCTGCTGCTCAACAAGGTGGTCAACGACCTCGTCGTCTCCTCCCGCGCGCAGGGTGGGCTGCCGCCCGCGAAGGACGCGGCCGAGGTGGCGGCGCCGCGCGTGGGGGGAGTGGCCCGTCTGCGCCGCGCCGCGCGGTTCGTGCCGTTCCACCGCCTGTTCCACGCGGTGGAGCTCGCCACGGTGATCGCCGTCGCGGCCGTCGTCGACGCGTTCGTGGCAGGCGACGCGGTGACGCGCTGGACGCTCGTCGGGCTCGTGGTGGCGGTGGCCGTGACCGGGCTGGGCCACGTGACCGCGATCCTCACCTCGTCGAGGCTGCGCCCGTGAGCCGCGACCTGCCGTCCATCGGCGTCGTGGTGCTGTCGATGGGGAACCGCCCCGTGGAGCTGGCGCAGGCCGTCGGGTCCGCCCTCGCCCAGGAGGGCGTGGACCTCGACGTCCTCGTGGTCGGCAACGGCTGGGAGCCCACCGGCCTGCCGACCGGCGCGCGGGGCCTGGGTCTGCCCGAGAACCTCGGCATCCCCGAGGGTCGCAACGTGGGAGCCGCCCACGTCGTGGGGGACCTGCTGTTCTTCCTCGACGACGACGCCGTGATCCCGTCGACGACCGCGCTGCGCACCATGGCCGAGCGGTTCGCCCGACGACCCCGGCTCGGGATGGCGCAGGCGTTGCTCACCACCACCGACGGCTCCGAGCCGCCCGGGCGATGGGTGCGCAGGCTGCGCAAGGGCGACCCGCGCCGCTCGAGCCCCATCTTCTCGGTGACGGAGGGCGTGACCGCCGTCCGGCGGGACGCGTTCGAGGGCGCGGGCGGCTGGGCCGGCGGGTTCTTCTACGCGCACGAGGGCATCGAGCTCGCCTGGCGCGTGTGGGACCAGGGCTTCGAGGTGTGGCACATGGGCGACGTCGAGATGCACCACCCCGCGACGGACCCGTCGAGGCACGCCGTCAGCCAGCGGCTCAACGGCCGCAACCGGGTGTGGCTCGCCCGCCGCAACCTGCCCGTGGTGCTGCGCCCGTTGTACCTGGGGACGTGGACCGCGGTGCAGGTGCTGCGCGATCGCTCCGACCGGCCCGCGCTGCGCGTGTGGTTCGCCGGGGTGCGCGAGGGCTTCGCCAACGACCCCGGCGACGTCCGCGTGATGTCGTGGCGCACGGTGGCCCGCATGACGGTGCGGGGTCGGCCGCCCGTGATCTAGCCCTTCTCGCGGGTGTCAGGCCAGGTACCGGCTGATCTTGCGCCAGATGTAGGGCGCGAGTGTGGTGGTGTACGTGACGCTCACGTGGTGGTCGTCGCGGTAGACGTTCGCCCCGCCGATCACCACCGGGCACCTCGTCGAGGTGCAGAAGCGCCACGTCAGGTCCACCAGGTGCGCCCGGCTGCCCGAGCGGGCGACCGCGCCCGGGATCGGGTCGTAGACCGCGGTTCCGGAGGCGCGCGAGAACGCGCACCGGGCCGGGTTCGTCTTGCCGGTCGTGAGCAGGCACGTCTTGGTGGGGGTGCCCGGCGTGGGGTTGTCACGGATGGCGAAGACACGGATGCCCTTCGCCAGCACGGGCTTCCACGCCTTGACGGCCGCATCGCGCCGGAACACCCGCTTCTCGTGCGCGGTGCTGACGCCCCGGGGGTAGAGCACGCGGGTGCCGCGTGACGCGGTGGTCACCACGGCGTCGTACTCGCCCGGGTTCTTGACCAGCCGCGCGTTGAGCTTCGTGCGCCACGTCGCGCAGCTCTGCGTGAACGTCTTCTGGTACGTCGTGCCGATCGTGCCGCGCACGGGCGGCGCGGTCGACCACCCGCAGGATCCCTTGAGGTAGGTGTCGAGCGTGATCGTGCCGCGGTTGGCGAGCCAGATGAGCGACGGGAGGTACATGCGGGCGTGCGAGTCCCCGACGAGGGCGACGTGCGGGACACCGGCACGAGGCCCGCTCGCGGGGAACGTGCACCGCTTGAGCACCGTGGTGTCGCTGTCGGCCCAGCAACGGCTGCGGCCGCCCCAGTCGTGACCCACCTTCTGCGGTGACGGGCGGATCATCTTCGCGAGGTCGCTGGTGGGGCACCCGGCCAGGGCCGGCTTCATCGAGGGGGCGCCGAAGCAGGAGACGGTGAACACCGTGGCCACCCGGCTGCGGACGGAACCGCCGGCGTTCGACACCACCACCCGGTACTCCAGCTGCTTGGGCGTGGTGCGCGCCACGGCCGAGTACCGGCTCGTCGTCGCTCCGGCGATCGCCTTCCAGGCACCGCCGGGCGCGCGGCGCTGCCACTGGTAGTGCTTGCCCGTCCCGCTCGCGCTGACCTCGATGGCGGCGTGCCGTCCGGCGACCGCGAGGCTGGAGCGCGGCTGGGCCGTGATGCGGGGCTTCGCGACGGCGACAGCGGCGCGGGACGACGAGGACTCGCCGGCGGTGGGCGACGACGAGGAACCACCGAGCGCCGGCACCGGAGCCCTGAGGGCCGCCGACGTGGGCTCCGCCTGCGCCGGCGGGCTCGTCGGCAGGCACGCCGCACCGAGCAGGACGACGACCACGAGGGTCGCGACGACCACGACGATCCGGTGTCCCGATGCCCGCATCACGCCTCCTTGCGCATCCGAGGGACAGCCATCATGCGCAAGCCGGTCGACGAATGTCCACGGTTCCTTGACTCGCGGCCCCGTCGTGCCGATCGACCAGGCGGAGGTCCGGTTCGTCCGAACGGGACTGGAAGCACAACGCGGGAGCGTGTCACAGTGGACTTCATGCGCCACCGGAGTCGTCAGTCGTTCACTCGTGTCACGAGAGCTGTCACGGGACCTGTCACGGCTGCGCGCCCGGCCCGGCTGCTCGCGTCGGTCGTGGCCGCGGCGCTCGTCCTCGTCGGGCTGTCCGTGGCCGCGCCGACTGTCGCCCAGGCCGCGACGACCACGACGTACAGCCTGTCCGCGCCCACCTCGGTCCGCCTCGGGTCGAGCGCCACGATGAAGGCGACGTGGTTCACGCGGGGCACCGGCGCCACCGGCACGGTCGCCCTCCAGAAGTACGCCGGCTCCACCTGGGTGAAGGTGGCGTCGGTCAAGCTGGTCGCCGGCCGGGGATCGGTGTCCATCACCCCGACGGCGACGGCGCGCTACCGGCTGCACAGCTCGAAGCACACCAGCGCCGCGAAGACCGTCCAGGTGGTCAGGAACTGGCTGTCCCTCGGGCCGACGTCCGCCTCGATCAAGGCCGGCTCGGCGGTGACGCTCTCGATGCGCCTCACGCTCAACGGCAAGCCCGCGGCCGGCAACGTGCTGCTGCAGCGCAAGTCCGGCTCGACGTGGGTCACGGTCTCCCGACTCCCCGTCGCGGCCACCGGCTCGACCACCGTGGTGCGCCCGACGGTCACGACGTCCTACCGGCTCGCCCGCTCCGGTGTGGTGAGCCTGACACGCACCGTGACCGTCGACCGCGACTGGGCCGCGCTCACGTTCTCGTCGAGGTCGCTGCCCAGCTCGGGCAGCCCGACGACGGCCACCGCCACCTGGTACGCGGCCGGCAAGAAGGCGAACGGCACCATCACGCTGCAGCAGCGGATCGGCTCCGGGTCGTGGACCACCGCCGCGCGCATCGCGGTGACCGACGGCACCGGCTCGGTGACGGTGAAGCCCGCAAGCACGCGCGCCTACCGCCTGCTGGCCGGCTCGACGTCCAGCCCGTCGGTGACCGTCACGGTCGCCGTCGTCATCCCGACGTCGTTCACCATCAACGGCTCGGGCTTCGGGCACGGGATCGGGATGTCGCAGTACGGCGCGTACGCCATGGCGCAGGCCGGCTACACGGCCTCGGGCATCCTCAAGCACTACTACACCGGCGTCGGCGTGGCGCAGGCCGCGATGCCGACGGCCGCCCTGTCCGTCCAGGTCTACGGGCCGGACGCGAGCAACTCCTCGTACGACGACCGCACCACCTCGACCAGCGCGACGGTCCACGGCGGCGGCTGGCGGCTGCGCGACAACCAGGTCGACCCCGAGACCGGCAAGGCCGGGAGCACGGTCGCCTACGGCACGTCGACGCAGACGGTCGGGTTCAAGGTCGCGGCGGGCGGCAAGGTGAGCGCCACGATCGACGGCACGGTGGTCTCGACGGACACCGTGCTGCGCCTGCACTGGAAGAGCACCTCGTACTACTCGCCGAGCACCACGACCGACATCTACGCCACCGTCGCGGGCGCGCAGGGCTCGTACCGTCACGGGCGGCTCACGGTGCGGAACATCGGCGGCCTCATCAACGTCGTCAACGACCTGCAGCTCAACACCGAGTACCTCTACGGGATCGCCGAGATGCCCTCGTCGTGGGGGACCAAGGGCGCCGCGGCCCTCCAGGCGCAGGTGACGGCGGCACGCTCCTACGCGCTGCTGAAGTACCAGGGCGGCATCAAGAGCTCGTGCGCCTGCCACATCGTCGACGACGTGCGGGACCAGAACTTCACCGGCTGGAAGAAGGAGAACGAGGGCACCGACGGGTACTACGGCAAGATCTGGAAGAAGGCCGTCGACGCCACCGTCTCGGGTACCCAGGGCCTCCTGCTTACCTACGGCGGCGAGCCCGTGATCGCGCACTACTACTCGGCCTCGGGCGGCGGCACGCTGAACAGCGAGGACGTGTGGTCGGCGGTCGTGCCCTACGAGCGGTCGGTCGACGACCCGTGGAGCCTGAAGTCCACCTCCGGCAACCCGAACGTCACCTGGACGGCGACCCTCAGCCAGGCCGCCGCGAGGTCGTACTTCGGGCTGCCCGACGTCATGTCGATCTCGGTGGCGACCTATGAGGGTGGCGGGATCCGGGCCATGAAGGCCACGTCGTCCTGGGGCGACACGAAGACCATCACCGGCAAGTCGGACGCGCTGCGCAGCAAGCTGAACGCGATCGCCGACGGCTACGTCAAGGCGCCGTGGATCCGCTCCTTCAAGCCGGTGCTGCCGGGCTGACCGCCCGCGGGCGGCGGTGACGAAGGGTTTGACGGAGGGCGCCGACGAAGGGCTTGACGAGGGCGCCGCGCGAGGCGCCGGTCAGCGCCCCATCGTCGCGTACTTCGCCTCGGTGGCATCTTTGCGGGGCCGCCACCAGCCCTCGTTCGCGCGGTACCAGTCGATCGTCGCCGCGAGCCCGTCGCGGAACGAGCCGTACTGCGGGGTCCAGCCCAGCTCGCTGCGCAGCGTGGAGGCGTCGATGGCGTACCGCATGTCGTGGCCGGGACGGTCGCTGACCAGGTCGTAGGCGTCCGCCGGCTGACCCATGAGCTCCAGCAGCGTCTCGACGACGCTCTTGTTGTCGACCTCGCCGTCGGCTCCGATGAGGTAGGTCCGGCCGATCTGACCCCGCTCGACGATCGCCCACACCGCGGTGTTGTGGTCCTCGACGTGGATCCAGTCGCGCACGTTCTGCCCCGTGCCGTAGAGCTTGGGGCGGACGCCGTCGATGAGGTTGGTGATCTGGCGCGGGATGAACTTCTCGACGTGCTGGTACGGCCCGTAGTTGTTCGAGCAGTTGGAGATGGTGCCCTGCACGCCGAACGAGCGGACCCACGCGCGCACCAGCAGGTCGGACGACGCCTTGGTCGACGAGTAGGGGCTCGACGGGTTGTAGGGCGTCTGGTCGGTGAACTTGGCGGGGTCGTCTAGCTCGAGGTCTCCGTAGACCTCGTCGGTGGAGATGTGGTGGTAGCGCACGCCGTGGCGGCGCACCGCCTCGAGCAGCGTGAACGTCCCGACGACGTTGGTGTGCACGAAGGGCCAGGGGTCGGAGAGCGAGTTGTCGTTGTGCGACTCGGCGGCGAAGTGGATCACCACGTCGGCCTCGCCGACCAGCCGGTCCACGAGCGGGGAGTCGGTGATGTCACCGCGCACGAACGTGATCGCCGATGCCACGTCGGACAGGCTGGCCTCGTCGCCCGCGTACGTGAGCGCGTCGAGCACGGTGACGTGCACGTCGGGGCGCTCCCGCACGGTCTGGTGGACGAAGTTGGCGCCGATGAAGCCGGCACCGCCGGTGACGAGGACACGCACTGGGACTCCCGAGGATCGCGGTCCGCCTCGCGAGTCATGGACACGCGGGGCGCAGGAACAGGGTCACCCTATCGAGCGACGTACCCTGGACGGCGCCCGCGGCAACCGGCGGGGGCGCGTGCGAGGGAGGCACACCCATGGTCCGACGACTTCTCGCGGCGATGGTCGCACCGGCGGTGGCCCTCACGGTGGTGGCGACGCCGGCCGGGGCCCAGGACGCGGCACCCGCGCCCTCGAGCACGGCGGCCCCGGTCCCGGCGCCGGTCACCGAGCCGCACGTCACGAGCATCGGCGTCGACGGCATCGACGACCGGGCGGCCCGCGACGCCTCCGCGTTCGCGGACGCCGAGGGGGAGTCGGCCAGCGCGTCCGACCCCGGCACGGAGCCCGTCGACCCGGACGACGTCGTGGCGCTCGGCGCCCGCACGTTCACGGCGCGGTTCCTGGTCGCCGGCGTGACGTGGGACCCGGGCCAGGACGTCGACGTCACCCAGGTGGCGGTCCGCGTCCGGGAGAACGGGACCTGGACGCCCTGGCAGGAGCTCGACACGGTCGAGGCCGGCGTCCCCGGCGAACGGCCCGGCACCGAGCCGCTGGTCACGGCGGGTGCGGACGCGGCCCAGGTGCGCGTCGCGACGGCGGACGGGTCGGTCGAGCCCGCGGGCCTGCGCCTGGACGTCGTCGAGATGGGCGCCCCGGCCGCCGCGGTGAGCGACCCTGCCGAACCCGCACCCGCGGCCGCCGAGCCCGCAGCCGAGCCCGCAGCCGAGCCCACCGCCGAGGACCCCGCCGCGGCCACCACCACGCGGCACACGGGCGACGTGATGCGGCCCACGATCGTCACGCGCGCGCAGTGGGGCGCGAACGAGAAGCGCGGTCGCCCGTGGCCCGAGGTCTCCGCGAAGCTCTCCGCGATGTACCTGCACCACACCGCGGGGACCAACAGCTACACGCGCGCGCAGTCGGCCTCGATCGTGCGCGGCATCTACGCGTTCCACACCGGCAGCAGGGACTGGCCGGACATCGGCTACCAGTTCCTCGTCGACCGCTTCGGCACCATCTATCAGGGCCGGCGCGACGCGATCCACGACCTGCCGATCGGGGCGCAGGCCGGCGGGTACAACACCGGCACCATCGGGGTGTCGGCGATGGGCAACTTCCAGGACGGCAACCCGCCGGCCGCGATGGTCTCCTCCATCGTCAAGGTGTTCGCCTGGCAGGCGTACGCGCACGGCCTCAACGCGACCGGCAGGACCACCCTCATCACGGGGGACAGCACGGGCAGCGGCACCCGCGCCAAGGGCGGCACGACGGTGACCGTGCCGGTGATCCTGGGGCACCGCGACACCAACTACACGGCGTGCCCGGGGTGGCGGCTCTGGGAGAAGCTCCCCGCCATCCGGACGGCGGTCAAGAAGAAGGTGGACGCGGCCGTCACGCGGTACGGCGAGCCGGTCGTCGCGCTCGCGGCGCCCGTCGTGGTGGCGCCGAGCTCGACGCAGGCGCCCGTGCAGTGGTCGCAGACCTCGAGGTACCGGTGGCACGCGGTGGCCGGCGCGACCTCCTACCAGGTGCTCACCCGCTCGTCGGGGCTCACCTACGGCATGGACGACGGCCGCGCCTGGACCGTGCTGGCCACCGTGGGGACGACGTCGGCGTCCATCTCCACGGACGCCGGGCGCACCCGGGTCATCGCCGTGCGGGGGATCGACGCGAAGGGCCGCCGCGGCGCCGTGACCGTCGTCGGACAGGTCACCCGGATGGTCGACTGGTCGGCGATCTCCCGGTCGGGCACCTGGACGGTGTTCAAGACCGCGGGCCTCCAGTCCTACCGCGCCACGACCGCGGGCGCGGCGCTCACGGTGCGGTCGGTCAAGCAAGCGCGTGCCGTGGTGCTCCAGGCGCCGACGGGACCCGCCCAGGGACGGCTCGAGGTGCGCGTGGGCTCGACGCGGCTCGGCTACCTCGACACGCGGTCGGCCACCTCGCACGCGCGGGCGGTCGTGCGCCTGGACTTCGGCAGGTCCGTGTCCGGGACGATCTCCTTGCGGGTCGTGAAGGGCACAGGCCCGGTGCGCGTCTTCGCCGTGGCGCTGCCCCGCACGGCGGTGGGGACCCGGCCCATCGGTCTCGGGAACCTCCCGCCCGCCTCCCCGGTGCGGGTCGCGCTGACCGCGTCGCAGGCCCCCTTCCGGGAGGCGACCAGCTCCACCTACCGCTGGCGCCCGGTGGCGACGGCGACCCGGTACGAGGTCTTCGTGCGCGGCGCCGCGCACGGCGCGTCGCTGTCCGCGTGGACCAAGGTGGCGACCACCACGGGCACCTCGTACACCCAGTCCATGGGGCCCACCGGTCGCACGTGGGTGGTCGGGGTTCGCGCGGTCGGCGCGGGCGGCCGCAGCGGCATCGCGGCCTACGCGCCGGCGACCCGACCGGTGGCGAGCTCGCTCGTCGTGCGCTCGGCCGGGTGGAGCACCAAGCACGGCGACGCGTGGTTCCGCGACCAGGTGTGGCAGGCCGCGACGCCCGGGCGCACGCTGAGCGTGAAGTCGGCCAGGAACGTGCGGGCCATCAGGCTCATCGTCGACTCGGCCCCGGGGCGCGGGCGCCTCAAGGTGCGCGTGGGCTCCACGACGGTGGCCACCGTCTCGACCGCCGGGACCACCAGCTCGGCGCACCGTCACGTCGACATCACGCTGCCGTCCGCGCGGAGCGGCACCGTCGTGCTGATCACCGTGGATCGCAAGCTCGTCCGCGTCTCGGGGATCGTCCTCGGGCGCTGAGGCGGGACTGCGCACGCGCCGGGCCGCTCGCTCCGGGCGAGGGTCACACCGCCTCGCACCGGCCGGGCGGCGGGCGGCGTCTACTATGTGGCTATCGGTCCGGGCGCTTCGTGCGGCCGGACCGGCGCCCGGTCCCCGACAGATTGGCCCCACCCCACGTGCCTGCTCGTACGCAGTCCGCTGGACGCGAGACACCGGCCGTCTCGGGGCCGGCTGATGCCGAGGGGGTCGTCGTCGTCCCCGCGCGGCCGCCGCTTCCGGCCCCGGTCGGCGGTGCGCTCCCGGACCCGCTCGGACCCCTGGCCGACGCCGACGAGATGCGCGCGATCGCCCAGGCCAGCGGTCTGCGGCAGATGGGTGTGCGGCCGCCGCTGACGGAGTACGTGCGCGCCCTGTGGGCCCGACGCGCGTTCATCCGCACGCTCGGCTCCGCCAAGGCGTACGCGCGCAACCAGGGCTCGTACCTGGGCCAGCTGTGGTCGGTGCTCAACCCCCTGCTGAACTCGCTGGTCTACGTCTTCATCTTCGGGATCCTCATCAAGACCACCCGGGGGACGGAGAACGGCATCGCGTTCATCGTCACCGGCGTGTTCATCTACCGGTTCTTCGACTCGTCCGTGACCTCCGGCGCGAACTCCCTCAAGAACAACATGAGTCTCGTGCGGTCCGTGCACTTCCCGCGGGCGGCGCTGCCCATCTCCACCACGATCACCGAGCTCGCGACCCTCGGCCCCGCGCTCGTGGTGATGTGCGTCGTGTCCTGGCTCTCCGGGCTCCTGCCCAAGCAGGGCGACGTGCCGATCACCTGGCGGCTGCTGCTGCTCCCCGTGGCGGTCGGGCTCATGTGGGTGTTCAACACCGGCTGCGCGTTCTTCGTCGCGCGCTGGGTCGCGATCACGCCGGACCTCGGCAACGTGATCCCGTTCGTGCTGCGCTTCGTCTTCTACGCCTCCGGCGTGCTGTTCAGCGTCGACCACTACATCAAGAACGAGGCGCTGGCGGGCGTGCTCACCTACCAGCCCGTGGCGGTGTTCCTCAACATGGCCCGGTCCACGGTCCTCAACGAGCCCACGATCCCCCTCGACCCCGTCATGTGGATCGTGGGCGCGGGGTGGGCGCTCGTCGCGGTGGTCTTCGGCTTCCTCGTCTTCTGGCGCGGCGAAGAGCGCTACGGTCGCGACTGATGAGCATCCCCGAGGAGATCGACTTCGAGGTCGACGCCGACGACCTGACCCCGCTCGCCGAGGACGGCAAGGCGCTGGGCTCGCCGTCGCTGGTGGTCGACGACCTGTACGTCACCTATCGCGTGTTCGGCGGCAAGCGTGTGGGCAACGCGACCGGCCAGAAGCCCGGGGTGCTCAAGCGCTTCCTGAGCGGCGGGCGCACCCACGTCGGCGGCGTCACGTCGGTCGAGGCCATCAAGGGCGTGTCGTTCGTCGCGCGCCACGGCGAGTCCATCGGTGTGGTCGGCATCAACGGCTCGGGCAAGAGCACGCTCATGCGCGCGATCGCCGGCCTCATCCCGCCCACCCACGGCGCGGTCTACGTCTCGGGCGACCCGTCGCTGCTCGGCGTCAACGCCGTGCTCATGGGCTCCCTCACGGGTGAGCGCAACGTCATGATCGGCGGCCTGGCGCTCGGCCTGACCCCTGACGAGGTCCGCGAGCGGTTCGACGAGATCGTCGACTTCTCCGGCATCGGCGACGCCATCTACCTGCCCATGAAGGCCTACTCGTCCGGCATGGGCGCGCGCCTGCGGTTCGCGATCAGCTCGGCGGCCGTGCCGGACGTCCTCATGATCGACGAGGCGCTGGCCACGGGCGACGCCGCGTTCCGCAAGAAGAGCAAGGCCCGCATCGACGCGATCCGCGACCAGGCGGGCACCGTCTTCCTCGTGAGCCACTCGCTGGCGACGATCGAGAGCATCTGCTCGCGCACGCTCTGGGTACATCAGGGCAAGCTGGTCATGGACGGCCCGTCGGCCGAGGTCTGCGCCGCCTACAAGGCGTTCGTCCGGGCGCAGGACGGCGCGTCGCGCTAGCTCGCTGCGGGCACCGCCGAGAGACACATCGACACACCCCTCGGGAGATCACCCAGTATGAAGAAGACCGTGCGCGGACTCGCGGCCCGGATCGCACCTGCACCGATCAAGTCGCGGCTGCGCGACGGCATCGGTGGCGGCGCCGTCGACGGGTCCAACCCGGCGCCGGACTGGTCGGTCGAGAGCCTCACGCGGGTGTCCGGCGGTTGGCAGCTCACGCTGGCGGTGCCGGGCGAGGCGTTCCGCGGCATCTCCCTGGTCCTGGCCGGGCGCACCAACGGTGACGTGCGCGCCCTGCAGACGACGCTCGGCGAGGGCACCGCGACCGTGGAGCTCGGCGACGAATGGCTGTCCTGGTTCGCGGGCGAGGTGGTCGACCTGTGGCTGGAGCCGCTCTTCGCGCAGGAGCCGAGCGGGTGGCGGCGGCTCTCCGCGGCCAACGGGCAGCTGCAGACGGCGGGCAGGTCGCCGAGCTCGGGTGCCGCCCGCTGGTACGTGACGCGCAAGGGGAACGTCAGCATCGAGGTGCCGCACGACCGTCACGACCAGCCGCGTGACACGCGCGCGCGGCTCGCGCGGCTCGAGCAGGTCGGAGCGGCGGCCCGGCTCGTCGTCCGCGACGCCGGTCCCGCCGCGCCGGGCTCGTCCCTGGTGCTCATGGGCAGCAGCACCAGGCGCGAGGTCGTCGTCGAGCTCCAGGGCGACAGCGTCGAGTACGAGGCCGTCGTCGCGATCGAGCACCTGGCCTCGTTCGGGTCCGAGGTGGTCGACGTGTTCGTCGGCAACGACGACGCCGCCGGCATGACGCGCGTCCGCCGCCGGCTCGCGGCAGGTGTCGAGCTCTCGTCGGCGATCGCCCCCGGCTGGTCGCGGCGCTGGTTCACCACCGCCGAGGGGCACGTCAGCCTGCGTCGCCGCACGCCGGTCGAAGCCATCGTCGAGGCGGGCACGTTCGACGTGGAGTACTACCGCTCGCAGGTGCCGGACCTGCCTGCCGGCGTGGACCCCGTCGAGCACTACGTCACGACCGGCGCGGCCGCGGGGCTCAACCCGTCGACGATGTTCGACACCGAGTACTACCGCCAGATGAACCCGGGCATCCGGGGCAACGGCCTGGCGCACTACAGCGAGTTCGGGTGGCGCGAGTTCCGCAACCCGTCGCCCGCGTTCGACACGTGGTGGTACTGGGCCAAGCACATGGGCCTGATCGACGAGGGTGTCGCCCCGCTCGCCCACTACGAGGCGCAGGGCAAGCGCGAGGGCCTCAGCACGCGCCCGTCGCTCACGCCGTCGCGCGAGCTGGGCACCGGCTTCGAGCTGCCCGACCCGGCCTCGGTCCGGCGCGTGTGCCTCTTCGCGGCCTACGACGCGCAGGGGATCGTCGACGACTACGTTGTCGCCTACCTGACCGAGCTCTCGAAGTACGCCGACGTGTACTACTGGGCCGACTCCGACATGCCGGACTCGGAGCTGGCCAAGCTCGAGGGCGTGACCCGGGCGGCGTGGGCCGTCCGGCACGGCGAGTACGACTTCGGCTCCTACGCACGACTGGTCGAGGCCGTCGGGTGGGACGTCATCGAGCAGTACGACGAGCTGCTGCTGGTCAACGACAGCTGCTACCTGCTGCGTCCGCTCGACCAGGTCTTCGCGGAGATGGGCGCGCGCCGCGCGGACTGGTGGGCGCTGCAGGCCACCAAGGGCATGGCGCAGACCCGGCACATGCCGGTCAACCAGTTCCTCGAGCCGATCCCGGTGACCTCCGTGCGCACGTCGCTGGTCGACGCGTTCGAGCGGGACTACACCTACGACTTCCACCTCGGCTCCTACTTCGTGGCCTACCGCCAGCCGGTGATCACGGACCCCGAGTTCCGTCGCTACATCGGCTCGGTGACGCGCCAGACCAACAAGCGCACGATCGTCAAGGCGTACGAGATCGGCCTCACCCGGTGGCTGATCCACCACGGTCACCAGTTCGACACGTTCGTCTCGAAGGTCTACCCGTTCCATCCCGTCTACAGCGAGTGGTACTTCCGCCTGCTCGACGAGGGCTTCCCGGTGCTCAAGCGGTACCTCCTCGCGGAGAACCACTACAACGTGCCGCGGCTGGACTCGTGGAAGGAGCGGGTGCTCGCCAAGGCGCCCGACGCCGACGTCGAGATGTTCGACCGGAACCTGCGCCGGGTCACCGATCCCGAGAAGCTGCGGCGCACCCTCGGGATCGGGGGCGAGGACGGCGTGGCCGACGAGCCCGTCCCGGACGTGCTCCTGACGCCGGCGGAGTTCGCCGAGGCCGACGTGAGAAGTCCCAAGCACGCCAGCTGGTGGGCGTTCCCCGTGTGCGCCTTCACCAAGCGCTTCTCGGGCAACGAGCGCGCCATCTTCGAGGCGGTCAAGGACGACCCGACGATCAAGAAGATCGTGCTCACGCGCGGCCTCGACGTCACGGTCGACGGCGTGAACGTCGAGGTCATGCCGCTGCAGAGCCCCGAGGGGCAGCACCGCCTGATGCGCTCGGGGAACATCCTGATCAAGCACAGCAGGAGCCGAAACCTCGTCTACCCCGTCTCGGCAGAGCTGCACAACCTGATCCAGGTGTGGCACGGCATCCCGTTGAAGCGGATCAGCTACGCCTCGGCCGACTTCCTGGGGGCCCTGGACAAGGTCGCCGCGGACACCGCGAGCTACCGCGCGGTGATCAGCTCCTCGAAGGTCGACTCGCTCGCGATGGCCGCGGCCTTCTACCCGCTGACCATCCACCAGGTGTGGAACACGGGCCTGCCCCGCAACGACTTCATCCTGCGCGCGGAGGACGAGCTGCCCGCCGACTTCCAGGCAGAGCTCGAGCGCCTGCGCACGATCGTGGACGGCCGCATGCTCGTGCTCTTCATGCCGACGTTCCGCAACGCGCAGACCGGCGGGTACTACCACTTCAGCCCGGAGGAGATCAGCTGGCTGGGCGAGTGGCTCGAGACGAACAACGCCGTCCTGGGGGTCCGCGAGCACATGGCCGACAAGGCCCACCTGTACAGCCAGCAGCTGGCCGGGGTGCCCATGGTCGACCTCTCCGACGCGGCGTTCCCCAACGTGGAGGTGCTCTACCGGGTCTCGTCGGCGCTCGTCACCGACTACTCGAGCGCGTTCATCGACTACATGCTGACGGGCAAGCCGGCGATCAGCTTCGCGTACGACTACCAGGCCTACCTCATGGAGCGCGGCACGTTCTACGACCTGGACCACGTGTTCCCGGGTCCGGTCTGCCAGACTTTCGAGGACGTGAAGGCGGCGCTGGGCTCGGTGCTCACGGGGGAGACGGACCCGGCGTACGACTTCAAGAGGCGGATCTTCTTCGACCGTGTGGACGACCACAGCTCGGCGCGCGTCGTCGAGAAGATCCGCGACCTCGCGGAGGCCCACGGTGTGGGGAAGCCGCCGGGTGAACGCACGACGTAGCGGTTCCGCACGCCCTGCGGCTCGCGGTGCGCAGCCGTTCGGAGTGGGGAGTGGTTCGGAAGTGACAGCTTCCCGCGCGCCTGGCGCGCGGGACCCGTGGGCCGACGATGACCTCGTGGCCGAAGGAGGCGACTGCCTGTGATCCAGCGACTGAAGCGACTCGCGGCAGCACTCACGCGCGCGGGCGGCCAGGGCGAGCCCGACCTGGTGCTGCCCGTCGTGCTCATCTCGTTCAACCGCGGCCCGATGATGCGCAAGGTCGTCGAGGGCTACCGCCGGCAGACGGTGCCCGTCGAGATCTTCGTGCACGACAACGGCAGCGACGACCCCGAGACGGTCGAGGTGCTCGACGAGCTCGAGCGCAGCGGCGTCACGGTGTTCCGCCGCGAGAAGATCTCCTCCGCCGCCGAGCTCAACCTGGTCGACGAGTCGGTCCAGGCGATCTTCCGCGACCGGCCGGCCTCGCCGTACGCGGTCTCCGACTGCGACGTCTCGATCGGCGAGAGCGCGACGGACACGCTCGAGGTGTACCTCGCGGTGCTCGACGCGATGCCCACCATGGAGTGCGTCGGACCGATGCTGCGCATCGACGACGTCCCGACCACCTACCCGCTGTACAGCGCGATGATGAACCGGCACATCGGGCGGTTCTGGTCCCGGGAGCCGAAGCTCACGACGATCGCCGGGCGGCGGGTGGCGTACCAGGAGGCGCCGATCGACACGACACTCGCGGTCTACCGGGCGGGTGAGCCCTACCGCCGGCTGGCCCAGGGGGTGCGCCTGTACCACCCGTACGACGCGCGGCACCTCGACTGGTACCCGGACGAGCACCAGGTCGCCTACCGCCGCAGCGCCGACGGGTCGACGATCAGCAACTGGTCCAACCCGGCGCGCGAGCGCGTGAACCGCTTCGTGCCGCTCGAGCAGGTCAGCTACCGCGCCGTCGAGCCGGGCGCGGACGGCGACCTCGTGGTCGAGACCCGATCCGTCGCGCCGCTGTCCGCCGTGCCGAGCGAGGCGATCCAGTCGGTCATGGAGCGGGTCGGCGCCGCCGTCGAGGACGCCTGGCCCGGGCGCGTCACGCGCGTGTGGGTATGGCGGGACAGCGTGGGCGTCGTCGAGGTGCAGGGGGACGACGAGGCGCGCTACGGGCTCGACCTCATCCCGGGCCCGAGCGAGCAGTGGGCCGCGTTCGTGGTCGCGCGCACCGACGAGGCCGACGACCGCCTGCGCGCCATCGGGCTCGAGGGGGGCAGCCGCCGCCGCTACCTCGTCCAGGAGCTGGCGGCCGAGCCGGGGTCCGCGCCCGGTGCCGACGCGCTCGTCGAGGCGTTCCGCCAGGTGCTGCCGCAGCTGTTCGCGGCCGACTCGGCGGTCGACCCCGCGGCCGAGCCCGTGGACGAGCCCGCCGCCGACCCGGTGGTCGAGCAGCCCGAGCGCTAGTCCTGCGGCTGCGACGCGCGCGCGATGTACGCGCGGACGTCCTCCCAGCGCGGGAGCAGCCCGGCCTGCGCGGCCTCGGCGAGCCCCGGCGCCTCGCGGTCCTTCTCGGACAGCGTGGGGTGCAGGGGGGAGCCGTCGCGCGCCGCGGTGGGCCACGCGATGCCCACCTCCGGGTCGAGCGGGTGGATGCCGTGCTCGCCGGTCGGGTTGTACGGGGTCGAGCACAAATACAGCACGGTGGAGTCGTCCTCGAGCGACATGAAGGCGTGCCCCAGGCCCTCGGAGAGGTAGATCGCGCGCCGGTCGACGTCGTCGAGCAGCACCGAGTCCCACCGACCGTAGGTCGGCGAGCCGACGCGCAGGTCCACCGCGACGTCGAGCACGGCGCCCCGCGCGCAGGTCACGTACTTGGCCTGCCCCGGAGGGACGTCCGCGAAGTGGATGCCGCGCACCACACCCGCGGCCGAGACGGAGAGATTCGCCTGCGCGAGGCTCAACGCATGTCCCGCGTGCTCGGCGAACGGCGCGGACTTGAACCACTCGAGGAACACCCCGCGGGGGTCACCGAACTGGCGCGGGGTGATCTCCCAGGCGCCGGGGACGGACAGCTCGCGGTACTCCATGGGTTCCTCGTCTCTCGGCGCCGGGCGTCGGGGCCACAGTAGTCGGCTCGTTAGGGTGGGCGATCGGACGGCCACGGGGGCCGACCAGAGGAGGTCGTCGTGCGCTGGGTGGTCACCGGAGCGAGCGGGATGCTGGGACGGGACGTGGTCGAGGCCGCGGAGCAGGCCGGCGCCACGGTCGTCCCCCTCACGCGTGCCGACCTCGACATCACCGACCTCGTCGCGGCCCGGCGCGCGCTCGCGGGGGCGGACGTGGTGGTGAACGCCGCCGCGTACACGGCGGTGGACGCCGCGGAGACCGACGAGGGCGCGGCGTTCCTCGCCAACGGGGTCGGCCCGGCGGTGCTCGCCCGGGCCGCCGTGGGAGCGCGCCTGGTGCAGATCAGCACCGACTATGTCTTCGACGGCGGCGCCACGAGCCCGTACGACGAGGACGCGCCCGTCGCCCCCCGCTCCGCGTACGGCCGCACCAAGGCCGCGGGGGAGTGGGCTGTGCGCGCCGAGCACCCCGACGCGCTCGTCGTGCGGACGGCGTGGCTGTACGGCGCAGGTGGCCCCTGCTTCCCCAAGACGATCGCGCGCGTCGCGGCGGAGCGAGGCGGCCTGGACGTGGTCGACGACCAGCTGGGGCAGCCGACGTGGACGCGCGACCTCGCGGCCCTCGTCGTGCGGCTGGTCGAGGGGCGAGCACCCGCGGGGACGTATCACGGCACGGCCTCGGGCCGGACGTCGTGGCACGGCTTCGCGCAAGCGGTCGTCGCCGCGGCCGGTCTCGACCCGGCGATCGTGCGGCCCACGACGAGCGCCGCCTACTCCCGCCCGGCACCCCGCCCCGCGTACTCCGTGCTGGGCCACCGCACGCTCGGCGCCGCGGGGATCGAGCCCATCGGCGCATGGGACGAGCGGTGGTCGCTGGCGGCCGCCGAGGTGCTCGCCTAGCCCTGGCGCCGTCCGGCACCGATCTCGCCGTGTGGCACGATGTGGTGCCGAGCTCCCCCCGCAGTTCCGCCCGTGAGCCGTGCCCGGCACGAGCCGCCGACGCTCTCCCCAGCAGCCCGGGGCCCGTCTAGAAAGTGCGCGACCCGATGAGCCAGAAGCCCGCCCGCCTCTCCCGCACGCTCCGGCGCCTCGCCGCCGGCACGCGGCGCCGCGTCGGTGACGCCCTGGTGGGCGCCGGCGAGCGGCTGCAGCCCATGACCAGCCGCGTCATGCCCGCGACGCTCGACAAGGTGGTATCCCTGTCCGCGCAGGACGCCCGTGCCGACCTGCGGGCATGGGTGGGCACCGCGGACTACTCCGTGTTCCCGGACGCCTTTCGTGCCGTCGCGGCCGACCGGGGTACCGGACGCCGCGTCGCGCTGCGCGTCAAGGTGACGGGGCAGCACGTCGAGGACGGGGCCAAGGGCGTCGCGGGCAACATCCGGATCGACGCCGCGTCGCTCACCGGCGACGGGCCGTGGGCCCTCCTCGTCGCGCCCGTCTGGGGCACGAGCGTGGGGGACTGGTCGCAGATCGGCACGCGGCTGCGGCGTGCGGTGCCGCGCGACGGCGTCCCGCTGGCCGGTGGCCGGGCAGTCGTGACGTACGAGGGGTCGAGCGGCGGGCTCGTCGTCGAGCGCCGTTCCTCCGTGCGCGACGTGCGGCTCGTCGAGCTCCGCCCCGACGAGGACGGTCGCCCCGAGGCGGTCGTCACGGGAGCGGTCGACGAGGCGCTCCGTGCCTACGCCGAGGTGCAGCCGGCCGGAAGCCGGGACGCGCGGCACCGGCTGCCGTTCAGCCTGCTGGACGACGGCCGGACCGCGCTGCGGCTGCCCGCACCGGCCCCCGGTGCCACCGAGCCGCTCACGCTGCGCCTGTCGGTCGTGGTCGACGGCGTGTTGTGGCCCGTCTCGGTGCCGCGCTCGACCCCGGTGGCCGACTTCCCGGGGCTCGCAGTGCACGTGGACGAGGGCGCCGTCGTGGTCGGCGCGGTCGAAGGAGCAACCGGTGAGTGACATCCGTCTGTGGTGGTGGCGGTGGCGCCACCCGTACGACCTGAACTTCGGCGACGAGGTCTCGGCGCCGCTGCTCGAGCGCCTGACCGGTCGGCGCGTGGTCTGGACCCCGCTCGAGCGGGCCGACGTGGTCGCCGCGGGCTCCGTGCTCCAGATCGCGATCGCCCGGCGCCGCGCGTCCCTGCCCGTGATCTGGGGCTCGGGGTTCATCGAGCCGCAGACCTACGACTCGCTCGACGACCTCGCGCCGCGCGCCGTGCGTGGGACGAGCACCGCCGCGTACTTCTCGGAGGCGGTCCGCGCGAACCTGCAGCTCGGCGACCCCGGCCTGCTCGCCGCGACGCTGGTCGACGGCCCGGTGCGCAAGCGGTACTCGCTCGGCGTGATCCCGCACTACACCGACGCCAGCCACCCGTGGGTCGGCCAGATCGCGAAGCACAGCGGCGTGCGGGTCATCGACGTCGCCTGGACCCCCGAGGAGGTGGCGCGGGAGATCTCGGCGTGCGACGCGGTGGTCTCCTCCTCGCTCCACGGGCTGATCTTCGCTGACGCGCTCGGGGTGCCGAACGCCCGGCTCGTGCTGCACGGGAAGCTGGCGGGCGGCGACTTCAAGTTCGACGACTACACGTCGGTGTTCGACGGCGACCGCTCGCAGACGGTGCTCACGTCCGACGCGCTGGCCGGGCTCGAGCCCTCGGCGCTCGTCGAGCTGGTGGGTGCGCGGTACCAGGAGCCCCGTGGCCTGGAACGGGTGCTGGCCGGGCTGACGTCGGTGCTCCCGTGAGCCGGGCCGCCGGCGCCTAGCGCCCCTCCTCGAGCAGCCCCAGCAGGTACGTCCCGTAGCCGGACTTGACCAGCAGCTCGGCGCGGGCACGCAGGTCGTCGTCCGACAGGAACCCGCGGCGCCACGCGACCTCCTCGGGTGCGCCGATCTTCAGTCCCTGGCGGTGCTCGACCGTCCGGACGTAGTCCGCGGCCTCGATGAGCGAGTCGAACGTGCCGGTGTCGAGCCAGGCGGTGCCGCGCGGGAGCACGCCCACCTGCAGCCGGCCCTGCTCGAGGTAGGTGCGGTTGACGTCGGTGATCTCGTACTCGCCGCGCGCCGACGGGCGCAGGTTCCGCGCGATCGCGACCACGTCGTTGTCGTAGAAGTAGAGCCCCGGCACGGCGTAGTTGCTCTTGGGGGCCGTGGGCTTCTCCTCGATCGACAGCGCCCGGCCGGTCTGGTCGAACTCGACGACGCCGTACGCGGTGGGATCGGCGACGCGGTAGGCGAACACGGCGCCGCCGTCGACCGTCGCGAAGCGCTGCAGCTGGGAGCCGAGCCCGGGGCCGTAGAAGATGTTGTCCCCGAGCACGAGCGCGGCGGGCTCCGAGCCCAGGAACGAGGCGCCGAGGACGAACGCCTGGGCCAGGCCGTTCGGCTCGGCCTGCACGGTGTACTCGATCGAGATGCCGAACTGCGAGCCGTCGCCCAGCAGGCGCCGGAACTGCTCGGCGTCGTGCGGCGTCGTGATGACGAGGACGTCGCGGATGCCCGCCAGGATCAGCGTCGACAGCGGGTAGTAGACCATCGGCTTGTCGTAGACGGGGACGAGCTGCTTGCTCACGCCGAGGGTGATGGGGTGCAGTCGGGTTCCGGATCCACCGGCCAGGATGATGCCTCGCATGGGGGACATCCTGACGGATGGCGAGACGAGGGTCACGTCAAGACGGTGCCTCGCGCAACCGATAGGGCGATGAGCGGGATCCCCCCATCTCCCGCCGGAGCTCGAGGAGTGCCATGCCCGTCCGTCCGTCCGCTCGCCGCGCAGGGATCGTCGCCGTCGTCGGCAGCGCCCTCGCCCTCGGCCTCGTCGCCCCGGCGAGCGCCGCACCCGTCAGCCCGGGCGCCGTCAGCGGGGGCGCCGTCTCGCACGCCGCGGCCGCGACCGTCGTCACCACGAAGATCACCGCGTCGCCGCGCCCCGCGACGGTCGTCGCCGGCCACCAGGCCACCTTCACGGTGCGCACCAAGGGCACCAAGCGGACGTACCAGTGGTACGTCCGCAAGCCCGGCGCCTCCTCGTACGTCAAGGTCTCGGGCGCGAAGCGCTCGTCCTACTCGGTCACGGCGTCGAGCAGGCTCGACGGTGCGCGCTACCGCGTCACGGTCAAGGGGAGCAAGGGCAGGGCGACGTCGGCGTCGGCCCGGCTCGTCGTGGTCTCCCGGCCCCGGATCACCTCGCAGCCGCAAGGCCTCCAGGTGGTCAGCGGGCACGCGGCCTCGTTCTCTGTCAAGGCGGCTGGTCATGGCCTGTCCTACACGTGGCAGATCCAGCGCCCCGACTCCACCACGTGGACGACGCTGCGCTCGCACACCCGCACCCTGACGTTCACGGCGCGCACCGCGCAGAACGGCAGCTCCCTGCGCGTCGTCGTCAGCAACAGGGCCGGGAAGGTGGCGAGCCACTCGGCCGACATCATCGTCGGCTCCACGATCGCGGACCCCGCCGCGCCGCAGGCGCCCGGGATCGTGGGCGAGTGGCTGATGATGCTCGACTACTCCGACCTCGACGCCGACGCGGCCGTCGCGGCTGCCGAGCCGTCGAACCCCGCCGCGCCCGAGGGCAGCAGCTACGTGACGACGACGGTCGTCGCGTGCAACCTTCCGCGGGACCCCGCGGCATCGACGGCGGACCTCACCGTCCGCCTGCGCGGCTCGGACGGCGTGCAGTACTCGGCTTCCGACGCGGTGCTCCCGAAGGTCTCCGACCGGACGAAGGCCGAGGTCGCCGACTGGATCGACGCGGGTTGCTCGGTGTACACCGTGGGCGCGCTCGTGCCCGACGCGGTCATCCCCGGCGCGCGCTGGATGGCGACTGGACCCGCCGGGACGTACCTGCCCAGGTCGACCGAGTACTGGAAGGTCGTCGCGTCGAGCTGACGCGGACAGCCCCTCAGCGCTCGACGGCGCGCGGGGGAGATCGCGACCACGGAACCGTCGGCCGCGAGCGCGCCGACGACGGTCGCCAGGAAGGCCCCGGTGTCCGTGCCGGCGTCGACCGCCACGCGCGCGTCGTCGGCCGCCCGCCACCACGTGCCGAGCTCGACGTACGCCACGCCGTCGAGCGCGAGTGCCGCAGGGTCGGTGGGCGGGAGCCAGCCGATCGCGTCGCCGTACGTCATGACCGCGGCCGCGGCGTCGACGGCGCCCCGCGGGAGCTCGCCGTCGAAGCGCCGCGCGAGCGCGGGCAGGGAGACGGCGACGACGGCGGGGCCGGGGTGGTCCGCGGGCCTGTCCGTGACGACGACGTCGGCCGCTCCGTCGAGAACCAGGTGCGCGCCCGTTCGCCACACCGCCAGGGCCCACACGAGCGTGCGCCAGTGGGGCGGGAGGTCGACGAGCACGCGCACGCCCGGCGCGGCGTCGAACTCCTCCACGAGCAGGTTGGTGGTCTTGCTCACCCAGTTGTCCAGCACCGCGCCGGACAGCTCCACGCGCTCGAAGTCGGCGCCGTACCAGGTGATCCGGGGACGCCCCGGCTCCCGCGTGAGCTGGCTGAGCAGGGCGGCGATGGTCGTCGGGGGGGTCTTCGAGGGCACGGGCGTCAGCCTAGGCGCGACACGCCGAACGTCGCGCGGGGCGCAAGTTCACCCGGCAAACCCGGACAACTATCACGCCCCCGCTTGACGGGCGCGAACGACACGCGTGTAATTCATCCCAACAGGTCCCGTCGATCCTCGACCGGACACCTCGCACCGCATCGCCCGAGCTTCACCGAAGCAAGAACGAGCAACCAGCCGCACGGAGGCACGCATGTGGAATCTGCTCGACAGCGACGGGAGCTTTCCCACCGACGCGCGCACGGCTGCACCGACGCCGCCGGACAACGTGCTGCCCCTGTTCGGCACGCCCGAGGACGACGGGCTCATGGGCTGGCAGGAGCGCGCGCTGTGCGCTCAGACCGACCCCGAGGCCTTCTTCCCCGAGAAGGGCGGATCGACGCGGGAGGCGAAGAAGGTCTGCACGGGCTGCGACGTCAAGGCCGAGTGCCTGGAGTACGCGCTGGCGAACGACGAGCGCTTCGGCATCTGGGGCGGGCTGTCCGAGCGCGAGCGTCGCAAGCTCAAGCGCCGCGTAGTCTGAACGCAACCTGTGTGACGGTCGCGAGTGTCGCTGCCGGATGCAGCGGATCGCGCGGGCATCATGGGCCGCAGCATGACTGAGACGCTCCTTCCCGTGGTCCCCACGACGACCTCCTCGACACCGGCGACGGCGCCGGTGACGGCCGTCGTCGTCAGCCGGGGCCGGACCGACTTCCTCCCGACGACGCTCGCGGCCCTGGCCGCGCAGACCCGTCGCCCGCTGCGCATCGTCCTCGTCGACGCGGGCGAGACGCCGGACCCCACGCTCGCGCCGCTGCTCGAGCGGATCGTCACGAGCGCGGGCGGAGCGCCGCAGCCTGCACTGACGACCGTGTCCGTCCCGGGCGCCCGCACCTTCGGCGACGCCGTGCGCCGAGCCCTGCTGGGCGGCGGGGAGGGCGACGGCCTTCCGGCCACGTGGCTCTGGCTGCTGCACGACGACAGCGCCCCGGCGCCGACGGCGCTCGCGGAGCTGGCCCGCGCCGTGACGCGCGCCCGCTCGGTCGGCGTCGCGGGCGCCAAGCAGCGCACGTGGGACGAGCCCGAGCGGCTCCTGGAGGCGGGCCTGCGCACCTCGCGGTCCGGTCGGCGCATGACCGACGTGGAGCCGGGGGAGCTCGACCAGGGGCAGCACGACGCGCGCGACGACGTGCTGGGCGTGGGCATCGCCGGCGCGCTGGTCCGGCGCGACGTGTGGGACGCGCTGGGGGGCACCGACCCCGTGCTCGGCCCGTTCGGCGACGGCCTGGACCTGTCGCGCCGGGCCCGGCTCGCCGGGCACCGCGTCATCGTGGTGCCCGAGGCCGTGGTCCGCCACGCCCAGGCGTCCTACCTCGGCCTGCGCGACGAGCACCACACCGCACCCGACTCGCGTCGCTCGCACGCGGCGCGCCGGCGCGCGCTGGTGCACCAGCGGCTGACGTCGGCGCCCCTGCTGCTCGTCCCGGTGGTGGCCGTGCTCGCGGTCGTGCTCGGCGTCGTCCGCTGCCTCGTGCAGCTTGCCGCCAAGCAGCCCGGCCTCGCGGTCGACGAGCTCCGCGCGCCCCTCGAGGCGTTCGCCCGGCCGCTCGCGATCGCCCGCGCGCGCCGCACCGCACGCCGCTCGCGCGCGGTCTCCCGCCGCACGCTGCGACCCCTGCAGGCCACGTGGCAGGACGTCTGGCGCCAGGCGCAGGATCGCCGCCTGGCCCGTGCCGAGGCGCGCCGCGTGGTGCAGGCCCCGAGCGAGCTGGAGCTGCGTGAGCTCGCCGCCCTCACCACGCGGCGACGCGTGACGCTGGGCGTGCTCACGGGCATGCTCGTGCTCGTCGTCGCGGTCGCGCTGGGCCCGCTCATCGGTGCCGCCGCGGGCGGCGCTCGGCTGGTGGGCGAGGCACTGTCCCCCGCGGCCTCCGACCTGGGCCAGCTCTGGGCGGCGGCGACCTCGGGCTGGGTGGCCGGTGGCCTCGGCGCGCCCGGGCCCGCCGACGCGCTGCTCGACGTCCTCGTGGGCCCCACGTTCGTGGCCGGTGGGCAGCTGTCCACCGTGGTCGCGGTGCTGCTGCTGGGCTCCGTGCTGCTCGCGGGGCTCGGTGCCTGGGCCGCTGCCGGTGCGGCGACGCGGTCGGTCGGCGTGCGCGCCTGGGCCGCCGTGGTGTGGGCCGCAGCGCCGACGCTGCTGCTGGGCCTCGGCGACGGGCGGCTCGGTGCCGTGCTCGCGCACGTGGCGCTGCCCTGGGTGGCGCTCGGCGCCGCGCGTGCCGTCGGGATCCAGCGCGTGGACCAGGTGCTGTCCGGGCTCGCGACCGCGGCGCGCGACGAGACCGGGCAGGCGGCGCAGGGCTCGGCGGACGCCCCGGTGGAGCCGGCTGCGCACGCCGCCGACGAGGCCTCGATCGAGACGCCCGTGCGCGGCACGCCCACCGTGCCGACGCAGCGCGCCGGCGAGACGACGGTCGACCTGGTCGGGGTGCCGGACCCGACGGGCTCGGTGGCAGCGGCCGCCGGCGCGGGGCTCGCGTTCGCGGTCGTCGTCGCCGGAGCGCCCGTGCTGCTCGTGCCCGGTGCCCTCGCGCTGCTCGTGCTCGCCCTCGCCGCCCCCCGCAACCGCGGTCGGCTGCTGCTCGCGCTCGCTCCGGCGGTGGTCCTGCTCGGCCCCACGCTCGTCGAGGTGGTGCGGCGCGGCGTGCCCGGATGGCGGCTGCTGATCGCCGGGCCCGGCCTCCCCGTCGCGGACCAGGCCTCGGGCTCGGTCGAGCGGCTGCTCGGCGTGCCGTCCGACGCGTCGACGCTCGTGCCGTCGTGGGCGCAGCCGCTCGCCGACGTGTGGCCGCTGCTGCTCGGCGGCGTCGTGGTCCTGCTGGCCCTCCTGGCGCTGCTGCGCGGCGCGCCCGCCGCGCGCGCGGTGCGCGTGGGTTGGATCGTCGCGGCGCTGGCGCTCGCGAGCTCGGTCGTCGTCGTGCAGGTGCCCGTCGGCACGCAGGACGGCGCCGTCGCGTACGGCTGGACCGGGCCGCTGGTCTCCCTGGCCGGGCTGGGTCTGCTCGCCGCCGCGGTGCTCGGCTCCGAGCGGCTGCGTGACCGGCTCGCGCTCCACACGTTCGGCTGGCGGCAGCCGCTCGTCGCGCTCGTCACCGCCGTCGCCGTGGTGGTGCCCGTCGTCTGGCTCACGGGATGGACGTGGCAGGCGCGGGCCGGGGACGCGGTCGGCCTCAGCGCGATCGACCACGAGGTGGTCCCCGCCGTCGGCCAGCAGTCCCAGACCTCGCCGGCTGCCTCCCGCGTCCTCGCGCTCACGGCAGCCCCCGCGGGCCAGGCCCAGGGCCCGGACGTCACGTGGCAGCTGCTGCGCGGTGACGGTCCCCTGCTCGTGGACCAGGCGGCGGCCGTCAGCACCCGCACCCTGACCGGCGGCCTCACCGAGGCCACCCTCGGCCGGCCGGACGCCGCCACGACGGAGGTCGAGAACGTCGTCGCCCAGCTCATGGGCGGGGCGTCGGGTGACGTGGCCGGGCCGCTCGGTGCGCTCGCGGTCGCGGACGTCCTGGTGCCTCCGGCCGTCGGTGGCTCGTCCGCCCGCACGGCCCGCGACGGCCTCGTGGCGACCCTCGACTCCACGGCCGGCCTCGAGCGGGTGACGCAGGGCCGGTCCGGCACCCTCTGGCGCGTGCAGCCGCTCGAGCAGGACGGCGTCGATGCCGCGACCTCGTGGGCGCGCCTCGCCGCGTCGGGTGCTGACGTCACGGACGCGTCGACACCGGTGACCCAGGTCGACTCCCACCAGCGCAGCATCAGCACCACCATCCCCGCGGGCAGCGGCGACCGCCTCCTGGTGCTCGCCGAGCGCGCCGACTCGCACTGGCAGGCGCGGCTGGACGGCCACTCCCTGCGTGCGGTCGACGACGGGTGGCGGCAGGCGTTCCAGGTGGGCGCCGCGGGCGGTCACCTCACCGTGCACTACGACGCGCCGCAGCGCGCTCCGTGGCTCGTCGCGCAAGGTCTGGTGCTGCTGGTCAGCGTGCTGCTCGCCGTCCCGGTGCGCCGTCGACGGGGAGGCCGCGCATGAGCGGTGTGTGGCTGGGCAGGAGCGTGCGCGCGGTCTCGGGGATCGGTGTCGTGGCACTCGTGGCCGCGGTCGTCGCGGGAGGCATCCGGACGCCCGCGCCGCAGGCCCCTCCGGTGCACGAGGGCACCGTGGTGACCGTGCCGCCCTCGGCGGTCGCGCTGACGTGCCCCGCACCGCTCATCCTGCCGGAGGGCGGCGGTGACAAGGCGTTCGACCCGACCCCGGTCGCGCCGGTCATGACGCTCGTCGCCGCCGCGGCCTCTTCCGCCGGCGGGGCGGTGACACCCGCAGCCGGCGGAGCAGCCGTCGCGACCCTGTCTCCCGGGACGTCCGCCGCGCGCGTGAACGGTCCGGGCGGCGCGCTCGTCGTGAGCGCCCGACCCACGGACACCGCGGCCCAGCTCTCGGCCGCGGTGGGCTCCGTGGTCACCGCCGGTGACCTGCGCGGGCTGTCGGCCGCCTCGTGCCAGCGCCCGACCACCGACGCCTGGCTGGTGGGCGGGGCCACCGACCTGTCGAGCACCGCGCAGCTGGTGATCGCTGCCGCCGGGGCCACCCCCGCCGAGGTGACCGTCTCCGTGTACGGCCCTGCGGGCAAGGTGGACCTGTCGGCGGACCACTACCTCGTCGCCCCCGGCGCGCAGCGCGTGGTGAACCTCGCGGCCATCGCCCCCGAGCAGCGCCGCGTGGTCGTGCGGGTGCGCGCGACGGGCGGCGCGGTGACCACGTACGTGCAGGACACGAAGCTCGACGGGTTCACCCCGCGCGGGTCCGACCTCGTAGCGCCCGGTTCCGCGCCAGGCAAGCACCAGGTGGTGCCCGGCCTCTCGGTGGTCGCGGCCGCTGTCGACAGCCCGCTCGCCGGCGCGCTGCGCCTCATGGTCCCCGGCAGGACCGGCACCACCGCGCACGTGCGGCTGCTCGGCCCGGACGGCCCGCAGGAGCTCCCCGGTGGCGAGCAGGTGGAGCTTGCTCCCGGCGAGGTCACCGACATCCCGCTCGGCGGCCTGCCGGCGGGTTCCTACACCGCGGTGGTCGACTCCCCGCGTCCCGTGGTCGCGGCCGGCCAGGTGGCTCGCGCCGGCGCCCCGACCACGCTCGACCCGGCCCCGAGCCTCGAGCGCGCCTGGGTGGCCTCGTCGCCACGCGGTCTGGACGGCATCGTCACGGTGCCCGGCGGGACGCGCGGAACTTTGGTCGTCGGCGCCGTCGGGACCTCCGGCTCCGCCAGCGGGACGCTGCGGCTGATCGGCACGGACGGACGCCTGCTCGCCGAGCGGCCGCTCACGGTGCCCGCCGGCAGCACCGGCACGTGGCTGACCGACACCCTGGTGGGTACCGGGCCCGTGGTGCCGGGCACGCAGGGCAAGGCCGTGCCCGGGTCCGCGGTGGCGGCCGTCCAGCTGGTCCCGGACGAGGGTGCGGCGCAGCTCGCGTGGGCCCTGGTCGCCGACGTGGCGCGCCCCGACGGGACGCTCATCTCGGTGCTCGCACCCGTGCCCGCCGACGACGGCGACGCTCAGGTCACCGTCCGGCAGGACCCGCGCGTCGGGACCCCGTGAGGCGTCAGTCGCGCAGCTCGGGGTCGATCTCCTCGGGCGCACGGCCGATCATGTGCGCCACCTGCTCGACGAGCACCTCGCGGACCAGGTCGGCGAGGTCCAGCGGGTCGGCCGCCCGCGACTCGATGGGCCGGCGGTAGATCACGATGCGCGCGGGCAGGCCCGCGTCCGCGGGGAAGTAGCGGCCCATCGGCACGCCACCGCGCTCCCACGGCGCCGGGTTGGACGGCGGGACGTCCTCCACCGCGAACTCCGCGCCCTCGAGCTGGCGGGACCAGCGCCGCTCGATGCGCTCGACGGCGTCCAGGACGAGGTCGTCGAACCGCTCGGCGCGCGTGCGGTAGGCGGGCATCGAGGTGGGCATGAGCAGGCCACGCGGTCCGCGGCCGCGGCGGTCGCGCCGCCGGACCGGCTCGACGCCCGGGCTCGCGGCGGCGCCCGGGCGGGACGACACCTGTCCGGGGCGCGAGGGGGAGTCGGAGGTCACGCCTGCATCGTAGTTCGGGCGTGATCGTCGTTCGCGCGTCACGGCGTGGGGGGAGCGGGGTGTCGGCGCGCGGGGGTACCTTCTGCGGGTGAGATCCGTCCGGCAGTGCTCCCGCTCGGCGTGCGACCGCGCCGCCGTCGCCACGTTGACCTACGTGTACTCGGACTCCACGGCCGTGCTCGGCCCGTTGGCCCAGAACGCCGAGCCGCACTCGTACGACCTGTGTGCGGAGCACGCGTCCCGGCTCACGGCACCGCGCGGCTGGGAGGTCGTCCGGCTCACCCCCGACTTCGAGCCCGCACCGCCCAGCCACGACGACCTGCTAGCGCTCGCCGACGCCGTGCGCGAGGCCGGTCGGCCGCGGATCCCCGGCCCGGCCGTCGCCGCGGCCGCGCTCGCCGAGCCGGCCGAGCTCGCCGAGGCGCCGCGCCGCGGGCACCTGCGCGTCCTGCGTGGCGAAGGCTGATGGCACGCAAGCGGGGGGCCGGCCGCCCGGGGCAGCCGGTCGAGCCGCTCGGCTCGCTCAGCCAGCCCGCGGGCCCGCTCGTCGCCGGGACGGAGGCCTGCCTCAAGTGCGGAGCCACGGACCTGACCCGCATCCGCATGACGCTGACCGACGGTCGCCCGGCTGTCTTCGTCTCGTGCCCCTCGTGCGAGCAGACCAACTGGTTCGCGCTCGAGGGGGGCGGCAGCCCGCTCGACCGGTCCGAGGTGCTCGGCAGCTGAGCCGCGCCAACTAGAGTGACGCCGTTCCTGCCGACTCATCGAGGGGTCATCTTGACCGAGCCTGTGGATCTGCCTACGGACCTGCCTACTGACCAGCCCGCGGACCTGTCCGCGTTCATCAAGGCCTACGACGTGCGCGGCGTCGTGCCGAGCGAGCTCAACGAGCCGGTCGTGCGCGCGATCGGGGCGGCGTTCGCCGACGTCGTCGTCCTGCCCGAGACGTCCGCGGGTGCGCGCCCGCAGGTGGTGATCGGCCACGACATGCGGCCGTCCGGACCCTCGCTCGTCGCGGCCTTCGCCGACGGCCTGAACGCGCGCGGCGTGGACGTGGTCAGCATCGGCCTCGCGTCGACCGACGGCCTGTACTTCGCCTCCGGCTCGCTCGGGATCCCGGGCGCCATGTTCACCGCGAGCCACAACCCCGCGCAGTACAACGGGATCAAGCTGTGCCGCGCCGGCGCGCGACCGGTCGGGCAGGACTCGGGGCTCGCCGCGGTGCGCGACCTGGCCGGCGCGTACCTCACGCGCGGTGTCCCCACGGTCGAGGCGGTGGGCACGGTCTCGACGCGGGACATGCTGGCCGACTACGCGGGCTTCCTGCGCGGGCTCGTCGACCTGAGCGGCATCCGCCCGCTCAAGGTGGTGGTCGACGCGGGCAACGGCATGGGCGGCTTCACGGCGCCCGCCGTGCTGGGGACCGAGGCCGGCCTGCCCGCGCTCCCGCTCGACGTGGTGCCGCTGTACTTCGAGCTGGACGGCACGTTCCCCAACCACGAGGCCAACCCGCTCGAACCGGAGAACCTGCGCGACCTGCAGGCGGCCGTGGTGGAGCACGACGCGGACCTAGGCCTCGCGTTCGACGGCGACGCCGACCGCTGCTTCGTGATCGACGAGCACGGCGACCCCGTCTCACCGTCGGCCATCACCGCGCTCGTCGGGCTCCGCGAGGTGGCGCGCGAGCGCGCCGCGGGGCGCACACCCACCGTGATCCACAACCTCATCACCTCGCAGGTGGTCCCCGACCTGCTCACGGCAGCCGGCGCCCGCACGGTGCGCACGCGCGTCGGGCACTCGTTCATCAAGGCGGAGATGGCGCAGAACGACGCGATCTTCGGCGGCGAGCACAGCGCGCACTACTACTTCCGCGACTTCTACTTCGCCGACACCGGCATGCTCGCCGCCCTGCACGTCCTGGCCGCGCTGGGGGGCCAGCCGCACCCGCTGTCGGCACTCGCCGAGCAGTACCAGCCGTACGTCGCGTCGGGCGAGATCAACTCGGTGGTCGCGTCGGTGCCCGAGGCGCGCGCCCGCGTCGTCGACGCGTACGTCACGCGGCAGGGTGCCGGTCCGGTCACGGTCGACGAGCTCGACGGCCTGACGGTCTCGCACTGGGACGGTCACCCGCAGTGGTGGTTCAACCTCCGCGCGTCGAACACCGAGCCGCTGCTGCGGCTCAACGTGGAGGCGGCCGACGAGGACATCATGGAGAAGGTGCGCGACGACGTGCTCGCGCTCGTCCGACAGGAGCAGGCATGAGCGAGACCGGCGCGAGCCACCCCCAGCCCGGCGCCCGGCTCGAGCCGTGGGCACGGGACCTGCTGCGCTGCCCGGTGACCGGCGCGACGCTGGTCGACGGCGTGGACGCGGACGGCAACCCCGTGCTGATCTCGACGCACCCCACCGACCCGCGGACCTACCCCGTGCGCGACGGCATCCCGATCCTGCTGGCCGACGCGTCGGCGGCTCGACCGGCGGCGGGCTGACGTGGCGCACAAGGGCGGCAACAAGGCCATCGTCGCGGCGCTCGGCGCGAACCTCGGCATCGCCCTCACCAAGTTCATCGCCTACGTCCTCACCAGCTCGAGCTCGATGCTCGCCGAGGCCGTGCACTCCCTGGCGGACTCCGGCAACCAGCTGCTGCTGCTGATCGGCGGCAAGCGTGCCCAGCGCGAGGCGGACGACTCCCACCCGTTCGGGTACGGGCGCGAGCGCTACGTGTACGCGTTCATCGTCTCGATCGTGCTGTTCTCGCTCGGCGGCCTCTTCGCGCTGTACGAGGCGTGGCACAAGTGGCAGGAGCCGCACCCCATCGAGTCGTGGAAGTGGGTGCCGGTCGCGGTGCTGCTCGCGGCGATCGCGCTCGAGGGCTTCTCGTTCCGCACCGCGATCCACGAGTCGAACCAGGTACGCGGCAACCTGTCGTGGGTCTCGTTCATCCGCACCGCCAAGGCGCCCGAGCTGCCCGTCGTGCTCCTGGAGGACTTCGGCGCGCTCATCGGCCTCGTGCTCGCGCTCGGGGGCGTCAGCCTCACGCTCCTCACGGACGACGGTCGCTGGGACGCCGCCGGGACGGCGGGCATCGGCGTCCTGCTGGTGCTCATCGCGGTGGTGCTCGCGCTGGAGACCAAGTCGCTCCTGCTCGGGGAGTCCGCCACCAAGTCGGACGTCGCGGCCATCAAGGGCGCGCTCGTCGGCCCCGGCGTCACGTCGGTCATCCACCTGCGCACCATGCACCTGGGCCCCGAGGAGGTGCTGGTCGCGGCGAAGATCGAGGTGCCGGGCGCCACCACCGCTGCGGAGGTCGCGGAGGCGATCGACGCCGCCGAGGTGCGCGTGCGCGCGGCCGTGCCGATCGCCCGCGTCATCTATCTCGAGCCGGACCTGCGCCGCGCCTGAGGTCAGTCGACCGGGTCCGGCACGCCGTGCGGGAGGCGGTGCAACGACCTCGCGTCGTCCGCTGACCGAGCGGCCGCGCGTGACATGGCGTCGACCTCGCGGCGGCGGCGCTCCGCGAGGACGGCAGCCAGGAAGTCCTCCGGGTGCGTGCCGACCGGAGGCAGAGGCTGCACGTAGCGACCCACCTCGGCCGTGAGCCCCGAGCCGATCTCGACGCGCGAGGCGGGGTGCAGCTGCCCGGCGCGGTGGAGGAACTGGCGCACCGTGAGCGCGAGCCCGTCGGGCAGTCGCGCGACCTCGGCACGCTGGGCCCAGGCCGTGAGGTGCGGCGGCGCGACGATCGGCGCCCGGGCCTTGGTGGCCCCGCGCACCCGCACCGCGTACGTGCCGGCCAAGATGTCGCCCACGCGCTTGCCCTGCGGGTGCACCATCGAGCAGATGGTGGCCACGATGCCGAAGGTGAGCCAGAGCTCGACGACGCCGGTGAGCGCACGCACGAAGGCCTGGCGGAACACGATAGGTCCGCCGTCGTCGCGCACGATCCGGATGCCGACGACGACCTTGCCGAGCGACCGGCCGCGCGTGAGGGTGTCGACCGTGACGGGGAGCACCAGCATGATCACGACGAGGAAGACGATGGTGCCGACGTCCGCGGCGGCGCTGGAGCCGGAGGACGAGACGATCCCGACGGTCGTCAGCGCCGCGACGATCACGACGACGGCGAGCACGGCCACGTCGATGAGGGCGCCGAGCAGCCGAGACGCGACGGACGCCGCCTGCGAGTCGAGCAGGACGCCCTCGCCCGTGACGATGCCGTCCATCCCACCTCCGCAGGGTTCGCGCCGCTGACCTGGGCAGAGTAGCCGCTGCCGGCGACGTGCGGATGGCATCCTGTGCGGCATGGACCTTGACGCCTACCAGCTGGTGCACGGCCCGGCGTGGGCGCGCATGGACGCGCTGGCACGTCGGCGGCGGCGCACGGGGGCCGAGGCCGACGAGCTCGTCCGGCTGTACCAGGCGACCGCGACCGACCTGTCGGTGATCCGCTCGTCGGCGCCCGACCCCGAGCTCGTGACGCGCCTGTCGCAGGCGCTCGCCCGGGCGCGCAGCGCGATCGCTGGCACGCACGAGCCGTCGATGCGCGACGTGACGCGGTTCGTCGCGGTGACGCTCCCCGTCGCGATGTACCGGATCCGGTGGTGGACGCTCGGCGTCACGCTCGCCAGCGTGCTGCTGGCCGTCGTGGCCGGCGTGTGGGTGGTGTCCGACCCGGACGCGCTCGCGGCCATGGGATCGCCCGCGGAGCGGCAGGACTACGTGGAACGCGCGTTCGCCCAGTACTACGACCCGGGCGCCGGGTTCGCCGCCACGGTCTGGAGCCACAACGCCTTCCTGACGGCGGTCTGCATCGCCACCGGGATCTCCGGCATCGGGCCGGTCTACTTCCTGTTCAACAACGCGATCATGGTGGGCGCGGCGGGCGGGGTGATGGCCGAGGCGGGCAAGCTGGACATCTTCTTGCAGCTCATCGCCCCGCACGGGCTGCTCGAGCTCACCGCGGTGTTCACGGCCGGTGCGGCCGGGCTCCGCATCTTCTGGACCTGGGTCGACCCCGGCGCGCGCACCCGCTCGCAGGCACTCGCACAGGAGGCGCGCGCACTCTTCACGGTGGCGATCGGCCTCGTCGGGGTGCTCGCCGTCTCCGGCGCGATCGAGGGCTTCGTCACGGGCTCCGGCATGGCGTGGTGGCTCAAGATCGTCATCGGGCTCGTCGCGCTCGCCGCGTTCTGGGCGTACGTGCTGGTGCTCGGCCACCGCGGCCAGCGCGCCGGCGAGACGGGCGACCTGGAGGACGACCGGGCGGGCTACACGCTCGCGACGGTCGGCTGACCCCGGCGCGTCAGGGCTCCTCGACCTGCACCTCGTGCTCGGCGGCGTCGTCGGCCATGAAGCGCACGACGTCCTCGGCCTCGCTGCGCACGTCGCGCGTCGCCGAGCGGCTCAGCGGCTCGAACGGTCGCACGACGAGCGTCGCGAGCTCGCCCGCGCCGCGGGCGCCGAGGCGCGCGCGCGTGATCCGCCAGGTGCCACCCACGCGACCGTCCAGCAGGAAGGTCCCGGGGATGACGCCGTTCGCCGACTGCAGCGACCGTCGCCGCTCGTCGCTGATCAGGCGCGTCCGGTCGGCGTGGCCGAGCAGGACGTTGTCGTAGTCCGGCAGGAAGCGCACCGGGGCCGGCGTCGCGCCGTCGGGACGCGGACCGTCCGGCACGTCGAGCAGCTCGCGGGGGCGCGACCTGCCCGGCGAGGGGTCGGCCACGAGCCGCACCACCCGGTCGCCGAGCCGGCTTGCTACCGCTCGCAGGCCGCTGAGGCCCGACCACGACTGCGCGTCGGCGACGCTCGCGGGGCCGAACGCCGCCAGGTAGCGCAGCAGCAGGTCCTCCATGGCCGCGTCGAGCGCGTCGGGGTCGCTCAGGTCGGGGGAGTCGGCGCCCAGCCACGACCAGGCCGTGGTCCACGTCGTCGCGCCGGACCGTCCCCACACGCCCCGCGGAGGCACCTGCACCATGGGCAGCGTCGCGCGTGCCGCGTGCGCCAGGGCACCCGGCGGAACGCCGGGCCAGTCGGCCGCCAGCAGCGCCCCGAGCGCCGTGGTCACGCGCGGCTGCTCCTCGACCAGCGCCCGTGCGGTGGCCGTGACCCGCGCGACGTCCACGGTGCGCAACGGAGGGCCGTGCTGCGCGTTGGCGAGCAGGTCGCGCTGGTAGATGGGGGCGGTGAGCACCGGCAGCAGCAGCGTGTCCGAGGCGGTCACGAGGTGGATGGTGCCGCGCATGACCGCGATGCGGGTCAGTGACCGCCCGACGAGGGCGTCGGCCAGCTCGTCGTGCCGGAAGCCCGCGATGCGCGCGTGCAGCCCCAGGTAGGGCGACCACGCGTTCTGCGCCTGCAGGCCCACCAGGTGGTCGACGACGTCGACCGCGGACGCCGACGTGCGCGTGAGCAGGTGCTGCCGGGCCAGCAGCGCGCGCGAGAGCTCGGCAGCGCTGAGCACGGGGGCCGACGTCACGCGCCGAACCTATCCGCTCGGACCCACAGCGCTCCGGCCGCCCTGCTCCGCACGCCCCGCTCTGCATGCCCTGCTCTTCCTGACGCCGCTCCGCCCGACCCCTCCGCCGGCCCACTCCGCCCGACCCGCTACGCCGGACCCCTCCGCCGGCCCACTCCGCCCGACCCGCTACGCCCGATCCAGGGGTCCGCGGTCAGTACGCCGATTCGTCATCGATACGCCGATTCGAATCGGCGAACCGATGACGAATCGGCGAGCTGGCGCGAACACGGGGGTGGTGCGGGGGCCTGACACGCCCGCGGGAGGCATGACGCTCGGGCGCCGACACTCCGGTGCGGCGCGGAGGAGCGGGCGGGCGCCGCGGCACGTGCGAGCATGCGCACGTGGCTCGAGCGCGCGCGACGTACACGGCCGCCTCCCTGCGCGGCGCGGCGGGCGGCATCACGGCGCTCGCGCTGGCCACGTTCGCCGCGATCACCACCGAGCTCGTGCCGGTCGGGCTGCTTCCGCAGATCAGCGACGACCTGGAGGTCACCCGCTCGGTCGCCGGCCTGCTCGTCACGGTGTACGCGCTCATGGTGGCGGCGCTCGCGGTCCCCTTGGTGCTGGTGACCCGCCGGCTCCCGCGCAAGGGGCTGCTGCTCGGCACGTTGGCGGCGTACACGCTCAGCAACGCGCTGGTCGCGGGGGCGTCGACGTTCGCGGTCGTCGCCGCCGCACGGGCCGTCGGTGGGATCGCGCACGCCGTCTTCTTCTCGGTGGCCATCGGCTACGCGGCGCGCCTGGTGCAGCCCCTGTTCGTCGGGCGGGCGCTGGCGCTGGTCACGGCCGGGGCGTCCGCAGGTTTCGTGCTCGGCGTGCCGCTGACGACCGCGCTGGGGGCGGCCGTCGGGTGGCGCGCGTCGTTCCTCGTCCTGGCCGTGGCCTGCGCGTCGGCCATGGTGCTGGCGGCCGCGTACCTGCCTGCGATCGCGACGTCGCCGCCGCCCGCCGCGGACGAGGCTCGGCGCACCAACCGGGCACGCCTCGCGGTCGTCTCCACCACCAACGCCCTGACCTACCTCGGCCAGTACACGGTCTACACCTACATCTCGGTGCTCCTGCTCGCCGCGGGGCTCTCACGCGGTGCTGTGGGGCCCGCGCTGCTGGCGCTCGGCGCGCTCGGCCTGCTCGGGACTGCGTACGCCGCGTCGTCGCTCGACCGGCACCCGCGCCGCGCCACGGTGAGCCTCCTGGCGGCCGTGGCCGCCGGCCTCCTCGCCCTCGGCCTCGTGTTCCCCTCGATGGCGGGCGTGCTGGTCGCGGCCGCCGTCTGGTCGGCGGGCTTCGGCGGGGCGGCCTCGGTGTTCCAGACCGCCGCGATCCGCACCGACGGCGCGTCGCCGGACGTGGTGGGCGCACTGGTCAACTCGACCGCGAACATCGGCATCGGTGGCGGCGCCGCGCTGGGCGCGTGGGTCCTGGCCGGTCCCGGGCTCGACGTGCTGCCGTACCTGGGTGCCGCGCTCGTCGGCCTTGCGCTGGCCCTGGTGCTCGCCTCCCGGCGCGCCTTCCCCGCCCACCCGTAGCACCGCCGCCGAGCGGGCTACAGCCGCCCGGCGGCCTTGAGCGCGAGGTAGGTGTCGGCCAGCCGCGGGGCGAGCTCGGCGGGCAGGGCCTCGACGACCTCCACCCCACGTTGGCGCAGGCGGACGGCCACGGCGGCGCGCTCCAGGCCCACCCGCTCGGCCGCGGCGGCGTCGAACACCTCGGCCGCGGTCGAGCGCTGCCGCGACAGGGCCGCGAGCTCGGGGTCCGCCACCGACGCGAGCACCACCTGGTGACGGTCGGTGAGCTGGCCGACCACGGGCAGCAGCCCTTGCTCCACCGCCGCGGGATCGAGCGCCGTGAGCAGCACCACGAGCGCACGCTGGCTCAGGCGCTGCCGCACCTGCGCCACGACGCCCGCCCAGTCGGTCTCGATGAGCTCGGGCTGGGCGGTCGAGAGCGCGTCGGCCAGCGCGGGCATGAGCCGGGGGCCGCCGGTCCCGGCGACGCGTGCCCGCACGCGTCGGTCGTACGCGAGCAGCTCGACGCGGTCTCCCGCGCGGGTGGCGAGCGCGGCCAGCAGCAGGGCCGCCTCGATGGAGGCGTCGATGCGGGGCGCGTCGAGCACCCGCACCGCCGACGTGCGGCCGGTGTCGAGGACCACGAGCAAGCGCCGGTCACGCTCGGGGCGCCAGGTGCGTACCACCACGTCGGCTCGCCGCGCCGAGGCGCGCCAGTCGATCGAGCGCACGTCGTCGCCGATCACGTACTCGCGCAGCGAGTCGAACTCGGTCCCGGCGCCGCGCACCTGCACCGCCGCGCGCCCGTCCAGCTCGCGCAGGCGGGCCAGCCGGCTCGGGAGGTGCCGACGGGAGGCGAACTCCGGCAGCACGCGCAGGCGCGCCGGAACCTCGAGCGAGGCTTGGCGTGCGGCGATGCCGAGCGGGCCGAGGCTGCGGATCGTCACCCGGTCGGCGTGCGCGTCGCCGCGCCGCGTCGGCACCAGCGTGGTGCGCAGCCGACGGCCGTCCCCGGGGGGCAGGTCGACGCGGTGCCGGGGCGCGACCGCGCCCGACGAGGGCGGCCAGGCGTCACGCAGCACGGCGCGCAGTCGCCGCGAGGACACGTTGGTGACCGTGACCTCGGACGTCGCCGGCTCGCCCAGCCGCACCGACGACGGGACCGTGCGCGCCACCGCCACCTGGCGGGGCGATGCGGCGAGCGCTGCGTCGAGCACGCAGACGGCGACCACCACCACGGCCCACAGCAGCACCGTGCCGGTCACGGGCACGACGAGCACCGCGGGGATGCCGAGCGCGGCGAGGACCACCGCGCGCCAGGTCAGGGCCACGACGTGCTCAGCGGGGAACGGGCACGGAGGCCAGCACGGTGTCGAGCACGGACTCGGTGGTGACGCCCTCGAGCTCGGCCTCGGCCCGGAGCTGCACGCGGTGCCGCAGCGTCGGGTGCGCGAGCGCCTTGACATCGTCGGGCGTGACGAACCCGCGCCCCGACAACCAGGCCCACGCGCGCGAGGTGGCCAGCAGCGCCGTCGCGCCTCGCGGCGAGACGCCGAGCGAGAGGGACGGCGAGGTGCGCGTCGCGCGGCACACGTCGACGGCGTACGCGAGCACCTCGCGCGAGACCTGCACCTGGGCCACCTCGGCGCGCGCCCGCGCCAGCACTCCGGCGTCGGCGACGGCCCGCACGCCCGCCGCCGCCAGGTCCCGGGGGTCGAAGCCGGCCGCGTGCCGCGCGAGCACCTCGACCTCGTCGTCGCGCTCGGGCAGCGGCAGCGTCAGCTTGAGCAGGAACCGGTCCAGCTGAGCCTCGGGGAGCGTGTAGGTGCCCTCGTACTCGACCGGGTTCTGCGTGGCGATCACCAGGAAGGGGTCCGGCAGGGCGCGCGGGGTGCCGTCCACCGAGACCTGCCGCTCCTCCATGGCCTCGAGCAGCGACGCCTGGGTCTTGGGGGGCGTCCGGTTGATCTCGTCGGCCAGCAGCAGGTTGGTGAACACGGGACCGGCGCGGAAGGAGAACTCGGCGCTGCGCGCGTCGTACACGAGCGAGCCGGTGACGTCTCCGGGCATGAGGTCGGGCGTGAACTGCACACGCTTGGTGTCCAGCTCCAGCGACGCGCTGAGCGTCCGCACCAGCAGCGTCTTCGCGACGCCGGGCACGCCCTCGAGCAGCACGTGGCCGCGGCACAGCAGCGCGATGATCAGGCCCGTCACGGCGGCGTCCTGGCCCACCACGGCCTTGGCGACCTCGGCGCGCACGGCGGCGAGCGCGGACCGCAGGTGCGGCGAGGGGTCGGGCGGTCGGGGTGCTGCCACGGGCTCGGCGATGGGATCGCTCACGATCGGTGGACCTCGCTCTCGATGTCGTCCAGGTCCCGCGCCAGCCTGGCCAGCGCGGAGTCGTCGGTGGGGGGCGGCCCGTAGAGCAGGGCCGCGACGTCGTGCGTGCTGCGCCCGGTGGCGAGCGCCACCGCGTCGATCAGCTGGGGCGCGGGTGCCGAGCCCGCGAGCCCGAGCCGTCGGGCGCACCGCGTCGCCGTCCCCGCCCGCAGCGCTGCGGCCGCGTGGCCGTACGAGCGCGACCGGCGGTACAGCCGGCCGCGTCCTCGTGTCGCCTCGGCGGACGGGACGACGACGGGCATGGGCTCGGTGACGAGCCGGCCGAGCCGCCGGCCGCGCCAGACGGCCGCGACGAGCACCACGAGCAGCAGCTGCAGCGCGAGCACGCCGACCACCGGCGGGACGAGGTCGCCCACGCCGGGACCCGTGGGCGCGCCCGCGGTGTCGAACGGCGCGGGCAGGTACCAGACGAGGTGCGGGTGGCGACCCAGCATGCGCAGCACGAGCGCCGCGTTGCCCGCCTCGTCGATCTGCGCGTTCGTCAGCGGGCCCGCGCTCGCCAGCACGGCGATGCGCTGGCCGGCGACGGTGGTCACGGCGTACGCGCCCTGCGTGGGGTCCTCGTCGGGTCCGCGGAAGCAGACGACCGCCGGAGGGACCGCCTGCAGGCGGCCGCTCGCCGTGACGGAGCCCGCGGCGACGGCGTCCGGGTCGTCGCATCGCGCCGCGACGCCCGCCACCGCGCTGCCGTCCGTCGACGCGCCGCCGGCCGGGTCCTGCGACGGCGCGTAGGAGATCGCGGCGAGCTGGGCGGCCGCGGAGCCCGCGTCGACCAGCGCGAGGTCGGCCTCGAGCTCGCCCAGCGCGGCGATCTGGTCCTCGTCCCAGAGGTTGGCGTCGCCCGCGAGCAGCAGCGTGGTGTCCGGGCCGTCGGCCGCCTGCACGTCGGCGAGGTGGCGCACGAACGTGATGTCGACGCCCTGGCCCTCGAGGATCTGGGCCGCGGCGCGGGCCCCCGTGGCGGCGGTGCTGTCGGGCGCGAGAGGCAGGTTCGACGTGCGCGGCGCGGGGAGGGCGGCCAGGAGCGCGACGAAGACGACGACGACGAGCCCGACGACCGGGCCGCGCCACCGCCGCCAGCGGGAGCGGGCGCGCGAACGAGCCGTGGTGCCGTCACCCACCACGGGCGCAGGGGCGAGCGCGTAGCCGGTCATGGCGCGACGCTCTCGGCAGGTCGGGCGGCAGGGTCGCCGGCAGGGCGGGCGTGCGCAACCCGCTCGTTTTGGACGCGCTCCTCGAGCGCCTGCAGCCGGGCGGCGTCGTCGGCCGAGGCGGTCCGCCCGCCGTACGCGACGGCGTCGAACGCCGCCGCCGCGCCGTGCAGCTCGGGCGCAAGCGCGGGGAGCCGAGCCCCCGCGTCGGCGCTCGCCTCGTGCGCCGTGCGGCCCGGCCGCTCGTCGATGACCAGGCGCTCCTCGAGCCCCCGCACCAGGGCCCGGAACCGCTCGACGACCGCGAGCGAGTAGTCGCCCGCCCGGCCCGCGGCGTCGGCCGCCGCGCGCATCTGGTCGGCCGTGCGGGCGTCGTCCTGTACGTGCACCGCGCCCGCCCGTGCGACCCGCCGCGTGCGTCGCACCGGCCCGGCCACCAGGAACGCGACGAGCACGAGCGCCACCAGGACTCCGACCGCGACCAGCGCGGCCGTCGACCCCGAGAACCCGTAGCCACCGAGCGACTCGAAGCGCTCGAGCACCCAGCGCATGAAGCGGGCCAGCAACGACTCGTGCTGGTGGTACTCCGGGTGGCTCAGCTCCTGGACGGCCCACCGGCGCGCGGTGGGGCCGTCGGGCGCCACGGGGACGTCGAGGTGCACGCCTGCGATCACCCGGCCTGCTGCGCCGCGCGGGCGAGCTCCACGTCGAGCCCCTCGCGCCGCATCCGCACGTCCACGTACAGCAGGGCGACGACCGACGAGAGGTAGGTGGTGGTCAGGGTGAGCGCGACGATGTTGGCGACCCCCAGCACCACGATCGAGGCGAACGACTGACCGTCCGGGTCGGAGAACACGAGGGCCGAGAGGATGGCGGCGGGCGTGACGATGATCTGCGACACGATGCCGATGAGGATCGTGACCAGCACGTAGATGCCCAGCAGGCGCCAGAAGCTGCCCCGGGTCAGCCGCCAGGCGCGGGCGATCGTCGGCCGGAATCCCTTGCCCTCGAGCATCAGCGCGGGCGCGACCAGCAGCGTGCGGACCGCGACGAGGATGCCCACGACCACGAGCGCGATCCCGCCGACGAGCGCGACCAGCACCGCGAGGCCGGCCGCGTCCATCGACGCGAGCAGCCACACGGCGCCCACGACGAGTGCGGAGACGACCCCCACGACGACGGCGAGCAGGATGGTGAAGCCCAGCACGAGCCAGATCCGCTTGTTGCGGAGCACCTCGCCGGGGCTGACCTTCTGGCCGAGCACGGAGCGGCTCACCGAGACGATGAGCCACCCGGTCAGGATCGTGGTGACGAGCGAGGTGATCGGGGCAGACGCCAGCTGGCTGAGGGGGGCCGCGAGCGAGCCGGTGCCCTCACCCGTGACGAAGATGTCGCCCTCGTCGACGAGGACGTCCGTCAGCGCGTCGGAGATCAGCCCGTAGGCGTACCAGGTCAGCACCGACTGGATGACGACGGCGATGGTCACGACGAGCGCGGAGAGCCCGAACATCACGCGCGGGTTGGCCCGGATCGCGCGGAAGGCGCCGTCGAGGATCTCGCCCAGGCTGAGCGGCCGCAGCGGGATGATGCCCGGCTGCAGCGCCGGCGGCCGCCACGAGGCCGGCGGCGGCGCGCCCCACCCGGGCTGGCCCTGCCACGCGGGCTGGTTGCCCCAGCCGGGCTGGTTGCCCCACGCGGGCTGGTTGCCCCACGCCGGGGGCGCGGCCGGCTTGGTGAGGTCGGGAGCCGAGGGCGGGACCGGCGCCTGGGGGAGAGGAGCCGGCGGGACCGGCGGCGTCGGCGGCGGAGGTGGCGTGGTCGAGCCGGGCGCGGTCCAGGTGGGCTGCGGGTCGTCGTCGTGCGGGCTCGTCATGCGGGGCGTGGCTCCCTCGGCTCTCGTCGGGCGGAGACGGTGCCGGGAGGGGCCACGCCGCCCCCAGGCGTCGGCCCATCGTGCCACGGAGGCGGCCCGCGGGGGACGCACTCGGGTGATCCCTGCGCACGCGCGCGGGTTCGCCGCCGGGTCGATGCGAGAATGTGCGCCATGAGAGGACGCGTGCTGGTGGTCGACGACGACACCGCGCTGGCAGAGATGATCGGGATCGTGCTGCGCTCGGAGGGCTTCGACCCGGTGTTCTGCGAGGACGGCGACGAGGCGCTCGGGGTGTTCCGGGCCTCGCAGCCGGACCTCGTGCTGCTCGACCTCATGCTGCCCGGCAAGGACGGCAACGAGGTGTGCCGGCAGATCCGCGCCGAGTCGGGCGTCCCCATCGTCATGCTGACCGCCAAGAGCGACACCGTCGACGTCGTGCTGGGCCTGGAGTCCGGCGCGGACGACTACATCTCGAAGCCGTTCAAGCCCAAGGAGCTCGTGGCGCGCGTGCGTGCCCGGCTGCGTCGCAGCGACGAGCCCGCACCCGAGCACCTGTCCATCGGTGACGTGAGCATCGACGTCCCGGGGCACCGCGTCGAGCGGGGCGGCCGCCTCATCTCGCTCACCCCGCTCGAGTTCGACCTGCTGGTGGCGCTCGCCCGCAAGCCGTGGCAGGTGTTCACCCGCGAGATCCTGCTCGAGAAGGTGTGGGGCTACCGGCACGCCGCCGACACGCGCCTCGTCAACGTCCACGTCCAGCGCCTGCGCTCCAAGATCGAGAACGACCCGGAGCAGCCGGAGATCGTCGTGACCGTCCGCGGCGTGGGCTACAAGGCGGGTGTGACCCCGACGTGATGCGCGTGGCCGGGACCTGGCGCCTGCTCCGTGCCCGGACCGGCCGGCGCGTGCGGTCCTGGGGGCATGCCTGGCGGTCGTCCCTGCAGGTCCGGGTGATCTCGACGACGACGGCCATCGGCCTGGTCACGCTGGGCCTGGTGGGCGCCTACGTCAGCGAGCGCATGCGCGACAGCCTCTTCGAGGGGCGCGTGGAGCAGGTGCTCGAGGAGAGCGCCCGCAGCACGCAGCAGGCGCAGGCGACGTTCGACTTCTCGGCCGCGACCACGGGCTCCGAGGTCTCGCGCCTGCTCCACGACGTGGTGATCGCCCAGAGCTCGGGCGGCTCGGGCGAGCGCGAGGTGTTCCTGCTCAGCGCGCCCGGGCAGAGCTCGCCGGTCTCGGTGGGTGCCGCGGCCTCGGACCGGTCGCTCGACGGGCTGGTCAGCACCGAGCTGCGGATCGCGACGGGAGTCGGCGGCCAGCACTGGCAGTCCGTCACGTGGCCGACGGCGCTCGGGGACGAGCCGGCCGTGATGATCGGCCAGAACGTCGACGTCCCCGTCGTCGGCCGGTTCCAGCTGTTCTTCCTCTACAGCCTCCAGGCCGAGCAGGAGCGGCTGGACTTCCTCCAGCGCACGCTCGCGCTCGCGGGCGTCGCGCTCGTGGCCCTGCTCGGGTCCATGACCTGGCTCGTCACGCGGCAGGCCGTGCGCCCGGTGCGGCGTGCGGCGGAGGTGGCCGAGCGGCTCGCGGACGGGCACCTGTCCGAGCGCATGCCGGTCAAGGGCGAGGACGAGATGGCGACGCTGGCGCGCGCGTTCAACGAGATGGCCGCGGGGCTGCAGGACCAGATCAGCCGCATGGAGAGCCTGTCGCTCATGCAGCGCCGGTTCGTGTCCGACGTGTCCCACGAGCTGCGCACCCCGCTGACCACCATCCGCATGGCCGGCGAGGTCATCCACGCCTCGCGCACGGACTTCGACCCGGCGGTCAAGCGGTCGGCCGAGCTGCTGCAGACCCAGCTGGACCGGTTCGAGGACCTGCTCGCCGACCTCCTGGAGATCAGCCGCTTCGATGCGGGCGCCGCCGTGCTGGACGCCGACGGGCGCGACGTGCGCGACGTGGTCGTCGCCGCAGCCGACCACGCGTTCCCCCTGGCCGAGCGGCGCGGCTCCTGGTTGCGGGTCACGCTGCCGGACAAGCGCGCTGTCGCCGACATCGACCCCCGCCGCGTCGAGCGCATCCTGCGGAACCTGCTCGTCAACGCGATCGAGCACGCCGAGGGCACGGCCGTCGAGGTCACGGTGGGCGCCGACGAGTACGCCGTGGCCGTCACGGTCCGCGACCACGGCGTCGGGATGTCGGCCACCGAGGCCGACCACGTGTTCGACCGTTTCTGGCGTGCGGACCCGGCGCGGGCACGCACCACGGGGGGCACCGGGCTGGGCCTGGCGATCTCGCTCGAGGACGCGCACCTGCACGGCGGCTGGCTCGAGGCCTGGGGGCGTCCGGGCCGCGGCGCCTGCTTCCGGCTCACGCTCCCGCGCCGTGCGGGCATCCGGCTGACCGACTCGCCGCTGCCGCTCGTGCCCGACGACGCCGAGCCGCCGCCCGCTCCCGTGGTCCGCCCGCGGACGGACCCCGCGTCCCTGCCCGAGCTGGATGACGAGCGCCACGCCGACTCCCGCCAGGAGGTCCGATGACCAGGCGCCTGCGCTGCTGGGCCGCAGCCGTCGCCGCGATGGCCGCGGTCGCGCTCACGGGGTGCACCGCGATGCCCACCGAAGGGCCCGTGGTGCGCAGCGACGTCGTCGTGAGCGACCCGGGCGACGCCGAGAACGTGCCGGAGGGCCCGCACGCCGGCGCGGGACCGTCGGACCTCGTCGAAAGCTTCCTGCTGGCCGGCGCGACCGGCTTCGGCGACGACTTCGTGACCGCGCGCGAGTACTTCTCCGGGGAGGCGCGCGAGGCGTGGAAGCCGCTCGCCGGCGTCGTCGTCGCGGGACCGTTCACCACCGCGCAGACCTCGAAGACGCAGGTCACGCTGGACGTCCCCGTGCTGGCCCGCATCGACGGCGAGGGCCGCTACACCGAGGCCCCGCCGGACGCGCGCGAGTCGGTCACGTACGACCTGGTGCGCAACGCCGACGGCGAGTGGCGCATCGCGAGCGCTCCCGACGGCCTGGTGATCTCGAGCGTCGTCTTCGAGACCCAGTTCCGCAGCGCCTCGGTGTACTTCCTGGCCGCCGACGAGAAGAACCTGGTGCCGGAGACGCGCTGGTTCCCCGTCGAGCACCTGCCCACCCACGTGATGAAGGCGCTCATCGCGGGGCCCTCGCCGTGGCTGCGTGACGCCGTGCGCACCGCGGTGCCGGACGGCACCCAGCTCAAGCCGGACGCCGTCGAGATCGACGCCGCCGGCACGGCCCTGGTGCGGCTGGCGCCCATGGCGTCCGTGCTCGCCGCCGACCGCGGCCCGATGCTCGCGCAGATCTACGCGAGCCTGCTGCCGCTCAGCGGCGTGGGGTCGGTCCAGGTCAAGACGGGCGAGGTGATCCTCGAGGACCCCGACGACCTCGAGTCCGGCACCCAGCCGGACGGCACGCTCGAGTTCCTCCAGGCCGGGCAGCTCGTGGGCCTCGACGGCCGGACCACGACTCCCGTCGCGGGCGTCGCCTCGCTCGACGGGCTCGGCCTGCGGCACCCGGCGCGCAACGAGGACGGCTCCCTGCGCGTGGCGGTCGCGAACGGGTCCGCCGTCGTGACGCTGCCGGAGGCCGACAAGCCGTCGGTCACGCTCGTGAGCGGGCAGCGGCTGGTCGCGCCGTCGGTCGACCGGTTCGGCTGGGTGTGGACGGCCTCGTCCGGCGGCGGCCTCGTCGTGGGGCACGTCGGCGGGGAGCAGGTCGCGGTCAAGGCGGACTTCCTGGACGGGCGCGAGGTGCGCTCCGTGCGCGTGGCGCGCGACGGGACGCGCGTCGCCGTGATCTCGGCGGGGACCGACGGCGTCACGCTCAACGTCGGCGCGGTGACGCGCGACGCCAAGGGTGCCCCGCAGCAGATCGGCGAGGTCATCCAGGCCGGTGCGACGCTCACGGACGCCACCGCGGTGGTGTGGGCCGACGAGTCGACGCTCGCGGTGCTGGGCCGCAGCGCCGGGACGCTCACGGTGCACCGCGTGCCCGTGTCCGGTCCCACCGTCCGCCTTCCGGAGGTCGCCGACGTCGACGGGCTCGCCGGTGGCCGGCTGCTGTACGTCTCGACCACCGAGGGGGCGCTGCGCCGCGAGGGCCCGGCGAGCTGGGCCGAGGTGCCGGGCGTGACCGACGTGCTGGATCCGAGCTACCCGGGCTGAGCACGCGGCGCTGCCGGGTGGCCCCGATCGGCGCCACCCCGTCCACAGATCACCGCCGCGCGCCCCCGCGCTGGTCTCCGGCGGGCGAGGCTCTCGCTGTGACCGCGGGCGGATGGTGGGGCGAGCTGGGGCGGCTGGTGCTGCCCGTGCAGTGCGCGGGCTGCGGGCGGGACGACGTCGCCTGGTGTGCCGCGTGCCGTGCGCCGCTGTCCGGGCCGGTGTGGCGGTGCGAGGAGCGGGCCGGCCGCCTCGACCTGCTCGGTGCGGAGCCGGCCCTGCCCGTGTGGACGCTGGCGGACTTCCTCGGCCCGCTGCGTGCGGCGGTGGTCGCGTGGAAGGACCACGGGCGGTTGGACCTGACCCGGCCCCTGGCGGAGGCGATGGTGTCCGCCGGCCACCAGGTGGGGGCGTGCCTGGGGTCGCGCTCGCTGCTCGTGGTGCCCGCGCCGTCCTCGCCGGGCGCCGAGCGGCGGCGCGGGGGAAGCCTCGTGGGCGAGCTCGCCGTGGCGGCCGCCGCCGGGTGCACCGCCGCGGGATCGCCAGCCACGGCGAGAGCCGTGCTGGTGCGGCGCGGCGGCGACCAGGTCGGCCTGGGTGCACGGGACCGCTGGCTCAACCTCGCGGGCCACGTGCGGGTGCGACGGCGCGACCGGGGACGACTGCGGGGGAGCCGCGTCCTCCTGCTCGACGACGTGCTCACCACCGGCGCGACCCTCGCGGCGTGCCGCGCGGCGCTGGAGGCGCACGGCGCGACCGTGCTGGGTGCGCTCACGCTCGCGTCGACGCCTCCGCCGGGCGGGGTCAGCGGGTGAATGGCCGCCGACTTCCCGTGCGACGGGGGCCGCGGCTGGTCGATGCACGCAGAACGGGGATAGCGTGGGAGGCCAGAGCCGACGGCACCACGGCGCCGCACCTCTCGAGGTGCAGTGCGCGGGTGCGGGAGGAGGTGATGCCGCCACGACGCCCCACCGGGGCGACGAACGTACGACACCCGTGGCGGGCTGGGGCCCGCCCTCACCTCCCTGGAGGCTCACATGGAGATTGTGGTTGCCGGCCGGCACACCGAGGTACTGCCCAAGTACCGCGCCCACCTCGAGCAGAAGCTCGCCAAGGTGGAGCAGCTGGCCCCCCGCGCGCAGCGGATCGACGTCCTCGTCTCGCACGAGGCCAACCCCCGACAGTCAGGCAGCTGTGAGCGCGTCGAGCTCACCGTGATCGACAAGGGGCCCGTGATCCGCGCGGAAGCGGTCGCAGACGACCGGTACGCGGCACTCGACCTGGCGCTGGGCAAGCTGCTCGAGCGCCTGCGTCGCTCCCGCGACCGGCGCAAGGACCACCGCAACCACACTCCGCTCACGCCCGTGGACGTCCGTCCGCCCGAGCCCGTGCCGGCGCCGTCGGCCGAGCCCGCGCCCAGCGACGGCACGATCGAGCACACGCTGGGGGACTCTCCCGTCCTCATCCGGGAGAAGCTGCACGAGGCGCTCCCCATGACGATCGACGACGCCCTCTACGAGATGGAGCTCGTCGGCCACGACTTCTTCCTGTTCGTGGACGCCGAGACCGCGCAGCCGGCGGTCGCCTACCGGCGCCGCGGGTGGAGCTATGGCGTGATCAAGCTCGACACCCCGGTGGCGGCGCCGTTCGGCGACGCGGCCGCGGCCGCCCGCTGACACACACCCCGACAGGGGCACCCTGACCCGACGCCCGGCTGGCGGCTCGACCCCGGCCGGGCGTCGCGCTGCCCGCCGTGTGGGTGGCAGCGGGCAGGATGTCGGCATGGCAGCCGCCCCGCCCACCGAGCGCTACTCGTTGTCGCAGGCACGCCGGATCGCGCTGCGCGCCCAGGGCCTGGCCACCCCCCGACCGGCCTTCGCCGGGCCCGTCACCATGCGCCACTTCCAGCAGGTGGTCGACCGGCTGGGGCTGCTGCAGATCGACTCGGTCAACGTGCTGGCCCGCGCGCACCTCATGCCCGCGTACTCCCGGTTGGGTCCGTACGATCCGGCCCTGCTGGACCGCGCGGCGGGCTCGCCCCCGCGCCGCCTCGTCGAGGCCTGGGCCCACGAGGCGTCCTTCGTGCCGCCCGAGACGTTCCGGCTGCTGGAGTGGCGCCGCCGCGCCTACCGCTCGGAGGCGTGGGGTGGCATCGCGGCGGTCCCCGGGAGCTCCGGAGCCGGCACGCTGCTCGACGACGTGCGCGCGCTCGTCGGCGAGCACGGGCCGGTGACCGCGGCGCGCGTGCACGAGCTGCTGGACGCCGAGCGGCCCCAGGGCGCGAAGCAGTGGGGCTGGAACTGGACCGAGGCCAAGCGCGCGCTGGAGTACCTGTTCTTCGTGGGCGAGGTGACCTCCGCCGGCCGAAACGCCCAGTTCGAGCGGCGCTACGACCTCACCGAGCGGGTCCTGCCTCCCGGTGTGCTGGCCCGCGCGCTCCCCGACGACGCGGACGCGGTGCGCGAGCTCGTCGCGATCGCCGCCCGCGCGCACGGCATCGGCACGCAGCGGTGCCTGGGCGACTACTTTCGGCTCAAGCAGGCCCGCCTGGCCCCGGCGGTCGCCGACCTGGTCGACGAGGGAGTCCTGGTGCCGGGCATCGTCGCGGGCTGGGAGCGGCCCGTGCTGCGGCACCGCGACGCGACCCTTCCCCGGCGGGCGACCGGTGCCGCGCTGCTCAGCCCGTTCGACCCCCTCGTGTTCGAGCGGCGACGGCTCGAGGAGCTGTTCGGGCTGCGCTACCGCATCGAGATCTACGTGCCCGCTCCGCTGCGCGTGTGGGGCTACTACGTGCTGCCGTTCCTGGTGGGCGAGTCGCTCGAGGCCCTCGTCGACCTCAAGGCCGACCGCAAGGACAAGGTGCTGCGTGTGCACGGCGCGCACCGCGCGCCCGCCCCGGCGCGGTCGGGAGCCTCCGACGCCGAGGTCGTCGAGCAGCTCGCGACCGAGCTCGCCCTCATGGCGCGCTGGCTCGGGCTCGAGGCGGTGGCCGTGGGCGACGCGGAGGGCACCGCCGTTGGCGACCTGGCCACGCACCTGCACACGGCGGTGCGTGCGGTGCCGGTCGGCTGACGTGGGCGTTCGCCGAGCGCCGAACCGTCGCGTGTGGTCGATACGCGCCGACGAGCGCTCGCCTCGCCTACGATGGTCGGGCCCGGCCGTGCGGTCGGTCATCCACGCTGCCCCGACGTCGTTGGCGAACGGGGTGAGATTGACGTCGGGAGTCTTGCGTGTCTGCGATCTTCGAGAAGGTTCTGCGCCTCGGCGAGGGCCGGATAGTCAAGAAGCTGGCCGGGATCGCTCAGCAGGTCAACCACCTCGAGGACAGCTTCACGTCGCTCTCCGACGCGGAGCTGCGCGAGGAGACGGACCGCTTCAAGGCGCGCCTGGCCGACGGCGAGACGCTCGACGACGTGCTGGCCGAGGCTTTCGCCGCCGTACGCGAGGCGTCGCGGCGCACGCTCGGCCAGCGTCACTTCGACGTGCAGCTCATGGGCGGTGCGGCGCTTCACCTCGGCAACATCGCCGAGATGAAGACCGGTGAGGGCAAGACCCTCGTCGCCACGGCTCCCGCGTACCTCAACGCGCTCACGGGCAAGGGTGTGCACGTCGTCACCGTCAACGACTACCTCGCCAGCTACCAGGCCGAGCTCATGGGGCGCGTCTACCGCTTCCTGGGCCTGACCAGCGGCGTCATCCTCTCCAACCAGACGCCGGCCGAGCGCCGCGAGCAGTACGCGGCCGACATCACGTACGGCACCAACAACGAGTTCGGCTTCGACTACCTGCGCGACAACATGGCGTGGAGCACGGACGAGCTGGTGCAGCGCGGCCACAACTTCGCGATCGTCGACGAGGTCGACTCGATCCTCATCGACGAGGCCCGCACGCCGCTGATCATCTCCGGACCCGCCTCGGGCGACGCGAACCGCTGGTACGCCGAGTTCGCCAAGGTGGTCCGCCGCCTGCAGGCGGAGCGCGACTACGAGGTCGACGAGAAGAAGCGCACCGTCGGCGTCCTCGAGCCCGGCATCGAGCGCGTCGAGGACTACCTGGGCATCGACAACCTCTACGAGTCCCTCAACACGCCGCTCATCGGCTTCCTCAACAACGCCATCAAGGCGCAGGAGCTGTTCAAGCGCGACAAGGACTACGTGGTGATGAACGGCGAGGTGCTCATCGTCGACGAGCACACGGGCCGCATCCTGCCCGGCCGTCGGTACAACGAGGGCATGCACCAGGCGATCGAGGCGAAGGAGGGCGTGGCGATCAAGGCCGAGAACCAGACGCTCGCCACGATCACGCTGCAGAACTACTTCCGCCTGTACTCCAAGCTCTCGGGCATGACCGGTACGGCCGAGACCGAGGCCGCCGAGTTCCAGGGCACGTACGAGCTGGGCGTTGTGCCCATCCCGACGAACCGCGAGATGCAGCGCATCGACCAGCGCGACTTCGTCTACAAGAGCGAGGACGGCAAGTTCGACGCCGTCGTCGCGGACATCGTCGAGCGCCACGCCAAGGGCCAACCGGTCCTGGTCGGCACGACGAGCGTCGAGAAGAGCGAGCTGCTGTCGTCGAAGCTGAAGAAGCAGGGCGTGCCGCACGAGGTGCTCAACGCCAAGCAGCACCAGCGCGAGGCCGCGGTGGTCGCGCAGGCCGGACGCAAGGGCGCCGTCACCGTCGCCACCAACATGGCCGGTCGCGGGACGGACATCATGCTCGGCGGCAACGCCGAGTTCATGGCCGTCGCCGATCTCGCCGCGCGTGGTCTCGATCCCTCGGAGAACCCGGAGGAGTACGAGGCCGCGTGGCCCGACGCGCTCGAGAAGGCCAAGGAGGCCGTGCAGGCGGAGCACGACGAGGTCGTCGAGCTCGGGGGCCTGTACGTCCTGGGCACCGAGCGGCACGAGTCTCGCCGCATCGACAACCAGCTGCGTGGTCGTTCCGGCCGTCAGGGCGACCCGGGCGAGTCCCGGTTCTACCTGTCGATGCAGGACGACCTCATGCGCCTGTTCAACTCGAACCTGGCCGAGACCATGATGACCCGGGCCGGCTTCCCCGAGGACATGCCGCTCGAGTCGAAGATCGTCACGCGCGGCATCCAGTCCGCGCAGTCGCAGGTCGAGGCCCGCAACTTCGAGATCCGCAAGAACGTCCTCAAGTACGACGACGTGATGTCCCGCCAGCGTGTCGTCATCTACGAGCAGCGTCGTCGTGTCCTGGAGGGCGAGGACCTGCACGAGCAGATCGGCCACTTCCGCTCCGACGTGCTGTCCGCCTACGTGAGTGCCGCGACGGCCGAGGGACGCCCCGAGGACTGGGACCTCGAGGCGCTCTGGACCGCGCTGCGGGCCGTCTACCCCGTGAGCATCACGTCCGAGGAGGTCGTGGAGCAGGCCGGGGGCGCGACGCGCGTCACCGCCGAGCTCCTCGAGCGCGAGGTGCTCTCGGACGCCGAGCACGCGTACGCGGAGCGCGAGGCGCAGATCGGCTCGGAGAACATGCGTCAGCTCGAGCGGCGCGTGACGCTCTCGGTGCTGGACCGCAAGTGGCGCGAGCACCTCTACGAGATGGACTACCTCAAGGAGGGCATCGGCCTGCGCGCCATGGCGCAGCGCGACCCGCTCGTGGAGTACCAGCGCGAGGGCTACCAGCTGTTCAACGCGATGACCGACGCGATCAAGGAAGAGACGATCGGGTTCCTGTACAACCTGGAGGTCCAGGTCGAGGAGGAGGAGCAGCCGGCGGCGATCACCGTCGAGTCGGCCGCTGCCGCCGCGCAGGGCGCCGCCGCCTCCAAGCTCGTCGCCAAGGGCATCGACGGACCGGCCAAGCGCGTCCCGCTGCAGTACACGGCGCCGTCCGCGGACGGCGACGGTGCGGTGGTGACCCGCGGCGACGGTCCCGGCGCCACGGCGAAGCCCGCCGCCGCGGCCGGAGCCGAGGGCGACAACCGCGAGGCGCGTCGCACGGCCGCCACGCAGGCCACGCGCCGCTGACGCTGCCCACGCAGTCGCACGGGAGGGTCGCACCGCTGTCGGTGCGACCCTCCCGTCGTTTCCCGCCCTCAGCCCACCTCCAACGACGTCGTCCGCCATGTGCCGCGATGGGTCTCGAGACGCAGCGCGACGGCGCGCACCCGTGAGCCGTCGTCGACGACCACGCTCACCTCGCACGCGTGCTCGTCGACCACGCACACGCGTGTCCGTCGCACGGTCGCGCCGCGGCCGGCGACGTGGCGCGGACCCAGCACCCGGGCGGTGAGCGCGGCGCGTCCCTGGACGGTCGCGTAGACGCCGGGCGTGACCCAGCGGGCCAGCTGCGCCACGGGCCGGCGTCCGAGCAGCACCTCGACCACGGCGTGCGCGACCGTCCGGCCCACCTGGGCGGGGTCCGCGGCCGGGGTGGGCCCTCGTGCCTCGTCCGCCGCCTCGAGCACGGGGGAGCGGTCCGTCGACCGCAGCACCGCGATCCGACGGGTCACCGTGGGTGGGATCGCGAGCGCCGGGCCGACCGCCACCGGGGTGGCCGGCGGCGGCGGCGCGGGCAGGAGCCGGACGCGGGGACCGGAGCGCGTCGAGGGGCGGTCCTGCCGCGGGTGCTCGACCACGGCGAGCGGTTGATCGGCGAGCGGTCGCTCAGGCTCGGGAGCCTGCACGACCAGCAGCTCCTCGATCAGCGAGGCGGTGAGCGCGCTCATCGCTCGCCTCCCTCGACCGGCAGGCGCAGGTGCTGACCCGGTTCGATGCGATCCGGATCGTCGCCGATGACGTCCTCGTTCGCTGCGTACCAGCGGGGCCACGCTTCCGCGACCGCCCGGTCGGAGGCGCCCGCGTGCAGGTGCGCGGCGGCGATGGCCCACAGGGTGTCGCCGGGTCGCACGACCACGCTCGCGGGTAGGGCCGAGGGTGCGCCGGGCGGGGTGCTCGTCGGCACCGACGGACCAGGGTCGGCGGTCCGTTCGTCGGGCGCGTGCCGCTGGGTGAGCACGCGGGCCGACGCGCCGGGTTCGAGGGTCCTCGCGGCGCTCGCGGCGCTCGCGGCGCTCGCGGCCGACCGGGTGGGCGTCGGCGCCGGCGGCGATGCGCGAACCGGTGACACGCGGACCTCGGGGATCGGCGGCCGGGGCGCAGCCGGAGTCGGCTCGGCTGACGCCGCGTCTGCGGAAGTCCGGCGCGCCGGCGTGGTCACCACCCACCCGAGGTCGTCGGTGTCGGCGGACGGAGGCCTCCGCGGCTCGTCCGACCCCGCGGCCGCACCCCAGCCCAGGTCCAGGCCCACGGGGGTGGTCGCCGCCCGCGCGTGCGTCGGCCCGGGCGCGTCTCCTCCACTCGTCGCAGACACCCCCGCGGCGCCCGCGCCCGACGCGACGCCGACGGCCAGCGTCGTCGCGACGCCGGCCGCGAGCAGCCGGCGCACGACGAGCGGCGCGCACCGGTGCACCGCGCGCTCGCCGCGGCGCCACCGGCCGCCCAGCGCCCGCAGGACGAGGCAGAGCGCACCCACGAGGCACCACCCGGCGAGCCAGGCCCCGACCACGACGCCCAGCACGGCCACGCCGCGCTCGACGACGTCCTCGATGCGGACCGGGTGGTTCGGCGCATCCAGCAGCCCAGCGGTGAGCCGAGCCGTGAGACCCGCCGCCGCGAGCCCGCCCGCGACGAGCGCCGTGCTTGACGGTGCGAACGCTCTGCCCGATCTGTTCATGTTGAGCCCCGATGGTCTGGTTTGATGTGTTTTTACCTCGCTTGCTGCGCATAGATGTACCCGAATGTCCGATTCGTGTCCACTGTGCGCCTGGGGCGAGCCCCCCATCAGGCGCGCGGCCCTACGGTGTCCACGTGCGATGGGAGAGCCTGTTCGAGGACATGGAGGCGCAGCTCGCGGCGGCGGACCGCGCCGGGCTGCGCGCCGACGTCGCGGAGCTGGTGCGCGGGGAGCGGGCCACCGTGCACCTGTCCGACCGGCTACGGGGCTCGGTCGGTCGCGCGCTCCGCGTGCGCGTGGCGGGTGACGAGCCGCTCGAGGGGGAGCTCGTCGACGCGACCGACGAGTGGCTCCTCCTGTCCCAGGGCGGCGATCGGCGTGTGCTCGTGCCGCTGCGCGCGGTCGCGGCGGTCGCGGGCGTCGGGCCGCACGTGGCCCCTGAGCCCGGTCGGGTCGAGCGTCGCCTCGGGCTGGGGCACGCGCTGCGCGTGCTGGCACGGGATCGCGCCGCCGTGGTGCTGCGGGCGGGCGAGGGCGACGTCGGCGGGCGCCTCGGGTCGGTCGGGCGCGACTACGTCGACGTGGTCACCGGCGACGGGGCGCCTGGTGCGACATGGGCCATCCCGTTCGCGGCCCTCCGGTCGGTCCGGACGGGCTGAGCGCGGTCACGTCAGCGCGGCGCGGCCTCCGTGGAGGCGTCCGAACCCGCCTTGCGTGGCGAGGTCTGCTCGTACATGCGCTGGATGTAGCTCTCGAGCTCGGTCGCCTCGATGCGCCAGACCCGCTTGGGGCCGATCTGGATGCCGCGCAGCTCGCCGGAGTGGAGCAGCTGGTACGTCTGCTGCGCGGAGATGTTGAGGACCTCGCTGACGTCGGCGAGCGTGAGGAACCGCGGTGGCATGACCGCAGTCTGGCACGAGCAACGACCAGATCTCGCTCGTCCACAATCCCCCGTTTCGCCCCCTTTCGGCCGCTCCTTCCGGCAGGATGGCGCTCCGTGCGCGAACACCCGCACCCGCCGACGTGATGGAGAGCCGATGGACAGCGCTGTGCTCGACCTGCCGGCCCCCGTCGCCCAGCGCCTGCGGAGGCCGGGGTGGCGCGACCCACGGCTGCTCGTCGGCGTCGCGATGGTCGCGGGTTCGGTGGCTCTCGGCGCCTGGGCGGTCCAGCAGGCGCAGCACACCGTGCCGGTCTACGTGGCGCGCGACGCGCTGGTCCCGGGCCAGCGGCTGGGCCCGGACGACGTGGTGGTCGCCGACGTCCAGCTGGGCGCGGGCGAGCTGGAGCACTACCTCAGCGCGCAGGAGCCGCTGCCCACCGACGCCGTCGTGGTGCGCGTGGTGGGCGACGACGAGCTGGTGCCCGCGGACGCCGTCGGCGGCGCGGGCGACCTCGACGTGCGGGCCGTCGCCATCCCGCTCGAGCGTGCCCCGTCCAGAGACGTGACCGTGGGCGCGCTCGTCGACGTGTGGTTCACGCCCGCGGCCGGCTCCGCCGACGAGCCGGCCGCGCCGCCGCGCCAGCTCGCGCAGGCGCTCCCGGTCTCCGAGGTCGTCCGCCCGGAGCGCGGGCTCGGCGGCGTCGACGGGACCGCGGTGCACGTCGTCGTCCCCGAGGAGCAGATGCCGCAGGTGCTGGCGGCCCTGGCCTCGGACGGTGTCCTCGACGTCGTCGCCGTGCCGGGAACGGGGGGCTGACGTGCCGCACGGCGTGCTGACGGCGATCCGTGGCGCCGCCGAGTCGCTTGTGGTGCAGGCGCTCGAGGCGCACGGACAGCTGCAGGTCACCCGCAGGTGCGCCGACGCGACCGAGCTGCTGGCCGCAGCCGAGGCCGGGCTGGGCCGGGTGGCCGTCGTCTCCGGCCACCTCGAGCACCTGGACCGCGAGGCGGTCGACGCGCTGCACGCCGCCGGCGTGCTGGCGATCGGCCTGGCCGACCCCACGGGGCCCTGGGCGGTGGAGCGGCTTCGCGGCGCGGGCGCCGACGAGGTCCTGACCGAGCCGCACGACGACGCGACCGCGGCGGACGTGGTCGACGCGGTGCTGCGCGTGCTTGACGCGACGCCGGCCCCCCGGCCCGCGCCGGTGCCTACGCATCCCGCCGCGCCGGCGGAGCGCGGCCGGGTCGTCGCCGTGTGGGGCCCGGCCGGCGCTCCGGGACGCACCACCGTCGCGGTCAACCTGGCTGCCGAGCTCGCGTCCCGCGGTGCACCCGTGCTGCTCGCGGACGCAGACACCTACGGCGGCAGCGTCGCCCAGGTGGTCGGCCTGCTCGACGAGGCTCCCGGCCTGGCCGCCGCCGTGCGGCAGGCGGGCCAGGGGTTGCTCGATCCGACGACGTTGGCGCGGCTGTCGCCGTTCGTCGCGACGGACCTGCGCGTGCTGTCGGGCACCTCGCGCGCCGATCGATGGCCGGAGCTGTCCTCCTCGGCGCTCGAGTCCGTCTGGAGCGTGGCCCGCGACGTCGCCCGGTGGACCGTCGTCGACACAGGCTTCTGCCTGGAGCAGGACGAGCTGCTGAGCTACGACACGCGCGCACCGCAGCGCAACGCGGCGACGCTGCGCACGCTCGAGGCCGCCGACGTGGTGGTCGTCGTCGGCGCGGGCGACCCGGTGGGCATCCAGCGGCTGGTCCGTGGCCTGAGCGAGCTCAGCGAGCTCGGCCTCGCCGGGACCCGGCTCGTCGTGGTCAACCGGGTGCGCGCTTCGGTGGCCGGGCCCCGCCCGGCCGAGGCCGTCGCGCAGGCCCTGGCGCGGTACGCCGGCGTGCGCGATGCGATCCTGGTGCCCGAGGACCGGGCGGCGACGGACACTGCCCTCCTCGAGGCCCGCACCCTGCGCGAGGTCGCGCCGGGCTCGCCCGAGCGGCGCGCGATCGCCGCGGCGGCGGCACGCCTGGAGGCCCTCGTGGAGGCGCTCGTGACCGATGCCCGGCACGCGCCCGAGCCCGCACCTGCCGGGGTGCGCGGCTGACCAGGGGCAGACTGGCCCCGTGCGCATCTACCTGCCTGCGACCCTCGACGAGCTCGACGCGACCCTCCTGCCCGCCCGGCGCGGGCACGCGGTGACCCCGGCGCTGCGGCTCGCGCTGCCCGACGAGGACGAGGAGGGGCTGGAGTTCGCGGCGCAGCTCATGGCGGCCGACGACAGCCTCGACCTGCTGCGGGACGCCCCGGACGCGCCGCGGTTGCGCGTGGTGCTCTCCCTGGACGTCGCGGACGGTCGGGTGTCCGCCGTCGACGACGCCGACGACGGCGCGCCGTCGCTGGTCGAGGTGAGCGGCGACGTCCCCGTCGCCGAGGTGGTCTGCGCGCACGTCGACGAGCACGGTGCGGCCGCAGTGGTCGCGGCGGCGCTCGCCGGGGACGAGGCCGCGGGGGAGCGCCTCGACGATGCCGACCTGCTCTGGTACGACGCGACGGAGCTGGCGCAGATCCCGCGCTGAGCGCGGCGTGGCCTTCGTCACGAAGCCGGCGCCGGCGGGGTGCCAGTTGGACCGCGGCGCCCACGCTCGGGTAGTGTTCACCGCCGGTAGGACGTCCGGTGGACGATCTCATCGGCCCCTCGGGAACCGTTGAGCCGCCGGGGGTTATACCCCCATGGGGTATGGTGTAATTGGCAGCACGACTGATTCTGGTTCAGTTAGTCTAGGTTCGAGTCCTGGTACCCCAGCGCGAGCACCGCTGATCTGGATGGTCCGAGTCCCTCGGTTCATCGGGTAAAGTGTTCACTCGGCACGCGAGACCTTCGGGTCGAGCGGCTATAGGCCCCCGTTGTGTAGCGGCCTAGCACGCCGCCCTCTCACGGCGGTAGCGCCGGTTCGAATCCGGTCGGGGGTACGTACGAGAAGGTCCCGGTCACCACGGTGACCGGGCCCTTCTGCGTTGGCGGGGGACTGAGCGCACCGCGGCCTCAGCGGTGCGCGCGGGCTCAGTGCTGCCCCGGGGGCCCGTGGTGGCTCGTCGGGAGGAAGGCGACGACGAGCGCGCCGACGCCCGCTCCGAGCGCGCCGACGACGACGCCGGAGACGACCGCGCCGCCCGCGCCCCCACCACTGGCGAGCACGAGCGCCACGCCGGCGACGAGCCCCACCGCGAAGCACACGAGCGCCACCCGGCGGCGCAGGCGTCGCCGCGCCGCCGCGGGGCCTCGCACGGCCATCAGTCGGCCGTGCGGCGCAGCACCTCGGTCAGCCGGTTGGCCGCCGACACGACCGCCGCGGCGTGCAGCCGACCCGGCTGCCGGGAGAGGCGCTCCAGCGGGCCGGAGACCGACACGGCCGCCACGACGCGCCCCGACGGGCCGCGCACGGGTGCCGAGACGGACGCGACGCCCACCTCGCGCTCGGACACCGACTGGGCCCAGCCGCGGCGACGGACGCCGGACAGGATCGTCGCGGTGAACTTCGAGCCCTGCAGCCCGCGGTGCAGGCGGTCGGGCTCCTCCCACGCGAGCAGCACCTGCGCGGCCGAGCCGGCCTGCATGGTCAGCGTCGCGCCCACGGGGATCGAGTCACGCAGCCCGATGGGTCGCTCGGCGGCCGCGACGCAGATGCGCTGGTCGCCCTGGCGGCGGTAGAGCTGTGCGCTCTCGCCGGTGTGGTCGCGCACGGCGGCGAGCACGGGCCCGGCGGCGGCGAGCAGCCGGTCCTCGCCCGCCGCGGTGGCGAGCTCGGAGAGCCGCGGTCCGAGCACGAACCGGCCCTGCATGTCGCGCGCGACGAGGCGGTGGTGCTCGAGGGCGACCGCAAGCCGATGGGCTGTGGGACGGGCAAGATGGGTGGCGGTGACGAGCTGGGCGAGGGTGGCCGGCCCCGCCTCGAGAGCGCTGAGAACGGACGCGGCCTTGTCCAGCACGCCGACTCCGCTAGAGTTGTCCATAGGTCGATATTGGCGTCTCGCAGGCTGAGATGCAAGCGACACCCCCAAGTGGACTAGAGACAGGACCGAGAAGATGGCCGGCACGTTGGCAGAGAAGGTCTGGGACGCACACGTCGTGCGCCGTGGCGCGGACGGGGCGCCCGACCTCCTCTACATCGACCTGCACCTCGTGCACGAGGTCACCAGCCCGCAGGCCTTCGAGGGTCTGCGGCTCGCCGGGCGCCCGGTGCGACGCCCGGACCTGACCCTCGCGACGGAGGACCACAACACCCCGACGCTCGACATCGACCGGCCCATCGCCGACGAGACGAGCCGCACGCAGATCCAGACCCTGCGCAACAACGCGGCCGAGTTCGGCGTGCGCATCCACTCGCTCGGGGACGCCGACCAGGGCATCGTCCACCAGGTGGGCCCGCAGCTCGGGCTCACGCAGCCGGGCCTGACAGTCGTCTGCGGCGACTCGCACACCTCGACCCACGGCGCGTTCGGCGCGCTCGCGTTCGGCATCGGCACCAGCGAGGTCGAGCACGTGCTGGCCACCCAGACGCTGCCGCTCGCGCCGTTCAAGACGATGGCGATCACGGTCAACGGGCGCCTGCCCGAGGGCGCGACCAGCAAGGACATCATCCTGGCGATCATCGCCAAGATCGGCACTGGCGGCGGCCAGGGCTACGTCCTGGAGTACCGCGGCGAGGCGATCACCGCGCTGTCGATGGAAGCGCGCATGACCATCTGCAACATGTCGATCGAGGCCGGCGCGCGCGCCGGCATGATCGCGCCCGACCAGACCACGTTCGACTACCTGCAGGGCCGGCCGCACGCGCCCGAGGGCGCGGACTGGGACGCGGCGGTCGAGTACTGGAAGACCCTGCGGTCCGACGAGGACGCCACGTTCGACGTCGAGGTCGTGCTGGAGGCCGAGGACCTGGAGCCCTTCGTCACGTGGGGCACCAACCCCGGCCAGGGTCTGCCGCTGAGCGGCTCGGTGCCGGTCCCGGCCGAGATCGCCGACGAGAACGAGCGGGTCACCGCCGAGCGCGCGATCGAGTACATGGGCCTGGTCCCCGGCCAGCCGCTGCGCGACATCAAGGTCGACACGGTGTTCATCGGCTCGTGCACCAACGGCCGCATCGAGGACCTGCGCTCGGTGGCCAAGGTCGTCCAGGGCAAGCACAAGGCCGACGACGTCCGCGTCCTCGTGGTCCCGGCCTCGGCGCGCGTCCGCCTGCAGGCCGAGGCCGAGGGCCTGGACAAGATCTTCCTCGACTTCGGTGCCGAGTGGCGCAACGCGGGCTGCTCGATGTGCCTCGGGATGAACCCCGACCAGCTGGCCCCCGGCGAGCGCTCGGCGTCCACCTCGAACCGCAACTTCGAGGGCCGGCAGGGCAAGGGCGGTCGCACGCACCTGGTCTCGCCGCTGGTGGCTGCCGCGACCGCGATCCGCGGCACGCTCTCGTCGTACTCCGACCTCGGCACCGGCACCCCCGCCCCCGACGGCACGCCGCTCAGCGACCTCCGCACGGTCTGACGGAAGACAAGGACGATCACCATGGAGAAGTTCACCCAGCACACGGGCGTGGGCGTGCCGCTGCGCCGCAGCAACGTCGACACCGACCAGATCATCCCCGCCGTCTACCTCAAGCGCGTGACGCGCACGGGCTTCGAGGACGCGCTGTTCGCGGCCTGGCGTGGTGACCCGACGTTCGTGCTCAACCAGGAGGCCTATGCGAGCGGCTCGGTGCTGGTCGCCGGTCCCGACTTCGGCACCGGCTCCTCGCGCGAGCACGCCGTGTGGGCGCTCAAGGACTACGGCTTCCGCGTCGTCATCTCGACCCGGTTCGCGGACATCTTCCGCGGCAACTCCGGCAAGCAGGGCCTGCTCGCGGCCGTGGCGTCGGCCGAGGACATCGAGCTGATCTGGAAGATCCTCGAGACCCGTCCCGGCACGGAGATCACGGTCGACCTCGAGGCGCGCACCATCACGTGCGACGACGTGGTGGTGCCGTTCCAGGTGGACGACTACACCCGCTGGCGGCTCATGGAGGGTCTGGACGACATCGGGCTCACGCTCGAGCACGCCGACGAGATCGCCACGTTCGAGGCGTCGCGCGAGGCCTGGCGCCCCGCCACCCTGCCGGCCAAGCACCTGCCGCCGGTCGAGATCAAGGCCGCCCGGCCGGCCGGGGTGCCGGTCGAGATCGGCCGCCGCCCCTGACCCACCCGTGGGGCCGGTGGGACGTACCGACCGGGACGTCCCACCGGCGCGCCGCCGGTGGGGTTGCTACCGTGATCCGCGGCCGCGCGCAGCATGCGCCGGCGGAGGGGACGAGCATGGCGGACATGACGCAGACTGCCGCTCTCGGCTGGTGCCGGGCGGCAGCTGCCGCCGCGGTGGACGCGGTGCGCGACCCGATCAGCTGCGTGCCGGCGAGGGGGCCGCTGTGAGCGAGGAGCCCACCAGCACCACCGACACGATCCACCGGGCCAAGGGTGCCGACGAGGTCCGGGTGAGGCCGCGCGACGCGGACGCCGCCGCGGGCGCGACGACGCCGTCCGGCGGCGAAGGGCCGGGGGAGAAGGCGACGGCCGAGGCTGCCGCGGGATCCGCGGAGAACGGGAACAAGGCGTCCTGAGACGCAGCCGACATGGTGCCGGCGGGTCCTCCCTGTGAAGGTTTCGCGGGGACGGCGACTCGCGGGGCCGTGCGGTAGGAGCCACGACGACAGGTAGGCGAGTATGGGGCCCGTGAACGATCTTCTCTACGTCAACGGTGGCACGCCCCTGTCCGGTGAGATCACCGTTCGGGGCGCCAAGAACTTCGTCTCGAAGGCGATGGTGGCCGCACTGCTCGGAGAGACCCCGAGCGTGCTGCGCAACGTGCCGCAGATCCGCGACGTCGCCGTGGTGACCGGCCTGCTCGAGCTGCACGGCGTGAGCGTCGTCGCCGACGCCAAGGCCGGCACGCTGCACCTGGACCCCACCAACGTGGAGTCGGCGCACGTCGCCGACATCGACGCGCACGCGGGCTCGAGCCGCATCCCGATCCTGTTCTGCGGCCCGCTGCTGCACCGGCTGGGCGAGGCGTTCATCCCCGACCTGGGTGGCTGCCGCATCGGCGACCGGCCGATCAACTACCACCTCGACATCCTGCGCCAGTTCGGTGCGGTGGTGGACAAGACCCACAACGGCATCCACATCCGCGCGCCGCGGCGGCTCCAGGGCACCAAGATCGCGCTGCCGTACCCGAGCGTGGGCGCCACCGAGCAGCTGCTGCTGACGGCCGTGCGCGCCGAGGGCATCACCGAGCTGGCGGGCGCGGCGATCGAGCCCGAGATCATGGATCTCATCAACGTGCTGCAGAAGATGGGCGCGATCATCTCGGTCGACACCGACCGCGTCATCCGCATCGAGGGCGTCGACCGCCTCGAGGGCTTCCAGCACACGTCGCTCGCGGACCGCATCGAGGCGGCGTCCTGGGCGTCGGCCGCGCTGGCCACGGGCGGCGACATCTACGTGCGCGGGGCCACCCAGCCCGAGATGACGACGTTCCTCAACACCTTCCGCAAGGTGGGCGGGGAGTTCAAGGTCGACGACGAGGGCATCCGGTTCTGGCACCCCGGCGGCGACCTGCGCTCCATCCAGCTGGAGACCGACGTGCACCCCGGCTTCATGACCGACTGGCAGCAGCCGCTCGTCGTCGCGCTCACGCAGGCCAAGGGCCTGTCGATCGTCCACGAGACGGTGTACGAGAACCGCTTCGGGTTCACCGACGCGCTCGTCGGCATGGGCGCGACCATCCAGGTCTACAAGGAGTGCCTGGGCGGGCGCCCCTGCCGCTTCGGCCAGCGCAACTTCTACCACTCGGCCGTCATCAGCGGTCCGACGCCCCTGGCCGCCGCCGACATCGAGGTCCCCGACCTGCGCGGCGGGTTCAGCCACCTCATCGCGGCGCTCACGGCCAAGGGGACGTCGGCCGTGCGGGGCATCAGCCTCATCGACCGCGGCTACGAGCACTTCATGGACAAGCTCGACGCCCTGGGCGCCGAGTTCGGCCGGGATTGAGCGTCGCGGCGGCAAGCGCCGAGGGCTCGGCCGTCGATGACCACCGGGTAGCATCGGCTCCCGTGCATTCGCCGTCCCGATCCAACCGCGCCTACCGCAACGTCGCGCGCATCCTGCGTCCCGTCCTCATGGCGGTGACCCGGCGCGACTGGCACGGCGTCGAGCACCTGCCCCAGGACACGGGCTTCATCGTGGCCTCGAACCACATGACCAACGTCGACCCGCTGACGTTCGCGCACTTCCTGTGGGACAACGGCTTCGCGCCCAAGATCCTGGCCAAGTCCTCGCTGTTCAAGGTGCCCGTGGTGGGCGGCGTCCTGCGTGCCACCGGCCAGATCCCGGTGTACCGGAACACCGTCGCCGCGGCGGACTCGCTCGCGGCCGGCGTGGCGGCGATCGGCGCGGGCGAGTGCGTGGCGGTGTTCCCCGAGGGCACGCTCACGCGTGAGCCGGACCTGTGGCCGATGGCCGGCAAGACGGGCGTCGCGCGGCTGGCCCTGATGACGCAGGCCCCGGTCGTTCCCGTCGCCCAGTGGGGCGCGCAGGACCTCATGGGCCGCTACTCGAAGTGGCTCAAGCCCGTGCCGCCCAAGAAGGTCACCGTCGTCGCGGGCCCGCCCGTCGACCTCACCGACCTCTACGGGCGGCCGCTCGACGCGGCCACGCTGCGGGAGGCGACCGAGCGCGTCATGGACGCCATCACGGAGCTGCTCGAGGGTGTGCGCGGCGCGAAGGCGCCCGCCGTCCGCTACGACATGCGCAAGAGCCCGTCCTCCGACAAGGAGCGACCCGGGCAGGAGCGGCCCGGCGGGGACGACGCGACGACGCAGGAGCTGCCGTGACCGCCGATCGTGACGTGCCCCTGGCCCAGCCCCACGCGTTGCGCGCGGCCGTGCTGGGCGCCGGGAGCTGGGGCACCACCTTCGCGGCGGTGATGGCCGACGCGGGGTGCGAGGTGACCATCTGGGGCCGCGACGAGAAGGTCTGCCGCACGATCACCGAGGAGCACCGCAACGAGCGGTACGTGCCCGGTGTCGACCTGCCCGCGGGCATCACGGCGACCACCGACGCCCGCGCGGCCGTGCGCGGCGCCGACCTGGTCGTCATCGCGATCCCCTCGCAGAGCGCGCGCGCCACGCTGGAGACCCTGCGCGACGTGATCGAGCCCGACGCGGTCGCCGTCTCGCTCATGAAGGGCGTCGAGCTCGGCACCGACCGCCGGATGAGCCAGGTCGTCGCCGAGTCGCTCGGCATCGGGCCCGAGCGGATCGCCGTGGTCTCGGGGCCCAACCTGGCCAAGGAGATCGCGCACCGCCAGCCCACCGCCACGGTCGTGGCCTCGACGAGCGAGGAGACCGCGCAGCTCGTCGCGAAGGCGTGCGCGTCGTCGTACTTCCGCCCGTACACCAACCCCGACGTGGTGGGCGTGGAGCTGTGCGGCGCGGTCAAGAACGTCATCGCGCTCGCCGTCGGCATCTCGCAGGGCCGCGGGCTCGGCTACAACACGATGGCGACGGTCATCACGCGCGGGCTCGTCGAGATCACCCGCCTCGGGCTCGCGCTGGGCGCCGACGCGGAGACCTTCCCGGGCCTGGCCGGCATGGGCGACCTGATGGCGACGTGCGCGTCCCCCGACTCGCGCAACCACACGCTGGGCAACCACATCGGGCGCGGCATGACGCTCGAGGAGGCCATCGCCGCCACCGGCGGAACCGCCGAGGGCGTGAAGTCGAGCCGGTCGGTGCTCGAGCTCGCAGACTCGCTGGGCGTGGAGATGCCCATCACGCACGCCGTGGTGCGCGTGCTGCACGAGGGACTGCCGGTGGACGACCTGGCGGCGCTGCTCCTGGCCCGGCCGCACAAGGCCGAGGGCGTCTAGCCCTCGCCCTCCAGGCCGTCCAGCGCGGCGGACAGGTCCGCCCAGAGGTCCTCGACGTCCTCGATGCCCACCGAGAGCCGCAGGAGGTCCTCGGGCACGGTCGGCGACTCGGTGGCGAAGCGGCGCCGCCGCTCGAGGCTCGACTCGACCCCGCCCAGGCTCGTGGCCGGGACCCACAGCGACAGCGCGGCGACCACGGCGTCGGCGGCCGCGACCCCGCCTCGCGGGCGGAGCCCGATGATCGAGCCGAAGCCGTCCATGAGCCGCGCCGCGCGCTCGTGGCCCGGGTCGCCGGGCAGGCTCGGGTGCCGCACGGAGAGCACCGCGCGATGCGTCGAGAGCCGGCGCGCCAGCTCGGCCGCGTTGGCCTGGGCGCGCTCGACCCGCAGCGCGAGGGTGCGCAGGCCGCGCAGCGCGAGCCAGGTCTCGAACGGACCGGCGATCGAGCCGTGCAGGGTGCGGTACGCGTGCAGGCGGGCGTGCAGGTCGTCGTCGTCGGCCAGCGCCGCGCCCAGCACCACGTCGCTGTGGCCCGCGAGGTACTTGGTGACCGAGTGCACCACGACGTCCGCGCCCTGCCTCAGGGGGCGCTGCACGAGGGGGGTGGCGAACGTGTTGTCGACCCCCACCAGGGCGCCCGCGGCGTGCGCGGCCTCGACCAGAGCGGGCAGGTCGGCGACCTCGAGCATGGGGTTGGTGGGGGACTCGACCCACAGCATCGACGCACCCTGCACCGCTGCCACCACGGCGGCCGTGTCGTCGATGTCGACGAGCACGACGTCGACGCCCTGGCGCGCGGCGAGGTCGGCGGCGAAGCCGAGCGTGACCTGGTAGCAGTGCCGGGGAAGGACGAGGCGGCCGCCCGGGGGCACGAGGGAGAGCGCCGCGGCGATCGCCGCCATCCCCGAGCCGAACACGAGCGCGGGATGCGCCGACTGCTCGAGCTCGCCGAGGACCTGCTCGAAGGGGTGCCAGGAGTCGGCGTCGATGCGGCCGTAGAGCAGCTCGCCCGACCCCGGGACGCCCTGCGACACGAACGTCGAGGACAGGACCACCGGCGGGTTGACGGCCGCACCCTGGGCGCGGTCGGGCCGGCCGGCGGCGACCGTGACGGTGGCGGGTGCGAGGGACGCGTCGTGGTTCACGCAGAGCAGGGTACGGCGCTCGGGCGCGCAAGCGCCGTCCGTGCGGACGGGTAGGGTCGGGGCCGATGAACGCGACGCCCGACCCCGAGGCCCTGCCCGCCACCGACGAGTCCGCGCAGTGGGTGCTGGCCGAACGCCGACCCCGCGTGATGGTGCTGTTCGGCGGCCGGTCCGGCGAGCACGCGATCAGCTGCGCCACCGCGGGCGGCGTCCTGCGCGCCCTGGACCGCGAGCAGTACGACGTGCTCGCGGTCGGCATCACCCCCACGGGCCGCTGGGTGCTCGCGGACGACGACCCGGAGCGCTGGGCCATCACCGACGGTCGCCTGCCGCAGGTCGACGACACCGCGTCGCACGTGCTGCTGCCCCAGGCGGTCGACGACCGCGACGTGCAGGTGCTCGAGCCGGGGGAGCTGCCCCGCGCGCTGGGTGGCGTCGACGTGGTGTTCCCGCTCCTGCACGGCCCGTTCGGGGAGGACGGCACGCTCCAGGGCCTGCTCGAGCTCGCCGACGTGCGCTACGTCGGCGCCGGTGTGCTGGCGTCGGCCGTCGGCATGGACAAGCACATGATGAAGGTCGTGCTCGCCGGGCACGGCCTGCCCGTGGGGCCCTTCGTGGTGCTCGCGCCCGGAGAGTTCAACCGCGACCCCGCGGCGGCGACGGCCCGAGTGGAGCCGCTGGGGCTCCCGCTGTTCGTCAAGCCGGCGCGGGCCGGGTCCAGCCTCGGCATCTCCCGCGTCGACGACCTGGCCGACCTGCCCGCCGCGATCGAGGCGGCCGCGCAGCACGACCCGAAGATCGTCGTCGAGTCCGGCATCGTCGGCCGCGAGATCGAGTGCGGCGTGCTCGGTGGTCACGACGGCGAGCGCGCCCGCGCGTCCCTGCCCGGCGAGATCATCGTGACCGACGACCGCCACGCCTTCTACGACTTCGAGGCGAAGTACCTCGACGAGGGCGGAGTCACCCTCGCGTGCCCCGCCGACCTGCCGGACGACGTCGTCGCCAAGGTCCAGGACGTCGCGGTGCGCTCGTTCGAGGCGGTGGGCTGCGAGGGCCTGGCCCGCGTCGACGTGTTCGTCACGCCCGACGGCGAGGTGGTGGTGAACGAGATCAACACCATGCCCGGCTTCACGCCGTTCTCCATGTACCCGCGGATGTGGCAGGCCTCGGGCGTCGAGTACCCCCAGCTGGTCGACGAGCTGGTCCAGCTGGCGCTGCACCGTCCCACGGGCCTGCGCTAGCTACAGGCAGGCCCGCTGCTTCTCGGTGCGTGACACCGCGGCGCCGAGGTCGATCAGCAGGGACGTCGAGTGCTGCGCGCGGACCGACGCAGGAACCCGGACCTCGACGGCCGGCACCCGCCCGTAGGTGACGAACGTCGCGGCGCCGTCGTCGTCCTCGGAGTCGCCCTGCGTGACGACCCAGTCGACGCTCGTGCCGTCGGGGGACTCCACGGTGACGCACCGGTCCGTGGTCGGACCCAGCGGCTCGACGCCGCAGCGCAGGACGATCGCCCCCTCGGGATCTCCCCAGGCGGTCGTCGCCTGCGCGTTCGTGTCTCGCCGCTCCAGGCCGGACAGCTCGTCAGGCGTGGACAGCACCACGTCCGCGCAGACGGGGTCGGTGGCGTGCGGGGCGACCGTGGTGGGGATCGTCGCCGAGCAGCCGGCCACGAGGACGACGCCCGCGAAGGCCAGCAGGGCCGGTGGTCGTCTACGCACCCCGCCACGCTAGCCGCCCCGCGCAGCGCAACCGGCACGGGCGGCTGTGATCCGTGCCGCACGCTCGTCTAGCGTGGCCCCCGTGAACAGCCCCTCCTCGCCCGCCGACGGCCCCCTCGTCGGTGAGCTCGACGAGGACGCCCTGCTGGCGCGCATCCTCCCGCAGCTGCCGCGCGGTGCGGCCACCCTCGTGCCTCCCGGCGACGACGCGGCCGTCGTCGCGGCACCCGACGGGCGGTTCGTGGTCACCACGGACGTGCTGGTCGAGGACCACCACTTTCGGCGCCGCTGGTCAGACGGGTCCGACGTGGGGCAGCGAGCCGCGGTGCAGAACCTCGCCGACGTCGCCGCGATGGGTGCGCACCCGACCAGCCTGGTGGTCTCGCTCGTCGTCCCCGGCGACCTCCCGGCGCAGTGGGTCGAGGACCTCGCGCGGGGGTTCGCGGCGGTGTGCGGTCCGCTCGACGTGGGCGTGGTCGGTGGTGACCTGTCCGGGGGGCCCGTCGTCGTCGTCTCGGTGACGGCCCACGGGGATCTCGAAGGGCGCGATCCCGTGCTGCGCAGCGGCGCGCGCGCCGGCGACGTGGTCGCGCACGCCGGTGTGCGGGGACGCTCGGCCGCCGGCTGGGCGCTGCTCGAAGCCGGCCGAGGTGCCGCGCACCCCGGCCTCGTGGACGCGTATCTGCGGCCGTCCTCGCCGCTCGCGTCCGGGGTCGCCGCGGCGCGGGCCGGGGCCAGCGCGATGCTCGACGTCTCGGACGGGCTGCTGCGTGATGCGGGCCGCATCGCCCGGGCCAGCGGGGTCGCGCTCGACCTCGAGGGACCGAGCGCCTTTGCCGCCGACCTCGCCGCGCTCGAGCCGGCCGCGCGCGAGCTGGCCGCCGACGCGGGCGACTGGGTCATGACCGGGGGAGAGGACCACGGCCTGCTGGCGACGTTCCCGGCGTCCGCCACGCTCCCGGTCGGGTTCGCCGCAGTCGGGCGCGTCGTGTCGGGTGCGCCGGGCGTGCTCGTGCAGGGCGAGCCGTGGTCCGGCACCGGCGGCTGGGACCACTTCGAGCGCTGACCCGCTCAGTTGCGGCGGTAGCGGACCTCGAGCAGGTCGGCGCCGCCGACGTTCTCGTACCGCTCGACCCCGTCGGCGTGGAAGCCGTGCCGACGGTAGAAGTGCCGCGCCCGCTCGTTCGCGGCCAGCACCCACAGCAGGATGCGGGTGCGCTCGCCGGTCTCGCCGATCACGGTGCGCATGAGCTCGCGCGCGACACCGTGGCCCCAGGTGCCGGGATCGAGGTAGATCGAGTAGATCTCGCGGTCCCCGCGGCTCGCATCCTCGTCGCGGGCCGGACCCAGGGAGACGAAGCCCACGTGCCGCTCTCCCGCGACCGCGACCCAGGTGGTCACGCCGTCCTGCGGACCGCGCCGCAGGTCGGTCGCCCACTGCTCGGCGCGCGCCACCGGGTCCAGCGACGCGAGGTAGGCAGCGGGGACGATGTCGGCGTACGCCTCCTGCCAGGAGCGGACGTGCACCTGGGCCAGGGCCAGCGCGTCGTCCGGCTGGGCGATGCGGATGGTCACCTCGTCGAGCTGCTCCGTCATGGGTGTCACCCTGCCACAAGCCGCGAGCATGGCGAAGGCCCGCACCGATGAACGGTGCGGGCCTTCGCGCGGGCGTCCGGTCGACGCCGAGACGTCAGACGGCGCGCTGGACCTTGCCGGCCTTGAGGCACGAGGTGCACACGTTGAGGCGCTTGGGCGTACCCGCGACCACGGCGCGCACGCGCTGGATGTTCGGGTTCCAGCGGCGCTTGTTGCGGATGTGCGAGTGCGAGATGCTGTGCCCGAAGCTCGGGCCCTTGGCGCAGACGTCGCAGTTGGCAGCCACGATCTTCTCCTGTGTTCTCGGTTCCGGGCCGAAGCGATCGGACCCGATGGTGTGCGGTCACGCCGCGAGAGCGGCGAAGCTTGTGCCGGGCGCACGCAACGACTGTGGACCGTCTCCGGGATGCGGATGCGGGCCGTGCAGACGAAGTCCGCGCGCCTCAGGTGCCCGAAGTCCTTCGGGCAACCGGTCAAGACTAGCCCATGCCCGGGCGGCGCCCAAATGTCGCCGGGATGGGGCAGGGTGTGGGGCGGGTCGCGCAGGGGCGCGGCACGGCGGGATCGACGCGCGTGGACGAGGGGACGCAGGCGGACGTGACGACGGACAGGCTCGACGGCGGGGCGGTGCGCGCCTGGGCGCGCGCGGCCCGCACCGGTCTCGAGCGCGCACGCGAGCGGATCGACGCCGTCAACGTGTTCCCGGTGGCCGACTCCGACACGGGCACCAACGTGCTGCTCACCGTGGTGGGCGGAGCGGACGCCGTGGAGCTGGCACCCGACGACGCCGACGCGCACCAGGTGGCGGCGGCGTTCGCCCGGGGCGCGATGGTGGCGGCACGCGGCAACTCGGGCGTGATCCTGAGCCAGTACCTGGCCGGCCTCGCGCGGGGGCTCGGCGCTGCCCCCGACGCGCGCGAGGCGTCCGCGGCCCTCGCTGGTGCCGCACGCTCGGCCCGTCAGGCGCTCGCCGACCCCCAGGAGGGCACGGTCCTCACGGTCGCCGACGAGGTGGCTCAGGGCGCGATCATCGCCGCCGACGCGGGCGCGGACCTGCCGACGATGCTCGCCGAGGTCGTCGACGACGCGCACCGGGCGCTGGCCACCATCAGCGCCGCCCACCCCGTGCTGCGCCGCGCGCACGTGCTGGACGCGGGCGCGTGCGCGCTGCTCGTGGTGCTCGGCGCGCTCGCCAGGGTGGCCGCCGGTGCGCCCGACCCGGTGCCCGACCTCGACTGGCTGCCCGCCGCGCGCGCGCTGGGCGGCGATGCCGCCGAGGCCGGCCCCGCGGGAGGCGCGTACGAGGTGATGGCTCTCGTGCGCGGAGGACCGCGCGACCTCGGAGCCGAGCTGCGCACGTCGCTGGGCACCGTCGGCGACTCGGTCGCGGTGGTGGGTGCGGACGGGTGGTGGCACGTGCACGTGCACACGGACGACCCCGCCGCGGCGATCGCCCTGTGCGAGGTGGGCGTCCGCGAGCAGGTGGTGGTGCGGCAGCTCGAGTCCTCCCACACGGTCACCGCGGGGGCGCCCGGGCTCGTGGTGTGCACCGCCTCCACCGCGCTCGCGCCCTGGTTCGCCGCCGCCGGTGCGGTCACGGTCGTGCGCTGCCCCGAGGCCGTGGTCACCGCCGAGCACGTCACGCGCGCCGTCACCGACACGGGGGCGGGCCGCGTGGTGCTGCTCCCCGGCGGCGGGCTCGAGGCCGACCAGGTCTCCGCCCTCGCGCGGAGCCACGGCGACGGCCTCGTGGTGCTCGACGCGGCCGACGAGCTGCGCGCCGCGGTCGCTGCCCTGGCGTTCGTCGCCGCCGACGGGACGGCCGAGGAGTCGGCCACCGCCGCGCTCGCGCGGCTGCAGGTCGCCGTCGCCGACGACGCCGCGTCGTTCGAGGCGCTCGTCGGCGGTCTCGAGGGGCCCGGCGAGAACCTCACGGTGCTGCACCGGGAGCCGCTCGAGGACGACGCCCGCGCGCGGATCGAACGCGCGGGCCCGGCGTTCGAGGTGACGTTCGTCGGCCCCACGGGGCACGGTCCGCTGCTCGCGGCGGGGCTGGACTGACGCCGTGGCGACTCGTCGTGACGTCGGGTACGAGGATCGCGTCGGATCGGCCGGTGTGCTGGACAAGCCCATCGGCTCGCTCGCGCCGCGCATGGGCAAGGCGTTCGAGGCGCTCGGCGTGCGCACGGCGGGCGACGTGCTGCGCTACTACCCGCGCCGGTACGCCGACCCGTCGACGCTGACCGACATCTCGGGCCTGGTGGTCGGGGAAACCGTCTCGATCGTCGCCGCGGTCAAGCACGCGACCATCAAGTACGCCCGCAAGGACGGCGCGCCGCGCGTCGAGCTCGAGATCACCGACGGCACCCGCTCGCTGCGGGCCACGTTCTTCACCAAGCGGCCGGGCATGGCCCAGCACATGGTCGAGTCGATGCGTCGCGGGCGGCGCGGCCTGTTCACGGGCAAGGTCTCGGTGTTCATGGACCAGGCTCAGCTCACCAACCCCAAGGCCGACTGGTTCGACGGTGACGACGACGAGCAGGAGCAGCGCGCCCGCGAGGAGGCGGGCTGGCCCACCCCCATCTACCCGGCGAGCGCCAAACTCGAGTCGGGCAAGATCCGCGCGGTGGCCCGTCTCGTGGTCGAGCCGCTGCGCGACGACGAGATCAGCGACCCGGTACCCGCGCAGGTGCGCGAGGCCCGGGCCCTGGGCCCTCTGCGCCAGGCCTTGTACGACGTCCACGTGCCGCGCACCGACCAGGACTGGAAGCGCGCGCGGCACCGGCTGCGCTACGAGGAGGCGTTCGTGCTCCAGGCCGAGCTGGCGAGGCGTCGGGCCCGCGCCGCGGCCGAGCCGGCGACCGCCCGCCCGCGCGTCGAGGGCGGACTGCTGGACGCGTTCGACGCGCGGCTGCCGTTCAGCCTCACGGAGGGCCAGCGGGCGGTCGGTGCCGAACTGGCCGCCGAGCTCGCGCAGTCGGTGCCCATGCAGCGGCTCCTCCAGGGCGAGGTCGGGTCCGGCAAGACGGTCGTGGCGCTGCGCGCGATGCTGCAGGTGGTCGACGCGGGCGGCCAGGCGGCGCTGCTCGCCCCCACCGAGGTGCTGGCGTCGCAGCACGCACGGTCGCTGCGCGCGCTGCTGGGGGATCTCGCCGAGGGCGGGATGCTCGGCGGCGCCGACGTCGGGACACGCGTGGCGCTGCTCACGGGGTCGCTGTCGACCGCGGCCCGGCGCGACGCGCTGCTGGACGCGGCCAGCGGTGCCGCGGGCATCGTGGTGGGGACGCACGCGCTGCTGTCCAAGAACGTGCAGTTCGCCGAGCTGGGCCTCGTGGTGGTGGACGAGCAGCACAAGTTCGGCGTCGAGCAGCGTGACACCCTGCGCGCGAAGGCCGCGGTCAGCCCGCACCTGCTGGTCATGACCGCCACGCCCATCCCGCGGACGGTCGCGATGACGGTGTTCGGCGACCTCGAGACGTCCGTGCTGACCGAGGTCCCGGCTGGGCGCAGCGGGGTGAGCACGCACGTCGTCCCGGCGGACAACGCCGCGTGGGTGGCGCGGACGTGGAAGCGCGTGCGCGAGGAGGTCGACTCCGGCGGCCGCGCGTACGTGGTGTGCGCCCGGATCGACGGCGACGACGACGACGGGGCGGAGCTGGTGGCCGACGAGCCGGTGACGCTCGCCGACGCTGCCGCCGCGCCCCGCCGGCCGCTGCGCGCGGTGACGGAGGTGGCCGAGGAGCTCGGACGGCTGCCCGACCTCGCGGGCATCGGCGTGGGCGTCCTGCACGGCCGGATGGCCCCGGAGGACAAGGAGCGTGCGCTCGCGGACTTCGCGTCGGGCGCGGTGCCCGTGCTGGTCTCGACGACCGTGGTCGAGGTGGGCGTCGACGTGCCGGAGGCCACCGTTATGGTGATCCTCGACGCCGACCGGTTCGGCGTGTCGCAGCTGCACCAGCTGCGCGGGCGCATCGGGCGCGGCTCGGCACCCGGCGTGTGCCTGCTGGTCAGCTCGGCGCCGGCCGACTCGGCGGCGGGCGAGCGGGTGCAGACCGTGGCCGGCACGCGGGACGGCTTCGCCCTCGCCGGCTTCGACCTCGAGCAGCGCGGCGAGGGCGACGTCCTGGGCGCGTCCCAGTGGGGGGCCGCGACGTCGCTGCGGCTGCTGCGGGTCACGCGCGACGGCGAGCTCATCGACCAGGCCCGGTCGGACGCGCGGGCGCTCGTCGAGCAGGACGCCGAGCTGTCCGCGTGGCCCGCGCTGCAGGCGGCGATCGACGCGCGCCTCGCCGACCGCCGCGACGAGTTCCTCGACCGCGCCTGAGCGGGCCGCGGACGCCGTCGTCGTCCCGGGCGCACCGCCCGCGACCCGCCGCGCCGGCCGCACGGCTGGCACGGCTACCCTGACGCTCGTGTCGAAGCCCGCCGTGCGCGCCCAGGACCTGCTCGTCGGATACGGCGGCGCACCGGTGTGCGCGCCCGTGACCTTCACCCTCGGGCCCGGCAAGGCGGTCGCCCTCGTCGGCGCCAACGGGTCGGGCAAGTCGACCGTGCTGCGCGCGGTCATCGGCCTGCTCGAGCCCACCAGCGGCAAGCTGCAGGTGCTGGGCGACGAGGTGGACGAGCGCGACGTCTCGTTCCGCCGCCAGGTGGCGAGCGTGCTCGACGACGACGCCTACTTCCCGGCCCTGACGGTCCACGAGCACCTCTACCTGACCGCGCGCGGCCACGGCGTGCTCGGCGCGGACGCCCTGGTGGGCGAGCTCCTGGAGGAGTTCGGGCTCACGGAGCACGCGCGCTCGCTGCCCGTCGCGCTCTCCTCCGGCCAGCGCCGCCGGCTGCTGCTCGCCGCGGGGTTCGTCCGACCGCGCTCGTTGCTGGTGCTCGACGAGCCCGAGCAGCGCCTGGACCGGGCGATGCGCGACCGGCTCGCCGCGCGGCTGGTGGCGGAGAAGCGCGCGGGTGGCTCGGTGCTGCTCGCGACGCACGACCCCGACCTGGTCACGGCCGTGGCCGACCGGGCCGTGCACGTCGCCGACGACGTGACGCGCGTGCTCGCCCCCGCGGAGGCCGCCGCGCTCATCAGCCGGGAGAACCCGTGAGTCAGCCGGGAGAACCCGTGAGTCAGCCGGGAGAACCCGTGAGCGAGGCGGCGGGCGAGGCGCTCGACCCGGTGGTCCTGCCGGGCCGGCCGGGCGAGATCCCGGCGGCTCGCGACATCCGGCGGTTCACCGCGCAGGCCGCCAACGCGCGCGGCGGGGCGAGCATCGGCTCGCTGCTGGCCAGCGTCTACTACGCGGTCATCTCGCTCGGCATCGCGATCGGCATGGCGCTCGGGTTCACGCAGGCGATGCGCGTCGCGCTGCCGCCCGAGCCCGACGTCGAGGCACCCGCCAACCTGAGCCTGGCGACGCTCGTCGTCGTGATCGTCGTCGCGCTGGTGGGCGTGCTCGTCTCGCTCGCCGGCCGGCTCGGTCCCGTCGGCGCCGGCGGTGCCGAGGCGGCGTGGTGGCTGCCGCTGCCCGTGGACCGGCGCGGGCTGCTGCGGCCCGCGGCGCGCCGCCTCCCGCTCGTGGCCGCCCTGGTCCTGGCGATCCTCGTGGGACTGCTCGACGCGGGGTTGCTCGACGACGTCGGTCCGCGCGTGGCGCACGTGATCATCACGTCGGCGCTCGTCGGCGCCGGCATCGTGCTGCTGGCAGCGCTCGCGCAGTCGGCGGGCGTGAGCCGCTCCGCCACCGCCCTCGCGGGTGACCTGATCCTCGCGGCGGCGCCGGTCGCGGCCGTCGGTCTCGCGCTGGCCGACTGGTCGGTCGACGAGGTGCCCACGCTGCCATGGTTCGGCGCGGCGCTCGCGGCGCTGCTGCTCGCGGCGGTCGCGGTGCTCGTCGACCGGCGCCTGCACCGCATCCCGACGCGCTCCCTGCGCGAGAGCGGGTCGGTCGCCACGCAGGCCGTGGGGGCGGCCGTCTCGCTCGACTCGCGCGAGCTGGGCCGGGCGCTCACCGACGGTGCGGCCAGCAGCACGCGGCGGCGGCTGTCGCGCCTGCGCACGGCCCGCGGACCGGCCACGGCCGTCGTCACCGCGGACCTCGTGGTGCTGCGGCGCTCGGTGCGACACGTCGTGCAGCTGGTGGTCGCGGCACTCGTCCCGGTGCTCGTGACCTCCGTCCCGGAGCTGGCGAGCTCGGGTGGCGTGCTGCTGGCGCTGCTCGTCTCGGGCTACGTCGCCATGAGCGCGACCGGCGAGGGGGCGCGGCGCGCGCAGATGGCGCCGGTCCTGGACCGCCTGCTGCCCCTCGACGCGAAGACGGTCCGCCGGCTGCGGATGGTCGTCCCGGGTCTCGCGATGCTGCCCTGGTCGGTCGTGGCGTTCGCGTCCGTGGGCCGGTGGACGGGCGACGTCGCCGGATGGGTGGTGCTCGGGGTCGCGGCCACGCCCGTGTGGGCCGCGGCCGCGGTGCGGTCGTCGTACCGGCCGGCGCCGGACTGGGGCGGCCCGCTCGTCTCGACGCCCATGGGTGCGCTGCCCACGGGCGTCGGCGCTGTGCTGGCGCGCGGCCCGGACGTCGTCGTGCTCGGCCTGCTGCCGGTGTGGATCGCCGTCCTGCTGCGCCACGTGGGCCCGACCATGGTGGTGATCCAGGCGGGGCTCGCGTCCATCGCGGTCGCCGTGGCGTCCTCCATCGCGACCGGGACCATGATGGAGCGCATGCTGGCGAGCCAGGAGGAGCTCGACAAGGCCAAGAAGGCCAACCGGTGACCCGCATCGTCGCGGGCGCGGCGGGCGGCCGAACGCTCGGCGTGCCGCGCAAGGGCACGCGGCCCACGAGCGAGCGCGTGCGCGAGGCGCTGTTCTCCCGCCTCGAGCACCTCGACGTCGTCGACGGCGCTCGCGTGCTGGACCTGTTCGCGGGGTCGGGCGCGCTGGGCCTGGAGGCGGCGAGCCGGGGCGCGGCGGCGGTGACCCTGGTCGAGGCGGCGAAGGAGGCGGCACAGGTGTGCCGGCGCAACGCGGACGCGCTCGCGCTGCCGGGCGTCGTGGTGGTCGCCGAGCGGGCCGAGAGGTTCGTCGAGCGGCCCGTGCACGAGCCGTGGGACCTCGTGCTCGTCGACCCGCCCTACGACCTGCCGGAGGGCGACCTCGCGCTCGTCCTGGCCGGCGTCGGTGGTGCCCTGGCGCGCGGCGCGGTGCTGGCCGTCGAGCGCTCGTCGCGTGCTCCGGAGCCGGTCTGGCCGCACGGCGTCAGGAGGTTCGACCGCCGGGCCTACGGCGAGACGGTCGTGTGGTTCGCCGAGCCGTCGGGCGCCGACGAGACCTGACGCGCGCAGGCCCTCGCGAGCGAACTCGCCTCGCTGGCCTACCCTGGCGAGGTGACCATCGCGGTGTGCCCCGGCTCCTTCGACCCGCTCACCCTGGGCCACGTCGACGTGGTGCGGCGCGCCCGCTCGCTGTTCGACGAGGTGGTCGTGGCCGTGGCGCGCAACTCCTCGAAGTCGCCCCTGCTGCCGGTGGCCACGCGCCTCGAGCTGGCCCGGGCGGCGTTCGCCGGGGACGCGGGCATCCGCGTCGAGGTGGTCGAGGGGCTGCTGGCGGACTTCGTGCGTGACGTCGGTGCCGGTGCGCTGGTCAAGGGGCTGCGCGGCGGTGCGGACTTCGACGCCGAGCTGCCGATGGCCCTGATGAACCGGCACCTGACGGACGTGGAGACCGTGTTCGTGGTGGGAGAGCCCGGCCTGGCGCACATCGCGTCGTCGCTGGTCAAGGACGTGGCCCGCTTCGGTGGGCCGATCGAGGACCTCGTCCCGGACGGCGTCGCCGCCGCGGTGCGCGAGGCGCTGGGAGGGAGTGGTCGATGAGCGAGCCGACGACGAGGCCGGAGGGCCTGACGGGCGTGCTGGACGCCATCGAGGGAGCGGTGAACGTGGCGCGCGCCATGCCCATGTCCTCCTCGGTGCTGGTGAACCGCGCCGAGCTGCTCGACCTGGTCTCCCAGGCGCGGGACGTGCTGCCCACGCAGCTCAGCCAGGCGGACGAGGTGCTGGCCGACGCGGACGCGGCTCGTGCGGGCGCCCAGGCGGAGGCCGACGCGGTGCTCGAGGCCGCCCGGCAGGAGGCCGCGCGGCTCGTCGAGGCCGAGGCGGTGGTGGTCGCGGCGCACGCCCGCGCGGCGCAGGTGGTCGCGGACGCGCAGGAGACCGCCGACGGGCTGCGCCGGGACGCGGACGACTACTGCGACCGCCGGCTCGCCGACTTCGAGATCGACCTCGGCAAGGTGCTGGCCCAGGTCCAGGCCGGCCGCGCCAAGCTGGCGGGACGGCTGTCGGACGACCAGACCGCCTGACACCAGGCCCCGCTGAGCAGGGCGAAGGTCACACGGGAGGATTTGGGCGCCGTCCGCCGGTGCCGTAAGGTTGTCGGTTGGTCCTGCCGATCAGTGTGCGGACCGAGATCAACGAGGGGAACCGGCCGTGCAGCGCCCTGCCCACCTCGATCCCCGTTCGCCGTTCGTGCTCGACACCCACGAGCTCGGCCGACGTCCGGGATCGACGCGGACCGTGCAGCGGACCGTCGGTGCTCCTGAGGATCTCGGGACGGACGTGATCGGCATCCCCGCCGGGGCCGACGTCGAGCTGGATCTGCGGCTCGAGGCGGTCATGGAGGGGGTCCTGGTCTCCGGAACCGTCCGCGGTCGGGCGATCGGGGAGTGCGTGCGTTGCCTGGGTGAGGCGGTCGAGGATGTCGACCTGTCCCTCACCGAGCTGTACGTCTACCCCGAGCGCGCGCAGGTCGCGGCGGAGGACGGCGACGAGGACGAAGACCTGCGTGAGCTGGAGGGCGACCTGATCGACCTCGAGCCCGCGCTGCGTGACGCGGTCGTGCCGGCTCTGCCGTTCCAGCCGCTGTGCCAACCCGACTGCCCGGGACTGTGCTCCGAGTGCGGAGCCCGCCTGGCGGACGACCCTGACCATTCGCATGAGATCCTTGACCCGCGCTGGTCCGCACTGAGCGGCCTCGCGAGCCTGGATGACGAGACGAAAGAGAGCTAGCCGTGGCGGTTCCGAAGCGCAAGATGTCGCGCAGCAACACCCGTGCGCGTCGGTCGCAGTGGAAGACCACTGCCACGACGCTCACCTCGTGCCCGCAGTGCAAGGCCGACAAGAAGCCCCACACGGCGTGCCCGTCGTGCGGTGCCTACAACGGCCGCACGTACGCCGAGGCGCAGCGCACCGAGCTCGCCGGCTGACGCCAGCGCGCTCGAGTCGTGACGCGTGCAGCCGGAGACGGCGTGAGCGCCGCGGCTACTGACCTTCTCGAGAAGCTCTGGGTCCACCTGGACCCCGAGCTTCTCGTGCTTGCCCTGACGCACCGCTCGTTCGCGCACGAGGCCGGCGGGATCCCCACCAACGAGCGCCTCGAGTTCCTGGGCGACACGGTGCTGGGGCTCGTGGTGACCGAGTACCTGTACCGCGCGCACGAGAACGAGCCCGAGGGTGCGCTCGCCAAGATGCGCGCCGCGACCGTGTCGCAGCGCGCGCTCGCCGCGGTGGCCCGGGAGCTGGACCTCGGCGCCTACGTGCTGCTCGGCAAGGGCGAGCTCGGGACGGGCGGCGCGGACAAGGACTCGATCCTGTCCGACACCCTCGAGGCCATCTTCGGAGCCATCTACCTCACGCACGGGCTCGAGACCGCGCGCGCCGTGGTCGAGCGCCTGGTGGGACCGTCGCTCGTGGTCGCCGCCGAGCTCGGTGCGGGGCTGGACTGGAAGACGTCCCTGCAGGAGCTGTCCGCCGAGCTGGACCTGGGCGCCCCGCACTACGAGGTGACGGGCGAGGGACCGGACCACGCGCGCACGTTCACCGCGCACGCCGTCGTCGGCGGAGAGGCGCGCGGCACCGGCGTGGGTCCCGCCAAGAAGGTCGCCGAGCAGCAGGCCGCCGAGGCGGCGTACCTGGCGCTCGAGCCCCTGCGCAGCGCGGCGCGTCTCACGGGTGCCTGAGCTCCCCGAGGTCGAGACCGTCCGGGACGGGCTGGCCCGGCACGTGCTCGGCCGCACGGTCCTCGCGGTCGAGGTGCGGCGCGACTACAGCGTGCGCCGGCACGGCGCGGGACCCCTCGACTTCGCGGGCCGGCTCACGGGCCGGACGCTGGAGGCAGCGGTGCGGCGCGGCAAGTTCTGCTGGCTGCTGCTGGGGGACGACGAGGCGCTGCTGGCGCATCTGGGGATGAGCGGTCAGCTCCTGGTGCGCTCGTCGGCGGACGAGGGCAGCGACCACCCCCACCTGCGGGTCCGGCTCGTGCTCGACGACGGCGTGCTCGACTTCGTCGACCAGCGCACCTTCGGGCACCTGAGCGTCCAGGAGCTGGTCGGGACGTCCGACGGTGCCCCCGGAGGGGCCGGTTCCGAGCTCGCGGCCGTGCCCGAGCCCGTGAGCCACATCGCGCGGGACCTGCTGGACCCGCACCTCGACGAGAGCGCCGTGCTGACCGCGATGCGGGCGCGTCGCACGGGCATCAAGCGGGCGCTGCTCGACCAGACCCTCGTCTCGGGCGTGGGCAACATCTACGCCGACGAGGGCCTGTGGCGCGCGCGCCTGCACTACGCACGCGCCACGGACACGATGCGTCGACCCGAGGCGGAGCGCGTGCTCGCGGGCGCGCGCGACGTGATGTCGCAGGCGCTCGCGCAGGGCGGCACCAGCTTCGACGCGCTCTACGTCAACGTGAACGGCGCGTCGGGCTACTTCGATCGTTCGCTCGCGGTCTACGGGCAGGAGGGCCGGCCCTGCCCGAGGTGCGGGACGCCAGTGCGTCGCGACGAGTTCATGAACCGCTCGGCGTTCACGTGCCCGCGCTGCCAGCCGCGTCCGCGCCACGGGCGCTGGTGACTCAGCGCGGCACGGTGTTGCGCAGCGGCTCGCCCGCGAGATAGGCCGCGAGGTTCTCCTGGAGGAACGCCGCGGCGCCGAGCGGCCGTCCGCCGGCGCTGTGCGGGCTGACGAGGATGCGCGGCTCGTCCCAGATCGGTGAGTCCGCCGGGAGCGGCTCGCGGTCGAACACGTCGAGCGCCGCGCCCGCCAGGGCGCCGTCGCGCACGGCGCTCAGCAGCGCGTCCTGGTCCAGCGTCGCGCCCCGGCCCACGTTGACCACGAAGGCGTGGCGCGGGAGCAGGCTCAGCACCTCGGCGTCCACGGCGTGCCGGGTGGCGGGGGTGTCGGGCAGCAGCGAGACGAGCGCGTCCGCGGCCGGCAGGATGCCCGGCAGCTCGTCGGGGGTGACCACGTGGAAGCCGTGCCGGGTGCCCGGCGTGGTCGCGACGCCCGTCACGGAGGCGCCCAGGGCGACGAGCAGGGGCGCCAGCCGCGCGGCGATCGAGCCGAAACCCCACACCACCACGCGGGCGCCGGCGAGCGAGCGGAACTCGTCGGCTCGCACCTCCTGGATGCCGCCCAGCTCGGCAGCCCAGCGGTGCTGGTCCTGCGCGCGCACCAGCTCGGGGATGCGGCGCGCGCAGGCGAGCAGCAGCGCGAGCGTGTGCTCGGCCACCGGGCCGTCGTGCAGCCCGCGACCGGAGGTGAGGGTCACGTCGGGCGCGAAGCCCGCGTCCAGCAGCGTGTCGACGCCGGCGGCGAGCCCCGCGACCCAGCGCAACCGGGGGAGCCGGGTCGCGGCGTCGCGCAGCACGCGTCGACCGCTGCCCCACACCACGAGGATCTCCGCGTCGCAGTCCGGCACGGGCTGGTCGGGCGCGTAGCGGACCTCGCGCACGCCCTCGGGCAGGTCGAGGTGCTCGTGCAGCGTGGTGGGGACAGCCATGGTGGTCACACCCCGATACGATGCCACCGTGTCGAATCCCGCCACCGCAACGCAGCCCGGGCCCATCACGGTCATGATCGTGGACGACCACGAGGTGGTGCGTCGAGGCATCGCCGAGGTGGTCGAGCGGGCCGAGGGCATGACGGTCAGCGCCGAGGCGGGCTCGGTCGCCGACGGGGTGCGGCGCGCGGGCCTCGTGCAGCCGCAGGTGCTGCTCGTCGACCTCCAGCTGCCCGACGGCACCGGCATCGACCTCATCTCGCAGGTGCGTCAGACGCTCCCGGGCGCGCGCGCCATCATCCTGACGTCGTTCGACGACGACGACGCGTTCGCGGCGGCGCTCGAGGCCGGCGCCTCCGCCTACCTGCTCAAGTCGGTGCGCGGCGCGGAGATCGCCGACGTGATCCGGGCCGTCGCGGCGGGCCGCACGCTCCTCGACGAGCGGACCATCACCCGGCGCAAGGCGGGCCACGAGGACCCGACGGAGAACCTCACGCCCAGCGAGCTGCGCGTGCTGGACCTGATCGGCGAGGGCATGTCGAACCGCGAGATCGCGGAGCGGCTGGGCGTCGCCGAGAAGACCGTCAAGAACCACATCACGGCCCTCCTGGCGAAGATGGGCCTGCAGCGGCGCACGCAGGTGGCCGCGTGGGTGGCGTCCCGCAAGCACTCGAGCTGGCGGGCGGAGCCCGGCCACTAGTCCCGGCCGCCGCACTCGGCGGCCGCCCGTCAGGGCAGCGGGGACTGCCAGGTGAGCAGCGTGCCCCGGCCCGTGGGCGCGGCGCCGATGGTGAAGGTCCCGCCGTGCTGCCGCGCGCGCGCGGCGAGGTTGCCGGTGCCGGAGAACCGGTCCCGCGTCTGCGGCATGCCGACGCCGTCGTCCTCGACCTCGACGAGCACGACGCCGAGCGGTCCCTTCCCGCGCACGTCGACGCGCACGCTCACGGAGGCGGCGTGGGCGTGCCGGGCGGCGTTGGCGAGGCCCTCGCGCACCACGGCGACGACGTCGTCGGTGAGGTCCTGCCCGACGCGCTCGTCGATCAGGTCCTCGTCGACGCCGTCGTCGGACAGACCGTGGCCGTCGAGGGTCAGCACCACCGACGGCGCGAAGCCGAGGCCGGTGCGAGCGAGCGAGGCCTCACGCCGCAGGCGCTCGACGACCCCGGCCGCGGCGTCCGGGTCCCGCAGGGCGTAGACGATCTGCCGGATCTGCCGCACGGAGGAGTCGACGTTGTCGAGCGCCTCCTCGACGATCGAGGTCAGCTCAGCCGGGTCGACGCCGCGCGCGGCGCGGCGTCGCACGGTCTCGAGCTGCATCCCCGTGGCGAACAGCTGCTGGATGGCGAGGTCGTGCAGGTCCCTGGCGATGCGCGACCGCTCGTCCAGCAGGGCGGCGACGTCCTGTGCGTGCCGCGCCTCGGCCAGCACGTAGGCCAGGGCCGCCTGGGCGGCGAACGACTCGGCGGTGGCCAGGTCGTTCTCGTCGAACGGAGCCGCGCCGATGCGGCGCATGAGGATCAGCACGCCCACGCCGTGGCCCGAGGTCTGCAACGGCGCGTACAGCGCGGGCCCGAAGGACCGCATCACCTCGAGCCGGACGTTCGGCGAGCCGGACATCGACGGCGACAGCAGGCCACGTCCTTCGGTCATCACGGTCCAGGCCCGCCCGCCGGTGGGCATCTGCGCACCGATGAGCCGACCGGCGAGGTGACCCTCGGCGAGCTCGATGTACAGCTCGCCGCCCATCCCGGGCAGCGCGAGCGCGGCGACGTCCGCGCCCGCGACCTCGCGCGCGGTCGCGGCGATGCGTTCGAGCGCCTCCTCCTCGTCGACGCCCTCGAGCAGCATCGTGGCGATGTCCTGGCCCGCGCGCAGCCAGTGCTCCCGGTGGGCCGCCTTGGCGAACAGCTGCGCGTTGGCGACCGCGACGCCCGCCGCGGCGGCCAGCACGAGGGCCGTGCTCTCGTCCGCGGCGGTGAAGCCGCCCTCCTTCTCCGACAGGTACAGCTGGCCGAACACGCGGTCGCCGACGCGCACGGACGCGCCGAGGAACGAGCCCATGGGCGGGTGCCCCTCGGGGAAGCCGATGAAGGCGGGATGGTCGCGCAGGTCGTCGAGCCGCAGCGCGCGGTCCGCCGGGATCTGGCCCAGCACGCCCGCCGCGTGCGGGGCGTGCCCCATCATCCGGGCGAGGGCCGTGGGGACGCCGGTGTACACGAAGGTGGTCGAGGCGCGGTGCGCGTCGACGACGTTGATGGCGCCGTACCGCGCGCCCGTGAGGTCGGCACTGACCTGAACGAACCGGTTGAGCACCTCGGGCAGGTCCAGCTCGCTCGCGACCGACAGCACGGCCTCGAGCAGGTCGTTCAGGGGGTCGCCGGTGAAGGGCACCGGGGACGGCTCGACCTCGGAGATGACGCCGCCCCGGAACGGGACGCCGGGCCCCTCGTCGTGCGCACTCACGCGTCCTCCCTGGACTCCTCGGCAAGATCCTCACGGTAGCGGCGGTCGGACGCCAGCAGCGCCGCGTGCGTCCCGCGCGCGGCGACCCGGCCGCCCTCGAGCCGGATCACCTCGTCGGCCGCGTCCAGCGCGGTCAGGCGATGGGTGACGACGACGACGCCGCGATCACGGTGGCGGGTCAGCAGCGCGCGCACGACGGCGTCCGCCGTGCCAGGGTCCAGGTGCTCGGCGGGCTCGTCCACGAGCAGCACGGGTGCGGGGCTGAGCAGCCCCCGGGCGAGCAGCAGGCGCCGGCGCTCGCCGCCCGAGAGAGTCCGCCCGTCCGGACCGAGCAGCGTGTCGAGGCCGTCGGGCTGGGCGGCGAGCCAGCCGGTCAGCGCGACGTCGCCCAGCGCGGCGCGGGCCTGGTCGGGAGTGACGTCACCGCGGGCCACGCGGAGGTTCTCCAGGATGCTCGTGCCGAACACGTGGCCGTCCTCCGCCACGTGCAGGACGGCGCCGCCCGCGCGGTCCACCAGGTCGAGGTCGGTGCTGTCGATCGAGAGGCTGCCGCCCTGGCGCGGGAGCAGGCCCGCCAGCGTGACCAGCAGCGTGGTCTTCCCGGAGCCGCTCGGCCCCACGACGGCGATGCTGCGGCCCGGCTCGACGTGCAGGTCGAGCCCGCGCACGACGGGCGGCCGGCCGGGCCACCCGCACTGCAGGTCACGGGCCACGAGGGCGGCATCCTGGGGCCGCGCGGGGCTCGCGTCTGGGGCGTCCGGTGCTGTGCTCGGGGAGCCGTGCGTCGGCCCGGCGGCCGGCTCGAGCGCCGGGCCGGCGGCGTCCAGCAGCGCCAGGATGCGCGCGGCCGCCGCGCGCGAGCGCTGCACCTGCACCGCGGCCGCCGGCAGCACCGAGGTGGCCTCGAAGGCCGCGAGCGGCGTGAGCACCACCACGGCGAGCGCGACGGCGGACAGCCGCCCGGAGGTCACGGCGGGCACGCCCGTGACCAGGGCGGCCAGCACGGCGAGACCCGTCGCGAGCTGGCCGACGCCGGCGGCGAGCGCCGACGCCGGGGCGCCCGCGTCGGTCGCGGCAGCGACGTCGCGGTCGGCGGCCGCCAGCGCGGCGAGCTCCGCGTGGGTGCGGCCCGCGACGGCGAGCGGGCCGGCGTCGTCGAGGATGCCCAGCGCGCTGGCCGTCGCCCGTGCGCGACCCTCGGCCGCCCGTTCCTGCGTACGGCCGGCGCCCGCGGCGGCGAGCACCGGCGCGAGCACCCCGGCCAGCAGCAGGCAGAGCGCCAGAGCGATGCCGGCCGGCGGGAAGATCAGCGCCATCGCGCCGACCGTGAGGACCCCCAGCACGGCCGCCACCGCGGCGGGCAGCACGCCGCGCACGACCACGTCGCCGACGGTGTCCACGTCCGCCCCGATGCGCGTCAGCAAGTCTCCACGACGGACCGTGAGCAAGGCGGCGGGCTGGCCCTGCGACATCCGCGTGTAGAGCGTGGTCCGCAGCGTCGTCATGCCGCGCAGCGCGACGTCGTGCGAGACCAGCCGCTCGCAGTAGCGCAGCACGCCGCGGCCGATGCCGAACGCGCGGACGGCGACGGTCGCGACGCTCAGGGTCAGCACGGGGGGCATCTGGGACGCGCGGGCGATCAGCCACGCGGCGACGGCCGCCAGGGCCACGGCGCAGCCGAGAGCCAGCGTGCCCAGCGCGACGGCCTGCGCCGCCCGGCGCCGATCCACCTCGAGCAGCGCGACCGCACGGCGCAGCGTGCCGCGCGTCATGGAGCGATCCCCACGGGCTGCTCGGAGGGCTCGAGCGCCACCACCCGGTCGGCGCACGCCAGCAGGGAGGCCCGGTGCGCGACGAGCAGCACCGTGCGTCCCCCGGTCCGCAGCGCGCGCACGGTGTCGAGCACCACGCGCTCGCCCGCGGCGTCCAGGTGCGCGGTCGGCTCGTCGAGCACCACCCACGGTGCGGCGGAGAGCAGCGCGCGCGTCAGGGCGACGCGCTGGCGTTGGCCGACGGACAGCTGTTCCACGGCCGTGTCCCACCCGGCCGGGGCGGCGTCGAGCACCTCGCCGAGCCCTGTGAGGGCCGCGGCGGCGGAGCGAGCGGCGTCGTCGGCCCCACCCACGACGTCGCGCACGGCGCCGGGCTCGAGCACGGGACGCTGCGGGAGCCACGCCACCTGCGACCAGTAGTCCGCGCGCACGACGTCGGCGAGCGGGGTCGTGCCCGCCGGGCCGACGAGCTCGACCGTGCCCTCGTCGGGCGCGAGGAGTCCGAGCGCCACCTCGACCGCGGTGGACTTGCCGCTCCCGGTCGGGCCGGCGAGAGCGACCACCTCGCCGGGGCGGACGTCGAGGTCGAGGTCGTCGGGCGTGCGCCCGGTCGCCGACGTGACACTCACGCCGCGCAGCCGCACCGTCGTGCGTGCCAGGTCGGGGCACGGGCGTGTGCCGTCGGCCGGCAGGGGGGTCTCGAGCACCGCGAACGCGGCCGCGGCCGCCGCCACACCGTCGCTCGCCGCATGGAACTGCGCGCCCACCTGCCGCAGCGAGTTGAACACCTCGGGAGCGAGCACCAGCACGGCCAGGCCGGTCACCAGGTCGAGCCCCCCGTGCACCAGCCGCAGCCCGATGCCCACCGCGACGAGCGCGACCGACAGCGTGGTGAGCAGCTCCAGCACGAGTCCCGACAGGAACGCGATCCGCAACGTGCCCATCGTGGCGCGTCGGTGCGCGTCACCCAGGGCCTGCACGCGTGCGGCGGGGCCGCGCTCGCGGCCGAACGCGCGCAGCGTCGGCAGCCCGGCCAGCAGGTCCAGCGTCTGCGCGCCGAGCCGGCGCATGGCGTCCAGGCCGCGCTCCGAGCGGCCCTGCGTGAGCCGACCGACGAGCCACATGAAGAGGGGCACCAGGGGCAGCACCACGACGAGGACGGCCGCCGAGACCCAGTCCAGGCCGAGGATCACCAGCAGCGTCGCGGGGGTCACGGTGGCCGCGAGCACCAGCTGGGGCAGGTAGCGCACGAAGTAGGGCTCCAGCGCGTCCAGACCTCGGGTCGCGAGGGTGGCGACCCCGGGCCCCTGCCCGGTGGCGAGCCAGCGTGGCCCGAGGCTCGCGGCGTGCGCGACCACGCCCTCGCGCAGCTCGGCCACGGCGCGCGTGGCGGCCCGGTGGGCGAAGCGCTCCTGCAGCGCCGTCACCAGCGTGCGTGCGCCGACGACGGCCGCGAGCCACGCGACCCACGGCGCGATGGCGCTCAGGTCGGCACCGTCGTGCACCGCGCGCCCCAGCGCGTGCGCCAGCAGCAGGGCTTGGGCCACGACCAGCCCCGCCGTGACGATGCCCAGCGAGGCGGTGAGGGCGACGTAGCCGCGCGCTGCCCGGGCGTGGCGCAGCAGCCGCGGATCGAGGGGCCTCATGCCGTGGTGACCCTCACCGGTCCTCGGCCGCCGGGCCCGTGGTGACGGGCTTGCGATCGAAGGTCAGGCCGATCGACGCGGGGATGTGCGCCGTCGAGACCCGCTTGCGGAACACCCAGTACGTCCAGCCCTGGTACAGCAGCACCAGCGGAGTGAGGATGACGGCCACCCAGGTCATCACCACGAGCGTGTAGTGCGTGGAGGACGCGTTGGTGACGGTCAGGGAGTTGGCGGGGTCGAGGGCCGGCATCACGTCGGGGAACAGCGAGCCGAAGATGAGCACGACCGCCGCGACGATGGTGACGGCCGACGCGACGAACGCCCGGCCCTCCCGGCGCGCGCGGGTGGACACGACGAGCACCACGAGCGCGACGGCTGCGACCGCGACGGCCGCCCACGTCCAGGCCGCGTCGGAGTAGGAGACCTGCGCCCAGATCGCCCAGACCGCGGCGACCGCCAGCGTCACGGGCGCCAGCCGCGCGGCGAGCGCTGCCGCCCGCGTGCGGATCTCGCCGTCCGACTTCAGCGCCAGGAACGAGGCACCGTGCGTGAGGAAGATGAGCGCGGTGGTGGCACCGCCCAGCAGCGCGAACGGGTTGAGCAGCGCCCAGAAGCCGCCCACGTACTGGTGGTCCGCGTCCAGCTCGACCCCGCGCACGATGTTGGCGAACGCCACGCCCCACAGCACGGCCGGGACCCACGAGCCGACGACGAGCGCGCGGTCCGCCCACGCACGCCACCGGTCGTCGTCGATCTTGCCGCGCCACTCGAAGGCGACGACGCGCACGATCAGCGCGAGCAGGATGAGCAGCAGCGGGAGGTAGAAACCCGAGAACAAGGTGGCGTACCACTCCGGGAAGGCGGCGAACGTGGCGCCGCCCGCGGTGAGCAGCCACACCTCGTTGCCGTCCCAGACCGGGCCGATCGTGTTGATCATCACGCGGCGTTCGCGCTCGCGGTCCTGCTTGTGCGGCAGGACGCCCAGCAGCATGCCGACGCCGAAGTCGAAGCCCTCCAGCACGAGGTAGCCGGTCCACAGGACGGCGATGAGGATGAACCAGACGGTGGTCAGCTCCATGGTCGTCTCCTGTCAGTACGCGAAGGACAGCGGGGCGTCGGCGTCGTCGTCGGTGCGCGCCTCGGGGCTGGGGTCCTTCTCGGAGGCCGCGACCCCCTCGACGGTGTACCGGTGCATGAGCCGGTACCAGGCCACGGCGAGCACCCCGTACAGCAGCGTGAAGGCGGCCAGCGAGATCGCGATGCTCGAGACCCCGGGCACGGTCGACACCCCTCGCGCGGTGATGAGCCACACGCCGTCCACCCCCGACGGGTTCGGGTTGGGAGCGACCACCCAGGGCTGGCGACCCATCTCGGTGAAGACCCAGCCCGCGGACGAGGCGAGGAACGGCGTGGCGATCGCGGCGATGCCGAGCGTCCCGAACCACTTCTTGTCGGTCACCCGGCCCTTGCGCGTGAGCCACAGCGCGGCGACGGCGAGCGCCGCGGACCCGAGGCCGAAGCCGATCATGAGGCGGAAGCCCCAGTACGTGACCGTGAGATCGGGCTGGTAGGAGATCGGGTTGCCGTTCTCGTCGGTGTACCCGAACTTCTGCTCGTACTGCGCCTGCAGGTCGTCCACGCCCTGGAGGGTGGAGTCGAAGTGGCCGGTCGCGAGGAAGGACAGCATCCCGGGGATCTCGATGACGTGCTTGACGTTGTCGCAGTCGTTCGACAGGTTGCCGATCGCCAGGATCGAGAAGGAGACGTGCGACGACGTCGTGCACAAGGCCTCGGCCGACGCCATCTTCATGGGCTGCTGCTCGAACATCAGCTTGGCCTGCTGGTCACCGGTGATCGCGACGCCCGCGCCGCTGACGATGATGGCGACCAGGCCGACGATCACGGCGGGCCGGTAGACGTTCCTCGCGGTCGCCACGTCACCTCGCCGCACGAGCCTGACCATCCACCAGGCGGCGATGCCGGCGACGAACGTGCCTGCCGTGAGGAACGCCGCCGAGATGGTGTGCGGGAACGCGGCCAGCACGGTCGGGTTGGTCAGCACGGCGCCGATGTCCTTCATCTCGGCGCGGCCGGTCTCCTCGTTGAACACCGCGCCGACGGGGTGCTGCATCCAGGAGTTGGCCGCGAGGATGAAGAAGGCGGAGAGGTTGGTGGCGATCGCCACGGCCCAGATGCACGCGAGGTGGATCTTCTTGGGCAGCTTGTCCCACCCGAAGATCCACAGGCCGAGGAAGGTCGACTCGACGAAGAACGCGGCGAGCGCCTCCATGGCCAGCGGTGCGCCGAACACGTCGCCGACGAAGCGGGAGTACTCGCTCCACGCCATGCCGAACTGGAACTCCTGGACGATGCCGGTCGCGACGCCGATGGCGAAGTTGATCAGCAGAAGCTTGCCGAAGAACTTGGTCAGCCGCAGCCAGCGCTCGTTGCCGGTGCGCACCCACGCGGTCTGCATGATCGCGACGAGCGGCGCCAGGCCGATCGTGAGCTGCACGAAGATGAAGTGGTAGACGGTGGTGACACCGAACTGCCAGCGGGCGAGGTCGAGAGCGTCCACGAGTTCTCCGAGCGGGAGTGCGAGCCGGTGGTCGTAGGTCCGCCTGTGCGCCCGAGCCGGCGCTCGGGTGAATCGGGGCTGGGGACCTGGGGGAACGCTAGAACGAGGACCAGTCTGCCCCCGGGACCAAGGTCCCGGGTACTGACGTGCTGTCAAATTCTTTGCGGGTCGCGCAGCGGCGTCGGCGGGCCTGCGGGGACGGCCTGTGCGATACTGCTCACGGTTCTCGAGGCGTCCACACCGCCGCGCGGACCCGTGAGCTCGCAGCATCGACCACGTCGCGTGCGCCAGCCGCCGCCAGGCAGTCCGTCAGGTCCCCGATCGGGGCCCGGGAACTCGTCCGGCAGGCGATGGCCCCGGCCAGGTGCAGCAGCCACGACCGACGACTTCCGTCGCCGCGCTGACACGCGAGCGACGACCGACCCGCCACGGGCCGCCACTTGTGTGGACGGTGGTTCGCGGTACCCAGGAGCACCTCGCGTGATGTCCGACAACACTTCCGAGTCCGCAGCAACCACGCCGGCCGGGGGTGAGGCGGCGCCGGCCCCGGCCCGCCGCCGCCGCGCCACCAGGAGCGTGGCCGCTCCGGACGCCGTCGTCGCAGCGCCCGCCGCCACCACCGCATCCGTTGCGGCACCCGCCGCCGCGGAGCCCGCGACCGTGGCCGAGCCGTCCCAGCCCGACGAGGCCGCGGCGAAGAAGCCCGCGCGCAAGCGCAGCAAGGCCGCCAGTGAGCCAGACGGAACCGTCCCGGCAGAGGCCGCAGCCGAGGCTGCCGATGCGACCGCGTCGTCTGCCCCGCGCGCCGGCCGTGCCCGTGCCGGTCGCAAGGCCGGCGCGCCCGCGCCGCTCGCCACGGACGCCCCGAGCGCGACGACGACCGGCGTCGACGTCTCCGCCGCCGCACACGCCGCCACGGAGGCCGCGGGTCCCGCCGCCTCCGCTGAGGCCCCGACGGCGGCGCCCAAGGCGGCGAAGACCCGCAAGCGCGCCACGCGCCCGGTCGCGGCCGCCGAGGCGGCACCGGCCGACGCCGCAGCGCAGACCGAGACCGCCGCGGCAGCGCCCACCGAGACCGCCTCCGCAGCGCAGGCGCCCCTAGCCGAGGCGGCCGCGGAGCAGGCCGCCGCTCCGGCCCGTCGCCGTCGCGCCAGCTCGCGGCCCGCTGCCGCGCCCGGCGCGCTCGTCGAGCAGGCGCCCGTCGCGCAGCCGTCGACCACGGACGAGCCCGTCGCCACCGAGGAGCCTGCCGAGGAGCCCGCCGAGGACGAGGCGCAGGCGCCGACCGCCCCGGCGCTCGACGTCCTGGCCGCGTTCGCCGGCACCGAGAAGGCGCCGGCCAGGTCACGCGCGACGCGCGCCGCCAAGGACGCACCGAGCACGAGTGCCACGCAGCCCGACGCCTCCGCGGCCGCCGGGCAGCAGGCGCCGTCGTCGCCCCGTCTGGCCACCACCGCGCTGCTTTTCCAGGCGCCCGACCCGACCGCCACGCGGCAGCGCCGTCGCCGTGCCACCTCCAGCGCCGGCTCTCCCGAGGCCATCTCCGAGGCGGCCCGCGAGCACGAGGCGGCCGACGCCGAGATCGCGTTCGAGGGTGCCGACGAGCAGCCCGCCGCGTCGGGCGGTCGCGGCTCGCGTCGTCGAGGGCGTCGTGGCCGCGGCGGCGAGCCGCCCCGTGCGGCGACGCAGGACGACGAGTCCGGCGTGGGCCAGGACGAGGTCGTCGAGGACGAGGTCCCGACGGGCGTCGTCGACGAGCTCGGCACGGAGAAGGTCGACGACGTCGAGGCCGACGAGGTCGAGACGGACGAGAACGAGGCGGACGAGACCGAGAACGAGGCCGACGAGGACGAGCAGGAGGGCGCGGGGAGCGCGCCGCGCCGTCGTCGCCGTCGGGGTGGCCGTGGCCGCCGTCGTCCCGAGTCCTCCGACGCGGACGAGTCCGAGGCCGTCGCCTCCGACGCCGAGGCCGGTGACGCGGAGACCGACGACGAGGAGTCCGACGAGAGCGACGCCGAGGGTGGCGAGCCGCGCTCGTCGAGCCGTCGTCGCCGTCGTCGTCGTGGGTCCGCCCGGGCCGGGGACGCCGAGCCCGGTGAGCCGCGCGCGGCCCGCACGCGGTCCGCGAGCGACGAGGTGACCGCGCTGCGCGGCTCCACGCGTCTCGAGGCCAAGCGCCAGCGCCGCCGCGAGGGGCGCGACGCGGGTCGTCGGCGCCAGATCATCACCGAGGCCGAGTTCCTGGCCCGCCGGGAGTCCGTCGACCGCTCGATGATCGTGCGGGAGAAGGGCGGCCGCACGCAGATCGCCGTGCTCGAGGACGGCGTGCTCGTCGAGCACTACGTCTCCAACCAGGCGTCGGCCTCGATGGTGGGCAACGTCTACCTCGGCCGCGTGCAGAACGTGCTGCCGAGCATGGAGGCCGCCTTCGTCGACGTGGGCAAGGGCCGCAACGCCGTGCTCTACGCCGGCGAGGTCAACTGGGACGCCGCGAACGTCGAGGGCGGCTCCGCCCGGCGCATCGAGCAGGCGCTCAAGTCGGGCGACTCGGTGCTCGTGCAGGTCACCAAGGACCCGATCGGCCACAAGGGCGCGCGCCTCACGTCGCAGGTCACGCTGGCCGGCCGCTACCTGGTGTACGTGCCGGGCGGCGGCATGACCGGCATCAGCCGCAAGCTGCCGGACGTCGAGCGCAACCGGCTCAAGAAGATCCTGCGCGAGGTGGTGCCCGAGTCCGCGGGCGTGATCGTGCGCACGGCCGCCGAGGGCGCCTCGGAGGACGAGCTCCGCGCCGACATCGCGCGGCTGCAGTCGCAGTGGGAGGCGATCGAGAAGAAGTCGAAGTCGGCTTCCGCGCCGGCGCTGCTCCAGGGCGAGCCGGACATGGCGATCCGCGTGGTCCGCGACATCTTCAACGACGACTTCGGCTCGCTCATCGTCCAGGGCGACGAGGCGTGGTCGACGATCTCGTCGTACATCGACGAGCTGGCGCCCGACCTGGCGCAGAAGGTGTCGAAGTACGCGGGCACGGGCGACGTGTTCGCCGCGCACCGCATCGACGAGCAGCTGGCCAAGGGCATGGACCGCAAGGTGTGGCTGCCCTCGGGCGGGTCGCTCGTCATCGACCGCACCGAGGCCATGACGGTCGTCGACGTCAACACGGGCAAGTTCACCGGCTCGGGCGGCACGCTCGAGGAGACCGTCACGCGCAACAACCTGGAGGCGGCCGAGGAGATCGTGCGGCAGCTCCGCCTGCGCGACATCGGCGGCATGATCGTCGTCGACTTCATCGACATGGTGCTCGAGTCGAACCGCGACCTCGTGCTGCGCCGCCTCGTCGAGTGCCTGGGGCGTGACCGCACCAAGCACCAGGTCGCCGAGGTCACCTCGCTCGGCCTGGTGCAGATGACCCGCAAGCGGGTGGGCCAGGGGCTCGTCGAGGCGTTCTCGGAGACGTGCGAGCACTGCCACGGGCGCGGCTTCATCGTGCACGACGAGCCGATCGAGAAGAACGGGCGGCCCGAGGCGGGCGCCGCGCAGGCGGTCGGCGAGAGCGTCGCACCCGCGGGCGAGGTCAAGCGTGCGCGCCGCAAGCGCGGCGGCGCGGCGGTCAAGGAGCCCGTGGGCACCGGTCCGCACACGGCCGTGCCGGTGCTGCCCGAGGCGCGCGAGGCGGTGAAGGCCACGCTCGCCACGATCGCCGCCGCGGCGGCCCACGCGCACGAGCACGACCACGATCACGACCACGATCACGACCACGGCAGCGACCCGTCGCAGGCGCCCGCGGCCGACGCGGCACCGGCCGACCTCCCGACCGTCGAGGCTGGGTCCGACACGGCAGTGAGCACGGACGAGCCGGTCGCCTGGGTCGTCGAGACCGAGGCGAGCACCGACGAGCCGGCGAAGGAGGTGGCGGGGGACGGGCAGGCACCGGCCGAGCCGCAGCGTGCCGTGCTGGACGTGCTCGCCGCGTTTCCGGACTTCGAGCCTGGTGCGCCGGCTGACGCGCCGCTCGCGCTGACGCCCGTGGCGCCCGATCTGTTCGACGCGGACGAGGCGGACGACGCCGACGAGGCGGACGACGCCGACGAGCCGGCCGACGCCGACGAGCCGGCCGAGCCGACCTCAGAGCCCGCACCGGACGCGTCCGACGAGGCCGCTTCGGCGCACGATGCCGACGAGGCCCACCCGGGGACCCACTGATCGCGCACGGCACCGGTCGCCGGCGTGGCCTTCGTCACGTCGGGGACCGGACGGGCCCGAGTGCCGCCGTCCAGGTTTGACCCTGGGGTGCTGGGTCCGTACCCTGGACTGTCGGCGCGTCTGGTGCGCGCCGATCACCGTGCCGCCGCTGCGGCGCCTATGCGAACCCCGCACCCCACCGGTTCCGGCCGGTCGGACGGGTCGTGCGCGGGTGCCGGCGCGGCACCCGCAGACAGCAAGCAGTTCGACGAGCAGAGATGAGCAGCAACGTGGTGTACGCGATCGTGAAGGCTGGCGGCCGCCAGGAGAAGGTCGCCGTCGGCGACATCGTTGTTGTCGACCGTCTCGCCGCCGCGGCGGGCGCCTCGGTCGAGCTGCCGGCGCTGCTGCTGGTCGACGGTGACAAGATCACCACCGACGCCAAGGCCCTGGCCAAGGTGACGGTGACGGCGGAGGTCGTGCGGGACGAGAAGGGTCCCAAGATCGACATCCTCAAGTACAAGAACAAGACGGGCTACCGCGTGCGCAAGGGTCACCGCCAGCAGCTGACCCGCCTCAAGGTCACCGGCATCTCCTGATCTCGCACCGCGGCCGTCGGGCCGCGGCCCCCATCTTCTGAGCACGAAAGCAGGTTCGTCATGGCACACAAGAAGGGCGCGAGCTCCTCGCGCAACGGCCGGGACTCGAACGCCCAGCGCCTGGGCGTCAAGCGCTTCGGTGGCCAGGTCGTCAAGGCCGGCGAGATCATCGTCCGCCAGCGCGGCACCCACTTCCACCCCGGCGTCAACGTCGGCCGTGGCGGCGACGACACGCTGTTCGCGCTGACCCCCGGTGCGGTCACCTTCGGCACGCGTCGTGGCCGCAAGGTCATCGACATCGTGGCCGTCGAGGCGTGACCCCAGAGGTCTGAGCAGCACCACGAATTCTCGTACGAAGGGGCGCACCGGTGCGGTGCGCCCCTTCGTCGTGTAGACCGAACGTAGAGCGAAGGAGGAACAGCTGTGGCGACATTCGTCGACCGGGTCGTGCTGTACGCGGCCGGCGGTGACGGTGGGCACGGCTGTGCGTCCATCCACCGCGAGAAGTTCAAGCCCCTGGCGGGGCCCGACGGCGGGAACGGCGGCAACGGCGGCTCCGTGATCCTGCAGGTCGACCCGCAGGTCACCACGCTGCTCGAGTTTCACCACCTGCCGCACCGGCACGCCCCCAGCGGCACGCAGGGCATGGGCGACCACCGCGCGGGCAGCACGGGGGCGGACCTGGTGCTCGGCGTGCCGGACGGCACCGTGGTGAAGTCGACCGACGGCGAGGTGCTCGCCGACCTCGTGGGCACGGGCGCGCAGTTCGTCGTGGCCGCCGGCGGCCGCGGCGGGCTCGGGAACGCCGCGCTGGCCTCCCCGCGCCGCAAGGCGCCCGGGTTCGCGCTCCTGGGGGAGCCCGGGGAGCAGCTCGACGTGGTGCTCGAGCTCAAGACGATCGCCGACGTGGCGCTCGTCGGCTATCCGAGCGCCGGCAAGTCGAGCCTCGTCGCGGCGATCTCCGCGGCCCGGCCCAAGATCGCGGACTACCCCTTCACGACGCTCATCCCCAACCTCGGGGTGGTGCAGGCCGGATCGGCCCGCTACACGGTGGCGGACGTCCCCGGCCTGATCCCCGGGGCGTCGCAGGGCAAGGGTCTCGGCCTCGAGTTCCTGCGCCACATCGAGCGCTGCGCCGTGCTGGTGCACGTGCTCGACTGCGCGACGCTCGAGCCGGACCGCGACCCGATCTCCGACCTGGACGTGATCGAGGCGGAGCTCGCGCACTACGCGGGCGACCTCGGCATCGAGGGCGGTCGCGTCCCGCTCGACCAGCGGCCCCGCATCGTCGTGCTCAACAAGATCGACGTGCCCGAGGCGCGGGACCTGGCCGAGCTGGTCAAGCCCGAGCTCGAGGCGCGCGGCATGAAGGTCTTCGAGATCTCGACGGCGTCGCACGAGGGCCTGCGCCCGCTGACGTTCGCGCTGGCCGAGCTGGTGGAGAAGGCGCGTCGCGACGCGCCCGTGCCGGAGGCGACGCGCGTGGTGCTGCGGCCCAAGGCGGTCGACGACGCGGGCTTCACGGTCACGCGGCGCGAGAGCGGCGGTGCGGTCTGGTTCGCCGTGCGCGGGGAGAAGCCCGAGCGCTGGGTGCGTCAGACGGACTTCTCCAACGACGAGGCGGTCGGGTACCTGGCCGACCGGTTGGCGCGGCTCGGCATCGAGGAGCGGCTGTTCGCGACCGGCGCGGTGGCGGGCGACGAGGTGCGGATCGGTCCCGACCACAACTCCGTCGTCTTCGACTGGGAGCCCACCATGCTCACCGGCTCGGAGCTGCTGGGCGGCCCCCGCGGCACCGACGTGCGGATCGAGGAGCGCACGCGTCCGACCCGCGGCGAGAAGCGCATCGAGTACAAGGAGCGCATGGACGCCAAGGCCCTCGCCCGCGAGGAGCTGTGGACCGAGCGCGAGCAGGGCCACTGGGCCGACCCCGCGGACGACGCCTGACGGCGCGCACCGGCAGCAGAGCACGGACCTGACCGGCCCGGCGCGACCTCGCGTCGGGCCGGTGGTCTGCCGGGAGCCGTGCCGTCCGCGCGTCGGATGGTGCCGGACGGCGCGCGCGGGCCGGGGCACAATGCGGGGGTGACCGCCCCCGCCCTGATCGAGCGTCAGCAGCTGCCCGCGGCGGCGCGCGTGGTGGTCAAGGTGGGCTCGTCGTCGTTGACCAGCCCGGACGGTCGCCTCGACCCCGCGCGGCTCCGCGCGCTGGTCGACGTCCTGGCCGCGCGTCGGGCCGCCGGCGGGCAGGTGGTGCTCGTCTCCTCGGGTGCGATCGCGGCCGCCATCGGCCCGCTCGGTCTGCCCGCTCGCCCGCGCGACCTCGCCACGCAGCAGGCCGCGGCGTCGGTGGGCCAGGGGCTGCTGGTCGCGCACTACGCGCGCGCCTTCGGGGAGCACGGCCTGCGCGTCGGGCAGGTGCTGCTCACGGCCGACGACACCGTGCGCCGCGGGCACTACCGCAACGCGCACCGGGCCCTGACGCGCCTGCTCGACCTCGGTGTGGTCCCGGTGATCAACGAGAACGACGCGGTCGCGACCGAGGAGATCCGGTTCGGTGACAACGACCGGCTCGCCGCGCTGGTCTCGCACCTCGTGCACGCCGACGCCCTGGTGCTGCTCACCGACGTCGACGCGCTGTACACCGGCCCGCCGTCGCGGCCGGGCTCGCGCCGGATCGAGCGGGTCGAGGGCCCGGCAGACCTCGACGGGATCGACGTCAGCTCCCGGGGGAGCGCGGTCGGCACGGGGGGCATGGTGACCAAGCTCGACTCGGTCGCCATCGCCACGCAGTCGGGCATCCCCGTGGTGCTCACGTCGGCCGCGCAGGCCGCGGGCGCGCTGGCCGGCGACGATGTCGGCACCTGGTTCGCCGCGACCGGGCGGCGCTCGTCGATCCGCCTGCTGTGGCTCGCGCACGCGGCCAAGGCCCACGGGCGCCTGGTCCTCGACGAGGGTGCCGTGCGCGCGGTCGTCGAGCGCCGGACGTCCCTGCTGCCCGCGGGCGTGACCGGCTTCGAGGGGGAGTTCGAGGCGGGCGACCCCGTCGAGCTCGTGACCTCCGCGGGGGTTGTCGTGGCCCGTGGCCTGGTGCAGTACGGGTCCGACGAGGTCCCACGGCTGCTCGGTCGCGCCACCTCGGACCTGCGGGTCGAGCTCGGCCCCGGCTACGACCGGGAGCTGGTGCACCGGGACGACCTGGTGCTGGTGCGCCGGCGGCGCTGACTCCTCGCCCGTGCACCGCGCGGGCACGACGACGAGGGCGGACCCGCGTGCTGCGGGCCCGCCCCCTCTCGCTGTGCCGGGGGTGTCAGCCCACCCAGGCCGTCGTCAGCTGGTCGAGGCGCGAGTCCGCTCCCAGCTCGATGCCGTGGGCCTTGTCCGAGAGCCCCAGGTAGGTGGTCAGCTCGTGCACGGGGACCACGTGGTGCTGCGTGACGAGCCGCTCCTGCGCCTGCGCGAGCAGGCTGCTGCGCTCCGCCGGGTCGCCGGCCGCGAGCTGGTCCTGCAGCAGCTTCTCGAGCTCCGGGTCGTCGATCTTGTAGAAGTTGGTGCCCTGGGTCGTGTACTGCGTGCGCAGCACGTCTCCGTCGGCGCGGGAGAGGTTGCCCCACACCAGGTCGAAGTCACCCGCGGCGAGCTTGGCCTGGAAGTCCGGCACGGTGCCCGACCAGAGCTTCGCGTCGATGCCGACCGCCTTGAGCTCGGACTGGATCAGCTCGACCGACGTCTGGTTGGGCCCGAAGTTGGTGATCCAGACCAGCGTGGGGGCGAGCTTGGTGCCGGCCTTGGCGTAGATGCCGTCGCTGCCCTTGGCCCAGCCGTCGGCCTCCAGCACCGAGGCGGCCTTCGCCGGGTCGGTCACGAGGTGCGCGCTCTCGTCGGCGACGTCGGGCGTCGTGCTCGCGAGCGGGCTCACGGCCACGGCGAAGCCCTCGGTGAGCGCCGTGTCGCGGATCTCGGTGGGGTTCACGGCGAGCGAGATCGCCTCGCGCACCGCGGGGTCCTTGCCGAACGGGGACGCCCCGTTGAAGGTCAGGCCGAACGTGATGCCGGGGTTGGCGCGGTGCACGAGCGTCAGGCCGGCCTGCTCGAGCGTCGCGATGTCGGTGGGCTGCACGCCGCCGATCACCTGGACCTGGCCCGAGGTCAGGGAGCCCGTCCGGACGCTGGCCTCGGGGGCCACCTGGAACGTGACCTTCGCGAGGTGCGGTGCCCCGGCGCCGTCGCGGTCCTGCGGGCTCCAGGCGTAGCCGTCGCGCGCGGTGAGGACGGTCTCGGTGTCCTTGGTGTAGTGGTCCAGCACGAACGGGCCGGTGCCGATGACGCCGGTGCCCGACGCGCGGTCGTCGTACGGGATGGCGAGCGTGGAGTCGGCGACGAAGCCGAGCGCGACGGTGCTGGTCGCCTGCGGGAAGGCGGCGTTGGGCGACTCGAACGCGACGGTCACGGTGTGGTCGTCGACCACGGTCGTGCCCTTGTAGCCGATGAAGTTGCCGACGGCAGAGCTCTTGGCGCCGGCGGCCGCCGTGTCGTCGAAGTTGGCCTTGACCGACGCGGCCGTGAACGGCGTGCCGTCCGAGAACGTCACGCCGTCGCGCAGCGTGAACGTGAACTCGGTCTGCTCGGCGTTGGCCTTCCACGCCGTGGCGAGCCAGGGCTTGAGGGAGCCGTCGGCCGGGTCCTGCCACACGAGGGAGTCGACGAGCTGACGCGTCACGTAGAGCGTGTCGTTGCCCGAGCCGATGCCGGACGGGTTGAGCGAGATCGGGTCGTTGCCGATGGCGAACGTGAGGTCGCCGCCGTCGACGGGCGTGGCCGAGGACGCCGAGGCCGAGCCGGACGGGTCGGCGGAGGGCGACTCCTCGCCGCTGCACGCCGTCAGGGCGAGGGCGAGCACGGCGGCGGCGAGGGCCACGCGCAGGGTGCGGGAGGGACGGGGACGCAAGGACATGGCGGTCTCCAGAGGAAGGGGTGGGAGGGGAGGGGCGCGTCAGCGCCGGGTGCAGCGACGGCCGGGACAACAGGCGGTCATCGCTCACCTCCTCGCGCCGGGCCCGCGGCGGTGCCCGCCAGGGGCCGGTGGGTGCCGGGGATCGCGGCGAGCAGCTCGGCCGTGTATGCGTGCTGCGGGCTCGCGAACACGTGCTCCACGTCGCCGGACTCGACGACGCGCCCGTGCTGGAGCACGACGACCTCGTGCGCGACCTGGCGCACCACCGCGAGGTCGTGCGAGATGAACAGGTACGTCACGCCGAGCTCGCGCTGGAGCTCGCCGAGCAGGTCGAGGATCTGCGCCTGGACGGACACGTCCAGCGCCGAGACCGGCTCGTCGAGCACCACGAGGTCCGGCCTCACCGACAGGGCGCGCGCGATGGCGACGCGCTGACGCTGCCCACCGGAGAGCTCGGCCGGCCTGCGGCGCAGCACGGAGGCGGGGAGCGCGACGAGCTCCGCGAGCTCGGCCGCTCGGGCCGCGCGCTCGCGCCGGTCGCCGACGCCGAACGCGCGCAGCGGCTCGGCGACGATCCGCTCGACTGTCCAGCGCGGGTCGAGCGACGAGTACGGGTTCTGGTAGACCACCTGCATCTGCCTGCGCAGCGCCCGCAGGGCGGAGCCGCGCGTGTGGCTCACGTCGTCGCCGCCCACCAGCACCTGGCCGGCCGTCGGCTCGGCCAGCCGCAGCGCGAGGCGCGCCGTCGTCGACTTGCCGGAGCCCGACTCGCCGACCAGCGCGAGCGTGCGCCCGCGCGCCACGCGGAAGGAGACGTCGTCGACCGCGCGCAGGGTCCCGCCGCCACCGGAGCGGGGCAGCGGGAAGTCCTTGACCAGGCCGCGCACCTCGAGGGCGGCGGGCGCGTCGGCCGCGGGTGCGCTCGCCACCGGCGTGCGCCGCGCACCCCGCAGCGAGGGTGCCGCCGCGAGGAGCGCCTTGGTGTAGGCCTCGCGGGGCGCGCCGAGCACCTCGTCGGGCGTGCCGGTCTCGACCACGCGGCCCCGGGACATGACCACGATGCGGTCCGCGCGGTCGGCCGCCACGCCGAGGTCGTGCGTGATGAGCAGGACGCCCGTGCTCGTCTGGCTCGTGAGCTCGTCGAGGTGGTCGAGGATCTGGCGCTGCACGGTCACGTCGAGCGCGCTCGTGGGCTCGTCCGCGACGAGCAGGCGGGGCTTCGCCACCAGGGCGATCGCGATGAGCACGCGCTGCCGCATGCCACCCGACAGCTCGTGCGGGTACTGGCGCGCACGGATCTCCGGGTCGGAGAGGCCCGCGCGGCGCAACGCCTCGACGGCCTCGACGGCCGCGACCCGCCGGTCCGCGAGCCCGTGGATCCGCAGCACCTCGGCGACCTGCTCGCCGATCCGCTTCACCGGGTTGAGCGACACGGTCGGGTCCTGGGGGACGAGCCCGACGAGCAGGCCGCGCACGGCCTGCAGCTCGCGCTGCGAGGCGCTCGCGACGTCGCGCCCGAGCAGGTCGATCGTGCCGCGCTCGATGCGCGCTGCCGGCGCCAGCAGGCGCACGACGGCCGCGGCCGTGGTCGACTTGCCCGAGCCGGACTCGCCCACCACGGCGACCGTCTCGCCGGAGTCGACGTGCAGCGAGACGTCTCGCACCGCGCGCACGTCGCCGTGGCGCGTGCGATAGGTGACGGCGAGGTCGGCGACCGTGAGGAGGCGGTCGGATGCGGCGGTCATCGGTTGCTCCCCGGGTCTCCGTCGAGCGCGCGGGAGATGCGGCCGGCGGCCAGCACGGTGGCGACGATGGTCAGTCCGGGCAGCGTGGTCAGCCACCAGGAGGTGCTCAGGTAGTCGCGCCCGCCGGCCACGAGCGCGCCCCACTCGGGTGCCGGCGGCGGCTCGCCGTAGCCCAGGAAGGACAGGGACGAGACGGCGAGGACCGCTCCGCCCAGCTCGAGTGCGGCCAGGACGACCACCGGGCCCGCGGCGTTGGGCAGCACGTGCTGGCCCAGCGTGGTCCACCAGCGGCTCCCGCCCGCGTGGGAGGCCTCGACGAAGGTCGACGTCCGCACGCGCAGCACCTCGGAACGCATGATGCGCGAGACCGAGGCGACGTTCGCGAGCCCGACGGCGATCGCCACGTTGATGGTGCCGAACCCGAGCACCGTGATGAGTGCGAGCGAGAGCAGCAGCGCGGGGATGGACAGCAGCACGTCGACCACGCGCATCGCGACGTCGTCGACGACCCCGCCGACGAACCCGGCGACGAGCCCGATCACGGCACCGACCACGAGGCCGACGAGGACCGCCGTGAGCGCGGCCTCGAGCGTCAGCTGGGTGCCGTGCACGACGCGCGTGTACAGGTCCCGACCCAGCTGGTCCGTCCCGAACCAGTGCTCCGCCGAGGGCGGCTGCAGCTTGTCGGCGGGCACGCCGGACAGCGGGTCCCCCGGGGCGAGCAGCGACGGGGCGAACGCGGCGACCAGGACCGCGAGGGACCAGGCGAGCGCCAGCAGGAGGCCGGGCTTGCGCACGAGCTCCTCGAGGCGGGTGCGCCACGGCCCGCGGTGCACGAGGTCGTCCTCGCGCTCGAGCACGGCGTCGGCGAACCGGTCCGTGGCCGTGGCGGCGAACGCGTCGGCGCGGGCGTCCGGGTCCAGCGCGGTCGGCACGAACTCCTCGGTGGGCTGCTGCGGGCCGCGCTCGGCCGCGCGCAGGGCGTCGAGGCTGCTCATCGGGTACCTCCCGCGGGGACGGCGACGCGTGCAGCCGCCTGGTCGGCGTCGGACCCGTGCGCCTGCGTGGGTGAGGGCGACGGCGCGGTGGGCGGTGCGACGCGGCGGCGCGCGCCCGTCACGATGCGGGGGTCGAGGAGCGGGTAGATGACGTCGATCAGCAGGTTCACCAGGACGTACACGGTCGCCGCCACGAGGACGACGCCCTGCACGACCGGGATGTCCTGGGCGGAGACGGACGTCGCGGTGAGCCGGCCGATGCCCGCGCGGGAGAACACCGTCTCCGTGACGACGGCACCCGAGAGCAGCCCGCCCACGACGAGCCCGGTCACCGTCAGGGCGGGGAGGGCCGCGTTGCGCAGCGCGTGCCGCAGGTGCACCCGCGCTCGACCGGCCCCCTTGGCCAGCGCCGTGTCGACGTACGGCTCGCGGAGGGTGTGCAGCAGGCTCCGCGACAGCATCTGCGCGATGAGCGCGGAGGTCGGCAGTGCCAGCGTGACGGCGGGAAGGACGGCCGACGCGAAGCCCTGGTTGCCCAGCGCGGGGAAGAGCGGGATCTGGAACGAGAACCACTGCACGAGGGTCAGGCCGAACCAGAAGGAGGGGATCGCCACGCCGAGAGGCGGCAGCGAGAGCAGGAAGCCGGACAGCCGCCTGCTGCGGGTGGCGGTCGCGACGACGGCGAGCGAGCCCCCGGCCAGCACCGCGACGAGCAGCGCCAGTCCGGCGATCTGCGCGGTGGGCGGAAGGGCGGACCCGAGGAGCTGCGTGACGGGCTGGCCGCTGACCACGGAGTCGCCCAGATCGCCGCGCAGCGCGTGGCCGAGCTGGGTCAGGTACTGGACGACGAGGGGCTGGTCGAGGCCGTGCTCCGCGCGGAGCGCGTCGAGCTGGTCGGGTGTCACGTCGCTGGACTCGCCGCCGTACATGATCGAGACGGGATCGCCGGGCAGCGCGTAGAGGACGAGGAACGTCACCGTGTAGGCGGCCAGCAGGACGCCGGCGGCGAGGGCGAGCCGGCGCAGCAGGTAGCGGGTCATGGGGTCACCGCCGACGGGCGGACAGCATCGGGCATGCGAGCTCCTCGCGTGGGGACTTGCGTGCTTGCACGGCGGTTGCCGTGCCCGGTCGTCACCTGGAGCACCCCGCCACGTCCGGAGGGTTGCTGCCCGACCAGCCAGGGCTTGTCGTCGGGGCTCGAGACCGCGGCGAAGGTAGGAAGGCCGGGCGGCCTGGTCAAGGGGCGGTCAGAGCCGTCTCAGGATTCGGACGGCGCATCTCGGTGGTTGACGAGACTGCCTCCGCTGCCTAATGTCCCGTCCGTCAGATAAGCCGACTGAACCGGTCGGATATTCGAGAGGGACGCAGATGAGCCGGCAGGCACGGGTCGACGGGCGGGACGCGCAGCGCGTTCCCTCGTCCCTGCCTGCACGCGCCGCCGTCGTCTCCGCCGCCTCGTGTCCGGGCGTCGCCAGCCCCCAGGGCTGTCCGGGTCGCTGACCCCCTCCGCGTGGCCCCCCCACGCCGAGCCGGCACCGCTGACCGTCCGCCGTCAGGGCGTGCGCCCGTCCCTCACGGGTCGTCGACGCCACCCGCGGGCGGCTCGATGCCTCCCGAGCCCCGCCGCCGTACCCCGCACTCGCAGGCTGCCTCCGAGAGGAACCGTCATGACCAGCACCGTGATCGACACCGACCCCGCCACCGAGCGGGCCGACTGGCACGCCGAGCGCGAGCGAGCGCTGCTCGAACCGCACGGCTGGCTGTCGCTCGTGGCGCTGCACTGGCTGCCCGCGGGCCCGTCGGAGCTCCCCGGCGTGCCCGGCCTGTGGTGGTCCGACCGCGACGGGACGGCACACGTCCGTGCCGCGCTCGCGGACGGCGTCAGGTACGACGGCGCGGCACTCGACGGCGAGGCCGCCGTGGCCGTCGCCGAGGGCAAGTCGTCCTCGGTGCTGGCCTTCCGCGACGCCGACGGAGAGCCGGCCGACGTCGTGGTCGAGGCCATCCGCCGCACGGGCCGCACGGCGGTGCGGGTACGCGACCCGCGCGCTGCGAGCCGCGCCGGGTTCACCGGTGTCCCGATCGCCGCGTACGACTCCCGGTGGGTGATCGACGCGCCGGCCCGCTGGTACGCGGAGCCGCGCCCGGCCGTCGTGGGTGCCGCTCAGCTCGGCCTCGTGCACCACGTGCAGCTCGTCGGCGAGGTCGACCTGGTGCACGGCGACGACGTCGCGACGCTGCGGCTGACCGCCGGGCACCGCGACGGCGAGGTGGGGCTGCTGTTCTCGGACGAGTCGGCGGACGTCGCCGAGTGGCGGGTCGCCTTCGCGTCGGCCGTCCCGGGTGACGCGACGGTCCGGCTCGACCTCAACCGCGCGGTGAACCTGCCGTACGCGTTCAGCGACTTCGGCACGTGCCCGGCACCCGTCGAGGGCAACCACGTGCCGTTCGCCGTCACCGCGGGCGAGCGGCGGCCGGTCCGATGAGCGCACCCACGCTGGCCCGTCCCTCCGCGCCCGTGCCCGCCGCGGGTCGCGAGGAGCTCGAGAGGCTCCGCGTCCTGCCTGCTCGCCACCCCGGCCGGTGGATCGCGACCGCCGTGGTCGCGGTGCTGCTCGCGATGGTGATCAGCTCGCTGGTCACCAACGCGCAGTGGGGCTGGGACATCGTGCGGCAGTACCTCACGTGGCCCTCGATCCTGTCGGGCGTGTGGGGCACCATCCGCCTCACGGTCGCCGCGGCGGTGATCGGCTTCGGGCTCGGCACCGTGCTCGCGCTCATGCGGCTGTCGCGCTCGCCGCTCCTGCAGTCGGTCGCCTGGCTGTACATCTGGGTGTTCCGCTCCGTGCCGCTGATCCTGCAGCTGCTGCTCTGGTACAACCTCGCCTACCTCTACCCGACCCTCACGGCGGGCATCCCCTTCGGGCCGGGCTTCCACGAGTTCGAGACCGGGAACCTCGTCGGGAAGTTCGGCGCGGCCATCCTGGGCCTGGGCCTGTCCCAGGCCGCCTACTCCGCGGAGATCGTCCGGGCGGGGATCATCGGCGTCGACCAGGGCCAGCACGAGGCCGCCGCCGCGCTCGGGATCCCGCGTGCCCGGCAGCAGGTCCGCATCGTGCTCCCGCAGGCCATGCGCACCATCGTGCCCACGTCGGTCAACGAGATCATCGGCCTGCTCAAGGGCACCTCGGTGGTGTACGTGCTCGCGTACGGCGAGCTGTTCTACACCGTCGGCGTCATCTACGGGCGCAACCTGCGCGTGGTCCCCCTGCTGCTCGTGGCCGCCATCTGGTACCTGGTCCTGACCACCGTGCTGACCATCGCCCAGTTCTACCTGGAGCGCTACTACGCCCGCGGTGCGCTGCGGACGCTGCCGCCCACCCCCGTGCAGAAGGCGCGGTGGTCGCTGCTGGTGGCGTGGGCGCGGCTGCGCGGCGCGCCCGTCCCGGCCAGCGTCCCCGCGGGCTGGGCGAGCGCCAACCGCACCACCGGACACCTGCTGCGACGCGGGAGCACCCCGTCCAGCCGCGACGTCGGAGGACTCGTATGACCGCCACCACCGAGCAGCGCGAGGGCCTCGTCGAGGTCCACGGCGTGCACAAGAGCTACGGGACCCTCGAGGTGCTCTCGGGCGTCGACCTCGTGGTCCGACCCGGCGAGGTGACGGTCGTGATCGGGCCGTCCGGCTCGGGGAAGTCCACCCTGCTGCGCGTGATCAACCACCTGGAGAAGGTGGACCGCGGGTTCGTCGCGATCGACGGCGACCTCATCGGCTACGCCCGCAAGGGCGACACGCTGCGCGAGCTCAAGGAGAAGGACATCCTGCGCCAGCGCACGCGCATCGGGTTCGTCTTCCAGAGCTTCAACCTCTTCCCGCACCTGACCGCGCTCGAGAACGTCGTCGAGGCGCCCGTCTCGGCGCAGGGACGTCCGCGCTCGGAGGTCGAGCCGGAGGCCAGGGCGCTGCTCGAGCGCGTGGGGCTCGGCGACAAGGCCGACGCGCGGCCGCGCCAGCTGTCCGGTGGCCAGCAGCAGCGTGTGGCGATCGCCCGCGCGCTGGCCACGCGCCCCAAGGTGCTGCTGTTCGACGAGCCCACCTCGGCGCTCGACCCCGAGCTGGTCGGTGAGGTGCTCGACGTCATCAAGGACCTCGCGCGCGGCGGCACCACGATGATCGTCGTCACCCACGAGATCGGCTTCGCCCGCGAGCTGGCCGACACCGTCGTGTTCATCGACGCCGGCCGGATCGTCGAGCAGGGGCCGCCGGCCCAGGTCCTCGACCACCCCGCGCACGAGCGCACCAAGGCCTTCCTCGACAAGGTCCTCTGACCCCCTGCCCGGCGACCGCCGGGCCGGTATCCCGCACCACCCGTCAACGCATCCTGAGAGGCACCACGATGACCCGCACGACCGACCCCCGTCGCAGCAGGCTGCTCGCCGCTGCCGTCGTCCTCCCGCTCGTCGCGGGGCTCGCGGCCTGCTCCTCGGCCTCGGCCGACAGCGACACCGACAGCGACCAGCAGGCGGCGGCCCAGAAGGCCGGCCTGACGGTCAACACCTCGCCGGACCAGGACCGCATCCACACCACCAAGGACGACGCGGCGATCGCGCTGCTCCCGGCGGCCTACAAGGACAAGGACACCCTCAAGGTGGCCGTCAGCGCGTACGTCGCGCCGCTCGCGTTCCTCGCGGACGACGAGAAGACGCCGATCGGGAACGAGACGGACATCGCGCAGCTCGTGGGTGACGCGCTCGGCAAGAAGGTCGAGTGGGAGGTCACCGCGTGGGCGGACTGGCCGCTGGCGCTGTCGTCGGGCAAGGTCGACGCGATCGTCTCGAACGTGACCGTGACCGAGGAGCGCAAGGAGACGATCGACTTCTCCTCGTACCGCAACGACGAGCTCGGCTGGCTCGTGAAGACGGGCAACACGAAGGTGCCCGCCAAGATCGAGAAGCCCGCGGACATCGAGGGGCTCACGGTCGCCGTCGGCTCGGGCACCAACCAGGAGAAGATCCTGCTCGAGTGGGACAAGGAGAACAAGGCCGCCGGGCTCAAGCCCGTCAAGATCGAGTACTTCGAGAACGACGGCGACACGATCCTGGCGCTCCAGTCCGGCCGCATCGACACCTCTTTCGGTCCCAACGCGACGGCCGCGTACAAGGCCGCCGTCTCGCCGAAGGACTTCACGGTGGTCGGCACGCTCAACGGCGGCTGGCCCGCGACCGCGCAGATCGCGGTGGGCACCAAGAAGGGCAACGACCTGGCCCCCGCCATCACGGCGGCGCTCAACCACGCGTTCGAGGACGGCTCCTACGCCAAGGTGCTCGAGCGCTGGGGCCTGACCGCCGAGGCGATCACGAAGTCCGAGACCAACCCCCCTGGGCTCCCCAAGGAGTCCTGACGAGCCGCTGCGCCGCGCCGGGAGGAGTCGGGGGACGCTGACCCGGCGCGGCGCAGCAACCTTGTCCAGCACGTGTTTCCAGCAGCCCACGCCGTGAGGAGAACGATGACGGTCGACCACGTGGTCGTCGGCGGCGGGGTCATGGGTGCCGCGGCAGCCTGGCAGCTGGCCAGGCGCGGCCGGGAGGTCGTCCTGCTCGAGCGGTTCGGTCCCGGGCACCTCCAGGGGGCGTCGCACGGCTCGTCGCGGATCTACCGCACCACGTACGCGTCCGACGACTACCTGGACCTGACCCAGGAGGCCCTGGGGCTCTGGCGCGAGCTCGAGGCCGCGTCTGGCTCGCAGCTGCTCACCCTCACCGGTGGCGTGAGCCATGGGACGGGCCGCGCCGACCTCGCCGAGATCGCGGAGGCGTTCACCGCGCGCGGCGTGCCGTTCGCGTGGCTGTCGCCGCAAGAAGCGCACGAGCGGTGGCCCGGGCTGCGGTTCGACGGGCCCGTGCTGCACGAGAGCGCGACGGCGGGACGGCTGCACGCCGACCGCGCGGTCGCCGCGTTCCAGCGTGCTGCGGCCGCGCACGGTGCGTCCGTCCGGTACGACTCGCCGGCCCGGGCACTGCACGAGCGCGCCGACGCCGTGGTGGTCGACACCGACGACGGACCCCTCACCGCCCGGTCGGTCGTGGTCGCGGCGGGTGCGTGGACGGCCGGCCTGCTGGGCGCGGGCAACGGCCTGCCCCCGCTCGTGGTGACCCAGGAGCAGCCGGCCCACTTCCGCCTCCGCCCGGCGTCGGCGCCGGCCGACGACTGGCCCGTCTTCACCCACCAGCCTCGCGAGCCGCACGACTACCCGAGCGGCACGTACGGGCTCGCGGTGCCGGGGGAGGGGGTCAAGGTCGGCTTCCACGGGGTGGGACCCGTCACCGATCCCGACCACCGCACGTTCACGCCCGAACCAGGGCAGCTCGCGACGTTGCGCGACTACGTCCGCGCGTGGATCCCGGGCGCGGACCCCGACCTGCTCGAGCCCATCTCGTGCACGTACACCACCACGCCGGACCACGACTTCGTGCTCGATCGCCGGGGCCGCGTCGTCGTCGCGGCGGGCTTCTCGGGGCACGGGTTCAAGTTCGCCCCCGCGATCGGCCGCCTGCTGGCCGACCTCGCGACCGACGACGAGGCCCGCGCGGCACCCCGCTTCGCGCTCGGCCGCCACTCGACAGACCGAACCACCGGAGAGACGAGGACCCGATGACGACCGCCACCGAGAGCCGCCCAGCCGCCCAGGACCAGGTCGGCGGGACGCGCGTCCCGCTGTCCATCCTCGACCTGGCGACCGTGAGCGAGGGCAGCACCGGCGCCGACGCGATCCGCGCCTCCGTCGACCTCGCCGTGCAGGCTGACGGGTGGGGCTACCGGCGGGTCTGGTACGCGGAGCACCACCTGTCGCCCGGGGTCGCCTCGGCGTCGCCGGCCGTGCTCGCCGCGCTCGCCGCGTCGCGCACGTCGCGCATCCGCGTCGGCTCGGGCGCCGTGCTGCTCAGCACCACGAGCCCCGTGATCGCCGCGGAGCAGTTCGGCACGATCGCCGCGCTGCACCCCGGACGGGTCGACCTCGGGCTCGGCCGTGCGTTCGTGCCGCCGCCCGCAGGCGCGACGCCCGCCGCCGCGCCCGCACCGGTGCCGGCGACGCCCGCACGCGTCGTCGACGGCCTGCACGTGCCCGCGACGCCGCCGTTCGACTTCCGCTCGGCGAACCTGCGCGAGCGGTTCGCCGCCCACGCCCAGGCGCTCGGGGCGAACCGCACGCCCGGCGACTTCCGTGCCGAGCTCGAGCTGGTGCTCCGGCTGCAGGCGTCCGAGCACGTCGACACGGCCGGGACCTCGTTCGTGAGCCCGCCCGTGCACGACGCCGCGTTCGACCTGTGGGTCCTCGCCAGCAGCGGGGGCGACAGTGCGCGCGTCGCGGGTGCCCTCGGCCTGCCGCTCGCGGCGAACTTCCACGTGAGCCCGTCCACGGTGCTCGAGACGGTCGCGTCGTACCGCGAGGCGTTCCGGCCAGGCGTGCTCGCCGCTCCCTACGTCGTCGTGTCGGTGGACGTCCTCGCCGCCGCGACCGACGCGGAGGCCGAGCGCCTCGCCGACCCGCATGCCGCCTGGGTGTGGTCGATCCGCAAGGGCACGGGTGCGATCGCGTACCCACGCCCCGGCACGACGACACCGTGGGAGGAGCGGCCGGACGACGAGCGCGAGCTGCTGCTGGACCGCATCTCGTCGCGCGTGGTGGGCAGCCCGGCCACGGTGGTCGAGCGGCTCGAGGCGCTCCAGCGCGCGACCGGAGCCGACGAGCTCCTGGTCACCACGAGCACGCACGACAAGGCGGACACCGTCCGCTCGTTCGAGCTCCTCGCCGAGGCCTGGGGGTTGGCCTCGGCGACGTCGGCATCCGCACGCGCTGCGACTGCCTGACACGAGGAAGAAGCCCGCCCCCGGTCGACGGACCGGGGGCGGGCTTCATCGTGCTCTGCGACAGGTGCCTGCGTGCTAGGCGCCGACGAGCACCGCCCGGTGCGGCACGGGTGCACGCAGGCCGAGGTGGTCGCGCAGCGACGTGCTCGTGTACTCGGTGCGGTACGCCCCGCGCTCCTGCAAGGCCGGGACGAGCAGGTCCACCACGTCGTCGAGCCCGGTCGGCACCAGCCACGGCGTGATGTTGAAGCCGTCGGTGGCCCCCGAGCGCACCCAGCGGACGAGCTCGTCGGCGACCGACTCGACGCTGCCGACGAAGCCACGCTGCCGGTCCTGGGCGAGCACGAGCTGGCGGATCGTGAGGTGCTCGGCCTCGGCCCGCTCGCGCCAGGCGCGGGCCACGGCGCGCGGGTCGGCACCCGGCCGCGGCGAGCCGCGCGTCTCGCTGACCTGCGTGATCGCGGGGTCGTGCGCCGGCAGCGGGCCGTCCGGGTCGTACGACGACAGGTCCTCGCCCCACACCTGGCCCAGCAGCGAGAGGGCGGTCGCGGGCGTGACCTGCTGCTCCTTGACCCACCGGGCCTTCTCCCGTGCCTCCTCGTCCGTCGCCGCGAGGATGAACTGGGTGCTCGGCAGGACCTTGATGTCGTCCTCCGGCCGCCCCGCCGCCCGCAGCCGCGCGCGGATGTCGTCGGCGAACCCGAGTGCGTCGTCGAAGTCCGTGCCGTGGGCCGAGAAGATGACCTCGGCGTGCCGCGCCGCGAAGTCGCGTCCGTCGGGCGAGTCGCCGGCCTGGAAGAGCACCGGGTGGTCGGCGAGCTCGACGGTGGGCTGCACCTCGAGCTCGACGGTCGACGCGGCGTACCTCACGGTCGAGCCGAAGCCGTCCCAGATGGCCTGGGCCGCCTGGACGAACTCCGCGGCCCGCTCATAGCGCTGCGAGTGGTGCAGCCAGCCGCCGCGCCGGAAGTTCTCCCCGGTCCAGGCGTTGTCCGTGGTGACGATGTTCCACGCGGCGCGGCCGCCCGAGAGCGCGTGCAGGCTCGCGAGGCGACGCGCCAGGTCGGCCGGGTCGTTGTAGGTGACGTTCTGCGTGGCGGCCAGCCCGATGTGCGTGGTGACCGCGGCGAGCGCCGCCAGCTGCGTGATGGCGTCGGGGCGGCCCACCACGTCGAGGTCGTGCAGGAGCCCGTTCTGCTCGCGCAGGCGCAGCCCCTCGCCCAGGAAGAAGGCGTCGAACAGGCCGCGCTCGGCGGTCTGCACCACCTGGCGGAACGTCTCGAAGTCGAGCTGCGAGCCGCTGGCGGGGTCGGACCAGATGGTCGAGTGGTTGACGCCCTGGAAGAAGACTCCGAGGTGCACGTGGGCGTGCGGGAAGCGGTCGGTCATGGCGGTCTCCTTCTCAGGCCGTCGCGGCGAAGCGGGACGCGGGTCGGGGCAGGCCGAGGGTGTCGCGCAGGGTCGCACCGGGCCGGGGGACGGGCACGGCGCGGGCGACGCGCAGGGCCGGGAGGACGTCGCGCACGAGCACGGGCAGGTCGTCGTCCAGCACCGACGGCAGGATGCGCACGCCGTCCACGACGCCGCGCAGATCGAGCAGCAGCGCGACCAGGCCGGCCGCGTCGCCGGTATAGGCGAGCCCCGTGGTCGTGCCGGGCACGAGCGCGTCGAGCTGGTCGCGTCGAGCCGTACCGGGCGTGCCCGCCGCGTCCAGCGTGACGGTCAGGTCGACGAGGACGCGAGCGACGCCGTCCCCGCGGGCGGCGTCGACGTCCGCCAGGTCCGGCACGAGCGCCACGTCGAGCAGCGCGCCCGGGACGGTGCCCACCCGCCCGACGACCACGGCTTGGCCCTGGGGCCCTCGGGGCACGATCAGCGGTCCCTTGACGGTGAAGGGAGCCCGGGCGCCGTCGGGAGCGGAGCGCAGCGCAGGAGAGGCGAACGGGCCGTCACCACCGCTCGCGAAGTCGACGTAGTGCAGGCGCTCGCGGTCGATGTACCGGCCGGTCGCGGTGTCGCGGATGGTGGCGTCGTCGTCCCACGAGTCCCACAGATCCCGCACGACCGTCACGACGTCGACGGTCTCGGCCACGAGGTCCTCGCCGTCCGCGACGGGCCGGTCGAGCGCGCGCCGGGCGCCCGGCACCGGTCCCGTGCCGACCAGCCAGCCGGCGCGGCCGCGGCTCGCGTGGTCCAGCGCCGCGAGCTGGCTCGCGACGTGGAACGGCTCGGTCACCGCCGGGTGGACCAGCGGCACGAGTCCGAGCCGCGAGGTGAGCGGCGCGACGAACGCGGCGCGGGTCACGGCGTCGATCCGGTGCGCCGCGCGCCCGGGGGCGGGGGTCAGGGAGTCGTCGAACGTCACGAACGTGACGCCCGCGTTCTCCGCCGCCGCGGTGACCGTCCGGACGCGGTGCGCGTCGGGGGTGACTCCGGGCCGGCCCGGCGGCGTCGCGGGCGTGGTGTGCGGCGCGAGCAGGTGCGCGGCGGGGTGCTGGCCCGCGCCGTCCACCTCGAGGGCGATGTGCAGGATGTCGGTCATGGTTCCTTCCAGGGGGACATCGCTTGCGACCGCGGGTGCGGCCGCCAGGTCGTGCTCGGGGGCACCCCGCCGGTGTCTGGGGGTTGCCGCTCCGCCTGCCGAGCCAGACGGCGGAGCTCGGGACCGCCGCGCACCGTAGGTGGGGCCCGGGGGGTCGTCAACGACGGCGGCCGTTCGTCTCACGAACGCGGGCCCGGCCCCCGGAGCAGCGCTTCCCGCGATGTGAGACGGCGCTGACCGCCCGTTGACTTGCGCGCGGTCCGGGCGGACTCTCCGGCCCAGGTCACGAGCCTCGCCGTCTGGCCCGGCAGGCGAGGCAGCAACCCCCGGCACATGCGGGGTGCTCCCGGGCTAGACCCGGCCCGTCACCACGGCGGGCAAGCAGTGTCACGAGAGGACGTCCCACATGCCTGCCGTCGCGTCGTCGACCCGAGCCTCGGCGACGGTGGCCGCATGACGGCGCACGGCGACAGCGTGCTCGCCCCCGAGGAGGAGGCCGCGGCGCGGACGGGCAACCGCGTGCTCGCGGTCTGCCTGGTGGTGGGCTTCGCGACGCTCGTGGACCAGTCGATCCTCACCGTCGCGCTGCCCGCCGTCCGCGAGTCGCTCGGCGCGAGCACGAGCCAGGTCCAGTGGATCGTAGCCGCGTACTCGCTGGGCTTCGCGATCACCCTCGTCCCCGCCGGACGGCTGGGGGACGCGCGCGGCAGGCGCCGGTTGCTCGTGGGCGGTGTGGCGTCCTTCTCGCTGCTCAGCGTGGTGGCCGCGACGGCACGCAGCGCCGACGTGGTCGTTGTCTGCCGGCTGCTGCAGGGCTTCGCCGCCGGCACCGCGAATCCCCAGGTCATCGGGCTCATCCAGGACCACTTCGCCGGCTGGCGGCGCACCCGCGCGCTCGGTGCCTACGCCACGGTCGCCACGTTCGCGGGCATCCTCGCGCCGCTGCTGGGCGGGGCGGTGGTCGCGCTGGTCGGCGGCGCCGGGGCCTGGCGCTGGGTGGCGGCCGTCAACGTGCCGTTCGGGATCGCCGCGGCGGTGCTCGGCGTCCTCTGGCTGCCGCGCGTGGCACGGCGGCCCGGGCGCGCGAGCCTCGACGTGCCCGGCGCGGTGCTGCTCGGCGCGGCGACCCTCGCGGTCCTGCTGCCGGCCGTCGCGCTGAGCGGCGGTGGCTCTGCCAGCTGGTGGAGCCTGCCGGTGCTGGCTGTCGTCGTCACCACGCTCGTCGCGTGGGAGCGGCGGTTCGCCCGCCGGGGAGGCACCCCGATCGTCCTGCCCGCCCTGCTCACCGACAGGAGCTTCGCGCTCGGGACGCTGGTCGCGACCTTCGCGTTCGGCGCGATGCTCGGCACGTCGCTCGTGCTCGTGCTGTTCCTGCAGGAGGGCCTGGGCCTGAGCGCCTGGCACGCCGGGCTCGTCGGCACCCCCGGCGCCGTGGTCGGTGCGGGCTCCTCGCTGCTCGCCTGGCGGGTGGCCGCGCGGCACGGGCGGCCCGCGGTGACGGCGGCGCTCGGCCTGGTCGCTGTCTCCCTGGTGGGCAGCGCCGCGCTCGTCGCGTGGGCGCCCGCGCAGACGGTCGTCGCGGGGCTCGTCGCGGCGCAGGTCCTGAGCGGGGCCGGCAGTGGGTTGGTCCACGCGCCCAACCAGTCCCTGACCCTGCAGGGCGTCCCGCCCGGCACCGCGGGGCTGGCCGCCGGGTTCCTGCAGGTGGCGCAGCGGATCTCGGCCGTGCTGAGCCTCGCGGTGCTGGGCGGCGTGGTGCTCGCCTCGGTGGAGCCGGGCGACGTGACCGGCTACCGCCGCGCCTCCGCCATCGCGCTCGCCGTCACGGCAGCCCTCGTCGGCGCCGCGGTCGCCGCCTCCCTCGCGGACCGGTGCCCGCACAGCACCCTCGTCCTCTCACCCGCAGCACCCGATCCCCGTCCAGCCAAGACGCTCGAACCGACAGGAGCACGACCATGACCGGCACCGCACCCAGCACCGCACCCGCCGTGGACCTCTCCCTGGACGAGGCCGCCGCTCTCGCCCCCGCCGTCGACGCGGTGCACGCCGCCGCTCAGGTCGCGCACGGGGCGCTGCTCATCGACGTCCGCAGCGACCAGGGCCGCGCGGCGACGGGATCGATCCCCGGTGCGACCGTCGTGGACCGCTACGAGGTCGACCAGGCGTTCGACCTGGCCGCGGCCACCCGGCTGGCGCCCGTCGTGTCGCTCGACACGCCGATCGTCGTGGTCTGCGGATCGGTGCGCGGCTCGGGCCCGGTGGCGGCGGCGCTGCGCGAGAAGGGCTTCACCAACGTGGTGCACGTCGAGGGCGGCGCACCCGCCTGGCGCGACGCGGGCCTGCCGTTCGAGCCGGGCGCGGAGGCGAGCGCATGACGGCGGGTGTGAGCACCGCGTTCCTCGACGAGCTGCACGCCGCGACCGAGCGCAGACGGGCGGCGTTCGTCCCGCTCACGTCGCCGTTCGCCGGTGCGGCACCCGAGCAGGTCGCGCTCGTCCGCACCGCGGCGAAGGCCGTGCAGGACCCGTCGCTCGCTCTCGCGGCGCAGGTGCACGGCTTCGCCGAGGAGGCGTTCCGGGAGGTGCAGTCCGTCGCTGCCGTCGCCGAGCTGCTGCGCGCCGAGGACATCCCCGCGCAGGTCGGCACGCACGGGCTCGCGACGTCGTTGCGGGCCGGGCTCACCGCGCGCGGCGCGGACGACGGGGGCCCGGCCGGTGGTCCGACCATCGCGATCCTGGCGGAGTACGACGCCCTGCCGGGCGTGGGGCACGCGTGCGGGCACCATCTCATCGCCGCCGCCGCGGCCGGCGCGTTCCTCGCCCTGCACCGTGCGGTCCAGGCGGGCCTGCGGTTCGACGGGCGCGTCCTGCTGCTCGGCACCCCCGCGGAGGAGGGCGCGTCCGGCAAGGAGATCCTGGCGCAGGCGGGGTTCTTCGACGGCGTGGACGCGGCGATCATGGTGCACCCGTTCGGGTACGACGTCGTCGACCATCCCTTCCTGGGTCGCCGCCAGCTGCGCGTGACGTACCGGGGAGTGGCCGCGCACGCGTCGGCCAGCCCCTTCATGGGACGCAACGCGCTCGACGCGGTCGCGCTGAACTACCAGGCGGTGGGCCTGCTGAGGCAGCACATCCCGCCGAGCGACCGCGTGCACGGGGTGATCCGTGAGGGTGGCGATCGCCCCAGCGTGGTGCCCGAGCGGGCGTCGGTCGAGTACTACGTCCGCTCGGCGAGCCCGCAGACCCTCAAGGACCTGTCCGGCCGGCTGGAGGACGTGGCGCACGGGATCGCGCGTGCCACGGGCACCACGGTCGAGCTCGCGTGGGACGCCGCGCCGTTCACGCTCCCCGTGCGGACCAACGGCCCGCTCGCCGCGCGGTGGGCGGGTCACCAGGCGGTCCAGGGCCGCACCGCGCTGGCGGGTGGCGTGGTCCCGGAGATCCTCGCGGCGTCGACCGACTTCGGGAACATCAGCGTCCGCCTCCCGGGGATCCACCCGATGATCGCGGTCGGCGACCCGGACGTGGCCCTGCACACGCGCGAGTTCGCCGACGTGGCCGCCGGGCCGCGCGGCGACGCCGCCGTGGTCGACGGTTCGGTCGGGCTGGCGCTCACGGCACTGGACTGGCTCGCGGACGCCGACCTGCGCGACGCGGTGCGGGCCGACTTCGAGGCCGCGGGCGGTGCGCTGGACGTCGCGGGGTACTTCGCATGAGGAGGACACGATGACGCTCGACATCCGGATCGCCGAGCCCCACGAGTACGACGAGGTCGCCGCGCTGACGCGCAGCGCGTTCGACGCGGGCGCCTACGGGCCCACGCAGGATGCCGAGCGCCTGCGCCAGCTCGCCGACGCCGCGGGTCGCGCGGCGGACGGCGACCTGATCGTCGCCGTTGCCGACGGGCGCCTCGTCGGGACGGTGAGCCTGCTGCGGCCCGGCACCCGGTACACGCGGCAGGCGCGCGACGACGAGCGCGAGCTCCGGCTCCTCGCCACGGCACCCGCCTCGCGCGGGCAGGGCGTGGGAGCCACGCTGGTGGCGGACGCCCTGGCCCGTGCGCGCCGCGCCGGCGCGGCGGCGGTGGTGCTGGACACGGGCCCGCGCAACGTGGTCTCGCAGCGCCTGTACCACCGGCTCGGGTTCGAGCGCGTGGTCGAGCGCGAGACCACCGTCGTCGGGCGCGGCATCGGCAGGCTCGCGGTGTTCCGCTACGACCTGACCCGCGCGGGCGTGCGGGTGCGCCTGGTGGCCCCGCACGAGTACGACGCCGTCTCCCGCCTCTCCGTGGACGCGTACACGCACGACTACGAGCTGCCCGACGACTACGTCGCGTCGATCGCCGACGTCGCCGGCCGGGCTCGCGAGCACGAGGTGTGGGTGGCCGAGGACCTCGCGGACCGATTGCTCCTGGGCACGGTCGCCACGCCGCGTCCGGGCGGTCACCTCTCGCCGCTCGGGCGCGACGGGGAGCTCGACTTCCGGCTGCTGGCCGTCGCGCCCAGCGCGCGCGGACGGGGCGTGGGGGAGCTGCTCACCCGCCACGTCATCGAGCTGGCCCGCCAGCGTGGCGCCGAGCGGGTGGTGATGAACTCCGGGCCCCGCATGGTCGCGGCGCACCGGCTCTACCACCGGCTCGGGTTCGTGCGCCTGCACGAGCGCGAGACCGAGCGGGTCGCCGGCGGCGTGCTGCTCGCCTTCGGCTACGACCTCGCCCCTTCCGGCGACCCCACCGCCCACCGCCCACCGACCGCCCTCCAGCAAGGAGCATCCGCATGAGGTTCCAGGTTCTCGACATCGTCCCGCACGCCGCGCATCCCGTGACGGGCGTGCAGCTCGACCCCTCCACCCGGTTGGAGCGCGTGGTCGAGACCGCCGTGCTCGCCGAGGAGCTGGGGCTCGACTCGTTCGCCGTCGGGGAGCGGCACGCGGGCGACTTCCTGTCGTCGTCACCCACGGTTCTGCTCGGTGCCCTGGCCCAGGCCACCGACCGCATCCTGCTCAGCACGGGCGTCACGGTGCTGTCACTGCTCGACCCCGTGCGGGTCGCGGAGGACTACGCGACGGTCGACCAGCTCTCGCGCGGGCGGCTCGAGATCGTCATCGGCAAGGGCAACGAGGACAAGCACTTCCCCCTGTTCGGCCTCGACATCGCGCACCAGTACGACTACCTCGAGGAGAACTACGGCCTGCTGCGGCTGCTTCTCGAGCAGGAGCACGTGGACTGGCAGGGCACGTTCCACGCGCCGCTGGCCGACGCCACCACGCTCCCGCGCCCGTTCGACGGGCGGTTCCGCATCTGGCACGGCTCGGCCACCAGCAGGTTCGCGGTCGAGCTGGCGGCCCGGTACGGCGACCCCATCGTGTCGGCCAACGCGCTGCAGCCGCGGGAGAACTACCAGGTGCTCATCGACCACTACCGCGAGCAGCTCGTGGCGCACGGCCACGACCCGTCGGTCGGCTTCGTCGGCTCCGGCTCGGGCGGCCTGTTCCTCGCGGACAGCACGGAGCAGGCGACCCGCGAGTACCGCGCGGTTTACGAGGCGTTCGCCGCGCGCAACATCGCGAACCACGCGGGCGACGCGCGCCCCGGCAAGGCGTCGTCGTTCGCGAGCATCGAGGACGCCGTGGAGCGCGGACCGGCGCTGGTGGGCTCCTCGGAGCGCGTGGCCGAGAAGATCGTGGACTACCACCGCTCCTACCGTCACGACCTGCAGTCCGTCTCCCTGAACCCCGTGCTGCCGTACGAGCAGCAGCACGACGTGCTGCGCCGGTTCGCGGAGGAGGTCGTGCCCCTGGTGCGCCGCGAGGTCTCGACCACGCTGTGGGGGCCGAGCGACCCCGGTCGAGCACGCGGCCTCGGCGCGGCGCGCGTCGCCGCGGGGCTGCCCGACGACGACCTGGCCGCGACCCCGGTCGTGGGCGCCTGATGCCCGTCGAGTTCCTGGGTGCCGGCTACGGCAACCCCTCGACGGAGACCGTGCCGCTCACCGGTCCGGTCTTCGACCCGGGGTACACGCGGGAGATCGTCCGCGCCCACGAGCAGCACGGCTGGGACCACGTCCTGTTCCCGTACGCGTCCGACGGACCGGACCCGGCACAGGCGGCCGCGTGGGCGGCGGCCGGCTCGGAGCGCATCGCGCTGCGGGTGGCGCACCGTCCCAACGTCTCGGCGCCCACCTTCGCCGCGAAGACGTTTGCGACCCTGCACGAGACGTCCGGAGGCCGGGTCACCGCGCACCTCATCGCGGGCGGGGTGGCTGCCGACCAGCGGGCCGAGGGCGACGACCTCGACAAGGACGCGCGCTACGACCGGCTCGAGGAGTACGCGCGGCTGCTGCTGCGTGCCTGGACGGAGGAGCGACCCTTCTCGCACGCGGGCCGCTACTACCGGGTCGACGACTTCGTGCTGCGGGCGCGCGCGTCGGGCCATCGGCCCGGGCTGTCCGCGGGCGGCGCCTCGCGCCGCGCGCTCGAGGTGGGCGCCGCGGTCGCGGACGTGTTCGCCCTGTTCGGCGAGCCCCTCGCCGCGACCGCCGCCCAGGTCGACCTGCTGCGTGGACTCGCGGCGGCCCTCGGTCGGCCGACGCCACGGCTGCAGATCGCGTTCCGCCCGATCGTCGCTGCCACGGACGACGAGGCCTGGGCCAAGGCGCACGCGATCAAGGCGCGGATCGACGAGCGGGCCGCCGCCGCGGGGCCCGTCGCGTCCCTCGCCTCGGCGCCCGCGGTGCCGGGTCGGCTGCCCGAGAACACCGCGAACCTGCGGCTGGCGGAGCTCGCCGCGGCGGGGGAGCGGCACGACCGCGCGTTGTGGACCCCGACGGTGGCCGGCGCGGGCGGGCTGCCGACCAGCGCGACCGCCCTGGTGGGCTCCTACCGGACCGTGGCCGACGCGCTGCTCGACTACGTCGACCTCGGCTTCGAGATCTTCGGCCTGCGCGGGTACGACCTGCTCGAGGACGCGGTCGAGTTCGGCGACCACGTCACCCCCCTCGTCCGCGCCGGGGTTGCGGCACGTGCCGCGCACGATTCCGGACGCGCCGCCCAACCTGGTGGCGCCCGGACTACCCTGGCGGGATGACCACGCTGGACGCACCCGACCTCCCCACGACCGCCGCGGCCGAGCCCGCTCCGGTGGACGTGGCGGCGCAGGTCGAGGCGGTCGCGACCCGGGCGAAGCGGGCCGCGCGCCGCCTCGCGACGGCCAACCGCGCCACCAAGGACGCAGCGCTGCACGCGCTCGCTGACGCGCTCGTGGCGGCCACGGACAGGATCGTCGCGGCGAACGCGGAGGACCTGGCGCGCGGGCGCGCTTCGGGCATGGCCGCCGGGCTGCTCGACCGGCTGGCGCTGGACCCGCAGCGCATCGTCGCCATCGCCGACGCGCTGCGCGAGCTCGCGACGCTGCCCGACCCGGTCGGGGAGGTCGTGCGCGGTTCGACGCTCCCGAACGGGCTGCGGCTGCGGCAGGTGCGCGTGCCCATGGGCGTCGTCGGGATGATCTACGAGGCCCGCCCCAACGTGACCGTCGACGCAGCGGGCCTCGCGCTCAAGAGCGGCAACGCCGTGATCCTGCGCGGCGGCTCCGCGGCGGCGTCGTCGAACGCCGTCATCGTGGATGTGCTGTCCGAGGCGCTCGAGCACCAGCACCTCCCGGGCGCCCTGGTGCAGTCGATCGATGCCTGGGGCCGGGAGGGTGCCGTGGCGCTCATGCGGGCCCGCGGACTCGTGGACGTGCTGGTCCCGCGCGGGGGAGCGGAGCTCATCCGCACCGTGGTGCGTGAGTCCACGGTGCCGGTCATCGAGACCGGCGTGGGGAACGTGCACGTGTACGTCGACGAGAGCGCCGACCTCTCGGTCGCGCTGCCGATCCTGCTGAACGCCAAGACCCAGCGCGTCGGCGTGTGCAACGCGGCCGAGACGCTGCTGGTGCACCAGGCCGTGGCCGACGAGTTCCTGCCCGTGGCCATCGCGATGCTCGCCGACGCCGGCGTGACCGTGCACGGCGACGCCGAGACGCTCGCGCTCGCGCCCGACGAGGCCGACGTGGTCGCCGCCACCGACGAGGACTGGGCCACCGAGTACCTCTCGCTGGACCTCGCGGTGCGGGTCGTCGAGGACCTCGACGAGGCGCTCGAGCACATCCGCACGTGGAGCTCGGGCCACACCGAGGCGATCATCACGCGCGACCTCGCGTCGTCCGAGCGCTTCGTCGCCGAGGTGGACTCCGCCGCGGTGATGGTGAACGCCTCGACGCGCTTCACCGACGGCGGTCAGCTGGGGCTGGGCGCCGAGATCGGGATCTCCACCCAGAAGCTGCACGCCCGTGGCCCGATGGGCCTCGCCGAGCTGACCACCACCAAGTGGATCGTGCACGGCGACGGGCACGTCAGACCCTGATCGCACAGGACCCCGTGCGACACTGGTCGCCACCCCGAACCACCCTGGAGGACGTACCGTGCACGTTGCCCTGATCGTCGCGGCCGAGGCCGCCGAGCAGACCAATGACCTCCCCTTCCCGCCGATCGTCTTCGGGCTCGGCGCCTTCGGGGGCCTCGTTGCGATGCTTCTCATCACGTACGCCTTCCGCAGCGTGGGTACGCGCCACTGAGCGGCGCGCAGGCCGAGCGTGGGCCAGCAGTGACGACACCACGGCGACCCCGTCTGGGCGTGATGGGCGGAACCTTCGACCCCATCCACCACGGGCACCTCGTCGCCGCGTCCGAGGCCGCTGCCACGTTCGACCTCGACGAGGTCGTCTTCGTCCCGACCGGGCGGCCGACCTTCAAGCTCGACCAAGAGGTCACGTTCTCGGAGCACCGCTACCTGATGACCGTCGTGGCGACCGCGTCGAACCCCCGGTTCACGGTCAGCAGGGTGGACATCGACCGCGCCGGTGTGACGTTCACCGTGGACACGCTGCGTGACCTCAAGGCGGCCCGTCCGGACGCCGACTTCTTCTTCATCACGGGCGCGGACGCCATCGAGCAGATCCTGACGTGGAAGGATGCGGAGGAGCTCTTCTCGATGGCGCAGTTCGTGGCGGTCACCCGCCCCGGGCACGCGTTGTCGGTCGACGGACTCCCGGGGGACCGGGTGCACGTCCTCGAGATCCCGGCGTTGGCCATCTCCTCGACCGACGTCCGCGCGCGTGCACAGGCGGGCCAGCCCGTCTGGTACCTCGTCCCCGACGGGGTCGTTCAGTACATCGCCAAGCACAGGTTGTATCGAGGTCTGTCATGAGTGAACCCGGAGAGCGGCGGCGTCGTCGCGACCTCCATCGCAGCGCCGAGACCGGTGCTGTCGAGTCGACGACCCCTGCCGCTGACCCCACCCCCGCACAGGCGGCACCGACCGGTCCGGTGACCGGGTCCACCGGCAGCGTCCCGGCACCGGGCTCGCGGCGCGCGCGGCGCGTGGCCGACGAGTCGCCTGCGGCCGTCTCACCCGCCGCGGCGTCGCCCGCGACCGGCTCATCCGCCGCAGCCTCACCTCGAGCCGCGGCGCCAGCGCCGAGCGGCACCCGCCCGGGCGGCATCGGCCCGAGCAGCACCAGCCCGAGCGGCAGCCCCGCGCCGAGCGGCGCGCAGCCGGCCCGTCCCGCGTCGGCCCCAGCGCCCGCGCCGCAGACGTCGTGGCCGCACGCATCCGGTCCTGGCACGAGCGCGCAGGCGCCCGGTGCCGCGCCGGCGCGCGCGGCCTGGAGCGCGCCCGCCACTGCCTCGGCGCCCGCAGCGCCCGCCGCCTCCAGCCCTGCCCCGCGCCGCTCAGTCGCCGACGCCGCCGCGGGCTCCAAGCCCCCCGTGCCGGGCAGCGCGCGGCCCGCCCAGCCCTACGGCCCGTCGGCCGGTCCGGTCCAGGGAGGCCAGCCTGTAGCGAGCCCCGCCGTCCCGACGGCCGGCTACGGTGAGGCGGCCCGGTCACGCCGGTCGTCGCGCGACACCGTGCTCGACCCCACCGCTGCGGGCCGCCCGCAAGCCGCGCAGGGCACGGCGGCACCGTCGTCGCCCCCGGTGCGGCGCACGGCGACGGGCACGCCGTCGTGGTCCGCACCCACGCCGCGCACCCCGGCTCCGGCGGCGGCCGCGTCGCCGGCGCCGCAGCCCGCGCCCGTGCCCACTCCCACGCCCGCACCCACGCGGGGCGGCGGATGGACACCCGGCGGTGCGGACGTCACCGCGCCGATCTCCTGGTCGCCGTCGCCTGCTCCGTCGGTCCCGCCGTCGGTGCCTGCCGCGGGGACCACGGCGACGCCCGCTCCCGCCGAGCCGGCTCCCGCTTCCACCGCGCCGGCGCGACCCGTGCCGGAGCAGCCCGCGGCTCCCGTGGGTCAGTCGTGGCCGTCTCCCACCGCCGGCGCGGCACCGGCCGCGTCACCGCGCGTCGGATGGGGCGCGCAGCCGGACCAGGCACCCGTGCCCGCCTCCGCCGGCGGTCTCGATGTCGCCCCGGCGTGGGCACCGATCGCCGCCGAGGCCCCCGCCGCGGCCGGGCTGCCCGACCGCGCGGCCGAGGTCGACGACCTCGACGAGGACGACGACGAGCGCAAGCCGCGCCACCCGTACACGTGGCTGCACCTGATCGTGCTCGCCCTGGTCGCCTTCGTGCTCGGCTTCCTCATCATGCTGCTCGTGGTCAACAACCGTCCCGACGGCAGCGCCGCGGGCGACTCGTCGGGCCTCCACGTCGCCGCTGCGACGCACGCGTCACCGCAACCTGCCTGATCCCCTGAACCAAGGAGTCCTGTGCCTGCCACCGAACGCGCCGTGGAGCTTGCCGTCGCGGCAGCCCGCGCAGCATCCGACATCAAGGCCGAGGAGATCATCGCCCTCGACGTGAGCGAGCAGCTCGTCCTCACGGACGTGTTCCTCATCGCGTCGGGCACCAACGAGCGTCAGGTGGGCGCGATCGTCGACGCCGTCGAGGAGGCCCTGTTCAAGCTGGGCGCCAAGCCGGTGCGTCGCGAGGGTAAGTCCGCCGGCCGCTGGGTGCTGATCGACTTCGGCGACGTCGTCGTGCACGTCCAGCACTCCGAGGACCGCGTGTACTACGCCCTCGAGCGGCTCTGGAAGGACTGCCCGGTGATCGAGCTGCCCGAGGACGCGAGGGGCACCGAGCCGAGCGACGTCGCGTGACGGCGGGCCGCCTGCTGCTGTGGCGGCACGGTCGCACCGCCTTCAACGCCGAGGCCCGCCTGCAGGGCCAGGTCGACATCCCGCTCGACGACATCGGTCGCTGGCAGGCGCGCACCGCGGCCGCTCGGCTGCTGGAGCGGCACGACCCGACCGCGATCGTCGTCTCCGACCTGGATCGCGCCGTCGAGACGGCGGGCTTCCTGGCTCGCGCGACGGGCATCGAGGCCGTCGTGGACCCCCGCGTCCGCGAGCGCGGGTTCGGCGAGTGGGAGGGGCTCACGGGCGACGAGATCCAGGCGACCTGGCCCGACGACTTCGCCCTGTGGCGCTCAGGCGGCGAGCCGTCACGCGTGGGTGCCGAGACGCGGGCCGAGGTCGCCGCGCGCATCGCGGAGTCGATCGCCGAGCACTCCGCCGCGCTCGACCGGCACGACACGCTCGTCGTGGTCTCGCACGGCGCCGCCATCAGCTCCGCCGTGGGCGAGCTGCTCGGCATGCCGCCGCAGTGGCGGGGCATCGCGGGCATGCTGAACGCGCACTGGGCCGAGCTGGTGTCGTCCACCGGCTCGGTCGAGCCCGGCTGGCGGCTCACTGGCTACAACCTGGGCCCCACCGACGCCTCCTCGGACTGGAACGCGGGACCCGACACGGTGCACGGCTCGGAGGCGGACGCGCAGACCCGCGACCCGGGCTGACGGCACCGGATCGATGCCCGATTGGCTTTCCGGGCGCGGATCGTCTTAAACTCTCCGAGCGCCCGCAAGGGTGTGGTGGCCCGCTCCGGTGGGCCGCGGGGCTGTGGCGCAGCTGGTAGCGCACCTGCATGGCATGCAGGGGGTCAGGGGTTCGAGTCCCCTCAGCTCCACCATTTTCGCAGGTCAGAGGCCACGTCGGGATCCTGAACACAGGAGACTGACGTGGCCACTAGCCATTTAATAGCCAGATTTGATCCTGGGATCGAGTCCGCAGGGTCGAGTCTCGGGCCGCCTCGTCGCGTCTTGGACGTCCGCTGCACACCTGCTGGCATGGACACTTTCGTGAGGTCGGCCACAGAGCCGTCGATGACCATGTCAGAGCTTGCCGCGTTCTTGTCGGGGAGCAACCAGGCCTTGTACGACCTGCGCTCCAAGGGTCGCGGCCCGCGCGGGTTCCGAGTCGGTCGCCAGATCCGGTTCCGGATGAGCGAGGTCGAGGCCTGGATCGCCGACATGGAGGCTGCCGACGGCGAGCGACACCACGTGCGAGATCGAACGTGACGCGCGGCCGGCCGCGCACACCCATCGGGACGTTCGGCGACGTCCTCCTCGTCGATCTGGGCGGGCGGTACCGAGCCTCGGCGCGGTACCGCGACCTCGACGGCCGCCTGCGCCGAGTGACCGCAGTCGACACCAGCCAGCGCCGCGCGAGGGCGCGCCTGCAGGAACGGCTCGTCGACCGCGCCGGCTACGGCAGCGGGGGAGTGCTGAGCGCCGCAAGCCCCTTCGGCGACCTGTGCGAGCTGTGGCTGAGTGATCTCGAGCTGCGGGACATATCCGAGGGGACCAAGCAGTACTACCGCGACGACCTCCGCCTGCACGTGCGCCCTGCATTTGACGCCTACATGCTGGGCGAGATCACGACCGGGCGCGTCGAGTGGTTCTTGCGAAGGCGGGCCGCCCTGTCGTACTCGCGGGCCAAGCACACACGGACTCTGCTCAACCAGATGTTCGCCTTCGCGCTGCGTCACGACGCAATCGCCCGCAATCCCGTCGAGGGAAGGTCGCAGCTCAGCAGACCAAAGCGCGAGATTCAGGCGATGACGCTCGAACAGGTCCAGGCGATCCGCGTCGCCGCAGCGAACTGGCGCGCTGGCGCCGCAGTCTCCGGGCCGAAGCCAGACGGCAAGGTCCGCGACATTTGCGAGGTCCTGTTGGGCACCTCAATGCGCCCGGGTGAGGTCCTCGCGCTTCGGCCGTGCGACGTAGTCGAGACTCGGCAGGGAATGGTCATCCATGTCCGAGGGACTGTCGTCCGCCGGCAGGGGATGGCCGACTTCCGGCAGGACCAGCCCAAGACCGACGCGTCGAATCGCAGCATCGCCGTTCCGGAGTTCGCCGCACAGGTGCTCCGTCGGCGGATTGGCTCGATGGGACCGGCCGACCAGCAGACAACGATCTTCCACAACCGCAACGGCGGAGTGATCACCCTGCACAACCTTCGCCGAACGTTCCGCGAGTTCCTGCGCGACGCGAACCTCGCGGACTCGGGCATCACCCCCCGCTGGTACCGGCGCACCGGTGCCACCGTGCTTGCTCGGGGACTGGGCATCGAGACGGCGGCCGCGTTCCTCGGGCACACGAGCACCGCGGTCACCGAGGGTCATTACGTTGCTCCGGAGCTCGACGTCGACATGTCGCCTGCGGGCGTTCTCGAGCGCACACTTCGCCCGATCGACCCAGACGACACGCTGCTCGCGGGTAGTCCTGGTGATGACGAAGTCGAAGCGCTCGACGCGATGGACGGGACGGACGGTGCTGGCGGGTGACCGGTCTGTCGCAATCGCGGGGAGCACCGAAGATGCCGAGCCGCGCGATGCCGTCCGTGCTCGGAGCGTTCCACCTGCCATATGGCCACCTACCTGCAGGGATACCGATACGTTGGTGTTTCGATACGGGCAGCGAGGCCGGTCAGTTCGTGTACTCATCGAAGGAGATGGCAACTCGGGTGGAACTGAAAGCCGGGCAGAACGTTCCGCTCCACGCCACCGCACTGCAGGTGCGCCTGCACCAGGTGGGCAACGGGGAGTTTGATCTTGTCGCCCTGCTGCTCGATGACAGAGGCCGGGTGGGCAGCGACAGCGACTTCGTCTTCTACAACGCTCCTCGCCATCCGAGCGGAGGCGTCACCCTCGTCGGACAGGAACTGAGTCTGGATCTCAATCTCCTGCCGGCGGATGTGCAGCGCGTAGTCGTCGCAGTGAACAGCGACGGTCGGGGTCAACTCGACGGGTTGGCCGTACTGCTAGACGGCGACGAGAACCATGCGTTCGCACCGTCGGATCTGACCGATCTCCCGGCCGCCGTGCTTCTGGAGGTCTATCGGCGCGACAACGGTTGGCGGGTACGGGCATTGGGTCAGGGCTGGGCCGCCGGTCTGGCCGGCTTGGCGCGCGAATACGGAGTCAATGTTGATGCTGAACCTGGCCAGCCGGCCGGCTCGGCGACGCAAGCACCGGGCATTGCGGTTGTTCATGCGGAACTGGAGCGGCTGACCCAGAGTCGGGACGCGCTCGCCCGAGAGGTAGCGACGCTCGAGCAGCGGCTGCGTGAGGCGCGTAGAGGGCTCGTCGAGACGGACGAGCTCAGGCTTCTGCAGCAGGTTGGCTACTACCAGTTCCGGCATCCTCTCGACGACGTCCTGTCCTCGAAGAAGCGTCTAGATGACCTGCGGTCGCAGATCAAGGCAGCGATCAGCAAGCGGACGGCGGTGCAGGGCAAGACCGGCTGGATGGTGAACGGATCGTTGAAAGAGGGGGCTGCTCTCGTTCGCCAGTTCTCTGACTTGATGCTGCGCACGTACAACATCGAGGCCGACAACTGCGTCCGAACCGTGCGAGCACACACGGTCGACACCGCGAAGAAACGTCTGGAGCGCACGCGAGAGGCCATCGTCCAGAACGGCAGCACCATGGGTGTTGCGATCGACGAAGCCTTCCATGCCCTGCGCCTTGAAGAACTTCAGCTGACCGCCGACCATCACCTTCGGGTCGAGCAGGAGAAGGAGGAAGCGCGCGAGGAGCGACAGCGGCAGCGGGAGGAGGTCAAGGCGCAGGAGGAGTTCAAGCGGCGGAAGAGGGACCTGCTTAAAGAGCAGGCGCACTATCAGAGCCTGCTCGAACGGTCCCGGGTCAACGGTGATGAGGCCGGACTTCTTGAGGCTCGCGAGCGGCTTGCGGAGATCACGGAGAGCATCGAGGAAGTGGAGGAGATGGCGGCGAACACCCGCGTTGGGTACGTCTACGTCATCTCCAACATTGGTGCTTTCGGTGATCAAGTCGTCAAGATTGGGCTGACCCGCCGCGAGGACCCGATGCAACGGGTCTTCGAGCTAGGCAGCGCGTCTGTGCCGTTCAGGTTCGACGTGCATGCGCTCGTCTTCAGCCACGACGCCGTCTCACTTGAATCGGCCCTGCATCGGGAGTTCGACCAGCGGCGAGTCAATCACGTCAACCGGCGTCGCGAGTTCTTCCGGGTGAGCCTCGCCGAGGTGCGCACGGCGCTGGAGAAGTTCGGGACCAACCATGTGGTCGAGTTCCAGGAGCTCGCCGAGGCCCCCGAATGGCGCCAAAGCGAAGCCCAGCAAGTCGCAGGAGACCGTCCCAGCGTGAGCTTGACCCGGTAGGAGGATCTGAATCAATGGCTCGTCGACGCGGAGTCCTCGCGACACTCGTAAAGATGCAGCGAGAGGCTGAACGGGAGAGGCAGCGGCAAGCCCGACTTGCGGTGAGCGCCAAGCGAGCCGCCGAGCGCGAAGCAGCTGCACGCACACGCGCAAGCATGCAGGACCAGAAGCTCAGGGAACGGCTATACGCGGAGGACAGAACGCGGGAGGCCGCGGAGCAGACCGCGCAAGTCGAGCGGCAGGTGGAAACCCTGCAAAGTGTGCTCGCTGCAACGCTCGACGTGGATGACCACCTAGACCTTGAGACCCTCAAACAACCTTTGCCTCACCCGGCGTTCGACCCACTCGTAGTTGGAGCGCCGCCACCACCTCCTCGTGCAGAGGACTTCGCGGTGGAAGCACCGTCGACCCTGGGGCGCGTCTTCGCCGCCTCCAAGCACGCGGCACGGGCCGAGCAGCTCAAGGCCGAGTACCAAGCAGCCGTGAGTGACCATCGTGTCGCAGCCGAACAGCACGCGAGCCGTATCGAAGGTGCGCGCCGCCGGTACGACGCCGACGCGGCCCGTCGTGCGCAAGAGCATCAGCAGCAGGTTGAAGAGATCAGTGCGCTGCAACGGGGCCTGGCGGCAGGTCAACCAGAGGCGGTGACCCGCTATCTCGACCTCGTGCTGGAGGCCGCCACCTACCCCGACGGCTTCCCGCACTCGTGGCGGCTCGGCTACACAGCAGGGTCGGGGCACCTCGCCATCGAGTACGACCTTCCGCGAGCGGACGTCGTGCCCGTCGACAAGGCATACAGGTACGTCAAGAGCTCCGACACGATCGCCCCAACTGCCCGCACGGCAGCGCACATCCGCAGCGTCTACGCCGAAGTGCTGCGACAGACCGCTCTGCGTGTCGTGCACGAAGTATTGGAGGCGGACCGAGGACGCGTCGTTCGGACCGTGGTGCTAAACGGGTACGTGAATGACACTCACCCGGGAACCGGTCGCCAGGTACGGGTATGTCTCGTGGCCTTCGCAACGTCCAGGGAGCGGTTCCTCGAAGTGGACCTTGCCCGAGTCGAGACGGTGGCATGTCTTGCGCACCTCGAGGCACGGGTGAGCAAGGACCCCACGAAGCTTCAGGCCGTCGAGCCGATCGTGCTGGCCGGCTCGCTAGACGCGGACTACACGCTCGACACCCACGCCGACGCCGACATCACACCGGAACTCGTCGTCGGCGCCGTGCCATCGGGTCGAGACGTTCCCGTCGAGGTCGCCCCAGCGCGCGCCACAGAGCAGCAGGACCTGGTGGCGGGCCAGAACGTGCCACTCACGGAGCCGCGTCTACAGGTGGACCTGAAAACAAGCCAGGCAGACCTGTCCGCGCTCCTGGTCGGGGCGGATGGCCGTGTCGACCGCGATGCAGACTTCGTCTTCTACAACAACCCGCGCAGTGCAGAGGGCGCAGTGGCTCTCGCCGGCAATATCGCAACGATCGACATCGCCCTTCTGCCGCGGCGCTGCGAACGCGTCGTTCTGGTGGTGAGCGCCGACGACGGTCGCGATTCCGTAGCGGATGCGACCGCGGTGTTGCATCAGCCCGGAGCGGCGATCGACTTCCGGTTCCGTCCCGACGACTCCGCGCGCATGAGCGCGCTCGTCTGGGGCGAGCTGTATCTCCGCAACGGCAGCTGGCGACTCCGAGCGATCGGACAAGGCTGGGCGGACGGCCTCGCGGGCTTGGCCCGCGACTTCGGGGTCGACGTCAGCTAACGCAGGCGTGCGCGCTCGTGCGCCGCATTTGCCAAGTCCTTCTGGTCACCAGGAACTACCCGCTAGACGTCGCCCTCGTCGTGCTCGGGCACCGCAGCTCGCCATGAGGTCGCTCGTCGGGCTCTCTCGGCTGAACGCGCTCCGTCAACGTCGCACGTCTGCGATGTACGACTGCCCAGATGCGAACCCCTACTCGCGAGCAATCACGTGTGCATCTGCGAATGACGATGAGGCTTGCCGACTGGGGACCAACGGAGTTGTGGGGGCCGGTCGCGTCATGGTGGAAATGACGTCGCGGTAGTGGTCGAGCGTCGTTTCGGTATCGGCCACCGGCGCCGGGGTGAGTCGTGGGGCTCTGGGGTTCAGCCTGGCCGCGGCTTGTTCGGGGTGTTCGGACAGGTAGTCGCGATCCAGAGCGCCGTTCTTCCACGACCTCATGGCCCTATGCGGCATCAAGAAAGGGTGGAAGAAGCACGGTTCCACAGTGATCGGCGGGGTGAAGCTGGGTCTGTCCGTCGGCGCAATGTTCGGATGTGCGGCGTGTGGAGTGGCCAGTGCGGTCTGGGCTGGATACGGCATGTACAAAAATCGCCACAGCGCCAAGGGTGTCGCACTCGCCGCCACGGGCTTCATCCCGGGCGGGGTAGGCGCGGGAGCAAAGGCCCTTCGCGCGCTCCGGTTGGCGAAGGCGATGAAGTTGAGGCGTGCCGGCAACTACACGGCCGGACGGGCGTACCATCGCTCCGCTGTCAGATGGCAGAACCGCGCGCACACCTGGAAGCGCAAGGCCGAGTGGGGCGGGCCCGCCTCCGAAGCCGGCGGCTACGGGGGGCAGACCTATGGCCACTACAAGTGGGGCTGGAGATAATGTCGCGCAAACCAGTACAGCAGCCCGCATCCCCGAACGTTCCGGAGATGAAGTGGGCGACAAGTATCCTTACGTCCCTCGTCACTTTGGCAGTGGTGGCTGTGACGGATCGCGAACTGCTGGAGATGGAACGCAGAGACTGGTTCTCGTATTGGTCGTCGAGGCCCAACGATGACTCTGTCTCATTTTGATCGAAATGCTGGTGTGATCACGAATCATATGACGGGAGGTAAGAAGTATCTCTGGAACAGATAGTACCGGCCCTTCCGTCGTACTTGACTACATGCGTAGGGCGGTCGCCGATCTGGTTGGCGTCGACCGAACAGAAGGGGAGCGGAGCGGATACGGTTTCGTTCGGGTCGCCCGGCGGGACAATCCGAACGAATGGGCCGAGATATCCACCCCTGGAAATATGTGGGTTCGAGTCCGCGTGCCGAATGACTTTGCGTTTGTCCACGTCACCGACGCTGCTCCCCAGCCTGAGTTGACCGAGGCGGTCGATCTCTGCGTGGAGATCGTGCGCGCATACCTTGAACAACGCCCTAAGCCGGTCGGGCGGTTCTCTCCCGTACTCGCATTGCAGACCAGGTTTGGCGACCAAGTCTTGCAGAGATCACTCGTGACAAACCTGCGTCTTTTTGCAAAGGGCGCATTATCAGGATGGGGACGCGACAAATAGAATGCCGAACCGCTACGCCGCGGGGCGATATCCGCCTAGGCGGCCACGCGGTCAATCGATCGAGTCTCCGAGCCGTCACGCTCGTGCGCGAAACGCGGCTGAGCGATCGGGCACGCGGGGCCAGCAAGGCGCGTAATGACATAATTCGTCAATAGGCGCGAAGCGGTATTCGGTGGCCGTTCCTCTATTCACCGCGCGCGCCTCTTCCAGGAGCCCCGACGTAGCGCGACGTGTTTGTGCCATTGGTCGTTGGTGAGTTGGGCCATGTCACGCCCGTAGTGTTGGCCAACTCAGCATGACGCGCGCCGTGCTTAAGCCGCAGAGCGCGAGGTGCTTCTCGAAACTCCGACGGTGGATGTCGGACCGATCCTGACGACCCCTTCGCCCGTCGTCGCCAAATCCTGTTCCGGATGAGCGAGGTCGAGGCCTTGATCGCCGACGTGGAGGCCGCCGACGGCGAGCGACACCACGTGCGAGAGAACGTGACCCGCGGCCGGCCCCGCACACCCATCCGAACGTTCGGCGACGTCCTTCTCGTCGATCTCGGCGGACGATACCGCGCTCTCGACGGCCGCGTGTGCCGAGTGACCGCAGTCGACACCAGCACCGCGCGAGGGCGCGCCGACAGGAATGACTCGTCGACCGCGCCGGCTACGGCGCGGGGGAGTGCCGAGTGCCGCAAGCCCCTTCGGCGACCTGCGCGCGCGTGGCCGCGCGGGTCGATTCGTTTCCTGATCGACGGCGAGCCCCGCCGTTCGCGGTGGGCGTGGCGCGTGTTGTGCCAAGGTGGGCGCCATGGCCACCGAGGTTGGGGACGACGATTCGTGGGGCATGTTCGTCGTTGGAGGGGTGATCAAGTCCTGCCTCAGGACAAGCGATCGCCAGCTCGTGATCGACCATCTCTCGTCGGTGCTCCAGGTCCACAACTTGGTAATCCTGGTGGGGTCGGGTGCGTCGTTCCATCTGGGGTCACCGAAGTCCCGTGAACTGACCACGTCGGCACTCCAGCAGCTCATCGAGACGTCGGGGGCGACGCTCACCTCAACTGATCTTGAGGTTCTGAGAGCCTTAAATCCTGGCGAGAGCGGTGATCTGGAACGTCTCCTGGACGGGCTCCAGGCTGCGACCGCGCTTGCCGCGCACACCGGGCAGACCGAGGTGAGCCTGGGAGGCCTGGTCTCGTTCTCGGTCGAGGAGCTCGAACAGCTCCGAGCGAAGATCGGGACCGCGTTTGCGAACGCGTGCCGCCTGCCCGGTGACCCGGACCGGATCAGCGAGGGATTCCGGGACGATCCGTTGCGTGCTCACCGGACGTTCCTGTCGCGGATCGTCGGCAGTCGCAGAGCGAACCTGCCGCGTCCGCGCTTCTTCACCACGAATTACGACCTGGTGATCGAACGAGCACTCGACCAGATAGGCACTCCGTACATCGACGGCTTCAGCGGGACCGTTGAGCGCAGGCTCAATCTCGCCTACTACGGGTTGGACTACCACCGCGTCGGTACGACATCGCAGCAGGTCCTCGCCCGGGCGGACAGCGCCCTGTACCTGCACAAAATCCACGGAAGCTTGAACTGGCGGGCGACGAACGCGAGGGACGCTGTCACGGGTGTCGAGTCGCTGGAAGTGCGTCAGGTCACGGACGAGACACCAGAGGACGCCGACCGGGTCCTCATCTACCCGACCACGGCCAAGGAAGGCGACACTCTGGCCTACCCCTACTCGGACCTGATGCGGCTTCTGGGCGACGCTGTCCAGCAGGACGACACGGCCGTCATCTCGATCGGGTACGGCTTCGCCGATCCGCACATCAACCGGATCCTGCTGCGGAGCCTGGCGCTCAACCCGGCGTTGAACATCCTGGTCGTTGACCCACGGGCCGTGATCGACGATGAGCGAGCGGAGGCCCTGCCAGAGCCGCAGGACCTCGTCGGCAAGCAGCTGCGCGACGCAGGTGTCGCAACCAAGAGCACGGCGATCAGCGCGCTCGCGCTGGCCGCCGACTCGCGCATCGCTGTGCTGACTGGGCCGGTCGGCACGTTCACGAACTTCGCCGAGCTGCTGCCCGACCCGGCGGCCAGCAGCGGGATGACACGACCGTCGGTGATCACGGATCTGATCCAGTCACTCGAGGCCGTGATCAAACCGACATCGCCGGTGACACCCTCGGTCGAGGCGCGATGAGCGACGTCGGTGTGATCGGTCGCGTCACCTCGGTGCAGAGCACGACGCTGCGGGTCGCGCTGGACGTGGGGGCGAAGGGCTTCACCAAGGTCGGACCTGACGGCCTGCACACCGTCGGCGTCGTGAATTCCTATGTGACCGTGCCCGCCGGTGCCCATCGTGTGGTCGCGATCGTGACCGGGGTGTACATCAGCCGGCAGGTCGAGCGTCCTGGCCGGGGCGCTTTCGTCAGTGAGGATGATCAGTCCGCATACGAGCTGGAAGCCGCGGTCGTCGGCCGGTTCGAAGGCGAGACGTTCAGGTCGGGCCTGACCGGGTACCCGCCGCTGCACGCACCCGTGCGCTCGGCAACACCCCGTGAGGTCAAGAGCATCTTCTTGCCCCGGGACGTGCCGTCCCTTCGGATCGGCACGTCCGCGGTTGCCGCCGAGCAGGACGTCTACCTGGACGCGAACCTCCTGCTGGGGCACCACTGCGCCGTCGTGGGGTCGACCGGTTCAGGCAAGTCGTGCACCGTCATCGGGATCCTCGACGGACTCCTCGACCGGCCCATCCCCAACGGGCACATCGTCATCTTCGACATCAACGGCGAGTACGCCCAGGCATTCGCGCCCGGCACCGCGCGCGGCGAAGCGACCCGCACGGTCGTCCTCGGCCCGCACCTGGGAGCGCGCGAGGGACTGTTCCTGCCGCACTGGTTCATGAACAACGAGGAGAGCCTCGCGCTGTTCCGCGCGAGCGAAGGCGTCCAGGCGCCCGTCCTTCAGCGCTCCATCGCTGATGCCCGCGCGGTCTCCGCATCCACGCAGCCCGACGTGACCAGGCTCCAGGCGATCCAGTCCGCGATGTCCGTCGTCGAGCAGCTCTACGGCGACGGCAAGAACTCGGAAAGCCCGACCGACAGGCAGCTCGGCGCGATGCGCGAGGTCGCATCCGACCGGGCGCGTCTCGTCGGCCCTTGCCAGGACCAGTGGGCCGCCATGCTCACGCTGATCGACCAAGCTCGCACCGACGCAGCCCTGAGCACAGGCACGGCTTGGTCACTGCTAACTGCCGCACAGAAGACCGTCATCAGCGAGCTCTTCGTGCAGATGCGGTCGCTGATCTCCCAAGCGTTCGGCGCTCTCGGGATCGGCAGCGCCGAGATTGCTCCCGACTTCGATGCACCTGTGTTCTACGACCTGCAGCAGCTGTGCGACTTCTTCCTGCCGAACCGCGTGAAGATCGAGCAGGCACACGACTACAAGGTGGCTAGCTACGTCGCGACGCTGCAGATGCGCCTGAGCCGGCTGCTGGCAGATGGCCGCTACGACTTCATGACTCGAGTCGAGGAGCACGCGGACCCTCTCGGCAGCTACCTGCGACTCCTGATGGGCGTCGACCCGACCAGGGGCGAGGGGGACTCCGACTGGCCCGCCGCCGAGACGTACTCAATGCAGACGATGCTGCACGGGGACGGCCCGTCCGTGACGATCTTCGACCTGAGCCTGGTTGCCAGCGACGTCTTGGAGAACGTCACGTCACTGCTGGGACGGATAATTTTTGAGTTCGCGGTACGCAGCGATCCTCGCGCCGAGCACCCGATGCTGCTCGTGCTAGAGGAAGCACACCGGTTCATTCCCTCCCGCCGCGATCCGAGCACCACGGGCAGCCGGTCAACTGCCGTGTTCGAACGCGTCGCCAAGGAGGGCCGCAAGTTTGGGCTGTCTCTGCTGCTGGCGAGCCAACGCCCGAGCGAACTGAGTGAAACAGTCGTCGCGCAATGCGGAACCGTGATCGCTCACCGGCTGACTCACGAAGCGGATCAGAACCTGCTGCGACACGCGACAGCCCTCAGCTCCCGAGCTCTCCTGGACCAACTCCCCGGCCTGGCACAGCAACACGCACTCGTCACCGGCGTAAGCACGGGCGTGCCCGTCGCGGTCCGCATCCGCGACATCGCCGATCCTCCGAAGAGCAACGACCCCAAGTTCATCCAGACCTGGAGCGACGAAGCGCGGCTCGACAACCTGCCCGCTCACATCGACTCTGTAGTCACCACTTGGCAAGGTGCGAGCTGAATCCCACGGATCGCGCTTGACGTCGCGGTATACGGCGACGAGAGGCCAGCAGTCGAGGAACCCGAGTGAAGCCCCAGTTTGACCGGGGCTGTGCCGCAGACGGCTGTGCGCCAGCGAACCGACGACGCTACTCGTGTGGGTCGCGTCGACCAGCCTGCTTGCCAGGGCCGGAAACGCGTCCGTGAGCCGGACCTGCCGAGCCGGACTTGGGTGCGTTCGGCTGGCCAGAATGTGGCCACAAAGCACCGTCAGAACACCGCTGCGGCAAACGCCGGAACGTTTGTTGCCAGCCTCCACTGAACCGGGGCGAGACACCCTCGAAGCTGCTCGCGTCGTGGACCCCGCCTCGTACGTGCAGGGTCGACGGGACGAGCGGGCACGCCATGGCCGAAAGCCTGTGTGCGACGTCACTGCGAGAGTACTAACGGCCCAACAGGTCCATGACGATGCCCGGTGATGTGGAGTTTCTTGATCGCTGCGATGGCACTCATCGGCACTGCGATGCAGGCGGTCGCGGCGAGCGGTGATTTGGCGCGGCAGGAGACGGAGAGCTTCAGAGCCCACCAAGCTGTCGAGCAACTTCGTCACGAAATTGCTTGGTGGCACCTGAGGGCGCGATACGCCCGGCGTTCCGACCTCAAAGGCCTACTCAATGAGAGTGCAGCTGAATATGCCGCGTGGCGCTCCGTCGAGAGGCGACTCTGGTCATGGGCCTTGCTGATGACCGCCGCCTTCTTCAATCTCCTCTTCGTCGTCGTGTAGCCGCCGCACGGTTCCGCCGGCGAGGGTGTCGCGAATGGCCGCACAACCCGATCTGTAGTCCGACAGCGGCGCGCCCTGGACGGCGGTGGCTCCGCACGGTCGAGAACCATCTATTCGCCGCCTACCGCAAGCCCGGCATGGGAGAACCGGGAGGAACTACGTACGGCCGTTGCGACCTGGCTCGCACCGCGTCGGGTACGACTCGCACTCCGCTGGGCGCCGGGTGCTCAGCCTCACCGGCGTCTGTGCCCGCTGTGCTGACGTCGGGCTCGTTCACGATGTCCTCGCGGCAGGTCCGCTCCAGGATCGCTGCTGATGGCCAAGAAGTGGCCATAAAGTCGTCGCGAGCGAGATCTCGGTGCGTCGAGCACCGTCGAGTTTGAGCGATACGATCGATGCTGAGCAGGGCGCTGATCTCGGCGTTCACTCGAGACTTGTGGAAAATGCACGAGCCCGATCCAGGCTCTTCGAGACAGCAATTCGGGAAGCGTGATTCAGGGGGTCAGGGGTTCGAGTCCCCTCAGCTCCACCATTTTCGCAGGTCAGAGGCCACGTCGGGATCCTGGAAGCAGGAGCCGGACGTGGCCTCGAGTCTTTCATGGCCAGGGACCAGCCCTTCATCACGTCCGCCTCGTCGCGTCCCAGAGGGCGCACGTCGCGTCCCGGCCGCTTGCCGCACAGGCCCGAAGGTGTCGAACGGCAGCGCGGCCGCGCGCGACCCCGCGACCCGTGGTGGTTCGGCTCGACGCCATCGCGCCCGTCCGGCGCCCGGCCGCACCGTCAGGTCTCCCGACCGTCCCGCAGATCGAGACGACCGGAGCGGGCCCTTGCGCACGAGAAGCCTGCCGCTACCTTCACGGCCAAGGTCACGAGACCGGCGCGAGGGCCCTGGCTCGCCGGTCGGCAACCCTCCGCACGGTGGGTGCCTCCAGGTGCAGACCTGGCCGGGCGGACCGCGTTCGGCAAGTGCGAGGCGGGGCTCTGTCGTGCCCCCGAAAGGATGTTCCATGCCCGGCATTCCCCAGCTTCACCTCGGCATCGCCCTGGACGGCGCGGGTTGGCACCCCGCCGCATGGCGCGAGCCGAACGCGCGCCCGGACGCGCTGTTCACGGCCGGCTACTGGCGCGACCTCGTGGTCTCGGCGCAGGAGGCCGTCGCCGACCTGGTGACCATCGAGGACACGCTCGCTCTGCAGTCGAGCCGGTTCGAGGGGCCCGACGAGCGGACCGACCAGGTCCGCGGCCGCCTCGACGCCGAGCTGGTCGCGGCACGGCTAGCGCCGGTGACCGAGGGCATCGGCCTCGTCCCGGTCGTCACCGTCACGCACACCGAGCCGTTCCACGTGTCGAAGGCGCTCGCGACGCTGGACTACACGAGCCACGGCCGGGCGGGCTGGCAGGTGCGCGTCTCGGCCGGAAAGTCGCAGGCCGAGCTGTTCGGCCGGCGCGAGCTCCCCGAGCTCGTGCCGCCCTTCGACATCGAGGACCCGGCGATCGCCCCGATCATCGAGGAGGCGTTCGACGAGGCCGCGGACGCGGTGGAGGTCGTGCGGCGGCTGTGGGACAGCTGGGAGGACGACGCCGAGATCCGCGACGTCGCGACCGACCGGTTCATCGACCGGGACAAGCTGCACTACATCGACTTCGAGGGCAAGCACTTCTCCGTGCGCGGTCCCTCGATCACGCCCCGCCCGCCCCAGGGGCAGCCGGTCGTCACGGTGCTGGCGCACGCGCGCGTGCCGTACGAGCTGGCCGCCCGGTCCGCGGATGTCGTGTTCGTGACGCCCCACGACGACGCGAGCGCGGAGGGGATCTTGCGCGAGGTGCGCGACGCGGAGGACCGCGTCGGGCGGACCGGGCTGCCCCTGCAGGTCTGGGCCGACCTCGCGGTCGTGCTCGACACGCCGCACGAGTCCGGCGCGGACCGGAAGGCACGGCTGGACGCGGTGGCGGGGGAGCCGTGGTTCACCGACGCCGCGATCGTCGCGGGGAGTGCAGGCGTGATCGCCGACCAGATCGCCGCGTGGCACGAGCTGGGCTACGCGGGCGTGCGGCTGCGGCCCGCGGTCCTGCCCGACGACCTGGCGCTCATCGCCCAGGGCCTCGCGCCCGAGCTCCAGCGGCGCGGTCTGACGCGCACCGCCTACGACGCCGACTCGCTGCGTGGCTCGCTGGGCCTGCCGACCGACGTCCCCAACCGCTACGCCACCGCACGCTGAGACGAGGACAGACGACATGACACGCAAGAAGCAGATCATCCTCGGCGCCTACCTGGGCGGCGTCAACAACCAGACGCTCTGGGGCCTGCCGGAGTCGGGCAGCCAGATCGAGTTCTCGAGCTTCGAGCACACCGCGAAGACGGCCGAGCGCGGCAAGTTCGACTTCTTCTTCCTGGCCGAGGGGCTCGCGCTGCGCGAGCGCGGCGGCAAGATCTTCGACCAGGACATCATCGGCCGCCCCGACACGTTCACGGTGCTCGCGTCGCTGGCCGCCGTGACGGAGCACCTCGGCCTGGCCGGCACCATCAACGCCACCTTCAACGAGCCCTACGAGCTGGCCCGCCAGTTCGCCTCGCTCGACCACCTCTCCGGCGGGCGGGCGGCGTGGAACATCGTCACGTCCTTCGACGCCTTCACGGGGCAGAACTTCCGTCGCGGCGGCTTCCTGCCGCGCTCGCAGCGCTACGAGCGTGCGGCCGAGTCGCTGGCCCTGGTCCGTGAGCTGTGGGACTCGTGGGCCGAGGGCGAGGTCCTCGCGGACAAGGCCAGCGGGCAGTTCGTGCGCTCCGGGGACGTCGGCGCGTTCGAGCACACCGGTCCGCAGTTCGACGTGCGCGGGCGGTTCACGGTGCCGCGCTCGCCGCAGGGTCAGCCCGTGATCCTGCAGGCGGGCGTCTCCGAGCAGGGGCGGGACTTCGCGGCCGCGAGCTCGGACGCGATCTTCTCGCCGTTCACCCACCTGCCCGAGGCGCAGGCGTACTACACCGACATCCGGCGACGCGCGGTGGCCGCCGGTCGGCAGCCGGACGACGTGAAGCTGCTCCCCGGGGGCGCCTTCGTGCTGGGCGACACCGACCAGGAGGCCCAGGACAAGGCGCGCTGGGTGCGCGACCAGCAGGTCTCGCCGCAGAGCGCGCGCGTGCTGCTGGAGACGGTGTGGAACGTCGACCTGTCGGACTTCGACCCTGACGGTCCGCTGCCGACGTTCGAGCCCGCGGTCGACGCGCCGCCGTTCATCGAGGGCCGCGCGCGGCTCGAGTCCGACCTGCAGGCGTGGGCCGGCCGCCTGCGTGCCGTGCAGGCCGAGAAGAAGCTGACGGCGCGCGAGGTGGTCGTCGACCAGTTCACGCGCACCGAGTTCGTCGGCACGCCCGAGCGCGTGGCGGGCCAGCTCGACGACTTCGTGCAGGGCGGTGGGTCGGACGGCTTCATCATCGGCTCGCACCTCGTGCCGACGGGGCTCGACGAGTTCGTCGACAAGGTGGTGCCCCTGCTGCAGGAGCGCGGCTCGCTGCGCGCCGACTACGAGGGCAGCACGCTGCGGGACAACCTCGGGCTGCCGGTGCCCGAGCGCCGGCGCGTGCGCGAGCCCGCATCGGTCTGACCGATCGGGTCCGGCGCGATCCGGTCCAGGAGCGACTGCCATGGGGCCTCAGGCTCTCGACCCTTGGGCCGCCGCCCGCTCCAGCGCGCCGCGCAGCTGCGCGAGCGTGCGGGCTGCATGGTCGAGGTCGGCAGGCGGCACCGCACCCGCCAGGAGCCCGCCGACGGCCGCCCCCACCGCCGGCCACGCGTCCGCGAGCTCACGCTCGCCCTGCTCCGTGAGCACCAGCACCGACGAGCGCCGGTCGCTCGGGTGCGCCTCACGCCGGCAGTAGCCCGCGGCCTCCAGCCGGTCGACCGCCTTGCTCGCGGCACCGACCGTGATGTCGATGTCGGCCACGATGTCGGAGACCCTGCACCCGGGCACGTCGGCGATGAGCCGGAGGATCTGGAGCTGGCCGAGGCTCACTCCCGGGTGCCGGTCGCGGACCCGCGCCTCGACGAGGTTGTACAGGCGCGTCTCGACCCGGACGAGGTCGATGAAGAGTGCGGTGCGGTCGGCCATGGCGCCTTCCTGGGAATTAGATTGATAGGAATCTAGTTCACGGTGATGTAACGATCCATCGTCACACAGCCGAGGAGCCACCATGACCCAGCAGCAGCGCGACGCGCTCGACGCCGCCCTCCGCGCGAACCCGTTCGACACCTCGCAGACCGCGGCGGAGCACCGTCGGGACTTCGCGCAGGCATTCACCGTCCCGTACGCGCCCGGCGTCATCACGAGGCAAGGCATCCTCGGAGGGGTGGCGACGCTCCGTCTCGAGCAGGCCGGCGCGACCGGGGACGGCGTGCTGCTCTACTTCCACGGCGGCGGGTACGTGGTCGGCTCGGCCCGCACGCACGCGCACCTCGCCGCCGAGCTCGCCCGCCGAATCGGCGTGAGTGCCGCGTCGGTGGACTACCGGCTCGCGCCCGAGCACCCTTTCCCCGCACCGGTGCAGGACGCGCTGGCCGCGTACCGCGGCCTCCTCGACGACGGCACCCCGCCGTCGGCGGTCGTGCTCGCGGGCGACTCGGCCGGGGGCGGGGTCGTGGCGGCGCTCCTGCTCGCCGCGCGCGACGCCGGGCTGCCGGTCCCGGCGGGAGCCGCCGTCTTCTCGCCCTGGGTGGACCTCACGCTCACCAGCGGCACCATCGAGAGCAAGGCCGGGCGTGACCCGCTCTTCGACCGTCGCGCGCTGGAGTGGTACACCGAGCGGTACCTCGCGGGCGCAGACCCGGCGCAGCCGTGGGCCAGCCCGGCGCTCGCCGACCTCGCGGGCCTCCCGCCGCTGCTCGTCCAGGTGGGCTCGCGCGAGCTGCTCGTGGGCGACGCCCTGCGCCTGGCCGCGGCCGCTGCCGAGGCCGACGTCGACGTGACGCTCGAGGTGGTGGCCGGCGTCCCGCACGTGTTCCACAACGCGTTCGGCGTGCTCGACGACGCGGACGCGGCCCTGGCGCGGGCGGCCGCCTTCCTGCGGGCTCGCCTCGCGGACGCCGTCACGGCGCACACAGCGCAGTCGTGAGCCGCCCCGAAGTCCCGGCACCCCGGGCGTCAGCGGTGCAGGACGCGACGCGCGAGGGTGTTGCCCAGGTGCTGGGCGATCTGGACCATGACGATGATGACGCCCACGGCAACCCAGGTGACGACGTCGTTGTAGCGGTCGTAGCCGTAGGAGATCGCGAAGTAGCCGAGGCCGCCGGCGCCGATCGCGCCGGCCATCGCCGACATGTCGAGCACGCCGACGAACAGGAACGCGTAGCCGAGGATCAGCGGCCCCAGCGCCTCGGGGACGAGAACGTGGATGAGGGCGTTGAACCGTGACGCGCCCATGGCGCGCGCCGCCTCGATGACGCCCGGGTCCGCCGCGACGAGGTTCTGCTCGACGAGCCGTGCGGTCGCCATGATCGTCACGATGACCATCGGGAAGATCGCGGCGCGGACACCCAGCGACGTCCCCGTCACCGCGATCGTCAGCGGGCGCGCGGCCGTGATGAAGATGATGAACGGGATCGGGCGGATGAGGTTCACCACGAAGCTGAGCACGGCGTAGACGCCGCCCGCGGCGTACAGCCCGCCGCGTCGCGTCGCATACAGCGCGAGCCCGTAGCCCAGGCCCAGGAGCCCGCCGATCACCAGCGTAACGAGCACCATCTGCAGCGTCTGCCCGATGGCGGTCCAGAGGAGGGGACCGTGGTACGCCCAGTCCCAGTCGTTCGTCAGGGGTCTCACCGCGTCGCCACCTCGTCCTCGGAGTCGCGCGGTTCCACCCAGCGCACGTCGGGCAGCGGGTTCGCGGCCGTGCCCAGGTCGACGACGGCTCCGGCGACCCGCCCCAGGCGCGCCACGACCTCGTCGACGTCGGCTGGTGCCCCGGCGACCTCGAGGGTCAGGCTGCCGAACGGGCGGTCGGCCACCTGGGTCACGCCGCCGAACACCACCGATGCCGACGCATCCAGGCCCGAGGTCAGGGCGCTGACGTCGAGCCCCGCGCCGGTGTCGGCGAGCGAGGCGACGACGAGCCGGCCGGGGTGGCGCTCGCGCACGCGGGCGACGATCTCGGGGGAGGGGCGGTAGTTGAGTGCGGTCTGGATGAAGCGTCGCGTGGCGGTCTCGCGCGGGTTCGCGAAGACCGTGTACACGTCGCCGTGCTCGACGACCTTGCCGCGCTCCATGACCGCCACCCGGTGGCAGACGTACTGCACGACGCTCATCTCGTGCGTGATGAGCACGATGGTCACGCCGAGCTCGCGGTTGATCCGGCGCAGCAGGTTGAGCACGTCGCGCGTGGTCTCGGGGTCGAGTGCGCTCGTCGCCTCGTCGGCCAGGAGGATGTTCGGCGAGGTCGCCAGCGCGCGGGCGATCCCCACGCGCTGCTTCTGGCCGCCGGACAGCTGAGCGGGGTAGCGGCGGGCCTTGTCGGACAGCCCGACGAACTCGAGCAGCTCGGCGACGCGCGCGCGCCGCTGCGCCTTGGGGACCTTGGCCAGGCGCAGCGGGTACTCGACGTTGCGCGCGACCGTCCGGCCGCCGAACAGGTTGAACTGCTGGAAGATCATGCCGATGTCGGCGCGGAGGGCCCGCAGGCCACGTTCGTCGAGATCGGTGACCCGGCGCCCGTCGACGTCGATCGTGCCGGCGTCGACGCGCTCGAGCATGTTGATGAGGCGGACGAGGGTGGACTTGCCGGCGCCCGAGTACCCGACGACCCCGAAGATCTCGCCGCGCCGGACGTCGAGGTCGACGTCGTCCACGGCGCGCAGCTGGTCCTTGCCGGTGGCGAAGATCTTCGTCACGCCACGGAACGTGATGATCGGCTCGACCGTCACGCTGCCCGCTCCCTCGTCCGCCTCACCCGCGTCAGCCGTTCGCCGCGAGCTGGTCCTGGACGTCCGTGAGGTACGTCTGCAGCTTCGCCGGGGTCTCGTGGACGATGACGGCGGTGCCCCCGGAGTTCTTCTTGAGCGCGTCCTCGACCTCGGCCTCCTGCGCGATCTTGACGAGCTTGACGTAGGTCGCGTTGTCCTTGTCCTTCGCCCGCGTCGCCCAGATGTTGATGTACGGGCGCGCGGCGTCGCTCGACGGGTCGTCCTGGGCCAGCGTCTTGGTCGGGTCGAGGCCGATGTCGGCGACGTAGTCGTTGTTGATGACCGCGCCGGCGACCGACGAGTCGTCGAGCGACCGGCCGGTCTGGTCAGCTGCGACCGGGACGACCTTGACCTTCGACGCGCTCGTGTCGACGTCCGCGGGCGCGGCCGAGAGCGACGGCGTGCCCGCCTTGAGCGTGATGAGCTTCGCGCTGGCGAGGACCCCGAGGGCGCGGGCCTGGTTGGTCCCGTCGTTGGGGATGGCGATCTGGGCCCCGGCCGGGATCTCGTCGAGCGACGTGTACTTCTTGGAGTACAGGGCGAGCGGGTAGATCGCGGTCGAGCCGATCGGCACCAAGTCGGCGCCCGCGTTCTTGTCGTAGTCCGCGAGGAACAGGATGTGCTGGAACTGGTTGAGGTCCAGCTCGCCGGACGTGGTCGCCGGGTTCGGCTGCTGGTAGTCGGTGAAGTCGACGAGCTTGACGTGGATGTCCTGCTTCTCCGCGAGCTGCGTGAAGACCTTCCACTGGTCGCCGCTCGCGCCGACGACGCCGATCTGGACCGGGTTGGCCTCCGACCCCTTCGCGGCATCGCCGTCGCTCGACGAGCACGCGGCGAGCGCGAGCGCGAGCGTGCCGGCGACGAGGGCGCCAGTCAGGCGTCGGGTCGTCCTACGGGTGCGGAACATGGCGTACTCCTTCAGGTGGACATGCGAGACGGCGACGCCGAGCCCGCGGGACACATCGGGGCGGCATCGGTGCCGAGGGGGATGCCGCGGTCGCGCGGCATGGGCGAGATCTGCTGGGCGCGGTGAGTCGCGCGTGGCAGGAGGCCGGGTTCAGGCCTCGCGGCGACAGGAGCGGCGCGGTGCGGCGCAGGCCTGGCCGGCGCCGGGCATTCGGCCCTGGCGTCCCACCATGCGGGCCTCGCGACTGATCACGCGTTCAGCCTGTGAGACGACGGCGGGAATGTCCAATCGCGGACCAAATCCGTCCAGTATCCGAGAACCGACGGAGGGCGGATTCGCCGTGCTCTCACGACGACAGCGCGAGCCCCTGCCGACGGTCGCTCGACCCGGCCCGCACCGCGAACGGCCCGCAATCGCGGACGTCGCCGTGCGCCAGCTCGCGCAGCAGCACGAGCGCGATGGGGGAGACCTCCGCGTCCGTCACGTCGACGATCAGCGTGCCGACGAGCTCCTGCGCGCGCCGGACGACGGCCATGAAGTCCGGCAGGCAGTCGGGCTCCAGCGCGCCGACGATGTGGATCTCGCCGGTGCCCGCCGGCGAGATGCGGACGAGCACCTGAGGGCGGTCGGTCATGGCACACCACCTATGCGGACGGTGAGTCGGCCCGAGCTCGACCCGTTCTCACGATAGTCGCGGGCGAGCGCCCGGACCAGGGACCCGCCTGACCCGTCGCCGTCGCGGGGGCTGCCGTCCGGGGTGCCCACAGGGGCGCGCGTGCCTACGATCGGTGGGTATCGATGCGTCGCTCCAGCAGCGGGCGACTGCCGCCACCGACGTCGGGGCGCCTATGGAGTCGACGGCAACAGCCCAGTTCTACCTGCCCGCGGGAGCGGCACGCCCGTGGTGGTCGGACGAGCTCTACCACGTCATGGGCATGTCCCCGGGGGACGTGCCTCCCACCCTCGACGCCCTGATGAGGCACGTGCGGGCGGACGAGCGGGACGCCCTGACGACGGCCGTGGAGGCGTGCTCGTCGCAGGGGCGGCCGTTCGCGCAGGTCCACTCGGTCAGGAATCTGGTCGGGGCGAACCGCGTCGTCATGATCGCCGGGCTACCCGTGGCACCGACGGGGGACGACGCGCACGACGTGGACGGGGTGGTCGTCGACCTGTCCGCCGAGGTGGCCCAGCGCGCCGCGCAGACGGTCAACAGCCAGCTGCCCGGGATGCTCGACGGCCGTGCGCCACTCGAGCAGTCCATCGCGGTGCTCGGTCTCCTGTACTCCGTCGACCGCTCGTCCCGCACTGGGTCGCCTCCCGCGGCCCGCTGCGAGGGACTGGTCAGCTCCTCGCCGTTCGTCGTCCGCCTCCCGGTCGCTCGTGGCGCTTGCCGTCGAGGCGCGACCGGCTCAACCGCCAGTCCGCCTCGGCGGCTCGCCGTGCTCGTCCGCCCGCGCGCGGTGCCGGGCGGGCTCGGCACCGAACGCGGCGAGCCGCTCGTGCACATCGGCGGCCGCCTCGTGAGCGAGCGCGGAGTGCTCGTACGTCGCCGCGGAGCGGGCGCCCGCCGCGGCAGCCTGGCGCTGGGCCTCGCGCGCCGAGGCGAGCGCGGCGTCGACCGTCGAGAGGTCCGTGGGTGACGCGGACCGCAGCTCGGCCAGTCGCGCCCGCGCTCGTGCGGCCCGCTCGCCCGCGGAACGCACGCGTTCGCCTGCGTGGGGATCGCCCGCGGGAGTGCCCCACGGCGGCTCCGGACCGGCCTCGAGCTGGTCCGGGTCCTCGACGACGGTCTCGCCCGGGAGGTCGATGACGTGCGGCCTGCCGAGCCGCTGGGCCGTACGACGCCCGCGCGCGATGGCGTGCCAGGGATCCGTCGTCACCTCGCCGGCGAGGCGCCGTCCCACCACCGTGAACCAGCCGCCGTCGAAGCGCAACGTCCGTACCGCAGCCGAGTCGTCCGGGCGCGACTCCATCGCGGTCACCTCGGCCGTCGATGTCGAAGCTGCTCCCGGGCCCCCGCGCTCCTCGTTGAGATGCCGTCCGCCTCCGTCGTGCCAGGCGCACGGCGCGGCTCGCCAGCACGGTCGGCGGGCTGCTGCACGCTCACGGCGACCCCGTCCCGTGCGGCGTGACGGCCCAGCGCGCCCAGGATCTCGACCATGGTCGGCCCGATCCGGGTCGCGTGCTCGAGGTCGATGCGCAACGCGCGGCTCGCGGCGGCGTGCGGCCACACCTCACGGGCGGCATCCGACACCTCCTTGGCGGCTCGAAGGTCCGCCCTGCCGCGCACGGCGACGGCGGGGACATATCCGTCGAGCACGCTGATGCTGACGCGGGCGCGGCCGGACGTACGGCGCGGGGCAGGGAGCGCGTCCGGCGGGGACCCGATCAGCGAGGCGAAGTGGTCCCGGTCGCGTGCCGCCATGCCGGGCAGGTTCCGGGCGAGCACCAGGATCCGGTGGGCGATCGTGAGGAGCTTGACGTTGACGCGCATCGAGCTCCAGCGCAGCAGGTCGAACGCACCATCCTCGTCCACGCCGTAGAGCAGCATGAAGACGCCCTTCGCCTGGTCGATGACCGCGTGGGACGCGAGCGCCGTGCTGAGCTCCAGCGACGCGGCGTACCGCACGGCAGCGTCGACCGCCGGCTCCAGGTCGAGGGCCATTCCGCGGATCTCTCGACCTGCGCTGTTGCGCCCCCGGTCGCCGGTGAGCATGAGGGAGCGGTCGTTCCCGTTCACATCGACGGCGCGGTGCGTCAGGCCGAACGGGGTCCCGTCACGGGTGCAGCGCGCCATCGCCTCGAGCAGGCCAGTGCGCTCGTCCTCGTGGACGTGGCGCATCATCTGGTCCAGTTCGGCGTCCTCGGAGAGCTCGCCGCCATATGCCGCTCGCATGCCGTCGGACCACCACCAGGAGTCATCGCCGTAGCGGTAGAGGTAGTGGCCGACAACAGATACGTCCTGCAGGGGCACGGGTCCTCCTCGCCGCGCACGGCCACCGGCGGAAGTTCCGGCTGGAGCTCAACCCGTTCGCCGCGCCGCGCCGCCCTCACGACACTACGCCCGTGCGGCTGCGCCCGCCCCTGGCGGGACCAGGACGCCTCGTCCACGATCGCACCGCGGGTCGCCCGCACCGGCGGGCCGGTGCGGGCGTCCGAGGCATCCGTTTCGTACGCTCTGACCTGGTGCTGGCGCTGGTGTCGGCTCCGCGGGTCACCGGCCCGCGTCCTACGCCTGAGGTGGACCGCCATGGCCAGTCGCACCTTGAGGACTCTGCCGCGCCGCGCGGCGCAGCGGGGCGTCCGTGGGTTCCGGCGCGGCGCGGTGCGACCGCTGCAGGTCATCGTGGCGGGCTTCGCCGCCGGGGTGGGCGTCGGCACGCTCCTGCTCATGCTGCCGGCGTCCCGCTCGGGTCCGGGCGGTGCGTCCGCTCTCGACGCCCTGTTCACGGCGACCTCGGCCCTGTGCGTGACGGGCCTGACCATCGTGGACACGCCCACGTACTGGTCGCCGTTCGGTCAGGTCGTCATCCTCCTGCTCGTCCAGGTGGGGGGCTTCGGGGTCATGACCCTGGCGTCGCTGCTCGGTCTGCTGATCTCGCGCCGGCTCAGGCTCGGCTCGCGCGTGCTGGCGGCCCGGGAGACGCGGAGCGGGGCACTGGGGGACGTGCGTGCCGTGCTGCGCGGCGTCGCCGTCGTCAGCCTCACGGTCGAGGCGGTCACCGCCGCGATCCTCACCCTGCGATTCGCGATCGGCTACGACAACAGCTGGTCCCACAGCCTGTGGCTGGGGGTCTTCCACGCGGTCTCGGCGTTCAACAACGCCGGGTTCGCGCTGTTCAGCGACAACCTGATCAGCTTCGCCACCGACCCGTGGATCTGCCTGCCGATCGCGCTCGCGGTGATCCTCGGCGGCATCGGGTTCCCGGTCATCCTCGAGCTCGTCAAGCAGCACCGCCGGCCCTCGCGCTGGAGCATCCACACGCGCCTCACGCTGCTCATGACGGCCGTGCTGATCGTCGGCGGGACCGTGTTCGTGACGGTCGCCGAGTGGAGCAACCCGGGCACCCTCGGCGCGCTGGACCCGGCCGGGCGGACGCTGGCCGGCTTCTTCCAAGCCGTCATGCCGCGCACCGCAGGCTTCAACAGCGTCAACCCGGGCGAGATGAACACGGGCACGCTGCTGGGCGTGGACATGCTCATGTTTATCGGCGGCGGGAGCGCCGGCACCGCCGGCGGCATCAAGGTCGGCACCTTCGCCGTGCTGCTGCTGGTCATCGTCGCGGAGCTGCGCGGCGACCCGGACGCCGAGCTGTTCGACCGCCGGCTGTCGCCGGCGACGATCCGCCAGGCGCTCTCGGTCGCGCTGCTCAGCGTCGCGGCCGTCGTCGCCTCGACGCTGGTCATCGCGATGACGAGCCCGTTCTCGCTCGACCAGATCCTGTACGAGAACGTCTCCGCGTTCGCGACGGTCGGCCTGACCACGGGCATCACCGCCGATCTGGAGCCCTGGCAGCAGCTCGTCCTCGTGGTGCTCATGTTCGCCGGTCGCCTCGGACCGGTGACCTTCGCCTCGGCGCTGGTGCTGCGGCAGAGGCAGCGGCTCTACCGGCGCCCGGAGGGGCGCCCGCTGATCGGCTGACGCCGCGGCTGCCGCTCAGGCGTCGACAGGGTGGGCGGTGCGGGTGGATCGGCGGGCCAGCAGGTAGAGCAGCAGGCCGACCGCCAGCAGGGCGCCCGCGAGCAGCCAGTGCTTGAGCTCCTGCTGGGTCAGCAGGCCCACGCACGTCGCCGCAGCGAGCACGGGCACCCAGGTCCACGCCTTGAAGTGCGAGTGCTCCACGCGGTCGCGGCGCAGCACGAGGACCGCCACGTTGGTGCTGAGGAACACGAACAGGAGCAGGAGCACCACCGTGGACGCGAGGTCGACGAGCGAGCCGGTGGTGGTCAGGACCATCGCGACGACCGTCGTGACCACGATGGCGACGACGGGCGTACGCCGGTTGGGCAGCACGCGCGCGAAGACGCCGGGGAGCAGGCCCTCCTCAGCCATGCCGTACGCGAGCCGGCTGGCCATGATCATGGTCAGCAGCGCGCCGTTGGCGACGGCGACGAGGGCGACGAACGCGAACAGCTTCAGCGGGACGCCGCCGGCCGCGTCGACGACCTCCAGCAGCGGCCCGCTCGACGACTGCAGCTCCGGGAGCGCGACGACGGCCGGTGCCACCAGGCCAATCAGCAGGTAGACGACGCCCGCGGTCAGCAGCGCCCCGAACAGGGCGCGCGGGTAGACGCGGCGCACGTCGCGGACCTCCTCCGCGAGGTTGGCCGAGGTCTCGAACCCGACGAACGAGTAGAACGCGATCAGCGCGCCGCCGAGCGTCGCCGTCGCGAGCGCGGTGCCCTCCGGGAGCTGCGTCAGCCGGGTGAGGTCGCCGTCGCCGCGGCCCAGCACCACCGCACCCAGCACGACGACCAGCAGCAGCCCGCTCAGCTCGATGGCCGTCATGCCGACGTTGGCGCGCAGCGACTCCTTGATCCCGCGCGCGTTGAGGGCCGCGACCAGGAGCAGGAACACCAGCGCCGTCGGGACGGCCGGGACGTCCAGGAACTCGCCGAGGTAGTCGCCCGAGAAGGCCAGCGCGAGCCCGGCGGCCGACGTCACGCCCGCAGCGAGCATGCAGAACCCGACGAGGAAGGAGACCACCGGCCTGCCGAACGCGCGCTGCGCGTAGACGGCCGACCCGCCGGCTCGCGGGTACTTCGTCACCAGCTCGGCGTAGGAGGCCGCGGTGAGCAGGGCCATGCCGAGCGCGACCACCAGCGGGACCCAGATCATGCCGCCGGCTTCTGCCGACAGCTCGCCGACGAGCGCATAGACGCCGGCACCCAGGACGTCGCCGAGGATGAAGAGGAACAGGAGCGGGCCGGTGACGGTGCGCGCCAGCCGCGTGGGCTGCTCGTCGGTCGCGGTGGCAGAAGTCATCGGCCGAGTATCAGCCGGGGTCTCGAGCCGCGCACGCCGAGGCTGGCGGCCGCCGTCGACTTGCAGCGGGCGCCCCGCGACCTACCGTGGGACGTACCTCGAGCCGCGCGGGGAGCCCGGCAGGAGAAGAGGTGCCGTCCATGGGACGGAGCGCAGTCAGCGAGGTCGCCGATCGGGTGTTCCGCATCGAGCACGCCCACGTCAACCTGTACCTGGTGGTGGAGGGCTCGGACGTCCTGATCGTCGACGCGGGCCATCCGGAGACGTGGGACGTGGTCGGTCGGTCGCTGCGCGAGATCGGGATGCGTCCTGGCTCGGTCCAGGGGCTCGTCCTCACGCATGCCCATTTCGACCACACCGGCTTCGCAGCCCGGGCGCAGCGGCAGCTCGGCGTGCCGGTGTGGGCCCACCCCCGCGAGCACTACCTGGCGGCGCACCCGTACCGCTACGCGCACGAGCGACCGCGCGCGGCCTACCCCGTGCGGCACCCTCGGGCGCTGCCCATCCTCGCGGCGATGGCCCGCGCCGGGGCGTGGCGCGTCCCGGGCGTGCGGGGCCTCCTGGACCTGCCCACGGGGGAGACCGTGGCCGTCGCCGGCTCGCCGCGGGTCGTCTTCACGCCGGGCCACACCTTCGGCCACTGCGCGCTGCACCTGCCCGAGCGCGACGTCGTGCTCAGCGGCGACGCGCTCGTGACGCTCGACCCGTACACCGGCCTGCGAGGGCCGCAGATCGTCGCCGGTGCGGCGACCGCCGACAGCGCGCAGGCGCTCGCCTCCCTCGACGCTCTGACGGACACCGGGGCGACGACGCTGCTGCCCGGGCACGGCGAGCCGTGGTCCGCCGGGGTGGTGCAGGCCGTCGCGGCTGCCCGCGAGCGGGGTGCGCACTGACAGGAGCCGTGGAGGCGTAATCAGGTCACGTCCGCCGTTCGGCGTCTGGCATGCTGCCGCCGTGACGACGACGTACCTGCAGACCGCACGCGTGACGCTGCGCCCGTTCGGGGCCGACGACGCCGACCTTCTGATCGAGCTGGACAGCGACCCCGAGGTGATGCGCTACCTGTCCGGGGGCGAGGCGACGCCGCCCGAGGTGGTGCGCGACCTCGTCCTGCCGAGCCTGCTGGCCGCCTACGAGCGCTGGGGCGGCTCCTTCGGGCTGTTCGCGGCGTACGAGACGGCGACCGGGACCTTCGTGGGCTGGTTCTGCCTGCGACCGGAACGGGACGGGCCCCTGGACGAGGTCGAGCTCGGCTACCGGCTGCGCCGGGCGGCCTGGGGCAGCGGTTACGCGACCGAGGTCGCGTCCGCCCTGCTCGAGAAGGCGTTCGACGAGCTCGACGTGCGCGTCGTGTGGGGCGCGACGATGGCGCTCAACCGCGGCTCGCAGCGCGTGATGGAGAAGGTGGGTATGACCGTCACCGAGGAGCTGCCGACGCCCGACGACATGCTGGCCGTCGAGGGGGCAGAGCTCGGCGGGTACAAGTACGAGATCACCAGGGAGCAGTGGGAGCTGCGGCGGGCGGCGTTCGCGCGATAGTCGCGGACCGGCGCGTCAGCCCTTCGTCAGGTCCTGGGCCAGCATGACGAGGATGCCGCTCGGCCCGCGCACGTACGTCAGCCGGTAGACGTCCCGGTACGTCGCCACCCCGCGCAGCGGATGGCACCCGTGCCGCGCAGCGACCGCAAGCGCCTCGTCGAGGTCGTCGACCGAGAAGGCGACGCGGTGCATGCCGATCTCGTGAGGCTGCGTGGGCTCGGTCTCGATCGCCTTCGGGTGGAGGTACTCGAACAGCTCGAGCTCACCGTGTCCGTCGGGCGTGCGCAGGACCGCGATGCGGGCGTGGTTGCCGTCGAGCCCCACGGCCGTGTCGGCCCACTCGCCGCTCACGGTGTCGCGGCCGACGACCGCGAGCCCGAGATCGGTGAAGAAGGCGATCGCGGCGTCGAGGTCGCGCACGGCGATGCCGACGTTCTCGAACGTGATGGGCATGCCCGCGATGCTAGCGACCCGAACTCGAGTGCGGGCGGCCGCGAGGACGGCCGCCGGGCAGCCCGTCCCGTCTCTCCACGCCCAGGTCGCGCGATCGCGTGGTGCGCCGCGCGCGCCGGGAGGCTGTGCACAATAAGGCGGTAGGCCGTGGCTGCCTACGTGAGCGCGCTCGACGCGGAGGTCGCTCGGCACCGGGTCTCGGCCGGGTCGACCGCCTTCCGCACGCCCCGGCCCAGAAAGGCACCGCCTGATGAAGCTCCATCCGCTGCGCACGTACAAGAGCTCGGAGCCGCTCCCGCGCGAGCAGCAGCTCGCCTGGAAGATCGCCGAGGTCGCGGTCGACCCCGTGGCCGTCGACGCCGACGTCGCGGACATGATCGTGAACCGGTTCATCGACAACGCGGCGGTGGCGGTGGCCTCGCTCGGGCGCGCCCCGATCGTCGCGGCCCGCGGGCAGGCGCAGGCTCATCCCGTGGGGCCGGCGTCGGGCGGAGCGGGCGCGACCGTCTTCGGGATCGCCGGTCGGTACGGCCCGGAGTGGGCGGCGTACGCGAACGGCGTGGCGGTGCGCGAGCTGGACTACCACGACACGTTCCTCGCGGCCGAGTACTCCCACCCGGGCGACAACATCCCGCCGATCCTCGCGGTGGCGCAGCACGTGGGCGCCGACGGTGCGGCCCTGGTGCGCGGGATCGCCACCGGCTACGAGATCCAGGTCGACCTGGTCAAGGCCGTCTCCTTGCACGCGCACAAGATCGACCACGTCGCCCACCTCGGCCCGAGCGCCGCGGCCGGCATCGGCACCCTCCTCGGGCTCGACCCCGAGACGATCTACCAGGCGATCGGCCAGGCGCTGCACACCACCACCGCCACGCGGCAGTCGCGCAAGGGCGAGATCTCCACGTGGAAGGCGTCCGCGCCGGGCTTCGCCGGCAAGATGGCGATCGAGGCCGTGGACCGGGCCATGCGCGGGCAGACCAGCCCGTCTCCCATCTGGGAGGGCGAGGACGGCGTGATCGCCTGGCTGCTGGACGGGCCCGAGGGCCGCTACGAGGTCCCCCTCCCCGAGGCGGGCGAGCCGAAGCGGGCGATCCTGGACACCTACACCAAGGAGCACTCCGCCGAGTACCAGGCGCAGGCCTGGATCGACCTGGCGAGGGCGCTCGGCACGCGGCATCCCGAGGTCCGCGACCCGGCCCGGGTGGCGAGCATCGTGCTCGTCACCAGCCACCACACGCACCACGTCATCGGCTCGGGGGCGAACGACCCGCAGAAGTACGACCCCGGCGCGAGCCGCGAGACGCTCGACCACTCGATCCCGTACATCTTCGCGGTGGCCCTCCAGGACGGCAGCTGGGACCACGTCGCGTCCTACACGCCGGAACGCGCCGCTCGGCCGGACACCGTGGCGCTCTGGCAGAAGGTGACGACGGTCGAGGACGCCGAGTGGACGCGGCGCTACCACTCGAACGACCTGAGCGAGAAGGCCTTCGGCGGTCGCGTCGAGATCGAGCTCACGGACGGCACCCGCATCGTGGACGAGATCGCGGTCGCCGACGCCCACCCGCTCGGCGCGCGGCCGTTCACGCGGCCCGACTACGTCCGCAAGTTCCGCACGCTGGCCACGCCCGTGCTGCCGGGCGACGTCGTCGAGGAGTTCCTCGCGCTCGCGGAGCGGCTGCCGTCGTTGTCCGCCGCCGAGGTCGCCGACCTCAACGTGGTCGCGTCCGGCCTGCCCGCCGCACCGAAGGGACTGCTGTGATGCTGCACTCGACCGTCCCGGCCGCCACGAAGCGCGCCGACTTCCGCGCGCGTCTCGCCGCGGGCGACCTCGTCCGGATGCCCGGGGCCTTCAACCCCCTCAGCGCGGCGCTCATCCAGGAGAAGGGCTTCGAGGGGGTCTACATCTCGGGCGCCGTGCTCTCCGCGGACCTCGGGCTGCCCGACATCGGCCTCACGACGCTGACCGAGGTCGCGCAGCGCGGCGGGCAGATCGCGCGGGTCACGGACCTGCCCACCCTGATCGACGCCGACACCGGGTTCGGGGAGCCCATGAACGTCGCGCGCACGGTCCAGGTGCTCGAGGACGCCGGGATCTCGGGCATGCACCTCGAGGACCAGGTGAACCCCAAGCGCTGCGGGCACCTCGACGGCAAGGAGGTGGTCGACGAGGCCACCGCGCTCAAGCGCATCCGCGCCGCGGTGCAGGGCCGCCGCGACCCGAACTTCCTCATCATGGCCCGCACCGACATCCGGGGCGTCGAGGGCATGGCCGCCGCGGTGGACCGCGCCAAGGCGCTGCAGGACGCGGGCGCCGACGCGATCTTCCCCGAGGCCATGGCCTCGCTGGAGGAGTTCGCGGCGATCCGAGCGGCCGTCGAGGTGCCGATCCTGGCCAACATGACCGAGTTCGGCAGGAGCGAGCTGTTCACCACCCGGCAGCTGGCGGACGTCGGCGTGAACATCGTGATCTTCCCGGTGTCCCTGCTGCGGATCGCCATGGGCGCGGCCGAGCGTGCGCTCGAGACCATCCAGACGGAGGGGTCGCTGGCGTCGCGGGTCCCGGAGATGCAGACGCGTGCACGGCTCTACGAGCTCCTGGACTACGAGGGCTACTCCGCCTTCGACTCGGGCATCTACACGTTCGACCTGACGAACAACAGGGGCGGGGCATGAGCGACGTCAAGAAGGGCCTCGCCGGCGTGGTCGCCGACGTCACGGCCGTCTCGAAGGTGGACCCGGAGACGAACACGCTCCTGTACCGGGGCTACCCGGTGCAGGAGCTCGCCGCGACGCAGCCGTTCGAGTCGGTCGCGTACCTGCTGTGGCACGGCGAGCTTCCCGCCGCGGGGCAGCTCGACGAGCAGCGCGCGGCGGAGCGCGCGCAGCGCGCACTCGACCCGGACGTCAGGACGCTCCTGGACATGCTCCCGCTCGACGCGCACCCGATGGACGACGTGCGCACGGCGGTGAGCCTGCTCGGTGCCCGGGAACTGGCCGGGACGGGCTCGGTCCTGGACGCGAGCGGCAGCGTCGAGGACAACCTGCGACGCAGCCTCACGCTGTTCGCGGCGCTGCCGGCGATCGTCGCGTACGGCCAGCGTCGTCGTCGCGGGCTGGAGCCGGTTCCCGCGCGCGACGACCTGGACTACGCGGCCAACTTCCTGTGGATGACGTTCGGCGAGGAGTCCGACCCGGTGGTCGTCGACGCGTTCAACCGGTCGATGATCCTGTACGCCGAGCACTCGTTCAACGCCTCGACCTTCACGGCGCGCGTGGTCACCTCGACGCTGAGCGACCTCTACTCCGCGGTCGTCGCCGCGATCGGAGCGCTCAAGGGCCCGCTGCACGGCGGCGCGAACGAGGCCGTCATGCGCGTGTTCGACGAGATCGGCGACGCGTCGCAGGTGCCGGCCTGGCTCGACACGGCACTGGCTCAGAAGCGCAAGATCATGGGCTTCGGTCACCGCGTGTACAAGCGCGGCGACTCCCGGGTGCCCACCATGAAGACGGCGCTCGACAGCCTGGTGGCGCACTACGACCGGCCGGACGTGCTCGAGCTGTACTCGGCCCTCGAGAGCGAGTTCGTGGCCCGCAAAGGCATCTACCCCAACCTCGACTACCCCTCCGGGCCCGCGTACAACCTCATCGGTTTCGACACGGCGACGTTCACGCCGCTCTTCGTCGCGGCGCGCGTCACAGGATGGACGGCCCACATCCTGGAGCAGGCGGCCTCGAACGCGCTCATCCGCCCGATGTCGCAGTACGACGGTGCCGCGGAGCGCCACGTGGACGGCTACGTCCCGCTCGCGGACGAGCTGGCGATCGCGGAGCGGCCGGAGGAGGCCGAGTGACCACCGCTACGGGGAACCGGGCGTCGGCGGCGCGGTGAGCCAGGTCTCGGTGATGACGCGCGACGTGGTGATGGCGTAGTAGTCCTGCAGGCCGAGCTGGGTGGTGGGGCAGGACATCTCGCCGGCGGACGTGAGGTGGAAGTTGAGCCCGCCGTCGCCGTCGTCGTCGGCGTACATCAGGAACTTGTCCTGCTGCGCGACGGACCGGAACCGCGACTCCTCCCGGATCCGGTAGAGCTCGACGTCCCTGCAGGCGTCCAGCGCGTCCAGGTGCGTCGGCTCAGGGTCCACGGTGAACCGGTCGCCGCGCGCGTAGGCCGTCCGCACCTGCAGGACCACGTGCGGGTGGTCGGCGGGGATGTCGACGACGCGGACGTCGGACAGGTCCGCGTCGCCGTCCACCCAGCTCAGCTTCTCCAGCGGCCGCCACGTCGTGCAGCGGTCGGGGTGCTCGTCGCGCAGGGTGGTCGGGTCGTACTCGACCAGCTCGCCCGGCGCCCACCAGCACACGAGGGTCTGGGTGACGATGACGCGGGCGCGCACACCGGACGCGTTGCTGAAGGTCGTGGCGACCCGAACGTGGTCCAGGGCACCGGGCCCGGCGGGGTCGGCGGCGAGGACGGAGACGTCGCTCGTGGCGGACAGGGCGACGTGCTGCGCCCCGACGACGAAGGAGGTCGCCGACCACAGCTGCAGCAGCGGCAGCAGGGCGCCCGCGACGGTGGAGGCCACGAGCGCGGACGGCGTGACGCGGGCGCCGGTGGGCTGGCGGGTCCACAGCCAGTAGCCGCCGACCCCCGCGCCGACCGCGCCCGCAGCCGCCAGGACGAGCACCGGCGCGTCGCGCGGCGGCCGCACGCCGGCGGCCAGCACCGAGACGCTCGTCGCCGCGGCGGCCAGCGCGGCCAGCTGGCCCAGCCGGAAGGCCCACTTCTGCTTGTGCACGAGAAGCATCGCGACGGCGGCGAGCGCGCCGACGGTGCTGGCGACGAGCAGCGCCTTGTCGAGGATCGACGCGGTCACGGTCAGCGGGTCCAGCACGGGCTGCCGCCACAGCGCGACCCCCACCAGCTGGGCAGGCAGCAGGAGGCCGAAGACGCGCCACCGCCATGCCTGCGCGAGCGGGTGACCGGCGTCCGCAGGCGTGCGCCGGTTGCGGGTCGGCTTCCGTGTCCCCGCCACGTGGTGGATCGTCGGTCCGCGCGGGTGGCCCGGTGACGTCATGGCGGCAGCCTGGCACGGGGAAAACGGGACGAACAGGATGAACTGGGCACCCTGACCGACCGTCTGGCATCCTCGGAGCATGGCGGACCCGGCCGAGTGGTTGCTCACCCGGCGGGAGCGCGCCAACCCCTCGACCAGGCTGGACGACCGCCACGGGGGCGACCGGGCGTGGTCGGACGGCAACCTCGTCGAGCCTCTCGTCCACGGCGCGACGTACTTCCGGGCGCTGCACGACGCCCTCGAGGCGACCGGCCCCGGGGACATCGTGCTCTTCACCGACTGGCAGGGGGACGGGGACGAGCGCCTGACCGACGCGGAGGACAGCGACGTCGTCGAGGTCTTCAGCCGGGCTGAGCGGCGGGGTGCGGCGGTGCACGGGCTGGTGTGGCGCTCGCACCTGGACCAGACGGGCTTCTTCGCCACCGAGAACCGGCACCTGGGCGAGCAGCTGCACAAGCGGGGAGCCGAGGTGCTGCTCGACATGCGCGTCCGGGCCGGCGGCTCGCACCACCAGAAGTTCGTGGTCATCCGGCACGGCGCGGACCCGGCGCGCGACGTGGCCTTCGTCGGCGGCATCGACCTGGCGCACAACCGCAGGGACGACGCCGAGCACCGCGGTGATCCGCAGCCCCAGCCGCTCACCGCGGAGTACGGCCCGCACCCTCCGTGGCACGACGTCCAGGTCGCACTGCGCGGCCCGGCGGTCTACGACGTGGAGACCGTGTTCCGGGAGCGGTGGGAGGACCCCGCGCCGCTCTCCCGTGCGCCGTGGCGGCGGGCGGCGGACAAGCTCCGCGGCCTCGACAGCACCCCGAGCCGGCTCCCGGAGCAGCAGCCGCCACCGCCGCGGGCGGGATCCCACACCGTGCAGCTGCTGCGCACGTACCCCGACCTGCGCGCCGGGCGCGACTACCCGTTCGCGCGCGGGGGAGAGCGCAGCGTCGCGCGCGGCCACCAGAAGGTCGCGCGCCGCGCCGAGCGCCTCGTCTACGTCGAGGACCAGTACTTCTGGGGGCACGACGTGGCTCGGGTCTACGCCGAGCAGCTGCGGTCGCGACCCGAGCTGCGCATGGTCGTCGTGATCCCGCTCGTGCCCGACATCGACGGCCTCAACCGGGTGCCGCAGCTGCTCGGCCGCCACCGCGCGCTCGGCCAGGCGCTGCGCGCCGCGCCCCACCGCTTCGCGGCGTACGGGTTGGAGAACCACGCGGGCGTGCCGGTGTACGTCCACGCCAAGGTCTGCATCGTCGACGACACGTGGGCCAGCACGGGCTCGGACAACTTCAGCCGCCGGTCCTGGACCCACGACTCCGAGCTCACCGCGGCCGTGCTGGACGAGGTGTACGCGCGCGACCTGCGGCTGACCCTCGCCGCCGAGCACCTCGACCGACTGGACGAGGCGGGGGAGCGCGGCCTCGAGACCGCGATGGCCGACTGCCTCGACCCCCGCGCGATGTTCGACGTGTACGCGGCCTCGGCCGCCCGCCTCGACGCGTGGCACGCGGGTGGCCGGCAGGGGCAGCGCCCTCCCGGTCGGCTGCGCCGGCTCCCGCTGCCGCACCTGACACCCGCGCAACGGCGGTGGGCCGCGGTGCCGCTCGACGTCATCCACGACCCCGACGGCAGACCGCCGGAGCTGCGCGCGTCGGGCGGCTACTGAGCGGAGGCGGGCGCCTCAGTCGCCGGTCATGATCGCGCGCAGCTCCTCGACCGGCAGCTTGGGCACGCGGTCGGCGGTCACCAGCCCGTTCGTCTCCTGCAGCGTGTCGGCGAGCTGGGTGTAGCAGAAGCCGGCCAGGACGCCGCTGGCGTGCACCGCTCCCAGGAGCCCCTGCAGCCGCTTCGCGAAGTCGCCGGGAGAGGTGGCGGCCGAGTAGCCCCAGGCGTCGTCCACCGCGTCCAGGTCGTAGGAGATGCCGCCGAACTCGGTGAGCATCACCGGCGCGTCGGCGATGTCGCCCGAGAGCACCAGGCGCCGCCCCGCGGGCCCGATGCCCGCCACCATCGCGTCGATCGCGGCACGATCCCGGTAGCGCGCGGCCACGACGTCCGGATCGGCGGCGTAGTCGTGGATCGCGACGATGTCGGTCTCCACCTGCTCCCAGCCGTCGTTCGACACCACGGGCCGCGTCGGGTCCAGCGCCTTCGTCAGGTCCACGAGAGACCGCGCGTACCGCTGCATCCGCGGCTCGCGCGCGATGTGCTGCACCCCCCAGCTCTCGTTCAGCGGCACCCAGGTCACGATGCTGGGGTGCGAGAAGTCGCGGTGCACGATCGCGAGCCACTCGTCGACGGTGCGCTCGACCGAGAGCGTCGAGTAGGTGAAGCTGGCGGGCGCCTCGCCCCAGACGAGCAGTCCCAGCCGGTCGGTCCAGTAGAGGAACCGAGGATCCTCGAACTTCTGGTGCACGCGCGTGGCGTTGAACCCGAGGTCCTTGATGAGCTGCGCCTCGGCGCGCAGCGCGTCCGCGGACGGCGCGGCGAGGTGCGACTGCGGCCAGTAGCCCTGGTTGAGCACGGAGCGCACGTAGTACGGGCGGTCGTTGAGCAGGAAGTGCCCCCGCGCGACCTCCGCCGTCCGGATGCCCACGTACGACGAGGCACGGTCCTCGCCCACGTCGAGGAGCGCGTCGACGAGGTGGGGGTGCTCGGGCGACCAGAGCAGCTCCTCGTACGCCTGGCCGTTGCTCAGCGCGGGGACGCTCAGGACGACCGTCACGTCGGCGCGGGTCGCCATCGTGGCGGTCGCCGCGAGCTCGGTGCCACCGTGGGTCAGGGTGATGCGCACGGGGACAGGCTCGGACGGCGCCGCGGTCAGGCGCAGCTCGGCGGTGACGGTCGCCGATCCCGGCGTCGCGGTCCAGTGCACCGAGTCGATGCCGACGGCCGGGACCGACTCGAGCCAGACCGGCTGCCAGATGCCGCTGGTGCGGTGGTACCAGATGACGTGCGGCTGCTCGCGCCAGTCCTGCTTGCCGCGCGGCTGGGAGACGTCGTGCGGGTCGTCCTCGGCCCGGACCACCAGGACGTGCGCCTCACCGGGGTCGAGCACGTCGGTGATGTCGAAGGAGAACGGCGTGTGCCCGCCCTCGTGCGTGCCGACGAGGTGCCCGTCCACCCACACGTGGCACCGGAAGTCGACCGCGCCGAAGCGCAGCATCAGGCGGTCGCCGGGCGTCGTGCCGGTCGCGGCCAGGTCCTGCTCCGTGAGCGTGCGCCGGTACCAGGCCACGTGGTGGTACGTCGTGTCGTTGACGCCGGACGCCGGCGACTCGGGTGGGTAGGGCACGGCGATCTCGGTGTCGGTGCCGGGCCAGTCGAGCCACCAGCGCTCCCGCAGGCCGGCGTCCTCGTCGTCGAACGCGAACCGCCACGGACCCGAGAGGTCGACCCAGCGCGCCCGGAGCAGCTGGGGCCGCGGGTGCGTCCCGTCCTGGGTGCTGGCAACGGGGCGCAAGTGGTCGTCGTCGATCATGCCCTCAGCATGGCGGAAGATTCCAGCGCTGTAAACGGGCAGGGGCGCGACGCGGCTTCCGTCAGAGCACGCGTGCGGGGACGGGTGCGCTCTCCCGCACCACGAGCCGGTGCGACACGGTCTCGTGCCGGCCTATGCCCTCGAAGCCGTCCACCCGCTCGAGCAGCAGGGTGAGCGCACGCTCGGCGAGCGCCTCCAGGTCGGGCGAGACGGTGGTCAGGCTCGGGAAGGTCACGGCGCTCAGCCGGATGTCGTCCCACCCGGTGACCGCCACGTCGTCGGGGACGCGCACGCCCCGCTCCTGCAGGGCGCGCAGGGTGCCGATCGCGGCGAGGTCGTCGCGGCACACGAGGGCGTCGACGTCCAGGCCGGCGTCGAGCGCGGCGCCGACCGCTCGCACCGCGCCCGCCGCGGAGATCTCGTCGGTCGCGATCAGGAGTGCCGGGTCCGGTGTCAGGCGGTGGTGCTCGAGCGCCTGCTGGTAGCCGGCGATGCGCTGCCGGGACGTCTCCGTGAGCCCGGCACGCTCGTGGCCGACGAAGCCGACGCGCCGGCGACCGGCCGCGAGCACGTGCTCGGTGACCTCCCGGGCGGCCGTGACGTTGTCGATCATCACGCGGTCCATGGTCAGCGGCGCTGCCGTCTCCCCGAGCAGGACGATCGGCAGTTCAGTCCGATGGCGGGCAACCTCCGTCGAGCTCATCACGCTCGGCTGGAAGAGCACGCCGTCGACCATCCCGGACTCGGAGTTGGCCACCAGGGCGCGCTCGCCCTCGAGCGTGCCCTCGGTCTCCTTGATCAGCACCTGGTAGCCGTGCGGCAGGGCGAGCCGGGACACCACCCGGGACAGCTCGGCGAAGTACGGGATCGCCACGTCGCTGAAGGCCAGGGCGAGGAGCCCGGTGCGGCCGGTCGCCAGCCGCCTGCCCATCATGTTGGGGCGGTAGCCGAGCTCGTCGATCGCGCGCTGCACGCGCGCCCGCATCGTCTCGGACACGTGCGGGGCGTCGCGCACCACGTTGGAGACGGTCTTCATCGACACGCCCGCGCGCTCGGCGACGTCCTGGAGCCGGACCCGTGCCATGGGACCCCCTTCTCGAGCGCCCGCTGCGCCGCGCACACCCTATCGACCGTCAGCGGCGTCCCGCCGGAAGGCGCGGCCCGGCGGCGGCCGGGCGCGAGGCGATCGCTTGACCGTCCGATTCTAGCGCTGTAAATTCTGGATCAGGGTCGCGTTGACGCGGCCGCGGTCGTGCCCTTCGGCCGTCTCGAGACTCAAAGGAGAGTTCGCATGAGGAAGTCAATGGCCAGAGGGCTCGGTGCGGGCCTGGCCGCCGTCCTGGCGCTCAGCCTCGCGGCATGTTCCGGCTCCGGTTCCACCTCGGGCAACGACAGCGGGGTGTCCGGCAACGGCACCTACGACGGGCCCAAGGTCGACATCACCTTCTGGCACGGCTGGACCGGAGGCGCCGCGCCGACCCTGGTGCCCCAGCTCATCGACAAGTTCAACGCCGAGCACAAGAACATCGCCGTCAAGGCCGTCCCCCAGGAGTGGGCGGACATCGCGGCCAAGCTCCCGCTGGCCATCAAGGCCGGCAAGGGTCCGGACGTCGCGGTGCTTCACGGCGACGACCTGGCCACCTACGCCGCGCAGAACCTGCTGCTGAAGTCCGACGCCATCGTCAAGTCCCTCGGCTACACGGCCGAGGACTTCCCGCCCGGGGTCTTCGACAAGGGCAACTACAAGGGCGCTCAGTACGCGGTCCCGTGGAGCGTCACGCCCCTCGGCCTGTACGTGAACAAGGAGGTGCTCGCCAAGGCGTCCCTCTCCGACATCCCCACGGACAAGGCCTCCTACGAGGCGGCCCTCGAGGCGCTCAAGGACGCGGGCGTCAAGGGGGAGTGGGTGGACGGCTACGTCTTCACCGGCACGTTCGAGTTCCAGAGCCTGCTCTGGCAGTTCGGCGGCGACCTGTACAACAAGGACGTCACCGAGGCCACCTTCAACTCCGAGGCCGGCGTCAAGGCCCTGAGCTGGATGCGCGGGCTGATCGACCAGGGCTACAGCCCCGCCAACGTCGCGCAGGACGGGAACATCAAGGCACTGCTGGCCAGCGACACGGCGTTCAACTGGAACGGCGTGTGGCAGACCACCAACACGGCGTTCGACGGGCTGGAGTGGGCGGCCGCGCCCGTGCCGCAGATCGGCGACGAGAAGGCCGTGTGGTCCAGCTCGACGCACTGGGTCTTCCCCGCCAACAAGGGTCAGGACAAGAACAAGACCGCCGCCGCGGCGACCTTCGTCAAGTGGATGAACGACAACTCGGCCGGCTGGGCCGAGACGGGGGAGCTGCCGGGTGCCAACACCGTCCGCGACGACCCGGCGCTCGTGCAGAAGTACCCGAACCTCAAGCCGTTCATCGAGGAGCTGCCGTACGCGCACTACGAGACGGTCTCGCCCGGCATCAACGAGGCGAACGCCCTGGTGACGACGGCGATCAACGAGGCGCTCACGGGCAAGAAGTCCCCGAAGGCGGCGCTGGACGACGCCAAGGCGAAGGCGGACCGGATCCTCGAGCAGAACCGGGCCAAGTACGGTGACTGAGTTCGCCACCGCGGTGGCCGCCTCCCCCCGGCGCGCGAGCGCCGGGGGGAGCGGCCGCCGCTCCGGGGACCGGGTCAGGCGCCGACGGCGGACCCTGGTCGCCTACCTGTTCCTCGCGCCGTTCCTCGTCCTGTTCGTGGGGTTCGTGCTCGCGCCGGCGGTGTACGGGCTGTGGATCAGCTTCACCGACTGGAGCCCGTTCCGGGACGTCCAGCACTTCGTCGGCCTGCGCAACTACACGGACCTGTTCTCGTCGGACTCCACCACGTCGGGCGACTTCTGGAGCTCGATGCGCGCCACGGCGATCTTCGTCGTCGCGAGCGTGCCGTTCCTCGTGGTGGTGCCGCTCCTCGTGGCGGTGCTGCTCAACCAGAAGATCCGTGCCGCCAGCACGTTTCGCACCGTCTTCTTCGCGCCGTACGTGCTGGGTGTCGCGGTGGTCGGGCTCATCTGGGGCTACGTGCTCGACACGCAGTCCGGCGTCCTGAACCACCTGCTGCACACGATCGGTATCAGTTCCGACGTGCCCTGGACCGTCGACGTCCCCTGGGTGTGGGTGTCCCTGGTGGGCGTCACGGTGTGGTGGACGTCCGGCCTCAACACCGTGATCTTCCTGGCCGGGCTCAAGGGCATCAACAGCGAGCTCTACGAGGCGGCAGCCCTCGACGGCGCGGGTGCCGTGCGTTCGTTCTTCAACGTGACGCTGCCCGGCCTGCGCCCGGTGATGCTGTTCATCACCACCACCACGGTGCTGGCCTCGGCCAACATGTTCGGCCAGTCCTACCTGCTGACCGCCGGGGGTCCGGGCAACGAGACCCGCACCGCGATCATGTACATCGCCGACCAGGGCCTGTCGCAGAACAACATGGCGCCCGCGGCCGCGATGAGCTACCTGCTCTTCGCCTTCCTCGCCGTCGTCAGCGTCGTCAACTTCCGCCTGCAGCGCGAGCGCGTCCAGAAGGGCGGCGTCCGATGACCACCACCGCCACGCCCACCACGTCCGGCACCACCACCACCGCCGACGTCCGCCGCCGGCCGTCCGTGCGGCGCCTGACCGCGCGCGGGGTGCTGTACGCGATGCTGATCGCGCTCGCGCTCGTCGTCGTGCTGCCCCTGCTGTGGATGCTGGTCACGTCGTTCAAGACGGACGCCGACGCCATCCGCCACCCGTACTCGCTGCCGAGCCCGTTCTCCCTCGACGCGTACCGCACGCTGGCGGGCGGTCAGCAGCCGATCTTGCGCTGGCTGTGGAACTCGTTCGCCGCTGCCACGCTGCAGACGCTGCTCATCCTCGTGACCGCGTCGATGGGCGCGTACGCCCTCGCCCGGATGGAGTTCGCCGGCAAGCGGCTGGTGTTCGGGCTCATCATCTCGACGCTGCTGGTGCCCCCGGTCGTCTTCCTGATCCCCAACTACCTCATCGTGCAGAACCTCGGCTGGCTCGACACCATCCTGGCCATCACGGTCCCCGGTGCGGCCGGCGCGTTCGGGATCTTCTTCCTGCGCCAGTTCTTCGTGGGCCTGCCGGTCGAGATCGAGGAGGCCGCGCGCATCGACGGTGCGGGCGACGTGCGGATCTTCCTGCAGATCGTGCTGCCGCTCGCGCGGCCCGCGCTGGCCACCCTCGCGGTGCTGTCGTTCCTCAACAACTGGAACGACTTCCTGTGGCCGGTCTACGTCCTTCTCTCGCCCGAGAACATGACGCTGCAGCCCGGCCTGTCGATGCTGCAGGGCGCGTACCGCACGCACTTCGCGATCGTCATGGCCGCGGCCGTGGTCGCGTCCGTGCCGGTGCTCGCGGTGTTCGCCGTGGCGCAGCGGCAGATCGTCGACTCGGTGACCGGCGCGGCGGTCAAGGGGTGACGCGCGCCTGGCGCGCAGCCGTCGTGGCCGTCGTGGCCGCGCTGACCGCCGGCACCCTGGCGGCGTGCGGAGCGGCCGGCGACGCGTCGCCGCCGCCGAGCCCCACCGGTGACTCCGCGGCGGCGGCGCTCATCGACGAGAACTTCCCCGACCCCGACGTGGTGCGCACCGAGGACGGCTGGCTGGCGTTCGCGACGGGGAGCAACGGCCTGAACGTGCAGGTGGCGCGGAGCGCGGACCTGGCGACCTGGACCGTGGAGCGCCGCGACGCGCTCCCCGCGCTGCCGGCGTGGGCGAGCACGGGTCGCACCTGGGCGCCGGACGTCGCTCAGCGGGCGGACGGCACCTGGGTCATGTACGTCACCGCGCAGGACACCGCGTCCGGGCGCCAGTGCATCGGCGTGGCGACCAGCGCGCGGGCCGACGGCACCTACGCACCGGCGTCCGACGCGCCGCTCGTCTGCCCGGTCGACGACGGCGGTGCCATCGACCCGAGCACGTTCACGGACGACGACGGCTCGCGCTACCTGCTGTGGAAGACGGACGGGAACTGCTGCGGGAAGGACACCTGGATCGAGATCGCCCGGCTGCGCGATGACGGGCTCGCACTCGTCGGCACGCCCACCCGGCTGATCTCGCAGGATCAGCCGTGGGAGGGGAACCTCGTCGAGGCGCCCGTGCTGGTGCGGCACGACGACGAGTACGCGCTGCTGTACTCGGCGAACGACTACGGCGGCGACGCGTACGCGACGGGAGTCGCCCGCTCGTCGGCGCTGCTCGGCCCCTACACCAAGCAGCCCGACCCGCTGCTCTCGACGGCGATCGCGGGAGGGGACCTTCGCGGCCCGGGCGGCCAGGACGTGGTCAGCACCGCCGACGGCGACGTGCTCGTGTTCCACGCGTGGGACGAGCTCTACACCTACCGCAGCATGCACAGCCTGCCCCTGCGGTGGGGGCAGGACGGCTCGCTGTCCGTCGTGCCCTGAGGCGGCGTGCCCACGGCCGAGATGCGCACCTGGGCTGCGAGGATGACGATCGACGCCATGGGCGGGATGAGGCGGCCGTTCGCCACGCCTGCCACCTGCCGAAGGAGGCATCGATGACGATGGACGCGGGCCGTGCGGCCGTGCCCGCGGGGCACCACGTCCCCGCCGACCTGCCGGCGCGCATCCAGCACTACATCGACGGCCGCCTCGTGGACTCCGCCGACGGGGACACCTTCGACGTTCTCGACCCCGTCACCAACGCCACCTACCTGCGCGCTGCGGCGGGCAAGCGGGCCGACGTCGACGCCGCCGTCTCCGCCGCACGGCGGGCGTTCGAGGAGGGTCCGTGGCCCCGGATGGTGGCGCGCGAGCGCTCACGCGTGCTGCACCGCATCGCTGACCTCGTCGAGTCGCGGGACGCGCGGCTCGCCGAGCTCGAGTCGTTCGACTCGGGCCTGCCCATCACGCAGGCGCTCGGCCAGGCCCGGCGGGCCGCAGAGAACTTCAGGTTCTTCGCCGACCTCGTGGTGGCGCAGGCCGACGACACGTTCAAGGTGCCCGGGCGGCAGCTCAACTACGTCAACCGCAAGCCCATCGGCGTCGCCGGGCTCATCACGCCGTGGAACACGCCGTTCATGCTCGAGTCGTGGAAGCTCGGTCCGGCGCTGGCCACGGGCAACACGGTGGTGCTCAAGCCCGCCGAGTTCACGCCGCTGTCGGCGTCGCTGTGGGCCGGGATCTTCGAGGAGGCCGGGCTCCCCGCGGGCGTCTTCAACCTCGTGAACGGACTCGGCGAGGAGGCCGGCGACGCGCTCGTGAAGCATCCCGACGTCCCGCTCATCTCGTTCACCGGCGAGAGCAGCACGGGGCAGCTCATCTTCGGCAACGCCGCGCCGCACCTCAAGGGTCTGTCGATGGAGCTGGGCGGGAAGTCCCCGGCGGTCGTCTTCGCCGACGCGGACCTCGAGGCCGCCATCGACGCGACGATCTTCGGGGTGTTCTCGCTCAACGGGGAGCGGTGCACGGCGGGCAGCCGCATCCTCGTCGAGCGCCCGGTGTACGACGAGTTCGTCCGCCGGTACGCGGAGCAGGCGGCGCGCGTGGTGGTCGGGTACCCGCACGACCCCCGCACCGAGGTCGGTGCGCTCGTGCACCCCGAGCACTACGACAAGGTGATGCGTTACGTCGAGATCGGCAAGGCCGAGGCCCGCCTCGTCGCCGGGGGCGGGCGTCCCGACGGGTTCGACACCGGGAACTTCGTCGCGCCGACCGTGTTCGCGGACGTGCCGCCGAGCGCGCGGATCTTCCAGGAGGAGATCTTCGGCCCGGTGGTCGCGATCACCCCGTTCGACACCGACGCGGAGGCCCTCGCGCTGGCCAACGGGACCCGGTACGGGCTCGCGGCGTACGTCTGGACCAACGACCTGGTGCGGGCGCACACCTTCTCCCAGGCGGTGGAGGCCGGGATGGTGTGGCTCAACTCGAACAACGTGCGCGACCTGCGCACCCCGTTCGGAGGCGTCAAGGCATCGGGCCTCGGCCACGAGGGCGGCTACCGCTCCATCGACTTCTACACGCACCAGCAGGCCGTGCACGTCACGCTCGGCGGCGCGCACAACCCGACGTTCGGCAAGGGTGGTACCGGAGCGCACTGACGCGCATCAGACGACGGCAGACGACGGCAGACGACAGCGAGGACCGCACATGAGCACCAGCTCGACGGGTGGCAACGGCGCCACCCACGCCCTGCCGCCCAGCCGCGCGGTGATCCCGACGCCGACCGCCGCGCCGCCGGACGTCCTGCGCTGCGCGTACATGGAGATCGTCGTCACCGACCTGCGGCGCTCACGGGACTTCTACGTCGACGTGCTGGGGCTCGTCGTGACCGAGGAGGACGAGGACGTCGTCTACCTGCGCACGCTCGAGGAGTTCATCCACCACAACCTGGTGCTGCGGCAAGGCCCGGTCGCGGCCGTCGCGGCGTTCTCCTACCGGGTGCGCGCGCCCGAGGACCTCGACCGGGCCGTCGCCTTCTACTCCGAGCTCGGCTGCCGCGTGGAGCGGAACCGCGAGGGGTACACCCGGGGCGTCGGGGACTCCGTGCGCGTCGAGGACCCCCTGGGCTTCCCGTACGAGTTCTTCCACGAGGTCGAGCACGTCGAGCGGCTCGCGTGGCGGTACGAGCTGCACACCCCGGGGGCTCTCGTGCGGCTGGACCACTTCAACCAGGTGACGCCCGATGTCCCCCGGGCGGTCGGGTACATGGAGGACCTCGGGTTCCGCGTCACCGAGGACATCCAGGACGAGCAGGGCACGGTCTACGCGGCGTGGATGCGTCGCAAGCCGACCGTGCACGACACGGCGATGACGGGCGGGGACGGCCCGCGGATGCACCACGTCGCGTTCGCCACGCACGAGAAGCACAACATCATCGCCATCTGCGACAAGCTCGGTGCGCTGCGGCTGTCCGACCGGATCGAGCGCGGTCCGGGCCGGCACGGGGTGTCGAACGCGTTCTACCTCTACCTCCGCGACCCCGACGGCCACCGGGTCGAGATCTACACGCAGGACTACTACACGGGCGACCCCGACAACCCCGTGGTCACGTGGGACGTGCACGACAACCAGCGCCGGGACTGGTGGGGCAACCCCGTGGTGCCGTCCTGGTACACGGACGCGTCGCTGGTGCTCGACCTCGACGGCAACCCCCAGCCGCTCGCGGCGCGCGAGGAGGACTCCGAGATGGCGGTGACGATCGGGGCCGACGGCTTCTCGTACACCCGGCCCCCGCAGGAGGCGGAGACGGAGGCGGGGGAGTACAAGCTCGGTCACCAGCTGTAGGGCCGCCCTTGTTGCGGCTGTCGCAAATAATATACGATCCGCGGGTGACCAGCGACGAGTCGAGGGCGACGCGCGACGGGCGGTTCATGGCGCTGCCGGTCCGCCCCGGCAAGGTCATCGCCGTCCACCTCAGCTACGTGTCCCGCGCCGACCAGCGCGGGCGGCGCCCCGCGCACCCGTCGTACTTCCTCAAGCCGTCGAGCTCGGTGGCGGCCTCCGGCGGGGTGGTCGAGCGGCCGGCCGGCACCGAGCTGCTCGCGTTCGAGGGGGAGATCGCGCTCGTCATCGGCACCCCCGCGCGCCGCGTGGCCATCGAGCAGGCGTGGGACCACGTGGGCTGGGTGACCGCAGCCAACGACCTCGGCCTGTACGACCTGCGCGCGAACGACCGGGGCTCCAACCTGCGGTCCAAGGGCGGCGACGGCTTCACGCCGGTCGGACCCGGGCTGCTCGACGCCCGCACCGTGGACCCGACCGGGCTGCGCGTGCGGACGTGGGTGAACGGCGCCCTGGCCCAGGACGACACGACCGCGGGCATGCTCTTCTCGCCCGCGCAGCTGGTCGCCGACCTCTCCCAGCACCTCACGCTGGAGACCGGCGACCTCATCCTCACGGGCACCCCGGCCGGCTCGAGCGTCGTGCAGCCCGGCGACGTGGTCGAGGTGGAGGTCGACGTGCCGGGCGGCCCGAGCACCGGTCGCCTCGTGACGACCGTCGTCCAGGGCTCCGTCGAGCTCGACGCCGCGCTCGGTTCCCTGCCGTCGACCGACGACCAGCAGCGGAGCGAGGCCTGGGGCTCGCGCGACGCGGCGGGCCTGGGTCCGTCCCTGGCGCCCGAGCTGCACGAGAAGCTGCTGCGGGCGCCCGTGGCCGGTCTCTCCGCGCAGCTGCGCCGGCGCGGCCTGGACAACGTCTCGATCGACGGCGTGCGGCCGCTGCGGCCCGGTGCCCGCATGGTCGGCGTCGCCCGCACGCTGCGGCTCGTGCCGAACCGGGAGGACCTCGTCGAGCGGCACGGCGGTGGCTACAACGCGCAGAAGCGCGCCTTCGACGGCCTGGGGTCCGGAGAGGTGCTGGTGATCGACGCGCGCGGCGAGACCGGTGCGGCGACCCTGGGCGACGTGCTGGCCCTGCGTGCCCACGTCCGGGGCGCGGCAGGCATCGTCACCGACGGCGGCGTGCGGGACGCGGACGCCGTCGCGGAGGTCGGCATCCCCGTGTTCTGCGCGGGCGCCCATCCGGCCGTGCTGGGCCGCCGGCACGTCCCCTGGGAGGCCGACGTCACGGTCGCGTGCGGCGGCACCACCGTGCAGCCGGGAGACGTCGTGGTGGGTGACGCCGACGGGGTGGTCGTCCTGCCCGCCGCCCTCGCCGAGGAGGTGGTCGACGCGGCCCTCGCGCAGGAGGACGAGGACGCGTGGATCGCCCAGCAGGTGGCGGCGGGGCATCCCGTCGACGGGCTCTTCCCGATGAACGCGGCGTGGCGCGCGAGGTACGACGCGTGGCGGGCGCAGCGATGAGTGCCACGACGAACGTGAGCAAGTCGCAGCTCGCCTACCAGTGGATCCGGGAGCGGATCGCGCAGCAGGAGTTCACGCCGGGTTTCCGGCTGGTGCTCGGGACCATCGCCAACGAGCTCGACATGAGCGTGGTGCCGGTCCGGGAGGCGGTGCGGCAGCTCGAGGCCGAGGGGCTCATCACGTTCGAGCGCAACGTGGGCGCCCGCGTCGCGATGGTCGACGACTCGCAGTACCGGTTCGCCATGGAGGCCATCGCCATCGTCGAGAGCGCCGCGACCGCGCTCGCCGCGCCGCACCTGACGACCGACGACCTCCGGCGGGCGCGCGCGCTCAACGAGGTCATGGGCGCGGCGCTCGGCCGGTTCGAGCCCCGCGCGTTCTCCGCCCTCAACCAGGAGTTCCACCACATCCTGTACGCGCGGTGCACCAACCCGCGCCTGCTGGAGATCGTCGACGCCGAGTGGGCCCGCCTGGCGCACATGCGGGACTCGATCTTCGCGTTCGTCCCCGGCCGCGCGCAGGAGTCCGTGCACGAGCACGAGCAGCTCCTGGTGCTCATCGAGAGCGGCGCCCCGGTGCGCGACGTCGAGCAGGCCGTGCGGCGCCACCGCGCCGGCACGCTCGCGGCGTACATGGCGCACGAGCACCCGGGCGAGGACCCCAGCCCGTCCACCCTGTGACCCGCCCGACCGCGAAGGAGTGAGGATGCTGCCCGCCGAGACGATCGCCGCGATCGCCGAGGAGCTCGCCCACGCCGAGCGCGACCGCACCCTGCTCCCGCGCATCACCGCCCGCTACCCCGACGCCACGGTCGAGGACGCCTACGCCGTGCAGGGCGTGTGGCGGGAGAAGAGCCTGGCTGCGGGGCGCCGGCTGGTGGGTCGCAAGATCGGGCTGACGTCGCGGGCCATGCAGCAGGCGACCGGCATCACGGAGCCGGACTACGGCGTGATGTTCGACGACACGGTGTGGGAGAACGGGGCGGTGATCCCGTACGACGCGTTCACGAACGTGCGCGTCGAGGTCGAGCTGGCCTTTGTCCTCGCGCAGCCGCTCGAGGGCCCGCACTGCACCGTCTTCCACGTGCTGCGGGCGACCGAGTTCGTGACGCCCGCGCTCGAGATCCTCAACTCGCACATCGAGCTCGAGGGCCGCACGATCGTCGACACCATCGCCGACAACGCCGCCTACGGCGGCATGGTGCTGGGCGGTCGGCCCATGGCCCCCGACCAGGTGGACCTGCGCTGGGTCGGCGCGCTGCTCTACCGCAACGAGACCATCGAGGAGACGGGCGTGGCCGCCGGCGTGCTCAACCACCCGGCCACGGGGGTCGCCTGGCTCGCCAACAAGCTGCACCAGCACGGGGCGCGCCTCGAGGCCGGCGAGGTGATCCTGGCCGGTTCGTTCACGCGGCCGGTCTGGGTGTCGCGCGGTGACAGCATCGTGTGCGACTACGGGTCGATGGGGACGGTCTCGTGCCGCTTCCTCTGAGCCCGACGTTCCGCGCCGCGCTGGCCGCGGCGGACCGACCGCTGGTCGGGATGTGGGTGTGCTCCGGCAGCCCGGTCGTCGCCGAGATCTGCGCCGGAGCCGGCCTCGACTGGCTCCTGGTCGACATGGAGCACGGCCCCAACGGCCTCGGCTCGGTGCTCGCCCAGCTCCAGGCCGTCGCGGCCTACCCGGCCACTCCGGTGGTGCGCGTCCCGAGCGACGACGCCGTGGTGATCAAGCAGGTGCTCGATCTCGGTGCGCAGAACCTGCTGGTGCCCATGGTCTCGTCGGCCGCCGACGCCGAGCGGGTGGTCCGGGCCGTCCGGTACCCGCCCCGCGGCGTGCGCGGCGTGGGATCGGCCCTCGCGCGGTCGGCGCGCTGGAACCGCGTCGAGGGCTACCTCGCCGACGCCGACGACCACGTGTCGCTCGTCGTGCAGGTGGAGACCGCCGCCGGGGTCGACGCCGCGGCGGCGATCGCGAGGGTCGACGGTGTGGACGGCGTGCTCGTCGGCCCGTCCGACCTGGCCGCCTCCCTGGGACTGCTGGGCCAGCAGACCCACCCGGACGTGACCGCCGCCGCCCGGCGTGTGCTCGACGCCGTGGCGGGCGTCGGCGTCCCGGTCGGCGTCAACGCCTTCGACCCGGCGGTCGCCGATGCCTACCTGGCCGCGGGGGCGTCGTTCGTCATCGTGGGGGCGGACGTCACGCTCCTGGCCCGGGGGTCCGACGCGCTCGCCGCCCGGTTCGTCGACCGCACGCCGCCGGGACGCGGGGCCTGACGCGCGCCTCTCGGCTCAGTCCGCGCCTGGCGTCCCCAGGGCCTCGCGGAGCCGCGCGAGGCGGTCGCGCAGCGCCTGCGGCACGCGGTCGCCGAACGTCGCGAAGAACTCCTCGGTCAGGTCGGTCTCGAGCTGCCAGGAGCCGGCGTCGACGGCGAACAGGCGCGCCAGCGTCGCGTCGTCGAGGTCGAGGCCTCGCGTCTCGAGCGCACCCGGCGCGGGCAGCAGCCCGACGGGGCTGGCTACGGCGCCCACGTCGGTGCGCAGACCGCGCGCCCTGTCGACCTGGTCCACGATCCAGGCGAGCACGCGGGAGTTCTCGCCGAACCCGGGCCAGAGGAACCGGCCCTCGTCGTCGCGACGGAACCAGTTCACCTGGAACACGAGCGGCCGGCGGGCGCGGTCGAGCGACGCGCCGACCCGCAGCCAGTGCGCCCAGTGGTCCGCCATGTCGTAGCCGCAGAAGGGCAGCATCGCGAACGGGTCGCGGCGCAGCTCGCCGACGACCCCCTCGGCGGCGGCGGTGCGCTCCGAGGAGATGGTCGCCCCCATAAACACCCCGTGCTCCCAGCTCTCTGCCTGCGCCACGAGCGGCACGTTGGTGGCGCGACGACCGCCGAAGACGATCGCGTCCAGCACGACGCCCTCGGGGTCGTCCCAGCCGGCCGCGATCGACGGGCACCTTTCCGCGGCCACCGTGAACCGGCTGTTGGGGTGGGCGGCCGGCTCCTCGGAGCCGGGCACCCAGGGGCGCCCGCGCCAGTCGGTCAGGTGAGCAGGCGGAGTCTCGGTCAGGCCCTCCCACCAGACGTCGCCCTCCGGCGTGAGGGCGACGTTGGTGAAGATGGTGTCGCGCGCCAGCATCTCGACGGCCGCGGGGTTGGTCGCCTCGCCCGTGCCCGGCGCGACGCCGAAGAACCCCGCCTCGGGGTTGATCGCGCGCAGCTCCCCGTCCGGGCCGGGGCGCAGCCACGCGATGTCGTCGCCGATGGTCTCGACCGTCCACCCGGGCAGCGTCGGCCGGAGCATCGCCAGGTTCGTCTTGCCGCACGCCGAGGGGAACGCGGCGGCGACGTGGTAGCGGCGGCCCTGCGGCGACGTGAGGCGGACCAGCAGCATGTGCTCGGCCAGCCAGCCCTCGTCGCGGCCCATGACGGACGCGATGCGCAGCGCGAAGCACTTCTTGCCCAGGAGCGCATTGCCGCCGTACCCCGAGCCGAACGACCAGATCTCGCGGCTCTCGGGGAAGTGGGCGATGTACTTCGTGCTGCTGCACGGCCAGGGCACGTCGTCGATCTCGTCGCCGGCCTCGTCCCGCAGGGGCATGCCCACCGAGTGCACGGCGGGGACGAAGGGCGCACCCGCCTCGACCAGGTCGAGCACGTCGCTGCCCACCCGTGTCATGACGCCCATGCTCACCACGACGTAGGGGGAGTCGGTGACCTGCACGCCGAGCTGGGACAGCGGTCCACCGACGGGACCCATGGAGAACGGCACCACGTACATGGTCCGGCCGCGCATCGCACCGGTGAAGACGCCGTCGAGCTCGTCCCGCATGGCACCCGGCTCACGCCAGTTGTTGGTGGGCCCCGCGTCGCGCTGGTCCGGCGAGCAGATGAACGTGCGCGACTCGACGCGCGCCACGTCGGCCGGGTCGGAGCGGGCCAGGTAGCTGCCCGGGCGCAGGTCCGGGTCGAGCGGCAGAAGCGTCCCGGTCCGGACCATCTGCGCCACGAGGGCGCGTCGCTCGACGTCGGAGCCGTCGCACCACACCACCGCGCGGGGCTGCGTGAGGGCGGCCACGGCCTCGACCCACGCGTGGACGTCGCCGTTGCGTGCGGCGGCGGTGGCCGCGTCGAGCGTGCCGCGGGTGGGGGCGGTGGGTGCGTCGGCCAGCAGAGGCATGGTCTGGTCTCCTCGGGTGAGCGGCGGACGGTCCGGGCTCTGTTGACAGCCTGCCGGGCTCTTGTGCGCCGTGTTCGTCAGCACGGCTGTCAATTTCGCGCGATGTTGACGTAGGGTCACGATGTGGCGACACCGACGCACGACGACGACACGGCACCGGACGCGCTGACGCTCGGACGACGGCTGCGGCACCTGCGCAAGGCCAAGGGCCTGACCCTCGACGCGCTCGGCACCCGGGTCGGTGTGACGCCGAGCCTGCTCTCGCTCGTGGAGAACGGCCGTCGCGAACCGCGGCTGGCCCTGCTGCGCGCCCTGGCGGAGGCGCTCGACGTGACGACCGCCGACCTGCTCGACGCCGAGCCGCCCTCGCGCCGTGCCGCGCTCGAGATCGCGCTCGACCGCGCGCAGCGCTCGGCGGCGTTCGGGCGCCTCGCGCTGCCGAGCGTGCGCCCGAGCCGGTCGCTCCCGCTGCCGGTGCTCGAACAGCTCGTCGGGCTGCACGACGAGCTCACGCGGCGCGACCTGGAGGCGGTCGCGACGCCCGAGGAGGCGCGTCGCGCCAACACCCAGATCCGGCTCGAGCGCCAGGCGCGCGACAACTACCTGCCCGAGATCGAGAAGGTCGCCGAGCACATGGTGCGCGCGGCGGGCTACTCGTCCGGGGCGCTCACGCACCGCACCGTCTCACGCATGGCCGAGCAGCTCGGGTTCGCGATCATCCACGTCGACGACCTGCCCGCCTCCACCCGCACCATCACCGACCTGGAGCACGGGCGCATCTACCTGCCACCCGCCTCGATCCCCGGCGGGCACGGCCTGCGCTCGCTGGCCCTGCAGGCCATCGCGCACCGCGTGCTCGGCCACGAGCGCCCGACGTCGTACGACGACTTCCTGCGCCAGCGCATGGAGATCACCTACTTCGCTTCGAGCGCCCTGATGCCCGAGTCGGCCACCGTGGAGCACCTGCAGCTGCACAAGCGGGAGAAGGACCTCGCGATCGAGGACCTGCGGGACGCCTTCGGGGTCACCCACGAGGCGGCCGCGCAGCGCTTCACGAGCCTCGCCACGCACCACCTCGACATCCCCGTGCACTTCCTGCGCATCGGGGGCGACGGCGCGATCTACCGCGCGTACGCCAACGACGGTCTCCCGCTCCCCACCGACGTCACCGGCGCGATCGAGGGCCAGCTGGTCTGCCGCAGCTGGGGCGTGCGGCGCGCGCTGGCCCGGCGCGACCGCACCTCGGAGTCGTACCAGTACACGGACACGCCCGCGGGCACCTTCTGGTGCTCGACCCAGACCGGCTCGAGCACCACGGGCCAGATGGCCCTCGCGATCGGCGTCCCCTTCGCGTCGGCCACGTGGTTCCGCGGTCGGGACACCACGGAGCGCCACCGGTCGACGTGCCCCGACGAAGGCTGCTGCCGGCGTCCTTCGGCGGCCTCGGCGGCCCGCTGGCAGGACGCGTCCTGGCCCAGCGCGCGCATCCACCAGCAGGTCTTCACCGCGCTGCCCACCGGCGCGTTCCCCGGCGTGGACGCGCGCGAGGTCTACGCGTTTCTCGACCGCCACGCGCCGACGGACGGTGCACGCTCGCGCCGCGATCCCTCCTGAGGAGCCGCGCGCGCATCGTCGCGCGGTGGGCCGCCTAGAGCACCGGCACCCCCGGGGCTCGGCGATCGCTCTCGTCCGAGGAGTGGTGCGGAACGACCGGTATGCGCGGGATGCCGTTTGACGATTTGTCCATCTTCTGGAACATTGCGCGGTGACAACGTTGTCAAGATGCGGGCGCCGATGCCCGCCCGATGACCGGAGACACAGATGTCACCTCGCCCCTCCCTGCCACCCTCGTGCCCGTCAGGCGGTCGCGGCATCGCCGCGACCGTCGCGCTGACGATGCTGATCAGCGGCACCGCGCTCGTCGCGGGCGGCACGCCCGCCACCGCCGCCCCGCGGTCCGGCGGCACCTTCTTCTCGTCGTTCGAGGCCGCGGACCCCCAGCCCGGATGGACCAGCACGCCGGAGGTGTCGGCATCCGGGCCCCGCGTCCAAGGCGTCATCGGGACCTCGGTGCTGGAGCGCAGCCCGAGCACCGTGACGGGCGACGACCTGCTCGGGGGAGCGACCGACGCGCTCGCGTGGGAAGGGCCGTTCCAGAACGGCGTGGGGTCGGTGCCCGGCACCCTCGAGGACAGCACCACCTCGGCGGGTGACCCTGCCGAGCACTGGGCCATGCAGTCCAAGGGCGAGACGTGGGTGCAGGTGCCGATGCCCGCCCTCGATCGCGGCGTCACGCTGCGCGCCCAGGTCACGCTGACCGGGACGGGCAGGGTCTTCCTCAACGCCTACAGCGGCGCCTCGGACGTGGGCGGCACGTACCTGACCCTGAGCGCGCAGCCGCAGACGGTCACGGTCGACTTCGCGCGACCGACGTCTGGCGGCGGGACCCCGCAGCTGCAGATCCGGACGCACGACGCCGGCGCCATCGACGCCGTCATCTCCGGGACCTCGGTCCGCCGTCTGGTGCCGGGGGCGGTCGACCTGCCGGGCGACGTCACGTCGCACGTGACGAAGGTGACGGCGAGCAAGGAGAACGCCCCGAACGAGGTGGCGGGCAACCTCGCGGACGGCGACGCGAACACCAAGTGGCTCGCCGGTGCGCGCACCGCGCAGATCACGTACGAGCTCGACGCCGCGACGACCGTCGCGGCCTACGCGCTCACCTCCGCCAACGACGCCGCGAACCGCGACCCGCGAGGCTGGACGCTGCGCGGCTCGGCGGACGGCACGAGCTGGACCACGCTCGACACCCGGGAGAACCAGACGTTCTCCGAGCGCCTCCAGACGCGCGGCTACACGGTCGCGACGCCCGGCGACTATCGGTACTACCGCCTCGACATCACCTCGAACGGCGGCAGCGACGGCACCCAGCTCGCCGAGCTGCAGCTGGCGACCAAGCCGCTCCCGGCGACGAGCATGACCGCGGAGGTCGGGTCCGGACCGACGTCGGCCTACACGGCGCGCACCAACGTCGGGTGGACCGGCGTCTCGGCGCTGCACTACGCCGGCAGCCAGTCGAACGACGCGCGGGGGTTCGCCTACGACAAGGTCTTCGACGTGGACGTCCCGGTCGGGACCGACACCGAGCTGTCGTACACGATCTTCCCCGAGGCGTCCGAGAACGACCTCGGGTACGCGAGCACGTACGCCGCCGTCGACCTCGCGTTCACCGACGGCACGTACCTGAGCGACCTCGGCGCCGTCGACGAGCGCGGTGCGGGCCTGAGCCCGCGAGGCCAGGGCGCGTCGCAGGCGCTGTACGTCAACCAGTGGAACTCGGTCGCGTCCCGCATCGGCAAGGTGGCCGCGGGCAAGACGATCGACCGGATCCTCGTCGGGTACGACAACCCGGACGGCCCGGGCGACTTCAGCGGCTGGGTCGACGACGTCGCGGTCAAGAGCGCCGGTGCGGAGCCCGCCGCGACGCACCCGTCGGACTACGTCGTGACGACGCGCGGGACCAACGCGACCAGCGACTTCTCCCGCGGGAACACCATCCCCGCCACCGCGGTGCCGCACGGGTTCAACTTCTGGACCCCGGTCACCAACGCGGGAACCAACCGGTGGCTCTACGAGTACCAGAAGGGCAACGACGACCAGAACCGCCCGAGCCTGCAGGCGTTCTCCCTCAGCCACGAGCCGAGCCCGTGGATGGGTGACCGGCAGACGTTCCAGGTGATGCCGTCCGGTGCGACCGGCACTCCCGACGCGGGCCGGTCGGCGCGTGCGCTGACGTTCAGCCACGCCAACGAGGTCGCTCGCGCCCACTACTACGGCGTCACGTTCGACAACGGCATGAAGACGGAGATCGCTCCGACCGACCACGCCGCGATGTTCCGCTTCACCTTCACGGGCGAGGAGTCGAACCTGATCTTCGACAACGTCGACGACGCGGGCGGGCTGACCCTCGACGCCGCCGCCGGTGTCGTGTCCGGCTACACCGACGTCAGCACGCCGGGCAGCTCCGCCGGCATGACCCGCATGTTCGTCTACGGGACCGTGGACGGCGACGTGACGGGCGGCGGAAAGCTCACCGGCGGCGGTGGCGGTGACGTCACGGGCTACCTCAAGCTCGACACCTCGAGGAGCAAGGTGGTCACGCTGCGGCTCGCGACCTCGCTCATCGGCGTCGCCCAGGCCAAGCGCAACCTGGCGCTCGAGATCGCCCCGGCCGACACGTTCGCCGCCGTCGAGCGGCGCGCGCAGCGGCTGTGGGACGACGCGCTCGGCGTGATCGACGTGCGCGGCGCGAGCCGGGACACGCTGACGTCGCTGTACTCGAACCTCTACCGGCTCAACCTCTACCCGAACTCGGGCTACGAGAACACGGGGACCGCGCAGCGACCGGTGTACCGGCACGTCGTGCAGTCCTCCGCGTCGGGCGACCCGGCCCCGGCAGGCACCACGGCCACGGCGACCGGCGCACGCGTGGTGGACGGCAAGGTGTTCGTGAACAACGGGTTCTGGGACACCTACCGCACCGCCTGGCCGGCCTACTCGCTGCTCTACCCGAGCACGGCCGGTGAGATGGTCAACGGCTTCGTCCAGCAGGCCGCCGACGGCGGCTGGATCTCGCGGTGGTCGGCACCGGGCTACGCGGACAGCATGACGGGCACCAGCTCGGACGTGGCGTTCGCCGACGCCTACCTCAAGGGCGTCCCGGGCATCGACGTGCAGGCGATGTACGACGCGGCGCTGAAGAACGCCTCGACCGCACCGACCAGCGCGAACGTGGGGCGCAAGGGCCAGCAGCGAGCGACCTTCCTGGGCTACACGCCGACGTCCACGCACGAGAGCGCGTCCTGGTCGCTCGAGGACTACCTGAACGACTACGGCATCGCGACGATGTCGAAGAAGCTCCTCGACACCACGAGCTCGCGGGACCCCCGCCACCAGGAGTACGCCGACAACTACACGTACTACCTGAGCCGCGCGCAGAACTACGCGACGCTCTTCGACCCGACCACGGGCTTCCTGCGCGGGCGCGACGAGGACGGCGGCTGGGCCCGCTCGGCGGCGGACTTCGACCCGGAGGAGTGGGGCAACGAGTTCACCGAGACCGACGGCTGGAACTTCGCCTTCCACGCCGTGCAGGACGGCCAGGGGCTCGCGAACCTGTACGGCGGGCGCGCGGCGCTGGGTGCGAAGCTCGACGAGTTCTTCGCCACCCCGGAGACGGCGGGCAAGCCCGGCTCGTACGGCGGCCCGATCCACGAGATGCGCGAGGCCAAGGCGGTCCGCCAGGGGCAGTGGGGCCTGAGCAACCAGGTCTCGCACCACATCCCGTACATGTATGACTTCGCCGGGCAGCCCGCCAAGGCCGCCGAGGCGGTCCGCACCGCGCTGGCCCGGTCCTTCACGGGCAACGACATCGGTCAGGGCTACCCGGGGGACGAGGACAACGGCGAGATGTCGGCCTGGTGGCTGTTCAGCTCGCTCGGCTTCTACCCGCTCCAGGTCGGCAGCCCGACGTATGCGATCGGCTCGCCGCTGTTCACGCACGCGACGATCCACCTCGAGAACGGCAAGGACCTCGTGATCGACGCGCCGAAGAACAGCGCGACGAACATCTACGTCCAGGGCGTGCGGGTCAACGGCGTGCGGCAGTCGGCGACGTACCTCACCCAGCGTCAGCTCGAGCGCGGGGGCACCATCACGTTCGAGATGGGCGCCAAGCCCTCGGCGTGGGGCACGGGCGCCGACGACGCGCCGCCCTCGATCACCCAGGGCGACGACCGCCCCGACCCGCTCGCGGACGCGTCCGGCTCCGCCGGTTCCGTCGTCACGACGAGCGAGCAGGGCACCGACGTCGCCGCGCTGACCGACGACACGTCGGCGACGGAGGTGTCCTTCGGGTCCGCCACGCCGACCATCACCGTCGCGCACCGCGGCACGACCAGCCGGGCCCAGATGTACACCCTCACGTCGGGCGCGAAGGAGGGAGCAGACCCGACGGCCTGGACGCTCCAGGGGACGACGGACGGCACGCACTGGACGACGCTCGACACGAGGTCGAATCAGGCGTTCGCGTCGCGTCAGCAGACGCGCGCGTTCTCCATCGCCCGGCCCGAGGTGTATCGCGACTACCGGCTGCACGTGACGGCGTCGTCGGGCAGGACGTCGACGATCGCCGAGGTGGAGCTCCTGTCGCGCACACCCCAGGTGAGCGAGCTCGCCGACGCGATCGACGCTGCCCGGTCCGCTCACCGCATCTCCGGGTCCACGGCCAAGCGCCTGGGCGCGATCGTGGACGCCGCGCAGGACGCGCAGGGCGAGGGGGACGTGGCCGGGGTGCTCGAGCACGTCCGCGAGCTCCGGGCCCAGGTGGACACGTTGGTCGCCTCGCGGCTCGACGACAGGACGCGAGCGACGCTCGGGCTGCTCATCTCGCAGTGGCTCGCTCCCGGCACCGGGCTGGACGAGATCCGTTCGTCGGTCGGCGCGCTCGAGCGCAGCGGAGACATCAAGAGCGCCACGGCCACGCGGCTCCAGGAGCTCGTCGCCACGGCTCAGAAGGCCGTCGACGGCGCGCACGCCGCGCAGGTGGCGGCCACCCTGACCGAGCTGCGGGTTGAGATCGCCGGGGCGAGCGCCAAGCGGGTGAGCGCCGGCGCCAAGGCGGCACTGCTCCCGCTGGTCGACGCGCTGATCGAGACCCCGCCGGCCGTGCAGCGCTCGGCGAGCGCCGCACGCACGCTCATGAGCGACTACGACCCGCAGAAGGCGTGGTGGCCGTCGAGCTGGTGGAACTCGGCCGTCGCGACCCACACGGTGATCGACTACATGGCCCGCACCGGGGACCGCAGCTACCTCGGGCAGGTGGACAGCACGTTCGAGAAGGACAAGGGGAAGTTCCCCGCCGGCGAGCTGTCGGGCGACGAGCTGCTGGGGAACTTCACGAGCCGCGCCATCGACGACTCCGAGTGGTGGGGCCTGGCCTGGGTCTCGGCGTACGACCTCACGCACGACGAGAAGTACCTCGACATGGCCGTGACCATCGCGGAGTACGTGCAGGGGTACTGGGACGACAGCACCTGCGGCGGCGGCGTGTGGTGGGACGCGGAGCGGACGTACAAGAACGCCGTCACCAACGGGCTCTACGTGCGCCTCACGGCCGAGCTGCACAACCGGCTGCCCGGCGACACGACCTGGCTCGCTCGCTCGCAGACCGGGTGGGACTGGCTCACCGCGAGCGGCATGATCAACGCCAAGGGTCTGGTCAACGACGGCCTGACCGCCGACTGCACCAACAACGGCGGCACGGTCTGGAGCTACAACCAGGGCCTCGCGATCGGCGCAGGCCTGGAGCTCCACCGGGCCACGGGCGACGCGGAGCCGCTCCAGACGGCGAAGCGCCTGGCGGACGCGGCGATCGGCTCGTCGGCGCTCGTCGCCGACGGCGTGCTCACCGAGAGCTGCGACGCCGTGGACGTCACGTGCGACGACAACGGCAAGCAGTTCAAGGGCGTGTTCATGCGGTACTTCGGTGACCTCGCGGACACGACCGGCGCTCGGCGCTACGCGGAGTTCGTCGACAAGCAGGCAGCGACCATCTGGAGCAAGGACCGCGCGGCCGGTGATCGCCTCGGGGTGCGCTGGGCGGGCGCCACGTCGCGGACGCACCCGAACGTGTTCGACTGGCGCACTCAGGCCAGCGCACTGAGTGCCCTGCTCGCGGCCACCCCGCAGGCACAGTAGGTCCGTCCGCCGGTCCGGCGCACGTGCAACGTGCGCCGGATCGGCGAGGGCGGGGTGGCGCCCGGTCAGCCGGGCGTCACGTCGTCGCGCGCCGCCGCCGCGGCCTGCTCGGCCTTCTCCAGGCGCAGGAGCTCGCGCTCGGCTGCGGCCACGTCCTTCTCGTCGGCGCGCAGCGTCTGCTGGGCGGTCGCCAGGGCCTTGTCGGCGGCGGTGGCGACCTTGCCCGCGGCGGCGAGCCGGCGCCGTACCTCGGCGAGCTCGCTCACGAGGTCGTCCTCGTCCGCGTGCGCCCGGGAGGCCGCCTCCAGCGCGCGGTCGACCTGGCCGGCGCTCTCGTCGCGCACGCGCACCGCCGCCTCGTGGCGCTCGCGGGCCCGGGACGCGTCCCGCTCGGCCTGTTCCCAGGCCGCGCGCGCCTCCTCCTGGGCCCGCCGGCGCTGCGCCTCGCGTCGTGCGTCGCGCTCGCGCTCCGCGGCGGCCTTCGTCGCGGCCCTCGCAGCCTTCGTTGCGGCTTTGGTCGCGGCCTGTGTCGCGGCAGGGTCCGCCGCTGCGGGCGTGGACCGCTCCGAGTCGGTCACGAGCCGCAGGCCGCCTCGTGACCTCGGAGCCTTCGCGGGCGCGGAGGCGACGCGGGTACGGGCGGGTGCGGGAGCGGGGGAGTCGCTCGCGACCTCCGCGCCGCCGAAGCCGACGTGCTCGCGCGGCCCCGTGAGGCGGCCGGAGACGACCTCGCGCGCGATGGCGGCGTCGGCGAGCGCCGCCGTGAGCGTGGACTCGAGCTCGTGCACGGCGGCCTCGCCCACGGCGGTGCCCGACGGCCGGGCGAGCGCCCGAGCCCGCGCCACGAGCGAGCGCACGAGCTGGCGCCGCTGCGACGACAGCTCGCGCAGCGCCGGCCCGTCCAGGGATCTCTCGGCGGCGCGCAGCCCTTCGCCCAGCGCGACGAGCTGGTCGGCCAGCGCCGGGTCGTCGCGGACCAGCAGGTTCACGAGCCAGGCCGAGACCGTGGGTTTGCGCAGCTCGCCCACGGCCTCGGCGAGCTCGCGGTCCTTGCTCGCCCGGGCGGCCTTGACCGCTTCCGAGCGCCTGCCGACGAACTCCGCGGGCGGTCCCGAGTAGAGGTCGTCGACGAAGTCGTCGAGCTCGCGGCTGTCCACCCGTCGACCTTGCCACGAGCCGCGCACCGCCACACGGCGGTGGCCGGCTCGGATCAGGCGTGGATGATCGGCCCGTGCGCCTCCGGGTCGTCGGGGTCCTGGCTCGCGGGCGGCCCGTCCTTGGGCTGGTTCTCACCGACGTCGTCGAGGTCTGCAGGAAGGTGATCTCGCCGACGTGACGACGGCGCGTGGCCGCGTCCGCGCCCGGGTGCGGATCACGGGGATCCGCGAGGGCGTTGTCTTCGTGCCGTTCCACTACGGGTACTGGGACGCCGACGACCCGGCGCGTGCTCGGGCAGCCAACGAGCTGACCCCGACCGCATGGGACCCGGTGTCCAAGCAGCCGCTGTTCAAGACCGCCGCCGCGCAGGTCACGGCCGTCGCCGGGGACGAGGGTGGCGTCTCGCGGGCACCGACCACCGCGGCGTCCGCGCCGCTGGACGGTGGAGGTCCTGTGACGACCGGGGGTCCGGACGCCGAGTCGGACGACGTGGTGCTCGCCGGTGAACGGTCATGAGGCTGGAGGTGCTGCTTCCCCGGCTGCAGGCGGACGAGCGCGCCCTCGCCGAGCTGCGCCCACGGTGCGGAGCACAACGGCCGGCGGGTGCCGGGGGACTGCCGGATCGTCCGCCAGCACCCGCCGGACGGCCTCAGGACTGTGCGCTCTCCTGCACGGTGTCCTTGGCTTCGGCGGCCCGCGACCGCACGTCCTCGACGCCCGACTGACCCTCGTCCTTCACGGCCGAGACCGCCTGGGTCGTGCGCTCCTGGACGGCGCTCGCGGCGTCCTTCGCGGGCTCGGCGAGGTTGTGGGCGGCCTCCTGGGCCGCGCCCTTGACCTCGTCGACCATCGGTGCGGACTGCTCCTTCACGGCCTGGGCGGCCTGCTGCTCCGGCCGGGTGCTCGGGAGCAGAGCGGCAACCAGGAGGCCCGCGCCGAACGCGATCAGTCCGGCGGCGAGCGGGCTGCCCTCCGCGCGTGACTTGACCGTCTGCGGGAGGGATCCGGCGCTCTCGCCCACGGATCCCGCTGCGGAGCCCACGGAGCTGCCGGCGTCCGAGACGGCGCCCATCACGCGGTCCTTCGCGCGCGTGGCGGTCGAGCGGAGGCGTTCGGCCTGACGCTGCGCCACGTGCGTGGGGTTGACCTTGTCCGTGAGGGCGTCGACGTCGGCGCTGAGCTCGGCACGCGTGGACTCGATGTCGGAGCGGATCTGGTCCGGGTCTGTGCTCATCGGTTCTTCTCCTCGTTGCCTTGCAGTGCGTTGGGGATCTTCTTCACGGAGTCGGCCGTGTCGGGCAGGCCGCGGACGCGGCGCATCTCGGCGCGGCCGCGCAGCGCCAGGACGGCGGCGATCACGCCCCAGACGACCGCCACGATGACGGCCGACCAGGACCAGCCGGTGACGTTCCCGAGTGCCCACCACAGCGCGATCGACAGGAACAGCAGCACCATGTGACCGGCGATGCCCGCGCCGGCGAACATCCCGACGCCCTTCTGGCCCTGCTTGACGGACTCCTGCAGCTCCGCCTTGGCGAGCGCCACCTCCTGGCGCATCAGCGTGGACAGGTCGCGGGTCACCTCGCCCAAGAGCTGACCGACCGACGCGGAGTCGGCGGTGCGCCCCTCCTCGTAGCCCGCGCTCATGGCGCGATCCGCTCGTCGCCGCCCGAGGCCGACCAGGCGTCCGCCTCGTCGAGCCCGGACGCGGTGCCGACCGTCGCACCGCTCGCGCTGGTGCCGAGGCCGGAGCTCGTCCCCGTGCTCGTGCCGGTGCTGCCGGTGGTGGCCGTGGTCGGCGTCCAGCGCGTGCCTGCGACGCCCTCGGTCTCGTACGCGGAGGTTCCGAGGCCGGCCGTCGCGGTGCTCGAGCCGCTGGACGTCCGCGCGGTGCCGCCCGTCTGCGGCGGTGCGTCACGCAGGCCGCGGGTGAGGCGGCCGACGAGGATGCCCGCGCCCGCCGCCACGAGCAGGAAGGTGCCCGGGCGTCGCCGCGCGAACGATCGGAGCTCGTCGATCGCCTGGCCGCCGTCGCGGTCAGCGAGCCAGGAACCGGCTCCCTGGGTCCGCTCGGCCAGGGCTCGGACGACCCCCGCCGCTGCGCCCTGCTGCTCCGAGGCCGACGCCATGTCGGACAGGTCGGACCCGAAGGCCTGCAGCGACTCGGCGAGCCGGCTCTGCTGACCGCTCGCGAGGTCCGTGAGCTCGGTGCGCGCCTGGGACCACAGGTCGCTCAGCTGCGAGCCGGCCTCCTCGGCGACGCCCGCGAGCTCCGAGCGCGCGGTGCCCAGCACGTTCTTCCCCGCCTCCGCAGCGGTACCGCCCACGGCGGCCGCCTCGTTCTTCGCCTGGTCCTTGGTGCTGCCCTCCGACGGGCTCCCGCTGCCGGTCTGCCCCGTGCCCGAGGTCGTGGAACCGCCGAGCGGAGTGCTCGTGCCCGTCCCGACCGGGTCGATCGTCGACGCCCCCAGATCGGGCGTCGTCACGTTGTCCTGCTGCGTCATCTGATGCCCCTGTTCCCCACGTGACACACATCGGTGGTCACGGGTGCTGGGTCGGCCTCCTGGCCGCATGGGCCCGCATGTTCCGCACGGGCGGTGCTTCGTGCGCCTCATCTCGACGCCTCCGGGCCGCGGGACTCGTCCCGGCCTCCTCGCCGACCTTCGTTGCCGGCGCGGGCCTCGTGAGGCCCTCTTCTGGCACGGTAGATCGCTCCCGCGGGGGCTGCCACCTGAGCGGCGGCCCACCGCGAGGAGAGGAGCGAGGGCCCGTTCCGGTTGCGCGCGGCCCCGAAGGTGTGAGGCTGGCGAGAGCCGTCGAGCACGCGCGGTCCGGGTGTCGCCCGAAGGACGTGCCATGACGTCGATCTCTCCGTCCGTCGATGGACCCGCTGTGACCGGTGGACGGGTGGTGGTCACGGGCGGCGCCGGGTTCCTCGGCAGCCACCTGTGCACCGAGCTGCTCGCCCGCGGCGCCGAGGTGGTGTGCCTGGACAGCTTCCTCACGGGCAGCCCCGCCAACGTGGCGCATCTCATGGACCACCGCAGCTTCCGCGTGCTGCGGTGCGACGTGACCGACTTCGTCCACGTCCCGGGGCCCGTCGACCTGGTGCTGCACTTCGCGTCGCCGGCGTCCCCGGTCGACTATCTGCAGCTGCCCATCGAGACGCTCAAGGTCGGCTCGATCGGCACCGGCCACGCGCTGGGCCTCGCGCGGGAGAAGGAGGCCCGGTTCGTGCTCGCGTCGACCTCCGAGGTGTACGGCGACCCGCTCGTCCACCCGCAGCGCGAGGACTACTGGGGCAACGTGAACCCCGTCGGCCCCCGAGGGGTCTACGACGAGGCGAAGAGGTACGGCGAAGCGCTCACCACGGCGTACCGCAGCACGCACGGGGTCGACGCCGCCATCGTCCGGATCTTCAACACCTACGGCCCGCGCATGCGGCCCTACGACGGTCGCGCGATCCCCACCTTCATCCGGCAGGCGCTCGCGGGGGAGCCGGTGACCGTGGCGGGCGACGGGAGCCAGACGCGCTCGGTCTGCTACGTGGACGACCTGGTACGGGGCATACTCGCGCTCGCGGACAGCGGCCACCCGGGCCCGATGAACATCGGCAACCCTGAGGAGCTCAGCGTGCTGCAGATCGCGCGCGACGTGGTCGACGCGACGGCGTCCGGGGTGCCGATCGTCCACATCGAGCGCCCGGTCGACGACCCGCGGGTGCGCCGGCCCGACACCGCGTTGGCGCAGGCGGTGCTGGGGTGGTCTCCGAAGGTGGCCTGGCGTGAGGGGCTGACGCGGACGATCGAGTGGTTCGCGCGCGAGCTCAGCGTGCCCGCCTGACACCGGCCGGCTCCTCGCCGGCCGGCTCCTCGCCCGGCTCGTCGGCGGTCAGCGCCGCCGCCACGGCCGACCACACCTGGTCGACGCTGATCGAGGCCAGCGCGGGGTCGAGCTCGTCACCGTGCGGGTCTCCGACGGCGCGGGAGCCGTTCCAGAGCACGTGGTGGCGCTCGGGGTCCACGGCAGGCCCCCACTGCGCTGGGGAGACCGGGCCGAAGAGGGGGACCGAGCGTGTGCCCAGCGCGGTCGCGAGATGCGCGACGGGCGGCACCCACATGGTCTCGAAGCCGCTGTCCCGCCAGATGCGCGAGTTGGCGACGCAGTTCAGGGCGATGCCACCGGCCATCGTCAGGGCGCGGTCGCCCGTCCGCTCGTGGAGCCACCGCGCGAGGTCCACCAGGACCTCCTCGAGCCGCGCTTGGACGGAGCACGCGAGGTCGGCGTGCTCCCCGCCCCACGTCCCGTCGTCTACGCGAGCCGGGACCCAGCGGTCCCAGTCGGGCACCTCCGCGACGAACCCGCCGTCGTCGGTCGCGTACACCAGGTCGCGCAGGTCGTCGAGGAAGCGCGGGCGGCCGTAGGACGCGAGCGCCATCACCTTGTACTCGTCGCTCGACCGCAGGAAGCCCAGGTGGGCGGTCAGCGACTCGTACAGCAGACCCAGGGAGTGGGGGAGTTCCTGGGTGGAGAGCACGTCGAGCCGGCCCCCGGAGTAGTGGCCGGCCAGGTGGGAGGCGCGCTCGCCGCGCCCGTCCAGGACCAGGACGCTGCTCTCGTCGAAGGGCGACGCGAGCGCGGCCGACGCGGCGTGCGCGACGTGGTGGGGGACGTAGCGCACGACGGACGGGTCGATGCCGGGCAGGGCCGTCGCGAGGAAGCCCGGCACCTGCTCCGCGTACGTGGTCCGCAGGTGGTCCCACGGGTCGTCGAGGCCCAGGTCCTCGGCGTTCTTGGCCAGCGCCGGGTCCCACCCGTAGGCCACCGCGTCGACGTCGCGCGGGCTCAGGCCCGCGTGGTCGAGGCACCAGCGCATCGCCTGCTCGGGCAGCTCCCAGGCGGAGAAGGGGACCGGCCGCTTGCCGTGCTTGCGCCGGCTGAAGCGTTCCTCCTCGGCCGCGGCGACGACGTGGCCGTCGACGACCAGGGCCGCGGAAGGGTCGTGGTAGATCGCGTTGATGCCCAGGACACGCATGAGTGGCAGGCCTCTCACCGGTGGTCCTCGTGCGTCGGCTCCACACGGTGCGCTGCTCGGAGCGGGTCGGCTCCGAGGACCACTGTGAAGCACTTCTCCGAGAGCCGCGACTCGAACCGCTTCTCCCCGTCGCGCCCTCAGTCCACCGCGTGATCGTGCGCCATCCCGGCGACCACGAGCGTCTGGTCGGCCGGTGATCCGGACGGCGCGACCACCCGGAGGCCGGCCACCGTGCGGACCAGCATCTCGAGCACCCGGACGCCCGCGCTGCCCAGGTGGGTGACCGCGGACAGGTCGATCGTCACCGGTACCCAGCCGTTCCGCGACATCCTGAGCACCTCGGCCTCCACCTGCGCGGCCGCCGCACTGTCGGCGATCGGTCCGTCGGCTCGCACCACGTGGGCGGACTGCGGGTCGGAGGTCACCTCCACGCCGTCGCCGGTGCGCGTGCCGGGCGGCGGCACCTCGGCGGACGCCACGACGGCGCGACGGAGCGGGTGCGCGATCGTGACGCGCGTACCCTCACCGGTGGCCTGCACGTCGACCTCCAGACCCACCGACGCCATCATGGCGAAGCCGCGCCCTCGACCGCCCGGCTCCGCCGTGGGCTCGCGCCAGGCGCCGGTGTCCGCCACGCAGATCTCGACGGCGCCGTCGTCGCGCACCCTCCCGGTCACCTCCACGTGGCCGTCCTCGCGAGCGCGGTACCCGTGCTCGACGGAGTTGGCGACGGCCTCGCTCACCCCCAGCACCACGCGGCGTCGGCCGTCGTCGTCCTGGCCGAGGCGGCGGCACCACGCGTCCACCGCGGCCCGCGCCTGCGCGAGCGTGCCCGCCCGCGCCGGGAAGGACACGGCCAGGGGAGCGGGAGCGGGACGTCGCAGCACGGCCAGGAGCGTGACGTCGTCCGCGAATCCGCCCTCGCCCATCCTCGCGACGATCGTGCCGCCGACCTCGGCGAGGTCCCCGGACCCAAACGCCTCGCGCACGGCGTCCAGCGCCGCCCGCTCGAGCGCGGCGACACCGGGCCCCAGCGCCCGGGAGCCCGCCTGCACCAACCCGTCCGTGAACATCAGGAGCAGCTCGCCGTCCTGCACGCGGTCGCGACCCTCGCTGCCCGGCGTTCCGGTGCCCAGCGGGCCTCCGGACGTGGACGCCAGCTGGCGGACGCCGTCGGCACCGACGACCACCGGTGACGGGTGGCCGCGCGTCACGTACCTGAGATCGCCGGTCGCCGGGTCGAGGATCGCGACGCACGCGGTCGCCGCGAACGCGGACGCCTCTCGCCTCGCGTAGGAATCCACCGTGCTGAGCGTGGACAGCAGGCTCGCGCCGCTCGACAGCGCTGCCGCCGCGACCGTCCGGAGCCGCGCCATCGCCGCCGCCGCAGCGATCCCGTGGCCCACGGCGTCCCCGACGGTGAGCGCGAGCAGCCCTCCGGGGAGCACCTCGGCGTCGTACCAGTCGCCACCCGCGATGCCGGAGGGGTCGAGCACGAGCGAGTGCGCGGCGACGTCGACGCGCGCGAGCAGTGGCAGGGTCGCCGGGAGCAACGTCGTGCTGAGGCTCTCGACGGTGTCGGTCGCCCGCCTGGCCCGCTCGTCCGCGGCCTCCGCCTGGCGCCGGGCGGAGCGCGCTTCACCGACCAGCGCGGTCACGTCGGTGGCACGCACCAGGAGCCCGTGCACCTGGCCCGCGTCGTCGCGCTGGGGACTGGCTTCGATCTGGAACCAGCGACCGTTCGCGCCGTCTCCCACGGGCACGACCGGCGGGTCGGGTTGCTCGTGAGAACCGGCGAATGCCGCGGCCAACCACCCGTGGGCCGCACCGAGCCCGCGGCGCTGCTCCGGGAGCGGGGCGTCGAGCTGGAGGTCCGGCCCGAACAGGGCACGGGCCTGCGCGCTCGCGTGCACGAGGCGCAGGTCCCCACCTCGCAGCACGACCCATGCACCGTCAGCGGCGGACGCGGCGCGGAGCGTCATCTCCGTTGCTTCGCCGTCGCTCATCGCGGGCTCCTAGGTCGTCACCGCGATCTGACCGCGCTGGGCTCGTCCTCCAGAACGTCGAGCCCGTGTCCGGCGACGGCGAGACGGGACTCCGCTCCTAGCACTACCCGCATCCTGACACCGTTGGCACGGCACCGCCGCTGGGCCGCGCTGAGCGCGGACACCCCGGCAGAGCCGACGTGGTCGGCGCCGCGCAGGTCGACGACCACCGTCCCGGCGTCCGGGGCACGGCGAGCGAGCTCGGTGAGGGCGGCGGCGAACTCTCCGGCGGTGGCCAGGTCGACCGGGCCCGCGACGCTCAGCGTCGGTGCGTCGCCGCTCGTGGAGAAGCGCGTCGCGAGCTGCGATCCCGGTGCGGCCGACAGCGGCCGGTCGGCGAAGATGCTCGAGAAGAAGTAGTCGTCCAAACGCTGCCGCATCTCGGGGCCCAGGCCCCCCGACGCCCCGACGGCGGAGATCACGCGCTCGGCGAGCGTCAGCAGCCGCACGTTGCGCTGCTGCGAGCTCCAGCGCAGCAGCTCGAACGCCGCAGCCTCGTCGATGCCGTACCCGAGCATGAAGATGCCCTTGGCCTGGTCGATGGTGGCGTGCGAGGACAGCGCCTGGTTCAGCTCGGCGTTCACGCGACTGGCGATCACGTCCTGCATCGCGCGCGTGACGTCGACCACGACGCCCTCGATCTGCTCGTCGCCGAGGGACGGCCCTGCCGTCATCGTGACGACGTGCTCGTCGCCGGTCAGCTGCAGCAGCCGATACTGGACAGCGGCGGGCTCGCCTGGCTGGGCGGGCGAATCGAGGGCGGTTCGTACCCTGTCCCGGTCGTCGGGGTGGACGTGCCGTTCGAGGACGTCCAGCGTGGGGAGCACGGCACCCGGCTCCATGCCGTGGATCTGGAACATCTCGTCGGACCACCACCAGCGGCCGTCCGGCTGGTTGTAGCGGAAGCGGCCGACCTGGGGCTCGGTGGGCGTATGCATGATGACCTCCGCGCTGTGTCATCAAGTGGGCTGCTTCCGAACCCTGCAGATCTGCGCGAGGGATCTGCTACCGAGGAACGCTAACCCGCGCAGCCGCGGTTCGCAGGCCGAGAAGCGCGGTGATCAGGCTCGCCCGTCCCGCCCGCGAGGACGCAGTCGCCCGGTCCTGCGCGCCACGACGTAGGCCACCACGCCGACCACGACGATCACGACGGCGATCACCGCTGCGGTCGGCCACGTCGATGCGCCGTTGTCCGGCGTCTCGCCACCCTCCTGGAAGTCCGGGGCGTCCGCGGCGGCCTCGAGCGCACGCAGATGGTGCTGCACCACGGGCGCCGCAGCGTCCGCGAGCGCGACGACGGCGGGGTCCCCTCCGCTCGCGGCCCGTGCGGAGGCGGCTTCCAACGCCGCGCGGTGCGCGGTGATCTGCGACGCGACCCAGGCCCGGTCGAACTCCTCGGTGCGGATCGCGCGCAGTGCCGCGAGCGAGGTGCGCTGGTCCTCTCGCGGCTCGCTGGGCAGCACCACCGCGAGCTCGGTCGCGACGGACTGCAGGTCGGTGTCGAGCGTGCGGTGGTCCGCCTCGACCATGCGGCCCAGCTCGCGCACGGCCGGTGCGCTGGCCAGCTCCACGGCGGCCGCGCCGCTGGCGATCTCCGCCAGGTTGCGCTGGTGCGCCTCGACGAGCCAGGCGCTGTCCTCGGCGCTCGGCTGGGCGGGTGCCGCAGCGGTCACGGCGAGCAGCCCCACGACCGCGGTCGTGGCGAGCATGAGGGGTCGGAGCAGTCGTCGCATCGAGCCTCCCGGGCTTCGGCGGCCCCGGGGGCCGACGCGGGCGGCCGCGCGCTCGACCTGACTCGACGCTAGCCCGCGGGGGCAGGCGCGCAACCGTTGCAGAGATCGCCCCGCGCGAACTTGCGGCCGGGGTGGGGTGTGCCAGCCTGGAAACCGGTCCCGCCGCCGAGAACGTGGGGTGCCGGACCGTCGGCCGAGGACGTCCCATGAAGGTCCCAGCGCCACGGGGTGTGCTGAGCGAGGCGACGCGGGACCGGGGCCGCCGTCGCCCCGGTCCTGCGACCGACTCACTCCCTGTTCAGCTTGTCCTGGACGGCGCCCGCGACCTTCTCGACGACGTTGGGGACGTCGGTGGACGCGCGCGACCGTGCCGAGCAGGTCACGCTCGCCGAAGGGAGGCGTGGACCACCGTGCACCTCCGGGCAGTCAGCGTCCAGCTGGTCCCGGGGCCGTCGCTCGACCCGACCCACCCGGCGCGCGTGCCGCGCTTCCGCTCGTCGTGCTCGTCAGGCTCGTCACCCCACGTTCACAGCGTCGCGCGACGGCGCAGGGCGCGCTCGGACGAGGCCGCGCCGCGGATCCGTCGCCCGCGATAGCGCACACCGCCCGTCGCGCGCATCGCGACCGCACCCCAGCAGCAGACCGCCCGCTCGGCCAGCCACAGCGGCGCGAGCGCGACGGTCCACACGGGGATGACGTCCGCCCCGGGCCGCGCCCGTCCCCGGGCGGCCAGCGCGGTCACGGTCAGCGCGAGGGCGACGGGCACCGCGGGGCGGCGGCGGAAGGCCGACAGGACGACGAGCGGCACGACGCTCGCCTCGGCGACCAGGCGAGCTGGTTGGGCGAAGCTGTCGTACGCCTGCCGGACGCGCTGCTGCCAGAACCGGCCTGCGGTCGGTGGCCGGCGGACCACGGCGAGGTCATCGGCGCGGACCTCGCGCCCGCCCGCAACCCGCAGCGTGCGGACCAGCTCCAGGTTCTCGAAGATCACGTCGCCGCGGTAGCCGCCGGCCCGGAGCAGCGCGGACCGGCGCACGACGAGGGTCCCGGGGAAGTCCGAGTGCACCCCGCGATTGACCAGCGTCCGGGCGCTGTCCCAGCGGGCGTGCCAGGGGAGCGGCGAGAACACGTTCTGCGGGCGGACCACGTCGGCGTCCGCGAGGAGTGCGACGGCCCTGCTCAGCTGCTCGGCATCCCATCGCACGTCGTCGTCCGCGATCACCACCGCCTCGGAGCGCGCGAGGCGGACGCCGGTCATCACTCCCGCGACCTTGCCGTTGCCGCCCGGCCAGGAGTCCGGCGGCACGTGGCGGACCATGCTGCGCCAGCGTGCCGCGTGCGCAGTGAAGAGGTCGGGCGGCGAGCCGTCCACCACCGTGACCGGGACCTGCTCGGCCAGCTGAGCGAGGTAGTGCGTGAGCTCGTCGGCCTCGGCGTCGTCGCTCCAGCGCAGGGGGAGGACGTACTCGAGCGGCGGCTCGTGGTCGTCGTGCGTCCGCATGGGCACCTCGTGACACGTGCGCGAGGGCCGATCCTGGACCGTGGCCGCACACGCTAGCCCCGGCGGGGGTCATCCACCAGCGGTGGAGGCGCTCGCCCCGGTCGCGCGCGATCCGAGGTTGGCGCACGATCGTCATGGGTGCAGACCGGCCGCCCGACGCTCGAGCGGAGGGACGACTGGTGCGCGCACTGACCTGGCAGGGACGCGAGGACCTCCGGGTGGAGACGGTCCCCGACCCGACCATCCAGGAGCCGACCGACGCGATCGTGCGCGTCACCTCGACCGCCATCTGCGGCTCCGACCTGCACCTGTACGGCATCCTGGGGATGTACCTCGACAAGGGCGACGTGCTGGGGCACGAGACCATGGGCATCGTCGAGGCTGTCGGCCCCGCCGCGACCAGGCTGCGGCCGGGCGACCGCGTCGTGGTCCCCTTCGGGATCGCCTGCGGAACGTGCTGGATGTGCACCCGCGGGCTGATGTCCCAGTGCGAGACGACCCAGGTCCGGGAGCACTCCAAGGGGGCCGCGCTGTTCGGCTACACCAAGCTCTACGGCCAGGTGCCCGGCGGGCAGGCCGAGTACCTGCGAGTGCCGCAGGCGCAGTTCGGGCCGGTCGTGGTGCCCGACGACGGGTCGCCCGACGAGCGGTACCTCTACCTGTCGGACGTGCTGCCGACCGCGTGGCAGGCAGTCGAGTACGCGCAGGTGCCTCGCGGCGGGAGCGTCGTCGTCGTGGGCCTGGGGCCTATCGGTCAGATGAGCGCGCGCATCGCGGCGCACCGGGGAGCCGCGCGGGTCATCGGCCTCGACCTGGTCCCCGAGCGGTTGGCGATGGCGCAGCGGCACGGGATCGACGTCATCGACATCAGCGCCGTGGACGACGTCGTCGACGCTGTCCTCGACCTGACCGACGGTCGCGGTGCCGACGCCACCATCGACGCGGTCGGGATGGAGGCCCACGGGTCGCCCATGGCCGCGCGAGCGCAGAAGGCGGCCGGCCTCCTGCCGGACGCCCTGGCGCGCCGGGCCACCGAGAAGGCGGGGGTCGACCGGCTGGCGGCCCTGGAGACGGCGATCGCGCTGGTGCGTCGAGGCGGGACGGTGTCGATCTCCGGCGTGTACGGCGGCGCCGTGGACCCGATGCCGATGATGGAGCTCTTCGACAAGCAGGTCGCTCTGCGCATGGGGCAGGCGAACGTCCGACGCTGGGTCGACGACCTGCTTCCGCTGGTGTCGGCCGACGACGACCCGCTCGGGGTCCTCGACCTCGCCACGCACCGACTCCCGCTGGAGGAGGCGCCCCGCGCGTACGCGATGTTCCAGGCCAAGGAGGACGGCTGCATCAAGGTGGTGCTCGACCCGGCGGCCGGCACCGGAGCGGCGCGATGACCACCGTCGTCCGGACCATGGCCTGCCCGGCTCAGGCGGTCCTCGGTGTGCTCGCGGACGGCTGGAGCTACGCGACGTGGGTGGTGGGGACCTCCCGGATCCGCAGCGTCGACGTCGCCTGGCCCGCGCCCGGGAGCAAGATCGCCCATTCGTTCGGGGTGTGGCCCGCGACCATCGACGACGTGACCATCGTGCGTGCGTGGGATCCCGCGCACGGGATCGTCCTGCAGGCGAGGGGGTGGCCGATGGGGGAGGCCGCCATCTCCCTCGAGGTCGAGGAGCGCGGCGGCGGGTGCTTGGTCCGGATGGTCGAGGACGCCGTGCGGGGTCCGGGAACCCTGGTGCCGAAGCCGGTGCTCGCGGCGCTGCTCACGCCGCGCAACGTCGAGAGTCTGCAGCGACTGGAGAACCTCGCGCGCGGTCGGGCCGGCTCGGTACCCGCCGCATGAGCGGAGCGCGCCGGCCCCGGGTGGTGGTCATCGTCGGGGCGTCGAGCGGCATCGCGCGACCGCGCACTCGCCGACCGCGGGTCGCGCGCCCCGACTGCTAGCCGCGCGCGCCGCGCGCTCGCGCCGTGCGACGCGCGCTCGCGCCGCGCTCCAGCGCTCGGTGAGCGCGTTGCGCTCAGGGCCGGTCTGCGCTCGTCGGCGTGCCGGTTCGCTGCTCCGACGCTGCTCGGGCTCCTTCGCGGGCCGACGACCGAGCACGTCCGCCGACCGCGGGTTTTCCGCCGCGAGCGCGGGTCGCGCGCGACGCGCGCTTGTGCCGTGCAGGCCGCGGTCGGTGCTGCCAGCGCTGCACGGGGCGGGCAGTATCCAGCCGACGACCACCGCGTCGACGGTCGGCGCGGCCACGGTCAGCCTTGCGGAGCGCGCTGGACGTACGCCATGTGCCCACCGAGGTAGCCGCTCGCCCCCACCACGCCGCCAGCCACGAGGGACAGTGCCACCCCCGCCGCGTGCCGGCGCCGGCGACGCAGCAGCCACGACGCGCCGTAGAGGCCGAGAGCGGCCGAGTTGAGTGCGGCATGCGCCGCGCCGACGCGTCGGACGCGCGAGCCGGAGGCGGCCCAGTCCGCGAGACCCGTCAGCGCGGTGGGAACGGAGGCGAGCACGCCGAGGCCGAGCAGCCGGGTGGCGGCGGGCCGGGACCCCGCGGGGCCCAGGAGGTCGAGCACGGTGCTGCTGATCCACAGGCCGAGCGGGACGTCGGTCAGGAGCGGGTGAGCGGGATGGCCGAGAGCGGAACCGCGCAGCGCCGCCGCGAGCCGCGGGCGCTGCACGAGGGGGCGGCTCACGCGCTCCAGCAGCCCGACGGAGGCGTCGAGCGCCGTGGCGGTCTCGAGTGCGCTCGCGAGGCCGCGCGGCGTGCTGTTCATGGGATGCGACGTCATGAGGTCCTCCTGACAACCCGCGTGACGGACGGCCGGTCGGCGAGCTGCATCACCGAGACGAGCATCGCAGCGTGCGCCGGGATCCGCAGGGCGGAGAGCCTGCCCCGCTCCCACGGGGGGAGACGAATTGGTTTCGAAAGACTGGCACTCTCGGCGCGAGAGTGCTAATTGTTGTGGTGTAGCCGGCTCGGTCCGACGCGAGGACCGAGCAGGATCGGGGGTGCCGGACGGTCCTGCGCCCCGACGTGGAGGAGGTGACGGTCATGGCTACGCGAAGCGACCCGTTCCGGGAGTTCGAGCGTCTGGTGGGCCAGGTGATCTCGGCCGAGCGGGCGTCGGCCACGGTGCCGATGGACCTGTACCGCTCGGGCGACCACTACGTGCTGCACGTCGACCTTCCCGGTGCCGACCCCGGGACCATCGACGTCAACGTGGAGGACCGGACGCTCACCATCCGCGCGCAGCGCACGGCCCACACGGATCAGGACGTGCAGTGGCTGGCGAAGGAGCGACCCGTCGGCACGTACGCCCGGCAGCTCACCGTGGGGCGCGGTCTCGCGCTCGACGCCATCTCGGCGACGTACGAGGACGGCGTGCTCACGCTCACGATCCCCGTCGCTGAAGAGGCGAAGCCCCGGCGCATCGAGGTCCAGCGTGCCTCGGGAGCCAGCCAGATCACGGCGTCCGCTCCCGCCGGGAGCTGACGACCCGATCTCCGGGCTGCCGTCCTGACGGACGGCCGCCGTCCTGACCGACGGTTGCCACTGCGGACCGACGGCTGCCAGTCGGGACCGACGGCCGCCGTCCCAACTGACGGCCGCCGCGCTGACGGACGACCCGAGTGATCCGTGCCCTGCCGGTGGAGACCTCCACCGGCGGGGCGCGGTCTCGTCCCCGCGGACGAGCGCCGCAGGGCGGAAGACATCGAACCGGCACATTCCGTCCATACGGGATGCCGACGTTGACCGGCCCCGTTCCGGTGCGTACCTTCCTCGCCATGACAACGATGTCGCACCGTGATCCGGCCCCTGATCGCTCCCCGTCCAGGGCACGAGCCCCCCGCGCCCGCCGGGTCTCCCTGACGACCACCTTCGCGCTCGTCGCGTCGGCGCTCGCGGTCCCTCTCGCCGCTCCGGCTTCCGCGGCCGAGCCTGCGCCGGCCGCCGACTACACCCAGTTCGTCAACCCGTTCATCGGCACCGAGGGCGACTTCGGCCAGGACGGTCCGGGTGCCTTCACGCCACACGGGCTCGCGAAGATCACCCCGCTGACCAACCCCCGCAACCACGTCGGCTACGACTACGCGTCCTCGTCCCTGCGCGGCTTCACGTCCGTCACGCTCGACGGCGTCGGCGCGGCCGGCGCCGGCGGCGACTTCCTGGTCTCGCCGACCTACCAGACCTACACGGCACGACCGAGCACGAGCAGCTACGACAAGGCGTACTCGCACAGCAACGAGTCGGCGGCGCCCGGCTACTACCGGGTGGGCCTCACCGAGGCGGGCAAGACGATCGACGCCCGGGTCACGGCCGACACGCGGACCGGCGTCGAGGACTACACGTTCGGCAGCGCGGGCACGGGCTCGCTGGTCGTCGACCTGGCCAACAACTTCGGCACGCGCCAGGGCGCGACGCTCGCGGTCGGCAGGACCGCCGACGGCAGGACGACCCTGTCCGGCTCGCTGAAGAGCTACTTCTACAACTCGGCCTCGACGCTCTACTACTACGCCGAGACCACGGTGCCGACCTCGGCGGTCAGCACCTGGGGCGCGGCGGGTCTGAGCTCGGCCACGAAGGCGCAGGACGGCACCGACATCGGCGCCATCCTGTCGTTCGACGTCGCCGCGGGCGACCACGTCGGCCTGAAGGTGACGCTCTCGCCCATCAGCTCGGCGCAGGCGGCCCGTGACCAGGGCGCCGAGATCGGTGCGAAGAGCTTCGGCGACGTCCGCGCCGCCGCGACGGCGGAGTGGAACGCGGCGCTCGGCGCGGTCGAGATCTCCGAGGGTGCCGACGACGACCCCACCGGCGACCTGAAGACGCAGTTCTACACGCACCTCTTCCGCATGAACGGCTCGCCGCTCAACGCCACGTCGACCGATGGGACCTACCGCGGTGTCGACGGCAAGATCTACGAGGCCGACGGCTACACGCACTACGACTCGTGGTCGCTGTGGGACGACTTCCACAAGTACTCCTCGATCGCCGCGATCTACCCGGACGTGTACCGGGACATCGCGCAGTCGCTCGTCGACCTGTATGCCCGCATGACGAACAGCGGCGCGAGCTCCGTGGGCAGCCTCATGCAGTCCGTCCCGACCGTGCGGTGGGAGCGGTCCGCGGTCGTCATCGCGGACGCGCTGAACAAGGGGGCCGAGCTCGAGGGCCTGGAGGCGGCGTATCCGTCGCTCGTCAAGACCTCGAACGGCGGCTACAGCTCCACCAACGAGGCGCTCGGGTTCATCTCGGGCTCGGTCGCCGACACGGTCGGCACCGCGTACGACGACTGGGCCATGTCGGTCATCGCCACGAAGCTCGGCAAGAGCGCCGACGCGGCGAAGTTCCTCAAGCGCTCGACGAACTACGTCAACCTGTTCAACAAGGCGGCCCTGACCACCAACCCGCAGGCACTTGCCTCCGGTACCGGCGTGGAGAACGTCGGTCTGCTCATGCCGAGGACCGCGAGCGGCTGGACGGCGAACGTCGACCCCGAGGTGTTCGAGGCGCCCGGAGCGGGCCTCTACCAGGGCACGCTCTGGCAGTACAACTGGTACGACGCCCAGGACATGGGCGGCATGATCGAGCTCATGGGCGGCAAGGCCGGCGCCCGGACGGCGCTGAGCTACCTCTACGGCGAGCAGGCGCCCGAGGACTGCACGCGCATGCTGCACCTCAACTCCAACGAGATCGACCTGCAGTCGCCGTACCTGTTCAACTACGTGGGCGCGCCCAGCCGCACGCAGTACTGGGCGCGCAGCATCCTCACGACGCCGACCTGCCAGCGCTATGCCGCCGCGAAGGACTCGAGCAGCGGCCCGCAGGGGCTCAACGGCAAGGGGGAGTACACCACCCCCCAGAAGCTCATGACGTACCAGAACGCCACCAAGGGCTTCCTGCAGACCATGGACAACGACGCGGCGACGATGTCCTCGGTGTTCGTCTCGGGCGCCCTGGGTCTGTTCCCCGTCACCTCGGGCGCGGACTCGTTCCAGATCGGCTCGCCGGTCTTCGAGAAGGTCACGCTCCACTACCCGGGCGGCACGGACTTCGTCATCGAGGCGGACGGCACCGACGCGAGCAACCTCTACATCCAGGGCGCGACGCTCAACGGCAGCCCGCTGCACCGCACGTGGCTCACGTACGACGAGCTCATGGCCGGCGGCACGGTGCGCTTCGACATGGGCAGCACGCCCTCCAGCTGGGGCGTCGACAGCCCCATGGCGTACTCGATGAGCGACGAGGTCCCGAGCTCGGTCTACGACCGGTCGAGCGCCGTAGCCACGGCGACGCAGGCGTTCGTCGAGTCCGACGCGAACGACGGCTCGATCGGCAACGCGATCACCGTGTCGGTGACGGGCGCGACGTTCGACGGCGAGATCGGTGCGGACGTGACCTCCGAGGTCACCGCCTCCGGGCTGCCAGAGGGACTCGCGGTCAAGGCCGTCGTCACGGGCGCGAGCACGCTGAGCCTGACGCTCACCGGCAAGGCCGACCAGCACCAGCTCGACGACTCGACCGACGGCCTCGTGGTGACGCTCGCCGAGGGTGCCTTCACCGGCACCGTGCCGAGCGCGCAGGACCGGGAGCTCGCGCTCAAGGTCCGCTTCACGGGGTACGGCATCACGCCGAGCACGACGGCGCTCGCCGTCACGGGCGACGGCACGGTCGACCGGACCGTCGACCTCACGCTCACCGGCGGGGCAACCTTCGCCGGCACGATCCCGGCCGGATCGATCACGTTCCCCAGCCTGGACCACGGCGTCACGGCCGTCGTCACGCGCACGGGCGCCACCACGGCCCGGGTCGCCTTCACGGGCCGGCCGACCAGCACCTCGGTCACGCGGTTCTTCCTGCGGCTGTCCGACGCCGCCCTCTCAGGGGTCGCGGCGGCCCAGGTCTCCGGTCCGGGCACCTCGTCGTTCGAGCCGTTCACGCTGACGCCCGCCTCCACGACGCGCGCCGACCTGAAGGCGCTGTACGACGACGCCCGTCTCATCGGTGCGGGGAGCTACTCCGCCGCCTCGTACACCGCGCTGTCGACGGCGGTGGCGAGCGCCAGGACGGTCCTGGCCGACGCGGACGCCTCGGAGTTCGTGCTGACCCAGGCGCTGGTCAACCTCCGGTCCGCGCTCGACGGGCTCACGATCGGCGAGGGCGGCTACCGCGTGCTGCAGGGTGAGGCCTACGACGCATGGTCGGGTGGCTCGCTCAAGACCGAGAGCGGCGGGACGGGCACGGTGCTCGCGGGGGTCTCCCCGGACTCGTGGATCGCCTACCGCGGTCTCGACTTCACCGATGCTGCGCTGCAGTCGGTCCAGGTCAGCTACGCGCACAACCCCGGTTCGGCCTCGGGCAGCGCGAAGGTCGAGATCCGCACCGGTTCGGCGACCGGACCGCTGGTCACCACCGTCGATCTCCCGACGACGGGCGCGTGGACGACGTTCGCACAGGCCAAGCACACGTTCACCGCCGGCGAGGTCGCGGCGCTGGCGGGCGTCAACGACGTCTACCTGGTGTTCCGGGGCAGCGCCGACAAGGCGTGGGTCGCGAACATCGACTACGTCCAGTTCCAGCCCGTGGCGACCGGTGGCGGTGACGAGCAGTTCGCCTTCACCAAGCTCACGCCGGTCAACGTGATGACCGTCGGCCCGAACGTCGGTCGCGACGGAGCGGCGCCGAACTACACCAACTTCGGCAACACCCACAACGAGGAGTGGATCAAGTACGGGGCGGTGCAGTTCGGGCCCAACGGGGCGGACACGTTCACGTACAGCTACGACAAGCCGACCGACAAGTCGCAGGCGGGCACGTCGTTCGACATCCGGCTGGGCAGCGCGACGGGTCCGACCGTCGCCTCGTCGGGCACGCTGCCGACCACCGGGACGGGCTGGGGCCACTACCAGTCCCGCACGCTCAGCGTGAACCCGGCGGTGTTCACGGGGACGCAGGACGTCTACATCGTGTTCCGGATGAGCCCGGTGAACACGACCCAGTCGGCCCCGTACGTCGGCAACTTCGCGTGGTTCCAGTTCGGCGACTCGACGACGGCCGTGCCCACCGAGAAGACGGTGCAGTTCGAGTCGATCCGTTCCGGGTACGGCAACCTCGACGACGCGGCCGCGGGTCTCGTCGACGGGGTGGACTACTCCGGCAGCGCGCTCAGGACCGAGACGGGAAGCGTCGGTGGCCAGCTCGCGGGCGGCGTCGACGGCAGCTGGGTCCGGTACCCCGGGGTCAAGCTGGGGTCGAAGTACGCCACGTCGCTGAACGTGCGTTACGACGCGCCCTCCACCGCGGTCAGCAAGGGCAGGCTCGCGGTGCACGTGGACTCCTTGGAGGGCGAGCCGTTCGTCACCGTCGACCTGGCCCCCACGGGATCCACATGGGGCACGTACCGGACGACCAGCGTCGTGCTGCCGTCGGAGCTCACCGGCACGCACACGCTCTACGTCACGCTGCTGAGCACGCCGACAGCGGACCAGCCGTCCGTCGGGAACCTCGACTGGTTCTCGCTGGGCTACGGCGCGGACAAGGCCGCACTGCGTGCCGCCATCGCCGCCAGCTCGAACCTCGAGGACTACGGTGACCGCTACGTCGCGGCGGAGTTCGCGGTCTACACGCGCGCGCTGGCCGCGGGCCGCGCGCTGCTGACGGCGCCCTCCGCCACGGCGGCGGACGTCACGAAGGCGACGCGTGACCTGACCCTCTCGGCCGGCCAGCTCCGCTGGAAGGTCGTCAAGCAGGTCGCCGAGCTCGTCACGACCGTCGAAGCCCTGAGCGACGCGGACTACAGCCCCGCGTCCTGGGCGACGCTGCAGGGGGCGCTCCGGACGGCGAAGGCGCTCGACGGCGACAGCGGCTACGAGGCGTACCAGTCGGGGCTGGCGAACCTCGCCTCGGCGTACGAGAGCCTGCACGCGGCCTACCGCACGGCGCTGAACGCTCCGGAGTCGGTGGACCCGGGCGTGCTCGCGGCTCTGTCCGGCTCGGGCTTCGAGCCGGGCGAGACCGTGACCTTCTCGTGGACGCACGACCCGGCTCCGACCGTGCCGTGGACGGTCGTCGCAGACGACGACGGGCACGTGGCGACCACCGTGACGTTCCCGCGGCTCACCGGTGACGGCACCTACGAGCTCCGTGCCGTCGGCGCGATCTCCGAGGTCCCTGCCACCACCGACGTGGTGGTGGCGAAGGTGATGAGGCCCTCGCAGACCTCGCTCCACGCACCGACGACGGTCACCGTCGGCCAGGTCGTTCCCGTCACGGTCGCCGTGACCGACGGAGCGACGGGGTCGGTCGAGCTGTTCGACGGGGCGACGTCCCTCGGTTCGTCCACGCTGGGTGCGGGATCGGCCGCCTCGTTCGACGTCTCGTCGCTGAGCGTCGGCGCTCACGCTCTCCGGGCCGTCTACGCGGGCGACAGCTGGTACGCGACGAGCACGTCTGCTCCCGTGACGGTCACGGTCAAGGCCCACACGGTGCTCACCGCGCCGGCGCAGGTCGACCCGGGCGTCAAGGACGGGGTCGTGCTGTCCGGTTCCGGCTTCGCTCCGTCCGAGGTCGTGACCTTCTCCTGGACCGGCGCCCCCGCGCTCACGGCGTCCTGGAAGGCGACCGCCGGCGGCGACGGCTCGGTGACCACCGCGGTCACGATCCCGCGGACCACGCCGGACGGCACCTACCGGGTCAGTGCGGTCGGTGCCACGACGCGCGTGCCTGCGACCGCCGACGTCGTGGTGGTCAAGGTCATGAAGGCCTCGGAGACGGCCTTCCTGGGCGTGCCCGCGACGGTGACCCAGGGCGACGTCCTCCCGGTCTCCGTGGGTGTCACGGCGGGCGCGACGGGCACCGTCACGCTCTACGACGGTGCCACGTCGCTCGGCAGCGCCACGGTGGACGCAGCAGCCTCGTCGGCGAGCTTCACCGTCACGGGTCTGGCTCTGGGGGCCCACTCGTTGACGGCGGTCTACGCCGGGGACAGCTGGTACCGCGCCAGCACGTCGGCGGCGGTCACGGTGACGGTCACGGCCCGGCCGGTCCCGCCGGTCCCGGCCAAGGTGTCGCTCTCGGCCCCCGTGCTGAGCAAGGCCTCGCAGGTCTACGGCTCCAGCACGGCCCGGCTCGCCACCATCACGACGACGGTGAAGAACGCGACGAGCGGGAAGGTCACCTTCAAGGCGGGCTCGAAGGTGCTCGGCACCGCCTCGGTCGTCAAGGTGGGCACGGCCTACACCGCGACCGCTCGGTTGTCCGCCACCCTGGCGGTGGGCAGCTACAAGGGCCTCACCGCGACCATCGTGACGGGCAAGACCACGGTGACGTCACCGAGGTCGGCGGCCGTGTTCACGGTCGTGAAGGCGACCACGTCCAAGGTGTCCGTCTCGGCGCGGGCGTTCACCAAGCGGACGCGGCCCACGGTGCACGTCGCCGTCGCGACGCTCTCGAACGGGCGCGCCCCGACGGGCAAGGTCGTGGTGTACGTGGGGGGCCGGGTGGCGAAGACCGTGACGCTGTACGCCGGCGCGAAGGGCAAGGTCGCCGTGACGTTGCCCCATCGGTACTCCTCCTCCATCCGGGTCAAGGCGAAGTTCCTGCCGAGCTCGCCCTCGACCGTGACCGGCAGGACGTCCTCGACGATCGCGGTGCACGTCCGGCGCTAGCCCCGACGCCATACGCACAGGCCGGCCCTCATCGCAGGGGGCCGGCCTGTGTGCTGTGCGACGGACCCCACGTCACCGCGGCGCATTGTTGCGCGGGCGAACAATCCTCTGGCCCTCGGCCGCGCGCGGAGCGGCCTGATCGCGCCCGATGTGGGCGAATTGGTCACGTTTTGACCACGAACACCCCGATTCCCCTTGTGACCCACGCGCGGGGCCAATATGTTGGCGCCCGCAACATAGTCCGAGCGCCTGCAGCGCCGGGGGGAGACGAGCGCAACGAGGCGTCGTCACGAGAGGGAGAACGATGCGACGGAGCATGGTTATGGCGTCGGCGGCGGTGATGGCCTCCGGGCTTCTGCTGGCCGGCTGTGCGGGCAGCGACACGCCGGGCGGCGATGGCACGACGGGCAGCGGCTCGCCGGCGGCGGCGAAGGCCAAGGTGGGGGTGATCCTGCCCGACACGAAGTCCTCCGCCCGGTGGGAGACGGCAGACAGGAAGTACCTCGAGGAGGCCTTCAAGACCGCCGGGGTGGACTACGACATCCAGAACGCGCAGAACGACAAGGCGCAGTTCCAGACGATCGCCGACGGCATGATCGCCGACGGGGTCAACGTCCTGATGATCGTCAACCTCGACTCGGGCTCGGGCAAGGCGGTCCTGGCCAAGGCGAAGGCGCAGGGCATCGCGACGATCGACTACGACCGGCTCACCCTGGGCGGCGGAGCGGACTACTACGTGTCGTTCGACAACACCAAGGTGGGCGAGCTCCAGGGCCAGGGCCTGCAGAAGTGCCTCGACGACGCCGGCAAGACGAAGGCGAACATCGTCTTCCTCAACGGCTCGCCGACGGACAACAACGCCACCCTGTTCAAGGCCGGGGCCGTGCAGGCGCTCAAGGCCAAGACCGACAGCGGCGACTACAAGGTCGTCGCCGACCAGGCGGTCCCGGACTGGGACAACCAGCAGGCCGGGACGATCTTCGAGCAGATGTACACGGAGACCGGCGGCAAGATCGACGGCGTGCTGGCCGCGAACGACGGGCTGGGCAACGCGGCGATCGCCATCCTGAAGAAGAACGGGGCGAACGGCACCATCCCCGTCACGGGTCAGGACGCGACCGACCAGGGTCTGCAGAGCATCCTCGCGGGTGACCAGTGCATGACCGTGTACAAGGCCGTCAAGAAGGAGGCCGACGCGGCGGCGGCGCTCGCCATCGCGGCGGCGCAGGGCGCCGACACCTCCGGCGTCGCGACCGGCGAGGTCGAGGACTCGACGACCAAGAAGAAGGTCTCGGCGGTGCTGCTGGATCCGCAGGCGATCTACTTCGACAACGTCAAGGACGTCATCGCCGACGGCTACACCACCAAGGAGAAGGTCTGCACCGCCGACTTCGCGGCCAAGTGCGCCGAGGCCGGGATCTCCTGATCACCATGACGCCGGTGGCCGCGCCCTGCGGCCACCGGCGGTCGCCGGTGCACCCCGGCGAGGGCCGGTCCGCCCGCGCGGCTCGGCCCTCGCCGGACGGTCGCGGGCGAGAGCACTCTGCACAGACCCGCGGCAGCGCGGGGCGAACCGGATGAACACGCAACGAGGCGGACGATGACGAAAACAGCGCACAGCGCCCCTGACCTGGCCCCTCCACCGACGCTCGAGGTCCGCGGTGGACGGAAGAACTTCGGCGCGGTGCACGCGCTGCGTGGCGTCGACCTCGTGGCGCGCGCGGGCGAGGTCACCGCGCTCGTCGGCGACAACGGCGCCGGCAAGTCGACGATGATCAAGTGCGTCGCGGGCATCCACGCCTTCGACGCCGGTGAGGTCCTGTTCGAGGGGGAGCAGACGCACATCTCGTCGCCCGCCGACTCGAGCGCGCTGGGCATCGAGGTCGTCTACCAGGACCTCGCGCTGTGCGACAACCTGGACATCGTCCACAACATGTTCCTCGGCCGGGAGCTGAAGAAGGGCTTCCGCCTCGACGAGTCGGCGATGGAGACGCGTGCGGCCGAGGTGCTCGCCTCCTTGTCCGTCCGGACCGTGCGATCCATCCGGCAGCACGTCGCCAGCCTGTCCGGCGGGCAGCGCCAGACCGTCGCCATCGCGCGCGCGGTCCTGTGGAACTCCAAGCTCGTGATCCTGGACGAGCCGACGGCGGCCCTCGGCGTCGCCCAGACCGAGCAGGTGCTGCAGCTGGTGCGACGGCTCGCCGACGCGGGTCTCGCGGTGGTGCTCGTCTCGCACAACATGAACGACGTGTTCGAGGTCGCCGACGCGATCAACGTGCTGTACCTCGGGCAGACGGCGGCGCAGGTGCGCACCAGGGAGACCAGCCGCAGCGAGGTCATCGAGCTGATCACCAGCGGCTCCCTGCCCGCCGGGGCGGCCGCCGCGGCGACGCTGTCCACCACGAACGCGAACGGGAGCACCACCGCATGAGCACGCACACCGCCTCGCGCCACGACGCGCCGCCCTCGCTCCTGGCCGGCTCGGTCGAGCAGCCCACGTTCGGCGAGGCCGTCACCAACTACGTCAGCAAGGTCCGCGGAGGCGACATGGGGTCGCTGCCCGCCATCCTGGCGCTCCTCGTGCTGCTCTCGATCTTCGTGATCCTCAAGCCCGAGACGTTCCCCTCGACGCTGAACATCGCGAACCTGTTCCAGCAGGGCGCCGTGGTCGCCACGATCGCCATGGGCCTGGTCTTCGTCCTGCTGCTCGGCGAGATCGACCTGTCGGCCGGCTTCACGTCGGGTACCTGCGGGGCGGTGCTGGCCACCGTGCTCACCCAGCACGGCTGGTCCTGGTACGCCGCCGTGGCCGCTGCGCTGGTGACCGGTCTGGCGATCGGACTGGTGCTGGGCACGCTCGTCGCGCGTCTCGGGGTGCCGTCGTTCATCGCGACGCTGGCCGCGTTCCTCGCGCTGCAGGGCGTGGTCCTGCTCATCATCGGCACCGGCGGCAACATCTCCATCAGTGACCCGGTGATCCTCGCGATCCAGAACAAGAACGTCCCTCCCGCGCTCGGCTGGGCCATCGGGATCCTGTCCGTCGTCGGCTACGGCGTCGCGACCCTGCGGACGTGGCAGCTGCGCCGCAGGCGCGGGCTGCTCGCCGCGCCCGCGGGCGTGATCGCCATCAAGATCGCGGCGATCGGGCTCCTGGTGCTGGGCATGGTCGCCATCCTCAACCAGGAGCGCAGCCTGAACCCGCTGCGCACGTCGATCATCGGCGTGCCGATCGTGGTGCCGGTCATCGTGACGCTCGCGCTCGTGCTGGGCTTCGTGCTCACGCGGACGGCGTTCGGCCGCCACGTGTACGCGGTCGGCGGGAACGCGGAGGCGACCCGGCGCGCGGGCATCCGGGTCGCGACCGTGCGCATGGCCTGCTTCATGATCTGCTCGACCATGGCGGCGGTGGCGGGCATCTTCGCGGCGTCCCGCGCGACCTCGGTCGACCCGAACGCCGGTGGCTCGAACGTGCTGCTGTACGCGGTCGGTGCGGCGGTCATCGGCGGCACCTCGCTGTTCGGCGGCAAGGGCCGGATCATCGACGCGCTCATCGGCGCGGCGGTCATCGCCGTCATCGACAACGGGATGGCGCTGCTGGGTTACTCTTCCGGCGTCAAGTACGTCGTGACGGGTGGCGTGCTGGCAGCCGCCGCGTCGGTCGACGCGATCTCCCGTCGTCGGGCGCGATCGGCCGGGCGAGGCTAGGTCGTCGGGCGAGGCTAGGTCGTCGGTCGAGCCAGGGAGGTCTGCGTGCGACTCGGGTCCGGTCCACCCGTCCGGCGCGCGGACGCCTCCGCGCAGGACGACGTCCGGCGCGCGAACCTCTCCGCGGTGCTGCGCCTGCTGCACTTCCACGGCCCGGCCACCCGCTCGGACCTCGTGGCCAGCACCGGGTTCAACCGCTCGACCGTCGGGTCGCTCACCTCCGAGCTCGTCAAGCTCGGGCTGGTGCGCGAGCGGCCGGGAGAGGTGCGCGGCAAGGGTCGCCCGTCGAACGTGGTCGAGCCGGTCAGCACCAGCGCGCACGTCCTCGCGTTCGACGTCACCACGTCGACGGTGGGCGCCGCGCGCGTCGGGCTCGGCGGTTACATGCTCCAGATGCGGCGCCGGCTGCACTCGGCGCCGCCGCACGACGTGCCGGCCGTGGTCGAGCTCATCGCCACGCTCGTCGCCGAGATGCAGGCCCGCGCGCACCCCGCCTCGGTGTGCCTGGGCATCGCCGTCTCCGTGCCGGGCAGCGTGCGCCAGCCGGACGGGCTGGTGCGCCGCTCGCCCCCGCTCGGCTGGTACGAGGTGCACCTGGCCGACCTGCTGCGCGACGCGATCGGTGACGACGTGCCGATCACGGTCGGCAACGACGGCGACCTGGGCGTCGTGGCCGAGTACCTGCGCGGTGCGGCGCGCGGCGAGCGCGACGTGCTGTACGTGCGCGGCGAGGCCGGCGTCGCGGGCGGCGTCGTGGTGGACGGCGAGCTGCTCAAGGGCTCGGGCGGCTACGCGGGCGAGGTGGGCCACCTGCTCGTCAAGCCGGGCGGCCGGCTCTGCTCCTGCGGTGCCAAGGGCTGCTGGGAGGCGGAGGTGGGTGACGCCGCGGTCATCCGCTCGGTGGGCCGCGACCCGCGCGAGTCCGACATCGAGGACGTCATCAACGACGTCGCGGTGGGCAACAGGCGCGCGATCGCCGGGGTGCGCAAGACCGGGGAGTGGGTCGGCCTGGGCCTGGCCAGCCTGGTGAACATCTTCAACCCGCGCATCGTCGTGCTCGGGGGAACCATCGGTGCGCTCTACCCCACCATGGAGGCGACGCTCGTGCAGGGCTACGCCCGCACGCTCGGCCCCAACCGGGAGCAGGCGCTGCTGGTGCGGTCCGAGCTCGCCTCTGACGCGCAGCTGGTCGGCGCGGCAGAGGTGGCGTTCGCCGACGCGCTCGAGGATCCCGCGGGCACGCTCGACGCGCGGCGGGGGACTGGTGGCGAGAACGACGAGCCGGCCCAGGTCCACGAGCTGCGGGCGCTCGGTAGCTGACCGAGCGACGGACCGGGCCGCCAAGGGCCCGGTCCGTCGCTCAGGTGCTCGTCAACGGTTCGCGATGGTGAACCCGACGACCTTCTCGGTGGTGCGCCCGTCGATGCCGACCGCATCGATCTTCAGCTGGTAGGTCCCGTTCGGGTAGTCGCGCGTGTCGAGCACGAGCGTGGGCTTCTTGCCCGCGGTGGAGCTGCCGGGAGCCTTGGTGTTGTCCGTCAGCCACTGCCCGGCGCGGTTGAGCTCGATGTAGGTGTACCGCGGCTCGGTGTCGAGCGTGACGCGCACGGTCTGCTTCCCCTTGAGGGTCGCGCCCTCCATGACGGTCACGTTCTGGATGACCGGGGCGCCGGGGGACGGCTTGTCCGCGTCCAGCCGGAGCGCGTCACGGATGGTGAAGAACAGGTCGGTCTGGTCGGTGAGCCCGACGACGTTCGCGGCCCGCGGGCCGTAGGCCGCGATCCGCACCTGCGTGCCGGTGTGGTCCTGGGAGCCGCCGGTGTCGGCCGTGCCGTAGGCGACCGTCATCGGCTTGTTGTCGGCCGTGAGGAGCGTGCGCGTCAGGCCGGGCGTGAGCGTGTTCGGGTAGACGATCTGGCTCGAGTGGCCGTGGTCGGCGGTCAGGACGACGAGCGTGTGGCCGTCCCGCTTGGCGAAGTCCAGCGCCACCTGGACGGCCTCGTCGAGGTCGACGGTCTCGCCGATCTGGCCGCACGGGTCGGCGGCGTGGTCCTGCTTGTCGATGCTGGCGCCCTCCACCTGCAGGAAGAAGCCCTTGCCCGACGGGCGGTCCAGGAGGGCGATCGCCTTTGCCGTCATGGCCTTGAGCGTGGGCGTCGTCGCCAGGTACTTCGGGTTGGGCGTGCACGTCACGGGCGCCTCGGTCCCGCCGGTGTGCGTCGCGGCCGGGCCCACCCAGCGCACGGGCAGGTTGCCGGGCGCGAAGAGCCCGAGCACCGGGCTCTTCTGGTCGGCGCGCTGGACGCCCGCCAGGCCGGCGGCGTCCGTGACCACCTGGTAGCCGCGCGCCGCTGCCTGCTGCAGGAGCGTCTTGCCCGACCACTGGCCGGCGGCCGCCGACTCGCTGAACGAGGTGCCGCCGCCGCCGAGGGTGACGTCGGCCCGGGCTTCGAGCAGCTGCTCCGTGATGGAGCCGAGGCCACCGTTCTGCAGCGCGTTGGCGGGGCACTTGGCGAGCGTCGACGACGGCGCGTAGCAGCCGCGGTCCGTCACGTGCGCCACCTGCACGGCGGGCGTGGCGTCCTGCAGCTCGGCGGTGCTCACGTCGCCGGTGCGCAGCCCGTTGGCGCGGGCGATCTCGAGCAGGGACCGCTGCGGCGTCCCGTTCACGTCGACGGAGATCGCGCCGTTGTACGTCTTGGTGCCCGTCGCCCAGCCCGAACCGGAGGCCGCCGAATCGGTCACGTAGTCCGGCAGGCCGTCCTTCTTGTCGAGGGCGTAGGTGGTGTACTGCCCGGTCAGGGGCAGGGCGTCGATGCCGGCGAAGCGGCCGGCCGCGCCCTTGGCGTAGTTGCGGGCGACCGTGATCTCGGAGTCACCCATCCCGTCGCCGATGAGCAGGATGACGTTCTTGGCGTGGCCGCCCTTGATCTGGGCGCGGATCGCGGAGGTCTGGTCGCCGGCGAGCCGGCGGGCGTCGCCGTGCCCGGTCAGGTCGGTGGTGACGGCCCAGCTGGCGGCCGCACCCATGACGAGGCCGCCCGCGACTGCGGCCGCGGCGAACGAACGGAATGCGCGTGTTCTCATCGTTGTCCTCTTCCCGGTCTGCCGGCGACGCTCGTCGCCCGAGGTAGTCGACAGGGCGCAGGTGACAACCGGATGAGCGGGGAGCGAACGGGGCAAGGCGGACATGCGTCGGCTGCCGGCCGGGACCCGCGGTGGCTAGGCTGCACCGAGGACCGAGACTGCACGAGGAGCCATCGATGGCCGAGATCATCCTGTTCCACCACGCCCAGGGCCTGACCGAGGGCGTGCGGGAGTTCGCCGACGCCCTGCGCGCCGCGGGTCACGTCGTGACGGTCCCCGACATGTACGAGGGTCGGACGTTCGACACCCTCGAGGACGGGCTGGAGTACGCCGACACGGTGGGCTTCGGCACGGTGCTCAAGCGCGGCCAGGACGCCATCGAGGACCTGCCGGGCGAGGTCGTCTACGCCGGCTTCTCGCTCGGCGTCCTCCCGGCGCAGGCGGTCGCGCAGACCAAGCCGGGCGCGCTCGGCGCCCTGTTCTTCCACTCCTGCGTGCCGCCCACCGAGTTCGCCGACGAGTGGCCCGCGGGAGTCCCCGTGCAGGTGCACGCCATGGCGGACGACGAGCTGTTCGTCGAGGAGGGTGACCTGGACGCCGCGCGGGAGCTCGAGAAGGTGGCCGGCGCGGAGCTGTTCCTCTACGAGGGGGACGCCCACCTGTTCGCGGACAGCAGCCTCGAGGAGTACGACGAGGAGGCCGCGAGCCTGCTCATGGAGCGCGTGCTCGCGTTCCTGGCGGCGGTCGACGCGCGCTAGCGGCGACCCTGGAGCCACTCCGCGAACGTGAGCCGGCCCGTCGCGTGCTCGGGGGTCAGGTGGCCTCCGGCCCGGAACGCGCGGATGCGGCCGGGCAGCGGCACGGTCCAGACCCAGCGACGGCGACCCGTGCCCGCGAGGTAGGTGCGCATGAGCTCCATGGCGGTCAGCACCTGCGGTCCGCCCATGTCCTCGACGCGGCCCGCGGGCGCTCCGGTGCTCAGTGCGGCCAGGCGCTGGGCGACCTCGTGGACGTCGACCGGCTGGTCGCTCACGCCGCGCGGGACGAAGGCCACGGGCGTGCGGGACAGCGCGTCGAGCAGGAACGCGACGAAGTCGTGGAACTGGGTGGCGCGCAGGACGGTCCACGGGATCCCGCTGTCCTCGACCAGCTCCTCGACCCGGAGCTTGGCGGCGTAGTACTGCGTGGGCACCGTCTCGATGCCGACGATGGAGATGTAGACCAGGTGCGGCACCTGCGCGGCACGGGCCGCGAGCGTCAGCTGCACGGCGGCCTCGACGTCCTCGGCGGGGCGGCGCGGGTTGCTCGCGCAGTGGACCACCGCGCCGACGCCGTCGGTCGCGGCGGCCAGGCCCTCGCCCGTGAGCAGGTCGCCGACCGCCCACTCCACCGCGGGCGCCGCGGACGCGGGTCGCGGCTGTCGGCTCAGCACCCGGACCGCGCGTCCGTCCTCGAGCAGGGTGGTCACCAGCGCCCGGCCCAGCGTGCCGGTCCCGCCCGTGACCAGCACGGGTCGTCCCTCGTTCGCCATGCCTCGATCCTGGCCGACGACGTGCCCGCCGCGCGCGGGTTCGCGCAGCGTCGTGGCTCACACGAGTTCATCCGCGACTCCGCTGCGCCCCGGCTCGGGCCGGGTCTACGATCCGGCAAATGGGGACAAAGCTGACCGCAGGCGTCCTCGTCGGTGCGCTCGCGGTGGTCCTCACCAGCGGCGCGGCAGCGACGCGCGTGCTCGGGCAGCCGTCGGTGGGCAAGGGCGACTCGGCGGCCGGTCGCTACGCCCAGGCCCGGTCGCTTGACGTGGGTCGCTGGCTGACCCCTCCCAGCGACAAGAAGTACTCCGGCAAGCAGCTGGTGGCCGCGCTGCTGGCGGAGCGAGGGGCGGACAGCAAGGGCGTCGTGGTGCTGGCCCTGCCCGCCCGGACGTCGGGCACCATCACGACCGCGCCGGTCGGGTGGAGCGGCACCACGGCGAGCTCGGGCGGTGCGCGCGTGACGATGCGCATCGACGTCGACGTCGCGATCAGCTCGGACCGTCTCTGGGGGCCCGACCGGCAGGTGGACGGCGCGGCGACCCGGTGCTTCGTCTACACGATCCAGGGCGCCGAGGTCACCGTGGTGCGCGGCATCCGCTGCCCGCCGGCCGCCGAGGTGATGAAGGCGCCCCAGCCCAAGCCGCTGCGGGGTGCGTGAGCGAGGCGTTCAGGCCGCTCGCAGCTCGTGCAGCGCGTCGAGCAGGACGCGGTTGAACGCGACGGGCGCGTGGGAGTTCACGTCGTGCCCGGCCCCGGGCACCACCGTGAGCCGCGCGCCCGGGCGGGCCGCCAGGTAGCGGCGCTCGTCGATCCGCAGCGGGTCGCGGCTTCCGTTCACGAGCCACACCGGGAGACGGGTGCGGCGCAGGTCGGCGAGCGGGGAGTAGCCGGCGAGTGCCGCGAGCATGTCCGTCACCACGTGCCAGGTGCCGCCGCCCGCGCGCGCGATCCCGGCCACGAACCCGGAGAGCCGGCGGTAGGTGTGCAGCGGCTTGCCCTTGATCTCCGTGGAGCAGCCCGCGAGCACGACGCCCGCGACCTTGGCGGGGTGCCGCCCGGCGTACGCCAGGCTCGTGTACCCGCCCAGCGACAGCCCGACCAGGAGCGGCGGCACGGCGAAGCTGTCGACGGCGTCGTCGATCGCGGCGAGGGCCCCGTCGAGGCTGAACCGCTCGTCCGACCGGGTGCCGTGACCCGGCAGGTCGAGCGCGAGCGTGGGGTGCCCGGAGCGCTCGAGGGCGTCGACCTGGTGGGTCCAGATCGCCGACGAGGTGCGTGTGCCGTGCACGAGCACGATGGGCCGAGGGGTGATGACGGGCTCCGGGTTCTGGTGGGGATCTCCAGGCTAGCTCCGGACCCTGGGAACAGCCTGGGCGCCTCGTGGGTTGTTGCGCTCGACCAGTGACGTGCGACGAGGGGAACGACCATGAAGGTGCTGCTCACGGGGGCGACCGGCTACGTGGGGTCGGCGGTGCTGAGCGCGTTGCTCGAGCGCGGGCACGACGTGCTCGCGCTCGTCCGCAGCGACGCCGCTGCCGACAAGGTCCGGTCGGCGGGCGCGACGGCGGTGGTGGGGGACCTCGGCGACACGGCCTGGCTCGTCGAGCGGTTGCGCTCGGTCGACGGCGCGATCCACACCGCCGCGGCAGACGACGGCACCTCGGCGCAGCTGGACGACGGCGTGATCGACGCGGTGCTGGAGGCGTTCGGCGGGACCGAGAAGCCCTACCTGCACACGAGCGGCGTGTGGGTGTGGGGGTCGTCCGCGGACGTCACGGAGGACGCACCACTCGACCCGCCGGCCATCGTGCAGTGGCGCCTGGCGCGCGAGGCGCGTCTGCTCGCGTCGGACCTGCGCGTGTCCGTCGTCGCCCCGGCCATCGTCTACGGCCACGGCGGCGGGATCCCCGTGGGGGTGGTCGCGGGTGGCCCGCGCGACGACGACGGCGCGCTGCTGCTGGTGGGCGAAGGGGCGCAGCACTGGAGCACCGTGCACCGCGACGACCTCGCCGAGCTGTACGCCCTGATCCTCGAGGCGGCGCCGCGTGGTGAGCGGTTCATCGGTGCGGGCGGGCACAACCCGACGGCGCGCGAGGTGGCCGAGGCGGCGGCAGGGCGTGTGGCGCCCGAGCCGGTCGAGGCGACGCGGGCACGCCTCGGCGCGCCGTTCGCCGACGCGCTCCTGCTCGACCAGCAGGCGAGCGGCGCCAAGGCGCGCGCCCTCGGCTGGCGTCCCAGCCGGCCGACGCTGATCGAGGAGCTCGCACGGGGCTGAGGGACGAGACGCGCGTCACAGCGCCCAACGCCTGGACCACTGGACGCATCCGGGCGCCCGTGGCCTAGTTTGAGCCCGTGACAGCACCTCTTCCTCCGCGCGACTTCCCTCGGGTCCGCGCCAGCCACGACCTGCCGGAGCCCCTGCGCAACGACGTGCGCGTGCTGGGCGAGTTCCTGGGCCGTGTGCTGGCCGAGGCGGGCGGGGAGGACCTCCTCGCCGACGTCGAGCGCCTGCGCGAGCTCGCGATCCACGCGCACACCGACCCGACCAGCGACGCGCTCTCGCAGGCGGAGGCGCTCGTGGCGAGCTTCTCGCTCGAGCGGGCGGAGCAGGTGGCGCGCGCGTTCACGTGCTACTTCCACCTGGCGAACACCGCCGAGGAGTACCACCGCATCCGCGTCCTGCGGGACCGCGAGGCGAACCTCGAGCCGCACACCCTCGCTCCCGACGACTCGCTGCCTGCCGCGGTGGTCAAGGTCCGGCACGAGCTGGGCGACGACGAGGCGCGGCGCCGGCTCCAGGAGCTCGAGTTCCGTCCCGTCCTGACGGCGCACCCCACGGAGGCGCGCCGTCGGGCGGTGTCCCGCTCCATCCGCCGGATCGCGGAGCTCCTCGGTGAGCGCGACGCGCGCAACATCGGCGGCATGTCGCTGGTCGAGAACGAGCGTCGCCTGCTGTCCGAGATCGAGACGCTGTGGCGCACCGCGCCGCTGCGCCAGGCCAAGCCGACGGTGCTCGACGAGGTCCGCACGGTGCTCGCGGTGTTCGAGTCGACCCTCGCCGATGTCCTGCCCGCGGTCTACCGCCGGCTCGACGACTGGTTGCTGGGCGACGCCGCGGGCACCCAGGCTCCGCTGGTGCGCCCCTTCGCGCGCCTCGGCACGTGGATCGGCGGGGACCGCGACGGCAACCCGAACGTCACCGCAGAGGTGACGCGCGCCGCGGCGCTGCTGCTCTCCGAGCAGGTGCTCGTCGCGCTCGAGGCGTCGGCGCGGCGTGCCGCCGAGGGGCTCACGCTCGACGGCGACGGCACGCCGGCCTCGGCCGAGCTCAGCAGCCTGTGGCAGCGCCAGCGGGCGCTCTCCGACGAGATCACGGCGCGGGTCGCCGCGGACGCGCCGAACGAGCCGCACCGCCGCGTGATCCTCGTGGTCGCCGAGCGCATCGCCGCCACGCGCCGGCGGGACGCGGACCTCGCGTACCCCGGCCCCGACGCCCTCGAGGCCGACCTCCAGGTGGTGCAGCGCTCGCTCGACGCCGCCGGAGCCAAGCGCTCCGCGTACGGCGACGTGCAGCGCCTGCTGTGGCAGGTGGCCTCGTTCGGCTTCCACCTCGCCGAGCTCGAGGTGCGGCAGCACTCGCAGGTGCACGAGGCGGCTCTCGCCGACCTGGAGAAGAACGGCGTGGACGGTGTCCTCGAGCCGATGACCGTCGAGGTGCTCGACACGTTCCGGGCCCTGGGTCACGTGCAGCGCCGTTTCGGGCCGCGCGCCGCCCGCCGCTACATCGTCTCGTTCACGCAGTCGGCCGAGCACCTGGCCGCGGTGTACCAGCTCGCCGACTACGCCTTCGCGGGCTCCGACGAGCGCCCCGTGATCGACGCGATCCCGCTGTTCGAGACCTTCGCGGACCTCGACGCGAGCGTCGACATCCTGGAGAAGTCGCTCGAGCTCGAGGCAGTCCAGCAGCGCCTCGCCGCCAACGGTCGTCGCATCGAGGTCATGCTCGGCTACTCCGACTCCTCCAAGGACGTCGGGCCGGTCTCGGCGACGCTCGCGCTCGACGCGGCGCAGGCGCGCATCACGGAGTGGGCGCACCGGCACGACATCGCGCTCACGCTCTTCCACGGCCGCGGCGGCGCGCTCGGGCGCGGGGGCGGCCCCGCGAACCGTGCGGTGCTCGCGCAGCCCCCGGGCTCGGTGGACGGCCGGTTCAAGCTCACCGAGCAGGGCGAGGTCATCTTCGCCCGCTACGGCGACCCGGTGATCGCCGCGCGGCACATCGAGCAGGTGGTGGCCGCGACGCTGCTGGCCGGCACGCCGTCGGTCGAGGAGCGCAACGCCGCCGCGACCGAGCGGTTCGCGGCGCTGGCAGCCCGCCTGGACGAGGCCTCGCGGGCCCGCTTCCACGGCCTGGTCCGGGCCGAGGGCTTCCCGCAGTGGTTCGCGGAGGTCACGCCGCTCGAGGAGATCGGCCTCCTGCCGATCGGCTCACGACCGGCGCGCCGCGGGCTGTCCGTCTCGTCGCTCGACGACCTGCGCGCCATCCCGTGGGTGTTCTCGTGGTCGCAGGCCCGCATCAACCTGGCCGGCTGGTACGGCCTGGGCACCGCGCTCGAGTCGGTCAACGACCTGGCCGAGCTGCGCGAGGCGTACGCCCAGTGGCCCTTGTTCGCGACCATGATCGACAACGTCGAGATGTCGCTCGCCAAGACCGACGAGCGCATCGCGGCTCGCTACCTGGCACTCGGTGACCGGGACGACCTGGCGAGCCAGGTGCTCGAGGAGATGGCCCTGACGCGGCGCTGGGTGCTGGCCATCACCGACTCCGACGCCGTGCTGTCGCGCAAGCGGATCCTGGGCCGCGCGGTCCAGCTGCGCAGCCCCTACGTCGACGCGCTCTCGCTGCTCCAGCTGCGCGCGCTGCGCGGCCTGCGCACGGGCGACGCACCCGAGCAGGCGGACGACCTGCGCCGGCTGCTGCTGCTGAGCGTGAACGGCGTCGCCGCCGGCGTCCAGAACACCGGCTGACCGCGCAGACCGACCGGCGAGGTTGAAGGAGCTCCTTCGGCCTCGCCGGCATGCCCGCGCGGCCGGCGACGGCGTCAGGTCCCGGTGGGGCCGAAGCGCTCGGTGCGGATGAGCTCGGGGTCGTGCCCGAGGTCGACGAGCGCGTCGGCGACGGCCTCGACGAACGCGGTGGGGCCGCACACGTACACGCGTGGGCTCTGGTCGGGCGGCAGGCACGTGGCCCGGAGCAGGTCGGCGTCGATGCGGCCCACCGGTCCCGACCAGGCGGGCGGCCCCGAGCGGGTCCACACGCGCGTGACCTGCACGCCCGGCGCCAGCAGGTCCAGCTCCTCGCTGTAGAGGGCGTCCTGGGGCGAGCGCACGGAGACGAGCAGCCGCAGCGGCGCCGACGAGCCGCAGGCGGCGTGCGTGCGCGCGATGGACATGAGCGGCACCAGGCCCGAGCCGCCCGCGACCAGCTGCACGGGCCGAGGGTCTGTCGCGTGCCACACGAACCAGCTCCCGATGGGCCCGCGCAGCTCGATCTGGTCGCCGATCCCGAGGTCGTCGGTCAGGTACGGCGAGACCTCGCCGTCGTCGACCACCTGCACCGTGAGCGCGATGCGCGGGGTGCCCGCACCCGCCACCGGCAGGCCCATCGACGCGGGCGACGCGAGCGAGTAGGAGCGCTGCGCCGAGTACCCGTCCTCGGCGGTCAGTCGGACGTCGACGTGCTGGCCGGCGAGCGCGCCCCGCCAGCCGGGGACGTCGAGCTCGAGCGTCGCCGCGGTGGGGGTCTCCTGGCGCCGGTGCACGAGCGTGGCGACGCGCCAGGGGAGGGCGTGCGGGACCTCGTCGGGGACCAGGTCGGCGACCTCGTCGGGAGCCTCAGTCACCCCAGTACCGCTGTTCCTTCCACGGGTCGCCGTAGGCGTGATACCCGAGCTGCTCCCAGAAGCCCTGCGTGTCCGTGGTGCCCAGGTCGATGCGGCGCACCCACTTGGCGGACTTCCAGAAGTACAGGTGCGGGATCAGCAGCCGTGCCGGACCGCCGTGCTCGGGGCGCAGGGGCGCTCCGTCGTACCCGTAGGCGATCCACGCCTGCCCGCCCCGCAGGTCCGCGAGCGGGACGTTGGTGGTGTACCCGCCGTCGCAGTGCGCGAGGGCGAACTGCTCCTCGGGGGCGATCTCGACGGCGTCGAGCAGGGTGTCGAGGCTGACGCCGCGCCACACGCTGTCGAGCTTGGTCCACTTGGTCACGCAGTGGATGTCCTTGACGATGTCCTCGGCCGGCAGCGCCTGCAGCTCCGCCCAGGTCCAGGACGCGCGCGTGGTGCCCTGCGCGGTGATGGAGAACGTCCAGGAGGCGAGGTCGGCCCGTGGCGTGGGCCCCGCCGACAGCACGGGGAACCCGCGCTCGAGGTACTGGCCCGGCGGGAGTCGGGGATCGGCGACGCGCCTGCCGCGGAAGCCGCGCGAGACGATCGCCATCAGTCTTCCTGCAGGTGGGGCATGGTGTCTCCCGGGCTCGGCGTCGAGACATCATGACCCGGGACGGCGCCGGCGCGCTAGACGCTGCCGCGCCTCGTCGGCATAGGCTTCCGCGCGTGAGCTGGCCACGGTGGTCGTCGGACGAGGTGCTTGCCCGCCGGCCGCGCGTGCGGGTCAACCAGCTGGGCTACCTGCCCGGCCGGCCGATGCGGGCGACGCTGGTCGCCGAGCACGTCGATCCGCTGCCCTTCGTCGTGGTGCGCGCCGACGAGCGCGTGGTGCACCGGGGGGTGTCCGAGCCGTGGCCGGTCCGGCCCGAGCCGACCTCGGGCCTGCCGGTGCACGTGCTCGACCTCGGCGACCTCCCGGCCGGCACCTACTCGGTCGCCGCGGGCTCGTCTCGCAGTCACCCCTTCAGCGTGGAGGACCGGTTGTACGCCGGGTTGCGGACCGACGCGCTGCGCTTCTTCTCGCTCATGCGCTCCGGGACCGAGATCGCGGCGCCGGGCTACGAGCGGCCCGCGGGTCACCCCGACACGTCGGTGCCCGCGTGGACCGGCCCCGACGCGGAGCGTCTGTACCCCGGCTGGCACGACGACGCCGCGTACGACGTGTCGGGCGGCTGGTACGACGCGGGCGACTACGGCAAGTACGTGACGAGCGGCGCGATCGCCGTGTGGCAGCTGCTCGGCACCCTCGACCTCACTCCGGACGACCCGGCGGTCGTGGACGAGTGCCGATGGCAGCTGGACTGGCTGCTGCGCATGCAGGTCCCGCCGGGGCGGCCGCTCGCCGGCATGGCGTTCCACCGGGTGCACGGCTCCACCTGGCCGCCGCTGCCCTGCTGGCCCCACCTCGACGCCACCGAACGCGTGCTGCACCGGCCGTCGACGACCGCAACGCTGCACCTGGCAGCAGCGGCAGCAGCCGGCGCGCGGCACCTGCGACGTCTCGACCCCGCCTACGCCGCGCGGCTCGAGCGCGCGGCGCGGTCGGCCTTCGACGCCGCACGGTCGGCGCCGGCGCTCCTCGCACCGGACGACCACGCGCGGCACGGCGGCGGGCCGTACCACGACGACGTGATCGCCGACGACCGCGCCTGGGCCGCGTCCGAGCTCTGGCTCGCCACGGGCGACAGCGCGTACGAGTCCGAGCTGCCGCGTGCGCACGAGCACGGCCGCGACCCGTTCGACCCTGCCGGGTTCGACTTCGATGCCGTGGCGGCCCCCGCCCAGCTCGACCTCGCGCTGCACGGCTCGGCACTCACCGGCCACGACCAGATCGTCGACCGGCTCCGGGCGGGCGCGGACCGGCTGCTCGCGCTCCAGGCGGACCAGCCGTGGGGCCAGCCGTACGCGCCCGCCTCGGGCTGGGCATGGGGGTCGAACGGCCGCGTCCTCAACAACCTCGTGGTGCTCGGGATGGCGCACCTCGTCACCGGGGAGCGCAGCTACGCGGACGCGGTCGCGATCGGCGCGGACTACCTGCTGGGCCGCAACGCGTTGGGGCAGAGCTACGTCACGGGCTACGGCACCGACGACAGCCGGCACCAGCGCACGCGCCAGTTCGGCCACGACCTCGACCCGGCCATGCCTCCACCGCCGCCCGGAGCCCTGGCGGGGGGCGCCAACTCGGTCCCCGTCCCGGACTTCCCGTACGACGACAGACTGCGAGGGCTACCGCCGCAGCTCTGCTACCTGGACGAGCCCACGTCCGAGGTCACCAACGACGTGTGCATCCGCTGGAACGCGCCGCTCGTGTGGGTCGCCACGTTCCTGACCGCGTGAAGCGGGCGCCCGAGTGCGTGGGTAGGCGGAGGCTCAGGCCCCCGCGGAGCGGGGAGCCGCAGCACCACGGCCGCGGCCGCCGCGACGGCGGCGGCGCGCGGCGCCGTCACCCGCCGCGCGGGCCTGACCCGCGGACGAGGAGGAGCCGGGCGTGGGGGCGCCGGGCGCCTGGCCGGTCGACGTCGTGTACGTGGTGGTCCCCGTGCGGCGCTGGCCGGCGGGGGCGGAGCCCTGGCCGCGGCCGCGACCCGAACGCTGGCCCGCGGACGCGCCGGACTTCGGGCGCGCCGCCGGCTGCGCCTGCACGGGCGCGGGGCGCACGTGCGGCGCCACCTCGCCGACGAGGCGCGTGAGCACCGCGTCGCCCGGGAGGACCTGCTGGGGCTGCGCGGTGATCTTCGCGGCCCGCGTCAGGGCTCGGACGTCACCCCGCTGCTCGGGCAGGACGAGGGTGACCACGTCGCCCCCGGAACCGGCCCGCGCGGTGCGGCCCGAGCGGTGCAGGTAGGCCTTGTGCTCGGCGGGCGGGTCCACGTGGATGACCAGCTCGACGTCGTCGATGTGGATGCCGCGCGCGGCGATGTCCGTCGCGACGAGCACCTTGACCGCGCCCGAGGAGAACGCCTCGAGGTTGCGCTCGCGCGCGCCCTGGCCCAGGTTGCCGTGCAGGTCGACCGCGGGGATGCCGTCGGCCGTGAGCTGCTTGGCGAGCTTCTTGGCGTGGTGCTTGGTGCGCATGAACAGCACGCGGCGGCCCGTGCCCGAGGCGAGCTGGGCGACGACGGCCTTCTTGGTCTCGGCGTCGCGGACCTCGAGCACGTGGTGGGTCATGGTCGAGACGGGCGAGGCCGCGCTGTCCACGGCGTGCTCGACCGGCGTGCGCAGGTAGCGCTTGACGATCACGTCGACGCCGTTGTCCAGCGTCGCGGAGAACAGCAGGCGCTGGCCGCCCGTGGGGGTGCGGTCGAGCAGGCGCTTGACCACCGGCAGGAAGCCGAGGTCGGCCATGTGGTCGGCCTCGTCGAGCACGGTGATCTGCACGTCGTCGAGCGACACGAGGCGCTGCTTCAGCAGGTCCTCGAGCCGACCGGGGCAGGCGATGACGATGTCCACGCCGCGGTCGAGCGCGGTGACCTGGCGCGACTGGGCGACGCCGCCGAAGATCGTCGTGGTCGACAGGCCGAGCGCCGCGGCCAGCGGGGCCACGGTCGCGTCGATCTGCGTGGCGAGCTCACGGGTGGGGGCGAGGACCAGCGCACGCGGGCGCCGTGCCACCGTGCGAGCCTTGGCGGCGGCGGTGCGCACCACGAGCGGGAGCGCGAAGGCGAGGGTCTTGCCGGAGCCCGTGCGGCCGCGGCCGAGCACGTCGGTGCCGGCGAGCGAGTCGGGCAGGGTGGCGGTCTGGATGGGGAAGGGCGCGGTGATGCCCTGGTCCGTCAGGGTGCGGACAAGGGCAGCGGGCACGCCGAGGTCGGCGAAAGTCGTCACAGCAGTAGGCCTCTCGGGGCTGGGGTCGGGATCGCCGCGTAAGCAACCGAGTCAGTCCGTCATCAGTCAGACGTGCGGGCTCGGGCGATCTCCACGACGCGGGGCGCGCGCAGACGTGCGGCGCTCCCGGAGGCCCCACCATCTCACACTCCGCCGCCCGGGCCGGTGCCGGGTGACGAAAGACACGCGAGCCGTCGCGCCGTGGCGCGCGAGGCGAGACGATCGACTCCCCGCACCCGAGGTCACGAGGTCCACCATGCCGCCGTCCGTCGTCGCCTCCGCGCGCGACCTCGTCAAGGTCTACGGCCAGGGCCCGACGGCCGTGCGTGCCCTGGACGGCGTGGACGTCGACCTGGTGCGCGGCGAGCTGACCGCGATCATGGGCGCGTCCGGCTCCGGCAAGTCGACCCTGATGCACTGCCTCGCCGGGCTCGACCGGCCGACGTCGGGATCGGTGGTGGTGGACGGCGAGCCCGTGAGCGAGATGTCCGAGCGCCGCCTGACGACCTTGCGGCGGACACGGGTGGGCTTCGTCTTCCAGGCGTACAACCTGGTGCCGACGCTGACCGCGCTGGAGAACATCACGCTGCCCCTCGACATCGCCCGGCGCCCGGTCGACACCGACCACCTCGACCTCGTCGTGCGGACCTTGGGACTGACCGACCGGCTGGGGCACCGCCCCGCCGAGCTGTCCGGGGGCCAGCAGCAGCGCGTCGCCTGCGCACGGGCGCTGGTGGCGCGACCAGCGGTGGTCTTCGCCGACGAGCCGACGGGCAACCTGGACTCGACGTCGGCGGCCGAGGTGCTGGGATTCCTGCGCCGCAGCGTCGACGAGCTGGGCCAGTCGGTGGTGATGGTGACGCACGACGCGACCTCCGCGGGCTACGCGCACCGGGTGCTCTTCCTGGCCGACGGACGGGTGGTCGACGAGCTGCGTGCGCCCACGCGCGCGGCCGTGCTGGACAGGCTCGGTGCGCTCACGGGTGGCCCGCGCGAGCGCGACGGATGATCCGCGTCGCGCTGCGGGGCATCCGCGCGCACCTCGTCCGGTTCCTGCTCTCGGTGCTGGCCGTGACGCTGGGCGTCGCGTTCGTCGCCGGGACGTTCGCGCTGCGGACCATGCTGGGTTCCACGTTCACGGACATCGTGGCGACCACGACCCTCGGCGACGCCTACGTCCGGGGAGCGCACGAGGCGGCATCGGTGACCGGCAGCCTCGGCTCGGCGAGCCGCACCCTCGTGCCGCTCGACCTGGTCCCGGCGCTGGAGCGCGTCGACGGGGTCGAGCTGGTGCTCCCCGACCTGCAGGGCCCGGCGGTCCTCGTGGGCGCGGACGGCACGGCCGTGCAGAGCACGCAGGCGCCCAGCTTCGCGCTCGCCTACGACCCCCGCGACCCCGCGCTCGCCCTCGTGGCCGGCCACGCGCCGCGCGGCCCCGACGAGGTCGCGCTCGAGTCCGCGACGCTGGCCTCCTCGGGCCTCGCGCTGGGTGGCCCGGCGCAGGTGGTGCTCGCGGGCGAGGTGCGCGACGTCCGCGTGGTGGGCGAGGTGGGGCTCGGCTCGGCCCTGGCGGGCGCGACCGTGGTCTTCGTCGACACGAGCACCGCGACGCAGCTGTTCGCACCCGACGGCGAGGTGCCGTCGATCGGCGTGTACGCGGGCGACGGCGTCTCGGAGGACGAGCTCGTGGACAGGCTCGCCCCGGTGGTGGGCAGCGACGCGGAAGCCGTCACGGGCGAGCAGGTGCGCGCGGAGACGACGGCCTCGATCGACCGCGTGCTCGGGTTCATCACCACGTTCCTGCTGGTGTTCGCGGGGATCTCGCTGTTCGTGGGCGCGTTCATCATCGCCAACACGTTCTCGATGTGGGTGCGGCAGCGCACGCGTGAGCTCGCGCTGCTGCGGGCGGTGGGCGCCTCCCCGCTCCAGGTGTTCGCGTCGATCGTGCTGCAGGCGGTCGTCGTCGGGCTGGTCGGTGCCGCCTGCGGCGTGCTGGCCGGTCTCGGGCTCGTCGTGGTGCTGCGTCGGGTGCTCGCCGGTCTCGGCATGGAGCTCACCGGGCGCATCCCGCTCGACGGGTTCACCGTGCTGGTGTCGGTGCTGATCGGCACGCTGGTGAGCGTCGCGGCAGCGGCGGTCCCCGCACGGCGGGCGGCCCTGGTCCCGCCGGTCGAGGCGCTGCGCGACGAGGTGACCGTGCCCGAGCGCTCGCTGCGGCGCCGTGCCGCGGTCGGCGTGGTGCTGCTGGTGCTCGGGGTCGGGTGCGTGGGGCTGGCCATGGCGCGGCCGGGGTCGGACCACGCGGGTGCGCTGCTCGGCTACGGAGCCGCGGGCGTGGTACTGGGCGTGCTGGCGGTCTCGCCCGTGCTGGCCCGCTCCGTGCTGCGGGTGCTGGGCGCGGTCCTGCTGCCGCTGCGCCCCGTCGGTCGCCTGGCCAGGGGCAACGTCACGCGCAACCCGCGCCGGACCGCGAACACCGCGGGGGCGCTGCTGATCGGCATGGCGCTGGTGGGCGCCTCCGCGGTCATCGCCTCCACGGCGCAGGCCTCGACGCGCGCGATCGTGTCGCAGGAGGCGACGGCCGACTTCGTGCTGAGGGCCCCGCCGTCCTCGAACGTGCCGACGCAGGCGCTCGACGACGTGCGGGCGCTGCCGGACGTGCGGGCCGCGGACGCCTTCGCGAACGCGGCGCTGCTGGTGGACGGGTCGTCGACCGCCGTCTCCGGCATCGACCCGGGCGCGGCGGGGCGCAGCATCGACGTCGAGTCGGTCGCCGGCGAGCTGGGTCCGGCGTTGGCGTCAGGTCAGGTGGCGGTGCAGCGGACCTCCGCCGAGGACCACGGCTGGTCGGTGGGCGACCGTGTGACGCTCGCCGGTGAGCGGGGGTCGCGCACGGCGGTGATCGGCGCGGTCATCGACTCGCCCGCGTTCGGCGTGCCCCTCGTGGTGCCTGAGTCGCTGCTCGACTCGCTGGTGCCGGCGGCGCAGCAGCAGGTGCTCACGGTGTTCGTGACCGTGGTGCCGGGGGCGTCGCTCGCCACGGTGCGCGAGCAGCTCACCGCGACCGTGCGGCCGTACGTGGTGGTCACGGTCATGGATCCCGACGAGTTCGTCTCCGAGCTGTCCGACCAGGTGGACCGCGTCCTGGTGATCCTCTACGCGTTGCTCGGGCTGTCCGTGGTGATCGCCGTGCTCGGGATCGTCAACACGCTCGCGCTCTCCGTGATCGAGCGGACCCGGGAGATCGGCCTGCTGCGCGCCGTCGGTCTCGGGCGGTTCCAGCTCGCGGCGACGATCACCGCGGAGTCGGTGCTCACCGCGCTGTTCGGCACCGTGGTGGGGCTGGCCGTGGGGGTCGCGCTGGCGGCCACCCTGCCCACGGTGTTCGCGGACGTGGGCCTGCGGACGCTCGCCGTGCCGTGGTCGTCGCTGCTGGCGATGCTCGGGCTCGCGATCGTCGTCGGCGTGCTCGCCGCCGTCGGACCCGCGGTGCGCGCGGCGCGGCTCGCCGTGCTCGAGGCCGTGAGCACCGACTGACGCCTACGCTCACGGTGTGAGCGACACGGGGTACGGAGACTTCGAGTTCGAGCGGCGCTTCTGGGTGCGCGACCTGCCCCTGGAGCTGGTGGACGGTGCACCCACGCTGATCGTGCAGAGCTACTACCTGGCCGACGAGGGCTTCGCGATCCGGCTGCGGGCGCAGACCTCGGGAGGCGTGCCGGTGCTGGACACGTCGCTCGATCCGCTCACGGTGCTGGACGCGTGCGCGGAGCAGGTCGACTTCTGCGCGATCACGCTCAAGGGGCCCATGAACCAGGGCACCCGCTACGAGGCGGAGCGGGAGATCGACGTCGCGGTGGGCCTGGAGATGATCCGGCGCGGCGGCTCGCGCATCGTCAAGACGCGGCACTCGTCGTGGCTGGGCGCGGACGGGTGGGTCATCGACACGTTCGGCGGCGACAACGCCCCGCTGGTCGTCGCCGAGGTGGAGCGCGGCGGCCCGGTGACCGACCTGCAGATCCCGGCGTTCTGCGTCACCGAGGTGACCGACGACCAGCGGTTCTCCAACGACGCCCTGTCGCGGAGCCCGTACGGGCCCTGGGCGGCGCAGTTCGAGGCGGAGCTCGCCGCCCGCGGGCCGCGGTTCCTGCGCGGCCTCGGGGTCAACGAGCTGGAGCAGCCGCGCGAGGGCTGACGGCTCGCCCCGCTGCGCCCCGGGCGCGTGGGTCGGCGTGTCCCGTCGTCGGCGTGTCTGCGCGAAGCACCTACAGTGGCGGGCTGGATCGACCGAGGGAGTCCCGCCGTGCTGTTCACGCGTCCCGGTCGCGCCCGCCGTGCGGCGGCCGTGGCCGGCCTGGTCGCGCTCGGCCTGCTCGCCGGGTGCACCGCCGGCACCACGCCGCCCGCGGCACGTCCGGGCGCGGACGCGTCGGTGACCGCGTCGCCCCGCGCCTCCCTGTCGCCTTCGGCATCGCCCTCCCCGTCGCCCGACGCGCCGGGCACGCCCGAGGCCGCACCCGGCTCGGCCGTGCAGGTGCCCCGCACCGAGGCGACGATCGTCGCGACCCCCGACGCCCGGGCCGCGCTCGAGACCTCTCGCGCGCTGTTCGCCGCCGCACCCACGGTGGTGCTCGCCGCCCTCGACGACCCGCGCGGCCAGCTCACCGCCGCGTCGGCGGCCGTCGCCCTCGGCGCACCGATGCTGCTGACCGGCGGAGGAGTGGATGCCGCCACGGTCGCCGACGAGGCACGCCGGCTGGGCACCAAGCGCGTGGTCACCGTCGGCCGGGCGCCGCACCTGCCCGGGGTCGTGGTGCTGCCCGTCGTCGCGGGTGCGGGAGCGCGCGCGCTGGCCGCCGCGACCGGCGTGCCGTTCCGGCCGGCGGTGGCCGTGAAGAAGGGGAACGCCGCGCGGAGCCGGGCCGTGGCCGCGCTCGCGGGCGACGCGCCGGTGGCACTCGTCGACGGCCGCGGGGAGGCGCCGGCAGAGAAGGCGCACGCCACCCCGCCGACGGCCGCTCCGTCCTCCTCATCGACCACGACCCCGCTCTCGTCGGCCACTCCGTCGTCGTCGTCGACCGCGACCCCGCTCGCGTCGGCCACTCGGTCGTCCCAGGGGAGCGCGGGCGTGGACGCGCCGCCGACGCCCGCGCCGCCGAGCCGCCCCACGGCGCCGGCCGGCGTGGTCGCCCTCGTCGGCACGGGGCACACCCCCGTGGCCGCCCTGGCGACCGCGCGCGCGGCGGGGGTCCCCGTGGTCGCGGTGCCGGGCGGCGACCCGCGCGCGACGGCCGCGACCGTCCGGGCCGTCGCGGCGGCCGACCCGCAGCGCGTGCTCGCGCTCGGCACCGGTTTCGGCTCGCCGGCCACGCTGGCGGCGCGCATTGCGACCGCCCGCACGGGCGTCCAGATCCCCGGCGGCGGCCAGCTCATGTTCCCCACCGGTCCGGGCGTGAGGACCAAGCGGTACGTCGCGCTGTACGGGACGCCGGGGAGCGCGGCCCTGGGCCTGCTCGGGGAGCAGTCGGTGCCGAAGACGCTGACGCGGGCGAAGAAGACCGCGGCCCGGTACGCGCCGCTGACCAAGGCGACCGTGGTCCCGATGGTCGAGGTCATCGCGACCATCGCCTCGGCGGGACCCGGCTCCGACGGGGACTACTCGCGCGAGCGGTCCGTGGCCGAGCTCCGGCCGATCGTCCGGGCGGCGCAGAAGAGGGGCGTGGCCGTGGTGCTCGACCTGCAGCCCGGCCGTTCCGACTTCCTCACCCAGGCCAAGCGCTACTCGTCGCTGCTCGCGCTGCCCCACGTGGGGCTCGCGCTCGACCCCGAGTGGCGGCTCACCAAGCACCAGGTGCACCTCGAGCAGATCGGCTCGGTCAAGGTCGGCGAGGTCAACGCGGTCGCCGACTGGCTCGCCGAGTTCACGGCCCACCGCCACCTGCCGCAGAAGATGCTCGTGCTGCACCAGTTCTCGCTCCGGATGATCAGCGACCGGGACGCGCTCGACACGTCGCACGACGAGCTCGCGCTGCTCATCCACGTGGACGGCCAGGGCACGCAGCCGGCCAAGCGCGGCACGTGGAAGGCGCTCCGCGCGGGTGCTCCCGAGGTGCGCTGGGGATGGAAGAACTTCGTCGACGAGGACCACCCCATGCTGTCGCCGAGGAAGACCTACGCCATTCGACCGAAGCCGGACCTGGTCACCTACCAGTGAGCCGCCCGCCGGTCCCGTGCCGGCGGACGTCGACATCTGAGACGTCGACATCTGAGACGCCGAGCCGGCCCGAGCGCGCGGGCGGGCCAGCCCGCCTACGCTCGGGAGCGTGACCTTCCCCGTGCGCATCGGTGTCCAGCTCCAGCCCCAGCACGCCGACTACGGCCAGATCCGGGACGCGGTCCGCCGCGCCGAGGACGCCGGTGTCGACGTGATCTTCAACTGGGACCACTTCTTCCCGCTCAGCGGCGACCCGGACGGCAAGCACTTCGAGTGCTGGACCATGCTGGGCGCGTGGGCCGAGCAGACGGAACGCGTCGAGATCGGCGCCCTGGTCACCTGCAACTCCTACCGCAACCCCGAGCTGCTGGCGGACATGGCCCGCACGGTCGACCACATCAGCGGCGGCCGCCTGATCCTGGGCATCGGCGCGGGCTGGTTCGAGAAGGACTACGACCAGTTCGGCTACGAGTTCGGCACGGCCGGGTCGCGGATCGCCGACCTCGCGCAGGCCCTGCCGCGCATCAAGACGCGGTGGGCAGCGTCCAACCCTGCCCCGACGCGGGACATCCCCGTGCTCATCGGCGGTGGCGGGGAGCGCAAGACGCTCCGCGTGGTCGCCGAGCACGCCGACGCGTGGCACTCGTTCGGCGACGTCGAGTCGCTCACCCGCAAGAGCGCGATCCTCGACGAGCACGGTCAGGCGGTCGGTCGCGACACGGCGTCGCTGGTCGAGCGGTCCGTCGGGGTCTCGCGACCCCCGGAGGAGGTCGTCGACCCGTTGGTCGCCGCGGGCGCGACGCTGTTCACGATCGGTGTCTCCGGCCCCGACTACGACCTCGACCTCGTGACGAGGTGGGTGGCCTGGCGCGACGCGCAGGGCTGAGCAACCTCAGCGCGTGTGCGCACCGAGGTAGGCGGTGAGGCCGCGCTCGCCGTCGCGCATGACGGCGGCGTGCGAGGCGGCGAACGGCCGGGCGAGGACGGGGCCCGCCAGGTTCATCCACGGCACGGTGGTGGAGACGTCCCAGTCGACGACCACCCGGGTGAGCCGTCCGGGCTCCTCACCGAGCACGACGTCCGCGGTGCCCACCAGGTCACCGGTCGTCGCGAGCACGACGCGGTGGGGGGCGTCCGCCTGCGCGACCTCGAGCTCGAGCCGCAGCCGGTAGCGCGCGCGGCTCGCGAACTCGACGTGCGCCCTGCTGCCGACGAGCCCGGTGGTCGCCACGACGTCGCGCGCGCGGACGCCGGGCCACCAGCGCGGCCAGCTCATGGTGGGGTCGGCGAGCACGTCCCAGCACGTCCCGACGGGCGCGGCGAGCAGCCACGTGGAGGAGAGGCGGTAGCGACGCTGACGCACCGGGTGAGTCTAGGGAGAGGGCCCGCTTAGGGTGACGACGTATGAGTGACGCGATCGCACCCGAGCCGACGCTGCGGCGTCGCCGCTGGTGGCCGCGCCTCCTGCTGGGCGTGGTCGCGGTCGTGGCCGCGCTCGTCTTCGGCGTCACGACGGCCTCGTACCCGGGCAGCCTCGGGCCGCACGAGGCGCGGTACGACGTGACGGTCGACGGCACGGTGACGGTCGATCTCGGGCCGCTTGGCACGCTGCAGATCGACTCCACCCTGCCGCTCGACCTCGGGGTGCACATCACGGTCCAGGAGATCCCGGCGTCGTTCGTCGGCCTGGACGAGGCGACCACGCTGCAGGCGCTGTCCGGCGACCTCAGCAGCTACGTGCAGTTCTTCTCGGCGCCGCGTGCCGTGGTGCGCGACGTCGCCCGCGGGCTCGCGCTCGACGCGCTCGTGCGCACGCTCGTCGCGCTGCTCGTGGTCATCGTCGCGTGGGGTGCCGGGTCGACGCTGCTCGGTGCTGCGCGGCGACGGGAGCTCGCCGACAGGGTCCGCCCGCACGAGCGGCACCTGCTGATGGGCGGGGCCATCGCGGTCGTCGTCGTGCTGGCCGCGTCCTCCGGCCTCGAGGCGGCACGCAAGGACGCCGAGCCCGCCGTCGCCGAGTCGGTCTTCGACGGGACGGCCCTGGAGGGTGCCCGCGTCACCGGCCGACTGGGCGGCGTGATCGACACCTACGGGCGCAACGCGCTCGACGCCTACGAGCGCAGCAAGGCGTTCTACGCGCGCGCGAACGCGTCGCTGGCCGCGCAGTGGGAGCTGACGTCGGCCGCCGTGGTCGAGCGCGACCGGCTCTTCGGCAGCGTCCCCGGGGACTCGTCGGTGCGCACGGCAGACCCGGAGCTGGTGACGGTCGTCGTGGTCTCCGACCTGCACTGCAACGTGGGCATGGCGCCCCTGATCACCACCCTGGTGGAGCGGTCGGACGCGTCGCTGGTGCTGGACGCGGGCGACACCACGATCAACGGCACGTCCGTGGAGCAGTTCTGCGTCTCCACGTTCGCGCACGCGGTCCCGGACGGCGTCGAGCTGGTCACCTCTCCGGGCAACCACGACTCGGCCGAGACGGCCCAGATGTACGCCCGCGCCGGTGCGAAGGTGCTGGACGGCGAGGTCGTCGACGTCGACGGCATCCGGATCCTCGGCGACGACGACCCCAACCAGACCCGGCTCGGCCAGGGCACGTCCGCGGGGGTGCGCACCGCCGACGAGGAGGGGGCCGACCTGGCCGCCACGGCGTGCGACGACGACAAGGGCGTGGACCTGCTGCTGGTGCACACCCCGTGGGTGGGGGACGCGACCCTCGAGGCGGGATGCGCACCCGCCCAGGTCTCCGGTCACCTGCACCGACGGACCGACCCGACGCAGGTGGGATCTGGCATCCGCTACATCAGCTCCAGCTCGGCCGGCGCGACGCTCAACCAGGCGACCGTCGGGCCGCTGCACGGCACGGCGGAGATGACGGTGCTGCGCTGGGACCCGGACGCACGCCGCATCGTCGACTACCAGGTGGTCCAGGTGACCCCGGACGCCAAGGCGCACGTGCGGTGGCCCGCGACGTGGCCGACCCCGGTGCCGGTCGTGCCCTCGTCGATGGCGCCCGGCGGGACGCCCGCCACGCCGACGTCCGCACCGTCGCCGGGGAGCGTGCCTTCTCAGCCGTGACCGGGTTCACCCGTGTGCACGGCGCGCTCGGGGCTTACGGTGAGGAAGCGCACATTCCGGACATGGCTCCGGGGTGCGTGAGACGCGCGGCGTGGCGCGTCGATCAGGGGGAGAAGGGCGTGGTGGCCGTGGGAGAGCTCCGGCGAGGCGGGCTGCGGCGGCGCGCGCTGCGGGCGGTCACGCTGCCGGTCGGCCTCGCCCTGGCGTGGGCGGGGCTCGCGGCCCTGCCCGCGGCGGCGGCGGCCGGCCACGACACCCTGGGGCCGGGCGAGACGCTGACCGCCACGCAGTCGCTCGTCTCCGACGACGGCGGCCAGGTGGCCGTCGTCGAGCGGGGCGGCGTGCTGTCGCTCTTCGGTGCGGACGGCGAGCTGCGGTGGACCAGCGGTCCGGGTGTCCCGGGCTCCCGGCTCGTGGTGCAGGACGACGGCGACGTCAGCCTCGTGGACCCGAGCGGCAAGCGGCGCTGGCACACCGAGACGAAGGGGACCGTGGGCGCGCACCTGGTGGTGCGGGACGACGGCGACCTGCAGGTCCGTGACGAGCGCGGCGCCGTGGTCTGGTCGAGCGGCACCCGCACGCCCCCGTCGCTGCTCGACGCGGGCTCGACGCTGGCGTCCGGCGCCGTGCTGTCCTCGGCGGACGGCCGGCACACGCTGGTCATGGGCGAGGACGGCGACCTCCGGCTGCTCGGACCGGACGCACGCACCCGCTGGTCCACGGGGACCGACGTGCCGGGCTCGACGCTCGCGCTCAGCGACGACGGCGAGCTGGCGGTCCGCACGGGTGACGGCGTCGCCACGTGGCGCACCTGGACGGCGGGCCGCGGCGCCACCCTCGTGCTCCAGGACGACGGCGACCTCGTGCTGGTCGACCGCGCCGGTGACGCGCTCTGGAACACGGGCACCGCACTGGGACCGTCGGCGCTCGAGGCGGGGAGTTCGCTGAAGGTCGGCGGCCGCCTGGACTCGCCCGACGGGCGGCTCACGCTCCGGGTCGACGCCGACGGCGTGCGCCTGGAGCTGGACGGGAGCGCGGTGTGGGCCGTCCTTCCCGCGGTTCCCGACGACGACCTGCGACTCACGCTCCGCAAGACCGGCGACCTGGTGCTCAAGGGCGCCGACGACGCCGTCTACTGGACGAGCGAGACGTCGGGCACCAGGCACGCGCAGCTGGCGCTCGACGCCGGGGGAGCCGTGCTGCGTGCGCCCACCGGCCAGGAGCTGTGGCGGGCCGACGTGCCGGAGGGCGCGCTCGGCCCGGGCACGACGGCGACCGACTGCGCGGACGTGAGCGCGCCCGTCCCGCTCGCGGCCACGGTGCTCACGTCCACCGGCATCCGCGTGCACCCGTGCATGGCGGCGGCGATCGACGCGCTCGTCGGCGCGGCACATGCGGACGGGATCGACTTGGGCGGGTGGGGGTGGCGCAGCAACGCCCAGCAGCGTGCGCTGCGCGCGCAGAACTGCGACGCGGCGGGTCGCTGCAGCCCCAGCACCGCCGTGCCCGGCACCTCGCGGCACGAGCGCGGGCTCGCCATCGACTTCACCGTCGGGGGACGTTCGCTCGACTACAGCTCGGCGGGGTACGCCTGGATGGTGGCGCACGCGTCGGACTACGGCCTGAAGAACCTGCCGGGCGAGGCGTGGCACTGGAGCGTCGACGGCCACTGATCACGCCACGAGCACCCCACCACCTACCCTGGGTGCCGTGAGCACACCCGAGCCCGCCCAGCTGTCGTCGGTGAGCCAGGACTACCTCAAGGTGATCTGGTCGGCGACCGAGTGGGAGGACCGCCCGGTCACCACCAAGATGCTGGCGGCGCGGCTCGGCGTGGGCGCGTCGACGGTCTCCGAGACCGTCCGCCGCCTCGCCGACTCCGGCCTGGTGACCCACGAGCCCTACGGTGCCGTGGGCCTGACCGCCGCCGGGCGCGGGCTCGCCCTCGCGATGGTGCGTCGGCACCGGCTCGTGGAGACGTTCCTCGTCGAGGTGCTCGGCTACGGCTGGGACGAGGTGCACGACGAGGCAGAGGTTCTGGAGCACGCGGTGTCCGACGTGTTCGTGGAGCGGCTCGCCGCGCACCTGGGGCATCCGTCGCGCGACCCGCACGGTGACCCGATCCCCGGCCCGGACGGCTCGTTCGACGCGCCGCCCGCCTCGCTGCTGTGGGACGTCGAGCCGGGGCGCTGGCACGTCGCGCGCATCTCCGACGCCGACCCGGAGCTGCTCCGCTACGTCGAGTCGGTCGACCTGGTGCTGGACGCCGCCGTCGAGGTCGTGGCGCGGCGCGAGGCGATCGGGGTCGTCTCGGTCCGCGTGGGTCCGGACGCGCGGGCCGTCGAGCTCGGCGAGGTCGCCGCACGCGCCATCTGGCTCGTCGCCGATGCCCAGCCGTGAGCCCGCGCGCTGCGTGAACTAGGCTGGCCACCACCCACCGGAGCTGACGACGGCGTTCTCCGCCACGGGGTCGAATCGATACGAGGTCGACCCACGACACAGGAGGACCGCATGCTCCCGCTGCCCACAGGCAAGGCGCGCGCCGCGCTGTTCGCGCTCGCCCTCGGCGGCTTCGGCATCGGCACCACCGAGTTCGCCTCGATGGGGCTGCTGCCCGAGATCGCGGACGACCTGCAGGTGTCGATCCCCGTGGCCGGCCACGCGATCACCGCCTACGCGCTCGGCGTGGTGGTGGGAGCACCCACGCTCGCCGCCCTGGGCGCCCGGATGGACCGCCGCCGGCTGCTGCTGTGGCTCATGCTCGCGTTCACGCTCGCGAACGTGCTGTCGGCGTTCGCGCCCAGCGCGCCCACCCTCGTGGCCGCGCGCTTCCTGGCCGGCCTGCCGCACGGCGCGTTCTTCGGGGTCGGCGCCGTGATGGGCACCGCCGTGGTCGGCCAGGCCCGTCGAGGGCGAGCCGTGTCGTCAATGATGGCCGGCCTCACCATCGCGTGCGCCGTGGGTGTGCCGCTCACCGCGATCGTCGGGCACGCCGTCGGCTGGCGCTGGGCGTTCGTCGGCGTCGGCGTCATCGGGCTGGCCACCCTGCTCGCCCTCCGCGCCTGGACGCCGCCGCTGGCCCCGCTGCAGGGCGCGACGGTGCGCACGGAGCTCGCCGCGCTGCGGAACCGCGGGCTGTGGATCGCGTTCGCGGCGGGCGCGATCGGCTTCGGCGGGATGTTCGCGGTCTACTCCTACGTCAAGCCGCTGCTCACGGACGTCACGGGCGTGTCCGTGGCGGTGGTGCCCGTCGTCCTCGCCCTGTACGGGATCGGCATGACCGTCGGCACCGTGATCGGCGGGCGGCTCGCCGACAGGTCGGTCATGCGCACCGTCGTGATCGGGATGGTGTCCACCATCGTCGTGCTCGTGGCCATCGCACTCGTGGGCCCGTACCCGGTGCCCGCCATCGCGGCGCTCGTGCTGCTGGGCGTGACCTCGCAGATCCTCGGCCTGTCCCTGCAGACCCGGCTCATGGACGTCTCGCCCGCTGCCCCCTCGCTCGGCGCGGCCCTGTGCCACTCAGCGCTCAACCTCGGCAACGCGTCCGGGGCGTTCCTGGGCGGTCTGGTGATCGAGGCCGGGATGGGCTACCTCGCGCCGGCATGGGTGGGCGCCGCGCTCACGGCCCTCGGCCTGCTCGTGTTCCTCGCCGTGGGCCGGGGCCCTGCGCCGGCCCTGCCGCAGGTCGCGCACCCCCGCGAGCAGGTCGGCGCGGGGGTCTGAGGGCCGTCACCGGAGTCCGGGCGTGCCGGTAAACTCGCCGGGTGACTTCGCAGGACACCTCCGCCCCCGCCCCCGCTGCGCACGACGACGTCCCGTTCCGGTACACGGCCGCCCTCGCGCAGGACATCGAGCTGCGGTGGCAGGACGCGTGGGAGGAGCGCGGCACCTTCTTCGCGGCCAACCCGGTCGGTGACCTCACGGACGGTGCGGGCGAGCACGCCGCGCCGGGCGCGAACCCCTTCTTCGTCATGGACATGTTCCCGTACCCGTCGGGCGCGGGGCTGCACATCGGGCACCCGCTCGGCTACATCGCCACCGACGTCGTGGCCCGCTTCCGCCGGATGCAGGGCGACAACGTCCTGCACGCGCTTGGCTTCGACGCGTTCGGCCTGCCGGCCGAGCAGTTCGCGGTGCAGACGGGCCAGCACCCGCGCACCACCACCGAGGCGAACATGGCGATCATGAAGCGCCAGCTGCGCCGCCTGGGCCTGGGGCACGACTCGCGCCGTTCGTTCGCGACCATCGACCCCGCCTACGTGCGCTGGACGCAGTGGATCTTCCTGCAGGTGTTCGGCTCCTGGTACGACGAGGACGCGGAGCGAGCCGACGGTGGCCGCGGCGCCGCCCGGCCCATCGCGACGCTCGAGGCGGCGTACGCCGCGGGGCGTCCGCTCCCGGCCGTCGACGGCGTGCCGGCCGACACGGCCTGGGCCGACCTGTCGCCCGTCGAGCGCCGCCGCGTCGTCGACTCGCAGCGCCTCGCGTACGTCTCCGAGACCCCGGTCAACTGGTGCCCGGGCCTGGGCACCGTGCTGGCCAACGAGGAGGTCACCTCGGAGGGACGCTCGGAGCGCGGCAACTTCCCCGTGTTCCAGCGCAGCCTGCGGCAGTGGAACATGCGCATCACGGCGTACGCCGACCGCCTGACAGACGACCTCGAGCACATCGACTGGCCCGAGAAGGTCAAGTCCATGCAGCGGCACTGGATCGGGCGGTCGTCGGGCGCACGGGTGCGCTTCGCCGTCGTGGGCGGGGACACCGTCGAGGTCTTCACCACGCGACCGGACACGCTGTTCGGCGCGACGTTCATGGTGGTCGCCCCCGAGCACCCGCTGCTCGACGAGGTCCCGGCCGCCTGGCCCGACGGCACGCACGGGGCCTGGACGGGCGGCCACGCCACGCCCGCGGACGCCGTCGCTGCGTACCGCGCCGAGGCCGCAGCCAAGACCGCCGTCGAGCGGCAGGCCGACGCGGGCCGCAAGACCGGCGTGTTCACCGGCCACCTCGCCGCCAACCCCGTCAACGGCGAGCTGCTGCCCGTGTTCACGGCCGACTACGTGCTCATGGGCTACGGCACGGGCGCCATCATGGCCGTCCCCGGCGGCGACGAGCGCGACTTCGCGTTCGCGCAGGCCTACGAGCTCCCCGTCGTCTACACGACCGCCGCGCCGGAGGGCACGCCCGAGGGCGCGCGCACCGGTCCCGGCGAGGTCATCAACTCGTCGAACGACTCGATCAGCCTCGACGGGCTGTCGGTGCCCGACGCCAAGGCCGCAGTCATCGCGTGGCTCGGCGAGCGTGGCGTCGGCGAGGAGACGATCACCTACCGCCTGCGCGACTGGCTCTTCAGCCGGCAGCGCTACTGGGGCGAGCCGTTTCCCATCGTGTACGACGAGCATGACCAGCCCGTCGCGCTGCCGGACGACGCGCTGCCCGTGAACCTGCCCGACGTGCCGGACTACTCGCCGCGCACCTTCGACCCGCAGGACGCGCACTCCTCGCCCGAGCCGCCCCTGGGGCGCAACGAGGACTGGGTCACCGTCACGCTCGACCTGGGCGACGGCCCGAAGCAGTACCGCCGCGACACCAACACCATGCCCAACTGGGCGGGCTCGTGCTGGTACTACCTGCGCTACCTCGACCCGAACGCCGACGACGCGCTGGTGGCTCCCGAGCTCGAGCGCTACTGGATGGGCCCCGGGCACGGTGCGCAGGAGCCCGGGTCGGTCGGCGGCGTGGACCTGTACGTCGGCGGCGTCGAGCACGCGGTCCTGCACCTGCTGTACGCCCGGTTCTGGCACAAGGTGCTGTTCGACCTGGGCCACGTCAGCTCCGCCGAGCCGTTCCACAAGCTGTTCAACCAGGGCTACATCCAGGCGTACGCCTACACCGACTCGCGCGGCGTGCACGTGCCCGCCGCCGAGGTGGTGGAGGACGCGTCTTCCTCGACCGGCTTCAGCTGGAACGGCGAGGCCGTCAACCGCGAGTACGGGAAGATGGGCAAGTCGCTGAAGAACATGGTGACGCCCGACGAGATGTACGCGGAGTATGGCGCGGACACCCTGCGCGTGTACGAGATGTCGATGGGCCCGCTGGACCTGTCGCGGCCGTGGGAGACGCGCGCCGTGGTCGGCTCCCAGCGCTTCCTGCAGCGGCTGTGGCGCAACGTCGTCGACGAGGGCACCGGCGCGCTGGTGGTCACGGACGACGAGCCCGACGAGGCCACGGTGCGCCTGCTGCACCGCACCGTCGACGGCGTGCGCGTCGACATGGAGCACATGCGCGTCAACACCGCGATCGCCAAGCTCATCGTGCTGAACAACCACCTCACCACGCTGCCGGTGACGCCGCGCGCCGCCGCCGAGGCGCTCGTGCTCATGACCGCGCCGGTCGCGCCGCACGTCGCCGAGGAGCTGTGGTCCCGCCTGGGCCACGACGTCTCCCTCGCGCACGAGTCCTTCCCCGTGGCCGACCCCGCCTACCTGGTCGAGGACACGGTGACCTGCATCCTGCAGGTGCAGGGCAAGGTCCGCGGCCGGGCCGAGGTGCCCGCCGGCATCGGGGAGGACGCTCTGCGCGAGCTCGCTCTCGCCGACGCGGGCGTGCAGCGCGCGCTCGACGGCCGCGGCGTGCGGACGGTCATCGTGCGCGCACCCAAGCTCGTCAACGTGGTGCCGGCCTGAGCCGCGTCCGCGGCGCGTCCCGGCCGGTCGGGTCGGGCGCCAGCGCGATCGTGACCGACTCCACCGCGTCGCTCCCCGACGGGGCGGCGGAGCGGTGGGGGATCGGCGTGGTTCCGCTCGACGTCGTGATCGACGGCGAGCGGCTCGCCGAGGGCGTCGACCTCTCGTCGTCCGACCTGCTGGCGGCCCTGGAGCGTGGTGCACGCGTGAGCACGTCGCAGCCCTCGCCCGCAGCCTTCGCCGCCGCCTACCGGCGTGCCGCGGACAGCGGTGCCCGCGACGTGGTCTCGATCCACCTCTCCGGCGAGCTGTCGGGCACCGTGCAGGCGGCTCGGCTGGCCGCGGAGTCGGCCCCGCTGCCGGTGCACGTGGTCGACTCGCGCGCCGTCGGGATGGCGCTCGGCTTCGCGGTGCTGGACGCGGCGCGGCTCGCCGCGGGCCTCGCACCCGCGCCCGCCTCGCTCCTGCGCCCCGCCCCGTCGGCCCCGACGCCCGCCCCGCGGTGGTACCGCCGCCGACCGGAGCCGGCCGCGCTGCCGCCCGGCGAGGCGGTCGGCCGCCATGCCGCCGGTCTCGCGGGTGGCGCGGGCGTGTGGTTCCTGGTCGACTCCCTCGAGCACCTGCGCCGCGGCGGGCGGCTGAGCGCGCCCGCTGCCGCCATCGGCACCGTGCTGGGTCTGCGCCCGCTGCTGACCCTCGGCGAGGGGCAGGTGGTGGTCGCGGAGAAGGTGCGCACGCGCCGCGCCGCTCGCGACCGGTTACAGGCCGTCGCGCTCGAGGACATCGGGGCGCGCGGGGCGGCGCGCATCGCCGTGCACCATCTGGGTCAGCCCGACGTGGCCGCGGCGATCGCCGAGCAGCTCACCGCCTGGGCGGGAGAACGTCTCGTCGAGGCCGTGGTGTGCGAGTCGAGCGCCGTGCTCGCCGCGCACGCCGGTCCCGGGCTGCTCGCCGTGGTGGTCACGGACGCCTGACGGTCCACGCGCTCGCGCGACGCGACCACACGGCGCTCGTGGGTCGGCGTGGTCCCCAGGGCGCACCGTCGCGCCAGGCTCGTCCGGCGGGTGATCCTACGGTCGAGGCGTGCCCCGCCGTTCGCCCCACCCGAGCCCAGCGCAGCGGCGGCTCGCGGCGCTGGCGGATGGGCGTCCGCCCGAGGTCGAGCCGGCACCTGGCGACGGCTGGGCGGATGTCGGGCCAGGCGTTCCACCCCGGCATGCCCGACGCGCCGGCGGGGTGGGGCCGGTGCCGCCGGCACCGGCGTGGGTGCCCGCGGTGCCCGGGCCGGAGGGTGCGTGGGGGGAGGACGGAGCCTTCGGACCCGATGCCAGGCCGGTCGCGGCCGAGCCCGCCACGAGCGCCGCCCTGCGCCGGGTCCGTGGCGAGTACGCGGCGCAGCACGGTCATCCGCTGGACCACGCGCCGCCGGCCCGGCACCGCCTCCGCTGGGCCGTGACGGGGCGCGCGGCGGGTGTGGCCGTCCTCGCGCTGGCGATCGTCGGGGGCGCGGTGGCCATCCGCGCGGCCTCGGTGTCTGCCGGGCCGGCGGTCGTGCTGCCGATCCCGTCGCCCGAGGGGACCACCGGGTGCCTGACTCCCTGCAGCCGTCCTCCGACCGCCGCGGCGACCACGCCGGCCGCGTCCGCTGCACCCGCGACGGCGGTGGTGGTCGTCGTGCACGTGGTGGGAGCCGTGCGTCACCACGGCATCGTGCGGCTCCCGACCGGGTCGCGGGTCGGCGATGCCGTCGACGCGGCCGGAGGGGCGACGTCCCGAGCCGATCTCGACGGTCTCAACCTCGCGCGCGTGCTGGTGGACGGCGAGCAGATCGTCGTCCCTCGCGAGGGCCAGGTACCGGTCGCGCCCGCGCCCGCGCCGGGCGCCGGGCCGCCCGCGGACCCCGCATCGCCGTCCTCCGGCGCCGCGCAGCCGGTGGACGTCAACACCGCGGACGCCGCCGCGCTCGACGCGCTGCCCGGTATCGGTCCGGTGCTCGCGCAGCGGATCGTCGACTATCGCGCGGAACACCCGTTCACGTCCGTGGACGAGCTCGAGGACGTGCCGGGCATCGGGCCTGCCGTGCTCGAGCGGCTCCGCGACCTGGTGCGCGTGTGAGCGGCGCCGCTCACCAGGTGCCGGGTCGCGCCGCGCCGGTGTCCGCCGCGACCGTCGAGGCGCGGGCATCGGCCGCGAATGTCGACGCGGCCGACTCGCGCACCGTGATCGACCTGCGCCTCGCGCCCGCGCTGGCGGCGGCGTGGCTGGCGGCACTCCTGGTGGTGCGGCTGCCGGCCGCCGGTGCTGCGGCCGCGGGAGGTGCGGCCCTCGCGGCCGCGTGCGGCGCCGCGGCGGCAGCGGGCGTGCCGCGCCGGCGCCTAGGCGCCGACCCCGTTGCCAGGCGGGGAGCACCGCCCGAACGGCGTGCCGCGCCCCTCCTGCGCAGCGGCGCGTTCGCCCTCGTCGTGGCGGCCCTCGTCCTCGCCGCCGGTGCGGCGCAGCTCGCCTCGCGTGACTCGGGACCGTGGCGCCGACTCGTCGGGGAGCCGGTGACGCTGGTCGGTCGGGTGGCCGGCGATCCCGTCCTGCTGCCGCCGTCGTGGCCGGGCGCGCCGGAGCAGGCCGCCTGGCTGCTCACCGTCCAGGAGGTCGGCACGGCCCACGCACGGCAGCGCGCACGGGCGCCCGTGCGCGTGATCGGACCGGCGGCACGCCTTCCGCCCTTCGACGCGCGGGTCCGCGTCGCGGGCGTGCTGCGCGCCGAGCGCCCGGGTGCTCGGGCCGTCGCGGTGCTGCTGAGTGCGGACGACCCCGTGGTGGTCGGCCGACCGCCGCCGTGGCAACGCGCGGCCCTCGGCGTGCGCGCCTCGGAGCACCGGCTCGCCGCGGCGTCCACCGGCGACGCTCGGGCGCTGCTGCCGGGAGTCACGGTGGGCGACACCACGGCGGTGCCCGACGACCTGCGCGCGGCGATGCGCGCCGCGGGTCTGACGCACCTCACCGCGGTCTCCGGTGCGCACTTCTCCCTGGTCGCGATGCTCGCCGTGACCCTCGCCGGCTGGTTGCGCGTGCCGCGCCGCTGGCGACCGACGCTCGTGGTCGGCGCCATGGTGGGCATGGTGGTGCTCGTGCACCCCTCCGCGAGCGTGGTGCGCGCCGCCGCGATGGGGCTGGTGGGGGTGTGGGGCATGCTGCTGGGCCGGCCGGCCCGCGCCCCCGCCGCCCTGGCCGCGGCGGTGGTGGTGCTGCTCGTCGCGGACCCGTGGCTCGCGGGCGAGGTCGGCTTCGTGCTGTCCGTCGTCGCGACCGGGGCCATCGTGCTGGTGGGTGGCCCGCTGACGGAGCGCTGGGCACCTCGGCTGGGACGCGTCCCGGCCGCTGCCCTCGCCGTGCCCGTGGCGGCCCAGCTGGCGTGCGGACCGGTGATCGCCGCACTGACCCCCTCGTTCAGCACGTACGCCGTCGTGGCCAACGTGGTCGCTGCGCCGGCCGTCGCTCCGGCGACGCTCCTGGGCCTGGCCGCCGGCGTGCTCGAAACCTGGTGGCCCTCGCCCGCGCAGCCGCTCGGCTGGGCGGCGGGCGCCGCGTGCTGGTGGATCGGGAAGGTCGCACGCGTCGCCGCCGGGGCACCGGGCGCGACCGTCGCGTGGTTGCCCGGCGCGACCGGCGTCGTGGTGCTCGGTGTCGCGGGACTCTGCGTGCTCCGCCTGCTCATGCCGCGCGCGGAGCCGCCCCAGACCTCGGCTCCGGTGGAGCCGGCGGGGCGTGACGCCGGGCAAGCAGCGGGAGGTCGGTGGTGAGCAGTGTCGCCGCCGTCTGGCAGGCTGTGCGCGTGCCTCCCGCAACCCGACGCCCGTCCGCCCGTTCGGGCCGCGGCACCGCGACCGAGGGGGTGTCCTGGGAGGAGGCCGCCCTCGCGCCGGTCGTCCTTGTCAAGGGCGCGGAGGGCCTGCTCGCCGATCGGGCGGTCGATCGGCTGGTCGCGCTGGCCAAGGCGGCGGATCCGGACGTCGAGGTCACGCGCTTCGACGCGGACCAGTACACCGCCGGCGCCCTCGGGGTGCTGACGAGTCCCTCGCTGTTCGCCGAGGACAAGGTGGTGGTGGTCGACGGGCTCGAGCGCGGCACCGAGGAGCTGCTCGCCGAGGCGGCGACCTACCTGGCCGCGCCTGCCGCAGGCGTCGTCATGGTGCTGCGCTACGGCTCGGGGCAACGCGGCAAGAAGCTCCTCGACGCGCTCAAGGCGGCAAAGGTGCCCGTGGTCGCGTGCGACCCGATCACCTCGGACGCGGACAAGACCGCCTTCGTCGGCGCGGAGCTGCGTCGTGCGGGCCGGCGCGCCGACGGAGAGGCGGTGCGGGCCCTCGTCGACGCCGTGGGCAGCGACCTGCGGGAGCTCGCCGCGGCGTGCTCACAGCTGGTCGCCGACACCACCGGCCTCATCGGTGCGGACGTGGTCGCGCGCTACTACGGCGGCCGCATCGAGGCCACCGGCTTCCGGGTGGCCGACGCCGCGGTGGCGGGCCAGGCGGGCGAGGCGGTCGCCCTGCTGCGGCACGCGCTGGCCACCGGCGTGGACCCGGTGCCGATGGTGGCCGCGCTCGCCATGAAGCTGCGCACGCTCGCCAAGGTGGGCGCGGTCCGCAGCCGCGGGCAGGGTGCGCTGCGCGATCTCGGGCTCGCGCCCTGGCAGGTCGACAAGGCGACCCGAGAGCTGCGCCGCTGGACCCCGGAAGGACTGGCGACCGCGATCAGCGCGGTGGCTCAGGCGGACGCCGAGGTCAAGGGCGAGAGCCGGGACGCGCGGTTCGCCGTGGAGCGAGCGGTGCTCCGGGTGGCGCAGGCCTGCGGCTCCTGACGCGTGCGGCACTCGCGGCAGGCGTCGCGATGGCGTCAGGGGTGCTTGAGCGTCGCTGCTCCCAACGTGTCGCCCTGGAGCAGGTCGAACCCGAGCTGGAGACATCGGTCGAGCAGCGCGACGTCGCTCACGCGCTCGGCCACCAGGGTCGCGCCGTCGCGCCGGGCCAGGTCCACCAGCGCGGAGCCGCGGCGCACCATCTCCCGGCAGTCCACCTTGACGTAGTCGGCGTACGGCAGCATCGCGACCTGGTTGGCGTCGGCGGCGAAGTCGTCGAGCGCGATCGCGTGGCCCAGCTCGCGCAGCCGGATGAGGCCCTCCATCACCTCCGGATCGGCGGGGACCGTCTCGACGACCTCGAGCACCAGGTTCTCGTGGGGCTCCGGAAGCTGCAGGTCGTCGACCAGGAACGAGCGCGTCACGTTGACGAACGCGCGGCCCTCGCGCAGGTAGGCCGCACCCTCACGCAGCGCGTCGAGGACGGCCGCGGTGGCGAGGTCTTGCGCGTCCACGTGCCAGAGGTCGACGCCCATCGCACGGCCGTCGGGGGCGCGGTAGAGGAGTTCGTGCGCGTAGAGGTCGCCGTCGCGCGTCCAGATGGGCTGTCGCGCCACCCGGGGTGACGGCGACAGTCGTGGTGGCGTGGCGGGGATGCTCACGGGACGACGGATCGCGACGCGGTCTTCGCGTCAGCCCGTCACTGGTCGGGCGCCGGCGCGGTCAAGGATGCCCGCGCGCTCGAGCAGGTTTCCCTGGAACAGGCGGAATCCGAGCTCCTGCGCGTGCTGGTGAAGCTCCGGGGTCTCGACGTACTCGGCCACGAGCGTCGCACCGTAGGAACGGGCGAGGCTGACCACCGGGTGCCCCTCGACGTCGAGGTCGCGGACGTCGATCTTCACGAAGTCGGCGTGCGGCAGCAGCATCCGCTGGTGCACGGTGCTGACGAACGAGGGGACGGCGATGCGGAAGCCCGCGTCGCGCAGCCGTCGCACGCCCGCCACGACGTCACGGTCGACGTCGACCCAGTGCGGGACCTCGATCACGAGCCGGTCCGGCCGAGCGGGGACGGCGCGGCGACCGACCAGGTACGGCCGCGTGCACCGCACGAACAGGAGCCGTCCGTGCGCGACGCTCTCGAGGTCGGCACGTCCGAACGTGGCGTCGAGGACGTGCGCGGTGGCGTGGTCGTGCTGGCTCTCGGACCACGTGGTGGCCGACGCCGTCTGCTCGACGGCGGACCGGTAGGAGAGCTGGTAGGCGACCGGCGAGCCGGTGGGGGAGAAGATCCCCTGGCGGGCGACGAGCACAGGAGCAGCGAGCGACCGCTGCTCCCACTCGCGACGGAGTGCCGCGGGGATCGCGTCCTCGACCGCGGCCGCGAGGCGCGCGTAGCGCTCGTCACCATCGTCCGGCGTCATGGGACCCATGAGACCACATAAGAGGCCCGGACAACCATCAGGACAATCGACCATTTCGGGCGCGCGGCCTCGTGGCGTGGGAGAACGCTCTCTCGACCGGGGAACTTCACCCGCGCCGCCCGGGAACGACGAAGGCGCCACCCCCGAAGGGATGGCGCCTTGCGTGGCTGCCCGAAGGCGGTCGGCTCAGAGAGCGGCGACCGACTTGGCGAGCGCGGACTTCTTGTTGGCGGCCTGGTTGGCGTGGATGACGCCCTTCGAGGCAGCCTTGTCGAGCTTCTTCGACGCGAGGACGAGCGCGGCCTGGGCGCCGTCCTTGTCGCCACCGGCGACGGCCTCACGGACGCGACGGATGTGCGTCTTGAGCTCCGACTTGACGGCCTTGTTGCGCAGGCGCGCCTTCTCGTTGGTGGTGATGCGCTTGATCTGGGACTTGATGTTTGCCACGTGTGGACTCTCTTGTGCGTTCGCCGAAGCGATCTGACAGGTCGTAGAGGGCGCGCTCAGCTCCGGGACTGGGGCGTGGGGACACCCTCGGAGAGGAGCTGGGCGAGTGCCCGCCGACCTGGGCGGACACGCGAGGGTCGATATTACCAGGACCTACGGTGTCCGGAGCTCACCGAGGTGGGGATCACAGCCATCGCCTTCGCCACGCTGTCGAACAGCGGGCGCTCCACACGGCAGCCCTCGCGCCGCACGGCCCGCGGGTCGATGCGCAGCACGCGGTCCAGACGCACCTCCGACGGTCGACGCTTGGCGTCCCACGGTCCCGTCCCGATGTCGAGCCAGTACCGGCCGCGGCGCTGCTCGCGCGCGTGATCGCGCGAGTGGTCCTTGCTCGTGAGCATCAGGGCCAGCAGCGCCGCGCCGTCGCGCCCGACGACGAGCACGGGCCGGTCCTTGCCCTGGGCCGGATCCTCTTCGTACGGCACCCAGGTCCACACGATCTCGCCCGGGTCGGCGAGGCCGTCGGGATGCGGGTCGTACTCGATGCGGACCGTGCCGTGGTAGTCCGCGAGGCCGCGCGGTGCCGGCGGACGCCGGGAGAGCCGCGCGAGCAGTCGGTGCAGGAACCCGCGCGGTCCGGTCGTCGCCACGCAGCGACGGTACCCCGGAGGGCCGCCGACGGCTCCCGCGTGCCGGCACCGCCAGGGCGCGAGCGCTCGACACGTGCCCGCAACACGGCGGGATTAGGGTCCGGTGCATGGCAGACCTGTTCGACGACTATCCGGCCGGGCAGGCATGGGACGAGATGCTCGATCCGCGCACGGGCCCGCGCTCGGCCTACCGCAGGGTGCACGCCGCGCTGGCCGATCTCACCGCCGGTGAGCTGCAGGCTCGCGCGGACACCCTGGCCCGCTCGTACCTGACGCAGGGCGTCACGTTCGACTTCGCGGGCGAGGAGCGCCCGTTCCCGCTCGACGTGGTGCCGCGCGTAATCGGCAGCGACGACTGGGACCGCGTCGCGCCCGGCGTGGCCCAGCGCGTGAAGGCGCTGGAGGCGTTCCTGGCCGACGTCTACGGCCAGCAGCGGGCGGTCGCGGACGGCGTGATCCCGCGGTCGGTGATCGTCTCGTCGACGCACTTCCACCGGGCCGCGCGGGGCATCCAGCCCCCCAACGGCGTGCGCGTGCACGTGTCGGGAATCGACCTGGTGCGCGACTCGCTGGGTGGCTGGCGCGTGCTCGAGGACAACGTGCGCGTGCCGAGCGGCGTCTCCTACGTGCTGTCCAACCGCCGCGCCATGACCCAGACCTTCCCCGAGCTGTTCGCCGCGCTGCGCATCCGGCCCGTCTCGGACTACCCCCGGCGGCTGCTCGCGGCGCTGACCGCCGCCGCCCCGGCCGGGGTGGACGACCCGACGGTCGTGGTGCTGACGCCCGGGGTGTTCAACTCCGCCTACTTCGAGCACTCCCTGCTCGCGCGCACCATGGGCGTGGAGCTCGTCGAAGGCCGCGACCTGTTCTGCGCGGGCGGCCGCGTCTGGATGCGCACCACGCAGGGCCGGCGCCGGGTCGACGTCATCTACCGGCGCGTCGACGACGAGTACCTGGACCCGGTGGCGTTCCGGTCGGACTCGCTCCTGGGCAGCCCCGGCCTGATGACGTGCGCACGCAACGGCTCGGTGACCATCGCCAACGCGGTGGGCAACGGCGTCGCCGACGACAAGCTCGTCTACACCTACGTGCCGGACATGATCCGGTACTACCTCGGCGAGGAGCCGATCCTCGCGAACGTCGACACGTGGCGCCTGGAGGACGAGGGCGCGCTCGAGGAGGTGCTCGACCGGCTCCACGAGCTCGTGGTCAAGCCCGTCGACGGCTCGGGCGGCAAGGGCCTCGTCGTCGGCCCCCGCGCGACGAAGCCGGAGCTGGACGCGCTGCGCCGCAGGCTGCAGGACGACCCGCGCGGCTGGATCGCGCAGCCCGTCATCCAGCTCTCGACCATCCCCACGCTGATCGACGACCGCCTGCGGCCGCGACACACCGACCGGCGGCCGTTCGCCGTCAACGACGGCGACGACGTGTGGGTGCTCCCGGGCGGGTTGACGCGCGTCGCGCTCCCCGAGGGCCAGCTCGTCGTGAACTCCTCCCAGGGTGGTGGCTCCAAGGACACGTGGGTGCTCGGCGGCGACCCCGCGTGGCGCGGAGCAGCGCGCTCGGTGGACCGCCCGCAGTCCGTGCCGGTGGACAGCGCGGTGCCCATCGAGGGCAACCCGAACGACCTGCGCGCCCAGGTCATGCAGCAGCAGCAGCAGCAGAGGGAGGCCTAGTGCTCAGCCGCATCGCCGAGTCCCTGTTCTGGATCGGCCGCTACGTCGAGCGGGCCGACGACACCGCGCGCCTGCTCGACGTGCACGTGCAGATCCTGCTGGAGGACCCGTGGGCGGAGGAGGACCTCGCCTGCCGCTCGCTGCTGTCGGTCATGGACCGAGCCGCGCCGCCCGAGCGGCTCCCCGTGGGCCGCGAGCACGTGCTCGACATGCTCGCGTACGACCGGTTCGCGCCCTCGTCGATCGCGGGCTCGCTCGTCTCCGCCCGCGAGAACGCGCGCCGCGCCCGCGAGATCATCTCGACCGAGCTGTGGGAGTGCCTGAACACGACCTGGAACCAGCTGCCCTCGCACATGCGACCCGCCCGACCGCACGACTACTTCACGTGGGTGCGGGAGCGTGCGGCCATCGTGGCGGGGATCATGGACTCGGCGACGTCGCGCGACGACACCTACTCGTTCATGATGCTCGGCCGCTCGATCGAGCGTGCGGACATGACCGCCCGGCTGCTCGCCACCCGCGCGCTTGCGGGCTCGGCCGGCCCGGGCTGGACCACCCTGCTGCGCTCGTGCGGCGCGCACGAGGCGTTCCTGCGCACGTACCGCGGAACCGCGTCCGACGAGCGGGCCGCCGGGTTCCTGCTGCTCGACCGGCTCTTCCCGCGCTCGATCGTGTTCGCACTGAACCAGGCCGAGGCCTCGCTGGCCGCGCTGGAGCCCGTCGTCGACCGGGCGACCGTCGACGACGCGCGCCGGCACATCGGCCACGTGCGCACCAACCTCGAGTACCGCCCGCTGCGCGAGGTGCTCGACGCGCTGCCCCGGGAGATGGAGAAGGTGCAGCGCGCCTGCTCCGCAGCCTCCGACGCGATCCGCGGCCGGTACTTCCCGTCCGCCGCGGAGACCAACTGGGTCGGCGAGGCACTGTGACCACCGAGGAGACCCGATGAGCCGCCTGCGCGTCACCCACACCTCCACGTTCCGGTACTCGGGCCCGGTGCAGGCCTCCTACAACGAGGCGCGGATGACGCCCCTGTCGGAGGCCGGCCAGACGGTGATCGACTCGCGCCTGACCATCGAGCCGCACACGTGGACGTACGACTACCGCGACTACTGGGGCACGGCGGTCACCGCCTTCGAGGCGCTCGTCCCGCACGAGTCGCTGGTCATCGTGGCCGAGCATCTTGTCGAGGTGGGCGACCGCCCGCCCGTGCGCAACCCCGCCACGTGGGCGATGCTGCGCTCGCCCGACGTCCAGGACAGGCTGGCGGAGTTCCTCTCGGACACCCCGACGACGGCCGCGCCCGACGAGGTCGCCGCGCTGGCCGCCGCCGCCGCCGGAGCGCTCGACCCGGACGCCGCCGCGCTCGCGGTCTGCCTCGCCCTGCGCGACGAGCTGGAGTACATCCCCGGCGTGACGAGCGTGCACACCCCCGCCGCCGAGGCGTGGGCGGCCCGCGCCGGCGTCTGCCAGGACGTGGCCCACCTCGCGGTCGGCGCCCTGCGTTCGCTCGGCATCCCCGCGCGGTACGTCTCCGGCTACCTGCACCCGGTGCGCGGCGACGAGATCGGCGAGACCGTCTCGGGCGAGTCGCATGCCTGGGTCGAGTGGTGGGCGGGGGACTGGGTGCCCTTCGACCCCACCAACCGGATCCCCGCCGGGTCGCACCATGTGGTGCTGGCGCGCGGGCGCTCGTACGACGACGTCGCGCCGTTGCGGGGGATCTACGCGGGGACCGGGACGCAGGAGCTCGCCGTGACGGTGGAGATCACGCGGGAGGGGTGAGCGGGGGCGGGACACGAGTCGGCAAGCCGACGATGGTCCCGCCCCAGGCCGATGCGATCGGTCAGGGCGTGAGCCTTCGGTTCAGCGCGTCGTCGAGCGCTCCGCGGTCGCCGGCAACGTCGAGCACCGGCGCGGAGACCGAGCCTCGGCCCCAGAACAGCAGAGCGAGCACCGACGCTGGTCCGGTGACCTGCGCGGCCGGAACGCCGTCACCGCCGAGCAGCCACCGGCGGTCGGCATCCGTGGCCACCAGCTCGATCGGAGCGGGAAGCGGTTCCATCCGACCCATCCGTTCCTGCCGCGGCTGCATCACGGTGACCACCTCGTCGACCGCATCCGCCCAGACCACGGGCGAGGCGTCGAACGGCAGTCCGCCCGCTGTGCGCAGGTCCCAGAGGTGGATGAGCGTCTCGTGGGTCTGCCGCCGGCGCCAGAACCCCGCCACGCCGGACTCGTCGAGCGTCCAGGCGGGGGCCGCGGGGGAGACGTCGGTCAGGGTCGAGCGCAGTTCGAGAGCGCAGGACGCGTAGAGCGAGGGTAGGTCGAACGGTCCGCGGCCCAGCGGGGTCTCCTGGCGGCGAAGCGCTTGACCCGCGGCCCAGTGGTGGATCCGGGCCAGGTGGACGACGAGGTTGCGCACCCGCCAGCGCCCGCACCACGGGATGGGAGTGGCCGGGTCGACGAGGTCGATGGACGCCAGGAACTGGTACTGGAGGTCGCCCAGCACGAGCAGGTGGTCCAGGGCGTCGGTCGGGGCCGTCGTCATGGGACCATGGTGGTGCCCGCCGCGGGCACCGCACAGGTGCCAGCCGGTCAACATCCGTCGAGCGAGTGCCAACGGCACCCGCCCATCCGAAGCCTGGAGCTGTCGCCGCGTGTCCCCGATCCCCAGCGCCGCCGCATCGTCGCGCATCCAGGTTGCCGCGACCGCGCCCGAGCTGTTGCGCAACTTCTGCATCATCGCGCACATCGACCACGGCAAGTCGACGCTCGCCGACCGCATGCTGCAGAAGACCGGCGTGGTCGACGCGCGGGCGATGCGCGCGCAGTACCTCGACCGGATGGACATCGAGCGCGAGCGCGGCATCACCATCAAGTCGCAGGCCGTGCGCATGCCGTGGGGCGTGGACGACAAGGCGTTCGCGCTCAACATGATCGACACGCCCGGCCACGTCGACTTCACGTACGAGGTCTCGCGCTCGCTCGCGGCGTGCGAGGGCGCCGTGCTGCTGGTCGACGCCGCGCAGGGCATCGAGGCGCAGACGCTCGCCAACCTGTACCTGGCGCTCGAGAACGACCTGACGATCATCCCGGTGCTCAACAAGATCGACCTGCCGGCCGCGCAGCCCGAGAAGTACGCGGAGGAGCTGGCCAAGCTCATCGGCGGCGAGCCCGAGGACTGCCTGCGCGTGTCGGGCAAGACGGGCGTGGGCGTCGAGGAGCTGCTGGACAGGATCGTCGAGCTGGTCCCGCCGCCCACGGGCGACGCCGACGCCCCGGCGCGCGCCATGATCTTCGACTCCGTCTACGACACGTACCGCGGCGTGGTCACCTACGTGCGAGTGGTCGACGGCAACCTCAACCCGCGTGAGCGCATCGCGATGATGTCCACCAAGGCGACGCACGAGCTGCTGGAGATCGGCGTCATCTCGCCCGAGCCGGTGCCGACGAAGGGTCTGGGCGTCGGCGAGGTGGGCTACCTCATCACCGGCGTGAAGGACGTGCGCCAGTCGAAGGTGGGCGACACCGTCACCAACGCGGGCAAGCCGGCCGCCGAGGCCCTGGGCGGGTACTCCGACCCGAAGCCCATGGTGTTCTCGGGCCTGTACCCGATCGACGGCACCGACTACCCGGTGCTGCGCGACGCGCTCGACAAGCTCAAGCTCAACGACGCCGCGCTCAACTACGAGCCCGAGACGTCCGTGGCGCTCGGCTTCGGCTTCCGCGTCGGCTTCCTCGGCCTGCTGCACCTCGAGATCATCCGCGAGCGGCTCGAGCGCGAGTTCGACCTCGACCTCATCTCGACCGCGCCGAACGTCGTCTACGAGGTGACGCTCGAGGACAAGAGCACGGTCACCGTGACCAACCCGAGCGAGTTCCCCAGCGGCAAGATCGGCGAGGTGCACGAGCCGATCGTCAAGGCCACGATCCTGGCGCCGAGCGAGTTCATCGGCGCGATCATGGAGCTCTGCCAGGGCAAGCGCGGCGAGCTGCAGGGCATGGACTACCTGTCGGAGGAGCGCGTCGAGCTGCGTTACGTGCTGCCGATGGCCGAGATCGTGTTCGACTTCTTCGACCAACTCAAGTCCCGCACACGCGGCTACGCCAGCCTCGACTACGAGCCCATCGGCGACCAGGTGGCCGACCTCGTCAAGGTCGACATCCTGCTGCAGGGCGAGACCGTCGACGCCTTCAGCGCCATCGTGCACAAGGACAAGGCGTACGCGTACGGCGTCATGATGACCGGCAAGCTGCGCGAGCTCATCCCGCGCCAGCAGTTCGAGGTGCCCATCCAGGCCGCCATCGGCGCCCGGGTGATCGCCCGCGAGACCATCCGTGCCATCCGCAAGGACGTCCTGGCCAAGTGCTACGGCGGCGACATCACGCGCAAGCGCAAGCTGCTCGAGAAGCAGAAGGAGGGCAAGAAGCGCATGAAGACCATCGGCCGGGTCGACGTGCCGCAGGAGGCCTTCATCGCCGCGCTCTCGTCGGACGCCGGTGGCGGCAAGGACGCCAAGGACGCGAAGAAGAAGTGAGCCCTGCCCTCCCCGACGGGGACGCGGCTCCCGACGACGGCGCGTTGCCGGCCTCCGTCGTCGCGGGCGCCGACGGGCGCGCGTTCGGGGTGTACCTGCACGTGCCGTTCTGCACGGTGCGCTGCGGCTACTGCGACTTCAACACCTACACCGCGAGCGAGCTGGGCGGCGGTGCGAGCCAGGTGTCGTACGCGGACACGGCCCTGCGCGAGATCGCGCTGGGCCGGCGCGTGCTCGCCGACGCGGGCCTGCCGGCGCGGCAGGTCTCGACGGTGTTCGTCGGCGGCGGCACCCCCACCGTGCTCCCTGCGGGGGACCTGGTGCGGATGCTCGACGGGGTCCGCGACGCGTGGGGTCTCGACGACGACGCGGAGGTCACCACCGAGGCGAACCCCGACTCGGTGACGCCCGAGTCACTCGCCGCGCTCGCGGCCGGCGGGTTCACGCGGGTCTCGTTCGGCATGCAGTCCGCCGTGCCGCACGTGCTCGCCACGCTCGAGCGCACCCACGACCCGCGCCGGATCCCCGACGTCGTGCGCTGGGCGCGCGACGCGGGCCTCGCCGTCTCGCTCGACCTCATCTACGGCACGCCGGGGGAGTCGGTCGACGACTGGCGCGCCTCGCTCGACGCGGCTCTCGCCACGGGCGTGGACCACGTCTCCGCGTACGCGCTCGTCGTCGAGCAGGGCACCAAGATGGCGGTGCAGGTGCGTCGCGGCGAGCTCGAGCTGCCCGACGGCGACGACCAGGCCGCCAAGTACGAGCTGGCCGACGAGCTGCTGACCGCGGCGGGCCTGGGCTGGTACGAGGTGTCCAACTGGTCGCGCACGCCGCAGACGGCGTGCCGGCACAACCTCGCGTACTGGCGCGGCGACGACTGGTGGGGGATCGGGCCCGGCGCCCACTCGCACGTGGGCGGCGTGCGCTGGTGGAACGTCAAGCACCCCCGGGCCTACGCCGGGCGGCTCGAGTCGGGGCTCAGTCCGGCTGCCGGCCGCGAGACGATCGACGCCGAGGCCGCGACCCTCGAGCGGCTCATGCTGCACGTGCGGCTCGCCGAGGGCATGCCGCTCGACGAGGTGCCTACGGCGTCGCGCGCGTCCGTCGCCGGGCTCGTCGCGGACGGGCTTGTGGACGGACGCGCGCTGCTGACCGAGCGTCGCGTGCTCCTCACGCGGCGCGGGCGCCTGCTCGCCGACCTCGTCGTGCGGACGCTGGCCGGCTTCGACGACTGACTGCTACTTCACGAACCGGATCGAGACCGGGTAGCGGTACCACTCGTACCGGCTGCACGCGACGGCCGCCAGGATGGCGAACACCAGCGAGGCGATCCCGACGGCGATCAGGACGAGGATGCCGACGACGACGATGAGCAGGATCGCGCCAACGATCGCGCCGATCAGGAGCGTGAGCTGGAAGTTGAGCGACTCCTTGGCCTGGTCCTCCAGGTAGGGGCCGCGGCCGCGGAACACGAGCCAGATGACCAGCGGCGCCAGGAAGCCGACCCCGATGAGCGGGAGCAGGTGCGCGACGATGGCCCAGGTGCGCTCGTCGTCGGGGCGCAGCGGCTGCCCGACGGGCGCGCCCCAGGCTGGCTGCTGGGCACCGGGCTGACCGGCGTAGGGCTGCTGGTGCGGCTGACCCGGGTAGGGCTGCTGCACGTACGGCTGCTGCGGGGTGGCGGGCTGAGCCGGCTGGCCGTGCTCCTCGGGCTTGCGCAGGAAGTCGGGGTCCGGGTCGGGGGTGGTCATCTCTGTTTCCTGACGTCGTTCACGGCTGGGGTCGCCGTCGAGCCTAGTGGTTTCGGCGTGCCGCGACAGGCGGTCGGCGCCGTCGGGCTTCCGCGCTCAGCCTTCCGTCCGCCCAGGTCAGGGAAGCGCTCGGCATCCGGATGCACAGGTGGCGATCCTTGACACCCGCCTGTCCGGTTCGGTTCGGTGGGCGCGAGGGCGACCACCGCCCTGACTCGGGAGGAAGCTGACATGAGCGAGACCCCTGGCGGGAAGCCGCCCCAGGACGACGAGCCCGGCCAGGACGCGCCGGTCCCGACGACGCCTCCCGCGCCCGAGCCGCCGTCGGCTCCTGAGCCCGCCCCCGCGCCGGAGCCCGCGCCCGCGCCGGAGCCGGGCCCCGAAGCGCCCACCGCGCCCGAGGCGCCTGCTGCGCCCGAGCCGCCCGTCGCCCCGACGCCGGCACCTCCCACGCCGCCGGTCGCGCCGCCTCCGCCGTCCGCCTACGGCGCCCCGGCCTACGGCGCGCCCGCCTACGGCGCGCCGCCCGAGCCGGTCCCGGGCTACCAGGCACCGCCGCCCGGCCCGTCGGCCGGCGGCTACCCGCCCCCGCCGCCTGGCGGCTACCCGCCGCCCCCTGGCGGCTACCCGCCCCCGCCCGCCGGCTACCCGCAGGGCGGCTACCCCGCGGCCCCCTACGGCGCAGCGGGCGGCCCGAGCACCGTGAGCGTGGCCGACGCGTTCACCTACGGCTGGAACAAGTTCACGCAGAACGTGGGGCCGATCCTGCTCGCGGTGCTCGCGTACGTCGCGGTCTACGCGGTGCTCGCCGCGATCTTCTACGCGATCCTCATCGCGAGCTCGTCGTCGGGCGACCTGCAGATCAACGAGGACGGCACCATCACGCGGGACACCGGCTTCCTGGCCGGCGGGTTCTTCGCCTCGCTGCTGTTCGTCGCGATCATGGTGCTCGTCGGCGTGCTGGTGCAGGCGGGGGTGATCCGCGCGGCGCTGCACGTCACCTACGGCAGGCCGCTCGAGTTCAAGACGTTCTTCACGTTCGACGACCTCGGGCGCGTGATCGGCGCGTCGCTGCTCATCGGCCTGCTCACGGCCATCGGCTTCCTGCTCTGCTTCGTGCCCGGCATCGTCTTCGCGTTCTTCGCGCAGTTCGCGCTGTTCTTCGTGATCGACAAGAAGCAGGGCGCGGTCGACGCCATCAAGTCCAGCTTCGCCCTGGTCAACAAGAACCTCGGCACGGTGATCCTGCTGTTCCTCGCCGTGTACGTCGCCGAGCTCGTGGGGTCGCTGCTGTGCGGCGTGGGCGTGCTGGTGGCGCTGCCGGTCGCGCTCATCGCCACGGCGTGCGTCTACCGCCGCCTGCTCGGTGAGCAGGTGGCCGCCTGACGCCGCCCGTCGCGGGTCGAGGAGCTCAGGGGGCCGTCACGAAGTCGATGAGCTCCTCGACCCGGCCGAGCAGCGTGGGCTCGAGGTCCGCGTAGCTGCGCACCGAGCGCAGGATGCGCTGCCAGGCCCGCGCGACGTCGGCCTGCTCGTCGGCCGGCCAGCCCAGCTCGCGCAGGATTCCGTGCTTCCACTCCGTGCCGCGCTCGATCGTCGGCCACGCCCGCAGCCCGATGCGCTTGGGCCGGACCGCCTGCCAGACGTCGACGTAGGGGTGGCCCAGCACCAGCACGGAGCCCGCGGGTGCGGAGCGCGTGGCCTCGGCGGCGATCCGGCTCTCCTTGGACCCGGGCACGAGGTGGTCGACGAGCACGCCGACGCGGCGACCGGGTCCGGGGCCGAAGTCACGCAGCGCGTCGGTGAGGTTGTCCACGCCGTCGAGCAGCTCGACGACCACGCCCTCCAGGCGCAGGTCATCGCCCCAGACCTTCTCCACCAGCTCCGCGTCGTGCTTGCCCTCGACCCAGATGCGGCTCGCGCGGGCGACCCGGGCGCGCGCGTCGTGCACCGCGACCGACCCCGACGCCGTGCGCGTGGGGGCGGCGGGCGCGGTCCGACGGACCGGGGCGGTGAGCAGCACGGGCTCCCCGTCGACCCAGAATCCCGGGCCCAGGGGGAAGGTTCGGGTGCGACCGGCGCGGTCCTCGAGCACCACCACGTGCTGCCCGCCCGACTTCTCGACGCGCATCACGGCGCCCACCCATCCGGTGGTGACCTCCTCGACCACGAGCCCGTGCTCGGCCGCCTGCGGGCGCGAGGTTCGCGGTGCTCGGTGGTGGGTGGTGGGCGTTCCCCCCAGGACGTCGGAGCCGTAGCGGTCGTGGTTCACGCCGGTCACCCTAAGACGTGAGGTGGTGCACGGCTCCGCGTATCGGGCGGCGTGGCGGCGTACGCTTGGCACTCACACAATGTGAGTGCTACCCGGCGACCGGGCGGCCCGTGGACGACGAAGGAGGTGCACCGTGAGCGACGACCGTCGACTGGACGTGCTGCGCGCCATCGTCGAGGACTACGTGGCCACGCGCGAGCCGGTGGGTTCGCGGGCGCTGGTCGAGAGGCACGTGCTCGGCGTCTCGCCGGCCACGATCCGCAACGACATGGCGGCGCTCGAGGAGGCTGGCTACATCGCGCAGCCGCACACGTCGGCCGGCCGGGTGCCGACCGACAAGGGCTATCGCGTCTTCGTCGACCGCCTCACCACGGTCAAGCCGCTGTCGGCGGCCGAGCGACGCGCCATCGGTTCCTTCCTCGAGGACGCGGTGGACCTCGACGACGTCGTCGACCGCTCCGTGCGCCTCATCGCGCAGCTCACGCAGCAGGTCGCCGTCGTCCAGTACCCGTCGTTGCGGCGCTCGGCACTGCGCCACGTCGAGCTCGTGCCCGTCGGGCAGCGTCACCTGCTCGTCGTGCTCATCACGGACACCGGCCGCGTCGAGCAGCGCACGCTCGAGACGGACGCCGAGATCGACGAGGTCGTCATCGCGCGCCTGCGTGTGCAGCTCAACGTGTCCGTCGCGGGCCGTCGGCCGTCCGAGCTCCCCGCAGCGCTCACGGGGCTCGCCGCGGCCTTCGAGCCGGCGCACGCCTCGCTGGTCGCGTCCGTGGTCTCGGTGATCGAGGAGACGCTCGCGCAGGAGAGCGAGGAGCGCGTGGTCCTGGCGGGCACGGCCAACCTGGCGCGCAGCGGAGGCAGCGACTTCGGGCACACGCTGGGCCCGGTGCTCGAGGCGCTCGAGGAGCAGGTGGTGCTCATGCGCCTGCTGTCCGAGATGGCCGAGGACGAGGCGACGGTCTCCGTCCGGATCGGGCGCGAGACCCAGCACGCCGGCCTCCTCGAGACGAGCTTCGTCACCACGGGGTACGGCGACGAGCACGGCGCCGTGGCCCGCGTCGGCTCCATCGGCCCCACGCGGATGGACTACCCCGGGACCATGGCGGCCGTGCGCGCCGTGGCCCGCTACCTGACTCGCATCCTGGCCGGGTCGTGAGCGCGGCTCCTGCCGTCCGCGACCTCGATTGACCCTGACGATCGGAAGAGAGCACACCTCCCTGTGACCGACTACTACGAGATCCTCGGCGTGCCGCGCGACGCGAGCCCGGAGCAGATCAAGAAGGCGTACCGGAAGCTGGCCCGCGAGCACCACCCCGACGTGGCGGGCGAGGACGCGGGAGCCGAAGAGCGGTTCAAGGACGTGTCGCGCGCCTACGACGTGCTCGGCAACCCGGACAAGCGCCGGACGTACGACATGGGCGGCGACCCGGCGTCGCCCGGCGGCGGTGCCGGTGGCGGTTTCGGGTTCCAGGACATCTTCGAGACGTTCTTCGGTGCCGCCGGGGCGCAGACCCAGCGCGGCCCGATCCCGCGCGCGCGGCGGGGCCAGGACGCGCTCGTCCGCCTTGACCTCGACCTGGCCGACGTGACGTTCGGCGTGCACCGCGACGTCCCTGTCGACACGGCCGTGGTCTGCCCGACCTGCTCGGGCACGTGCTGCCGCCCCGGCACCTCCCCGCGCACGTGCGACGTGTGCGGCGGCCGCGGCACCGTCCAGCGGGTGGCGCGATCCTTCCTCGGCCAGGTGATGACCACGCAGCCCTGCGCGGCCTGCCACGGGTTCGGCACCGTCATCCCCGAGCCGTGCACCGAGTGCTCCGGCGAGGGTCGCGTGCGCTCGCGCCGCACGCTGTCGGTCGACGTCCCCGCCGGCGTCGACACGGGCACGCGCATCAAGCTCACCGGCCAGGGCGAGGTCGGCCCCGCCGGCGGCCCTGCGGGCGACGTCTACCTCGAGGTGCGCGAGCGCAAGCACGACACGTTCGTGCGTCGCGGCGACGACCTGCACGCGACCATCGAGGTGCCCATGACGGCCGCCGCGCTGGGCACGGTCCTGACGCTCGACACCCTGGACGGCGAGCAGGAGGTGGACCTGCGCCCCGGCACCCAGCCGGCGCAGGTGGTCACGCTCAAGGGCCTCGGGGTCGGCCACCTGCACGTCGGCGGTCGCGGCGACCTCCACGTGCACGTCGAGGTGACGGTTCCCACGTCGCTCGACGACGAGCAGGCCGAGCTGCTGCGCCGCCTGGCTTCGCTGCGCGGCGAGGAGCGTCCCGACGCCCGGCTGGCCACCAGCCACTCGGGCGTGTTCGGCAAGCTGCGCGACAAGCTCGCCGGGCGTTGAGCGCTCCCGTCTTCCTCGGCGACGAGGCACGCGTCCGAGGCGCCGCAGTCGGCGAGACGCTGCTGCTCGACGGCACGGAGGGCCGGCACGCGGGCGTCGTGCAGCGCCGGGCCGCGGGTGAGCGCATCGACGTGGTGGACGGGCTCGGCGTGCGGCTCGTCGGGCGGATCTCGTCCGTGGTGAGCGACGGGGTGCTGGTCGAGGTGCTCGAACGGGTGGACGAGCCCGCGCCCGAGCTCGCGCTCGTGCTGGTGCAGGCGCTCGCCAAGGGCGACCGCGACGAGCAGGCGATCGAGGCGGCGACCGAGGTGGGCGCGGACGGCGTCGTGCCGTGGCAGGCGGACCGCTCGATCGTGGTGTGGCGCGGCGAGCGTGCCGCGAAGAGTCGCGCGCGCTGGCTGGGCACGGTGCGGACGGCGGCCAAGCAGTCGCGCCGGGCGCGCGTGCCCGACGTCGGCCAGCCCGTGGACAGCAAGGCGCTCGCGGTGCGCATCGAGGCCGCCGTGGCTGCCGGCGGCGGCGCCCTGGTGCTGCACGAGGAGGCGTCGGTCCCGATCGCCGACGTGCCGCTGCCGGCTCGCGGCGAGCTCCTCGTCGTCGTCGGGCCCGAGGGCGGCATCGGTGAGGACGAGCTGCGGCGGCTGACCGACGCGGGCGCCCGTGCCGTGCGGCTGGGCCCGCACGTGCTGCGGACCTCGACCGCGGGGCCCGTGGCCCTCGCGCTGCTCGCGCAGCGCACGGGACGCTGGGCGTGAGGTCAGGGGCGGCGTGGTGTCGGGGACGCTCGGTAGACTCGCTGGTACGCACGTGTCCGACGCATGAACCGACGATCTAGGAGCGCAGCGGCGTCCGCCGACCTCATGGCTGAGTCCACCCCCGCCCCCCGCACCGTCGGCGCGCCCGCCCGCGTCGAGCACCGCATCTCCGTCCCCGCCGACGTCTCGATGGTCGAGCTCCTCGGCCTGCGCGACGAGGTGCTGCGCTCGATCGAGGAGGGCTTCACCGGCGTCGACATCCACGTGCGCGGCAACGAGGTCAAGCTCGCGGGCCCGGTGGGGGACGTCGCTCTGGTCGCGCGGCTGGTCGACGAGCTCGTCGAGATGGCGGGCGCGGGCACGCCGCTCACACCCGACGTCGTGCGGCGGACCGTCGCGATGCTCACCGCAGGGGCGCACGCGAAGCCCGCCGACATCCTCACGTTCAACATCCTGTCCAGCCGCGGCCGCACCATCCGTCCCAAGACGTCGGGGCAGAAGGACTACGTCGACGCGATCGACCGGCACACGGTCACGTTCGGCATCGGGCCCGCCGGCACCGGCAAGACGTACCTGGCCATGGCCAAGGCGGTCCAGGCGCTGCAGGAGCGGCGGGTGCACCGCATCGTCCTCACGCGTCCCGCCGTCGAGGCGGGGGAGCGGCTCGGGTTCCTGCCCGGCTCGCTCTCAGACAAGATCGACCCGTACCTGCGCCCGCTGTACGACGCGCTGCACGACATGGTGGACCCCGAGACGATCCCGCGGCTCATGGAGGCCGGGACCATCGAGGTGGCGCCGCTGGCCTACATGCGCGGGCGCACGCTCAACGACTCGTTCATCATCCTGGACGAGGCGCAGAACACCACGGTCGAGCAGATGAAGATGTTCCTCACGCGGCTCGGCTTCGGGTCCACCGTCGTCGTGACTGGCGACGTGACCCAGGTGGATCTGCCCTCCGGGCAGCCGTCCGGCCTGCGCGTGGTGCAGCAGATCCTCGAGGGGATCCCCGACGTGGCGTTCTGCCGGCTGGAGTCCTCGGACGTCGTCCGGCACCGGCTCGTGAGCGAGATCATCGACGCGTACGCGCGCTGGGACAGGAGCTGAGGACTCGATGAGCATCGAGGTCAACAACGAGTCGGGCTATGCGGTCGACGAGGCCGAGTTCGCCGCCCTGGCGCGCTACGTGCTCGACGAGATGCACCTGCACCCGCAGACCGACCTGTCGATCATGCTGGTGGGCACGGACGTGATGACCGACCTGCACGTCAAGTGGATGGACGAGCCCGGGCCCACCGACGTGCTGTCGTTCCCCATGGACGAGCTGCGCCCCGGCCGCGACGGCGACACCACGCCCGCCGGGCTGCTGGGCGACGTGGTGCTGTGCCCCGAGGTCGCCGCGCAGCAGGCCGTCACGGCCGGGCACTCCACGGTCGAGGAGCTGCTGCTGCTCACCACGCACGGGATCCTGCACCTGCTCGGTTACGACCACGCCGAGCCGGAGGAGGAGAAGGAGATGTTCGCGCTGCAGCGAAGGCTGCTCCTCACCTTCCTCGCGGGCCGGTGACGCGCGCCGCATGACCGACGTCCCGGTCGCCCTGCTCGTCGTCGTCTCGCTCGCGGGGATACTGGCGGCCGCGGCCCTCTCGGCCGGCGAGGTCGCCGTCATGCGCGTCTCACGCGCCGCGGTGACCGAGCTCATCAGCGAGCGGCACCCGTCCTCGGACCGCGTGCGCCGGTTGGTGGAGCACCCCGCACGCGTCGCGTCCGCGGCCGCGTTCGTGCGGCTGCTGGCCGAGATGGTGGCCACGGTCGGGATCACGCTGGTCGTGTCCGCGGGCTCGCTGCCGTGGTGGGCGGTCGGGCTCGTCGCCGTGGCCGTGTGCGCCCTGGTGGCCTTCCTGCTCGTCCGCGTGAGCCCGCGCACCATCGGCCGACGGCACCCGCTCGCGACGCTCACCCTGCTGTCGGGGCCGCTGCTCGCGGTCACGGCGGTGGCCGGCGGGCTCGCCGGCAGCACGCCCAGCGCGCGCGGAGCGGTCGACGACGAGGAGGACCAGCTGCGCGACATGGTGCAGCGCGTGAGCGAGTCCGAGGCCATCGAGGACGACGAGCGCGAGATGTTCCGCTCGGTGCTCGGCCTGGGCGACACGCTGACGCGCGAGGTGATGGTGCCGCGCACCGACATGGTCACGGCTCACGCCGACAGTCCCGTGCACAAGGCGCTCACGCTGCTGCTGCGCTCCGGTTTCTCGCGCGTGCCCGTCACGGGCGACGACGTCGACGACATGCGCGGCGTGCTCTACCTCAAGGACATCGTCCGGCGCGTGCCGTTCGCACCCGGCCAGCGCGACGAGTCGGACGACGTGCTCGACGCCCCGGTGTCCTCGCTCGTGCGCCCCGCCATCTTCGTGCCCGAGTCGAAGCCGGTCGACGACCTGCTGCGCGAGCTGCAGGCCGGCGCCTCGCACATCGCCCTGGTGGTCGACGAGTACGGCGGCATCGCGGGCCTGGTGACCATCGAGGACGCCCTCGAGGAGATCGTCGGCGAGCTCACCGACGAGCACGACCAGAGCGCGCTCGCCGTCGAGGAGGTCGCCGAGGGGGTCTACCGCGTGCCGGCTCGGATGGGCCACGACGAGCTGGGCGAGCTGTTCGGTCTCGAGGTCGACGACGAGGACGTGGACAGCGCCGGCGGTCTGCTGGCCAAGGCACTGGGTAAGGTTCCTCTGCCCGGGTCGGCGGGCGACATCCACGGGTTGCACCTGGTCGCGGAACGCGTCGAGGGGCGCCGCCGCCGGCTCGCCACCGTCCTGGTCAGCGAGATCGAGCGGCGCGAGTCGGACGACGACGCGGGCGAGGACGCGCACGACCCACAGAACCACGGAGCCACGCCATGACCTTCCGCTCGGGATTCGCCTGCTTCGTCGGCAGGCCCAACGCGGGCAAGTCGACGCTGACCAACGCGCTCGTCGGCCAGAAGGTCGCGATCACCTCCGACCGGCCGCAGACCACGCGGCACACCATCCGCGGCATCCTGCACCGCGAGGACGCGCAGCTGGTGATCGTGGACACCCCCGGGCTGCACCGCCCCCGCACGCTGCTGGGCGAGCGCCTCAACGCGCTCGTCAAGGACACGCTCACGGAGGTCGACGTCATCGGCTTCTGCCTGCCGGCGGACCAGAAGGTGGGCCCGGGGGACCGGTTCATCGCGGAGCAGCTCGAGCAGCTGGCCCGTGACGGCCGCGGCACGCCGGTGGTCGCCGTGGTGACCAAGGCCGACCTGGTGCCCAAGGGCCGGCTCGCGGAGCACCTGCTGGCCGTCTCCCGGCTCGGCGAGTGGGCCGACATCGTCCCCGTGTCCGCCGTCGGCGGGTACCAGGTGGACACGCTGGCCGACGTGCTGGTCGGGCATCTCCCCGAGGGGCCCGCGCTGTATGCGGACGGCGAGCTGACGGACGAGCCCGAGATCGTCATGGTGGCGGAGCTGGTGCGGGAGGCCGCCCTCGAGGGCGTGCACGACGAGCTGCCGCACTCGCTCGCGGTGGTGGTCGACGAGATCGTGCCGCGCGAGCGCACGGGCGACGGTCCGCCCCTGCTCGACGTGCGCGTGAACCTGTTCGTCGAGCGCGACAGCCAGAAGGCGATCATCATCGGCAAGGGCGGCGCGCGGCTGCGCGACGTCGGCAGCCAGGCGCGGCGGGGGATCGAGGCGCTGCTGGGCGCCCGGGTGTACCTGGACCTGCACGTCAAGGTGGCCAAGGACTGGCAGCGCGACCCCAAGCAGCTCGGCCGGCTCGGGTTCTGACGTGCTGCAGCAGGACCGGGAGGACGTGGCTCACGACGCACCGCCGGGTGGCGGCCGGCGCGTGCGCGGCTTCGTCGAGCGACGGCTCACGGGTCCGTACCGGCTCGTCGCCAGCACCGCGCTCGGCGTGATCGTGCTGGCCATCCTGGGTGCCGTCATGGGCCCGCAGTGGGACCCCGTGCCGTTGGCCGACCCCATCCTCGCGGAATCCCCGTCGACGGCGATCGGTGGTGCGCCCACGCTCGGCTCCTACCCGGTGCGCATCGAGCGGGTCACCGTCCAGCTGGACGGCACCACCGTGGGCGCGAAGATCCGAATCCCGGTGGGCGCGCCCGAGCCCATGCCCGGGGTCGTGTTCGTGCACGGCGCGGGCACCGGCTCGTCGGAGACCGCCTTCAGCGAGCAGACGGCGGCGATGGCGGCGGCCGGCATCGTCACCATGGTCCCGGACAAGCGGCTCGACACGTACTCCGCGAGGCACCGCGACTACGTCGCCATGGCCGCGGACTACGAGCGGTCGGTCGCGCTCCTGCGGGTGCACGAGGGCGTCGACCCCGCCCGCGTTGGCGTGTACGGCGAGAGCGAGGGTGCGTGGATCGCCCCCGTCATGGCGGCGTCCGACCCGCGGCTCGCGTTCGTCGTCCTGGCGTCGGCGCCCGTGGTGCCGCCGCGCGAGCAGGCCGCGTTCGCGGCCGACAACTACCTGCGCAACACCAACGTGCCGCACGGCGTCTTCCGTGCCATCCCGCGGGCCGTGGGCATGGCGCTGCCCGGCGGCGGCTTCGAGTACGCCGACTTCGACGTCACGCCCTTCCAGCGCAAGATGACCCAGCCCGTCCTCATGGTCTACGGCACCGGCGACTCGTCCATGCCGATCGTGCAGGGTGCCGAGCAGGTGCTCCGCGACACGGCCATCGCGGGCAACGGGGACGTCACCGTGCGCTACTACGCCGGCGCGAACCACGGCTTGAAGATCGACGGGGTCATGGCTGCGAGCTTCCTCACCGACCTCAGCGGGTGGGTGCTGGGCCTGCCGGCGACCGCCGCCGCGCCGCCGCGCATCGCCGGGGACCAGCCCACGCAGGAGTTCGTCGCCGCGCCAGTGCCCGAGCCGAGCTGGCTGCGCGACGGCGACGTGGTGATCGCCACGGTGCTCGTCGGCGCGGGGCTCATCGTCCTGCCGCTGGTGCTGGTGCCGGGCGCGCGTGCGGTCGAGGTGGTCCGACGACGCCGGGGCCGGGCGACGGCCGTGGTGCACCGCTTCCCGCGCGGGATCCCGCTGCGGATGGTCGTGTGCGCGCTCGGGGCCGTGCTCACCGTGGCCGGGCTGGTCTGGTACCTGGTCGCGATCGCGAAGCTGGCGCTGGACTACGAGCAGAACGACGTCGTGGTCAAGGGCGGCTGGGTGGGAGTCCGTCTGCTCGGCATCGCCGCGGTCGCGGCGCTGGTGGTCCTCCTCCAGCGGGAGCGGGAGGCGCTCGCACTCGTCGGCAGGCAGGCCGAGGGGGTGCTCCGGGCGATCTCGTTCTGGGCCGTCGTGGTCGGCTGCTCGGTGGTGCTGGTCGTCCTGGCGTACTGGGGCGTGTTCCAGCTCGGCATCTGAGCGACGCGTGACCGATCTGGTGTCAGATGTGCCGTTCTCGGCTCAGGTGAGGCACGATGTGCGCCGACGTATCGTCTGAGCCGTCAGCTCCGGCGACCGACACGAGGGGGTGACCATGCGCACGTCGTGGGGATCAGCGACCGACCGAGGGCTCGTGCGTGAGGTCAACGAGGACGCGCTGCTGGCCTACCCGCCCGTCTTCCTGGTGGCCGACGGCATGGGCGGCCACGACGCGGGTGACCTGGCGAGCCGGATCGCGGTCGAGGAGTTCGCGCAGCTGGCGGGCCAGCCGTCGGCCACGGCCGACGACGTGCACGCATGCTTCTCGCGCACGGCGAGCCGCATCCGCGGCGAGTTCACCGGTGGCCGGCAGGGCGGCACCACGGTCGCCGGTGTCGCCGTGACCGTGCACGAGGGCGGCGCCTACTGGCTCGTCTTCAACGTCGGCGACTCGCGCGTGTACCGCTGGGCGGACGACACCCTCGAGCAGGTGAGCGTGGACCACTCCGTGGTCCAGGAGCTCATCGACCTGGGGCGGATCGAGGTCGCCGACGCGGCCTCCCACCCCGAGCGGCACGTGCTGACCCGTGCGCTCGGCACCAGCGGCGAGCCGGAGCCCGACTACTGGCTGCTGCCGGCGGGACCGCGCGACCGCCTGCTCATCTGCACCGACGGGCTCACGCGCGAGCTGGGGCCGGCCGAGCTGGCCGCCGTGCTGCGCTCGGTGCCGGACGCGCAGGAGGCAGCTGCGACACTGGTGGGGCGGGCACTGGAGCACGGTGCACGCGACAACGTCAGCGCCGTCGTGGTCGACGTCGCCACCGCCTCCGGCCAGCTCGACGACGTCCACATCACGGTGCCGCGCATGGGCGCGGAGCTCGGCGTCCACCAGTGGGACGAGATGCTCCACGGGGCGACGGTGCCGCGGATCCGCCCGGCCGCCGGCTCCGTCGCCGCGACCGACCCAGCGAAGCAGGAGTTCCCGCGATGAGCGTCCCCGCCTACCGTCCCGGCACCTGGACCGCGGTCGCCTGCCCGGGCTTCGTCGCGCTGCTCGACCCCAGCGTCCCCGCCGACACGGTCCGTGCCGTGTGGGAGCGGGGCGCCGACGGCGTGCTCGGCGCGCTCGCAGTGCTGGCGCGGCAGGGCTTCGAGGGCCTGCCGGGATTTGCGCTGGTCGCGGTCCGGGGCCAGCGCGTGCACGTGGTGCAGCGCGGCGACGTCGAGGTGGTCGTCTGGTCGGCCGTCGGGTCGCGCAGCCTGACCGCGGACGGTGTCACGACCTGGACCGAGCAGGTGCTCGAGCCCGCCGTCGGCGTCGAGCTGCGCGCGGGCGGGCAGGAGTCGGCCGGCGAGGCCTCGTGGCCGCTGGGCGACGGCACGGCTCGCGCCGCGCAGATCGAGGTGGCCCTGGTCCCCGCCGCGGCGGCCGAGGGGACGTCGGCGATCCCCGTCGTCGCGCCCGAGGCACCCGCCGCCGCGGAGGACCCCGAGCAGGGGCCCGCGTCGGAGGACGCCGGCGCGGGTCGGGGGGCCGCCGTCACGACGCCCACGCCCGCCGTGCCATACGACGTGGCGACCGCACCGGCCGTCCCCGACGACGTGGCGGCCGCGCCGGCCCCCGTCGAGGACCAGGACGACGAGTCGTCGGCTCGCGCGAGCCACGACGCCGTGCCCGACGCCGTGCCCGACGACGAGCCCGACGAGCCCGACGGCGATGTCCACGTCCCCGCGCTCGTCCCGCTCGAGGCCGCGGCCGACGAGCCCGCGAGTGGGCCGGAGACGGGTCCGGCGCACGACCCCGTGCCCGCGCAGGACGAGCCGGCGCCGACCGCCCCGCAGGCGCCCATCGAGGCGCCCACGTTCACCACCGCCGCGACGAGCACCTCGTCCCCGAGCGCGCTCCCGGCGCTCGTGTCGGTCGGTGGCTCGTCGGTCGACGACCACGACGGCCTCACCATCCTGTCCACGGACCTGGCCGCGATCCGCGAGCGGCTGCCCTCCTGGGCCGCCGACTGGACGGGCGAGGCCGTGCCCGGACCGTTCGGACCGCCGAAGGAGGCGGGCGTCGTCCCGCAGCTGGTGCTCTCCACGGGCCTCGTCGTGCCGCTGGACCGGGCCGTGCTGCTGGGCCGCGCGCCGCAGGTGGCGCGCGTGACCAACAGCGAGCTGCCGCACCTCGTCACCGTGCCGAGCCCGCAGCAGGACATCTCGCGCACGCACGCCGAGGTGCGCGTGGAGAACGGCCAGGTGCTGGTCACCGACCTCGCGTCGACCAACGGCGTGCACGTGACGCGCACGGGCGAGGGCGCGCGGCGCCTGCACCCGGGAGAGGCGACACCGCTCGAGTCCGGCCACGTGGTGGACCTGGGCGACGGGGTGACGTTCACGGTGGAACGAGGGTGACAGCACGCCGGGAGCCTTCGGCGCCGCCGACGCTTCCCGGCTACCGGTATGTGCGCTTGCTGGGGCTGGGAGGGTTCGCGGACGTCTTCCTGTACCGCCAGGACCTGCCCGTGCGCGACGTCGCGGTCAAGGTGCTCCTGGCGGGCAGCCTGGACGACGACGTGCGCGAGCGGTTCCAGACCGAGGCCAACCTCATGGCCCAGCTGTCGCACCACCCGTCGATCGTCACCATCCACCAGGCGGCCATCGCCGCCGACGGCAGGCCCTACCTGGTCATGGAGTACTGCTCGCGGCCGGGGCTCGCGCAGCGCTACCGCACCGAGCACGTGTCGGTGCACGAGGCGCTGCGCATCGGCATCCGCCTGGCCTCGGCTGTCGAGGCGGCGCACTCCGTGGGCATCCTGCACCGCGACATCAAGCCCGCCAACGTGCTCACGACCGACTTCGGCTGGCCGGCGCTGACCGACTTCGGCATCGCGGCGACGGTGGGGCAGGGCGGCGGCGCCACCGTCGGCATGTCGATCCCGTGGTCGCCGCCCGAGCTGCTCGCCGAGCACCCCACCGGCGACGAGCGCTCCGACGTGTACTCGCTCGCGGCCACCATCTACTCGCTGCTCGCGGGGCGCACGCCGTTCGAGGTGCCCGGCGGCAGCAACAGCGCCCAGGACCTGGTCACGCGCATCGAGCGCACGCCGCTGCCCCAGCTGGGCCGGCAGGACGTGCCGCCGGCGCTGTTCGCCGTCCTCGAGCGCGCCATGGCCAAGCACCCGTCCCGCCGGTACGCGAGTGCGCAGGCCGTCGCGCGCGCGCTCCAGCAGGTCGAGGCCGACCTCGGGCTGCCGGTCACACCGCTCGACCTGCCCGACGTGCCCCTCGCCCCCGACGACGTGCGGCAGCCGGCCCAGAGCGACGACGCGACCCGCCTGCGACCGGTCATCGAGGTGGCTCCGAGCACCCCGACCTGGGCGGCCGTGCCCGAGGCACCGACCAGCGACGGACTGCCGGTCCTCGACGTCCCTGCAGAGGAGCCGGACGAGGAGCCCAGCTCTGGCCGGGGACGGACCGTGACGGCCATCGTCTCGGGCGTGGTCGTGCTCGCCGCGGTGATCGGCGTCGCCGCGGCCGCGATGAACCGCGACGACGGCCCCAACCCGCAGCCGAGCCAGGAGTTCTCTGTCCCCGGTGACGCCGTCGTCGGCCAGGACGTGCCCTCGCCCACCGGCCTGTCGGGCACGCGGCAGTCGGACGGCACGTTCGTGTTCACCTGGACCAACCCCCAGCCCGCCGAGGGCGACCGCTACCTGTGGGGCGTGCTGAGCGCCACGGGCGATCCCGAGCTGGCGTTCGTCCCGACGACCTCGGTCGCGGTGCCACCCACGGGGGACGATGGCCAGGTGTGCATCCAGGTGACCATCGTGCGCGCGGACGGTCGGTCGTCGGACGAGCCGACGAAGGCGTGCGCGTCATGAGCTGGCTGCGGGCCCGGCACCGCGCGACGACCGCGGCGGCGGTCGTCACCGTGCCCGTGCTCGTCGCGGTGCTGGCCATCGTGAACCAGGGCTTCCCGCTGGCCAAGCTCGACCTCAACGACGGCAGCGTCTGGGTCACGGCCACGGACCAGCTGCGCGTCGGTCGCTACAACGTGCCCGTCGAGGAGCTCAACGCGGGCCTCGTGACCGCCGGCAGCACCTTCGACGTGCAGCAGGACGGCGGCGACGTGCTGCTGCTGCAGCCGGACACGTTCGCGGTGGTCAACCCGGCCGACGTCGCGCTGGGCACCCCCGTCCCGGCACCCGGCGCCGACGTCTCGATGGCCGGCGGCGTCGTCGCCGTGGTCGACGCCGACGGCGGCCTGTACGTGCGCGAGATCACCGCCCTCGAGTCGCTCCGGGTCGGCACCGACCCGCCGGACGTCGAGCTCGGCGACGCGGGCCGCGCGGTGGTGGCTCCCGACGGCACGGTCCTCGCGGTCGACAGCGAGGGCGACGTGACCCGGGTGGCGCCCGGGCAGGCGCCCGCCGCCGCCGGCTCCCTGGGCGAGGGGCCGATCGACGCGCTCACGGCCGTCGGCGACGAGCCCGTGGCGCTGCGCGGCTCGACGGTGTGGACCACGGGCGGCCCGGTCGACGTGGACGGCGACGGGCTGGTGCTCCAGCAGCCCGGACCCGCGCGGTCCCGGGTCCTGGTGGCCGGGACGTCGGCACTGTTCGAGGTGCCGCTGGACGGCGGCTCGCCCACCGAGCACGCGACCACCGGCACGGGCGTCCCGGCGGCCCCCGTGCAGGTGGGTTCCTGCGCGCACGCGGCGTGGGCCACCGCGACGGGCTCCTACCTGCAGCTGTGCGACGGCAAGAAGGCCGTGGTCAAGAACCTGCAGGACACGTCCGCCCAGGACGAGCTGAAGTTCCGGGTGAACCGCTCGATGGTGGTGCTCAACGACACCGCGCGCGGGCGGCTGTGGCTGCCGCTCGAGGACACCAACCTGCGGACGCCCAACTGGGACGACATCGAGAAGCCGGACGACCCCAAGGACCAGCAGGACGACTCCGACAGCACCGACACGGTCCAGGACCTGGTGACCGAGTGCTCGTCGGAGGCGTCGCCGCCGTCCGCGGTGGACGACGAGTTCGGCGTGCGCCCGGGCCGCTCGACCATCCTGTCCGTCATCGACAACGACTCCTCCGCGGACTGCGGGGTGCTGGTCGTCTCCGACTTCGACGACCTGCCGTCGTCCTTCGGCCACGTCAGTGCGGTGTACGGAGGCCGTGCGCTGCAGGTGGACGTCTCGCCGTCGGCCTCCGGCACCGTGCAGTTCACGTACACGATCACCGACGGCCGGGGCACCACCGCGCCCTCGACGGCGACCGTGCGCCTGACCGCGACGCCCGAGAGCAGCAACGAGGCCCCGGTGCAGCTGCGGGTCGGCTCCATGCGCGTGGAGCAGGGCGGCAAGGCCACCTACCAGGTGCTCGCGGACTTCCGCGACCCCGACGGGGACGACCTGATCCTGGTGGGCGCGGGCGTCGCCGAGAAGTCCGGCGAGGTCCAGGTGCGTCCCGACGGCACGCTGACGTTCGACGCGAGCGGCGGCACCCTCGGTCGCGCGCGCGTCACGCTCTCGGTCTCCGACGGGTCCCATACGGTGCAGGGCAGCCTGGACGTCGACGTCCGCGCGGCGGGGTCGCTGCCGCCGCAGCTGGACCCGGTGCACGCGGTCACCTACATCGACCGGCCGATCACCGTGAAGCCGCTCGACGCCGTCCGCTCGACCTCGGACGAGCCGGTGCGCCTCGCGTCCGTCCAGGACGTCGCCGGGGCGACCGTGACCCCGGACCTCGAGGACGGCACCTTCGCCTTCCAGGCCTCGCGCGTGGGCACCTACTACGTGCAGTTCGTGGTGACGGCCGCGCCGCAGCAGGCCACGGGGATCGCGCGCATCGACGTCGTCGAGTGGCCCGGCGAGGCGCCCCCGCCCGTGGCCGTCCCCGACCGGGCGTTCCTGCCCGCGGGCGGGGAGGTCACCATCGACCCCCTGGCCAACGACTCCGACCCCTCCGGCAACGTGCTGGTCCTGACGCAGCTCACCGTCCCCGACGACTCGCCGCTGCGCGCCGCCGTGCTGGAGCGGCACCTCGTGCAGATCCGCGCCAGCCGCGCGCTGGACGGGCCGGAGGTGCTCACGTACACGGTCTCGAACGGCAACGCCCAGGCCACCGGGCAGATCGTCGTGCAGCCCGTGCCCGCCTCAGCCGAGCAGAGCCCTCCCGTGGTGCAGGACGTCGCCGTGACCGTGCGCACGGGCGGCGTGGTGACCATCCCGGTGCTCGACACGTCCTACGACCCCGACGGCGACAGCCTCTCGCTGGTGCCGGAGCTCCCGGAGCCGCTGGCCCCCGGCCAGGGCCTGCTCTTCGTCTCGGGCGACGTGCTGCGCTACCAGGCGCCGGCCACGCCCACCACGGTCCGGACCACCTTCGAGGTCACGGACGGGCTCGCGCGCACGGGCGCGACGCTCACGGTGACGGTGCACGCGTCGGACCCGGCGACGAAGGCGCCGCCGCGCCCGCGGGACGTCGTGGCTCGGGTGTTCTCCGGCGAGTCCGTGCAGATCCCGATCCCTCTCGTCGGCATCGACCGCGACGGCGACGGCGTCACCCTCCTGGGTCCGGCGTCCTCGCCCAAGCACGGGCGCGTCGAGGTGGGAGCCGACTTCATCAAGTACACGGCGTTCGCCGGCGACGTGGGCACCGACGAGTTCACCTACGCGGTGGAGGACTGGGTGGGGCAGCGTGCCGTCGCCACCATCCGGGTGGGCATCAGCGCCCGCCCCAGCACCGCCGTGCGCGTGGTCGCCCGGGACGACGCGGTCACGGTGCGCCCGGGGCAGAGCGTTGACGTGCGGGTGCTGGCCAACGACGTCGACTCCAGCGGCAACGGGCTGCGGCTGGACCCCGAGCTGGTGGTCCCGGACGGCATCGAGGCCACCGTGGAGGACCGGCGCATCGCGGTCGTCGCCCCGAAGAAGAACGGGCAGTGGAGCATCCAGTACCGGGCGAGCAACGCGCTCGGCGGGCAGGACACGGCGGTGCTCCAGGTCACCGTCGACGACGACGCCCCCGTGCTGCGGCCCATCGCGCGCGACGTCGTCGTGCCCGCCAAGGACACCTTCGGCCTGACCGAGGTGTCAGTGGACGTGCTCGCCGTCGCCCAGAACCCCAGCGGCCCGCTCGAGGACCTCGCCGTGTCCGTGCCCGCCACGGTGGCGGACGTCGCCCGCGTGGACGCGGCCGGCAACGTCATCGTCACGCTCGTGGACACCGCGCAGACGGTCCCGTTCCTGCTCACCAACACCACGGCGCCGGGTGGGAAGGTCGCGTCGTACGCGTTCATCACCGTCCCCGCCCGCGGCGAGTTCCCGCCGAGCCTGCGGCCCAACGTGGCCACGCCGCGCGTCGCGTCGGGCGAGCGCGTGGAGCTGCAGCTCGACGAGTACGTCAAGGTCGCACCGGGCCGCAGCGCCACCATCCTCGACGTCACCGCGGTGACGGCCTCGAAGTCCAACGGCGAGAGCCTGGTCAAGGACAGGTCCACCCTCGTCTTCACATCGGCCGAGGGCTACGCCGGCCCGGCCTCGATCACCGTCCCGGTCACCGACAGCACCGGGCCGGGGGACACGCACGCGCGCACCGCCTACCTGACGATCCCCATCGACGTGTTCGCGGCCGAGGACCACCCGCCCGTGTTCACGCCCGCCGTGATCGAGGTCCCGCCCGGGGAGGCGCCCGTGCTCGTCGACCTCGCGGCCTTCACCAAGGGACCCGACGGCGCCGCGGGCTCCGCCACCCGGTACTCGTACGCGATCACCACCGCGACCCCGCCGGGCTTCACCACCAAGCTCGAGGGCTCGGTGCTGTCCGTCAGCGCGGCGGCCACCACCAAGAAGGGCACCACGGCGTCCCTGGGCCTCCGCATCGGCTACGGCCGCACCGGGACCCTGGACGAGAAGATCGACCTGCGCGCGAGCGCGAGCATGCGACCGACCGCGCGCGTCCTCAACCGTTCGGTGCCCGACGGCGCCGAGGGGCAGCAGGTCACGCTCGACGTGCTCGAGGGCGCGTTCAACCCCTTCCCGGGTTCGCCGCTCACGGTGGTCGACGCGGCCGTGGAGACGCCCGGCTCGGGCACCGCGGGGCACACCGCCTCGACGGTCAGCGTGCGCCCCGACGTCGGCTTCATCGGGTCGATGGTGGTCCGCTTCCGGGTGCGGGACGTCACGGGCGACCCGGACCGCGACGCCGAGGGCCGGATCACCGTGACGGTGCGCGGCAAGCCCGCGACCCCGGTCGCCCCGCGCATCGGGGCGGTGCGCGACCGGAGCGTCGCGCTGTCCTGGACCGCACCCGACAGCCGGGGCACGCCCATCACGGGCTACCGCGTGACCGCGCAGCCCGGCGGCCTGACCAAGGAGTGCGCCACCACCAGCTGCACGTTCGACGGGCTCACCAACGACACGGAGTACACGTTCACCGTCGAGGCGCGCAACGCGGTCGGCTGGTCCGACCCGAGCGGGGCGTCGCTGCCCGCCCGTCCCGACGCCGTGCCCGACGCGCCCGGGGTGCCGACGCTGACCTTCGGGGACGGGCGGCTCGACGTCTCCTGGAACGCGCCCAAGTCCTCGGGCTCGCCCGTGACGTCCTACACGGTCGAGATCACGGGCGGTGTCACGGGCTCGGTCACGGAGACGAGCACGCGGCACACGTTCACCGGGCTGAACAACGGCACCGCGTACACGGTCCGCGTGCGGGCGCACAACGCCGCCCCGGACCCCAGCGCATGGAGCCCGTCCGCGACGGAGACGCCCGCCGCGGCCCCCGACGCCCCCGAGGTCAAGGCGCTGCCCGCCGACACCAACGCGGGGCGCGTCCTGGAGATCACGTGGACCGAGCCGCGGTCCAACGGTGACCGGATCGGCAGCTACGAGGTGACGATCGACGGGCCGAACGGCTTGACCGCGACCGTCCCCGCCGGGACGCGTCGCTACACGTTCAACGACGCGCAGACGAAGGTCGCCTACAAGGTCTCCGTGCGCGCCAAGAACAAGGCGGGCTGGGGGACGGCCGGGACGACGACGGCGTCGACGTTCGGGCTGCCCGCGGCGCCCACGGGGGTCACGGCCTCCGCGCCCGCGGGCGAGGGTGCGATCGACCTGTCCTGGAACGCCGCCGACGACAACGGGTCGCCCATCACCGCGTACGAGGTCAAGCTCCCGGACGGTAGCATCCACTCGGTGGGCGGTGCGCGCCTGAGCGTGCGGTTCGACGGCCTCGACGGCGGCGTCACCTACCAGTACCAGGTGCGCTCCGTGAACGCCGCGGGCTCGAGCGCGTGGAGCGCCCCGGCCTCGGCACAGGCGACCACGCCGCCCCCGGCACCGGACGGCCTGAGCTTCGAGACGGTCGAGACCGGGTCGGGCGGCCGGCCCACCCGGATCAAGGTCTCGTGGAACCCCGTCACGAACCTGGGCGGCGGGTCCGGGCTCACCTACGCGTACACGGTCCGGGGGAACACGACGCTGGCCCGCGACGACGGGCTGACGGGCACCTCGGCGACGTTCGACGTGCCCGCGACCGCCATCCCGTTCTCGGGCGTCGACCTGACGCTGTCGGTCCAGGCCTCGACCACCATCGACGGCCGGTCGTACGCGGGCTCGACGGCGACGAAGACGCAGCGCTTCGACTGGGGCTCGGTCCCGGACACGGTGCCCGACGTGGCCGTCGCGGCCGACCAGAGCCCCGACCCCGGCACGTTCACGGTCTCGTGGAACGCGCCCGACGACGGCGGCCTGCGCATCTCCGGGTACGACGTGCGCTGGCGCGCGGACGGCGACCGGTGGAGCTCCGACACGGCAGGCGCGAACGCCACGTCCATGCGCCTGTCGGCCCGCGACGTCCTCGGTGCGGACCCGGCAGCGGGCTCGCACCAGGTGACCGTGCAGGTCAGGGCGCGCAACGCGAAGGGCGACGGCGCGTGGAGCGCCGAGGCCACGACGACGATCGAGATCTCCCCACCGCCCGACGGCGGGACCGGCCCATGAGCCCGACACCGACCACCAGCACAGCCCCTCCGAGGAGAGACACGCAGATGACCCCCGAGCAGAGCGCCTGGTTCGCCGAGACGTTCGACGCGCTCGTGTCCAACGTGGGCCTCGCCCTGCTGGGCAAGGAGCACACCATCCGGCTGGCCCTGACGGCGATGGTGGCCGAGGGGCACATCCTGCTCGAGGACGCGCCCGGCACCGGCAAGACGAGCCTGGCGAAGGCCATCTCCGCCACGGTGCAGGGCACGCACCACCGCATCCAGTTCACGCCCGACCTGCTGCCGTCGGACGTCACGGGCGTGACGATCTACGACCAGGGCACGCAGCGGTTCGAGTTCCACCCGGGACCGGTGTTCGCCTCGGTGGTGCTCGCCGACGAGATCAACCGGGCCTCGCCCAAGACGCAGGCGGCGCTGCTGGAGGTGATGGAGGAGGGCAACGTCACGGTCGACGGCATCACGCACGCCGTCGGTCGCCCGTTCATGGTCATCGCTACCCAGAACCCCATCGAGCAGGCCGGCACGTACCGCCTGCCCGAGGCGCAGCTGGACCGGTTCCTGCTCAAGACGTCGCTCGGGTACCCCGACCGCGCGTCGGCCATCGAGATCCTGGCCGGTGCCAAGGACCGCACGGCGTCGCTGACCGCCCGCATCACCACGCAGGCCGTCGGCACCATGGCGGACCTCGCGCAGACCGTGCACATCGAGGAGGCCGTGCTCGACTACATCGCCCGGCTCACCGAGGGCACGCGCGAGGACGGGCGCACGGCGCTGGGCGCGAGCGTCCGCGGCGGCCTCGCGCTGGTGCGCTGCTCCAAGGTGTGGGCGGCGTCCGAGGGCCGCGAGTTCGTGGTGCCCGACGACGTCAAGGCGCTGGCGCAGCCCGTGCTCGCGCACCGGATCATCCTCGACTCCGAGGCGGAGTTCGCCGGCGTCACGCAGGCGGAGGTGGTGGCGCGCGTCCTGGAGACGACCGCGCCGCCCACGGTGCGGGTGGCCTGAGCATGCGCGTCTCACCCCTGGGCTGGGGGGTCGCGGTCCTCGCGGCCGCCGCCCTCGTGGTGGGCCGGTGGCTGGGCTGGCTCGAGCTCGCGGCCCTGGGCGCAGGCCTCGCCGCCGTGCTCGCGGTCTCCCTGCTCATGATGATCGGCCGTGCGCGCTACCAGGTCGACCTGGACATGGCCGACCGGCGCGTGCGGATCGGCGAGCGCGCGGTGGGCCGCGTCAGCGTCACCAACCGCGCGCGCCGCCGGGCGCTGCCCTCGCGCGTCGAGCTGCCCGTGGGCTCGAACGTCGCCGAGCTGGGGGTGCCCAGCCTGGGCCCGGGCGGCACGCACGACGAGCTGTTCGCGATCCCCACCCAGCGTCGTGCGGTCGTGGTCGTCGGCCCGGTCCGGTCCGTGCGCGGGGACCCGCTCGGCCTCGCGCGCCGCAGCGTGCTGTGGACGCGGCCCGTCGACCTGTACGTGCACCCGCGCGTCGTGTCCCTCGCCGGCGCGAGCGCGGGTCTGCTCCGCGACCTCGAGGGCCAGTCGACGCGCGAGATCACGGACGCCGACCTCTCGTTCCACGCGCTGCGCGACTACGTCGCGGGCGACGACCGGCGCTACATCCACTGGCGCACCACGGCGCGCCGAGGCGTGCTGATGGTCAAGCAGTTCGAGGACACCCGGCGCACCCAGACCGTGCTCGCGCTCGCCACCGACCCGGCCGACTACGCGCACGAGGACGAGCTCGAGCTCGCGGTCTCCACCATCGCGTCGATCGGCGCCCAGGTGATCCGCGAGGAGCGTGGCCTCGCCGTGCTCGCGGGACCGGGCAGCCTGCGGGTCGACACGCCTCCGCGGCTGCTCGACGACTGCTCGGCGATCGTGACGTCCGCCTCCGGGGCGAGCGCGACCGTGCTCGGGCGCCGCATCACACGGGAGACGCCCGACGTGACGGTCGCCGTGCTCGTGTCCGGTTCGGTGCCGACGGAGGCCGACCTGCGCCTGGCCGCGCGGTACGTGCCCTTCGGGACGCGCACGCTGGTGGTGCGGTGCGAGCGCGGTGCCTCCCTCGCGGTGCGCAGCCAGGGAGTGTTGACGCTGGCGACCCTCGGCGAGCTCGACGAGCTGCCCCGACTGCTGAGGCGCGCGCTGGCATGAGGAACCGTCCCCTCCGGTCCGCCGGGCAGACCGCCGTCGACGCCGCGTGCCTGCTCGGCGTCCTGGCCGTGGTCCTGTGGCCCCAGGTCGAGGTGTACGGCGGCACCGCCGCCGTGCCGGCGATCGTCGGCGGCCTGCTGCTGGGCGGCGGGGTCGCCGTGCTCTCGGCCGCTCGGGGCTGGTCACCGCTCGCCGTCGTCGCGGTGGTGGTGGTCGTCTACTTCGCGGCGGGTGGGCCGCTCGCCGCGCCGTCGACCACGGTCGCGGGTGTGCTGCCCACGCTCGACACCCTGGAGACGCTCCTGCGGGGGGTCGGCTCCTCCTGGCAGCAGATGCTCACGCTCCAACCGCCCGTCGGCTCCAGCGGTGGCCTGCTCGTGGCCCCGTACCTGCTCGCGCTCGTCGGCTCGGTGGCCGCGCTCGGCATCGCGCTGCGGGCCCGGCGCGGCGGCGCGGCGGCCATCGTGGTGCCGGTCGTGGTCGCGGGCGTGGTCGCCCTGCTCGGCACCCGGCGGCCCAGCATCCCGCCGATGACCACGGGCGTGGTGCTGCTGCTCGTCCTGCTGCCCTGGGCCGCATGGCGGGCGGGCACGCTGCGGCTCCGCCGCGTGCTCTCGTTGACGGTCCTGACCGCGGTCGGGCTCGGCGGCTCCCTGCTCGGTGCCCCCGCGGTGGTGGGCGAGACGCCGCGGCTCGTGGTGCGCGACGAGATCGTGCCGCCGTTCGACCCGCGCGCGTACCCGAGCCCGCTCGCGGCCTTCCGCGACTACGTCAAGCGCGAGAAAGACACCAAGCTCTTCACCGTCACCGGCCTCCCCGCGGGCGCCACCATCAGGCTGGCCACCATGGACCGCTACGACGGCGTGGTGTGGAACGTCGCGGGCAACGGCACCGCCGAGAGCTCGGGGGAGTTCCGCCGCGTCGGCGAGACCATCCCCAGCAACGCGCGCGGCAGCGCGGCGCACGTCGAGATGACGATCGACAAGCTCTCGGGCGTGTGGCTCCCGACGGTCGGCGAGGCGACGTCGATCGACATCGCGGACTCCGCCGCCGCCGAGGGGCTGCGGTTCAACGAGGCGACCGGGGCCGCGGTCCTCACGGGCGCGCTGCGGCCGGGGCTGTCCTACGCGCTGGACGTCGTCGTGCCGCGGGACCCGACCGACACCCAGGTGGGCAGGGCCGAGACCGAGGACGTCTCGCAGCCGCCGACGAACGTGCCCGACGTCGTCGCCGTGACCGCCGCCGACGTGGCCCGCGACGCCGGAACGCCCGTGCAGGTCGCACGCACGCTCCAGCAGTGGCTCTCCGAGAAGGGCTACTTCAGCCACGGGGCGACCGACGCGAACCAGGTGCAGTCGTTGTCCGGGCACGGAGCGAACCGCATGGTCTCGCTGCTCGACGGCGACATCATGGTGGGCGACGGCGAGCAGTACGCGGCTGCCATGGCGCTCATGGCGCGGGCGATGGGACTGCCGGCGCGCGTCGTGCTCGGCTTCGTGCCGCACGCGGCATCGGACGGGTCCGTGCCCCAGGGCGAGCCCGTGACCGTCACGGGCGACGACCTCGAGGCGTGGGTCGAGATCCCGTTCGTGGGGTACGGCTGGGTGCCGTTCTACCCGACGCCGCCGCGCGAGCAGACGCCCGAGCAGAACGAGAAGCCCAACCCGTCGGACCCGCAGCCCCAGGTGGTCCAGCCGCCCCCGCCGCCGCCGGACGCCGTCAAGCCGCCCGACGACGACACCGAGCAGCCCGGCACCAAGACACCGCCCTCGGACCAGAGCGACGGCTCGCTGTGGAGCACGATCGCCAAGGTGGGCGGGGTCGTCTCGGTGCCTCTGGCGATCCTGGCACTTCCGTTCCTCGTCATCGGCGCGGTCAAGGCGCGACGGCGGCGCAGGCGGCGACGCGACCGGGACGTGGCCCGACGAGTGGCCGGTGGCTGGGACGAGGTGCTCGACGCGGCCGTCGACCTGCGCCAGCCCGTGCTGGCGCACGCCACCCGCGCCGAGTCGGCCCGCTCGCTGGCGACGGCCTTCAGCGCAGCGGGTGACGTGCACCAGCTGGCCAGCGCCGCGGACCGCGCGGTGTTCTCCGCCCACCGGCCGACCCCCGCCGAGGCGGCCGCGTATTGGGCGGACGTCGAGACCGCCGTCCGGGGCATGCGCCGTGCCGTGGGCTGGCGGCGACGCACGTGGGCGCGGCTGTCCCTGGCCTCGCTGCGCGGGCGGCACCGTCCGCGCAGGAGCCGTCCGTGAGCGGCCGCGCGTCGATGGCGCGCCCGTCCGTGGCTCGTCGGTCGGTGGCGCGTCCGTCGATGGCGCCCGCGCCCGCCCGGGTGGCCTCGCTGGGCCGCCGGTTCCTCGCGGCGACGCTCGACACGCTCGTGCTGCTGCTGGCCGGCACGCCGTTGCTGCTCGGCCGGTCCGCGGGTCCGGTGGTGGTCGTCGTCGGCGCGGCTCTGGTGCTCGCGCTGGTCGTGCTGCAGTGGGTCTGGCACGGCACGCGCGGCTGGACGCTGGGGCGGCTGGTGCTGGGCCTGCGCACGGTGGACGTCGAGACGCTCCGGCCCATCGGCCTGGGCCGCGTCCTCGTCCGCGGGCTCGTGGTGGCCGCCGGGGCGCTCGTGCTCGGAGTCGGGCAGCTCGTGGTGCTCGTCTCGCCCCTGTTCGACGCGACGGGGCGCAACCGCGGCTGGCACGACAAAGCCGCGGGCGACGAGGTCGTGGACCTGCGCGACGACGAGCTCGACCAGGCGCCGCAGTGGTTCGACGATGCGGCGGCTGAGGTGCGCGCGACCGTGCCCGTCGCCGTAGCCGCCCAGGAGCCCGCGCGCCGGCCGCCCGCCCGCCTGGTTGCGGCAGACGCCCCGGTCGTGCCCGCGTGGGCGACGGCGTCCGACCCCGCCGACGCACCCACCGTGACCGGATCCCACCCGCTCGTGCTGGCCCCGCTGGTCCCGCGCGAGCACGGCCCCGACGTGGACACGCGCGCGATGCCCGTCGTCCGGGTGGGTGCCCGGCAGCGCGTCGAGACCGCCGCCGTTGAAACCTTTCGCGCCGACGATGCCCGGGCCGACGATGCCCGCGCCGACGGTGCCCGCGCCGGCGTTGGCCGCGCCGGCAGCGTTCGCACCGAAGGTCAGGCGCCTCCGGTCGTCGACGCCCAGCTCGACGCCGACGTCGACGCCGGACTCGACTCGTTCTTGGAGCCCGAGGTCGAGATGACGCGCCGATCCGCACCCAGGCCCGAGGTCGCGCCGGAGCCGGAGGTCGTGGAGTCGCCCGAACCGCGGACGAGCGCCGAGCTCGCGCTCAGCGACGGTCGTCGCGTGGTCGTCGAGGGCGTCGCCCTGATCGGCCGCAACCCGTCGGCGGTCGTCGACGTCCAGACCATCAGGGTGGTGGATCCCGGCCGCTCCGTCTCGAAGACCCACCTGCAGGTCGCGGTCTCCCCGGCGGGGATCTGGGTCGCCGATCGCGGGTCCACCAACGGCACCGTCGTCACCCTGCCGGACGGCGCCCAGGTGGTGTGCCCCGTGGACCACCCGGTGCGCCTGCGACCGGGTTCGACCGTGACGTTCGGCGACTACTCCTTCGTCGTGGTGCGAGGTCCGTCGCCCGCCGCCTGACGCGGACGGCTGCGCGGACGTACGGTGCGGGGATGAGGCCCAACGGCCGGGAGCCCACGGTGAGCGTGGTCGAGCTGGACGAGGTCGAGGACGGCGCCGCCGCTCGGTCTCGGGGCGCGCGCGGGCCGCTGTGGGGCTGGGCGCGCCGGCGGCCGGTGCTCGCGGCGGTCGCGGGCACGCTCGCCGTGGGTCTGCTCGTCGGATTCGTGCTCGTCGCCCCGCACGTGGCGGCCGACCGCGAACGTGTCGCGGTGCTGGAGCCCGCCGCGTTCGACGGCGCCGTGCACTCGCTCGCGCGCGCACCCCGGGAGCGGTGGAGCGCGCCGGCGGCGTCGGCGATGGCGCCCGTCCTGGTGGGCGACGTCGTGGTGGTGGCGCAGGACTCCCCGGTGCTGCACCTGGCCGGGCTCGACGTGGTCACCGGAAAGCCGTTGTGGCGCACCGAGGCGATCGGCACCACGGCCGCCCCGGTGCAGGGCTGCGTCGAGAGCGCGGCGCGCCTGGCCTGCATCGTCGGGCTGCGCGGGCGGGGTGAGCGACCCCCCTCGCGCGTCGTGCTCGTCGACGTCGGGACGGGGCGCGTGCTCGCCGATCACCCAGTGCAGGGGCGGTGGGTCGAGATCGAGGCCGTGGACGACGACGTCGTGCTCGCTGGGTGGGTACCCGCGGGCATGGGCGTGGTGCGCGTGGATCCCACCAGCGGTGCCCAGGAGTGGACGACGCCGCCGTCGGATCGGGCGCACCCGCGCGCGACCGGCAACATCGGGCTGGCCGTCGCGGGACGGGTTGTCGTCGCTTCCTCCTTCCCGGCGCAGATGGCGATCGACGCAGCCGACGGCCACCCCCTGCCGGTCGCGATCAGCGACGACCTCGTGCGGCTGCGCCCCGACGGCGTGTACGTGCGCACGCGGTTCGAGTCCCGCGCGGGTGGCGTCTCGGCCACGTCGGTGCTCATGGACGGCGCCGGCAGGGTGGTGCGCACGGCGAGGGGCGAGGCGGTGATCCCTGCGGTGCACGACCCCGCCTCGCCGCGCGTGCTCACGGTCGAGGCGACTCGGGGCGGCGTCGGCGTCCGCGCCTACACCGACGGCGCCGCGCCGCTCTGGCGCGCCGCCGAGCCCGCGGGCTGGGTGGTGGCCGACGCCGGCGGCCGCGTGGTGGTCGAGCGCAACGGCTCCTTGGTCGGGCTCGACGCGGCGTCGGGCGAGCGGGTGTGGCAGCGGCCCGCCGGGGTCGAGTCGCGTTCGGCGTTCTCCGACGGCGACAGGGTGGCCGTGCTGGTGAACCTGCCCGGCAGCGAGTCGGGCATGGCGGCGTTGCGGCTCGCCGACGGCGATCGGGAGTGGCAGGTGGCGCTGCCCACGGGCACCCGGCGTGTGGTGCGCTTGGGCGCCGAGCTGTACGCCCTCAGCACGGACCGCCTGGTCGCGCTGCGCTGAGCGGTTCGCGCTGCGCCCCGCGCGGGTCGGTTTGTGCTCCGCGCCCCGCGCTGGTCGGTTTGTGCTCCGCGCCCCGCGCTGGTCGGTTTGTGCTCCGCGCCCCGCGCTGGTCGGGTTGTGCTCCGCGCCCCGCGCTGGTCGGGTTGTGCTCCGCGCCCCGCGCGGGTCGGTTTGTGCTCCGCGCTGGTCGGTTTGTGCTCCGCACCCTGACCGGGAGTAGGGTGGCGCACATGCTCGGGTACACCCTCCTTCTTCGCTGCCGCGGCGAGGCCTTCTAGGCCGGATCCTCGCCGCGGTGTTCCGTGTGCCGGCTGGCCACCCGCAGACACGCAGCGAAGGAATGACCCCATGAGCTATCTCGAGACGAGCCCCCAGCAGCCGTCGCCCATGCCGATCCACAAGTACCGGCCGTTCCACGAGCAGATCCGTGTCGAGCTGCCGGACCGCCGATGGCCCGACGCCCGCATCGAGAAGGCACCGCGCTGGTGCGCGGTGGACCTGCGCGACGGCAACCAGGCGCTCATCGAGCCCATGAACCCCGCACGCAAGCTCGAGATGTTCGAGCTGCTGGTGCAGATGGGGTTCAAGGAGATCGAGGTCGGCTTCCCGGCAGCGTCCCAGACGGACTTCGACTTCGTGCGGATGCTGATCGAGGAGGGGCGCATCCCCGACGACGTCGTCATCCAGGTGCTGACCCAGGCGCGAGAGCACCTCATCGAGCGCACCTACGAGGCGATCGCCGGCGCCAAGCAGGCCATCGTGCACCTGTACAACTCGACCTCCACGCTGCAGCGCGAGGTCGTGTTCCGCTCGGACGAGGACGGCATCGTCGACATCGCCGTGTCGGGCGCGCGCTTCTGCAAGAAGTACGAGGAGCTCGTCCCGGACACCGAGGTGTTCTACGAGTACAGCCCCGAGTCGTACACGGGCACCGAGCTGGAGTTCGCGCTGCGCATCTGCAACGCCGTCCTGGACGAGCTGGAGCCGACGCCGGACCGCAAGGTCATCATCAACCTGCCGGCGACGGTGGAGATGGCCACCCCGAACGTCTACGCCGACTCCATCGAGTGGATGAGCCGCAACCTGCGCTACCGCGAGTCGGTCGTGCTCTCGCTGCACCCCCACAACGACCGCGGCACCGCGGTCGCCGCCGCCGAGCTGGGCTACCAGGCCGGCGCGGACCGCATCGAGGGATGCCTGTTCGGCAACGGGGAGCGCACCGGCAACGTCTGCCTGGTGACCCTGGGCATGAACCTGTTCAGCCAGGGCATCGACCCCCAGCTGGACTTCTCCGACATGGACCACATCCGCCGCACGGTCGAGCGCTGCAACCAGCTCCCGATCAACGAGCGCCACCCCTACGGCGGCGACCTGGTGTTCACGGCCTTCTCGGGCTCGCACCAGGACGCCATCAAGAAGGGGCTGGACGCGCTCGAGAAGTCGGCGACGCGCGAGGGCAAGTCCGTCGACGACATCGTCTGGGCGGTGCCCTACCTGCCCATCGACCCCAAGGACGTCGGGCGCTCCTACGAGGCGATCATCCGGGTCAACTCGCAGTCGGGCAAGGGCGGCATCAGCTACCTGATGAAGTCCGAGAAGGACCTGGACCTGCCTCGCCGGCTCCAGATCGAGTTCTCCCAGGTGGTGCAGCGGCACACCGACGAGCACGGCACGGAGGTCACGGCCGACGAGCTGTGGCGCATCTTCGTCGACGAGTACCTGCCCGTGGAGGCGACCCAGGTCGTCACGCCCGTGCAGGACTTCGGCGACCTGGTGCCGTGGGGGCGGTTCTCGCTGCGCGGGACGCGTGCCACGAGCGTGCAGGACGGCGCCGACACGCTCGTCGTGGACCTCCTCGACCGGGGCGAGCCGCGCACCATCGAGGGCGCGGGCAACGGGCCGGTGGCGGCCTTCGTCACCGCGCTCAAGGGCATCGGCGTGGACATCGCGGTGCTCGACTACGCCGAGCACGCGCTCTCGGCCGGCGGGGACGCGACGGCCGCCGCCTACGTCGAGTGCGCGATCGGCGACCAGATCCTGTGGGGCGTCGGGATCGACCCGTCGATCACCACGGCGTCGCTCAAGGCCATCACGTCGGCCGTCAACCGCTACCAGCGCTGAGTCCCGCGCTCCCGGCCTGCCGGGGCGCGCACACCGCCGCCGCTCCGGCGCGCGCGGTCCTCGTCGGCGACCCCGACGCACGCCGTGCGCACACTCGCGCCGCCGATCCTCGACCACTCGCCGTCACCACCCTCGACGGTCGTGGGCTCTGGGCTCGGCGGCGCGAGTCTGCGGTGACACGCCCGCTACGGTGACGCGATGACGAAGCTTCGGGTCCACGCGCTCGCAGTCTCCCTCGACGGCTTCGCCACGGGGGAGGGCCGCACGACCGAGGCTCCGTTCGGGCACGCCGGGCCGCGCCTGATGCAGTGGTTCTTCCCCACGCGGACCTTCGTCAGCATGACGGGCCACGACTCCGAGGCGGAGGGTCTCGGCACGACCGGTGTCGACGACGCGTTCGCCGCCGCGACGAACGTCGGTATCGGCGCGGAGATCATGGGACGCGGCAAGTTCGGTCCGCAGACCGGCCCCTGGCCCGACGAGGCGTGGCAGGGCTGGTGGGGCGAGGAGCCGCCCTTCCACTCGCCCGTCGTCGTGCTCACCCACCATCCGCGCCCGGACCTCGTGCTGGGGGAGACCACGTTCATGTTCCGCGACGCGAGCCCGCACGAGGCGCTCGCGCTGGCGACGGAGCTGGCGGGCGGGCTCGACGTCCGGCTCGGCGGTGGACCGTCGGTGGTCCGCGCCTTCCTCGAGGCGGACCTCGTCGACCACCTGCACGTCGTCGTCGTGCCGATCGTGCTCGGGCGCGGGGTGCGGCTGTGGGACGGGCTCGAGGGTCTCGAGGAGCGGTTCGCGATCGAGACCGTCGCCTCACCCACGGGTGTCGTGCACCACGTCTTCACCCGCGCTCCGCGCTGACCAGGGGTCCGTCCCCGCGCGCCGACGTCGTCTGTGGGTGCACGGGGCGACAATGGGAGCGTGAGCCTCTACCGCGACGAGGCGATCGTGCTGCGCACCCACAAGCTGGGGGAGGCCGACCGCATCGTGACCCTCCTGACCCGCACGCACGGCAAGGTGCGCGCGGTCGGCAAGGGCGTCCGCCGCACCTCCTCGCGGTTCGGCTCGCGGCTCGAGCCGTTCATGCACGTGGACCTGCAGCTGTCCACGGGCCGCAACCTCGACATCGTGACGCAGGCCGAGACGATCGGCTCCTACGGCCGTGCCGTGTGCGAGGACTACACGCTCTACACCGCCGGGACCGTGATGCTCGAGACCGCGGACAGGCTGGTGGAGGCCGAGCGCGAGCCGGCGGTCCAGCAGTACTGGCTGCTCGTGGGCGCCGTGCGCGCGCTGTCCACGCGTGAGCACGCCCCCGGCCTGGTGCTCGACTCCTACCTGCTGCGCGCGCTGGCCATCGCGGGCTGGGCGCCGTCCTTCACGGACTGCGCCCGGTGCGGCGAACCCGGCCCGCACCACGCGTTCGCCATCGCCTCGGGCGGCGCGGTGTGCGCGCGCTGCCGGCCACCGGGCGCGGCATCACCCGCACCCGAGACCTTCGCGCTGCTGGCCTCCCTGCTGGTGGGGGACTGGGCCGTGGCCGACGCGAGCGCGGAGCGGCACCGCGGCGAGGGCAACGGGCTCGTGGCCGCATACAGCCAGTTCCACCTCGAGCGACAGCTGCGCTCGCTGCCGATGGTCGAGCGCGTGTGACCCTCCGGCGGTAGGCGGGAGCGGCACAATGGCGCTCGTGCCCCACGACGTCGTTGCCCCCTATCCGCATCCCTCGGGCGCCCGCCCCCCGGAGATCCCGAAGCAGTTCGTGCCGCGGCACGTCGCGGTGGTCATGGACGGCAACGGGCGGTGGGCCAACGCGCGCGGCCTGCCCCGCGTCGAGGGCCACCGGGCCGGTGAGGCGTCGCTGCTCGACGTCGTCGCCGGTGCCATCGAGGTGGGCGTCGAGTACGTCTCCGCGTACGCGTTCTCCACGGAGAACTGGTCACGGTCGCCCGACGAGGTGCGCTTCCTCATGGGCTTCAACCGTGACGTGCTGCGCCGTCGCCGTGACCTCATGGACTCCTGGGGCGTACGCGTGCGCTGGGCGGGCCGGCGCCCGCGGCTGTGGCGCTCCGTCATCAGCGAGCTCGAGACCGCGGAGGAGCGTACGCGCGGCAACTCGACCTGCACGCTGACGATGTGTGTGAACTACGGCGGTCGCGCCGAGATCGCCGACGCGGCGCAGGCCCTCGCGCGCGACGTCGCGGCCGGCAAGGTCAACGCCGACCGGATCACCGAGAAGGTCTTCGCGCGGTACCTCGACGAGCCCGACCTGCCGGACGTCGACCTGTTCCTGCGGTCGTCGGGCGAGCAGCGCACGTCCAACTTCATGATCTGGCAGGCCGCGTACGCGGAGATGGTGTTCCTCGACGAGCCCTGGCCCGATGTGGACCGGCGCCACCTGTGGCGCGCGGTCGAGGAGTACGCCCGTCGCGACCGGCGGTACGGCGGCGCGGTGGACCGGCCGTCGTGAGCGCGGTGCAGCATCGCGGCACGTGAGCCACCAGGTTCGGGTCCAGCTGTCCGAGCGCTTCGCTAGGTTGCCGTCATGACGATCTCACTGGGGATGATCACGTTCGACACCACCGATGCGCCCACGTTGGCGCGATGGTGGGCCCGGCAGACGGACGGCAGGCTCGACGACGCGATGGGGGACGGCTTCGTCGTGGTGCACCCGTCCGGCACGGGTCCCATCCTCGGGTTCCAGCAGGTCGAGGACCCGACCCCGGGCAAGAATCGCATCCACCTCGACCTGTCGGCCTCGGACCACGACGCCGAGATCGAGCGGCTCGTCGCGGAGGGCGCCACGTTCGTCGCCCGGCACGAGGAGGGCGGCTGGCGCTGGGTGGTGCTGACCGATCCCGACGGGAACCAGTTCTGCCTGTCAGGACCTCACGGCTGAGGCTCGCGGCGGTCGGCGGGCCCGTCCGCGACGTCCGGCGAGACGTGCCGCCCGATGTGGGCAGAGGGCTCGCGGCCGCTCCCAGGGCCGGCCGCGATCGCCTGCCCGCGAGACTGCCTGCGAGACTGCCGCAGCAGGCGCCGCCGCACCCACCACGCGACCACGAGCGCGAGGACGCCGACCACGGCGGTGAACGCGATCGGCGAGGCGGCGAACAGCTTGATCGCCCCCCACACGGCGCCGACGCCGACGGTGGCCCAGATGATCGCCCAGACGATGGCGCCGGGGATGGTCGCCACCGTGAAGCGGGTGTACTTCATCTGGATGAGGCCCGCGGAGGCGAAGATCGCCGTCTGGAGGCCGAACATGACGAAGGCGATGGTCACGGCGATCGGGCCCCAGCCGCGCACCAGGTCAAGGCCGCGCTGCGCAGCGTTGGTGTTGGTCCACGCCTCCAGGCGCGTGATCATCGAGCGCCACCAGGCGAAGCCGTGATCGGTCTCGTGCACGGTGTGGGCGCCGCGCACCACGCCTCGGCCGGCCCAGTACGTCGCGTGCGAGCGCGCCATCGCGAAGAGGAAGAGCACGATGAGCGCGGCGACGAGCGACAGGCCGCCGAGCCCGAATCCGTCCATCGGATCGTCGTTCACCCGCCGATCGTAGGGGCGGAGCGTCCCGCCGCGCCCGGAATGCGCGTCGTGCCGCACGCATCCCACGGGTAGCCTGAGCGGGCTCATCCCGCGGCATCCGGTCGCGGTCGATCGCCCGCCGCACCCAGCAGCGGGCCCACCCCCTGGAGTGAACTCTCGTGGCTGCACCGTCCCGGCTGGATTCCGTCGTCTCCCTCGCCAAGCGCCGAGGCTTCGTCTTCCCGAGCGGTGAGATCTACGGAGGCACCCGATCCGCGTGGGACTACGGACCGCTGGGCGTGGAGCTGAAGGAGAACATCAAGCGCCAGTGGTGGCGCGCGATGGTGACCAGCCGCGACGACATCGTCGGCCTCGACTCCTCGGTGATCCTCCCGCGGCAGACGTGGGTCGCGTCGGGCCACGTCGGGGTGTTCACCGACCCGCTCACCGAGTGCCTGCACTGCCACAAGCGGTTCCGCGAAGACCACATGCTCGAGGAGTACGAGGAGAAGAAGGGCCGGGCTCCGGAGCACGGCCTGGCGGACATCGCGTGCCCGAACTGCGGCACGCGGGGGCAGTGGACCGAGCCGCGCGACTTCAACATGATGCTCAAGACGTACCTCGGCCCGGTCGAGGACGAGTCCGGCCTGCACTACCTGCGGCCCGAGACGGCGCAGGGCATCTTCGTGAACTTCAAGAACGTGTACTCGACGGCCCGCATGCGCCCGCCGTTCGGCATCGGCCAGATCGGCAAGTCGTTCCGCAACGAGATCACGCCCGGCAACTTCATCTTCCGGACGCGCGAGTTCGAGCAGATGGAGATGGAGTTCTTCGTCGAGCCCGGCACCGACGAGACCTGGCACCAGTACTGGATCGACCTGCGCACCGAGTGGTACACGGATCTGGGCATCGCGCGCGACAACCTGCGCCACTACGAGCACCCCGCCGAGAAGCTGTCGCACTACTCGAAGCGCACCGTCGACATCGAGTACCGGTTCGGCTTCCAGGGCAGCGAGTGGGGCGAGCTCGAGGGCATCGCGAACCGCACCGACTTCGACCTGACGACGCACACCGAGCACTCGGGCCAGGACCTGTCGTTCTTCGACCAGGCCAAGAACGAGCGGTACGTCCCGTACGTGATCGAGCCCGCGGCCGGTCTGACCCGCTCGCTCATGGCGTTCCTCGTCGAGTCCTACACGGAGGACGAGGCGCCCAACACCAAGGGCGGCGTCGACACCCGCGTCGTGCTCAAGCTCGACCCGCGCCTCGCGCCCGTCAAGGCGGCGGTGCTTCCGCTGTCGCGCAACGAGTCGCTCTCGCCCAAGGCGCGCGACCTGGCCGCCGAGTTGCGCCGCAGCTGGAACGTCGACTTCGACGACGCGGGCGCCATCGGTCGTCGCTACCGCCGTCAGGACGAGATCGGCACGCCGTTCTGCATCACGGTCGACTTCGACACGCTCGACGACCAGGCGGTGACGATCCGGCACCGCGACGACATGAGCCAGGAGCGCGTCTCGCTCGACCAGGTGAGCGCCTACCTCGGCGCCCGGCTGGTCGGGGCCTGACCCTGCCGGAGGATCAAGACTGATACCTGGCCTCGAGACTGACAGCTCCAACCCGCTGGGACTGTCAGTCTCGAGGCCGACTGTCGGTCTCGAGAGCGCAGTCGTGACATCCGTCATGTCCAGGCGGTGACGCGCGGCGGGGGAGCGACCTCCCGCGAACCGCCACGATCGAGTCATGACCTCACAGTTGCTCGACACCCCGGCCACGGGGACCCTCGCGCTCGACCTGCGCGGCCTGCGCAAGTCCTTCGGCACCGTGCGTGCCGTCGACGGCCTCGACCTGGCCGTCCGCCCCGGTGAGGTGGTCGCCTTCCTCGGGCCCAACGGCGCCGGCAAGACGACGACGATCGACATGCTGCTCGGGCTCGCCGACCCGGACGAGGGCACCGTCCAGGTGCTGGGGCTCGAGCCCGGCCAGGCCATCGCTGCCGGTCGCGTGTCGGCCGTCATGCAGAGCGGCGGTCTCCTCAAGGACCTGACCGTGCTCGAGACGGTCCAGCTCACGGCCTCGTTCTTCGGCGGCACGCGGCCGGCCCGGGAGGTGATGCAGCGGGCGGGCATCGCCGACATCGGCGACCGCAAGGTGGGCAAGTGCTCCGGCGGCCAGCAGCAGCGGCTGCGGTTCGCGCTCGCGCTCCTGCCCGACCCCGACCTCATCGTGCTCGACGAGCCGACCACCGGCATGGACGTGGAGGGGCGGCGCGACTTCTGGAACGCGCTGCGGGCGGACGCCGCACGCGGCCGGACCATCCTGTTCGCGACGCACTACCTCGAGGAGGCGGACGCGTACGCGGACCGCATCGTGATGGTCAGCCACGGCAGGATCGTCGCCGACGGCTCGGCGGCGCAGGTGAAGAGCCTGACCAGCGGGCGGATCGTCTCGGCGTCCTTCGAGGGGACCATCGACGCCGCCGCCCTGCGCGGGCTGCCGGGGGTCGTCGACGTGGAGGTGCGCCGGGAGCGCGTGCTGATCCGCACCACCGACTCGGACTCCGTCGCGCGCCACCTGCTGACGGCCACCGACGCGACCGACCTCGAGATCGCCGCGCGCGGGCTGGAGGACGCGTTCATCGCGCTCACCACGGACGCCCAGGCGGCACACACCGCCGAGACCATCACCGAGACCCAGACCGAGAAGAGCCACGCATGAGCGCCGTCGCCGTCCCGTCCGCCGCCACCAGGGCGCGCCGAGGGCTGAACCTGACCTACCTCACCGTCGAGCTGCGCCGCCTGGTGCGCAACCGCCGCACGGTGATCTTCACGCTCGTCATGCCGCCGGTGTTCTTCCTCCTGTTCGGCACGGTCGAGAGCTACAAGACCGAGTCCGTGGGTCACGCCAACGTGACCGCGTGGATCATGATCTCGATGGCGTTGTACGGCGCGATCCTCGCGACCACGAGCGGCGGGGCCAGCGTGTCGGTCGAGCGTGCGCAGGGCTGGACGCGCCAGCTGCGCCTGACGCCGCTCAGCCCGGTGACGTACGTGGCCACCAAGGTCATCAGCGCGATGGTGCTGGGCCTCGGCGCGGTGGTCGTGACCGCCGCCGTCGGCATCCCAGCCGGTGCGACGGGCGACGCGTCGCGCATCGCGACCTCGCTCGCGCTGGCGTGGGTCGGGTCGTCGGTGTTCGCCGCCTTCGGGCTGTTCATGGGGTACCTGCTACCCGCCGAGAACGTCATGCAGATCCTCGGGCCGGTGCTCGCCCTGCTGTCGTTCGCGGGCGGGTTGTTCATGCCGCTCGGCGACGGCGTCTTCGCCACGGTCGCGCAGTTCGTGCCGACGTACGGCCTCGCCGAGATCGTGCGTGCGCCGATCACGGACGAGGGCGTGTCGGTCTGGGCGCTGGTCAACGTGCTGGCCTGGGGCGTGGTGTTCGTCGTCGGCGCGGCGTGGCGGTTCCGCCGCGACACGGCGCGTGCATGACGCCGGCCGCCCAGGGCCGACCCGGCACCGCGGCTCGTGGTTCCGGGTCGCCCGGCTGCCCGGACGCTAGCGTGGACGCCGTGAGCCACCCGAGGGCACCCTGGCGTGCCCGCCTGCGCGAGAACTGGCCGCAGGGTGACACGGCGCTGTACGCGACGGACCCGGCCCGCGAGGACCTCCCGCCGGGCCGTGCTCGTCGGGTGATGCGCGTGATCGGCCCGGCCATGGGCATCGTGTGGGCGGTCTTCCTGCTGCAGCCCTGGCAGTCGGCGTGGGACAGCGCGCCCGGCTGGCAGCGCGTCGTCTCGCTCGTCGCGATCGCGGGTCTGGCCGCGAGCTTCGCGTGGGTGGTGCTCACGCACGCCGGCCCGCACGGCAGCGCGATGGCACCGGGTCGCGCCGGGGTGTTCCTGCTCGGCCAGACGTGCCTGGTGGCGGTGTCCTGCCTGGCCGCAGACCAGGACGGCCTCGTCGGGCTCGTCTTCGTGTGCGTGAGCGGCGTTTTCCTCCTGCGCGACCCGCGCGCGCTGGGCCTCGCGCTGTGGGCGTCCGCGCTCATCGTGGTGGTCCCGCGGCTGGTTCCCGGCTGGGAGACCATCGACGACCTCATCATCTCGGTGATCCTCGCGACGGTCGCGGTGTTCGGGTTCACGCAGCTGGTGATGCGCAACCGGCAGCTGCAGATCGCGCGGGACGAGGTGGCCGTCCTGGCGGTCGAGCGCGAGCGCGAGCGCATCGCGCGCGACATGCACGACGTGCTCGGGCACTCGCTGACGGTCATCTCGGTGAAGTCCGAGCTCGCGGCGAAGCTGTTCGACGTCGACCCGGTCCGATCGCGCACCGAGATGCTCGAGGTGCAGAACCTGGCCCGCACCGCGCTCGCGGACGTGCGCGGCATGGTCACGGCCACGCGTGCGGTCACGTTGGCCGGCGAGCTCGCGGGGGCCCGGCAGGCGTTCGACTCGGCGGCGATCGAGGCGGTGGTGCCGGGGAGCATCGACGACGTGCCCGACGAGCTGCGCGTGCTGTTCGCGTGGGCGATCCGCGAGGCCACCACCAACGTGCTGCGCCACGCGGCCGCCACCCGGGTGCAGATCACCATGACGCCCGACTCGCTCACCGTCGACGACGACGGCACCGGCCCGGCCGCCGACGACCGCGGCAACGGGCTGCGCGGCCTCGTGGAGCGGGCGCGCGCCGCCGGTGCCCGCGTCGAGGTCACGACCGGTCCGCTAGGCGGCTACCGCCTGCTCGTCACCACCCGGGAGGCCGCGTGACCGGCATCCGCCTGCTGCTCGCCGACGACCAGGCGCTGGTCCGCGGCGCGCTCGCGGCGCTGCTCGACCTCGAGGCCGACCTGGAGGTGGTGGCCCAGGTGGGCCGGGGCGACGAGGTGCTGGCCGCCGCGAGAGCGAGCGGGGCGGACGTGGCGCTGCTCGACGTGGAGATGCCCGGCCTGGACGGGATCTCGGTCGCGGGCGAGCTCCACCGGGCCCTGCCGTCGTGCCGGTCGCTCATCGTGACCACGTTCGGGCGTCCCGGGTACCTGCGCCGGGCGCTCGACGCGGGCGCGAGCGGCTTCGTGGTCAAGGACACGCCGGCCGACCAGCTCGCCGACGCCGTGCGGCGCGTGCACCGCGGCCTGCGCGTGGTGGACCCCGACCTCGCCGTCGAGTCGCTCACCACGGGCACCAGCCCGCTCACCGAGCGCGAGCGCGACGTGCTGGTCGCCGCGGCCCAGGGCGGGACGGTGGCCGACATCGCACGCGGGACGTTCCTGTCGGAGGGCACCGTGCGCAACTACCTGTCGGCCGCGATGGGCAAGACGGGCGCGCGCACCCGGGCCGAGGCGGCCCGGATCGCCCAGGACAACGGCTGGCTGTAGCGATGGGTGCGCGCAACTACCTGGTCGAGGGCCTGTCCGGCACGGGCAAGACGACCGTGGCCGACGAGCTGGCACGCCGCGGGTACGACGTCGTGCACGGCGACCGCGTGCTCGCGTACCAGGGCGACCCCGAGACTGGCGAGCCGACGGGAGCGGGCCTCCACGAGCACCACATCTGGGACGAGGCCGCGGTGCGTGCGCTGGTCGCCGACCGCACGCATCCCGCCACGTTCTTCTGCGGCGGGTCGCGGAACTTCCCGCGGTTCGTCGACCTGTTCGACGGCGTGTTCATCCTCGAGGTCGACCTCGCCACGCTGCACCGACGCCTCGACGCCCGGCCCGACGACGAGTGGGCCGGCGGGAAGCCCACCGACCGCGCGCGCATCGTGGCATGGCACGCGACCGGGGGCGACGTGCCCCAGGAGGGGATCGCGATCGACGCGACGGCGCCCGTCGAGGTCGTCGTCGACGAGATCCTCCGGCACTGCGCCGAGTGCGCCTAGGGTCGCTCCGATCGCCCCCCGCACGGTGCGCGGCGCCGGGATGGGACACTGGGTGCCATGACCACGACCACTGCGAGCACGGGCACGTCCGTGCTCCCGCCGCTGCGGATCGGGCCCCTGACCATCGACACCCCCGTGGTGCTCGCGCCCATGGCGGGGGTCACCAACGCCGCCTTCCGCCGGCTGTGCCGCGAGTCCGGCGCCGGACTGTACGTCGCGGAGATGGTGACCAGCCGGGCGCTGGTCGAGCGTGGCGAGGAGTCGATGCGGATCATCTCGCACGAGCCCGACGAGCGTCCGCGCAGCGTGCAGGTCTACGGCGTGGACCCGGCCACCGTGGCTGCGGCCGTCCGGCTGATCGCGAGCGAGGACCGCGCGGACCACGTCGACCTCAACTTCGGGTGCCCGGTGCCCAAGGTCACCCGGCGCGGCGGCGGGGCCGTGCTGCCGTGGAAGCGGGACCTGTTCCGCGCGATCGTCTCCTCGGCGGTGGACGCGGCGGCGCCGTACGGCGTGCCCGTCACCGTCAAGATGCGCAAGGGCATCGACGAGGACCACCTGACCTACCTCGAGGCGGGCCTCATCGCGCAGGAGGTGGGCGTCGCGGCGGTCGCGCTGCACGCCCGGACCGCCGCCGACTACTACTCGGGCACGGCCGACTGGGAGTCGATTGCGCGCCTGAAGGAGACCGTCACCGACATCCCCGTGCTCGGCAACGGCGACATCTGGTCCGCCGAGGACGCGCTCGAGATGGTCGCCCGGACGGGCTGCGACGGCGTGGTCGTCGGCCGGGGCTGCCAGGGTCGCCCGTGGCTGTTCGCCGACCTCGCGGCGGCGTTCGCCGGGTCCGACGAGCGGATCCGCCCGGGCCTGGCGTACGTCGCCACCGTGGTGCGCCGGCACGCGGAGCTCATGGTCGAGCACTTCGGCGAAGAGTCCAAGGCCCTGCGCGAGATGCGCAAGCACATGGCGTGGTACTTCAAGGGCTACGTCGTGGGCGGCGAGACCCGGGCCGCGCTCGGGCTGGTCTCGTCCATGGCCGAGCTCGACGACCGACTCGCGGCGCTCGACCTCGAGCAGCCGTACCCGGGCGAGGCGGCCGAGGGCCAGCGCGGCCGCGCGGGCTCGCCCAAGCGGCCGATCCTGCCGTACGGCTGGCTCGACTCGCGCGAGCTGTCCGACGAGTTCGCGCGCGAGCTGCACGAGGCGGAGCTGAGCGTCTCGGGCGGCTAGCGCCGTCGCCGGTTCACACCCGACGCACGTCGACGGACCGGGCCAGCGCGTCGGCCTGGTCGGCCGTGACCCCGGGTGCCCCGAGGTCCGTCGTGGTGACGGCCAGCGCTCCCACCGCGGACCCGCGCGCGAGCGCGCCGGCCGTGTTGAGCCCGGCCAGCAGGCCGCTGAGCAACCCGGCGAAGAAGGCGTCGCCCGCGCCGTTGGTGTCGACCACCCGCTCGACCGGCGCTACCCCGACCTCCCACCATCCGTCCGCGTCGAGCGCGATCGCTCCTGCGGCGCCGCGGGTGCATACGGCGAGCCGGCATCCGGCGTCGACGCGCGCCTGCAGGTAGGCGCGCGGATCGGCCAGCCGGTCGGCGCTGACCAGGAGCACGTCGGCCGTGTCGGCGAACGGGCGCGCATACTCGCCGGCGCCGTCGTCGTCGTGCACGTCGCACCACACGGGGACACCCCGGTCCCGCGCGGCGGCGAGCAGCGGGAGCGAGGAGTCGGCCAGGTCGAGCACGGCCGCGTCGGCGCGGTTCAGCGCCTCGAGCACGGCAGGAGCGGTGGGGGAGTCGGCGGCGGGCAGCTCGAGGTAGATCGAGACACGCGAGCCGTCGGGAGCCATGAGGTTGACGTGCCGCTCGGTGCGTCCGGCCCGCGCGCGCGCCGCCAGCAGGGTCACGCGGTCGTGCGCGAGCGCGGCGCGGACCTCGTCGGCCTCCGCGTCGTCGCCCAGCACGGTCGCGAGGGTGACGTCGAGGCCCAGGGCTGCGAGCGTGACGGCCTTGCCGGCCGACGTGCCTCCGAGCCCGTCGTGGTGGCCCTCGGCGAACATCATGTGCGAGCGAGGCTCGGGGAGCCGGGGGACGCGGATCATCGTGTTCCACGCGGCGGGGCCGTTGACCAGGACATTCACCATGGCGACACGCTAGCGAGGCTCCGTGCCGTCTCCGGCGCCGCTAGGCTCGTGTCGTCTTGCAAGTTGCTGCAACGTTGCAGCCGACCCCCGGGATGACGATGCCGACGACCCGACCACGCTTCTGGCTCACCGCGATCGTGGCTGTGCTGCTCGCCTCGTGCTCCGGCCCCGCGCCGGACCCGGACGCGGAGCCCGCGTCGGACGGCAGCGGCCGTGACGTCGGCGTGCAGCTCTTCGAGTGGACCTGGGACGCGATCGCGCGCGAGTGCACGGACCACCTCGGGCCTGCGGGCTACGCCTGGGTGCTCACGTCGCCGCCGCAGGAGCACATCACCGGGGAGCCGTGGTGGACGTCGTACCAGCCCGTGAGCTACCGGGTGGAGTCCCGTCTCGGCACCCGCGAGCAGTTCGCGGCGATGGTGCGGACCTGCCACGACGCGGGGGTCGACGTGTGGGCGGACGCGGTGCTCAACCACATGACCGGACTGGACGAGGGCGGCGTCGGCTGGGCCGGCTCGTCGTTCGAGCACTACACCTACCCCGGCATCTGGACGCCCGACGACTTCCACCACTGCGGACTCACCGACGGTGACGACATCAGCAGCTATCTGGACGCCGACGAGGTTCAGACGTGCGAGCTGGTCAACCTCGCCGACCTCGACACCGCCTCGCCGCACGTGCACTCCACGCTCACCGCCTACCTGCAGGACCTGCTCTCGCTGGGTGTCGACGGGTTCCGCATCGACGCCGCCAAGCACATGGCGCCTGCCGACGTCGCCGCCGTCCTCGAGCCGCTCCCCGCCGGGACGGGCATCGCCCAGGAGGTGATCCGCGGCTCGAACGAGCCCATCAGCCCCGAGCAGTACACCGGCAACGGCCAGGTGTACGAGTTCACGTATGCGAAGGAGCTCATGGGCGTGCTCGCGGGCTCGCCGGGCCTGGCGCTCGATCTCGGCTCGGCGTCCGCGCGGTACGTGCCGTCGCCGGACGCCGTCGTGTTCGTCGACAACCACGACACCGAGCGCAACGGCTCGACGCTCAGCTATCGCGACGCCGACTACGCCCTCGCGAACGTGCTCATGCTCGCCGGCTCGTACGGCACGCCGCAGGTCTACTCCGGCTATGCGTTCGACGACACCGACGCGGGACCGGCGCAGGACGCGAGCGGCGCGGTGCTGGACGCGACGTGCCCCGCCGAGCCCGGTCCCGAGGCGCAGCGCGAGGCCGGCGACTGGGTGTGCCAGCATCGCTGGCCCGCGGTCGCCGGCATGGTCGGCTGGCGGGGCGTCGTGGGCGACGCGCCGGTGGTCGACGCCTGGTCGGAGGGCGACGCCGTCGCGTTCGGCCGCGGCGAGCGCGGGTTCGTCGTGGTCAACGCGGGCGACGACGCGCAAGCGATCGACGTCGCGACCAGCCTCGCCGACGGCGACTACTGCGACGTGCTGGCGGCGGGGTGCGACGCGAGCACGGTGGCCGACGGCCGCATCCGGCTGACCGTCCCGGCGCACACCGCCCGCGCCTACGACGTGGCCCACCGCGGCTGAGCCCAGCCCCGTCGTCCCCGCGGTTGCCCGGCCCGCGGGTGACACCGCCCCCGTCGCCGCCTCCGCCCGCCGTCGCTGCCTCCGCTCGCCGTCGCTTCGCCGATTCGTCATCGGTACGTCGATTGCAATCGGCGCATCGATGCCGAATCGGCGAAGCGAGGCGAAGGGGTAGGCGAGGGCCGGCCGCCAGAGGGCAGGCGGAGGCTGGTCGTGCGACGCCGCCCCGCGTCAGGGCCGGCGGAGCCAGACCGTGGCGTCGCCCGGCAGGATCCCGCCGGACACCGGGGTCGACGACGCCAGCACCGTCGCCCCGGCCGGAAGTCCCACCGGCTCGGAGCCGAGGTTGGCCACCACGAGCACGTCGCGGTTCTCGAAGGCGATGACGTCGTCCCCGTAGGAGTCGGCCCACGCCAGGCCACCGGTGCCGAGGTGCTCGTCGCGCCGCACCGCCAGGGCGAGGCAGTACGTCTCGTAGGTGGAACCCGACACCCCGCGCTGCGCGTCGAGCGCGTACGACGCCCACGACGCGGGCTGGGGGAGCCAGGTCACGCCGGTGGGGGAGAAGCCGAACCCGGGCTCGTCAGCCGCCCAGGGCAAGGGTACGCGGCAGCCGTCGCGACCACGCTCGGCGCCGCCCGTGCGGAAGAACGCGGGGTCCTGGCGCAGCTCGTCGGGCAGGGCCGTGTGGTCGGGGAGGCCCAGCTCCTCGCCCTGGTAGAGGTACGCCGAGCCGGGCAGGCCGAGCATGAGCAGCGTCGCCGCGCGGGCCCGGCGCAGGCCCAGCTCCTCGTCGGGCTGCTCGTCGCCGTGGCCGATGCCGTTGGGGCGCGACCCGGCCACGGGCAGGCCGAGGCGGGACGCGTGCCGCACGACGTCGTGGTTGGACAGCACCCAGGTGGTGGGGGCGCCCACGGAGTCGGCCGTCAGGTACGACGCCTCGATCACCGCACGCAGCGCGGGCGCGTCCCACAGCGTGGCCAGGAACGCGAAGTTGAAGGCCTGCTGCATCTCGTCGGGCCGCACGTAGCGCGCCAGGCGGGACAGCGGCTCGACCCAGGCCTCCGCGACCAGGGCACGGTCACCCGCGTACTCCGCGAGCACACGGTTCCAGGCGCGGTAGATCTCGTGTACGCCGTCCTGGTCGAACATGGGCCCCTGGTTGCCGTTGCCTGCGACCGGCTCGTCCGAGCCCTCGATCATCGAGACGTGGCCGTCCCAGTCGGGCAGGCCCGGCTCCTTGACCATCCCGTGCGCGACGTCGATGCGGAAGCCGTCGACGCCCCGGTCCAGCCAGAAGCGCAGCACGTCCTCGAACTCGGCGCGGACCTCGGGGTGCTCCCAGTTGAGATCCGGCTGGCGCGAGTCGAACAGGTGCAGGTACCACTGGCCGTCGGCGACGCGCGTCCAGGCCGGCCCGCCGAAGATCGACTCCCAGTTGTTGGGGGGCAGCTCGCCCGTCTCGCCCTGGCCCTCGCGGAACAGGTACCGCTCGCGCTCGGGCGACCCCGGTCCCGCGGCCATCGCGGCCTGGAACCAGGCGTGCTCGTCGGACGTGTGGTTCGGCACCAGGTCCACGATCACGCGCAGACCCAGGTCGTGGGCCCGAAGCAGGAGCGCGTCGAAGTCGTCGAGCGTGCCGAACAAGGGGTCCACGTCGCGGTAGTCGGCCACGTCGTAGCCCGCGTCGGCCTGCGGGGAGCGGTAGAACGGCGACAGCCACACCGCGTCGACGCCCAGTTCGGCGAGGTGCGGCAGGCGCGAGGTGATGCCCGGCAGGTCGCCGATGCCGTCGCCCGAGCCGTCCGCGAAGGAGCGCGGGTACACCTGGTAGATCACGGCGTGCCGCCACCACTCGCCATCCGTGCCGGAGGGGGCGTGCACGAGGGCCGGGCGGGTGTCGATCGAGGTCACGAGGGGTGGGGCCTTTCGGGTGGATGCGCAGCCTGGGGTAGCGCATGGCCGCGCCCACGCGGGTGCGTGGTGCGTCGTGGCTGGGGCGAGGCCCCGAGCGGTCAGGCGGGTGAGGCGATGGCGGTCGCGGCAGCGAGCTCGACCATGGCGGGAGCGGCGCCCGTGGACGCGCGCACGATGAGCTCGGGGTGGAACTTGAGCTCGATGCGGGAACCCGGGGTCCCGGTGATCTCCGCGTCCAGGGCCGAGACGGCCGCCTGACCCATCGCCTGGACCGGCTGGCGCACGGTGGTCAGCGGCGGGTCGGTGAACGCGATGAGAGGGGAGTCGTCGAAGCCGACGACCGACAGGTCCCCGGGCACCGACAGCCCGCGCGAGCGCGCCGCCCGGATGGCGCCGAGCGCCATGAGGTCCGAGCCGCAGATGATCGCGGTGTGGCCGGAGTCGATGAGCTCGAGCGCCGCAGCCTGGCCGCCCTCCACGGTGAACAGCGTGGAGACGACGTGGCCGGTCGGGTCGCTGATGCCCAGGTGCCGCTCGAGGTTCACCCCGAACTCGGCACGCTTGCGCGCCGCGGGGACGAACCGGTCCGGCCCGATGGCCAGGCCGATCGACCGGTGCCCGAGGGACACCAGGTGCCGGAACGCGAGGTCGAGGGCCGCGACGTCGTCGGTGGAGACGAACGGTGCGTCGACGCCCTCGGCGTACCCGTTGATGAGAACGATCGGCATGCCGCTCGAGCGCAGGCGGTGGTAGCGGTCCTTCGAGGCCGAGCTGTCGGCATGCAGGCCCGAGACGAAGACGATTCCCGCGACGCCGTGCTCGAGCAGCATGTCGACGTACTGGTCCTCGGTGGTGCCTCCGGGCGACTGCGTGCACAGCAGCGGCGTGTACCCGCGCTCGGTCAGCATCGACTCGATGACCTGTGCGAACGCCGGGAACACCGGGTTGGACAGCTCGGGGATGACGAGGCCGACGAGGCCGGCCGACCGCGTGCGCAGCTTCTCCGGCCGCTCGTAGCCCAGCACGTCGAGCGCGGCGAGCACAGCCTGGCGTGCGTGCGGGGAGACCCCGTGCTTGCCGTTCAGCACGCGCGAGACCGTGGCAGTGCTGACGCCGGCTTGTTCAGCCAGGTCTGTCAGGCGTGTGCGCACGGATGGCAGCGTAGGGGACACGGGACCTCCTCGTCCGGGTCGTTCAGCAGGCAGACGACTACATCGGCGAACCGGCCTGTAACCGTTGCCTGAAAGTTACCGTAACGACTTGCAAGCGGAGTTGCAACGAGGTTAGCGTCTGCCCCATCAGGCCAGCGACGGTGGTGATGCCGCCCCGTCGCAGGCACTCCCACTGAACCCAGGAGATCGAAGATGCGACGGAGCATCCCTGTCGTTGCGGCGGCCCTCGGCCTTGCCCTGACGATGACTGCCTGCTCGAGCGGAAGCTCGAACGAGGACGACGCCACGCCGAAGCCCAGCGCCGCGGCAACGACGAGCGCGCCTGCTCTGTCGGGCACGCTCACCATGTGGGTCGACGAGACCCGCATCGACGTGATGAAGCCGATCGTCGCCGAGTTCCAGGAGCAGACTGGGATCAAGGTCGACCTGGTGCAGAAGGTCTCCGGCGACATCCGCACGGACTTCGTCAAGCAGGTCCCCACCGGCCAGGGCCCCGACGTCGTCATCGGCGCGCACGACTGGACGGGCGAGTTCGTCAACAACGGCGTCGTCGCCCCCATCGAGCTGGGTGACAAGGCGGCGGGCTTCGCCTCCTCCGCCGTGCAGGCGTTCACCTACGACGGCAAGCTCTACGGCTCGCCGTACGCCATCGAGAACATCGCGCTCGTCCGCAACAACAAGCTGCTGCCGGAGACGAAGGCGAACTCGTTCGACGACCTGATCGCCGAGGGCAAGACGGCCAAGGTCAAGTACCCGGTCGTCATCCAGCAGGGCGACGCGGGCGACGCGTACCACCTGTACCCGCTGCAGACGTCGTTCGACGCCCCGATCTTCACGCAGACGGCGGACGGCTCGTACACGAACGAGCTGGGCCTGGGCGGCGAGAAGGGCGAGGCGTTCGCGAAGTACCTCGCGAAGCTCGGCAACGAGAAGGTGCTGCTCGCCACGCTCGACGGCGACAAGGCGAAGCAGGCGTTCCTCGACGGCCAGACGCCGTACATCGTGACGGGCCCGTGGAACACCACGGCGTTCAAGGAGGCCGGCATGGACATCTCGGTGCTCCCCGTGCCGAGCGCCGGTGGCTCGGAGGCCAAGCCGTTCGTGGGCGTCCAGGGCGCCTTCATCTCCTCCAAGTCGAAGAACCCGCTGCTGGCCAACGAGTTCGTCACCAACTTCCTCACCACCGAGAAGGTGCAGACCGAGCTCTACAAGGCCGGCGGCCGCCTCCCGGCGCTGACGGCCTCGGCCGAGCAGGTCGACGACCCGGTGCTCAAGGGCTTCAACGAGGCCGGCGCCACCGGCGCCCCGATGCCCTCGATCCCCGAGATGGGCGCCATGTGGGCCTTCTGGGGCACCACCGAGGTCCAGATCATCTCGGGCCAGGCAAAGGACCCGGTCAAGGCCTGGGACAAGATGGTCACCAACATGCAGGACGCCGTCGACGGCACCAAGTAGCACCCCGGTCGCCCCGCCCCGCCGCCCTCGGGCAGGGGCGGGGCGACCGCCGTCCCTCGCGCCCGCGCAGGCACGACCGTCCTCACGTTCGGCGTAACGAGGCGCCCAGCAAAGGAATCCCATGTCGCAGCAGACCCTCTCCACCGACAGCGCGGGGGCACCTCCCGCACCTCCGCCCCGCCCGCGCCCGTCGCGCAGTGGAGGCGTCTCGCACGCACGTGACTACGGGCGGGGCTTCTGGGTCAAGGTGATCCTGGTGGCCCTGATCGACGCGGGGGCCGTCTACGGCATCCTCTCCGCGGCGGCCGTCTCGCAGTGGGGCATCGTCGCCTTCCTCGTCGTGGTGCTCGTCGCGGTCAACTGGGCGTACTTCTCCCGGCGCGCGCTGCCGGCCAAGTACCTGCTGCCCGGGCTCGTCTTCCTCTTCGCCTACGTGATCTTCGCGGCCGCTTACACCGGCTACATCGCGTTCACCAACTACGGCGACGGGCACAACTCGACGCAGGCCGACGCGATCGAGGCCATCCAGATCCAGAGCGAGCAGCGTGTCGAGGGCTCGGACGCCTACCCGGTCACGATCGTGAGCCAGGGCGGCGAGCTGGGCCTGGCCGTGGTCCAGGACGGCCAGGTCGAGGTCGGCACCGCCGACCAGCCGCTCGAGCCGGTCGAGGGCGCCACCGAGGCGGACGGCAAGCCGTCGGAGGTCCCCGGCTGGGACGTGCTGAACTTCGCGTCGATCGCCCAGCAGCAGGACGCGATCGTCGCGCTGCGCGTCCCGGTGTCCGACGAGCCGGCGGACGGCTCGCTGCGCACGCAGGACGGCTCGACGGCGTACATCTACCAGTCGACGATGACGTACGACCCGGCCACCGACACGATGACGGACGCCGACGGCACGGTCTACACGCCCGACGACCACGGCAGCTTTCGGGCCCCGGACGGCACCGCCCTGACGCCCGGGTGGAAGGTCAACATCGGCTTCGAGAACTTCACGCGCGCGTTCACCGACTCGCGGATCTCGGGTCCGTTCATCTCGATCCTGATCTGGAACTTCGTCTTCGCCATCCTCTCGGTGGCGACCACGTTCGCGCTGGGCCTGTTCCTCGCCGTCGTGTTCAACGACCCGCGGATCCGCGGCCGCAAGATCTACCGCTCGCTGCTGATCCTCCCGTACGCGTTCCCGGGCTTCCTCGCGGCGCTCGTGTGGAAGGGCATGCTCAACCCGGACTTCGGCTTCATCAACGAGACGCTGCTGGGTGGCGCGAGCATCCCGTGGCTCACGGATCCCACGCTCGCGAAGGTCTCGGTCCTCCTGGTGAACCTCTGGCTCGGCTTCCCGTACATGTTCCTGGTGTGCACGGGCGCGCTGCAGTCGATCCCGGGCGACGTGCTCGAGTCGGCCCGCATGGACGGCGCGAGCGCCGGCCGCGTGCAGCGCTCGATCGTGTTCCCGCTGCTCATGGTGTCGGTCGCGCCCCTGCTGGTCGCGTCGTTCGCGTTCAACTTCAACAACTTCTCGCTGATCTACATGCTCACGGGCGGTGGCCCGAACTTCGAGGGCACGCCGATCGTCGTCGGCCACACCGACATCCTGATCTCGATGGTCTACTCCGTGGCCTTCGAGTCGGGGGTCAAGCAGTACGGCTTCGCCAGCGCGCTGTCGGTCCTCATCTTCTTCATCGTCGGCGCGATCTCCTGGTGGGGCTTCCGTCGGACCCGTCGTCTCGAGGAGCTCTGACATGGTCACCAACGCGACCGAGGTCCGCCCGCCCAAGTCCGCCACGTCCAACGCCAACCACACCGCGGTGACCGGCATGCGCTGGTGGCGCGAGGTGGGCTGGCGGCACATCGTCGGCATAGTCATGATCGCCGTCTGCGTCCTGCCCCTGCTCTACGTGCTGTCGGCCTCGCTCAACCCGGGCGGCACCCTCACGGGCTCCAACCACCTGTTCAGCGACGTGAGCCTGGAGAACTACACCAATCTGGACGAGCGTGGGTTCTGGACGTGGGCGGCCAACTCGCTCGTCGTCTGCACGGTCACCGCCGTGGGCACCGTGATCATGGGAGCGGCGGCGGCGTACGCGTTCTCGCGGTTCCGGTTCAAGGGCCGGCGCGGCTCGCTCACGGGCCTCCTGCTCGCGCAGATGTTCCCGCAGACCCTGGCGTTCGTGGCGATCTTCCTGCTGCTGCTGTCGCTGGGCGAGGTGTTCCCCGCGCTCGGCCTCAACAGCCTGCTCGGCCTGATCTGCGTGTACCTGGGCGGCGCGCTCGGCGTGAACACGTTCCTCATGTACGGGTTCTTCAACACGGTCCCGCGCGAGCTGGACGAGGCCGCGAAGATCGACGGCGCCACGCACGCGCAGATCTTCTGGACCATCATCCTGCGCCTGGTCACGCCCATCCTCGCCGTGGTCGGCCTGCTCTCGTTCGTCTCCGCGTTCGGCGACTTCCTGGTGGCCAAGGTGGTGCTGCAGCGACCCGAGCAGTACACCGTGGCCGTGGGCCTGTACTCGCTGGCCGCCGACGAGCGCACCGCGCCGTGGGGGCTGTTCGCGGCGGGCGCCGTGGTCGCGGCGATCCCGGTGATCCTGCTGTTCCTGTTCCTGCAGCGGTACATCGTCGGTGGCCTGACCTCCGGGGCCGTGAAGGGGTGAGCGCACCGCACCGGGGGCTCGGGCCGCACCACGACGGCTCGGAGCTCTACGTCCCGCGCGCCACGCCCCGCCTCGGCGACGTGGTCCCGGTGCGCGTGCGCGTGCCGGCCGACAACCCCGAGACGGCCGTGTGGCTGCGCGCCGTGCGCGACGGTGAGCCGAGGCTCTCTCCGGCCCGGCTCGAGTCGTCCGACCAGCACGAGCGGTGGTACGTCGCCGAGCTGCCCGTGCACAACCCCGTCACGTCCTACCGGTTCCTGCTGGACGAGCCGGGCGGGTACCGCTGGCTCAACGGGCGCGGGGTGTTCGCCCGCGACGTGCCGGACGCCGCCGACTTCCGCATCACGGTGCACGAGCCCGCGCCGGCGTGGATGGACGACGCGGTCGTCTACCAGGTGTTCCCGGACCGGTTCGCGCGGTCGGGCGACGACCACGGGCCGCTCCCGGACTGGGCGCTGCCGGCGCAGTGGTCCGACGAGTCGATCGCCGCCGGCCCGGGGGTCGCGCAGCAGCTGTTCGGCGGCGACCTGGGGGGCATCGAGCAGCACCTGGACCACCTCGAGCGGCTCGGCGTCGACACGCTCTACCTGACGCCGATCTTCCCGGCACGCTCCAACCACCGCTACGACGCGAGCACGTTCGACCACGTCGACCCGCTGCTGGGCGGCGACGCGGCGCTCGCGTCGCTCGCCACGGCCGTGCACCGCAAGGGCCTGCGGATCCTGGGCGACTTCACCACCAACCACACGGGCGCGGGGCACGAGTGGTTCCGGCGCGCGCAGGAGGACCCGGCCAGCGAGGAGGCCGGCTTCTACTACTGGACGGACCGCGAGCCCGGCTACGTCGGCTGGCTCGAGCACGCCTCGCTGCCCAAGCTCAACTACAACGCCCCGCACCTCGTCGACCGCATGGTGCGCGGCGCCGACTCGGTGATCGGCCGGTGGCTCGCACCCCCGTACCGCCTGGACGGCTGGCGTATCGACGTCGCCAACATGACCGGGCGCTACGCGGCCGACGACTTCACGCACGAGATCGCGCGCGAGATCCGCGCGACGATGAGCGAGCTCAACCCCGACGCGGTGCTCGTCTCCGAGCACTTCCACGACGCCGCCGGCGACCTGGCGGTGGGCGGCTGGCACGTCAACATGAACTACTCGGCCTTCACCCGGCCCGCCTGGACGTGGCTGGCGACCGAGGGCACCGCGGCCTCGTTCATGGGTCTGCCGGTCCCTGTGCCGCGGCACGGCGGGCCGTCGATGGTCGCGACCATGCGGGACTTCGACGCGACCGTGCCGTGGGCCGTCACGCGCCACCAGTGGAACATGCTCGGCTCGCACGACACGGCCCGGCTGCGCACCGTCGTCGGGACGCGGGAGATGCAGGAGGTCGCCGCCGCGCTGCTGTTCACCTACCCCGGCACGCCCGTGCTGTTCGCGGGGGACGAGGGCGGCGTGACCGGCACCAACGGCGAGCACGCGCGCGTGCCGATGCCGTGGGAGCAGGTCGAGCACGGCGGGCCCGGCTGGGACGCCGCGACGTTCGAGACCTACCGCGCGCTCATCGCCCTGCGGCGCTCGTCGCGCGCGCTGCGCGACGGCGGGTTGCGCTGGGTGGTGGTCGAGGACGACGCGGTCGCGTACCTGCGCGAGACGGCCGACGAGCGCGTGCTCGTGCTGCTCGCTCGCGCGCCGTGGTCGGGCGCCGCCCTGCCCTCGTCGCTGGGCACCGTGGCGAGCAACCTGTACGGCGGTGCGGACCTGGGCGAGGACCTCGTGCTCCCCGCCTCGGGGCCCACCGCGCAGGTGTGGCGGCTGTCGTGACGTCGCGGGTGGGACGGCGTCGTTAGGCTGGGCCGCGTGACCGCGCTCGACGAGACCCTCGACCTGGACGGCTACGTCGACGCCGACCGCGAACGGTGGGTCACCGAGGGCTCGAAGTCGCGCGCCCGCACGGCGTTCGAGCGGGACCGCGCGCGGCTGGTGCACTCCTCGGCGCTGCGCAGGCTCGGGGCGAAGACCCAGGTGCTCGGGCCGTCGTCGGACGACTTCGTGCGCACGCGCCTGACGCACACGCTCGAGGTCGCGCAGGTGGGCCGGGAGATCGGCAAGGCGCTGGGCTGCGACCCCGACGTGGTCGACACCGCGTGCCTCGCGCACGACCTGGGGCACCCGCCGTTCGGCCACAACGGTGAGCGGGCGCTCGCGGAGCTGGCGCGCGGGATCGGCGGCTTCGAGGGGAACGCGCAGACGCTGCGGCTGCTGACCCGGCTGGAGCCCAAGGTCGTCGCGCCGGACGGCACGGCCGTGGGCCTCAACCTCACGCGCGCGTCGCTCGACGCATCGGTGAAGTACCCGTGGCGGCACCTGCAGGGCCCCGTGAGCCCGGCCAGCGGGCGACCCACGCACAAGTTCGGCGTGTACGAGGACGACCTGCCGGTGTTCGAGTGGCTGCGTCGCGACGCGCCCGTCGGTCGCAAGTGCCTCGAGGCGCAGGTCATGGACCTGGCCGACGACATCTCCTACTCGGTGCACGACGTCGAGGACGCCGTGGTGGGCGCCCGGCTCGAGCTCGAGGTGCTGACCCAGCCCGCCGAGCGCGACCGCGTCGTCGAGGCGGTGAGCACCTGGTACGGCGACACGGTGAGCGGCGACGAGCTGCGCGAGGCGATGGACCGCCTGGTGCGCTCGCACCTGTGGGCGCCCGGCTTCGACGGCTCGCGGCGCGCGCTGGCCATGCTCAAGGACGCGACGAGCCAGCTCATCGGCCGGTTCGCCAAGGCGTCGCAGGTGGCGACCCGCGAGCGGTACGGGCCCGGCCCGCTCACGCGCTACGCCGCGGAGCTCGTGGTGCCGCACGAGACGCTCGCCGAGATCCTCGTGCTCAAGGGGCTCGCGGTCGCCTACGTGATGGCGCCGCGCGAGCTCGAGCCGCTCTACCACCGGCAGCGCGAGATGCTCACGGACCTGGTGCGCGTGCTGTCCGACCGGGCACCGCTCGCGCTCGAGCCGCCGTTCGCCGCCGACTGGCAGGCCGCGCCTGACGACGCCGCCCGCCTCCGTGTCGTCATCGACCAGGTCGCCTCGCTCACCGACGTCTCGGCCGCCGAGCTGCACGCCCGGCTGGTCCACCCGCCCCGCCACTGACACCCGCCGGGCCGCCTGGCCCGGACGCATCGTGTGGCCACGAAACCGGCCACGCGCGCCTAGACTTCGGGCCGTGGCGGGACGCATCCGACGGGAGGACGTGGAGGCGGTCCGCGAGCGTGCGCGCATCGAGGAGATCGTCGGCGCGCACGTCACCCTCAAGCCGGCCGGCGTGGGCTCCCTCAAGGGCCTGTGCCCCTTCCACGACGAGCGGTCTCCCTCCTTCCACGTGCGCCCCCAGGTGGGCCGGTACCACTGCTTCGGGTGCGGCGAGGGCGGCGACGTCATCGCGTTCGTGCAGCAGGTCGACGGGCTCGGTTTCACGGAGGCCGTGGAGTACCTGGCCTCGCGCGTCGGCGTCCAGCTGCGCTATGAGGAGGGCGGCGCGGCGCGGCCGGGCGACGAGCCGGGACGGCGTCGCCGCCTCATCGAGGCGCACGCCGTGGCCGAGACCTACTTCCGCGAGCAGCTCGCCTCGCCCGCCGCGGCCGCGGGCCGCATGTTCCTGGCCGAGCGCGGGTTCGACCGGGCCGCGGCCGAGCACTTCGGTGTCGGGTTCGCGCCCCAGGGCTGGGACTCGCTGCTGCGCCACCTGCGCGGCCGGGGGTTCACCGAGGCGGAGGTGACCGCGTCGGGGCTGGTCAGCCAAGGGCAGCGCGGCATCTACGACCGGTTCCGCGGCCGCCTCGTGTGGCCCATCCGGGAGGTGACCGGGGAGACCATCGGGTTCGGCGCTCGTCGCCTGTTCGAGGAGGACCAGGGCCCGAAGTACCTCAACACCCCGGAGACGCCGCTCTACCGCAAGTCCCACGTGCTCTACGGCCTCGACCTGGCCAAGCGCGACATGCAGCGGGACAAGCGCGTCGTGGTGGTCGAGGGGTACACCGACGTCATGGCGATGCAGCTGTCCGGCATCGGCTCGGCGGTGGCCACGTGCGGCACCGCGTTCGGACCCGACCACGCGCGCATCGTGCGTCGCCTCGTGGGTGACAGCGGCAGCAGCAGCGGCGTGCAGCTCGCGTCCGGCACCTCCGTGGGCGGGGAGATCATCTTCACGTTCGACGGCGACGCGGCCGGCCAGAAGGCTGCGCTGCGCGCGTTCGGCGAGGACCAGAGCTTCTCGGCCCAGACGTTCGTCGCGGTCGAGCCGTCCGGCATGGACCCGTGCGAGCTGCGTCAGGCCAAGGGTCCGGACGCGGTGCGCGCGCTCGTGGCCGGACGCCAGCCGCTGTACGAGTTCGTGATCCGCTCCACGCTGGCCTCGTACGACCTGGCGACCGCCGAGGGGCGCGTCGGCGCGCTGCGGGCCGCGGCCCCCGTGGTCGCGGGCATCCGCGACGCCGCCCTGCGCCCGGAGTACACCCGCCTGCTGGCGGGCTGGCTCGGCATCGAGGACCTCGACAGCGTGCGGCGCGCCGTCTCGGGCGCCTCGCGCGGCCCGGCACGGCCCGACGAGCGCCGCCAGGCGGGGCGGCCCGAAGACCGGCGCCCGCAGGGCCGCGCCGACGAGCGCCGGCCGGGCGGACCCGACGACCGCGGTCGGGGACAGGCGGCGCGCGCCGGCGGGAGCCCGGCGGGTCCCGACGAGCGCGCCCAGCAGCCCGCGCGCATGCCCGTGCCCGACCGGCGTGACCCGGTGGCGCAGACCGAGCGCACCACGCTCGAGGTGGTCCTGCAGGCGCCGCACCTGGTGCCGAACGAGTTCGACGAGCTCGCCGGGGATGCGTTCTCCGCGCCGGCGTACCGCGCGGTGCACGAGGCGATCCGCGCGGCCGGCGGGCTCGCCGTGGCCCAGCCGCTGAGCGCGGCGGGTGATGCGACCGCGTGGGTGGGCGCGGTGATCGAGCAGGCCGCCGGCGCGGTGCAGCCCCTGGTCACCGAGCTGGCCGTGGCGCCGCTCCCCGAGGACCGGCCCGAGGCGCTGGCCGACTACGTGCGCGGCGTGGTGCTGCGGCTCGTCGAGCTGGGCTTCACCCGGCACATCGCGGAGCTGCGCGGTGCGCTGCAGCGCATGGACAGCGCGGCCGACCCCGCGGCGTACTCGGCGGCCTTCGCCGAGCTCGTCGCGATGGAGGGGCGTCGCCGGATGCTGCGCGAGAGCGCCTGAACGGGTTCCTCCACCCTGGTATCTCGCTCCGCGCGTCGTCATCCTTTCGAGTGACAGGGCCTCTCGCGAGGCCGACCTGAGGGGTCAGGAGTGCGCGATGGCCGCGCAGACACCAGCACCCGGACGGAAGCCCGTCGTGGTCGTCAGGACGAAGCCGCCCGCGGGGCTCGCCTCCACCGCCGGGGTGCCCCGAGCCTCCGCCCGACCGGCGGGCAAGACCCGGCCGCAACGCACCCGCACCACGACGCCGGGCGCGGCGCGCCAGGCGCCGACCGGCAGCCAGCTCCCCGTGATGCAGTGGTGGTCGGACGGGGCGAAGGTCGCTCCCTGGCAGGTCGAGGTCCGGCACCGCGTCGAGGACCTCGCCGCGCAGGTCGCGGGCGTGCCGCCGGCTCGTCGGGCCGTCGTCGAGCGCCATCTGGACGCCGCGCACCACGCGGCCGTGCGCCCCTTCCCGCGCCTGCAGTGGTGGAACGGGACCAGCATCGAGACCGCCTGGAACGCCACCCACCTGGCACAGGCCACGCTCCCGCTCGTGGTCGACGACTCGGCGCTCGTCCGCCAGCTCGTCGACGCCCGGCGTCGCTCCATCATGCGGCTGTCGAAGGGCGATCCCATGCGCCTGGCGGTCGAGGACGTGGCGCTCGGCGAGCGGGTTGAGAGCCGCACGGCCACCGCCGAGGACAGGCAGGCCATCGCGGCGGCGCTGCAGGCCTCGCTCGAGCTCGCCGACGACGAGCACCGCAACCTGCGCGACTGGCGCAACCGCCTGCTCCGGGTGGCCCTGCTGGCGCTCGTCGCGCTCGCGCTCACGGTGGCGGCGGCCGCCCTGCGCCCCGAGTACCTGCCGCTGTGCGCGCCCACCAACCCCGACGGCTCCTCCCTGTGCCCCGGGGGCGCGGCGACCGCGACGTCCCGCGACGCCGGGGTGGTCGCCTTCCTGGGCGCTCTGGGTGGGGCGCTCGCGGCGATCATCGCCATGCGGCGCGCGAGCCCTGGCTCGTCGCCCTACCGGATCACGCCCGCGCTGAGCCTGGTGCGCGTGCCGCTCGGCGGACTGACGGCAGTGGTCGGCGTGATGCTGGTGCAGAGCGGGGAGGTGCCGGGCATCAACCTGGCCAACGCCTCGCAGGTCGCCGTCTTCGCCCTGCTGTTCGGCTTCTCGCAGGAGCTGGTCACGCGCCTGCTGGAGAGCAAGGCCCGCATCGTGCAAGACGCCACCAAGGGGCGGTCATCCTCGGCCGACCGGATCGACGTGTCGGCGACGCAAGGGTGAGTTCAGCGCAGCAGCGCCGGCCCGTCGGGCGGCGCCGGCACCGCGTCGACCGACGCCGTGACCGTGAGCGAGCGCAGGCTCAGCGTGCCTCCGTACGACGAGAGGAACGCGGTGTCGGTCGCGTCGCGCCCGGTCGCGATGCGCAGCAGGGTGCCCAGCGGGGCGAGCCCTGTCGCGTCCACCACGCGCCACCCGCTGTCCACGTACGCCTCGGCGACCGCGTGGAAATCCATCGGCTTGAGTCCCGGCGCGTACACCGAGACCAGCCGCGCGGGCACGTCGGAGGCCCGCATGAGCGCCACCACGAGATGGGCGAAGTCGCGGCACACGCCCCTGCGCTTGAGCAGCGTGTCGGTGGCGCCGTCCGTCGGCAGGCTCGACCCGCTCGCGTAGGTCACGTGGCCGTGCACCCAGGCAACGACCGCGTCGAGCAGCTCGTGCCCCGTCAGCCCGCCGAACTGGTCCCGGGCGAAGGCGAGCAGGCGGTCCGAGTCCGCGTAGCGGCTGGGGCGGCGGTACTCGACCAGGTCGAGGTCGTCGACCGGGGCCGGGTCGGCCAGCCCGTGCACCGTCGCCTGGTAGTCGACCACCACGCGGCCGGCGGGCGCGTGCACGCGGTGCATGCGGCCGCCGTGCCCCGTCTTGATCTCCAGGACATCGAGCGGGCCGTCCTCGTGCCGGACGGTCAGCACCTCGGAGCGGTCGTACGCGCCGTCGGCCACGGCGACGGCAAGGTGCATCTCGAGCGGGGCGCGCACGTCGAGGGACAGATGAGAGCTCACGGTGCGCAACACGGCCGCGGGATTCCTTCCCCGGCCGTCGGCGGCCGGACCATCAAGAGGGGCAGCGCAAGTGTGCGGTCCCGCGCTTCGTTCGTCCAGCGGGGCGCCCGCGCGCGACTTCGCGCGTCCCTGCCGTGCCCAACGTCACCGGCAAGTTGCCCGTATTCGCCGCGCAACCTGCACATATTCGTTGGCGCGGAGTGCCACAATCGACGAATGCCACCCGTCCGTCGCACGCTGGACCGCGCTCGCGCGGCCGAGCGCGCCACGAACCTGGGGGAGCGGTGACCGTGACCACCGCCCCGGACGTCGCCCTGAAGGAGCCGTCCCGCGCCTCGCGTGCGCGCTCCGCGCTGCTGGCGCGCGAGGCCGTGATCATGGTCGGCCTCTACGTCGTCTACTCGCTGATCCGCAACCACGCGCCCAACCGGGTGGGGGCGGCGGTCAGCCACTCCCGGGACATCCTGGCGATCGAGAAGTACGTCAGCCTCGACATCGAGCACGGCATCAACCACTTCGCCGCGCAGCACACCGCGCTCATCACGGTCGCCAACTACATGTACGCGACCCTGTTCCTGCCCTCGGCGATCTTCGTGCTGATCTACCTGTGGCGACGCGCGCCGCGGCTGTACGTGGTGCACCGGTCGACGCTCGCGGTGATGACGCTGCTCGCGCTGGCCAGCTACTGGTGGTTCCCGGCGGCGCCGCCGCGCCTGCTGCCGGGCGCGACGTACGTGGACACCGTGCGGTTCTTCGAGACGTGGGGCAAGCCCGCCACCGAGAGCGGCCACGGGGTGTCCAACGAGTACGCCGCGATGCCCTCGATGCACTTCGGCTGGGCGCTGTGGTGCGGCCTCGCGTTCTTCCAGGCGACGGTCGTGACCTGGAAGCGCGTGCTGGCCATCTCCTTCCCCGTGGTGACCCTGTTCGTCATCATCGCCACCGGCAACCACTTCCTGCTGGACGCGGTCGCGGGCGCCGCGGCCTACGGCATCGCGTTCGCGGCGGTTCGGGTGTCGAGACGGGTCTCGATGCGAGATCCCGTCGAGCAGGTGCCGGCGGCCGCGTAGGCCCGGGTGGGTCGGCGCCGCGATGCCCGGGGGTGGTGCCGACCGAGCGCCCGTGCCAGCGTGAGGCATGGCCAGCTTCGTCGAGATCGAGCGCGCCTTCGAGGTCCCGGCGGAGGCAGTGATGCCGACCTGGCCGGGTGCGACCGGCCCGAGCGTCGTCGAGCTCGACGCGACCTACTGGGACACGCCGCGCTTCGACCTGCTGCGGGCGGGAGCGACGCTGCGGCGGCGCACGGGAGGGGGCGACGAGGGGTGGCACCTCAAGCTGCCCGACGGTCGCCAGGACGGCGAGCGGCGACGGATCGAGCACCACGCGCCCGTCGGCGACCCCGACGAGCCGCCGCGCGAGCTGCTCGACCTGGTGCGTGCCCGGGTGCGCGACCGGCCGCTCGCCCCGGTGGCGCGCGTCCGCACCCGGCGTTCCACGCTGCACGTGCCCGTGCCCCCCGCCGCGGTCGTCGAGGTCTCCGACGACCACGTGAGCGCCGGGCCGCCGGACGGCGTGGCGACCACCTGGCGCGAGTGGGAGGTCGAGGTCACGGGCGGTGATGCCGCGGCCCTGGGGCCCGTCGTCGACGCGCTGTCCCGGGTGGACGGCGTCCGTGCGCGAGGCGAGGCCAAGCTGGCCAGGGTGCTGGGCGAGCGGGCTCCGGCCGCCGTCCAGCTCGCCCCCGCGGACGGCAGCGCCGGCGAGCTCGTGCGCAGCTACCTGGCCACCCACCTGGAGCGGCTGGTGGCCGCCGATGCGGGCGTCCGCGCGGGCGACGACGACGCCGTCCACGACGCGCGCGTGGCCACCCGCCGGCTCCGGACGGCGCTCGCGGTGTTCCGTACCGTGAACGACCCGCCCGACGGTGATCCCGGCGCGACCACCCGCGCGCTGCGAGAGCAGCTGCGCGCGCTCGGCCACCTCCTCGGGGCCGCACGCGACCCGGTGGTGGAGTCCGCCGCACTGGGACGCACGCTCGCTCAGGAGCCGGTCGAGCTGGTGCTGGGCGACGTCGCACGCAGGATCGCCGACGACCGCTCGAGCGCCCGCTCCGCGGCCCTCGGGGTGCTCCGGGACCATCTCGACGACCCCGCGACGCCGAGGATGCTGGACGCGCTCGACGACCTCGCCGGCGCGCGCCTGCGCGGTCCCGACGCCGATGCGGACGGCCTCCGGCTTGTGCGCCGCGTCCGCAAGACGTGGCGCCGCATGGACGCGGCGCTCGACGCGGCCGCGGACCTGCCGGACGGGCCCGAGCGCGACGCCGCGCTGCACGCCGCGCGCAAGGCGGCCCGACGTGCGCGCTACGCGGCCGAGGTGGTGGTGCCCGTCGTCGGCAGGCCGGCGCGCCGCAGCGCCCGGCGCGCCCGCGACGTGCAAGACGCGCTCGGACGTCAGCACGACACCGTGGTGCGGCGCGCGACGCTGCGCCGGCTCGGCGTCGAGGCCTATCTGGGTGGGGGCAACGCGTTCACGCTCGGGCGACTGCACGCACTCGAGCAGGTCGCGGGGGAGGAGCTGGTGAGGCGGGCCGCGGAGCCGATCCGCAGGGCGAGGGCTCGCAAGGCGCGCGCCTGGCTCGGATGAGGTGAGGGCCCCGACCGTTCCAGACGGTCGAGGCCCTCAGATGCTCCCCCGACTGGACTCGAACCAGTAACCCTTCGATTAACAGTCGAATGCTCTGCCAATTGAGCTACGGGGGATCGCAGCGGGAAAACACTATCAGCCCCGCGGGGGTGCCCCGGACGCGCGGATCACCGCGGCAGGCCGGCGGCGTCGCGCACGGCGTCCTCCGCGGCATCCACGAGCGCGGCGACCTCGGGGTCGGCCAGGTCGACGTCGGCGTCCGCCAGCACCTGGCTGAACAGCTCGCCGTCCTCGTCGCGCCGCAGCGCCACGCGCGCTCGTCGGCCGCCGGGCAGAGCGACGCTCGTCGTGTGCACCACGGACTGTTGCACGCGCTCACGGAACGCCTGGTTGAACCGCACCGAGGCCCGGTCCTCGGCGAACGTCAGTCGCGTGCTGGCGCCCCACACCCACCGCACCGCGAGCGTGCGCGTGGCGGGGTCGAGCGTGCCACTGTCGACGTCCGCCCAGGGTGTGCGGGTCACCGAGTCGGGGGACAGCACGTGCAGGGCCAACCGGGTGGCCACGGCCTGGCGGCCGTCGGCGAGACCGACCGCGACGAGCACGCGATCGCCCGTGCGCAGCTCCAGCCGGGTGCGGTCGGCGGCCGGGAGACGGCGGCGCAGGGGCGAGTCGGGCACCCGCCCACGGTACTCGGGGGCGGGGTAGCCCTTGCGCCATGACGCGCTCCGGTCGCCGTCGGGCGCAAGGCCTGCCACGATCAGCGCCGAGACGACGAGAGGTGAGGTCATGACCGAGGACTCGGCGACACGGACGGCCCAGCGCGGCTGGGAGCTGGCTGCGCGGCTGGGATACGTCATCAGCGGCGTGCTGCACATCCTCATCGGGGTGCTGGCCCTGCAGATCGCCTTCGGCAGCTCGGAGAAGAACGCCGACCAGTCGGGCGCACTCGGCACCATCGCCGAGACGCCCTTCGGAGGCGTGGTGCTGTGGGCGTCCGTCGTGGCGTTCGCCGCGCTGGGCCTGTGGCAGCTCGCGGTGGCCCTGCGCAAGCACCCCACGAGCCAGGGCTCCGGCACGGGGGACCGGCTGGAGGCGGCCCTGCGCGCGCTCATCTACCTGGCGCTGGCCGTCACGGCGTTCGCGTTCGCCAACGGCGGCGGGACGTCGAGCTCGAAGCAGACCACCGACGCCACGAAGTCGCTCATGTCCGCGCCGGGAGGCCGGATCCTCGTCGGCGCCGTCGGCGTCGGCATCGTCGTCGGGGGCGTCATCTACGCCCTCAAGGGGCTGCGCAAGAAGTTCCTCGAGGACCTGAACCCGCTGCCGCCGGGCACGGCTCGCACGGTGACGCGGCTCGGCGTGCTCGGCTACGCCGCCAAGGGCGTCGCCTTGGCCGTCGTCGGCGGGCTGTTCGTGCTCGCCGCGGCGAAGGCGGACCCCGACAAGGCCAAGGGGCTCGACGGCGCCCTGCACACCCTGCGCGACCAGCCCGCCGGCGTGTGGCTCCTGGCCGTGGTGGGCCTGGGCTTCATCGCGTACGGCATCTACTCGTTCGTGCGCTCGCGGTACGGCAAGCTCTGACGCCCCGGCCGCCCGCTCATCCCCAAGGGGGGAGCGGGCGGCCGGTCGCGGTCAGGACGCCTGGACGGGCTGCGCCTGCTCGGGCCGCGCGTCGCCGAGGCGCAGGTTCGCACCCTCGATGTCGACCTTCGGCGTGATCGTGCCGAGCCAGCGCGGCAGGTGCCACGCACGGTCGCCGAGCAGGGCCAGCACGGCGGGCACGATGGTCATGCGGACCAGGAAGGCGTCGATGAGGACGCCCGCGGCCAGGCCGAAGCCGATCGCCTTGATGGTCGGGTCGTCGACCAGCGTGAAGCCGGCGAACACGGACGCCATGATGAGCGCCGCGGCGGTCACGACGCGCGCGCCGTGCCCGACCCCCGCGATCGTCGCCTCGGTCGCGTGGCTGCCGTGCACGAACTCCTCGCGCACGCGGGACACGATGAACACCTCGTAGTCCATGGCGAGCCCGAACAGGATGCCGATCATGATGATCGGCAGGAAGCTGACGAGCGGTCCGGGGTTGTCGATGCCGAACAGCGAGCTCGCCCAGCCCCACTGGAACACGCCGACGACGAGGCCGAACGTGGCACCCACAGTGAGCAGGAAGCCGAGCGCGGCCTTGAGGGGCACCATCCACGAGCGGAACGCGATGAGCAGCAGGACGAACGACAGGCCGATCACGACGGCGAGGTAGATCGGCAGAGCGGCCGCGAGCTTGGCGGAGACGTCGACTCCGATGGCTGTGGTGCCGGTGATCGCGACGCTCTCGGTGGTGCCCTCGGTCTGCGGCTGCACGGTGTCGCGGATGTGCTGGACCAGCTGCGCGGTCTCCTCCGAGCTGGGTGCGCTCTGGGGAATCACCGTGAGGAGCTGCGTCTGGCCCGACTCGCTGACCGCGCCGGGCTGCACGGCGACGACGTCGTCGAGCTTCTGGACGGTCGCGGTGACGTTCGCAGCCAGCGCCGCGGTCGACTCTGCGGTGTCGCCCTTGACGACGACGACCAGAGGGCCGTTGACGCCAGGGCCGAACGCTTCGGCGGTGAGGTCGTAGGCGACCCGCTGGTGGCTGCCGGCGGGCGCCGTGCCCCCGTCGGGCAGGGCCAGGTGCATGTTCATCATCGGGATGGCGAGCGCCCCGAGGCCGAGCACCCCGACCACCACGACGGGCAGCCGGAACCGGATCACCAGGCGCGCCCACCGGAAGCCGGCGCCGTCCTCGGCGTTCGGCGCGATGGTCCCGGTGCGCTGCTTGCGGGGCAGGATGCGCTTGCCGACGAAACCGAGCAGGGCGGGCAGGAGCGTGAGCGCGACGAACACGGCCGTGAGCACGGTGCCAGCGGCGGCGAGACCCATCGCGGTGAGGAACGGGATGCCGGCGATGGCCAGGCCCGCGAGGGCGATGACGACCGTGGCACCGGCGAACGTCACGGCCGACCCCGCGGTCGCGACGGCACGGGCCACCGACTCCTCGGGATCCAGCCCGTCGGCCAGGTTGTTGCGGTGCCGCGAGCTGATGAACAGCGCGTAGTCGATGCCGACGGCAAGGCCGAGCATGAGGGCGAGGATGGGCGCGGTGGACGTGATGTCGACGAATGCCGTGAGGATCAGCAGACCGCTCATCCCGACGCCCAGGCCGATGATCGCGGTGAGCAGGGTCATGCCCGCCGCGACCAGCGAGCCGAACGTGACGACCAGGACGATCGCCGCGATCACCACGCCGATGCCCTCGGTCGCGCCCACCTCGGGCGGGGCCTGCGACAGCTCGCCGCCCGAGACGACCCGCAGCTCCGGCGTGGTCGCGGACTCGCCGAACTCGTCGAACGCGTCCTTGGCCTCCTGGGAGATGCCGTCGAGCGGGGTCCCGTACGCGACCGTCATCAGACCGGTGCGGCCGTCAGGGCTCACGGCCTTCGCCGTCGTCGGATCGACGACGGCGACCACCTCGGGAAGCTTCTGGGCCTCCGCGATGACCGGCGCGAGCGCCTCGGAGCTGAGCTGCTCGCCCTCGGGTGCCTGCACGATGAGGGTCGCGGTCGCGCCCGACGCGGCAGGCAGGTCGGTGCGCAGGTCGTCGAGCGCCTGCTGCGCCTCCGTGCCGGGGATGGAGAGCTTGTCGTCCGTGGTGCCGGCGATGGTGGCCACGCCGATGCCCAGCAGGACGAGGATCACGCCCCACACGGCGACCACGCGGCCGCGTCTGCGGAACGAGAGCCGTCCCAGTCGGTAGAGGAGCTGTGCCATGTCGGGTCGTCCGTTTCGATCGGTGTGGCGGATGGTGGTGTGGCGCGCCGCATCGTCGGGGCACGAGGGGAGGCGGCTCCTAGAGCAGGAGCCGCCTGAGGCAGGTCAGCAGCACGGCGCGCAGGCTGTCGTCGGTGTGCGTGTGGTCGCGGCACTCCGCGACGGCGCCGTTGAGGGCGAAGTGGGCGATGCGCAGGCGCTCGGGTTCCGTCCCGCCCGCGAGCAGGCCCGGGAGCGACAGGCAGGAGTCGGCGACGGCCATGAACGACGGGACCTCCGCGAGGATCTCGGCGCCGTCCAGCACCACCGACAGGCTGCGGTACTGCACCACGAGGTCGACGAACTCCTCGAGGGTCCGCTCCTGCGCTTCGGGCGCGTCAGGAGCGGCGAGCCGGGCCTTCACCAGGCCGTCGAGCCGCAGCGCGGCCGGCTCGAGCACCTCGGACACGATCGCCGCCTTGTTGGCGAAGTGGTAGAGCAGCGTCGCCTTGGAGCACCCGACGGCGGACGCGATGTCGGCGAGCGAGGTGTCGTGGTAGCCGCGCTCCACGAACAGCTCGAGCGCGCGGTCGAGGATCTCTCGACGGGTTCGCTCGCGCACGGGGACGGTGGCCATGGGGCCAGCATAACCTGACCGATCGGCCAGCAATCGACCGATCGGTCAGGCGTAGGGCTAGTCGCCCTTGACGTTCACGATCTGGCGCAGCGTGTGCCGGACCTCGACGAGGTCGGCCGCATCGGCCATCACCTGGTCGATGTCCTTGTACGCCTGCGGGATCTCGTCGATGAACGCGTCGGTGTCGCGGTACTCGATGCCGGCCATCGCCTCGCGCAGCTGGTCGCGCGTGAAGAGGCGACGCGCAGCGGACCGCGAGTGGTTGCGCCCCGCGCCGTGCGGCGAGGAGTTCAGCGAGAGGCGATCGCCCTTGCCGGTCACCACGTACGACGCCGTGCCCATCGACCCCGGGATGAGCCCGGGGCGTCCCTCGTCGGCCAGGATCGCGCCCTTGCGGGACACCCAGACGGGCTTGCCGAAGTGCTTCTCCTGCTCGGTGAAGTTGTGGTGGCAGTTGATGCGCTCGCGCTCGTCGACCGCCGCGCCCATGTGCCCGGCGACGACGTCGACCACCCGATCCATCATCTCCTCGCGGTTGAGCAGCGCGAAGTGCTGGGCCCACCGCAACTCGCGGATGTACGCCCAGAACTCGTCGGTGCCCTCGACCAGGTACGCCAGGTCAGGGTCCGGCAGGGAGATCCACCACCGCTTGCACAGGTCGGCCGCGATCGCGATGTGGTGCAGCGCGATCTTGTTGCCGATGCCGCGCGACCCCGAGTGCAGGAAGAGCCACACGGTGTCGGACTCGTCGGCGGTCACCTCGATAAAGTGGTTGCCCGACCCGAGCGTCCCGAGCTGCAGCCGCCAGTTGCCGGCGTACGCGCCGGGGTCGAAGCCCGCGCTCGCAGCCTGCGCATCGAGCTCCTGCACGCGCGCGGTCGCCGTCGCGGTCAGCGTGCGGTTGTACACGCCCGCCGACAGCGGGACGGCTGCCTCGATCGCCTCGCGCAGCGCCGTGAGCGAACCGGCGGCGCGGAGCTGCTCGGAGGTCCATTGCGTGCGCAGCGCGATCATGCCGCAGCCGATGTCCACGCCCACCGCGGCCGGGATGATCGCGCCGAGGGTGGGGATGACGGACCCGACCGTGGCGCCCTTGCCCAGGTGGGCGTCGGGCATCAGGGCGAGGTGCGGGTAGACGAACGGCATCGAGGACGTGCGGACGGCCTGCTCGCGGGTGCTGTCCTCGAGGATGCTGGCCCAGCTGATGAGGTGCTTGGAGAGATGCTGGCGGGTCATGGTGGGGGACTCTCGCACGTGCCGAGCTCGTCGGCGTCATGGATTTCCGGCTACGGCGCGTGCCCGGCCCGACCAGCCGATCGTCTCCGACCTCTGCACGGGCGGAGAGGGCGTCCGATCGTCGCGGCCTGCGTGGATTCCGTGGTGCCGGCGTGGGCCGACGTCGAAAGCATCGGCCGACGCCGCCGAGGAGCACCGCGGTGCCGACGTGGTGTTCTCGTCCCTGGCTGGGCCGACACCGCCGACGAAGGTGCTCTCACGTCCGCATCGCTGGTTCAATGTGACACAGGCCATCGTTACCTCGACCCAGACGGTCCGCGCACATCCTTCGGTCGAGCACCAGAGAGGGACGCGGATGGCCGAGCTGGATGGATCAGACCGCTCGACACAGCACGGGATCGATCCCGAGGCGGCGCTCTCGGCGCCGGCCGCCGCGCACGAGGTCGAGCGACTGCGCTGGTACCTGGCGGCCACTGCAGGCGGGGTCGGGAGCTTCGACTGGGATCTGACGTCCGGCAAGCTCGACTGGGACGATCAGCTGCTCGCCCTCTTCGGTATCGCCCGAGCCGATTTCGGGGCGACGATCGACGCGTTCAACGACGCGGTGCACCCCGACGATCTCTCGCGGGTCACCGAGGCCATCGATCGCGCGATCGCGACGTGCTCGGACTATGTCGCCGAGTATCGGATCGTCCGTGGCGACGGCAAGGTGCGGTGGGTGAAGGCGCGCGGCGTGGCGCTCGCGGCACCCGACCGAACAGCCGCTCGGCTCCTGGGCGCGGCGTGGGACACGACGTCCGAGCACGACGCCGAGGCGCGGGTCGACCGCGTGCTCGAGACCATGCCGGTCGCCTTCTTCCTGCTCGACGACGAGTGGAGGTTCATCTACGTCAACGGGGCAGCGGAGCGGCTGCTCGAGCGCTCTCGCGAGTCGCTTCTCTGGACGACTGCGTGGGACGCCTATCCGCAATGGCTCGGAACTGTGTTGGAGTGCCACCTGCGCGAGGCGGTCCGCGAGGGGGTGCCGCGCACCTTCGAGGTGTTCTTCGCCGAGCCGACCCCCCGGTGGTGCGACCTGCGGGTCTGGCCCGGACCGGACGGTCTGTCCGTCTACCTGGACGACATATCCGAGCGCCGTCAGGCCCAGGACGAGGTGCGGGCGGCTTCCGGTGCCGCCGAAGACTCCGCACGTCGTCTGGCTCTGCTCGCGCAGGTGAGCAACGACCTCGGCTCGACGTTGGAGACCGATGAGGCCGTGCGGCGCCTGGCGACGAACATCGTGCCGACCTTCGGCACGTGGTGCCTCGTGACCGTGTCCGAAGACCACCATCAGCTCCGCGACATCGCCGCGTGGCACACCGAGCCCGCCATGCGGGAGACCGTCCGCACGTACGCGGCGGATCGCATCGGTGGCCTGGCGCCGGATTCCTACCTCTTTCGCGCCATGCGGACCGGAGAGCCGATCGTCGTCCGTGATGCGACCGAGGCCATCTCCCGGGTGCTGTCCGGGCCGGCACGCGGGATCCTCCGACAGCTGGCTCCCGGCATCGCGTACGCCATCCCGATGCGGGCGCGTGAGCGGACGGTCGGCGCGATCACGGTCTTCCACGACGAAGGGCGATCACCGCTCGCCGACGAGGACGTCGCACTTCTCGTGCAGCTCGCCGACCGCGCGGGCATGGCTCTCGAGAACGCCCGACTGTTCGAGAGGCAGCGCGAGATCGCTCTCGCCCTCCAACGCTCCTTGCTGTCCTCTCCGTCGCCGTCGGAGGACCTTCGCGTGGTGGTGCGCTACGTCGCGGCCGCCGACAGCGCACAGGTGGGCGGGGACTGGTACGACGCGTTCATGCAGCCGTCCGGCGACACGATCGTCGTGATCGGTGACGTCATGGGGCACGACACCCCTGCGGCTGCGGCCATGAGCCAGCTACGCACCCTGCTGCGGGGCATCGCTCACAGCAGCGGCGGAACGCCGGCGGACATCCTCAGCCGCCTGGAGACAGCCGCCGACGCCGTGGGCGTCGACGCGCTCGCGACGGCCGTGGTGCTTCGCCTCGAGCCTTCCGTCGACCACGACTCTTCCGTCGGCAAGACGCTGCGATGGGCGAACGCTGGTCACCTTCCGCCGTTGCTGGTCACCCCGGGCGGCACCACTCGACAGCTCTCGGCGCAGCGCTCCGAGCTGGTGCTCGGTCTTCGCCGCGACGCGGTTCGCACCGATCATCTCGCGGAGGTGCCGGTCGGCTCGACGATCATCCTGTACACCGACGGTCTCATCGAGCGGCGCGGCGAACCTCTGCACGAGAGCCTCGAACGGTTGACGGCGCACGTCGCTGAGCTGGCGCTCGAATGTCGAACGGACGGAGCCGGGGAGCTGGACCTCGATCGGCTCGTCGACGGACTGCTGCAGCGATTCGTCCCCGACGGTGCCCCGGTCGACGACGTCGCGCTCATCGCAGTACAGCTGGGACCACGCGCCCCGAGCCCTGCCGAGTAGTTCGCGCAGTCCAGGTCGGCATGGCCCGTGGAGTCGCGTTCGGTGCCGGCGGCGCGGGTGGGGCCGTGCGCTCGCCGTGAGAATCCCGCGTCCGCGTCCGCAGCCGTGTGGCCGCAGGTGACATCGGTGGGGCAGGTGGGGCTTGAACCCACGACCTACGGATTATGAGTCCGCTGCTCTGACCGGCTGAGCTACTGCCCCTGGCGTGGTCGACCGGCGTTTTGTCGCCTTGGTGACCATCTGCCCGTGCGATCTTGGTCACGCCGTGACCGCACGGACGATCCTAGGGGTCCAAGGCCTGAGACACCGCCGCCACCCCTCGGATCGACGCCAAAAGCACCGACAGTCGGACGTCCGTCCAGGTCAGCGCCACGCGTGCATGAACATGCGTTCGCTTGGCTAGTTTCCCGAGGCATGCCACTGTCCGGTCCGTCCGGTACGTGGTGAGTTTTTTTCACCCGTTTGCGCGCGAATCGGGCGGACAACGTTGTTGCACACGTGTCCAGTTTCGGGCATAGTTCTGATTGTCAGCGACAACGGCAAACCCTCTGCAAGGAGGGGACGCAAAGCCACGGGGCCTACAGGGTCAGCCGAGCTACCGAACGACAGGAGAACGATCATGGCGATCAACACCGAATCCCCCCTCTCGCAGGGCGCACTGCTCACGCCGGGCGAGGTTGCAGTCCTCTTCCGCGTGGACCCCAAGACGGTCACCCGCTGGGCCCAGGCCGGCAAGCTGTCCGCCGTCCGCACGCTCGGTGGCCACCGCCGCTTCCACGAGGCCGAGGTGCGTCAGCTCCTCACCGGTGTCCCGCAGCAGCGCGCCGGGGAGTGACCCCGCTCGCAGGACGCGAGGGCCGGTGACGTAGACGTCACCGGCCCTCCGTGCGTCCGGTACCTGTGCAGCGGCCGCGTCATGGGAGGATCGACGCATGGCCATGCGTGAGATCAGGACAGTGGGCGACCCCGTCCTGCGTACCCCTTGTGACCCCATCACCACGATCGACGACCGCGTGCGCTCGCTCGTCGAGGACCTGCTCGAGACCGTCGACCACGACGGGCGCGCGGGACTGGCGGCGAACCAGATCGGCGTGGGCCTGCGCGCTTTCTCGTGGAACATCGACGACGAGATCGGCTACGTGCTGAACCCCGTCATCGTGGACATGTCCGAGGACGAGTACCAGGACGGCGACGAGGGCTGCCTCTCCGTGCCGGGCCTCTGGTACCCCACGCACCGCGCCTGGTACGCCCGCGTGGTGGGCACCGACCTGGACGGCAAGGAGGTCGTCGTCGAGGGGACCGAGCTCATGGCCCGCTGCCTGCAGCACGAGGTCGACCACCTGGACGGCATGCTCTACGTGGACCGCCTCGAGCGCTCGGTGCGCAAGAAGGCGATGAGGGCCATCCGCGACCAGCTCTGAGCGCCGTCGGCGTGTGACTGGCCCCGGGAAGGATTCATCGGGCATAGTGGCTCCTGCACGCCGCGAGACCGTGCGTACTCCCGCAGTTCGGGACGAGGTCGTTGGGGAAGACGAACCTCGAGCCGCTTCAGGAGGACGACATGGCAGGTGCGATCACCCGCGGTGTTCTTTTCGTGCACTCTGCACCCCGTGCGCTGTGCCCTCACATCGAGTGGGCGGCGGGAAACGTGCTGGGCGGACGCGTCGCGTTCGACTGGACCGAGCAGCCCGCCGGGCCCTCGTTCTTCCGCGCTGAGCACTCCTGGCAGGGCGAGGCCGGCACGGGCGCGCGCCTGGCGTCGGCGCTGCGCGGCTGGGCTCACCTGCGCTACGAGGTGACGGAGGAGGCCAGCCGCGGCGTCGACGGCTCGCGCTGGAGCCACACGCCGGAGCTGGGCATCTTCCACGCCGCGACGGACGTGCACGGCAACGTCGTGGTGCCGGAGGACCGCATCCGTGCCGCGCTGCAGCATGCCGCCGATCCGGAGCGCCTGCGGACCGAGCTGGACCTGGCGCTGGGTCAGGCGTGGGACGACGAGCTCGAGCCGTTCCGCTACGCGGGCGCAGGCGCGCCCGTCCGGTGGCTGCACCGCGTGGGCTGACGACTGCGCCGGCGGAGGGGCCGGCGACGGACGAGAGCCCCGCTCCCTGTTCTCCCAGGGGCGGGGCTCTCGCCATGCTGCGGGGCGTGGCTCAGACGGAGGTGACCACCAGCGCCACGTTGTGGCCGCCGAAGCCGAAGGAGTTGTTGAGCGCCGCGACGTCGCCGTCGCGCAGCTGCCGCGGCTTGTCCCGCACCAGGTCGAGCACGAGCTCGGGGTCGGGCGTCTCGACGTTGATGGTCGGCGGGGCCTGACGGTCGCGCACGGCCAGCACCGTGAAGATCGTCTCGAGTGCTCCGGCGCCGCCCAGCAGGTGACCGGTCATCGACTTGGTGGCCGACAGGGCGACGTGGTCGGAGTCCTCGCCGAGCGCGCCGCGCACGGAGCGGGCCTCGATGAGGTCGCCGACCACGGTCGAGGTGGCGTGCGCGTTGACGTGCACCACGTCTGCGGCGGTCACGTCGGACTCGGCCAGGGCGGCCTTCATGGCGCGGATCTGCCCGTCGCCCGAGGGCTCGGGAGAGGTGATGTGGTACCCGTCGGCCGAGAGCCCGACACCGGCGATGCGGCCGTAGACGCGCGCGCCACGAGCGGCGGCGTGCGCGGCGCTCTCGAGCACGACCACGCCCGCGCCCTCGCCGATGACGAAGCCGTCGCGGTCGACGTCGTACGGACGCGACGCGGCCTGCGGGTCGTCGTTGCGCAGCGACAGCGTGCGCGAGGCGGCGAAGGCTGCGATGGGCATCGGGTGGATGGTCGCCTCGGTGCCGCCGGCGATGACGATGTCGGCGCGACCGGACCGGATCATGTCGACGCCGTAGCCGATCGCCTCGGCGCCCGTCGCGCAGGCGGAGACGACCGCGTGCGCGCCGGCCTTGGCCCCGAACTCCAGCGAGACGTACGCCGTGGGGGAGTTGGGCATCATCATGGGCACGGTCATGGGCAGCACACGGCGCGAGCCCTTCTCGCGCAGCGTGTCCCAGGCCTCGAGCGTGGTCCAGATGCCGCCGATGCCGGAGGACACCACGGCACCGAGGCGCTCGCCGTCGATCTCCGGGGCACCCGCGTCGGCCCACGCCTCGCGCGCCGCGATGATCGCGTACTGCGCGGAGGGGTCCATGCGCTTGATCTCGGGACGGGTGAGCACCTCGTCCGGCGTGACCTTGATGGTCGCCGCGAACGTGACGGGCAGGCCGAACGTCTCCACCCACTCGGGGTCGAACGGGCGGGCGCCGGACTCGCCGGCGAGTGCGGCGGCCCAGGTGGTGGGCACGTCACCGCCCAGCGGCGTGGTGGCGCCCAGTCCTGTGACGACGACGTCGATCGGGTGGCTCATGGATGCTCCTGGTCGGCGGGGGGTGGTGCGGGGGAGACGCCCCCGGGACGGGGGTCCCGGGGGCGTTCCCGGTGGGGCTGCGTCAGGCCTTGCCCTGCGCGCCCGCGATGAACGAGACGGCGTCGCCCACGGTGGCGAGGTTCTTGACCTCGTCGTCGGGGATGCGCACGTCGAACTTCTCCTCGGCGAGGGTGACGATCGTCATCATCGACAGGGAGTCGATGTCCAGGTCGTCCGTGAACGACTTCTCGGGCAGGACGGAGTCCGTGGGCAGACCGGTCTCCTCGCTGACGATCTCGGCCAGGCCGGCCAGGATCTCCTGCTCGCTGTACGCCATGGGGTTATCTCCTCGTGTCGGTTGATGCGTGAACGTGCTTGGGACGTGTCGGGACGAACGGTACAGCGGTGCTACGGCAGGACGACGACCTGTGCGGCGTAGACCAGTCCCGCGCCGAAGCCGATCTGCAGCGCGAGCGCGCCGCTGCTGACCTGGCCCTCGCGCAGCAGGCGCTCCGTGGCCAGGGGGATCGAGGCGGCCGAGGTGTTGCCGGTGTCGACGATGTCGCGAGCGACGACCACCGAGTCGGGCAGCTTCAGCGTCTTGACCATCTGGTCGATGATCCGGTTGTTGGCCTGGTGCGGGATGAACGCGTCGAGCTCGTCGGCCGTGATGCCCGCGGCGTCGAGCGCCTTCTGCGCGACGGGAGCCATCTGCCACACCGCCCACTTGAAGACCGACTGGCCCTCCTGACGCAGCGTCGGCCAGCCGGCGGCCTCGTCGCGCGTCGCGATCCAGGAGTGCGTCTGCCGGATCGCCTGGGCCTGCGAGCCGTCCGAGCCCCACACGGTGGGGCCGATGCCCGGCGTGTCGGACGGGCCGATCACCACGGCGCCGGCGCCGTCACCCAGCAGGAAGGAGATGGTGCGGTCGGCCGGGTCGACGAACTCGCTCATCTTCTCCGCGCCGATGACCAGCACGTTGCGGGCGGCGCCCGAGCGGACCAGCGCGTCTGCCTGCCCGATGCCGTAGCAGTAGCCGGCGCACGCGGCCGAGATGTCGAAGGCGGCCGCGGGGGTCGCGCCGATGCGGTCGGCGATGATCGCCGCCGCCGCGGGCGTCTGGTGGAAGTAGGTGACGGTGGAGACGATGACGGCGTCGATGTCGGCGCCGGTCAGGCCCGCGTGGTCGAGTGCCTGGCGTGCGGCGGCCTCGGCCAGGTCCAGCACGTCCGTGCCCGCGCCGGCGCGGCTGCGTGTGACGATCCCGGTGCGCTGGCGGATCCACTCGTCGGACGAGTCGATGGGGCCCACCAGGTCGTCGTTGGGCACCAGGTTCTCGCCGCGGACGCCGCCGAGCCCGAGGATCCGGGTGTGGGCGGGGCCGGTGGCCTGGGTGAGGGTGGGACGCGTCACGACGACTGCTCCTGGGTGCTTGCGAGGGTGGACGTGCCGGCGTGCCGACGGACCAGGTCACGCGCGGCGTCCAGGTCGGCAGGGGTCTTGACGGCGACCGTCTCGATCCCGGGCAGCGTACGCCGGGCGAGTCCGGTGAGCACGCCACCGGGCGCCACCTCCAGCAGGCCCGTGACGCCGAGCGACAGGAGCTGCTCCTGGCACAGGTCCCAGCGCACGGGGTTGGCCACCTGGGCGACGATGAGGTCCAGCGCCGCGGCGCCGTCCGGCACCACCGAGCCGTCGCGGTTGGTGAGCAGGCGGAGCGCGGGCTGCCGGGGCGCGAGGCCGGCCGCCGCGTCGCGCAGCTCGGCGACCGCGGGTGCCATGTGCTCGGTGTGGAAGGCGCCGGCCACCTGCAGGGCGATGACGCGGGCGCGCGTGGGCGGCGCAGCGGCGAAGGCGGCGATCGCGTCGAGCGTGCCGGCGGCCACCACCTGTCCGCCGCCGTTGACGTTGGCGGGCACCAGGCCGTGCGCGTCGAGCGCGGCGAGCACCTCGGCCGGGTCGCCGCCGAGGACGGCGGCCATCCCGGTGGGCGTGACCGCCGCGGCGCGGGCCATGGCGGCGCCGCGGACGGTGACGAGCGCGAGGGCCTCGTCGTCCGTGAGCACGCCCGCGACGGCGGCAGCGGCGAGCTCGCCGACCGAGTGCCCGGCGGCGACGTCGACCGAGCCCGCGATCGCGGCACCCAGGGGCGCGTCGGCGGTCAGGTCGAGCACCGCGCGCAGGCTCGCGAGCGCCGAGGCGACAAGCAGCGGCTGGGCCACGGCCGTGTCGCGGATGGTGTCGGCGTCCGACGTGGTGCCGTGGGCGACCAGGTCGAGGCCGGTGACCTGCGCGGCCCGGCCGATCGCGTCCGCGAACGCGGGAAGCTCCAGCCAGGGAGCGAGCATGCCGGGGGACTGGGCACCCTGACCGGGGCAGGCGACGACGAGCACCCGACAACTCTGCCCGTCCGTCGGGCGCTCACCCGGTCACGGCACGCACCAACCTTCGCCGATGCCCTTGTGCGTCTCCTACAAAGGCTCCGTGAGGTCGGCATCGAGCCGACCGACCGCCAGCGCGGTCTGCAGCACGTACGACTCGCGCGCGTCCAGGGGGTCCCAGCCCGTGACGTCGGCCACGCGCTTGAGACGGTAGCGCACGGTGTTCGGGTGCACGTAGAGGGTCCGGGCCGCCGCCTCGAGCGACCGGCCCGTGCCGAGGTAGGCCGAGAGCGTCTCCAGCAGCGAGCCCTGGGAGGCGGCCAGCGGCGTGAACGCCTGAGCGATCAGGGTGCGCCGCGCGGCCGCGTCGCCCACGAGCACCCGCTCGGGCAGCAGGTCGTCGGCCATGACGGGCCGCGGTGCCTGCTCCCAGGCTGCCGCCGCCGCGAGCCCGGCCAGCGCAGCGCGCGCCGAGCGCGCGCTGTCGGTGAGGTCCTGCACCACGGGCCCCAGCACCACCGGCCCCGGGCCGAATCGCGGGAGCAGGGACACGGCAGCCGCGCGCAGGTCGCCCACGCCGCCCAGGAACACCACGAGGCGGTCCCCCTGGATGCCGACCAGGGCGTCGTCGGCCGCTCGGCGCGTCGCCCGGCGCAGGTCGGAGGCGCGCACCTCGTCGAGCGTGGAGGCCGTGGTCCCGACCATGACCAGCGTGGATCCTCGTCCGCTCCATCCCAGTGCCGCCACGCGCGAGCGCATGGAGTCGTCCACGTCGCCGCGCACCAGGGCGTCGACGACGAGCGCCTCGAGCCGGGCGTCCCACGCGCCACGGACCTCGGCGGCGCGCGCGTAGACCTCGGCGGCGGAAAACGCGACCTCGCGGGAGTAGCGCAGCACCGCCTCGCGCAGCTCGCGCTCCTCGCCGGGCGCGGCGAGCCGGTCGCTGTGCGTCTCGACGACGTCGACGACCACGCGGACCAGCTGCAGCGTGTGCTGCAGCGAGATGGACCGGGTCAGCTCAGGGGGCGCCGCGCCGAAGATGTCACCCACGCCGTGCGGAGGGCGCGTCGGGTCCGCGTACCAGGTGACGAATGCGGTGATACCGGCCTGGGCCACGAGCCCCACCCAGGAGCGGTCCTCGGCGGGCAGCGTGCGGTACCAGTCCAGGTCGTCGTCGAGCCGGCGCATGGCCGCGGCGGCCAGAAGTCCCGCCCCGTCCCGCACGCGGCGCTGCGTCTCGGGCCCGCCGTGGGCGGGGATCGCGACCCTGCGGACGGGCGCCGGCCGGCGCGTCGAGCCGGCGACCGGGGTGGCCGCGGCCGACCTCTGGGCCGGGGGTGTGGAGCTGGGCATGGGCCGAGCATAGGACCGCTGATTGTGGGAAGTCGACAAAGGTGCCCGCGTCACCCATCGAGGGTGCCGAGCCTGCAGCGGGTGAGGTGAGCGCCCAGCGGCTAGGGTCGTTGCATGGCACTCATGCCCCGGTTGCGACAGCTCATGCGCCGTCCGTCGTCCGCCTCCACCGTGGGCGCGCGTCGGCCGACGAGCGCCGCGCGCCGCGGCGACACGCTCCACGAGGACGCCCTGCGCTCCATGCTCAGCGACGACCCGAACAACGAGCGGGCGTTCGCGGCACTGGCGGAGATCGTGCGGCGACGCGCCGCGGACTCGAGCCAGGACGACGACCCGCTGACCGCGGAGGGGGCCGAGACGAGCGAGCGCGAGCACGCCGCCGACCTGGCCGTCTGGGCGCTGGGGGAGGAGCTCGCCGGCAACCCGCGGGCCTGGTACCCCCTGATCGAGGTCGCACGGCTGTCCGTGCGCGACGACCACGAGGGGACGCTGCGCCGCCTGCGGACCGCCGCCGAGCGTGACCCGTCCGGCCGCGCGCTGGTCGAGGCGCTCGCGCTGCTGCGCGGGGCCGACGCCCCCGTCGACGCCCTCGGGCTGGGCGTCGGCTACTGGCACCCCAAGGACCACGACCCGGAGGTGGCACGCCACCTGGTGCTCGCCGCCATCGAGGCGGGCCGCCCGCTCGAGGCCAAGCAGCACATCGGCGCGCTCGACCTGTACCGCTCGCAGAAGGACGTCGCCGAGCTGCGCGAGGAGCTGGTGCGGCTGGCCGCCCAGGCGGAGCAGACGATTCCCGGCACCTGACCGGAGACAGACGATAGGGGCGCCCCCGCGCGGGGGCGCCCCTCTCGTGCGTTCAGCGGCCGGTCAGCTCTCGCCGCCCGCGTTGCCGGACGTGCCGGCGGTGACGTCGTGCAGGCGGTACCGCTCGATCGCCTGCGAGACCACCTCGGGGGCGACCTCCCCGCTGCGCGCGAGCTGCTGCAGGACGCGCACCACGGTGGACGGGCCGTCGATCTTGAAGTGACGGCGCGCGGCGGCGCGGGTGTCCGAGAAGCCGAAGCCGTCGGCGCCGAGCGTCGCGTAGGTGCCCGGGATCCACTGGCGGACCTGGTCGGCCACGAGGTGGTCGTAGTCCGTGGTGGCGACGAAGGGGCCCTCGGCGCCGGCCAGCTTGCTGGTCAGGTACGCCTGGCGCGGCTCCTCGCCCGGGTGCAGGAAGGCCTGGCGGTCGGCGTCCAGACCGTCGCGGCGCAGCTCGTTCCAGCTCGTCACCGACCAGACGGCGGCGCGGACGCCCCAGTCGTCGGCCAGCAGCTGCTGCGCCTCGAGCGCCCACGGCACCGCGACGCCCGACGCGAGGATCTGGGCGCGCGGCCCGTCGCCCTCGGCGGGAGCGACGAGATGGATGCCTCGCAGGATGCCCTCGACGTCCACGTCCTCCGGCTCGGCCGGCTGGACCATGGGCTCGTTGTAGACGGTGAGGTAGTAGATGACGTCGCGGTCGCGGCCGCCGTTGTCCTCGCCGTACATGCGGTTGATGCCGTCGCGCACGATGTGCCGGATCTCGTACCCGTACGCCGGGTCGTAGTGCACGACGTGCGACATGGTCCCGGCCAGCAGCGGCGAGTGGCCGTCCGCGTGCTGGAGGCCCTCGCCGGTCAGCGTGGTGCGGCCCGCGGTGGCGCCGATGAGGAACCCGCGCGCCATCTGGTCGCCGGCGGCCCAGAACTGGTCGCCGGTGCGCTGGAACCCGAACATCGAGTAGTAGAAGTAGAACGGGATCAGCGGCTCGCCGTGCGTGGCGTAGGACGTCGCGACGGCCTGGAACGCCGACGCCGACCCGGCCTCGTTGATGCCCGTGTGCATGATCTGGCCCTGCTCGGACTCCTTGTAGCTCAGCATGAGCTCGCGGTCCACGGCCAGGTAGTTCTGGCCCAGGGTGTTGAAGATCTTGGCGCTCGGGAAGATCGAGTCCAGTCCGAACGTGCGGGCCTCGTCCGGGATGATCGGCACGATGCGGTGGCCGAACTCCTTGTCCTTCACGAGGTCCTTGAACAGGCGCACCAGCGCCATCGTCGTGGCGACCTCCTGGTGCCCCGAGCCCTTGGCCAGGCCCTCGTAGGCCTTGTCCGCCGGCAGCGTGACCGGCCTGTGCGTGCTGCGACGCTCCGGCACGAACCCGCCGAGCTGGCGGCGGCGCTCGAGCATGTACTGGATCGCCTCGTCCTGCGGACCCGGGTGGTAGTACGGCGGGACGTACGGGTTGGCGTCGATCTGCTCGTCCGTGATCGGGATGCGCAGGGAGTCGCGCAGGGCCTTGAGGTCGTCGGCCTTGAGCTTCTTCATCTGGTGCGTGGCGTTGCGCCCGGCGAAGCCGGAGCCCAGGCCGTAGCCCTTGATGGTGTGGGCGAGGATCACGGTCGGCTGCCCCGTGTGCTCGCGCGCCGCCTTGTAGGCCGCGTAGATCTTGCGGTAGTCGTGCCCGCCGCGCTTGAGCGCCCAGATCTCGTCGTCGGTCATCTTCTCGACGAGCTGCTTGGTGCGCGGGTCGCGCCCGAAGAAGTGCTCGCGGATGAAGGCGCCGTTCTCGGCCCGGTAGGTCTGGAAGTCACCGTCGGGCGTGGTGTTCATGAGGTTGACCAGCGCGCGGTCCTTGTCGGCGTTGAGCAGGACGTCCCACTCGCGGCCCCAGATGACCTTGATGACGTTCCAGCCCGCGCCGCGGAACTGCGCCTCGAGCTCCTGGATGATCTTGCCGTTGCCGCGCACCGGCCCGTCGAGGCGCTGCAGGTTGCAGTTCACGACGAACGTCAGGTTGTCCAGGCCCTGCTGGCCGGCCAGCTGCAGCATCCCGCGGGACTCCGGCTCGTCCATCTCGCCGTCGCCGAGGAAGGCCCACACGTCCTGCTCGCTGGTGTCCTTGATGCCCCGCAGGTGCAGGTAGCGGTTGGTCCACGCCTGGTAGATGGCCGACGAGGGGCCGAGGCCCATCGAGACCGTCGGGAACTCCCACAGGTCCGGCGCGAGGCGCGGGTGCGGGTAGGACGGCAGGCCGCCGCCGGGGTGCGACAGCTCCTGCCGGAAGCCGTCGAGCTGGTGCTCGGACAGGCGCCCCTCGAGGAACGCGCGGGCGTACACGCCGGGGGAGGCGTGGCCCTGGAAGTAGACCTGGTCGCCGCCGCCCGGGTGGTCCTTGCCGCGGAAGAAGTGGTTCAGGCCCACCTCGGTGAGCGTCGCGACGGACGCGTACGACGAGATGTGACCGCCCACGCCGATGCCCGGGCGCTGGGCGCGCGTGACCATGACGGCCGCGTTCCAGCGGTTCCAGGAGCGGTAGCGCCGCTCCATGACCTCGTCGCCGGGGAAGTACGGCTCGTCGTGCACGCCGATGGTGTTCACGTAGGGCGTGTTCACGGACGTCGGCATCGCGACGTTGCGCTGAGCGGCGTGCCGCAGCAGGCTCAGCAGCACGTACCGCGCGCGGGGGCCGCCCCTGTCGTCGATGAGTCCGTCGAGCGACTCGACCCACTCACCCGTCTCGCCCGGGTCGATGTCCGGTACCTGGCTGAGCAGGCCGCCGATCAGCGGTCCTGTCTCGTCGATCGAAGCCACCAGTGCTCCCTCGCCTCTCGTCCGCGCGCGAGCCGGGTTGGCATCGGCGCACATCGTCAGCCCGGGCCCAGCGCGCAGGAGCCTGTGTCGCTCCGGCAGGGGATCGGGTAGTCGACCCATTGTCGGACCCCCGGGGCCGGAAAGTCACTTTGGGTACCGCATACACGACCGTGACGTGCATGACACCCGCTCGTGGGACGGGCGGTGCGTCCGCTTGCCAGGGCCGCTGCGATGCGGTGGGCTACGGTGTGCGGACATCAGAGGCGGCCGTCGCAGACACCGGTCGTCGTGACGAAGGGACCGGTCAGGACGTGGCAGACAGTGCGGACGGCGCCGCCTCACAGGCGGCACGTCGTCTGGAGCTCACCGCAGGACAGGTGATCCAGGAGTTCGGGTACGACGACGACGTCGACGACGACCTGCGCGCGGCGATCGAGGCCGTCACCACCACCGACCTGGTCGACGAGGACTACGACGACGTCACCGACGGCGCCGTGATCTGGTTCCGCGAGGACGACGGCGACCTGACCGACTACCTGGTCGACGCGCTGACCGTGCTCGACGACAACGGCCCCATCTGGGTGTTCACGCCCAAGTCCGGCCGGGCCGGGCACGTCTCCCACAGCGACATCGAGGAGGCGGCGACCACGTCGGGCCTGCACGCGATGACCACGTTCTCCATCGCCGCCGACTGGTCGGCCACGCGCCTGGCCACCCGCGGGCGCGGCAAGTGAGCGTCGTCGTCGGCGAGGCCGCCCCGGACTTCTCGCTCACCGACACGCACGGGACGCCGGTCACGCTCAGCGGGCTGCGTGGTGGCCCCGTCGCCATCGTCTTCGTGCCGTTCGCCTTCTCCGGCACGTGCACGGGCGAGCTGTGCGAGCTGCGGGACAACATCGCCGCGTTCGAGGACGCCGGCGCCCACCTGCTCGTCATCTCCTGCGACCCGTCGCACGCGCTGCGCGCCTGGGCCGAGCATGAGGGCTACGGCTTCGACCTGCTCTCGGACTTCTGGCCGCACGGCGAGACGGCCAAGGCGTACGGGGTGTTCGACGAGTCGCGCGGGTTCGCGCGGCGCGGCTCCTTCCTCATCGACGCCGACGGCGTCGTGGTGTGGTCGGTGGTCAACGAGGGCGGCCAGGCCCGGCCGCTGTCCGCCTACCGCGAGGCGCTCGCCGCCCTGGTCTGACGCCGCGGCGCTTGCCCGCGTCCGCGGAGACGGGTGCGGCGGCCGGTAGGCTGTGCGCCCGTCGACGCCGCGGTCAGCGCATCGACGAAGGGCCTGTAGCTCAGCTGGTCAGAGCGCCGCGCTTACACCGCGGAGGTCGCCGGTTCGAAACCGGCCGGGCCCACCGAAGACGTGCGAAGCCGCGCGTGCCGTCCACGTGATGCGGAGTTCCTTGGTGAGTGCCCACGTCAGCCGCCTGACCGTCTACCCGGTGAAGTCGTTCGGCGGCCACGTCGTCGACGCGCTCGACCTCGAGGTCGCCGGCCCCGTCGCCGACCGGCGCTGGATGGTGGTCGACGAGGCCGGGGTGACGCTCACCGCCCGCAAGTTCCCCCGCATGCTGTCCGCGACCGCCGAGCCGCTCCCGGGCGGCGTGCGGCTGACGTCGGCGGAGCTGGGCTCGCTCGACGTCGCCGAGCCGGTCGGCGGCCGCGTGCTCGAGGTCTCGATGTCCCGCGTGGGCACGGTGCACGACGCGGGGGACGACGCCGCGGCCTGGTGCTCGGAGCTCGTGGGCCGGCCGGCACGCCTGACGTGGCTCGACGACCCGGCGCGCCGCGGCATGTCCGACAAGCACGGCGGCACGCTGGACGACCCGCTGGCCCTCACCGACACGGCGCCGCTGCACGTGTTCACCACGGCGTCTTTGCACCAGCTGAACCTGTGGGCCGCGCAGGCCCACGACGAGGTGGTCGCCTCCGCCCTGGCGTCCGACGCATCCTCGCCCGCGGCCTTCCAGCCGCTCGACGTGCGGCGGTTCCGCCCCAACATCGTCGTCGACGGCGACCTCACGGCGTTCGAGGAGGACGGCTGGGGGCACATCGTGGTGGGCGGCGTCGAGCTGCGTTTCGCGGACCACTGCGGCCGGTGCGTCATGACGACCGTCGACCCCGACACCTACGCCAAGGGGCGAGAGCCGTTGCGCTCGCTGGCGCGGCACCGTCGGTGGGACGGCGAGGTCTGGTTCGGCATCCAGGCCGTGCCGCTCGGCGCGGGTCGCATCGCCCTGGGCGACGCCGTCACCGCTGCTCCCCGGCTGCCCTGACCCCGCCCGCGGGCCGGTAGCGTGCGGGTGTGAGCTCTCCGCTGCTGGCCGACGTCGTCCGCGCGCTCGAGCGGCGCTACCCGCCCGGCACCGCCGAGTCGTGGGACGCGGTGGGGCTCGTGGTCGGCGATCCCGCCGAGCCCGTGCGGCGCGTGCTGTTCGCCGTGGACCCCGTCGTGGCCGTGATCGACGAGGCGGCCGAGTGGGGCGCCGACCTCGTCGTGACGCACCACCCCTTGCTGCTGCGCGGCGTGCACTCCGTGGCCGCGACCACCTACAAGGGCGCCCTGGTACACCGGATGGCGCGCAACGGCATCGCGCTGTACGCCGCGCACACCAACGCGGACGCGGCCGTCGGCGGCGTCGCGGACGCGCTCGCCGCGGCGATCGGCCTGGTCGACACCTCGCCGCTGGTGGCGGCCTCCGAGGGCGCCGAGACCGGCATCGGTCGGGTCGGGACGCTGCGCGAGCCGGTGCCGCTGCGGGAGTTCGCGACCCGCGTGGCCGGCGCCGTCCCGGCGACGGCGCAGGGCGTGCGGTTCGCCGGCGACCCCGACGGCGTCGTCGCGCGCGTGGCCGTCGTCGGCGGGTCCGGCGACTCGCTTTTCGACGCCGTACGCGCCGCCGGCGTGGACGCGTACGTGACCGCGGACCTGCGCCACCACCCGGCCTCGGAGCTGCGGGAGCGGGCGGTGTTCGAGGCGCCCACGGGTCCGAGCACCCCCTACCTGGTCGACCTGGCGCACTTCGCGTCGGAGTGGCCGTGGCTCGCGCACGCGGCGCGCGACCTGGAGGCGGACCTGGCCGCCGCGGGCACTACGGTGGAGACACGCGTCAGCACCCTGCGCACCGACCCCTGGACGGGGCGAGCCGCCCCTCCGGAAGGATCCTCGTGACCACAGCCCCCGCCGCCGACCAGCGCCGACTCCTCGACGTCCAGGCCCTGGACACCCGCCTCGACCAGCTGGCGCACAAGCGCCGCACGCTGCCCGAGCTCGCGCGGCTGGCCGAGCTGGACGCCCAGCTGAGTGACCTGCACACGGCGCTCGTCACGTCGCAGACCGCGGTCGGTGACCTGCGGCGCGAGGTGGCGAAGGCGGAGGCGGACGTCGAGCAGGTGCGCTCGCGCGCGGCGCGCGACCAGGCGCGGCTGGACTCCGGCCAGGGCAGCGCCAAGGACCTGCAGGCCATCCAGCACGAGCTCGAGTCCTTGGGCCGTCGGCAGAGCGACCTCGAGGAGGTCGAGCTCGAGGTGATGGAGCGGCTCGAGGCGCACGAGAGCGCGCTGGCCGAGGTGTCCAGGGCGCACGCGGCGCTGGCCGACCGCAGGTCCGAGGTCGTCGTGGAGCGCGACGCCGCCTTCGCGCAGATCGACGCGGAGATCGGGACCCTCGGCGCCGAGCGCGCTGCGGCGGCCCAGGGGCTCGACGCCGGCCTGGTGAGCCTCTACGAGCGGCTGCGCGGGCAGCTGGGCGGATCGGGCGCCGCCGCACTGCGGGGACGCCGCTGCGAGGGATGCCGCCTGGAGCTCAACCCGCTGGACCTGGACGTCATCAAGAAGGCGTCGGAGGACACCGTGGTGCGCTGCGAGGAGTGCGGCCGGATCCTGGTGCGGCTGCCTGAGGCCTGAGCCGCGACTGGCGGTCCTCGCGTGCCGCCACCAAGGTGGGTCCCATGAGCGAGCGAGCGGCAGCACCCGAGCCCGGCACCGGCCGCGCCCCCAAGCCGTCCGGTGCGGGCGTGCGGTTCGACGACGCGCAGCCGGTGACGGTGGTGCTGGTCCGGCACGGGCAGACCACCATGACCGTGGCACGCGGCTACTCCGGCTCGGGCGAGCCCGGTCCTCCGCTCGACGAGCACGGGCTGGGGCAGGCGCGCGCGGCGGCGGCGCTCGTCGACCGGGTCGGCCGTGACCTGTGGGGCGACATCCACTACCCGAGCGAGGTGGTCGCCTCGCCCATGGTCCGCACGCAGATGACGGCGGGTGTCATCGCCGAGCGCCTCGGCCTGCCCGTGCGCACGGACGCGGCGTTCCAGGAGGCCGACTTCGGCGAGTGGCAGGGCCTGACCGCGGAGGAGATCGAGGCGCGCTGGCCAGGTCAGCTCGAGCCGTGGCACACGCGCGCCGACGTGGAGCCGCCGGGCGGCGAGTCGATCGAGCAGGTGGGTGAGCGCCTGCGCCGCGGCCTGGACTCGCTGCTCGAGGCCGGGACCGACCGCACGGTGGTCGTGGTCAGCCACGCCGTCGCGATCCGCGCGGCCCTCGGCGTCGCCATGGGGGCCCAGCCGTCGTCGTGGAGCCAGCTGCGGGTCGCGCCCGCATCGGTGAGCATCGTGCGACTGTTCCACGACCGTCGTCACGAGATCGCGGTCGTCGGCGTGCCCAGCGAGGGCTGGTCCTAGAACGCCACGAGCGCGGCGGTTGCCGCGAGGACCGTGAGCGGCGCGAGCAGCAGGCCCTGCAGCACGATCGTCTTCGGTGCGACGGGGAGCAGCACCTGCCGGCAGCGGTGCCACCACAGCACCGTCGCGAGCGACCCCCACGGCGTCACCAGCGGGCCCACGCCGGTGCCGATGAGCAGCGCGCCCACGCGCAGCGGGTCGGTGCCCGCCGCCGGCTCGAGCGCGAGGTAGGCGGGCAGGTTGTTGACCGCGTTCGACGCGCCCGCGCCGACGGCCGCGAGCCGGAGCAGGTCGCCGAAGCCGTGGCCGTCCCCCGAGGCGCTGGCCAGGAGCTCGCCGAGCCCGTGCGCATGCGCCGCGGCGACCACCGCGAAGAGCGCGCCGACGACCAGCAGCGTGCGCCACGGCACCAGGTCCTTGGCCGGCACGGGCAGGCCGCGGCGCCGCACGAGCGTCGCGACCGTGAGGATCGCCGCGGCGACCAGGGCTGTGGGCGCGGGCGGCAGCCCGACCACGAACGCGACGGCCATGATGGCGACCACCACCGCCGTGAGCACCAGCAGGGTGCGGTCCCGGGTGGCGCGGGGCGGCGGCGGGTCGTAGCGGCCCGCGAGGGCCTTGCGGTCCCGGAGGGCGAGCACGACGACGGTCACGACGATCGCCGCCAGCGCGGGCGCCCACATCAGCGACAGGTAGTCGACGCCCTGCGCGCGCAGCGTGTGGTCCGCCAGGAGGTTCGTGAGGTTCGAGACCGGCAGCACCAGCGACGCCGTGTTGGCGAGCGCGAGGACCGCCAGCGCCCACGGCAGGGGGTGGCTCTTGGTCTGTCGGGCCAGGGCGATCACGACGGGCGTGAGCAGCACGGCCGTGGTGTCGAGCGACAGGACGGCCGTGCTCGCGGTGGCCAGCAGGATGACGAGCAGCCAGAGCACCGGTCGTCGGCCGCCCCCGACCCGCGCGGCGAGCCGGGCGCCCGCGTCGAACAGGCCCGCTCCTGCGCACATCTCCGCGGTGACGGTCAGGGCCGCCACGAACAGCAGGATCGGGACGGTACGCGTCGCGAGCTCGCGGGCGTCGTCGGCGGGCAGCCAGCCCGTGAGCACCACGACCGCCGTCACGACGACGCCGACGGCCCACCAGGGCACCGCTTGGCGGGAGCGGCTCACGCGACGACGAGCGTCAGGACCCGGGCGCCGCGACCGCGCCGCGGCGCGAGCTCGACCGCGGTCAGCTCCGTGCCCACCAGCTCGCGCGCGACCCGCGCGAGGTCCTCGGCGTCGCGGGGCACGCGGCCGCGCCGGCTGAGCAGGTGGCGCGTGAGCACCCCGCGGGTGTGCTTCGCGTTGTGCGAGACCACCGCCCGGACGCCGTCCTGCTCCCGCTCCACCCGGACCGCGACCCAGTCGGCGCTGGCCGGCGGCGTCCACGCGGCCAGGTAGGCGGCGGAGCGGCAGTCGACGACGAGGGCGCCGTCCGCCTGGGCGTCGAGGGCGTCGGCGAGCGGCTCGCGCCACGCCGGGGCGAGCGGGCCGATGCCGGGCAGGTCCACGCCCATGGAGAGCCGGTACGCGGGCACCACGTCCTCCGGCGTGAGAACGCCCCACAGCCCCGAGAAGATCCGGACGTGCTGGGCCGCGCGGGTCCGACCGGTCGGCGTCAGCCGGTCGAGGCCGGCCGCGCCGTAGAGCACGCCCGTGTAGACGTGCCGGGCTGCGGCGGCCGGGCTCCGGCTGAGAGAGACGTTCCGCGCCACGTCGTCGGCCAACGACGCGCCGACGCCCAGCACCTCGAGCGCGTCCTCGCGTGCACTGACCTCGGCGAGCGCGTCGGCGACCTTGCGTCGCATGGCCGTCAGGGCGGGGGAGGACAGCTGGTCGACCTCGACCGGCCGGCCGCGGCGCGGCGGGGCCTTGGCCTCGGAGGGGGGCAGAAGCACGAGCACGCCCTGACTGTAGGCTGCCGCGCGTTGCCGCTCGACTCGAGGGATGCCATGGCCCAGGTGAAGATCTACGGACGCCGCGACGTCTGGGCCTCGCGCCGCGCGGAGCTGTCCGACGCGATCCACGGGGCGCTCGTCGGCGCCTGGGGGCTTCCGGACGACAAGCGGTTCCACCGCTTCCTGCTGCTCGACGCCGAGGATCTCGTCGCCCCGCGCAGCGCGCAGTACCTCGTGGTGGAGATCGTGTGCTTCACGGGCCGGTCGGCGCAGGCTCGTCGGGCGCTCATCGCCGCGCTCTTCGACGCGGCGCGCGGCCTGGGCCTCGCGGAAGAGGACCTCGAGACCGTCATCCTGGAGAGCCCGCCGCAGAACTGGGGCATCCGCGGGCAGGCCGGCGACGAGCTGACGCTGGGCTACCGCGTCGACGTGTGACCGCGCTGCTGCACCACCTCGTCGTCGTCCTCGTCCTCGATCGGCTCGACGGCCACCAGGCCGAGCTCGCGACCGAGCCGTACGGCAGACTCGCGGTCGTTGACCTCCAGCTTGCGGTAGATCGAGCGCACCTGGGTCTTGACGGTGTTGCGCGTGACGAACAGGGACATCGCGATCTGGTTGAGCGTCACGGGCAGGGCCAGGTGCGCGAGGATCACGCGCTCACGTCGGGAGAGGTACCTCGAAGCATCCATGTCCGGTGTTCGGAGCCGGATGGCGCGCGGATGGGTCGGCGCGAAATGCGGCTAGGCTCCTGCACGCGGATGAGTCAGTCAGGCGGCCGCGTCAGGCCCCCGGGCCTGCCGAGGAACGTCCGGGCTCCGCAGAGCAGGGTGGTGGGTAACGCCCACCCGGGGTGACCCGCGGGACAGTGCCACAGAGAACAGACCGCCCCACCGGCTCGCCGGAGGGGTAAGGGTGAAACGGTGGTGTAAGAGACCACCAGCGTGCCGGGTGACCGGTGCGGCTAGGTAAACCCCACCCGGAGCAAGGCCAGACAGGGAGTGTTCGAGGGCTGCTCGCCCGAGCTCCCGGGTAGGCCGCTGGAGGCGTGCGGCAACGTACGTCGTAGATGGATGGCCGTCACCCGTGCGGGGGCAACCGCGCGCGGGGACAGAACCCGGCGTATCGACTGACTCATCCGCTTTCAAGGTCCGGTCACGGCGAAGCCCATCCCGAGCGCCGTCAACGTGGAGCAAGAAGCGTCTGACATCGCTGTCAATACGGGACACGCGCACGCCGACGCCTCTACCGTTGCGGCATGAGGCCCGGACGTGCACCGGCGAAGATCGACGCGGACTGGGCCCGCGAACTGATGGTGGCTGAGTACCGCCGCATGAGCGACGAGATCTACCACTCGTACGAAGCTGCTCAGGGCATCGTGCGCTTCGCGCTCGCGGCATACGGCGCCATCTTCACAGCCGGCCTGCTAGCGTCACGATCAAACGCGACTCCTGCCGCCGAGTTCGATCACTTCACGCAGTTCGCGGTGTTCGTTGTCTTCGGCCTCGCGCTTCCAGCATTGATGTGCGTCGCGTGCTGGACCTGGATAGGGGAACTCAACCGGGCCGAGCGCGCGGGTGCGTACGTGTTCGAACTCGAACGCCGAGTCGCGGCGGACCCTCGACTGTCGACTGCGTTGGCGGGGAGCCCACCGATCGGCTGGGAGTCGCACCTCCGCGTCGAGAGCCGGCATCGGTCGCTGGCCAGAAAGCGGACTACTCCCTACCTCGGAACGGCCGCACTCTTCGCTGGCGGCGCGGTCGCCTCGTACTGCTGCTCGATGCTCTGGTGGGCGAAGGTATGGGACTGGGAGACGAGACCCCCAGGTGCGATCTGGTGGATCGTCGGCCCTTCTGCACTTCTTGTCTTGTTCTTTGCGACCTCGCTGAGGATGGGGCGACAAGTGATGGAGTATGCGCGAGCCAGCCACCACCCTGGGTAGGGGTCGCCCGGTCGGCGCAGCAAGGACGTTCGACGGTCCGGCGTCTGCGCAGCGCCCTGTCCCGATCAGTGCCACCACGAACGGGTGACGTCCGGGCCGCTGACCTGCGACCGGTTGACCAGGGAGAAACTGCTCGGTCCCGGCCGGGTCAAAGCCGGCGATCGGGTGAGAGACTGGACGCGGTGCGGGGCGTCGTCGCACCGAGTGTTCCACCTTGGCGTGCACCAACCGAGCCGCGTTCCCACCGGCCGGACCACGTCAAGGTGAGGCGGCGCGCATGCGCACCACAGACTCGTTCACCCTCGCATCCCACGGCTCCATCACGGTCGAGCGGTCCTGCTCGCTGCTCCTCGTCAGGCTGCGCGGCGACATCGACTTCGCACTCCGCGACGAGGCCGATCGGGCGCTGGAAGCGCTCGGAGCGGTGGCCGACCTTCCCGTCGAGGTCGACCTGGGGGCCGTGACGTTCATCGACGGCGCCGGGATCGGGTTCCTGCTGCAGTGCAGCGGCATGTGCAGACAGGCGGGGATCGACTTCGGGCTCCGCGACGTCCCCGGCCCGGCCGCCGCGCTCATCGGCGTGCTGGGACTTCAGACCGCCCTGCCCACGCACCCGCGCGACGCCCGGGTCCTGGCCTGACAGCCGGCAGCATCGCGTCCGCGCTCTGGCGAGTCCTCAGTCGCCGTCCTGCGTGCTGAGCTCGTCGGTCACCTGGTGCTCCACCAGGACGGGCACGAAGTCGCGCACCGCGGCCTCGTCGAACTGGCTCTTGTGCGTCTCGACGGCCTCCTGGACGCGCTCGCGCTCGACGGCGGGGAACTTCTCCGCGATGCGGTCGACGACCTCGCCGATGGCCTTGTCTTCGTCTTCGATGGGCATGCCTCGAGCCTGGGGGGTCCGGCACCGACCGGCAAGTCGGTTCAGCGGGCTTGCGCCGGGGTGCGCCGCAGCAGGCAGAACTCGTTGCCCTCCGGGTCCGCAAGCACGTGCCACGTCACATCGCCCTGGCCGACGTCCACCAGCGTGGCGCCGAGTGCGAGCAGGCGGGCCAGCTCCGTGGCCTGGTCCGACCCGTCCGGCGGGCGCAGGTCCACGTGCCAGCGGTTCTTGACCGACTTCGGCTCCGGCACGCGCGAGAAGCCCCACTCCAACGAACCGTCGGGGTCGCGGATGCTCACGTAGTCGTCGTCGGGCGCGTCCTCGCCCGAGGGGACCCAGCTCAGCACCTGTGCCCACCAGGCGGCGAGGGCGTGCGGGTCGGTGCAGTCGATGCCGATCTCCGAGACGACGAGGCCCATGCCTCGATCCAACCTCAGGACTTGCCGCGCTGCAGGTAGGACTCGGCGTACCAGTACCGCTTGCCCTTGATCCACCACCGCCCGTCCACCCGCTTGCGGGCCGTCGCGTAGATGTTGAAGCCCGGGTTGCGCATCGTGGCGATCGGGCCGTTGGGCGTCGTGCGCGCGTTGAGGTGGTGCCCCGGGTCCACCGCGACGTGCCACCAGGCGTTCACGCCGTTGCCCCGCGGGGCCGCGAACACGCGCACCCCGTTCAGGTCCTCCGTCCAGCCCAGCAGCGTCCAGCCGCTGTTGAGCCACGACTGGATGGCGACCGTGTGGATCCGCCCCGTGACGCTGTTGGTGGTGCGCATCATGCCGTCGCCGAGCGTGACGAACACGTGCTGGTAGACCGATCGCGGGTGCGTCATGAAGCCCGGGACGCCCGCCGGCATCGAGCCCGGGTTGTGCGTGGGGTGCTTGTGCTTCGCGTTCTCCCACGCCTTGATGGCCGACTCGTAGCGGGGTGGCACCCCGTAGCAGGTGCGCACAAACTTCAGGCACATGCCGCCGTACCCGACCGTGATGTGCTTGGACTCGGCGATGGCGGCGGCGGGGGAGCGCACCATCACCGCTCACCGTCGTCCGTCTGCTCGTCGACGCCGTCCGGGACCGGGACATGGTCCTCCGGCGCGTTGTGTGCGACGGCCTCGGACTCGTCGAGCTCGTCGTCGTCGTCCTGGGGGCGGGGTTTCGGATCGCTCATGGCTTGCTCCTGGAGCGGGTGGTCGCCTGCCTGCTGACGATGAGGTGCAGGTCGGGCCCGCTGGAGATACACCCGGCCGCAGATTCAGTCCCCGTCGTCGGCGACCTGGGCCGGGGTGCGGACCAGGAGGCAGAACTCGTTGCCCTCGGGGTCGGCCAGCACGTGCCACTGGACGTCGCCCTGGCCGATGTCGACGGGTGTGGCACCCAGCTCGAGGAGCCGCGCCAGCTCGGTCGCCTGGTCCGACCCGTTGGGCGGCCGGAGGTCCGGGTGCACGCGGTTCTTGGACGACTTGCGGTCCGGCACCTTGATGAACAGCCAGGTGCCCATGGCGTCGGGGGAGCGCAGCGCAACCTCTTCGTCGGCGGGGTCGAGCTCCCAGACCCGCTCCCAGCCGAGGACCTGGGCCCACCAGCCCGCGAGCGCGTTGGGGTCGGCGCAGTCGAACGTGATGTGCGAGACGACCAGGCCCATCGGCCCATGGTGGCACCGCGCGGTTGCGAGAGGCAGGGCGATCGCCCGGGTTCACCCGCGGTCGGACGCCGGTCCAGGGTCCTCAGGTGACGAGCGCACGCTGCCGTGCGTCGATCTCGCGCAGCCACGGGACGCTGAGGCGAGGGTCCCGTGCCGGCTCGTCGAGCGAGTCCAGGTACGCGCGATCCGCCTCGACGCGGGCCGAGAGCGTGCCCAGGCCGCCGTGCCCGGGAACCACGAGCTCGGCGCCCGTGGACTCCAGCAGCGACAGCCCGGCGCGGTAGTCGGCGACGGGGTCCGAGGCGTCGAGGTCGAGCAGCGGGATCTCGACGTCCGAGAGCATGTCGCCCGCGACGAGCAGGCGCGCCTCGGGCAGGTGCAGCGCGGTGTGGGCCGGGGCGTGCGCGCGGTGCGCGAGCACCACCACGCGCGGCCCGTCCCAGCGCACCTCACCCTCTCCGGGGTAGCCGCGGGGCGGCGCGGCCAGGGGTGCGGCGTGGTCGTCCGGTCGGGTCGCGAGCACCGCCGCGAGCTCGGCGTCGCCGTCGAACACCGGAGCGGCCGCCGGAGCACCCCACCGCGGCAGGTGAGCCAGCGCCGGGCCGTCGAGCAGGTGGTCCCAGTGCGGGTGGGTGGACCAGACGGCGACCGGGGGCTGGGGGAGCGCGCTGACCAACGCGGCGATCTCGTCGGCGGTCACCCCGGGATCGACGAGCAGGTAGCCCGCGTTCCCGAGGATCGCGACCGTGCTCGTCGCGTAGACCGCGCTCGTCGTGACCAGCACGCCGGGCGCGACCTGCCGCCACGTCACGTCAGCTGCCGTGCTCCTCGGCCGCCAGCGCGGCCGCGCCCACGATGCCGGCGGCGTTGAACAGCTTGGCCGGGACGATCGGGCTGCGCAGGTCCAGCAGCGGCAGGAAGTCTTTGTGGTGCTTGCTCACGCCCCCGCCCACCACGATCAAGTCGGGCCAGAACAGGTTCTCGACGACCGTGAAGTAGCGCTGCAGCCGCTGGGCCCACTGCGCCCAGTCGAGCCCCTCGCGATCCCTGACCGACTCGGCCGCGCGTGACTCCGCGTCGTGCCCGTCGATCTCGAGGTGACCCAGCTCGGTGTTGGGGACCAGCTGCCCGTTGACCACCAGGGCCGAGCCGATGCCCGTGCCGAGCGTGGCGATGAGCACCACGCCCTTGACGCCCGCCGCGGCACCGTACGCGACCTCGGCGAAACCGGCCGCGTCGGCGTCGTTGACGGCGACCACGCGTCGCCCGGTCGCGTCGCTGAACAGCTTCTGCGCGTCCGTGCCGATCCACGAGGCGTCCACGTTGGCGGCCGACTGCGCGACGCCGTGCAGCATGACTGCGGGGAACGTCACGCCGATGGGGACGTGCTTGTCGAGGTCGAACGAGTCGACGATCTCGCCGACCGTCTTGGCGACCGCCTCCGGGGTCGCGGGCTGCGGCGTGGGGATGCGCAGCCGGTCCTTGGCGAACTCGCCCTTCTTCAGGTCCACCGGCGCGCCCTTGATGCCGCTGCCGCCGATGTCGATGCCGAACGCGAGGTCGTGCTGGGAGGAGTGCTTGTGGTGGCTCATGGCAGTGTCAGGATCTCCGCTCCGTCATCGGTGACCAGCAGGGTGTGCTCGAACTGCGCGCTGCGACGGCCGTCGGCTGTCAGCACGGTCCAGTCGTCGTCCCACATGATCCAATCAGGTGTTCCGAGGTTGAGCATGGGCTCGATGGTGAAGACCATGCCGGGCTCGATGACCGTCTCGTAGAGCGGCGCGGCGTCGTAGTGCGGGATGACCAGACCGGTGTGGAACGCGGGCCCGACGCCGTGACCCGTGTAGTCCCGCACCACGCCGTACCCGAAGCGGTCGGCGTACTTCTCGATCACGCGGCCGATCACGTTGACCTCGCGGCCCGGCTTGACGGCCTTGATGGCGCGGGCGAGCGCCTCCCGGGTCCGTTCGACGAGCAGGCGGGACTCCTCGTCCACGTCGCCCGCCAGGAACGTCGCGTTGTTGTCGCCGTGCACCCCGTGGATGAACGCCGTGATGTCGATGTTGACGATGTCGCCGTCCTCGATGACCGTCGAGTCCGGGATGCCGTGGCAGATCACCTCGTTGACCGACGTGCACAGCGACTTGGCGAACCCGCGGTAGCCGAGCGTCGAGGGGTAGGCGCCGTGGTCCAGCAGGAACTCGTGGCCGATCGCGTCCAGCTCGTCGGTGGTGACGCCGGGCGCGACGTGCCGGCCCACCTCCTCGAGCGCCTGCGCGGCGATGCGGGCAGCGACCCGGATGCCGGCGATCGTCGCCTCGTCGAAGACGTTCGGCCCGCGCCACGGCTGAGGGCCCGGCTTGCCGACGTACTCCGGACGCGCGATGTTGGCGGGGACGGGTCGGCGGGGGCTGACGGTGCCCGGCTTCAGGGCGCTGCGGCTGTGAACGGGGGCCATGCCTGGCAGTCTACGAGCAGGTCCCGGGCTCGACCCGGGAACATCGGCCTGGAACAGGGACACCGTGAGGAGCACGACGATGGCAGGCGACTTCTGGTTCAACACCGAGACCCACGAGGTCGAGGAGGGGCGCAAGAGCGACTGGAGCAAGCTCATGGGTCCGTACCCGACGCGGGACGAGGCGGCCCACGCGATCGAGAAGGCCAAGGCGCGCAACAAGGCCTGGGAGGCCGAGGAGGACTGACGATCGTGTGACGATGGTCCGCCGCCGCGCAGCTTCCCGCCCGGCGTGAGCCGCCCCGGAGGACCATCCCGCATGACCACGTCCGTCGCCGACGCCCCGATCGTCGGTGCCAAGCACTCCTTCGCCGAGGACGCTCTCGGCATCCTGATCGGCACCTTCGTCGTGTCCCTCGGCCTGTTCCTGCTGCGATCGGCGGATGCCGTCACAGGAGGGACCGCCGGTCTGGCGCTGCTCCTGGCGCACGTGGCCCAGGTGCCGTTCGGCGTCCTGTTCGCCCTGGTCAACCTGCCCTTCCTGGTCCTGGCGATCGCGAAGAAGGGCTGGGACTTCAGCCTGCGCACGGCGCTGTGCATCGGGCTGGTGTCGCTGCTGAGCGCCCTCCACCCCGCGATGTTCGGCGGCGACGTCACGCTGCCCGCGGCCTACGCCGTCCTGGCGGGGAACACGCTGGCGGGCGTCGGGCTGCTCATCCTGTTCCGCCACCGGTCGAGCCTGGGCGGCTTCAACATCGTCGCGCTGATCGCGCAGGAGCGGCTGGGCTGGCGCGCCGGCTACGTGCAGATGGCGCTCGACTGCGCTGTGGTGCTCGCCTCATTCCTGGTCGTGCCGGCGAGCACGGTGCTGCTCTCCGCCGCCGGCGCCGTGCTCCTCAACCTCATCCTGGCCATGAACCACCGGCCCGGGCGGTACCTGGGCTACTGACCTGGGCTACTGAGGTGGGCTACCGACGAGCCTCGAGCGTGGCGACGACCGGGCGGTGATCGCTGCCGCCTGCCGCGGGGAGCACACGGAAATCGAGCACCCGCCAGGCACGGGCATCGACGAGCACGTGGTCGATCGGCGTGGCCAACCAGCCCGGCGCGGCGGCCGGCCACGTGCCGGTGGCGGCCTCGCCGACCTCGCGCGCCGCGTCGACGCACGTCCCCAGGCGGCGCAGCGCGGGATGGTCCAGGGTCGCGTTGAAGTCGCCCGCGACGATCGCGCCGGGGTGGTCGGTGCACTCGTCGACCGAGGCACGGGTCTCCTCGCGCCACGTCGGCATGGAGCCGGCCGCGGTGGGGGAGACGGGGTGCACCGCGACGATCGTCGGGCGCGTTCCCGCCCCCTCGACGCGCAGGGCGCCGTGCCGCATGGGCACCTCGACGGCGTCCGGGTACTCCCCGAGAGCGGTGCGGACCAGCAGGGCCACGCCGTCCACGTGCGGGTCCGCGCTCGGCCCCGCGTAGCGACGCATGGGGATCCCCGCGTCGGCAAGGATCTCCTGCGTCGCCGCCGCGGTGGCGTCCGACGTCTCGGGCAGCACGACGACGTCGGCGTCCTGCTGCTGGGCCAGGCGCGCGAGCGTCTGGGGCGGGACCACGCCGAGGGTGTTGAACGACAGGACGACGAGGGGCGCGCCCGCCGCCTCGCGGCGGTCCGGCGGATCTCCGGTCGCGCGCCAGGCGAGGACGCCGACCTGGGCGCCCGCGCCGAGCGCGAGGACGAGCACGAGGGGCACGGCGGCCCGTCGTGCACGTCGCGGGAGCAGCAGCCCGACGGCCGCGACGAGCACCGCGGCGGCGGCCAGCGCCACGGCCAGGACCGCGCGGAACGAGACGAGCTGCGCGACCCCGAACGAGCCCGCGGCCAGGGGCACGCCCAGCACCACGCACGCGACCGCGGCGACGGCGGCGATGCCCCAGGACAGCGCCCGCGCCAGTGGTCTCACGCGTCGAACTGGTGGTCCGCGTCCGGGAAGGATCCGCTGCGCACCTCGTCGGCGTAGGCGCTCGCGGCGGCCTTGAGCGCGGCGCCCACCTCACCGAACCGCTTGGCGAACCGGGGTGACCAGTCGCCCATGCCCGCCATGTCGACCCACACGAGCACCTGGCCGTCGACCGCAGTCCCCGCGCCGATGCCGATCGTCGGGATCATGAGGATCTCGGTGATGCGCTCCGCGACGGGCGCGGGGACCATCTCGAGCACCACGGCGACGGCACCGGCCTCGGCGAGCGCGACGGCGTCGGCGCTGAGCCGCTCGGCGGCCTCGTCGCCGCGACCCTGCACGCGCGGACCGCCCAGCAGGTTCTCCGACTGCGGGGTGTAGCCGAGGTGACCCACCACCGGGATGCCTGCCTCCGTGAGGGCGCGCACCTGGGCCGCGACGCGCTTGCCGCCCTCGAACTTCACCGCAGACACGCCCGTCTCCTTCATGACGCGGACGGCGGTCGCGAGCGCCTGCTCCGGCCCCGCCTCGTAGGAGCCGAACGGCAGGTCCGCCACCACGAAGGCGCGCTGCGCGGCGCCCGCCACCGCGCGGGCCGCGACGATGATCTCCTCGACGGTGACGGGCAGCGTGGTGCGGTACCCGTGCATGGTGTTCCCGATCGAGTCGCCGACCAGCAGCATGTCGATGCCCGCGGCGTCGAAGATGCTCGCCGTGACGGCGTCGTAGGCGGTGAGCATGGTGAGGCGCTCGCCGCGCTCCTTGGCCTCGCGCAGGTGGTGCACGCGGACGCGCTTGGTGGTCATGGTGCGGGCTCCTCGGGTGATCAGGTCGGTGGGACGCTCAGCGTTCGGTGCGCGGTGCTCAGGGCTCTCGCCAGCGGGAGGTGACGGGCAGGCGGCGGTCGCGTCCGAACGCCAGCGCCGTGACCTTGGGTCCCAGCGGGTACTGGCGGCGCTTCCACTCCGCGCGGTCGACGAGGGCGAGGACCTGGTCGACCACCGCCGGGTCGAAGCCGCGCGCGAGGAGCTCGGCCCTCCCCTCGGCGTGCTCGACGTAGGCGTCCAGCACCTCGTCGAGCAGCGCGTAGGGAGGCAGCGAGTCCTGGTCCACCTGGCCGGGCCGCAGCTCGGCGCTCGGCGGCTTGGTGATGGAGGACTCGGGGATGGGAGGCAGCTCGCCGCGGTCGACCGCGTGGTTGTTGCGCCAGCGGGCCAGGGCCCACACGCGCGACTTGTCGACGTCCTTGAGCGGGGCGAACCCGCCGATGCTGCCCGCGTCGTAGATGGTGGCGTACCCGGTGGCGAGCTCCGACTTGTTGCCGGGCGCGATCACCAGGTGACCCTCGCGGTTGGAGATCGCCATGAGGATCACGGCGCGCACGCGCGCCTGCAGGTTCTCCGCGGCCACGCCGTCGAGGTCGAGCTGGGCCTCGAACGCGTCGACCATCGGCTTGATGGGCTGCACGCGGTAGTCGGCGCCGATCCGCTTGGCCAGGTCGGCGGCGTCGTCCTTGCTGTGCTCCGAGGAGTGCACGGACGGCATCGAGACGCCCACGACGTTGGTGCCGCCGATCGCGTCCGCCGCGATGGCCGCGGTCAGCGCCGAGTCGATGCCGCCGGACAGCCCGAGCGCCACCGAGCGGAAGCCGTTCTTGCGCACGTAGCCGGCCAGGCCCGTGACGAGCGCGCGGTAGATCTCCTCGTCGGGATCCAGCGGCGGGACCTGCGGGCCGGGCTCGCCCAGGTCCCACACCAGCAGGTGCTCGACGAACTGGGGGGCGGTCGCGAGCACCGTCCCGTCCGCGCCGACGACGAACGAGCCGCCGTCGAACACCAGGTCGTCCTGCCCGCCGACGAGGTTGACGTACACCACCGGCGCGCCGGTCTCGTGCGCGCGGCGGGCGGCCAGCTCCGTGCGGACGTGCCCCTTGCCCTCCTCGAAGGGGGAGCCGTTGAGCACGACGAGGGCGTCGACGTCCCGCAGCTGCGACACGGGGCCGCCGTCCTGCCAGATGTCCTCGCAGATCACCACGCCGAGCCGGGCGCCGGCCACCTCGATCTCGAGCGGGTCCTGGCCGGGGGAGAAGATGCGGAACTCGTCGAACACGCCGTAGTTGGGCAGGTGGTGCTTGTCGTAGCGGGCCTCGACGACACCACCGCGCAGCAGCACCGCCTGGTTCGTCGGCCGGCCGTCGCGCTCGCCGATCGTGCCGACGAGCACCGCGAGCCCGCCGAGGCCGTCGTCGGCCAGCGCCGTGGCGGTCTCCAGCAGCGCGGCCTCGGCCCCGCGACGGAACGACGCGCGCAGCGCGAGGTCCTCGATGGGGTAGCCGGTGAGCGTCATCTCGGGGAAGACGACGAGGTCCGCACCCGCGTCGGCGGCCCGGCGGGCCCATGCGCGGACCGCGGCGGAGTTCTGCGTCACGTCCCCGACGCAGGTGTCGATCTGAGCGAGCGCAATCCGCGGCCGAACCATCCCCCGACCCTATCCACCCGCCCTGCCCGCGGCCCTCCCGCCCGCTGTGACGCAACCCACCTCGGGGCAGCCGAGGGAGGGCGGATGCCGAGGGGTGCCCCTGAGGAGGTCGTCGGCGGACGCGCGGCGGACATGCGGCCTGCGCAGCGCGGATGTCGGGCAGGATGTACCGCATGGACAGGCAGCAGGAGTTCGTGCTCCGCACGGTCGAGGAGCGGGACATCCGCTTCATCCGTCTCTGGTTCACCGACGTGCTCGGGATCCTCAAGTCGGTGGCGGTCGCGCCGGCCGAGCTGGAGGCCGCGTTCGCGGAGGGGATCGGCTTCGACGGGAGCTCGATCGAGGGCCTGACCCGGGTCTACGAGGCGGACATGATCGCCAAGCCCGACCCCACCACGTTCCAGGTGCTGCCCTGGCGCGGCGAGCGGCACGGCACGGCCCGCATGTTCTGCGACCTGCTCACGCCCGACGGCGAGCCGAGCCTGGCCGACAGCCGCAACGTGCTCAAGCGTGCGCTCAGCCGCGCGAGCGACAAGGGCTTCACCTTCTACACGCACCCCGAGGTCGAGTTCTACCTGTTCGACGCCCCGGCGGACCCGGCCGTCCCTCTGGTGCCGGTCGACCAGGGCGGCTACTTCGACCACGTGCCGCGCGGCACCGCGCACGACTTCCGGCGCGCGGCGATCACCATGCTCGAGTCGATGGGCATCTCGGTGGAGTTCTCCCACCACGAGGCCGGTCCGGGGCAGAACGAGATCGACCTACGCTACGCCGACGCGCTCACCACGGCCGACAACATCATGACCTTCCGCACGGTGGTCAAGGAGGTCGCTCTCGAGCAGGGCGTCTTCGCGAGCTTCATGCCCAAGCCGCTGGCCGACCAGCCCGGCTCGGGCATGCACACGCACCTGTCGCTGTTCGAGGGCGACCGCAACGCCTTCCACGAGCCGGGCGCACCGCTCGAGCTGTCGAAGGTAGCGCGCTCGTTCATCGCCGGGCTGCTCACGCACGCGGCGGAGATCACCGCCGTGACCAACCAGTTCGTGAACTCCTACAAGCGCCTCTGGGGCGGCGCCGAGGCGCCCAGCTACATCTGCTGGGGCCACAACAACCGCTCCGCCCTGGTCCGCGTGCCCATGTACAAGCCGGGCAAGGGCAACTCGAGCCGCATCGAGTACCGCTCCGTGGACTCGGCCACCAACCCGTACCTGGCGTTCGCGGTGGTGCTGGCCGCGGGCCTCAAGGGCATCGAGGAGGGCTACGAGCTCCCCGAGGGCGCCGAGGACGACGTGTGGGAGCTGACCGACGCGGAGCGCCGCGCGCTCGGCATCGAGCCGCTGCCCCAGTCGCTGGACGCCGCCATCTCCGTCATGGAGCGCTCCGAGCTCGTCGCCGAGACGTTGGGCGAGCACGTCTTCGACTTCTTCCTGCGCAACAAGCGCCGGGAGTGGGAGGAGTACCGCTCGCAGGTGACGCCGTACGAGCTGAAGCGGTTCCTGCCGGTCCTGTGACCGGCGCCGTGACGAGAGCTGGCACGCACGCGGTGACGGGACGCGCGGCATGACCGACGCACGGGGCGCGAGCCTGGCGACCCGCCTCACCCGGGTGGGTGTGGAGGACGTGCCCCGGGCCGAGCGGCTGATCGCCGACGAGGCGCTCGCCGCCGTCCTGCCAGAGGCCGCCGACGTGCTGGTCGCGCCGCTCGCCGACGTCGGCGATCCCGACGCCGCCCTGCTCACGCTGGCCAAGCTGGCCGGCGCCGTCCGCGCGCACGGCGTGCTCGGTCCACTGCTGCGTGACGTGCTGACCAGCGACGGACCCGAGCGGGCGCGTCTGCTGGCCGTCGTGGGCGCGTCGGTCGCGCTGGGCGACACGCTCGTCGCCCACCCGGACAACCTGCGGGTGCTCGTCGACGACGCACCGGGCGTCGGCGTGCCGGCCGGGGACGTGCGTGCCGAGCTGCTGGGCGCGGTCGGTGCCGACGCCGCTGCCGACGTCCCCGTGGCGGCCCTGGTCGGCGCGCCCGGCATCGACGCCATGCGCCGCGCCTACCGCACCAGACTGCTCCGGATCGCGGCGGCGGACCTGACCGCGTCCGACCCGCTGACCAGGCTCCCCGCGGTCGCCGCCGCCCTCGCGGACCTCGCCGCGGCCGCGCTCGAGGCCGCTCTCGCGCTCGCGCGGGCCTCCCTGCCCGACCACGGGCGTGACGCACGGATCGCCGTGATCGGCATGGGCAAGTGCGGCGGCCGCGAGCTCAACTACGTCTCGGACGTGGACGTCATCTACGTCGTCGAGCCGGTGGACGGCGCCGACGAGGCCACCGCGCTCGCCGCCGGCGCCAAGCTGGCCGCCGGGCTCGCCCGCGCGTGCTCGTCCACCGCGGGGGAGCCCGCGCTGTGGCCCGTGGACGCCGCTCTGCGCCCCGAGGGCAAGGACGGCCCGCTCGTGCGCACCCTCGCGAGCCACCGCGCCTACTACGAGCGTTGGGCCAAGACGTGGGAGTTCCAGGCGCTGCTCAAGGCGCGGCCCCTCGCGGGTGACCGCGCGCTCGGCGCCGCGTACGTCGAGATGACCCAGCCGTTCGTGTGGGCGGCGGTGCAGCGCGAGAACTTCGTCGAGGACTCGCAGGCGATGCGTCGTCGAGTCGAGTCGCACGTGCCGGCCGCGGAGGCGGACCGCCAGCTCAAGCTCGGCGTGGGCGGGCTCCGAGACGTGGAGTTCACCGTCCAGCTGCTGCAGCTGGTGCACGGCCGCTCCGACGAGGACATCCGCAGCCCGAGCACGCTGACGGCGCTCGCCGCCCTCGCCGCGGCGGGCTACGTCGGCCGGGACGACGCGGCACGCCTGGCCGTCTGCTACCGGTTCCTGCGCCTGCTCGAGCACCGGATCCAGCTCTACGGGCTGCGCCGCACGCACCTCATGCCCACGGCGGACGCGGACCTGCGCCGCCTGGCGCGGTCGGTGGGGATGCGCGCCGAGGGGGTCGCGGGCCTGCTCGAGCGCTGGCGCGCGGTCAAGCGCGAGGTGCGCAGCCTGCACGAGGAGCTGTTCTACCGGCCCCTGCTGCCGGCGACCGCCCAGCTGTCGACGGAGGAGGCCAGCCTCGCGCCCGAGGCGGCTCGGGCCCGGCTCGCGGCCATCGGATACCTCGACCCCGCGGGCGCGCTGCGGCACATCGCGGCCCTCACCGAGGGCATCTCCCGGCGCGCCGCCATCCAGCGCCAGCTGCTGCCCGTGATGCTCGGCTGGTTCGCTGACGGGCCCGACCCCGACGGCGGCCTGCTGGCCTTCCGGCGACTGTCCGAGACGCTGGGCACCACGCACTGGTACCTCAAGCTGCTGCGCGACTCCGCGGCGGCGGCGCAGCGGCTCGCGCGCGTGCTCTCGACGAGCCGGTACGTCGCGGACGCCCTCATGCGCTCGCCCGAGTCCGTCGGCTGGCTCGCGGAGGACGAGGAGCTGGAGCCGCGCAGCTACGAGCGGATCTGGGCCGAGGCGGACGCGATCCTCACGCGGGCGGACCAGCCCGACGTCGCCATCGGCCTCATGCGCGGGCTGCGTCGCCGCGAGCTGGCGCGGACCGCCGCGGCCGACGTGCTCGGAGTCGTGACCGGGACGCGCGCAGCCGCGAGCCTGACGCGGGCGGCCGACGCCGTCATCGTCGGTGCCCTGCGCATCGCGGCCTGGGAGGCACGCGCCGAGCGTGGGCTCGACGAGACGCCGACCCGCCTGCTCGTCGTCGCGATGGGCCGCCTCGGCGGCGCGGAGATGGGGTACTCGTCGGACGCCGACGTGCTGTTCGTGCACGACCCGCGGCCCGGCGTGGACCCGGTGCAGGCGCAGGAGTTCGCGCTCTCGGTCGCGACGATGATCCGCCAGCTGCTCGGCAGCGTCGGCCCGGAGCCGCCGCTGGTGGTCGATGCCGACCTGCGCCCTGAGGGGCGCAACGGGCCGCTGGTCCGCTCGTTCGACGCCTACGCCGAGTACTACGACCGCTGGTCCGCGCCGTGGGAGAGCCAGGCCCTGCTGCGGGCGCGTCCCGTGGCGGGCGATGCCGGGCTGGGGGAGCGCTTCGTCGAGCTGATCGCCCCGCTGCGCTACCCGCCGGGCGGCCTCGACGCGTCGGCGGAACGCGAGGTGCGGCGCATCAAGGCGCGCGTGGAGGCTGAGCGCCTGCCGCGCGGCGTGGACCCGGCCCGGCACCTCAAGCTCGGGCGCGGCGGGATCTCCGACGTCGAGTGGACGGCCCAGCTCCTGCAGCTCCAGCACGCGGCCCAGGTGCCCGGGCTGCGCACCACCTCGACCACCGAGGCAATCGCGGCCGCGGAGGCCGCGGACCTGCTCGAGGCCGACGACCGCCGCGCCCTCGTCGAGGCGTGGAACCTTGCGTCGCGCCTGCGGGACGCGAACGTGCTGTGGACCGGGCGGGCCGACGGCGGCCAGGTGGACGTGCTGCCGCACGACCGGCAGGCCCTCGCCGGTCTTGCGCGGGTCGTCGGGTACCCCGCGGGGTCGGGCGGAGAGCTCGAGGAGGACTACCTGCGCACGGCTCGCCGCGCGCGCGCCGTCGTGGAGCGCGTCTTCTACGGCTGAGGACGGCCTTGTCGGGCGGCTGTTCGCCGCCCGGAGCACGAAGCGGACACATACGGACGAAACGCTGTCCCTGCGCCGCCGATCCTGCCAAGATCGACGTGTTCGCCCAGGTCACACGACGCAGGAGGCAGCCATGACACCACCCAGCGAGCGCAAGCCGAGGCGAGCACCGGGTGGTACGGGCCCCGCTGCGGAGCGGCGGGCCGACGAGGCGGTCGCCGGGGACAGGGTTCCTCCCGAGGCGCCGTCCGGGGCGGGCACCGCGGCGGACGGCGAGCCCGACGAGCCGGGCACGGAGACGCCCGCCGACGAGCGGGCGGCGGACGTGGCCGACGCCCACCCGACCGAGGCGGACACCCTCGTGATCGACGTCCCCGCCGCGAGTGCGGCGGCAGACGAGGACGTCGCCGCCCGGCTGGCGAAGCTCGAGGCCGAGAACGCGGCCCTGCGGCGCCGGCTGAGCGAGGTGCCGGCGACGACCGCACCGGTGGCGGTGGTGCGCGCACCGCGCCACCGCGTCCGGCAGTGGACGGCCGTCGTGCTGGTGGCGATCGGAGCGCTCCTGGCGCCGCTCGGGCTCGTGGCCAGCTGGGCCGAGCGCACGCTCACGGACACCGACCGCTACCTGGAGACGGTGGCCCCGCTCGCGGACGACCCGCAGGTGCAGCAGGCGATCATCAACCGCACGGTGAACACCGTGATGGACCGGATCGACGTCAGCACCGTCACCGACGAGCTCCAGCAGTTCCTCGTCCAGCAGGGCGCGCCCCCGGCCCTGACCGAGCGGATCGAGCTTCTGGATGCGCCGCTGACCAGCGGCATCGAGACGCTGGTGACCAAGACGGTGACGAGGTTCGTCCAGTCGGACGCGTTCAGCACCATGTGGACACAGATCAACCGCACCGCGCAGACGCAGATCGTCGCGGTGCTGAACGGCGATCCGAACACGGTGGTTCAGCTCGACGACGAGGGGGAGCTCAGCCTGCAGCTCGGCCCCGTGATCGAGATCGTCAAGCAGCAGCTCGTCGAGGCCGGCCTGGGGGTCGCGTCGTTGATCCCGGACGCCAACCCGGTCATCCCGATCGCGCAGGCGGACAGCCTGGTGCAGCTGCGCACGGCGTACAATGTGCTGGACACGCTGGGCGACTGGCTGCCGTGGATCGCGCTCATGTTCCTGGTCGCCGGTGTTGCGGTCTCGACCACCCGGCTGCGCACCACCGCCGCCGCCGCCCTGGCCCTCGTCGGCGGCATGGCTCTGCTCGCGGTCGGTCTCGCCGTCGGCAAGGAGGCCATCCTCGGCTCGATCCCCGCGACGGCGTCGGGCGGCGCGGTGACGGTGCTGTACGAGACGATCGTGCACTTCATGAAGGTGACCATCCGCGTGGTCGCAATCATCGGCCTCGTCGTCGCGTTCTTCAGCTTCATCGCCGGCGGATCGGCTGCCGCGATCGCGACCCGGCGGTCGGCGGGCAGCGGCTTCGAGACGATCAGGTCGTGGGGGCGCGGCCGAGGCGTCGACACCGGCGGCTTCGGGGTGTGGCTGGGCGCGCGCCGCACGCTCCTGCGCTGGGTCGTCATCGCCCTGGGCGTGCTGGTGATCATCGCCGCCGACGAGCCGACGGTCGGGCTCGTCGTGTGGACGACCGTGGGCGTGCTCGTCGTGATGGGGATCCTCGAGCTGCTGAGCGCCTCGCCGGAACGTCCCTCTGAGGCCCAGATCGCTCCGTGTGGGAGCGACCGGCTCCTCGACGCCCGTCCGGGCGGCGAGGCGCCGGTCCTCGCGTCACTCCTCGACGCCGGTGATCCCGATGAAGACCGCGGGGTTGCCGCGCGGGTTGAGCAGCACCACGGGCGCGATGCAGCGGTCCGGGAGCGCGACGTGCGCCGTGATCCGGGCGTCGCCCGTCGTCGAGAAGGGCACGACGGCCGTCGTCGCGACCACCGCGCCGTTGCACGCGACGCTCGCCGCCACCTGCGTGACCGGGTTGGCGCCGGTCGACGTGAGCACCAGGCGGTCGACCCGGACGACGAGGCGGCCGTCGTGGCGCAGGCGCGCATCGCCCTTGCCGATCACCCAGTCGGCGCCGCCCGGGGCCACCGGGGTGGTCCCCGCGAAGAGCACCGGGTCGCTGGTCAGGCTTCCCGCGATCGTGGCGTGCAGGATGGTCCGGCCGTCATGACCGTGGGAGTGGCTGCTGCCGTGGTCGCCACCGGCGAGCGCCGCCGGGGCGCCGATCAGCCCGGCGGTCAGCACCACCGCGGCGGCCAGCGAGGTACGTCTCAGGATCGTCTTCATCGTCAACCCTCTCGTCGCGAGCCCACGGTGGGCCCGATACGACGAACACGAGACGGGCGGACGAACGGTTCACCCGCCCGTGCGGCGTATCAGGGGGACGGGTGCGGACTCCTGGTTGCCCGGCCGGAGATCCCGGCCGCATCCCGTCGCACCGAGGAGTCTCGATGAGCACCATCCTGTTCACCCTGTCGCCGATCACGGGTCACGTGCGACCCGCGTTGCCCGTGGTCCGCGAGCTCGTCGCGGCGGGCCACGACGTGCGCGTGTACACCGGCAGCAAGTTCGCGTCGGCCGTGCTGGCCACCGGCGCCGGCGTGGAGCCGATGGTCGCCGGGCGAGACCTGGACGACTCCTTGATCGACGAGTGGGCGCTCGCGCACGGCGCACCCAAGCCGGGCGTGCGCAGGCTCCAGTTCGACGCGCGTCACCACTTCGTCGAGACCGTGCCCGGGTTCCTGGAGGACGTCGACGCGATCGTCGCCCGCCACCGCCCGGACGTCATCGTCTCCGACAACGCCTTCATCGCCGGGTCCATCGCCGGCCGTCGTCACGGCATCCCGTCGGTGGTGTTCTCGGTGTCGCCGCTCCCGCTCACCAGCCGCGACACCATGCCCTTCGGGACCGGGCTGATGCCTCCGACGACGGCGGGCGGACGTCTGGTGGCGCGCGGGCTGCGCGTCCTCATCGAGAAGGTCGTGTTCCGGTCCGTCCAGCGGCGCGCGCACGAGCTCGTCGTCGCGGCCGGGATGCCGCCGCAGCGCGGCTTCTTCTTCGACTGGTCGCAGACCATGGCCACGCGCGTGCTGCAGACGTCCGTCCCGGGCCTGGAGTACCCGCGCTCCGACCTGCCGGAGAAGGTCGAGACGGTCGGTGCCCTGCTCCCGCGGGGCGTCGAGTCCTTCGAGGAGCCCACGTGGTGGGGAGACGTGCGTGCCGCGCGTGCGGCCGGTCGTCCCGTCGTCCTGGTGACGCAGGGGACCATCGCCACGGACTCGCGCAGGCTCGTGCGACCCGCGCTCGAAGGTCTGGCGGACGAGGACGTGCTCGTGGTGGCGACCACCGACGACGACAGCGTCGCCGTGCCGCCCAACGCCCGCGTGACGCCGTTCGTGCCCTTCGACCGGCTGCTGCCGTTCGTCGACGTCATGGTGACGAACGGCGGGTTCGGCGGGGTGCAGCTGGCCCTCTCGCACGGGGTCCCGCTCGTGGTGGCGGGCCGCACGGAGGACAAGGCCGAGGTCGGGGCGCGGGTCGAGTGGTCCGGGGCCGGCGTGCGAGCCCGTGTGGACCGGGACGACGTGACGAGCCCGCGAGCCGTCCGCGAGTCCGTGCGACGGCTTCTGACGACCCCGTCGTTCCGTGCGCGTGCGCGCGAGCTCGAGGCCGAGTACGCGCAGTACGACGGCATTGCCGGCGTCGCGCGCGTGGTCAGCGACCTCGCCGCTGCGCGTCGGGAGGTGGCGGTCGGCTGAGGCGCCCGCTCAGCCGATCGCCGCGTCGATCAGCGTCTCGGCGGCGGCGCGCGCCTGCGCCGCCGCCTGCGGGTCCGCCGAGATCGCCGCGGTGCTCTGGGCCCCCTCGGCCAGGATGGACAGCTGCGCGGCGAGCAGCGCGGGCGCGCCCGTCGCAGCCACGAGACCGGCCATGTACCGCTGGAACGCGGCCTTGTGCTCGCGGACGATCGCCGCGACCTCCGGGTTGGTGCCGCCCAGCTCCCCGAAGGCGTTGATGAACGCGCAGCCGCGGAAGCCGTCCGAGCAGAACCAGCTCTCCAGGTATCCGTAGACGGCGAGCAGGCGGTCGCGGGGGTCCTCGCCGGCCGCCTCGACGGCGCCGTTCAGCCCGGCCTCCCACTGCGCGTGCCGGCGTGCGAGCACGGCCTGGACCACGTCGTCCTTGGACGGGAACGCCGCGTAGAGGCGGCGCAACGAGACGCCGGCCTTGGTCCGCAGCTCGTCCATGCCGACCGCCGCGTAGCCCTTGGTGTAGTAGAGCTCCTCGGCCGTGGCGAGGATCTGCTCGCGGGCGCTGTCCGTGGTCATGCGCCCCACTGTACTTGACGCGAGAACGCGCGTTCTCTAGTGTCGGAGTCCTCAGGTGAGAACGAACGTTCTCATCGCACCGGAAGGGGACTGGTCATGGGCTTCATCACCGTCGGGACCGAGAACAGCGCGCCGATCGAGCTCTACTACGAGGACCACGGCGCCGGCCAGGCGGTCGTCCTCATCCATGGCTACCCGCTCGACGGCCACAGCTGGGAGCGGCAGACGCGAGAGCTGCTCGCCGACGGCTACCGCGTCATCACCTACGATCGTCGCGGCTTCGGCCAGTCGTCCAAGGTGACGACGGGCTACGACTACGACACGTTCGCCGCCGACCTCGACGCGGTGCTGACGAAGCTCGACCTGCGGGACGTGATCCTGGTCGGCTTCTCCATGGGCACGGGCGAGCTCGCGCGCTACGTCGCGACGTACGGCCACGAGCGCGTCGCGAAGCTCGCGTTCCTCGCCTCGCTCGAGCCCTTCCTCGTCGCACGGGACGACAACCCGGACGGCGTCCCGCAGGACGTCTTCGACGGCATCGCCGCCGCGGCCAAGGGCGACCGCTTCGCCTGGTTCACGCAGTTCTACAACGACTTCTACAACCTGGACGAGAACCTCGGGAGCCGCATCAGCAAGGAGGCGGTCGACGCGAGCTGGAGCGTCGCGATCGGCAGCGCGCCGGCCGCGGCCTACGCCGTCGTGCCCGCGTGGATCGAGGACTTCCGCGCCGACGTCGAGGCGGTGCGCGCGACCGGCAAGCCGGTGCTGATCCTGCACGGCACCAAGGACAACATCCTGCCGATCGACGTGACCGCCCGCCGGTTCCGTCAGGCGGTCCCCCACGCGCAGTACGTCGAGGTCGAGGGCGCCCCGCACGGCCTGCTGTGGACGCACGCCGAAGAGGTCAACGCCGCGCTGCGGTCGTTCCTCGCGAGCTGACCGACCGCACCGCCAGGCGGCTCGACATCCGAGCCGCCGGGCTCGGTCAGCCGGAACCGACCGGATGCCACCCGCGGGCCCGGCGCGCATGATGGCCCGATGATCGACGCGAACGTTCCGACCCGGCCGGTGAACGGTGGACAGATCCCGGTGCTCGGCCTCGGCACCTGGCAGGCGACGGGGAGCGTCGCAGAGAGAGCCGTGAGCACTGCGCTCCAGCTGGGCTACCGGCACGTCGACACCGCCACGATGTACGGCAACGAGCCGGAGGTCGGGCGCGCCCTCGCCACGGTCGGGATCGACCGGGACGACGTCTTCGTCACCACCAAGCTCCCGCCACAACGGATCGGGCAGGAGCGTCGGACGCTGACCGAGTCGCTCGTCGCACTGCACGTGGACCACGTCGACCTGTGGCTGATCCACTGGCCGCCCAGCGCCGGCGCGGCACCGGAGACGTGGGAGGCGTTCCGCGCGGCGCGCGACGAGGGGCTGGTGCGCGCGATCGGTGTCTCCAACTACTCGATCGCGCAGATCGACGAGCTGATCGCCGCGACGGGCGAGGCGCCCGCGGTGAACCAGATTCCCTACAGCCCGACCGACCACGACCCGCGGCTGCTTGCGCAGCACCGGGAGCGGGGAGTCCAAGTCGAGGGGTACAGCCCGTTGAAGCGCTCGGACATGCGCGCGACGGCCCTCGTGGAGGCAGCCCGTGCGCATGACGTGACACCCGCCCAGGTGGTGCTGCGCTGGCACGTGCAGCACGACGTCGTCGTCATCCCCAAGTCGACGGACCCGGACCGGCTCGCGAGCAACCTCGACGTGTTCGGGTTCGAGCTCACCGATGAGGAGATGGCGCGCATCGACGCCCTCGCCTGAGAGGGCATCGCCGGCGGGTCGACGGTGCGGGCTCGGCGGCCGGCCGGTGCCGCCCGCGGCTACTCCGCCGGCGCGTCCGTGTCGACGGGCTGACCGTCGGGAACCCAGCGGACCGCGTCCTGGACGCGGCCGGGCGCGGTCCGGAGCGCCGCCCGCAGGCCCGCCTCGCCGTCGCGGAAGTGCGACCAGCCGTCGTAGTGGGCGGGGATCGCGACCCGTGGCTCGAGCGTGGTGAGCAGGCGGACGGCCTCCGAGCCGGTCATCGTGTAGGTGAGCGGGCCGCTGACGGGGAAGCGCACGCCCCCCACGTTCACGACGACCACGTCCACGTCCAACGAGCGAGCCGCGTCGAGCAGCTCCGGGTACACGACCGTGTCGCCCGTCACCCACAAGGCGACGGTCTCCTGGTCCTCGCGGCGGACGGCGAAGCCGATGACGTCTCCCACGATGGCTCGCGTCAGGGCGGGGCCGTGCCGGCCGGGCGTCGCGGTCACGCGGAGCGGCGCCTTGCCCGCCGCCGTCAGCCCGACGGACTGGCCGGCGGTGAGGCCGTGGACGTTGGCGGCCGCGAGCCTGCGCGAGCCGGCGAGCGTCGTGACGACGTACGTCGCCGCGGGAAGCAGCGCGCGGCCGGCGGTGTCGAGGTTGTCGGCGTGCTGGTCGTGGCTCACGAGCACCACGTCGATCGGTCCGACGTCGGCGGCCTCGATCGCGGGTCCCCGCGTCTTGGTGCTCGAGGTGCCGAGCCCGAACGTGTAGCGGCGCCCGGGTGGGTCGAACGTCGGATCGATCAGGATCCGCCAGTCGTCGAGCTCGACGAGGACCGTCGGCCCTCCGATTCGTGTCACGCGCATGTCGGCTCCCGGAACCGGTGGACGAGCGGTCGGGTGCGATCGTAGCCAGGACGGGGGCGGGCGCGGGGTCGATACGTTCCTCGCCCGCCGCAGCACCTGGACCCCGGACTCCAGGTTCAGCCCCAGGCCCGCGCCGCCGGTCCACCTGCGACGGCCCATGAGCCGAGGCCGCCCTCGATCCGCCCGGAAGTAGGGGACGGCGGGCGCAGCAGGGCGGTGCGGGTGCTGCCGTCGAGCGACTCCAGCTGGGTGGTGTCCGCCGTGGTCGGCTCGCATCCGGTGCGCGTGACCGCGTAGAGGCGCGACCCGAGCGTCCCGACGGGCGTCGCTGCGACGACGTGGTCGATGCCCAGGGGCGTCGGGCGGGCAACGGAGTCGAGCGAGTACAGACCCGCCTCGCAGGAGCCGTCGTCGTGGGACCCGAGGGGGAGCGCGCCGACGACCACCGACCCGTCGGCGAGAGTCAGCCCGTGCCACAGCGGCACGGCGGGGTCGGGGGTCGCGAGGGTGCGGATCTTGCGTGGGGCGCCGCCGTCGAGGCGGATCACGTAGAGCGGGTCGGCCGCTGTGGTCAGGTGCGACTCGTACCCCGTGGACGACCACGGCGCCGTGCGGCACCGCGTGAGCAGCTCGACGGCGGACTGCCAGCCCACCACCTGGCAGTACTGACCTGGCACGCCGTAGGGATGTGCCGTCTGCCGGCCGGTGTCGAGGTCGACGACGTCGAACGTCGCCTCGTTCTCGTCGTGGCCGGGAGCGACGAGAAGGCGCCCGTCCGGGTCGAGCAGGCTCGAGCCGAGGTACATGACGTCACCATCGAGGTCGACGCGCCTCACGAGCGTCCCGTCGTGCTTCTGCACGACCAAAGTGACGGGGCCGCCGCCGCCCGTGAGCCCATAGGTCGCGAACCAGATCTCGTCCCCGTGGTGGTCGACCCCCCGGAAGGAGATCTCGGGGGCGATGTCGTCCACCGGTTCGCCGACGGCGCCGGGCTCGCGCGTCAATCTGCCCGAGCGCAGGTCGAGCCAGCCGCGCACCCCGGCCTCGGTAAACCCGTCATGGACCGGCGCGACGGTCACGAGTGCCGTGGTGGCGCCTGGCTCCCAGTGCGCCAGCGTCACGTCCTTGTCCACGGGCAGCTCGCGCAGGTGGTAGGCGGTGCCGTCGGGGGAGGCCAGCACCACCGAGGAGCGGAACACGGGGTCGTCGCCCGTGCCCGTGACCCAGCGGGGCCGGTAGATCCCCAGCGCCCAGCCCGGGCCGACGTCCTTCCAGACGTCGCTCGGCGCCGGGGTCGTCGCGGGCAGGCCCAGGCCGGCATCGATCTGCGCCTGGGACGGGAGTGCCGTCGCGGTCGCCGACGTGGTGGGACCGGGCGTCGCGCTGGGCGACGGGGGCGCGCTCAGCGTCGGCGCGGGGGACGGGGTCTGGGCCGGCGCGGGGGGCTCGTGCGCGGTGCCGAGCGCCAGCGCGACCAGCAGCGAGGCGGCGACGCCCACACCCGCGAACACCTCTCCGACCATGCGCCGCCGACGTCGCAGTCGCACCCGAGCCACCGTCGTGGCAAGGGAGGAAGGCGCGGGTGCCGCGGGCCCCAGTCGCTCGACGCGCTCGTCGAGCGATCGGCGGACGACATCGTCGAGATCACGCTCCATGGGAGGCCTCCTGGTGCGTCGACCCGTCGGTGGGCCTGGCAGCTGACTGGTGCGGCACCAGCCGCACCGGCACGTCGTCGGACGGTGGGCGCGTGCCCAGCGCGGAGCTGAGCGTGCGCAGGCCGTCGAACGTGTACCTCTTCACGGCACCATCGCTCAGGTGGAGATGCTCCGCGGTCTCGGCGACAGACATCTGCTCGAGGTGCCGCAGGACGACGCACGCCCGCTCGCGCGGCGCGAGCAGCGCGAGTGCTGCCTCGAGCTCGGTGGAAACGTCTTGCTGCGCTGGTGGCGCGTCGAGCCGCGACGCCTCGTCGTGCGCGATGGCCTCCCGCCCGTCGCGCCGCAGCCGGTCGATGAAGCGAGAGACGATCGCGCGGCGCACGTACTGCTCCGCGGCCTCGACCGACGTCAGCCGCGCTCGCCCGCTGAATGTCGACAGCAGGGCCTCCTGGACGAGGTCGTCGGCATCGCCACGCGCCCCGACGAGGAGCATCGCCCTGGCCAGCAGGCGCGTGTAGCGCTCGCGGACCAGCTGCTCGAGCAGCGGCTCCCAGTCCCCCCGCACGAAACCCCCTCAGGACTCGTCGTAACCTCCGATGCACAGACAACGCCGAGCGTGCCGGATCGGTTGGGGTGCCGAGCACATTCGCGCGACGGCGAGCCCCGGTTCCCCTGTTCGGGTGAGTCCATGCCGCGCCGGGTCAGCGCGTCAGACGCCGCCGCCAGCGCTCCCACGGCGGGAGCCGCCGCCAGTTGCGCCGGAGGGTCCGCCACGCGCGGTCGAAGCGCCGGATCAGCTGCGCCCCTCCACGAATGGAGCGCGCGGAGACACCGACCCGCAGGTGGCGGTCCACGATGATCCGCCGCTCCGGGCCGAGCGCGAACGCGAGGTCCAGGTCGTCGTGGATCTCGGCGTCGTCGCGGGCCACGCTGGTGCGGACCTTGCACCACGTGCTGCGGCGGACGGCCATCGACGAGCCCCACAGCGGAGGGTGGCCGAGCGCGAGGTGGCCCATGAGGTAGTACGCGCCCAGGTAGACGGTGCTCGCGACCGCCCCGGCGATCGGGTGGAGGTCGGTGAACCGGCCGGTGCCACTGACGGCGTCGAGGTCCGGGTCGTCGGCGATCCGCGTCGCGATGCGCTCGACCCACTGCGGCTCCGGCAGGGAGTCGGCGTCCAGCCGGGCGATGACGTCTCCGGTCGCGGCGTCGTAGCCGGTGGCGGCAGCGGCCGGGATGCCGGGGCGGCCTTCCGTGACCACGCGCGCGCCGTGCGCCGCCGCCACCCGGGCGGACGCGTCGGTCGACCCGTTGTCGACCACGAGGACCTCGAACGGGCGCACCGTCTGCCGGGAGAGTTTGCGGAGGCAGGCGTCGAGCGCCTGTGCGTCGTCGCGCACGGGGATCACGACCGATATGCGGGGGAGGGTCCTCATGACTCGCCCGCGGCGTCGAGGTCGAGGGACCGGGTGGCCAGCGCCGCAGCAATCACGCTGCCGGCGACACCGGCGGCGAGGTCGCCCAGGGTGTCGGAGTAGCCGACCTGGATCCGGTCGTCGAGGAACGTGTGCCCGGCCCACTCGCCGAGCTCCCACAGGACCGAGGCGACGGCGCCGATCCCGACGACGACCACCGCCACCCCGACCCGTGCTCGCCCGGTCGGCGCGACGACGGCCCCCCAGCGCGCGAGCGCCACCGTCGCGACGACCGCGATCAGCCCGGTCGCCACCGCGTGCACGACGACGTCGAGCCCCGGGATCGCCACGTACCAGTCCAGCTGCGCCGCCCACGCCGCGAACAGGAGCGTCGCGCAGTACGCGGCGTCCAGCCCTGCCGGCAGCCGGAGAGCGAGCGGGAGCACACAGCCCCCGAGCACCAGCAGGAAGAGCGCCGCGCCGACCACACCCGAGCGCCAGGTCCCGGCGACCACGCTCACCACGGCGAGGAGCCGGACGACGTCGGCGGCGACCGCCACGGGGCCCGCCCCCGACGCTGTCGCCCGCCACGGAGCTGAGCTCGTGCCCGTCCTCGTCACTCCTCCATCGTCCGATGACGGCGGGGAAGTCGCAGCGGGAGGGTGCCCCCACCCGCGCGTCGTCAGCGCCGCACCGGCAGCGCGTGGAGCGTGACGTCGTCCAGCCGCCCGTCCTGCACCGTGGCGGTGACGTACGTGGCGGCAGGCTGCCGGCGGCGGTCCGTCGGCGAACCCGGGTTGAGCAGCCGCAGGCCGCGAGGGGTCACGGTGTCCCAGGGGATGTGGCTGTGGCCGAAGACGAGCAGGTCGAGATCGGGGTAGGCCTCGTCGCACCGGCGCTCGCGGCCGGACGCGGCGCCCGTCTCGTGCACCACGCCCACGCGCAGGCCGTCGAGGTCGACGTGGGCGACGAGAGGCAGGCGGGACCTCAAGGCAGCGCCGTCGTTGTTGCCGAAGCAGCCGACGAGCCGCCGCGCGCGCGACGACAGCGCGTCCAGCAGCCCGACGTCGACCCAGTCGCCGGCGTGCAGCACCACGTCCGCATCGTCGACCGCGGCCCACACGTCCGGCGGAAGGGCGCGTGCTCGCGCCGGCACGTGCGTGTCGGCGAGCATCAACAGGCGCAGGGTCACCGCGTACCCCCTTCCATCGTTCGGGACGTTGGCGCTCGGTCCTCGATTGAACACGTCGTGGCCCGCGCTCGCGCCCGGAAGCGGACCGCGACGTCCTCGGCGTGACGGTGGTGCGTCCGGCGATCACTGCGTCAGTCGGTCCGGCGGAGGAGGTGTTGGTGGCGCTGATGGCGCTCGACGTGGTCACGACGATGCCGCCGCCACCGCCACCTGCAGCGACATCTGAGGATCGCCGGTCCGCCGACGCAGTGGGACCGGGTGTCCGCGTGCGGGTTGCTGACCTAGTACCGAAGGTCCGCGAGCACGGCGCTGTGGTCTGACGGCCACACGCCGTCGACGGGCTCTGTCCCGAGCAGCTGCGCGCGCACGGGGTGCCCCGCTCCGCCGCGCCGCCTCGTCGCGGAGAACACGTAGTCGATGCGCCGGTCCGGCCAGAGCAGCGGCGCGGTGCACGGGTTGGCACGCGACCAGGTGGCGCCGGTCGGATCCGTGCCGTCACGGCCCCCGGCGACCTCCCATGCGTCGTAGAACGACATCCCCGGGACGGGAACGGCGCACCGACCGGTGAGCATCCGGATCTCGTCACTGTCCGGGTCACAGTTGAAGTCTCCGCACACGACCAGCGGGACCGCGTCGTCCACCAGCTCGGCGAGGTGCTCGAGCAACCCGCGCACGGCGTCCTGTCGTGCCTGGCTCTCGTCGAACCACCACGCGTCCATGACGACCCCCGCGACCTGGACCAACCCTCGCGGACCAGTGATCTCCGCGAGCTCCACGCGTGCGCCACCGAACGTGAGGCTGTCGGTCCGTGCGATCGGCCATCGCGACATCACGGCAACGCCTGAGAGTGCGGTGTCGTCCTCCTCTGCTTGCACCCCGCTGTACGTGTGATGGGGCATCCTCAGCACGCCCGCCAGCCGGGCACGCTGGCTGTCGTCGTTCGTGGCCCACGACTCGGCAAGGACGAGGACGTCCGGACGTGCGCCCCGCAACGTGGCGATGATGGCAGGCTCGCGGCCCCGCCAGTTCGAGTGCCGCCCCCACACGTTCCACGTGACGACTCGCACGGTGGAGCTGATCAGCCGGCCGTAGAAGTCCGGTGGGCTGTCCGAGGGAGGTGTCATCGTTTCATGCTGCCCTGCTGCTCTGCTGCCGAGACGCGTGCCGGTCCGTAGGGCGGGAGTCGGCCAGTGGCGTGGCGGTGTGTGGAGTCTTCCGACCGGCTCCGCCCGTGGTCACCGGCCCGGAACCTGCGCCGTCATCACGCAGTTTCCCTTGCCTTTCGGGCGCTGGTACGTGAACCCGAGCTGCTCGTACATGGACCGGGTGGCGTTGTAGAGGAACGATGCCGACGTCTTCTTCCCCGGCGGCAGGTCGTGCGGGTAGGACTCGACAAGACCACCGCCCTCGGCGGCGATCAGGGCGAGCGCGCCCCGGACGGCCACGGACGCCATCCCCTTGCGTCGGTAGCGGCGGTCGACGAACAGGCACGTGATCCGGTAGTCGGGGCGTTGCTCGAGGCCCTGCTCCCACTCCTTGCGGTGGTGGATGTTCGGCAGCTCCTCGGGCGGCCCGAACTCGGCCCAGGCGACCGCCTCGTCACCGTCCATCACGAGCGCGGCGTGTGCCCGGCCGGCGAGCACGAGCTGGTGCTTGAACTCGCGGTTCCCGAGCGCGCGCCGCTCCTCCACCGGGTCGGGGTACACGTGGAAGTAGACGCACCAGCACCCGCCCCAGACGCCGTTGTGGCGCTCGGCGAGATCGGCGAACGCGTCCCACGTCGCCGGCCCGAGCGGCTCGATCCGGAAGCCGTCGACGACGAGCTCGCTGCTCACGGTCGGTCCTGCGACGCGGGCGGCTCGGCGACGCACGTGACTCCCGTGCTCCTGTCCGCGTCGGCGATCTGCGTACCCGTTCGTGTGTCCATGCCCGTGGACCCGTCTCGAGGGAGTGAGCTGCATCGCAACCGTAGCGACGGCCTCTGACCTGTTCTACCCCCTGGCACGCGCCGGACTGCCCGGCGCCGCACGAAGCTTGTGGCAGACACACAGCACCCCCGCCACCGCGAGGGTGACGGGGGTGCCGCTTACTGCAGGTCACCGCCTCACGGGAGCAGCCGCGAGGCGGGACGATCACACGTCGTAGTAGAGCTCGAACTCGTGCGGGTGTGGCCGCAGACGGATCGGGTCCACCTCGGCGGAGCGCTTGTAGTCGATCCACGTCTCGATCAGGTCGGGCGTGAAGACGTTGCCCGCCGTGAGGAAGTCGTGGTCGGCCTCGAGGCTGTCCAGCACCTCGCCGAGCGAGCCCGGCACCTGCTGGATGAGGGCGTGCTCCTCGGGGGGCAGCTCGTACAGGTCCTTGTCGACCGGCTCGGGCGGCTCGATGCGGTTCTGGATGCCGTCGATGCCGGCCATCAGCATGGCCGCGAACGCCAGGTAGGGGTTCGACGACGGGTCCGGCACGCGGAACTCGATGCGCTTGGCCTTGGGGTTCGAACCGGTGACCGGGATGCGGATGCACGCGGAGCGGTTGCGGGCCGAGTAGACCAGGTTGACCGGAGCCTCGTAGCCCGGGACCAGGCGGTGGTAGGAGTTCACCGTCGGGTTGGTGAACGCCAGCAGCGAGGGCGCGTGCTTGAGCAGGCCGCCGATGTACCAGCGCGCGATGTCGGACAGGCCGCCGTAGCCCTTCTCGTCGAAGAACAGCGGCTCGCCGTCCTTCCACAGGGACTGGTGCACGTGCATGCCCGAGCCGTTGTCGCCGAACAGCGGCTTCGGCATGAAGGTCGCCGTCTTGCCGTTGTTGTGCGCCACGTTCTTCACGACGTACTTGAAGAGCATGACCTTGTCGCCGGAGATCGCCAGCTTGTCGAAGCGGTAGTTGATCTCCTGCTGACCGGCCGTGCCGACCTCGTGGTGCGCGCGCTCGACGCCGAGCCCGAGCGCGTCCAGCTGGAGGCTGATCTCGTCGCGGATGTCCGAGAAGCCGTCCACCGGGGGAACGGGGAAGTAGCCACCCTTGTAGGGGATCTTGTGGCCGAGGTTGCCACCCTCCTCCTCGCGGCCCGAGTTCCAGGCCGCCTCGAAGGAGTCGATCTTGTAGAACGACTCGTTCTGCTTCGTGTGGAAGCGGACGTCGTCGAAGATGTAGAACTCGGCCTCGGGCGCGAAGAACGCGGTGTCCGCGATGCCGGTCGACTGCAGGTACGCCTCCGCCTTGGCGGCGACCTGACGCGGGTCGCGGCTGTAGGGCTCGTCGGTGTACGGGTCGACGATGTGCATGTTGATGTTCAGCGTCTTCTCGACGCGGAAGGGGTCCACGTACGCCGAGGTGACGTCGGGGATGAGCTTCATGTCCGACTCGTGGATCGCCTGGAAGCCGCGGATCGATGACCCGTCGAACATCTGGCCGTCGGTGAAGAACGAGGCGTCCAGCGTCGGGGCAGGGACGTTGAAGTGCTGCATCGTGCCCGGCAGGTCACAGAAGCGGACGTCGACGAACTTGACGTCCTCGCTCTTGATGAATGCCAGGACTTCCTCTGGCTTGTTGAACATCCGCTGCTCCTCGGTTGGTGGTGCCCGTGGGGTCGGGCAAGGCGAGGCTACGAGCGGGCCGTTTCTCTGTCGTGTTCCGAGTGTTTCCACGGTGTTACGACCACCGGCCCGGTGTAACGATCCTCGACACTAGACCCGCGTGACGGACGCCCGCGGGGCGTCTCGACGCTCGGGCTGCGGCCGCGGGCCCACGCTACGTGGACGCTGTGACCAGCAGGTTTCCGCGGCGTTGCCGCCGCTGTCGGCGCCGACGTCCGCGAACCGCGGAGCGTCGCCTAGGCTGCTCGCGTGGCAGATCGTCGGGACCTCAGCTCATGGCTCGACGGCGGAGCATCCGACCCGGACCCGTCGCGCAGGCCGGCCGAGAGCCAGGCTCGCGGCCAGCGGCTCGGCCTGCCCGCCTCCGGCTCCGGCTCCCTCGCGTCCCTCGGACGCAGGTTCGCTGCGCTGGCGATCGACTGGGTGGCCTGCCTGCTCATCGCGGGGGCGTTCTTCCCGGTGGACCGCGAGGCCTTCTTCCTCACGCGCGGCAGCACCACCGCCACGCTGGGCATCTTCGCCCTCGAGAACGTGCTGCTGGTCGGCTCGATCGGTCACACCTTGGGGCACCGACTGGTGGGCCTGCGGGTGCGCCGGGTGATCCCGACGGCGCCCGCCGCGGACCAGGAGCGGCTCGCGGTCGGCGCACCGGGGTTCATCGCGGCGCTGCTGCGGACGCTGCTGCTCTGCCTGGTGATCCCGGCGGTGGTGTGGGACCCCGATGGCCGTGGCCTCCACGACCGCGCGGCGGGGACGGCGATCGTCCGCCGCTGAGGCGCTGCGAGGGCGCCGAGGCGTCTCAGCGGCCGCGCATGCCCTTGCGGTCGGGACGCGCACGCATGGGGTCGACGCCCTTCGGCACGGGCAGGCGCACGCCACCGAGCGCGGTGAGGCGCTTGCTGACCTCGGCGACCTCCTGCTTGGTCAGCTTCGGCTTGAGCTTCTGCACCGCGCGGGGGAGCGAGCGCAGCGCGACCTGCCCGTCCTCGTTCCCGCACTGGATGAGCGTGATGGGCGCGCCGGAGATGACCCGCGCGGTGCGCTTGCGCTCCGACTCGAGCAGCTTGCCGACGCGGTTGGCCGGGCCCTCGCTCACCAGCACCACGCCGGCACGGCCGATGCCGCGGAACACGAGGTCCTGGGTGCGGGGGTCGACGGCCACGGGCTCCTCGCCAAAGGTCCAGCCGCGGCGGATGGTGCCGAGCGCCGCGCGGGAGGCTCCGGGCTGACCCTCGATGTTGGCGTAGGCCGACTTCTCGGCCCGGCGCGCGAGCACGAACATGCCACCGATCACCGCGAACGGGATGCTCAGCAGCGTCATGTAGATGGTCGCGTGGATGAGCAGGCCCACGAGCACGCCGAGCGCGATGATGCCGAAGAAGACGCCGAGCACCACCCAGGTGACCGCGGGGTCGTTCTGGCGGGTCATCTGGTACGCCTGCCAGATCTGGTGGTACCAGCGGGTCTTCTTCACCTTGGGGGTGGAGGAGCCGGCGGGCGCAGCAGAGGCGGAGGAGTTACGGGCCATGGGTCGGGAGTCTACCGAGGGCCTGGCCCCTCGCGGACCGCGTCCGCTGAGGGCGGACGATCAGCGGGCCAGCAGGCTGGCCGCCTCCTGCCGCGCGGTGGTGGGCTCGGCCAGGTGCGCCAGCGCGTCGGGGATCGGCAGCCCGCGGCGGCGCATCGCCTGACCCCACAGGCGCCCGGCGCGGTACGACGAGCGCACCAGCGGGCCGGACATGACGCCCAGGAAGCCGAGGCGGTTGGCCTCGTCCGAGAGCTCCACGAACTCCTCGGGACGCACCCAGCGGTCGACGGGGTGGTGCCGCACCGAGGGGCGCAGGTACTGGGTGATCGTGATGAGGTCGCACCCGGCCTCGCGCAGCTGGCCGAGCGCCTCGACGATCTCCTCGGTGGTCTCGCCCATGCCGAGGATCAGGTTCGACTTGGTGACCAGCCCGGCGTCACGGGCCCGCGTGATGACCGACAGCGACCGGTCGTAGCGGAAGCCCGGGCGGATCTGCTTGAAGATGCGCGGCACGGTCTCCAGGTTGTGCGCGAGCACCTCGGGCCGCGACGAGAAGACCTCGTCGAGCAGCTCGGGGACGGCGTTGAAGTCGGGGATGAGCAGCTCGACGCCCGTGCCGGGGTTGACGGCGTGGATCTGGCGGACGGTCTCCGCGTACAGCCACGCGCCGCCGTCGGCCAGGTCGTCGCGCGCCACACCGGTGACGGTCGAGTACTTCAGACCCATCGCCTGCACCGACGCGGCGACGCGCCTCGGCTCGTCCGCGTCGAAGTCCGCGGGCTTGCCCGTGTCGATCTGGCAGAAGTCGCAGCGCCGGGTGCACTGGTCGCCGCCGATGAGGAACGTCGCCTCGCGGTCCTCCCAGCACTCGAAGATGTTGGGGCAGCCCGCCTCCTCGCACACCGTGTTGAGGCCCTCGCGCTTCACGAGGCCCTTCAGCTCCGTGTACTCCGGGCCCATCGTGGCGCGGGTGCGGATCCACTCCGGCTTCTTCTCGATGGGGGTGGCGGCGTTGCGGGCCTCGACGCGGAGCATCTTGCGCCCCTCGGGTGCGGTGGTCACCTCGTCACCTTAACCGCCGCGCCGCGATTCGGACCGGCGCGAGGTGGACGTCACAGGCAGCCGGCCGGGACCTCGGTCCCGGGTGTGCGGCGTGCGACCGGACGAGAGTGGGCGAAAGGCGATGGCGAGGGGAGCGGTGCGATGCACGTGCTGGTGAGTGTGGCGTCGCGCCACGGCGCGACCGCCGAGATCGGTGAGGTGCTCGCGCTCGAGCTGGCTCGTGCCGGGCACTTCGTCGACGTGGTGCCCCCCGATGACGTCGAGAGCGTCTCCGACTTCGACGCGGTGATCCTCGGGTCGGCCGTCTACGTGGGACGCCTGGCCGTGGCCCTGCGCGCGCTGGTGCAGCGCGAGTCCGGCCAGCTGCGCAAGAAGCCCGTGTGGCTGTTCTGGTCGGGTCCGGTCGGCGACCCGCCCATGCCGGTGACGGCTCCCGACGACGTCGCGTCGATCGCGCGGTCGGTCGAGGCGCGCGGCGAGCGGTGCTTCGTGGGACGCCTGGACCGCGGAGGGCTCAACCTGAGCGAGCGGGCGCTCGTCGCGCTGACCCAGGCGCAGACGGGCGACTTCCGCGACTTCGACGACGTGCGGGCGTGGGCCGCGACGATCGCCGCCGAGCTGGCTGCCTAGCCGGCGTTCAGACGCGTGGTGATCCCGGGTACGGCGACGAGGGCGGTCCCGGGATCGCCACGCTCGGGCCGCGGTGTCGTCACGAGACGCCGGCCGGCTCGGGGGCCGCGAGCACCTGCCGCAACGCGGCGGTCAGGTGCCCGCGGACCAGGGGCGTGACCTCGGCGATCGTGACGCGCCGCCCCGTCTCGACGGTGAGCGACGTGACGTCGGCGTCGGAGATGCCGCAGGGCACGATGCGCTCGAAGGCGCCGAGGTCGGGCTCGCAGTTGAGGGCGAAGCCGTGCATCGTCACGCCGCGGCTCACGCGGACGCCGATCGCGGCGACCTTGCGCTCACGGCGAGCGACGCCGTCGACCTCGTCGGCGGCGAACCACACACCGCTGCGGCCGTCGACGCGGATCGCCGTCAGGCCCAGGTCGGCGCACGTGCGGATCAGCGCCTCCTCGAGGGCGCGGACGTAGCGCACCACGTCGATGGGCTGCGCGAGCCGCACGATGGGGTAGCCGACGAGCTGACCGGGCCCGTGCCAGGTGATCCGGCCGCCCCGATCGACGTCGACCACCGGCGTGCCGTCGACCGGCCGGTCCCAGGACGCGGTCCGTCGACCCGCCGTGTAGACGTCCTCGTGCTCGCACAGCAGCACCGTGTCCGGCAGGTCACCGGCGACGACGGCCTCGTGCACCTCACGTTGCCGCTGCCACGTCGGCTCGTAGGGCAGGAGTCGGGTGCCGAGGTCCAGCTCGTCGAACCGCATGTGGCCAGGTTAACGCCCGCCGCAGCGCGCGCTGGTGCGCGGATCGGCCGCCGGTACCGCAAGATTCAGCCATGTCCCGCACCCGTCGCTCCGCGATCGTCCGCGCCCTCGGCGTCGCGCTCGCCCTGCTCGTCTGGCTCGCCATCGCCTCCGTCGGTGGTCAGGCGCAGGGCAAGCTCTCCCAGGTCCAGACCAACGAGGCAGGGGCATTCCTGCCGTCGTCGGCCGAGTCGACGCTCGCCGCCGAGGCCAGCCGAGAGTTCGTGGACGCGCCTACGCTGCCCGCCCTGGTGGTGCTGCGGCCCAGCGACGGCGCCGCTGTCAGCGAACAGCAGCTGCAGGCCGTCACCGCGTTCGCGCAGTCGGTGCCCGAGCGCGCGGTCCCGGGCGGCGGCACCTGGTCGGACCACCTGGTGGGCGAGCCCGTGGTCGTGCCGTCCGAGGACGGCGAGGCGCTGCTCGTGGTCTACCAGCTCGACGCGGACGCCGCCGACGAGCTGCTGCCCACCGAGGAGTCCGTCACGGAGGCGTTCGTGGCCGACCTGCGCGCGGGCCTCGCCGACGAGCTGGGCGCGACCGCCACGACGAGCGGCGAGCTCGGTCTCCACGCCTGGGTCACGGGCCCGGCCGGTTTCGTCGCCGACCTGGTCACGGCCTTCGCCGGGATCGACGGCGTGCTGCTGCTGGTCGCGCTGGGCGCCGTGCTGCTGATCCTCGTGCTCGTCTACCGGTCGCCGCTGCTGCCGATCGCGGTGCTGCTGACCGCCGTCTTCGCGCTGTGCCTGGCGGGGCTCGCCGTCTACCTCCTGGCGAAGAACGACGTCATCAAGCTCAACGGGCAGGCGCAGGGCATCCTGTCGATCCTCGTGGTGGGGGCATCCGTCGACTACGCGCTGCTGCTGGTGGCGCGCTACCGCGAGGAGCTGCGCTCGGCCGCGGACCCGTTCGTCGCGATGCGGCGTGCCTGGCTCGCGTGCCTCGAGCCGATCGCGGCCAGCGCGGGGACGGTCATCGCGGGCGTCCTGTGCCTGCTGCTGTCGGACCTCGCGTCGAACCGCGGCCTCGGTCCTGTCGCGGCGATCGGCATCGCGTCGGCGTTCCTCGGTGCGCTCACGCTGCTGCCGGCCATCCTGCTGGTCGCGGGCTCGCGCTCGCGGGTGTTCTTCTGGCCGCGCACGCCCGCCCCGGTGGAGAGCCACGGCGCGCACGGGGGAGCGCTCGACCCCGCCGAGGGCACGGGCCTGTGGGCTCGCCTCGCGCGGTTCGTCGGCGCGCACGCGCGCGTGGTCTGGATCGTGACCTCGGTGCTCCTCGTGATCGGCGCGGTCTTCGCGACCACCTTCCAGGCCTCGGGTACGAGCCAGGCCGACGTGTTCCGCACCGACGTCGACGCCGTCGCCGGCGAGGAGGTGCTCACCGAGCACTTCCCGGCCGGGTCGGTCCAGCCGGCCACCGTCATCGTGTCGCAGGAGCAGGCCGACGAGGTCGCCGCGGCGGCCGACGCCGTCGACGGCGTCGCGTCGGTGACGCCGTACACCGGCGCGCCCGCGGGAGCTCCCGGCGCGGAGCAGGCCGAGCCGAAGGTCGTCGACGGGAACGTGCGCCTGGACGTCGCGACCACCGCGGTCTCGGACTCGCAGGAGGCGGTCGCCACCGTCGAGGACCTGCGCGACGCGGTTCACGAGGTCGCTCCCGACGCGCTCGTCGGTGGAGCCGCGGGCGAGCAGCTCGACACGCAGGCCGCGGGGGAGCGGGACCTGCGGGTCATCGTGCCGGTGGTGCTCCTGGTGATCGGCGTGATCCTCATGCTGCTGCTGCGCTCGATCGCCGCCGCCGTGCTGCTGCTCGTGGCGAACGTCCTGTCGTTCGCGGCCGCGATGGGCGTCTCCGCGGTGGTGTTCAATCACGTGCTCGACTACCCGGGCGCCGACCCCACGGTGCCGCTGTTCGCGTTCGTGTTCCTCGTCGCGCTCGGCGTCGACTACTCGATCTTCCTCATGACCCGCGTGCGGGAGGAGGCGATCGTGTCCGGGACGCGGCTGGGGGTGGTGCGTGGGCTCGCCGTCACCGGGGGCGTCATCACATCCGCCGGTGTGGTGCTCGCGACCACGTTCGCGGCCCTCGGCATCATCCCGCTGCTGTTCCTGGCGCAGATCGCCTTCATCGTCGCGTTCGGGGTGCTTCTCGACACGCTCGTCGTGCGCAGCCTGCTGGTGCCCGCGCTCGTGCACGACCTGGACCGGCGCACGTGGTGGCCGAGCCGGCTCGGCAGGGCACGCGACGACGCCCACACCCACGTCGCCTCCTAGAGTGGGCGCCATGCGGATCGGACTGATCGGGTACGGCGGGGCAGGTCGAGGGATCCACGCGCGTCTGGCGCGTGCGGCGGGGCAGCAGGTGACCCACGTGGTCACGGGTCGCCGCGCCGATCAGGTGGCGGAGGACTGGCCGGACGCGGTGACGGTCCCCGACGTGGACGCGCTGCTCGCGCACGTCGACGACCTCGACCTGGTGGTGGTGGCGAGCCCGAGCGGCGATCACGCGGAGCACGCGCTCGCCGCGCTCGCCGCCGGTGCCCACGTGCTGGTGGACAAGCCGCTGGCCACGACAACCGCCGACGCGGAGCGCCTCGCGGCGGCTGCCGACGGTCGGCTGACCGTCTTCCAGAACCGGCGGTGGGACCCCGAGCAGCTGGCCCTGGTGAACCTGCTCACGTCCGGTGAGCTGGGCACGGTGCACCGGTTCGAGCGGCGCTGGGAGCGGTACCGACCGCAACCCCAGAACCGGTGGAAGGAGAACGACGTCGAGGCGGGCGGGCTCCTGCTCGACCTCGGCGCGCACCTGGTCGACTCGGCCGTGCAGCTCTTCGGCCCCGTGCGCAGCGTGTACGCGGAGCTGCGCTCGCTCACGACGCCGGCGGTCGACGACGTGTTCCTCGCCGTGACCCACGACGGCGGTGTCATCAGCCACCTGCAGGCCGGAGCGCTGACCGGCGCGCCGGGGCCCCGCACGCGCGTGCTCGGCTCGGGGGGCGCCTACCTGGTGACGAGCTACGAGGGCGAGCCGACGCCCTTCGCGGCCCTCGACGACGCGTACGAGGAGAGCCGGCGCCCGGGCGAGCCCGAGCACGAGGGGTGGCTGGTGCGCGGCTCCGACCGCACGCCCGTGCCGCGCCCCGCCGGTGGGCACGGCGACATCTACCCGACGCTCGCGCGCTGGGTGGCCGGCGACGCGCCCGTGCCCGTCGACCCGGCGGACGCCGTGGCGACGGCCCGGACCCTCGACGCGGCGCGCGTCTCGGCCGCCGAGGGGCGCGCGGTCGCGCTCGACTGACCACCCCCGCGGGCCCTGTGGACGACGGCCGACGCCTCGGGCGCGCGGGGGATTCGATGGGGGCATGGATGTCCTGCCCGTGCCGCCCGACGTGGCCCGCGCCCTCGACGGGCTCGACCTGGTGCCGGTCGCACCCGCGGGGCCGGAGGGTGGCGGCTGGCTCGCCGCTGCACGGCAGGAGCCCTCTCGGTACGTGGAGCTGCACGTGCTGCCCGGGTCCCTCGACGACGAGCTCGCGCGGCGGCTCGACGTCCTGCGCACCGTGCGGCACCCGCACCTGGTCCGCCTCCTCGACGCCGTCGCGATCGGCTCGGGGCAGATCGGGCTGCTCGTCGAGCACGTGCCGGGGCTGACCGTCGCGGAGATGCGTTCCTCGCGCGCGCCGCTCTCGGACGGGGAGGGCGTCACGCTCGTGGTCCCGGTGCTCGAGGCGCTGGCGGCGCTGCACCGTGCCGGGCTCGTGCACGGGCCCGTCACGGCCTCGTCGGTGGTGGTGCGTCCCGACGGTCGGCCGGTGCTCGTGGACCTGCGGGGCGCGGTGCTCGGCGCGGGGACCGCGGACGGTGACCTCAGGCGCTGGCTCGCCACCGTGGTCGCGCAGCTCCCGCCGGCAGAGGCGCGACGCCCGCCGGCTCGGCCGGGACCCAGACCCTTGCGGGCGCTGCTCGAGGCGGCGCTGCGCGCGGACCTCGATGTCGACGAGCTCGTCCGTCGGTGCTTCGCGGTCGCGGAGCCGGAGCCCCTGCGCCTGCCGGACCCTGGCGTGCTGGCCGGCGCCGACCTCGTGCGCGCCAGCCGGCGGCACCCCGTGCGACCGCAGCGCCGACTCCCGCATGCGCCGCGGGCGTGGCTGCTCGCGCTGGTCGGCGCGGTGGTCCTGGCGGCGGGGATCGGGACGCTGGTGCACCGCACGGACGGGTCTGCGGCCGCTGCGGAGCGTCCCGACCCCGTTGCTGCCGCGGTGTCGCTGAGCGCGGCACGGGCTCGGGCGGTCGCGGACGGTGACGCCCGCGGTTTGGCCGCGGTGGAGGTGCCGGGAGGGCCGGCCCACCGGGCGGACCTCGCGCTGCTCGACGCCCTGGACGGGCAGAAGGTCGACGGGCTCGGCATCGACGTCGTGTCGGCGGCGGCGGTGTCGGGCGGTGGCGACGCGGCCCGGGTCGCGCTGCGGTCCGCGGTCACGGCGCACGTCGTCGTGGCCGAAGACGGCGCGCGGCGGCGGGTGGCGGCCGGACCGGAGCGGGACGTGGTGCTCGACCTGCGCTGGACGCCCGGGGGTTGGCGCGTGTGGGAGGTCAGGCCCGGTTGACGACCCACCGTGCGGCGTCGTCCAGGTCCGCGTGCACGGGGGTGAACCCCGCGGCGTCGAGCGCGGCGGGGACCGCCCGGATCGACCCGAGGACCTCCGAGGAGAAGTCACCGAGGGCGATCCGCAGGGCGACCGCGGGCACGGGCACGACGGCGGGCCGGTGCATCGCGCTGGCCAGCGCACGGACCACCTCGATGTTGCGCCGGGGCTCCGTGACGAGGTTGACGGGCCCGCGCACGTCGGCGGAGAGCAGGTGCGTGATGGCGCGGGCCTCGTCGAGCAGGCTGATCCATGGCCAGAACTGCTGCCCAGAACCGAGGCGGCCGCCGAGCCCCAGCCGCAGGACGGGCAGCAGGCGTCCGAGCGCGCCGCCGCCGGGCCCGAGCACGATGCCCGTGCGCAGGTGCACCACGCGGACGCCGGCGGCCTCGGCCGGCGCGGTGGCCGCCTCCCACTCGCGCACCACGTGGGCGAAGAAGGTGTCGCCGAGCGGCTCGGACTCGTCGAGCACGTCGTCGCCGCGCGACCCGTACGCCCCGATCCCGGAGGCCTGCAGGAACACGCGTGGTCCGTCGGCGACCTCCGCGAGCCGGAGGGCCAGCAGCCCCGCGGACCGGACCCGCGAGGAGAGCACCAGCCGCTTGCGCGCCGTCGTGAGGGGCCGAGAGCCGGGGTTCACGCCGGCGAGGTTGATGACCGCGTCGGCGCCCTCGAGGGCTCGTGGGTCCAGCGTCCCGGCGTCCGGGTCCCACGCGATCTCGTCGTGCGACCGCGGCGCTGTGCGCACCAGGCGGAGGACCTCGTGCCCCTCCTGTCGCAGCAGGGGCAGCAGCGCCCCACCGACGAACCCGTGCGAACCACCGACCACCACGCGCATCGAGTCACCCTACGGGCGTCGGACGCACGGCGCCCCCGGACCGACGAGCGGTCCGGGGGCGCGGAGCGTGAGACGTCAGAGCCCGAGCTCGGACTCGAACGCACCTTCCTCGATGCGGGCCTTGACCGCGGACAGGTAGCGCGAGGCGTCTGCCCCGTCCACGAGCCGGTGGTCGTAGGACAGCGAGAGGTAGCACATGGAGCGGATGGCGATGACCTCGGCACCGTCCGCGTCCGTGATGACCACGGGGCGCTTGACGATCGCCCCGGTGCCCAGGATGGCGGACGTGCCACCGGGGACGATGGGCGTGTCGATGATCGCGCCGCCCGAGCCGGTGTTGGTCACCGTGAACGTGGCGCCGCTCAGCTCGTCGGGCGTGACCTTGTTGTCGCGCGTGCGACCGGCGAGGTCCACGATCTTGCGCGACAGACCGGCCAGGTTCAGGTCACCGGCGTCACGGATGACGGGCACGAGCAGACCGCGCTCGGTGTCGACCGCGATGCCCACGTTCTCCTGGCCGTGGTACGTGATCTGGTTGCCCTCGAGCACCCCGTTGATCTTGGGGTAGGCCTTGAGGCCCTCGATCGCGGCCAGCACGAAGAACGGCAGGAACGTCAGGTTGACGCTCTCGCGAGCCTTGAAGTCGTTCTTGGCGCGGGCGCGCAGGCGGGCCACCTTGGTGACGTCCACCTCGACGACCGTGGTGAGCTGCGCCTGCGAGTGCAGGGCGTCGACCATCCGCTCGGCGATGATCTGGCGCAGCCGGCTGGCCTTCTCGGTGGTGCCCCGCAGGGGCGAGACCGACGGGACGGCCGCCGGCTTCGCAGCGGCGGGCGCCGCTGCAGGCGTGGCCGCGGCGGCCTCCTTCGCCTTGGCGGCGGCCTCGGCCTTGGCGGCTGCCTCCAGCACGTCCTCCTTGCGGATCCGGCCGCCGACGCCGGTGCCGGTCAGGGTCGCGACGTCCACGCCCTTCTCGCTGGCCAGCTTGCGCACGAGGGGTGTCAGGTAGGAACCGCTCGCCGCGGGCGCTGCGGGTGCGGCAGCCGGAGCGGGCGCCGGGGACGCGGGGACGGGCGCCGGGGTTGCCGACACCGGGGCGGGAGCCGCCTGGGCGGACTCCTGCTCGGCGGCGGGCTCGGGCGCGGTCTGCGGCTCGGGCGTGGTCTGCGGCTCGGGCGTCGCCTGCGGAGCGGCGGCGGGCGCGGGCTGCTCGGGCGCCTCCTGCGCCGCGGGCTCCGCGGCCGGAGCGGAGGCCGCGGGGGCCCCGCTGCCGGAGCCGATGACGGCCAGCACCGCACCGACCTCGACCGTCTCGTCCTCCTGCACGAGGATCTGCTGCAGCGTGCCGGCGAACGGCGACGGGATCTCGGTGTCGACCTTGTCGGTGGAGATCTCGAGCAAGGGCTCGTCGACCTCGACGGAGTCGCCGACGGCCTTGAGCCAGCGCGTGACCGTGCCCTCGGTGACCGACTCACCCAGCGCGGGGAGCGTGACGTTCTCGCCCGTCCCGCCCGAACCGGCGCCCGAGTCGGAACCCGCCTCCGCACCCGACGAGCTCGAGGCGGCCGGCGCGGCCTCCTCGTGCTGCTCGGGGGACTGCTGCGCGGGCGTCGCCTCGGCCGCGGACTCCTCGACGGGAGCCTGCTCGGCGGGCGCCTCCTGCTCGGCCGGCGCCTGCTGCTCGGCCTGCTCGGCGGCCGGCGCGGACTCGGCGGAGCCAGCGCCCTCGCCCGAGCCGATCACGGCCAGGGTGGCGCCGACCTCGACGGTCTCGTCCTCCTGGACCAGGATCTGCTCGAGCACACCCGCGAAGGGCGAGGGGATCTCGGTGTCGACCTTGTCGGTCGAGATCTCGAGCAGGGGCTCGTCGACCTCGATGGTGTCACCGACGTTCTTCAGCCAGCGGGTGACGGTGCCCTCGGTGACGGACTCACCGAGTGCGGGAAGCTGCACGTTGTCGGACATGACCGCGTCGTCTCCTTTGATCCTGGGTCAGTTGTGGGCGTGCAGCGGCTTGCCGGCGAGCGCCAGGTGCGCCTCGCCGAGAGCCTCGTTCTGCGTGGGGTGGGCGTGCACGAGCGCGGCGACGTCCTCGGGGTAGGCCTCCCAGTTCACGATGAGCTGGCCCTCTCCGATGAGCTCGCCGACGCGCGCGCCGATCATGTGGACGCCGACGACGGGTCCGTCCTTCTGGCGCACGAGCTTCACGAAGCCCTGCGTGCCCAGGATCTTGGACTTGCCGTTGCCGCCGAGGTTGTACTCGAGCGTCTCGATGCCGTCCTCGCCATGAACCTCCTTGGCGCGAGCCTCCGTGAGACCCACCGAGGCGACCTCGGGCTCGGAGTACGTCACGCGCGGGATGCCGGACTCGACGATGGGCGCCGGGTTGAGGCCGGCGATCTGCTCGGCGACGAAGATGCCCTGCGCGAAGCCGCGGTGCGCGAGCTGCAGGCCGGGGACGATGTCGCCGACGGCCCAGATGTTCGCGACGCCCGTGTGCAGCTTCTCGTCCGTGATGACGAACCCGCGGTCGAGCGTGATGCCCTGCTCCTCGTACCCGATGCCGCTGGTGCTCGGGCCGCGGCCGACGGCGACCAGCATGAGGTCGGCGTCGAAGGTCTTGCCGTCCTCGAGCGAGACGTGCACGCCGTTGTCGTCCTGCGTGACGCCGGAGAACCGCACGCCCAGGTTGAACTTGATGCCGCGCTTGCGGAACGCGCGCTCGAACGCCTTGGACAGCGCCTCGTCCTCGTTCGGGACCAGGTGCGGGAGGGCCTCGATGATCGTGACGTCCGCGCCGAACGACTTCCAGACGCTCGCGAACTCCGACCCGATGACCCCGCCGCCCAGGACGATCACCGACTGGGGGACCCAGTCGAGCTGGAGCGCCTGGTCGGACGTGATCACGCGGCCGCCGATCTCGAGGCCGGGCAGCGAACGGGCGTACGAGCCGGTCGCGAGGACGATGTGCTCGCCCGTGTACGTCTGGCCGTCCACCTCGACGGCGTTGGGGCCGACGAGCTTGCCGTAGCCCTCGACGACGGTGATCTTGCGCGACTTGATCAGTCCCTGCAGCCCCTTGTAGAGGCCGCCGATCACGGTGTCCTTGTACTGGTTCACGCCGGCCATGTCGATGCGCTCGAGCGTGGTGTGCACACCGAAGTGCTCACCCTCGCGGGCGTTGTCGGCCAGCTCGGCCGCGTGCAGCAGGGCCTTGGTGGGGATGCAGCCGCTGTGCAAGCAGGTGCCGCCCACCTTCCCGGCCTCGATCAGGGCGACGTTCTTCCCGAGCTGGGCGGCTCGCAGGGCGGCGGCGTAACCGCCGCTCCCCGCTCCCAGGACGACGATGTCGAAAGCGGTGCCGTTGGTGTCGGCCACGTGCAGGCTCCTCATGCGCAGGCGAACAGACGTGTGGTCTGGAGTTCGCCTGCCATCTTGTCATCACAGCACCCGGGTCACTAACTGGAGCGCACGTCGGAGTGTGTGACTCTCGGAACAGTCATCCCATGACCAAGGTCGAGGTTGCCGATCCGCCCCATGGCCGGGCACGACGCGGCTAACCTCGGGACCCATGGGCCTGTTCTCCCGCCGTCGTTCGAAGCCGGCCGCCGACACCGAGCCGAGCGACTCCGCCGCGCGCGACGCGACGCTGGCCCACCTGACCGACTTCGTGCAGACACGCGTGGGCGTCGAGGCGTACATCGAGCCCGTCACGAACGTCACCCAGACCACCGTGATGCTCGTCGCCACGGACGGGGAGTGGACGCGCCGGCGGGTGCCCGACGCGCGGACGGCCGCCCAGCTGGCGCAGAAGCTGGGCATCCCGGCCTACGACGTGCAGCGCACGGGCTATCCCCAGCGCGTCCGGGACTACAACGCGCGGCAGAAGATCGAGCGCCGGCGCAACATCGTCTAGGCCGGGCAGCGTGACGCGCCCGGGGCCGGGGCGTCAGCGCCCGGCGCGCGCCTCGATGAAGCCCAGCAGCGTCCGCACGCCCACGCCGGTGCCGCCGACGGGCGTGTACCCGTGCGCGCCCTTCTCGTTGAACGACGGACCGGCGATGTCGAGGTGTGCCCACGGCGTCGAGCCCACGAACTCACGCAGGAACACGCCCGCGGTCAGCATGCCGCCGAACCGGTCGCCGATGTTGGCCAGGTCGGCCACCTTCGACTTCAGGCCGGCGAGAAGCTCGGCGGGCAGCGGCATCGGCCAGAACTGCTCACCCGTGGCCTCGGCGGCGTCGACGACCTCGTCGCGGACGTCGTCGGAGCCCATGACCGCCGACACGCGGTAGCCGAGCGCGACCATCTGCGCGCCGGTGAGCGTCGCGATGTCGAGAACCACGTCGGGCTTCTCCTCGACGGCGGCGACGAGGCCGTCGGCCATCACCAGGCGTCCCTCGGCGTCCGTGTTGAGGACCTCGACCGTCTTGCCGCCGCGGATCGTGATGACGTCCGACGGACGCTGGGCCGTCCCGGACGGCATGTTCTCGGCGAGGCAGAGCCAGCCGGTGACGGCGACCGGCAGCTCGAGGCGAGCAGCCGCGACGACCGTGTGCAGCACCGCGGCAGCGCCGGCCATGTCGGACTTCATCGCCTCCATGCCGGCAGCGGGCTTGATGCTGATCCCGCCCGAGTCGAAGGTGATGCCCTTGCCGACGAGCGCCACGGTGGCCGTCGGACGCGAGGGGGAGTAGGACACCTTGACCAGGCGAGGTCCGCGCGCGGAGCCCTGGCCGACGCCGATGAGGCCGCCGTAGCCGCCCGAGGCGAGCGCCTTCTCGTCGAGGACCGAGACCTTGACGCCCTTGGCGTCCTTCGCGGCGGCCTTGGCCAGGTCGGCGAACGCCGCCGGGTACAGGTCGTTGGGAGCGGTGTTCACGAGGTCGCGGGTGGCGTGGACGGCGGCCGCGACGATCTCCGCCCGCGCGACGGCGTCCTTGGCGGCCCGGTCGCGGACGCGGTCGGTGACCAGCTCGACGGTGGCGACGGCGGGCTTGCCCTCGCTGTAGCGCGTGTAGGCGTAGGCACCGAGCAGGGCGCCCTCGGCGACGGCGGCCACCTCGACCGCGTCGGAGGCGGGCAGCGCGAGCGCGACCGAGGAGGAGCCGGCCAGCTCGCGCGTGGCCGCCCCCGCCGCGCGCCGCAGCGCCTCGGGTGTGACCGCGCCCGCGCCCACACCGGTGACGACCAGCACGGGGGCGTTGAGCCCGAGGCCCGGGACGCGGCGCACCTCGTCGACCGCGCCCGTGATGCCGAGCGCGGCGGCATCCTTGCTCAGCAGGCGCGAGAGCTCGGCGGGGAGCCACTCGGCCGCGAGCGGCGTGACCGTGTCGCCGGACGCGGAGACGGCGAGCACGACGGCATCGACGGACAGGCGGGCGGGGTTCTTCGACGTCAGCGAGATCACGCGTCGATGGTAGTCCGGGGCCCGCGGTGCCCCGGTACGGTGGGGCCTCGTGATCGTGCCCGTCGCGCTGCTGGTCGGCGTCCTGTGCCTCGCGCTCGCCGGCTGGGCGGCGTGGTTCGTCGTCGCCGACCGCGCGGTCGTCCTGCGCCAGCTGTGGGGCGGCGCCGTGATCGAGGCCGTGCTGCTGGTGCAAGCGGTGATTGCGGCCGTGATGCTCGTCGTCGGCGACCACGACGTCGATGCCGCGCTCTTCTGGGGCTACGTCGTCACGCAGCTGATCGTCCTGCCCATCGCCGCCGCGTGGGCCTTCGCCGAGCGGACGAGGTGGAGCTCGGTGGTGCTGCTCGTCGCGGCCGTCACCGTCGGCTTCCTGGAGTTCCGGCTCTGGCAGATCTGGGAGAACCTGTGACCACCACGCGCCCCACCGGCACCGGCCCCGGCCGCCTGCTCGTCGCGATCTACGGCATCCTCGCGCTGGCCGCGACGGCCCGCGGCATCTACCAGGTGGCGACCAAGCTCTCCGACGCGCCCCTCGCCTACCTGCTCTCCCTGCTGGCGGGCGTCGTCTACCTGGTCGCGACGATCGCGCTCGCGACCAACCGGCGCTCGCTCGCGTGGGCCGCGGTGCTCGTCGAGCTGGTCGGGGTGATCACCGTGGGCACGCTGTCCCTCGTCGACGTGGGGGAGTTCCCCGACGAGACCGTCTGGTCCGGCTTCGGCGCGGGCTACGGCTACATCCCGCTCGTCCTGCCGTTCCTGGGCATCTGGTGGCTCCGCCGCACTGGTCGCGAGGAGTCCGGGTCGTCGTCCGCGGACAGCTCCCCGGACGAGGACGCGCCCACCGTAGGGTGAATCCGTGTACCGCCTCCTGTTCGACGTCGTGTTCCGCCGCATGGACCCCGAACGGGCCCACGAGGTCGCCTTCGGCCTGATCCGTGGCGTGAGCCGGGTCCCGCTGCTCCGCGACGTGGTCGAGGGCGTGCTGAAGCCTCCCGCCGTCGGAGGCGTTCGGGTGTTCGGCCGCGGGTTCGCGTCGCCGTTCGGCGTGGCCGCGGGGTTCGACAAGGACGCGCGCGGCATCGCGGGACTCACGATGCTGGGGTTCGGCTTCGTGGAGGTCGGCACGGTCACGGCGCAGGGACAGCCCGGCAACGAGCAGCCCCGGCTGTGGCGCGTGCTCGACCAGCGGGCGCTGCGCAACCGGATGGGCTTCAACAACGAGGGCTCGGCCGCGGTCGCCGAACGGCTCCGCGCGCTACGCGCGACGCGCCACGGACGCCGGCTGGTGATCGGCGTGAACATCGGCAAGACGAAGGTCACGCCGCCCGAGCGGGCCGCCGACGACTACGCGACGAGCGCGGCACGCCTGGCCCCCTTCGCCGACTACCTCGTGGTCAACGTGTCCTCGCCGAACACCCCCGGCCTGCGCGACCTGCAGTCCGTCGAGGCGCTGCGGCCGATCCTGCAAGCGACGCGCGTCGCGGCCGACGAGGCGACCACGGTCGTCGGCCGACCCCCCGTCCCGCTCCTGGTCAAGATCGCGCCGGACCTGACCGACGAGGACGTCGACGCGGTGGCCGAGCTGGCCGCCGAGCTCGGCCTCGACGGCGTGGTCGCGGTCAACACCACGATCGCCCACGACCTGGGCCCGGGCGGCCTGTCCGGCCCGCCCGTGCTGGAGCGCGGTCTGGACGTCGTCGCCCGGCTGCGCAACCGGCTCGGGCCCGACGCCGTGATCATCGGCGTCGGCGGCATCAGCACGGCGGCCGACGCGCGTGAGTACCTGGCCGTCGGCGCCACGCTCGTGCAGGGGTACACCGGGTTCATCTACGGCGGTCCGCTCTGGGCCTCCCGCATCGGGCGGGCGCTCGCGCGCGATGCCGCGGCACGGGAGCAGGTGGCCTGATGGCGCTCCGGCCGCAGTGGGAATGGCTCCTCGAGGGTGGGACAGACCAGCCGGTGAGCCCGGTCTTCTCCACGCAGTACGACGCGGAGCAGTGGGTGGGCGAGAGCTGGCGCGCGCTGGCCGCGCGTGGCGTGACGCGTGCGACCCTCCTGCACCAGGGCGAGCCGGCGACCGCGCCGATCGACCTGCCGCAGGGCTGACGCCTAGACCACCATCCGGCTCGCCGGGGCCTGCCCCGGAGCCGACACGCCCAGTGCGTCCCAGGCCTGCGCGAGGCCGTCCACGGCGCGCGCCAGGGTGTCGGGGGCTTCGCTGAACGGGATGCGCAGGTTGCGCTCGAAGCTGCCGTCCACGGCGAACGCGGGCCCCGGCGCGACCCGCACGCCGAACCGCGGCGCGAGCGCGGCCAGGGCAGAGGAGGCGGGTACGCCGAGGTCGACCCACAGCGCCAGACCGCCGCGTGGCACCGGGGTCTCCCACGTGGGCAGCCGGTCGCGCAGCAGGCCGACCAGGTGGTCGCGGCGCTCCCGCAGCTCGGCGCGCCGGCGCTGGAGCGTGCCGTCCTCGTCGAGGAGCAGCTGGGTGGTCACGAGCTGCTCCAGCGTGGCGGTCGCGATGTCGATGTGGCCACGGGTCGCCGCCAGACGCGCGACGACGTCCGGGTGCGCTCGGACCCACCCCACGCGCAGCCCGCCCCAGAACGACTTGGACGCGGAGCCGATCGAGACCACGTGCCCGCTCGAGGAGCCGTCGCCTGCGAAGGACTCGGGCGCGGGCCCGTCCATCGTCAGCTCCGTCAGCACCTCGTCGCCGACGATCATGGTGCGGTACCGGCGCGCCATCGAGCGCACCCGCTCGCGCTCGTCGGACGACAGGCTGGTCCCGGTCGGGTTCCGGTGGTCGGGGATCAGGTAGACCAGGCGCGGCGCCGTCTGCCGCAGGGTCGACTCGAGCAGGTCGAGGTCGAGCCCACCGATGCCGGCCGGCACGGGCACGGGTCTGGCGCCCACGGCCCGGACCGCCTCGATCGCGTGCGGGTAGGTGGGGTGCTCGACGACCACTCGGTCTCCGGGCCCGGCCTGCGCGGACACGAGCAGGTGGATGGCGTGCTGGGCACCGGTCGTCACGAGGATCTGGTCGGGCGTGGTCGGCGTCCCCCGGCGGACATACCAGTCGGCGATCGCCTCGCGCAGCGTCGCCAGGCCCAGGGGGGCGTAGCCGGAGGACTCGAGGTGGCGCGGCAGGCAGTCGAGTGCGGCAAGGTAGGCGGCATGCAGGCACGACGGGGCCGACGGAGCCGCGATGGAGAGGTCGACCAGGTCGTGGTCGCTGCCCGCCGTCGGAAGCGCCGGGCGCCGGCCGGGTCCGTCGGGCAGCGTCGTGACCGTGCCGGAGCCGCGGCGGCTGACCAGGTAGCCCTCGTCGCGCAGCAGGCCGTAGGCGGCGGTGGTCGTGGTCCGCGAGACGTTCACCGACTCGGCGAGCTCCCGCTCGCTGGGCAGACGTGTGCTCAGCGGGATCGCCCCGGACAGGACTGCCGCTCGCAGGGCGTCCGCGAGGGCGACGTAGGACGAGCCGGGCCGATGCCACGCGCCGAGCACGGTGCGCAGACGCGCACCCCCGATGCGGCGGTCCGTCGGGAGCTCGTGCAGCGTCATGTGGCCACCTTCTCAGAACTGGCTATGGATTGCATAGCCAATCCGGGAAGACTGGGGCCATGACTTCCGTATTGGCGTCCTTGCGCATCCCCGCCCCGGTGGGTCGACGCACCACGCAGCTCTTCGTCGGCCTCGTCCTCTACGCGGCCTCGATGGCCCTGCTGGTGCACTCGGGCCTCGGCAACATGCCCTGGGACGTGCTCACGCAGGGGATCGCCCGCCACACGGGTGCCTCGTTCGGCACCATCACGCTCGCCATCAGCGTGCTGGTGCTGCTGTGTTGGATCCCGCTGCGTCAGCGCCCCGGCGTGGGCACCGTGGCCAACGTGCTCGTGATCGGCCTGCTCGTGGACCCGTTCCTGGCGGCGCTCGACCAGCTGCCCGACCCGCTGCCCCTCGCCGCCCGCATCGGGCTGGCGGTCGCCGGCATCGTCGTCAACGCGCTGGCCACGGGCCTCTACGTCGGCGCGCAGCTGGGCCCGGGTCCTCGCGACGGACTCATGACGGGGCTCGTGGCCCGCACCGGCAGGCCGGTCGCCCTGGTGCGCACGTCCATCGAGGTGACGGTGGTGCTCGTGGGGTGGGCGCTGGGCGGCACCGTCGGATTCGCCACACTGGCGTACGCCCTGCTCGTCGGGCCGCTCGTCCACGTGGTCCTGCCCCGGTTCACGATCCGGGCTCAGGCCCCGCGCGAGGACCTCGTCGCCGCGTCGTAGAGGAGGGCGGCGGCCGCGCGGATCTGCTCGACCTCCGCGCGGTCCAGGCCCAGTCCGTCGAGCATCGACTGCGGGATGGCGACCGCCCGGGCCCGCAGGTTGCGCCCCGACTCGGTGAGGGCGATGAGCAGCGCGCGGTCGTCGTGCGGGTCGCGCTCGCGCCGCACCAGCTCCATCGCCTCGAGCCGCTTCACGAGTGGCGAAGCGGTGGCGGGCTCGAGGTGGAGAAGGGCGGCGAGGTCCTTCAGGGACAACGCGCCGTACTGCCAGAGCGCCAGCATCGCGAGGTACTGCGGGTGCGTGAGGCCCAGGGGCTCGAGCAGGGGACGGTAGAACGCGACGAGGCTGCGGGCGGCTGCGGAGACCGTGAGGCAGACCTGCGCCTCGACGGCGAGCGGGTCAGGGGTCGAGGTCACGACGGAAGTTTAGCGGGCATATAGTGAGGGCACGAACTACCGAGGAGCGAGGATGGCGAAGCGCGGCCTGACGGAATTCCTGCTGACGTACATGGGCCCGGCCCAGGTGGGCAACGTGCGCTCGGCCCGGCGACCGACCACGCCCGAGCAGCGCGAACGGGATGCGGAGCTGGTGGCGGGGTTCGAGCGGGTGACCGGTCCCGACGGCCGCGAGTTCCTGGTGGAACGGGCCGCCGGGACCGACTGACTCCTCAGAGGCGACACCTCGGAAGCGACACCTCAGAGGCGCGGCGAGCTCTTCTCGGTCTCGCGCGGATCGGTGACCACGGAGTCGGCGAGCACCGCGTCGATCCGGGCCAGCAGCTCGGCGGGGATCTCCACGCCCGACGCCTTGACGTTCTCCGCCACCTGCTCGGGACGCGAGGCGCCGATGATCGCGGAGGCCACGTTCGGGTTCTGCAGCACCCACGCCACGGCCAGCTGCGCCATGGTCAGGCCCAGCTCGTCGGCGATCGGACGCAGCTCCTGCACCCGGCGCAGCGTCTCCTCCTGCTGCAGGAAGCGGCTGATCATCTGCGCGCCGCCCTTCTCGTCCGTACCCCGCGAGCCGGCCGGTGCGGGCTGGCCGGGCAGGTACTTGCCCGTCAGCACGCCCTGGGCGACGGGCGACCAGACGATCTGCGACAGGCCCAGCTCGGCCGACGTCGGGACAACCTCGGCCTCGATCACACGCCACAGCATCGAGTACTGCGGCTGGCTCGAGACGAGCTGGAAGCCCAGCTCCGACGCGAGGGCGTGGCCGGCGCGGATCTGCTCGGCGGTCCACTCCGAGACGCCGATGTAGTGCGCCTTGCCCTGCCGGACGATGTCGGCGAAGGCCTGCATCGTCTCCTCGAGCGGGGTCGAGTGGTCGTAGCGGTGCGCCTGGTACAGGTCGACGTAGTCGGTCTGCAGACGCTCCAGCGAGCCGTGGATCGACTCCATGATGTGCTTGCGCGAGAGGCCCGAGTCGTTGGCGCCCTTGGGGCCCGTGGGCCAGAACACCTTCGTGGCGAGCTCGATCGAGGCCCGGCGCTCGCCCTTGAGGGCTTCGCCGAGGACGGACTCGGCCTTCGTGTTCGCGTACACGTCGGCGGTGTCGAACGTGGTGATGCCGGCGTCGAGGGCGGCGCGCACGCATGCCGTCGCGGCGTCGTTCTCCACCTGGGAGCCGTGCGTGAGCCAGTTGCCGTAGGTGATCTCGGTGACCTTCAGGCCCGAGCGGCCGAGGTTGCGGTAGTTGACCATGCCTCGACCCTACGTCGGGCTACTCGGGCTTGTGCCCGCGCCTGACCTGGGCCTTGGGGAGCCGCGTGGGGCGGAGCTGGAACGCGCGCATCAGCGAGTACATCACCAGACCGCGGCCGAGCTTGTCCTCGCCGAACTTCGCGCGCAACCGCTTCCGCAGCCCGCGCCACATGATGTAGCCGTCGACGATGGCGAAGATCACATAGATGTAGAGGACCAGGACGGCGAGGCTGGCGAGACCGGGCGCGGCCTTGGCCAGGCTGATCTGCAGCACCAGGAACACCGCGGCGATCGGCAGGAAGAACTCGCCGAGGTTCCAGCGCGCGTCCACGTAGTCGCGGATGTAGCGGCGCACCGGGCCCCGGTGCTGCGCGGGCATCGAGCGCTCGTCGCCGCTCTGCATCGCCTGGTACTCGCGGTTGCGGGCCTCGCGAGCCGCGTTCTTGCCCGTCTTGCCTGCCGCCTTGCGGTCGGTCGGGACGAGCGGACGCTTGTTCGCCGCCTCGGCCTCCTTGCGCTTGGGCGTGGGGCGGCCCTTGCCCGCGACCTCGGTCGGGTTCGACTCGTCGCCCGCGGGCGTCGCGAGCGCGGTCACGGGATCCTTCTCACGTCCGAACACCCCGCCAGGGTAGTCGAGTACCGTGGCGGATCGTGACCACTGCTGCTCCTGGAAACACTGGCGACGCGCGCACCGACGAGCTCCGGGCGAGGACCGCCGCGGCGTTCGGGTCGCTGCGCTCCGACCTCGAGCGCCTCGTGCGCATCCCGAGCGTGTCCAACAGCGAGTTCGACCAAGCGCACGTCGCCGCCAGCGCCGAGGCCGTCGCGGACCTGCTGCGGGGGGCCGGCATGGACGACGTCCGCGTCACGAGCGTCGGCGCCGGGCGCCCCGCCGTCATCGCGCGACGTCCCGGGCCGCCCGGCGCGCCGACGGTCTTGCTGTACGCCCACCACGACGTGCAGCCACCGGGCGACGAGGAGCACTGGCACTCGGCGCCGTTCGAGCCCACCGAGCGCGACGGCCGGCTCTACGGCCGCGGCGCGGCCGACGACAAGGCGGGCGTCATCGCGCACGTGGGCGCCCTGCGCGTGCTGGCCGACGACCTGCCGGTGGGTGTCACGGTGTTCGTCGAGGGCGAGGAGGAGATCGGCTCGCCCACCTTCGTCGAGTTCCTGCACGCCCACCGCGACGAGCTGGCCGCCGACGTGATCGTGGTCGCCGACTCGACCAACTGGGCCGTCGGCACGCCCGCGCTCACCACGTCCCTGCGTGGCCTCGTGGACTGCGAGGTCGAGGTGGCGGTCCTGGACCACGCGGTGCACTCCGGCATGTTCGGGGGCGCGGTCCTCGACGCCCCGACCCTGCTGTCGCGGCTCATCGCCACCCTGCACGACGAGGCGGGCGACGTGGCCGTCGTGGGCCTCGTGCGGGCGCCCGATCCGAGCGTGGACTACGACGAGGCCGCCTTCCGCGCCGACGCCGGCGTGCTCGAGGGCGTCCGCCTCGCCGGGACCGGACCGCTCACCGCGCGGCTGTGGACCCGCCCGGCCATCAGCGTGATCGGCTTCGATGCCCCGCGCGTCGCCACGGCCTCGAACACCCTCACGCCCCGAGCCACGGCCAAGCTCTCGGTGCGCCTGGCGCCCGGGCAGGACCCCGCGGCCGCGATGGACGCCGTGCGCGAGCACCTGCTCGCGCACGCGCCGCTGGGCGCGCAGGTCACCGTGCGGGACGGCGAGGCCGGCAAGGCCTTCCAGGCCCCGCTCGACTCGGCAGCGATGCAGGCGGCGCGGTGGGCGTTCGGGCAGTCGTGGGGGACCGAGCCGGTGGACATCGGCGTCGGCGGCTCGATCCCGTTCATCGCGGACCTGCTGGAGGTCTACCCGTCCGCGTCCATCCTGGTGACGGGTGTCGAGGACCCGGACAGCCGGGCGCACGGCGCCGACGAGTCCGTGCACCTGGGGGAGCTCGAGAAGGTGGTGCTCGCGGAGGCGCTGCTCCTCGAGCGGCTGGCCGCGCGCGGCTGACGCGTCAGTCCGGGGCCTGCCCGCGGGCGGCGACGTCGACGGCCCGTGCCCAGGTCGCCACGTCGGCCGGGAGTGGGGGGCTCTCGATCTGCTCGCCCGCGATGAGCGCGACGACGTCGGGAGCGGGGACGCGGGAGCCGTCGCGACTGAGGAAGCGGCCGGCGACGATGCCCCGGGCGACATGCTCGCCCCCGCGGGAGAAGGTCTGCTCGAGGTACACCACCCGCTCGTCCCAGCCGACCGTGACGGTGCTGAGCTCGAAGCGCTGGCCCAGCGTCAGGGACCGGCGGTACTTGATGGTCTGCGCGGCGACCACCGGGTACCACCGCTTCTCGCTGAGCTTGGCGAACGAGCCGAGGTCGGCCAGGAAGTTGCTCCGGCCCACGTCCATGCACTGCAGGTACACGCCGTTGTTCACGTGTCGGTACAGGTCGAGGTCCGTGGGCCACACCCGCATGCGGGTCACCGACGGGTCGAACAGGCCCTGACCGGGAACGGCCGGTCGGGGCCGGAAGGTGGCGAGCGCCAGCTGCAGGGTGCGGGTCACGGCTGCGATGTTACTCGGGAGTAGCTATGCCGGTCCGGACGAAGTGCTCCACGACCGGGAACGGGTCGTAGAAATGGTGCAGCAGCGCCCGCCACCTCTCGTACGCGGGCGAGCCGCGGAAGCCCTCGGTGTGGGCCTCCACCGAGTCCCAGCCGACGAGCAGCAGGTAGCCGTCCGGACGCTCCAGGCAGCGGGTCACGCGCGCGCCCCGACAGCCCGGCACGGCCTGGATGATCGGCAGCGCCTCGGTCATGGCCGCCTCGAACTGCGCGGCCTGCCCGGGTCGGACGTCGAGCAGCGCGTGCTCGAGCACGGGAGCGTCGAGGAGGTGCACCATCAGACGGGCGGCGCGGGGTCGTACTGGATCTCCCGACGGACGGCACGCGCGACGTCCACCGAGTCGAGGCGCGCGACGAGGTGCAGGGCCATGTCGATGCCAGCGGACACCCCGGCGGAGGTGACGACGTCGCCGTCGTCGACGTACCGCGCCTCGTCGTCGGCCAGGACGCTCGGGTCGAGCGCGACCAGCTCGTCGAACGCGCTCCAGTGCGTCGTCGCGGTGCGTCCCGTGAGCAGCCCGGCCGCCGCGTAGACGAGGGCCCCCGTGCAGACGCTGGCCATGAGCGGCGTCCGCTCGCGCATCTCGCGCACCCACGCGAGGTGGTCCGGGTCGGCGGCGAGGGCCCGCGTCCCGTGGCCGCCCGGGTAGACGAGCACGTGCAGGGGCCCGACGTCGGCCGCCGCCAGGTCGGGCACCACGCACAGTCCCTTGGCGCAGCGGACCCCGCCACCGTCCCGGGAGAACGTGACGACCTCCGGGTGCAGCGGCGAGACCCGGGCCCACGCCGCCAGCACCTCGTAGGGCCCGACGACGTCGAGCTCCTCGGCACCGTCGAAGACGAAGATGCCGACGCGCAGGCTGCTGCCCGTGCTCACGTCGTCAGTAGCCCGGCAGCGCGAGCATCTGGTCGAGCGCCACGCGGGCCCAGTGGGCGTCGTCGGCGTCCACGACGATCCGGTTCACCGCGCGACCGGCCACGAGCGACTCCATCGCCCACACGAGGTGGGGCAGGTCGATCCGGTTCATGGTCGAGCAGAAGCAGACGGTCGAGTCGAGGTAGTGCACCTGCTTGTCGGGGTGCGCCGCGGCCAGCCGGCGCACCAGGTTGAGCTCGGTGCCGACCGCCCAGCTGGATCCCGCGGGCGCCGCGTCTACCGCCTTGATGATGTACTCGGTCGAACCCACCATGTCGGCCGCGGTGACGACCTCGTGCTTGCACTCGGGGTGCACGAGCACCGTGACGCCAGGCGCCGCAGCGCGGATGTCGGTGACGTTGCGCTCGGAGAATCGCCCGTGCACCGAGCAGTGCCCGCGCCACAGGATCATCCGCGCGGCCTTGAGCTGCTCGGTGGTGAGGCCGCCGTTCGGCTTGCGCGGGTCGAACACGACGCAGTCGTCGAGCGAGAGCCCCAGCTCGAGCACCGCCGTGTTGCGGCCCAGGTGCTGGTCGGGCATGAACAGCACCTTGCCGGTGCCGTTCACGCCGCCCACCTGGTCGAACGCCCACCGCAGCGCGACGTGCGCGTTCGACGACGTGCAGATGGTCCCGCCGTGGCGGCCGGTGAAGGCCTTGATGGCCGCGGTCGAGTTCATGTACGTCACGGGGACGGTCGACTCGGCGATGCCGGCGTCGACGAGCACGTCCCACGCGTCCTCGACCTGGTCGATCGCGGCCATGTCCGCCATGGAGCAGCCCGCGGCAAGGTCGGGGAGGATCACCTGCTGGGTGTCGGACGTGAGGATGTCGGCGGACTCCGCCATGAAGTGCACACCGCAGAAGATGACGAACTCGGCCTCCGGCCGGGCGGCGGCCTCGCGGGCGAGCTTGAAGGAGTCGCCCGTGACGTCGGCGAAGTCGATGACCTCGTCGCGCTGGTAGTGGTGGCCCAGGATGAACGCGCGCTCGCCGAGGGCCGCTCGTGCCGCACGCGCTCGCGCGACCAGGTCCGGGTCGCTGGGCGACGGCAGGTCGCCGACGCACTCGACACCTCGCTCGGAGGCGAGGTCCACGCCCCGGCCCAGCAGCAGGAGCGCCGACGGTGCAGGCTCGGCGAAGCCCAGGGGCGAGAGAGCTGAGGTCGCGATGCTCACGGCGCGATCTTCCCACATGGCGAGTCGTCCGCCAGGGGCGCGCGGCGAGGGTGGCGCATGTCACGATGCGCGGCGTGGACGTGCTCATCGCGCCGGACTCCTTCGGCACCGCCCTGACGGCCCGCGAGGCCGCGGAGCGCATCGCGGCGGGGTGGCGTCGCGCCGCCCCGGACGACGACGTCGCCCTGTGCCCGCTGTCCGACGGCGGACCGGGCTTCGTCGAGACGCTGCACGCGAGCCTGGGCGGAGCGCTCGTCGCGGCGACGGTCACGGGACCGCTCGGAGCGCCCACCCCCGCGGCGTTCCTCCTCGTGGGCAGCACGGCCTACGTCGAGTCTGCGCACGCGCTGGGCCTGTCGCTGGTGCCGGCCGACCGGCGCGACCCGACCGTCACCACCAGCCGCGGTGTGGGGGAGCTCGTCGTGGCCGCGATCGCGGCGGGTGCGACCCGTGTGGTCGTGGGGCTGGGCGGGTCGGCGACCAACGACGCGGGCGCCGGCGCGCTCGTCGGGCTCGGCCTCGACGCGCCCCGGCTTGCGCGCGGGGGCGGCGCGCTCTCCGGTGTCGCGGTGGACGACCTCGGCGGCCTGCGCGACCTGCGGGACCGGCTCGGCTCCGTCGAGCTCCTCGCGGCGACCGACGTCGACGTGCCGCTGCTGGGCCTGCAGGGGGCCTCCGCCGGCTTCGCGTCGCAGAAGGGAGCGACGCCCGAGCAGGCCCAGGACCTGGAGCGCGCCGTGGCGACGTTCGCGCACGCGGCGGTCGAGGCGCTGGGCGACGCGCTGCGGCCCGACCTGCTGGCGGGACAGGCCGCAGCAGGTCGTCGGCTGCTGGCCGCACCGGGAGCCGGCGCGGCAGGCGGCCTGGGGTTCGGGCTCGCGCTGCTCGGTGCCCGCCTGGTCCCCGGGGCGACCCTGGTGGCCGACGCCGTCGACCTCGACGGCAGGCTGGCCGCGAGCGACGTGGTGGTGACGGGCGAGGGCCGGTTCGACTGGCAGTCGCTGCACGGCAAGGTCACCACCGCGGTCGCCGCGCGCGCGCTCGCGCACGCCGTCCCCGCGGTGGTCCTGGCGGGAGAGGTGCTTGTGGGACGCCGCGAGCTGTCGGCGGCCGGGATCACGGCCGCGTACGCGGTGGCCGAGGGTGCCGACCAGGTGGCGGAGGCGCTCGCCGACGCGGGCGGCTCCCTCGAGCGGCGCGCCCAGCGGGTGGCACGGACGTGGTCGCGCTGACGCCGTCCGGCGTGTGTGGCGCACGTCATGCGTCAACGTGACGTGGGAGTCGTACGCTGGTCGAGGAAGAACGGTCGGGAACAATCACGCAAGGACGTGTGTTGCCGACTGTTGCCGCCACGGACGGGTCGGCGATCGACGCATCGCCGAAGTCGTCCGAGCACCGACCGCCAGCACCCAGGAGAGACCCATGAGCGAGACCACCGAGACTGCGACGCACGGCGTCCTGCTCACCGACTTCGCCGCGGACAAGGTGCGCAGCCTCCTCGAGCAGGAGGGTCGCGACGACCTTCGTCTCCGCGTCGCCGTGCAGCCCGGTGGCTGCTCGGGCCTGATCTACCAGCTCTACTTCGACGAGCGGTACCTGGACGGCGACGTCACCAAGGACTTCGGCGGCGTCGAGGTCATCGTCGACCGCATGAGCGTGCCGTACCTCGAGGGCGCCACCATCGACTTCGCGGACACGATCGAGAAGCAGGGCTTCACGATCGACAACCCGAACGCGGGCAGCGCCTGCGCGTGCGGCGGCTCCTTCAGCTGACGCGTCTGGACCTCGAAGGCCCGGTTCCCCTCAGGGGACCGGGCCTTCGTCCGTCTCCGCGACCTCGACGGTGAGGGCGTACTCGCCATCTTCGGCAGTGCTGGACACCATCGCGTGGCCGCGCATCCGTGCCCAGGCGGGGACGTCGTGCACGGCGGCCGGGTCGGTGGCGAGCACGGTGATGCGTGTCCCCGCCGACGCGGCGCGAGCCGCGCGCGCGAGCCGGATCACCGGCGCCGGGCAGCGCAGGCCGCGGGCATCGACGACGACGGGATCGCTCACAGCCCCTGGACCCCGAGGGCGGAGCGCACGCCGGCGACCAGCCGGGGGAGGGCGGACAGGAACGCGTCCACACCGGCCTCCGTGGTGCCGGGAGGAAGCGCGAGGCGCACGTTCCCGTGTGTGAGCACGCCCATCGCGGCCAGCACGTGGCTCGGCTCGAGCGCGCTCGAGGTGCAGGCCGAGCCGGAGCCGACGGCGAAGCCCTCCGCGTCGAGCGCCGTCACGAGCGCCTCGCCGTCCACGTACAGGCACGAGAACGTCACGACGTGCGGCAGGCGCAGCTGGGGATCGCCCACCACGTCGACGTCCGGCACGTCGGCGGCGACGCGCGCTCGGATCCCGTCGACGAGAGCCGCGAGGCTCGCCGCCTCGGTCGTGCGCCGCTGCTCGCTCACCTGGAGGGCGACCGCCGCGGCGAGCGCGGCCGGGACGCTGACGCCACCCGGGAACCACCGGTCCTCGTCCTCGGGCCCGTCGGGCGACCGGCGCACGCCCCGCCGCGTGACCAGCAGGCCGATGCCGCCGGGGCCGCCCCAGTCGCCGGCGTCGCCCGCGAGCAGGTCCCAGCTCGGCCCGACCGCGACGTGGCCGAGGCTGGAGCCGGCGTCGACGAGCAGGGGGACACCCGCGGCGCGCGCGGCGTCGTGGACCTCGTCCACCGGTTGGAGGGTGCCCACCTCGCCGTTGGCGTGCTGCAGCGCGGCGACCGCCACGCCGGGCGCCGCGACCGCGGAGCGGAACCCGTCGAGGTCCACCCGGCCCTGGGCGTCCACGGGGACGACGACGCGGGCCTCCCCGGCCACGAACTGCGCCGCATTGAGGACGGCGGCGCGCTCCACGGCTCCGACCACGATGCCGGACCCGGCACGCCGCCGGCCCCGCGCGACCGTCCGCACGGCGCCGTGCAGAGCGGCCACGTGCGAGGGCGCCAGGTCGACCTCCTCGGTCCGGGCGCCGACGACGGCGGCGATCGCCTCGCGGGCGCCGTCGAGCAGCATGCGTGCCCGGCGGCCCTCGGAGTGCAGGCGCCTGGGGTCCGCCCAGCCCTGGTCGAGAGCCTCGACGAAGGCCGCTCGCGCCTCGGGAAGCAGGGGAGCGCGACCGCCCGCGTCGAGGAAGACGCGGGCCGCGGGCGCGTCGCCCGCAGTGGCGTCGGTCACATCGGGCCGGATCGCCGGGCCGCCGGTCGGGATGCTCACGAAGGCACGCTAGCCCGCCGGGCCGCACCACGACGCCCGAGCGCCCGCCGCGAGCGTCCGCCAGCCGCCCGCGGGCCCGTGTGATGGTGCTGACACCGCGTCGCCATCTGGTGTCGCCGGAGCGAAACCGCGTGGTCGGCGCGCTAGGCTGCACGGGTCGAGGACGTAGGTCCCGGGTGACGGCTGCCTGCCCTAGGCGGTCGGTCCACGGGACGCGAGTGAGAGGTCCCCAGTGCGCCCGGAAAAGCACCCGGAACAGCCACGCCGGAAGCGGCGCCCGGCCTGGAAGTTGGCCGGTCTGGCAGCCGTCGTCGCGGTCGCCCTCAGCGGATGCTCCGCCGAGGTGCAGCGCGGCTGGCTGCCTGGCAACTCCGACAACGAGATCACGGACCAGACGGGTCGCATCGTCAACCTCTGGGTCGGCTCGTGGATCGCCGCCCTCATCGTCGGCCTCATCACGTGGGGCCTGATGCTCTGGTGCGTCGCGGTCTACCGCAAGCGCAAGGACGACAACGTCCTGCCGGTGCAGCTGCGCTACCACGTGCCGCTCGAGTTCATGTACGTGGTGCTGCCGATCGTCATGGTCGGCGTGCTCTTCTACTACACGAACCGCGACGTGACGGCGATCCAGGACACCTCCACGGAGGCCCAGAACCACGTCGAGGTCATCGGCAAGCAGTGGAGCTGGGACTTCAACTACCTCGACGACGACGCGTACGAGACGGGCCAGCACGCGCAAGACGTGGGCAGCGCCGGCACCGGCCAGCTCAAGGACCAGGTGACGCTGTGGTTGCCGGTCGACGAGAGCACGCGCTTCACGCTCGAGTCGCGTGACGTCATCCACTCGTTCTGGATCCCGTCCTTCCTCTACAAGATGGACATGATCCCGGGCAAGACCAACACGTTCCAGCTCACGCCCAAGGTCATCGGCAACTACGAGGGCAAGTGCGCGGAGCTGTGCGGCGAGTACCACTCGTCGATGCTGTTCAACGTCAACGTCGTCTCGCGTGCCGACTACGACAAGCACATCGCGGAGCTCAAGGCGAAGGGGCAGGAGGGCTCGCTCGGACTCGAGTACAGCCGCCAGCAGGACCTTGAGAGCGCCACGCAGGAAGGCAACGAGTGATGGCGTACGCCGCCGAGACGATCCCCGGGCTGGCGCCCTCGCGCCAGCGGTTGGGTCGCACGGTCATCAAGTGGATCACCTCCACCGACCACAAGACCATCGGGTACATGTACCTGATCACGTCGTTCGTGTGGTTCGCCGTGGGAGGCATCCTCGCGCTGCTGATCCGCGCCGAGCTGTTCACGCCCGGCATGGACGTGTTCCAGTCCAAGGAGCAGTACAACCAGGCGTTCACCATGCACGGCACGATCATGCTGCTGCTGTTCGCGACGCCCCTGTTCGCCGGCTTCGCCAACGTGATCATGCCGCTGCAGATCGGTGCGCCCGACGTGGCGTTCCCGCGACTGAACATGTTCGCGTACTGGCTGTTCTTCTTCGGCGGCCTGATCGCCGCGGCCGGGTTCCTGACGCCGCAGGGCGCCGCCTCGTTCGGCTGGTTCGCGTACGCGCCGCTGTCCAACACCGTGTACTCGCCGGGACTCGGCGGTGACCTCTGGGTGTTCGGTCTCGCGCTCGCCGGCTTCGGCACCATCCTGGGTGCGGTCAACTTCATCACCACGATCGTGACGATGCGCGCGCCCGGCATGACGATGTTCCGCATGCCGATCTTCACCTGGAACACCCTGGTGACGTCGCTGCTGGTGCTCATGGCGTTCCCGCCCCTGGCCGCCGCACTGTTCGCGCTCGGCGCCGACCGCAGGCTCGGCGCCCAGGTGTTCAACCCGGAGAACGGGGGCGCCATCCTCTGGCAGCACCTGTTCTGGTTCTTCGGGCACCCCGAGGTCTACATCATCGCCCTGCCGTTCTTCGGCATCATCACCGAGATCCTGCCGGTGTTCAGCCGCAAGCCGATCTTCGGCTACAAGGGTCTGGTGTACGCGACCATCGCGATCGCCGCGCTGTCCGTCACGGTGTGGGCGCACCACATGTACGTCACGGGCTCGGTGCTGCTGCCGTTCTTCGCCTTCATGACGATGCTCATCGCGGTGCCGACCGGTGTGAAGTTCTTCAACTGGATCGGCACGATGTGGCGCGGCAAGCTCACGTTCGAGACGCCGATGCTGTGGACGATCGGCTTCCTGGTCACGTTCCTGTTCGGCGGCCTGACCGGGATCATCCTGTCCAGCCCGGCGCTCGACTTCCAGCTCTCGGACTCCTACTTCGTGGTGGCGCACTTCCACTACGTGGTGTTCGGCACCGTCGTGTTCGCGATGTTCGCGGGCTTCTACTTCTGGTGGCCCAAGATGACCGGCCGGATGCTCGACGAGCGGCTCGGCAAGTGGCACTTCTGGCTGCTGTTCATCGGCTTCCACACCACGTTCCTCATCCAGCACTGGCTGGGTGTCATCGGCTTCCCGCGCCGCTACGCGGACTACTCGCCGGCCGAGGGTTTCACCTGGATGAACCAGCTCTCCACGGTGGGCGCCTTCATCCTGGCGGCCTCGACGCTGCCGTTCCTGTGGAACGTCTACACCACGTGGCGCAACGCGCCGCTGGTCCAGGTGGACGACCCGTGGGGCTACGGCGCCTCGCTCGAGTGGGCCACGAGCTGCCCGCCGCCGCGGCACAACTTTGTGTCGCTGCCGCGCATCCGCTCGGAGCGTCCGGCGTTCGACCTGCACCACCCCGAGGTCGCCGCCATGGACTTCGTCGAGCCGAACCCCGGTCCGCTGGACTGGGAGGCCGACCGCGTCGGTGAGACCGAGGTGGCCCAGGAGCGCGTGATCAACGGCACCGGCGAGTCGGAGCAGTCGAGCACGACGATCATCGAGGACCGACCGTCTGACCGCCCGGCCGCGCAGTCCGACGAGGAGGGCGACAAGTGAAGCTCGAGACCAAGCTCTTCCTCTACGGCGTGCTGTTCTTCATCCCGGTCGGGCTGATCTACGCCGTCTGGAGCGACGGTGAGCCCGTCGGCATGCTCGGGATCCCGCTGGTCGGCGGCATGGTGGGCATGATCGGTGCCTACTTCGCGCTGCTGTCGCGGCGGATCGACGCCCGTCCCGAGGACGACGAGCATGGCGAGATCGAGCAGGGCGCCGGCGACCAGGGCGTGTACGCACCCTGGAGCTGGTGGCCGCTGGCGATCGGTGTCGCGGCCGCTGTCGCGTTCCTCGGCATGGCCGTCGGCTTCTGGCTCACCGGCATCGGCGTGGTGCTCGGCCTGATCGCCCTGGTCGGCTGGGTGTTCGAGTTCTCCCGCGGACAGCACGCGCACTGACCCGCGCTCCCGAAGGCCCTCACCGCACGCGGTGAGGGCCTTCGTGCGTCTGCGCACGCTCCGCGGCCAAGCTGGTCCCGATGCACCTCGCCCTCGCGGCGCCCGGCCCTCGCAGCCGTCGGCTCCCTTGTGAGGCGCGGGCACCCACGCCCTGCGCCGACCGCGGGTCACACGGCACGACCGCGGGCTGCGCGCCACGCGCGCTCGGACCGCGCGACCCGCGGTCGACGGGCATGCGCCGCGCACCCATCCGTGAGCCGACCGCGCGTCATCGGGCACGAGCGCCAGCTGCGCGCCGCGCCCGCTCGGACGGGACGGCCCGCGGCCGATCGTCGTCTGCGCGCACCCACCCTCTGGGTCGAGCGCGGGTCATCCGGCCCGAGCGCGGGCCGCGCGCCACCCGCGCTCGGGCCGCGCGACCAGCGGTCGACTGGCGCTCGGCGGGCCTGCCGCGCCCTGCGCCGACGTGCAACCGGCGGTCGACTGGCGTCTGTCGTGCACTGCTCGGCGCCGACCGCGCGTCATGCGGCACCAGCGCGGGCCGCGCGCGACGCGCGCTCGGACCGCGCGACTAGCGGTCGGCCGGCGTACGTCGCGCGATTAGCGGTCGGCTGCCGTACGCCGCGCGATTAGCGGTCGGCGGCCGTACGCCGCGCGATTAGCGGTCGGCTGGCGTGAGCCGAGCAACCGGCCGCGCGCCGACCGCGGTCCGCCGGCACGCGGGCAGCGCGCCCGGACCCGCGACCAGCGGCCGACTGGCGCCGGCCGCGCACCCTCATTCTGCGCCGACCGCGGGCGGTGCGGCGCGAGCGCGGGCCGCGCGCCACGCGCGCTCGGACCGCGCGACCCGCAGTCGTCGGGCGTCGGCCGCGCACTCGCCCCTGCGCCGACCGCGGGTGGTGCGGCGCGAGCGCGGGCCGCGCGCCACGCGCGCTCGGACCGCGCGACCCGCAGTCGTCGGGCGTCGGCCGCGCACTCGCCCCTGAGCCGACCGCGGGTGGCGCGGCACGAGCGCGGGCCGCACTCCACGCGCGCTCGGAGCGCGCGACCCGCGGCCGGCGAGGGTGCGCTTGTGCGCTGGGTCAGGCCGCCGCGCGTGCGGGCTGACCGTGGGGCAGAGCAAGACCGACGGTGGCGTGTGTGTGAGGAGACAGCAGAGGGCCGGCTCGCGGGGTGTCCCGCGCGCCGGCCCTCGGGGCCGTCAGTGCCGTGTCAGAGCGCGGCGACGATGAGGCCGGACGTCTGCGTCCGCGCGCGGTCGAAGCGCGCGGCGGCGTCCGACCAGTTGACGATGTTCCACCACGCCTTGACGTAGTCCGCCTTGACGTTGACGTAGTCGAGGTAGAACGCGTGCTCCCACATGTCCAGCAGCACGATCGGCACGAGGCCGAGCGCGATGTTGCTCTGCTGGTCGTAGAGCTGGACGATCACGAGCTTGGAGCCGATCGAGTCCCACGCGAGGATCGACCAGCCCGAGCCCTGGATGCCGAGCGCGTTGGCGGCGAAGTGCTTCTGGAACGCCTCGAAGGAGCCGAAGTTCTCGTCGATCGCGGCCGCGAGCTCGCCCTCGGGGCGGTCGCCGCCCTCGGGGGAGAGGTTGGCCCAGAACGCCGAGTGGTTCACGTGGCCGCCGAGGTTGAAGGCGAGGTTCTTCTCGTGCAGGTTGACGGCGGCGAAGTCGTCCTTCTCGCGCGCCTCGGCGAGCTTCTCCAAGGCGGTGTTCGCGCCGGTCACGTACGCCGCATGGTGCTTGTCGTGGTGCAGCTCCATGATCCGGCCGGAGATGTGCGGCTCCAGGGCGGCGTAGTCGTAGGCCAGGTCCGGAAGCGTGTAGTCAGCCATGCGTGAATACCTCTCCTGCGGTTGGTTGCGGGCCCCTGGACAGGGCCCGCGGGACATCCACTGACGAGTTCGGGCGGCCCGCCGCTACGGCGAGCCGCCCGACTCATCCAACTCTTGCTCAGGCCGGGCTGTTCCGCCCGTCGGCCGTCGTCTCACCCTCTGGTTCGACGAGGTGGTGGCCACCGCCCACCTGGGCGGGCTCGGCCGCGTGGGACTCGATCGCGTCGTGCTCGCCGTGCGAGTGCGACGCCGCCAGCTCGGCGGGCGTCACGGGCTCGACCCGGTCCTCGTAGAAGACCTGCGAGATGCGCTGCCGCATCCGGTCGAGCTGGTAGCCCTTGCGGCGCACGCCACGGGCGTCCTCCGCGGGCTCGATCTCCAGAGGCCGGATGTTGTCGTGCTGCACCCGCAGCCAGCGCTCGTGGGCGTCCAGCGGCTTGTGCACCTCGATGTACTCACCGCTGGCGAACCGCACGATGCGGCCCGTCTCGTGGCCGTGCAGCACAAGCTCGCGGTCCTTGCGCTGCAGGCCGAGGCAGATGCGCTTGGTGATGACGAACGCGAGCCAGGGGCCCACGAAGAGGAGCACCCGGAACGCCCACGTGATGTCGTTGATCGACAGGTGGAAGTGCGTCGCGATCAGGTCGTTGGACCCCGCGAGCACCAGGATGAAGAACGCCACCAGGAGCGAGACGCCGAACGCGGTCCGGAAGGGCCGGTTGCGGGGTCGGTCGAGCACGTGGTGCTCGCGCTTGTCGCCGGTGACGGCGGCCTCGACGAACGGGTAGATCGCGAGCAGCGTGAACAGGATGCCCGGCACGATCATCGCCGGGATGATCACGTTGAGACTGACGGTGTAGCCGCCCCACGTCACGAACTCCGCGCCGCCCGGCATGAGTCGCAGCGAGCCCTCGAGGAACAGCATGTACCAGTCCGGCTGCGCGCCGGCCGAGACGGGGGAGGGGTCGTACGGCCCGTAGTTCCACACGGGGTTGATCGACATGGTCGCGGCCATGAGCGCGATCACGCCGAACACGGTGAAGAAGTAGCCACCGGCCTTCGCCACGTAGATGGGGAAGAGCGGGAAGCCGACGACGTTGGTGTCCTTGCGTCCCGAGCCCGGGTACTGCGTGTGCTTGTGCAGCACGACGAACAGCAGGTGCAGGCCGATGAGCGCGAGGATCAGCGCGGGGACGAGCAGCACGTGCACCGTGAACAGGCGCGGGATCAGGTCCTGACCCGGGAACTCGCCGCCGAACACGAAGTACGAGGCGTACGAGCCGATGATCGGGACGGCCTTGATGACGCCGTCGGTGATCCGCAGACCGTTGCCGGACAGCACGTCGTCGGGGAGCGAGTAGCCGGAGAAGCCGGCGAGCAGGCCCAGGATCAGCAGCGTGAAGCCGACCACCCAGTTGAGCTCGCGAGGCTTGCGGAACGCGCCGGTGAAGAAGACGCGCATCATGTGCGTGACGATCGAGGCCATGAAGATCAGCGCCGCCCAGTGGTGGATCTGCCGCATCAGCAGACCGCCACGGACCTCGAACGAGAGGCGGAGCGTCGAGGAGAACGCCTCGGACATCTCCACGCCGTTGAGGGAGTCCCACGGGCCGGAGTAGTGCGTCTCCGCCATGCTCGGGACGAAGAACATCGTGAGGAACACGCCGGAGATCAGGATCGTGACGAAGCTGAACAGCGCGATCTCACCGAGCAGGAACGACCAGTGGTCGGGGAAGATCTTGCGAGCGAACGTCTTGACCGCGACGCCGAGGCCGGTGCGCTGGTCGAGGTAGTCCGCGGTGCCGGCGGCCGCCCGACCGAGGGGTGTCGGGGCCGACGTGGTGTTGGGTGCCTTGGTGGTGGTACTCACTTCTCACGCTCCCAGAAGCTCGGGCCGACCGGCTCGTGAAAGTCGCTCTGCGCGATGAGGTAGCCCTCGTCGTCGACCGTGATCGGCAGCTGGGGCAGTGGGCGCTTGGCGGGCCCGAACACGACGCGGGCGCCGTCGGACACGTCGAAGGTGGACTGGTGGCACGGGCACAGCAGGTGGTGCGTCTGCTGCTCGTACAGCGCCACGGGGCAGCCCACGTGGGTGCAGATCTTGGAGAACGCGACGATGCCGTCGTACGACCAGCCCTCGCCCTGCTCCGACTTGATGTCGCGCGGGTCCAGGCGGACCAGCAGCACGACGGCCTTGGCCTTCTCGTCGAGGGGGTGCTCGGCATCCTCGAGCGTCTCGGGGATGACGTGGAACACCGAGCCGATGGTGACGTCGGAGGCCTTGATGGGGCGACCGGAGGGGTCGCGCGCCAGCTTGGTGCCCTTCTTCCAGAGCGTGTGCTTGAGCTTGCCCACGTTCCAGTCCTCGCCGATGTTGCCGACCAGCGGCAGCGCGATGGTGAGGGGGAAGAGCGCGACAGCGGTGACGACCGCGCCCTTGAGCGCGCCGCGCCGGCTGATGCCGGAGTCGTCCGCGCCGTCCTTGAGCGCCTGGACCGCGGCCTCACGCGTCTCCGCGTCGCTGGCCTGGAGGTGGCGCTCCTCGGACTTCTCGTGGTCGTTCATGAGGGCCTTGGCCCAGTGGATGGCGCCCGTGCCGATGCCCAGCAGCGCGAACGCGAGCGCGGCACCGAGGGCGAAGTTGGAGGCCCGCATCGACTCGGCGTCCTCGCCCGGGGGCAGCGCGAAGTACGCGACGACGAAGCCGATGGTGCCCAGCACCGAGATGCCGAACAGGAACAGGACCTGCCGCTCGGCCTTCTTGTTGGCCTTCGGGTCCAGGTCGCCCAGGCGCGGGTGGTGCTCCGGGTGGCCTGGGTCCTCGAAGCGGTCGAGCACGGCGTGCCCGTCGCGCGCCTCGAGCTCGTGGGAGTTGTCGTGCGTGCTCACGAGGACTTCGCTCCGATCCAGACTGCGGCACCGATGAGGAGGCCCATGCCGATCACCCAGGCCCACAGGCCCTCGCTCACGGGGCCCAGGGCGCCGAGGTCGAGGCCGCCCGGGGAGGCGTTGCCCTGCTGGTCGATGAACGCGATGATGTCGCGCTTCTCGGTCGGGTCGAGGTTGGTGTCGCTGAACACCGGCATCGACTGCGGGCCCGTCAGCATGGCCTCGTAGAGGTGCGTGGGGGTGGTGTCCCACAGGCTCGGGGCGAACTTGCCCCGGGAGAGCGCGCCGCCCGCGCCGACGGCGTTGTGGCACATCGCGCAGTTGGTGCGGAACAGGGCCATGCCGTTCGCCGAGTCACCCTTGGCCGGGTCGACCTGGTCGGCGGTGGGGATCGCGGGGCCTGCGCCCAGGCTCGCGACGTACGCGGCCAGCTGGTTGATCTGCTCCTGGTCGAACTGCACCGGCTTGGCGGGAGCCTGCGGGCCGTTCATCTGCATGGGCATGCGGCCCGTGCCGACCTGGAAGTCCACCGCGGCTGCGCCGACGCCGATGAGCGACGGGGCGCTCTCGGTACCGGCGGCCGACGGGCCGTGGCACGTCGCGCAGTTGGCCTGGAACAGCTTCTCGCCGGTCTTCACGTCGTCGGCGCTGGCCGCGGCGGGCGCGGCGTCAGCGGACGTCGGCGCCAGCACGGCGTACAGGCCGCCGGTGAGCAGCAGCGCCAGCAGGAGCAGGACGATCGGCGCTCGCCGATCGTGCCTGCGGGCTGCGAGTGCCTTCACGGATCGATCCTCGTCTCGCACATGGGGGGTGGGGGCAGTGGTCGGTGCGCGACTTCGCGCGACGACCGGCTACTTGAGCAGGTAGATGACCGCGAACAGCGCGATCCAGACCACGTCGACGAAGTGCCAGTAGTACGACGTGACGATGGCGGTCGTGGCCTCGTGGTGACCGAAGCGCTTGGCCGAGAACGACCGGCCGAGCAGGAACAGGAAGGCGATCAGACCGCCGATGACGTGCAGGCCGTGGAAGCCCGTCGTGAGGTAGAAGACCGAGCCGTACGGGCTCGAGGAGATGGTCAGCCCCTCGTGCACCAGCGCGGCGTACTCGAAGACCTGGCCACCGATGAAGAACGCGCCCATGACGTACGTCATGGTCATCCACTCGTTCATGCCCCAGCGGTTGACCTGCAGGAGCGAGCCGGAGCGCACGGGCTGGAAGCGCTCCGCGGCCCACACGCCCATCTGGCAGGTCACGGACGACAGCACCAGCACCGTGGTGTTGATCGTGGCGAACGTGATGTTGAGCTTGGCCGTCTGCTCCGCCCACTCATCCGGCACCGCAGCGCGCAGGGTGAAGTACATGGCGAAGAGTCCAGCGAAGAACATGAGCTCGCTGGCCAGCCACACGATGGTTCCCACCGACACCGGGTTGGGTCGGTTGACGCTCACGTGGGGGGCGGTGCGAGGGGCAGCCGTTGCGGTCGACACGTTCGCCATTATGGCTGAACTCCGGCGCGCGTGGGCCCTTGGACCCAGGCCGTGGCGCGCGGTAAATGTCACACCGTCAGGATCTGCCGCCGCAGAGCCCCGAAATGGCGCGAGATTTCGGCTCTCGGCGCCGTGTCGGCGCCCCGTCCCGCGAGGCGACACGCCGGGCCCACCTGCCCGTCCGTGCTATGCGTCCGCAGGACTTCCGCACAACCGCTGCGCGGGTCGTGCCAAGATGCGTTCGGACGCCACGTCGACGACGAGTGAGGACGACCCATGAGCACGGCGCACGGCAACGAGCAGGCACGTGGACCGCGGATCCTGCTGTACAGCGACGACGTGGATGCCCGCGCGCAGGTGCGCCTCGCCGTGGGTCGCCGGTTGCGGCACGACGCGCCCGAGATCGAGTGGGTCGAGGTCGCCACAGCTCCCGCTGTCATCGCGACGACGGAGGCGGGCGGGCTGGACCTGCTGATCCTCGACGGCGAGGCCGACAAGGTGGGCGGGCTCGGGCTCGCGCGCCAGGTCAAGGACGAGATCTACCGGTGCCCGCCGACGCTGGTGCTCACGGGACGTCCGCAGGACGCGTGGCTGGCGTCGTGGTCGCAGGCGGACGCGGTGGTCAGCCGTCCGCTGGACCCGATCGAGCTGCAGGCCGCGGTCGCCGCCGTGATCGAGACGCGGGCCGTCGCCGGATGACCGAGGCGCCCACCTGGCCCGACCTGCTCACCTCGCTCGTCGCGCGCCGGGACCTCACCACGTCCCAGGCGTCCTGGGCGATGGACGAGATCATGAGCGGCGAGGCGTCGCCCATCCGGATCGCCGGTTTCCTGGTCGCCCTGCGCGCCAAGGGCGAGACGGTGGACGAGCTCACCGGCCTCGCGGACACGATGCTCAGCCATGCCAAGCGCATCACGGTGCCGGGACGGACCCTCGACATCGTCGGCACCGGCGGCGACCGCGCGCACACGGTGAACATCTCCACCATGTCGGCGCTCGTGATCGCCGGTGCCGGGATCCGCGTCGTCAAGCACGGCAACCGCGCCGCGTCGTCGTCGTCGGGCAGCGCGGACGTGCTCGAGCAGCTCGGGATCCGGCTCGACCACACGCCCGAGCGCGTCGCCGCCATCGCGACCGAGGCGGGCATCACCTTCTGCTTCGCCCAGGTGTTCCACCCCTCGTTCCGGCACACCGCCGCCGCACGCGCCGGGCTCGGCATCGCCACCGCCTTCAACTTCCTGGGGCCGCTGACCAACCCGGCCCAGCCCGACTCCGCGGCGATCGGTGTCGCGGACGCGCGCATGGCGCCGCTCGTGGCCGGTGTGCTCGCGGCGCGGGGCAAGAGCGCCGTGGTGTTCCGCGGTGAGGACGGGCTCGACGAGATCGCGCCGACCGGGCCCACCCGCATCTGGGAGGTGCGTGACGGCGCGGTCGTCGAGAGCGTCGTCGACTGGGCGGACCTCGGTGTCGCTCGGGTCGGGCTCGACGACCTGCGCGGAGCCGACGCCGCCTACAACGCGGACGTCGCGCGCCGGTTGCTGGCGGGGGAGCCCGGGCCGGTGCGGGAGACCGTGGTGCTCAACGTCGCGGCAGCGCTGGTCGCGGACGGGACCCTGCCCGGTACGGCGGACGGGTCGCTGGTCGACCGCCTGACGGCGGGCGCCGGCCACGCGCGGGCGTCGCTCGACACGGGCGCGGCGGCAGGGGCGCTCGAGCGATGGCAGACGGCCAGCGCCTAGGACCCGCTCCGGGATCGGCGAGTGCGCCTGGCGGCGCCCTCACCGCTCCCAACGCTCCGGCTCAGTCCTCGGATCTGATGGTCGGACTGAGCCTCCGCTCCGGGATCAGCGAGTGCGCCTGGCGGCGCCCTCACCGATCCCTGCGCTCCGGCTCAGTCCTCGGATCTGACACTCGGACTGAGCCTCCGCTCCGGGATCAGCGAGTGCGCCTGGCGGCGCCCTCACCGATCCCTGCGCTCCGGCTCAGTCCTCGAGCCCGAGGGCGAACGCCTGCTCCAGGTCGTGCTGCGAGTAGGTGCGGAAGGCGATGTAGGTCTGCGTCCGCTGGACGCCCTCGACCTTGCTCACCTTGTCGGCGATGACGTCGGCGAGGCCGTCGTGCTCGCGGACGCGGACCACCGCGATGAGGTCCACCTCGCCGGTCACTGAGTAGACCTCGCTCACGCCGGGGATCTCCGCGATGGCGGCGGCGACCTCGGGGATGCGCGCGGCGTCGGTGTCGATGAGCACGATCGCAGTCAGCATGTCGTCATCATGCCGTGCGCGGGACCACCACGCCGGGATCGGCAGCGCGAGCCGGTGCAGCGTCGCCGGTCAGCAGCCGCGTGTGTGCGGCGACGGCCGACGCGGGGTCGGTGTCGGCCAGCGCGGAACGGACCGGGTACGCGAACGTTCCCACCACCTCGACGAGCCGGACTCCGGGCTGCTCGAGCCACGCGAGGACGAGGTCCGTCTCCTCGGGGTGCGCGGCGGGGGCCGGTGCCACCGGCGCCGGGACGTGCTCCGCGGTCGCGCGGAGCGTCGCGATGACGGGCCGGGGGTCCGTGCGGCGGTCGACGCGGGCCGTCGCCGCGAGCCGCCCGTGCCGGACGAGGACGAGCTCCCAGCCGCCGTCGGGCAGGCGACCCGCCGCGACCAGCTCGGAGCAGCGCGCGAGCGGGTCCATCCGCTGCGCGCGCGACGCGCCCCGCAGGTACGCCCCGAGGCGGTCGCGCACCGTGCCTGCCTCCTCGTAGCGCTGCTGGTCCACCAGCGCCCCGAGGCGGGCCGCGTGCGCGGCGATCACGGGCGCGGGGTCCGCGACCATCGCGTGCCGCACGCGCGCGACGACCTCGGCGTACGCGGCGACGTCCTGGCCGCCGACGCACGGAGCGCCGCACCGGCCCATGTCGGCCAGCACGCACGCCGAGGCGCCCGCGGGGGCGACCACGGGGAGCCGCCGGGTGCACTGCCGGATGTCGAATGCCTCGTGCAGCGCCTCGACGGCGAGTGCCGCCGCGCCCGCCGAGGAGAACGGGCCGAGGTACGCGGCCCCATCGTCGTCGCGAACCTCGCGCACCACGGAGAGCCGCGGGTACGGCTCGGACGTGATGCGCACCCACGGCATCCGCTCGGGGTTGCGCGAGCGGCGGTTGTACCGCGGCGCGTGCTCGGCGATGAGGCGCAGCTCGCGCACCCGCGCCTCGAGCGGCGTCGCGCACGGGACGGGGTCGACGCGCTCCGCGATCCGCACCATCTCCTGGATGCGGCCGCGCTTCTCGGCGGACGTGAAGTAGGAGCGCACCCGACGCCGCAGGGACGTCGTCGACGTGCCGACGTACAGCACCTCGTCGCCCGGGCCGCGGAACAGGTAGACGCCCGGGCAGTCGGGCAGGTGGTCCGCCAGGCTCCGCTTGCGGCGGACCTCGCCCGGCACCGGGTCGGTCGCGGTGGCGAGGTCCTCGAGGTGGGTGATGCCGAGAGGTGCCATGCGCCCCAACAGCGCGTGCAGCACGTCGACGGTCGCGCGTGCGTCGGACAACGCACGGTGGTTGGGGGTCACCGTGGCGCCGAACAGCGCCGCCAGGCTCGACAGCTTGTGGTTGGGCGCCTCGTCGCGCGTGACGACCCGGCGGGCCAGGCGCACGGTGTCGACCACCCGGTTGCCGGGCCACGGGTGCGCGGTCCGGGCGGCGGCCGCCTTGAGGAAGCCGATGTCGAATGGGGCGTTGTGGGCCACGAGCACCGCGTCGCGCGAGAACTCGAGGAAGGCGGGGAGGACCTCGTCGATGGGCGGTGCGCCCATGAGCATCGTCGTGGTGATGCCGGTCAGCACCTGGATGAACGGGGGGACCGGGCCGCCCGGGTCCACGAGCGTCTGGAACTCGCCCAGCACCTCGCCGCCCCGGACCTTCACCGCGCCGATCTCGGTGATGGCGCAGTCCACCGGCGTTCCGCCGGTGGTCTCGAGGTCGACGACGACGAACGTCACGTCCGACAAGGGGGTCCCGACCTCGTCGAGGCTGGGCTGGACGGGAGTGCCGGTGACGTCCGGTGACGTGCCCGCCCACACGGGGCGCAGGCGGCGGACGTTCGACATACCGCGGACGCTACCCACGAGCTCCGACACGGCTGGCAGGCGCGCCCGGGGCCCCTAATGTGGGCTGATGAGCGCGCCCGCCGACGTCCCCGACGCCCTGCGCACCGCCCTCGTGGACCAGGCCGCCGAGGTGCTGGGTCGGATGGAGCCCGTCGAGGTGCCGGCCTTGCTGCGGGCCGTGGCCAAGTTCGCGCCCCGCAAGCGCGCGACCGCGGGTGCCGGGCCTCTGTGGCTGGCGCTGCGGGACGAGCAGTTCCGGGCGAGGGTCGCGCGCGAGTGGGCGTCGGCCCACGCCGACGACGGGGAGCGCGCGCCGCTCGACGCCGCGGTGGGGTCGTGGCTGCGCGGTTCCGACGAGTGGCGCACGCAGGTCGAGCGGCTTCCCGCGGACGAGCCGGTGGTCGTTGCCGACCCCCGGCTGGCGCGCCTCCAGGCGGAGCTGGAGCGCGCGCGCACCCGTGCGGAGCGAGCCGAGGAGGACGCGGCCGTGGCGCGGGCCGCGCTCGCCGCAGACCAGCGCGAGATGCGCCGGTTGCGGTCGGACGCCGACCGTGCGCGGAGCGAGGCCCGGCGGGCCACGCAGGAGGCCCAGGAGGCGCTCGAGGCCGCGGAGACGATGCGGCGGGCCGCCTCGGCGGACCGCGAGCTGGCCGCCGAGGACCGGCGTGAGGCGGAGGCGGTGAGGACCGCGGCGCGCGCCGAGGTCCGCGTGGCGCGCAAGCTCGCCGACGCGCGCGTCCGCCTCCTCCTCGACACCGTGGTCGACGCCGCGACCGGCCTGCGCGCCGAGCTCGCGCTCGCACCGGCGACCGACCTGCCGGCCGACCTCGTCGCTCCCGCGCAGGAGAGGTCGGCGGGGCAGCGGCCCGGCTCGCGCGGCAGGTCGCTCGACGACCCCGCGCTGCTGGACGAGGTGCTGCGCCAGCCGTGGGCGCACCTGGTCGTCGACGGCTACAACGTCTCCAAGACGGGCTTCGGCGCGCTGCCGCTCGACGAGCAGCGCCGCCGGGTCGTCGACGGCCTGGCCGTGGTGGCTGCCCGCACGGGCGCCGAGGTGACGTGCTGCTTCGACGGCCAGGAGGGCGTGGCGCCCCCGGGGGTGCCCGGCCGCGGCGGCGTCCGCGTGCGCTTCTCCGTCGGGGAGATCGCCGACGACCTCATCCGGCGCCTGGTCCGTGCCGAGCCCCAGGGTCGCGTGGTCGTGGTGGTCACGAGCGACCGCGCGGTCGCTCGGGACGTCGAGGCGTGGGGCGCGTGGGTGGTTCCCGCGACGACGCTCATCGCCCGGCTGAGCCGCGTGTAGCCCGTCGCGCCGGTCCGTGTCGGTGGCCGTCGCTAGCGTCCGGGGCATGATCATCGACTGCGAGAGCTGCACCGCACGCCCGGCGGCGTGCGGCGACTGCGTGGTGACGTTCCTCGCGATCGGGCGGCCGGACGCGCCGCTGGTCGCAGCCGACGGCGTCGACCTCGACGGTGCCGAGCAGCGCGCCATCGGCGTGCTGGCCGCGTCCGGGCTCGTCCCGCCGCTGCGGATGGACCCCGCCGTGTGAAGCGGGGCCCATCCCCGGGCGTCAGTCCTCGCGCTTGCCCGCGTAGAGCGCGTCGACCTCGGTGGCGAAGTCCTTGAGCACCAGCGAGCGCTTCACGCTGAGCTTGGGCGTGAGGTAGCCGTTCGCGATGGTGAGGTCCGTGTCGAGGATCCGGTACTTGCGGATCGACTCCGCGCGCGAGACGGCCTTGTTGGCGCGCTCGACGGCCTTGTCGATGGAGGCGAGCACGTCGGGATCGGTCGCGGCCTCCGCCATGCTGAGCGCCGGCTTGCCGTGCGCGGCGAGCCAGCCCGGCACGCCCTCGGGGTCGAGCGTGACGAGCGCCGCGATGAAGGGCTGCGCGTCGCCGACCACGACCACCTGGCTGATGAGCGGGTGGCCGCGCAGCCGGTCCTCGAGGACGGCGGGGGCGACGTTCTTGCCGCCCGCGGTGACGATGATCTCCTTCTTGCGGCCCGTGATCGACAGGTAGCCGTCCTCGTCGATCGCGCCGAGGTCACCGGTGCGGAACCAGCCGTCGCTCAGGGCCTCCGCGGTGGCGTGGTCGTTGGCGTGGTAGCCGCGGAACACCTGGATGCCCTTGACCTCGACCTCGCCGTCCTCCGCGATGCGCACGGACGTGCCCGGCAGGGGCAGGCCGACGCTGCCGATCTTGGACCGCGAGGGCCGGTTCACAGTGGCCGGGGCCGTCGTCTCGGTCAGGCCGTAGCCCTCGAGCACCACGAGCCCGAGGCCGCGGTAGAAGTGGCCGAGCCGCTCGCCCAGCGGGGCGCCGCCGGAGATCGCCCACCGGGCGTGCCCGCCCAGCGCGTTGCGCAGGCGCTTGAGCACCAGCGCGTCCGCCACGCGGTGCTGCAGCCGCAGCCAGGGGCTCGGCCCGCGGGGCGTGTCGAGCGCGCGCGAGTAGACGATCGACGTCTTCGCGGCGCGCTGGAAGATCGCGCCCTTGCCGCCCGCGACCGCCTTCTGCTCGGCCGAGTTGTAGACCTTCTCGAACACGCGGGGCACGGCGAGGATGAACGTCGGCTTGAACGACGCGAGGTCCTCGAGCAGCGTGCGCGTGTCCGGGGTGTGGCCGAGCACCGCACCGGCGGGCATGCAGAGCACGTGGATGAACCGCGCGAACACGTGGGCCAGGGGCATGAAGAGCAGCGTCCGGGCCCCAGGCTCGGAGACCACCTCGTTGAGGTCCGCGACGGTGTTGACCGTGAGCTCGTAGAAGTTGCCGTGGGTCAGCTCGACGCCCTTGGGGCGCCCGGTGGTGCCCGACGTGTAGATGACGGTGGCCGTGTCGGCCAGGACGGCGAGCGAGCGCCGCCGGGCGATCTCCTCGTCCGCGACCTGCGCGCCGGCCGTGACGAGCTCCTCGACGGCGCCCTCGTCCAGCACGAGGACGTCGCGGAGGTTGGGGGCGTCGGGGCGCACCTCGGCGACCGTCACCGCATGCTCGGCGGTCTCGACGACGAGCAGCGAGACGTCGGCGTCGGTGAGGATCCACGACACCTGCTCCGCCGAGGACGTCTCGTACAGCGGGACGGGGATGGCGCCGGCCGCCCAGGCCGCCCAGTCGAGCAGCGACCACTCGTAGCGGGTGCGCGACATGATCCCGACGCGGTCGCCGGGCTGCACGCCGCGCGCCACGAGGCCCTTCGCCACGGCGACCACCTCGGCGTCGAGCTCGCGCCCGGTGATCGGGATCCAGGGTCCTTCGGGCTCGGTCTTGTGCTCGACGACGGGCGCGTCCGGGGCGGACTCGACGCGTGCAGCGAACAGCGTGTTGAGGTTGCTCGACGGATCGACCTCGATGAGCAGGGGCGTACGGAACTCGTCCATGCTGACTCCAGTGGCAGGTGGCGAAGTGAGCATGAGGATACGGGACGTTACTCGCCAGTACGCCAGCCCCCGACCGGGTCATCTGCGCGGCGGTGGGACCCTGGTCGTCCCTCGCACCCCTCGCAGACCGCTAGCGTGGGCACCCGTGCCGCGTGGTCGCGGTACCAACGGAGACGATCGCGTAGGAGCACTCACACATGCACGCCATCGGTGTGGACATCGGCGGGACCAAGATCGCGGCGGGCGTCGTGGACGACGAAGGCACGATCGTGGCCCAGACGCGCCGCGACACCGCCCCGGACGACGCGGCGAGCATCGACCGCGCGATCGCGGACGTGTACGCCGAGCTGAGTGCGTCGTACCAGATCTCCGCGATCGGCCTCGCGGCGGCGGGGTTCGTCGCAGCCGACCGCTCGGGCGTCCTGTTCGCGCCGAACATCGCGTGGCGCGACTACCCGCTGCGTGACAACGTCGCGGCCCTCATCGAGGACAAGGTCACGATCGTCGTCGAGAACGACGCCAACGCCGCCGGCTGGGCCGAGTTCCGGTTCGGGGCCGCGCAGGACGTCGACGACATGCTCACGCTCACGGTCGGGACCGGCCTGGGGGGCGCGATCGTGTCCAACGGCGAGCTGGTCCGCGGGGCGTGGGGCGTCGCGTCCGAGATCGGCCACATGCGCGTGGTCCCCGGTGGGCACTACTGCGGCTGCGGCCACGAGGGCTGCTGGGAGCAGTACACGTCGGGCCGTGCGCTGGTGCGCGACGCGCAGGCGGCCGCCCACACGCAGAAGGACCGCGCGGGGCGCATACTCGAGCTCGCGGGAGGGTCGGTGGACGCGATCACCGGACCGCACGTGACCCAGGCCGCCGGGGAGGGTGACCCGCTGGCCGTCGAGCTGCTCTCCGAGCTGGGCCGCTGGTTGGGCGAGGGCGCTGCCTCGGCGACCGCGCTGCTCGACCCCGCCCTGATCGTCGTCGGCGGCGGCGTCGCTGCCGCGGGTGACCTGCTGCTGGCGCCCGCACGCAAGGCGTTCAGCGACCAGCTCTCGGGCCGGGGGCACCGTCCCGAGGCGACGTTCGTCGTCGCGGCCATGGGCAACGACGCCGGCATGGTCGGCGCCGCAGACCTGGCGCGGCTCTGACGTCAGACCACGGCGCCCGTGTCGTCGTCGTCGGGGTCGCGCCGGTGAGGCATGCGCCACACGAGCGCCGCGACGCCGAGCACGAACACCGCGCAGGCGGCCTGGACGAGCGCCGCGGGGGCGTCGCGCCACGCGACGAGCACGACGAGCAGGAACAGCGGCATGCCGGCCGCCGCGAACCAGGCCATCGTGAGCAGCGGGTCACCGCCGAGCACGGGACCGGGGTCCGGCGGGACGAACGAGTCGGCCTCGTCGACGGCCGCCTCGGCGTCGTCGTACTGCGACGTGCCGTCCCAGTCGCGACCGGCGGGGGCCTGCTCGGCGGGACGGACGACGTGAGCGCCCTCGACCCACGGCGCGACGGGGAAGTCGAGCGCGGGTCTGCTCGGCGCGTCGGTGCTGTCGACCTCGCCCAGCTGCGCCACGATGGCGGCCCACTGCTCGTCGTCGACGACCTCCGGGGCACGCTCAGGAGGTCCGTCGGGCGCCGGGGTGGCGGGGTCGTCGGCGTGCGCCGAGGAGCCGATGTCCTCGGGTCCGGGGACGTCGGCGTCCGGACCGAGGGCCGGCTCGTCCGGGTCGTCGGGGCGAGGAGCCATAGGAGCACTCTAGAGTCGGACGGTGCGGCAACGGTGTCCGGCCCGCGCTACGGGCTGCGGGGCATGCCGGCTGGAGAGGTGAGCACTTGTTCTACTGGTTGATGAAGCGGGTCTTCGTGGGTCCGCTCCTGCACCTGGTCTACCGACCGTGGATCCGTGGTGCCCAGAACATCCCGGCCGAGGGTGCCGCGATCCTCGCGAGCAACCACCTCGCGGTGATCGACTCGTTCTTCCTGCCGCTCATGCTCGACCGCGAGCTCGTGTTCATCGGCAAGCAGGAGTACTTCACGGGTCACGGGCTCAAGGGCCGGCTGCAGGCGGGCTTCTTCCGCGGCGTCGGCACCATCCCCGTGGACCGTGGCGGCGGCAAGGCCAGCGAGGCGGCACTGCGCACCGGGCTCCGGCGGCTCGAGGAGGGCGGGTTGTTCGGGATCTATCCCGAGGGGACCCGCAGCCCGGACGGGCGGCTCTACCGTGGCAAGACCGGCATCGCACGGCTCGCCATCGAGTCCGGCGCCCCGGTGATCCCCGTCGCGATGGTGGACACCAACGTCGCCCAGCCTCTCGGGCGCACCATCCCCAAGGTCATGCGCATCGGCATGGTGGTGGGTGAGCCGCTCGACTTCAGCCGGTACCGCGGCATGGAGAACGACCGGTTCATCCTGCGCTCGGTCACCGACGAGATCATGTACGCGATCATGAGCCTGTCCGGCCAGGAGTACGTGGACGTCTACGCGGCCACCCAGAAGGCCCGGATCGCCACGGGCCATCCGGCCGCCGCGGGCGGCGCGGACGACCAGGCGCCGACCGCGCCCGGGGGCCGCCCGGTGCCGGACGTCCAGGTTCCGGTCCCCCCGAAGGACGACGACGCGGCGTCAGTAGGATGACCCCGTCGGCCCTGTGCCGCTGACCGGACCTCGGTCCCGGTCGTCGCGCACGCGCGCCGCCTACGTTCGAGACCTGCTCCAGCAGGTGCAACCAGTGCAGTTCTACGAGAGGTGTGTCTCATGTCGGTTCGTCGCGTCGCCCTCCTGACCGCGGGTGGCTTCGCTCCGTGCCTGTCCTCCGCCGTCGGGGGCCTCATCGAGCGCTACACCGAGATCGCGCCGGACGTCGAGATCATCGCCTACGAGCACGGCTACTACGGCCTGCTGCGCGGGGACAAGGTCGTCATCGACGACGAGGTGCGCAAGAACGCCGGCATCCTGCACCGCTTCGGCGGCTCGCCCATCGGCAACTCCCGCGTGAAGCTCACCAACGCCAAGGACTGCGTCAAGCGCGGCCTGGTGCAGGAGGGCGAGGACCCGCTGAAGGTCGCCGCGGAGCGGCTCAAGGCCGACGGCGTCGACGTGCTGCACACCATCGGCGGTGACGACACCAACACGACGGCCGCCGACCTCGCCGCGTACCTGCACGACAACGGCTACGAGCTCACGGTGGTGGGCCTGCCCAAGACGATCGACAACGACGTCATCCCGATCCGTCAGTCGCTGGGCGCCTGGACCGCGGCCGAGGAGGCCGCCGGCTTCGCCGCGAACATCATCGGCGAGCACCGCTCGGGCCCGCGCATGCTCATCGTCCACGAGGTCATGGGCCGGCACTGCGGATGGCTCACGGCCGCGGCCGCCGTCGAGTACCGCAAGTGGCTCGACCAGCAGCAGTGGGTCCCGGGCATCGGCCTCACGCGGGAGCGCTGGGACATCCACGCCGTCTTCGTGCCGGAGCTCGCGCTCGACATCGACGCCGAGGCCGAGCGGCTCAAGGCGATCATGGACAGCCAGGGCAACGTCAACATCTTCCTGTCCGAGGGCGCCGGCATGCACGAGATCGTCGAGCAGCTCGAGGCCGCCGGCACGCCCGTGGAGCGCGACCCGTTCGGCCACGTGAAGCTCGACACCGTCAACCCGGGACAGTGGTTCGCCAAGCAGTTCGGCGAGAAGCTGGGCGCGGAGAAGACGATGGTGCAGAAGTCGGGCTACTACTCCCGTGCGGCCGCGGCGAACGCCGAGGACCTGCGCCTGATCAAGTCCATGACCGACCTCGCGGTCGAGTCCGCGCTGCGCGGCGAGTCCGGCGTCATCGGGCACGACGAGGAGCAGGGCGACGTGCTGCGCGCCATCGAGTTCCCGCGCATCGCGGGCGGCAAGGCGTTCGACGTGTCCCAGCCCTGGTTCGGCGCGCTCCTGTCCGACATCGGGCAGGACCTGGTCCCGGCGAGCCACGCATGACGATCGCGCCCGACCCCGGGGTCCTCGAGGGCCTCGACGCCTGGCGCTCGCTGTCGCCGGTGCAGCAGCCTCAGTGGCCGGACGCCTCGGCGCTCGAGGCGGTCACCGCGCGGCTGTCGAACCTGCCCCCGCTCGTGTTCGCGGGCGAGGCCGACCACCTGCGTGCGCAGCTCGCCGCGGCCGGCCGCGGCGAGGCGTTCCTGCTCCAGGGCGGCGACTGCGCGGAGACGTTCGGCGAGGCCACCGCAGACAACATCCGCAACAAGATCAAGACGATCCTGCAGATGGCCGTCGTGCTGACCTACGGCGCGAGCCTGCCGGTCATCAAGATGGGTCGCATGGCGGGCCAGTACGCCAAGCCCCGCTCGTCCGACAGCGAGACGCGTGACGGCGTCACGCTGCCCGCCTTCCGTGGCGACATCATCAACGGGTACGAGTTCACGCCCGAGGCCCGCACCCCGGACCCCCAGCGGCTTCTCGAGGCGTACCACACGTCCGCCTCGACGCTGAACCTCATCCGCGCCTTCACGACCGGCGGCTTCGCGTCGCTCCTGCGCGTGCACGAGTGGAACCGTGGCTTCACGGCCAACCCGGCCTACTCGCGCTACGAGGAGATCGCCGCCGAGATCGACCGGGCCATCCGGTTCATGGCCGCGTGCGGTGCCGATTTCGACGCGCTCCGCTCGGTGGACTTCTTCTCGAGCCACGAGGGGCTGCTCCTGGACTACGAGCGTCCGCTGACCCGGATCGACTCGCGCACGGGCCTGCCCTACGACTGCTCGGGCCACTTCGTGTGGATCGGCGAGCGCACCCGGCAGCTCGACGGCGCCCACGTCGACTACTTCTCCCGGGTGCAGAACCCGATCGGCATCAAGCTCGGGCCCACCACGACCGGGGACGACGCGCTCGCGCTCATCGACAAGCTCAACCCGCAGGGTGAGGCCGGCCGCATCACGTTCATCACGCGCATGGGCGCGGGCAAGGTGCGCGACCTGCTGCCGTCGCTCGTCGAGAAGGTCACGGCGGACGGACGGCCGGTGACCTGGGTCTGCGACCCCATGCACGGCAACGGCATCACCTCGGCATCGGGCTACAAGACGCGGCGTTTCTCGGACGTCATGGACGAGGTCGCCGGCTTCTTCGAGGTGCACCGCGGGCTGGGCACCGTGCCCGGTGGCCTGCACATCGAGCTCACGGGCGACGACGTCACCGAGGTGCTCGGCGGCTCCGAGGAGATCGACGACGAGGGGCTCGCGCGCCGCTACGAGACGCTCGTGGACCCGCGCCTGAACCACCAGCAGTCGCTCGAGCTGGCCTTCCAGGTCGTCGAGCTGCTCCGCGCGGCGTAGTCGCCGGCGGCTGCACCACCGACGGCGCGGGGGAGACCTCGCGCCGTCGGCGGGCCGCGTCCCCGGGGGTCCTCAGACCACCGTGAGCGTGATGGTGCTGCCCCAGTCGGCCTTGGTGCCGGCGTCGACGCTCTGGTCGACGACCTGCCCGAGGAAGCCGCCCCACGAGTTCTGGCGGTTGACCACGAAGCCGAGCGCCTCGAGCGCGGCCTTGGCCTCGCCGAAGCTCATGCGCTCCACGGGGGGCACGACCACGGGTGCGTGGCCCTTGGACACGACGAGCTTGACGGTGTCGCCCTCGTGCACGCCCGTGCCCGACTTCGGGTCCTGGCTGACCACGCGGCCCTCGGGCACCGTGTCGCTGTAGGCCTTGGTGGACTTCACCTTGAGGCCGTCGCCGTTGAGCTGCTTCTTCGCGACGTCGAGCGTCGCGCCGACGACGCTGGACACGGTGACGGGCTGCGGCCCCTTCGAGAGGGTCAGCGTCACCTCCGTGCCGCGGGTGGTGCGCGTGCCCGGGTCGGCCGACTCGCCGTTCGGGAGGGTGGCGCTCAGCACCTCGCCGATCGAGGCCTTCGGGTCGTACTCGTCGGGCGCGTACACCGGTTTGAGGCCGGCTTCCTGGAGCTTGGCGTCCGCCTTGTCCTGCATCTGCCCGATGACACCCGAGGGGACCTGCACGTAGTCGGGCCCCTTCGAGACGGTGAGCTCGACGGTCGATCCCTTGCGCACGGACTCGCCGGCCACCGGGACGGTCGAGACGACCTCGCCCTTGGGCGTCTCGCCGTCGTACTCCTCGACCGTGCGCGCCTCGAGGCCGGTGGACACGAGCACCTTCTCGGCCGCGTCCTGCGTCTGGCCGACGACCTTCGGCATGTCGGTCCAGGCCCCGGGGCCGGCCGATCCGTACCACCAGATGCCGCCGACAACCGCCGCGACGGCGACCAGCAGCACGACGAGCCAGCGCACCAGGTGACGGCGCCGGCGCGCGGGTGCGACCTTCGCGGGCTCGAGCGCGCCGGCGAGCCCGATGGGCAGGGCCACGGTCGACCCGGGACCTTCGTGCAGCTCGAGGCGGGCGGTGGCGTCGGCGTCCTCGTCCTCGGTGTCGAGCGACTCGCCCAGATCGGTCTCGTCGGGGTCCGTCGCCGCCGGCAGCACGATGGACGGCGCGACGTCCGCGCGACGGTCGAGCGTCTCGGCGTCGAGCGCGTCCCGCGTGCGCCGCAGGAGCACGGCCGCGGCCGCGGCGTCGATCGGGCGGTCCTCGGGGTCGCGAGCCGCGAGGGCGCGCACCAGGTCGTCGATCTCGATGGGGAGCCAGTCCACCTGGTCCGACGGCGCGGGGATGTCGGTGTTGACGTGCTGGAACGCGACCTGGATGGGCGTGTCGCCGACGAAGGGCTGGTGGCCGGTGAGCATCTCGAAGATGAGGACGCCGCACGCGTACACGTCCGTGCGCGCGTCGCTCGCGCCGCGGACCACCAGCTCGGGGGCCAGGTAGGCGACCGTGCCGAGCACGGTGCCCGTGGTGGTGGCGGTGACCTCGGTGACCGCGCGGGCCAGGCCGAAGTCGGCCAGCTTGACCCTGTCGTCGGACGCGAGCAGGACGTTCTCGGGCTTGACGTCGCGATGGACGAGGCCGGCGCGGTGCGCGGCGGCCAGCGCGTCGAGGACGGCCGCGGCGACGGTCAGCGCCTCGCCGACGGTCAGGGCGCCCACCTCGCCGATGCGCCGGCGCAGGTTCACGCCGTCGACGTACTCCATGGTGAGGTAGCTGGTCTCGCCGTCGACCCCTTGGTCGTACACGCCGACGAGCCCCGGGTGCGTGAGCCGGGCCGCCGTGCGGGCCTCGCGGCGGAAGCGGGCGACGAAGTCGGCGCCGGACGAGCCCTCCGCCAGGTGCGGGTGCATGACCTTGAGGGCGACGTCGCGGTCCAGGCGCCGGTCGACCGCGAGGTACACCGTCGCCATGCCGCCCCGGGCGATGCGGGAGACGACCTCGTACCGCCCGTCGACCATGCGGCCGACGAGTGGATCTGTGACGGTTGCTCCCACGCGCGAGAGTCTACGGGCGAGGTGTGTGCATGCGGTGGAGGCGCTCGGGTCAGCCGAAGCGGGTCATGAGCGTCTGCACGTTCGCCACGTACCGACGCGTGTCCGCGAACATGCCGTACTTCCGCACCGAGCTCGCCCCCTGGTAGTAGCCGGCGATGGCCCGGGGCAGGTCCGGAGACGTGCGCACCAGCGAGCGGAGGATCGCGACACCCGCCGTGACGTTGTCCTGGGGGTCCAGGAGGTTGAGGTGCCGGCCGACGAGGTCCGAGGCCCACTCGCCCGACGACGGGATGACCTGCATGACGCCGATGGCGTTGGCGGGGGAGACCGCCGTGTGGTTGAAGCCCGACTCCTGGTAGGCGATCGCCTGCGCGAGCGCGGGGTCGAGGCCCATCTTGCGGGCGGTGCTGACGACCTTGCGCTGCATCTCGGCCTTGCTGGGCACCCCGATGCGCTCGAGCGTCGCCTTGTTGGCGTTCGCGGCGCCCACGACCGCCTGCGAGTAGGTGCGGCCGGCGAACGTGCTCGGGACCTTGCCGCCCGACGGGGTCGCGCTCTTCGTGCTCGTCGATCCCGGGAGCGTGAGGACCTGCCCGATGCGGATGAGCGCGTTGGCGCCGAGGCCGTTCGCCTTGACGATCGCGGCGACGCTGATGCCGTGCTTGGCGGCGATCGCGCCGACCGTGTCACCGGACCGCACGGTGTAGCGCACCTTGGCCGGGGTCGCGTGGGTCGAGCGTGACGGCGCGACCGTGGCCTTCGAGCCGCCGGAGATGGTGAGCACCTGGCCGACGCGGATCATCGCCCGCGCATCGAGGTGGTTCTTGGCCACGACCGAGGCGACGGTGGTGCCGTACCGGTGCGCGATCGCGCTGACGGTGTCTCCTGCGCGCACGGTGTGCGTGACACGGGGCTTCGCGGGCTTGGCGTGCGTGGTGCTCGCAGTCGGTCCCGACGTGGGGATGGACAGCACCTGCCCGACGTGGATCCGCGAGGCGTCTGCGAGCGAGTTCGCGCGCGCGATGGAGGCCACTGTGGTGCCGGTCCGCAGGGCGATGTGGCTCACGGTGTCGCCCGCGCGCACGGTGTAGCGCTCGTTCGCGTCGGCCGCCGTGGCAGAGACGCCGACCGCGATGGCGGCGAGCGCGATCGCACCCGTGCTCGTCGTCGCGAGCTTGCGGACGTCCGGGCGGGTGGCGGTGGGCTGCGTCATGGTCGGATCCCCTGGTGCGCGAGTGACAGGATGTCACCACTGTTACTGGAGTGACAGAATGTGAACGTAGTCCACGAACTGGTGCCTGAAAACCCCGAGTCCGAATTGCACGGGGTGATCGCGTGGAGCCTCGTGCGCGTTGCGTAGGCTGACGGCGTGACTGACACCACGACCCCCGACGCGCTCGTCGACGAATGGCTGACCGTTCCCGACGTCGCTGAACGGCTCGAGCTGGATGCCGGCAAGGTGCGCCGCCTCGTGCAGGAGGGCCGCCTCGTCGGCGTCCGCCGCGGGGACCCGAAGGTCTTCTCGGTGCCGGCTGCCTTCCTTGTGCCCGGCCACCTGGCGAACCCCTCGGCGCCCTCGCGGGCGGAGGGTCTGCCGCAGTGGACCGTGCTGGCGGCGCTGCAGGGCACCCTCACGCTGCTGCGCGACGCCGGGTTCAGCGACGAGGAGGCCGTCGTCTGGCTGTTCAGCGAGCTCGAGGGTCTGCGCGGCTCGCCCATCGCCGCGCTGCGCGAGGGCCGCAAGACCGAGGTGCGGCGGCTCGCTCAGGCCGAGCTCTAGGACTCAGGCCGAGCTCTCGGACTCAGGCCGGGCTCTCGGACTCAGGCAGCGCGGTCGACGGCCGCGTGCGCGAGCGCGACGAGCATGCTGCGCGCGGGATCGAGCCAGTCCTGGGCGTCGATCACCGCGAAGGCCTCCGCGCTCAGGCTGGCAATCAGCACCTCGAGGTCTTCGACGGCGCCGGAGGCGCGGACGGCACGTGCCAACGTGGTGATCGCCTCGGCCGAGGCGTGCCGGTCCCCGAGGGTGCGGCGGAGCAGGTCCAGGGTGCGTGCGTCCCCGTCCTCCTGGGCGCGCGCCACGGTCCGGGCCACGAGGACCGTGCGCTTGCCCTCGCGAAGGTCGTCGCCGGCGGGCTTGCCCGTCGACGCGGGATCCCCGAACACGCCCAGGAGGTCGTCGCGCAGCTGGAACGCCTCACCCAGCGGCAGGCCGAGCGACCGGCACGTCGCGAGCTCGGCGTCCGACGCGCCCGCGAGCGCGGCGCCCAGGACCACGGGGTGCTCCACGCTGTAGCGCGCCGACTTGGCGCGGATCACCTCACGAGCGCGCGCCTCGTCGGCGACGGTGTCGTCGCCCCACGGCAGCGACTGGCCCAGCACGTCGAGGTACTGCCCGACCGTGACCTCGGTCCGCATGAGATCGAAGACGCCCCTGGCCCGGCGCGCGGCCGGCTCGGGGATGCCGGCGAGCGATTCCGCGAACTCGCGCTCGCTGGCCACGAGGGCGAGGTCCCCGAGCAGGATCGCGGCGGACTGGCCGAAGTGCCTGGCGTCGCCCTCCAGGCCGCTGCGGCGGTGCCGGTCGGCGAAGCTGCGGTGCGCCGCGGGGAACCCGCGACGGGTGTCGGAGTCGTCCATGACATCGTCGTGGAAGAGCGCGGCGGCCTGGAACAGCTCGAGCGCCGCACCCACGCGCAGCACGCTCACCTCGGCGGCCGTGCCCGGGACGCCCCCGTGGGCGCGCCACGACCAGTAGCAGAAGGCCGCTCGCAGCCGCTTGCCGCCCGAGAGCATCTGCTCGACCGCGTCGGCCAGGGGAGCGGCGTCGGCGCCGATGCCCGCGAGCTCGGCCCGCAGTTGCGACAGGTGGTCGGCGATGTGGCCGTCCACCCTCGCGCGCACGCCGTCGGCATCGGTCAGGGCGGCAGACGTGGTGCTCACGCGGGCAGCCTAGGTGACCGAGGGGTCGACCTGTCCGCTGAGCGTCAGCGTCCGCACGCCGTCCGCATCGAGGATGCCCAGGATCACGCGCTCCTTGCCGTGGTCGCGTGTGAACGCCGCCTGGGCCGCCAGGTCCGGCTCGCGCTCGGGTGACTCGGAACGCGTGAAGCCCGCCTTCTCCAGCGGTCCGCTGACGGCCTCGAGCAGGTCGGACGCGGACTGCGTGGTCCGCAGGTTGAGGCTCACGTCGACCAGGTCCGAGTCGGGCACGGGCGCGGCTGCCGACAGCAGCACCGTCGCCCCGGCCGGGACGGGCAGGAGCGCCGAGGGGAAGCCCGCGGCGAGGCCTCCCACCTGCGAGCCCGTGGGCGTCGTGTCGGGCAGGAGCGTCTCGGCCGGCGACGGCTCGGGGGCGACGACGGCGGCGGACCGGCTGGGCTCGAGCTGCGCGGGTGCGCTCGAGCTGCAGCCGACGAGAACCGTCGAGGTCAGGGTGCACGCGAGCACCACGAGAACCGGCCGACGTCGGAGCATCGGGCCAGGGTAGCCGCGCAGACCGGCCGCCCGCCGACGCGACCACAGCCACCGATCGCCGGAGCGCGCGTGCACAGATGTGGGCGGACGGCCCCGCGGCCCGGACCGTCTCGGCTGGGCTGGGGCCATGGAGACCGAGATCGAGACCATCCGCGTCAGCGAGCCGCGCGAGGTGCTGGCCTACATCCCGCACCGATTGGGCTTTCGTCCGCGCGACAGCGTGGTGCTCGTGAGCCTGCGGCCGCCCCGAGGGCGGCTCGGGCTGATCATGCGCATGGACCTGCAGGACGTCGTCGACCACGAGCGCGGTCCTCAGCTCGCGCGCTCGGCGATCGCCACGATGGACCGTGACGGCGCCCGCCGGATCATCTGCGTCCTCTACAGCGACGGCACGGACCCGCGGGGTCGGACCTCGCCGTTGCACGACGCGGCCCACCACGTGCGCGAGGCGGCCGGTGGGCCGTTCGGCGACGTCGAGGTGCTCGTGAGCACGCCGACCGGCTACCTCGACCTCGACTGCGACGACGAGCGCTGCTGCCCCCGCGGCGGGCGCCCGCTGCGCGACCTGGAGTCCACCCAGGTGGGCGCCCACATGGTGCTCGCCGGCTCGACGGTCGCCGGCTCGCGCGAGGACCTGGTGCGCATCGGGCGTGCGGACGACCAGCTGCGCCGGTCCGTCGGGCGCGTCCGCCGTCGGTGGGAGGTGCGCGGCGCCCAGGCGCGGCTCGCGGGGCCCGACGCCGTCTCCCGCTGGCGGCTCGACTCGGTCCGGGCGTGGCGGGCCGCCGTGGCGCGGGTCGACGGCACCGGGACCGCCCGCGCCGCGCCGTGGGGTCGCCTCGAGGCCGGCCTCGCCGACCGACGGGTGCGCGACGCCGTGCTGGTGGCGCTGGTGCCGGGGACCGGTGACCTCGCCGAGCGGTGCGTGGTGGGGGCGATGCCCGCTCCGGCCGACGATGCTGCGATGGCGGCCGCCCTGCGCCTCATCATGGACGGCGACGAGGGCGTCGAACCGCCGCGCGAGCTCGGCGCCCTGCACGCGCGCACGCTCGAGGCGGTGGTCGCGCACGGGCGGGCCGGGCACCAGGCGCCCGCGCTCACGCTGCTCGGGATGCTGTCCTGGTGGGAGGGAGACGGCGCGCGCGCACAGATCCTGCTGGAGCGCGCCCTGGAGCACGACCCCGGCTACCGCCTCGGCCGCATGGTGCAGGACCTGCTGCGGGCGGCGGTCCCGCCAGGATGGGCGCGGCGCACGGCGGCGTGAGCGCGATCTCGCTCGGCGAGCGTCGCGCGGGGTCGTGGGGGAGCCCGTGCTCCGGTAGCGTCACGCCCGCACGGTCGTACGCCGCGGTGGCCAGCCAGGGACCGCATGCGCCCGGGTCGACCCGCCGAGCGGTGGATCGGTGGTCTGCAGGGAGACGGGAGCGCGTCATGGGCATCGTGGTCGGATACCTCGCCACACCTGAGGGCCGGGCGGCGCTCGCTGCGGCGGTCGCCGAGGCCGATCTGCGAGGCACGAACGTCGTGGTGGTTGTCAGCTCCCGTCCCGATGAGCCCGCGGACGAGCGCGCCGCCGTCGAGGCCGAGCTCGCGAGGGTGGACGCCGATCTGACGGGTGCGGGCACGTCGCACGAGATCAGGCTGCTGGACGGGGGAGACGTCGCGGACGACCTGATCAGCACCGCCGAGGAGGTCGACGCGGAGCTCGTGGTCATCGGCCTGCGCCGGCGCAGCCCCGTGGGCAAGCTGATCCTCGGCGCCAACGCCCAGCGCGTCCTGTTCGACGCGCCGTGCCCCGTCCTCACGGTCAAGCCCGCGGGCTGACAGACCGCGCCTCGCGGGCCCCGCCGCAGCGCAGCAGGCCGGGAATCATCGGCCTCGTCGGCACGTTGAAGCCGTGAGTCCCCGCACACTTCCGTGCCTGTGGCATGCCCGATGGGCCGCCGCGCGGGAATTGGCTCGGTACAATATGAGTCTCACCACCGACTCCTTCCCAGGAGTCGCGCTGCCGAAAGGTCGTTCGTGTCGTCCCAGACCCCGCATCCCGCACTTCCGCGTGAGTTCGAGCACCCTGCGCTCCAGGACCTCATCGTGCGTGGCAGGACCCACGGCTCCGTCGCCGCCGCCGAGCTGCGCACCGCGTGCGAAGTGGCTGACGTCCAGGACGCCAAGCGCCTGCGCGCCGTCGTCCGCGGCCTCGCCACCGCTGGCATCACCGTGAGCGAGCCTGTCCCGGCCCGCGCCGTCGCCGCGACCAGCGCCAAGGCGCGGCCCGCCGCGAAGGCGACCGTCGCCGACTCCGACGAGGCGGCTGCGAAGCCGGTCCGTCGTCGCGCCACCGCCAAGGCCACCGTCGTCGACGGTGCCGACGCCGCCGCGCCCGCCCGTGCCTCGCGCGCCAAGGCGCCGGCGAAGACGGCTGCCACCAAGACCGCCGGCCCGGCCGCGCCCAAGGGTGACGACGCCGACGAGCCGGCCCCCGACGCCCTCGAGGACGTCGAGATCGAGATCGAGGACGTCGAGACGGACGCGCCCGACGCCGAGGTCGTCGCCACCAGCGACGCCGAGTCCGAGGAGTCGGAGGACGGCGACAAGAAGCCGGCCGGCGACGAGGAGTCCGAGGACAAGGGCTTCGTCTACTCCGACGCGGACGACGACGACGCACCCGCCCAGCAGGTCATCACGGCCGGGGCCACTGCGGACCCGGTCAAGGACTACCTCAAGCAGATCGGCAAGGTCGCGCTGCTGAACGCCGAGCAGGAGGTCGAGCTCGCCAAGCGCATCGAGGCCGGACTGTTCGCCGAGGAGCGCCTGAACTCGGGCACCGCGATGGAGCCCAAGGCCCGCCGCGAGCTCGAGTGGATCGCGCAGGACGGCCGCCGCGCCAAGAACCACCTGCTCGAGGCGAACCTGCGTCTCGTCGTCTCGCTGGCCAAGCGCTACACGGGCCGCGGCATGCTGTTCCTCGACCTGATCCAGGAGGGCAACCTCGGCCTGATCCGTGCGGTCGAGAAGTTCGACTACACCAAGGGCTACAAGTTCTCGACCTACGCGACGTGGTGGATCCGCCAGGCGATCACGCGTGCCATGGCCGACCAGGCGCGCACCATCCGCATCCCGGTGCACATGGTCGAGGTCATCAACAAGCTAGCGCGCGTCCAGCGGCAGATGCTCCAGGACCTGGGCCGCGAGCCCACGCCCGAGGAGCTCGCCAAGGAGCTCGACATGACGCCTGAGAAGGTCGTCGAGGTCCAGAAGTACGGCCGCGAGCCCATCTCGCTGCACACGCCCCTGGGCGAGGACGGCGACAGCGAGTTCGGTGACCTCATCGAGGACTCCGAGGCCGTCGTCCCGGCCGATGCGGTCAGCTTCACGCTCCTGCAGGAGCAGCTGCACCAGGTGCTCGACACGCTCTCCGAGCGTGAGGCGGGCGTCGTCTCGATGCGCTTCGGGCTCACGGACGGCCAGCCCAAGACGCTGGACGAGATCGGCAAGGTCTACGGCGTCACGCGCGAGCGGATCCGGCAGATCGAGTCGAAGACGATGAGCAAGCTGCGCCACCCGTCGCGCTCTCAGGTGCTGCGGGATTACCTGGACTGATCATCAGGACTGATCGACCGCCCGGTCTGTCGGGCGTTGCATGAAAAGGGCCCCTCGCCGCTAGGCGAGGGGCCCTTTCTGCTGTCCAAGAGCGGGGGGCTATAAGCGGCCGCGGCCGCTGGTCCGTGTGTGCAAAGAAGTCCTTGCAAAGAAAGTCTTGCAAAGAAGTCTTTGCACGCGTACGTTCGGCTGCATGACCTCCGAGGCACCCACCCCCCAGGCCGCCGACCGCGCCGAGGCGATCGTCGACGTCACCCGGCTCAAGGCGCTCGCGCACCCGTTGCGCATCCGGATGTTCGACGCGCTCAGCGCCGGCGCGGCGACCGCCAGCGGCCTGGCGCAGCTGCTCGGCGAGTCGTCGGGTGCGACGAGCTACCACCTGCGCCAGCTCGCGGCCCACGGGTTCGTCGAGGAGGTGGTGGGGCGGGGCACCGGCCGGGAGCGGTGGTGGCAGATCCCGCCCACGCGTCAGGTGCTGAGCAGCGCGAACCTCACGGGTCCCGCGGCGCGGGAGTCGTTGCAGGTGTTCGCCGACGAGTGGCTGCGCCTGCGGTTCGAGGCGGCTGCGGACTTCCGCGCGCGCGTCGCGGCCGGCGAGGAGAGCGAGTGGGACGGGCACGCCGAGGACATCACGGACCTGGCGATCCTCACGCCCGACGAGCTGTCGCAGATGTCCGAGGAGCTCATGGGCGTCCTCGAGTCGTGGGCCGCACGCACGCGCGGCCGCGAGACGGAGCGCCCCGACGGCGCACGGGTGGTGGAGGTGCAGCTGCGCGCCTTCCCCCGGCGGGAGGCCGCCGGGGACGGGGCTCGGTCCCACTCCGCCGACGACGAAGGGAACCTCGCATGAGCACCACCGGCCCCCGCCTTCCCGGGACCTTCCAGCGCCTCTGGTCCGCAAGCCTGGCCAGCAACCTCGCCGACGGCGTCGGCATGGTGGTCATGCCGCTGCTCGCGATGCGGCTGAGCGACGACCCGTTCGTCGTCTCCGTGGTCAGCGCCCTGACGTTCCTGCCGTGGCTGGTGCTCGGCGTGCTCTCCGGGGCGGTCGTGGACCGCGCCGACCGCCGGCGCATCATGGGCTTCGGTGCCCTGACCAGGGCCGCCGCCTACGTGGCCCTCGCGGTCATCGCCGCGACGGTCGGGATCCCGCTGTGGCTGCTGTTCGCCACGGTGCTGCTCGCGGCCTGCATCGAGACGCTCGCCGACGGTGCGGCCCAGGCCATGGTGCCGACCCTGGTGCCGACCGCCCGGCTCGACACGGCCAACTCACGGTTCCAGGCCGGCGAGCTGGTGATGCAGGGGATGGTGGCGCTGCCTCTGGGCGCGGCGCTGTTCGCGGTGGCGGTGCCGCTCCCGCTCGTCGTCGGCGCCGTCGCGTACGCCGGGGCCGCGGCACTCGTGCTCACGCTGCCCCGCCGCGCCGGCCGTCCCGGGCCCGAGCCGGTCGACGCGCTCGAGCCGGAGCGCGCGGGAGGCGCGGCCTCGGCGGCCGACGAGGCCGACGCGGCGAAGCCCGCTCCGCACGAGAGCATCTGGGCCGCGACGGTCAGCGGGCTCCGCTACACGTTCGGTCACCGGCACCTGCGCGCGCTGGTGCTGGTCACGACGATGGTGGCGATGACCCTGCAGTTCGCCCAGGGCTCGCTGATGTTCTACCTCGTGCGGGGTGTCGGCGTCCCGGAGGCGGCGATCGGCATCCTCACCGCCGGGATGGCGCTGGGCGGTGTCGCGGGCGCGATCTGCTCCCCGGCGCTGTCGCGGCGGTTCGGTCGGCGGACGGCCATGGTGGCGGCCACGGTGCTGGCCGGCGCGGCGTTCGTGGTGCTGGGCCTCGCCCCCGGCGGCACCGGTGGCGCGGTGGTGGCCGCCGTGGCGATGGCCGTCGCGGCGATGGCGGGGACGGCGTGGAACGTGCAGTCCTCGACGGTGCGCCAGATGATCGTCCCGGGAGCGATGCTCGGACGCGTCAACGGCGCCACCAGGACGCTGGTGTGGGGCCTGGCTCCGTGCGCAGCGCTGCTGGGGGGCCTCGTCTCACGCGTCGACCTGCGCCTGCCCCTGCTGGTCGGTGGTGCGCTCGCGCTGGTCGGCGCGGTGATCGCCGTCCCGCACCTCGCGTTCGTCGATAGCATCCCGGTGCGGGACGAGGTTGCCACGGGCGATGAGCGCGAGGACGACGAGAGCGACGACGACGAGGCGGAGGTTGCCGAGCCGACGAGCGACGCCACCCAGCCCGACGCCACCCAGCCCGGCCGCACCCATCTCGTCGACGTCTGACGAGGGGTCGCAGGAGCGAGAACACACGCGGCGCAGGGGCGGGTGCAGCTCGCCCCAGGGCAGAGCGAAGGCCCCGGACCGTGAAGTCTCGGGGCCTTCGTCGTCGAGGTGCGATCCGCTGCGTGGACCGGTCGAACTCGCCCGTCAGGAGGGCGTGGCCGCACCCGCACCCGCGCCGTGCTCGGCGAGGAGGCGGTCGGTCTCGTCCTGGACGTGCGTGGCGAGCTCGGCGAACTTGGGGGCGTGCTCGCGCGCGTGGTGCGCGCAGAACAGGAGCTCTCCGACGGGCAGGACGACGCGAACGTACGCCTGCGCGTTGCAGCGGTCGCAGCGGTCGGCTGCGGTCAGCGGTTCAGTCATGGTCCCTGTCACGTCTCCATACAACCATCTGGTCCCAAGATCCATGGCACCGGGAGGGGGTGGTTCGCTGACCGCGTACTCAACCGTCACCTGATCGTGACAGACCCGCCATCGTGGGACACCGCGGCGCTGCGCTTCCCGGGATGCGTGGGTGGGCGCGACTACCATCGGGGCGTGACGACGACCTCCTCGCAGTCCGGCTACACGGCCCGGCACCTCTCCGTCCTGGAGGGGCTCGAAGCAGTCCGCAAGCGCCCGGGCATGTACATCGGCACCACCGACAGCCGCGGCCTCATGCACTGCATGTGGGAGATCATCGACAACTCCGTCGACGAGGCGCTGGCGGGCCACTGCCGGCGCATCGACATCATCCTGCACGCCGACTCGTCGGTGGAGGTGCGTGACGACGGTCGTGGCATCCCGGTGGACATCGAGCCGAAGACCGGCCTGACCGGCGTCGAGGTAGTGTTCACCAAGCTGCACGCGGGCGGCAAGTTCGGCGGTGGCTCCTACGGCGCGTCGGGCGGCCTGCACGGCGTCGGTGCCTCGGTGGTCAACGCGCTCTCCTCGCGCCTCGACGTCGAGGTGGACCGCGGCGGCAAGACGCACCGCATGACGTTCCACCGCGGCGAGCCGGGCGTGTTCGACGACAGCGCGGGTCGCAGCCCCGACTCGCCCTTCGAGCCGTTCGTCTCAGGCTCGGAGCTGGCCGTGGTGGGCAAGGTGGCCCGCGCCCGCGAGGGTACCCGCGTGCGGTACTGGGCCGACCGGCAGATCTTCCCGAAGACGGCCGTCTTCTCCTACGACGAGCTGGTCACGCGCGCGCGGCAGACCAGCTTCCTGGTGCCCGGCCTGACGCTGAGCGTGCGCGACGAGCGCGGCATCGTGGGCACGCCCGGCGAGAGCGGGCCGCACGAGGAGACGTTCTTCCACAGCGGCGGCGTCATCGACTTCGTCGACCACCTGGCGCCCGACGTCGCCGTCACGGACACGTGGAGCCTGACCGGCTCGGGCTCGTTCACCGAGACGGTGCCGGTGCTCGACGAGCGTGGGCACATGACCCCCCAGGAGGTCCAGCGCACGTGCGAGGTGGACATCGCCCTGCGCTGGGGCACGGGCTACGACACCGAGATGCGCAGCTTCGTCAACATCATCTCCACCCCCAAGGGGGGGACGCACCAGGCGGGCTTCGAGGCGGGGCTCCTCAAGGTGCTGCGCAAGCAGGTCGAGCTCAACGCCCGCCGGCTCAAGATCAGCGCCAAGGACGCGCTGACGGAGAAGATCGAGAAGGAGGACGTGCTCGCGGGCCTCACGGCGGTCGTGACCGTCCGCCTCGCCGAGCCGCAGTTCGAGGGGCAGACCAAGGAGGTGCTGGGCACGGGCCCGGTGCGGGCGATCGTCAGTCGCGTGGTCGACACGCAGCTGGCCGCGATCTTCTCCTCGCCCAAGCGCGACCACAAGGCGCAGTCCAGCCTGCTGCTCGACAAGATCGTCGGCGAGATGCGCGCGCGACTGTCCGCGCGCAAGCAGAAGGAGATCTCCCGCCGCAAGAACGCGCTCGAGTCCTCCTCGCTGCCGGCCAAGCTCGCGGACTGCCGGATCGACGACGTGGACCGCAGCGAGCTGTTCATCGTCGAGGGCGACAGCGCGCTCGGCACCGCCAAGCTGGCGCGCAGCTCGGACTTCCAGGCCCTGCTGCCCATCCGCGGCAAGATCCTCAACGTCCAGAAGGCGTCCATCACGGACATGCTGAAGAACGCCGAGTGCGCCGCGATCATCCAGGTTGTCGGGGCCGGGTCCGGTCGCTCGTTCGACCTCGAGGCCGCGCGCTACGGCAAGGTCGTGCTGATGACCGACGCCGACGTGGACGGCGCGCACATCCGCACGCTGCTGCTGACGCTCCTGTTCCGTTACATGCGGCCGCTGGTGGAGGCGGGCAGGGTCTACGCCGCCGTCCCGCCGCTGCACCGCATCGAGGTGATCGGCGGCGGCGGGCGCAAGAACGAGTACGTCTACACGTACTCGGAGGCGGAGCTCGCCGCGACGCTGAAGAAGCTGGACCGCTCGGGCAAGCGGTACAAGGAGGACATCCAGCGCTACAAGGGCCTCGGTGAGATGGACGCCGACCAGCTGGCCGAGACGACGATGGACCCGCGTCACCGCACGCTGCGTCGCGTGACGGTGGAGGGTGCCGCGCGCGCCGACGAGATCTTCGAGCTGCTCATGGGCTCCGACGTCGCACCCCGCAAGGACTTCATCGTGGCCGGCGCCGACGGGCTCGACCGCAGCCGCATCGACGCCTGACGCCGGCGCAATCCGGTTGCCCTGGCAGGACGCGCTCCGCGAGGCTGGCACGGTGACCACCGATCTGCCTCCCCTGCCCGAGCGCGTCGCCGCACCCGCCGTCGCCCCCGTCCCCGACCCGAGCACCGGACTCACGTGGCGGCCGCTGGCGGCCGACGACGTCGAGGGCCTCACGGTCCTCGTCCAGGCGATCGAGACGGCGGACCGCGCCCCGCTGCGCACCTCGAAGGAGGAGCTCCAGGAGCGCCTGGCCGAGGACGGGATCGACGTGCGGCTCGACACGCTGGCGGGCGTGGACGGCCAGGGGGTGCTGCGTGCCTGGGCGCTGGTGGACCAGCCTGCGGGTGACACGCGCGTGGTTCGCGCGTTCCTCTCGGGCGGCGTCGACCCCGCCTGGCGTCGCCGGGGCATCGGGCGCCAGGTGCTGGAGTGGTCGGTGGCCCGCGGTCGCCAGCGCATCGTCGCCACCGGCAAGCAGGTCCCGGCGCGCATCGGCGTCTTCGTCGACGACAACGCGACCGCCACCGTCGCGCTTCTCGACGCGGCGGGGCTCACACCGATCCGGTACTACGCCGAGATGCGCAGGCCCCTCGACGGCGAGCTGCCGGTGCCGCGCGGCGCCGCCGGGATCCGGGTGGTGCCGTGGTCGACCGAGCTCGACGAGCAGATGCGCCTGGCGCACAACGAGGCTTTCGCCGACCACTGGGGGAGCGAGCCCCGGACGGCGACCCAGTGGGCCGAGGGCCGGGCGATGTTCGCGCCGACCTGGAGCTTCGCGGCCGTCGACGAGGCGTCGGGCGAGGTGGCCGGGTACCTGCTCTCGGGCCGCTACGAGCAGGACTGGCCGGTGAACGGCTACCGCTCGGGCTACACCGAGCTGCTCGGGGTGCGGCCGGCCTGGCGGGGGCGGGGCGTCGCCGTGGACCTGCTGGTCGCGGCGATGCTCGCCTACCGGGCGGACGGGATGGAGTACGCGGAGCTGGGCGTCGACACCGAGAACGAGTCGGGCGCGCACGGGCTGTACGCGCGGCTCGGCTATGTCGTCTACCACCAGGCGACGTTGCGCACGATCGAGCTGTGAGCGACCCGCGCCCCGGGCACCGGACCGACGGCTAGCATCACTGCTGCGCCGGGCGACGAGGCCCGGTCGTGTCGCTTCGCCGGACGACGTCGTCCCGCGTCAGGAGGTCACGGTGGTCCGTCGCTCGCCCCTCGCCGCTCGCGTCTGGGCCGCGGCCTACGCGCTCGCGGTCGTCGTGCACCTCGGCGCCCTGCTGACGGGCGCCGACGGGCTGGCGGACGCCAGCCAGTGGCTGCTCATGCCGCTGCTCGCCGCGGTGCTGGTGACCGCGACACGGTGGCCGCGTGGGCACCTGGCGCGGTGGGCGCTGGTCGCCCTGGCGGCGTCCTGGCTCGGAGACTCGCTGCCGTCGCTGCTCGAGTCGGACGCCGCCTTCCTGGCGATGATCGGCTGCTTCCTCGTCGCACAGGTCGCGTACGTCGTAGCCTTCGCCCCCGACGTCCGGCGCTCGGTGCTGCACCGCCGACCGGTGCTGCTCGCGCCGTACGTGCTCGTGCTGGTGGGTCTGGTCGCGGCCTGTGCGCCCCACGCGGGCGGCCTCCTGGTGCCGGTCGCCGTCTACGGCGGCGTGCTGACGGCGATGGCCGTGCTGGCCACGGGCGTCGGCCCGCTGGTCGCCGTCGGGGGCGCCGTCTTCCTCGTCTCCGACGCCCTCATCGCGCTCGAGCGGTTCGTGCCCGCGTGGGACCTGCCCGGGCAGGACGCCTGGGTCATGCTCACCTATTGCGCGGGCCAGGCGCTGATCGTCGCCGGCGTGGTGGCGCGGCACCGCGCGGGCATCCCGGCAGCGCGCCGGCCCGCGGCCGCGGGCGCGGGCGCGGGCGACCTGGTCGCCCTGCCCTGACCGTTCGGCCCTGACCGTTCAGCCCTGACCGTTCAGCCCTGACCGTGCAGCCCTGACCGTTCAGCCCTGACCGATCAGCCGACCGCGTGCACCGGTGCCGGCAGCGGGACGCCGGACATGTCGCGCCGCTGGTCGACGGGAGGCAGGTCGATCGGCTGACCGGCGGACCCGCTGGCCCATGCGGGACCGACACCCACCCACGCCAGGATGAGCGCGTCCTCGCCCTTGAGCAGCCGGTGGGCGCGCACGCCGCCCGTGGCGCGTCCCTTACCGGGATACACCTCGAACGGGGAGACCTTCGCCGACCCGGACTGCGTGCCGGGCAGCGCCGTCGAGGAACCCGCCACCGTCACCACGACGGCCTCGGCCGCGCGGCCCGCCGGAACGGCGCCGAAGGCCACGACCCGCTGACCGGCGGCCAGCTTGATGCCCGCCATGCCGCCAGCCGCTCGTCCCTGGGGACGCACCGCAGAGGCCCCGAAGTGCAGCAGGGAGGTGTCGGAGCTGACGAGCACGAGCTCGTCCTCGTCCGTCACGGCCGCCGCGCCCACCACCTCGTCACCGGGCTTGAGAGCGATGACCTCCCACGCGTCCCGGTTGCCCGGCACGTCTCCTGCGATGACGCGCTTGATCACGCCCTGCGCGGTCGCCAGGGCGAGGGTCGGGGCATCTGCCGCGAGGGACGCGAGCGCGACGACGCGCTCGTGCGGCTCCAGCGCGACCACCTCGCTCACCGGGACGCCGCCCGACAGCGACGGGGTGCCGTCCGTGGGCGGCAGGGCCGGCAGGTCGAGCACCGAGACCCGGACCACCCGGCCGTGCGACGTGACCGCGCCGATCTCGGCGCGCGCGGTGGTCAGCACCGTGCCGCCCAGCACGTCGTGCTTGCCGCGGCGCGCGTCGGGGGAGCGGTGCACGGGCTCGTCGGAGGCCGTTCGGGCGAGCAGCGCCGTCCCTGACAGGAGCGCCCACGTGGGCGTGTCCGCGATCTCGAGCGGCGTGGCGGCCGAGCGACCGGCGGCGGGGGCGCCCGTCACGCTGGCGCCACCAGCCGAGTCCAGCAGGATGGTGCGGCGCGGCGTGCCGTAGGTGGCGGCCACCTCGGCCATCTCGTCGGCGACGAGGCTGCGCAGGCGTGCGTCGTCCCCGAGGATCTCGCGGAGCTCGGCGATCTCGGTGGTCAGCTGCTCCTGCTCGCGCTCGAGCTCGATGCGGGAGAACTTCGTCAGGCGCCGCAGGCGCAGCTCGAGGATGTACTCGGCCTGGGCCTCCGAGAGGTCGAACACGCTGCGCAGCCGCGCGCGGGCGGTCTCGGCGTCGTCCGACGCCCGGATCACCTGGATGACCTCGTCGATGTCGACGATCGCGACGAGCAGGCCCTCGACGAGGTGCAGCCGCTCGAGCCGCTTCGCGAGCCGGTGCTCCGAGCGGCGCCGGACCACGACGAGGCGATGGTCGACCCACACCACGAGCAGCTCGCGCAGCCCCAGCGTGCGCGGCTGGCCCTCGACGAGCGCGACGTTGTTGATCGAGAACGAGTCCTCGAGCGGCGTGTAGCGGTAGAGCTGCTCGAGCACGGCATCCGGGTTGAAGCCGGTCTTCACCTCGACGACCAGGCGCAGGCCGTGCTGGCGGTCCGTGAGGTCCATGGCGTCCGAGATGCCGGAGAGCTTCTTGGACTGCACGCCCTCCTTGATCTTCTCGATCACCTTCTCCGGGCCCACGCCGTACGGCAGCTCGGTGATGACGATGCCCTTGCGCTTGGGCGTGACGTTCTCGATGCGTGCCGTGGCGCGCGTACGGAACGCGCCGCGACCCGTGCGGTAGGCGTCGCGCACGCCGTCCAGCCCGACGATCTTGCCTCCGCCGGGCAGGTCCGGGCCGGGCACGAAGCGCATGAGCTCCTCGAGCGTCGCGCCCGGGTTCTGCACCAGGTGCCGCGCGGCCGCGATCACCTCGACGAGGTTGTGCGGCGCCATGTTGGTTGCCATGCCGACCGCGATGCCCGCAGCGCCGTTGACCAGCAGGTTGGGGATGGCCGCCGGCAGCACGTCGGGCTGCGTGAGCTTGTTGTCGTAGTTCGGGACGAAGTCGACGACGTCCTCGTCGAGCCCGGTCGTCATGGCCATCGCAGCGGGCGCCATGCGCGCCTCGGTGTACCGGGGCGCGGCGGGACCGTCGTCCAGGGAGCCGAAGTTCCCGTGCCCGTCGATGAGCGGCAGGCGCAGCGAGAACGGCTGCGCCAGACGCACCATCGCGTCGTAGATCGCGGTGTCGCCGTGCGGGTGCAGCTTGCCCATGACGTCGCCGACCACGCGCGCCGACTTCACGTACGGCCGGTCCGGGCGCAGGCCCATGTCGGACATCTGGAACAGGATGCGCCGCTGCACCGGCTTGAGGCCGTCGCGCGCATCGGGCAGGGCGCGCGAGTAGATGACCGAGTAGGCGTACTCGAGGAACGAGCCCTCCATCTCGGTCGCGACGTCGATGTCGACGATCCGCTCGACGAGGTCGTCGGGCGGCAGGTCGGGGGTCGCGGGGCGACGCGCCATGCGGAGTGCTCCTCGGGGCCGGGCTGTGGTGCGCCGACCATTGTCGCCCGTGCGCGCCGCGTCCGGCGTCGCGGCACGCGGGCTCCGGCGCACTAGCCTGGCGAGCATGGCAGACGTCACCGACGACGCAGCACGCGCCGCGTACCCGGCGGCGTGGGAGGCCGATGTGGTGCTGCAGGACGGGTCCACCACGCACGTGCGGCCCATCCGGCCCAGCGACGCGGACGCGCTGCAGGCGTTCCACGTCGGTCAGTCGGAGCGCTCCACCTACCTACGGTTCTTCGCTCCGCTCGAGCGGCTCTCCGAGCGTGACCTCACCCGGTTGGTCACCGTCGACCACGTCGACCGCGTGGCCCTGGTGGCCGTCGCCGCCGGACCGGACGGGGGCGAGCAGATCATCGGGGTCGCGCGCTACGACCGCACCGAGGACGACGAGGCGGAGGTGGCGTTCAACATCGCCGACGCCCACCAGGGTCGTGGGCTCGGTTCCGTGCTGCTCGAGCACCTCGCGGCGGCCGCCCGGGAGCGGGGGATGCGGCGGTTCGTCGCCGAGGTGCTGCCGCAGAACGGCCGCATGATCGGCGTGTTCAAGGATGCGGGCTACGTGGTGCGGCAGCGGACCGAGGACGGGATCGTGGCCGTCGGCTTCGACATCGACCCGACCGACCGCTCGCTCGCAGTGATGGCCGACCGCGAGCACCGCGCTGAGGCCCGCTCGGTGCGGGCGTTCCTGCGCGCCCGCTCCGTTCTGGTGATCGGGCCGGGCGCGTCGGGGCCCGACGAGGGCCGCGCGGCGCTCGCGCGCACCGCCGCGGTCGCACTGGCCAACCTGCGCGCGGGCGACGTGGTGGCCGAGGTGCACGCGGTGGGTGTGGACGAGGTGCCCGAGGGCGTGCACGTCTTCGCGGCCCTGGAGCTCGTCGCGGGGCCCGTCGAGCTCGCCGTGGTCGCCGTGGACTCCGAGGTGGCGGTCGAGGTGGTCCGCGGGCTCGCTCGCATGGGGGTGCGGGCCGTGGTTCTGCTCTCGGCGGGCTATGCCGAGCTCGGGCCCGAGGGCCTGGACCGGCAGCGGGCCCTGCTGCGCGTCGCGCACGCGGCGGGCATGCGGGTGGTCGGGCCGGCGTCGTACGGCGTCGTGGTCGCACGCGAGGACGGCTGGCTCAACGCCTCGCTCGCGGAGCAGCCGCCGGCGCGCGGGCGCGTCGGCCTGTTCTGCCAGTCAGCCCCCTTGGCGGTCTCGCTGCTCGGTGCCGTGCGACGGCGGGGCCTCGGCCTGGCCGAGTTCGTCTCGTCTGGGCACCGCGCCGACGTCTCCGGCAACGACCTCATGCAGTTCTGGGCCGACGACGCCGGCACCGACGTCGTGGGCCTGTACCTGGAGTCGATCGGCAACCCGCGCAAGTTCTCGCGCGTGGCCCGCCGCCTGTCGCTGTCCAAGCCCGTGGTGGTCGTCACCACGGGACGCTCGGGACAGGTGGTGCCTCCGGGGCACGCCGTGCGGCCCACGCACGCGAGCCCGCGGGCGCTGGACGAGATGCTCCGGCAGGTCGACGTCATCCGCGTCGACAACACCCACCAGATGCTCGACGTCATCGAGGTCTTCGCCCACCAGCCCCTCCCGGCGGGCCGGCGGGTGGCGATCCTGGCCAGCTCGGCGTCGGTGGCCGCGCTGGTGGCCGAGGCCGCGGCGGCCGCCGGGCTCGTGGTGCCCGGCGCCGTGACGATCCTGGCCGCGGGGGCCGACGCCGAGGAGGCTCGCCGCCAGGTGGACGCGCTGTACGCGGACCCTGACTGCGACGTGGTGATCGTCGTGCTCATCCCGACCGTCGGCCGGCCGGACCCTGCGCTCGCGGCCACGGTCGCGCAGGCCGCGGCCCGCACGGGCCGGACCACCGTGGCGTGCGTGCTCGGCCTGCACGGCATCACTCCCGAGCTGACCGCGACCGACCCGGACGGCCGGTCACGCACGGTGCCCGCCTACAGCGCGCCCGAGGACGCCGCGCTCGCCCTGGGGCGCGCCGCGCGCTACGCGACGCGCCGGGCGCGGGACCGCGGCCGGACGCTGCACCCCGAGGGCGTCGACACGCAGGCCGGCCGGCGGCTCGTGGCCGGCTGGCTCGCCGAGGCGGGACCGGACGGTCTGACCCTCGACGCCGAGCAGACGGCGACGCTGCTCGCGACAGCGGGGGTCGCCGTGCTGCCCTCGTACGAGGTGCACGACGCGGACGAGGCCGTGGCGGTGGCGCAACGGCTCGGCTGGCCGGTGGCGCTCAAGACCACCGCACCCGCGCTGCGGCACCGCGCGGACCTCGGCGGCGTCCGGCTCGACATCGGCGACGAGGCCGCGCTGCGCTCCGACGTCGCGCAGGTGCTCGCGCTCGCGACCCCGCACGCGCAGGACGGCGGGCGGGCCCCGCTGGAGGTCCAGGCGATGGCGCCGCGAGGGTCGGCCTGCGTGATCCGTACCGCGGAGGACCCGCTGTTCGGGCCGCTCGTCAGCTTCGGTCTCTCGGGCGACGCGTCCGACCTGCTGGGAGACGTCAGCTTCGGCGTGCCGCCGCTCACCGACGTCGACGTCGCCGACCTGGTCCGCTCGCCGCGCGCCGCGCCGCGGCTGTTCGGCTACCGCGGTTTGCCCGCGCTCGACGTGGCCGCGCTCGAGGACGTCATCGCCCGCGTCTCCGTCCTGTGCGACGACCTGCCCGAGCTGCGGTCGCTCGAGCTGAACCCGGTGGTGGTCGCCGAGAGCGGGGCCGTCGTGCTGGGCGCCCGGGCCGCGGTCGCCCCGGCGGACCGCGCCGACACCACCCGGCGGCTGCAGCGGGTGTGAGCTCGCGGGGACGCCCGGTGCGCGGGGGTGGAAGGATGGGCCGGTGCCCGCCTTCACCGCCCTGCGCCAGGATCTGCACCGAGCCGGCTACTACCCCGAGCTGGTCGCCGACGTGCTGGATGTCGCTCTCGCCGACGAGCCCGTCGTGGCCCACCTGGTCCACCCCGAGACGACCTTCGACGCGGCCGAGGTCCGACGCCACGTCACCGTGCTGGTCCTGACACCGACGCGCCTGGTCTGCGCGCACGTGGACGACCACCCGGCCGACCTCGAGCACCCATCGGCCAGCGCGTCCGCCACCACCGAGTCGGTGCCGCTGGCCGAGCTGCGGTCGGTCGCCGTGACGCACGTCGTGCCGGAGCCCGCCAAGCACAAGTCGGGGCACCCGGCGCTGGAGCTCACGCTCGCGATCGGCTGGGGTGCTGTCTCGCGCGTCGACCTCGAGCCCGCGACGTGCGGCGATCCCGCCTGCGACGCCGACCACGGGTTCACCGGCACCCTCACGCCGGACGACGTCGTCGTGCGCGTGAGCGCCGCGGCCGAGGGCATCGACTCCGTCCGGGCGGCGACCGCGTTCGCGCGCGTGCTGTCCGCGGCGAGCGCCGGCCCACGATGAGCCGGGCATGAGGCAGACTGCCGCGCCGCGCGAGCGGGACCTGGGTGCGCAGGCAGACGCCGCTGGGCTGCTGCTCCCCGGCACGGGAGGTCAGTGCCTGGGCACGGTCCTGCCCGCGGTGGCTGACGCGCTCGGGGTGGACCTGGGCGGCGCCGACGCGCGGCGCAGGATCGGGATGCCCGACGCCGCCCGCGTATGCGTGGTGCTGGTCGACGGGCTCGGCTGGTCCAACCTCGTCGAGCGGGCGGGCCACGCGCGCTTCCTGCGCCCGCGGCTGGCCGACGCCACGCCGCTGACCAGCACGTTCCCCTCGACGACGGCGACCGCGATGGGGACGTTCGGCGTCGCTGTCCCGCCCGGCGGGACCGGGATGCTGGGCTACACCGTGCGCGACCCGGGGACGGGCCGCCTCGGCAACCTGGTCTCGTGGACGGACATGCCTCCGGCCGAGCAGTGGCAGCGCCGCCCCACGGCGTTCGAGCGCCTGATCGGGGCCGGTGTGGCCGTCACGAGCGTCGGTCCCGCCCGGTTCGCCGGCTCGGGGCTCACGCAGGCCGCCCTGCGAGGAGCGACGTACCGCGCCGCGGAGACGCTGGCGGCGCGCGTCGACGCGACGGTCTCCGCCCTGCGGGCGCCCGGCGTCGCGTACCTGTACTGGGGTGACGTCGACAAGGCGGGGCACCATCACGGCTGGGGCTCGTGGCAGTGGGGCGACGCGCTCGCCGAGCTCGACTTCGAGCTCGGCCGTCTTGCCCGGTCCGTGCCCGCCGGCACGGTGATCGTCGTGACGGCCGACCACGGCATGGTGGACGTCGACCTCTCGGCGCGCTGGGACGTCGCCACCACGCCCGCCCTCGCGGACGGCGTCGCCCTGGTCGCGGGGGAGCCGCGCGCCATGCACCTGCACCTCGAGCCGCACGCGGACGCCGAGCAGGTGCGCGCCAGGTGGGCGGACGTGCTCGGGGAGCATGCGCTGGTCACGTCCCGGGACGAGGCGGTCGCGCACGGCCTGTTCGGCGAGGTGGAAGCCTGGGTGCAGCCCGTCATCGGTGACGTCGTGGTCGCGATGAGCGGGCGTGCCACGGTGGTGGACTCCCGCACCCAGAGCCCGGCGTCGCTCGACCTGGTGGGCGTCCACGGGTCGCTCACACCGCACGAGATGCTCGTTCCCTGCCTCGTCATCGTCTGACCGCATGACCCCCACGTCGAAGGGCCGCTGAGCCATGGCCGAGCTCGTCTTCTTCTCCGGCACGATGGACTGCGGCAAGTCCACGCTCGCGCTGCAGATGCACCACAACCACGCCGCGCGCGGACGCGACGGCGTGCTGTTCACGCGGCACGACCGCGCCGGGACGGCCACGATCTCCTCGCGCCTGGGCCTGGCGCGCCAGGCGTGCGAGGTCGACGACGGCACCGACTTCTGGGACGAGATCATCACCCGTCGCACGCAGGGTCGGCCGGTGGACTACGTCATCGGGGACGAGGCGCAGTTCTACACCGCGGCCCAGGTGGACCAGCTCGCGAGAGCGGTCGACGAGCTGGGCGTCGACGTCTTCGCGTTCGGCATTTCGACCGACTTCCGCGCGCGCCTGTTCCCGGGCGCGGCGCGCCTGGTGGAGCTGGCCGACCGCGTCGAGGTGCTGCAGGTGCGCGCCCTGTGCTGGTGCGGCGCCCGGGCCACGCACAACGCGCGCACGGTCGCGGGGGTCATGGTCGTCGAGGGCGCGCAGGTGGTGGTGGGAGACGTCGAGGCCGGCGCCGACGAGGTGGGCTACGAGGTGCTGTGCCGGCGCCACCACATGCGCAGGATGACCGCCGCCACCGCTCGGGCCGCCTCGCCCACCGCGCAGACGCTGTCCCTCGCGCAGAGCGAGACGCTGCCCCTGCGGGCGTGACCCGCGGGCGCGACTACTCGGGGCGGGCCCCGAACACGATCTCGTCCCAGCTGGGCACCTTGGCACGCCCCCTGCGCGTGCGCGGACGGTCGGTGTCGTCGCCCACGGCTGCGGGCGCGTCGGCCTCGGCCGCGGGAGCGGGAGCGAGCGCGGGCTGCGCCTCGGGATCGCCGGCAGGCGCGGCGGGCAGCGCGGAGATGTAGGTCGGCCGCACCGGCGGCTCCACGACGACCGCCTCGGCGTCGTCGTCCGCGTCCGCCGGGTGCGCGCCGGGGACGGAGGCCTCCAGCCGCGAGAAGTCGAACGCGTGCTGGGGGCCGAAGCCCTCGAACTCATCGGCCTCGCCGTCGTCCTCGACGTCCAGCGCCTGGCGCACGCCTCGGCGCGATCGCAGGTCGTCGAGCAGCGCGTGGGTGTCCGCCGCCGGCTCGGGCTCGGGCTCGGCGGGCGGCGGGGGAGCGGCGGCGTCGACGGTGGTCTGGAAGTCGAAGACGACGTCGCGCACCGCGGCCAGGTGGCGCCGCGCCACGGGCTCGTCGGCGATCTCGGTCTCCGAGAGCCAGCGGGCCTCGTCCTCGTCGGCGGTGACCGACCGTGCGCTCTGGTCGAAGATCCAGCGGGCCTCGTGCTGGGCGTCGCCGGTGGAGAAGCGCGCCAGGACCACCCACGGGCCCGCCGCGTCGCGCGCGGCGTCCCAGGCGAGTGACCCGACGTCCACGCCGCGTGCCGCGAGCCGGTCGGTGACCAGGTCGCCCAGCGTGGGTGCTCCGGAGTCCTTCCCGATGCGCGTGCCCCGGGCCTGCTCGGCCACGTACTCGCGCTCGGCCAGCACGGGACCCTCGTAGCGGCGCACGTGCTCGACGGAGAGGCCCGACTGGTCGGCGACCTCCTGCGTGGTCGCACCGGCGCGGATGCGGGCCTGGATCTCCCGCGGGCTCAGCGTGCCCGCGCCCTCGGCCCGCAGCTGCTCCAGCTGCGGACGGTCGCGGCGGACGGCCGCGCGCAGCGGCTCGTCGATGCGGACGCGGAACCGTCCGCCGTCGGGTCGTGCCAGGACCAGGTGCTCCCCGTCCTCGTGCAGACCAACCAGCTCGAGCTCTTCCATCCGACCTCCCGTACCTCGGCATGAGCCTGCCACCTGCTCCGCCCGATGACGCGGACCCCCGGCGGTGTGCCGCGCGTCCGATCGGTCGGCCTGCGATGATGCGGCGGTGATCGCCGACCTCCCGATGGAGCCGTTCCTCGAGGTGATCGGGGTGTTCGTCGGGGCGCTGTCCGGGGCTCTCGCGGGCGTGCGCAAGCAGTTCGACGTCTTCGGGATCCTGTCGCTGGGCTGGGCCGCCGGGCTGGGCGGCGGCATGCTGCGCGACGTGCTCATCGGGGCGGTGCCGCCCGTGGGCATCTCCGACTGGCGGCTGGTGGCGACCGCGCTGCTGGGCGGCCTGGTCATGTACTTCTTCCACCCGCGGCTGGAGCGCGCGCGCCGCGTCGTCGTGCTGCTCGACGCCGGAGCGCTCGCGCTGTTCACCGTCGTCGGCGCCGTCAAGGGGCTGGAGCACGGCACCACGCTCATGGCCGCGGTTTTCGTGGGCGTCCTGACGGGCGTGGGCGGGGGAGTGCTGCGCGACCTGCTGACCGGTGAGGTGCCGGTGGTGCTGCACCACCGGCAGCTCTACGCCATCCCGGCGCTCATCGGCGCCATCGTGATCGCGGTGCTGTGGGAGGCCGGCGTCGCGTCGCCCACGGCTGCGCTGGCCGTGGTCGCGGGCATCTTCGCCCTCCGCGTCCTCGCGCTGCGGTTCCAGGTGCAGGCGCCCGGCCCGTGGCCCGGGCTGCGGCGCGACGGCCGCTGACGCCAGGATGGCTGCCATGGAGACCACCGTGGACGACGCCCTGCTCGACGAGCTCCTGGAGGTGGCTCGCACCATCGCCCTCGAGGCGGGGGTGATGATCCGCACCGGCCGGCCGCGCGAGGTCGAGGTCGCCGCCACGAAGTCGAGCGCCCAGGACGTCGTCACCGCGATGGACCTGGCCGTCGAGGGGCACCTGCGTGCGCGCCTCACCGAGCTGCGGCCCCAGGACGGGGTGCTCGGCGAGGAGGGTGGCTCGAGCTCGGGCTCCTCGGGGGTGACCTGGGTGGTCGACCCCGTGGACGGCACCGTGAACTACCTGTACGGCCTGCCGTCGTACTCGGTGTCCGTGGCGGCGGTCGTCGGGCCGCCCGACCCGTCGGGCTGGACGGTGCTCGTGGGCTGCGTGCACGCGCCCTCGGACGGGAGGACCTTCCTCGCCGCGCGGGGTCGCGGAGCCACGCTGGACGGCGAGCCGATCCGCGTGCGCCGGGCCCCGTCGTTGATCGACAGCCTCGTCGGGACGGGGTTCGGATATCGCGTCGAGCGGCGCCGCGCGCAGGCGCGCGTCCTGGCGGAGGTGCTGCCCCGCGTGCGTGACATCCGTCGCATCGGGTCGGCCGCGCTCGACCTGTGCACGGTTGCCTCGGGCGGCCTCGACCTGTACTACGAGCGTGGCCTGTCGCCGTGGGACCTGGCCGCCGGACAGCTGGTCGCGATGGAGGCGGGAGCCCTGGTCACCGGGCTGGAGGGACGTCCTGCGGGGACCGAGATGACGGTGGCCGGGCACCCCGACCGGCATGCCGAGCTGGCCGCGCTTCTCGCTGCGCACCGCGCTGACACGGACGAGTGAATCGGCCGCTCCGACCTGGGCACGTGTCCGTGTTCGCGCCGACGCCGGAACTGGTGCACAATCCCACCGCACGTGGGAACAAAACCTGTGCCCGGAGCATTGAGCACGCGTACCAAACAGTCCACGCAGAAGACGGAGTGTGACGCCACACATGGCTACCGACTACGACGCCCCGCGCAAGACCGAGGAGGACCTCAGCGAAGACTCGCTGCAGGAGCTCCAGGCCCGGCGCTCCGACAAGAACTCGGGCGTGGTGGACGAGGACGAGACCGAGGCGGCGGAAGGGTTCGAGCTGCCCGGCGCGGACCTGTCCGGCGAGGAGCTGTCCGTCCGTGTCCTGCCGCGCCAGGCAGACGAGTTCACGTGCTCGCACTGCTTCCTGGTGCACCACCGCAGCCAGCTCGCCTACGAGCGCGACGGCCAGCCCGTCTGCTCGGAGTGCGCTGCCTGAGCGACCCGCACATCTGACGCCGACGGCCGGCGCCCTGGGAATCCCGGGGCGTCGGCCGTCGTGCTGTCCCGGGAACTCAGCGGGGCGACCCCGCGGTCAGGGCGGCCGCCAGCTGCTCCGGCCGGCGGCTGGAGACGATCCAGTACGGCGTCGGGTCGGCCGGGTCCACCAGCTCGACCCGGACGCCCGAGTGGATCCAGCCGCGCAGGCACAGGTGCGCGCGCGCATCGAGACGCGGACCCAGCTCCGCGCGCAGCTCCCGGGCGTCGAGCACGCGCACCGCACCCAGGAGCTCCAGCGGGATGTGCGCGTCGCCCGCATGAAGCTCGCCGCCGTCGACGGTCACGCGCGTGGTGGTGGCCATGCCGAGGAACACGAGCGCCGCGACGGCCACCACCCCGACCACGAGCGAGAGCAGCGCGTCGACCGGGAGCACCGCGACGCCGAGGCAGGCCGCCAGGCCGACGACCCCCGCCCAGCCCAGCGGTCCCAGCCAGAGCTTCTCGGAGTAGGTCGGGGTCACGGGTGCACGGCTGGCCATGGGCACAAGGATCGCACCTGCCGCGCGCCCGCCGCCGCGCCGGGCTGGTCCCCACGTCCTGGCGCGCAGCCCGGGCGGTAGGGTCTGGCACCGTGATGGACGACCACCGCACCGAGGTCCTGCTGCAACGCCTCGACCCCACGCTCGACGCCCCGGCCTACGCGCACCCCGGTGACGCCGGGGCCGACCTGCTCGCGCGCATCGACGTCGTGATCCCTCCGCAGGGGCGGGTGACCGTCCCGACCGGGGTGGCCATCGCGCTGCCCGACGGCTTCGCCGCCTTCGTGCACCCGCGTTCCGGCCTCGCGGCCAAGCACGGGCTCACGATCGTCAACGCGCCCGGCACGGTCGACGCGGGCTACCGCGGCGAGATCGCCGTGACGCTGCTCAACACGGACGTCGCGCACGCGCTCGAGCTGCGCCGCGGCGACCGCATCGCGCAGCTGGTCATCCAGCGCGTCGAGCGCGTGCGCTTCGTCGAGGTGGAGACGCTGCCGGGGTCCCACCGCGGCACCGGGGGGTTCGGGTCGTCCGGCGGCTGGGGCCAGACGACACGTCAGGCGACGGGTCAGGAGTAGGGGCGACCCTGCCCCGACGGGCGGGGACGGCCCGACTAGGTAGGCGTTCCTCGGCGGACTACTGTCGAGGGTGATGACGCGCGATCGCGCGTCGGTCGAAGGAGTGAGCGCGTGGGTCTGTTCCGGCGTGGCGCGAAGGACGAGGCGCCCGACGAGATCGCCGAGGTCGCCGAGGTCGCGGCCGAGGTGGGGACGCCCGACCAGGGCGTCGAAGACGTGATCGAGCGGACGCAGGGGCCGTGGGACGTGGATGCGGTCGACGACGACGTCGCGCGCATCGACCTGGGTGCGCTGCGCGTGCCCGGCGTCACCGGCATGGAGCTGCGGATGGAGATCGACAAGGCGACGGACGTGGTCTCGGCCGCGAGCGTCTCGGTCGACGGCTCGCAGCTGCAGCTGCAGGCGTACGCCGCGCCGCGCACCGACGGGATCTGGGACGAGATCCGCGAGGAGATCGCCGCGTCCGTCGTGCAGCAGGGCGGCTCGGTGGACGACCTGCCCGGCCCGTTCGGTCGCGAGCTGCTCGCGCGGCTCCCGGTCCGTACGGCGGAGGGGCGCACGGGGCACCGGCCGGCACGATTCCTCGGCGTGGACGGGCCTCGCTGGTTCGTGCGCGGGGTGATCACCGGCAAGGCGGCCGTGGAGCCCGAGGCGGCGGCCGTGCTGGAGGGCGTCTTCGCGGGCGTCGTGGTGGTGCGCGGCACGGAGGCGCACGCGCCGCGCGACCTGCTGGGGCTCCGGCTTCCGGGCCCGGTGGCCGCGCCCGCTGGGGCCGCGGGCGAGGCGACGGACGGCGAGGCCGACGGGGTCCGCGAGGACTTCAACCCGCTCGAGCGTGGCCCCGAGATCACGGAGATCCGATGAGCCTCGCCGAGCGTCTCAAGCACCTCGCCGCGTCGCAGGCGGAGATCGAGGCCGACGAGGAGCGCGCGGACCAGGTGCGCGCCGTCGGGTGCACCCCGGTGGACCAGCTGCCGGTGCGCTCGCGTGCGCGCGTCTCCGGGGTGATCCGCTCGGTCACGTTCCGTCCTCGCGAGGGTGTCCCTGCGCTCGAGGCCGAGCTGTACGACGGCAGCGGCACGCTCGTGCTCGTCTGGCTCGGTCGCCGCGAGATCGCGGGCGTCGTGCCCGGTCGCCGCCTCAAGGCCGAGGGTCTCGTCTGCCTCGTCGACGGCCGGCGCACGGTCTTCAACCCGGGCTACGAGCTGCGCCCGCGTCCCGGTGAGTGAGTCCCCGGCGCCGCGCGGCGCCTCCGACGGGCCGCTCGACGCGATCGACGACGTCGTCCCCCCCGAGGAGGGCGGCCTGCGCGGCATGCGCGCGCTGACCGCGAAGGAGTTCTCGGCCACCGACGCGATCGGTGGTGCCCGCGGCGTCGTCGAGTCGGTCGCGCCGGGCCTGCTGTTCGTGGTCGTCTACCTGGCGACGGGTCAGCAGCTCAAGCCCGCGCTGTTCGCCGCGGCCGGGGCCGCCGTGCTCGCCGTGATCGTGCGGCTGGTGCAGCGGACCCCCGTCACCCAGGCCATCTCGGGCCTGCTGGGCGTCGGCATCGGCGTCGTCTGGGCCTGGCGCACGGGCGACGCGTCGGACTACTTCGCGTACGGACTCTGGGTGAACGGCCTGTACCTGGTGGGCACCCTGATCACGATCCTCGTGGGCTGGCCGCTGGTGGGCCTCGTCATGGGCCTGTTCTCCAAGGGCGGCCCGCTGAGCGGCGGTCCGTGGTCGGAGGCCGTCGCCTGGCGTGCGGACCCCGAGCTGCGCCGCCGGTACTCGCTGGCCACCTGGCCGTGGGTGGCCATGTTCGCGGTGCGGCTCGCCGTCCAGGTCCCGCTCTACTACTCCGACGACATCGGCTGGCTCGGCACGGCGAAGCTCGCGATGGGCATCCCGCTCACCGCGCTCGCCCTGTGGATCAGCTGGGTGCTGGTGCGCTCGCCCCGTCGAGCCCAGCCCTGAGCACCGCCTGCAGCGCGGCCTCGTCGGCGTCGCGGCCGGTGACGAAGAGCAGCTCGTCGCGGCCCTCGAGCGTGTCGTCCGGGCTGGGGGGCAGCGGTCGGGCGTCGCGCACGATGCACGCGAGCACGGTGTCCTGGGGCCACTCGATCTGACCCACCCGGACGCCCGCGAGCGGCGAGCCGTCCGGCAGGGTGAGCTCGAGGATCCCCGCGCGCGACTGGTGGAACGTGAAGATCCGCACCAGGTCGCCGACCGACACGGCCTCCTCGACCATGGCCGTCATGATGCGCGGCGTCGAGACGGCGACGTCCACGCCCCACGCCTCGTCGAACATCCACTCGTTCTTGGGGTTGTTGACGCGCGCCACGGTGCGTGGCACGCCGAACTCGGTCTTGGCGAGCAGCGAGATGACCAGGTTCGCCTTGTCGTCGCCCGTGGCGGCCACCATGACGTCGCACTCGTCGGCCCTGGCCTCGCGCAGGGTGGGCAGCTCGCACGCGTCGGCGAGCAACCAGTCGGCGTCCGCCACCTGGGCGATCCGCATGGCGCTCGGCTGCCGGTCGATGATGGTGATCTCGTGGTCGTGCGCGAGCAGCTCGCGGGCGATGGACCGGCCCACCGAACCGGCACCTGCGATGACGACCCTCACTCGGACACCTCCGGTGCGCGCGACAGCACGCGTTCGACGTGGGCGGACTCGGAGACCTTGACGATCAGGTGCACGGTGTCGTTCTCCTGCAGCACGGTGTCGACGCCCGGCAGGACGCCGTCGCCGTACCGCGTGACGTAGGCGACGCGCGCGCCGCTGGCCTCCTCGAGCTTGCGCAGCGGTCGGCCCACCCACGCCTCGTGCACGTCCATCTGCACCAGCTGGATCTGGCCCGACGCGTCGCGGAACTCGTCGCTCGTGCCCAGCGGGAGCAGGCGCCGCAGCACCTGGTGCGCGGTCCACCGCACGGTGGCGACCGTGGGGATGCCCAGGCGCTGGTAGATCTCGGCCCGGTGGGGGTCGTAGATGCGGGCGACGACGTTCTCGATGCCGTACGTCTCGCGTGCCACGCGGGCCGCCAGGATGTTGGAGTTGTCGCCGTCGGCGACGGCCGCGAACCCGTACGCGTCCTCGATCCCGGCCTTGGTGAGCGTGTCACGGTCGAACCCGAGACCCGTGACCTTGTTGCCGCCGAAGTCGCCCGGGAGACGCCGGAAGGCGTCCGGGTTCTGGTCGATGACGGCCACGGAGTGGCCGTGTTCCTCAAGGTTCTGCGCGAGGGACGCGCCGACACGGCCGCAGCCCATGATCACGAAGTGCACAGCCGGTCACGCTATACCCCCGCGGGTGTGTACGTGCGCCGGGCACGGCGTGCGTACGATCGGCGACGTGTCGGACCTCTCGGATGCCGCCAAGCGCTTGCTGATCGGACGACCGGTCCGCAGCGAGGACGTCGGCCACACCCTTCTGCCCAAGCGGATCGCGCTGCCCGTGTTCGCCTCGGACGCGCTGTCGTCCGTGGCGTACGCCCCCGACGAGATCCTGCTCACGCTGTCGATGGCGGGTCTGAGCGCCCTGGTCATCTCGCCGTGGGTCGGGCTCGCCGTCGCCATCGTCATGGTCACCGTGGTCGCGTCGTACCGGCAGAACGTGCGGGCCTACCCGTCGGGCGGCGGCGACTACGAGGTCGCCACGGTCAACCTGGGGCCGAACGCGGGCGTCACGGTGGCGAGCGCCCTCCTGGTCGACTACGTGCTCACGGTCGCCGTCTCGATCTCCTCAGGTGCGCAGTACGCCGCCACGGCCTTCCCGCCGCTGCGCGGCCACGAGGCGGCGTTCGCGATCGCCCTGGTGGTGCTCCTCACGGTGGCGAACCTGCGCGGCGTCAAGGAGTCCGGCCGCGCGTTCGCGATCCCGGTGTACCTGTTCATGCTCGCGATCGGGCTGATCGGCGTGTTCGGCTCCGTGCGCTACGTCATGGGCACGCTGCCGATGGCGGAGAGCGCCGGGCTCGGGGTCACGCCCGAGGCCGGGTACGAGCAGGGTCTGGTGGGCCTGGCCGGCTTCTTCCTGATCCTGCGCGCGTTCGCGTCGGGCTGTGCGGCCCTGACGGGTGTCGAGGCGATCAGCAACGGCGTGCCCGCGTTCAAGAAGCCCAAGTCGAAGAACGCCGCGACCACCCTGGCGCTGCTCGGCGGGCTCTCGATCACCATGATCATGGTCATCCTGCTGCTGGCCCGAGCCACGGGCGTGACGTTCGCGGACGACCCGGCCCACCAGCTCACCCGCGACGGCGTCCCCGTGGGCGACTCCTACGTCCAGCACCCGGTCATCAGCCAGCTTGCCGGCGCGGTGTTCGACGGCATCCCGATCCTGTTCGTGCTCGTCGCCGTCGTCACGGGGCTGATCCTGGTGCTCGCCGCCAACACGGCGTTCAACGGCTTCCCCGTGCTGGGCTCGATCCTGGCGCGCGACGGCTATCTCCCGCGCCAGCTGCACACGCGAGGCGACCGGCTGGCGTACTCGAACGGCATCGTGACGCTGGCGGCGGTCGCGATCGTGCTGATCTGGGCTTTCGACGCCGAGGTCACGCGCCTGATCCAGCTGTACATCGTGGGCGTCTTCGTGTCCTTCACGCTCAGCCAGCTCGGCATGGTGCGGCACTGGACGCGCGGGCTGCGCACCGAGCCCGAGCCCGAGCGCCGCGCGCAGATGCAGCGCGCGCGCGTCGTGAACTCCATCGGCTTCGTCATGACGGGTACGGTGCTCGTCGTCGTGCTCCTCACCAAGTTCACGCACGGCGCATACATCGCGATCCTGGCGATGGTGGTCGTGTTCGTCACCATGCGCGCGATCCACAAGCACTACGCGACCGTGCGGGCCGAGCTCGCGCTCGGCGTGGACGCGGAGGCGGCGCGCGCCCTGCCCAGCCGGGTGCACGCCATCGTGCTCGTGTCGCACCTGCACCGGCCGACCATGCGGGCACTGTCCTACGCGCGGGCGTCGCGCCCCAGCGTCCTGGAGGCCGTGACGGTCGCGGTGGACCCGGAGGACGTCACCGCGCTGCGCGAGCGGTGGGAGTCGATGGACCTGCCGGTACCGCTGCGGGTGCTGGACTCGCCGTTCCGCGAGATCACCCGGCCCGTGCTCACGTACGTGCGCTCGATCCGGCGCGAGAGCCCGCGGGACCTCGTGGTCGTCTACATCCCCGAGTACGTGGTGGGACACTGGTGGGAGCAGCTGCTCCACAACCAGAGCGCCCTGCGACTCAAGGGCCGTCTGCTCTTCACGCCCGGGGTCGTGGTGGCCTCCGTCCCGTGGCAGCTCGCCTCCTCCGAGGGCCAGACGGGCCTCGAGGACCCTCCTCGTGGACCGGTGAACCGTGGCTTCTGATCGTCTGTCCGACCTCGTCGAGCTCGAGGTCGGGCCCGTCGCCCACGGCGGCCACTGCGTGGCCCGCTTCGAGGGGCGGGTCGTGTTCGTCCGGCACACCCTGCCCGGCGAGCGCGTCCTCGCGCGCCTGACCGACGCCGCCCCCGACGCCAAGTTCTGGCGGGCCGACGCGGTCGAGATCCTGTCCGCCTCGCCGGACCGCGTCGAGTCCGCCTGGCCCGCGGCTGGCCCCGGCGGCGTGGGCGGCGGAGAGCTGGCCCACGTGGCCCTCCCCGCGCAGCGCGCGTGGAAGGCCGCCGTGCTCGACGAGCAGCTGCGGCGGCTCGCGAAGCTGGAGCGCGACGTGACCGTGCTCGCGGCGCCCGGCGACGACGAGCTCGGCGGGCTCGGCTGGCGCACCCGCATCGACCTGGTGGCCGACGCGCAGGGCCGCGCGGGCATGCGCGGCCACCGCTCGCACGACGTGCACGCGCTCGACTCGATGCCGCTCGCCTCGCCGACCATCGCCGAGCTCGGGCTGTTCGAGCGGACGTGGCCGGCCGGCGCGCACATCGAGGCCATCGCGCCGGCCAGCGGCGACGAGCCCGTCGTGCTGCTCGACGGAGCGCCCTACGACCTGCGCAAGGGACGGGTCGACAAGCGCGACAACGCGCGCACGTCCGTGCGTGAGCGCGTCGGTGACCGTGTGTTCCGCGTCGCGGCGGCCGGCTTCTGGCAGGTGCACCGCGAGGCGCCGGGCGTCCTCGTCGACGCCGTGCTCGCGGGCGTCGGCGACGTCGAGGGCGCGGCCGTGCTCGATCTCTACTCGGGCGCCGGGCTCTTCACGGCGCCCCTGGCCGACGCGGTGGGGCCGACCGGCGAGGTCGTGTCCGTCGAGGGCGACGACCGTGCCGTCAAGGACGCCCGTCGCAACCTGTACGACCGGTCGAACGTGGAGCTGCACACCGGGGACGTCGCGCGGGTGCTCCGCGGGCAGGACGACGCCGACTCGGACGTGGTCCACGCCGACGTCGTCGTGCTCGACCCGCCTCGGACCGGCGCCGGCCGGCCGGTGGTGAACGGCATCCTCGAGCTGCGCCCCGAGCGCGTGGTCTACGTGGCGTGCGACCCTGCCGCGCTCGCGCGGGACATCGCGCTGTTCGCCGACGGCGGCTACGGCGTCGAGACGCTCCAGGGCTACGACCTGTTCCCGATGACCCACCATCTCGAGTCCGTGGCGGTGCTGACGCGGTAGCACCGGGTCGGCCCGACCTGTCGCGACGACGACGCGCGCGTCCTACGGTGAGAGCTAGCGGGCAGAGGCGCCCGGGCGTGAGGAGGGGAGAGCCGTGAGCGACGACACGACGGCCAGCCAGCTGGCGCAGGCCAAGAAGGTGGCCACGCAGGAGCTGTTCAAGAGCGGGACCCCGGAGTACGACCTGCGGTCCCACGAGCGCGCGGTCGAAGCCGAGCGCAAGGCTCAGCGGGCCTACGACGAGGAGCACGGCAAGGGCTGACGCGCCGGGCGCCCAAGTCGCGCACGGGGTGGTTCGTGATGTATCTTGACATCAAGATACTTCGATGGAGCCACTAGGGTGGCTGTGCATCGCCCACGGTCGGGGCCCCCATTCCCCGGCGACTCGCCCGATGAAGAGGAGCCCTCGTGAGCACTGTCGACAGCTTCGGATCCAAGGGGACGCTGGAGGTCGGTGACGCCTCGTACGAGGTCTACCGCCTCGCGGCCGTGCCCGGGCTCGAGCGCCTGCCGTTCAGCCTCAAGGTGCTGGCGGAGAACCTGCTGCGCACCGAGGACGGCGCGAACATCACCGCCGACCACATCAACGCCCTCGCCACGTGGGACCCGGACGCCCAGCCGGACACCGAGATCCAGTTCACGCCCGCTCGTGTGATCATGCAGGACTTCACGGGCGTGCCGTGCGTGGTCGACCTGGCCACGATGCGCGAGGCGGTCGTCGAGCTGGGCGGCGACCCGACGCGCATCAACCCTCTCGCGCCCGCCGAGCTGGTCATCGACCACTCGGTCCAGATCGACGTGGCCGGCCGCGCCGACGCCTTCGAGCGCAACGTCGAGCTCGAGTACGAGCGCAACCGTGAGCGCTACCAGTTCCTGCGCTGGGGTCAGACGGCGTTCGACGACTTCAAGGTGGTCCCGCCGGGCACCGGCATCGTCCACCAGGTCAACATCGAGTACCTGGCCCGCGGCGTCATGGTCCGCGACGGCAAGGCGTACCCCGACACGTGCGTCGGCACCGACTCGCACACCACGATGGTCAACGGCCTGGGCGTGCTCGGCTGGGGCGTCGGCGGCATCGAGGCCGAGGCGGCCATGCTCGGTCAGCCCGTCTCGATGCTCATCCCGCGCGTCGTCGGCTTCAAGCTGACGGGCTCGATCCCGCTGGGCGTCACGGCCACGGACATCGTGCTGACCATCACGCAGAAGCTGCGTCAGCACGGCGTGGTCGGCAAGTTCGTCGAGTTCTACGGCGAGGGCGTCGCGGCGGTGCCGCTGGCGAACCGCGCGACGATCGGCAACATGAGCCCCGAGTTCGGCTCGACGGCCGCGATGTTCCCGATCGACGGCGTCACGCTGGACTACCTGCGCCTGACCGGTCGTTCCGAGGAGCAGCTCGCGCTCGTCGAGGCGTACGCCAAGGAGCAGGGCATGTGGCTCGACCCCAGCTCGGACTCCTACGTCGAGCCGGTGTTCTCCGAGTACCTCGAGCTGGACCTGTCGACCGTCGTGCCGTCCATCGCCGGCCCCAAGCGCCCGCAGGACCGCATCGAGCTCTCTCGCGCCAAGGAGCAGTTCCAGCGCGACCTGCCCACCTACGCGCCCGAGGTGACCAACGGCGTGGACGAGGCCGAGCGCGAGTCGTTCCCCGCCTCGGACGCCCCCGCGATCACGTCGTCGGCCGCACGCACCTACCCGGTGACAGACAGCGAGGGTCACGAGTTCGACCTGTTCCACGGCGCCGTCGCGATCGCGTCGATCACCAGCTGCACCAACACGTCGAACCCGTCGGTGATGATGGCCGCGGCCCTCGTCGCGAAGAAGGCCGTCGAGAAGGGCCTCGTCGCGAAGCCCTGGGTCAAGACGTCGATGGCGCCGGGCTCGCAGGTGGTGACCAACTACTACGAGAAGGCCGGTCTGTGGCCCTACCTCGAGAAGCTGGGCTTCCACCTGGTCGGCTACGGCTGCGCCACCTGCATCGGCAACTCGGGTCCGCTCGACGAGAAGGTCTCAGCAGCCGTGCAGGAGCACGACCTGGCCGTCGCCGCCGTGCTCTCCGGCAACCGCAACTTCGAGGGTCGGATCAACCCCGACATCAAGATGAACTACCTCGCCTCGCCGCCGCTGGTGATCGCGTACGCGCTCGCCGGCACCATGGACTTCGACTTCGAGGCCGACCCGCTGGGCCGCGACGAGTCCGGCAGCCCGATCTTCCTGCGCGACATCTGGCCCACGCCGGACGAGGTGCAGGCGGTCATCGACGCGTCGATCGACCGCGCGATGTTCACGGCCGACTACGCGGACGTGTTCACGGGCGACGAGCGCTGGCGCGCGCTGCCCACGCCCGAGGGCGACACCTTCGAGTGGGACGCGGAGTCGACGTACGTCCGCAAGCCCCCGTACTTCGAGGGCATGGCGGCCGAGCCGTCCCCGGTGGTGGACTTCCACGGCGCCCGGGTGCTCGCCAAGCTCGGCGACTCGGTGACCACCGACCACATCAGCCCCGCGGGCTCGATCAAGGCAGACAGCCCGGCCGGCCTGTACCTGGCCGAGCACGGCGTCGAGCGCCGGGACTACAACTCCTACGGCTCGCGTCGCGGCAACCACGAGGTGATGATCCGCGGCACGTTCGCGAACATCCGCCTGCGCAACCAGCTGGTGCCCGGCGTCGAGGGTGGGTACACCAAGAACCTCCTCACGGGCGAGCAGACGTCGATCTACGACGCCGCGCAGGCCTACCAGGCGGCCGGCATCCCGCTGGTCGTGCTCGGCGGCAAGGAGTACGGCTCGGGCTCGTCGCGCGACTGGGCCGCCAAGGGCACCAGCCTGCTGGGCGTCAAGGCCGTCATCACCGAGAGCTTCGAGCGCATCCACCGGTCCAACCTGATCGGCATGGGCGTGCTGCCGCTGCAGTTCCCCGACGGCGAGTCGGCCGACACCCTGGGGCTGGACGGCACGGAGACGTTCGACATCACAGGCGTCACGGCGCTCAACGAGGGCACGACGCCCCGAACCCTCGCGGTGAAGGCCACCAAGGAGGACGGCTCCGTCGTCGAGTTCGACGCGGTGCTGCGCATCGACACCCCCGGCGAGGCGGACTACTACCGCAACGGCGGCATCCTGCAGTACGTCCTGCGTCAGGTCGCGGCGGGCTGAGTCAGCGGCACACCTGATCCACGGCACCGAGCCCGGCTCCACGTTCGCGAGGAGCCGGGCTCGGTGCCGTCTCAGGCCGGTGCGAGCGCGGACGCGACCAGGTCGACGAGGGCGCGCATGTGCGTGCCGGCCGCGTCGTCGCGATCCGGGTTGGCCTCGGCGAGCACGAGACCCAGGCAGCCGGGCGCGCGCAGCAGCACGGCGAGCAGCTCCCGCAGCTGGGTGAGGGTGAGCCCGCGGCCGTACTGCGGGACGTCGGCGAGCGGCAGGGCGAACACGTCGAGGACGTCGACGTCGAGGTGCACGACGAAGCCGTCGCGCGCTCGGTCGGCGACCCGCAGGGCTTCCAGCCCGGCCGCGGCGGGGTCCGCCGCGACGACCGCCGCGGGGATCCGCGTGGACGGGACCAGCCCGTGCACGTCCTCCTCGTCGTCGGCGTACCCCACGAAGCACAGCCGGTCGGCGACCAGCAGCGGGCGGCGGGGGCCGATGCCCGCGAGGGCGTCGTGCGCGCCGGGCAGGTCGAGCAGGTGCGCGACACCCATCGAGTCGGCGATCGGCTCGTCGGGGTGGTCCTCGGGGAGCTGCAGGTCCTGGCCGCCGTCGACGTACAGCAGCGCCACGTCCTTCCCGGCGTCGGCCAGGGCGGCCATGAGGGCGATCGTGACGGTGCACTCGCCGCCCAGCACCAGCGGCGCATGGCCCGCGGCGAGCAGTGCTGAGAGCGCCGCCCGCGCCTCACCGAGCACACCGGCCACGCGCTCGACGTCGTGCGGGCACGTGCGCGCCGGCGAGTCGTGCCGCCACCGCGCCGAGGAGGTGTCGCCGTGGTCGACCGCGTCGCGGCCGGCGGCTCGCAGCGCAGGCAGCAGCCCGGCCTCGCGCAGCGCGGCGGGTCCGCGTTCCAGCCCCGGCGCGTGGGCCGCCGCGCTCGAGGGGACGCCGAGCACCCCCAGCATCCGTGCCGTGCTCGGACTGTCCGGGGTGCTCATGCCCCGACGCTAGGGCCGGCCGCCGACACGCGCGCGGCCCGACCCGAGCGTGCTCAGGTCGCGAGCGCCTGCTCGACGCCGTGCCGGCCCACGGCGGCCAGGTGCGGGTACTCGACCGGGTGCATCTGCATCGCGACCGCGAGGTGCAACGCCCATGCCTGCGCGCGACGCCACATCGCCTCGTCCCATCCGCACGCGGCGTCGACGCGGGCGCGCAACCGTGCGCGGGCGGGAGCGTCGAACGTCAGCCACGCGGTCGCCAGGTCGCACGCCGGGTCTCCCGACGTGACGTCGCCGAAGTCGATCACCGCGCGCAGGTCGCCGTCGTGCACGAGCAGGTTGGCCGGGTGCGGGTCTCCGTGCACCCAGAGCGCCGGCCCCCGCCACGCGGGAGCCGCGGCGAGCTCGTCGAACCGGGAGGCGATCCGGTCGGCGTCCGGCAGTGCCAGGGTGGCGAGGCGCTCGTGGAGCGGCTGGCGCCGTGCGGCGACGTCGCCGCCACGCACCGGGTTGTCGGGGGCATCCTGCGGCGCGGGCACGTGCAGCGCGACGAAGAAGTCCGCGAGCCGCGGCGCCCACGCACCGCGCTCGTCGACCGGCGTCGTCGCCGCCGTGACCGCGTCGAACCAGGGCACGACGCTCCACGCCCAGGGGAAGCCGTGGGCGGGCAGCCCGTTCCGGACGGGGACCGGCACGGCGACGGGGAGCCGGTCGGCGAGCACGGGGAGCCAGGCCTGCTCGTGCTCGACCAGGTGCGCGGCCGCCTCGCGCACGGGGAAGCGCAGCAGCAGGTGGTCGCCGAGCCGCCACATGGCGTTGTCCCAGCCCGTGCCGACCCAGGTGAGCGGGAGGTCGGCGAGGTCCGGGTGCTGCTGCGCGAGCAGGGTGCGGGCCAGGGCCTCGTCGACCATGACCTCGATCTTCGGGTGCGCCACGCGTCAGACCTCCGGGGTGACGAGGCGCCGGTCGTCCCACGGCACGGCCCAGCCCAGCGCGTCGAACATCCGGGACAGGACGATGGCGGTGAACCCCCACACCAGCACGCCGTCGACGACGAACGCGGGTGTACGGAACGTGACGCCGGCGCGCGTGTGCGCGACGCTCGCGCGGTTCGCCGGGTCGAGCAGGTCGGCGACGGGGAGCCGGAACACGTCCACGGTCTCGGCGTGGTCCACCGCAGCGACGCGCGACGGGGTGGTCCACCAGGCCGGCACGGGCGTGACGAGGTGGTTGCTCACCGGGACGGGGAGCGAGCCGAGCGTTCCGAGCACCTCGACGCCCGCTGCGTCGAGCCCCACCTCCTCGCCGGCCTCTCGCAGTGCGGCCGCCACCGGGCCGTCGTCGGTCGGCTCCAGCCGCCCGCCCGGGAACGCGACCTGGCCCGCGTGGTGGCCGAGCGTGCCGGCCCGCCGCTGCAGCAGCACGTCCAGGTCCGCGGCGACCGCCGGCCGGGCGGTGTCGGCGCTCGTGGCGTCGAGGCGCCCGAAGAGCACGAGCACCGCCGCGGGCCGCGTCGCGCTGCCGAGCGTGATCGTGCGGGAGGGATCCAGCCGCCAGTCGATGCCGCGCGCGCACAGCGCGGCGAGCTCCGCGCGCGCGTCCGCGCTGCTGACGGCCGGTGCTGGGCTCAACCGCGCGCCCGCACCTGCTCGGCGAAGCCGGCCACCATGGCCCGCGCCGCGGGCGCCAGGTCCGGGAGGTATTTGGCGCCGTCGGAGCGGATGGACCCGATCTCGTCGTCGGACAGCCCGTCCACCATCTCCGGCGTCGCGAGCCACAGGTCCAGCATCCGCGGCTCGAGCTCGGGGTGGTACTGGACGGCGAGCGCCGACCCGGCGCGGAACGCCTGCACGGGCGTGACGGTGGTCGACGCCAGCAGGGTGGCTTCTGGCGGGAGCGAGACGGCGTCGTGGTGCCAGTGCAGCACCGTCGGCTGCGGACCCAGGCGGCCGTGCACCGGGTCGTCGGCGACCACGTCGACCGGGGCGAACCCGATCTCGGTGCCGTGCCGGCGGTGCAGCTCGCCGCCCAGCGCGAGGGCGAGGAGCTGCATGCCGAGGCACACGCCCAGCACGGGGACGTCTGCCGCGACCGCCTCGGCGAGGAGCCGCTTCTCGGCGTCGAGCCCGGGGAAGCGGTCGTCGTCGGCGTCCATCGCGCCGCCCATCACGACGATGCCGGACACCTCGTCGAGCGCGGGCAGGACGGGGCTGTCCGACGACACCACCGTGCGCACCCGCACGGGCGCGTCGAGCGCCGGGGCGATGAGCCCGGGGCCCTCGTGCGCGGCGTGCGTGAGCACCAGGACGGGACGCATCCCGGTCACCAACCGTCGGGCAGCGGGCGGCCCTCTTCGTAGCCGGCGGCGGACTGGATGCCCACCGCGGCGCGCTCGTGCAGCTCGTCGATGCTCGCCGCGCCCACGTAGGTGGCCGCCGAGCGGACACCCGCCGTGATGTGGTCGATCAGGTCCTCGACGCCGGGCCGGCGCGGGTCCAGGTACATGCGCGAGGAGGAGATGCCCTCCTCGTACAGGGCCTTGCGGGCACGGTCGAAGGCCGAGCCCCCGCGGGTGCGGGCGGCGACGGCACGCGCCGACGCCATGCCGAACGACTCCTTGTACAGGCGACCGTTCCCGTCGTCGTGCAGGTCGCCCGGCGACTCGTGCGTCCCGGCGAACCACGACCCGACCATGACCTGCGAGGCGCCCGCCGCGAGGGCGAGCGCGACGTCGCGCGGGTGCCGGACGCCGCCGTCGGCCCACACGTGCTTGCCGAGGCGGCGCGCCTCGGTGGCGCACTCGAGCACGGCCGAGAACTGCGGGCGACCCACGGCGGTCATCATGCGCGTGGTGCACATGGCGCCCGGACCGACGCCCACCTTGACGATGTCGGCACCGGCCTCGATGAGGTCCCGGGTTCCCTCGGCGGTCACGACGTTGCCGGCGACGACCGGGACCTGCGGGTCGAGCGAGCGCACCGCTCCCAGCGCGTCGAGCATCTTGCGCTGGTGCCCGTGCGCGGTGTCGACGACGATCACGTCGATCCCGGCGTCGAGCAGCTCGGCCGCCTTCGCCTTCACGTCGCCGTTGATGCCGACGGCAGCGGCGACGCGCAGCCGGCCCTGGTCGTCGAGCGCGGGCTCGTAGATGGAGGAGCGCAGCGCGCCGACGCGCGTCAGGACGCCGACCAGCCCTCCGTCGCGCGTCACCGGGGAGAACCGCCGGCGCGAGGCGTGCAGCTGCTCGAAGGCCACCTCGAGACCGCGCGGGCCCCCGTCCTCGAGCACGGCGAGGTCGATGGTGCTGGGGTTGGCGGTCATGACGTCCGCGACCTGCGTGAAGCGGTCGACGCCCTGGCAGTCGGCCTCGGTCACGACGCCGACCGGGCGGCCCTCGCTGACCACCACGGCGGCGCCGTGCGACCGCTTGCCGATGAGCGTGATCGCGGTGTGCACCGTGTCGTGCGGGGAGACGACGACCGCGCTCTCCACGACCTTGTGCTTGGCCTTGACCGAGGCCACGACGTCGGCCACCACGTCGGTGGGGATGTCCTGGGGGATCACGGCGATGCCGCCGCGTCGGGCGACGGTCTCCGCCATCCGACGGCCGGCGACGGCGGTCATGTTGGCGACGACGAGCGGGACGGTCGTGCCGGTCCCGTCGGGTGCCGCGAGGTCGACGTCGAAGCGGGAGGCGACCTCGGAACGCGACGGGACGAGGAAGACGTCGCCGTAGGTGAGGTCGGAGGTGGCCTGGTGGCCGGGCAGGAAGCGCATGGGTGTTCCCCTTTCCGATCGATTGTAGGCGGTTCTCCGGCGGCGGAGTGCGGGGAAGTCCTGTGCAGGTGGTGCAGCCCACGTGCACATCCCGGGCCGCGGGGACCCTGGGCGCCTAGAGTGTCCGGGAGAGATCCTGGGACCCCCGTGTGGCAGCGTCGCCCGCGCTGCTGCCCGCCGCCCGGGCACGACGACGGACGGAGACGCGATGGGACTGCTCGAGAGGATCGGCTCGCCGGCCGACGTCCGCGCGCTCACGCCCGCCGACGTCGAGCAGCTCGCGCGCGAGATCCGCGCCTTCCTGGTCGAGTCGGTCTCCCGGACGGGTGGCCACCTGGGGCCCAACCTCGGCGTGGTCGAGCTGACCATCGCGATGCACCGGGTCTTCGAGTCGCCGGCCGACACCTTCGTGTTCGACACCGGGCACCAGTCCTACGTGCACAAGCTGCTCACCGGGCGCCAGGACTTCAGCCAGCTGCGCCGGCGCGGGGGCATCTCCGGCTACCCGAGCCGTGGCGAGTCGGAGCACGACGTCGTCGAGAACTCCCACGCCTCGACGGCGCTGTCGTGGGCGGACGGCATCGCGAAGGCCAACGAGCTGCAGGGACGCGGGGACCGGTCCGTGGTCGCGGTGATCGGCGACGGCGCGCTCACGGGCGGCATGGCGTGGGAGGCCCTCAACAACATCGCGGACGGCCAGGACCGGCGCCTGGTGATCGTCGTCAACGACAACGGCCGCTCGTACGACCCGACGATCGGTGGCCTCGCCCACCACCTCGACACCCTGCGCACCACGCAGGGCTACGAGAGCGTCCTCTCCTGGGGCAAGCGCACGCTGCGGCGCTCGGGCCTGCCGGGCCGCGCGGCGTACGACGCGCTGCACGGGCTCAAGAAGGGCATCAAGGACGTCGTCGCGCCGCAGGGCATGTTCGAGGACCTCGGCATCAAGTACGTAGGCCCGGTGGACGGGCACGACGAGCCCGCCGTCGAGCGCGCGATGCGCCGCGCGCGGGCGTACGGCGGGCCGGTGATCGTGCACGTCATCACCGAGAAGGGCCGCGGCTACACGCCCGCCGAGCAGGACATCGCCGACCGGTTCCACGCGGTCGGCCAGATCCACCCCGAGACCGGGTTGCCGCTGGCGCCGTCGCGGTTCGAGTGGACGAGCGTGTTCGCCGACGAGATCGTCCGCATCGGGCGGCGTCGTCCCGACGTGGTGGCGATCACCGCCGCGATGCTGCAGCCCGTGGGCCTCGCGCCGTTCGCCGCCGAGTTCCCCGGGCGGGTGTTCGACGTCGGCATCGCCGAGCAGCACGCGGCGACGTCCGCGGCCGGCATGGCCTTCGGCGGTCTGCACCCCGTGGTCGCCCTGTACGCGACGTTCCTCAACCGGGCCTTCGACCAGGTCCTCATGGATGTCGCGCTGCACCGCGCGGGCGTGACCTTCGTGCTCGACCGGGCGGGGCTCACCGGCGCTGACGGCGCGAGCCACAACGGCATGTGGGACATGGCGATGCTCGGCGTCGTGCCGGGCCTGCGCCTCGCGGCGCCGCGCGACGAGGCCACGCTGCGCACCGCGCTGCGCGAGGCGGTCGACGTGGACGACGCCCCGACGGTGGTCCGCTATCCCAAGGGCGCGATGGGCGAGGCGATCGACGCGGTCGACGAGGTCGACGGCGTCGACGTGCTCACGCGCACCGGTGCGGGGGAGCGGTCCGTGCTCCTCGTCGCGGTCGGCGCCATGGCGACGACGGCGCTCGAGACGGCGGACATGCTCGCCGCGCACGGGTTGCGCGCCACGGTCGTCGACCCACGCTGGGTGCTGCCGGTCGCCCCGGGGCTGGTCAAGCTCGTGGGCGAGCACGACCACGTCGTGACGATCGAGGACGGGGTGGTCGACGGCGGCGTCGGCTCCGCGGTCGCGCAGCGGGCCCGCGAGGCGGGGATCAGCACGCCCGTCCAGGCCTTCGGCATCCCGCGCGCGTTCCTCGACCACGCCACCCGCGAGCAGCTCGTGGGGACCCTGCGGCTGGGCCCGGCGGACATCACGCGCGACGTGCTGCGCGCGCTCGGAGAGCGCTGAGGCCCCTCGCCGAGCACCGGCGAGCATCTCGCCTCGGCCCGGATCCCGGTCCGCGGCTCAGGAGTATCGTGACGAACGGCACTGGTGCCGCGCGCGAGCCGCTCTGACGCCGGCCGTCATGGGATGAATCGGGACCCAGGTCCCAGGAGATCGAGCGAGCGCGTCCGTAAGTTCGAGGTAACGGGTCGAACCAAGGAGCACACAGATGTCCACCACTGCCGTTCCGTCTACCGAGACCGCCACCCTGCCCGACGCGTGGGACGGTTTCGTCGCAGGTCCGTGGGTCGACCACGTCGACGTGCGTGACTTCATCCAGCGCAACTACACCCCGTATCTCGGTGACGCCTCGTTCCTGGCCGGCCCGACGGCCCGCACCACGGCGATGTGGGACCGCCTGGCGGCCATGTTCCCCGCCGAGCGCGAGAAGGGCGTGTACGACATCGACGCGACGACGCCGTCGACCATCACGTCGCACGCCCCCGGCTACATCGACCAGGACAACGAGGTGGTCGTCGGGCTGCAGACCGACGCACCCCTCAAGCGAGCGATCATGCCCAACGGCGGCTACCGGATGGTGCTCAACTCGCTCGACACCTACGGCTACGAGGCCGACCCGATCGTCACCGAGATCTTCACCAAGTACCGCAAGACCCACAACGACGGGGTCTTCGACGTGTACCCGCCCGCGGTGCGCGCGGCGCGCAGCAGCCACATCATCACGGGGCTCCCGGACGCCTACGGCCGTGGACGCATCATCGGCGACTACCGCCGGGTGGCCCTGTACGGCGTCGACGCGCTCATCGCGGCGAAGAAGCTCGAGCGCGCGGAGCTCGACATGGAGCGGTCGACCGAGAACGTCATCCGGGACCGCGAGGAGCTCGCCGAGCAGACGCGTGCCCTGGGCGAGCTCAAGGCGATGGCGGCCTCGTACGGCTACGACATCTCGCTGCCTGCGACGACCGGCCGCGAGGCCGTGCAGTGGCTGTACTTCGGGTACCTGGCGGCCGTGAAGGAGCAGAACGGTGCCGCCATGTCGCTGGGCCGCACCTCCACGTTCCTCGACATCTTCCTGCAGCGCGACATCGACGCGGGCGTGCTGACCGAGGAGCAGGCGCAGGAGATCATCGACGACTTCGTCATCAAGCTCCGCATCGTCCGCTTCCTGCGCACCCCCGAGTACGACAACCTCTTCTCGGGCGACCCCACCTGGGTGACCGAGTCGATCGCCGGCATGGGGGAGGACGGCCGGCCGCTCGTGACGCGGACCTCGTTCCGGTACCTCCAGACGCTCTACAACCTGGGCCCGGCGCCCGAGCCGAACATGACCGTCTTCTGGAGCGACAAGCTGCCCCAGGGCTTCAAGGACTACTGCGCCCAGGTGTCGATCGACACCTCCGCCGTCCAGTACGAGTCGGACGACCTGATCCGCGACTCGTGGGGCGACGACGCGGCGATCGCATGCTGCGTGTCCCCCATGCGGGTGGGCAAGCAGATGCAGTTCTTCGGCGCGCGGGTCAACCTCGCCAAGACTCTCCTGTACGCCATCAACGGCGGTCGCGACGAGGTCACGGGCAAGCAGATCGCCCCGGTCGGCGCCCCCGTGGACGGCGAGATCCTCGACTACGACGAGGTCGTGGCGAAGTTCGACGTCATGATGGACTGGCTCGCCCAGACGTACGTCGACGCGCTGAACTGCGTGCACTACATGCACGACAAGTACGCGTACGAGCGCATCGAGATGGCGCTGCACGACCGCACCATCCTGCGCACCATGGCGTGCGGCATCGCGGGCCTGTCCGTGGTGGTCGACTCGCTGTCCGCGATCAAGTACGGCACGGTCCGGGCGCTGCGCACGGCCGACGGGCTGGTCACGGAGTACTCGGTGGAGGGCGACTTCCCCACCTACGGCAACGACGACGACCGCGCCGACGACATCGCGGTGTGGATCGTGCAGACGTTCATGGAGAAGATCCGCCGGTTCCCCACCTACCGGGACGCGACGCACACGCAGTCGGTGCTGACCATCACCTCGAACGTCGTCTACGGCAAGGCCACGGGCTCGACGCCCGACGGCCGCCGGGCCGGCGAGCCGTTCGCGCCCGGCGCCAACCCGATGAACGGGCGCGACACGCACGGCATGCTCGCCTCGGCCCTGTCGGTGGCGAAGCTGCCGTACGCGGAGGCGCAGGACGGGATCTCGCTCACGTCGTCGGTGGTCCCCACGGGCCTGGGCCGCACGCGCGACGAGCAGGTGACGAACCTCGTGGGTCTCCTCGACGCGTACACGCTGTCCAACGGCTACCACATGAACGTCAACGTGCTGAACCGCGAGACGCTGCTGGACGCCATGGAGCACCCGGAGAACTACCCGCAGCTGACCATCCGGGTCTCCGGCTACGCCGTGAACTTCGTGCGGCTCACGCGCGAGCAGCAGCTCGACGTCCTGTCGCGCACCTTCCACGGCGCGGTCTGACGCGATGACCACCACCGACGAGCGGCAGCCCGGCGCACCAGTGGTGTCCCTCGGGATGCCGCTCGTCGGTGGCGCACTGGGTCGCGCGCACGGCCACGGCACGTCCGGGCTGGAGACCTCGGAGACCGACGACCGCTCCGCGCGCCTCGCGGCCGTGCGGGCCGGGGACATCGGCTCCGTGCACTCCTGGGAGCTGGTCACGGCCGTGGACGGACCGGGCACGCGCATGACCGTGTTCCTCTCGGGCTGCCCCCTGCGCTGCCTGTACTGCCACAACCCCGACACCATGGAGATGCGGCGCGGCACGGACGTCCCCGCCGACGAGCTCCTGGCCCGTATCGCCCGCTACCGCGGCGTCATGCAGGCGACCGGCGGTGGCCTGACCATCTCCGGCGGGGAGCCACTCATGCAGCCGGCGTTCGTGCGGCGCCTGCTGCACGGTGCGCGCGCGATGGGCATCCACACCGCCCTCGACACGTCGGGCTACCTGGGCTCGCACCTCTCCGACGAGATGCTCGACCACGTCGACATGGTGCTGCTCGACGTGAAGTCCGGCGACCCGGACACCTACAAGAAGGTCACGGGCCGCGAGCTCGCTCCCACGCTGGAGTTCGGTCGGCGGCTCGCCGCGCGCGGCACGGAGATCTGGGTCCGGTTCGTGCTGGTGCCCGGACTCACGGACGACGTCGCGAACGTGGAGGCGGTCGCGTCCTACGTCGCGACGCTGTCCTCGGTCACGCGCGTCGAGGTGCTCCCGTTCCACCAGATGGGGCGCGACAAGTGGGCCGACCTGGGGCTGGAGTACCAGCTCGAGGACACCCAGCCGCCCACCCCGGAACTGGTGGAACGCGTCCGTGAGCAGTTCCGCTCCCGAGGACTGACCACCTTCTGATCCCGCCGACCCGTCGCGGGTCTAGGTTGGCGGCATGAGCGTTCGCGCGAAGCTGCTCGCCGTGGTCTACGTCGTCGGCATCGCGGTCCTCGCGGCCGCGACGTTCCCCGGCCACGACACGTTCTCCTGGTCGCGCGAGGGCCTTCTGCTCCTGCTGACCATGCCCGCGATCGTGGTGGGGCTCCCGGTGGTGTACGTCGCCGGCACGGTGGCGTGGAACCTGTCGGGCGCCGACTCCGGCGGCCCGCAGTGGGTGGTGTCCTTGGTCTACGCCGTGGTGTTCGCGGCCGTCGCCGCGGCTGACGTGGCGCTCGTGCTGCTGGTGGTCCGTCGGCGAGCCCGTCGCAGGGAGCTCGCGTCGGGCTGAGCCCGACCTCACCCGAGCCCGGAGGCAGCGGCGGGTGCGCCGCTGCCTCCGGGGCCCGGGTGGACGTCAGGCAGGGACGTTCGCGACGCCGTCCGGCAGCAGTCGACGCCCCAGGACGCGCTCGGAGTACCCGGTGCGGTCGAGATACGGCGTGATGCCCCCCAGGTGGAAGCCCCACCCGGCGCCGAGGATCATGCAGAGGTCGATCTGCTCGGGGCGGGCGACCACGCCCTCCTCGAGCATGTGGCCGATCTCGACCGTCAGTGCCGTGAGCACGGAGTCCAGCACGCCGGCCTCGTCGAGTGGGGTCGGTGCGGCCTCGCCGTCGCGCGCGCCGTCGAAGACCGCCTGGATGGCGGGGTCGACGGGCTTGGGCAGCCCCTTGGCGGGGGCGGGCAGCACGACGCGCGTGCCGTCCGCCACGAGCTTCTCGAGCCCGGGCGAGCGCGGGAAGCGGTCGCCGAGGTCCTCGCGCAGCGAGGTGAGCACGTGCAACCCGACCGCCGGTCCGACCAGGTCGAACAGCTCGAACGGCGGCATCGGCAGGCCGAGCGGGCGCAGGGCACGGTCCGCGACCTCGACCGGCGTGCCGTGCTCGACGGCGTCGACGATCACGCCGAGCAGCAGCACCAGCAGGCGGTTGACCACGAACCCCGGCCGGTCGGCCACGAGGACCGCGGTCTTGCGCAGCTTGGCGGCGACCGCGAAGCCGGTGGCCAGCGCCTCCGCCGAGGTGTGCTCCGCCTGGACCACCTCGACCAACGGCATGGCCGCGACCGGGTTGAAGAAGTGCAGACCCACCACCCGCTCCGGGTGCTGCAGGTCGGCGGCCATCTTCGTCACGGACAGCGCCGAGGTGTTGGTCGCGAGGATGGTGGTGGGGGAGACGATCCCCTCGAGCTCCGCGAACACCCGCTTCTTGAGGTCGAGGATCTCGGTCACCGCCTCGATCACCAGGTCGCACGACGCGAACTCGGTGATGTCGGTGGTGCCGTGGATGGAGCCCACGAGGCGCGCCGCGGTGCCCGGGCTCATGCGGCCGCTCGACGTGAGCCGCTCCACGGTGGAGCGCACCGCCGTGAGGCCCGCGGCCACGCGATCCTCGTCCAGGTCCCGCATGACGACGGGCACGCCGAGGCGCTGCGCGAACAGCAGCGCGATCTGCGCGGCCATGAGCCCCGCGCCGACGATGCCCACGCGGGTCACGGGCTGGGCGAGCGAGCGGTCGGGCGCACCCACCGGCTTCTTGCCCCCGGAGACGAGGCCGAACGCGTAGACCGACGCGCGCATCTCGTCGCTCATGATGAGGTCGGCCAGGGCCTCGTCCTCGGCCGCGAACGCCTCCTCGCGTGAGGCGGTCCTGGCCGCGGCCACGAGGTCCAGGGCCCGGTACGGCGCCGGCCGCGAGCCGTGGACGACGGCGTCAAGACGCTGCCGCGCGCCGGCCACGTACGCGTCCCAGGTGCCCTGGTCGTCCAGGTCGCGGCGCGCCACGACGGTCTCGCCGGACAGCACGCGCGCCGCCCACCGGATCGACTCCTCGAGGAAGTCAGCCGGGTCGAGGACCACGTCCACGAGACCGACCTCGGCGGCCTGCGTGGCGTTGAACGGCTTGTTGGTGGCCGGTCGGGTGAGGATGACGTCGAGCGCCTTCTCGATGCCCACCAGGCGGGGCACCACGTAGGCACCGCCCCAGCCGGGGACCAGCCCGAGCCCGGTCTCCGGGAGCGCGAGCGCACGGACGTCGGACGCGACGGTGCGGTAGTCGCAGTTGAGCGCGAGCTCGAGCCCGCCGCCGAGCGCGACGCCGTTGACGAACGCGAACGTGGGCACGCCCATGGTGTGCAGCAGCTCGTAGGCCTGGTGACCGCCGCGACCCAGCTGGAGCGCGGCGTCGCGGCCCGTCACCGTGGCGATCTGCGTGAGGTCCGCGCCGGCCGCGAGGTAGTACGGCTTGCCGGTGACCGCCACGGCCTGCACCTCGCCCGCGGCCACCCGCTCGCGCACGCCGGTCAGGGCGTCGTGCAGCGACGCGATGCCGAGCGGGCCGAAGGTGTTCGGCTTGGTGTGGTCCAGGCCGTTGTCGATCGTCACCAGCGCGAGGATGCCCGCGCCGCCCGGCAGCGCGACGTCGCGCACGAGGGCGCGCGAGACCCGCTCGGCCCGGGCGTCGGTGCTGGTTCCGGTGGTCGTCTCGGTCGTCGTCACAGTGCCGCTCCATCCTGCGTGGCGGGCCGGTAGTCGGCGTGGTTCGGGTTCTCCCAGATGACGGTGCCGCCCTGGCCGAGGCCGACACACATGGTCGTCAGGCCGTAGCGGACCTCGGGGTGCTCCTCGAACTGGCGCGCGAGCTGCGTCATGAGCCGCACGCCGGAGGAGGCGAGCGGGTGGCCGACGGCGATCGCCCCGCCGTACGGGTTGACGCGCGGGTCGTCGTCCGCGATGCCGTAGGCGTCGAGGAAGGCCAGCACCTGCACGGCGAACGCCTCGTTGATCTCGAAGAGGCCGATGTCGTCGATCGTCAGGCCCGCTCGCGCCAGTGCGCGCTCGGTGGCGGGGACCGGGCCGATGCCCATGATCTCCGGCTCGACGCCCGCGTAGGCGAAGGACACCAGGCGCATGCGCGCGGGCAGGCCCAGCTCGGCGGCGGTCTCCTCCGCGGCGAGCAGGCACGAGGCCGCGCCGTCGGTCAGGGGCGCGGCGGTGCCGGCCGTCACGCGACCGCCCGGACGGAACGGAGTGGGGAGTGCGGCGATGGCCTCGACCGTGGTGCCCGGCCGCGGCGGCTCGTCGGCGGTGGCCAGGCCCCAGCCGTGCTCCGGGTCGCGCAGCGCGACGGGCACGAGGTCGGGGTCGATCTTGCCCGCGGCGAGCGCGGCGGCGAACTTGGCCTGGCTCGCGGCACCGTACGCGTCCGCCCGCTCACGCGTCAGCGCGGGGAACCGGTCGTGCAGGTTCTCGGCGGTGACGCCCATGTTGAGGGCGTCGGCGGCGACCAGCTGCTCCGACACGAACCGGGGGTTCGGGTCCGCGTCGAAGCCCATCGGGTGGTGGCCCATGTGCTCGACCCCGCCCGCGAGCGCGACGTCGGCGGCGCCCACGCCGATCGTGGCGGCGGTGCTCGTCACGGCGGTCATCGCGCCCGCGCACATCCGGTCGATGGCGTAGCCCGGCACGGTGCGGGGGAGCCCGGCGAGCACGCCCACCGTCCGCCCCAGCGTGAGGCCCTGGTCGCCCTGCTGCGTCGTGGCGGCGATGGCGACCTCGTCGACCCGCGCGGGGTCCAGGTTCGGGTGCCGGCGCAGGAGCTCGCGCACGGTCTTGACGGACAGGTCGTCGGCGCGTGTGTGCGCGTACAGGCCGTCCTTGCGCGCCCGGCCGAACGGCGTGCGGACGCCGTCGACGAAGACGACGCGGCGGCCGTGCAGCGCGGCTACGGGTGCGGGCGATGACGCAGCGGGCTGCGCGGAAGATGCGGTGGGCATCGGAGCCTCCAGAGCGGGACAGCAGTGTCCTGCGGCCCCGCGACTACGGGACCGCGACGGCCGACGCTACCCGGGACGAAGGTCCTACGCCAGCGAAAGTTACTCCGGAGTAACAACGGCTTTCGGGAGTACTGGGAAGTCCTAGGAAAAGGCCGCAGCGAGCGGCGGGGTCACCAGCTCCACCTGCCACGGGCGGGCACCGCCGGCGGTCAGCGCGGCCGCGATCGATGCGGCGCCCAGGGGCGACGGCGGGCTCCAGCACAGCCGCCGCAGCAGGTCGGGCTGGAGGATGTTCTCGGTCGGCACGTGGTGCGCCTCGGACAGTGCGGCGAGCACCTCGCGCGCCGCGGTCAGGCGGTCGGCGGCCGCCGGGTCGCGGTCGGCCCACGCCCGGGGCGGGGGCGGCGCGTCGCTCTTGGGTCCCCGCACCGACGGCAGGTCGGCGTCGGGCACCGCCAGTCCGCGTTCGATCGCCGCCTGCCACAGCGGTGCGCGGCGCTTGGTGCCCTTGCCGGAGAACGCCGGCAGCTCGGTGAGCTGGGGGACCGAGCGCGGCAGCGCCTGGGCCGCCGCGACGATCGCCGCGTCGGGCAGCACGCGCCCGGGGGAGATGTCGCGCTGGCGGGCGTTCTGGTCGCGCGTGAGCCACAGCTCGCGCACCACGGCCAGCCGGCGCGCGTCACGGATGGTGTGCAGGCCGGAGACCCGGCGCCACGGCTCGAGGCGCGGGGCCGCGGGGGGAGCGGTGCGGACGGCCTCGAACTCCTGCGCGGCCCACTCGGCCTTGCCGGCGACGGCGAGGCGCTCGGCGAGCACCTCGCGCACCTCGACCAGCACCTCGACGTCGAGGGCCGCGTAGCGCAGCCACTCGGCGGGCAGGGGGCGGGTGGACCAGTCGACCGCGGAGTGCTCCTTGGCCAGCCCGAGCCCGAGGGTGTCGGCCACGACGGCGGCCAGTCCCACCCGGTCGAGGCCGAGCAGCCGCGCGCCCAGCTCCGTGTCGAAGACCCGGCTCGGGTGCATCCCCTGCTCGGCCAGGCCGGGCAGGTCCTGGGAGGCCGCGTGCAGCACCCACTCGACGCCGACGAGCGCGGCGGACAGGCCGGAGAGGTCGGGGACCGCGATCGGGTCGATGAGGGCGGTGCCGGCGCCCTCGCGGCGCAGCTGCACCAGGTAGGTCCGCTGGCCGTACCGGTAGCCGGAGGCGCGCTCCGCGTCGACGGCGACGGGGCCGGTGCCTGCGCCGAACGCCTCGATGACGGCGTCCAGCGCCTCCTGCGTGTCGACGACGGGCGGGACGCCGTCGGCCGGCTCGGTCAGGGGTGTGACGACCGGCTCGCTCGGCGCGACGTTCACCGGGGTCACGTCGTCGCCGGAGGGGGCGTCGAGTGCCTCTGGTCGCATGACGTCAACGGTAGGCGAGATCACGCGCTGGTCCGCGGAGGCTCGGGGCGTGGTGGCGCAGGCAATCCGTGAGGTCTTCGTCTCACTGCGTCGTGCCGACTGCCGGGGGGCACGACCTCAGGACAGGATGCCGCCGCGGATGGAGATGGCGACGAGCTCGGCCCGGTCGCCCGTGCCGAACTTGCGCGAGATCCGAGCGAGGTGGCTCTTGACCGTGAGCGCCGACAGGCCCAGGTCGTCGCCGATGAGGCGGTTGCTGCGGCCGTCCGCGACCAGCTTGAGGACGCTCACCTCGCGCGCCGTCAGCTCCGGGAGCTCGGCGGGCGGAGGCGGAGGAGCGGGCAGGCGCACCAGGCTCGTCGTCGTCGTGCTGGCGACCGCGCCCCGCAGGCCGCCCGCGAGCAGGACGCCCAGCTCGGCCCGGCTCGCGCGGCGGGTGAGCACGACGACGCGGTGGCTGCCGCGGCGGCGCAGGTTGCTCACGAGCGTCGACCCGTCGCCGTCGGCCACCTCGGAGACCACGACGCACATCTGGTGGCCCGCCGGTCGTGCCGGCGGGCCGGCGCGCAACGCGGTCGGCCGACGGACGGCCTCGCGACGAAGGGGCTCGATGCTCACAACCCCGTCATCGGCAGCGCACCGCGCCGACTTGAGGCGAACCCGACGAGGTCCGGACCGACGCCCGCGCGCGTCCTAGTGGCGGGGACTGAGCGAGACGACGCCCTCGGGGAGCGGGGGCAGCCCCGCGGCCGTGCACAGCAGCGTGGCCCAGGCCCGCAGGTGCGGCGCGAGGTCCTCGTCGGCCGCCGTCCACGAGGCGCGGATCTCGAGCTCGGTCTGCTCGGCGCGCACGTCCAGCGAGCCGTAGCTCTGGGACAGGACCCGGGTGACGGTGCCGCCCGCGGCGAGCGGGTCCAGGTCGTGGGCCGCGAGCGCGTCCGTGAACCACGACCAGGCGACGTCGGCGAGCATCGGGTCGGCGCCCACCTCGGGCTCGAGCGTCGCACGCACCAGGGTGACGAGGCGGAAGCTGCCCTCCCACGCCTCGTGGCCCGCAGGGTCGAAGAGCACCACGAACCGGCCGGACGCGAGCTCGGCCGCGGAGACCGAGCGCCGCTCCGAGCGCACCTCGGCGGTCAGTGCCGCCGAGTACGGGGCGATCCGCGCCGGGCCCGGGACCTCGTCGAGGATCACCTCGGGGCGCAGCGTCACGGCGCGCAGCGATCGCAGGGAACGGACGAACTCGGCGGGCACGTCCTGTGGGCCGGCAGGGGTCACGCACTGGAGCGTACGGGCGGCGTGGTGTCGTCTTGCGGTCCGGCACGCCGCGTCGCGCGACGTGCCGGAGCACTACGCTGGACGGGCACCCAGCACCCGGCCGCTGCGCCCCCTCGCGTCTCGCGCGGGACGTGCGCGCGCGGCCGACGAATCGAAGGAGCACCTCTCGCATGGTCGACTCAGCAGCCGGAAGCTCGGCGGGTAACGCGGCGGGTACCTCGGTAGGTACCGCGCAGATCGGCGTCACGGGGCTGGCGGTCATGGGCCGCAACCTCGCCCGCAACTTCGCGCGCAACGGCTTCACGGTCGCGATCCACAACCGCTCCTACGCCAAGACCGCCTCGCTCGTGGACGACCACGGCGACGAGGGCACGTTCGTGCCGTCGGAGTCGGTCGCCGACTTCGTCGCGTCGCTCGAGCGGCCCCGCAAGGTCGTCATCATGGTCAAGGCCGGCGCCCCGACCGACGCCGTGATCGACGAGCTGGTGCCGTACCTCGAGGAGGGCGACATCGTGGTCGATGCCGGCAACGCGCACTTCCCCGACACCATCCGCCGCGAGAACGCGCTGCGTGAGAAGGGCCTGCACTTCGTCGGCTCCGGCGTCTCGGGCGGCGAGGAGGGCGCGCTGCTCGGCCCGTCGATCATGCCCGGCGGCACCGCCAAGTCCTACGAGAGCCTGGGCCCCATCCTGGAGAAGATCTCGGCCACGGTCGACGGCGTGCCGTGCTGCACGTACGTCGGCCCGGACGGCGCGGGTCACTTCGTCAAGATGGTGCACAACGGCATCGAGTACGCCGACATGCAGCTCATCGCCGAGGCGTACGACCTGCTCAAGCAGGGGCTGGGTGCCTCCGCCGCGGAGATCGGCCAGATCTTCGCCGAGTGGAACACGGGAGACCTGGAGTCGTTCCTCATCGAGATCACGGCCGACGTGCTGCAGCACGTCGACGCCGAGACCGGGGCGGCGTTCGTCGACATCGTGCTCGACCAGGCCGAGCAGAAGGGCACCGGTCGCTGGACGGTCCAGAACGGCCTCGACCTGGGAGTGCCGATCACCGGAATCGCCGAGGCGACCTTCGCGCGGGCGCTGTCCGGCAGTGTTCCGCAGCGCAAGGCGGCCGTCGGCACCCTCCAGGCGCACGCCGAGCCGTGGGACGTGACCGACCGTGACGCGTTCATCGAGGACGTCCGGCTCGCGCTCTACGCGTCCAAGGTGGTCGCGTACTCGCAGGGCTTCGACCAGATCGCGGCGGCCTCCGAGCAGTTCGGCTGGAACATCGACCGCGGTGCCATGGCGCGGATCTGGCGCGGCGGCTGCATCATCCGGGCGCGGTTCCTCAACCGGATCACCGAGGCCTACGAGCGCGACGCCCAGCTGCCCCTGCTGCTGGCCGACGAGTACTTCACGGGGGCGGTCGGCAACGGCGTGCAGGCATGGCGTCGGATCGTGGCGGGCGCCGCCCTGCACGGCGTGCCGACCCCCGCGTTCTCCTCCTCGCTGGCGTACTACGACGGCGTGCGCGCGGAGCGCCTCCCGGCCGCGCTGATCCAGGCCCAGCGCGACTTCTTCGGTGCGCACACCTACCGCCGCACCGACCGGGACGGGACGTTCCACACCGAGTGGTCGCTCGACCGCAGCGAGCAGCCCGCGTGAGCCGGCGCGCGCCGCGCGCCGCCGTCGCCCAGGACGACCTGCAGCCCGTCGTCCTGGGCGGCGACATCGGCGCCTACAGCATCGCTCGCACGTTCCACGAGGCGTACGGCGTGCGGTCGGTCGTGGTCTCGTCGGTCTCGACGGGTCTGGTCCGCCACTCGCGCATCCTGACCAACGTGGTGGAGCCCGGGATCGACGACGCCGACACCACGGTGGCGACGCTGCGACGGATCGCCGCCGAGCACGCGGGCAAGCGCCTGATCCTCGTCGGGAGCGCCGACTGGCTCGTGCGGACCATCGTCGAGAACCGTGACCGGCTCGAGGACCTGTACACGATCCCGTACGTGCCGCTGGCGACGCTCGACCGGGTGACCGACAAGGAGCTCTTCGGAGACCTGTGCCGCGAGCTCGGGCTGGGCCACCCCACCACGGTGGTGCACGACGTGGCCGCGGGCGGCGTCCCCGACACCTCGGCGCTGCGCTTCCCGGTGATCGCGAAGGCGGCCGACACCGCGGCGTACCACCTCGTGGAGTTCGCCGGGAAGAAGAAGGTCTTCACGGTCGACTCGCCCGCCGAGCTGGCCGAGCTGCTGGGTCGCGTGCAGGCCAGCGGCTACGCGGGCACGTTCATCATCCAGGACCTCATCCCGGGCGACGACTCGGGCATGCGCATCCTCACCTGCTACAGCGACCGGTCGGGCGCGGTCCGGTTCGCGGCGTTCGGGCACGTGCTCCTGGAGGAGCACACGCCCGGCGCGCTGGGCAACCCCGCGGGCATCATCACGCGGCACGACGAGGCGCTCGTCGCGCAGGCCACGCGGCTGCTCGAGCACCTGGGCTGGACCGGCTACGCCAACTTCGACCTGAAGTACGACCCGCGCGACGGCGGGACGGTGTTCTTCGAGCTCAACCCGCGGCTGGGGCGCTCGAACTTCTACATCACCGCGGGCGGGCGCAACACGGCCGAGCTGTACGTCCGCGAGTACGTGCAGGGTCTGCCGCCGCTGCCCGACGGTGCCCCCGCCGCGATCACCGAGCCGCACCTGTACACGGTGCTGCCGCGCTGGCTGCTGCGCCGCTACGTCGCCGACCCCGTGCTCCGCGCCCGGGTGCGGTCGCTGGGTCGGTCGCGTCGGGCCACCAACCCGCTGTGGTACCGCGCGGAGACCAACCCGCGGCGGTGGCTCTACGTGGCGATCGCGCAGGCCAACCAGGTGCGCAAGTACCGGACCTACTACGAGCGATCGGTCCAGGAGAGCGCATGAGCGAGCCCGTCGGGGTGATCGGCGGCGTGGGCCCGCTGGCGACCGTGTACTTCATGGACAAGGTGGTGCGGCTGACGCAGGCGGCACGCGACCAGGACCACGTCGACATGGTGGTCATGCAGCACGCCACCATCCCGGACCGCACCGAGTACATCCTCGGTGTGTCCAGCGACGACCCGGGGCCGGTGATGGCGGCCGACGCGCGCACGCTCGAGCGGGTGGGCGTGTCGTTCATCGTGGTGCCGTGCAACACCGCCCACCACTTCACGGCCGAGGTCGTCGCGGCCACGTCCGTGCCGGTGCTGAGCATCGTCGAGGAGACCATCGCCGAGGTGGTCGAGCAGCGGCCGGGCACCCGCACGGTGGGGGTGCTCGCCACGTCCGGCACGCTCGCGGCGCAGGTGTACCAGCACGCCGCGGAGGCGCGCGGCCTGTCCTGGGTGGTCCCCACGGACGACGAGCAGGCGGTGGTGATGCGCGTGATCTACGACCAGGTCAAGGCCGGTCAGCCGGCCGACCTCGCCGCGCTGCGCGGAGTGGCGCAGGCGCTGGTCGCGCGCGGCGCCCAGACCATCGTGCTCGGCTGCACCGAGCTGTCGGTGGTCGCGGACGACGCCGACCTGCTCGCGGACCCCCTGTACGTCGACTCGCTCGACGTCCTGGCCCGGCGCACCATCGAGCGCGCCGGGCGCCGGCTCCGCTGAACCGGGCGGGTCAGCCCAGCTCGGACGTGCCCGAGTACAGGTGCAGGACCGGGAGCTCGAGCTCCTCGCGCGCGCGGCTGGCCCAGTCCCGGTGCAGCGTGTCGAGGTAGGCGTGCGGGTAGGTGACCACCGCGATCTCGCGCACGTCACCGTTCTCAGCGGCGGCGCGCAGCGCGGGGAGCGGGTCGTCGTCGACGACCTCCCCGCTCGCCTCGCGACCGGCGGCCGCGAACTCGGCGAGGGTCGCGGCGAGCTGCTCGTCGGCCGTGGCCTTGGCCTCCCGGACGCTCGGCTCCTTGCCGCGCAGGCGGTCGAAGGCGTCGCCGAGCTCGCCCAGGCCGAGGTTGTCGATCACGGTCGCGAGCAGGGGGCGGTCGGAGTCGGCCGGGACCAGGACGTGGTAGTCGAGCACCTCGCCCTCGTGCAGCGCGAGCAGGTGCTCGATGTCGACAGGGGCGAGCGTGTCCTCGATGAGGACCAGGATCGTGTCGGTCACGCGTCGAGCCTAGCCACTGCGGCTCAGGACGCTCGCCACCTGCCGAGCAGCACGCCGTCCGCGTGCAGCAGATGGGCCGGCCGCAGCCGGCGGGCGGGCGACAGCCAGGCGGGATGCTCGAGGATCCGCGGCGCCGGACCGCCCACGAGCACGGGGCTCCAGGTCAGGCACAGCTCGTCGACCAGCCCGGCGTCGACGAGCTGACCGAGCAGACTCGGGCCGCCCTCGGTGAGCACGCGGCCGAGCCCGAGGGCGGCGAGCGCGTCGAGGGCCGCGGCCAGGTCGACACCCTCCGGGCCGCCGCTGACGACGACGTGGTCGGCCCCGAGCCGCTCGCGCAGGGGGTCGAGCACGGGGCACCCCGGCGCGGTCACGACGAACGGCGGACGGCCGGCGTCGAGCAGCTCGTCGGGCAGCGCGCCGGACCGCGAGACGACGGCCAGCTCGATGTGCTCGGGCAGGCCCCGGCGCGCGCGCTGACCGGCCAGGTGCTTGGGGACGTCGAGGGCGCGGTACCGCTCCTGACGGACAGTCCCGCCGCCGACGAGCACGACCTCGGCCAGGGACCGCAGCACCTGGAAGACGCGCAGGTCCGCCGGGCCGTTGATCGAGCCGGTCACGGCGTCCGGGCCGGTGCCGCCGCCGTCGAGGGTCGTGATCATGTTGGCCCGCACGAGACGGGCGGGGTCGTCGCCGAACAGCGCGAGCAGCTCGTCCTCGTCGTCGCGCGGCTCGAGCCGCTGACCCGCGCGGTCCAGGGGGAGCAGCACGTCGAGCGGGGGAGAACCGGTCACCGCGCCACCGTAGTGCGTGCGTCTGCCGTCGGCAGATCCGCTGCAGGCAGACCGCGGGGTCGCGCACGGCGGGCAGGTGCGAACGTCGAGGTGTCCGACGCACTGTCCGACCCACACGGAGGCCCCGATGTCCGCCCGTACCTCTGCACCACCCACCATCAGGCCGTTCGACGACGACCTGTCCACCCGACTCCTGCACCAGCGCATCGTGGTGCTGGGCCAGGAGGTCGACGACCCCGTGGCCAACCGCATCTGCGCGCAGCTGCTGCTCCTGTCCGCCGAGGACCCGCGCCGCGACATCGCGCTCTACATCAACTCCCCGGGCGGCTCGATCAGCGCGGCGCTCGCGATGTACGACACCATGCGCCTGATCCCCAACGACGTCTCGACCCTGGCCATGGGTCTCGCGGCCAGCGCGGGACAGTTCCTGCTCAGCGCGGGGACGCCCGGCAAGCGCTACGCCATGAGGCACGCGCGCGTCCTCATGCACCAGCCGTCGGGCGGCATCGGCGGGACCGCCGTCGACATCGCGATCCAGGCGCAGAACCTGGCCCACGTGAAGCGGACCATGTTCGCGCTGACCGCCGAGCACACGGGCCAGCCCGTCGAGGCGATCGAGCGCGACGCGGACCGCGACCGATGGTTCACGGCCGACGAGGCGCTGGCCTACGGGTTCGTCGACAAGGTGGTCGAGCACCTCGACGACGTGCGTCCCGACGGCACGCGCCGGGCGGGCCTGTGATGAGCGGCCAGTACACGATCCCTGTGGTCGTCGAGCAGCGTCCGCAGGGGGAGCGCGCCTCGGACGTCTACTCCCGCCTGCTCACCGACCGCATCATCTTCCTGGGCACCGAGATCGACGACGGCGTGGCCAACGTGGTGATCGCGCAGCTGCTGCACCTGGCCTCGGAGAGCCAGGAGTCGCCCATCCACCTGTACATCAACTCACCGGGCGGCTCGATCACCGCCCTGCTCGCCGTGTACGACACGATCCAGTACATCAAGCCGCCGGTCGCGACGTTCTGCCTCGGCCAGGCCGCGTCCGCCGCGGCGGTGCTGCTCGCCTCCGGTGCACCCGGGAACCGGCACGTGCTCGAGCACTCGCGCGTGCTGCTGCACCAGCCGTCCGGCGGCGGGGAGGGGACCGCGGCGGACCTCGAGATCCAGGCGCGCGAGATCCTGCGGCTGCGCGAGCAGGTGGAGCAGGTGCTCAGCCGGCACACGGGCCAGCCCGTGGACAAGCTGCGTCGGGACACCGACCGGGACCTGATCCTCACCGCGGCCGAGGCGGTCGCCTACGGTGTCGCGGACGCGGTGGTCTCGACCCTCAAGCCGGTGGGGTGAGCGTCAGGCGGCCAGCAGGAGCGCGGCGCCGGGCTCGCGTGCCGGACGGGCGAGCTGCGGGGCGGGCGCGGCGGTGAGGTCGACGACGATCCGCCCGTCCGCCTCCGCCAGCTGGGCGTGGGCCGCGCCCACGAGGTCGACCAGACGCATGCCCAGGGCCCGGCAGATGGCGACGAGCACCTCCGACGAGGCCTCCTTGCGGCCACGCTCCACCTCGGACAGGTAGGCGACCGACACGCGGGCCTGCACCGCGACATCGCGCAGCGTCCGGCCCTGCTCCTCGCGGTGGGTGCGCAGGATGGCGCCCACCAAGCGGCGCAGCAGCGGCTCGACACGGGTGAGCTCGATCGTCATGGTGACCTCCTGCGTGGTGCGGACAGCGACGGCGGCCCGTGTCCGCCACGCTAGCGCGGGCCGGGCCGCGACGTGCCGACGTGCCGTTCTGCCGTCAGCAGACGGGCCGGGCGCGCGTCGCAGGGTTCAGCGCGGCCCGAGCACCTCTGCCAGGGCCGCGACCTCACCGACGACGACGACCGCGGGGTTGCCCACGCCGCGCTCGGCCGCGACCTGCCCGATCGTGGCCAGCGTGCCGGTCGTCGTGCGCTGGGTGGGCAGGGTCCCGTTCTCGACGACCGCGACCGGCGTCTGCGGGTCGCGGCCGTGCTCGACGAGGGCGGCTGCGTGGCCGGACAGCTGCGCGACACCCATGAGCAGCACGAGCGTGCCCTCGAGCCGTGCGAGCGTCGGCCAGTCCGGAGCCGCGTCGTGTGCGGTGAGGACGGTGAACTGCCGCGCCACGCCGCGGTGCGTCACCGGGATGCCCGCGGCGCCGGGGACGGCGATCGCGCTGGTCACGCCGGGCACCACCTCGACGGGCACGCCGGCCTCGAGGCAGGCGGCGAGCTCCTCGCCGCCGCGGCCCAGCACGAACGGGTCACCGCCCTTGAGGCGGACCACGCGCAGGCCGGCCTGCGCGCGCTCGACCAGGACCGCGTTGATCTCGTCCTGCGTGAGCGTGTGCACGTGCGGGGACTTGCCCGCCTCGACGACCTCCACCTCGGGGTCCAGCTCCGCGAGCAGCGACCGCGGGGCGAGCCGGTCGACGACGACCACGTCGGCCTCGGCGAGCGCCCGACGCCCGCGCGTGGTGATCAGCCCCGGATCGCCCGGGCCGCCGCCGACCAGCGTCACGTGCCCGGTGCCGGCCCGGTGGCGACGCACCGGCAGCGCACCGGTGTCGAGGAGCAGGCCGATCGCCGCCCGGAGGGCCGACGCACGGCGCGGGTCGCCGCCCGCCGAGACCGAGACCGCGACGTCGCCCGAGCGGGCGACCGCCGCGCTCCAGGCGGGGGAGATTGCCGCATCGTCGGCCCGGACGCACCACAGCCGGGCGCGCTGAGCGTCGGCCGCGACCGCGTCGTCGACCGCCCGCACGCCGGTCGCGGTGTGCACCAGCCACGCGTCCTCGAGGTCACCGGCGCGGTACTCGCGCGGCTCCCAGCGCAGGTCGCCGCTGGCGACGAGCGCAGCCAGCTCCTCGGTGATCGCCGGGGCGACCACCGTCACGTGCGCGCCGTCCTCCACCAGCCTTCCGGCGCGGCGGGTGGCCACGGGTCCACCGCCCACCACGACCACGAGCCGACCCGTGAGGTCGAGCCACAGCGGGTGGCGTCCGGTCATATGCCGGCCCCGGCCATCCAGTCGTCCTCGTCGGCCGGTGCCTCCACCACCAGGCGGTCCAGCAGCGTCCGGCCCACCATGCCCGCCGCGAGCGTGGAGCCGTCGGCGGGATCGACCAGCAGGAAGCCGCCCGTGCGACGGTGGGTCGCGTAGTCGTCGAGCGGCACGGGCTCGGCCAGGCGCACCCGGACGCGGCCGATCGAGTTCAGGGTCAGTGCCTGCGGAGACGCGTCCGACGACGTGTCGGTCGCGTCCACGGCGTGCAGGGTGTCGACCCCGCGCCACTGCTCGACCGTGAGGCTCTCGACGTCCAGGCGCGCGTTGACCTCGCGCAGCAGCGCGCGCACGGTGCGCGTGCCGATGCGCACCAGCAGGCGCTGCCCGAGCACCGAGCGACGCTCGGCGAGCCAGCACACCGTGCCCTCGAGGTCCTGGCCCACCACGGTGTCGCCGCCCGTGGGCAGCAGGACGTCGCCGCGCGAGATGTCGACGTCGTCCGCGAGCCGCAGCGTCACCGACAGCGGCGCGTGGGCCTCGTCGAGCGGCCCGTCGAAGGTGTCGATCCCGACCACGTGGCTCGTCTTGCCCGACGGCAGCACCGTCAGCTCGTCGCCCACGCGCACGACGCCCGAGGCGATGCGACCCGCATAGCCCCGGTAGTCCGGGTGCTCCGCGGTGCGCGGGCGGATGACCACCTGGACCGGGAAGCGGAAGTCCTCGGTGTGCGGGTCGCGCAGCACGGGCACGGCCTCGAGGTGCTCCAGCAGCGTCGGCCCCGCGTACCAGGGCGTGCGGGCGGAGCGGTCCACCACGTTGTCGCCGTCGAGCGCCGACAGGGGCACGGCCACCACGTCGCTCAGGCCCAGGCCGGTCGCGTACTCGGTGAAGTCCCGCGCGATGGCGTCGAAGGTCGCCCGATCGAAGTCGACCAGGTCCATCTTGTTGACGGCGAGCACCACGTGCGGGACGCCGAGCAGGGCGGTGATGGTCGCGTGCCGACGCGTCTGCTCGAGCACGCCCTTGCGCGCGTCGACCAGCACGATCGCGAGCTCGGCCGTCGACGCGCCGGTCACCATGTTGCGCGTGTACTGCACGTGGCCGGGCGTGTCGGCGAGGACGAAGGCGCGCGTCGCCGTCGAGAAGTACCGGTAGGCGACGTCGATGGTGATGCCCTGCTCGCGCTCGGCCCGCAGGCCGTCCGTGAGCAGCGCCAGGTCCACCTGGCCCCCGCCGCGCGCCGCGGTGGCGGCCTCGACCGCGGAGAGCTGGTCCGCCAGCACCGACTTCGTGTCGTAGAGCAGGCGGCCGATCAGCGTGGACTTCCCGTCGTCGACCGATCCCGCCGTGGCCAGGCGCAGCAGGTCGCGCTGCGAGTGGTGCGTCGGTTCAGTCATCAGAAGTAGCCCTCACGCTTGCGGTCCTCCATGGCGGCCTCGGAGGCCCGGTCGTCTGCGCGCGTGGCGCCGCGCTCGGTCAGTCGGCTCGCGCCCACCTCGGCGATCACGTCGGCGACCGTCGTGGCGTCGGACTCCACCGCACCGGTGCAGCTCATGTCGCCCACGGTGCGGTAGCGCACGGTCCTCGTCTCGAGCGTCTCGTCGCCCCGCGGCCCGCCCCAGCCCCCGGGGGCCAGCCACATGCCGTCGCGGAGGAACACCTCACGCTGGTGGGAGTAGTAGATCTCCGGGAGCGCGATGCCCTCACGCTCGATGTAGCGCCACACGTCGAGCTCGGTCCAGTTCGACAGCGGGAAGACGCGCACGTGCTCGCCCGGCTTGTGGCGGCCGTTGTACAGGTCCCACAGCTCGGGCCGCTGCCGACGCGGGTCCCACTGGCCGAACTCGTCGCGCAGGGAGAACATCCGCTCCTTCGCGCGGGCCTTCTCCTCGTCGCGCCGGCCGCCGCCGAACACCGCGTCGAACCGGTGGCTCGTGATGCCGTCGAGCAGGGGCACGGTCTGCAGCGCGTTGCGCGAGCCGTCGGCCCGCTCGACGACGCGCCCGTCGTCGATCGCGTCCTGCACGGAGGCGACCACGAGCCGCAGCCCGTACCGCTCGACCACCGCGTCGCGGTACGCGATGACCTCGGGGAAGTTGTGGCCCGTGTCCACGTGCATGAGCGTGAAGGGGACCGGCGACGGCCAGAACGCCTTGCGCGCCAGGTGCAGCATGACGATGGAGTCCTTGCCGCCGCTGAACAGCAGCACGGGGCGCTCGAACTCGCCCGCGACCTCCCGCATCACGTGGATGGCCTCGGACTCCAGCACGTCCAGCTGGGTCAGGGTGGTGCTGCTCGAAATGGTCGTCGTCATGTGTGCAGACCGCATTCCGTCTTGGAGGTGCCCGACCAGCGTCCGGCGCGCGGGTCCTCGCCCGGCGCGACCGCGCGCGTGCACGGGCCGCAGCCGATCGAGGCGTAGCCGATCTGGCGCAGGGGGTTGAGCACCACGTGGTTCGCCTCCACGTAGGCGTCCACGTCCGCCTGCGTCCAGGCCGCCAGCGGGTTGAGCTTGACCTTGCCGCGCTTCTCGTCCCAGCCCACCACGGCGATGTCGGTGCGGGTGGGCGCGTCCTCGCGACGCATGCCGGTGACCCACGCCGTGTACGGCGCGAGGCCGCGCTCGAGCGGCTCGACCTTGCGCATCGCGCAGCACAGGTTGGGGTCGCGGTCGTGCAGCCGCGGTCCGTGCTCGGCGTCCTGCTGCTCGACCGTGGTCAGCGGCAGGATGGTGCGCAGCGAGACGTTGGTGAACTCCGCGTAGTAGTCGCGCGTGCCCAGCGTCTCGGCGAAGTGGTAGCCGGTGTCGAGGAAGATCACGTCGACGCCCGGGGCGGCCTCCGCCGCCATGTGCACCAGGATCTCGTCGCCCATCGACGACGCCACCACCAGGTCGGACCCGAACGTGCGCGCGGCCCACGCCAGGATCTCGACCGGGTGCGCGCCCTCCAGGTCGCGGCCCGCCTGCTCGGCCAGGTCGCGCAGGTCCTGCGTGCTGAGCTCCGTCGCGGTGGTCGTCATGATGCACCCCTCGTTCCCACGAATCGCAGACCGAACACCCGTGTGCACGAGCGGCACTCCCACTCGCCGTGCTTGTCGCTCGCGGGGAACAGGTCCTCGCTCGCGCAGAACGGGCAGTAGTACGGCACCGCGCGCTGGGCGGACTCGCTCATCGCAGGTCCTCCTCGGCAGCGCGCTGCGTCCACTGGGCGAACAGCTCGCCCTCGGTGCGCTGCTCGTCGAACCGGCGCGTGACGCGCTCGATGTAGTCGGGCAGCTCCTCGGCAGGAACACGCAGGCCGCGCAGGGTCTTCCCGAGCCCGCTGGTCAGGCCCAGGCCGCCGCCCAGGTGCACCTGGTAGCCGTCCTCGCCGCCCGCGAGCGCACCCTTGAGGCCGATGTCGGCGGTCTGGATGCGGGCGCACGAGTTGGGGCAGCCGTTGAGGTTGATGGTGATGGGCTGGTCGAACGTCGGCAGCCGGCTCTCGAGCTCGCCGACGAGGTGCGTGGCGCGCGCCTTGGTCTCGACGATCGCGAGCTTGCAGAACTCGATCCCGGTGCAGGCCATGGTGCCGCGGCGGAACGTGCTCGCCGTGCGCACGCCCAGGCCGTTGGCCTCGAGCCCCTCGACGAGCGCGTCGACCTTGTCGGGCGCGACGTCGAGCACCACGAGCTTCTGCTCGACCGTCAGGCGGATGCGAGTGGAGCCGGCCGCCTCGACGAGGTCGGCGATACGCAGCAGCAGGTCGCCCGGCGTGCGGCCGACCGTCGGCGCGGCACCGACGTAGAAGTTGCCGTCCCGCTGCGGGTGCACGCCCACGTGGTCGCGGCGGCCGGTGGGCGGCGGCGGGGGCGCCGGTCCGTCCGCGAGCGTCCAGCCCAGGTACTCACCCTCCAGCACCTGCCGGAACAGCTCGGCGCCCCAGTCGGCCACGAGGAACTTCAGGCGGGCGCGGGTGCGCAGGCGGCGGTAGCCGTAGTCACGGAAGATGCCGACGACGCCCGTCCACACCTCGGGCACCTGCTCGAGCGTCACGAACGCGCCCAGGCGGACACCCAGCTTGGGGTTGGTGGACAGCGCCCCGCCCACCCACAGGTCGAAGCCCGGGCCGAACTCGGGGTGCTCGACGCCGACGAACGCCACGTCGTTGATCTCGTGCGCGACGTCCTGGTGCGGCGAGCCGCTGATCGCGGTCTTGAACTTGCGCGGGAGGTTGGAGAACGCGGGGTCGCCGATGTACCGCTCGGCGATCGCGCGGATCGCGGGCGTCCCGTCGATGATCTCGTCGGCCGCGACGCCCGCCACGGGGGAGCCGAGGATGACGCGCGGGGTGTCGCCGCAGGCCTCCTGGGTGCTCAGGCCGACGGCCTCGAGGCGGCGCCAGATCTCGGGCACGTCCTCCACGCGGATCCAGTGCAGCTGGATGTTCTGGCGGTCCGTGATGTCCGCGGTGCTGCGACCGAACTCGACCGAGATCTCGCCGATGACGCGCAGCTGCTCGAGCGTGAGGGCGCCGCCGTCGCAGCGGACGCGCAGCATGAAGTACTCGTCGTCCAGCTCGTGGGGCTCGAGCGTGGCCGTCTTGCCGCCGTCGATGCCGGGCTTGCGCTGGGTGTACAGCCCCCACCAGCGCATGCGTCCGCGCAGGTCCTCGGGTGCGATCGAGGCGAAGCCCTGCTTGGAGTAGACCTCCTCGATGCGTGCGCGCACGTTGAGGCCGTCGTCGTCCTGCTTGAACTGCTCGTTGCCGTTGAGGGGCTCGCGCGCGTCGTCGAAGGCCCACTGGCCTTCGTTGCGTGCTGCGGGCGGGGCGATCCGGGTCTGCGCCATGTGGCGCTACCTCCGAGGTGACTCGTGGACGTGCGGCTGCACCCGGTCCTCGGCGAGCGGGAGGACCTGTGTCGGGCGCGGACCGCGCGCCCGATGGGGGAACGAGGGCGGGGTCAGTTGCTCCGCTGACAGCAGCACATCTGCATGCTCGTCAGGGCGGGGCCGGCGGCCATGCCACCACGGGTCATGGCGCAGCGCGGGGCGCAACACTGCCGCTGCGCGCTGACGAACCCGGACGAGATCACCGGATGAGGGTGACATGCCGGACAGCGGTCGGGGAACGTGCTCCCGCATGATGAGACGTCGAGGTCGCACTGTGGACTTGACACCCGCGGGTGTGCATCGGCGGACGATGTGACGTCGCTCGCGCGGGCACGGCTCCGCGTCGCCCGCGCCGTAGGCTGGTCGACCGTGACCTCCACGCGCGAGCCCCTCGCGGGCGCAGACGCACCGGCGCGAGCACCCCACGAGTCCCTCGTCGGCCGCTTCCCGTCGGTGCCCGCCGAGCGCCTCCTGGCCGAGCTGGTCCCGCCGCGGCACTTCGCGCAGGCCTCGTTCGACTCCTACGTGCCCGACGCGTCGCACCCCTCGCAGGCCGCGACCGTGGCCCGGCTGCGCGCTGCCGCGGGGCAGATCGCGGACCGCCGCGGCGGCCTGTTCAAGCGACGGAAGGAGCCCGTGGCCGTCTACCTCGACGGCGGGTTCGGCGTCGGCAAGACGCACCTGCTGACCGCCCTCGCGCACGCCGTCGGTGACGCCGCCTACGGCACGTTCGTGGAGTACACCAACCTGGTGGGCGCCCTCGGCTTCCTGCCCACCGTGGAGGCGCTCGCTACGCGCAGGCTGGTCTGCATCGACGAGTTCGAGCTGGACGACCCGGGCGACACCGTGCTGATGTCGCGGCTGCTGCGCGAGCTCGCCGACCGCGGGGTCGCGCTCGCGGCGACGTCCAACACGCTGCCCGGCTCGCTCGGCGAGGGACGCTTCGCCGCCGACGACTTCCTGCGGGAGATCCAGGCGCTCGCCGCGCGTTTCGAGGTGCTGCGGGTGGACGGCGACGACTACCGCCACCGCTCGGTGGTGACCGACGCCGAGGGCCTTCCCGAGCAGGTGGTGATCGACGCGGTCGCCGGTCGCCCGGACGCCACGCTCGACGACTTCGGCGCGCTGCTCGACCACCTCGCCCACGTCCACCCCAGCCGCTACGGGGCACTGCTTGACGGCGTCGGCCTCGTTGCGCTGTCCGGCGTGCACGCGGTTCCCACCCAGGACGTCGCGCTACGGGTCGTGGTGCTCGTCGACCGGCTGTACGACCGCGACGTGCCCGTGCTGCTCGGGGGCGCGGGGGAGCGCGGGCTCTTCTCGGCCGAGATGCTGGCCGGCGGCTACCGCAAGAAGTACTACCGCGCGCTGTCCCGGCTCGGATCGCTGGCCGCGGACGGCAGCGCCCTGCTCTGACGCCCCGCTCGTCCGCCCGCTAGGCAGGCGGGGCGAGCACGACGACCGCCCGCGGCGGCACCGTCACGCCGTCGGGCGCCGGCTCGTACGCCGCCGACGCGGCCACCACGTCGAGGGCGCCGTCGACGGGCACGTGCGCGGCGACCGCGGAGAGGTTGGCGACGACGCGCGCCCGGCCTCGGTGCAGCACGAGCACGCCGCTCCACGGTCCGTCCGCGTCGTCGGGCCCGTGCCAGGTCAGGTCGGTCGCTGCGAGGTCACCGACGGCGAGGTCGGGCACGGAGCGCCGCAGGGCCACGAGCGTCCGGTACCACTCCAGCAGCGCGGCGCGCTCGGGGTCGTCCCGCTCGGACCGGTCCAGGACGCTGCCCTCGAAGGTCGAGGCGGCGCCGGGATCCGGGACGTCGACGTCCCCGCCGTAGACCTCGGTCCAGCCGTGGCCGCCGAACTCGGCGGCTCGTCCCTCGCGCACCGCCGCGGCCAGCTCGGGCTCCGGATGGTCGGTGAAGAACTGCCACGGGGTCCGGGCCCCCCACTCCTCGCCCATGAACAGCAGCGGCGTGAAGGGGGAGAGCAGGACGAGCGCCGCCTCGACGGCCAGCAGGCCGACCGGCAGTCGCTCCGAGGGCCGGTCGCCGAGCCCGCGGTTGCCCACCTGGTCGTGGTTCTGCGCGCACACGACGAACCGGTGCCCGTCGGTCCCCGGCGGGACGGGACGCCCCCAGTCCACGCCCCGGAACGTCGAGTACCGCCCGTCGTGCAGGAATGCGCCGCGCATCACGGTACGCAGCGCCGCGGGCGAGCCGAAGTCGACGTAGTAGCCGTGCCGCTCCCCGGTGACCAGGGCGTGGATCGCGTGGTGGACGTCGTCCGCCCACTGGGCCGTCATGCCCCACCCGCCCTCGGAGGTCGGGGCGACGCTCGACGGGTCGTTGAGGTCGGTCTCCGCCACGAGCGACAGCGGCCGCCCGGCCGTCGCGGCCAGCGCGGCGACCTCGTCGGACAGCTGGGCGAGCAGGTGCCGCTCGGAGTCGTCGCGCAGCTCGTGCACCGCGTCCAGGCGCAGCGCGTCGACGCGGAAGTCCCGCAGCCAGCGCAGCGCCGAGTCGCAGATCCACCGTCGCACCTCGTCCGACCCCTCGTCGTCGAGGTTGACGGCGTCGCCCCACGGCGTGTGGTGCGCGGCGGTGAAGTACGGCCCGAACGTCGCCAGGTAGTTGCCGGACGGTCCCAGGTGGTTGTGGACCACGTCGAGGCACACGGCCAGCCCCCGCGCGTGCGCCTCGTCCACGAACCGCTGCAGGGCCGCCGGGCCGCCGTACGGCTCGTGCACGGCGTACAGCGCGACCCCGTCGTAGCCCCAGCCGTGCCGGCCGTTGAAGGGCGCGACGGGCAGGAGCTCGACGACGTCCACGCCGAGCGAGACCAGCTCGTCGAGGTGCTCCACGGCGGCGTCGAGCGTGCCGGCGGAGGTGAACGTCCCGACGTGCAGCTCGTAGAACACGCGACCGCGCACGTCGAGGCCGGCCCAGTCGCTGCGCCACTGATGCTGCTCGGCGTCGAAGACCCGGCTGGGGCCGTGCACGCCGGCGGGCTGCCACGCGCTGCGCGGGTCAGGCCGCGCGGGTCCGCCGTCCACGCTCAGCGCGTAGTCCGTCCCGTGCGGCGAGTCGACCGCATCGACCCACCAGCCGCCGGCCGCGGCCTCGAGCGGGCGCCGCTCCTGCCCGACGAGGACGTCCACGCTCGTCGCGCGCGGTGCCCACACCGAGACCCTCATACCTCGCTCCGCACGAGCAGGGCCACTGGAAGCCGGTCCAGCACCTCGGCGACCGGCACGACACCGCCGCGGACCTCGCGGTCCTGCAGCACGTCGTGCCACGTGCCCTCGGGCAGCGCGACGCTGTGGTCGGCCCACCCGCCCAGGCGCTCGAGCGCCGCGGCCAGCCGCGTGGCCACGACGGCGACGCGGGGTGCGCCGTCGACGGTCCGCGCGTAGGTGAGCGCGTTGCCCGCCGAGTGCGGCAGCGGAAGGAAGCCGGCGGACGGGCCGACGAACGCCTCGGGCAGGTCACGACGCACGCGGAGCGCCCGCGAGGAGACCAGCAGCTTCTCGTCGGCGAGGTCCCGCGGTCCGGCGCCGTCGTCGAGCCGTGCCAGGCGTGCGGCGAGCGCCTCGGCGTCCACCGGGCGACGGTTGTCGGGGTCGACCAGGGCGGGGGCGGGGACCTCGGTGCCTTGGTACACGTCGGCGATGCCGGGGAGCGTGAGCTGCACGAGCTTGGTTCCCAGGGTCGCGGCGCGCACCGCGCTGCGTGTGCGCAGCTCCCAGTCGGTGAGCAGCTCGCGCACGGCCGGGTCGTCCAGCGCGTGACGCGCGAGGTCGAGGACGGCCGTCTCGTACGGCTCGTCGGGTGCCGTCCAGGTGGTGCGGTCCTTCGCCTCGCGCATCGCCTTGGTGAGGTAGGCGAGCACGCGGTCGGTGGCGATCGGTCCGTCGGCGTCCCACGTGCCCGCGAGGGTCTGCCAGAGCAGGTACTCGGTGCGCCCGTCGACGAGACCACCGCGGTACCGGGCGGAGGCGGCCCGGAGGCCGTGCACGAGGGCCGACCACTCCCGCGGCAGCTCGCTCAGGACGCCGATCCGGGTGCGGGTGTCCTCGCTGCGCTTGGTGTCGTGCGTCGACAGCGTGGTCATGCCGTAGGGCGCCACCTGCTGGGCGCGGCTCGCCCACGCCAGGAGCTCGGTGGGGGTCAGCGCGAAACGCTCGGGCGCACCGCCCACCTCGCACAGCGCGGTGAGGTGCGTCCAGCGGTAGAACGTCGTGTCCTCGACGCCCTTGGCCATGACCGCTCCGCAGGTCTGCTGGAACCGCACCACGAGCTCGTCGCGCCGGTGCCCGCGGGTGCGACCGGCGCTGCCCACCTCACGCCCCAGCAGCAGGTCGACGAGCACGTCCATCGTCGCGCCGCGCTCGACGCTCAGGCGCCGGCGGGCCACCGTCGCGGCGGCCGTGACGACCTCGATGGCCTCGGGTCCGGGGGTCTGTCCAGGCACGACGTACGCGCGGTACCGGTCGAACGCGACGAGGAGCTCGATGAGGCAGTCCTCGAGCGAGCGGAAGGTGTGGTCCCGCAGTCGCGGGTCCTCGCGGCAGATGTCGGCGGCCAGCGAGGTCAGCCGGTAGACCTCGGCGTACAGCGGGCCGTCGACGATCTCGCGCTTGGCCTGCTCGGCCATCGCCGCGAAGCCGTCGGACGGGTCGCCGGTCACGCTGTGCATGAGCCCCGCGAGGTCGGCCGCGCCGCCCGGGTCGACGAACGCCTGCTGGATGCGCCACAGCGCCTCGTAGCCGGTCGTGCCCGCGGTGTCCCAGTCGGCGGGGAGCTCCTCGTCGCCCTCGAGGATCTTCTCGACGACCACCCAGGCGCCTTCGCTGGCCTCCCGCAGCCGGGTCAGATACCCGGCAGGGTCTGCCAGGCCGTCCGGGTGGTCAATGCGCAGGCCGTCCAGGGTGCCATCGGCGAGCAGGTCGAGCACCAGGCGGTGGGTCGCGTGGAAGACGTCGGGGTCCTCGACGCGGATGGCGACGAGCGTGCCGACGTCGAAGAAGCGGCGGTAGTTGAGCTCCTCGTCTGCCACGCGCCAGTAGGCGAGCCGGTAGTGCTGGCGCTCGACGAGCTCGGCCAGCCCCAGCGACTCGGTGCCGGGCCGGATCGGGAACACGTGGTCGTGGTAGCGCAGCACGGGTGTGGGGCCGAGGCCCGGGATGTCGACCTCGTCGCGGACCAGCTCGTCGCGCGCTAGCACGGCGCCGATGCGGTCGCCCAGCACGGGCGCGAGCAGCGCGCCGTCGCCCGCCGACCAGTCGACGTCGAACCAGTGCGCGTAGGGCGACTCGGGCCCCTGGGCCATGACCGACCAGAGCTGGCGGTTGTGCCACACCGGCGTCGGCACGGCCATGTGGTTGGGCACGATGTCGAGGACCAGTCCCAGGCCCTCGTCGTGCGCCGCGCGGGCGAGGCGGCGCAGGCCCTGCAGGCCGCCGAGAACGGGCGAGACCTCGTCGTGGTCGACGACGTCGTAGCCGTGGGTCGAGCCCGGCGCCGCGGTGAGGATCGGCGAGAGGTACACGTGCGTGACACCGAGGGAGGACAGGTACGGCACCCGCGCGGCGACGTCGTCGAACGTCAGGTCGGCGCCCAGCTGCACGCGGTACGTGCTGACGGGCAGCGGCCTGTCGGCGGTCGGGACGCGCCGCGCGGGGACGGGGTGGTTCTCGCTCATGTGCTCTTGGGGTTGCGGGGGCGGGGCTTGCGCTTGGTTCCGCCGAGTCCCGCCTGTCGGGCGGTGCTGGCGCGCGCGGCCTCGTCCTCGGCCGACGCCTGCGCCTCGCGCTCGGCGGCCTTGTCGAGGATCTGCTGCGCGTTCTGCCGGGCGGCCCGCTCGGACTCGCGCGCCGCGGCGGCCAGGGCGCCCGACGCGTACGACGGGACCTCCTCCATGGGCGGACGGGTCAGCACGACGACGGAGTTGCGCGCCAGGGTGAGGGTCTCGCGCGCCCGCGCCGTGTCGCCCACGGCCACCTGGCCGTCGGTGTCGAGCACGGCCGTCCAGACCTCGCCGTACTCGTCCTCGGGCAGCGTGAACGCCACCTGGTCGGGAGCGCCGTTGAAGAGCACGAGGAACGAGTCGTCCGTGATCTCCTCCCCGCGCAGGTCGGGCTCCGCGATGGCGTCGCCGTTGAGGAACACCTGCACCGCGCGAGCCTGGCTGTTGTGCCAGGCGTCGTCCTGCATGTGGTCACCCTCGGGGTTGAGCCACGCGATGTCGCGCAGCTCGGACTCGCCGCCGTGCTCGGGCGAGCCGGCGAAGAAGCGGCGACGGCGGAACACCGGGTGGTCACGCCGCAGCCGCACCAGCTCGCGCGTGAACTCGAGCATGCGGGTCTCGCGAGCCCCCAGGTCCCAGTTCATCCACGACAGCTCGCTGTCCTGGCAGTACACGTTGTTGTTCCCCTGCTGGGTCCGCCCGATCTCGTCGCCGTGGGCGATCATCGGGATGCCCTGCGACAGCAGCAGCGTCGCCATGAAGTTGCGCTGCTGGCGGCCGCGCAGGTCGAGGATCTCCGGGTCGTCGGTCGGGCCCTCGGCCCCGCAGTTCCACGACCGGTTAAAGCTCTCGCCGTCGCGGTTGTCCTCGCCGTTGGCCTCGTTGTGCTTCTCGTTGTAGCTCACCAGGTCGGCGAGCGTGAACCCGTCGTGGGCCGTGACGAAGTTGACGCTCGCGATCGGGCGCCGCCCGGTGTGCTCGTACAGGTCCGACGAGCCCGACAGGCGGCTGGCGAACTCGCCGAGCGTCGACGGCTCCCCGCGCCAGAAGTCGCGCACGGTGTCGCGGTACTTGCCGTTCCACTCCGACCACAGCGGAGGGAACCCGCCCACCTGGTAGCCGCCGTCACCGATGTCCCACGGCTCGGCGATGAGCTTGACCTGCGACACGATCGGGTCCTGGTGCACCAGGTCGAAGAACGCGGAGAGGCGGTCGACCTCGTGGAACTGGCGCGCCAGGGTGGCGGCCAGGTCGAACCGGAAGCCGTCGACGTGCATCTCGGTCACCCAGTAGCGCAGCGAGTCCATGATCAGCTGCAGCACGTGCGGCGAGCGCATGAGCAGCGAGTTCCCCGTGCCGGTGGTGTCGAAGTAGTGCGCCTGGTCCTCGTCGACGAGGCGGTAGTAGTTGGCGTTGTCGATGCCGCGGAAGCTCAGCGTGGGGCCCATGTGGTTGCCCTCGGCCGTGTGGTTGTAGACCACGTCGAGGATCACCTCGATGTCGGCCTCGTGCAGGTCGCGCACCATCGCCTTGAACTCCTGCACCTGCTGGCCCGGCTCCTTGAACGCGGCATAGGCGTTGTGCGGGGCGAAGAACCCGATGGTGTTGTAGCCCCAGTAGTTCGAGAGCCCCTGCTCGCGCAGCGAGGTGTCGTCGACGAACTGGTGCACCGGCATGAGCTCGATGGCCGTGACGCCGAGCGCCTTGAGGTGCGCGATGACCGCGGGGTGCGCGATGCCGGCGTACGTGCCCCGCAGCTCCTCGGGGACGGCCGGGTGCAGGTTGGTCAGGCCCTTGACGTGCGCCTCGTAGATCACCGTCTCGTGGTACGGGTGCTCGGGCGCGCGGTCACGGCCCCAGTCGAAGTACGGGTTGATGACGACCGACGTCATGGTGTGGCCCGCGGAGTCGTCGTCGTTGCGTGCGTCGTTGTCGTCGAACTGGTAGGAGAACAGCGACGGGTCGCCGTCGATCTGGCCGTCGATCGCCTTGGCGTACGGGTCGAGCAGCAGCTTGTTGGGGTTGCAGCGGTGGCCCTGGGCGGGGTCGAAGGGCCCGTGCACCCGGTAGCCGTACCGCTGCCCGGGCTGGACGGCGGGCAGGTACCCGTGCCACACGAAGGCGTCCACCTCCGGAAGGTCCACGCGCGTCTCGGTCCCGTCCTCGTCGAAGAGGCAGAGCTCGACGCGCTCGGCCACCTCCGAGAACAGCGCGAAGTTGGTGCCGCTCCCGCTGTAGGTGGCGCCGAGGGGGTAGGGGGTTCCGGGCCAGATCAACATGGCCTCAGGGTGCCAGCCCGATGTTTCGACGGCACGTCCAGACCACGGCATGGCTGGGTGACGGGGCTCACGGTGGGAGCGCTTGCGCTTTGCCGCACCGGCTGGTGCGCTGCCAGGAGCGGCGCCCGTCCGTCGGTGCCCGGCGTGGAGGTGGCCCGTGGCTGGACGCGTGGTGGTGGTCGGCGGAGGGCTCGCCGGCGCCAAGACGGCTGAGGCGTTGCGGGAGTCCGGCCACGACGGCGGCATCGTGCTGCTCGAGGCCGGTGCGGAGCTGCCGTACGAGCGACCGCCCCTGTCCAAGGGCTACCTGCAGGGCACGGAGGAGCGGTCGTCGGTGTTCGTGCACGACGAGGACTGGTACCGCGAGCACGACGTCGACCTGCGGCTCGGCGTGCGGGCGAGCGCGCTGGACCTGGCCGGGCGCGACGTCGTCGACGCGTCGGGGGAGCGGCACGGCTTCGAGCACCTGGTGCTCGCCACGGGAAGCGCCCCGCGGACCCTGGACGTGCCCGGCGCCGAGCTGCACGGCGTCGTGTACCTGCGGACGCTGGGCGACTCCGACGCGCTGCGCGCCGAGCTCGCGGCCGGACGCCGGGTGGTCGTGATCGGGGGCGGCTGGATAGGGCTCGAGGTCGCCGCGGCCGCCCGGACCGCGGGGTGCAGCACCACCGTGCTGGTCAGGGACGCCCTGCCGTTGCGGGGAGTGCTGGGAGCCCGGATGGCGCAGCACTTCGCCGACCTGCACCGCGCGCACGGCGTGGACATGCGCGTCCAGGTGGACGTCGCGCGCCTGCTCGCCTCCGCCGACGGGGCGCGCGTGGCCGCGGTCGAGCTGACTGACGGCTCCCGGATCGAGGCGGACCTGGTGGTCGTCGGCATCGGCGCCGCGCCGCGGGTGGAGCTCGCGCGCGCGGCGGGGCTCGCGGTCGACGACGGGGTGCTCGTCGACGCCTCGCTGCGCACCGCCGACCCGCGCGTCCTCGCGGTCGGCGACATCGCGCGCGCCGCCCACCCGTTCCTGGGCACGCACGTGCGCGTCGAGCACTGGGCGACCGCCCTGAACCAGCCGGCCACCGCCGCGGCCACGATCCTCGGCCGGGACGCGCCCTACGACGAGCTCCCCTACTTCTTCACGGACCAGTTCGACCTGGGCATGGAGTACGTCGGCTGGGTGGGGCCGGCCGGCTTCGACGAGGTCGTCGTGCGCGGCGACGAGAGCACCCTCGAGCTCGTCTCGTTCTGGTTGCGGGACGGGCGCGTGGTGGCGGGCATGAACGTCAACGTGTGGGACGTCGTGGACGACATCACCGCGCTCATCCGCTCCCGGGCGACCGTGGACCTCGCGGCGCTCGCGGACCCGGGGGCGGCGCTCGCAGACCTCGTCTGACGCGGGGTCCTGCCGCCGAACGCGGGTCGCGCCCGGCCCGACGGCAGGCGCCCGGCGTCAGTGCGGCGAGATGGTGCGCGCGATCGCCCGGCGGACCACCTCGTCGTCGTCGGCACCCTCGGCGCGCCAGGCCTGCTGCTGGATCGCGCCGTTGCCGCGGAGCAGGACCGTGGCCGTCTGGCGCTCGGCCCACTCGAGGTCGCCCGTCGCCTCGAGCGCGGGGCGGACGTGCGCCAGCAGCTCGGCCACGACGTCGGCGGCGGGCGACGGACGGCCCGTCGTGGGGCTGACCAGGTCGCCGGAGAGGCCCGAGTGCGCCGCACGCCACGTGGCCGCGCGCAGCAGCTCCGTGCGCGGCTGAGGCGGCTCGGCTCCACCGGCCAGCGCGGTCTCGGCGAGCCCGCGCACCAGGACCGCCTGCAGCGCGGCGTCCGCGGCGTCGAGGCAGACGTCGGCCACCCGGACCTCGACCGTGGGGTAGCGCGCGGAGAGGCGCGCGTCGAAGTAGACCATCCCGTCGTCGAGGATCGTGCCCGACGCGAGCAGCTCCTCGATGACCCGGCGGTACCCCGCGGCATCGCCGAACGGCGCCGTCGGTCCCGCGGTCGGCCATCGTCCCCACACCTGGGAGCGATAGCTCGCGTAGCCCGAGTGTGACCCCTGCCAGGCGGGGCTGTTGGCGCTCAGCGCGAGGAGCACGGGCGTCCAGCGCCGCAGGTGGTCGAGGATCCGCACGCCCTCGTCGTCGTCGCCCACCTCGACGTGCACGTGGCACCCGCACGTGAGCTGGTCGCGCGCGGTCATCGCGAACCGGGCGCGGATCTCCTGCGCGCGCCGGTCCGGGACCACCGTCGACTCCACCTCCTGCGGAGCCGTGGCGAGCGCGGCGATCTCCGCCCCCGCCAGGCGCGCGTACTCCGACGTACGAGCGCGCCCCGCCCGGATCTCGTCGAGCAGCTCGCGCACGTCGGTGCGCGGGTGCGTGGAGGTCTCCACCTGCTCCCGCTTGAACTCCTTCTCCAGGTCTCCACCCGGTTCGGCCGACGTCGCCTCCTCGTCCAGGGCCGCGTGACGAAGAACCGTCGGGGCGACCGCAGTGGGCCTGCCCTCCGGCGTGACCAGGAGGAACTCCTCCTCGACTCCCATGGTGCGCATCGCCAAAGTGTGGCCGGAGGGCCCCCGGCGCGCGACCCGGCGCGGCGCCCCCAGGACATGCCGGGGCATACGCCATCATCAGGGCATGAGCGACACAACGAACGCGACCGTGGCGCGCCGCCGCAGCGGCTGGGACATCGTCTTCGGCATCCTCATGCTGATCGCCGGGCTCGTGATCCTCGGCGACACGGTGGTGGCCACCACCGTGTCGGTGTTCCTGATCGGCTGGACGGCCGTGGTCGCAGGCATCGTGCTCGCGGTGTGGTCGTTCACCAGGCTGCGGTCGGACGGTTTCTGGTGGGCGCTGCTCGGTGGGATCGTGCTGGCCGGGCTCGGCGTGCTGGTGCTGCAGAACCCCGGTCGCGGCGCGCTGTGGATCACGGTGTTCATCGGTGCGGTCTTCGTGGCCGGGGGCGTGACGCGCGTCGTGATGGCGTTCTCCGTGCAGATCGGCCGGTGGCTGTTCGTCATCGGCGGCGTGCTCTCGGTGCTGCTGGGCGGCTGGATCCTGGTCAACCCGGTCGCGGCCACGCTCACGGTGCTGGGTGTGCTGCTGGGCGTCCAGGTGCTCGTCGAGGGCATCACGCTCCTCACCGTCGGCCGCCCCCGGATCACGTCCGGTCCTCGGCCTCCTCGGATGGCGTGACGTCCCGCTCCTTGCGCCGGAACGAGCTCACCATCCGCGCGATGAGCGTCGCCAGGAACACCTGACCGACGAGCGCCTCGAGCGCGGCCAGGCCACGGCCGGCATTGCCGGTGGCCGTGAGGTCGCCGTAGCCGAGCGTGGTGAGCGTGACGAAGGAGAAGTACTGCAGCGCCTCCGCGTCGGGCGCCTGGTCGCTCACGAAGAACGGTCCGGGCTGCAGCCAGGCGATGATGCCGAAGAAGTTCGCGAACATCATGCCGACGATGAGATACGCCGACAGCGCGCCGGCGATCAGCCGCAGCGTCACCTCCCGCGCGACCAGCAGCCGGTCGAGGATGCACACGAGCGTGCTGATGAGCACCACGGCGAGGGCGCAGTCGGTCACCCCCGCGGCCGCCTCCCGCGGCAGCGCGACCTCGGCGACGACGATCGCGACCGCGGCTCCCACCACGACCACCTGGACGAAGCGACGCAGCCGCGGACCGGGCGCCGACGCGCGCACCGCGATCACGAGAGCCACCAGGTACATCGCCCCGACGGCGAGCCGCACGACGACGCCGTCGCCGAGCACGAACAGCACGTACGTCGTGACCAGCAGCAGCAGGACCAGGCCGAAGTGGTCCGGCTCCGTGCGCAAGCGCATGCGGTCGCGGGCGGTCATCCCCACCTCCGGTGCTCGGTCCGTGTCCGGAACGTACCAGTCGGCCACCCGTGGGAGTCGTCAGGGCTCGAACACGTAGCCCATGCCCGGCGCGGTGATGATGTGCCGCGGCGCGGCAGGGTCGTCCTCGAGCTTGCGCCGCAGCTGTGCCGAGTAGACCCGCAGGTAGTTGGTCTCGTCGCCGTAGGACGGGCCCCACACCTCCTGCAGGAGCTGGCGACGCGGGACGACCTTGCCCCTGTTGCGCACCAGGACCTCGAGCATGGACCACTCGGTCGGCGTCAGGCGCACCTCGACGCCGTCGCGCAGCACGCGCCGTCGAGCCAGCTCGACGACGAGGGCCCCGGCCTCCACCACGGCCGCCTCGCCGTCCGAAGGGACCACCGACCGGCGCACGGCCGCGCGCAGCCGGGCCAGCAGCTCGTTCATGGCGAACGGCTTGGTGACGTAGTCGTCGGCCCCGGCGTCGAGGGCCTCCACCTTGTCCTCACCGTGCTGGCGGGCCGAGAGCACCACGACCGGCACGCGGGTCCAGCCTCGGAGGGCGGCGAGCACGTCGAGCCCGCTCATGTCGGGCAGGCCCAGGTCGAGGAGCACGACGTCCGGCAGGTGCTCCGCGGCGGCGGCCAGTGCCGAGGTGCCATCCGCGGCGGTGGTCACGTCCCAGCCCGATGCCCGCAGGGTGATCGCGAGCGCACGGGCCAGTCCGGGCTCGTCGTCCACCACGAGGACGCGGTTGCCGCCGGCCGTCACGGCGTCCCCGCTTCCGCGAGGGGCACGGTCACCGTCATGGTGAGGCCGCCACCCGGGGTGTCGTCGACCGCGATGTCGGCGCCGACGGCCGTCGCGAGGCCCTCGGCGACGGCGAGCCCCAGCCCGAGGCCGGGGCCCGACGAGTCGTCGAGACGTTGGAACGGCCTGAACACCTGCCCCTTGAGCCCATCCGCGATGCCGGGACCGCGGTCGATCACCCGCAGGGTGATCGCGTCCCCGAGCAGGGCGGCCGAGACGGCGACGGGCGAGCCGTGCGGGGAGTACCGCACGGCGTTGGAGACCAGGTTGGCCACCACCCGCTCGAGGAGCCCCGGGTCGGTCAGCACCAGGGGGAGCGACTCCGGGACGTCCATGCGGACCTGCCCCGGCGCGTAGCCTTCCACGGCCAGGGGGACGATCTCGTCGAGGCTCGTGGCCCGCAGCATGGGCCGGACGCTACCCGTCTGCAGGCGCGACAGGTCGAGCAGGTTGTCGATCAGCCGCTCCAGCCGTGCCGTCGACGTGGCGAGCGTGCCGACGAGCGCAGCACGGTCGGCGCCGCTCAGGTGCAGGTCAGAGGCCGTCAGGCCGTCCACCGAGGCGCGGATCGTCGCCAGCGGGGTCCGGAGGTCGTGCGAGACGGCCGCGAGCAGGGCGGTCCTCGTGGCGTCGGCCTGCTCCAGCACGCGCGCCTGCTCGGCCTGGGCGCGCAGGTGCTCCTGCTCGAGCAGGATCCCGACCTGCGAGGCGAAGGCCTCGAGCACTCGTCGGTCGCCCGCGGGCAGCGGTCGCCCGGTCAGGGCGATCACGCGCCGGTCGTCGACGACCAGCACGGTCTGCGCCGCGGCGGGGTCACGCGACGGGTCGGCCCCGTCTGTGGCGAGCGCGACCCAGCCGTCGCCGCTGCGCTCGAGGAGGGCGGCGGACTCGAGCGTGAACGTCTCGCGCAGGCGCGCCACGAGCGCCGCCGCGGTGTCCTCGCCCGAGAGCACGGACCGGGAGACGGCCGCGAGGGCCGAGGCCTCGGCGCGGGCGCGGAAGGCCTCCGTGGTGCGGCGCGCGGCCAGGTCGACGACCGACGCCACGCCCGCCGCGACCAGGACGAAGACGACCAGCGCGAGCGCGTTCTCAGGCTGCTCCACGGTGAGTCGCCCGCGCGGCTCGGTGAAGAACCAGTTCAGCAGCACGAATCCCACCACCGCGCTCACGACGGCCGGCCATCGACCGCCGACCAGCGCAACCAGCACCGTGAGGGCGAGGAACAGGAGCAGGTCGGTGGGCAGCCCGAGGTTGTCGCGCAGCGCGGCGAGCACGACCGTCAGGGCGAACGGGCCGGCCACGGCCAAGACCCAGCCCACCGCGTGCCTGCGCGGCGACAGGGGAGAGCGCGAGCGGTGCCGCGACTCACCGCCGCGCGCGTGCTCGTGCGTCACGAGGTGCACGTCGATGGAGCCGGCCAGCCGTGCGACCTCGGTGCCGTTGCTCTCCGAGAGCGCCTCGCGCCAGCGGCTGCGGCGCGAGACGCCGACGACGATCATCGTGGCGTTGACCCCGCGCGCGAAGTCGACCACGCCGCCGCCCACGTCCTCCGCGACGACGGTGTGGAACGTGCCGCCGAGCGACTCGACGAGCCGTCGCTGTGCGTCGAGCACCGTCGGGGCCGCGCTCGGCAGGCCGTCGCTGGCGAGCACGTGGACGGCGAGCAGCTCCGAGCCCGCGGCCCGTTGCGCGATCCGGGCTCCGCGCCGCAGCAGCGTGTCGCTCTCGGGGCCACCGGTCACCGCCACCACCACGCGCTCCCGGGCCGGCCAGGGGGTGTCGATCCGGTGGTCGCGCCGGTAGGACGCGAGAGCGTCGTCGACCCGGTCGGCGAGCCACAGCAGGGCGAGCTCGCGCAACGCCGTCAGGTTGCCCACGCGGAAGAACGCGGACATCGAGGCGTCGATCTGCTCCGAGCGGTACACGTTGCCGTGCGCGAGCCGGCGGCGCAGGGCCTCGGGCGGCAGGTCGACGAGCTGGATCTGGTCCGCGTCCCGCACGACGTGGTCGGGGACCGTCTCCTGCTGGCGCACGCCCGTGATCGCCTCGACGTCGGCGTTCAGCGACTCGAGGTGCTGCACGTTGACCGTGGTCACGACGTCGATCCCGGCGGCCAGGAGGTCGTGCACGTCCTGCCAACGCTTGGCGTGCGTAGACCCGGGGACGTTGGTGTGGGCGAGCTCGTCCACGAGCACCACCTGGGGGGCCCGGGCGAGCACGGCCGTGGTGTCCAGCTCGGTGAGCGTCACGCCGCGATGGGTCAGCGAGCGGCGCGGGATCACCTCGAGACCGTCCACCTGCGCGGCGGTGGCTGCGCGGCCGTGCGTCTCGATCAGGCCCACGACGACGTCCGTCCCGCGGGCCGACCGCCGGTGCGCCTCGTCGAGCATCGCGTAGGTCTTGCCGACACCGGGCGCGGCACCGAGGTAGACGGTGAGGCGCCCTCGGCGAGGGCGCTCCTCGTCCACCTCGGTGCCGTCGCTGCTCACGAGCCCATTGTCCGCAGCGCCAGGTTGAGACGCAGCACGTTGACGCGAGGCTCGCCGAGGACTCCCAGGTCACGGCCCACGACCAGGCGGTCCACGATCGTCGCGACGTCGGCGGCCGGCACCCCGCGCGCGGCGGCGACCCGAGCGACCTGGAGCCGCGCGTACGCGGGGGAGATGTCCGGGTCGAGGCCCGAGCCCGATGCCGTGACGGCGTCGGGCGGGACGCGGCCAGGGGCGACCCCGTCCTCGGCCGCCACCTGCGCGCGACGCTCCTCGACCGTGGCGAGCAGGTCGGTGCTGAGCGGTCCGAGGTTGGAGCCCGCCGAGGCGAGCGTGTCGTACCCGTCACCCGCGACGGACGGGCGCGGGTAGAACCAGGCGTCGCCCTCGAACTGCTGACCGATCAGTGCGGAGCCGACGGCCTGCGAACGGTCGGAGGTTCGTGCACCGGCCGCCGTGAGCAACGAGCCGTTCGCCTGCCAGGCGAACAACGCCTGACCCACGCCGGTCATCGCGAGCGGGTAGGCGACGCCCAGCAGCACGCTGAGCACGAGCAGGACGCGCAGCCCTGCCCAGCCCTGCCGCCAGAACGCGAGCACCAGGCCTCCCACGGGTCGTGCGGTCGGGAGCGTGCCGGTGGCGGCCATCAGATGATCCCCACGAGCGTGACGAGCAGGTCGATGAGCTTGATGCCGACGAACGGGGCGATGACCCCGCCCAGCCCGTACAGCAGCAGGTTGCGTCGTAGGAGTGCGGACGCCGACGACGGCGTGTACCGCACGCCGCGCAGTGCGAGCGGCAGCAGCCCGACGATGACGAGGGCGTTGAAGACCACGGCCGAGAGGATCGCGGACTCGGGGCTGTGCAGGCGCATGACGTTGAGCACCGAGAGCTGCGGGATCGCCACCGCGAACATCGCGGGAAGGATGGCGAAGTACTTGGCGACGTCGTTGGCCACCGAGAACGTGGTGAGCGCGCCGCGCGTGATGAGCAGCTGCTTGCCGATCTCGACCACCTCGATGACCTTGGTGGGGTTCGAGTCGAGGTCCACCATGTTGCCCGCCTCCTTCGCGGCCGACGTGCCCGTGTTCATGGCGACGCCCACGTCGGCCTGCGCGAGCGCCGGGGCGTCGTTCGTGCCGTCCCCGCACATGGCGACCAGCCGGCCGCCTTCCTGCTCCCGACGGATGAGCGCGAGCTTGTCCTCCGGGGTCGCCTCGGCGAGGACGTCGTCCACGCCCGCCTCGGCCGCGATCGCGCGCGCCGTCAGCGGGTTGTCGCCGGTCACCATGACGGTGCGGATGCCCATGGCGCGCAGCGCGTCGAACCTCTCCCGCATCCCGTCCTTGACCACGTCCTTGAGATGGATCACCCCGAGCACCCGGGCCGGCGCCTGCCCGCGCTGCTCTGCGACGACGAGCGGCGTGCCGCCGGAGGCCGAGATGGCGTCGACGGTCGCACCGACGTCGGCGCCGACGACGCCGCCCGAGGTGAGCACCCAGGTGGTCACGGCGGACGTCGCGCCCTTGCGCACGCGTCGATCGCTCAGGTCCACGCCGCTCATCCGGGTGCGGGCCGTGAACGGCACCAGCTCCGCGCCGACCAGCTCGCCGTCGGCTCGTTCCCGCAGCCCGAAGCGCTCCTTGACGAGGACGAGCACCGAGCGGCCCTCGGGCGTCTCGTCGGCCATCGACGACAGCTGGGCCCCGTCCGCGAGCTCCGCGGCGTCGACGCCCGCGGCCGGGAGCAGCTCCGCGGCCTGCCGGTTGCCGAACGTGATGGTGCCCGTCTTGTCGAGGAGCAGCACGTCCACGTCGCCCGCCGCCTCGACCGCGCGGCCGCTCATCGCGAGCACGTTGCGCCGGACCAGCCGGTCCATCCCCGCGATGCCGATCGCGGAGAGCAGGGCGCCGATCGTGGTGGGGATGAGGCACACGAGCAGCGCGACGAGCACCACGAGCGACTGCGCAGCGCCGGAGTAGCTCGCGAAAGGCTGCAGCGTCACGACGGCGAGCAGGAAGACGATCGTGAGCGACGTGAGCAGCACGTTGAGCGCCACCTCGTTGGGGGTGCGCTGGCGCTCCGATCCCTCGACGAGCGCGATCATCCGGTCCACGAACGTCTGACCTGCCGGCGCGGTGATGCGGACGACGATTTCGTCGGACAGCACCACGGTCCCACCCGTGACGGCGGACCGGTCCCCGCCGGACTCGCGGATGACCGGGGCGGACTCACCCGTGATCGCCGACTCGTCGACGCTCGCGACGCCCTCGACGACATCCCCGTCGCCCGGGATCGTCTCGCCGGCGGACACGAGCACCACGTCCCCCACGACCAGCGTGGAGGAGGGGACCTGGACGGTCTCGCCTCCGGGGGACCTGCGGCGGGCCGTCGTCTCGCGCAAGGTCGCGCGCAGGCTCGCCGCCTGTGCCTTGCCGCGACCCTCGGCGACGGCCTCGGCGAGGGTCGCGCACAGCACCGTGAGCCAGAGCCACGCGGTGATCGCCCAGGCGAACCTGCTGGGCTCGGCGACGGCCAGCACCGTGGTGAAGGCGGCACCCACCTCGACGACGAACAGCACCGGCGAGTCCCAGAGCGCTCGCGGGCTCATGCCCCGCAGGGCCGAGGGCAGCGCGGCGGCGAGCTGGCGTCCCGACAGGGCCGATCCCATGGGCTGGGCGCGGACGGTGGTGGGAGGGGAAGCGAGGGCGGTACTCATGACAGCGACTCCACGACGGGACCGAGCGAGAGGACGGGGACGAACGTCAGGCCGACGACCACGAGGGTCACGGTGACCAGGAGGCCCACGAACACCGGCGTGTGGGTGGGCAGGGTGCCGGCCGTCGCGGGCACCCGGCGTGCGCTCGCGAGCCGGCCCGCGAGCGCGAGGACCAGCGCGATCGGCACGAACCGGCCGATCAGCATCGCCATGCCGAGCAACGTCTCGTAGAACGGGGTGCCGGTGCTCAGGCCGCCGAAGGCCGACCCGTTGTTGTTGCCCGCCGACGCCAGCGCGTACATCACCTCGCTCAGCCCGTGCGCTCCCGGCTCCTGGATCCCGGCCAGGCCGGCGGGCAGCGTGATGGCGAGGGCGCCGCCGACGAGCACCACCGCCGGCATGGTGAGCACGGACAGCGCGACGAGCGTGATCTCGGGCCGCGCCAGCTTCTTGCCCAGGTACTCGGGGGTGCGGCCCACCATGAGCCCCGCGAGGAACACCGCCACGATGGCGAGCACCACCATGCCGTACACGCCGGAGCCGACGCCGCCCGGCGCGACCTCGCCCAGGAGCATGTTCACCAGCGCCGCGCCGCCGCCCGGCGCGGTCAGAGAGTCGTGCATGGCGTTGACGGCGCCCGTCGAGGTGCCCGTCGTCGAGGCGGCGAACAGCGCGGACGCGGCCTCGCCGAAGCGGACCTCCTTGCCCTCCATCGCGCCGCCCGCGGCCTGGGGGACCAGGCCCGGCCCCGCCATCTCGGCCCAGGTGAGCAGGGCCACCGACGTCGCCCACAGCCCGCCCATGGTGGCGGCGATCGCGGTGCCCTGACGCTTGTCGCCCACGAGGACGCCGAACGTGCGGGGCAGTGCGAACGGGACCAGCAGCAGCAGGACGACCTCGAGCACGTTGGTCCAGGGCGTGGGGTTCTCGAACGGGTGCGCCGAGTTGGCGTTGAAGAAGCCGCCCCCGTTGGTGCCCAGCTCCTTGATCGCCTCCTGGGAGGCGACGGGCCCGCCGAGCGCCGCCTGCGTGCCACCCGTGAGCGTGGTGACGTCCGTGTGGGCGTGCAGGTTCTGGATGACGCCACCGGCGATGAGCGCGATCGCGGCAAGGACCGCGAGGGGGAGCAGCACGCGCACGGTCGAGCGCACGAGGTCGCTCCAGAAGTTCCCGACGCGTCCGCGCTCGCCGCTCCTGGCGAAGCCGCGCGCCAGGGCCGCCATCACCGCGATGCCGACCGCCGCGGAGACGAAGTTCTGGACCGTGAGGCCGGTCATCTGCAGCAGGTGACCCGCTGCGGTCTCGCCCGAGTACCACTGCCAGTTGGTGTTGGTGACGAAGGAGACCGCGACGTTCCACGCACCGGCAGGGTCCATGGACGGCGCACCGACGTCGAGCGGGAGGCGGTCCTGCAGTCGCGCGAGACCGAACAGGAGGAGCACGGACGCGAGCGAGAAGCCGAGCAGGGAGAGCAGGTACGTGCTCCACCGCTGGTCCGCGTCCGGGTCCACCCGCATGAGCCGGTAGCCGGCGCGCTCGAGGCGAAGGTGGCGCGGCGAGGACAGCACGCGCGCGACGTGGTCGCCGAGGGGCCGGTGCGTCGCCGCCAGCACGGCGACGACGATCAGCACCTGGGCCACGGCGGTGAGGACCTGCACGGCGCTCACCGGGACCGGTCGGCGTGCAGCAACGCCGTCACGAGGTACACGAGCAGCGCGGCTGCCACCAGGAGGCCCGCGAGGTCGTACCCGCTCATGAGCGGTCCGCTCGGTGCGCGAGGAGCGCGATCGCGGCGAAGAACGCCACGGTCAGCGCGAGGAGGGCCAGGTCGGTCACGGGTCTCACGGCTTTCGACGAGCGACGGCCCCGGGGGCCGGTGCTCGAGGACCGGGCACGTCTCAGGTCTACGTCGCCGTGGACGCCGTCAGCCTGACCTTGACGGTTCCTTGATGCCGGGGGCTCGGGCCTTGGCGGGACGCTGACCCATGGGGGCCGCCGACGGCATGCCGGCGGCCCCTGGTCGATCAGATCTCGTAGTCGCCGACCGGGTGGTAGTGCCGGTCGAGGTAGACGAGTGGCCCGGCCGACTCGCTCGTGCCGTGCTCGAGCGCACGCACCGTGACCAGGTAGCTGTCACCGACCGGCACGCGCTGCAGCACGCGGCCGCGGACCCACGCGCCCGCGTCCTCGATGACGGGCTCGCCGGTGTCGAGCGCGCGCCAGCCGCCGTCGGCGAACCGGTCGATCCCACTGGTGGCGAACCGAGCCGAGACGTCACCCTGGTTCGCCGTCAGCAGGCTGATCGCGAGCGTCTCCGCGCGGGAGATCGCCGGCCAGGACGAGGACGAGGACGCCAACGAGAACGCCAGGATCGGGGGAGCGGCGGACACCGAGATCACCGACGTGGCCGTGAAGCCGACCGGGCGGTCGCCGTCCCGGAGGGTGACCACGGCGACGCCCGCCGCATGCCGGCGGAACACGGCCTTGTACTCGTCGGGGGTCAGCTGCGGCTCGTCCTGCTCGTGCAGGAGCCGCTCGAGCGGGCGCAACGCCTCGGCGGTCATCGGGCGACGCCGGCCGCGACGGGCTGCAGCGCTGCGGTCAGCGACTCGAGCGCACCGCCCGCGAGCCAGCCGTCGAGCGCCTCGTCGAGCTGCGCCAGCTGCGAGTCGAGTACGGTGATCGACCGCGTCGGCACCACCGCGCCGAGCTCGACGAGCAGCGGCCGCAGGTGCACCTCGCCGGCCAGGGCGTGCGCGGGGTTGCCGGACACCACCAGGGGCACGGCCACCACGCCCGCGAGGCCGTTCGGTCCGTACAGGTCCAGGAAGGCCTTGAGCAGGCCCGTGTAGGACGCCTTGTAGACCGGCGTGGCGACGACGAGCAGCCGCGCGGACCGCAGCGCCGCCAGCGCCTCGTCGGCCGCCGGGTGCTCGGCGGCGAAGATCTCGCCCGCCAGGGCGGACAGGTCGATCGTGCGGACCGCCTCCCCGTCCAGGACGGAGGCCGCGAGCCGGTCGGCGACGGCGGTCGCCGCGGCGGTGGTGCGCGAACCGGCGCGCGGGTTGCCCGACAGGGCGATGACGTGCTCAGACATGGGTCTCCTCTCACGCTTGCCCCGTGACGACCACGGGGCCAGGTCATCTCCCGGAGCACCCCGGTGACGGGGGTTGCTGACCAGCGAGCCGGGGCTGCGTGCTGGTGCTCGTGACCTTGCGCGGAGGTATAACAACGATTCGAGCCGACGCCAGGGGGTAGGGCGGTCCGTCTCAGTCGCTGGACGTCAGGGCCATGACGATGAGCAGCTGCGTCACGAGGAAGCCCATCACGAGGTTGAGCACCAGGAACCAGCGCCAGCCGCGGTTGGCGTCCTCGCACGACTCGTCGGTGAGGTTGCGGTAGGGCGAGATCGACACGAGGTAGACGACCGGCACCACGGCGGCGAGCATGCCCGGCCAGCCCGCTCCGAGCATGAGCACCGCCGCCGCGCCGTAGCCCGCCATGGCGAGCCGGACGGTGCGCCGGGCGCCGAACACGGTCGCGATCGAGCCGATGCCCGCGGCGCGGTCGGCGCCGATGTCCTGCACCGCGCCGAACGCCTGCGAGGCGGCTCCCCACAGGAAGTAGGCCGCGAGCACGGCCAGGACGGGGCGGGTGAAGCTCCCGCCGGCCAGGGTCACCCCGAAGACGGCCGGGCTCACGAAGTGCGTGCTCGACGTGAGGGAGTCCACGACGGGCCGTTCCTTGAACCGCAGGCCGGGCGCCGAGTAGGCCACGACGGCGAACACGCTGATGGCGAGCACCAGGTCCGACCAGCCGTTGCCGAGCCACACCAGGGCGACCAGGAACGGCACGTTGCTCAGGACGGCGGCCCACAGCGTCGTGCGGTGCCACCGGTCGTCGAGCACCACGCCCTCGACGCCACCCTTGCGCGGGTTGCGCAGGTCCGACTCGTAGTCGAACACGTCGTTGATCCCGTACATCAGCAGGTTGTAGGGGATCAGGAAGTAGAGCGTGCCCACCACGAGCGTCAGGATGTCGTCGCCGCCCGCCAGCAGGAACGCGGCGGCGAACGGGTAGGCCGTGTTGATCCACGACAGCGGGCGCGACGATCCCACGACCTGCGCGAGCCCCGCACGCACGGGATGGGCGTCAACCGACACGGTTCACCTCGCGCTCCTCGTCGGCCGGGCGGCGCGCCGGTCCGGTCAGCGCCCAGACCGACGGCAGCAGCAGCGCAGCGGCGACCGGCCATGCGAGGTCCTCGACGGGCGTCCGCCAGATGCGCAGCCCCACCAGCAGGTTCGTGTCGTAGCGGAACAGGTCGGCGATCACCATGAGGCTGTCGAACACGATCGTCAGCCCCACGAGCACCGCGGCTGTGATCGCGATGGACGCTGCGAAGTGGGGCTCGCGTCGGCGCACGCCCACCACGACGGCCAGGACCAGGCACGCCCCGACGAAGAGCACGGCCAGCGTCAGGTAGGTCATCGCGCCGTCCCCCGCGCGGTCAGTGCCCGCCGGACGAGCGCGAGCACCACCATGGTGACGTAGCTCAGGAACGTGACGAAGACCAGCTCCTCCACGGGCAGGTGCGGGGCGACCTCGATGCCCAGCATGGCGCTGCTGCCGCCGCGCCCGTAGAAGCCCGCCGCGATGGCGACCAGGTCCCAGACGAGGAAGAACGCCAGGCCCACCGCCAGCACCACGCTCGCCCGTCGCGCGTCCGCCCAGAAGAAGAGCCGCAGGCGTGCGTCCAGACCGACGATGCACGCCAGGAACGCGAGCTCGGTCAGCAGGTAGGCCCCTCTCACGGCACCACGCTCGGCACTGGCTCGGGCAGGGGTCGGGAGCTGCGGTCGCCGCGCAGCCGTTTGGCCACGTTCTCCGCGCTGATCAGGCACATCGGCAGGCCGATGCCGGGCAGCGTCGACCCGCCGGCGTAGAGCAGGCCGCTGACCTTGGCCGAGGCGTTGCGTCCCCGCAGGAAGGCGGACTGCCGCAACGTGTGTGCGGGGCCGAGCGCGCCCCCGGACCACGACGACAGGTCGCGCGCGAAGTCGGCGGGCCCGACCGTGCGGCGCACGACGACACGCTCGGCCAGGTCGGGGATGCCGGCCCAGGCCGCGATGCGCGCGATGGCGGCGTCGGCCACCCGCTCCACGGCGGCGTCGCCGCGGCCGTCCACGCCACCGGCGCCCACCGACACGTCGGCCGGCACGGGCACCAGGACGAACACGTTCTCCATCCCTGCCGGGGCCACGGAGGCGTCGGTGCGCGACGGCGCGCACACGTAGAGCGACGCGTTCTCGGGGACCCGCCGGTCCGGACCGAGCACGGCGCCGAAGTTGGCGCGCCAGTCCGCGGTGAAGAACATCGAGTGGTGCGCGAGCTGGGGGAGCCGGCCGCGCACGCCCAGGTACACCAGCACGGCACCGGGTCCGGGATCGCGCTTGGCCCACCAGGTCTCGGGGTACGTGCGCAGGTGGGCGGGCAGCAGACGGGTCTCGAGATCGTGCAGGTCCCCGGCGCCGACGACCACGTCGGCATCCACGGTGCGGCTGACTCCGTCGACGACGCACGTCACGCCGCGCGCGGCGCGATGCTCGTCGACCTCGATGCCGGTGACGCGTGCGCCGGTCCGCACCCGGACGCCCGCACGCTCGCCCACGCGTGCGACGGCGTCGATGAGCTGCCCGAAGCCGCCCATGGGATAGCGCACGCCGTCGGTCAGGTCGCAGTGGCTCATGAGGTGGTACAGGCTCGGCGCGCGCTCGGGGGAGGTTCCGAGGAAGACGGCCGGGTACCCGAGCACCTGCCGCAGCCGGCGATCCGTGAACCGCCGCGCGACGTGCGTCTCCAGGGACGTGGTCAGCAGCCGGGCGAGCCGCGGTGCCCGGCGCAGCACCGACCTCGACGCGAGACTCCGCGGCGACGTGAACGTGGTGTAGAGGAACTCGTCGAGCGCGAGCCCGTACGCCTCGCGGGCGGACTCGAGGTACGACGACAGGGCAGCGCCCGCACCCGGCTCCAGCCGCTCGAACTGCTCGGGTGCGCGCCCGGTGGCCAGCTCCAGCGGCCCGGCCTCCCCTTCGAAGAAGACCCGGTAGGCCGGGTCCAGGGTGACCAGGTCGAGCTCGTCCGCGACGGTGGTGCCGAACAACGCGAAGAAGTGGTCGAAGACCTCGGGCATCAGGTACCACGACGGACCGGTGTCGAACCGGAAGCCGCCGGCCTCCCAGACGCCGGCCCGCCCGCCGATCTCGTCGCGCTGCTCGAGCACCTCGACGTCGTACCCGTCCCGGGCGAGCAGTGCCGCGGTGGCGAGCCCCGCGATGCCGGCGCCGATGACGACCGCGCGCCTCCCGGTCGTCGCCTGGCTCATCGTGCACCCGACAGCATGGCGCGCAGCACGATGCGAGCCTTGGCCGGCGTGCTCACGCTGACCCGGCGGCGGCCGATCTGCGCGGCGGGCGTGGCCCGCAGCCGGTGCGAGAGCGCGGCGAACAGGTTGTGGGCGCAGCGGACCGCGCGGCGCGACGACGCCGGCAGGAGCGCGATCGCCTCGGCCGCGGCGGCGAGGTCCGCGTCGATGTCGTCGAGGAGCAGGTCGCGCTGCGCCTCCGTGAGGTCCTGCGGCACGACCCCGGGGAAGTACGTGCGACCGAGCGTGTCGTGGTCCGCGGCGATGTCGCGCAGGAAGTTGACCTTCTGGAACGCCGCACCCAGCCGTCGCGCGCCCGGCTCCAGGAGGACGTACTGCTCCTGCGGGTGGGGCTCGTCGGCGAGGAACGCCTTCAAGCACATCAGGCCCACGACCTCGGCGGAGCCGTAGACGTAGGTGTCGAGCGACGCGGCGTCGTGCTCCGTGCGCTCGAGATCAGTGCGCATCGACGCGAAGAACGGTGCGACGAGCGTACCGTCGATGCCGCATGTGCGGGCGGTGCGCGCGAAGGCGTGCACCACGAGGTTCGTCGAGAAGCCGCGCGCCATCGCCTGGGACGTCTGCTGCTCGAGGTCGTCGAGCAGCGCCGCGCGCTCGGCGGGGGACAGGTCGAGGGACTCGGCGTCCACGATCTCGTCCGCGAGCCGCACGAGGCCGTAGATGCTGCGCACGTGCGTGCGGACGGGTTCGGCCAGCAGCCGGCACGCGCGCGCGAACGACGTCGAGTACTCCTCGACGATCTGGGCGGTCGCGTGCTCGGCGGCGATGTCGTAGAGGGCCGCCGCGTCGGGCACCGCCCGTCCGGTGCCTCTCACGCGGCCCTCCCGGTGTCGCGGGCGGCGAGGGCGGACACGCGCTCGATCACCGAGTCCAGCCCGGCGGCGGCCGCGAGGGCCCGCGCGGACTGCAGGTGGCTCTCGACGAGCGACTCGACGAAGGACCGCGCGCCGCAGGCCTCGAGCCGCGCGCGGAGCGTGCCGGCGTCGGCCGCGGTCAGCTTCGGGTCGCCCAGCTGCGCGCGGATGGAGTCCCACGCCGGGGTCCGCGCGGCGTACGCCACCAGCGCCGTCATCTTGCCCTCCCGCAGGTCGGACAGCGTGCTCTTGCCGGTCTCGGCCTCGTCGCCGAACACCCCGAGTAGATCGTCGCAGAGCTGGAAGGCGATGCCCAGCAGCCTGCCCAGCTCGCCCAGCCGGTCGAGCTGGTCGGGCGAGGCGCCGGCCAGCAGCGCGCCCGCCTGCAACGGGAGGGCGAAGGAGTACGCGGCCGTCTTGTGCTCGGCCACGGCGAGCGTCTCGTCCACCGAGGCGACGCGCGTGCCGAGACCGAGATAGACGTCGTCGAGCTCGCCCGCGGCCGACACCCGCACCGCGGCGTGCACCAGTGCCAGCAGGCGGTCGCGTGTCGTCGTGTCCACCGCGACCGATGCGATCTCGACGAGCGCACCCACCAGGGCGAGGTCACCGGCCAGGATCCCCGCGGCCTGGCCGTAGCCGGCCGCCGCCGTCCGGTCGGCACCCTCGGCGCGGGCGCGGCTGCCGAACTCGCCGCTGACGTTCGGCCGGCCCCGGCGGCGCAGGTCGTGGTCGATGACGTCGTCGTGCATGACGAACGCCGTGTGCAGCAGCTCGATGCCGTCGCCGAGCCGCTGGGCCGCGTGCGCGTCGCTGCCACCGTGCGCCCGGTAGGCCTCGACGGCGAGCGCAGGCCTCAGGCGCCGCCCCCCGTCGCTCGCCGAGCGCATGGCGGTCCAGAGCGCGACGTACTCGGCACCCAGCGGTGCCGCGTGCGCCTGCGCGTCGTCGAAGAAGCGCTGCACTCAGACCACCGCCGCCCTGGGGACGCGCGAGGCGCCGCCCAGCAGGCCGACCAGCTGGGGCACCTGCTCGACCATCCACGGGCTGAACGCCCAGGGCGTGGCGGCGACCGCGGACGCGAGCTCGTCGGGCGTGGTCCAGGCCAGGTCCGCGACCTCGTCGGCGTGCGGCGCGACGTCGTCGCGCGTGGTGGCGACGAAGACGGGGCAGACCTCGTTCTCCATCACCCCCGCCGCGTCCCGTGCCGTGTAGCGGAAGTCCGGCAGGACCACCTCGAGGGCGTCGACCGTGATGCCGAGCTCGTGGCGCGCATGCCGGTGGACCGCCGCCTGCATCGGCTCGCCGGGCCGCGGGTGGCCGCAGAACGCGTTGGTCCACACCCCGGGCCAGGTCCGCTTGCTCAGCGCGCGCCGCGTGACCAGGAGTCGCCCCGCGGAGTCGAGCAGGTAGCACGAGAACGCCAGGTGCAGGGGCGTGCTCACGCCGTGCACCGAGGCGCGCGGAGCCGTGCCGGCCGGGCGTCCGTCGGGGTCGAGCAGGACGACGAGGTCGCCGTAGGGCGGGTGGTCCATGCGGTGTCCTCCTGCTCGGACGGGTCGACGTTCGTCGATGACTAGCCAGGCTAGTAGTTAACCAGACTAGGATCCAACCATGACCGATGTCCCGCACTACTGGTACGCCGACGATCCGTCGGTCGCCGACCTGCTGCAAGCCGTCCGACGGTTCCGCCGCGCGGACGTCGACATGCGCCGGCGCATGAGCGCGGGGATGTCCATGAACGGCACCGACATGCAGGCTCTGCAGTTCGTCATGGCAACTGAGGCCGCGGGCGGGCACGCGCACCCCCGGGACATCAGCGCATACCTCAACATCTCGACGGCCTCGACCACCAAGCTCCTGGACCGCCTCGCCGCGTCCGGGCACCTGGAGCGCGCCACGCACCCCACCGACCGGCGCTCGGTGGTGGTGACGAGCACGCCGCACGCCCACCAGCAGATCCGCTCACGCCTTCAGGCGATGCACCAGGCGATGGCGGCCATCGCCGCCGCGGTGCCACCCGAGGCGCGACCCGCGCTGCGCACGTTCCTCGACGCGATGTCCGACCACCTGGACTCCGAGTCCGGCGTGGAGCCGCTCACGCCCGCCTGATCGCTCGAGGTGCCGCCAGACGGACCACGAGGTACACACGAGGCATGGGTTCTCTCACGCGCTCCTTCGCCCTGGGCCTCGCGACCGGCGGTCGGTCGTCGGTGTCCCTGACCGTGCCGCTGGCCGTCGCGGCCCGAGGTCGTACCGGGGCCGGCGCGGTGCTGCTGCGCTCGGTCGGGCGGCTCGCCGCGATCGGCGAGCTGGTCGCCGACAAGCTGCCGGTCACGCCGAGCAGGCTCGGCCGGCCGATGCTCGACGCCCGCGTGCTCGCCGGTGCCCTCGGCGCCGCGGGTCTGGCCGTCGCGGAGCGGCGGCCGCTGCGCGCGGTGGTGGTCGCCGCCCCCGTGGGCGCCATCGGTGCGTTCCTCGGCGCGCACGCCGGAGCCGCGTGGCGCGCGTGGGCCGCGGACGGTGGACCGTCGTGGCTCCGGCCCGACGCGCGCGCGGCCCTCGTCGAGGACTCCCTCGTCGTCGGCAGCGCGGCGGTGCTCGTGCGGTCGGCGCACACCAAGGTGGCCTGATGGACGCCCTGGAGACGCTCCTCGAGGCCTTCGGCCGGGTCGCTCCCGGCGTGCACCGGGTCGTCGACGGGCTGGACGACGCGGCCTTGGAGTGGCGGCCCGACCCGCGCGCCAACACCCTCGGGTGGCTCGCGTGGCACATCGCGCGCGGCGAGGACGCGCAGGTCGCGCCGCTCGCCGGCACGGAGCAGGTGTGGACGGCGGGCGGCTGGGCGCGACGGTTCGCGCTGCCGTTCGACGACGCCGAGAGCGGCTACGGCCAGGACGCCGACAGCGTCGCGGCGGTCAAGGTCTCAGGCGCGCTGCTGCTCGGCTACCTCGACGACGTGGCCGCGGCGACCCGTCGCTATCTCGGCACGCTGACCGATGCCGACCTCGACCGGGTGGTCGACACGAGCTGGGACCCGCCGGTGACCCTCGGCGTGCGGCTGGTGAGCGTCGTGGGTGACGGTCTTCAGCACCTGGGCCAGGCCGGGTACGTGCGCGGGCTGTACGAGCGCCGCTAGCGTCGGCCGGCCCTCAGGAGGCGACGGGCTCGGCCCGGTGCTGCGCGGCCCGCTGGGTGGGGACCGTCGGTGGCGGCGGAGCGGGCGCGGCCCGGACGACCTCGGCCACCACGATCTGCCACGACCGTGCGGCTCGTCGCAGCGCCGCGCCGACGACGTCCGGCGCCACGTGCCCGGAGGTGTGCTCGCCAGAGGCCTCGTCCAGGGCGTCGAGGCCGTCGTCCACGGCGCGCCGGGCGGCTCGATAGCTCGAGGCGTCGCGTCCCGAGGGCGGCGTGATCACGTCGAGCGCGGCGGCGGCGTCGATGAACTGCGCGCGGACGCGCGCGAGGGCCGCGGGGCGCTCGAACATCGTCAGGCGCCGCGACGCGTCGGCCACGGCGTCCGCCACCGGGGACTCGGCCAGCGTCTTGACCGTCGTGCTCAGCGCGTGGGTGTCGAGCCGCACGCGCAGCAGCAGCGCGACCGTGCGCCCCAGGACGGCCTCCGCGCGCTCGCGCGCGGCGCGGCGTGCGCGTTCGGCCGCCTGCTCGCGCTCGGTCTCGCGTAGGGCCGCGGCATAGGCCTCGCGCTCGCGCCGCTCGAGCGCGGCGCGCTGCTCGTTCGCGAGCCGGGAGACCTGAGCGATCTCCACGAGCACCTTGCGCTCGCTGTCCGCGTGCCCGCGCTCGATCAGCTCGCGCGCGGCCTCGTTCACCGGCGCCGCGTAGCCGTCGTCGGTGTAGGCGAAAAGGGCGACGGCGTGCCGGTCGGCCCACAGCAGCGCGGTCTTGGCGTAGCCGGAGCGCGAGTAGAAGGCGGCCGTGCGGGAGCCCGCGGCGAGGCGCAGCCGTTCGAGCGGCATGGTGCCGACGGGCGCGCGGCTGCGGTCGACCATGGCGGCGAAGTCCTGGCCGAGCAGGTCCACCGGGCTGCCGTCGTCGGGCGTGACGCGGACGTCGACGAGCGCGAGCACCATGCGCGCGTGGCGCTCGGCGAAGCGCTCAGCCTCACGCCACTGCGGGTCGCGCCCCGCTGCACTCACGTCCGTCTCCTAGCGCCACACGCCCGCTTCTCGAGCCTGCTGGGCTGACGCTACGGCGTCCACGCCGGGCGTCCGCAAGGTCTAGCGGGTGACGTTGCGCGGGGTCTGCGCCGAACGGGTGACCCGTCTCGGACCAAAGGGACGGACCGACCGGCAGTGCCGACGAGAGGTCACCAGGCCGATCGCGTGTAGTCCTTGAGGAAGCAGCCGAACAGCGCCTCGCCCGCCTCGCCGCGCACGATGGGGTCGTACACGCGCGCAGCCCCGTCGACGAGGTCGAGGGGGGCGTGGAAGCCCTCCTCGGCGAGCCGCACCTTGGTGGTGTGCGGGCGCTCGTCGGTGATCCACCCGGTGTCGACGCTCGTCATGAGGATGCCGTCCTCGGCGAGCTCGGTGGCGCTCGTGCGCGTCAGCATGTTCAGGGCGGCCTTGGACATGTTGGTGTGCGGGTGGCCGGGGCCCTTGTACCCGCGCGAGAACACGCCCTCCATCGCCGAGACGTTGACCACGTAGGAGTAGCGACCGCCGGACTGCCGCATGGCCGGACGCAGGCGGCTCACGAGGATGAAGGGCGCCGTCTGGTTGCACAGCTGGACCTCGAGCAGCTCCATCGGGTCGACCTGGTCCACCGTCGCGACCCAGCTGTTGGTGTCGACGACGTCCGGGACGAGGCCGCCGGCGTCGATCCCGGTGCCGGCGACGAGCCGCTCGAGCGACGCGGCCTCGGCAGTGAGCGCCAGCTCCGCGACACCGGCCTGCCGGGCGAGCGGCAGCGCAGGGCTGCTGAGCTCGGTGACCGCGCCCGCCAGCTGCTGCGGGTGGGCGCTGCTGGTGCGACCAAAGGTCACGAGCTCAGGGAGAGGGCCGTCGGGCAGCGGCTCGAGCTCGGCGTCCACGAGGCGCGAGTACGAGCCGGGGGAGCGGCGCACGGTCTGCGCGGCGTTGTTGATGAGGATGTCGAGAGGTCCGCGCGCGGCGACGTCGTCGGCCAAGGCGACCACCTGGGCAGGGTCGCGCAGGTCGATGCCGACGATCGTGAGCCGGTCGAGCCACTCGGCGCTGTCCTCCATCGCGGCGAACCGGCGGGCGGCGTCGCGCGGGAAGCGCGTGGTGATCGTGGTGCGGGCGCCGTCGCGCAGCAGGCGCAGGGCGATGTACATGCCGATCTTCGCGCGGCCGCCGGTGAGCAGCGCGGTGCGGCCCGTCAGGTCGGTGCGCGCGTCCCGCTTGGCGTGGTTGAGCAGCGCGCACTCGGGGCACAGCTGGTGGTAGAACGCGTCCACCTGCACGTACGGCTGCTTGCAGATGTAGCACGCACGCGCCCGACGCAGCGTGCCGGCGGTGGCACCGCGCGCGGTGCTGACCAGCGGGATCCCACGCGTCTCGTCGTCGATCCGACCGGGGCTGCCGGTCGCGGTGGCGGCGACGACCTCACGGTCGGCCGCGCCGATCGCGTCGCGGCGCTCCGCGCGACGCTGCTTCTTCGCCGCCTTGAACAGCGCCGACGTCGCGCGGCGGGCCACGGCGAGCTGCGGGTGGTCCGACGGGAGCCGGCTGATCCGGTCCGCGACCTCCAGGAAGGTCGCGAGGTCGGCGGCGTCGACGCCGGGATCGGTCAGCGCCTCGCTCGGGGGCTCGGTGGTGGTGAGCGCAGTCATGGTGGTTCCGCCTACGGGTCGTCAGGGGTGGCCGGCGAGCCGAGGGCGCGAGACTCGCGCCGCACGACGACCCGACGGCACCCCATGATCCCATGCCCGGCGGAACGCCCCGGGGACCTCGGCCCCTCGGCCTTCCGGGCCTCAGTGCAGGTGTACCCGCCAGTCGTCGGGCACGCGCCCCCGGGGTCCCGGCGCGCCCTGCTCGACGGGGCGGTGCTGCGGGTCGGCGAGCGTGGGCCCGGTGGTCCCGCTCCCGGCGGCGTAGTCCCACCACCAGTCCTCGCCGGGCTCGAAGGAGCGCATCAGCGCGTGCCCGGTCTCGTGCCAGTGCGCGGTCGCGTGCTGGGACGGGCTCGAGTCGCAGCAGCCCACGTGACCGCACGTGGCGCACCTGCGCAGGTGGAACCACCACCCCCCGGTGCGCTCGCACTCGAGGCAGCCGGTCCCGCTGGGTGGCACCGACGGGTCCGCCGTCATGCCGTCTCCCCGGCCGGGAGGACGCGGGGCGTGGCGGGTCGTCCTTCCGCTGCGGCCTTCCGGCTCCCTAGGGTGAAGGGCACGCCGTGGCCTCGAGAAGATCGGATCGACATGATCGCCTTCCTCATCCGTGCAGGCATCTTCCTGGCCTCCTCCGCGCTCGGCCTGTGGGTGGCCTCGCTCCTGATCGACGGCTTCGACGTGTCCCCGTCGGGGTTCATCGTCGCGGTCGTGGTGTTCGCGGTGCTCCAGAGCATCTTGTCGCCGTGGATCCTGACGATGACCCGACGCTACGCCACGGCCCTCACCGGCGGCGTGGGCCTCATCTCGACGTTCCTCGGGCTCTGGGTCGCGACGCTCGTGAGCGACGGCCTGTCGATCGACGGGACGACGGCGTGGCTGCTCGGCGCGGTCGTGGTCTGGCTCGTGACGATGCTCGCCACGCTGCTGCTGCCGTTGATCCTGGTCAAGAAGGCCGTGCGCCAGGCACGCGGCATCTGAGCGTCAGCGCTCCGGTGCCAGCAGCGCGAGGAAGGTGACCTGGCGACGCAGCTCGAAGCCGAGCGCCTCGTAGAGCCGGATCGCGTTCGTGTTCTCCGCCGAGGCATGCAGGAACGGCGTTTCGCCGCGCGCCCGGATGCCCGCGGCGACGGCCCTGACGAGGCGGGCGGCGAGCCCCTGCCCGCGGTAGGCCGCGTCGGTGCACACGGCACTGATCTCCGTGTAGCCGGGCGGGTGCTGCCGCTCGCCGGCCATGGCGACCAGCGCGCCGTCACGACGGATGCCCAGGTAAGTGCCCAGGCGGTATGTCTCCGGCTCGAAGGGCCCCGGCTGGTTGCGGGCGACGAGGGCAAGCATGTCGTCGACGTCCGCCGCGCCCAGGACGACGGCCTCCGCGTCGGGCGCATCCTGCAGCGCGTCCGTGGCCACCATCTGCACGCCGGCGAACTCCCCCAGACGCCCCCAGGAGGCCGGTGCGCTGCCCGACGTCGCGAGCACCACGCGGCTGCCCGGCCCCACGAGCGCGGCCAGCTCGTCCCAGGCCCGCGGGTCGTCGGCATCGCTGAGCGCGAGGATCGGGGACACCGCCGCGCGGTAGCGCAGCGCCCGCTCCGTGCCCTCGGCGAACTGGGCGTGTGCGCCGGTCAGGGACTCCCAGGCCGGGTTGTCGAGGACGTGGACGGTGGTCGGTGTGCTCACACGGCGCAGGGTGGCACCGACCTGCGCGGCCGTCCAGGGCGATCCCGGGACGGTCCGCAGGTCGAGACGGCGTCAGTAGCCGCCGGTGTCGCCGCCGCTGGTCAGCTCCTTGCCGTCCGGTGCGACGACGTACCAGATGCCGCCGACGCCCTGGCCGGTCACGTCGCCCGCCTTCGAGTCGCCCGCGTACGTGTAGATGGGTCGGCCCTCGATCGTGACCTGCAGGTTGCCGTCCGTGCCGGTGATGGTGCCGACCTTGCCGGTGATCCCGTCCACCGTGGGCGTCGCGCTGGCCGCTTCGATCGCGGGCCAGGCCGCGGCGCAGTCGGCGGTGCACACGCTCGAGCCCGAGTTCGGCTCGTCCTTGTCGTAGTAGTACGCGGTCATGCCCTTGCCGTCCACGACGATCGTGCCGAGGGAGGTCTTGGCCGTGGCCACCTCCGCGCCACCGGTCGCCGCCGAGGACTGGTCCTGCGTGGGTTCGTTGCTGGCCTCCGGTGTGCCGCCCGCGTCGTCCGACGACGAGCACGCCGCCAGGGCCGCCGCAACGGTCAGGCCGGTCAGGGTGATGCCGACGATGCGTCGCATGTTCTCGCTCCTCGAGTCCGGGCCGTGGTTCCGACACCTCGTCGGGGCCCCCATCTGCACGACGGGAGAGAGCGCGGATCGGTTCACCCGGGTGCTCGTCGGCCCGCGGTGAACCTCGGGGGCCGGCGTCTCGTCTGGTGGGGAGACGGACCGGACGACGAGGAGCTGATGACCGTGCGACGGCGGACGAAGGTGCTAGGGATGGTGGCCGGCGCGGGCGTGCTGCTGCTGGGCGCGGGAGTGCTGGTCGGCCCGCAGCTGTACGCCGCCCACGCCAACCGTGCGGCTGCGCCGGTGCCGAGCCTCACGGCGTCGCCCGGCCTCGAGGGCGACCTGGACGGCACCTGGTCGATCGGCAGCGGGTCGGTGGCGGGGTACCGCGTGCACGAGGTGCTGCGCGGGATCGACGTCCGGGTCACGGGCCGGACCCCGCAGGTCGAGGGCACGGTGACGGTCGACGATGGGGAGCTGACGGCTGCGCTGCTGAGCGTCGACATGGCGAGCATCCACACCGACGAGCCGCCGCGCGACGCGTACTTCCGCAGCTCGGCCCTGCACACGTCCCGGTTCCCGACGGCCACGTTCGCGCTCACCCGTGCCGCGCGGCTCACGGACGGAGGCGACGCCGTGCTGGACGGTGAGCTGACCATCCACGGGGTCACCCGCGCCGTGCGCGTCGACGCACAGGCCGCCGGAGGCAGCCGCGGCGTCGACGTCGTCGGCAGCGTGCCCGTCGTCTTCGCGGACTACGGTGTCAAGGCGCCCGATCTCGGCTTCGTGAAGGTCGACAGTCGCGGCGCGGTCGAGTTCTCGCTCCACCTCGTCCCGGAGTCCCCGTGAGCACCGAGCCCGACGAGCTGCTGCGCTCGTTGCACGTCGCGCACGCCGCGTCGCTGCAGCGCTACGTGCTGCGCCTGACGCGCAACGAGGGGCTCGCGCAGGACGTGGTGCAGGAGACGCTGGTGCGCGCGTGGCGGCACCCCGAGGTCATGGTGCGCTCGGAGGACTCGGTGCGCGCCTGGCTGTTCACCGTGGCCCGCAACCTGGTCGTCGACGACGCCCGCAGCGCGCAGCGCCGGCGCGAACGCCCCACGGACGCGCTGCCCGAGCGCGCCGCGGGCGACGAGACGCAGGCGATCCTCGACGCGTGGCTCGTCTCCGACGCGCTCGTCGGGCTGTCGGCGGAGCACCGGGCCGTGGTCGTCGGCGCGTACTACCGCGGCCTGTCGGTGGCCGAGATCGCCGACGAGCAGGATGTGCCCGCGGGCACGGTCAAGTCGCGGCTGCACTACGCGTTGCGGGCCATGCGCCTCGCGCTGCAGGAGAAGGGAGTCACGCCATGACCGGCGACGGCGACATGTTCGAGCCCGACCGGTTCCGCGAGTGGGACGCGTCGTACGTGCTGGGCGCGCTCAGCCCTCAGGACCGCCGCGAGTACGAGCAGCACCTGGCGACGTGCGCGGCGTGCCGCGAGGCCGTGGCCGACCTGGCCGGCATGCCGGGCCTGCTGGGGCTGCTCCCGGCCGACGAGGCGATCCGGCTCGACGAGTCCGCCCGGCAGGAGGAGTCACGACGCCAGGACGAGCTCTCGGCGTCGGCTCCGGTCGTCGAGCTCGCCGCCGTCGCGCGGGCGGCGGAGCGACGCCGCACCCGCAGCCGCCTGGTGCTCGCGGCCGCGGCGGTCCTGCTGCTCGTGGCCGGGGTCGGCGGCGGGGTCGCGCTCGCCCAGCGCGACGCGGCGCCCGTGGTGGTCGTCGCAGGACGCACGGTCGAGCTCGCGCCGGTCGGCGGCTCGGCCGTCGAGGCGAGCCTGACGATGACGGCACGCGGCTGGGGCACCACGCTGAGCTGGCACTGCTCCTACCCCCCGCACGAGTCGTGGGCGACGCCCGTGGTCTACACGCTCGTGGTGGTCGACTCCTCGGGCGCACGCACCGTGGCCGCGACGTGGTCGGCCGGCGCGGGGACCGCGAAGGGCCTGACCGCTTCCACCAGCGTGCCGACGGACCGGATCGCCCGCCTGGAGATCGGTGTGGTGGGCTCCGACGCGCCGCTGGCGGGCGTGACGGTCTAGCGCACCTGCAACACTCGCTGCGACCGGGTGGATCGCGGAGGTGACCGGGTGCTGGTCTCGTCGCGCAGTGCGGAGGCCGGCGTCCCACGGGCGCTCGAGGCCCTGCTCGGCTGGCGCGTGCACCGGGCCGCGGGGCTGCGCGTGAACGACGAGGGACCCTCGCTGTTGGGCGCCGTGAGCCGTCCGGTGCTCCTGGCATCGCGCCTCGCGCCGGGCGTCGCGCGTCGGTTCCAGGCCCGCATCACCCGGCGCCGTCTGGCGGCGGCCCGGACGCTCGCCGGCACGCCCTGAGGCGCGCCGGAGCCGTGGTGCCGCGACCCGCACGCGAGTCGCGGCACCACGGACGGACTACGGCGTGACCGTGAGCGGGGTCGTGCCGGCGGTCAGGCGCCAGTCCGGGTTGGTGGACGAGAACAGCGCCGGGTCGACCACCTGGTGAGCCGTCACCCAGTCGATCAGCAGCTGGCGGATCTCGAGCTGGCGGTTGTAGACGACGGGCGCCCCGACGACACCGGGGAAGTTCCCGCCGCCGGACTGCCGGTAGTTGTTGATGGCCACGACGAACACCTGGTCGTCCGCGACGGGGACCCCGCCGTACGCCAGACCGGTGATGCGGCTCCCGGCGGCCTTGGACACGTCGATGTCATAGGTCAGCGGCTTGTCGAGGCCCGCCATGACGTCGTAGTTGTAGTCCGGGGTCCCCGAGGGAGCGGTCGGCGTCACCGCGTTGGTGAGCTGGTCGGCCGGGTACGTGCCCGGGCCGGCCACCTGCTTGAAGTACTCCGCCGACTTCTCCAGGTACGCCTTGACCTGGGCACCGGTGAGCTTGATGCCCAGCAGCGTGTTGTCGTAGATGTACAGCCCGGCGATGTCCCGCACGGAGACGTCCCCGGCGGGGATCGCGGCGTCCTTGTTGAACGGTGCCGCGATGGAGAGCACCGGCAGCGCGGCGTCCGCGCCGGTCAGGTCGGCCTTGACCGCCTCCGCCTGGACGTAGTTGATGAAGTCGAGCGCCGCGGTGTCCTCGTACCGGGCGGTCGCCGCCGACATCGCCTCGGTGGCCGTGCCGATCACGCCGTTGACGTAGTCCACGACCTTCTTCTGGTCCGCAGCCAGCAGCTTCACGATCCGCGGGTTCTCCGGGACGGTGTTGGCGTTGAGCACCTTCGAGTGCACGGAGCTGACGGCCCACCTGTGGTGCGCGTACGTGAGGTCGATGTCGAACACGCTCAGCCGCTCGCCCCACTTGAGGGGCTCCGAGAGCACCACGTCCTTGCCGGTCGCGGTGTTCTTGACCACGCGCTCGGGGATCTCCTGGTGGGCGTGGCCCACGAGGATCGCGTCGATGTCGCGCACCTGCTGGGCGACCAGCGTCGCGGCGTTCTCCGGGAAGGGCAGGGTGTCGCCGTAGGAGGAGGACGTGTCGGCGCCGGAGTGCGCCGCCACGAGGACCACGTCCGCACCGGCTCGCTTCATCTGCGGCACGTACTTCTTGGCCTGCTCGACCAGACCGTCGAAGCGCATCTTGCCCTCGACGTTCGCCTTGTCCCAGATCGCGATGCCCGGGTTGGTCAGGCCGAGGATGCCGACGCGGATCGGCTTGCCGTGCGCGGGGCGGACCGTCTTGATGACGTACGGCTTGAAGGCCGGCCGTCCGCTGGCGTCGTCGAGGGCGTTGGCCGCGAGCAGCGGGAAGTCGAGCTGCTTCTGGAACGTGCGCAGGTACGGGATGCCGTAGTTGAACTCGTGGTTCCCCACCGCGGCGGCGTCGTAGCCGATCGCGTTCATCGCGGCCGCCATCGGGTGGATGACGGTCTTGGAGATGGGCTGGATCTTGGCGAAGTAGTAGGCCAGCGAGGTGCCCTGGATCGTGTCACCCGCGTCGACGAGCAGCGTGTTGCGCCGGCCCTTGTCGGCACGCACCTGGTCCACCAGCGTGGAGACCTTGGCCAGGCCCACGTCGTTGTGGGCGCTGTCGTCGTACTCCGCGTTCTTGAAGTAGTCCCAGTTCAGGGCGCTGCCGTGCAGGTCGGTGGTACCCATCACGGTCAGCTCGTACGTGCTCGGCTGACCGCCGTGGCCGTGGCCGTGGCCCTGACCACCGCCGGCGGTCGCGGGCGTCGCCAGCCCAGCCAGCAGAGCCGTGGCGACCGCCACGCCACCCGCGGCGACGGCGCCGCGTCGGCTGGTTCGTCGGACGTTCATGCCCATGTCGGAGTCCTCCCGTGCTGTCGGTGATGCACCGGATTGCGGTGCCGTGGCACGGTAACCCCCACGGGTGACAGCGGCATGGCGAGCAGGTGACCGGTGCGCGCTAGGGCCGGCCCGTCCGCCCGGGCTTCAGGGGCGGGCTCGCGGTGCCCGCCTGCTCGCCGAGGCCACCGAGCAGGTCGCGCAGCGCCTCGGCCGCGGTCCACCGCGGACGCAGGTCCAGCTCGCGCTCCGCGCGCGTCGTGTCGAGCAGGGGAGCCGCCATCGCCATGTCGAGCCAGCCCGGACCGGCGGCCACGGCGTGGGCACGCCACCCGAGCGTCACCGCGGCGCGCAGCGCACGGGGCGAGACCACGCGCGAACGCCCGCCGGACACGAGCGCGGCGACGTCGTCGACCCGGAGCACCTGCGGCGCCGCGACGTTGAACGCCCCCCGCGCGCGCCGCACCACCACCTCGCGGAAGGCGTCGGCGGCGTCGTCGGCGTGCACGGCCTGCAGCCGCAGACCGTCGGGCCACGGCAGGACGGGCAGGTGCCCGTCGAGGATCCGACGCGGCACCAGGGGACCGAGGAACAGGCGCGCCACCTCGCTCCCGGCAGCTCGCTGGAAGATCAGCGCCGGCCGCAGGCGGGCCACCACCAGGTCGGGGAACGTCGCCTGGGCGCCGTCGAGCAGGCGCTCGCACGCGGCCTTGTCGACGCTGTAGGACGAGGAGTGCACGCCGTCGGTGGGCCATCCCTCGGCGCGCGGCACGTCGTCGGGCGCGGGGGAGTAGGCCCCGACCGACGACGCGGCCACCAGGTGCGGCACGCCCGCTCGAGCCACGGCAGCGATCACGCGACGCGTGCCGTCCACGTTCACCCGGGCCAGGCGCCTGCGGTCGTGGCTGGGCTGGATGGCCCAGGCCAGGTGCACGACGGCGTCCGCGCCGGCCATGGCGCGCGCGAGGTCGGCGACGACGGGTTCGTCGGGTCCTGGCGTGCCGATGTCGCACGCCACCCACCGGGCCACGGAGTAGGGCGCGGGCGGTCGCCCGGCGGGCACGCGACGCGCGACGGCGGTGACCGACGTGATCGTCTCGTCCCGCTCGAACCGCCTGAGCAGGGCGGTGCCCGCGTTGCCGCTGGCTCCGACGACGACGACGTGCACGGCTCAGCGCCCCGTTCCCGAGGTCGTCCTCGAGGCCACGTCAGTGCTCCCGCAGTGCCCGGACCAGCTGGGCCTTGGTCATCGTGGAGCGGCCGGAGATCCCGATCTCGGCGGCCCGCGCCCGCAGGTCCTTCACCGTCCAGTCGTCGTACGAGCCCGACCGCCCGCCCGCAGCGGCGACCTCGGAGCGACCGTCGGCGGTGCTCGCGTTGGCCACCCGCGCCGCCTTCTCCTTCGAGGCGCCCTGCTTGCGCAGGTCCTCGTAGAGCTTGGGGTCCTTGACGCTCGGTCCTGGAACGGTTCCCGGCATGCGGCCTCCTCGGAAGGTGTGCGGGCCAGTCGCCCGGCCTTGCACCTACCGTGCCGCGAGGACGTCGCGGCGGCATCTCGAGGGGTCGCGCCCGCCGCGCACCGGGCGGGCGGCGTCAGACGACGAGCGCGGCCTCGTGCAGCCGGGCGAGCGCCGGCAGCGCACCACCGGTGGCGGGCAGGCCGGCCGCGACCCAGGCGTGGAACCCGCCGACGACGTCGGTGGCCCGGTCCAGGCCGAGCTCCGCGAGAGCCGCCGCTGCGAGGCTGGACGTGTAGCCCTCGGAGCAGAGCACGATCACCTGGATGTCGTACCCGGTGGCCGCAGGGATGCGGTGGCTGCCGGCGGGGTCGAGCCGCCACTCGAGCACGTTGCGCTCGATGACCAGCGCCTGCGGCACTTCGCCCTCGGCGGCGCGCTGCGCCGCGGGCCGGATGTCCACCAGCAGGGCGCCGTTCTGGACGGCTTCCCACGCGTCGAGCGGGGTCAGCCGGTCCAGCCCCGCGCGTGCCTCGGCGAGGACGTCCTCGATGGTGCGTCGGCGGCCGGTCACTTGTCCGTCTCCGGCTCGTCGGTGTCGACCGTGCGGGCCGGCACCAGCCGCTCCTCGGGCGTGCGCGCCCAGTAGGTCATCCGGGTGAGCGGCGGGGAGTACGCGTGGATGCTCACCGCGGGCTCGGTGCCCGTGTTGAGCACGTCGTGCAGGTCGCCGGGGTCGACCGTCTGGGTGCGGTCGGTCGCGAAGTCGCGCGGCACGAGCCGGCCGTCGTCGGGCCGGATCTCGGTGAGCGACCCGGCGACGACGGTGAAGGCTGCTGCCGAGGCGCCGTGGTCGTGCAGCTCGGTGCCCTGCGACGGAAGCCACGTCAGGAGCCAGACGTCGACGCCTGCGGGCCCGTCCAGGCGCGTCCACCAGCGGCCTTCGGTCTGGAACTGCACCAGCGGGCGCCAGCGCTCCGGGTGCGCCGCGATGTCGCGCGTCAGCGCGCTCAGCTCGTCGACGTCGAGGGTGCGCTCGGGTGCGGCCGGGGCGGCGGGCCGGGTGGTCAGGGTGGTGCTCATGGTCGTGCCTCTCGGATGCGTTCGGGTCCGACCACGCGCACCGCGGCGTGGAGCCGCGGGGTGGTCGACGGGCCTGCGGGCGACGGGACGTCGCCGGGGCGGGGTCAGCTCAGCGCTGACAGCAGGCCGGACAGGAACGGGTCCGGGCGGACGGGCGGGGGAGCGCGACGAGAGCCATCGACTGCTCCTTCCTCGTCCTGGGTCGCACGGTGCGACGCGCCACAGGCCAGCACGCGTGGCGGCGCGGATCAAGGGGTTCGAACCGAGATCTCACATGCCGGACAACCGCTGGGTCACCACCAGCCTTGCCGCCGCGCCCACCAGAGCAGGCATCCCGACATGGCCACCATGACGACGAGCGCCACCGCGAGAGCCGCTCCCGTGGTGTGCTGGTTGACGATGAGGTTCATGCCGAGCACGGAGGCGAGCGCGGTGATGGGCAGCGTGACCACCGCGATCACGGCGAGCCGTTCGGCGGCGATCGTCATCTTCGTCTCGGTGCGCGCGCGGTAGAACTCGATCACGCCCTGCAGGTAGTCACGTTCCTCGCCGGCGAGCCCGACGATCCGCTCGAACTGGTCGATGAGGTCGAGCACCAGGTGACGGCTCTCGTCGGGGACCGCCCGGGGGATCGAGGCGACGCGTCGGTAGATCTCCGCGGTCTGCGCGGCGATGGTGCGCACCGCGAGCAGCCCGTGCCGCGTGCGGAACATCTCGTCGAGGAACCTCTCCGGGTCGTCGTACGCGCCCTCGGTGACGCGCCGCTCCAGCTCCCAGACGTCCGCGGTGAGCTCCTCGACGAACGCCTCCATGCGGCGGGTCAGGGCCGAGACGATCGCGTGCGAGATGTCGAAGGCCGTCCGAGGGCGCAGACGTCCGGCGCGGATGCGCTCGAGCACCTCCTGGGTGTCCCGGAGGGCGACCCCCTCGGCGACGGCCGGGTTCACGGGGCCGTGCACCGTGAGCAGGTAGCCGGGGCCGACGACGCGATCGAGCTCGACGTGGTGGACGTGCCCGGCCTTCCCGCGCTCCGGGGCGTGCAGCACCAGCAGGAGCGCGTCCGGGTAGGCGTGCACCTTGGGCAGCCGGTTGCGCACCTCGAAGTCGTGGATCGCCAGCGGGTGCAGGCCCAGCACGTCCGTGACGGCGGCCGCCGCGTGCGCGTCCCAGTGCGGCACGTCCACCCAGACGACCCCCTCGCCGGCCGCGAGCAGCGCGGGGATCTCGTCGGGCCGCGCCTCGCGCACGCCCTCGCCGGTGATGTGGTGCACGTCCACGGCAGTCTCCTTCGTCACGGCGCGGCCGGTGCGGATCCGCGGACCACCAGGTGGGTCGGGACGATGAGCGGGCTCGGCCGCTCGCCCGCGATCAGCCGCACCATCATCTTGGCCATCTCCTGACCGAGCGCGTCGATGGGCTGGTGCACCGTCGTGAGGTCGGGCTCCGTCTGCGCCGCGATCGTGAGGTCGTCGAACCCGACGACGGCCACGTCGCCCGGCACGGTGCGCTCGCGGCTCCGCAGGGTGCGCAGGGCGCCGGCCGCGACGTTGTCCGACGCGGCGAACACCCCGTCGATGTCCGGGTGCTTGTCGAGCAGCCGCTCCATGGCCAGCGTGCCGCCGCGCGGGCTGAAGTCCGCGGTCGCGAACCGGTGGGCCTCGAGGCCCGCGACCGCCATCGCGTCGGTGAAGCCCCGATGACGGTCGACGGTCGCCTGCAGGTCCATGGGCCCGGCGATCATCGCGATGCGGCGCCGGCCGAGCGCGACGAGGTGCTCGGTGGCCAGCCGTGCGCCGCCGCGGTTGTCGGCGTCGACGTACCAGGACGGCTCCGCGCCCAGCGGGCGACCGCAGAACACCACGGGGAGCTCGGTCATGTGCGCGACCGCTGCCAGCCAGTCGTCGCCCGCGGGTGCGATCACCATGAAGCCGTCGGAGCGCCTCGAGCGCAGCATCCGCTTGAGCCTGTCACGGCCCTGCGCGGAGGCGGCCAGCATGAGCGTGAGGTCGAGGTCCGCCCGGTCCAGCTCGGTCGCCACGCCGATGATGATCTGGGCGTAGAACGGGTCGGTGAACAGCGCCGGGTCGTCGTTGGCCACGGCGAGCACCACCGCTCCTGCCTGGTTGGTGGCCAGCGCCCGAGCGGTGGCGTTGGGCACGTAGCCGAGCTGACGGACAGCCTTCATGACCGCGTCCCGCTTGGATCGGGACACGTGCGGGCCGTTGTTCACGGCGCGGGAGGCGGCGGAGCGGGAGACCCCCGCCAGGACAGCGACCTCGTCGAGCGTGGGCTGGCGTCGGGGCGATTCCATGCCGGGGACCGTGCCTCCTCGGTGCGCGCGGCCCGGGTCGACGTCGACGGCGAGCGGGCCGGATCTTCTTGGCGCTCACGCTAGTCCGGCGCGCGGCGATCCCACGCGATCCGCACCCGCGGGTGTGCGCGCGGGATGCCCGCCGGGCGTCGCTAGGGTGAGCGACGACCGGCGGCGCCGCCGGGCGAGAGGAGTGGCTCGTGCCGGACTCGCAGGACGCCGCGCCTCGTCGCCGGCTGGAGGAGCTGGACTGGCAGCGCACGCCCATCGGCGCCATCAGCCTGCGGCGCCGGGTCGAGCCGACCACGGGCCGCGAGGTGCACGAGGTCAAGCTCGACGACGACTTCCTCATGTCCAGCCTGTTCGTCGAGGCGGAGGTCGCGCTGGCCGACATCGGACTCGATCGGCTGGCCGGGAGGCAGGGCGTGCGCGTCGTCGTGGGTGGCCTGGGCCTCGGCTACACCGCCGCGGCGGTGCTGGCGCACCACGAGGTCGGGAGCCTCGTCGTGGTGGACGCCCTCCAGCCGGTCATCGACTGGCACCGCCGCGGACTGGTGCCGCTGGGAGCGGGGATCGTCGGCGACCCGCGGAGCCGGCTGGTGCACGGCGACTTCTTCGCGCTCGCCGCCGCGGGGAGGGGATTCGATCGCGACGGCTCGCCGGGACCCGTGGACGCCGTGCTCGTGGACATCGATCACTCGCCGAGTCATCTGCTCGCCCCGCAGAACGCGCCGTTCTACACCGCGGAGGGCCTGGCCGCCCTCCGGTCCCAGATCGCCGACGGCGGCGTCTTCGCGCTGTGGTCGAACGACCCGCCGGACGACGAGTTCGTCGCGGTCCTCGCCGGCGTCTTCTCCGACGTCGACGCCCGGGTCGTCGCCTTCGACAACCCGCTCCAGGACCGGCAGGCGACCAACACGGTGTACGTGGCGTCCGTCTGAGGTCAGCCCTCGAGGCGGGCCGCGACGTCCGCCGGGAAGCCGCCGGTCGCGATGGGTCCCCAGCGGGTCGGCGTGACGCGGATCAGCGACTTGCCCTGGATGCGCATGGCCGCCCGGTACTCGTCCCAGTCCGGGTGCTCGCCCGCGATGCACCGGTAGTAGTCGACCAGCGCGTCCTCGGCCTCGGGCATGTGCAGCACCTCGGCCTCGCCGTCCACCTGCACCCACGCGCCGCCGAAGTCGTCGGACAGCACGCACACGCTCACCCGGGGATCGCGCTCGGCGTTCAGCGCCTTCGCCCGGCCGGGGTAGGTCGAGATCACCAGGCGGCCCTCGTCGTCGACGCCCCCGCTGACGGGGGAGACCTGGGGACGTCCGTCGAGCCTCGTGGTCACCAGGATGAAGTGGTGGCGCTCGCGGACGAACTCGAGCAGCTCGGGCAGGGCGACGGCGCGGGTGGTGGCGACGGTGCGTGGCATCCACCCACGATACGAGGGCCGGGGTCCGCGCACTCGGGCGGGGCAGAACCTGAAGTTCCGGGGCGTCGCGGCCGATAGGTACCGCGTGGCGTACGCGATCGAACCGGCTCCGTGGCAGCGGACCCTGCGCGCACCCGCGGGGCAGCGGCTCGCCGTCGCCTCGACGCGGCTCTGGTCCGCCGTCGTGCGCGCGGGCGTGCTGTACACGATGACCTGCGTGGTGGATCCCGGGGTCAAGAAGCAGCTCGGTCTGATCACTCGTCGGGACGCGCGGTGGTCCTCGACGGTCGGCGACCTGCGCGCGGTGCTGACGCGGTCGATCTTCGACTACGCGATCGTGCCGGGTCTGTTCGCGGTGCTCGCCACGGCGGTCGCAACGCTGTGGGTAGGACAGCAGCTCGGCGACCGGCTCGCGGCCGCGTAGTCGGTTCCTCCCGCCGCCTCCTGATACGCCGACCTAGAGTCTTCGTCGTGTCGACGCCCGGTTCGCTGCAGGAGACACCCGACGGCTCGCTGCGTGACCCTGACGGTGTGCTCTTCCGCCGTACTCCGCGGCGGGTGTCCCGCAGGCTGGGGCGTGAGCTCGTCACGGCCGGGGCGGCAGTTGTCACGGATGTCTATCCCGAGGGGCTGGCGTACTTCGCCCCGCCGAGGCGCACGACGCCTGGGGTGAGATCGAGCCCGCCCTCGTGACGGGGCGTCGCCCTGCCCTGCGCGACGTCCAGTGGGTCGGGCACGTCTGGGAGTCCGACGCCGGTGACACGCTGCTCCGGTTCGACGGGAGCCACTGAGCGGACGCGTGGCGCCCGGTGGCACAAGAAAGGCCACCCCGAAGGGTGGCCTGACCTGCGTAAATTCTGGTGGGCGATACTGGGATCGAACCAGTGACCTCTTCCGTGTCAGGGAAGCGCGCTACCGCTGCGCCAATCGCCCATGCGTCATTACTGCGAGGTGGAGATGGGATTCGAACCCACGTATACGGCTTTGCAGGCCGCTGCCTCGCCTCTCGGCCACTCCACCCTGAGACCGCAGTCCTCAGCGGCCAGGGCCGAGAAGGAATGTCTCCGAGCGGACGACGGGATTCGAACCCGCGACCCTCACCTTGGCAAGGTGATGCTCTACCACTGAGCCACGTCCGCACGCACGTCCCCCGGTTCTCACCGGCGTTCCGTGTGCGTCCCAGACTCTAACTGAGTTTCGCGGGATGAGTCCAACTGGCTCCCGCGACCCCGAGGATCACGCGGGACGAGCACCCGTCACGGGGTCCGGCGGACCCTCGCTACCGTGGGGACATGCTCGATCAGCCCCGCCGCGCACCGGGCCGCGCCTGGTTCGCCGGCGTCGAGCTGAGCGGCGTCACGGACGTCGTCGACGTCCGTGACCAGCCACAACGCCTGCGCGAGCCTGGTTGGTGGGTCGTGGTGGGGGAGTTCGACGGCCGCGTGCGTGCCTGGCGGTTCGACGAGGCGGCGGAGGTGCCCGAGGTCGGGGAGCACGTGCCCGTGCGGGGGGAGTGGCGCTCGTCACTCTCCCGGGAGCAGTACGTCGCGGCGGTCGACGACATCCGCGCGCGGATCGTCGAGGGGGAGGTGTACCAGGCCAACCTCTGCCGCGTGATGAGCGTCGAGCTGCCGGACGAGCCCGACGCGCGCGCCCTCGCCGGAGTGCTCGAGCGCGGCAACCCGGCCCCGTTCGCGGGCGGGATCCAGGTGGACGGTGCGTGGGTGGTCTGCGCCTCGCCCGAGCTCTTCCTGAGGGTCGAGGGCGACGTGGTGACCTCCGCGCCCATCAAGGGCACCGCGGCGACGGCCGAGGGCCTCACGGGGAAGGATCGCGCCGAGAACGTCATGATCACGGATCTGGTCCGCAACGACCTCCAGCACGTCTGCGTGCCGGGCACGGTCGAGGTCACGACGCTGCTGGGCGTCGAGGAGCATCCCGGGCTGGTGCACCTCGTCTCGACGGTCCAGGGCACGCTGACGCCCGGGACGGTCGCGTCGGACGACCTGTGGGCGCGGCTGCTGGGCGCCACCTACCCGCCCGGGTCGGTGTCCGGCGCCCCGAAGTCGTCCGCGCTGCGGATCATCGACGAGCTGGAGCCCGTGGAGCGCGGCCCGTACTGCGGCGCGTTCGGTTGGGTGCACGTGGCCGACGACGGACGCACCACCGCCGAGCTCGCGGTGGCGATCCGCACGTTCTGGTGGGCCGACGGCGTGCTGAGTTTCGGGACGGGCGCGGGGATCACGTGGGGGAGCGACGCCGAGGCGGAGTGGGCGGAGACCGAGCTCAAGGCGGCGCGGCTGGTGGGCCTGGCCTCGGGCGCGGATCGCGCGGCGGGTGACAGACTGACGCGATGAGCGTGGTGATCTGGGCGGCAGGGCGGCTGCGCGAGCAGGACGAGGCGATCGCGACTGGTGTCGACCACGGGCTCACCGTCGGCGACGGGGTGTTCGAGACCTGTGCCGTGTACGACGGTCGGGCGTTCGCGCTGACCCGCCACCTGCGCCGTCTCGACCGGTCGGCCACCGGCCTCGGGCTCCCGAGCCCCGACGCGGACGAGGTGCGCGCCGCCGTCGACGCCGTCCTCGCGGCCGCGCCCGGCGCAGGTCGGTTGCGCATCACGTACACGGGCGGGCCGGGTCCGCTCGGCTCGAACCGCCTGCCGGCGGACGAGCAGCGGCCCACGCTCATCGTGCTGGCGGGGCCGGCGACGCGCGCTGAGGCGTCCCGGGCCGTCCGCGTGCCGTGGGTGCGCAACGAGCGCTCGGGCGTCGCGGGCCTGAAGACGATCTCCTACGCCGAGAACGTCGTCGCGCTCGCCGAGGCCTACCGGCAGGGGGCCGACGAGGCGATGCTGGCCAACACCGTCGGCGAGCTCTGCGAGGGCACGGGGTCGAACGTGCTCGTGGAGCGTGACGGCGCGCTGCTCACGCCGCCGCTGAGCAGCGGGTGCCTCGCGGGCATCACGCGCGAGCTGGTGCTGGAGTGGGCGGCGGACGCGGGCATCGAGGCTCGCGAGGAGACGCTGCCCTACTCCGCGCTCGACGACGTCCTCGCGGGGACCGCGCACCTCACCCTCAGCGGCTCCATCCGCAACGTCTCGCCCGTGGTCGCCCTCGACGGCACGGACGTCAAGCCTGGGCCGCTGTCGCTCGAGCTGCAGCGGGTGTTCCAGGAGCGGGCAGCCGACCAGATCGACCCCTGACATGCGACGACCGGTCCCGCCGAGGACGGAACCGGTCGAGGAAGTGTGACCTCAGGCGGTCAGGAGCGCTGCGATGAGCGCGGTGATCTCGGACTCCATGCGGTCGCTCTCGGTACCGATCGGCACGAGTGCCTCGGTGCCGGCGAGGAACCGGACGATGGGCTCGCTCGGGGCGGCGAGGAGCGCGCTGCCCTCGACGCCGCTGAGCGACACGAGCGTGTAGTCGGGGTCTTCGTCGCGCCACACCTGGACGTCTCCCGTGCCGGCGGGGGCCTCGGACGTCGCGTGCATCCCCAGCGCGAGGAGCTCGCGGCCGATGAGCCACGTCGACATCGTGTGCGGCCCCGTGAAGACGGCGCGCACCGTGTACGGGTCAGACGTCCGGAACGACAGCTCAGCGCTGACCGGGATGACGCTCGCGTCAGATCCGATCAGCTGCATGGCGACGACCTCGACGACGTCATACGGTTGCGTCATCGGGTCCTCCTGTCTCGAACGATCGGACTGTTGGCAAGGGCTTGAGGTCCCATCATGGCAGCGAGATGCCGGATTGGTGCGGTGAGCGCCGGATGTTCACCCAGACGTACGCCCGCATAGTGGGGTGCAACCACCCATCCCGCCGCAAGTGGAGCGCTCTCACGGCCCGGGTTCGGATTCTGGGCCGGTTGTGGGTAGCATCCTTCCTCGACGTCACCCGCGGGTGACCGTGACCGCCGCAGGGCGGTGACGGGCGATTGGCTCAGTTGGTAGAGCGCCTCGTTCACACCGAGGAGGTCATCGGTTCGAGTCCGGTATCGCCCACAGATAACGAGAGGCCCCCTCGCCCGAGGGGGCCTCTCGTGCGTCCGGGCCAGGCGGCCGGCCGACATGTCGACGGGGCCAGGTGCGCCCGCCGGTAGCATCGTCAGCGGTCCACCGCACGGGTGGACGGCCACGAACGGAGACAGACCCGGTGCCCCAGCTCATCACCCTCACCGTCGACGGAGCAGCGACCACGGTGGAGCCGGGGACGACAGGCGCCGACCTGTTCGGCAACCGCCGCGAGGTCCTCGTCGTCCGCGTGGACGGCGAGCTGCGCGACCTGCACCTGCCGCTGGACGACGCGAAGGTCGTCGAGCCCGTGACCATCGACGAGCCCGACGGCCTCGCCGTGCTGCGGCACTCGGCGGCGCACGTGCTCGCGCAGGCGGTCCAGGAGATCAACCCGACCGCGAAGCTCGGCATCGGGCCGCCCATCACGGACGGCTTCTACTACGACTTCGACGTCGACACCCCGTTCACCCCGGAGGACCTCAAGGCCATCGAGAAGGTCATGGGGCGCATCGTCAAGGAGGGCCAGACCTTCCGGCGCTGGGACGTGACCGAGGCGCAGGCGCGCGAGGAGCTGCGCGAGGAGCCTTACAAGCTGGAGCTGATCGGGCTCAAGGGCGACCCCGCGGCGGCCGACGGCGCATCCGTCGAGGTCGGTCTCGGCGGGCTCTCGATCTACCAGAACGTGCGCGGCGCCGGCCGGGAGACCGAGGCCGTGGTGTGGCAGGACCTGTGCCGCGGCCCGCACGTGCCGTCCACCCGGGTGCTCGGCAACGGCTTCCAGCTGACCCGCAGCGCGGCCGCCTACTGGCGCGGGAGCGAGAAGAACCCCCAGCTGCAGCGCGTCTACGGCACCGCCTGGCCCACCAAGGAGGAGCTGCGCGCGCACCTCGAGCGGATCGCCGAGGCCGAGCGCCGTGACCACCGCAAGCTCGGCAACGAGCTCGACCTGTTCTCCTTCCCCGAGGAGATCGGGTCGGGGCTGGCGGTCTTCCACCCCAAGGGCGGCGTGATCCGCATGGAGATGGAGCACTACTCGCGTCGGAGGCACGTCGAGGCCGGCTACTCCTTCGTGAACACCCCGCACATCACCAAGGAGCAGCTCTTCCAGATCTCCGGGCACCTCGACTGGTACGCCGACGGCATGTACCCGCCGATGACGCTCGACGAGGAGCGCGACGCCGAGGGCAACATCCGCAAGCAGGGGCAGAACTACTACCTCAAGCCCATGAACTGCCCCATGCACAACCTCATCTTCGCGGCGCGCGGGCGTTCCTACCGTGAGCTGCCGCTGCGGCTGTTCGAGTTCGGCACCGTGTACCGGTACGAGAAGTCCGGCGTGGTGCACGGGATGACCCGTGCGCGCGGCTTCACGCAGGACGACGCGCACATCTACACCACGCGCGAGCAGATGAAGGAGGAGCTGACCAGCCTGCTCACCTTCGTCCTCGACCTGCTCAAGGACTACGGGCTCGACGACTTCTACCTCGAGCTGTCGACGAAGAACCCGGAGAAGTCGGTCGGCGACGACGCGACCTGGGAGGAGGCCACCGAGACGCTGCGGCAGGTCGCCACCGAGTCGGGCCTCGACCTGGTGCCGGACCCGGGCGGCGCCGCGTTCTACGGTCCCAAGATCTCCGTGCAGGCCAAGGACGCGCTGGGCCGCACCTGGCAGATGTCGACCATCCAGCTCGACTTCAACCTGCCCGAGCGCTTCGACCTCGAGTACACCGCGTCCGACGGCTCGCGCCAGCGGCCGGTCATGATCCACCGCGCGCTGTTCGGCTCGATCGAGCGGTTCTTCGCGGTGCTCACGGAGCACTATGCGGGCGCGTTCCCGGCCTGGCTCGCGCCCGTCCAGGTGCTCGCGGTCCCGGTCGCGGAGCCCTTCGAGGGCTACCTCGACGAGGTCGTCGGGCAGCTGCGCGCGCAGGGCATCCGTGCCGAGCTCGACCGCAGCGACGACAGGTTCGGCAAGAAGATCCGCAACGCGAGCACGCAGAAGATCCCGTTCGTCCTCATCGCCGGGGGCGAGGACGCGGACGCGGGCGCGGTCTCGTTCCGCTACCGCGACGGCCGCCAGGACAACGGGGTGCCGGTCGCCGAGGCGATCGAGCGCATCGTGAGCGCGGTGCGCGACCGCGTGCAGGTCTGAGCGGGGACGAGGCTGTGACGAGCAACGAGCCGGCTGACCACCTGGCCGGCGAGCCCGACGGCTTCGAGCGGCTGTGGACCCCGCACCGCATGGCGTACATCCGGGGCGAGGGCAAGCCCGCGCACAAGGACGCCGGCCCCGGCTGCCCGTTCTGCCGGGTGGCCGACGTCTCGGACGAGGAGGGGCTCGTCGTCGCGCGCGGCGACGTGGCGTTCGTCGTGCTCAACCTCTACCCGTACAACGCAGGTCATCTGATGGTGTGCCCGTACCGCCACGTCGCCGACTACACCGACCTCACGCCCGCCGAGGTCGCCGAGGTCGCGGAGCTCACGCGCCGGGCGATGCGGGTGCTGCGAGCCGTCTCGGATCCCCGGGGGTTCAACCTCGGCATGAACCAGGGCGAGGTGGCGGGAGCGGGAATCGACGCGCACCTGCACCAGCACGTGGTGCCGCGGTGGGGTGGCGACTCCAACTTCCTGCCGATCGTCGCCCGGACGCGCGCGCTGCCTGAGCTGCTGGCCGACACGCGGGTGCGGCTCGCCGCAGCGTGGGCGGACCTGGACACCTCCGCGAAGGGATGATCGAGCCGTGCTGAACCGACTCCGCGGTGCCATGACGCGCATCTTCACGCCGGTCGCCGACCGGCTGCTCAAGGCGGGTGTCTCGCCGGACGCGGTCACCGTCACGGGCACGCTCGTCGTCGTGGTCACGGCCCTGTGGGCGTTCCCGACGGGGAACCTGCTGCCGGGCGCGCTGATCATCGCGCTCTTCACGCTGACGGACTCCCTCGACGGCGTGATGGCGCGCCGGGCGGGCCGCGCCGGCCCGTGGGGCGCGTTCCTGGACTCGACCCTCGACCGGGTGGCCGACGGCGCGATCTTCGCAGGACTGGTGCTCTGGTACGTCGGCGACGGGGACTCGTTCCCGCTCGTCGTCCTCGCACTGCTCTGCCTCGTCCTCGGCTCCATCGTGCCGTACGCGCGGGCGCGGGCCGAGGGGCTCGGGATGGTCGCGTCGGGCGGCATCGCGGAGCGCGCCGACCGCCTGTTCGCGGTGCTCATCGCCGCGGCGGCCGTGGGGGTCGGTGCGCCGGACGTGGTGCTGGGCGTGATCCTCGTCCTGCTGGCCCTGGCGTCCGCCGTCACGGTGGTGCAGCGGATGACGATGGTGCACCGGCAGGCCGTGCGAGCAGCCGAGTGAGGCTCGACGTCGCCCGCCTGTACGCGTTCGCCTGGCGCGTCGCAGGTCGGCTTCCCGGTGCCGTGGTGCGCGGCTTGTGCGCGGCCGCGGCCGACGCGTCCTGGGCGACCCGACGCGGCGGGGTGCGGCAGCTGGAGGCCAACTACGCGCGGATGCGCCCCGAGCTCGACCCTCGCGAGCTGCGTCGTCTGAGCCGCGCCGGCATGCGCTCCTACATGCGCTACTTCGGCGAGGCGTTCACCCTGACCTCCCTCACGCCCGAGCGCGTGGACGCGCGTGTGCGCGCGTCCGGGGTCGACGGCATCCGCCGGTACCTGGACGACGACCGCGCCGTGGTGCTGGCGCTCGGGCACCTGGGCAACTGGGACCTGGCCGGTGCCTGGGCCACCCGCAACCTCGGCCCGGTGACCACGGTGGCCGAGCGGCTCAAGCCCGAGCAGCTCTTCCAGGAGTTCCTCGCGTTCCGCGAGAGCATCGGCCTGCGCATCCTCGCGCTGGGTGACGGGGACGTGTTCCGCGAGCTGGTCCGCACCGGCCGGGCGGGGGCGGGGCTCATCCCGCTGCTCGCCGATCGCGACCTGACCGCGAAGGGCATCGAGGTGGACTTCGCCGGGCACCGCGCCCGCGTCGCCGCGGGGCCCGCGGCGCTGGCGGTCGCCGCCAAGGCCGCGCTGTCCACGACCGTGATCACGTACGAGCGGCTGCACGGTGCGCGGCGCCGCGCGGCGGGATCTCCCTGGGGGATCCACATCGCCTTCGGCGAGCCGCAGGTGCCCGACCCGGAGCTGGCACGCGCGGACCAGGTGCGTGCGCTCACGCAGGCATGGGCGCACGAGCTCGCCGCCGGGATCCGTCAGCGCCCCGAGGACTGGCACATGCTGCAGAAGGTCTTCATCGAGGACCTCGACCCCCAGCGCTACGCCGAGACGCTCGCGCAGGAGGCCTCGGCATGAGCACGTCCGCGGCCCGGCCGCTGCGCGTGGGCATCGTCTGCCCGTACTCCTTCGACGTCCCGGGCGGTGTGCAGTTCCACGTCCGCGACCTTGCGGAGGCCCTGCTCGCCCGCGGGCACGACGTCTCGGTGCTGGCGCCCGCGGACGACGAGACGCCCGTGCCCCCGTACCTCACGGCCGCCGGCCGCGCGGTCCCGGTGCGATACAACGGCTCGGTCGCGCGCCTCTCCTTCGGCCCCGTGACCGCCGCACGAGCGCGCAAGTGGCTCTCGGCGGGCCAGTTCGACGTGCTGCACCTGCACGAGCCCGTGACGCCGAGCCTGTCGATGCTCGCGCTGTGGATCGCTGACGGCCCGGTCGTCGCGACGTTCCACACGTCGATGGCACGCTCGCGCCCTCTGCAGGTCGCCTTCCCCCTGGTGCGGCAGTCGATGGAGAAGATCGTCGCGCGCATCGCGGTGTCCGAGGACGCGCGGCGCACGCTCGTCGAGCACCTCGGGGGCGACGCGGTCGTCATTCCCAACGGCGTGTACGTGGACGCGTTCGCCGAGGCGCAGCCCGACCCGCGCTGGACGGGCACGCCCGAGCGCCCGACGCTCGCGTTCCTCGGCCGGCTCGACGAGAGCCGCAAGGGCCTGTCCGTCATGCTCGGCGCGGTCGGCCACGTGCTGGACCACGTGCCCGGTGCGCGCTTCCTGGTCGCCGGTCGTGGCGAGACCGGTGAGCAGCAGGCACGCGAGATCCTCGGCGACCGGGCGGGCGCCGTGGAGTTCCTGGGCGGGGTCTCCGACGAGGACAAGGCCCGGCTCCTGTCGTCGGTCGACGTCTACATCGCGCCGCAGACCGGTGGCGAGAGCTTCGGGATCGTGCTCGTGGAGGCGATGAGCGCCGGTGCCGCGGTGGTGGCGAGCGACCTGGGCGCGTTCTCGCGCGTGCTCGACGACGGGGCCGCCGGCGTGCTGTTCCGCACGGGCGACTCGGCCGACCTGGCACGCACGCTCGTCGAGGTGCTCGCCGACCCGGCCCGCCGGGCCGACGTGGTGGCCCGCGCGCGCGAGGTGGTGCGCCGCTACGACTGGTCGGCCGTGACGGACCAGGTGCTCGCCGTCTACGAGATGGCCGTGGCGGGCCGCGACGCGCCCGTGGGCGAGGACCCGTCGTCGCTGCGTGGCGCACGGCTGCTGGAGCTGCGGCGTGGGCGAGGGGAGGGCCGATGAGCTGGTCGGACAACGCGGTCGTCGTGCTGGCGATCGTCGCGCTCGTGGTGTGGTGGCTGTGGGTCACCGCCTCGCGCCTCGACCGGCTGCACCGCAAGGTGGGTGCCGCACGCGCGGTCGTCGACACGCAGCTGATCCGGCGCGCGACGGCGGCCGCCGAGCTGGCCACCTCGAGCCTGCTCGACCCGGTGAGCTCCGTCCTGGTCGGCCAGGCCGCCTGGACCGCGCTGTCGGCCGGGGGGAGCGACGCCGAGACGACGCCCGGGCTGCCGACCGAGCTGCGGGCGCTGCTCGCGGTCGACCCCCGAGGTCCCGTCGCGCCGTCCTCGCTCGCCGAGCAGATCTCCGAGCGGGGCCGGATCGAGAGCGAGCTGTCCGCCACGCTCCGCGAGGTGCTGTCCGACCCTGCCGAGGTGGCGGCTCTGCGGGCGGAGCCGGGTGGCGACGAGCTGCTCGACGACCTGGGTTCCGCCTGGTACCGGGTGCAGCTGTCCCGACGCTTCCACAACGAGGCCGTCGCGCAGACCCGGCGGATGCGCCGGGGCGTGCTGGTCCGCGCCCTCCGGCTCGCGGGGCACGCCCCGGAACCGCGCACGCTCGAGCTCGACGACGAGTGGCCGGACGCGCTGGGGCGGCCCGGAGTGCGCTCGTCGGAGGCCGTGAACGGCGGCTGAGACACGCACCGGGCGCCGGTGGCCACGCATTACGATGAATGTTCGAGCCGCCCTCCGCGGCGGCTCCTCCCACACCGCACCATGATCTGTGAGGCTTGACGTGAGCAGCGAGAACACCCAGCCCACCACCGGCACCGCGCGCGTCAAGCGCGGCATGGCCGAGATGCTCAAGGGCGGCGTCATCATGGACGTCGTCAACGCCGAGCAGGCCAAGATCGCCGAGGACGCCGGCGCGGTCGCCGTCATGGCGCTCGAGCGGGTCCCCGCCGACATCCGCGCCCAAGGCGGCGTCGCGCGCATGAGCGACCCCGACCTGATCGACGGCATCATCGAGGCCGTCTCGATCCCCGTGATGGCGAAGGCGCGCATCGGCCACTTCGTCGAGGCGCAGGTGCTGCAGTCCCTCGGCGTCGACTACATCGACGAGTCCGAGGTGCTGACCCCGGCCGACTACGAGCACCACATCGACAAGTGGGCCTTCACGGTTCCCTTCGTCTGCGGTGCCACCAACCTGGGCGAGGCCCTGCGCCGGATCACCGAGGGCGCGGCCATGATCCGCTCCAAGGGCGAGGCCGGCACGGGCGACGTCTCCAACGCCACCACCCACATGCGCACGCTGCGCGACCAGATCCGTCGCCTGACGTCGCTGCCGGAGGACGAGCTGTTCGTCGCGGCCAAGGAGCTGCAGGCGCCGTACGAGCTGGTCAAGGAGGTCGCGGCCGCGGGCAAGCTGCCCGTCGTGCTCTTCACGGCCGGTGGCATCGCGACCCCGTCCGACGCAGCCATGATGATGCAGCTGGGTGCCGAGGGCGTGTTCGTCGGCTCGGGCATCTTCAAGTCGGGCAACCCGGCCGAGCGCGCCGCCGCCATCGTCAAGGCGACGACGTTCTACGACGACCCGGACGTCATCGCCAAGGTCTCGCGCGGTCTCGGCGAGGCGATGGTCGGCATCAACGTCGAGGACGTCCCGGAGCCGCACCGCCTCGCCGAGCGCGGTTGGTGACCTCGCAGGACGTGACTCCGGAGGCCGAGGGTGCGCCCTCGGCCTCCGGCTTGCCGCCCGAGTGGGTGCGCGGCGAGGACGGGCTGCTGTTCCGCCGCGCCGCGCGCGTGATCCTGCTCGACGAGGCCGACCGCGTGCTGCTCATCCGCGGGCACGACCAGGACCAGCCGGAGCGCTCGTGGTGGTTCACCATCGGGGGCGGGATCGACGCGGGGGAGTCGTCGGCCGACGCGGCCCTGCGCGAGGTACGCGAGGAGACCGGTCTGGTGCTCGCGCGCGAGCAGCTCGTCGGGCCCGTGTTCACGCGGTCGGCGATCTTCGACTTCTTCTCCGAGCACTGCCGCCAGGACGAGGTCATCTACCTCGCACGCGTGCCGGCGGCGTCGTTCGTCGGCACCGACCGCTCGGGCTGGACGGCGCTCGAGCAGGACGTCATCGACGAGCTGCGCTGGTGGTCGCTCGACGAGCTCGCCGAGGTGTCCCTCGAGGTGTTCCCCGAGGGGCTCGTGGGTCTGGTCCGTGGCCTGCTGCCTGCGTGGGACGGCACGACCACGCACCTGGGGCTGGCGCGCGAGTAGATCGGGCCCGCTTCGGCCGCTCCGCTTCCCGTTGGCGGGGTCGTGTCGGTGGTCGGTCGTACAGTTGTTCGAGTCAGGTTCGGACGACGACGGGGGGCGCGGTGACTCTGCCCGGCGGATTCGTGCGGTCCAGCCGCCACGCGACTGCGGGTGGCCCGCTGCCCGCCGTGGCTGTCGAGAGCCAGCCGCTGCCTGCGGCGTCGGACCACGGTGTGCCGACGTTTCCCGTGGCAGCCACGCTGACCCAGGTCGCGGCCCACCTGGAGTCCGTCGACGTCTCGTCCCTGACCGCCGCGGAGCTCGTCGAGGTGGTGACGGGCTGGCAGCAGGCGGCTTCGATGGTCGCCGCGCACCAGGCCGCAGCAATCTCGGAGCTGATGGCGCGACGCACCCCGATGGGTGACTTCGTGACCGACGAGCTCGCGTGCGCGATGGTGACCACGGCCGCGTCGGTCGAGGTCCTGGCCGGCCGGGCGGCCGGGATCCACGCCCACCCGTGCCTCGCCGACGCGCTCCGGGCCGGGACCATCGACGTCCGCAAGGTCGACACGATCCTCGACGGGACGCTCGCCCTCGGGCTGGGCGCCGCACGCGACCACCTCGTCGTCGAGGCCACCGAGGTGGCAGCCGGGCTCACGCCTCCCCAGCTCGTGCGGTGGCTGCGCCGGCACGTGCTGATGATCGACCCGCAGATCGCCGCGAAGCGGTCGAAGGCGGCCCGCGCGGACCGCGGCGTCGAGCTGCAGTGGGCGAACGACTCGATGGCCCGCCTGATCGCCTTCCTGCCGGCCGAGGATGCCGTCGCGGCGTTCACCGTCCTCGACGCCCTCGCCGGCACGTCGGACGACACCTGCGCGGGCCGCAGCGTCCACCAGCGGCGTGCGGACGCGTTCGCGGACGTCTTCGGGTCGATCATCGACACCCAGCGGACCCCGGGCGGGGACCTCGTGCCGCGACGCCACGGCCAGCGCGCAAACCTGCACGTGACGGCAGCCGCGACCACCCTCCTCGGCCTGGACGAGCTGCCGGGTGAGCTGGCCGGGTACGGGCCCATCCCCGCCTCGGTGGTGCGCGCCCTGGCGCAGGACGCGACCTGGCGGCGGATCTTCACCGATCCGGCGACGGGCGCGTTCCTGGGCTGCGGGACGCGCACCTACCGCCCTGGGGCCGACCTGACCCGCACGGTTCAGGCACGAGACGTGACGTGCACCTACCCCGGCTGCCGCCAGCCAGCGACGCGCACCGAGCTCGACCACGTGGTCCCCTTCGACCGGTCGCGAGCGGCGAGCGAGCAGACGATCGAGGCGAACCTGCACGCCTTGTGCAAGCGCCACCACCAGGCCAAGACCGCGAAGGTCTGGAACGTCAGACGGGACCGGGCCACGGGGAACACCGTCTGGACCAGCCCGCTGGGGATCACCTACTACCGGTCACCCGTGCCGGTGCACGTGAGCCCGAAGCTCTTCGAGCCGACCGGTCACCGTCGGCCCCCACCGACGTACGCCGGTGACCCACCGTTCTAGGCCTGCGGCGTCGCAGCTCAGGTGACCGCGTTGCGCGTGGTGAACGCCGGGTCGAGGTGCTCGTCGGCCGCGAGGACGTGCGCCAGGTGGTCGGCGGCGGTCAGCATGTCGGCGTGCGTCAGGTAGGGCGCCGCGACGCCCAGCCGCACGATGTCCGGCGTGCGGAAGTCGCCGACGACGCCGCGTGCGATGAGCGCCTGCACCACGCCGTAGGCGTCAGGGTGGCGCACCGCGACCTGCGACCCGCGGCTCTCGTCGTCGGGTGACGCGTACGCCGTGCCGGGCACGAGGACGTCGATGCACTCACGCAGGAACGCCGTCAGGGACAGAGACCGCTCACGGACGGCAGCGATGTCGACGCCGTCGAACGCGGACAGCGCGGCCTCGAGGGCGATCATCGAGAGCATGGGCGGCGTCCCGATGCGGGCGCGGTCGATCCCGGCGGCGGGGCGGTACCCGCCGCTCATGGCGAAGGGCTCCGCATGACCGTGCCAACCCGGCACGATGTTGGCGAAGCCGTCGTGGTGCTCGGCGGCGACGTACAGGAAGGCCGGCGCGCCGGGACCCCCGTTGAGGTACTTGTAGCCGCAGCCCATCGCGAGGTCGACGCGGTGCTCGTCGAGCCCGATCGGGACGGCGCCCGCGGAGTGGCACAGGTCCCACACGGCAAGCGCCCCGGCGTCGTGCGCCGCGCGGGTCACCGTCGGCAGGTCCCAGAGCCGGCCCGTGCGGTAGTCGACGTGCGAGTACACGACCGCCGCGACGTCCTGGCTGCCGGCGAGCCTGGCCGGAGCCTCGTCGGGCGTCACGTGCTCGACGATCCAGCCGACCTGACGCGCGACGCCGTCGAGCACGTAGAGGTCGGTCGGGAAGGTCGCGGGATCCGCGAGCACCACGCGACGGTCGCTGCGCAGCGCGGCGGCGGCATGCAGCGCCTGGTGCAGGCGCACGCTGGTCGAGTCGCCGACCACCACCTGGCCGGCGGCAGCCCCGACGAGGCGGCCGAGCCGGTCGCCTACGCGGCGCGGAGTGTCCCACCAGCCGTGCGTGTTCCACGAGGTGATGAGGTCCCGGCCCCACTGGACCTCGACGGCGTCGCTGACCGCGCCCACGACGGCACGGGGGAGCGCACCGAGCGAGTTGCCGTCGAGGTACACGACGCCGTCCGGCAGGGCGAACCGCTCGCGCAGGTCGGTGGCCTGGTGTCGCTCGTCGAGCGCGGCGGCTCGGGTACGCAGGGCGTCGGTGCTCACGACGTGCGAGTTTACGCGGCGTACTGGTCGGTAACCTCGGCGTGACCTGGGAGCGGTACCGTCGCTCGATGGCCACCGTCTCATCGTCAGCGCCCAGCGCCCGCATACCGCTCAGCGGGATCCGCACCCTGATGGAGGTCGCGCTGCGCGACCCAGAGGCGATCCACCTCGAGATCGGCGAACCCGACGCTCGGCCGGCGGAGCACGTCGTCGCCGCGGCGGCCCGGGCGGCGTACGACGGGCTCACGGGCTACACGTCGAGCCTCGGTCTGGACGCCTTGCGGGAGGCCGCCGCGGACCGCGTGACCCGGCGGCACGGCTTCGAGGCCCAGCCGCATCAGGTCGTCGTGACGCACGGGGCGATGCACGGCCTGGCAATGACCATGGCGACGCTGCTGGGCCCGGGAGACGACGTCCTGGTCCCGGACCCGACGTTCCCCAACTGGGCGATGGCCGCGGCGGCCGCCGGCGCCCGCGTGGTCACCTATCCCACCCGGGCCGCCGACGGGTTCGTGCCACGGTTGGACGAGCTCGAGGCCTCGATCACGCCGCGCACGCGTGCCCTCATCGTCTGCTCGCCCAACAACCCGACGGGCGCCGTGTACCCGGCGGCGATCCTCGAAGGGATCGTCGAGCTCGCCCGCAAGCACGACCTGTGGGTCCTGTCCGACGAGTGCTACGAGGCCATCACCTTCGGGGTCCCGCACGTGAGCACCGCGACGTTCGACACCGACGGGCGGGTGCTGACCTTCTTCAGCCTCTCGAAGGCCCATGCGATGACGGGGTGGCGCGTGGGTTACGCGGTCGTGCCGGACGCGTCCGTCGTCGAGCGCATCGGCCACCTGGCCGAGGCGAGCGTCGCGTGCCCCTCCACGCCGGGCCAGTACGGCGCGATCGCGGCCCTGACCGGTCCGCAGGACCACGTCCACGCGGCGGTCGAGTCGTACTGGGACCGGCGCGACCTGGCGGTCGCGCTGCTGCGCGAGCGCGGGATCTCGCACGTCGAGCCCGACGGCGCCTTCTACCTCATGGTGGGGGTCGGCGCCGCGGACACCGAGGCGTTTGCGCTGGACCTGCTCGCCCGGCGACACGTCGCGGTCGCTCCCGGCGCGACGTTCGGCGACCGCGGTGCGGGGATGGTGCGCGTGAGTCTCGCCGCGCCGCGCGACTTGCTCGTCGAAGGGCTCGGGCGACTGGCCGACGAGGTGGCGAGCACGTCGACCGCGCCCAGGGCGGGCGCATCCAGCCTGAGGGCGGCCGCGGCCCACGCGCGCTGAGCCGACCTAGGATGGCCGACCGTGACACCCACCATCGGAGTTCTGGCCCTGCAGGGAGACGTGCGCGAGCACGTCCACGCGCTCGAGTCGGTGGGGGCCACGGCCGTCGGGGTGCGGCGCGTCTCGGAGCTGGACGCGGTCGACGCGCTGGTCATCCCCGGCGGCGAGTCCACGACGATCGACAAGCTGCTGCGCGCGTTCGAGCTGTTCGAGCCGATCCAGCAGAGGCTGCGCGACGGGATGCCCGCCTACGGGTCCTGCGCCGGGATGATCCTCCTGGCCGACCGCGTGATCGGCGGGATCGAGGGCCAGCGGACGCTCGGCGGCGTCGACGTCACCGTGCGGCGCAACGCCTTCGGGCGCCAGGTCGACTCGTTCGAGACGGACCTCGCGATCGAGGGCGTCGAGGGCCCGCTGCACGCGGTGTTCATCCGCGCGCCGTGGGTCGAGGAGGTGGGTCCGGCCGCGCGCGTCGTCGGCCGCGTGGAAACGGGGCCCGCCGCCGGTAGGATCGTGGCGGTCCGTCAGGGGCCCCTGCTCGTGACCTCGTTCCATCCGGAGGTCACCGGGGACACCCGGGTGCACCAGTCGTTCGTGCAGATCGTCCGCGAGAGCCTGTGAGCACGCGGCCCGTCCGGGCCGCGCAGCGGGCTCGTCGGCGGGGAGCAAAGGGGTAGCAGAGGCGATGTCGGGTCACTCCAAGTGGGCCACCACCAAGCACAAGAAGGCCGTGGTCGACGCCAAGCGGAGCAAGCTCTTCGCGAAGCTCATCAAGAACGTCGAGGTAGCCGCGCGTACCGGCGGCGGTGACCTCGCGGGCAACCCCACGCTCTTCGACGCCGTGCAGAAGGCGAAGAAGAGCTCGGTCCCGATCGACAACATCAACCGTGCGGTCAAGCGCGGCTCCGGCCAGGAGGCCGGCGGCGCCGACTACACGACCATCATGTACGAGGGCTACGGCGCCGGCGGTGTCGCCGTGCTCGTGGAATGCCTCACGGACAACCGGAACCGTGCCGCGTCCGACGTGCGCGTCGCGTTCACGCGCAACGGCGGCCAGATGGCCGATCCCGGCTCCGTGTCCTACCTCTTCTCGCGCAAGGGTGTCGTCATCGTGCCCAAGGAGGGGACCGACGAAGACGCCGTCATGGAGGCCGTGCTCGAGGCCGGTGGCGAGGAGGTCACCGACCTCGGTGAGGCGTTCGAGGTGCTCTCGGAGGCGACCGACCTGGTGCCCGTCCGCACGGCCCTGCAGGACGCGGGCATCGAGTACGACTCGGCCGACGTCGTGTTCTGGCCCGCCACGCAGATCCAGGTGGACGTGGAGGGCGCGCGCAAGATCCTGCGACTGATCGACGCGCTCGAGGACTCGGACGACGTGCAGAACGTCTACGCGAACTTCGACGCCTCCGACGAGGTCATGGCGCAGCTCGAAGAGGACTGATCCATCGCCCGCGGGCCCGTGATCCGGACAGATCACGGGCCCGCGGCGTGTGCTGGGCCGTGGGACGACGACCGTTTGCGACGATGCCGACGTGCGCGTGCTCGGAGTGGACCCCGGACTGACCCGCTGCGGCCTCGGGGTCGTCGACGGGCTGGCCAGCCGGCGCGCGTCCCTTGTCGCCGTCGGAGTGGCGCGGTCCGACCCCGCGCTCGAGGTGGATCAGCGACTGTTCGCGATCGAGTCCCAGATCGAGGAGTGGCTCGAGACCTACGCGCCCGACACCGTGGCGGTGGAGCGCGTGTTCGCGCAGCACAACGTCAGCACCGTGATGGGCACGGCCCAGGTGGCCGGCCTCGCGATGGTCGCTGCCGCGCGGCGACGCATCCCGGTCGCGCTGCACACGCCGTCGGAGGTGAAGGCGGCCGTCACCGGTTCCGGCCGCGCCGACAAGCTCCAGGTCCAGACCATGGTGGCCCGGCTCCTCTCGCTCGACGCGCTGCCCAAGCCCGCCGACGCCGCCGACGCCCTCGCGCTGGCCATCTGCCACCTGTGGCGGCCCGCCGGGGCGCTCGGGGCGCCGCAGCGCGCGCCCGGTTCGCTCACCGCCGCGCAGCGTGCGTGGGCGGCTGCCGAGCAGGCGGCGCGCGCCCGGGGCTGATCTGCCCGGTTGTCCACAGATCTCGGCGAACGCCTGCGGGGGAGTGTCCGCTTTGGATAGGTTCGCGCCCATGCTTCGCGACGTGCGCATCCTCCTCACGGCCCTGGTGCTGGCCGGAACGCTCGCGGCGTGCTCGCCCGATGATGCGCCGGTTGCTCAGCCGACTGGGAGCCCGTCGCAGGTGAGCGCTGCGCCGACTGTGACTCCTGTGCCGTCGGCGAGTGCTATGCCGTCCGTGGAGCCGGTGGCGGATGTGACGGTGGCGCCGGAGCGTCCGGCGGCGTTGGACGAGAAGCCGTCGAGAACTGGTTCTGTCGCAGTCGGCTCGTACTTCATGCAGCTCTTTCCATACGCCAGTGCGACCGGAGACTTGGACCTTTGGAACTCCCTCAGCGATGAAGCATGCGAGTTCTGTGCCAGTACTCGTGCTGGTGTGAAGGCGAACGGCGACGCAGGTCTCCACGATGTAGGTGGCGCGCTTCGCGTGCTCCGATCGGCTTCGCGAGAGGTGGTCAAGGACCAGACCTACTCGGTTCGGCTCGATGTTGAACAGAGTGCGTCACGGTCAGTTGATGCCGGTGGCGTGACGGTCAAGAGCTACCCAGGGCCAAAGTCGCTTCGTGTCACGCTCGTCATCAACTGGGATGGCGGGTGGCTGATTCGGGGTGTTCAAGTCGACCCTCTGAAGTCATGAAGCGAGCGTTGATCGGCGCACTGCTCGCACTCGCTCTCGTGACGATCGCTGGGCCTTCCTTCGCGGGCGATATTGAAGCGAAGTCAGATGACGACGTCGTGGAGTTGACCGCGCAGGCAGCCAATCGGCAGCGGATCGTCGACGATTCGAGCGAGCCCGATCCCAAGAAGCGCCTCACTGACTGGATGCAGTCGCCTTCCTGCGCGGGAGATGGCACGTACACGACTGCCCTGAACTTCTCCTCGACCTACCCATGTGACCTGATTCCGTCGCCGGCCGTCCAGATCGACTGCGACGGAGACGAGCCGCAACAGCCGTGGTGGAGCCGTACGCGGACCGATCCGGCCGCACCGTGGGGCGAGTGGCAGCAGCGGACCGACTGGTACTGCCCGGTCGACCTGCTGCCGACGCTCACGCAAGAGGACTTCCGCCGTCTCCCGATCGCGCCGTCGTCGCTCACCATCCAGCCGGATCGAGGCTGGGTGCTGGTGAACAAGGAGACGATCGCGTACTCCGACGACGACGAGCAGTCGCTGCGGACGCAGGTGCTCGGTGTCGGCGTGGACGTCGTCGTCAAGCCGGAGTCGTTCACGTGGACGTTCGGCGATGGCAAGCCGTTCACGACCGACGGGCCGGGCCGCGCATATCCGCAGCAGTACGTCTCGCGCGTGTTCAAGCGACTGGGCGAGGCAACGATCACGCTCACCACCACATGGTCGGGTCGGTATCGGGTGGACGGCAGCGCGCGCTGGCGGGACGTGGTGGGCACGGCCACGACGACGACCGTGAGCCCTGCGTTCGAGGTGGTCGAGCGGCGCTCGGTGCTCGTCGATCGGGGGTGAAACCGGCCGGAGCGAGCGACGGGGCACACGGACCCCCGATAGGCGTGTCCTCGTACAGACGTTCGGATGCCTGTGGCACAGTGGTCGCTGCGCGCGGTACGTGCGCTCGGGGTCGCGAGAACGGGGAGGCGCGCGTGATCGCGTCGGTGCATGGCACGGTGCAGAAGGTGCGGCTCGACGCCGCGGTCATCGAGGTGGGCGGCGTCGGCATGCTCGTGCAGGCCACTCCGGCGACACTCGCAGGCCTGCGCGTCGGCGCCAGCGCCACGCTGCACACCTCTCTGGTGGTGCGCGAGGACTCCTTGACCTTGTTCGGCTTCGCGGACGACGACGAGCGGGAGGTCTTCGAGATCGTCCAGACGGTGAGCGGGGTCGGGCCTCGCCTCGCGCTGGCCATGCTCGCCGTGCACACGCCGGACGGGCTGAGGCGTGCGGTGGTCGACGAGGACCTCAAGGCGCTCGAGCGCGTCCCCGGAATCGGCCGCAAGGGTGCGCAGCGCATCGTGCTGGAGCTCAAGGACCGCATCGGAGCGCCCGCTCCGGTGTCCGTCTCGGGGATCCCGCCGGTGGTCGTCGCCGGTGACCGTCGCGACCAGGTGGTCGAGGCGCTGGTCGGGCTCGGGTGGAGCGCGCGCGTCGCCGACGACGCGGTGACCACCGTGCTCGACGGCGTCGAAGGCCCCGTCGGCCCTGACGAGGTGGCCGGCGTGCTGCGCGCGGCACTGCGCACGCTCGGGGGCGGGCGTGCCTGACTTCGACGAGGACGAGCTGGTGACCGAGCGGTTCGCCGCGGAGTCGCTGGTGCGGACCGGCGCCGACGACGTCGAGCGCGCGGCCGAGGCGGCGCTCCGCCCTCGGCGGCTCGAGGAGTTCGTCGGGCAGCGCGTGGTTCGCGAGCAGCTCTCGTTGGTCCTCGAGGCCGCGCGCAACCGTGGCAGGGCGCCTGACCACGTCCTGCTGTCGGGTCCGCCGGGGCTGGGCAAGACCACGCTCGCCATGATCATTGCCGCCGAGATGGGCGCGTCGTTGCGCGTGACCAGCGGCCCCGCCATCCAGCACGCGGGTGACCTCGCGGCGGTGCTGTCCTCGCTCGAGGAGGGCGAGGTGCTGTTCATCGACGAGATCCACCGGCTGGCGAGGCCGGCCGAAGAGCTGCTGTACGTCGCCATGGAGGACTTCCGCGTCGACGTCGTCGTGGGCAAGGGCGCGGGAGCGAGCGCCATCCCGCTCGCGCTGCCGCCGTTCACCGTGGTGGGTGCCACCACGCGTGCCGGGCTGCTCCCGGCGCCGCTGCGTGACAGGTTCGGGTTCACCGGGCATCTCGACTTCTACGACGCCGACGAGCTCGAGCGCGTGCTGGTGCGCTCCGCCGGGTTGCTGGGCGTCCCCCTGTCTCACGACGCCGCGGCGGAGATCGCCTCGCGCTCCCGAGGCACGCCCCGCATCGCCAACCGCCTCCTGCGTCGCGTGCGCGACTGGGCGGAGGTCCGCGGCGACGGCAACCTGACGCTTGAGGCGGCGCGCGCGGCGCTGACGGTCTACGAGGTCGACGAGCGCGGTCTCGACCGACTCGACCGGGCCGTCCTGACCGCTCTCTGCACGCGGTTCGGCGGGGGGCCGGTGGGCCTGACAACCCTCGCGGTCGCCGTGGGGGAAGAACCAGAGACGGTGGAGACCGTCGCGGAGCCCTTCCTGTTCCGCGAGGGGTTCGTCGGCCGGACCCCGAGGGGTCGGATCGCGATGCCGCCCGCGTGGACGCACCTCGGGATGTCCGTGCCGCGGGACCAGGGCGCGCTGTTCGGCTGACGCCGACGAGCAGACACCGACCGGCACACTGAGCAGCGAACACCCACCAGCTGACGCGATCCGCGCAGGCGGGCGACTACAGTTCCTCCCGGAGGCCCACCGGGGCCGCGACTCCTGGTGGCCGCAGGCGGCTCGTCGGGGAGGCGGGAACCCCGTGCACCGACTGCGCGTTGGAGCGGCGGGCCGCTGCGCCTAGACTGCGGCCGACACGCCCGACCCGAAGGAATTCTTGTGACCAACCACGCCGAAGTGATCGCCGCAGGTACGAGTGGCAGCGGTGGCGGCAGCAACTACTCGTTCCTGCTGATCCTCGCCCTCGCGGTCGGAGCCTTCTGGCTGATGTCCCGCCGGACGCGCAAGCAGCAGAAGGCCCAGCAGGAGTTCCGCAACACGCTCCAGCCGGGCGACGAGGTCATGACGGGTTCGGGTCTTTTCGGCACGGTCGTCGCTGTCGACGACGAGGCGATCACCCTCGAGTCCGAGCCCGGTGGCGGCCGCACGCGCTGGATCCGCGCGGCGATCGCCAAGAAGATCGAGCCGCCCGTGGACGAGCCGGCCGACGAGTGGCGCGACGACGCCGACGACGACGCGATCAGCGTGCCGGACGACCTGTCGTCCCTGCCGTCGCTGACCAAGGACGAGCCGAAGGACGCCCGGGGCGCCGCCGACAAGGACGAGCCCGACACCAAGTAACCGCAGGCGTCCGCGGAGGTACCCCGCGGGCCCCCACCCCACCGGCTGGCCGACCAGCCGGTGCGCGCACGAGAGAGAAACTCCGTTGGCTCCTCCCACACGCCGTAGCAGGCCCGTCCGCACGCTCATCTTCCTGGGCGTCATCATCCTGGCGCTGTTCGGGACGATCTGGGCGGGCACCAAGTGGTCTGACGCGACCTGGACGCCCAAGCTCGCGCTCGACCTCGAGGGCGGCACGCAGGTCGTGCTCAAGCCCGTCTCGGAGACGGCGCCCACGAGCGGCCAGATCAACCAGGCCATCAACGTGATCCGCCAGCGCGTGGACGCGTCGGGCGTGTCCGAGGCCGAGATCACGAGCCAGGGCAGCGGGTCCGGCACCACGATCGTCGTCGGCCTGCCGGGAAAGCCCAGCGAGGAGACGCTCAAGTTGGTGCGGACCTCCGCCCAGATGGAGTTCCGTCCCGTGCTGGCGCAGGGTGCGCCCGGCCCGACGGCGAGCGAGGACCCCTCCGCGACGCCGACTGCCGGTGCCACCGACGCGGCGACGCCCGCGCCCACCGCGACGGCGACCGCGGGAGCGAGCAAGCCGGCGGCCACCCCGTCGGCGACGCCGAAGGCCGAGCCGACCCCCGCCTCGACGGAGCCGTCGAAGGCGGCTCCGGACAATCCGAGCGACGTCGCCTACTACGTCACGCCCGCGGTGCAGGAGGAGTACGACAACCTCGACTGCTCCGACCCGAAGAACCTCACCGGTGGCGTCAACGGCGACCCGGAGAAGGCCTTCGTCACCTGCGAGTCGCAGACGATCGGCGGCCAGGTGGTCGGCACGGCGAAGTACATCCTGGGGCCGGTCGAGATCGACGGCGACCGGATCTCGAGCGCCAGCTCGGGCCTCGAGACCCTGCCGTCGGGCGGCGTCGGCAGCGACTGGGTCGTCACGCTCAAGTTCGACTCCAAGGGCGCGAGCCAGTTCGCGGACACCACCGAGCGCCTGTTCCCGCAGCAGCCGCCGCTCAACCAGTTCGGCATCGTGCTCGACGGCCTGGTGGTCTCGGCCCCGTCCGTCAACGGCGTCATCCCCAACGGTGAGGCGACGATCTCGGGCTCGTTCACCCGCGAGTCCGCCGCGAGCCTGGCGCAGCAGCTGAACTTCGGCTCCCTGCCCATGTCCTTCGAGGTGCAGAGCGAGGAGCAGATCTCCGCGACGCTCGGCGCCGACCAGCTGCAGAAGGGCATCCTCGCGGGCCTCATCGGTCTCGCGCTGGTCGTCGTGTACTCGCTCTTCCAGTACCGCGCCCTCGGCCTCGTGACGGTCGCGTCGCTCGTCGTCGCCGGCGTGGTCACCTACGGGATGATCACGCTGATGTCCTGGACGCAGGGATACCGGCTCTCGCTGCCCGGTGTCGCCGGTCTGATCGTCGCGATCGGTATCACCGCCGACTCCTTCATCGTGTACTTCGAGCGCATCCGCGACGAGCTGCGCGAGGGCAGGACCCTCGGCGCCGCAGTCGAGCGTGGTTGGTCGCGCGCACGCCGCACGATCCTGGCGTCCGACGCGGTCAACTTCCTCGCGGCCGTCGTGCTCTACGTGCTCGCGGTCGGTGGCGTGCGTGGCTTCGCCTTCACGCTCGGTCTGACGACCCTCGTCGACATCCTCGTCGTGTTCATGTTCACGCACCCGGTCATGGAGCTGTTGGCCCGGACGAAGTTCTTCTCCGAGGGCCACCGGGCCTCGGGCCTGGACCCGCGCCGCCTCGGCGTCATCGACGCGCCCCGGTACGTGGGTCGTGGCAAGGTCTCGACCCCGCGTCCGGCCGCCGCGAAGGACGACGCGACCGCGGATGACGCCGCGGCCGAGCCCCGCGTCCCCGCCACGGTGGGCACCGCGGGAACCGCGAGCACGACCAGCACCACGAGCGTGACGCCGGAGACGGCGGGCATGACCATCGCCGAGCGGCGCGCCGCGCAGAAGGCGGCCGCCAGCAAGGCGGCTGCGACGGACGAGGACGACGCCCCTGGGCGCACCGACGGGAGTGAGGTCTGATGGCCGCCGGTTTCGCCCAGTGGGGCAACGACCTCTACACGGGGCGTCGGTCGTACGACATCGTCGGTCGCCGTCGCATCTGGTTCACGATCTCGGCGGTGCTGGTGGTGCTGTCGGCACTGCTGCTCGTCAAGCCCGGCCTGAACCCGGGCATCGAGTTCAGCGGCGGCTCGCAGTTCGTCGTGTCCAACGTGGACACCGACGACGAGCAGCTGGCCATCGACACGGTGCAGTCGGTGGCACCCGGTGAGTCGCCCCAGGTGACGGCGATCGGTTCCAGCTCGCTGCGCATCCAGACGGCGACGCTCTCGAACGCCGAGGTCGAGGAGGTCAAGGACGCCCTGATGACGGCGTTCGACGTGACCGAGGACGACATCGGCAGCTCGTTCATCGGCCCGTCGTGGGGCAAGGACATCTCGAAGAAGGCCATCACCGGCATCATCGTGTTCCTGATCTTCGTGACCATCGTCATGACGATCTACTTCCGCAACTGGCGCATGGCGGTCGCGGGTCTCGTCGCCCTGTTCCACGACCTGCTGGTCACCGTGGGCGTCTACGCCGCGATCGGCTGGGAGGTCACGCCGGCGACGGTCATCGGCTTCTTGACCATCCTCGGGTACTCGATCTACGACACGGTCGTGGTGTTCGACAAGGTGCGCGAGAACACCGCGGACACGCTGGACCAGACGCGGTTCACGTACGCCGAGAAGGCGAACCTCGCGATCAACCAGACGCTGGTCCGCTCGATCAACACCTCGGTCGTCGCGCTGCTCCCGGTCGCCGGCATCCTGTTCGTGGGCGCGTTCATCCTCGGGGCAGGCACGCTGCGTGACATCGCACTCGCGCTGTTCGTCGGCATGCTGATCGGCACGTTCTCCTCGGTCTTCCTGGCCACGCCGCTCGAGGTCTCGCTGCGCGAGCGCGAGGCCGCCATCAAGGACCACACGGCCCGCGTGCTCGCCGGCCGGCGTGCAGGTGGCGCCGACGACGCGACGGTGCACGCGGGCTCCGTCAACGCGGCCGGCCAGCTGCGCCCGGGGTCCCACCAGGGCGTCGCGGCCCAGCCCAAGAAGCGCAAGCCCACCCGATGAGCGGACGGACCCCCGAGCTCGAGGCCGCCGCGCGCCGCGTCGAGGAGCTGGTCCGGCTGGTGCCGGACTTCCCCGAGCCGGGGGTCCTGTTCCGTGACATCACGCCGCTGCTCGCCGACGGCGACGCGTTCGCCCAGGTCTGCGCCGCCCTCGCGGTGCAGGCCGGCGGCCCCGTCGACCTGGTGGCGGGGATGGAGGCGCGCGGGTTTCTCCTCGCGGCACCGATCGCCGTGCACCTGGGCGCGGGTCTCATCCCGGTGCGCAAGGCCGGCAAGCTGCCCGGGCCCCTGGCGTCCGAGAGCTACTCGCTCGAGTACGGGGACGCCACCATCGAGCTCCACCCCTCGACCATCCCGGCGGGTGCCCGGGTGCTCGTGGTCGACGACGTGCTGGCCACGGGAGGCACCGCGGCGGCGACGATCAGGCTCGTCGAGCGGTGCGGTGCGACCGTCGTCGGGCTGTCGTTCCTGGTCGAGATCGAGGCCCTGGCCGGCCGCGCGCAGCTGGCGGGGCACGCGGTCCACGCGCTGGTCTCGGTGCCGTGACCTGCACGGCGGGCGTGACTGCCCGTCGGCGGCCGTAGACTCTGCGAATCGGTTCCCCCGCCGGCTCATCCGTGAGGGGACCACCCGAGCGCGAGGGGGTAGGGCTTGAGCGACGACGTCGACTCGGCAGCGACCGGTTCTCAGGTTGCCGCCCTGACGGATCCCTACGGGACCTCGTCCGGTCGCGTGCGCTCGCGCCTGTCCAGGTTCGGCGGCCGCAGCGGCCCCGCGTTCCCCGCGCTGGAGCCCGTGCTGCAGGCCGCCCGCACCAACCACCCCAAGGCCGATCTGGCCGTGGTGGAGCAGGCGTACGTGGTGGCCGAGAAGGCGCACCGTGGCCAACTGCGCAAGAGCGGCGACCCCTACATCACACACCCGGTGGCGGTGGCGACGATCCTCGCCGAGCTGGGCATGACGCCGTCCACGCTCGTGGCGGCCCTGCTGCACGACACGGTCGAGGACACCGACTACTCGCTCGACCAGCTGCGCCGCGAGTTCGGCCCCGAGGTCGCGATGCTCGTCGACGGCGTCACCAAGCTGGACAAGGTGACCTACGGCGACGCGGCGCAGGCCGAGACCGTCCGCAAGATGGTCGTGGCGATGTCGCGCGACATCCGCGTGCTGGTGATCAAGCTCGCGGACCGGCTGCACAACGCGCGCACGTGGAAGTTCGTGGCGGCGACCTCGGCCGAGAAGAAGGCCCGCGAGACGCTCGAGATCTACGCGCCCCTGGCGCACCGGCTCGGCATGAACACCATCAAGTGGGAGCTCGAGGACCTGTCCTTCGCGACCCTGTACCCCAAGGTGTACGACGAGATCGTCCACCTGGTCGCCGAACGCGCGCCGGCCCGCGAGGAGTACCTCGCCGTGGTCCGCGAGCAGGTGGGCTCCGACCTGCGCACCGCGAAGATCAAGGCCACCGTCACGGGGCGGCCCAAGCACTACTACTCGATCTACCAGAAGATGATCGTGCGCGGCCGCGACTTCGCCGACATCTACGACCTGGTCGGCGTGCGGGTGCTGGTGGATTCCGTGCGGGACTGCTACGCGGCGCTCGGTGCGCTGCACGCGCGATGGAACCCGGTGCCCGGCCGGTTCAAGGACTACATCGCGATGCCCAAGTTCAACCTGTACCAGTCGCTGCACACCACCGTGATCGGCCCGGGCGGCAAGCCCGTCGAGATCCAGATCCGCACGCACGACATGCACCGCCGTGCGGAGTACGGTGTCGCGGCGCACTGGAAGTACAAGGAGAGCGCCAAGAACCAGGGCGCTGCGGGCACGACCGACGCCGCCGGCAACGACATGACCTGGCTGCGGCAGCTGGTGGACTGGCAGAAGGAGACCGCCGACCCCACCGAGTTCCTCGACTCGCTGCGGTTCGAGATCGCGGGCTCCGAGGTCTACGTGTTCACGCCCAAGGGCGACGTGATGGGCCTGCCGTCGGGCTCGACGCCGGTCGACTTCGCCTACGCCGTGCACACGGAGGTGGGGCACCGCACCATGGGCGCGCGCGTCAACGGGCGGCTGGTGCCGCTCGACTCGACGCTGGAGAACGGCGACGTCGTCGACGTCTTCACGTCGAAGTCGGAGACCGCGGGCCCGTCGCGCGACTGGCTCGGCTTCGTCAAGAGCCCGCGTGCCCGCAACAAGATCCGCCAGTGGTTCTCCAAGGAGCGTCGCGAGGAGGCGATCGAGCACGGCAAGGACGCCATCGCCAAGGCGATGCGCAAGCAGAACCTGCCGATCCAGCGGCTGCTCTCGCACGAGTCGCTCGTGGCCCTGGCCAACGACATGCGCTACGCCGACGTGTCGGCGCTCTACGCGGCCGTGGGCGAGGGGCAGGTCTCGGCGGCCACCGTCGTGCAGCGTCTCGTGCACTCGATGGGCGGCGAGCCGGCCGCCGAGGAGGACATCGCCGAGGCGACGCGCCCGGGGCAGGGCCGGCGCCGCCAGCGTGCGGGCGACCCGGGGATCGTGGTCAAGGGCATCGACGACATCTGGGTCAAGCTGGCCAAGTGCTGCACGCCGGTGCCCGGCGACTCGATCATGGGCTTCGTCACGCGCGGCGCAGGGGTCAGCGTGCACCGCACGGACTGCATCAACGTCGACTCGCTGCGAGCGCAGCCCGAGCGCATCGTCGACGTCGAGTGGAGCCAGTCGTCGTCCGCCCTCTTCCTGGTGCAGATCCAGGTCGAGGCCCTCGACCGGTCGCGGCTGCTGTCCGACGTGACCCGGGTGCTGTCCGACAGCCACGTGAACATCCTGTCCGCCTCTGTCTCGACGTCCCGGGACCGCGTGGCGCTCTCGCGGTTCGTGTTCGAGATGGCCGAGCCGTCGCACCTCGCGTCGGTGCTGTCCGCGGTGCGCAAGGTCGAGGGCGTGTTCGACGTCTACCGCATCACGGGTGCCAAGGGCGCCGAGGAGCCGACGATCCGCGCCTGAGCCCGATCCACGGCGCAGAGGGCACGCATCGCCGTGCGGACGTTGCGGTGCCCGCGCAGCGCCGAGAGCGTCCCCGCCGCCGCGTCGAGGTCGAACCCCAGCGGCAGCAGCCGCACGATCAGCGGCACCGCCTCGTCGACGGGTAGGACGCGCGCGAGGTCCGTGCCGGTGCGCTGCACCGAGGTCACGCCGACGCCCGCGAGGCGGACCACGTCGTCGGGGGCCAGGTCGGCCTCCGCCGACGTGCGCCACGGGTGCGGGGGAGCGTGACGCGCGCGTCGCCCGACGAGCACCTCGAGACGCACCGGCTCGCGGACCCCCGTGTGGACCCACACGGCCGAGCAGCGCCCGACCACGGTGCGCGGCGGGACGAGGTCGGCCAGCGCGAGCGCGCGTAGCTCCGGCGTCACGCGCACGTCGGAGGCGACCGCGAGCCCGCCCCAGACGAGCCTCAGCGCACCGTCCCTGAGCTGCCCGTGCCAGGCGCTCGACGGCACCTCGGACCGGCGCACAACGCCCACGACACCTGGGTCGGGCGGAGGGCGGAAGGGAGCGAGGGCAGATCCCATGGCGCCAGCATGCCGTCCGCGCGCGACGCGGGGCGGCGCCCGCCGACGCCCTGTGGAAAAGCCGACGGCCCGCCCCGGGAAAACCGGGACGGGCCGTCGGGCGACGGGCTCAGCCGCGGGCGTCGCTCGCTGCGCGCTGGACCTGCTCGAGCCAGGCCCGCCGGGCGTCGAGGGCGGCCTGCGCGTCGGCGATCTTGCGCTTGTCGCCGGCCGCCTTCGCCTTCTCCAGGTCGGCCTCGAGCCCGGCGATCGCCTGCTCGAGCTGGGCGGCCGCGCCCTCGGCACGGGCACGTGTCTCCGGGTTGCTGCGCGTCCACTGCGCCTGCTCGGCGTCGCGGATGCCGGTCTCGACGGCGCGCAGGCGCCCCTCGACCCGCTGCACGTCGGCACGCGGCACCTTCCCGGCTGCCTCCCAGCGGTCCTGGATGCCGCGGATGGCCTGCTTCGCCGCGTTGAGGTCACGGATGGGCAGCAGCGCCTCGGCCTCCGCCAGCAGCGCCTCCTTCACCACGAGGTTCGCTCGGTACTCCTCGTCGGTCGCCGCGTTCTGGGCGTCGCGCGACGCGAAGAACGCGTCCTGCGCGGCGCGGAACCGGGCCCACAGCGCGTCGTCGTCGGCACGGCTCGCACGGCCTGCCAGCTTCCACTGCGCCATGAGGTCGCGGAAGGCGCCGGCTGTCGCACCCCAGTCGGTGCTGTTCTGCAGCCGCTCGGCTTCGGCGACGAGCTTCTCCTTGGCCTGCTTCGCCGACGAGTTGCGCTGCTCGAGCTCGGCGAAGAAGTGCCGGCGCTCACGGTCGAACGTGGTGCGCGCGTGGCTGAACCGCTTCCAGAGCGACTCCTCGGTGGGCCGGTCCAGCCGCGGTCCGTTGCGCTGAGCGTCCTTCCACTGGTCCAGCAGCAGGCGCAGCTGCTCCCCTGCGGGGCGCCACTGGATGCGGCTGGGCTCCGTCTCGGCGATCTTCTCGGCGGCCTCGACGATCGCGGTGCGTGACTCCACCGCGGCGGCGCGCGCGGCGAGCCGCTCGGCCTCGGCGGCGACGCGGCGCTCGGCGGCGACCGAGCGCAGGGAGTCCAGCCGGGCGCGGAGCCCGTCGAGGTCGCCCACCGCGGCGGGCTCGGCGAGCTCGGTGGTGAGACGGGCCAGCGTCTGGTCGATCTCCTTGACGGACAGGTCCGTCGCCGAGAGCCGGGCCTCGAAGAGCGCCACCTTGGCCTGCAGGTCCAGGAACCGGCGCACGTACAGGCCGAGGGCCTCGTCGCGGCTCGCGCCGGGGAACTGACCGACCACGCGCTCGCCCGCGGCCTCGCGGACCGAGACGTTGCCCTCGTCGTCCACGCTGCCGAACGTCGCGGCCAGCGCGGCCTCGGCGGCGTCGGCGGGCGGCGGCACGGGTGCCGCGACCGCCGCGACGGGCGCCGTGGGCGGGTGGGGGACCGGGATGGGACCGCCCGGGCGGGGACGCGGCACGGGCCGGGGCGTCGGCACCGGGGCGGGTGCGGAGGCGGCGGGCGCCTTCTCGGCGGGGGCCTCCGCAGCAGGGGCCTCCTCCGCCGGAGCCTCGTCGGTGGCTGCGGCCTCGTCGGCAGCCGCCGGGGCGTCGGCCTCCGGGGCGGTGGCCGCGGCCTCGTCGGTGGCTGCGGCCTCGTCGGTCGCCGGGGCAGCGGGAGGCCCATCGGTCGCCGGGGCGGCGGGAGCCTCGTCGGCCTCGGCAGGTGCCGCGAGAGCGTCGTCGGCCTCGGCAGGTGCCGCGGGAGCGTCCTCGGCGGGCAGGTCGGCGACCGGTGCCTCGGGGATGGCCTCGGGCTCGGCCGCGACGGCCTCCTCCACGGTGGTCGGCTCCTGCGGCGCGTACGCCGCGGGTGCCTCGTCGGGCACGCTCGGCTGGTCCGGGGTCTGCGTCACTTGACCTTCACTCCCTCGATGATGACGTCGTGCACCGGGGACTCGGTCCCCTCCGTGGTGCCCGCGTCGGCGATGGCCGTCAGCACGTCCTGGCCGGACGTGATGTGGCCGAACACGGTGTAACCGCCCGCAGCGTCTGCCGGGATGGTGCTGTCCTTGTAGACAAGGAAGAACTGGCTGCCCATGGAGCTGCCGTCGTTGCCGACGCGCGCCATGGCGATCGTCCCCGCGGGGTAGACGCCGTCAGCCGGGGCGTTCTCGATGGGTCCCCACGAGTATCCCGGGCCGTCGGTCCCCGTGCCGTCCGGCGAGCCGCACTGCAGGACGTAGATGCCGGAGGTGGTGAGCCGGTGGCACTTGGTGCCGTCGAAGAACCCCTTGTCCGCGAGCGTCACGAAGTTCGCGACGGCCTGCGGCGCGGCGGCGCCGTCGAGGCTGATGCCGATGTCGCCCTGGCTGAGGTCGAGGCTTCCGGTCCACGTGCGCGCCTCGGCGAGGGCCGGGTCGGGCGTCAGCGGGTCGCGCGTGGCCGAGGGCCCGGGACTCGCCGTGGGCTCGCCGCTGGCGGTCGGCTCGGCGCTGGCGGACGCCGGGGGGGTGTCGGTCGCGAAGGCGGTCGGGGTGTCGTCGTCCTTGGTGGCCCCCACGACGGCCACGATGGCGATCACCAGCAGGAGCCCGCCGAGCACGGAGCCGGCGACGATGCGCTGGCGGCGACGGGCGGCGCGGTGCTCCGCCTGGCGCTGCTGCCACTTCTCGTACCGGCGCTGCTCGTACTCGCGCTCGCGCTTGCTGGACACGCACTCTCCTCGATGTGTCGTCTGCCGTCGACGGCCCTGTCGGTGCGACGACACGGGTCATGCCGCATCGCACAGGGGAACCCGGGACAGTCTAGGCAAGGCGCGGGCCGCCACCACCAGCAGGGCGCGCACCCAGGTCACAGTCCGGCAACGGCGGCGGGTCTGGACCGGTACGGTCGCGCCATGGAGGTCTTCGCGGTCGTCTCGCCGGTGTTCGGGGCTCGGTGCACGGTCGTCGTCGCGGACGACCGCTCGTGCGTGGTCGTCGACGCGGGCGTCGGCGTCACCGAGGACGTCGTCGCGTACGTGCGGGAGCACGACCTGCGCCCGGTCGCGGTCCTCGCGACGCATGGGCACGTCGACCACACGTGGGACACGGGCGCGCTGTGCGAGGCGCTGGGCGTTCCGCTGCACCTGCACGCCGCCGACGCCTACCGCCTCGACGACCCCTTCGGCACGCTCGGCCTGCTCGGCGGGGCGGCCCCGCACGACCGCGGCGGCCCCCTGGCCCAGGCGATCGCCGCGGTCGGCGTCGACCCCGCCGCGTACCGACCGCCGGCGGACGTGCGGACGTTCGGGTCGGACGCCACCCGGGGTCGCGACGAGGACACGGTGCTGGAGCTCGGCGGTCTGCGGGTCGTCGCGCGCCACGCGCCCGGGCACACGGAGGGTTCGTCGCTCTACCTGCTCGACGTGGACGGCGAGCCCGTCGCGTTCACCGGCGACGTGCTGTTCGCCGGCACCATCGGCCGCACCGACCTGCCGGGCGGCGACGGCGAGCGGATGGCGACGACGTTGCGCGACGTCGTCGCCGCGCTGCCCCCGGCGACGCTGGTCGTCCCCGGCCACGGCCCGACGAGCGACATCGCGACCGAGCTGGGGCGCAACCCGTACCTGTGACCGGGCCGACTGATCGGGCCGACGAGCGGGCACCGTGCTCGCCCGCCGCGCGACGTCTGGAAGGATCGGGGCCATGGCGCGACCGACCCCCTTGTCCGGATTCCCCGAGTGGCTGCCCGAGGGCCGCATCGTCGAGCAGCACGTCCTCGACGTGCTGCGCCGCACGTTCGAGCTCCACGGGTTCGCCGGGATCGAGACGCGGGCGGTCGAGCCGCTCGACCAGCTGCTGCGCAAGGGTGAGACCTCCAAGGAGGTGTACGTCCTGCGCCGGCTGCAGGAGGACCCGGACGCGCCCCCCGAGCGTGGTGGCCAGCTGGGGCTGCACTTCGACCTCACCGTCCCGTTCGCGCGCTACGTGCTCGAGAACGCCGGTCACCTCGCGTTCCCGTTCCGCCGCTACCAGATCCAGAAGGTCTGGCGTGGCGAGCGCCCCCAGGACGGTCGGTTCCGGGAGTTCGTGCAGGCCGACATCGACGTGGTCGGGGCGGGTGCGCTGCCGTACCACGTCGAGGTGGAGCTGCCCCTGGTGATCGCCGAGGCGCTCGGGGAGCTCCAGGCCATCGGGGTGCCGCCGGTGCGGATCCTGGTCAACAACCGCAAGGTCGCGGAGGGCTTCTACCGAGGCCTCGGGCTCGACGACGTCGAGGGCGTGCTGCGTTCCATCGACAAGCTCGACAAGATCGGCCCGGACGCCGTTGCCGCGCTGCTCGTCGCCGAGACGGGCGCGAGCACCGAGCAGGCCGCAGCGTGCCTCGAGCTCGCTGCCATCAGCGGTTCCGACGCCACGGTGGTGGAGCGCGTGCGCGCGCTCGCCGACGTGCACGGCGCCGGGCACGCGCTGCTCGACGCGGGCCTCGAGGAGCTCGGCGCGCTGGTGCGGGCCGCGGCCGAGCGCGCGCCGGGCGTCGTCGTCGCCGACCTCAAGATCGCGCGCGGGCTCGACTACTACACGGGCTCGGTCTACGAGACGGTGCTCGTAGGCCACGAGCAGCTCGGGTCCATCTGCTCGGGCGGTCGGTACGACACGCTGGCGTCCGACGGAGCGAACAGCTACCCCGGCGTCGGGTTGTCGATCGGCGTCTCCCGGCTCGTCTCGCGGCTGCTGAGCGCGGGCCTCGTGCGCGCCACCCGGTCGGTGCCCAGCGCGGTGCTCGTCGCGGTCAACGCCGAGGACCAGCGGCACCGGTCCGACGCCGTCGCGGCGACCCTGCGGGCCCGCGGCATCCCGGTGGAGGTCGCTCCCGCGGCGGCGAAGTTCGGCAAGCAGATCCGGCACGCCGATCGTCGCGGCATCCCGTTCGTCTGGTTCCCCGCCGACGGGGCCGACGCGCTCGGCCAGGTCAAGGACATCCGCTCGGGCGACCAGGTCGAGGCGGACCCGCAGGTGTGGGCGCCGCCGGCCGAGGACCGATGGCCTCGGGTGGTCGCGACGACCCCGTGAGCACGCGCGCGGGGGCGGCCCTCCGATCGGGTGACAAGCGCGTCGGAACGCGGACTGGGCAGGCGTGTCCGAAAGGCGCTGTTTATAGTGCCAACCGGTCGTAGTGGCCGAGCAGCGCGGAACCAGGGGGATGCATGACGACGAACACGGGCACGACGCCGCAGGACGGGGTCACCGACCGTCGTCGGACGCGGGAGGCTCGCGGGCTCGCCCCGGCTGCGGGTGTCGGCACGGGGGACCGGCTCCCGAAGGCGCCGCGTGAGCGGCGTCCGCTGCTGGCGGTGCTCGCTGTCCTGCTGATCGTGGGCGGCGCGGCGATCGCCGGGCTCGTCGCTCTTCGCCAGGACTCGCGGGTGCCCGTGCTCGCCCTCGCGCGCGACGTCTCCGCGGGCGCGCAGATCACCTCGGGCGACCTCGTGACCACGTCGGTCGCGTCGGAGGGCACCTCGCTCATCTCGGCCGACTCCAAGGACGCGGTCGTGGGGCAGTACGCGCGCGTGTCGCTCGTCGGCGGTCAGCTGCTCGACACGACGATGCTCGTCGAGAGCGCCCCACTGCAGCCCGGGTCCGTCGCCGTCGGCGCCTCGCTCGCGGACGGGCGCGTGCCCGCGAGCGGGCTGGAGGCGGGCGACGTCGTCCAGCTGGTCCAGGTCGTCGACGGCGAGGGCACGGTGCTGGTCCCCGACGCCCGGGTCAGCTCGGTGCGCGAGGGTGACTCGTCGTCCGGCGGCACGGTCGCCACCTTCATCGTCGACGCGTCCGCCGGCCCCAAGGTCGCCGCGGTCGCCGCGGACGGCTCGCTCGCGGCGACGCTCGTGTCGCGCGGCGCTCCCGTCGGTGAGGACGACTGACGTGCTCGTCTCGATCGCCTCGGCCAAGGGCTCGCCCGGCGTCACGACGACGACGCGCGTCCTCGCCTCGGTCTGGCCCCAGGACGTGGTCCTGGTGGACGGCGACCCGGCGGGCGGCGACGTCTCGCTGTGGTCGCCGGCGCCCGACGGCAGCCCGCTCGACCCCGACGTCGGCCTGCTCACGCTCGCCGTGGAGGCGCGCCGCGGCGTCACCTCGCTCGAGCCGCACCTGCAGACGATCGACGGCGGCCTGCAGGTGGTGTGCGGCGTGCAGTCGCCCGGGCAGGTGGCCGGCATGGGTCCCGTGTGGCCCTCGCTCGGCGCGGTGCTGCGCCAGCACCCCGGCACCGTGCTGGCCGACGTGGGCCGCCTGACGCCCGACAGCCCGGTCCTGCCGCTCGTGCTCGACTCGGACGCGCTCGTGTTCGTCGTGCGGCCGACCATCGAGGGCTACGCGCACCTGCGCGAGCGGCTGCGCTGGCTGTCCACCATGGACTCGGGCATGCGCCCGATGCCCGCGATCGGCGTCATCGCCGTCACGGAGCCGCGCGAGACCGGCGCGGTCCGCGACCTCGAGCTGCTGCTGGGCCACGCGGGCCTGTCGATCCCCGTGCTGGGCGCGGTCGGCATCGACCAGAAGTCGGCCGACGTCATCGCCGCCCGGGTGGCACGCGGCATCGACCGGTCGCTGCTGGTCCGCTCGGCCCGCCAGCTGGTGGCGCCGGTGCACGAGCTCGCCGAGTCGCGGCACTACGCCCGCGCAGGCCTGGGGCGGGGACGCGCATGAGCCTGGACCAGACGCTCGTCCGCCGGCTGCGCGAGGAGGTCGCGGACGTCCTCGCCCGGCAGCGGCGCGACGACGCGGCCGCGGGACTGCCCGCGATGTCGAGCGAGGACGAGCGACAGTTCGCCCGTGCCGTCATCGCGCGCGTGCTCGACGCGCACGCCCGCGGCGAGATGGCCAGCGGGCGCACGCCGCCCACGCCGCAGGACGAGGAGGAGATCTCCGCCGGCATCCACGCCGCGCTGTACGGCGTCGGCCGCCTGCAGCCGCTGCTGGACGACCCCGACGTGGAGAACGTCGACATCAACGGGTTCGACAACGTGTTCGTGCAGTACGGCGACGGGCGCGAGGAGCGGTGGGGTCCGGTCGCCGAGTCGGACGACGAGCTCGTCGAGCTGGTGCAGATCCTGGGTGCCTACTCCGGGCTGACCAGCCGCCCGTTCGACGCGGCCAACCCGCAGCTCGACCTGCGGCTCCCGGACGGCAGCCGCCTGTCGGCCGTCATGGACGTGTGCTCGCGGCCCGCGATCTCCATCCGCCGGTCGCGGCTGTCCCGCGTGCACCTCGACGACCTGGTCCGGTTCGGCTCCGTGACGCCCGACGTCGCCGCATTCCTGTCGGCAGCCGTGGCCGCGCGCAAGAACATCATGATCGCGGGCGCCACCAACGCCGGGAAGACCACCATGCTGCGGGCCCTCGCCAACGAGATCGGTCCCCACGAGCGCCTCATCACCGTGGAGCGCGCGCTGGAGCTCGGCCTCGGCGAGTTCCCCGACCTGCACCCCAACGTCGTGTCCTTCGAGGAGCGGCTGCCCAACTCCGAGGGCAACGGTGCGATCCCGATGTCCGAGCTCGTGCGGCGCAGCCTGCGCATGAACCCGAGCCGCGTGATCGTGGGCGAGGTGCTGGGCGACGAGATCGTCACGATGCTCAACGCGATGAGCCAGGGCAACGACGGCTCGCTCTCGACGATCCACGCCAACAGCTCGATCGAGGTGTTCAACCGCATCTCCACCTACGCCATCCAGTCGGTCGAGCGGCTGCCGGTCGAGGCCACGATGATGCTCATCGCTGGCGCGATCGACTTCGTCGTCTTCGTGCAGAAGCAGAACGACTACTCGACGGGCGGGCGGTTGCGCCGCTACGTGGCCAGCATCCGCGAGGTCAACGGCGTCGACGGGCGCGTGCTGTCGAGCGAGATCTTCGCGGCGGGCTCGGACGGCGTCGCGGCGGCCGCGGCCCCGATCGCCTCGCTCGACGACCTCGTCGCGGTGGGCTACCAGCCGTCCTACGCGCTGGGTGGTGCGCGATGATCCCCGCGTCCACGCTCCTGGTCATCGCCGCCGGTGCCGTGGTCGGCGCCGGGATCCTGCTGCTCGTGGTGGCGATCATGGGCACCACGCCGGCCCCGCCGAAGGTGCGCCGCGGCGGCCCCAGCTCGATGGGCCGAGCGCGCAAGCGCGGCCTGGTCGCGGCCGCGGTCGGCCTCGTGACGCTCGTGGTCACGCAGTGGCCGGTGGCGGCCGTGGGCGCCGGTGCGTTCGCCCTCGCGGCGCCGTCGCTGCTCGGCGGTGCGAAGGCCGAGAAGCGGCAGACCGCGCGGCTCGAGGGGCTCGCGTCGTGGACCGAGTCGCTGCGCGACACGATCGCGGGGGCGGTTGGCCTCGAGCAGGCGATCCCGGCCACGGTCTACGCCGCGTCACCGGCCATCCAGCCCCAGCTGCGCCTCCTGGTGGACCGGCTGCGCGTCCGGGTCCCGCTGGCCGTCGCGCTGCGCGGGCTCGCCGACGACCTCGACGACCCCAGCGCCGACCTCGTGGTCGCCGCGCTCGTGCTCAACGCGAAGCTGCGCGGCCCGGGCCTGCGCCAGGTCCTCACCTCGCTGTCGGAGGCCGCGCGCGCCGAGCTCGAGATGCGCCAGCGCGTCACGGCCGGACGTAGCTCCACGCGACGCTCGGCACAGATCGTGACGATCTTCTCGCTCGCGGTCATGGCGGGCATCACGCTCGCGAACCCGGACTACGTCGAGCCGTACGACTCGGCGACCGGCCAGGTGGTGCTGCTGGTCATCGGGGCACTGTTCGCCGCCGGCTTCTGGTGGATGAAGCGGCTCTCCGGCGTCGACATGCCCGCGCGCTTCCTCGTCGAGGAGGACGGCCGATGATCGTCGTCCTGCTGGCCGGTGCCGTCGTCGGGCTCGGTGTGCTGCTCCTCGTGCTGGTCGTGGCACCGCCGCGGACCCAGCCGGCGAGCGCCCTGGCGCGTCTGGACGTGCGCCGGGCCGAGGTGCGCGAGCGCGCTCAGACCGTCGCGGCCGACCCCGGACGGGCCTCCGACGCCGCGTGGAAGCGCACGCTGGGCAGGTCGACCGCGGACGCGCTCTCGCGCGTGGGGGTCGAGCTGGGCCAGCTGCGCTCGGACCTCGCCGTCGTGGGCCGCACGCTCGAGGCGCACCTGGCCACCTCGGTGCTGAGCGCGGTGGCCGGCTTCTTCGTGCCCATCGTGCTCGCGAGCGTCGCGGCCGTGGTCGGCGGCTCGGTGTCGTTCGCCGCGCCGCTCGCCCTCAGCCTGCTCGCCGCCCTCGTCGGCGCCTGGCTGCCGAGCCTCATGGTGCGAGGGCAGGCGTCTGCGCGGCGCCGCGACTTCCGGCACGTGGTCGGGTCGTTCCTCGACCTCGTCGCCATGAGCCTCGCCGGCGGGCGCGGCGTGCCGGAGGCGCTCCAGAGCGCGTCGGAGCTCAGCGACAGCTGGGGCATGGTCCGCATCCGCAACGCGCTCGGGTCCGCGCGCCTGCACGGCCGCACGCCGTGGTCGGCGCTCGGCCTGCTCGGTGAGGAGCTGCGCATCGACGAGCTCCGGGACCTGGCCGCCGCCCTCGCCCTCGTCGCCGAGGACGGCGCGAAGGTGCGCGACTCGCTCGCCGCCCGGGCCGGCTCCCTGCGCCGGCGCGAGCTCGCCGAGTCCGAGGGCAAGGCGGGCGAGAGCTCCCAGTCGATGCTCGTGGCCCAGCTGCTGCTCTGCGTCGGGTTCCTCGTGTTCCTGCTGTACCCCGCCATGACCAACGTGTTCACCAGCGGGTAGTCGGGTCAGCCGCAGTCGTCCGACGGCTCAACCAGAAAGGCACCACATGTTCAGTCTGTCTCCCCTCACGCCGCAGGGGTTCATGCTCATGGAGCTGCGCCGGCGCTTCGCGCGGGCGCGCAGCACCGAGGACCTCGGGGCGTCGGCGATCGAGTGGGTCATCATCACCGGGATCCTGGTGCTGCTGACCGCCTTCGTCGGCAAGATCATCTACGACAAGGTCGTGGCCTCCGCCAACAACCTCGACACCGACCCCGCCGCGCCGGGTGGTCCGTGAGCTGGTGGCAACGCCGGGTCCGGCGCGAGCAGCGTGATCGCGGCACCACCGCGATCGAGCTCGTGCTGTACACGCCTGTCCTCATGCTCGTGACCTTCCTGATCGTGCAGTTCGCGCTGAGCTGGTTCGGCCAGGAGGTCGCCGGCGCCACGGCGCGGGAGGCCGCCCGCGTCGCGCGCACGGGCGGCGGGTCGGACGCGGCGCTTGCTGCCGCGACTGCGCGCGGCGAGACCTATGCCGCGGCCGTGGGCGAGAAGAACCTGCACGACGTCACGGTCACTGTCATCCGCCTGCCGGGGGATCGCGTCCGCGCCACGGTGACAGGCCGGTCGCAGGAGATCATCCCGGGCCTGGCGCCGCGCGTCTCGCAGAGCGTCGAGGGTCCGGTCGAGAAGTTCCGGGAGGACCGGTGACGGGAGCCCGGGAGCCGGTGCGCCGCGTCGACGATCGCGGCTCGATGGCGGTGGAGGTCGTGGTGCTCGTCCCGATCATGCTGCTCGTCGTGATGCTGGTGGTCGCCGCCGGGCGGCTGGTGAGCGTCGAGGGACAGGTGCAGGCCGCGGCCCGCGAGTCCGTCCGCGCGGCGACGCTCGAGCGTGACGTCGCATCGGCCCGCGCGGCCGCACGGACGTCCGCGGCCGCCGCCCTGCCCTCGAGCGCCCGGTGCCGACCGGCGACCCTCACGGGTGCGTTCGCGCGCGGCGAGACCCTCACCGTCGAGCTCAGCTGCACGGTGTCCTGGGCCGACCTGTCGAGCCTCGGCCTGCCCGGGTCGACGTCCGTGACAGCCTCGAGCTCGGCCCCGCTGGACGAGTTCCGCCGCGTGGGGGAGGCGCCGTGAGCACTGTGAGCACCCTGACGCGGCGGCTGCGCGCGGAGGACACCGGCACGATGTCGGTGTTCGTCATCGGCCTGATCGTCGTGCTCATGGCACTGGCCGGCCTGGTGGTGGACGGTGGGCGCGCGATCAACGCGCGCGCGACCGCCGCGGACGACGCCGAGCAGGCGGCCCGGGCCGGCGCGAACCAGGTGGACGACGTCGCCCTGCGCGGGCGCGGGACCGTGGTGGTCGACGAGGCGGCCGCGCGCGAGGCCGCGCTGAGCTTCCTGTCCCACCAGGGCTACGACCGAGGCGACGTGCGCGTCGCGGTCCGCGCCGACTCCGTCGACGTGAGCGTGAGCGACGACGTCCCCACCACGTTGCTGTCGCTCGTCAACATCGACACGTTCCACGTGACCGGTTCCGCCACCGCGCGTGCCACGGTCGGGATCATCAACGAGATCGGAGGTGCGCCGTGAGCGCACGAACCCGCCACGCGGCGTCGCCGACCGAGCGTCCGGTGCCCGAGCGCGGACCGCAGCGGTTCCAGCAGGTCGACGGGGACATCGAGGCCACCCGGTCCCGGTGGAGCGGCGCGGGTGCCGCCCTGGTCCTGCTGCTCCTCGTGGTCGGCGTGCCCGTCGCGCTGCTGCTGCTCGGCGGCGGGCTGAGCATGCCGTCGTTGCCCTCTCGCGAGGACCTCACCGGATCGATCGGCGCTCAGCAGATCGTCACCATCCTCACGTGGGTCGTGTGGCTCGCGTGGCTGCAGTTCACGGTCTGCGTCCTCGTCGAGCTGCGGTCGGCCATCCGCGGCGTGGGCATGCCCGCGCGCGTGCCGCTGGCGGGTCCGAGCCAGCGCGCGGCGCGCACGCTCGTGGCGGCCGTGCTGCTGCTGGTCACCGCCGCGGGGCAGGCCAACGCCGTGACGACAGCGACGATCGAGCACGTGGCGGCGTCGAACGTCGCGGCCGTGGCCTCTGCCGTGCCCGGTACGACGCAGGCCGCACCCGACCAGGCGCACGCCGAGCAGGAGGCGTCGGCGGAGGGCGAGAAGACTTACCACCTGGGCGACATCGTGCTCGACGAGGACGAGGGCCGTGAGCTCGTGGGCAAGAAGGTCGCCGTGGTGACCCCGCCGGAGGGGCGCTACCACGACAACCTCTGGGACATCGCCGAGCGGCACATGGGCGACGGACGCCGATACCACGACATCTACGAGCTCAACAAGGGCCGCCCGCAGCCCGACGGGCAGGAGCTCACGCTGGCGCGGCTCATCCAGCCCGGCTGGCTCCTCGTCATGCCCGAGGACGCCGCGGGCGTCGCCCGCGTGACGGTCACCGAGGTGGCTCCGGCCAGCACGGTGACGCCGCCGCTCCATGCGCCCGTCGAGGCTCCCACGCAGACGAGCGGCGCCGCGGACACGGTGCAGCCCGGGGCATCGGTCGCCGACGAGGCGAGCACGGCCGACGACGTGCAGAGCCTGGTCGGCTCGGGCCTGCTCGCCGCGGGCCTGCTCGCTGCCATGGTGGCCGTCCGGCGCCGGCGCCGGACGCCCGAGCCTGGCGACGACGCCGTGGAGATGGAGGTGGCCCTGCGCCTCGGCGCCGACCCCGCTCGCGCGCGTCGCCTCGACACCTCGCTGCGCCAGCTCGCCGCGCTGTGCGCCGCGGCGGGGCGCGACCTGCCGCCCGTGTACGCCGCGCAGATCGACGACACGCGGCTCACGCTCTTCCTCGCGCCCGCCGACGCGCACGCGCCGTCCCCGTGGACCGTGGCCGAGGGCGGGCGGCAGTGGCACCTCGCCGCGGACGCCCCGGTCCCCGCCGGCCGGCTCGGTGCGGCCCCGTACCCGGGGCTCGTCTCTTTGGGCCGCAGCCCGGAGGAGGCCGACGTGCTGGTCGACCTCGAGGCGGCTCAGGGCACGATCAGCATCGTGGGCGACGAGGCCGTGGCGGCCGAGGTGGCGACCGCGATCGCCGCGGAGCTCGTCACCAACTCCTGGTCGGACGGCCTGCGCGTCAGCGGGGTGGACCTGCCGCAGGAGCTCGCCGAGGTCGGGGGAGAGCGGTACCGCGCGGTGCCGGGCGTCGCCGACGCCCTCCCGGCGCTGAGCGCGCGGCAGGCGGACGTGCTCGGCACGAGCGTGCTGGCCGGGCGCGTGCGTGGCGGCTCCGGCGGAACCGGGACGCCGGAGTACCTGGTCGCGGGGCGCACGCCCTCGCCCGAGGAGGCCCGGCGGATCGCGGAGGTGGCTGCCGACGGTGGCCGCGCGCCGTGGGGGGCGATCGTCGTGGGCGACGTGCCCGGCGCCCGGTGGCGCATCGAGGTGGACGCGGAAGGGTCGCTGCGGGTGGGCGTGCTCGGCCTGAGCGTGACCGCCAACCGGCTCTCGGCTCGTCGGATCGCCTCGCTCGGACGGCTGCTCGCACCCCAGGAGGTGGAGGAGCAGGTGGGCGGTGTCGAGGTGGAGGGCCACCTCGAGCGTCCCGACCTGGCCGCGAGCGGCCGCGCGCTCGGGACCGCGGACCTGTGGGCGGCACCGGTCCGGGTGCTCGTGCTCGGCACGCCGGTGGTCGAGGCCGACGGACCGATCGACGACGAGCGCCGCGAGCTGTGCACCGAGCTGGTGGTGCACCTGGCCCTGCACCCCGAAGGCGTGCACCCGACCGTGCTGGGCGCGGCCGTGTGGCCCCGCGGGGTGACGACCGCCGTGCTCAACGCGACTGTCGCGCGTGCGCGCGAGTGGCTCGGCAAGGACGCCCACGGCGCGCCGCACCTGCGGCACACCATGGACGGCAACCTCGTGCTCGGCGCTCGTGCGGTGCTCGACTGGGACGTCGCGCGCTCGCTGCTCGCCGCGTCCCGCACCGAGAGGACCCGGGCGCAGGAGGCCGCGCTGCTGCGCGAGGCGCTCGGGCTGGTGCGCGGTGCGGCCGTCGAGGACGTCCCCGCCGGACGCTACTCGTGGCTCGCGCGCGCGCGGCTGGAACGGGACTCCCGTGCGCTGCTGGTCGACGCGGCGCACCGGCTGGCGGTGCTGAGCCTCGACGACGACGACCCCGCGGGCGCGCGGGCGGCGGTGGCGACCGGCCTCGGCGTGGCGCCGACCGACGAGCTGCTGTGGCGGGACCTGCTCCGCGCGGTGTGGCTCGAGTCGGGCCCCGACGGTGTCCGCGCCGCGGCGGCCGAGATGGAGCGCGAGCTGCGTGATGCGGGGGTCCGCGAGATCTCGGCACCCACCGCGGCGCTGGTCGAAGAGCTCGCCCCCACCGGGGGTGTGGGTCGTGCAGCGGGCGACTGAGCCCGAGGTCCGGGCCTGGTCTGCCCGGATTGTCATTGCACGATAACGTGACCGAAAGCGGTGGCGTCATGGGGGCGCCGCTCGAGTCGAAGGAGATTTCCGTGGCGGTTGGTGCAGAGCTCAGTACCCTTCAGTCCCTCCACAAGACGTTCGTGGAGAAGGCCCAGGAGGCGCACGACATCAAGACGCGCGTCGATTCGGCGCTCGAGAGTGCTGTCTGGACCGGCAAGTACTCCGAGGACTTCCGCAGCGCCTGGCAGGAGTACCGCACCAACCTCGACAAGCTGAACGAGGCGCTCGAGGGTGCTGCCAAGGACGTCAAGACCAACCACAACAACATCGCCGCGGCGACCGGCGAGGGCGACCGCATCTGAGTCCCGCTCACGGCGGCCCGCCCCTGCGGGGGCGGGCCGCTGACCGTTGCCCCGGAAGGATCCCGTGCGTCTCATCTTGAGCGTTGCCGTGCCCGGCGCCGACGCGCTCGTCGACGTCGTCGCCGAGTGCGCCCCGGGCGCGCGGGTGGGCGACCTCGCTGCCGCGCTGGCCGGTGCCGTCCGCTACGAGCAGCAGAGCGTCGTGCCGCGCGGGTCCGGCCACCTGGGCGTCGTCCAGGTGACCGCGTCCGACGCGAACGCGGCGGTGCCGCTGTGGTGGCGGGGGCGGGAGCTCGACCTCGGTCAGGCGGTGGAGGCGTGCCCGTTGCGCCACGGGCACCTGGTCGGCCTGGGGCGTGCCGTCGACGACCCGTGGGACGAGCCCTACGGCGCGTGCGAGATCCGCGTCGTGTCCGGGCGCGGGGCGGGGACCGTGCACCGCCTGGCGCCGGGCCACCACGAGATCGGCGCCGGATCGACGGCCTCCGTCCGGCTCGACGACGTGCCCGACAGGGCCGTGATTCTCGAGGTCGGCGTCGACGGATCGGTCGTCGTCACGCCGGACCCGGCGCTGGCCGCCCGGACGTTCCCCGCGCCGCGGCGCATGCGGCCGCTCGACGGGCCCATCGTCGTGCGCAGCCCGGGGGCGCCGGCCGGCGCCGCGCGCAAGGGCCGGCGCTACGCCGCCCGGCTCGAGCAGGCACGCGCCGCGACGGCCGGCGTCGAGGAGATCGACCCGGAGCAGGACCGGCCGTTCGTCCACCTGGGCCGGCTGCCGCTGACCACGGCGCGCCCGTGGGAGACCGGGGCGCCGCTGGTGGTGGGCGACACCGTGCTGGAGCTCGCCGAGCACGAGCCGCCCGACGCGAGCCTGTCGCCCAGCGCCGAGGGAGCGACCCTCGACTTCAACCGCCCGCCCCGCCTCCTGCCGCCGGTGCGCACGCACGAGTTCCGGCTGCCCGCCGAGCCCCGCTCGCCCGACAAGCAGGCGTTCCCCCTGGCGATGATGCTGCTCCCGGTGATCATGGGCGGGGCGATGTTCTACTTCACCAGGTCGCCCTACTCGCTCATCATCATGGCGCTGTCGCCGGCCATGGCGATCTCCAACTGGGTGTCGTCCCGCAAGTCCCGGCGCGGCCAGCACGTGGATGCCGTGCGCTCGTTCACGGAGCGCACGGCGCGGGTCGAGGCCGACGCCTACGCCGCCCTGACCAGCGAGAGCGCTGCGCGGCGCCGTGACCTCCCCGACCCGGCCACGGTGCTGCTGTTCGCCACGGGCCCGCGCTCGCGCCTGTGGGAGCGGCGGCGCACCGACCCCGACTGGATGCTCGCGCGGGTCGGCACGGCGGACGTGCCGAGCGAGGTGTCGCTGCGCGACCCCGCCGGGGAGGACCACGAGCGTGTCCAGCACTGGACGGCGGCGGACGTGCCCGTCGCGGTGCCGCTCGCGCGCGTCGGGGTCACCGGCGTCGCCGGCACCGACGACGACCGGCGCCGGGTGGCGGGCTGGATGGTGGCGCAGGTGGCCGCCTCCCACTCGCCGGCCGACGTCACGGTGGTGCTGCTGTCCGAGCCCGAGGCGGAGGCCGACTGGCGCTGGGTGCGGTGGCTGCCGCACCTGCGACGCGACGCCGGGCCGCTGGTCTCGGTCGGCAACGACGACGAGACGACGGCACGGCGGATCGCGGAGCTCCTCGACCTCGTGGAGCGGCGCCGCGAGGCGGCGCGGGGCGACGGTGGTGGGTTCTCCACCATGACGACGCTGCTCCCGCCGCCCGTCCTGGTGGTGCTCGACGGGGCACGGCGCATCCGGCTGCTGCCCGGCCTCGTCACGCTGCTGCGCGAGGGACCCGCGGTCGGTGTGATCTTCCTGTGCCTCGACGAGCAGGAGCGACAGCTCCCCGAGGAGTGCCAGGCCGTCGTGCGGCTCCACCCCGAGGGCGCCTCCGTGTCCGTCACGGGTCGGGACCCGGTGGAGGGCGTGCGCGCCGACGTCGTGGACCGACCGTGGCTCGAGCGCCTGGCGCGGGCCCTGTCCCCGATCCGGGACATCAGCACCGAGGACCTGGCGTCGACGCTCCCGTCGTCGTCGCGGCTGCTCGACGTCCTGCAGCTCGACCCGCCGCAGGCGCAGGCCGTCGCCCGGGGCTGGGCCGGCGGTGGCCGCACCACGAGGGCGGTGATCGGCGAGACCGGTGACGGCCTGTTCACGGTCGACATCAGCGCCGACGGCCCGCACGGCCTCGTGGCGGGCACCACGGGCTCGGGCAAGTCCGAGCTGCTGCAGACGCTCATCGCGTCGCTCGCCGTCGGCAACCGTCCCGACGAGATGACGTTCGTGCTCGTCGACTACAAGGGCGGCGCGGCGTTCAAGGACTGCAACAACCTGCCGCACACGGTCGGCATGGTGACCGACCTGGACACGCACCTGACCACGCGCGCGCTCGAGAGCCTCGCCGCCGAGCTGCGGCGGCGCGAGCACCAGCTGGCCGGTGCGGGCGCCAAGGACATCGAGGACTACCTCGCCGCGCGTGGTCCGGACGACGAGCCCATGCCGCGGCTGCTCATCGTCATCGACGAGTTCGCGGCGCTGGTCGCCGAGCTGCCCGACTTCGTCACCGGCCTGGTGGACATCGCCCGGCGCGGTCGGTCGCTGGGCGTGCACCTGCTGCTCGCGACCCAGCGCCCCGCCGGTGTGGTCAGCGCCGAGATCAAGTCGAACACCAACCTGCGCATCGCGCTGCGCGTGACCGACCGCAACGATAGCCAGGACGTCATCGAGGGGCCGGAGGCGGCGGAGATCGCGCAGAGCCTGCCGGGCCGGGCGTACGCGCGGCTGGGGCACTCGAGCCTCGTCGCGTTCCAGGCCTCTCGCGTCGGGGGGCGGCCGCCGAGCGCCTCGGCGGGCGGTGCGGTGGCCGTCGCACCCCTGGGCTGGCCCGGGCTCGGGCGCGCCCTGCAGTCGCCGGGCGCCGCGGCGGCGGACGACGACATCGAGGTACCCACCGACCTCGCTGCGCTCGTCAGCGCGGTGCGGGGAGCGGCCGACTTGGCCGGGGTGGCCGCCCCGCATCCGCCGTGGCTCCCCGCACTGCCCGCCACGGTGACCCTCGACGACCTCGCTCAGCAGGCCGGGACCGCGCTGCCGGAATCGCCGTTCGCGCTCCCGTACGGCCTGGTCGACCTGCCGTCCCAGCAGCGCCGGGACGTCGCGGTGCACGACATCGCCGTCGGGGGTCACCTCGCGGTCGTCGGCGCGCCGCGCTCGGGGCGTTCCACCGCGCTGCGGACCTTCGCCGCCGCGATCGGGACGCGGACCTCGCCGCGGGACGTGCACCTGTACGGCGTCGACTGCGGCAACAACGCGCTGCTCCCGCTCGTCGCCCTGCCGCACACCGGTGCGGTGGTCGGTCGCGACCAGCCCGACCGCCTCGCGCGCCTCACGCGCCGCCTGCGGGCGGAGATCTCGCGGCGCCAGCGGCTGCTGGCCGAGCAGTCGTTCGCGGACGTGACCGAGCAGCGAGCGAACGTCGCGCCCGACGAGCGCCTGCCGTACCTGGTGGTGCTCCTGGACCGCTGGGAGGGCTTCATCCAGGCGTTCGAGGACTACGACTCGGGCGTGCTGGTGGACCTCTGGACCCAGATCCTCCAGGAGGGACCCGGCGCGGGGGTCAAGGTGGTGCTCAGCGGTGACCGCAGCATGCTCGTCGGGCGGATCGCGGCCCTCACCGAGAACCGGGTGATGCTGCGCATGCCGGACGCCGGCGACTACTCGGCCGTCGGCCTCAGCCCGCGCCAGGTCCCCGGTGACATGGCGGACGGCCGGGCGTTCCGGTCGGTGGGCAGCCAGGAGGTCCATTTGTGCGTGCTGGACGCCGCCGTGGGCGGCGCGGAGCAGGTCGCCGCGCTGCAGCGGATCGCGCGCGACGCCACGGCGCGCGCGGCCGACCGCGGACCGACACCCGCCGCCCAGGTGCCGTTCCGGGTGGACGACCTGCCGACGCGGATCACGCTCGCGGAGGCCCAGCGGCTCGGTGGTGCCGACCTGCCGCCCGCGGCGGTGCCGGCGGGCGTCGGTGGCGACAGCCTGACGCTGTTCGGCTTCGAGGCCGAGGACCACGGCCCGGGTGTGCTCGTGGTCGGGCCGCGCCGGTCCGGGCGCAGCACGTCGCTCGTGACCATGGGCACCTCGGCGATCGAGCGCGGGTGGTCGGTCGGGATCGTCACGCCGCGCCGGAGCCCGCTGCGCGACCTGCCCGGCGTGGTGGGCGCGCTCACGCTCGAGTCGACGCGCGACGAGATCAAGGAGCTGCTGGCTCGCCTGGTCCCGGGCGACGGACCACCGACGCTGCTGCTCGTCGACGACCTCGAGCTGCTCGGCACGGACGGCGCGCTGGCGGACGCGGTGGTCGAGCACCTGGGCGCCTTGCGCGACCGACCGGGCCTCGTCGTCGCGGGCGGGACCACCGACGAGCTGTCCGGCTCCTACCGCGGCCCCGCCCCGGCGCTCAAGAAGTCTCGGAGCGGCCTGCTGCTCGCGCCGGCGTCGCCGAACGACGGCGATGTCTTCGGCCTCCGGCTCCCGCGCTCGGTGATCGGCGCCGCGGCGCCGGGTCGCGGCATCCTGTCGCTGGCCGGGGCGTGGCAGAGCGTCCAGGTGCCGGTCCCGTGAGTGCCCGGGCGCGCAGGTCGTTAGAGTCAAAAAGGACATCCGAGCAGGTGGCGAGCGAGGGAGCGCGATGACTGATCCCGACAAGGTCGAGAACCGCTATCGCAGCGCGCTGCACGCGGCGACGCCCGGGGCGCAGACGCAGGCGTCGTGGGCGGGGTCCGCGTTCACGTCGGTGCTCAGCGCCCTGGCCCACGAGGCGTGGGTGAGCACGACCGCTGACGCGTTCTCCCAGCAGTGCACCGACATGCAGACGAAGGCGGCCGGTGCGGGCGGCGACTGCGTCGGGGAGATGACGTCGCGCTACTCGCGCGAGCCCGCGAAGGTGGAGCCGACCGACTACCGAGCGACGTGGTACTGACATGGCGAAGGCGATCATCGACGTGGCGGGCATGCAGCAGCTCGTCAACGGTCTGATCAGCGGCATCGACACGCTCGACTCTGCCCGCAGCTCCCTGCGCACCACGCTGTCGCGCTACAACCTCGCGACGTCGGACACCCACGGGATGCAGACCGCGGCCGACTGGGCCCGTGACGTCCTGCCCGACGCGCGCAGGCGGCTCGCGAAGGCGCAGGCCCTCGAGGGGTCGAGCCCGACGTGGCCCACGGGGACCGTCCAGTTCGACGACGTCACCGAGATCTCCTCGATGGCCCCGGACAAGGCGGAGCAGGCGGGCCAGGAGGCGGCCGAGGCGCTGCGCGACGGAGGTCGCCCGGACGACGACCTCATCGAGCAGATCATCGAGATGCAGGACGACCCGTACTACGCCGCGGGGTTCGCGAGGGCGCTGAGCGCCGACGAGCTCGCGGACGTCGTCATCACCCTGGGGTACCAGCGCTCCTACCAGGACGGCAGCTCGACGCAGGCCGAGCTCGACGCCAAGAACGCCTGGTACGGCAAGCTGCTGAACGGCATGTCGACGACGGTCGCCACGGCGACCCGCAACACCGGTGACCTGGCGCTCCCGTCCGACTACGCGCAGAGCTGGCTCGAGACGATCGAGGCGGAGGTGCCGACGTCCCCCTACTACGACGGCGGGGACGGGCGGGTGGACCGCGCCAACGCGCTGACGGTGCTCCTGAACGCCGGCCGGTACGGCACCCCGTTCCTGAACCAGGTGGCCGAGGGCGTCTACGACCACGAGCGTGAGCTCGGCGACGCGCGCGGAGCCGTCTGGCAGCCGCGCGGCAGCGACGGCACGACGAACGCGGGCGTCTACGACGCGGACGGTCGGCGGTTCCGCGACCCGCTGGCCGGGATCATGGCGGCGCTCGGGAACAACCCGGAGGCCGCGCAGCACTTCTTCGGTGGCGGCGACGACCGCAAGGTCACCATCGACGGCCACGAGGTGAGCGTCTCCGAGCGGCTGGCGTACCTGGTGCTCGACCGGCGTTGGGACGTCGACGCCACCAACGGCGGCGCCCTGGGAACCGCGCTGGAGGCCGCGACGACGCGGCTGCGCAACAGCGAGGCGTCCGGACGGCTCTCGGCCGACCTCGCGTCGCAGACGTTCGCGCTCATCGGCGACAAGACCGGCGAGGGCCAGTCGGACGGGTGGCTCGTGTTCGGCCAGCACGAGGGCTGGAAGATGTCGGACGGGCTGCGCGCGCACGTCGCGCAGATGCTCGCCTCCTACGGTGCCGACGCCTACCGCGTGATCCTGGACGACCACGACGACCTCACGCAGGGCTGGTCGCAGCCCGGCAGCGGGGATCTCTTCGACCCCGACATGCCGTACGGCGCCGTGCTCGACAAGGCGCTGCTGGCCAAGATCGTCGGCACGCTGGGGGAGAACCAGAACGACCTGACCCCCTTCATGACCGGGTTGTTCCAGGCCCAGAACCTCGCGGTCAACAAGGGGTTGACGGACGCGAAGGTGCAGCAGCCCAACGCGGCGGCCAACTTCATCACCGGCGGCGTCAGCGACGACTCCAACCCCGCGATCACCAACGCGTCGCAGGTGATCGGCTGGACGCTGGACACGGCCTACGGCGGCGACAAGTCGGACGAGGAGTTCCAGAAGAAGCGCGCCGAGGCCATCGCCGACGCCCTCAGCCTGGCCTCGGCGATCCCGTACATCCCCGAGATCAAGCCCAAGTGGCTCAATTTCGGCGTCGACCAGCTCAAGGACGCGACCCTCGACCAGATCAAGGACAGCGCGTCCACGGACTCGGGAGCGACGTACACCGAGCTCAGCCAGAAGGTCCAGACGCAGCTCGCCGACGCGACCATGAACCAGCTCCTGCAGAGTGGCTACTTCGACGACGCGGCCGTCCGGGGGGCCGCCGAGCGCGGCTACGACTTCACGCCGCCGCCCGCGGGGACGATCCAGCCCGGGCCGCCGCCGCACTTCGACACCGGCTCGCGCGCTTACCAGGACTGGTACAACAAGTCGGCGATGAAGACGATCGTCGCCGAGCGCGTCATCGGCACGTACCGCGACCAGTGGGGCCTGCCGCTGTGAGGGCGCGCCCGATCCTCGGCCTGCTCGCCGCGGCCGCGCTCGGTGCCGCGGTCGCCGGCTGCACGTCGTCCACGAAGGAGGAACCGATGCCGACCGAGATCCCGTCGCGCCCCGCCAGCACGGCCGACCTCGTGTGCGGCATGGACCGCGCCGACGTCGAGACGGCCCTGGGCCTGAAGGTCGGGCGCGTCGAGGGCAGCCTCGAGTCGGCGGGCGCCGACGGGGTGCGCGAGTGCGAGATCTGGCCCACCGACACGAGCCTGGTGGACGGGGCCATGCTGTTCGTGACCGTCCAGCCGGCGTCGTCCGCCGAGGGCAAGGACCTCCGCGCGCAGGTGGACGGCGACGCGCCCGGGGTGGTCGAGCCGTCGGTCCGCTACACGGACCAGGACGGCGCGGCATGGACGGGCGCGGTGGGGGCGAGCTCGGTCGTCTTCGCGGGCGACCAGGTGGTGGAGCTCACGAGCAGCTGGAAGGGCGAGGGGCGCGATCCCCTGCACGACCTGCCCGCGCTCTCGGCGCAGGTGGTCTCGACGCAGGCGTGAGCGCGGCTGCTTGACACGCGTTCGAACACGTGTTCGCATGGGTCGATGCGATGGGATGACCAGCGGGGTGACGAGGACGCGGCGCTGCCGGGCCTGGGCCTGCGGGGCCTCGTCCGCAGCGTGCGCACGCCCGAGTTCGCCGGCATCACGTTCCACGAGGTGCTGGCCCGCAGCGCGCTGAACAAGGTGCCCGAGGCCTCCTCGATGCCGTTCCGGTGGACGGTCAACCCGTTCCGCGGCTGCACGCACGCCTGCGCCTACTGCTTCGCCCGACCGACCCACGAGTACCTCGACCTCGACGCGGGCCGCGACTTCGAGACGCAGGTGGTGGTCAAGACCAACGTCGTGGAGGTCCTCCGCGCGGAGCTGTCCCGCCGGACGTGGGGGCGGCAGGCCGTGGCTCTCGGGACCAACACCGACCCGTACCAGCGGGCCGAAGGCCGGTACGCGTTCATGCCCGGCATCATCGAGGCCCTCGCCGACGCACGCACGCCGCTGTCGATCCTCACCAAGGGCACGCTGCTGCGGCGCGACCTGGCGCTGCTCGCCTCCGCGGCCGAGAGGGTGCCCGTCGGCATCGGCGTCTCGCTCGCGATCGGCGACGAGGGCCTCCAGCAGGCGATGGAGCCCGGCACGCCGACCCCACGCGCGCGGCTCGACCTGATCCGCGCGGTGCGCGACGCGGGCCTGCCGTGCGGCGTCATGGTGGCCCCCGTCATGCCGTGGCTCACGGACGGGCGCGACGAGCTCGACTCGCTGCTGGGCCAGCTCGCCGAGGCAGGTGCGACGGGCGTGACCATCCTCCCGTTGCACCTGCGCGGGCCCGTGAAGCCGCTCTTCTACGCCTGGCTGGCCGAGCACCGCCCGGAGATCGTGACCCGGTACCGCTCGCTGTACGGCTCCGGCGCCTACGCACCGCGCGAGTACGCCAGGTGGCTGGACCAGCGCGTCCGACCGCTGCTCACCAGGCACGGGCTGACTCCCGGCGGTGGTCACCGCCTCGATGCGGAGGGGTCGTACCCGGAGGGCAGCATGCCGGTGGCGCCGGAGAGCCCGGCGGCGGCGAGCGTGCTGCAACCGGCTCTGTTCTGATGCCCGCGTGGTGCGTGCCGGGGCAGGGCCGCCTACCGTGACGGGATGCCCGACCGCGTCGACGTCTACCGCGGGCACATCGCGGGTCTCGGCACGGCGAGCGGACGCCGCCTCGTCGTCGGACGGTGGCTCGACTCGCCGTACGGGTCGTTCGCCGACGTGATGGTCGAGGACGCGTCGGGCCACCGCACCCTCCTCGCGCCGCGTGCGGACGTCGCCGACGAGATCTCCGCGACCTACGCGTTCGACGCGGTGCACGTGGTGGACGTGCGCGTCTCGAGCGACGCACGGTCGAGGACGTGGCGCGTCACCGCGGGGCCGCTCGATGCCGCGCTGCGGATCGGAGCGCGCACGGGGGTGGGCAGACTGCTGGCCGCGGTGCCCGCCGCGCTGGCCTCGGCCGAGTGGTTCGCCGCCGCCGCGGACCCCGTCGCTCGCGTCGTGCTCACCGGGGTGCGGACGCGCGGGTCGGCCGGCGGCGGGCGCACCGAGACCTACGCCGCCTCGGACCAGCACGAGATCGTGGCCGCCGACGCGTCGTGGGCCGGGGAGCCGTGCGGGGCACTCGCGGCCGTCGAACCCCCGGTCGGTTTCGGCTTCTCGTCGGTCCCGGCGCGGCCGTCCGTGACGCGCGTGCGCACGACGATCAGGCGGCCGAGGTAGCGCGCCGTCGGCGATGCCGCGTCGCGATCGACCCGATCGAGGGACGGGCAGCGACGGCGAGCAGCCGAGGGCTGTGGAATTCTGGGACGAAGCACGCACCGGTCCGACGCCTCGCGCTCGGTCCGGGACGGCGGGTCGTTGGAGTCGAGAGCAGGGGGTACGGGGTGAGACCGACGAGTCTTCGAGGTCGACGGGCAGTGCGGCGGACCCTCGCGGGGCTCGTCGCCGGCGGAGTCCTCGTGGTCGCCGGTTGCTCGGCGCAGCAGGGCGACGCGGTCAGCCTCCAGCGGTCGACCGAGTCGGCGACCCCGGCTCATGCGACCGCCTCGGCATCGGCGTCGGCGGAGCCGACACCGCAGGCGTCGGCGACCACCGCCGCCCCGGCCGTGACGGACCGCTCCGACCCCGCGCTGGGCATCACCTTCGGCGCCATGCCGACGATCACCGCGGCCCAGGTCGACGCGCTGGACACCCTCAGCAAGTTCGACGTCGCGTTCTGGCGGTCCCGGACCGAGGGCAAGGTCGACCCGCAGCTGCGCACGCTCGCCACCGGCGCGGCGCTGGCCCAGGTCAAGGAGGTCGTCGACACGAACAACAAGAGCGGCTGGACCACCGGGGGCCGCGAGACGATCACGTACAAGGACGTGGTGGGCGACGGCCGGCTGGTCGTCGTCGACCTGTGCACCGACTCCCGCAAGGCGACGTTCACGAAGGGCGGCAAGGTGACCTCAGGAGCGGACCTCCCGGAGGCGCGGCAGAAGATCCGTGCCGAGGTCGCGAAGCAGCCGACGGGCGCGTGGGCGGTCCAGGCCTACCTGACGGGGGACCCGTGCTGACCCCGGTCCGTTCCGCAGGCCGCCTCGTCGCGCGGCTGACGGCGGTCGCCGTGCTGGTGGCGGGCGGCGCCCTGGTCGCCTCGACGCCGGGGTCCGCGGCCGACGGGCCGTGCGTGAGCGGGTGCGGAGGGTCGTCGAGCGGGAGCGCGGGTGGCGGGACGATCAAGGTCACGGTCTCCGGCACCGGCGTGCGCGGCGGCGGGGGCTCGGTCGACGTCGACACCACCACCATCGCGGTCCACCCGGTCTGCTGGTACTTCGAGTTCATGACCGGCAAGGCGTACGCCGAGATGCTTGCGGATCCCGACCGCGCGAGGATCGAGCACGGCCTGGGCGGCTTCGACGAGATCCCCGGCTGGGAGAAGCACGCCGACGACGACAAGGGGCACTGGTACGGCGGCATGTGCTCGAGCGAGTACTGGCCGGGCGACACGCTCGACGGCTGGGCCGAGGCGACGACCGCCTGGTTCGCCGACCACGACACGGTCTGGGTCGACGCGGGCGACGCGCCGCCCGACCCGCTGGTGACGCCCGAGATGCTCGCCGAGATCGCCAGCTCCGAGCTGTCGATCGAGCCGGGCACCGTCGCCTGGAACCCGACCAGGCGTGGTGACGCGGCCACGTTCGTCGGCGTCGACACGTGGGTGTGGGTGGAGGGTGCGCCGCACACCCTGGACGTCACCGCCTCGGTCTACGGGGGCGCGGTCTGGGCCCGGGTCACCGCCACGCTGGGCGGCATGGACGTGAGCGCCGAGGGCGGCACATCGCGCCACTGCGCGGACGGCGGCACCCCGTGGTCGAGCGGCGCGAGCACGGACTGCTCGGTCGTCTTCCAGCGTTCCAGCGCCAACCAGCCGGGCCTGAGGTCGACCCTCACGGCGCGCGAGGTCTGGCACGCGTCGTGGGTGTCGAGCGCGAACGCCGCTCCCACCGCGCTCGCCGACCAGACGGTGACGACGACCTCCGAGGTCCCGGTCGCGGAGATCCAGTCGCTCGTGACGTCCGGGTCCTGAGCCGGCCCTGGTCGCCGACTAGGATCAGGGCTGCCCCACGCCTCTGACCGAAGGAATCTGCTGTGCTCCGCACCCACACCGCCGGCTCGCTGCGAGCCGAGCACATCGGCACCACCGTCACCCTCACGGGCTGGGTGGACCGTCGGCGCGATCACGGCGGCGTGGCGTTCGTGGACCTGCGGGACGCCTCGGGCATCGCTCAGGTGGTCATCCGCGACGAGGCGGTGGCCCACGGCCTGCGGGCCGAGTACGTGCTGCAGGTCACCGGCGAGATCGGCCGTCGTCCCGCCGGCAACGAGAACGCCAACCTCGCCACCGGCGAGGTCGAGCTCGTGGCCACCGACGTGGTCGTCCTGAACGAGGCCGCTCCGCTGCCGTTCCAGGTCTCGTCGTCCCTGGACGAGCCCGTGGGCGAGGAGGCGCGCCTCAAGCACCGCTACCTCGACCTGCGCCGGCCGGCGCCCGCTCGCGCCATCCGCCTGCGCGCGCGGGCGAACGCCGCCGCCCGTGCCGTGCTCGACGCGCAGGACTTCGTCGAGGTCGAGACGCCCACGCTCACGCGCAGCACCCCCGAGGGTGCGCGCGACTTCCTGGTGCCGGCGCGGCTGGCCCCGGGCAGCTGGTACGCCCTGCCGCAGTCGCCGCAGCTGTTCAAGCAGCTGCTCATGGTGGCCGGCCTCGAGCGGTACTACCAGATCGCCCGTTGCTACCGCGACGAGGACTTCCGCGCGGACCGTCAGCCGGAGTTCACGCAGCTGGACGTGGAGATGAGCTTCGTCGAGCAGGACGACGTCATCGCGCTCGGCGAGCAGATCCTGGTGGCGCTCTGGCAGCTGATCGACGTCGAGATCCCCACGCCGATCCGCCGCATGACGTTCCACGAGGCGATGGCCCGCTACGGGTCGGACAAGCCCGACCTGCGGTTCGGCCTCGAGCTCGTCGAGCTCACGGAGTACTTCAAGAACACCCCGTTCCGGGTGTTCCAGGCGCCCTACGTGGGTGCCGTGGTCCAGCCGGGTGGCGCGTCCACCCCGCGCCGCGGCTTCGACGCCTGGCAGGAGTGGGCCAAGCAGCGCGGCGCCAAGGGCCTCGCGTACGTCACCGTCGGTGAGGACGGTGAGCTCGGCGGCCCGGTCGCCAAGAACATCACCGATGACGAGCGGGCCGGCCTGATGGCCGCCGTCGGCGCGAGCCCAGGCGACGCGATCTTCTTCGCGGCCGGCTCGGTGAACGACGCGCGGGGCCTGCTGGGCGCCGCACGGCTCGAGATCGGTCGCCGCGGCGGCCTGATCGACGAGTCGGAGTGGTCGTTCGTGTGGGTGGTCGACGCGCCGCTGTTCAAGCCGACCGGCGAGGACGACGACGTGGCCGTCGGCGGCGGCGCCTGGACGGCCGTGCACCACGCGTTCACGTCCCCCACCCCGGAGTGGATCGACACGTTCGAGCAGGACCCGGGCGCGGCCCTCGCCTACGCGTACGACATCGTCTGCAACGGCAACGAGATCGGCGGCGGGTCTATCCGTATCCACCGCCGCGACGTGCAGGAGCGGGTCTTCGAGATCATGGGCATCGGCCCCGACGACGCGCAGGAGAAGTTCGGCTTCCTGCTCGACGCGTTCCAGTTCGGTGCGCCCCCGCACGGCGGGATCGCGTTCGGCTGGGACCGCATCGTCGCGCTGCTCACCGGCGCCGAGTCCATCCGCGACGTCATCGCCTTCCCCAAGTCGGGTGGCGGCTACGACCCGCTGACGCAGGCTCCCGCGCCCATCACGCCCGAGCAGCGTCGCGAGGCCGGCGTGGACGCCAGGCCGAAGGCGAAGACCGCCGCGGAGTGACCGCCTCCGGTACCGGCGCCTCGTGCGCCGGTACCGGAGATCGCGGGCGACTCAGTGGGTGATCGCGAGGCGCTCGTAGATGCGCTGCATCCAGCGCGGCGACCACCAGTTGAGGTGCCCGAGGACCGTCATGGTGGCCGGGACGAGCAGCAGTCGCACGATCGTGGCGTCGATCAGCACCGCGACGGCCAGTGCGAAGCCGACCTCCTTGATGACCAGCAGCTGACCGGCGACGAAGCCCGCGAACACCACGATGATGATCGCCGCGGCGGACGTGATGATGCGGCCCGAGCGCTGCAGCCCCAGCCGCACCGCGTCGTTGTCGGACGCCCCCTGGTCGTGCAGCTCCTTGATGCGCGAGAGCAGGAAGACCTCGTAGTCCATTGCGAGCCCGAAGCCGAACGCGATGACGAGCGCGATGACGAACGTCTCGATGCCGCCGGTCGAGGTGAAGCCCAGCAGCCCTTCCAGGTGGCCGTCCTGGAACGCCCAGACGAGCACCCCGAGCGACGCCGCGAGCGAGAGCAGGTTGGTCAGCAGCGCCTTGACGGGCAGCACGACGGAGCCGGTCATGAGGAAGAGCAGGACGAACGTGGCGAGCCCGACGATGAGGGCGGCCCACAGCGCCCCGGAGCGCAGTGCCGCGCTGAAGTCGATCTGGGCGGCCGCCTGCCCGGTCACCCAGGTGGGGAAGCCGGGGTCGAGCGCGCGGATCTCCTCGACCGCCGCGCGCGCGACGGCATCGCCGCCGTCCGTGGTCGCGGGGCGCACGCCGATGGCGACGTACGAGCCGACCGGGGTCGGCGGGTCCACGCTCGCCACGTGGTCGAGGTCGGCGATGTCGTCGGCCCAGGCCGTGGCCTCCTCGAGCGACGTCTCTGCCACCACGGTGATCGCGGGTGACGTGGAGGCCGGGTACTGGGCGGCCAGGGTCTCGACGAACTCGCGCTGCGTGCTGCCGGCGGGCAGCAGCTGCGTGGTGGAGCTGCGCAGCTCGAGATGGGTCAGCGGGATGGCGAGGGTGCCCAGCACGACGAGCGCGCCGAGCATGACCCACCAGGGGTGCCGCTGCACGCGCTCGGCGAGTGCCGAGAACCGGCCCTCCTCGGTCACGACGTCGGAGGCACCCGAGAAGATGTTCGCGATCACCGGGACGCGCGAGAGCAGCCCCGGGCGCGCGAGCCGGCGCCCGGTCATGACCAGCAGCGCCGGGACGAGCGTGAGGGCGGTGAGCACGGCCACGAGCACGACGGCGACGCCGGCTGCCCCGATCGCGCGCAGGATCTCGGGCGTGAACACCAGGAGGGAGGCGATCGAGATCGCCACCGTCAACGCGGAGAACGTCACGGTGCGACCGGCGGTCGCCATGGTGTTCTCGATGGCCGTCACGACGGACCCGTCACCGCGCCTGCGTCGCGACGCCCGACCGCCGTCGGCGTCGATGAGGCGGTGCAGCTCTTCGCGGAAGCGCGACACGATGAGCAGCCCGTAGTCGATCGACAGGCCGAGTCCGAGCACGGTCACGACGTTGACCACGGACGAGTCGAGCGTCATCACGTACGACAGGCCCAGCAGCGCCGCGAGCCCACCGGCGATCGAGGCGAATGCGCCCGCCATGGGCATCGACGCGGCGAGGAAGCCGCCGAACACCACGACCATGATGAGCAGCGCGACGGGCAGGGCGATCGCCTCGCCGGTGCGCAGGTCGGTCTCCACCTGCTCGGTGATGGCCGAGTAGATGAGCGACGTGCCGCCGACGACCCCGGTGACGTCGGGCGCGAGGTCTTCCAGGTCGTCGGGCACCGCGCCGAGCCGCTCCTCGACCTCGGCCAGCGCGTGGCCCTCGGCCGAGTCGCTCAGCCCCGGCTCGAGCTCGACCACGACGAGGAAGCCATCGCCGTCCTTGGCGACCAGCGGGGCCGCCGCCGGGTTGTCGACGCCGTCCGGCAGTGCGAGCGGGTCGACGACGGAGGCGACGCCCGGGATCGCGGCCAGGTCGGTGCGCGCGGGATCGAGCGCGTCGTCGAGACCGGGCGTGCTGGGATCGACGTCCGACAGGATGAGCGTGAGCGACGCCCCCGCCTCGTCCGCCTGGGCCAGGATGTCCCGGCCCTCCTGGCTCTCGGAGCCGGGCGCGGTGGGCTCGCCGGTGGTGAGCCGCTCGAAGAGGCTCTCGCCGTGCACTCCCACCGCTGCCGTGGCGTAGCCGAGGACGGCCAGGACGAGCCAGACGGCGACCGTCAGGCGGGGGTGGTGGGCGACGACGCGACCGAGGCGGGCGAACACGCGGACATCGTCGCAGGTCGAACCGGCTACGCGCACACGAGCGGCGTCGGGGTGTGGGTCGACGGACGTACCCTGCGGCCATGGACCTGTTCGACTCGGCGACCTCGACGACCGCGGGGCTCCCCGAGGTGAGCGCGGGCGCGCCGCTGGCGGTGCGGATGCGCCCGCGCTCCCTCGACGAGGTCGCGGGCCAGGCTCACCTGCTGGTCCCCGGGTCCCCGTTGCGTCGGCTCGTCGAGCCCGCGGGGGAGGCGGGGCGCCGCGCCGCGCCGTCGTCCGTGGTGCTGTGGGGGCCGCCGGGGACGGGCAAGACGACCCTCGCGTACCTCATCGCGTCGTCGTCGGGCCGCAGGTTCGTCGAGCTCTCGGCGGTCACGGCCGGGGTCAAGGACGTGCGGGCCGTGATCGACGGCGCCCGCCGCGCCCTGGCCACCGCGGCGGGCGAGACGGTGCTGTTCATCGACGAGGTGCACCGGTTCACCAAGGCGCAGCAGGACGCGCTGCTACCCAGCGTCGAGAACCGGTGGGTCACGCTCGTGGCGGCCACCACGGAGAACCCGTCCTTCTCGGTCAACTCGCCGCTGCTGTCGCGCTCGCTGCTCCTGACCCTGCAGCCGCTGTCCACCGAGGACGTCGCGACGCTCGTGCGGCGCGCGGTGCAGGACGAGCGCGGCCTGGCGGGCGCCGTCGAGCTGAGCGACGAGGCGCAGGACCACCTGCTGCGCCTGGCCGGCGGCGACGCGCGCAAGGCGCTGACGATCCTCGAGGCGGCGGCCGGTGCCGCGCTGTCGGCGGCCGACGAGCGTGGAGCGGACGGCCCGGCGGTCGTCGACCTCGAGACGGTCGAGCGCGCGATCGACGTGGCCGCCGTGCGGTACGACCGCGACGGCGACCAGCACTACGACGTGATCAGCGCGTTCATCAAGTCGATGCGCGGCTCGGACGTCGACGCGGCGCTGCACTACCTCGCCCGCATGATCGCCGCGGGGGAGGACCCCCGCTTCATCGCGCGACGCGTAGTCATCGCGGCGGCCGAGGACGTGGGCATGGCGGACCCGAGCGCGCTGCAAACGGCGGTGGCCGCGGCGCAGGCGGTGCAGCTGATCGGCATGCCGGAGGGGCGGATCATCCTCGCGGAGGCCGTCGTGCACGTCGCGACCGCCCCCAAGTCGAACCGCTCGTACAACGGCATCAACGCCGCGCTGGCCGACGTGCGGGCGGGCCGCATCGGCTCGGTGCCCTCGCACCTGCGCGACGCGCACTACGCGGGTGCCGGGCAGCTCGGTCACGGCAAGGGGTACGTGTACTCGCACGACGAGCCGCACGGTGTCGCGGCGCAGCAGTACCTTCCCGACGAGCTCGCCGGCGCGCGCTACTACGAGCCGAGCGACCGCGGGTACGAGCGTGCCGTGGGGGAGCGGCTCGAGCGCATCCGCGGCATCCTCGGCGGCGAGTGATTCGGTCTCCGGCCGTGTTGCCGGTAGAGTGGACCGGTCGCCCGGGGCGATGTGCTGACGCACGTCCACCGGACGGCCACCTGGGGCCCTAGCCAGCGCGGTGTGTCATCGCGCATCCACGGTCGGTCCCACGCCCGCCTCGGAGCTCCGTCGCAGGGTGTGACGTCCATCAAACGACAGGAAGTATCTGAAGTGAGCAGTGTGACCCGTTCGCGCCGCCAGGTCCGCCTGAGCCGCGCCCTCGGCCTGGCGCTGACGCCCAAGGCCGTCAAGCACTTCGAGAAGCGTCCCTACCCGCCCGGTGAGCACGGCCGCGCCCGTCGCCGCACCGAGTCGGACTACGCCGTGCGTCTGCGCGAGAAGCAGCGGCTGCGCGCGCAGTACGCGCTCCGCGAGAAGCAGATGGCCCGTGCGTACGAGGACGCCCGCAAGGCCCCCGGCCTGACGGGTGAGGCGCTCGTCGAGAACCTCGAGGTCCGCCTCGACGCGCTCGTGCTGCGCTCCGGCTTCGCCCGCACCATCCTGCAGGCCCGCCAGGCCGTGACGCACCGTCACATCCTCGTGGACGGCAAGATCGTCGACCGCCCCTCCTTCCGCGTGAAGCCGGGCCAGACGCTGCAGGTCAAGCCGAAGAGCCAGGCCACCACGCCGTTCCAGGTCGCCGCCGCCGGTGCGCACCGCGACGTGCTGCCCGCCGTCCCGGGCTACCTGGACGTGCAGCTCGAGAAGCTCTCGGCGATCCTGGTCCGCGCCCCCAAGCGCGCCGAGATCCCCGTGACGTGCGAGGTCCAGCTGGTCGTCGAGTACTACGCCCGCTGACCTGAGGCGTTCCGGACGCCCCGCCCGCGCACTGCGCCGGCGGGGCGTTCGCTTTTCCCCTCGCGGTTCCGGGGCTCGATCAGCAGGCTGGTGAGCAGGGTCAGGGCAGGTAGGGTTTCGGGCGGGCCGGTCCCGGTCCCGTCAGGGAGGTCGATCTAGGTGTTGGGTGACGTCGCAGGCATGATCGCCGCGATCGCGTTCGTGCTGCTCGTCGGCCTGCTCGCGGTGCCTCTGCTCAAGCTCGGCAAGGTCTTCGACGAGGCCACCACGTCGGTCAAGGAGCTCACCGACCACACCGTGCCGGTCCTCGACGAGACCGCCACCCTGGTCGCGTCGAGCAACACCCAGCTCGAGAACATCGACACCGTGACGACGGCCGCGGCCCAGGTCTCGCAGAACGTCTCGGCGCTCACGGCGCTGTTCGCGGCGACCCTCGGCGGCCCGCTGGTCAAGGTCGCGGCCTTCTCCTACGGCGTGCGACGCGCCTTCGGCGGTTTCGCCGCGGGCGCCCGCAAGGCCCGCTGATGCGCCGGCTGTTCTGGGTCGGGGTCGGCGTCGCGGTCACGGTCGTCGTGATCCGCAAGGGGCGGGCGCTCGCCGAGCAGTACCTCCCGGCCGGCGCCACGGAGGTCGTCGACGGCGCCACCCGCGTCTCGCGGGCCTGGAACACCGCGCGCGCCGAGTTCGCGGCGGGGGTCTCCGAGCGCACGGCCGAGCTCACGCGCGACCTGGTGGGCGACGCCGACCTCGACGAGCTGCGCGCGCAGCGCCCCCAGCACATGGACGACCTGCGCCACCGGTTCCGCCCGCAGGACGGCCCCAAGGTGCCGGCCAGCTGGGCCGGCCCCACCGAGGACCCGGACGACGACGGCGACGCCGCGTTCTTCTGAGCGGTCTCCGATCGCCCCCACGCACCACTTTCGACCCCGCACCTCGCGAAGAAGGACACCATGCGTACCGCCGAGATCCGCCAGCGTTGGCTCGACTACTTCGAGGGCAACGGTCACACCGTGGTGCCCTCGGCCCCGCTGATCTCGCCCGACCCCTCGACGCTGTTCGTCATCGCCGGCATGGTGCCCTTCATCCCGTACATGCTCGGCGAGCAGACGCCGCCCTGGCAGCGCGCGACGAGCGTCCAGAAGTGCGTGCGCACGCTCGACATCGAAGAGGTCGGCAAGACCACGCGGCACGGCACGTTCTTCCAGATGAACGGCAACTTCTCGTTCGGCGACTACTTCAAGGAAGGCGCGATCACCTACGCCTGGGAGCTCGTCACGGGCGCGCAGGGCAGCGGTGGCTACGGCTTCGACCCCGACAAGATCTGGGTCACGGTCTACGAGGACGACGACGAGGCGCGCGACCTGTGGAAGCAGGTGGCCGGCCTGCCCGACGAGCGCATCCAGCGTCGCGGCAAGAAGGACAACTACTGGCACACGGGCAGCGCGGGCCCCGGTGGCCCCTGCTCGGAGATCTACGTGGACCGCGGGCCCGAGTTCGGCGTCGAGGGCGGCCCCGTCGCCGACGAGGACCGGTACGTCGAGATCTGGAACCTCGTCTTCATGCAGTACGCGCTGGACGACGTGCGCAGCAAGGAGGACTTCCGCGTCACGGGGCCGCTCAAGCAGCGCAACATCGACACCGGCATGGGCCTCGAGCGCGTCGCGTTCCTGCTGCAGGGCGTCAACAACATGTACGAGATCGACGAGGTGTACCCCGTGATCGGCGGTGCCCAGGAGCTCTCGGGTCGGCGATACGGCGCGGTGCACGAGGACGACGTCCGCATGCGGGTCGTCGCGGACCACGTCCGCTCGGCGCTCATGCTCATGGGCGACGGCGTCACCCCGTCCAACGAGGGCCGCGGCTACGTGCTGCGCCGCCTGCTGCGCCGTTCGATCCGCGCCATGCGCCTGCTGGGCGTGGAGGACCACGCGCTGCCGTCGCTGCTGCCGCTCAGCCGCGACGCGATGAGCCCGTCGTACCCGGAGCTGGCCACCAACTTCGACCGGATCAGCCAGGTCGCCTACGCCGAGGAGGACGCGTTCCGTCGCACCCTCGTCGCCGGCACGACCATCCTGGACACCGCGGTCGCGTCGGCGAAGACGTCCGTCGCGCCGAGCGGCACGCCGCTGCTGTCGGGCTCCGACGCGTTCGCGCTGCACGACACGTACGGCTTCCCGATCGACCTCACGCTCGAGATGGCGGCTGAGCAGGGCGTCGACGTCGACCGGGAGGCGTTCCGCACGCTCATGCAGGCGCAGCGCGAGCGGGCGCGCGCCGACGCGATGTCCAAGCGCGCGGGCCGCGCCGACACGGGTGCGTACCAGGACCTGCACAAGACGCTGAGCGTCGAGCAGGGCAAGCCGGTCCAGTTCGTCGGCTACACGGACCACGAGGCGACCTCCCAGGTGGTCGGCCTGCTCGTGGACGGCGTCCCCGCGCCCGCGGCGACCGCTCCGGCCGACGTGGAGCTCGTGCTCGACGTCACGCCGTTCTACGCCGAGTCCGGTGGCCAGCAGGCCGACACCGGGACGATCGTGCTCGACAACGGGGCGCGCATCGAGGTCGACGACGTGCAGGCACCGGTCAAGGGGCTGTCAGTGCACCACGGCCGGCTCGTCGACGGCTCGGTCGCGCTCGGTGACCGCGGCACGGCAAGGATCGACACCGACCGCCGCCGAGCGATCGCGCGTGCGCACACCGCGACGCACTTCGTCCACAAGGCGCTGCACGAGTCGATCGGCGAGACGGCCACGCAGGCGGGTTCGCTCAACGCGCCGAGCCGCCTGCGCTTCGACTTCCGGTCCCCGTCGGCCACGCCTCAGGGGGTCGTGGCCGAGATCGAGGCCCGGGTGAACGAGCGGCTGCAGGACGACCTCGAGGTCACCGACCAGACGATGAACATCGACGAGGCCCGTGCCAAGGGCGCGATGGCGCTCTTCGGCGAGAAGTACGGCGACCAGGTGCGCGTCGTCTCGATCGGCGGCGACTGGTCGCTCGAGCTCTGCGCGGGCACCCACGTCCGCCGCTCGGGGGAGCTGGGCCTCGTGACGCTGCTCTCCGAGTCGGCGATCGGGTCGGGCGTGCGACGCGTCGACGCGCTGGTCGGTGCGGGCGCCTACGGATACCAGGCCAAGGAGCGCGCGCTCGTCGGTCAGATCTCCGGCTTGCTGGGTGCGCGCCCGGACGAGCTCGCGGAGCGCGTCTCCTCGCTGCTGGGCCGGCTGAAGGACTCCGAGAAGGAGCTCGCGGCGCTGCGCCAGGCGCAGGTGCTCGCCGGCGCCGGGACGCTGGCCGCGAACGCGCAGCAGGTGGGCGCCGCCCGCGTGGTGACGGCCGACCTGGGGGAGGTGTCGGGCGACGACATCCGCACGCTCGTGCTCGACGTCCGCTCCCGACTCGGTGAGGCGGAGCCCGCGGTCGTCGCGATCGGCGGCGCCGCCAAGGGCCGGCCGGTGGTGGTCGTCGCGACCAACGCGGCCGCACGGGGCGCCGGCGTGCGGGCGGGGGCGCTCGTCAAGCTGGCGTCGGGCGTGCTCGGCGGCGGCGGCGGCGGCAAGGACGACCTGGCTCAGGGCGGCGGCACGGACGTGGCGAAGCTCGGCGAGGCGCTCGAGGCCGTCGTCGGCGCGGTGCGCGGCTGACGTGGGCGAGGGCGACGCGATCCCGCGCGGTGCGCGTCTCGGCGTGGACGTCGGGACGGTGCGCGTGGGGCTCGCCGCCAGCGATCCGGACGGCCTGATCGCGACCCCGGTGCAGACGCTCGCGCGCGACACGCGGAAGCCGGCAGCTGGACAGCTGCCCAGGGATGTCGCGCAGATCGTGGACGCGGTGCACGAACGAGGTGCACAGTGTGTGTACGTCGGGCTGCCTCGCCACCTGTCGGGCGCCGAAGGTGCCTCGTCGGAGGCTGCACGCGCGTACGCTGTCTGGTTGGCGCAGGCCGTCGCACCGGTCTCGGTGCGTATGGTGGATGAGCGGATGAGCACGGTGTCCGCGCATCAGGCGCTGCAGGCGTCCGGCCGATCCGGGCGCCGCCAGCGGCAGGTCGTCGATCAGGCGGCCGCGGTGGTCATCCTGCAGTACGCGTTGGACGCAGAGCGCGCGACGGGGCGGCGCCCGGGGGAACCGGTCGTCGTCAGGCGCGCCGCGGGGGACGGCGACGCGTCGGGGGCTGCAGGTCACGGGACGACGGTGGAGTGACACGCACGTGAGCAACAGCCAGACTGAGTGGTGGGCACCCGCGGAGGGCAACGGCCAGGACGCCGACCTCTTCGGTGGCACTGCCGCGTCTTCGCAGCCGCGTCGCGCCCGCAACGCCGGCCGGCAGCGCGAGGTCCGGCGGCGCAAGCAGCGTCGCCGGCGCAGCCTCCTCGTCGTGATCGTCGCGGTGATGCTCGTCATCGGCTCGGGCTACGTGGTGGTGTCGCTGCTGGGCGGCATGTTCGACGGCAACGACAAGCAGGCGTCGAAGACGACCGACTACCCGGGCCCGGGCTTCGGCTCCGCGACGGTGACCATCAAGACCGGCGACACCGGTGCCGACATGGGCGCGACCCTCGCCGACGCCGGCGTGGTGGCCTCGGTGGGCGCCTTCGCCGACGCGTACGACGCGAACGCCGACGCCGGTTCCATCCAGCCCGGCACCTACACGCTGCTGCAGGAGATGAGCGCGTCCGACGCGGTCGAGGCGCTGCTCAACCCGGCCTCCAAGCAGTCGTTCCGGGTCACCATCCCTGAGGGACTGACCAAGGACCAGATCGTCGCGCGCATCAGCGAGAAGACGCTGATCCCCGCCAAGGACCTCAAGGCCGCCCTCAAGGACGCGAAGGCGATCGGCCTGCCCGCTGCAGCCGACGGCGACGCCGAGGGCTGGCTGTTCCCCGCGACGTACGAGGTCGAGCCCGGCTCGTCGGCCGCGGACGTGCTGAAGATGATGACGACCAAGACCGTCGACGTCCTCAAGGAGAACAAGGTCGACAAGGAGGACTGGGAGACCGTCCTGAACAAGGCCTCGCTCGTCGAGCGTGAGGGCAAGCTGGACGAGGACCGGCCCAAGATGGCCCGGGTCATCGAGAACCGCCTCGAGCAGGGCTGGACGCTCGGCATCGACGCGGCGGTCGCGTACGGCGCCGGGATCAACGGCACGCAGCTGACCACCAAGCAGCTCCAGGACAAGGACAACCCGTACAACCTGCGGGTGCTCCCCGGCCTGCCGCCGACCCCGATCGCGTCGCCCGGCGAGGCCTCGATCAAGGCCGTGCTCAAGCCCGCGGACGGCACCTGGATGTACTGGTGCACGGTCGACCCGGAGACGGGGGAGACGGTCTTCTCCCACACGCAGGCCGAGCAGGATGCCGCTCAGGCGAAGCTCAACGCCTGGCTCGACGCGCACGACGGCTGATGACCGCGTCGTCACAGCGCCGGGCCGCCGTGCTCGGCCACCCGGTCGCGCACTCGCTGTCCCCGACGCTCCACCGGGCCGCGTACGCGGCCCTGGGGCTGCGCGAGTGGTCGTACGACGCGATCGACGTCCCGGCGGACGACCTCGCGGCCTTCGTCGCGGGTGCGGACGACTCCTGGGCGGGCCTGTCGCTGACCATGCCGCACAAGCAGATCGTGCTGCCGCTGCTCGACCACGTCGAGCCGCTCGCCCAGGTGGTGGGCGCCGTGAACACCGTGCTCTTCACCGGTTCGGGAGCGGGACGCACGCTCGTGGGGGCGAACACCGACGTGCACGGGCTCGTGGCCGCGCTGCGCGAGGGACTCGGCGGGGAGCCGGTCACCACCGCGGCCGTGCTGGGTGCCGGTGCCACCGCGGCGTCGACGCTCGCCGCGCTCGGCGAGCTGGGGTGCACCTCGCCTGTCGTCTACGTGCGCTCGATGCAGCGCGCCGGGGGGCTCATGCGCGCGGCGCACCGAATGGGTGTCGAGCCGGTCTTCCGGCCCCTCGACGGCGCGGCCGCCCAGCTGGGCCGCGCGTCCGTCGTGGTCTCCACCCTGCCGCACCACGCGGCGGACCCGATCGCCGAGGCGCTGCCCGGCGCGGTCACGGGCGTGCTGCTCGACGTGGCGTACGAGCCGCGTCCCACGGCGCTGCACTCCGCCTGGGTCGCGGCCGGCGGCGTGGCAGTGGGCGGCGAGCGGATGCTCCTGCACCAGGCCGTCGAGCAGGTGCGGCTCATGACCGGTCGTCCCGGGCCGGTCGACGCGATGGACGCGGCCCTCGCCGAGAGGTTGGCCGAGTCCGCCTGATTCCCTCAGGTCCGCGTGCGGTGCTGCCGATGAGCGGAGCAGAGGTGTGCTCCGCGCACCCTGTTCGGGAGGAGCGCCGTGAAGCAGCTGGGAGAAGTCCTGCTCGAGGAGGGCCTCGTCTCTGAGGCGCAGCTGCTCGCAGCGCTCGACGAGACGATGACCTCCGGAAACTCGCTGGGGCGCACGCTGGTGGAGATCGGCGTCCTGAGCGAGGGACAGCTGGTCCAGGCGCTCGCCGCCCAGGTGGGCATGCGGTACGTCGACCTCGACGACTTCGCGGTCGACCGCATGGCCGTCTCGATGGTGCCGGGCTCGCTGTGCCGCAAGTACACCGTGCTGCCCATCAGCATCGAGGGCTCGTCGCTCGTGCTCGCGACGTCGGACCCGGGCAACGTCATCGCCGTCGACGACATCCGCACGGTCACCGGGCGCCAGGTGATCTCGGTCATCGCGACGCACGACAACGTGCTGCGCGCGATCGACCGCTTCGTCCGCGCGGACGACGAGATGGAGAACCTCTCCTCGGCGTTCGAGGAGGCCGCCGCCGAGCCCGACCAGGACCTGTCGAAGATGGGCGAGGTCGTCGACGACGACGCGCCCATCGTCCGGTTCGTCAACCTCCTGGTGACGCAGGCGATCACCGACCGCGCCTCCGACATCCACATCGAGCCGAGCGAGCACGACCTGCGCGTCCGCTACCGCATCGACGGCGTGCTGCACGAGACCCAGCGCGCGCCCAAGCAGATCACGGGCGGCGTCGTGAGCCGCGTCAAGATCATGAGCGACATCGACATCGCCGAGCGGCGCAAGCCGCAGGACGGCCGCATGTCCGTGGTGCACAACGGTCGCAAGATCGACCTCCGCGTCGCGACGCTGCCGACCGTGTGGGGCGAGAAGATCGTCATGCGTATCCTCGACAACTCGACGGCGAGCCTCGACCTGCGCGACCTGTCGTTCCTCGAGCACAACTACGCGACGTACCGCGACTCGTACACCAAGCCGTACGGGATGATCCTGGTCACCGGGCCCACGGGGTCGGGCAAGTCGACGACGCTCTACGCGACGCTCAACGCCGTCTCCAAGCCGGAGATCAACGTCATCACCGTCGAGGACCCGGTCGAGTACCGCCTCCCGGGGATCAACCAGGTGCAGGTCAACCCGAAGGCGGGCCTGACGTTCGCCGGCGCGCTGCGCTCCATCCTGCGTTCCGACCCTGACGTCGTGCTGCTCGGTGAGATCCGCGACCACGAGACCGCGCAGATCGCCATCGAGGCGGCCCTGACGGGTCACCTCGTGCTCTCGACGCTGCACACCAACGACGCGCCCTCGGCGGTCACCCGGTTGACGGAGATGGGCATCGAGCCGTTCCTGGTCGGCTCCGCGCTCGACGCAGTGGTCGCCCAGCGCCTCGCGCGCCGGCTGTGCGAGAAGTGCAAGGTCCCGTACCAGCCGACCGAGAGCGAGATGCTCGCGGCCCGCTTCCCGTGGGCGCCGGGGGAGGAGATCCCGGAGCTCTACCGTCCCGGTGGCTGCGTCACGTGCTCGAAGACCGGGTACCGCGGACGTCTCGCGCTGCACGAGGTCATGCGCGTCACCGAGGACATCGAGCGCCACGCCGTGGCGCACTCTTCGAGCGCCGAGATCAACGCCACCGCGGTGCGGCAGGGCATGGTCCCGCTTCGCGACGACGGCTGGCACAAGGTGGTTCTGGGGCAGACGTCGATCGAGGAGATCCTGCGCGTCGTCGCATGACCGGCCCATTGCCCTCAAGTCGGGCACCGGGGGGACCGATGAACCGGCTAGATCGTGGCAACTGTCGACGTGGAGGACTGACGTGAGCGAGCACTACCCGCCGAGCGAGCCGACGCGGCCGCTGCCCCCGTACCGGCCCGCGGGTCCGCTCGGTGCTGCGGCCGAGCCCGAAGCCCCTCGTGCGCCCGTCGCGATGTTCTCGCCGATCCCGTCGCAGAACGCGCCCGTGCTCTCGGTCGCCGCGGCTCGCGCGGAGGCGGAGGCGCAGGCCGCTGCCGTGCGGCCGGCGCGCTCCATCGAGGAGGCGGTGCCGGGCGCGCCGCCGTCGGCCTTCCTGCCGACGCCCCAGACGCCCACCCGGCCGTACGTGCATCCCCAGCCGGGGACGTTCCTCCCGCAGGAGCAGCCGGCCCCGGCAGCGGCCGCGCCCGCGCCCGCCGCGCCGCCCGAGCGTCCGGAGGCACCGGCCGCGGCAGCACCCGCACCCGGTTCGCGTCGCGCGGCTGGACCGAGCCGCTCCACGGGAAGCCGCGACGCGGAGGAGGGCGACATCGCGATCGACGAGGTGCTGACCGAGATGGTCCGCCTCGGCGCCTCGGACGCGCACCTGACCACGGGCTCGCCGCCCATGGTGCGCGTGAGCGGCTCGCTGCGCCCGCTCGAGGGCTTCCCGGCCCTGATGCCGGAGCCGCTGCGCCGGACGCTGTTCGCGATCCTCACGCAGAAGCAGCGCGAGAAGTTCGAGGCCAACCTCGAGCTCGACATCTCCTACGCCGTGCGCGGGCTGGCCCGCTTCCGCGTGAACATCTACCAGCAGCGCGAGTCCATCGGCGCCGCGTTCCGCGTGATCCCCTACGAGATCAAGCCCCTCGAGGCGCTGGGCGTGCCCGCGGTCGTCGGCAACTTCGCCGGGCTTCCGCGCGGCCTGGTCCTCGTCACCGGTCCGACGGGCTCGGGCAAGTCCACGACGCTCGCGTCGATCGTCGACCTCGCCAACCGGACGCGCGAGGACCACATCATGACGGTCGAGGACCCCATCGAGTTCCTCCACCGCCACAAGAAGTCGCTGGTGAACCAGCGCGAGGTCGGGCAGGACACGCACTCTTTCGCGAACGCGCTCAAGCACGTGCTGCGGCAGGACCCGGACATCATCCTCGTCGGTGAGATGCGCGACCTCGAGACGATCTCGGTCGCGCTCACGGCGGCCGAGACGGGTCACCTGGTCTTCGCGACGCTGCACACGTCGGACGCCGCGCAGACCATCGACCGCGTGATCGACGTCTTCCCCGCCCACCAGCAGGACCAGGTGCGCACACAGCTGGCCGGCGCGCTGCAGGGCGTGGTGTGCCAGACGCTGTGCAAGCGGGCGGACACCCCCGGGCGGGCGGTCGCGACCGAGGTGCTGGTGGCGACTCCCGCCATCCGCAACCTGATCCGTGAGGGCAAGACCCATCAGATCTACTCCGCGATGCAGGCGGGTGCCAAGCAGGGCATGCACACCATGGACCAGCACCTCGCCGACCTCGTCAAGACGGGCAAGATCTCCTACGAGGTCGGGCTCGAGAAGTGCCACCACGTCGAGGACTTCAACCGCCTGACCGGGCGGTTCTCCGGTGCAGCCCAGGGTGCGTCGGCGATGAACGACCCGATGTCGATGGGTGGCTCCACCAACTCCTTCGGTCAGGTGCTGTGATGTCGGGAACCACGAAGACGTTCGAGTACGCCGTCCGTGACCGCGCGGGCAAGGTCGTCAAGGGCCGCGTCGACGCGACGAACCAGGCGGCGGTCGCCAACCGCCTGCGCGAGATGGGCATGGCCGCGATCTCGATCTCCGAGGTCAGCACGGGCGGCCTGAACGCCGAGATCAACATCCCGGGGTTCTCCAACAAGATCTCGCTGAAGGACCTGGCGATCATGTCGCGCCAGCTCGCGACGATGATCGACTCGGGTCTGTCTCTGCTGCGCGCCCTGGCGATCCTCGCGGAGCAGACCGAGTCCAAGCCGCTGGCCAAGGTCCTCGGCCAGGTGCGCAACGACGTCGAGGTGGGCTCGGCCTTCTCCGTGTCGCTGGCCAAGCACCCGGACGTCTTCCCGCCGCTGATGATCAACATGGTCAAGGCCGGCGAGGTCGGCGGTTTCCTCGACCAGACGCTCGTCTCCATCGCCGACAACTTCGAGGCCGAGGTCAAGCTCCGCGGGAAGATCAAGTCCGCGATGACGTACCCGGTCGTGGTGTTCGTCATCGCGATCCTCGCCACGACGGGCATGTTGCTGTTCATCGTTCCCGTCTTCGCGGGCATGTTCTCGAGCCTGGGTGGTGATCTGCCGCTGCCGACCAAGATCCTGGTGATGATGTCCAAGGGTCTCAAGATCGCGATCCTGCCGATCATCGTCGGGCTCATCGCGTTCGCCGTGTGGTGGGGCAAGCACAAGAACGACCGCGCCATCCGCGAGCGGGTCGATCCGTGGAAGCTCAAGCTCCCGGTTTTCGGCGGCCTTTTCCGCAAGATCGCCGTCTCGCGGTTCACAAGGAATTTCGGCACCATGATTCACGCTGGCGTCCCCTTGCTCCAGGCGCTCGATATCGTCGGCGAGACGAGCGGCAACCTGGTGATCGAGAAGGCTGCTCGCTCGGTGCAGGAGTCGGTACGCCGCGGGGAGTCGCTCGCGGGTCCGCTCGCGCAGCACCCGGTGTTCCCGCCCATGGTCGTCCAGATGATGGCGGTCGGTGAGGACACGGGGGCACTGGACACGATGCTGGGCAAGGTCGCGGACTTCTACGACGCCGAGGTCGAGGCCACCACCGAGCAGCTGACCAGCCTCATCGAGCCGCTCATGATCGTCGTCATCGGCGCGATCGTGGGCTCGATGGTGATCGCGATGTACATGCCGATCTTCGGCATCTTCAAGCTCATCGAGTGACCTGAGCGTCCTCGTGGCCCGGCGGGCCGTGCTCCTCGAGCGCGGCCCGCCGGGCCTTCTTCATGCTCGGGTGCAGGTGCCGTTCGGCCGTCCGAGTGAATCGGGACGCGCATTGCCCGTTTCCTCAAGATCCGCCCGCTCGCGGTCGATGGAGGGTTTGCACAACTGATCCGGCTCCGGCCGGCTTGAAATTGAAACCGACCATCCCGACTCACAGGGGAGCTGACAATGATCGCTCGCGTTCGTAAGTCCATCGAGGAGAAGGACAAGGGCTTCACCCTTATCGAGCTCCTCGTCGTCATGATCATCATCGGGATCCTCGCGGCCATCGCGATCCCCGTGTTCCTGAGCCAGCGCAAGAAGGCCCAGGACACCGCGGCCGTCTCGGACGTCTCGACGCTGGGCAAGGAGGTGGCCACGTACTACGTGGACGCCGACACCGCGCTCGCCGCCGGCACGCTCATGGCCTCGGGTCGCTACACCGTCGGCACGAGCGACGCGGGCAAGCAGAGCAACGGCGTCACCGCCGCTGACCTGTCCTACCCGGCCACCGCGACCGACGTCGTCTCCAAGTCGCAGAACTGGTGCGTCAAGGTCACGTACACCGGCGGCACGAAGACGGCCGTCGTGTACTCGGCCAAGAACGGTCTGGACAAGTCCGCGACCGCCGCTTGCCCCGCCTGATCTGAGTAACCGACAGCAGGTGGGCGGGAGTGTTCTCCCGCCCACCTGCTTCGCTCGTTGGAGCAGCAGTCCTCCTCGCGGTGGTGCACCGCGATCGTTCCGCATAGGGGTCCGCATGGTCGTCCACCAGCAGCGCGAGGCGCAGCAGCACGATGAAGGCTTCAGCCTCATCGAGCTCGTCATCGCCATGATCGTCCTCGGCGCGCTCTCGCTGGCCGTCATCGGCGTGATCCTCAACACCCAGTCGGCGACCGAGGGCAACCGCAGCCGCGTCGCCGCCGCGAACCTCGCCAGCCGCGAGATCGACCTCACGCGCGAGCAGTTCGCGGCCTCCGACACCGGCCCGCTGGACATCGCCAACGGCGGCACGATGGTCAACCAGCACCCGCTCGCCGGTGGGACGGCCGGACAGCCGATCATGATCGACGGCACCCCCTACACCGTGACGCGCTCGGCCCAGTGGAACGTGACCGGCACAGGCGCCTCCGCGTGCGAGGGTGGATCGCTCGTCTCGTACCCGACGTTGGGCATCACCGTGAGCGTGACGTGGCCCAACATGGGGAACGTCAAGCCCGTCGAGAGCACCACGGCGCTGGCACCGGACAAGGACACGGGTATCCAGTCGACGGACTCGTTCGTCGCCGCCAAGGTCCTCGACCAGGCCGCCGCGCCGCTCGCCGGCATCTCGGTGAAGGCCGCGTCCGGTGCGACGTCTGCTCTCGGGTTCACCGACGAGACGGGCTGCGCCGTGATCCGGGTCAACCCGGCGACCACGGGCACGGCCTACACGGTCTCCGTCAACGACCCGACCTACATCGACCTCTCCGGCACCGTGAACCCCAGCCGCAACACGGGCGTGATGTTGCGCGGGTCCATCTACAGCGGCGCGAGCTTCTCGGTGGCCAAGCCGGGCGCGATCACGGTGCGCATCGTGCGCGAGGACGGTGGACCTCTCTCGAACGCGCAGGTGGCCGGCTCCTCGATCACTCTCGTCGCCTCGCAGTACTCCGGTTCGACCGGCGCGACCGTGCGCACCGTCACCGGGCTGAGCACGACGTTCAGCGGGCTGTGGCCCACCACGTACGGGGCCTACTTCGGCACCAGCGCGCCGCCCGGCGGCTACCCCGTCGCGACGCTCGCCCCGGGTTCCGCCCTGACCATCGACGTGCCGTTCGCCATGGCGACCGGCAAGATCACCAACCTGCCCGTCGGGGCTCGGTCGCTCATCGCGGCTCCCGCCGGGACGGCGAACGGCTGCACCGACTCCCGAGCGACCACGTTCAGCGCCGGTGGGAGCGCGGACGTCACGCTGATCCCCGGCTCGTACGACCTGTACGTCACGGGAGACGCCTACACCTGCTCTCCCGGAGCGCCGGCCGTGGCGTTCGACGCGGGGGACAACGAGGACTTCGCCTGGGCGGCGACCACGCTGCAGCTCACCGGTGCCCCCACGGGTGGCAAGGTGTGGGCGATCGAGCGCAAGGCGTCCGGCCTCACGGGCCCCACGACGTGCCCCACGTCCTTCTCGGGCACGGCGATCGACATCAGCAACGCGCGGTCGGGACCCTTCGCGCTCGCCGCGGGCGACTGGTACGTGTGGCAGACGAACGGCGCCGTGAATGGCAGCTGCCAGTCGTACCCAGACCTGATCAATCCCGCCACGCTGCTGTACGGGCAGCCGAACGTGAAGGGGTGGAGCGCCTCCCCGGTCACGCTGCGCGTGACGAACCTGAACGCGGCCCTCTACATGGTGGTCAGCACCTCGGCGACGACGTGCTCGACGACCGCGGTGTCGCCCGCCCCCACGCTGCCCATCCAGGGCCCGACGGCCACCAGCGGCGCGACGCTCCAGGTCAGTGCACCGCGACCGGCCTCGGGAACGGTTACCTACAACGCGTACGTGTGGAACAAGGTGTCCGGCACGTGCACCAACCTCGGCACCTTCGTCGTCGGTCCTGCGACGGGGAGCCCGCTCTCGAAGCTGCCGACCTCGACCGGACAGGTGGGCCCGTGATGCGCCTCGACCACGCCCGCGGCGACCGCGGCAACTCCCTCACGGAGATGCTCATCGTGATGCTGATCTTCGGCGTCATCCTCGCGGCGGTGGGCACGCTGACCATGGGTTTCACGCGGTCGAACAGCCAGAACGTCTCGCGGCAGACCCAGGTGGAGAGTGCCCGCATGGCCTCGGAGACGATGAGCAAGTACCTGCGCACCGCGGTGATGCCGAGCCAGCTGACTTCCGCGTGCACGAACTGCCAGGACGCGTTCGTGCTCGGTCAGGACTTCGCGGTCCAGTTCTACGCGAACATCGACAACCCGGGAAACAGCGTCGGCCCGAGCCAGGTCACCTACACCGTGGTGCAGTCGGGTGCCTCGGCCGGTGATCTGGTCGAGAAGGTGCAGATCCCGGACTCGAACGTCCCCACGAGCACGGGGTACATCTACTGCAACGCGGAGGCCGGCACCGCGAGCCCCGCGTGCAAGGCACGGCTCCGCACGCGGACCGTCGCCAAGGGAGTGCAGGTAGCCGCCGGAGCGCCCGTGTTCACGTACTACCGGAAGAACGGGCAGCGGATGACGCCGACGGCGGGCTCCCTCACGACGGACGACCTCTCGAAGGTGCTGGCCGTGGAGCTCACGGTCTCCGTCCAGAGCGGCAAGTCCTACACCGTCGACCCGACGACCTACGTCCAGCGCGTGACCCTCCCGAACGCGCAGGCGGTCCTGAGGCAGGAGGCGGAGAACTGATGATGCGCTGGGTTCGCTCGAGGACTGCTGACGGCGAGGCGGGGTCCGCCCTCGTCTTCGTGGTCGGCACCATGCTCGTGCTGATGATGCTCTCGATGAGTGCGCTCGCGTACACGCTGTCGAGCACGAAGTTCGCGCGCTACGACCAAGACTTCACGGGTGCGATGGCAGCCGCGCAGGCCGGCATCGACGACTACATCTCGCGGATGAACCGCGACGACGGCTACTACCAGTCGCTCGACTGCACCAACAAGGCGCTCAAGACACCCATGACGACGACGAACCCGTGCAGCTGGAACTCGGCGACGCCCGTCGGCTGGCTTCCCGTCGACGGGGAGCGCACCGGCCCGCGCGACGCCTACTTCCACTACAAGTTCGACGCGACTCGCGCCGGCACCGAGGGGACCATCACGGTCACATCCACCGGCCGGGTCAACGGTGAGTACCGCACCATCGAGGCGGCCGTCGGCAAGGGCGGCTCGACGGACTACGTGTACTACACCGACTTCGAGTCGGGCGACCCCTCGAACAAGGTCGCGTACTCGTCGACGCCGGCGGCCATCTGTGGCGGCGCCGGCTACGACGCCGCGCAGTACTGGTGGGAGGGCCGCTCGGCCGCGAACCCGCAGTGCAGCGAGATCACGTTCGTCTCGCGTGACACGCTCCGTGGCGCGGTCTTCAGCAACGACTCGGTGCTCGCCGACGGACCGTCGTTCACCAACGGCTTCACGAGCGCGAACCCCGACTGCCGCAACGTCACGTCGTCGACGTCGACGTGGAACAAGTGCCTGCGCAAGGCCACGAACGGCACGTACAGCACGGCGAACTTCAACGGAGTGCAGCCGCAGTACTCCACGGCGCTCTACCTCGATGACACGTCGGCGGCCTTCGCAGGCTACCCGGGGTGCCACTACTACGGCTCCACGCGCATCCAGTTCCGCGCGGACGGCTCCATGCAGGTCTGGAACAGCAAGCTGAACAACGGCAACAAGGCGCCGCTCGCGATCGCGCCCCCCGCGGGCTCGGCGCCGAGCTGCGGCTCGGTCACCGACCTCAACTCGCCCGCCGGCGCGTCCGTCAGCGTTCCCGACAACATGGTCATCTACGCCGCCGGCGACGTCACGGGACTTCCGCGGTCCCAGTGCGACGCCGGCCAGCTGGGCGGCGTCTCGGGCCAGACCCTTCCCCTCGGTACGTTCACGAAGGCACTGGTGGCCGCGCGGCCGCCGACCAGCACCTCCACGTACACCTATGACGTGTCGATGGCCGACTCGACGAAGTACTGCCAGGAAGGCAACCTCTACGTCGAGGGCACGCTCAAGGGGCGGGTGACGCTCGCCGCGGAGCAGTCGGTGATCACCACGGGCGACGTCGTCCTCGCGGGCGGCCTGAACGGCGGCGACATGCTGGGTCTGGTGGCGACCAACGCGGTCGAGGTCTTCAACCCGCGCATCGCCACCGTGAAGGCAGCGACGTCGACGAGGTGGAACACCAACCCGGAGTCCGGGACCACGGAGAACCTGAGCTGGCCGAAGAACTACGCCGACCCGACCGGGGGCACCGCTGTCACCGGCGTGCAGATCATGGGTTCGATCCAGACCCTGCAGCACTCGTTCTACGTGCAGCAGTACAACCAGGGCGGCTGCCGGGACACCCTCCAGGTCAACGGCTCGATCGCTCAGCGCTGGCGTGGTGCGGTCGGGACGGGCAACTGCTCGACCGGCTACCTGAAGAGCTACAACTACGACACGCGGTTGCAGTACTCCGCCCCGCCGTATTTCCCTCGCTGGGTGAACGCACAGTGGTCGCAGCGGTACTTCGGTGAGGTCAAGACACCGAGCGCCATCAGGGGCTGAGGACCGGCTCGCTGCAGATACGGTGGGGCGGCGCTCGCGCCACCCCGCCGTCGACCGAAGGACTGATGACACGTGACAGGCCTCGCCGTCACCCTCGCCGTCGTGCTGGGGCTCGCCGTCGGGTCGTTCCTCAACGTCGTCGTGTGGCGCGTGCCTCGAGGGGAGTCGGTCTCCCACCCGCCCAGCGCCTGCCCACGGTGCGGCCACGCCATCCGGGCTCGCGACAACGTCCCCGTCGTCTCGTGGCTGCTCCTGCACGGGCGGTGCCGCGACTGCGGTGAGCCGATCTCCGCGCGGTACCCGACGGTCGAGGCCGGCACGGCCGTCGTGTTCGGGCTCGTGGCGTGGTGGACGGGGCTGAGCTGGACGCTGCCGGCGCTGCTGTACCTGGCGGCGATCTCCATCGCGCTCGCGCTGATCGACATCGAGACCCACCGTCTCCCTGACCGGATCGTGCTGCCGTCGTACCCGATCGCCGTCGCGCTGCTCGTGCTCGCGAGCGCCAACCCGGCGGGGGAGCCGGACTGGTCGGCCCTGGTGCGGATGGCGATCGGGGGAGTCCTCATGTTCGTCGTCTACTTCCTCATGCTGCTCGCCTACCCGCGCGGCATGGGCTTCGGTGACGTCAAGCTGGCCGGCGTGCTGGGCCTCTACCTGGGGTGGTTCGGGTGGGGAGCCCTGGTGGTCGGGTGGTTCTCTGCCTTCCTCCTGGGCGGCCTGTACTCCGTGGTGCTCCTGGCGCGTCGCAAGGCCGGAAGGAAGTCCGGTATCCCGTTCGGGCCGTGGATGATCCTCGGTGCCGCTGTCGGCATCGGGGCCGGGAACGAGATCTGGTCGGCGTACCTCGGCAGCATGTGAGGTCGCAGCACCCCGCGGTGCGACATACGCCCAAATGGTGGGTCCAAGACGCTCAAGTCGAGGCGCGAGTCGCCCGATAGGACGAAGGAAATCGTCCCGTCTGTCGGAAGGACCCTCGTGGCCAGCACACGTGTCATCGGGCTCGACATCGGCTCGACCTGCGTCCGTGCCGCCGAGCTCGAATTCCCGGGTGGCAACCGGACGGGGAAGAACCCGCCCTCGTTAGTCCGCTTCGGTGAGGTCGGGCTTCCGCTCGGTGCAGTCCGCGACGGCGAGGTCGTCCAGCAGGACATCGTCGCCCGCGCCCTTCGTCAGCTGTGGTCGCAGGCCAAGTTCGAGTCGAAGGACGTCGTCATCGGCGTCGGCAACCAGCGGGTGGTCGTGCGTGAGCTCGACCTGCCGTGGATGCCCTACGCACAGATCAAGGAGTCGCTCGCGTTCCAGGTGAGCGACTCGCTGCCGATGTCCATCGAGGACGCGCTGCTCGACTTCTACCCCACGTCGCAGTCCGACGGTCCCCAGGGTCGGATGGTCCACGGCATGCTGGTCGCCGCCCAGCGAGACACGGTGAGCACGAACGTGATCGCCGTGGAGGCCGCCGGTCTGCACCCGACGATGGTCGACCTCAACGCGTTCGCCCTCGTGCGCTCGCTCGCGCGAGGCGACCTCGCGCGGGGGACCACGGCGTTCGTCGACATCGGCGCCTCGGTCACCACGATCGTCATCGCGGACCAGGGCGTCCCCCGACTCGTGCGGTCGCTGCCGAGCGGTGGCCAGAACGTGACGGCCGCCGTCGCAGCCGCAGCGGGCATCTCGAACCCCGAGGCCGAGGTGGTCAAGCGTGAGGTCGGCATCGGCTACGCCGTGACGCCCGACCGCGCGGTCGCCTCCGAGGCCGTCAACGGCGTGGTGCGGACCCTCGTCGAGTCGATCCGCAACACGCTCGTCTACTACACGCAGAACGGCGGAGCGGCCATCGACGTCGTGGCGCTGATCGGTGGCGGGGCTCACCTTCCGGGTCTCGGCCAGTACCTGTCGAGCACCAGCCGGCTGCCGGTCACGCTCGGCGATCCGTTGAGCGGCCTCCGCACCTCCAAGACGGCCGACCGCGCCGCTCTGAACGGGCATGAGTCCCTGATCGCCCTCTCGGTGGGCCTGGCTTACGGAGTGGCGGCATGAACCTCACCCTGACCAAGTCGAGCACCAAGGCGCCGAAGGGCACCGCGCTCTCCGGGACGCTCCCGCAGGTCAACCTGCTGCCGCCCGAGGTGCGCGCGGCGCGCGGCCTCAAGGCGCTCAAGCGGCTCCTGGGCCTGGGTCTGGTGGCCGTGCTGATCCTGCTCGCCGGCGGCTACGTCGGCGCGACGCTGGTCTCCTCCAGCGCCGACGACGAGCTCACGGAGGCGCAGACCGAGACGGCGCGCCTGCAGAGCGAGCAGGCCAAGTACAAGGAGGTCCCGCAGGTGCTGGCCGCGCTGAGCAGCACCAGCAAGGCGATCGAGATGGGGATGTCGACCGACGTCGAGTGGGGCAAGTACATCGACGCGATCTCGGCCATCCTCCCCAAGGGGGTCAGCATCGACGTGCTCGGCATGTCGGGAGCGACGCCCATGATTGCGCCGCTGCCGCCCGGCGACCCGCTGCAGGCGCCCAGCGTCAGCCAGCTCACCTTCACGCTGCGCGCGAACTTCATCCCGGACTCCGCGCAGATGATGGACAAGCTCAACAAGATCCCCGGCTTCAGCGACTCCTGGGTCTCCGCCGCCGTCGCCACCGAGGACGAGCACGGCATCTACTACACCGTCACGTCCACCGTCCAGGTGACGCTCGCGGCGTACTCGCACCGGTTCGACGTCACCGAAGGGGTGAAGTGATGGCTGGCAGCAAGAGGTCCACGTGGATCGGCGGCACAGTCGTCGTCGCCCTGGTGCTCGGGGCCGCGGCGTGGTTCCTCGCCATCAGCCCGACGCTCGCGAGCGCGCAGGAGACGCGGACCCAGGCGTCTGAGACTCGCGATGCGAACGAGCTGCTCGAGCAGAGCGTCGCGCTGCTGAAGGCGCAGTCCGCCAAGCTGCCCGAGTACAAGAAGGAGCTCGCCGCGCTCCAGGTGCAGATCCCGACCACGGCGAAGCTGTCCGCGTACCTGCGCCAGATCGACACGATCGCCGAGTCGCACGGCGTCGTGGTCACCTCGCTGAGCCCGAGCCCGGCCGTGCCGTTCACGGTGCCCGTCGCTGCCGCCCCTGCACCGGCCCCCGCGGCCGAGGGCGAGCAGACGACGGACCCGAACGCCACGCCGACCCCGGCACCCGTGGTCGACAGCGGCGTGCCGGCCGGCATGGTCGCGATCCCGGTCTCGGTCACCGTGGTCGGCACGTTCGAGAACGCCCAAGCGTTCCTCAAGGACATGCAGAGCGGTGAACAGCGGATCCTGCTCATTGGCACGATGATGCTCACGTCGCAGAAGGAGGCGGGCGCCACCGGCGGTCGCCCGGCGACGAAGGAGGGTGACGCCGAGCTCGTCATCACGGGCTTCATCTACGCCCTTCCGGCAGGTCCGGTCGTTGCGGCCGACCCCGGTGCGAAGCCCGCACCGCTTCCGGGCACGCACGACGACAAGAACCCGCTCGACCCCATCAAGGGTCACTGAGCCGGACGACCCGTCCACCCTCCGGGCACTGCGCCCGGGGGGTGGACTTCGTCGTGAAAGGATGCGCGCATGCTGCGTTGGTTGACCTCGGGTGAGTCGCACGGACCGGCGCTCGTCGGCATCCTGGAAGGCCTCCCCGCCGGCGTACCCCTGACGACGGCGGACGTCCAGGCGGCCCTCGCGCGCCGTCGGCTCGGCTACGGACGCGGTGCTCGGATGAAGTTCGAGCAGGACCAGGTGCGCCTCGTCGGTGGTGTGCGCCACGGGCTCACCCAGGGCGGCCCGCTCGCGATCGAGGTCGGCAACACCGAGTGGCCGAAGTGGGTCGACGTGATGTCCGCCGACCCGCTCGAGGACCCGTCCGTGCTGGAACGGGCCCGCAACGCCCCGCTGACGCGGCCGCGCCCGGGGCACGCGGACCTGATTGGCATGCGCAAGTACGGATTTGACGACGCCCGGCCCGTCCTGGAGCGCGCGTCCGCGCGGGAGACCGCGACGCGCGTGGCCCTGGGAGTGGCCGCGGCGTCGCTGCTGGAGCACGCGTACGGCATCCGACTCGTCTCCCACGTGGTCTCGATCGGTACCGTCGCGGTGCCGGACGACGCCCCGCTACCGACGCCAGCAGACGTGCAGCAGCTCGACGACGACCCCGTCCGGTGCTTCGACGGCGCCACGTCGGCGGCGATGGTGGCCGAGATCGACGAGTGCCACAAGGACGGCGACACGCTGGGGGGCGTCGTCGAGGTGCTCGCGTACGGGCTCCCCTCCGGGCTGGGCTCGTACGTGCACGCGGACCGGCGGCTGGATGCGCGCCTCGCGGGAGCTCTCATGGGTATCCAGGCCATCAAGGGCGTCGAGGTCGGCGACGGCTTCCGCACGGCAGCTCGCCGCGGCTCGGCGGCGCACGACGAGATCGTGCGGTCGGAGGACGGCACGCTGACCCGGACGACGAACCGCGCCGGCGGTGTCGAGGGTGGCATGAGCAACGGCGAGGTGCTCCGGGTGCGCGCGGCGATGAAGCCGATCTCCACCGTGCCGCGGGCTCTGGCGACCGTCGACGTGTCGACCGGGGAGGTCGCCCGCGCGCAGCACCAGCGGTCTGACGTGTGCGCGGTGCCGCCGGCCGCCGTGGTCGCCGAGGCGATGGTGGCCTTGGTGCTCGCGGACGCTCTGCTCGAGAAGTCGGGCGGCGACTCGCTGGACGAGGTGCGGCGCAACCTGCACGCCTACGCCGACGCCGTGCCCGAGCGTCTGCGCTGAGCCCGCGCCGGACGCACGTCGGGCCCGGCAGCCGCCCGCGTGGCGGCGCCGGGCCCGACGGCTTCGGCTACTTCGCGACGACCGAGGTCACCACGGCACCGGCACTCAGCCCCGTGTCGCTCGTGCTCCGGACCCGCACGTAGTAGGTCGTGCCCTTCTTCGGACCCGTCCAGGTGTACGACCTCGCGCTCACGGAGGCCGACTTGACCGTCGTCCAGGTGGACATGTTCTTGGACACCTGCACCTTGTAGCCCGAGAGCTTGGAGCCGTTGGCGGAGGCCGTCGTCCAGGCAACCTTGATCTTGCCCGTGTATGCCGTGGCCGTGACCCGCTTGGGGTCGAGCGGCCGGCCTGCCGGCTTCACGGCCACCGCCGCCGACCACGGGCCGGGGCCTACGGTGCTCTCGGCGCGCACCTGGACCTCGTAGCTGACGCCGTTGGTGAGGGATGCCACGACGGCCGTGCGAGGGGAGTACGACGCCTGGGGCCCGCGCTTCCAGGCGGACCACTTCTTCAGCGACGTGCTGTACGAGCGGTACTGCAGCGTGTAGCCCGTGACGATCGCGCCGCCGCTGGACGCCGGTGCGGACCAGGTGGCCGTCGCGATCATGTCGCCGCGCTTGAGGGCGAGTGAGCGCGGGGCCGACGGAGTGGTGAGCGTCGCCTTGGTCGCCACCGCGTAGTCCCCGGTGCCCACCGAGTTCCGCGCGGCCACCTTCACCTCGTAGGACGCCCCACGGAGCAAGCCCGTCAGCGCGATGGTAGGCGCGACGGTCGTCTTGGTGACCCAGGATGCGGCGCCTGCTGCCCGGTACTGCACGACGTAGGACGTCACGGGGTCGCCGCCCTGGTCGTAGGGGAGCGACCACGCCGCCGTGAGACCGCCGAGCGACGGCGTGACCTGGAAGTAGGTCACCGCCCCGGGGTAGGTGGCCGTCTGCACGCGCTGCGGTGCCGACCACGGGCCCACGCCCTCGGAGTTGGCCGCCCGGATCTCGAACTCGTAGACCGTCGCCTTGAGGAGCCCACCGACGGTGTACGCGGTGACGCCGCTGCCGAGCGCTGTGGGGGTGCTCCACTCCGTGGGTGCTCCCGTGGGGTCCACCACGCGGTATCGCACGGCGTATGCGGGTGCCGCGACGGCGCCACGGCTCGGGCCGCTCAGATCAGCCCACACCAGCTCGACGGACGTCCCGACCGAGCGCACGGTGCCGAAGTACGGCGCAGCCGGCGTGGTCGACGCGGTGAACGCGCGGACGGCCGACGTGCCGACCGCGGTGGTCCCGCCGAGCCGCTCGGGCACGGCAGTCACCTGCCAGTAGTACTGCGTGCCGAACGGGAGCGGGACCGTGGGGGAGAAGGCCGTGGCCACCGTCTCGAAGGGCGTCGCGGCCGGCAGAGTGCCCGGCGACGTCGCGATGCGGACCACGTACCGCGAGGCGCCGGGCACCGGCGACCAGTCCAGGACGCGGTTCGCCGTCGTCAGCACGCTGTCGTCCGGCGTGCTGAGTCCGACGGTCGCCTTGGCCACGGTGAACGTCCCGGTCGCGCTCGGGTCGGTGGCGTTGTCCGCGTCGTCGAAGGACCGGACCCGCCACGCGTAGACGCCGGGCGCCAGTGAGTCGACCGTCGCGGTCGACTGGCGCAGGACCTCGGGGGAGAGCGGGATGGCGAGGTTGTCGTTCCCCTCGGGCCAGAGCTCGCCGGAGAAGCGCTTGACCGGCGCGTCACTGTGCCAGCCCAGGGTGACGGTGGTGCCGTCGACCTGCGCGGACAGGCCCGTCGGAGCGGGTGCCGCGATGGTGAAGCCCTGCAGCACCGAGGCGCGGCCCGCGACGCCGAGCGCGTCCAGCGGCGCGACGGAGAACCGGTACTTCCCCGGCGCGAGGGCGACGCCGGTGGTCGGGTCCTTGGCCAGGTAGTAGGGGAACTCGGCGGTGGTGCTTCCCATGGGCGTCGTCGACGTCAGGCCCTTGTAGATCGTCACCTTGTAGCCCCGCGAGCCGCCGTCGTCGGGAGCGCTCAACGACTGCGGTCGCCAGCGCAGCAGGAGGGACCCGTCGGAGGACACCGTGGTGGGCTCGACGCCCGTGAAGTCGCTCGGGGTGCTCTGCTTCTGCCAGACCAGCGGGTCCGAGGGCGAGAGCAGCACGGACTCGGTGTAGTTCTGCCACTGCTCGTCCATGTTGATGCCCTGGACCTGCCAGTAGTAGCTGCCGGCGTCCACGTCGGCGAAGACGCCGTCCACGCGCAGCACTGCCGAGGGCGTGTAGAACGTGCGGACGACCGAGTTCATGCCGAGGTTGCGGGCGATGGTGACCCGGTAGGCGTTCACGCCCTGGACGGGCTGCCACGTCAGCCGCGGCGCGGGCTTGCCGAGGTGGGTCGCGGACTCCGCGGCCCAGGCGTCGAGGTCCGGCTGGACCTGGTCGGTGGCCACCGGAGACGGGTCGGTGACCGTGATGAAGCGACGGTTGACCGTGAACTGGTCGGACCACGGCGAGACGAGCGTCTCGTCGTTCGTGGTGCTGTAGGACGCCTGGGAGCCGGCGGGGTAGTCCAGGGCGCGGACGTGCCACAAGTACTTCTTGCCCGGCTGCACACGCTGCACGGCGTTCGAGGTCCACAGGCACGGTGCATCACCCGCGAGGAGGGACTTGTCGTCGCCCTGCGCGCTGTCGATGCGCCCGATGATGGTCGCGGACGTGCTGGCAGTACGGCAGGTCAGCGTGGCGAGGCTGCCACCGACCTCCCGCAGCTCGACCTCGTACGCGGTGGCTCGCGGCAGCGGCTCCCACGACAGCTCGAACTGGTCCAGGGGGATCTCGGTCGGAGCGGCCGACGAGTTCGATCCCGCCATCGTCACCGGGGTACCGAGCACGAAGCTGGTCGTCGCGACGGACTCGCCCGACTGCGCGCCCCACGCCTTGACGAAGCCCTGCGCCTCAGAACGAGCCCCGAGGTTGCCGGCGGCATCGCGGGCACGGACCTGCCACCAGTAGTTCGTGTCGGAGAACTGGATCTTGGGCACGTACGTCGTGCTCGTCGTGCTGGCGGAGTCCTTCACGGTGATGACGTCCCCGTGCGAGTCCTTCGCTGCGCCGATGACGATCGAGTAGCCCGAGGCGCCCGGCACGGGCTTCCAGGTGAAGCGCAGGTCGGAGTAGGTCGTTGCGCCGTCGGCCGGCGAGATGAGCTCGGGCGCCGAGGCCGCCCGGGGCCAGTTGACGTTGAAGAACGAGGTCGGTGCGTACGGCCCGCTCGTCGGGCCAGTCGCCGTGGAGAAGTTGGCCCGGACCCGCCAGTACCAGCGCGCTCCAGCCTCGTCGTCCGGGTCGGTGCCGCGGCCCAACGATGCCGAGGGCGAGTAGGACGTTCCGACCACGGCGGGCACGGTGGTCGTGGTCGCGGTGGGGAAGCTCGGGTCCGACGAATAGCTCAGCGTGTACGAGACCGCGCCCTGCACCGTTGCCCAGGAGAAGGTTACGGGCGTCGGGTACGTGATCACGGACCCCGAGACGGGCGCCGACGGGGTGGGTGCCGCTGCCGCGGGACGGTCGAGCGTGGCCACGGCCGAGTACGACCCGAGCGAGCTCTCGTTGATGCTGTCGCCGAAGGCCGCCACGCGCCAGAAGAGGGTTCGCGGGACGGCGACGTCGAGAGTGCTCGTGGGAACCCACGAGCGGCCGAAGGTGCTCGCACGCGCGATGATGTTGCCGCTGCTGAACGAGTCGTCGGTCGCGATCTGGATGGAGTACGCCGCGGCTCCGTCCACGGCCGACCAGGAGAAGACGGGGTCGCCGCCCAGGTTCGCGACCGCCAGGCCGGAGGGTGCGGCGACGAGCGTGCTCTCCGCCGCGACGACCGGCGCTGCGAGGCCGACGGCCCCTGTCAGTGCCAGGGCGATTCCTGTCAGAAGGGCGACACCACGACGATTGAACACAGATGCCTCCTGGCAACCACAGAAACGACTCGGGCGTAGTTCGGCACATCGGAGGGTGAACCTGAGGTCGGGCGTGGTGCGAGTTCGTGCGTTCACTCGTTCGGCACGTCCGCGTCGCCGTCCGCGGTGCCTCGCAGGCTGCGGCGCCCGGCCGTGGACGCCGCTGCCGTCGCGCGCATCGCGGCGGCTAGTCTCGGTCCGTGCCAGAGCCGCTCACCGCCCCCCGCGTCGTCCTCGTCGGACCTCCGGGCTCCGGCAAGTCCACCGTGGCGGCCGCTCTGGGCGAACGCTGGCAGCTCGCGGTGCGTGACACGGATGCGGATGTCGAGGCCACGGCGGGCAAGTCGATTCCCGAGCTGTTCGTCGACGACGGTGAGCCGCACTTCCGTGCGCTCGAGAGCGCGGCAGTGCTCGCGGCGCTCGCCGAGCACGACGGCGTGCTCGCGCTGGGTGGCGGTGCGGTGCTGGACCTCGGGACCCAGCAGGCACTCGACGACTACGCGAGCGGCGGCGGCGTGGTCGTCTTTCTCGACGTGACGCTGACCCACGCCGCCCCGCGCGTGGGCTTCAACCAGTCGCGCCCCCTGCTGCTCGGCAACCCGCGCGCGCAGTGGGCGGCGCTCATGGAGGCGAGGCGTCCGATCTACGAGCGGCTCGCCACCATCACCGTGCTGACAGACGACCTGCGCCCCACCGAGGTGGCGGAGCGCATCGAGACCGAGCTGGCCGCGCTTCGCCGGGCCGCCGTGGAGGACGAGGCATGACGACGACGGTCAAGGTGGACGGGGCGCAGCCCTACGACGTGGTCATCGGCCACCACCTGCTGGGCGCGCTGCCCGGGCTGCTGGGGACGGACGTCCGACGGGTGCTCGTCGTGCACCCCGCCGCGCTGGCGACCACCGCCGACGCGGTGATCGAGGACCTGCGCGGGGCGGGGTACGAGGTGTTCGGCGCCGAGGTGCCGGACGCCGAGGAGGCCAAGACGGCCCAGGTCGCCGCGTTCCTGTGGGGCGTGCTGGGGCAGGCAGACTTCACGCGGACCGACGCGGTGGTGGCGGTCGGCGGCGGCGCCACCACGGATCTCGGCGGGTTCGTCGCGGCGACCTGGCTGCGCGGGATCCGGGTGGTCCAGGTGCCGACGACACTGCTCGCGATGGTCGACGCGGCCGTGGGGGGCAAGACCGGGATCAACACCGCCGAGGGCAAGAACCTGGTGGGCGCGTTCCACCCGCCCGCGGGTGTGCTGTGCGACCTGGCGGCGCTGGCGTCGATGTCGAAGCACGACTTCGTCGCGGGCCTGGCCGAGGTGGTCAAGTGCGGCTTCATCGCCGACCCGCGCATCCTGGAGCTGGTGGAGGCGAACGTCGAGCTCCTCACCGACCCCGTCGCCGCCTCGGGCAGCGCCGTGCTGGCCGAGCTCGTCGAGCGGGCGGTCGCCGTCAAGGCGCGCGTGGTGGGGGAGGACCTCAAGGAGGCCGGCCTGCGCGAGATCCTCAACTACGGCCACACGTTCGCGCACGCGATCGAGAACGTCGAGCGCTACCAGTGGCGGCACGGTGCCGCCGTGTCCGTCGGCATGGTCTACGTCGCCGAGCTCGCGCGCCTCGCCGGGCGGCTGTCCGACGACGTGGTGGACCGGCACCGGTCGATCCTCGGCTCACTAGGCCTGCCGGTGTCGTACCGCGGCGACCGCTGGGAGCGGCTGCTGACCGCCATGCGGCGGGACAAGAAGACGCGCGGGGACCTGCTGCGGTTCGTGGTGCTCGAGGACGTGGGCAAACCGGCTCGCCTGGAGGGTCCCGACCCGACGCTGCTGGTCGCGGCCTACGCGGAGGTCAGCCGCGAGGAGACGTCCACCGCGATCGCGCTCTAGGGGCCTAGGGTGACCGCCATGACGCGCGTGCTGGTGCTCAACGGACCCAACCTGGGCCGGCTCGGATCCCGCGAGCCCGAGGTGTACGGCTCCGCCACCCACGCGGACCTCGTCGCGGCCGTGGCCGACTGGGCCGCCGAGCGCGGACTCGAGGCCGAGGTGCGCCAGACCGACGACGAGTCGCAGCTGGTGGGCTGGCTGCACGAGGCCGTCGACACCCGGAGCGACGTGGTGCTCAACCCCGCGGCGTTCACGCACTACTCCTACGCCCTCCGCGACGCCGCAGCCCAGGTCACCTCGGCCGGCCTGCGGCTCGTCGAGGTGCACCTCACGAACCCGTACGCCCGCGAGTCGTTCCGGCACCTGTCGGTCATCGGCCCCGTCGCGACGGGCACCGTGGCGGGCTTCGGCCTCGACTCCTACCGGTTGGCCCTGGCCGCACTCTGAACGTCGCTGCGGACGAACAACCCGCAGGGCTTGTTGTCGTGAAGACAACCGTGCATGATTGTGCGATGCCCTACGCCCTCACCATCGACCAGCGCGGCTCCCGCATCCACGGCGACCGGGTCGAGGACTTCCTCGCCCGCCTGGCCGCGCTCCTCGAGCGCGCCGACCCGACGGGCGCGGCCGTGGTGCGCCCGTTCGAGCGCACCGTGGGCGACGAGGTCCAGGCCGTGCTCGACGACCCCCGGGTCGTCGTGGACCTCGCCCTGAGCGTCGCCAGGGACGGCGGGTGGTCCGTGGGGATCGGCGCCGGACCGGTCGACGAACCCTTGCCCGAGTCGGCACGCGCGGGTTCCGGTGCGGCGTTCATCCTCGCGCGCACGGCGGTCGAGGCCGCGAAGAGCCGCAGCCGGTCCGTGGCGCTGGCGGTGCGCGCGGTCGACGACGGCGCCGGCCGCGACGCGGAGGCCGTGCTGGTGCTCGCGGCGGCGACGGCCGCACGACGCTCGGAGCAGGGGTGGCAGGTGGTGGACGCCATGGCCGAGGCCGGGCTGCGGCAGGAGGACGTCGCCGAGCGCCTCGGCATCTCGCAGCAGGCCGTGAGCAAGCGGCTGCGCACGGCGCTGTGGGCCGAGGAGATCGCGGCACGCTCGGCCGCCGTGCGGCTGCTGGCTCTCGCCGCGGGAGAGCGTCCCGCGTGACGGCACGTCGGATGGACGGGGCGCCGGCCTTCGGCCACGATCGAGGCCGGGCCGCGGGCGACCGCGTGCCGGACCCGAGACCGCCCTGCCCGGAAGGAGTGCCGTGCCCGCGCTCATCGTGATCGTCGCCCTGCTCGTCTCCGCGGCGGGGGGCTGGCTCGTGGTGCGCGGCGTGCTGCGGCTCGCGTCGCGGTCCGACGACGCGGGGGAGCCCGCGGGGGACGGCCCCGAGGGGACGCAGGCCATCGCCTCGCTGCGCGGCGGGACCTGGATCGGCATCCTCGAGCGTCTCGCGGTGACCATGTGCGTCCTGCTCGACGAGTCCGCCGGCATCGCCGTGGTCGTCGCGGTCAAGGGCCTGGGTCGCTTCCCCGAGCTGCGCGAGAACCCCGGCGCGTCGGAGCGGTTCGTCATCGGCACGCTCGCCTCCCTGGTGTTCAGCGCCGCGGTCGGCGTCGGCGCCCGCGCGCTGCTCTCCTGACGGGCAAACCGGTCCGGCGCCCGGGGCCAGAGCGGGCGGGTACGATGGTCGGCGGTCTGCGGACCGGCGCGCGTGCGCCGGCGCAGAGGACAACACACTCCCCGACAGGAAGCGACGGATCGTGGCGACCACCAACGACCTGAAGAACGGCACCGTGCTGAAGATCGACGGCCAGCTCTGGACCGTCATCGAGTTCCAGCACGTCAAGCCCGGCAAGGGTGGCGCGTTCGTCCGCACCAAGCTCAAGAACGTCCTGTCCGGCAAGGTCGTCGACCGCACGTTCAACGCCGGCCTGAAGGTCGAGACGGCCAACGTCGACAAGCGCGACATGCAGTACCTGTACAAGGACGGCACCGACTTCGTGTTCATGGACACGGACACGTACGACCAGATGCACATCCCGGAGGCCACGGTCGGCGACGTCGCCCACTTCCTCCTGGAGAACCAGAACGCCATGGTCGCCACCAACGAGGGCGCGCCGCTGTACGTCGAGCTGCCGCCGTCGGTGATCCTCGAGGTCACCTACACCGAGCCCGGCCTGCAGGGTGACCGGTCGTCGGCCGGGACCAAGCCGGCCACGCTCGAGACCGGCTACGAGATCCAAGTGCCGCTGTTCCTCGAGTCGAACACCAAGGTCAAGGTGGACACCCGCGACGGGAGCTACCTCGGCCGCGTGAACGACTGACGTGGCGGCACGGACCAAGGCCCGCAAGCGGGCGCTCGACGTGCTGTTCGAGGCGGACCAGCGCGGCCTCGCGCCCGTGGACCTGCTCGCGCAGCGCATCGCGCAGCCCGGCGCCGAGACCGCCCTGCCCGAGTACTCGGTCGAGCTGGTCGAGGGTGTGGTCGCGGAGCAGGAGCGGATCGACGAGCTGCTCGCCACGCACGCGCACGGCTGGACCATCGAGCGGATGCCCGCCGTGGACCGCGCGCTGCTGCGCCTCGGCACGTGGGAGATCCTGTTCAACGACGACGTGCCCGACGCAGTCGCGGTGGACGAGGCCGTGGAGCTGGCCCGCTCGCTGTCGACCGACGAGTCGCCCGCGTTCGTCAACGGCCTGCTGGGCCGGATCGTCGACCTGAAGCCGACGCTGCTCGCCTGAGCCGCAACGACGAAGCCCCCGCCGCGGCGGGGGCTTCGTCATGTCCGGACAGCGCCGGGGACCGGGTCACGCCAGGTGGTGCACCACCGTGAGGGGACCGGTCTGGGGCCCGCGAGCCTGCGTGGGCACCGCGCGCAGGGGCCGCTGCGCGTGCCACGCGCCCGTTCCGGGCCGCGGGCCGCGGATCGGGAGGGTGGCCGCGGCCCGGCCCAGGAAGTTGCCCTGGACCCGGCGGACGCCCAGGTCCACCAGCGTGGCCAGGTCCGACGAGCGCTCGACGCCCTCCGCGACGACGTCGAGCCCGTGCACGGCCGCCAGGTCGAGGATCGTGCGCACCACGGAGGCCCCGCGGTCAGTGCCGATCTCGCGGACGAACGAGCGGTCGATCTTGAGGACGTCGACGGGCAGCCGTGACAGTCGCGCGAGCGAGGAGTAGCCCGTGCCGAAGTCGTCGACCGCGATCCGTGCGCCCCGCGCGCGCAGCTCGGAGAGCAGCGGCACGGCCGGGCCCGTCCGCACCAGGGCGCTCTCCGTGATCTCGAGCGTCAGGTGCTCCCAGTAGGTGTCGCCCCACGCGGCCTCGATCTGCTCGAGCGCGTCGGGCTCGGCCAGCTGGCGCGCGGAGAGGTTCACGGCGACGGGGATCTGGAACCTGTCCAAGGCCCGGCGCGACTGCGTGAGCATCGAGGCGCCGATCGGCACGATCAGGCCCGTCTCCTCGGCGACGTCGAGCCAGTCCGACGGCAGCAGCAGCTGGCCGTGGTCGTCCCAGCGCGCGAGGGCCTCGACCTGGAGGACCTCGAGCGTGCGCGCGTCGACGATCGGCTGGAAGTACGCCGTGAAGTGGTCCTCGGCGACGGCCGCCTCGAGCGCGGCGCGGTGGTGTCGGGCGGCGTCGACCCGCCGCCGCAGCGCGCGGTCGTAGACGCGGAAGCCGCTGCGCGAGCGCTTGGCCTCCATCATCGCGGTGTCCGCGTGGCGCATGAGCGCGTCGGGGTCGACCACGTCGCCCGGCACCCACGTGGCGACGCCGACGGACAGGCGTGCGGCCCGGGCGCCGACGCTGCAGTCGACGAACCCGTCGCGCAGGCTGCGCGCGAGGGCGACGAGGTCGACGTCCTGCGGCGCGCGGGAGATCACGACGACGAACTCGTCGCCGCCGAGCCGGCCCACGAACCGGTCGGCGTCGCCCTGCACGAGCCCGCGCAGGTGGTCGGCGACGCGGACGAGCACGGCGTCGCCGCCCTCGTGGCCGTGCAGGTCGTTGAACCGCTTGAAGCCGTCCAGGTCGCAGTACACGAGCGACACGCGCGTGCGCTCCACGTTCGCGCGCTCCAGGACGTCGAGGAGGTGCTTGTCGACCGCGCGGCGGTTGGGCAGGCGGGTCAGCGGGTCGGCGTACGCCGTGCGCTCGAGGCGTGACGTCAGGCCGTACCTCTCGGCGGCCGCGGAGACGATCTGCGCGAGGTCGACCAGGAAGGTGCGCTCGAGCGCGGTGTGCTCGCGGGGGGAGTAGAGCTCGGTGACGAACCGGTCGTGCGAGATGGGGCGCAGGGAGCCCTCGATCTGCGGGTCCGCGAGGACCGCGCGGGCCTCTTCGCGCGCCCGGTGGAGCAGGCTGTCGGCGTCGCGGGCGAACCACGCCGCGTTGGCCAGCCGCGCGGTGGCGTCCCGCATGAGGTGGCGCTGGCGCGCGACCCGCTGCGCCTGGCGCAGGCGCACGAGGGCCAGGGTGCCGAGCGCGAAGCCGAGCGGGATCGACCACAGGGCGACGAGCATCGCGCTGATGGACTCGTCCTGCACCACCCCGCCGGCGGTGAGCATGGCGAGGGACTCGGCTCCCGCGAGCACCAGCAGCGTGCCCAGTCGGCTGACCTTCTGCGGGCCGATGCACGCCACCACGTAGGCCACGGAGATCAGGGCGACGGCGACGAGGACGCTGGTCACGACCGCGTCCTCGCCGGCGCGCGGCGACGTGGGGTGCCACCACCACGCCGCGGCGCCCGCCAGCAGCAGGGTGCTGGACAGCGCCACCCACCACCGCGTCGCGGGGCCGTCGGCGAACGCGCGCGTCGCGGGGATCGCCAGGAGCATGAAGGCACCGACGAGCTGGGTGTGCGCGAACTGCAGGGCGTCCTGCAGCGGACCCGGGTCCGTGAACGCGAAGAGGCCGCCCGCGAGGAGCAGCAGCGCGATGTCGGCCGACCACACCAGGGCCCACTCGGCGCCGGCACGGCGACGCTCACCGCGCCACCAGATCCACTGGAGCAGGCAGAAGCCGCCCACGAGGCCAGCAGTCAACAGCTGCACCATCGTGACCCACATGGGCACAGTCCCGAGCACGAACGGGACATCGGCACGCATCGTGGACAACCTGACGTGGCATCCGGGTGACACGCGTCCACGGGTAGCGTCGTGGAGTGGATCTCGACACGGGCTCGCTCGCCGCGCGGCTGAGGCGTGCCGGATGCGTGTTCGCGGAGGACGAGGCGGCGCTCCTGCTCGACACCGGGCTCACCGGTGCGGCACTGGACCGCCTGGTCGAGCGCCGCGTCGCGGGCGAGCCCCTCGAGCAGGTGCTCGGCTGGGCCGCCTTCGACGGGATGCGCGTCCGCGTCGCGCCGGGCGTCTTCGTCCCGCGACGACGTTCGCAGGTTCTCGTCACCGCGGCGGCCGCGCTGGTGCGCGACGGGGCGGTGGTCCTCGACCTGTGCTGCGGGTCGGGAGCGCTGGGTGCCGCGATCGCTCGGCGCGTGCCGGCCGCCGAGGTGCACGCCGCCGACCTCGACCCCGACGCGGTGGCGTGCGCGCGTCGCAACCTCCCGGCCGAGCGCGTGCACCACGGCGACCTGTTCGACGCGGTGCCGGACGCGTTGCGCGGCCGGATCGACGTCGTCGTGGTCAACGCGCCGTACGTCCCGACCGGCGCGATCGCGCTCATGCCGCCTGAGGCGCGCGACCACGAGCACCGGATCGCGCTCGACGGCGGCGCCGACGGCCTGGAGCTGCACCGGCGGATCACCGCCGCGGTGCCCGCGTGGCTCGCGCCCGGGGGAGTGCTCGTGATCGAGACGAGCGAGCGGCAGGCGCCCGTGACGGTGGCGCTCGTCGAGGCCGCCGGGCTCCTCGCGACGGTCGTACGCGACGAGGAGGTCGACGGCACCGCCGTGGTCGGTCGACGTGAGCGACGTCGCACCTGAGACGGCAGGGGCCACCCGTGCCCAGCACGGTAAGGTGAGCGGCTGACAGCAGTCCTTTAACTCCCGTCCTGTGAGGCGGGGAAGGAGTCGCTCCATGAGCAGTGCCCTGCCCTCACCCGAGGCATCCGCCGACGCCACCGTCGTCCTCGGCGGCCCCGAGATCGCCCGCGCGTTGACCCGGATCGCGCACGAGATCCTCGAGCGCAACAAGGGCGGCGCCGACGTCGTCCTGCTGGGCATCCCCACACGCGGCCTCCCGCTGGCCCGCCGCCTCGCCGCGCGACTGGTCGCGGTCGAGCCCACGCTCGACCCCGCCGCCCTGGTGGGCAGCATCGACGTCACGATGTACCGGGACGACCTCGCGCAGCACCCCACGCGCACCATCGGCGAGACCCACCTGCCGGGCGCCGGGATCGACGGCAAGGTCGTCGTGCTGGTGGACGACGTCCTGTTCTCGGGCCGCACCATCCGCGCCGCGCTCGACGCGATCTCCGACCTGGGCCGGCCCCGCGCGGTGCAGCTCGCTGCGCTCGTCGACCGCGGGCACCGCGAGCTGCCCATCCGCGCCGACTTCGTCGGCAAGAACCTGCCCACGTCCACCACCGAGCGCGTGCGCGTGCTGCTCGAGGAGACCGACGAGCGTGACGCCGTCCTGATCGAGGGAACCCGATGAAGCACCTGCTGTCGACCGGGAGCCTGTCCCACAAGCAGGCGGTGCGGATCCTCGACACCGCCGGCCAGATGGCCGCGACGCAGGCCCGCGAGATCAAGAAGCTGCCCACGCTGCGCGGCCGCACCGTCGTGAACCTCTTCTTCGAGGACTCCACGCGCACCCGCATCTCGTTCGAGACGGCCGCCAAGCGACTGTCGGCCGACGTCATCAACTTCTCGGCGAAGGGCTCGAGCGTCTCGAAGGGGGAGTCGCTCAAGGACACCGCGCTGACGCTGCAGGCCATGGGTGCGGACGCGGTGGTGATCCGCCACCACGCCAGCGGCGCGCCGCACACCCTCGCGCACTCCGGCTGGACGCACGGCGCGGTCATCAACGCGGGGGACGGCACGCACCAGCACCCGACGCAGGCGCTGCTCGACGCCTTCACGCTGCGGCGCCACCTCAGCGGCCCCGGCGACGTCACGGGCCGCGACCTCGCGGGGCTGCGCGTCGCGATCGTCGGCGACGTGCTGCACAGCCGCGTCGCGCGCTCCAACGTGCAGCTGCTGCACACGCTCGGGGCGGACGTGACCCTGGTCGCGCCGCCCACGCTGCTGCCCGTGGGGGTCGACGCCTGGCCGGCCGCGGTGTCCTACCACCTGGACGAGGTCATCGACACCAAGCCCGACGCGATCATGATGCTCCGGGTCCAGCGGGAGCGGATGTCGAGCGCGGGCGGCGGGTTCTTCCCGAGCCCGCTCGAGTACACCCGCGGCTACGGCCTCGACGCCCGCCGGCTGGCGGCGATGCCCGAGCACGCGATCGTCCTGCACCCCGGGCCGATGAACCGTGGCCTCGAGATCTCTGCCGACGCGGCCGACTCGCCGCGTGCGGTGATCGTCGAGCAGGTGGCCAACGGCGTGGCTGTCCGGATGGCCGTGCTGTACCTGCTGCTCGCCGGGAGCGAGGGGACGCAGGACGAGACCCGGCACGACCAGACGAACGACCAGCCGAACGACCAGACGACGAAGAACGAGACGAAGGTGGACGCGTGAGCACCGGCCGGAAGTATCTGCTGCGCGACGTGGCGCCCTACGGTGGCGACCGCACCACCGTCCTGCTGGCGGACGGCGTCGTCGCGGCGATCGGTCCCGAGGTGTCCGACGACGACGCGACGGTGATCGACGGCCGCGGCCTGGTGCTGCTGCCCGGGCTCGTCGACCTGCACACGCACCTGCGCGAGCCGGGTCGCGAGGACGCCGAGACCATCCGCACGGGGACCCGCGCGGCGGCCCTCGGCGGGTTCACCGCCGTGCACGCGATGGCGAACACGACGCCCACGCAGGACACCGCGGGCGTCGTCGAGCAGGTGTGGCGGCTGGGTCGCGACGCCGGCTGGGTCGACGTCCACCCGGTGGGTGCCGTGACGGTGGGTCTCGAGGGCGAGCGGCTCGCGGAGCTCGGCGCCATGGCGGAGTCGCGCGCGCAGGTGCGGGTGTTCTCCGACGACGGCAAGTGCGTGCACGACCCGGTCCTCATGCGCCGCGCGCTCGAGTACGTCAAGGCGTTCGACGGCGTGGTCGCACAGCACGCGCAGGAGCCGCGGCTCACCGAGAACGCGCAGATGCACGAGGGCGTGGTGTCGGCCGAGCTGGGGCTGGCCGGCTGGCCCGCGGTCGCCGAGGAGGCGATCATCGCCCGCGACGTGCTCCTCGCCGAGCACGTGGGCTCGCGCCTGCACGTGTGCCACCTGTCCACCGCGGGGTCCGTGGAGATCATCCGCTGGGCCAAGTCGCGGGGCATCGACGTCACCGCCGAGGTGACGCCGCACCACCTGATCCTCACCGACGAGCTCGCGCGGGGCTACGACCCCACGTTCAAGGTGAACCCGCCGCTGCGGACGCAGCGCGACGTCGAGGCGGTCCGGGCCGGGCTCGCGGACGGCACCATCGACATCGTCGCGACCGACCACGCGCCGCACACGCGCGAGGACAAGGACTGCGAGTGGGCCGCGGCGGCGTTCGGCATGACCGGTCTTGAGACGGCCCTGTCCGTGGTCCAGGAGACGATGGTCGACACCGGCCGGATGACCTGGACCGACGTGGCCCGCGTCCTCTCGGAAGCGCCCGCACGGATCGGGCGGGTCTCGGACCACGGCCGGCCGATCGCCGTCGGTGAGCCCGCCAACCTGGTGCTGGTGGACCCCGCCGCGCGGCGGGTGATCAACCCCGAGGAGCAGGCGACCAAGTCGGGCAACTCGCCATTCCGCGGTCGGGACCTGTCCGGGTGCATCGTCGCGACCTTCCTGCGCGGCCGCGCGACCGTGCTCGACGGCACGTCGTGCGACGAGGACGTGGTGGTGCGCTGGTGACCGCCCGCGAGGCAGTCTCGGTGGTCGTCCTCCTCGCGCTCGTCGTGCTGGTGCTCTGGGCGATGCGGGCCGGGTGGAACCACCGACGTCGTCGGACCGAGGGCCTCGTCGGCGAGCTCCCGCCCGTCCCCGCGGACCTGGGCGGTGCCCTCGCGGGCCCGTTCGACGCCGTGTACGTCTCGACGACCCGCGCGGGGGACTGGCTCGACCGCGTGGTGGCGCAGGACCTGGGTGTGCGCAGCCAGGCACGCGTGAGCGTCCACGAGTCGGGGGTGCTGGTCGCCCGTTCCGGCACGAGGGACGTGTTCATCCCCGCCGCTGCGCTGCGCGGGGTCGGCAACGCGCCTGGCATCGCGGGCAAGGTGGTCGGCAACGACGGGCTCGTCGTGCTGACCTGGCGACCGGTCCCCACGGACGACCGCGGGCTGGACACCGGCCTGCGCCCGAAGCACGCGGCCGACGGCCCGGCCCTGGTCGCTGCGGCGACGGCCCTCATCAACCGCACGAGTCTCACGGAGCCCGACGGCACAGCCGCGGACGGCCGCACGAACGACGGCACGAAGGAGAAGTCATGACCGACGCAGTCCTGGTCCTCGAGGACGGGCGCACGTTTGCCGGGCAGGCGTACGGCGCCACCGGAACCACCCTCGGCGAGATCGTCTTCAACACCGGCATGACGGGCTACCAGGAGACGCTGACCGACCCGTCGTACCACCGGCAGATCGTGGTCATGACCGCGCCGCACATCGGCAACACGGGCGTGAACGACGACGACCAGGAGTCCGCCCGGATCTGGGTCGCCGGGTACGTGGTGCGCGACCCCGCGCGCCGCGCCTCGAACTGGCGCAGCACCCGCACGCTCGACGACGACCTGCGCGCGCAGGGCGTCGTCGGCATCAGCGGCATCGACACCCGAGCGCTGACCCGTCACCTGCGCGAGCGCGGGGTCATGCGCGCGGGCGTCTTCTCCGGTGACGCCCTCGTCCGGAGCGACGGCGAGCGGCGCGGCACGCACGAGCTGGTCGCCGAGGTGCTGGCCGCCCCGCAGATGGTGGGCGCGGACCTGGCGGGCGAGGTCTCGACCGACGCGGCCTACGTGGTCGACGCGCTCGGCGCCGACGGTGCGCCGCTGGAGCCGCCCGTCGCCGTGGTCGCCGCGATCGACCTGGGCATCAAGGCCATGACGCCGCAGCGGCTCGCGGAGCGCGGGGTGCGCGTCCACGTGCTGCCGTCGAGCGCGACGATCGACGACGTGCTGGCCACCCAGCCGGACGGGGTCTTCTTCTCCAACGGCCCGGGCGACCCGAGCGCGGCCACGCACGAGATCGAGCTGCTGCGCGACGTGCTGGACCGCAAGATCCCGTTCTTCGGCATCTGCTACGGCAACCAGCTGCTGGGCCGGGCCCTCGGCTACGGCACCTACAAGCTCGGCTACGGGCACCGCGGAGTCAACCAGCCCGTCATGGACCGGCTCACCGGCAAGGTCGAGATCACGGCCCACAACCACGGCTTCGCGGTCGACGCCCCGCTGGAGGGCGAGTCGACGGCTCCGCACGACGGGGGCCGCTACGGCCGCGTGGTGGTGAGCCACGTCGACCTCAACGACGACGTGGTCGAGGGCCTGCGGGCGCTCGACCTGCCGGCGTTCTCCGTCCAGTACCACCCCGAGGCCGCGGCAGGCCCGCACGACGCCGCCTATCTCTTCGACCGCTTCCTCGACCTCATGACCCAGAAGGGTGCCGCCTGATGCCCCGCCGCACTGACATCTCCAGCGTCCTGGTCATCGGGTCCGGCCCGATCGTCATCGGCCAGGCGTGCGAGTTCGACTACTCGGGGACGCAGGCCTGCCGCGTGCTCAAGGAGGAGGGCCTGCGGGTCATCCTCGTGAACTCGAACCCGGCCACGATCATGACGGACCCGGAGTTCGCCGACGCGACCTACGTCGAGCCGATCACCACCGACGTGCTCACGTCGATCATCGCCAAGGAGCGTCCCGACGCGATCCTGCCGACGCTGGGCGGCCAGACCGCGCTCAACGCGGCGATCGCGCTCGACGAGGCCGGCGTGCTCGAGAAGTACGACGTCGAGCTCATCGGCGCCAACATCCCCGCCATCCAGAAGGGCGAGGACCGCGAGCAGTTCAAGCACGTGGTCGACAAGTGCGGCGGCGAGTCGGCTCGCTCGGCCATCATCCACACGATCGACGAGGCGCTCGGCGCGGTCGAGGACCTCGGCTACCCGGTGGTGGTGCGCCCGTCCTTCACGATGGGCGGCCTCGGCTCGGGCATCGCCTACGACGAGGCGGACCTGCGCCGGATCGTCGGCCAGGGCCTGCACTACTCCCCGACCACGGAGGTGCTCCTCGAGGAGTCCATCCTGGGCTGGAAGGAGTACGAGCTCGAGCTCATGCGTGACAAGCACGACAACGTCGTGGTGGTCTGCTCGATCGAGAACGTGGACCCGGTGGGCGTCCACACGGGCGACTCCGTGACGGTCGCTCCGGCGCTGACGCTGACGGACCGCGAGTACCAGAACATGCGGGACATCGGCATCGCCGTCATCCGCGAGGTCGGCGTCGACACCGGCGGCTGCAACATCCAGTTCGCGGTCGAGCCCACCACGGGCCGGATCGTCGTCATCGAGATGAACCCGCGCGTGTCCCGGTCGTCGGCCCTGGCCTCCAAGGCGACCGGGTTCCCGATCGCCAAGATCGCGGCCAAGCTCGCGGTCGGCTACACGCTCGACGAGATCCCCAACGACATCACCGGCGGGTCCACGCCGGCGTCGTTCGAGCCCACGCTCGACTACGTGGTCGTCAAGGTGCCGCGGTTCGCGTTCGAGAAGTTCCCCGCGGCCGACGACACGCTCACCACGACCATGAAGTCGGTCGGCGAGGCGATGGCCCTGGGCCGCAACTTCACCGAGGCGCTCGGCAAGGCCATGCGCTCGATCGACAAGAAGGGCTCGACGTTCCACTGGGACGGCGAGGCTCTCACGGGTGACGCGCTCGAGGCGCTGGTCGCCACGATCAGCCGGCCCACCGAGCAGCGGCTCGTCAACGTGCAGCAGGTGCTGCGCGCGGGCGTGAGCCTGGAGCGCGTGTACGAGCTCACGGGCATCGACCCCTGGTTCCTCGACCAGATCCAGCTCATCAACGAGGTCGCCGAGGCCACGCGCACCGCCGACGCGCTGACGCGCGACGTGCTCGCGCACGCCAAGCGGCACGGGCTGTCCGACGTGCAGATCGCGTCGCTGCGCCGCACGTCGGAGGACGCGGTCCGCGGCGCCCGGCACGCGGTGGGACTGCGGCCGGTGTACAAGACCGTGGACACGTGCGCGGCCGAGTTCCAGGCCTCGACGCCGTACCACTACTCGTCCTACGACGAGGAGAGCGAGGTGGCGCCGCGCACCCGCCCGGCCATCCTCATCCTCGGCTCGGGGCCCAACCGCATCGGCCAGGGCATCGAGTTCGACTACTCGTGCGTGCACGCGGCGCTCGCGCTCAAGGGCGAGTTCGAGACCGTCATGGTCAACTGCAACCCGGAGACGGTGTCCACCGACTACGACACGAGCGACCGGCTCTACTTCGAGCCGCTGACGTTCGAGGACGTGCTCGAGGTGTACCAGGCGGAACTCGCCGCGGGTCCCATCGCGGGGCTCATCGTGACGCTCGGCGGCCAGACCCCGCTCGCGCTCGCGCAGCGCCTCGCGGACGCCGGCCTGCCGATCCTGGGCACGTCGCCCACCGCGATCGACCTCGCCGAGGACCGCGGCGAGTTCGGCAAGGTGCTCGAGGCCGCGGGGCTGCCCGCGCCCGCGTTCGGCACGGCCACCACCCTGGCCGGCGCCCGCGACACCGCGCGCCGGATCGGCTTCCCCGTGCTGGTGCGCCCGTCCTACGTGCTGGGCGGCCGCGGCATGGAGATCGTCTACGACGAGCCGCAGCTGGCCGAGTACGTGCAGCGCGCGCTCGAGAGCGCGGAGTCGTCCGGACGGACCCACAACACCGGGACGCTGCCGCCGCTGCTCATCGACCGGTTCCTCGACGACGCGATCGAGATCGACGTCGACGCGCTGTTCGACGGCAGCGAGATGTTCCTCGGCGGCGTGATGGAGCACATCGAGGAGGCCGGCATCCACTCGGGCGACTCGGCGTGCGTGCTGCCGCCCGTGACGCTCTCGACGAGCGAGCTCGAGCGCATCCGCCTGTCGACCGAGGCGATCGCGCGCGGCGTCGGCGTCCACGGGCTGCTCAACATCCAGTTCGCGCTGGTCTCCGACGTGCTCTACGTCCTGGAGGCGAACCCGCGCGCGTCGCGGACCGTGCCGTTCGTGTCCAAGGCTACGGGCGTCTCGCTCGCCAAGGCCGCCGCGCTGGTGATGGCCGGCCACACGATCGCCGAGCTGCGTGCGTCGGGCATCCTGCCGCAGCACGACGCCAGCGTGCTGGACCTCGACGCGCCCATCGCGGTCAAGGAGGCCGTGCTGCCGTTCAAGCGGTTCCGCACCGCCGAGGGCCAGGTGGTCGACACCGTGCTCGGCCCGGAGATGCGCTCGACGGGCGAGGTCATGGGCTTCGACGTGGACTTCCCGACGGCGTTCGCCAAGTCGCAGGACGCGGCGTTCGGCGGGCTCCCGTCGGGCGGCCGGGCGTTCATCTCGGTCGCCGACCGGGACAAGCGCTCGATCGTCTTCCCGGTCAAGCGCTTGGCGGAGCTCGGCTTCGAGATCCTCGCGACGGAGGGCACGGCGACCGTGCTGCACCGCTCCGGCATCCGCTCGACGGTGGTGCGCAAGCACTCCTCGGGCCGCGGGGAGGCGGGGGAGCCCACCATCGTCGACCTCATCACCGAGGGCTCGGTCGACCTCGTGGTCAACACGCCCTCCGGGCAGGGCGCGCGCGCGGACGGCTACGAGATCCGCGCCGCCACGGTCGCCGCGGACAAGGCGATGATCACCACCGTGCAGCAGCTGGGTGCGGCCGTGCAGGCCATCGAGGCGGCCCTGGCGGGGCCGTTCGCGGTGACGAGCCTGCAGGAGCACGACGGGGCGGCCCGCGCCCGCCGCGAGGCGGTGACCGCGTGACGTTCGGCGAGCGCCTCGCCGCGGCCATGGACGAGCACGGCCCGCTCTGCGTCGGCATCGACCCGCACGCGAGCCTGCTGGCGGACTGGGGGCTGCCGGACGACGCGTCGGGGCTGCGCAGCTTCGCCCGCACGGTCATGGAGGCGGTCGGCGGCCGCGTCGCGGCCGTGAAGCCGCAGGCCGCTTTCTTCGAGCGGCACGGCTCCGCCGGCGTCGCGGTGCTCGAGGAGGTCGTCGCGGCGGGACGCGAGACCGGCACGCTCGTCGTCGTCGACGCCAAGCGCGGCGACATCGGCTCGACCATGGGCGCCTACGCCGACGCGTTCCTGCGCGACGGGTCGCCCCTGGCCGGGGACGCCCTCACGGTGTCGCCGTACCTGGGCTTCGGCTCGCTCGACCCCGCGGTGGACCTCGCGCTCTCCTCCGGGCGAGGGTTGTTCGTGCTGTGCCTCACGTCGAACGCCGAGGGCGCGCAGGTGCAGCACGCGCGCACGGCGGAGGGCGCGTCCGTGGCCGCCGTCATGGCCGCGCGGGCGGCCGCGCTCAACGCGGATGCCGCCGTCATGGGCTCGATCGGTCTGGTGGTCGGCGCGACGGTGGGCGACGCGGCTGCGCGGACGGGCACCGACCTGAGCGCCGTCAACGGTCCGTTGCTGGCGCCCGGGGTCGGTGCGCAGGGCGCGGGAGCGGACGAGCTGGCTGCGGTGTTCGGGCCCGCCAGACGCCAGGTCCTCGCCTCGTCCTCGCGCGGGGTGCTGCGGGCGGGACCAGACGTCGCCGGGCTCCGCAAGGCGGCTCTCGACGCCTCCAGCGAGGCGGCCGCCGCGCTGCGCTGAGGCGCCTCGGGCATCGTCTGTGCAGGTCGGGTGTGTGCAGATCGTCCCGTACGCGTTGCCCTCCCGGGTACTGCTCGCTAGGTTCGGAAGCACGGTCCCGCGCCCCGTGGATCGCCCGACCACCGACGGAAGGTGACGCGCGTGGCTCTTCCTCCGCTGACTCCAGAACAACGCGCCGCGGCGCTGCAGAAGGCCGCCGTCGCGCGGCAGGCTCGCGCCGAGGTCAAGAACCGGCTGAAGTACTCGCAGGGCACGTTGTCGGACGTGATCAAGCAGGGCCAGGCCGACGAGACCATCGGCAAGCTGAAGGTCGTCTCGCTGCTCGAGTCGCTGCCCGGCGTCGGCAAGGTCAAGGCCCGTGCGATCATGTCCGAGATCGGGATCTCGGAGACCCGGCGTGTCCGTGGTCTCGGCCCTCACCAGGTGGAGGCGCTCGTCGCACGCTTCGGGTGATCACCGCGGTCCACCCTGACGCACGAGGAGTGCTGCACCACCCATGACGACGACGCCCGCCCGGCTGACCGTTCTCGCCGGACCGACTGCCGTCGGCAAGGGGACCGTGTCGGCCGACGTCCGCGCCCGCTTCCCCGAGGTCTGGCTCTCGGTCTCGGCGACCACGCGCTCGCCGAGACCGGGAGAGACCGACGGGGTCCACTACCACTTCGTCTCGTCCGACGAGTTCGACGCAATGGTGGCCGCGGGGGACCTGCTCGAGTGGGCCGTGGTGCACGGTCGCAACCGGTACGGCACGCCCCGCAAGCCTGTCGAGGAGCGGCTGGCCGCGGGAGAGCCGGCGCTGCTCGAGATCGACCTGCAGGGCGCCCGCCAGGTGCGCGCGACCATGCCGGACGCGCGCTTCGTGTTCCTGGCGCCGCCGTCGTTCGCGGAGCTGGAGCGTCGGCTCGTCGGACGTGGCACGGAGGACGCCGAGGAGCGCGAGCGGCGGCTCGCCACCGCTCGCGTAGAGCTGGCGGCCGAGTCGGAGTTCGACCACGTGGTGGTGAACGACGACGTGCACCGCGCCACGGACGAGCTCATTTCGATCATGGGCATCACGAGCAGGTAGAATCGCTCGCAGTTCTCCAAGCCACCCCCAACGTTCGGGAGTCCCACCGTGTCCGGAACCGTCGCCGCCCCCACGGGCATCACCGACCCGCCCATCGACCAGCTGCTCGAGCGCGCGGACTCCAAGTACGCGCTCGTCCTGTACTCGGCCAAGCGCGCGCGCCAGATCAACGCGTACTACTCGCAGCTCAACGAGGGCCTGCTCGAGTACGTCGGCCCGCTCGTCGAGACCCGCCCGCAGGAGAAGCCGCTGTCGATCGCCATGCGCGAGATCGACCGCGGTCTGCTGACGTCGCAGGCCACGGAGGAGTAAGACCCCGCTCATGCGGATCGTCCTCGGCGTGGCCGGCGGGATCGCCGCCTACAAGGCCGTCCTGCTGCTGCGCCTGCTCCGCGAGGCGGGGCACGACGTGCGCGTCGTGCCCACCCGCGCCGCGCTGGAGTTCGTCGGGCGCCCCACCTGGGAGGCGTTGTCCGGTCAGCCGGTCACGACGGACGTCTTCGAGGACGTGGACCAGGTGGCCCACGTCGCCATCGGGCAGGACGCCGACCTCGTCGTGGTCGCTCCCGCCACAGCCGACCTGCTCGCGCGGGCCGCGACCGGGCGGGCCGACGACCTGCTCACGGCCACCCTGCTGGTGACGCGCGCACCGGTGCTGATGGCCCCGGCCATGCACACGGAGATGTGGCTGCACCCCGCGACGGTCGCCAACGTGGCGACGCTGCGTGAGCGGGGGATCCACGTGCTGGACCCTGCCTCGGGCCGGCTGACGGGGGCGGACACGGGACCCGGACGACTCCCGGAGCCCGAGGACATCACTGCCGCGGCCCTGGGACTGGTCGCCGGCGGCGACCTGGTGGGTCGCCGCGTGGTCATCTCGGCCGGCGGCACCCGCGAGCCGCTGGACCCGGTGCGCTACCTCGGCAACCGCTCCTCCGGGCGGCAGGGCGTCGCCCTCGCGCGTGCCGCCGTCGCGCGCGGCGCCCAGGTGACCCTGGTGGGCGCCAACCTCGCCGTGCCCGTACCTCCGGGCGTCGAGCTGGTGCCCGTCGGCAGCGCGGCGGAGCTGCGCGAGGCGGTGCGCGTCGCCGCGAAGGACGCCGACGTGGTGGTCATGGCCGCCGCGGTCGCCGACTACCGCCCGGTGAGCCCGGCCGGCACCAAGCTGAAGAAGACCGGCGCGCCCCCCGTGCTCGAGCTTGTCGAGACGGTCGACATCCTCGCCGAGCTCGCGCACGACCGGCTGCGCGACGGCCAGGTGGTCGTCGGGTTCGCGGCCGAGACGGGCGACGAGACCGCGTCGGTGCTCGAGCACGGCCGTGCGAAGGCCCGGCGCAAGGGCGCCGACCTGCTGGTCGTCAACGCGGTGGGCGAGGGTCAGGGCTTCGGCACGCCCGACAACGCGGTCACCATCCTCGACGGCACCGGGGCGGTGGTCGCGGAGGCCTCCGGGTCCAAGGACGTCGTCGCGGACGCCGTGTGGGATGCGGTCCGCGCCCTGGGCTGACGACGGACCTGGTCGCGCACGCGACTATCCTTCGACCCATGACTGACCCCGCGATGCGCCTCTTCACGTCCGAGTCGGTGACGGAAGGCCATCCGGACAAGATCTGCGACCAGATCTCCGACGCCATCCTCGACGCGATGCTCGAGCAGGACCCGCACGCCCGGGTCGCCGTGGAGACCATGGTCACCACGGGCCTGGTGCACGTGGCCGGCGAGGTCACGACCGAGGCGTACGTCGAGATCCCCGCCGTGGTGCGCCAGGTGGTCCGCGAGATCGGCTACACCTCCTCGCACATCGGCTTCGACGGCGAGTCGTGCGGCGTGTCCGTCTCGATCGGGCAGCAGTCGCCCGACATCGCGCAGGGCGTCGACAAGGCGCTCGAGGCGCGGCAGGACTCGGGCGACATGGACCCGCTCGACATGCAGGGCGCGGGCGACCAGGGGCTGATGTTCGGCTACGCGTGCGACGAGACCCCCTCGCTGCTGCCCCTGCCCATCTGGCTCGCGCACCGGCTGTCCGAGCGCCTGGCCGCGGTGCGCAAGTCCGGCGAGGTGGGCGGGCTGCGACCGGACGGCAAGACGCAGGTGACCATCGGCTACGAGGGCGACCGGCCGGTGCGCCTCGACGCCGTGGTGCTCTCGACCCAGCACGAGCCGGACCTGAACCTGGCCACGCAGCTCGAGCCGGCGATCCGCGAGCACGTCATCGAGCCGGTGCTGGCGCAGGTGGACCTCGACACGCGCGACTACCAGCGCTTCGTGAACCCGACCGGGCAGTTCGTGGTCGGTGGGCCGCAGGGCGACGCCGGCCTGACGGGCCGCAAGATCATCGTCGACACGTACGGGGGCTACGCGCGCCACGGCGGCGGGGCCTTCTCCGGCAAGGACCCGTCGAAGGTGGACCGGTCCGCCGCGTACGCGATGCGGTGGGTGGCGAAGAACGTCGTCGCCGCGGGTCTCGCCCGGCGCTGCGAGGTGCAGGTGGCGTACGCGATCGGCAAGGCGCACCCCGTGGGCCTGTACGTCGAGACGTTCGGCACCGAGACCGTGCCCGTCGAGCGCGTCACGGCGGCGATCCGCGAGGTGTTCGACCTGCGGCCCGCGGCCATCATCCGCGACCTCGACCTGCTGCGGCCCATCTACCGCGCCACCGCGGCGTACGGTCACTTCGGCCGCGAGCTGCCCGACTTCACGTGGGAGCGGACCGACCGCGTGGCCGACCTGCAGTCGGTGGTGTGAGCGACGCGCGCCCGGTCGACGCCTGAACGGCCGACGGACGTCGGCGGCGGATGGTGTGATGTCTGACGTGGAGCGGACGGGCGTGCAGCTGGAGCTCGACGGCCTGCCCGTCCTCCAGGCCCGTCGTCGCGCGCGGACGGTGGCCCTGGCGGAGCGGGCGCCCGTGGCGCGGGTCTGCATCGACCTCCCGCCGCAGCACCTCGACCGCCTGTTCGAGTACGCCGTGCCCGCCGCGATGGCCGAGACGGCCGTGCCAGGCGTCCGGGTCAAGGTGCGGTTCGGCGCGCAGGACGTCGACGCGTACGTCATCGAGCGGACCGAGGACGCCGAGCACGACGGCGAGCTCCTGCCCATCCGCAGGCTCGTGTCCGCCGAACCCGTCCTCACCCCGGCCGTCGCGCGGCTCGCACGCGCGGTCGCCGACCGGTGGGCGGGGACGCTCACGGACGTCCTGCGGCTCGCGGTCCCCGCCCGGCACGCGCGCGTCGAGGCGGAGGTCGAGACCGACGACGCACCGGCCGTGGTTCCCGCGGCGGGCGGCACCGCGTGGGCGCCCTACCGGGGCGGGGCGGCCTTCCTCCAGCACGTCCTCGCCGGCGGAGCGCCACGGGCGGTCTGGACGGCGTTGCCCGGCGCGGCAGGGCTGCGGTGGCCCGACGCGATCGCCCAGGCCGTCGCGGCCTGCGTGCTCGGGGGTCGAGGTGCGCTCGTGGTGGTGCCCGACGCCCGCGACATCGACCGCGTGCTCGCGGCGCTCGTCGACGCGGGGATCCCCGCCCGGCGCGCGGGCGGGCGCGGCGGTGCCGTCCGGCTGGCCGCCGACGACGGTCCGGCCGTGCGGTACCGCGCGTTCCTGGCCGCGCTGCGCGGTCAGGCTGACGTCGTGGTCGGCACGCGGGCGTCGGCCTTCGCTCCCGTGCGGGAGCTGGGCCTCGTGGTGTGCTGGGACGACGGCGACTCGCTGCACGCGGAGCCGCGGGCGCCCTACCCGCACGTGCGCGAGGTGCTGGCCCTGCGCTCCGAGCTCGAGGGCGCCGCGCTGCTCGTGGGCGGTCACGGCCGGACGGTCGAGGCCCAGGCGCTCGTCGAGTCCGGCTGGGCGCACGACGTGAGCGCCGATCGCCCGACCGTGCGGCGGCTGACCCCGCGCGTGCTCGCCCTGACGTCGACCGAGCTGGCCCGGGAAGGGGCAGCGGCTGCCGCCCGCCTGCCGACGCCGGCGTGGCGGACCCTGCGCGACAGGCTGGTGGAGGGGCCCGTGCTGGTGCAGGTGCCCCGAGCGGGATACGTGCCGGCGGTGGCCTGCGGACGCTGCCGCGCCTCCGCCCGGTGCGGCACCTGCCACGGGCCGCTGGGACTCTCGCGCGCGGACGGTGTGCCGACGTGCGGCTGGTGCGGCCGCCTGGCAGCCGACTGGCGCTGCCTCGAATGCGGGGGAGCGGCCCTGCGGTCGGTCCGCGTGGGTTCCGAGCGGACCGCCGAGGAGCTGGGACGGGCCTTTCCCGGCGTCCCCGTCCGCGTGTCCGGTGCCCGGGCCGCGGGTGGGGTGCTGGCGACGGTGCGCGACGCCCCGGCGCTCGTGGTCGCGACGCCAGGTGCCGAGCCCGTCGCGCCAGGCGGGTACGCGGCCGCGATCCTGCTGGACGCCGCGGTGAGCACCGCAGGCTCGGCGCTGGGCCTGCTGCCCGATGCGCTCCGTCGGTGGCTCGCCGCCGCGGCCCTGGTGCGCCCGTCCAGCGAGGGCGGCAGCGTGCTGCTCGTCGGGGACGCGGAGGAACGGGCCACGCAGGCCCTCGTGCGCTGGGACCCGAGCGGGCTCGCCTCGCGCGAGCTCGCCGAGCGCGCCGAGCTGGCGCTCCCGCCCGCCGTCCGGATGGCCGCCCTGGTGGGCCGGCGTGACGCGGTGCTCGCCGTGGTCCGCCGGGTCGACGTACCCGGCCTGGACGTGCTCGGGCCCGTGCCCGTGGAGCAGCCCGCCCCCGTGGGCGCCCTGGAGGGAGACGTCCGGGCGATCCTGCGCGTGCCGCGCGGCTCGGGCGCCGCCCTCGCCCGCTCGGTGGCCGCCTCGATGGCGGTGCGCAGCGCCCGCCGCGAGGGCGGCACCGTGCGCGCGCAGCTGGACCCGGCGGATCTCGGATGATCGACACCGTCGTGTTCGACCTCGGGAACGTCCTGGTGCGATGGGACCCGACGGGCCCGTACCTCGGACGTCTGCCCGACGCGGACGCCCAGGCGTTCCTCGTCGACTTCGACTTCCGCACGTTCAACCTGCAGCAGGACGCGGGACGCTCGTGGGCCGACGCGCGGCTCGAGCTCGAACGCACCGCTCCCCAGCACCTCGCGGCGATGGACCTGTACGTCGAGCACTTCGCCGACTCGCTCCTCGGTCCCGTGCCCGGCACAGCCGAGCTCGTGCAGGAGCTCGCGGACGCGGGTGTCCGGCTGCTCGGGCTGACGAACTGGTCGGCGGAGACGTTCCACCTCGCGGAACCGGCGGCCCCGGCCATCGGCCTGCTGGAGGACGTCCTCGTGTCCGGGCGGGAAGGGCTCGCCAAGCCCGATCCGGCGATCTACGCGCTCCTCGTGGAGCGGTTCGGTCTGGACCCGGCTCGGACGGTGTTCACCGACGACTCGTCGGTCAACGTCGATGCGGCCGCGAGCGCCGGGCTCGATGCCGTCCTCTTCGTCTCGGCGGGGGAGCTGCGCGACGAGCTCGTGGCGCGAGGCGTGGCCGTCCCGCGGCGCCACGGGCCGGGCGACCGATAGACCGGGTTTGCCGCGTAACGAACGGTTGTGACGCGCGGGCGTGACGGATCTCACACGCCGCCGCGGCCCTCCACGCGCCGGGTCTGCCCTGCCTCGTGCCGGTCTGGCCGCCGGACCGGCCCGAACGGCCGTCGAGAAGCTACCGCTGCGTAGGTTTCAATGCCACGACATCGCAGGGGCGACGAAGGTAGCAGCCATGAGGACGACAGCTCGACGACTGACGCGAGGCCAGCGCCTGCTGGTCACGGTGGCCGCAGTCGTCGCATCCTCGGTCTTCGTCGGAGCCGGAGCATCGCTGCCGGCCGCCGCCGACGAGGGCACGCCCCTCATCGACTGGACGTTCCAGGCGGCGACCGCGCCGGCCGGCGTGTCGTTCCTCGGCCAGGCGTGCCTCACCGGGGCCGACCCGTCGTCGGCCGTCGGCTGCCCGCCGCGCGACGACGCCACCACCGGGCCGGTGCCGACCCCCGGCACCACCCCGGGCTGGCTGCAGCTGACCAACGCCTCGACCGGCGTGAGCTGGGCCGGGGTCTCGGGCGGTCTGCTGTACGACACGCCGCTGCCCGCGTCGGCCGGTCTGGTCGCCACGTTCGACCAGGCCCAGTACGGCGGCGACGGCGCCGACGGCATCGCGTTCTTCCTCGCGGACGGCAGCTACACCATGCGCCTCCCGGGCGCGTACGGCGGATCCCTCGGCTATGCGCCGCGGGCGGGCACGCCCGAGCAGGTCATCCAGCCGGGGGTCGTCGGTGGCTACCTCGGCGTCGGGCTCGACGCCTACGGCAACTTCTCGAACGACGAGCAGGGCCGTGGCCGCGGCTGCCCGCCGCGCGTGGACCTGAGGCAGTCCGGTCGGACGCCGGACTCGATCGCGCTGCGCGGTCCTGGACGGCTCGGCGTCCAGCCTGCCTCGAGCGTCGGCGCCGAGGACTGGATCGAGGGCTACTGCCTGCTCGCCTCGAACCCGCTGCCGGGTGTCTCCGTGCGCAGCACGGCGACCACCCCTCCGGTCGAGGGACAGCTCGACGCGTGGGTGCGCCGCGCGCGCGTCACCGTCGCCCCGCAGCCCGCCGACCAGGACCGCGGTCCCGAGGTGCTCGTGGAGATGGACTTCCGCGACGGCCGGGGCTTCGTCGAGGTGCTGCGCGAGACGATGCCTGAGGCGGCCCCGCCCACGTACACATTCGGGTTCACGGCGTCGACCGGCGGCTCGCGGGACGTCCACCTCATCCGGAACGTGAGCGTCGCCACGGTCGACCAGCTTCCGGAGATCGCCCTGACGAAGCAGGTCGCCGACGGCGTCCGCCAGGGTGGGTATGCGGTGGGGGAGACGATCCGGTACCAGTTCGTCGTCTACAACACCGGCACGCTGCCCACCACGGATCTCACGATCGAGGACGCGTCGCTCGACGCGCCCGCTACGTGCCCCCGGGACGACCTCGAGCCGGGCGGCTCCACGGTGTGCACGGGCGTCCACACCATCACGGCGCAGGACCTCGCCGACCTCACCGGGAGCACCGCTGCCGGTCAGCCCCTGGTGTACGCCCCGACCGCGACCGCCCACGTCCGTGCCGGCGCCCAGGCCCTCACGTCCCCTCCGTCGGCCGCCCCCGTGCGCCTCAAGGCCCCGGCCGGCTCGATCGTCAAGTCGGCCGTCCTCCAGGACGCCGATGGGAACGGCCGCGCCGACCTGGGCGAGACGGTCCGCTGGGAGTTCGCGGTCACGGGCGACGCGCAGCTGGACCTGGCCGACGTGCACGTCGTCGACCCGACGCTCGACACGACCGTGTGCGGCAGCTTCGACCTGGCCGCCGGAGCGACGCACGTGTGCGACGACCCGACGCTGGTGAGCGCCATCGACGCCGATGACATCCTCGCGGGCGTCGTGTCGAACACCGCGTGGGCGGCCGGGCTCGACCCCGACGGCGCGACCGTGACGACGCTGCCGAGCACCGCGTCCGTCGCGGTGGAGGCTGGGTCGACCTCGCAGCCGCCCACAGACCCGACGCCGGACCCGGGCTCGGACCCGGTGCCGGACCCCGCGCCGGACCCTGGCTCGGACCCCGTGCCGGACCCTGGTTCCGACCCGGTGCCGGACCCTGGCTCTGACCCGGTGCCGAACCCGGGCTCGGACCCCGCGCCGGACCCCGGCTCGGACCCGGCGCCCGATCCCGGCACCGACCCGTCCACCGACCCGGCGCCCGACCCCGCGGGCTCGGCACCCGCGGATCCGGTCAGCGAGCCGCCCGCGGGGCCCGGCTCGCTGCCCCAGACCGGAGCCGGCTCCCTCGCGCCGCTGGCGGCGCTAGCCGCGGCCTCGGTCGCCCTCGGCACGTGCGTGCTCGTCGCCGCACGACGCCGGGCATGCAGCGGCGCTGGCCTTCGCGGACCTTCAGTCCTGAGCGCCGGCCCGATCACGGCCCGGCGGACTCCGCCTAGGATCGGGGCATGCGACTGCTCTTCGCCGGTACCCCCACGGCAGCGGTGCCGTCGCTCGAGGCTCTGATCGCCTCCCGGCACGAGGTGGTCGCCGTGCTGACCCGGCCGGATGCGCGCACCGGTCGCGGCAGGGCGCTCGCGCCGAGCCCGGTCAAGGTCCGCGCCCTGGAGGCGGGCATCCCCGTGCTCACCCCCGCGACGCTGCGCGACGACGAGGCGGTCGAGCAGATCTCCGCCCTCCAGGTGGACGCGGCGCCCGTGGTCGCCTACGGCGCGCTGGTGCCCCCGGCGCTGCTCGACGTGCCGCGGCACGGCTGGGTCAACCTGCACTTCTCGGTCCTGCCCGCCTGGCGCGGCGCGGCACCTGTCCAGCGCGCGCTGCTGGCGGGCGACGAGGTGACCGGTGCGACGACCTTCCGGATCGAGAAGGGGCTCGACACCGGGCCGGTCTACGGCACGCTGACGGAGACCGTCCGCCCGCGCGACACGTCGGGGGACCTGCTGGACAGGCTCGCCGCCGTGGGCGCCGGCCTGCTGGTCCGCACGCTCGACGCGTTGGAGGACGGGATCCTCAGCCCGGTCGAGCAGCCCGACGAGGGCGTCAGCCACGCTCCCAAGCTCGAGGTCGAGGACGCGCGCGTGCGCTGGGCGCACCCGGCGTACGCGGTCGACCGACGCATCCGTGCGTGCACGCCCGCACCGGGCGCCTGGACCACGACCTCCGACGGCGCCCGTCTCGGGCTGGGCCCGGTGACGCTGACGACTGAGGAGCTGCCGCCCGGAGCGGTCCAGGTGGGTCGCAAGGACGTCCTCGTCGGGACGGCCACCCAGGCGGTCCGGCTCGGGCAGGTGACTCCTGCGGGCAAGCGTGCAATGGATGCGGCCGACTGGGCCCGCGGCGCGCGCCTCGGGACGGGCGAACCGCTCGCCGACGGCATGGTGCTCGGCGCATGAGCGGCGACGGTCGGACCGACCGCCGGGACAGCGCCGGCCGGCAGCGTGGTGCCGCCCGCTCCGAGGGGCGCACCGAGCGCAGCGCGCAGGCCCCCGGCGAACGCAGGCGCGGCACCGACCCGGCGCGCACGGTCGCGTTCGACGTGCTCCGCGCGGTCGCAGAGACGGACTCGTACGCGAACCTGGTACTGCCGCCGCTGCTGCGCGAGCGCGCGATCCGCGGACGTGACGCGGGCTTCGCCACCGAGCTGGCCTACGGCGCGCTGCGTCTGCGCGGCCGGTACGACGCGATCGTCGAGCAGGCGGCGGGGCGCGACCTCGCCACGATCGACCCGCCGGTGCTGGACCTGCTCCGCCTCGGCAGCCACCAGCTGCTCGGCATGCGCGTCCCTCCGCACGCCGCGGTCTCCGAGACCGTCGGCCTGGCCCGCCAGCGCGTGGGCGCGGGGGCGGCGCAGTTCGTCAACGCAGTGCTGCGCGCCGTCGGCCGCTCGACGCTCGACGAGTGGCTCACCCTGATCGGCGACGCCGCCGACCCGCACCAGGACGACGCGGTGGCCCGGCTCGCCGCCGTGGAGAGCCATCCCGAGTGGGTCGTGCGCGGCTTGCGCGAGGCCCTCGTCGGCAACGGTCGCTCGTCCGACGAGCTCGAGGCGCTGCTGGTCGCCGACAACGCGGCGCCGCGGGTGACGCTCGTCGCGCGGCCCGGCCTGGTCGACGACGACGAGCTCGGCGGCCGGCCCGGACGGGTCGCCCCCACGGCGCATGTGCTGGACGGAGGGGACCCGGCCTCCGTCCCGGCGGTCCGGGACGGTCGCGCGGGTGTCCAGGACGAGGGGAGCCAGCTCGTGGCGCTGGCCCTGGCCGCAGCGCCCCTGGAGGGACCGGACGAGCGCTGGTTGGACCTGTGCGCCGGTCCGGGCGGCAAGGCCGCGCTGCTCGCGTCCCTGGTCGACGAGCGCCGCGGGCGCCTTGTGGCCAACGAGGTGCAGCCCCACCGCGCGCGGCTCGTCGAGCAGGCGCTGCGCGCTCTGCCGGCCGACGCGATCGAGGACGTGCGCACCGGGGACGGTCGCCTGGTCGGTACCGACGAGCCCGGCGCCTTCGACCGCGTGATGGTCGACGCGCCGTGCACGGGGCTGGGCGCGCTGCGCCGCCGGCCCGAGTCGCGCTGGCGCCGCCAGCCCAGCGACCTCGCGGCACTGTCCGCGCTGCAGCGCGAGCTGCTCGGCTCGGCGCTCGCCGCGGTCCGGGTGGGGGGCGTCGTCGCCTACGTGACGTGCTCCCCGCACCTGGCCGAGACGCAGCTCGTGGTCAAGGACGCGCTGCGTGCCGCGGCGCGGTCCGGCATCGGCGTCGAGCCCGTCGACGCGCGCGCGGTGGTCGCCGACCTCGCCGCCGCGCCGCTCGATCTCCCCGGTGACCGGACGGACGTGCAGCTCTGGCCGCACGTGCACGGCACGGACGCGATGCACCTGACGCTGCTGCGCCGCACCTCCTGAGGAGTGCGCGGCTAGGCTGACGGCGTGCCCGCGCTGATCAACCCCAGCATCCTGTCCGCCGACTTCGCCAACCTCGAGCGCGACCTCGGGCGGATCGCGAACGCGGACTTCGCCCACGTCGACGTCATGGACAACCACTTCGTGCCCAACCTCACGATCGGCGCCCCGGTGGTGACGCGGCTGGCCGAGGTGTCCCCGGTCCCGCTCGACCTGCACCTGATGATCGAGGACGCCGACCGCTGGGCACCCGCCTACGCCGAGGCGGGTGCGGCGTCCGTCACGTTCCATCTCGAGGCCGCGCAGGCGCCCGTGCGGCTCGCGCGCGAGCTGCGAGCCGGGGGAGCGCGCGTGGGGGTCGCCCTGCGACCGGCGACGCCCGTCGAGCCGTTGCTCGACCTGCTCGACGAGATCGACATGATCCTGGTCATGACGGTCGAGCCCGGGTTCGGTGGGCAGTCCTTCATCGAGGGCACGCTGCCCAAGATCCGGCGGACCCGCGCAGCGATCGACGAGGCCGGCGCGGACACGTGGATCCAGGTGGATGGCGGGGTCGCGCGCGGGACCATCGCGCGGATCGCGCAGGCCGGCGCCAACGTCTTCGTCGCGGGCTCGGCCGTCTACGGTGCCGAGGACCCGGCCGCCGAGATCGAGGAGCTGCGCCGGCTCGCATCCTGAGATGCGCGCGCCCCGCGACCAGCGGGAATGCGCCGTGTGGCATCATCGTTGGCTCAAGAGCAACACGTGCTCCGGGGTCGGTGCAATTCCGAGCCGGCGGTGACAGTCCGCGACCCGCTCGTCCTTCGGGGCGGTGCGGTTGACCTGGTGGAACTCCAGGACCGACGGTGAAAGTCCGGATGGGAGAAGTACGTGGCGACGCGCGGCACAGCCGTGCGCCGTGGCTGGCCGGACCGTTCCGGCTGCGCCGACCCCGGAGCCGTCATGGGCGTTCGGGAGGTGGCGATGACCAGCACGACGAGCTCGCGTGTCGACTCCGCGACCCCCCAGGAGTCCGCGGCCATGCGGCGTGCCTTCGAGCTCGCGCGCCGCGGACCGGCGGTCGACCCCAACCCCCGGGTCGGGTGCGTGCTGCTGGCACCCGACGGGCAGACGATCGGCGAGGGCTGGCACCGCGGAGCGGGCACGCCGCACGCCGAGGTCGCGGCCCTCGCGGACGCCGCGGCGCAGCGGCACGACACGCGGGGTGCGACCGCCGTCGTGACCTTGGAGCCGTGCAACCACACCGGCCGCACGGGTCCGTGCAGCGAGGCGCTCCTGGCCGCGGGCGTCGCGCGCGTCGTGGTCTCGGTCAGCGACCCGAACCCGCTCGCCGCGGGGGGAGCCGCACGCCTGCGTGCCGAGGGCGTCGACGTGCTCGCCGGCGTGCTCGCCGACGAGGGCCGGCAGGTCCTCGGAGCGTGGGTGCACGCGGTCGAGCGCGACCGGCCGTTCGTCACGCTCAAGATCGCGTCGTCGCTCGACGGCAGGATCGCCGCCGCCGACGGGTCGAGCCGGTGGATCACCGGCCCCGTGGCGCGCCAGCACGCGCACGACCTGCGCGGCGAGGTCGACGCCATCGCGGTCGGCACGGGCACCGCGCTGGCGGACGACCCGAGCCTGACCGCGCGGTCGGCGGACGGGTCGCTGCACGAGCACCAGCCGGTGCGCGTCGTCGTCGGGCTGCGCGACCTGCCAGCCGACGCGGCGCTGCGTGGCCCGGGGGGCGAGCTGGTGCACGTGCGCACTCACGACCCGCACGCCGTGCTCGCCGAGCTCGCGTCTCGCGGCGTCCGGCACGTGCTCGTGGAGGGCGGACCCACCCTGGCGACCGCGTTCCTGCGCGCCGGCGTGGTCGACGAGGTGCACGCCTACGTCGCGCCGGTGCTGCTCGGCGCGGGACGGTCGGCTGTCGACGACCTCGGCGTCGCCACGATCGACGACGCCGTGCGCCTCGTGACACGGTCGGTCCTCCCGCTCGGCCCCGACGTGCTCGTCGTCGCCACCCCCGCCGCCGAAGCCGCCGCCCAGACCGCGGCCCGTCCCAGCACAGACCAGGAGCCCTGATGTTCACCGGCATCATCGAAGAGATCGGCGTGGTCGAGAGCATCGAGCACGGCGACGGCGACGCACGCCTGACCGTGCGCGGGCCCCTCGTCGTCAGCGACGCGCGGCCCGGCGACTCCATCGCCGTCTCGGGCGTCTGCCTCACCGTGACCGACCTGCCCGGAGACGGGACGTTCGGTGCGGACGTGATGCCGGAGTCGTTGCGCCGCACGGCGCTCGGCGACCTCGAGCCCGGGAGCCCCGTGAACCTGGAGCGCGCCCTGGCCGTGGGCGGCCGGTACGGCGGCCACGTGGTGCAGGGACACGTCGACGGCGTCGGCTCGATCCTGCGCCGGACCCCCGGCCCGCGGTGGGACGAGGTCGAGATCGCACTCGACCCCGAGCTCGCACGGTACGTCGCGGAGAAGGGGTCGATCGCCGTCTCCGGGATCTCGCTGACCGTGACCCACGTCGGCGACGACTCGTTCGGGGTCTCCCTGATCCCCACCACGCTCGAGGCCACGACGCTCGGGCGCCTCGGCGCGGGGGACCGCGTGAACCTGGAGGTCGACGTGCTCGCCAAGTACACCGAACGGCTGCTGACCACGGCGGGGGTCCTGCGATGACCACGGGCACGATCGAGCAGGCGCTCGACGCGCTGCGGCAGGGGCGGCCCGTGCTGGTCGCCGACTCCCCGGACCGGGAGAACGAGGCCGACGTGATCCTCGCCGCGCAGTCGGCGACCACGGAGTGGATCGCCTGGACCATCCGACACTCCTCGGGCTACCTGTGCGCCCCGATGCCGGCCGCGCGCGCCGACGCGCTGGACCTGCCGCTGATGGTGCCCAAGAGCCAGGACCCGCGGCGCACGGCGTACACCGTGACCGTCGACGCGGCGACGGGCGTGACCACCGGCATCTCTGCGGCAGACCGCGCGCGCACGCTTCACGTGCTCGCCGACCCGTCGTCGGGCCGCGGAGACCTCATCCGCCCCGGTCACGTGCTGCCGCTGCGCGCGGTCCCCGGGGGCGTGCTCCACCGGGCCGGTCACACCGAGGCCGCGGTCGACCTGTGCCGCCTGGCCGGGCTGGAGCCGGTGGGTGCGATCGCCGAGCTGGTGAACGACGACGGCACCATGACGCGGTTGCCCGCGGCGGCGCGGCTCGCCGCGGACGAGGGTCTGGTGCTCATCACCATCGAGGACCTCGTCGCGTGGCGGCGCGAGCACGACGACGAGGTCGTCACGGAGGCCCCGGCCACCATGCAGCGGGTCCATGCGACCCACACCGCCTACCTGCCCACCAAGCACGGCGACTTCCGCATCCACGGCTACCGCGACCTGCGCACGGGTGACGAGCACGTCGCGCTGGTTCCGACGACGGGCCTCTCCGCGCACCCGGTGGTCCGCGTGCACTCCGAGTGCCTCACGGGCGACGCGTTCGGGTCGGCCCGCTGCGACTGCGGGCCGCAGCTCGACGCCGCGCTGCAGCTGGCGGCCGAGCAGGGCGGCGCCGTCGTGTACCTGCGCGGGCACGAGGGGCGGGGGATCGGGCTGCTGGCCAAGGTCGCGGCGTACGCCCTGCAGGACGACGGGCGCGACACGGTGCAGGCCAACCTCGACCTCGGGTGGCCCGCCGACCGCCGCGAGTACGGCGCGGCCGCCGCCATCCTGGCCGACCTGGGCGTGCGCAGCGTGAGCCTGCTGACCAACAACCCCGCGAAGGTGGCCGGGCTGCGTGCGCATGGCATCGAGGTCAGCGACGTGCACGGTCTGCTCGTCGGGCGGACGCCGCACAACGAGGCCTACCTGCGGACCAAGGCGACGTCGATGGGCCACGTCCTGGACCTCGACGCCCGCGAACCCATCCCCGTCATGCCCACGCGGGCGGCGCCCGCCGCGGCCGGCACCGACACCGGTGACCACGCTTTCGAGAACCTGGAGGACCTGGTATGAGCGGTGCAGGCGCACCCACGCTGTCGGTCGACGGGACGGGCCTGCGCGTCGTCGTCGTCGCCGCGAGCTGGCACACGCAGGTGATGGACGGCCTGCTGGCCGGCGCGCGCCGCGCGCTCGCCGCGGCGAACGTCACCGAGGTCACCGAGATCCGCGTCCCGGGGACGTTCGAGCTGCCCGTCGCCGCCCGCGCGGCGGCGGCGAGCGCCGACGCGGTGGTGGCCCTCGGCGTCGTCATCCGGGGAGGCACGCCGCACTTCGAGTACGTGTGCCAGGCGGCGACCCTCGGCCTGACCGACGTGGCCGTGCAGACCGGTGTCCCCGTCGGCTTCGGCGTGCTCACGTGCGACGACGAGGCCCAGGCCGTCGACCGGGCCGGCCTGCCCGGATCGCACGAAGACAAGGGCGCGGAGGCCGCCGAGGCGGCCGTCGCCACCGTCGTCGCGCTGCGGGGGCTCTAGTGCACAACTGGCTCTTCGACGCGACGTGGACCATCGCGGGCCACCCCATCCTCTGGCGGGAGATCGTCGGCAACGGGTTCGGGCTCGCGTCCGCCATCGGTGGCATGCGGCGCCGGGTCTGGGCGTGGCCCGTGGGCATCGTGGGCAACGTGCTGCTCTTCACGGTGTTCCTTGGCGGCGTGTTCCACACGCCGCAGAACCGTGACCTGTACGGGCAGGCCGGCCGCCAGGTGTTCTTCATCGTCGTGTCGGTGTGGGGCTGGATGCGGTGGCGCGACGCTCGCGCGGCGGGCCGGGCGCGCGGCGACCAGGACGCGCCGCCCGTCGTGCCGCACTGGGCGGGGCGCAGGGGCTGGATGATCATCGGCACGGTGGCCGTCGTCGGCACCGTCGTGTTCGCGCAGATCTTCCGCGCGCTCGACTCCTACGGGCCGTGGGCGGACGCGTGGATCTTCACGGGCTCGTTCCTGGCCACGTACGGGATGGCGCGGGGCTGGATCGAGTTCTGGCTCATCTGGATCGCGGTGGACGCGGTGGGGGTGCCGCTGCTGTTCAGCGCCGGCTACTACCCGTCCGCACTGCTCTACACGGTGTACGCGGCCGTGGTCCTGTGGGGCTTCGTGGTCTGGTGGCGCCAGCGCGACCGGCCCTCGGACGGCGGCGAGGGCCGGCCGGAGCAGCCCCTAGTGTTGGCCGAGTGAAGACCTTCGACTCCTTGTTCGCCGAGCTCGCCGAGAAGGCCGCGACCCGCCCCGAGGGCTCGGGCACGGTTGCCGAGCTGGACGCCGGCGTCCATGCGATCGGCAAGAAGATCGTCGAGGAGGCCGCCGAGGTGTGGATGGCCGCCGAGTTCGAGGGCGAGGAGCGCACGGCCGAGGAGATTTCGCAGCTCCTCTACCACCTCCAGGTCCTCATGCTCGCGCGCGGCCTGACCCTCGCCGACGTCTACACCCACCTGTAGAAAGGACCTCGCTGCGTGCTGAGGATCGCCGTTCCCAACAAGGGCTCCCTGTCGGAGCCCGCCGCCGCCATGCTCAAGGAGGCGGGCTACCGCCAGCGCCGCGACAGCCGTGAGCTGGTGCTGCCGGACCCGGACAACGACGTCGAGTTCTTCTTCCTGCGTCCGCGCGACATCGCGGTCTACGTCGGAGCCGGCACGGTCGACGTCGGCATCACCGGTCGTGACCTCATGCTCGACTCCGAGTCCGACGCGGTCGAGCACCTGCCGCTCGGCTTCGGGCGCTCGACGTTCCGCTTCGCGGCGAACGCGGGCGGCATCTCGACCGTGCAGCAGGTGGACGGCCACCGCGTCGCGACCAGCTACCCCGTGCTCGTCGCGGAGTACCTGCGCGGCCTGGGTGTCACGCCTGCCGGGGTCGTGCGCCTCGACGGTGCCGTCGAGACCGCGATCCGCCTCGGCGTGGCCGACGTGATCGCCGACGTCGTCGAGACCGGCACGACGCTGCGTGCCGCCGGGCTGGAGATCTTCGGCGACCCGATCCTGCGCTCCGAGGCGGTGCTGGTGCGCCGCTCCGACGTGGACGCACCCGCGGGCCTCGACGTGCTCACCCGCCGGCTGCAGGGTGTCCTGACCGCCCAGCAGTACGTGCTCATGGACTACGACGTGCCGACCACCCTGGTGGAGCAGGCCGTGGCCATCACGCCGGGGCTGGAGTCCCCGACGGTGAGCCCGCTGCACAACCGCGACTGGTCCGCCGTGCGCGCCATGGTGCGCCGCGAAGAGACCAACCGCGTCATGGACGCCCTGTACGGCGTCGGCGCGCGCGCCATCCTGGTGACGTCCATCCACGCGTGCCGGCTCTGAGGAGCCGGACCGTGGTGGAGCCGACGGGGGACGCGCGGTACGCACCGTTCCGGCCGCGGCTGGCCCGGATCGTCACCGCCGTCATGGCCGTCGTGGTGGTGCTCGGCACCGTGGCCGTGATCGTGGCCATCCCCGAGCTGGGTCCGGGGGACCAGATCGGCTTCGCCCTCCTGGGTGCGCTCATCGTCTGGTTCTGCTGGCGCGAGGGCTCGGTGGCCGCGCTGCCGTCGCCCGACGGCCTCGTGGTGCGCAACCTCATGATCACCACGCGGCTGGAGTGGGCCGAGGTGGTCTCGGTGCGGTTCGGCTCCGGCCGCCCGTGGGTGCAGCTGGACCTGGCCGACGGCGACACGCTCGCGGTCATGGGCGTGCAGCGCGCGGACGGCGAGCGCGCGTCCGCCGAGGCGCAGCGGCTGGCCACCCTCGTCGCCGTGCACACGGCGACCCCGCGGGACGACTGAGGGCTCAGCCCAGCAGGTGCGCGGCGTGGACGCCGGCCACGGCCGCGGCGAGGAACGCCGCCGGGTCCTGGTCGAGGCCGCGGCCCATGGTGGACAGCCGCACGGGGCTCTCCTCGAGCGCCGCGCGCACGTCCGCCCCCGCGGGGACCTCGACGAGCCGGTGCATGACGGCGAGGTAGGACACCTGCTCGGCGATGACGTCGTTGAGCGCGGCGACCTCGCCCTCGAGCACGGGGACGGGCACGTCGGCCGGGCGCATCGCGACCCGCCCGTAGGCGGTGAGCGAGTGGTGGGACACACCGTGGTGGCGGGCGCGCTCGTCGGCGCCGGACACGCGCAACGAGGCGACGGGCCGGCCGCGCAGCACCACCGCCGCGTTGACGGCCTCGCCCGCCGCCACGCCCGAGAACCCGAACTGGGTGCCCGTGCCAAGGTTGCCCGGGCCCTGCGCGACCACCGCCAGGTCCGCGCCGACGACGTGCTTGGCCGCGAGGAGGCCGGTGTGCACGGTGACCGCCTCGAGGTCGCCGCCGAACGCCTGACCCGTCGTGATGCAGGACTCGAGCCACCCGGCCTCGCGGAGCCCCGCGACAGAGCGGGAGAACCACGCGGGCAGGGCGCCGCCGTCGGTCATGACGTACGCGACGCGCAGCGGGCGGCCGGCGGCGAGGCGCGCACCGGCGATGATGGCCGGCAGGGCGGAGTGCAGGTCTGCCACGACGACGGGCATGCCGCGCAGGTCGTCCGCGTCGCGCAGCAGGTCGTGGTGCTCCGACTCCTGGTCGTCGACACCCAGCACCATGGCCTGCAGCGGCGTGTAGCGCGCCTTGACGAGGTGGCCAGGTCCCGCGGGGCGGTCGTCCGGCAGGCGCCCGTCGAGCGCCACGACCAACGCGTAGCCACCAGTGCCCAGCCCCCGGGCAAGGGCCGTGACGTTGAGCAGCACGCGGTCGCCGACCGCGATCGTGCCGACGAGCTCGGAGTAGGCGAGCCCCTTGACCCGGGCCGGGAGCAACGGGTCGGCCCACGGCTCGTCGAGCGCCACGCGCAGCTCCGTCGCGCCGGGCCACGTGGCCGCCACAGACTCCACGACACCCGCACGCCACGTGATCACCGCTCCACGCTACCGGCCACTACGGTGGACCCGATGGCCACGACACCCGCTGCAGCCGAGCGCCTGCTCAATCTCGTCATCGCCCTGGTCAACACCCCGGGCAGGATGACCAAGGAGCAGGTGCGCACCACCGTCGCCGGGTACGGCGACGCGCCGTCGGACGACGCCTTCGAGCGCATGTTCGAGCGGGACAAGGACACCCTGCGCGAGCTGGGCGTGCCCGTGCTGACGGTCACCGACGCGAGCCACGGCGACGACTTCGGCTACCGCATCGACCTCGACACCTACGCGCTGCCTCCCATCGACCTGACGGCAGCCGAGCTCGGCGTGCTCACGATGGCGGCCGAGCTGTGGCAGGACCGCTCGCTGCGCGCGGACTCCTCGCGCGCGCTCACCAAGCTTCGCGCGGTCGGGCAGGCACCCGGTTCCACCGACCTGGTCGCCGGCCTGACCCCTCGCGTGCGCGACGGCGGCGGAGCGTTCGCGCCGCTGGTCGACGCCGTCCAGGCTCGCCAGGCCGTGCGGTTCACCTACCGCGCCGCGACGTCCGGCGAGGTGCGCGCGCGCGTCGTCGAGCCCTGGAAGCTGCTGGCCCGACGCGGCGGCTGGGTGCTGGTGGGCCGCGACCGCGACCGCGCGGCCAGTCGCTCCTTCCGGCTGAGCCGGATCGAGGGTCCCGTGCGACCCGTCGGAGCCGCAGGAGCGTTCGAGGCCCCCACCGACAACGAGCTCGCGACCGCCCTGGCCTCGTGGGACAGCGGCACGCGCGGCGTGGCCACGCTCGCCGTACTGCCCGAGCGGGCCAGCGCCCTGCGGATGCGCCACGTCCGCGACGACGAGGCCCCGGACGAGTCGCACGGGCCCGTGCCGGGCCGCGAGGTGGTCCGCGTGCCCTACCGCGCGCAGTGGGAGCTCGCCGAGGAGATCGTGGGCTACGGCGACGCCGTGCTCGTGCTCGCGCCCGCGTCGTTGCGCGACGTCGTCATCTCGCTGCTGCGCACCGCGGCCGCCCTGGACGCGAAGGAGCCCGCCCGTGGCTGACCGCGCGAGTGACCGCCTGCTGCGGATGCTCGGCATGATCGCGTACCTGGACCGCCACGAGGGCGTGCCGGTGGGGGAGATCGCCGAGCAGTTCGGTGTGAGCCCCGCCCAGGTGATGCAGGACGTCGAGCTGCTGTGGGTCACTGGCACCCCCGGCTACCTGCCGTACGACCTGATCGATTTCGACGCGTCGTCGTACGAGCAGGGCGTCGTCCGCCTCACGGAGGGGCGCGGCATGACGCGGCCGCTGCGGCTCGGCGCGCGCGAGGCCGTCTCCCTGGTCGCCGCGCTCCGCGCGCTCGACGGTGCGCTCGGCCCCGCGCTCGACGACGAGCGGGCCGCCGTGCTGCGGTCCGCCCTCGCCAAGCTCACGGCGGCCACCGGGGACGCCGCCGCGGCCGTCGACGTCGCGCTGGCCGCGTCGGGCAGCCCGGGCGCGACCGCCGCGATCGCCACCGCGCTGCGCGACCGCCGGCGCCTGCACATTCGCTACGTGAACGCGTCCGACGTGGCCACCGAGCGGGACGTCGACCCCATCCGGCTGGTGACGGACGACGAGCGCTCCTACCTGCTGGGCTGGTGCCGCGCGGTCGACGGCGAGCGGCTGTTCCGCGTGGACAGGGTGCTCGACGCCACGGTGCTCGACGAGTCCGCCGAGGAGCACGACGTCGCGCCGGACGCCGACACCTTCGCGCCGTCCCCGTCTGCCGAGCTCGTGACGCTCCGCCTGGCCAGCCGCGCACGCTGGGTCGCCGAGGTCACGCCCGTCGAGGCGGTGCGCAACCACGACGACGGCTCGTTCGAGGTGGACGTGCGCGTGGTCAACCGCGACTGGCTGCAGCATCTCCTGCTCCAGGTTGCGGGATCGGTGCTCAGCATCGACCCGCCCCAGGTCGCCGCGGAGGCGGCAGGCGCCGCTCGTTCGGCGCTCGAGGCGTACGGCGAGCTGGCCGGCCGATGATCTGGTTCGTGGTGTGGACGGTGCTGGTGATCGGCGCTGTCCTGGTGATCGGCAGGCTGCTGCTGCGGCTGTGGCGCCAGGCGGTGGCGCTCGGCCGGCAGCTCGCCGAGGCGTCCGAGGTGCTCGCCCGGCTCGCCGAGCAGGTCGATGCGCTGCAGGCGGCCGCCGAGCGCGATCCCCGGTCGACGGCGCCCACCGTGTTCGACGATCCCGGTCCGCTCCTGGGCCGCGTCATCGAGCTGCGGTACGCCGCTCACGACCGGCGCGTGGATCGCGCGGGACGAGCAGCGCGGACGGCGGCGGGCTGGCGCGCGTACTGGAGCTGACGCGCTCCGTGCGACACCGACGGTCCCAACCAGAGATACGATCGACGGTGGCCGTGGTGTCTCGCGGCCACCGAACTGAGGGAGTACGACCGTGCGAATCCTGAGCCACCCGGCCACCCTGGTGTTCCTGCTGCTCCTCGTGGTCGTGCTCTTCGGGTACAAGCGCCTCCCGGACGTGGCCAAGAGCGTCGGCCAGTCGATGAAGATCTTCAAGAGCGAGATCAAGACGCTCAACGAGGACGCGCCCGCCACGCCGCAGACTCCCGTCGCCCCGGACGTGACGGCCCAGAACACGACGAGCCACGACGCCACGGCGCCTCTCAACGGCACGCCCGCGGCGCCTGCCGTCGTTCCCCCCGTCGTGGTCGAGAAGCCCTCGGGCCCCGTCGCGCCCTCGGCCTGACCCGCGCACCGCCAGCGCGAAGCGCCGCCCGCCGAGTCCCGCGTGACCACTGACCGCCGTCCGCGCGACGGCCGGATGCCGTTGCGCGGCCATCTGGTCGAGCTGCGCCGGCGCGTGGTGCTCTCCGCGCTCGGCATCCTGGCGGGCGCCGTGCTCGGCTGGTTCTTCTACGAGCCGGTGTTCGAGGCCCTGCAGCGACCGATCCTGCAGGCGGCGGCCAGCCGGGACGCGGTCGTCTCGATCAATTTCGGCGGCCTGGCCACCGCCATCGACATGCAGGTCAAGGTGTCGGTGTTCCTCGGCGTCCTCATCTCGAGCCCGTGGTGGCTCTACCAGCTGTGGGCGTTCATCAACCCCGGCCTGAACCGCACCGAGCGCATCCGCACGTACGGCTTCCTGGGTGCCGCGATCCCGATGTTCCTGGCGGGGGCGGCCTTCGCGGCGCTCATGCTGCCCAACGCGGTGCGCGTGCTCACGGAGTTCACGCCCGACGGCGCCACCAACCTCATCGACGCGCAGACCTACCTCAGCTTCGTCATGCGCTTCGTGCTCGCGTTCGGCATCGCGTTCCTGCTGCCCGTGGTGATGGTGTCCCTGACGCTGCTCGGAGTGGTGCGGGCGCGCACGTGGGCACGCGGGTGGCGGTGGGCGGTGCTGCTGTCGTTCACGTTCGCGGCCGTCATGACGCCCACGCCCGACGTCCTGTCGATGATCATGCTGGCGCTGCCGGTGTGCGGCCTGTACTTCCTGGCCCTGGCGATCGGCACCGTGCACGACCGTCGCGAGGACAGGCGGCGTGTCGCGGCCGGGCTCCCGCGGATCGACGGCACCACGCCATCGACCGAGGAGAGTGCATGAGCCATCTGGGTCTGGTCGTCAACCCGACGGCGGGCAAGGGCCGCGGGACGACCGCGGGCCGCCGCGTGCACGAGCTCCTGCGCGCGCGAGGGCACCGGGTGGAGGACCTCTCGGGGCCCACGCTCGAGCAGGCCACCGACCGCGCGCGCGCCGCGGCGCTCGAGGGGCTCGACGGGCTCGTCGTCGTCGGCGGGGACGGTGTCGTGCACCTCGGGGTCAACGTCGTCGCGGGGACGGGCCTGCCGCTCGGCATCGTCGCGGCGGGCACGGGCAACGACATCGCCCGCTCGCTCGGCCTGCCGCGGGGCGACGTGGACGCCGCCGTCGCGGCGCTCGAGCACGGCCTCGGCGAGGGCCCGCGCCGCGTCGACGCGGTGCGGGTGGGCGAGCCCGGGCGGGCCGCGCGCGAGTGGTTCGCCGGGGTGCTGTCGTGCGGCTTCGACGCCGCGATCAACGCGCGCGCCAACGAGATGAGCTGGCCCAAGGGATCGGCGCGGTACGTGCGCGCGCTGGCCTCCGAGCTCGCCGGCTTCCGCCCCTACGGCTACCGCGTGACGCTCGACGAGGGCGTCTGGGAGGAGCCGGGAACCCTGGTGGCCGCCGCGAACGTGCCGTGGATCGGCGGGGGTCTGAAGATCGCGCCCGACGCGGCGGTCGACGACGGCCTGCTGGACGTGGTCCTCGCCGGCCCGTTCACCCGCGGCGGCGTGGTGAGGATCTTCCCTGGCATCTACCGGGGCAGGCACATCGGCCACCCGGCGGTCGAGGTGCGACGCAGCCGCTCTCTGCTCATCGAACCCCTCGAGTCGGAGGGTCCGCACCCTCCCGTGGCGTTCGCCGACGGCGAGCGCATCGGGCCGCTGCCTCTGCACGCGCAGGTCGATCCCGGCGCGCTGTCCGTCCTCTGCTGAGATTCCCGGCCGGTCATGCCTAGGGTGGTCGCGTGCCGTCCCGTTCCCGTCGGTCCCGTCCCTCGCCGGCCGTCGTCCCCGCCGACCGCGGCGAACCCTCGCCCGCCGAGCGGTACGCGGCAGCCCGGCGACGCGCCGCGATCGAGCGCAGCGAGCTGGGCCGCTTCCGCGAGCTCATGGCGTTCCCGCTCGACGAGTTCCAGCTGGACGCCTGCGAGGCGCTGGAGCGCGGCAGCGGGGTGCTCGTCGCCGCGCCCACCGGGGCCGGCAAGACGGTGGTGGGGGAGTTCGCCGTCCACCTGGCGCTCGCCGGCGGGCGCAAGGCGTTCTACACGACCCCGATCAAGGCCCTGTCCAACCAGAAGTACGGCGACCTGGTGCGCCGCTACGGGCCGGAGCGCGTCGGCCTCCTGACGGGGGACACGACGATCAACGGCGACGCGGCCGTGGTGGTCATGACCACCGAGGTGCTGCGCAACATGCTCTACGCGAGCTCGCCCGCGCTGGACGGCCTGGGCTACGTGGTGATGGACGAGGTGCACTACCTCGCGGACCGCTTCCGCGGCCCGGTGTGGGAAGAGGTGATCATCCACCTGCCCGACGACGTGCAGCTGGTCTCCCTGTCAGCGACGGTGTCCAACGCCGAGGAGTTCGGTGACTGGCTCGCCACCGTGCGCGGCGACACCACGGTGGTCGTCAGCGAGCACCGCCCCGTGCCGCTGGGGCAGCACGTGCTGGTCCGTGACGACCTGCTCGAGCTCTACGCCGGCCACGTCGACCCCACGGACCCGGGCGTCGACCCGCCCATCAACCCGGACCTGCAGGCGCTGCTGCGCCGCAGGATGCCCGACGACCAGCGCGGGCCGGGTGACCGCGGCTACCGAGGCCGGGGCGGCTCCCGACCGGGCGCGGGCCGGCCGCAGCGACCGGTCGGACGGCCCACGCCGAGGTTCGCGGTGGTCGACGTGCTCGATCGGGAGGGGCTGCTGCCGGCGATCGTCTTCATCTTCTCGCGCGCCGGGTGCGAGAGCGCCGTCCAGCAGTGCCTCGCCGCGGGCGTCCGACTCACCACCCCGGCGGAGCAGGCGCAGATCCGCATGATCGTGGAGGAGCGGTCGGCCGCCATCCCGCCCGAAGACCTCGACGTGCTGGGGTACTGGGACATCGTCGAGTCCCTGAGCAGGGGAGTGGCCGCCCACCACGCGGGCATGCTGCCGCTGTTCAAGGAGACCGTCGAGGACCTGTTCTCGCGGGGGCTCGTGAAGGTGGTCTTCGCCACCGAGACCCTTGCGCTGGGCATCAACATGCCGGCCCGGTCGGTGGTGCTCGAGAAGCTGGTCAAGTGGGACGGATCGAGCCACGTCGACGTCACGCCGGGGGAGTACACGCAGCTCACCGGCCGTGCAGGGCGTCGCGGCATCGACACCGAGGGGCACGCGGTGGTCGTCGCCCACCCGGGCCTCGACCCGGTACAGCTCGCCGGACTCGCGTCCAAGCGCCTGTACCCGCTGCGCTCGAGCTTCCGGCCCACGTACAACATGGCCGCGAACCTGGTGGCCCAGGTGGGCCGTGAGCGGTCGCGCGAGGTGCTCGAGACGTCGTTCGCGCAGTTCCAGGCGGACCGCGGGGTCGTCGGGCTCGCGCGCCAGGCCCAGTCGCACGCCGAGGCGCTCGAGGGCTACGCGCAGGCCATGCAGTGCCACCTGGGCGACTTCGCCGAGTACATGGAGATCCGGCGCGAGATCGGCGCGCGGGAGCGCGACGTGTCCCGGGCGGGCGCGGCGGCTCGTCGTGCCGAGGTGGCGCGAACCATCGAAGGGCTGCGCCCCGGCGACGTCCTCGAGGTGCCGTTCGGCCGCCGCGCCAGCCACGTCGTGGTGATCGACCCGGGCGGCAAGGCGGGCTTCGACGGTCCCAAGCCCATGGTGCTCACGCTCGACCGGCAGGTGCGCAAGCTCACGGTCGCGGACATCGGCACGGGCGCGCGCACGGTCGGCTCCGTGCGGCTGCCCAAGGGCTTCAACGCGCGCGTGCCGGCCGCGCGCCGGGACCTCGCCGCGATCCTCCGCCTGGCCGTCGAGGATCTCGAGCCGCCGCGGCGTGGGCCGGCGCGGGGCGCGCGCAAGCAGCAGGCGTCGCACGACGACGAGGAGATCGCCCGGCTGCGGCGCCGCCTGCGCCAGCACCCGTGCCACAGCTGTCCCGACCGCGACGAGCACGCGCGCTGGGCCGAGCGCTGGTCGCGCCTCAAGGCCGAGCACGAGGCGCTCGTCGGGCGCATCACCGGGCGGACCGGTTCCATCGCGGCCGTGTTCGACCGGATCTGCGACATCCTGGTGCGGCTCGGCTACCTGAGCGCCGACGACGGCTCGCTGCAGGTCACGGACGACGGGCGCTGGCTGCGTCGGCTGTACGCCGAGAACGACCTGCTGCTGGCCCAGTGCGTCCGCAGCGGCGCATGGGACGAGCTCGACGCCGCCGGGCTCGCTGCGGCGGTCTCGACGCTCGTCTTCCGGTCCCGCCGCGACGAGAACGCCGAGCCGCGCGTGCCGGGTGGCCCCGAGGGGCGGCTCGGACGGGCCCTGGAGGCCACCGTGCGCGCGTGGTCGGAGCTCGACGACCTCGAGTCGGCGCACCACATCGAGGCGACGACCCCGCTCGACATGGGACTCGTCGAGTCCGTGCACCGGTGGGCATCGGGGCGGAGCCTGGACGCCGTGCTGCGCGGCAGCGAGCTCAGTGCGGGTGACTTCGTGCGGTGGTGCAAGCAGGTCATCGACGTGCTCGGCCAGCTCAGCCAGTCGGCACCCACGGCGCGCATGCGCGGCACGGCGGACCGGGCCGTCGAGGCGCTGCGGCGCGGAGTGGTCGCGTACTCCTCGGTCTGAGCCCCTATCGTGTGCCGGTGTGAGCTCCACCCTGTACCGGCACGGAGTCGTGCACACCTCCGCCGACCCGTTCGCCGAGGCCGTGCTCGTCGAGGACGGCGTCGTCGCCTGGCTGGGCGCCGACGACACCGCGGACGGGTTCGCCGCCCGGGCCGACCACGTCGTCGATCTCGACGGTGCGCTCGTGACCCCGGGCTTCGTCGATGCGCACGTGCACGTGCTGGAGACAGGCCTGGCGCTGGAGAGCGTCGACCTGAGCCCGGCCGGTGGCGTGCACTGCCTCGCCGACGCCCTGGCGGCGGTCGCGCGCGCAGCCGCGAGCCGGTCCGACGGCGCGGGGCCCGTGCTCGGCTTCGGCTGGGACGAGCTGGCCTGGCCGGAGGGCCGACCGCCCACGCGGGACGAGGTCGACGCCGCCGCGGGGGGCGCACCGGTGTACCTCGCCCGCGTGGACGTGCACTCGGCCGTCGTGTCGAGCTCCCTCGCCGCGGCGTCGGGCGCCGACCGCGCGGACGGCTGGTCGGCCGACGGGCGCGTCGAGCGCGACGCCCACCACGTCGCGCGCGAGGCCGCCCGCGCGGTGCAGCCCGAGCGGCGCACGGCGCTGTACGAGCGCGCGCTCGCGCACGCCGCCGCGCGCGGCGTCGTCTCCGTGCACGAGCACAGCGCGCCGTCGATCGACACGCGCGCGGGCCTCGTCGAGCTGCTCGAGCTCACCGCGGACGCCGCCGCGGGGTTCCCCCACCTGGCCGCCTACCGCGGCGAGCTGTGCGTCACGGTCGACGACGCCCGTCAGCTGATGGCGACGATCCCCGGCCTCACGGGGATCGGGGGAGACCTCAACGTGGACGGGTCCATCGGCTCGCGCACCGCGGCGCTGCGCTCGGCCTACACCGACGCCCCCGGGACGCGCGGAACCCTGTACCTGGCGGCGGAGCAGATCGCGAACCACATCACCGCCGTATCGCGCGCGAGGCTGCAGTCCGGCTTCCACGTCATCGGGGACGCCGCGATGGACGAGGTGCTCCTGGGCCTGCGGGCGGCTGCCGACGTCGAGGGGGCCCCCGCGCTGGCCCGCACCGGGCTGCGCCTCGAGCACGCCGAGATGGTCGATGCGCCCACGCTGGCGGCCCTGGTGCTGCTCGGGGTGCGGCTCAGCGTGCAGCCCGCGTTCGACGCCGCCTGGGGCGGGACCGAAGGCATGTACGCCACGCGGCTCGGCGCCGGCCGCGCGGCCGCGCTCAACCCGTTCGCCGACCTGGCCGGCGCCGGGGTCCCGTTGGCCTTCGGGTCCGACTCGCCGGTGACCTCGCTCGATCCCTGGGCCGCGGTCCGGGCCGCGGCGTTCCACCACGAGCCCGAGCAACGGATCAGCGCGCGGGCGGCGTTCCGTGCGGCCTCGCGCGGCGGCTGGCGCCTCGCGGGCCACGACCAGGTGGGCGAGCTGCGCGTCGGCTCGCCCGCGCACCTCGCCGTGTGGGAGACCGAGTCGCTGGTGGTCCAGGCGCCGGACGGACGGCTGTCCGCGTGGAGCCCGGACGCGCAGGCCGGCATCCCGCTGCTGCCCGACCTGTCGCCCGAGGCCGTCCCGCCGCGCTGCCTGCGCACCGTCCGGGACGGGGTCGTCATCTTCGACGCCCTGGGCTGAACGGGTGATCCTGGCGCGCGCCGCACCCGCCGTGACGACCCCCTCCGGCGACACGCGCGGCGACACGCCGAACGGGCCGCCGACGAAGCGGACGAACCGGGCGTCATGACCTGCACAGAGGCCTGTCACCTGCACAGATGCGGCCTTGACAGCGTTGGGGATCCCGGTAGGTTTCCCCATGACCCACCACCGCGGACCCGTCGACGACGATGTCCCGGGGGCTCCCGCAGGGAGCCGGGCGGTGGATCTCGGGGCTCCGACCGGGCCCGCGCGTTCAGTAGACAACGGTCCGCCTCGGCGGCACCGGTACGAAGGACGCGCGGGCCGGTCGGTCGAGATCGTGGGCGCGATGGTCCCGCCTGAGCCGTGGACAGAGAGCCCAGCGTGCTGCCGTACGCTGACGCGGTGCCCGCCGCTGAACCCGCCCGTTGGTGGACCCTCGTGCTGGCGGCCGTCGGTGGGGGAGTCACGCGTCTCGCGTTCCCCGACCCGGGCTGGTGGGGCGCCGCGCTCGTCGGCATCGCGCTGCTCTTCCTGGCCATGCGGCGCGACAGCGCGCGTTGGAACGCCCTGGTCGGCGTCACGTTCGGGCTGACGCTGTTCCTGCCCCTCATCACCTGGACCGACGAGGCTGTCGGCCTCGTGCCGTGGCTGGCGCTGAGCATCACCGAGTCGCTGTACCTGGCGCTCTTCGGGGCAGGATGGAGCTGGGCCCGGCGGGGAGCCGTCGTGTGGCGATCGGCCCCGTGGCAGGTGGTCGTGTTCACGATCCTGTGGGTCGCGACCGAGGAGCTGCGCACCTACTGGCCGTTCGGGGGGTTCCCGTGGGGCCGCCTCGCGTTCTCGCAGGCGGACTCGCCGATTGCCGCCTTCGCCTCGTGGGGCGGTGTCCCGCTCGTCAGCGGGCTGGTCGCGGCGGCGGGCGTCCTGCTGGCCCAGGCCGTGCTGGCCGCGCGGCGCGTGCGCTTCCTGAGCACGGCCGCCGCCCTCGGCTGCGCCGTGGCGATCGTCGTCCTGGGCGTCGCGGTGCCGCTCGACACCCAGGCGGAGACCGGCACGCTGCGCGTCGGCGCGGTCCAGGGGAACGTGCCGGGCCAGGGGCTCGACGCCTTCGGGGAGCGTGCGGCGGTCCTGGACAACCACCTCACGGGGACGTACGCGCTGCTCGACCAGGTCGAGCCCGGCGAGCTCGACGTCGTGCTCTGGCCGGAGAACGGCACGGACATCGATCCTCAGGTCGACCGGGACGCCGCGAAGGCGATCGACGACGCCGCGACGGCGGTCGACGCGCCCATGCTCGTCGGCACCGTCCAGTACCCCCCGACCGGCGGCCGGTACAACACGGCCGTGCTCTGGGTGCCGGGCAAGGGCGTGACCGCCACGTACTCCAAGCAGCATCCCGCCCCGTTCGCGGAGTACATCCCGATGCGCTCGATCGCACGCGTGTTCTCCTCGGCCGTGGACCTCGTGACGCGTGACATGATCCCCGGTGACCGACCCGGCTACATCCCGCTGGAGTCGGCGCGGCTCGGACGCACTGTCGGCATCGGCGACGTCATCTGCTTCGAGGTCGCCTACGACGCGCTGGTGCGGGACACGGTCCGTGCCGGGGGAGAGGTGCTGGTGGTCCAGACGAACAACGCCACGTTCGGCATGTCCGACGAGTCCACGCAGCAGCTGGCGATGTCGCGGATCCGTGCGATCGAGCACGGCCGAGCGACCGTGCAGATCTCCACGGTGGGCGTGAGCGCGGTGATCGCGCCCAACGGTGCGGTCGTGCAGCAGACCGGGCTGTTCACCGCCGAGCAGATGGTCGCCACGCTGCCGCTGCGCGACACGCTGACCCCGGCGACCCGGCTGGGCAGCTGGCCGGCGTGGATCGTCGACGGCCTCGCGATCGCGGCGGTCGCGGCCGGCGCTGCGGGCGCGTCCCGCATCCGCCGCGCCGACCGTCTCCGGGACAGCGCGGTCGCGGCATGAGCGGGCGCACGCTGGTCGTCGTCCCGACGTACAACGAGCTCGAGTCGATCCCGGGCGCGTTGGAGCGACTCGCGCAGCACGCACCGGAGGCGGACGTGCTCGTCGTCGACGACGGGTCTCCGGACGGGACGGGCGCCCTCGTCGAGCGGATCGCGGCCGAGCAGACCGGGCCGCGTGCGGTCCACGTCCTGCACCGCACCGGCAAGCTCGGCCTCGGCACCGCCTACGTCGCCGGGTTCCGGTGGGCGCTCGAGCGTGGCTACGACGTCGTCTGCGAGATGGACGCGGACGGCTCGCACCGCGCCGAGGACCTCCCGCTGCTCCTGGCAGCGCTCGACGGCGCCGACCTGGTGCTCGGCTCCCGCTGGGTGCCGGGTGGATCCGTGGTGAACTGGCCGAAGAACCGCGAGATCCTCTCCCGAGGCGCCAACACCTACACGCGGCTCATGCTCGGCATCCCGCTGCATGACGCGACCGGAGGGTTCCGGGCCTACCGCGCCGACCTGCTGCGCGCGCTACCGCTGGGCGAGGTGCAGTCGCAGGGCTACTGCTTCCAGGTCGACATGTCGTGGCGCGCTGTCCGCGCCGGTGCGCGCGTGGTGGAGGTGCCGATCACGTTCGTCGAGCGCGCCGCGGGCGCCTCCAAGATGAGCCGGGCCATCGTCGTCGAGGCCCTGGTGTCCGTCACCCGGTGGGGAATAGCAGAACGCTCCCGCCAGCTGGCGGGAGCGTTCCGTGGGGTTCTACGTCGGGCCTAGGGCCCGGTCAGGCGCTGCGGCGCAGCTTGCCCGAGCGGAGCAGGTCGAGCCGCTCGTCGAGAAGCTCCTGGAGCTCGCCGATCGTGCGGCGCTCGAGCAGCATGTCCCAGTGCGTGCGCGGCGGCTTGCCGGCCTTCGCCTCGGGGCGCGAGGCGTCGCGGAGCAGCGCCTCGGCGCCGCAACGGCACTCCCACACCACCGGGACGTCGGCCTCGACCGAGAACGGCAGGATGATCGTGTGCCCGTTGGGGCAGTCGTAGTGGGCCTGGAGACGGGGGGCGAAGTCGACGCCATCCTCCGACTCCATGCTCTGGGACCCGATGCGCATGCCGCGCAGGGACCTGTTTGCCATCTTGGGGACCTCCGTGCCGGATCTCGGCCGTCGAGAGTGAGTTACTGCCACCGATGTCAACGGTGACCGCCGTCCTAGTGTTCCAGCCTGACGTGAAGGCTTCGTGAACGCACGTCGGGAGACCGGCGCAGGCTTAAGGTTCGAGGGTGATGCTCCCCACAATGACCTTCCGGCGCCTCGGCGACAGCGGCCTGACGGTATCGACCGCCGGTCTGGGGTGCAACACGTTCGGCCACACGCTGGCGCCCGACGGCGTCGCGGACGTCGTCGCGGCCGCGCTCGACTCGGGCGTGACGTTCTTCGACACCGCGGACGTGTACGGCTCCACCCCGGGCTAGAGCGAGGAGCTCCTGGGCGCGGCGCTCGGAGCGCGCCGCGACGACGTGCTCGTCGCCACCAAGTTCGGCGCGGACACGCAGGGGCTGAACGGGCCGGACTGGGGTGCGCGCGGCTCGCGCCGCTACGTGCGCCGTGCCGTCGAGGGCTCCTTGCGTCGCCTGGGCACCGACCACATCGACCTCTACCAGCTGCACGTGCCGGACCCGCTGACGCCCATCGAGGAGACGCTGGCCGCGCTCCACGAGCTGGTGGCCGAGGGCAAGGTCCGTTACCTCGGCTCGTCGAACTTCGCCGCGTGGCAGCTCACCGACGCGGACTGGACCGCCCGCGCCGGCGGCCTCACCCCGTTCGTCTCGGCCCAGAACCGGTACAACCTGCTCGACCGCGACGCCGAGCGTGAGCTGGTGCCCGCGGCGGAGAGCGCCGGCGTGGGGATCCTGCCGTACGTCCCGCTCGCGTCGGGCCTGCTCACCGGCAAGTACCGCCGTGGCGCGCCGGCGCCGGAGGGGACGCGCCTGACGGTGCTGCCGCAGCGGCTCGCGACGGCCGACTTCGACCGCATCGAGCGCCTCGCCGACCTGGCCACCGCGTGGGGCGTGGACCTGCCGACGCTCGCACTCGGGGCACTGGCCGCGCAACCGGCCGTCGGCTCCGTCATCGCCGGCGCACGCACGCCGGACCAGGTGCGCGCGAACGTCGCGGCCACGCTGTGGGAGCCCGACCTGGACCAGCTCGCCGAGCTCGACGAGGTCGCACCGGCCTGAGCGGGGCTCACCACTGCAGGACCCTGGCCCGATCGCGACCGATGACCGCGACCGCACGCAGGCGCACGCCGGCACGGTCGGCGGCGTGCCGCAGCGCGGCCGACCAGCTCAGCTCCACCTCGCCGCGGTCGCCCCCCGTCCGGCGGACCAGCCCGAAGACCAGCCCTCCGTCGTCCGCGTGGACGTGCTCGCGCAGCAGCTCGCCGAGCTGGGCGACCAGGATCGCCAGCATCTCGGTGTCGGGCCGCACCGGGATGTCGCTGACGGGAAGGACGATCGGCAGCGTCCGGTCGTCGTCGTCCACGAGCGCGCACCACAGCGCCATGCGCCCGGCGCGCTCGGGGCCGATCAGACGGAGCAGGAAGTCGAGGACGTCGTCAGGCCCGCGTAGTGGGCCACCCGGGGACACCGCCAGGTCGTCGTCGGGCCCGCTGTCCTCCCACGGTCCTCGCCACGATTCGCCGCCGGCCTGGGCGTCCGCCTCAGCATGTGCGCTCGTCATGCATGCAGCGTGCCCGTCGCGTGCGGCCCCCGGACCGCCGGCGGTCCCCACCGGGGGAGGACCGGGCGTGCCCGCGGTGCTGTGGACGCCTCGGCGTCAGCCGAGGAACGAGCGCAGGGCCTCGACGACGAGCGCGTGGTCGTCGGCCTGCGGCAGGCCGGACACCGTCACCGCACCGACGACTCCCACGCCGCGGACCCGCACGGGGAACGACCCACCGTGCGCCGCGAACTGCTGCAGCGGCAGCCCGTGCTGCTCGTTGAACGTGGTCCCGCGGGCCTTCGAGCGCAGACCCACCAGGTAGGACGGGGCCGCGAACCGCTCGACGACGCGCACCTTCCGCTCGATCCAGGAGTCGTTGTCGGCGACGGTGCCGGGCCGCGCCGCGTGGAACAGCTGCTGCGTCCCGCGCCGGATGTCGACGGTGATCGGCAGATCTCGGGCGATCGCGAGCTCGACCAGCACGCAACCCAGCTGCCAGGCGTCGTCGTTGGTGAACGTCGTGAACTCGAGCTCGCGCTCCTCCGCCTCGATGCGGGCGATGGCCTGGGTGACGTCGTCGGTGCTCATCCGGTCATCGTGGCACGTCCAGGGGCAGGTCGTGCCCGAAGACACCTTCCGGGTCGTACACCGCGGCGACGGCCCGGAGCCGATCCAGGGTGGCCGGCGGGTAGGCGCGCGCGAGCCGGTCGTCACCGAGGTCGAAGCTGCGGTAGACGCCCGTGATCTCGTCCGACAGGAGTCTCCAGCGGCGGTCGAGCGCGGCGCGGGCGCGTTCGCCGGTGATGGCCGAGAGGGAGAAGTTCTGCGTCCGGTGGGCGTACGCCGTGGCGTCGGCGGGCGTCCGGTTCACGGCGCCGCCCACGGCACGCACCTGCACCATCTGCGCCTCCCCGGCCGCGACGAGGTCCGCCAGCACCCGTGCGACCGCGGGCGTCACGTGGACGACGAGACCACCACGCACGGTGGCGGGCGCGCCGCCCTCGTGCCGGGAGTGGTGGGCCTGCAGGACGCCGGAGTACGGCAGCACGCTCGCGCGCTGCTGCAGGACCGGCCCGATCGCCAGGAACGGCTCGAGCGCCGCGATCGCGGCGTCCGTGTCATCGCCCGCCCAGACCGTCATGGCATGAGCGATCGCCGGCTGGTCGCGGCTGGCCGGGACCAGCGTGAGGAAGCTGGTCAGCTCGAGCGGCGAGCCCTCGACCTGGGCCGCCCACCCGACCAGCAGGTCGGCGGTGTCGGTCGCGTCGTAGACGACGGTTGCGAGCACGACGTCGCCCACGGGTGCAGCCTCGATCTCGACCGCGGTCACGATCCCGACGGCAGCACCCGCTCCGCGGACCGCCCAGAGCAGGTCGGTGTGCTGCTCGGCGTCGGCCCGGACGATCGATCCGTCCGCGAGCACCACGTCGGCCGCGACCACGTGGTCCAGCGTGAGCCCGTAGGAGCGTCCGAGCAGCCCTTGGCCGCCCGCGACCACGAGTCCGCCGACACCGACGTCGCCGTAGTCGCCCGAGCTGATCGCCATGCCCAGCGGGGAGAGCGTCGCGGCGACGTCGCCCCAGTGCGCACCGGCTCCCAGGCGGACCAGCCTGCGGTCGGCGTCGAGGACCTCCACCGCGTCGAGCGCGCCCAGGTCGATGACGATGCCGCCGTCGTTCGTCGCCCGGCCCGCGATGCCGTGCCCGCCCGACCGGACCGCGAACGGCACGTGCTGCGTGCGTGCGAACCGCACGGCCTCGGCGACGTCCGCCGCGTCCCGGGCCTGGACGACCAGGCCGGGGGAGCCGGCCCAGACGTAGGTGGAGCGCACGGCGCCGTACCCGCGATCACCGGGTTCGACGACGACGTCCGCCAGGGACGCGGGCACCGCCTCGTAGTCGATGCCCGCCGCACGCTTGGCCAGCGCTGCAGCGGACCTGACGGAGCCGGCCGCCGTCCCGGCGGCACGACGCTCCACGGCGACCGCCTCGCGCAGCGCCGGCGCGAGCTCCTCGCCGAACAGTGCGATCGCCCGCTCGTCGTCCCCGGCGAGGATGAAGGTCGACACGCCGTCCTCGAGGGCCAACGGCAGGAGCTCGTCGACCCAAGCGTCGATGCTGGACGCCGTGATCCCGCCAAGGTTGAGCAGGCGCCGGATCTCGCGCGGGTCACGGCCGGCCTCGCGCGCGGCTTCGTCGATGCGCGCGTTGCCCTCGGCGAGCTGTCCCGGCTGCAGGTAGCTCAGGCTCGGCAGCCAGCCGTCGGCCTTGCGCCCGACGAGGCCGAGCATGCGCGGCTTGTACGCGCCGAGCCAGATGGGGATGTCGTGCGCCGGCGACGGCCCCCGCTTCGCCCCGTCGACCGCGTGGAACTGGCCTCCGGCGCGCAGCACGCCCCGGGTGTCGGTGTCCCAGAGGCCGCGGATGACGTCGATCGCCTCGTCGAGTGCCGTGACGGCCTGGCCGGGCGTCATGCGTGGCGCGCCCATGGCGACGATCGCGTCCCAGAACGCGCCCGAGCCCAGGCCCAGGGCGACGCGCCCGCCCGAGAGCAGGTCAAGGCTCGCGGCGGCCTTGGCGAGCACGGCCGGCGGCCGGAGCGGCACGTTTAGGACGTTGCCCGCGACCTGGATGCGTGTCGTCGACGCGGCGACCCAGGAGAGCAGCGTCCAGGTGTCCAAGAACGCCGGCTGGTAGGGGTGGTCCTGGAACGTGACCAGGTCGAGCCCGTGCCGCTCGCTCGCGCGGGCGAGGCCGACGACGGCCTGGGGGTCGGCGGCCTGCGGCGTCACGAAGGTGCCGAACGTCAGTGCGTGGCCGTAGTCGGGCACCTGGTCCTCCGTCGATCGATCCTGCCTGCGTCAACACCCTGGTGGCGGCAGGCGTTCCTTGCCAGACGGGGTCGTGCACCGCCCGCGATGCCTGGCTCAGAGCGATGCATCGAGCAGGAATCGAGAAGCCACGTCTGACCTGCATCGATACGCTCGCAGCATCGACCAGGACGGGAGCCCGACATGCCCAGCATCAAGCCCACTGCCGCGAAGAGCGAGCCTTCGGTCGCCTTCACCGACGAGGAGCGTGCCGCGATGAAGGAGCGCGCGAAGGAGGTCAAGGCGGCGGCCCGGCGGGGAGCCGGCAAGGCCGACGGCGAGAGCGAGGTGCTCGCCAAGATCGCCGAGCTCGGGGACGAGGACCGGGCGCTGGCCGAGCGCATCCACGCGCTCGTCAGGGCCGCGGCGCCCGCCCTCCAACCCAAGACCTGGTACGGCATGCCCGCCTACGCCAAGGACGGCAAGGTGCTCTGCTTCTTCCAGAGCGCGGCCAAGTTCAAGACCCGGTACGCGACGCTCGGGTTCAACGACGTCGCCCAGCTCGACGACGGGACGATGTGGCCGACGGCATTCGCGCTCACCACGTTGACGTCCGCCGACGAGGAGCGGATCAGCGCACTGGTGGCGCGGGCCGCCGGCTAGTCGGGAAGCTCGCGCAGCTCGGCTGTGCGGTCCCCGCCGACGTCACCGGTGTTCACGGTCCCCTTCGGCTCGAACAGCAGCGCCGCGACCTCCTCGTCGGCCCTGGGGCAGTGCTCGACGCCCCGGGGCACCACGAACAAGTCCTGCGGGCCCAGGACGACGTCCCCGTCCCGGAGCTGGATGGTCAGCGAGCCCGACAGGACCAGGAAGAGCTCGTCCGTGTCCGGGTGGCTGTGCCAGACGAACTCGCCGAGCAGCGTGACCACCTTGACGTCGTAGTCGTTCACGCTGGCCAGCCGGTGGGGCTGCCAGTGCCCGGGCAGGGAGGCCAGGGCGGTGCCGATGTTGCGCGCGGCTGCGGTCATCTCCCGAGCGTAGGGGGCAGCGGTGGCACGAGGACGAGCGGATCGGTGTCGAGGTCGATCACCTGCGAACGAGCCGGGGGAGTGGTCACGGTCTCGAACCGCACCGTGGCGTGGCTGCCGCGCAGGTGGACCAGCCAGCCGCGCCCGAGCGTGGGGTGCTCGATGTCCACGCCCGCCCGCGCGGTTGCCTCGGTGAGCAGTCGGGGTCCGCGAGCGGGCTCCGGAGTCGCGTCCGGCTCGTCGACGGAGGGCGGGGGAGCGGCGTCCTCGTCGGCCCAGGCCAGGGTCAGCTGCGCGTGCGCAGACAGGTTGTGGAACGAGACGCCCAGGAGTCGCACCGAGTCGCTGATCCCCGCGGCGCGGGCCGCGAGGTGGGCTGCCGCGCGCAGCTCTGCCCGCTCCGCTGACGGCTGAGGGAGCGTGACGGAGCGCGTCAACGTGGTGAAGTCGGCGAACCGCACCTTCGCGACGACCGTCCGGGCCCCACCGCCGTGCGCGACCAGGCGTCGCAGCGCCTCGTCGGTGACCTGGTCGATGGCGGCCGCGATGCGCTCGGCGCCGTAGATGTCCTCGGCGAACGTGCGTTCGGCACCGACGGACTTCCGCTCGCCGCCCGGTCCCACGGCGCGCAGGTCGATGCCGCGCGCGAGGCGGAACAGGTTGGTCCCGGCGGACACGCCGAGGGTCATCGTCAGGACGTCGAGGTCCTGCCGGCGCAGGTCCGCGACCGTCCGGACGTCGAGTCGCTCCAGCGCGCCGGCCGTGGCGGGGCCGATGCCCGGGATCGCCCGCACGGGGAGCGGCAGGAGGAACGCGTCCTCGTCGGACGGTTCGACGACGAGCAGGCCGTCGGGCTTGCCGGCATCCGAGGCGAGCTTGGCTACGAGCTTCGTGCGACCGATGCCGACGGACACCGCGAGCCCGGTCAGCTCGCGGATGCGCGCCCGCGCGCCCGCAGCCGCGCCGCCGGGGTCGTCACCGAAGGAACCCGCCTCCAGGTCGACGAACGCCTCGTCGATGCTCAGCGGCTCCACGAGCCCCGAGAGCGTCCCGAGCGTCTCCATGATCACCCGCGAGTACGCCGAGTACGCCTCGAACCTCGGGTACAGGACCGCCGCGCCCGGACTGAGCCGCCGAGCGCGGCTCATCGGCATGGCCGAGCGGGCCCCGGCTCGCCGAGCCTCGTAGGACGCCGTGGCGACCACGCCGCGCGGGCCGAGACCGCCCACGAGCACCGGCTTGCCGCGCAGCGACGGCTTGTCGCGCTGCTCGACCGCCGCGAAGAAGGAGTCGGCGTCCGCGTGCAGGATCGTCGCCCGGCTGCGCAACCGCGAGGCGTCAGTCAGCTCCGCGGGATCCACACGCCATACTCTGCCGTGCGCACCGCTCGGCGACGGTGGTGTCCGCAGCTTCTCTCATCGAAGGAGGCGACTATGCGTGCGTGGTACGCGGTCCCGGTCGGGTTGCTCGTCCTTGCCGGCTGCAGCTCGGGCGGGTCTTCGTCGACTCAGACGACCGGCATGGGCTCGGACGGAGCCTGCGCAGCCCCGGTCGTCTCGCTCAGCCGGTCCCACGCGAGGGCCGGCGAGACTCTCGAGGTGACGATCGAGAACGTCGGCGAGTGCCACGACCGGGGCGAGACGTCGTCGCCGGGCGCTGCGGGCGTCCTCACCTGGCAGCAGGCTGGCTCTGCCGTCCGGCAGCTCACGTCCGTCCCGTACGACCAGGGCGAGGTCGTCACGCTCCCGCTCACAGTGCCCAGTGGGGCAACTCCCGGTCCGGCGCGCGTGATCTACGACGGCACGACCGCAGCACTCCTGACTGTCTCGCCCTGAGCGCGCGGGATGTCCGGTGGAGAGCTGACGAGCGATGCCGGCTGGATCGCAGCACCGAGCGTCATCAGCGAACGCCGATAATGCACATTATGACATTTAGCCACAGCGGACCGCCCCCGATCCCGCCCATGGTTCACCCCGACTGCCCCAGGCCGGTCACCAGGTTGACGGCGACAGTCCCCGCCGTGCCGGTCTGAGCATCCCGCCTCGTTCTGCGAGTGTGAGCCACAACCCGACGGAGTTGTGCGCACCCACACAACCCGGGCGCGATCGGCGGGGGTCCGCCGGCGGCCCGGATGGATGTCCGAAATGCCCGCCCACGATAGGCTCCGGTCCGGCGACCGGCATGCGTGCCGGCCACGGGCGCGAGCGGAGGGCGACATGAGCAGCGACGCAGAGGAGACACGGCCGGACGCCGGCAGCCGACGCCTGATGGTCCTTCTCGCCATGGCGATGTTCGTGCTGGTCGTAGACACCTCGCTGATGAACGTGTCGATCTCCGCGGTCGTCAGGGACCTCGACACCACCGCGAGCGGCGTGCAGTCCGCCATCGCGCTCGAGGCCCTGGTCTCCGCAGCCTTCATCCTCATCAACAGCAAGGTCGGCGACCTGATCGGCCGCAAGCGCGCGTACGTGCTCGGGCTGTCGGCGTACGCGATCGGCGCCCTGGCCATGACGCTCGCCCAGAGCCTCACGGCGATCGTCATCTTCTGGGCCATCGTCGGCGGCCTCGGGGCGTCGCTGCTGCTGCCCGCCATGCAGTCGCTCATCCACGGCAACTTCGCCGGGTCCGCGCAGAAGAAGGCGTACGCGCTGGTCGGCGCCGCGGCCGCGATCGCCGCTGCGATCGGCCCCCTGCTCGGCGGCTTCGTCACCACCTACCTGTCCTGGCGCGTCGGCTTCGGCCTCGAGGTCGTCATCATCCTGGTGGTGCTGAGCCAGATCCACCTGGTGCGCGACGTCGCGTACACCGGCACGCGCAAGATCGACGCCGTGGGCGCCGTCCTGTCGGTCATCGGCATGGGTGGTGTGGTGCTCGGCATCCTGGTGTGGCAGGAGGGCGGCGCGTACGTCAGGCTCCTCATGCTCGTCGGCGTCGTGGCGCTGGTGCTCCTGGCTCGCTGGCTCGTCGGGCGCAAGCGCGCCGGCAAGCTCACCCTGCTGGACCCGGACCTGTTCCGGCACCCCAACTTCACCGCGGGGATATCGGGACAGGCGCTCCAGCAGATCACGCTGGGCGGCGCCATGATCGCCCTGCCCCTGTTCCTGCAGATGAGCCTGGAGTACAACGCGCTCGAGGCCGGTCTCTCGCTCGCGCCGCTGTCGCTGACCATGTTCGCCGCGGCGCTCGTGGCAGGGAAGCGTGCGGGCGACCGGCGGCCGGCGTCGATCATCCGGGCGGGATTCCTGCTGGCGAGCATCGGGATCGCGGTCATCGTCCCGTTCGTGCCACGCGTCGACAGCGGGTGGTACCTGGTGCTGCCCCTCGCGGTCACGGGCTGCGGCCTCGGCCTGCTGGTCTCCCAGCTCAACAACTACACGCTCGCCCCCGTCGAGGAGGAGCGGGTGAGCGAGGCAGCCGGCGTGAACTCGGCCGCCGGGTCCTTCGGGCTGTCGTTCGGGCTGGCGATGGCGGGCGGGCTCATGCTCGCCGCGCTGTCCTTCGGCTTCACCCAGATGACCCAGAACAGCTCCGTGATCCCCGCGGCGGAACAGCAGCAGATCGCGGCGGCGCTCGAGCGCGATGCAGAGATCATGAGCGACACGCAGCTCGCGGAGCAGATCACGGGTCAGCCGCCCGAGGTCGAGGCCGAGATCGTGGCCATCAACAGCGATGCGCGGAACCGCTCGCTGCAGGTCGCACTGCTCGTGCCGTTGCTCGCGGCGCTCGCCGGGCTGGCGAACTCGTTCCGGATGCTGCGCCTCCCGGACGTGAAGCCGTCGTCCTCGCTCGAGGGCATGGACTTCGGCTGACGCGTCAGCGCAGCGTCAGGACGTAGCGCTCCTCGGTCCGCTCAGGCTCGCGCTGCAGCTCGTGCCGCTCCCCCGTGCGCGTGAACCCGGCGCGGACGTACAGGTCGCCCGCGGCGTGGTTGTCGTCGACCACCCAGAGCGAGACCGTGCGGGCGTCGTCGGCGGCGGCGGCGTCGCGGACGGTGTCCAGCAGGCGCCACGCGATTCCCTGCCGCCGGACCTCGGGCGCCACCCAGAGCGCGACCACATGCCGGTCGTCGGCCGGCGAGCCCGGCTCGAGGAGCATCGAGACGATGCCTCGGCCGACGCCCGCGCCATCGATCGCGAGCCACGTCGTCACCGTGCGCACGCGCATGCGCCAGTGCGACTCCTTGAACATCTCCTCGCGGGTCAGGGACGACCCGAACGCGCCCGGATCCTCGCGCAGGGCACGCAGCCGCACGTCGCGGACCAGCGCCCAGTCGTCCTCGCCCACGCGTCTGATCTGCACCAGGACAGGATGCCATCCCGGGGCGTGCGCGGGTCAGGAGGGCTCGCCGTGTCCCTCCGGGTCGGGCACGGAACGAGCCACGTCGGCGATCTCCTCCTCGGGCCGGGGCGGGACGGTCTCGTCGAACTCCAGCTCGGGGACCTCGTGGGGGTGATCGTGCTCGCTCATGGGTGCTCTCCTCACAGCTCGATGGACTCGCCGGGGGCGAGCCGCACAGGTTGTCCGGCCCCGCCGAGGCGCGCCACCAGCATCGAGTACAGCTGCTGGCCCGGCTCGGACAGGTGGGCGTCGTGGATCACGACGACCTGGCGCGGGGCGACGGCGCGCACGAAGTCGATGGCCTCCGCGCTGCTGAGCCAGGGCCCGGCCAGCGGGAGCATGAGCACGTCGACGGCGTCCGGCTCGACCGCGACCACAGAGTCACCGGGATGCAGCACGCGCTCGACGAGGTAGCCGACGTTGGGGACCAGGGGGACGTCGGGGTGGATGCGGGCGTGCCACTCCCCCACCACGTCGACCTCGAACCCGCCCGCCGTGATGTGGTCCCCGCCGGCCACCTCGTGCAGGGCATCGGCGGGTGCGCCGGCCTCGGCCAGGAGGGCGAGAGCCGGGCCCGGCCCCCAGACCTGCGCTCCACGCCGGATCGCGGCCGCGACGCCGTCGACCTCGAGGTGGTCGCCGTGCTCGTGCGTCACGAGGATCGCCGTCACGCCGTCGAGCGCCGCGTCCAGGTCGGTGAACATCCCGGGGTCGATGACCAGCCGGTCCTCGCCGCGCTCCAGGCGGATGCAGGCGTGCGACCAGCGGCTCAGTGTCGTCGTCATGGCGCCAGTCTGCCGCGCGACCCCTCGACTCGCCTGTCGTCGGCGTGACGCGGCCGGGTGGACGAAACGGTACGGTGACGCTCGTGCTCGTGCTCGGGATCTGCAGCCTCAAGGGTGGCGTAGGCAAGACGTCGGTGACGCTGGGGCTCGCCTCGGCCGCACTCGAACGCGGCCTCCGCACGCTCGTGATCGACCTCGACCCCCAGGGCGACAGCACCATGGCTCTCGGTGCCCGCCCGGACGGCGGCGACGTCGCGGACGTCCTCAGCGACGCGAACGAGTACACGATCGCGGCGGCCACCGCGCTGAGCACCTGGGCCGACGAGGGCCTCGACGTGCTGGCCGGCTCCGAGCGCTCCGCGACGCACGACCGGCTCCAGTCCACGGACGTCGACCGCCTGCGTTTCGCGCTGCCGTGGATCCGCGGCTACGACCTGGTCCTGGTGGACTGCCCGCCGTCGCTCGGCAGCCTCACCCGCACCGGCCTGACGGCGTGCGACCGCGCGATCGTCGTGACCGAGCCCGGGCTGTTCTCCGTCATGGCCGTCGGTCGGGCCATGCGCACCATCGACGAGCTGCGGCGCGAGGCCGCCCCGGGCCTGCAGCCGCTCGGGATCGTGGTCAACCGCGTGCGCACGAGGTCCATCGAGCAGGCGTTCCGCCTGGAGGAGCTCGAGAACCTGTACGGCCCGCTGATCCTGCGCCCCTTCGTCCCCGAGCGCGCCGCGCTGCAGCAGGCGCAGGGCGCGGCCCAGCCCGTGCACGCTTGGCCCGGGGCGGCCGCTGTCGAGCTCGCGAAGACGTTCGACGGCCTGCTCGACCGCGCGCTGCGGGCCCCCCGGCGCGAGGTGCGCTGACACCCGCGGCCCCGCCGCACGACCAAGGCCCCGACCATCCGGTCGGGGCCTTCGCGATGTCGCGGGTCAGCCGGCCGAGCGGGCCTGCCGACGCAGCGCGAGCTCGTCGTGCGCCGTCGCGACGGGAGCCTCGTCGTCCTCGGCACGCTCGGTGGGCAGCTCGGCGAGCGAACCCTCCACCTCGCGCCAGACGCGTCCGACCGCGATGCCGAACACGCCCTGACCGCCCTGGACCAGGTCGATGACCTCGTCGGCCGACGTGCACTCGTAGACCGAGGCTCCGTCCGACATCAGGGTGATCTGCGCCAGGTCGTCCACGCCGCGCTCGCGCAGGTGGCTCACGGCGGTGCGGATCTGCTGCAGCGACACACCCGTGTCGAGCAGACGCTTGACCACCTTGAGGACCAAGATGTCCCTGAAGCTGTACAGCCGCTGCGTGCCCGAGCCGGTGGCCGGTCGGATCGACGCCTCGACCAGGCCGGTGCGGGCCCAGTAGTCGAGCTGGCGGTAGGTGATGCCGGCAGCCCGGCAGGCCGTGGGCCCGCGGTAGCCGCTGGACGTGTCCAGGTCGGGAAGGTCGTCGTCGAACAGGAGGCCCTGTGCCCGCTGCGGGACGCCGGTGGTGGTCTCGGCGTTCTCGATGCTGCTCACGGATCCTCCAGTCGTCGCGCGCGCCCTGGGTGGTTGCGCGCGGCCAGTCCCCTGACCTTCCGCAACGCTAGGCCCGCCGGGGTGCTTCCGCAATGAGGCTCGCGGGCGTGTCGCGCCCGCGTGTCTCACCTTCAACCTGAAGGCGAAGGTTTACGGCTCGTCCGGTTCGGCGCCGGTCTCGAAGTCCTCCGGCGTGACCCGGTCGAGGAAGGTCCGGAAGCGCTCCAGGTCGGCCTCCGAGGTCACGGTGTGCACCTCGATCCCGGCGACGGCCACGACCTCCGCCGAGCACAGCACCGGCACACCGAAGCGCAGCGCCATCGCGATGGCGTCGGAGGCGCGCGAGTCGACGCGGCGCGCCCGGCGCAGCACGAGGTCGGCGTAGAAGATGCCGTCGTCGAGCCGTGTGATCTCGACGTGGTCCAGCCTGTCCCCGGTGGCGACGATGACGTCACGCAGCAGGTCGTGCGTCATCGGGCGCGGCGGGACGATGCCCGCCTGCGCCGAGGCGATGGCAGAGGCCTCGGTCGGGCCGATGACGATGGGCACCAGCAGCTCGGAGTCCGCGTCGAGCAGCAGCACGACGATCTCGTCGGCGCTCAGGTGCTGCCTCACGCCGACGACCTCGACGGCGACAAGGTCCGGATCCTCCCCCATCGGGCCAACCTACGGCCCGATGCGTCAGGGGGCCAGATCAGCGACCGCGGCCCGGACCAGGGCGGTGTGCATGCGTGCGCACAGCTCGCCGACCTCGGCGGCCAACGTGCCCGCGTGAGCACGCGACGACGCGCTGCGCTGTCCCCGCAACGGCGCCACGAGCTGGTCGACGAGGTCCACCTGGCGGTCCGCGGCGGCGCGGAACTGCCGCAGGTGGCGCACGTCGATCCCGTGCTCGGCGAGCGCGGCGGCCGAGGCGACCACCTCGCGCGTCCACGGGTCGAAGGAGCCGTTGTCGTGCGGGCGCAGCACGCCCGCGGACACGAGCTCCGCGACGAAGTCCTCCGTGACGCTCGCCTCGGCGGCCAGCGCGGCCGCCGTCCACCGGCCGTGGGAGGACTGCCGCACGCCGTCGCGGGTTGCCAGCCTGGCGGGTGTGGTCGGCTCCTCGTCCTCGCCGGCGTCCAGGGCAGCCAGTCGCTCGCCGATCACCTTGAGCGGCATGTACCGGTCCCGCTGCTGGCGCAGCACGAACCGGAGGCGCTCGATGTCTGCCGGCGAGTACTGCCGGTAGCCGGAGGGGGTCCGCACCGGCTCGACCAGTCCCTGCTCCTCGAGGAACCGCAGCTTGGACGTGGTCACCGCGGGGAACTCGATCTCCAGCGCCGCGAGCACGTCGGAGATGCGCATCGTGGCGCGCCGGGAGATCCCGCGTGGCCACGGCTCGGCCTCGGGCTGCTCGGCGGCCGGCGTGTCGACCGCCGGCGTCGGCTCCTGCGCGGCGCGCTGCGCCCGAGCGCTCACCACGGACCCCTCCCCCTGGTCGTGCCGGAGGAGCGCGTCATGCGTCCGGGGAATCGCGGTGCGGGCTCGGGTGGAAGGTCATCCGGTACTTGCCGATCTGCACCTCGTCGCCTGTCCGCAGGACGGCCTCGTCGATGCGCGAGCGGTTCACGTAGGTGCCGTTGAGCGAGCCGATGTCACGCACCACGAAGCTGCGGCCCTCGCGGACGAACTCGGCGTGCTTGCGCGAGACGGTCACGTCGTCGAGGAAGATGTCGGCGCGCGTGGAGCGGCCCGCGGTGGTGCGCTCGGCGTCGAGCAGGAAGCGTGCGCCGGCGCTCGGGCCACGCTGCATGACCAGCAGGGCCGAGGTGGGCGGCAGGGCGTGCACGGCGGCCACCTCGTCGGCCGTCAGGCCCACCGGGGCCCCGAGCTCGATCTCGACGGGCTCGACCTGACCGAACGTCATCGTCGTGTCCGACCCGCCGGGTCGGGGTGCCGGCGGACGCTGCGTCTGGAACTCCTCGGGCTCGCGCGCGCCCGGACCCAGACCCTGTCCGTCGTCGCTCATCGAGCCTCCCGCCAGTCGCCAGCCGTGTCCTCGACCACCGGTGTCGCCGGCGTCCCGCACACCCTATGCGGACCTGCCGGGTGTGTGCAGCCCACGCGCCCGCCGGCACGCGCGTGCCGGGTCCGGCGTTCCGGACAGACCGGCATCAACCGGCGGCCGCCGGGACCGGCGTGGCGTACTGCGGATCCGGGAGGGTGCGGATCGAGGTGACCTCGACCAGGTCACGACGCTGCAGAACGCCTTCGCCGCCGTTGCTCCGGACCGCGGCCATGGCTCCGCCCGGGATCTGCAGCGCCGTGGAGATCGTGTCCGGGTCGCCGATCGCGGTCCAGACGTATGGCTTCTCGAGCGTGACACCGTCCAGGGTGACCGCGCCGGGCACGCCCGCGAACGCGCTGCTGGCGGTGACGCGGTTCCCGTTCAGGTCGATAGCCTCGGCGCCCGCGTTGCGCAGCTCCTCGAGCATGTTGAGCATCGTGACCGGCTTGATCTGCCCGTTCGGCTCGGTGAGCGTCACCACCACGCCCGGACCCTCGGCGGGGAGCCGGCCGGTCAGGATGCCCTGGGTCTCGGCGCTGCGGCGCAGCGCGTCGAGCGCCGCCTGCCGCTTGTCCGAACCCGACAGGAGCTGGTCGCGCTCGCTGCGCAGGTCGTTCACCTCGGTGGCGAGCGCGTCGCCCCGGGTGGTGGTCTCGTCCAGGATCCGCACCAGGTCGGCCTGGCTCAGGCCCGACAGGCTGGTCTCGTTGTTCTGGCGCACCTGCACCACGAGGGCGAAGCCCAGCACGGCGCACAGCACGCCCGCCAGGAGCTGGCCGCGCGACGCGCGGAAGCGCAGGGCACGCGCGAGCGCGGCCCACCCGCTCGGCGACGGCTGAGGTGTGGCGGGCGGCTCGGGCGCCGTGGCCTCCTCCTCGTGGAGCTCGGGCGCCGTGGCCGACCCGGCGGCGTCCTCGTGGTCCCCCCCAGCGGGGTGAGCGTCGGGCTCCGCGACAGGCTGTTGCGGCTCGGGGCCGTCAGCGGGCCCCGCGAGCTCGTCGTGCGCGTCGGACGGTGTCGTCACGTCAGGCCTTGAAGAGGTGCCGGCGGATCGAGGCCGCGTTCGAGAAGATCCGGATGCCGAGCACGACGACGACCGCGGTCGACAGCTGCGTGCCGACACCGAGCTGGTCGCCCAGGAAGACGATCAGGGCGGCGACCACCACGTTCGAGAGGAACGAGGTGAGGAACACCCGGTCGTCGAAGATCCCGTCGAGCATGGCCCGCAGGCCGCCGAACAACGCATCCAGCGCCGCCACGACGGCGATGGGCAGATAGGGCTGGAGCTCGAGCGGGACCGTCGGCTGCAGCAGCAGCCCCGCGACGACGCCGACAACCAGGCCGATGACCGCGATCACTGTTCCCCCTCGTCCGGTCGGAGGGCCGACCCTGCCATGCCGCTGCCCTGCGGCGAAACCGAGCGTGCCGGCGCGTCCTGCGCGGGGCCCGCCAGCTGCGCGTCCGCCGGCACCCGCGCGGAGCGCAACGTCGTCGGGCCGGCCCCCGGGAGCTCGAGGCGGCGTTGCGAGGACGTGTCCACCCCGATGCCGTACGTCGCGCTCAGCGTCGCGAGCATCTGGCCCGTGGTGGAGCGCGCCAGGTCGGTCTGGATCGCCACGGAGTCGCCGATGGCCTCGACGGTGTACGGGCTGCTGAGTGCGACGAGGTCCACCAGCACCGCGCTCCCGGCGCTGCGGATCGCGGTCGTGGCCGTCAGCCGCTGCCCGTTGATGGCGATCGCCTCCGCGCCCGCGGCCCAGAGGCCGTTCACGAGCATCTGCAGGTCGATGTCCTGCACGCGCTGGTCCGGGTTGGCGGCGTCGGGATCCTCGGGCTGGCCGTCCGTCAGCACGACGCGCAGCCCGCTGCCCTCCGCGGGTGCCGAGCCCGCCTCGACCGCGCCAGCCGCCAGTGCGGCCTGCAGCGGTTCGTCGGCCGAGCCGAGCACCTGGCTCTGCATCGTCGCGATCTCGGCGCTGAGCGACGCGGCCTGCTCCTGGAGCGCACTGGCCTCGTCGCCGCGCTCGGTGATCTGCGACTCCAGCACGCGTCGTGCCTCGCTCACCCCGACCGGCTGGCGCAGCGCGGTCGTCGCCGCCGCGGTTCCCAGCCCGAGGGCGACCGCCAGCACGACGAGGCCCGCCGCCCCGGCACGCCGCCTCGCCGGCAGCTCACCCTCGGCGCGCCGGCGCGCCGCGAGGGCGTAACCCGGGTCGAGCGGGCGGCGGTAGAACTCGGTGATGAGCGTCATGGACGCGTCGGGGCGGCGCTGCGGGTGGCCGTCGCCGTGCCGGCTCGTCATGCGACCTGCGGTGCACGGCGCACCAGTCGCCGCGCCTGCTCCAGGTACAGCGCGCCCGCGAACCAGTACAGCCCCACGCCCCACAGCGCGAACGCCCACCCGACGACCTGTGCGAAAGTGCCGACCCAGGAGTCCCACTCCGAGAGCAGGAGCAGCGGGAAGGCGTACAGCAGCGCGAACGTGCCTGCCTTGCCGGCCAGGTGCACGGGAAGCGGCGGGTAGCCGTGCCGCCGCAGGACCAGGAGCATGACGCCGAGCACGACGTCGCGGGCCACCAGGACCACCAGAAGCCAGAGCGGCACGATGTCACGCCACGCGAGCCCGACGAGCGTGACGAGGATGAACAGCCGGTCCGCCGCGGGGTCCAGCAGCTGGCCGATGCGCGACACCTGGTTGAGCCGGCGCGCGAGCACGCCGTCGAGCCAGTCGCTCGCGCTCGAGACCGCGAGGACGAGGAACGCCCAGCCGTCGTGGTGCGTGGCGATGAGGACGGCGAAGACGGGGACGAGCAGCAGCCTCGCCAGGCTGATCGCGTTGGGGATCGTCAGCACGCGGTCGCTCACCACGTCGTTGCTCACCCGCGCGTCCTCCCGATAGGCCCCCTGATCCGGCGGGTCGATACTACGGCGCCGCTCCGCCGTCCCCGCGCGTGTCGGACGCGCTCACGTGCGAGGCTGCACGAATGGCACACGAGAACGACACCGCCACCGTCCGCCGCCTGCTCACGAGCCCGGGCCGCTGGGCCGTCGTCGGCCTGTCCACCAACGCGGACCGCGCCGCCTACGGCGTCGCGCGGTTCGTGCAGAGCCTGGGCCACGAGATCGTCCCCGTGCACCCGGCGGCGCCGACCGTGCACGGCGCCGAGGGCTACGCCTCGCTCGGCGAGGTACCGGGCCACGTCGACGTGGTCGACGTGTTCGTCAACTCGGCGCTCGCGGGTGCGGTGGTCGACGAGGCCATCGCGATCGGTGCGCGCGCGGTGTGGTTGCAGCTCGGCGTGGTCGACGAGGCCGCGGCCCAGCGCGCGCGGGCGGCCGGCCTGGACGTCGTCATGGACGCGTGTCCCGCCATCGAGGCACCGCGCCTCGGCATCGCCTAGCGCGCGGGGGCGCGTGCTAGGGACGCCTGTGCCGGACGTCACCCCCGCGAGATCCCCGGCGCGCGGCCCGCTCCGCGTAGACTCGTCCACGAACTTGGAGTTCGTCGCGTCCCCCGTCGAGACACCGGCCCTCACTCGGGCCCGGGATGTCGTGTGGTCGAGGCACCGGTCCGTCCGGTAGCCGATGGGTGGTCTGGGGTTGCGACCCGCCGCGCATCACACCGATGCCGGTCAGGGCTCCGCCCCGCGATGATCGGTTCTCTCCTGCCATGAGCTCTGTCCTGCCCGCATCCTTCTCCGACCTCGGCATGCCGTCCGCGCTGATGCGCGCCGTCGCCGACCTCGGCTTCGAGACCCCCTCCGCCATCCAGGCCCAGGCGATCCCGGCCCTGCTCGACGGCCGGGACATCGTCGGCGTCGCCCAGACAGGCACCGGCAAGACCGCCGCGTTCGGCCTGCCGCTGCTCGCCGCCGTCGACCCGTCGCTCGGCGCCGTCCAGGCCGTCGTGCTGACCCCGACGCGCGAGCTCGCGATGCAGGTCGCCGACGCCATCCAGTCCTTCGCCGCGCACCTGCCCGGCCTCACGGTCGTGCCGGTGTACGGCGGTTCGCCCTTCCTGCCCCAGCAGCGTGCGCTGCAGCGCGGTGCGCAGGTGGTGGTCGGCACGCCCGGCCGTGTCATCGACCACCTCGAGCGGCGCACGCTCGTGATGGACCAGGTCCGCTTCCTCGTGCTCGACGAGGCCGACGAGATGCTCCGCATGGGCTTCGCGGAGGACGTCGACAAGGTGCTCTCGCGCGCGCCGCAGCAGCGCCAGGTGGCCCTGTTCTCCGCCACGATGCCCGCGCAGATCCGCCGGGTCGCCGAGAAGCACCTGCGCGACCCGCTCGAGATCACGGTGGCCCGCCAGTCCTCCACCGTGACGTCGGTGCGTCAGACCTACGCCGTCGTGCCCTTCCGCCACAAGGTGGGCGCGCTGTCCCGCGTGCTCGCGGTGAGCGACGCGGATGCGGCCATCGTCTTCGTGCGCACCCGTGGCGCAGCCGAGGAGGTGGGCTCGGCGCTCGTCGAGAAGGGCATCTCCGCGGCCTACATCTCCGGTGACGTCGCCCAGGGCGAGCGCGAGAAGATCGTCGACCGGCTCCGTTCGGGCGCGCTCGACGTGCTCGTCGCCACCGACGTGGCCGCGCGCGGGCTCGACGTCGACCGGATCGGGCTCGTCGTGAACTTCGACGTCCCGCGCGAGCCGGAGACCTACGTGCACCGCATCGGGCGTACCGGTCGCGCCGGCCGCGAGGGCGAGGCGCTCTCGTTCGTCACGCCGTCCGAGCAGAGCCGTCTGCGGCAGATCGAGCGCACCACGCGCGTCAACCTCGAGCAGATCACCATCCCGACGCCGGCCGACGTCTCGGCGCACCGCGTGCAGGCGATGCTCGGCCGCGCGCAGGAGCGCGCCGCCGCCGGGCGCCTCGACCTGTACCGCGAGTCGATCGCCGTCTACCTGGCGCAGAACCCGGAGACCGACCCGGTCGACCTGCTCGCGGTCCTCACCGCGCTCGCCGTCGGCGACGAGGGTCCGGGCGTCAAGGACGACATGGACGAGGAGCTCGACCGTGCGCGCCTGGCGCCCGCGCGGCACGAGACCGGCGAGCGGGGCGAGCGGGGCGAGCGTCGGCGCGCGAGCACCCACATCGCGGGTGGCCCGGCGCGCTGGCGCGTCGCCGTGGGGCACCGCGACGGCGTCCAGCCGGGCGCCCTCGTCGGCGCGCTGACGGGCGAGGGCGGGCTCACCGGCAAGGACCTCGGCAAGATCGACATCTTCGGCAGCTTCTCGCTGGTCGACATCCCCGGGGGCCTGTCCCCCGAGGCGATGGACCGTCTGTCGCGCACGCGCGTGGCCGGCCGTCCGCTGCGCATCCGCATCGACAGCGGTCCGCGCAACGACGGCCCGCGGCACGACTCCGGCCCGCGGCACGAGGGCGGGCGCTCCAGCTACGGAGCCTCGCGCCCGGCGCACGGCCCCACCCGCGGCCGCAGCTGACGGACGCCGCAGACGGACGCCCTCCACGATGCCCCTGGCGCCTCGCGCCGGGGGCATCGGCGTCTCAGGACCTCGCCATCGCCTCGCCGGCAGCGGCGACGAACGCGTCGACGTCAGCCTCCGTGGTGTCGAACGCGCACATGAGGCGCACCTCGCCCGGCGCCCAGTCGTAGAAGCTCCACGTCTCGCGCAGCGATGCCGCCACGCGCGCCGGCATGGCCACGAACAGCGCGTTCGCCTGCACCGGCTGCACGATCCGGATCCCCTCGATCCTCGACAGGCCGTCCCGCAGCCGCGCGGCCATGGCGTTGGCGCGTCGCGCCGACGTGAGCCACAGGTCGCCCTCGTACAAGGCCACCAGCTGCGCGGAGACGAAGCGCATCTTGGACGTGAGCTGCATGTCCATCTTGCGCAGGTAGTCCAGCCCTGGAGCCGCGTCCGGCGAGAGCGCGACGACCGCCTCGCCGTAGAGCAGCCCGTTCTTGGTGCCGCCCCAGGAGAGCAGGTCCACGCCCACGTCGGTGGTCAGCGCGCGCAGCGGGAGGTCGAGCGCCGCCGCGGCGTTTGAGAGGCGCGACCCGTCCACGTGGACCCGGAGGCCCAGCGCGTGGGCGTGCTCGGTGATCGCCGCGATCTCGGCCGGCGTGTAGAGCGTGCCGAGCTCGGTCGACTGCGTGATCGTGACGACGCCCGGCTGCGCTCGGTGCTCGTCGCCGAATCCCCACGCCTCCCGGTCCACGAGCTCGGGCGTGAGCTTGCCGTCGGGCGTCGGGACGGGCAGCAGCTTGAGCCCCGCGACCCGCTCGGGGGCGCCGTTCTCGTCGGTGTGGACGTGCGCGCTCGTCGTGCAGATCACCGCGCCCCAGCGCGGCACTGCGGCCTGGAGCGCCAGCACGTTCGCGCCGGTCCCGTTGAAGACCGGCCACGCACGCGCCTGCTCGCCGAAGTGCTGGGCGACGACCCGTTGCAGGCGCTCGGTGTACACGTCCCCGCCGTACGCGCGCTGGTGGCCGCCGTTCGCCTCGGCGAGCGCGTGCAGCACCTGGGGGTGGGCGCCGGCGTAGTTGTCGGAGGCGAAGTCGCGGCGGGCGGCGTCGTGGAGTCGGGTCACGCGCCCAGTCTCTCCCAGGGAGCGACGGTGCCGGGCGTCGGGCAAGATGGGCCCCCGGAACGGCGCAGGAGGGTCCCATGTCCGAACGCGACGCCGCCCTCGACGACGGCCGCAGCGAGACGCACAACGAGCGTGCCGACCGCAACTGGGACGAGCTGCTGCAGGAGCTGCGGGTCACGCAGACCGGCACGCAGATCCTCACCGGGTTCCTGCTGACGATCCCGTTCCAGGCGCGGTTCGAGGAGCTCGACGGCTACCAGCGCAACCTGTACCTCGTCCTCGTGGTCATCGCGGTGCTCGCGACGGCGCTCATGGTCGCGCCCGTGGCCATGCACCGGGCGCTCTTCCGGCGCCGGCTCAAGCAGGAGCTGGTGGTGGTGGGCAGCCTCTTCGCCAAGGCGGGGCTGGTCACGCTGGCCCTGGTGATGGCCGGCGGCGCGATGCTGCTGTTCGACGTGGTGCTCTCGCGCGAGGCGGGCCGCTGGGTGGGCGGTGCGACGCTCGTCGTGCTGGGAGCCTTCTGGTGGCTGCTGCCGAAGCTCGTCGGCCGACGAGCCGGAGACGACGACCGGGCCTGACCCCGCAGGGTCAGGCCCGGTCCGGGTACGTCGGGGCTCAGCCCTGCGCGGCGCGCTTGAGCGCGCTGCCCGCGGTGATCTTGACGCGGTAGCCCGCCGGGATCTCCAGCTTCTCGCCGGTCTGCGGGTTGATGCCGGTGCGCGCGGCACGGTCGGCCCGGGCCACGGCAAGGAAGCCGGGGATCGTCACGCTCTCGCCCGCGGCGAGCTGCTCGACCAGGACCTCCTGGAAGGCCTTGAGGGCCTTGTCGGTCTCGGCGTTGGAGAGGCCCGCCTTGGCGGCGACGGCCTGGACGAGCTCGGTGCGGTTCACGCTCACGAAAGATGCTCCTTGTTTCACTGTGGGAATGCGGACCCGGGGGCCGGGCCGGGCTGCGGGACGACCGCGGATGCCGCGGGTTCCCTGCTGCCGCGACGACCCTAACGCCTGTTCGGCGTGTTTTCGTGCGTGCGCGCCAGCAGGTCGGCCACGGGCCAGGTGTTGATGACCCGTTCTGCACCGATTCCGTGCGCCGCGGCACGGGCCGCGCCGGTGAGCTGCCAGTCGAGCTGCCCCGGTGCGTGCGAGTCGGTGTCGATGCTGAAGTCGCAGCCTGCGGCCAGCGCGACGTCGAGCAGCGCGTGCGGCGGGTCGAGCCGGTCCGGGCGGCAGTTGATCTCGACGGCCACGCCGTGCTCGGCGCACGCCTCGAACACGGCGCGCGCGTCGAACTCGCTCTGCGGGCGCTGCCTGCCCAGCAGCCGGCGTCCCGTGCAGTGCCCGAGGACGTCGGTGCGCGGGTTGCTCACCGCCGCGATCATCCGGCGCGTCATCGCCGCACGGTCCATCCTGAGCTTGGAGTGCACCGAGGCCACCACCACGTCGAGCTCGTCGAGCAGCTCGGGGTCCTGGTCGAGCGAGCCGTCGTCGAGGATGTCGCACTCGATGCCGGTCAGGACCACGAACGGCCCGACGGCGGCGTTGAGGGCCGCGATCTGGGCCATCTGCGCACGCAGCCGCGGCGCGGACAGCCCGTTGGCCACGGTCAGCCGCGGCGAGTGGTCCGTGATCGCCAGGTACTCGTGGCCCAGCTCGAGCGCAGCGAGCACCATCTCCTGGATCGGCGTGGAGCCGTCCGACGCCTCGGTGTGCGCGTGCAGGTCGCCCCGCAGCGCCGCGCGCAGCGCCGTCGCGGCGTCGTCCGCCGACGGCTGGTCGGCCAGCTGCTTCTCGAGCTCCACGAGGTACGGCACGTCGTGGCCCCGCCAGGCGAGCGCCACCACCTCCGCCGTCCGGGCGCCCACGCCTGTCAGGTCCGTGAGGGACCCGGACGCGACCATGGTCGCGACGCGGGCGGGGGGGACCTGCTCGACGGCGGTCGCGGCCGCACGGAACGCCTCGCTGCGGTAGGAGCTCGCCTGCGCGCGCTCCAGCAGGAACGCCACTCGCCGCAGTGTCGCGACCGCCTCGTCCCGCCGCGTGCCGTCGTCCGGGCTCACGACGCCTTGCGCCGGGTCCGGCGGGCCGGCGTGTCGTCGTCGCCGCCGGACTTCTTGGGCTTCTTGGCCTTCTTCGGGGCGCTCTCCTCAGCGGGCTCCTCCCCGCGGGCGGTGCGCGCCTTCTCGACGCTGCGCTGGAGCGCGGCGAGCAGGTCGACGACCTCGCCGGCACCTTCCTCCTTCTCGCCGGGGGGCACGGGGAGCGCCTGGGTGTGACCGGAGGACACCTTCTGCTCGATGAGCTGCTCCAGGGCGGACGCGTACCGGTCCTCGTACTGCGAGGGGTCGAAGTCGGCGGCGAGCGAGTCCACCAGCGAGCTGGCCATCGCGAGCTCCTGCGGGCGCACCGAGACGTCGGCGTCGAGGATGGGGAAGTCCGCCTCCCGTACCTCGTCGGGCCACAGCAGCGTCTGCAGGCAGATCACCTTGTCACGCACGCGCAGCACGGCCATCGACTCCCGCTGGCGCAGCGCGACCTTCACCACCGCGACCCGGTCCGCCGCCTCCAGCGCACCGCGCAGCAGGGCGTACGGCTTGGCGGCGGCCTTGTCGGGCTCGAGGTAGTAGGTCTTGCCCAGCATGATGGGGTCCACCTGGTCCACGGGCACGAACTCCATGACCTCGATCTCGCGCTCGGTGGCGAGCGGCAGGTTGGCGAAGTCCTCGTCGGTGAGCACCACGAGCTCTCCGTCCGCGGTCTCGTACCCCTTGGAGATCTCCGACATCTCGACGGGCTCGCCGTCCAGGCTGCACACCTTGCGGTACCGGATGCGTCCGCCGTCCTCGCGGTGCACCTGGTGCAGCGACACCTCGTGCTCCCCCGTCGCCGAGTAGAGCCGCACGGGCACGTTGACGAGCCCGAAGGCCACCGCGCCCTTCCAGATCGCCCGCATGTCCGTGCCTCTCGTCTGTCCTGCGACTGCTGTCCTGGGCAGGATGGACCCGTGCTGCCCATGCTCGCCACCCCTGCCGCCACTCCGGGCGTGTTGCCCAGCGGTCCCACCTGGGCTTTCGAGGTGAAGTGGGACGGCGTGCGGGCGCTCGCCGACACCACCGGAGAGACCCTGCGCCTCACCAGCCGCAACGAGCGCGAGATCTCCGCCGCGTACCCCGAGCTCGGCGGCCTGGCGCAGCTGAAGGACGTCGTCCTGGACGGCGAGATCGTGCTCATGTCCGCCGGCATCCCCTCGTTCGCGGCGCTCGCCGAGCGCATGCACGTGCGCGACCCGCGCCGCGCGCAGGCACTCGCGCAGCGCTCGCCCGTGACCTACCTCGTCTTCGACGTGCTGAGCCGGGAAGGCGTCGACCTGATGGGCCGGCGGTACGACGAGCGCCGCGCGGTGCTCTCCTCCCTGGAGCTGCCCGAGCACGTCCAGCTCTCCCCCGTCTACGGCGACGGCGGCGACCTGTGGCAGGTGACCGGCGAGCACGGGCTCGAGGGAGTGGTCGCCAAGCGTCGCAGCTCCGTCTACCGGGCCGGGCAGCGCTCCCCCGACTGGATCAAGGCGGCCCACCACCGCACGCGTGCCGCCCTGGTGGGCGGCTGGCGGGGCGAGTCGACCGGGACCGGTCGGTTGGGCGCGCTCCTGCTCGGCGCGCCCGACGAGGCGGGAGATCTCCGTTACCTGGGACGCGCGGGCAGCGGCCTGACGGGTCCGCTCGCGACCACGCTGACGACGCTCCTCGCCGAGGTCGCGGCCACCTCCTCCCCCTTCGCCGACGAGGTGCCCGACCAGGACGGCCGCGGGGCGCACTGGTGCGAGCCGGTGCTCGTGGTGGACTGCCGGTATCTCACCCGCACGCCGGGCGGCCGCCTCAGGCAGCCGGTGATCCGCGGCGTGCGCACCGACGCCGAGGCCGACCCCTGGGAGCAGCGATGAGTCCGGAACGCCAGATGGTCGACGTCGGCGGCCGGTCCGTGCGCGTCAGTCATCTCGACAAGGTGATGTACCCGCAGACCGGCACCACCAAGGCCGAGATCATGGACTACCTGGTGCGCGTCGCGGACGCACTGCTGCCGCAGCTGGCCGGTCGCCCCGTGACGCGGATCCGCTGGCCCGACGGCGTCGCGGGCGAGAAGTTCTTCGAGAAGAACACCCCCCGAGGGGCACCCGACTGGTTGCGCCGCCAGAAGCTGCGCGCCGCGCCGGGGTCCGACGACGAGGGCGCCGAGCTGGACCTCCCGTTCATCGACGACCTCGCCGGCCTGGTCTGGGCCGCCAACCAGGGCGCACTCGAGCTGCACACGCCTCAGTGGCGGGTGGGGCCGCGAGGCGGGGTGCGTCCGCCCGACCGGCTCGTCGTGGACCTGGACCCTGGCCCGCCCGCGGGTCTCGACGAGTGCGCCGAGGTGGCTCACCTGGTCGCCGACAGGCTGCGCGCGGATGGCCTGACGACGATCGTGCCGGTCACGTCCGGGAGCAAGGGCATGCAGCTCTACGCCGACCTGCCCGGGACGGAGGCCGTGATGGGGGTGCGCCAGTACGCGCGCGACATCGCGCACGAGCTGGCCGCCGCGCACCCGAAGCTGCTGGTCGCGGTCATGCGCAAGGACGTGCGCGGCGGCAAGGTGCTCCTCGACTGGTCTCAGAACCACCCGGCAAAGACGACCATCACGCCCTACTCGCTGCGCGGGCGCGACCGGCCGTGGGTCGCGGCGCCCCGCTGGTGGGACGAGGTGGGACCGGGCATGAAGCACCTGACGGCGTCCGAGGTGGCACAGCGCTTCGCCGACCGCGGCGACCCCTTCGCCTGAGATCTTCGGACCGAGTTTCTCGACCGAGCTCCCGGGACCCGCGTGCCGTTCCGATGGCGGCGACCGTGCAGGTGAGGCAGCGTTGACCTCGCATCTCGCTCGACCGGGAGCATGCCCGGACACCAGCACGGAGGAGTCACCATGGCACGCAAGGACCTGCCCACGTTCACCGTCCCGTCGCTCACCCCCGAAGACGGCGCCCAGGTCGCTGCCGTCCTGCAGACCCGGCTGGTCGCGCTCAACGACCTCGCACTGACCCTCAAGCACATCCACTGGAACGTGGTCGGCCCGCACTTCATCGCGGTGCACGAGATGATCGACCCGCAGGTCGACGCGGTACGGCTCATGGTCGACGCGATCGCCGAGCGGATCGCCACCCTCGGCGTCGCCCCGGTGGGCACGCCCGGCGCGCTCGTCGCGACCCGGACGTGGGACGACTACTCGATCGGCCGCGCGAGCGCGATCGCGCACCTGGGTGCGCTCGACGAGGTGTACGTGGGCGTCATCGAGGACCACCGCAAGGCTGCCAAGGACGTCGAGGAGCTGGACGACGTCACGAACGACCTGCTCATCGGGCACCTGCACGAGCTCGAGCTGTTCCACTGGTTCGTGCGCGCGCACCTGGAGTCGGCCGGCGGCTCCCTGAGCACGGAGAACGCGACCACGGAGAAGGGTGCCGCCCGCGCGGCTGCCCGCAAGGAGTGACCTTCCCCGCCGGCAGCTCCCCCGCCGGCCCGCAGCATGGTCGTCCCGTGCTGCGGGCCGCGCGGCCCGGCGTGGTCCGCCCGGGCTCGTCGCACCCCGGCGCGGCGCCCCAGCTGCACGTCGGTGCCCGGCTTGAGGACGCGTTCGACCGCCGGCTCGCCGCGCGGCTCCGGCGGCGAGGGTGGACCGTCCGCATCGAGCCCTACGCCGGGTACGGCGCGCCGGGCTGGGTCCGCGTCCTGGCGCGGACACTGCTCGCGGCGCCGACCGTCCGCGCCGCAGACCTTCCCGGCGCGGGCGGCAGCGCGCAGGCGGGCTCGGCCGCGGCCAGCGCGGTGCGCGGCTGGCGCAGCTTCGCGACGGCGCAGGTGGCCGGCGCGCCCCTCGAGGTGCGCGTGGGCGACCGGACGCACCACGTGGTCACCGACCGCGGCGGCTACCTCGACGTCCTGCTGGAGGCGGACCTCCCGCCGGGCTGGCACGAGATCACGCTCGCCGGGGCCGACGGGAGCACCGTCGTCGCGCCCGTGCACGTCATCGACCCCGACGTGCGCATCGGGCTGGTGAGCGACATCGACGACACCGTGATGGTCACGCGCCTGCCTCGCCTGTTCGTCGCCGCGTGGAACGTGTTCGTGCGGCACGAGGCCGCCCGTGAGCCCGTGCCCGGCATGGCGGACCTGTACGCAGCGCTGCGGGCGCAGGACCCCCGGATCCCGGTGGTCTACCTGTCCACGGGCGCGTGGAACGCTGCCCCGGCGATCGGGCGCTTCCTGCGCCGTCACGGCTTCCCCGCAGGTCCCATGCTGCTCACCGACTGGGGTCCGACGAACACGGGATGGTTCCGCTCCGGGCCCCGGCACAAGGTCACGCAGCTGCGGCGCCTCATGACCGAGCTCCCCGACATCCAGTGGGTCCTCGTCGGCGACGACGGGCAGCACGACCCCGAGATCTACGCGGGAGCGGCGCGACAGTTCCCCGACCACGTGCGCTCGATCCTGCTGCGCCAGCTCACCTACGGCGAGCACGTCCTGGCGCACGGCCTGACCGCGCCGACCCACGAGTCCGTCGCAGCTGAGCGGGCCGCCATGCGCGGCGGCATCGCCGTGGTGCAGGGCGAAGACGGGTTCGAGCTGCTCCGGAGCCTGCGCGCGCGCAACCTGCACTGAGCCTGGCAACCACCGAGCCCGGCGCGGTCCAGGGCCCGTGCCGGCGGCCTGAGCTCAGAGGCGGTCCGGGTCGTCCCAGTCGTCGCTGCTGGCGATGGCCTCGTCGTCCGCCTCGAGCTCGGTCGCGGTGAGGGAGCGCGGCGCGCGCGTGGCGTCTCCCCCGGCACGGGCGTCCGCGGCCTCCAGCTCCGGCTCGCTCGGGATGGCCTGCGCGAGGTGCTCGGCAGCGGGGTCGGACGTCAGGTCACGGCTCATGAGCCCGTTCTACCGTCGCCACGCCGGCGCCGCACCCTCGTCCGGATGACGACGAGACGAATCTCACACTTGCCTCGTCGTAGAGATTCTCGACGTCAACATACGATCGAGACGTGGCCGAGCGCGCAGAGCAGGTGTCAGCAGACGTGGACGTCCTCCTCGTGGGGGGCGGCATCATGAGCGCCACCCTGGCGTCGCTCATCACCGAGCTCGAGCCGACCTGGTCGATCGAGATCCTCGAGGTCCGTGACGGGCTGGCGCAGGAGAGCTCGAACGCGTGGAACAACGCGGGAACGGGTCACGCCGCGCTCTGCGAGCTCAACTACACGCCCGAGCGCCCGGACGGCTCGATCGACATCACCAAGGCCGTGACGATCAACGAGCAGTTCGAGCTGTCGCGCGAGCTGTGGCACCACCTCGCCACGCACGACCGCCTGCCCGGCGGCACCGGCTTCCTGTCGACCACCCCGCACATGACGTTCGTGCGCGGCGAGGAGAACGTCGACTACCTGCGCCGCCGCTTCGAGACCCTGCGCAAGCACCCCCTCTTCTCCGACCTCGAGTTCAGCACCGACCCGGAGCAGATCGCCGAGTGGGCACCGCTGCTCGTCGCCGACCGTGACCCCGAGCAGCCCATCGCCGCGACGCGTGCTGCCGCCGGCACCGACGTCGACTTCGGGGCGCTCGCGTCCTCCATGGTGGCCGACAGCGTTGCGCGCGGCGCGCGCCTGCGCCTCGAGAGCGAGGTCACCAAGCTCAAGCAGCGCAAGGACGGCACCTGGCGCGTCACGGTGCGTGACCGGCGCTGGAACGGCCACCGGCGCGCGCGCACCCTGACGGCGCGGTTCGTCTTCATCGGCGCCGGCGGGGGCGCGCTGCGTCTGCTCCAGCGCTCCGGGATCCCCGAGGCCAAGGGCTTCGGCGGGTTCCCCATCAGCGGGCAGTTCCTGCGCACCACCAACCCGGAGGTCGTCGCGCAGCACCAGGCCAAGGTGTACGGCAAGGCCGACATCGGTGCGCCGCCCATGTCGGTGCCGCACCTCGACACCCGCGTGGTCGACGGCGAGACGGCGCTGCTGTTCGGTCCCTACGCCGGCTGGAGCATGAAGTTCCTCAAGCACGGCTCGTGGTTCGACCTCGTCCGGTCCATCCGACCCGGCAACATCGTGCCGATGATCGCGGTCGGCCTGAAGAACACCAGCCTGGTGAAGTACCTGATCGGTGAGGTCACGGCGTCGGAGACGGACCGCCTGCGCACGCTGCGCGCGTTCATGCCCACCGCCCACCCGCGGGACTGGGAGCTCATCACGGCGGGCCAGCGCGTGCAGGTGATCAAGAAGGTCAAGGGCAGGGGTGGCGCGCTCGAGTTCGGCACCGAGCTCGTCACGTCTGCGGACGGCACGATCAGCGGGCTGCTCGGCGCCTCGCCCGGTGCCTCGACGGCCGTCGCGACCATGCTGGACCTGCTCGAGCGGTGCTTCCCCGAGCGCGCCTCCGAGTGGCAGCCGCGCCTGCGTCAGATGATGCCCAGCCTCGGCGGCGGCACGTGGGACGAGTCCTTCGAGCTCGACCAGCTGGTCGACGAGACCGTCAACACCGAGCGCTGAGCCAGCACCGAGCGCTACCGACCGGCTCTCCGCGCGGCCTGCGACCGGGCGGCTCCGGATGGACGAGAATGCCGTGGTGAGCGATCAGACCCGGCAGCCGGACGCGCCCGACGACGGGCACGAGGGGCAGCCCGCGGTCAGTGCCGAGATGCGACACGCCAAGGTGCGTGCCGCGACCGACCACACCACCGTCGGGCGCGTGGAGACGACGGCCGACGGTCGGGTGACGATCGCCTGCGCCTGCGGCATGGAGCTCACCAACGGGCCCACGTGGTCTCTCGACGAGCACATCCGGCTGCACCGCGCCGAGGCTCGGTTCCTGGCGCTGGCCGCCGTCGCGCCCGCCGGGATCCCGCGGCTGGTCGGCTGGCCGCTGACCGAGTCCTGACACCGAGGGCGTCAGACGCGCACCGGCTCGTGCTCGTGCGTGTGCGGGTGCTCGTGGGTGTGGGGGTGCTCGTGGCTGTGCGGGTGGTCGTGGTCATGCTCGTGATCGTGGTGGTCATGCTCGTGATCGTGCGGGCGGTCGTGCTCGTCGTCACGCGTCCGGGCCAGACGGCGCAGCGGCGGCTCGGTGGTGGGCGGCTGACGACGCTCGGGGAGCTCGTCGAGCAGGCGCGCCGTGATCTCGGCGATCTGGGCGACGGCGGCCTCGAAGGGCTCCCTCGTCCGGTCGGTGAGCTGCTGGACCCCGGTCACCTTGCGCACGTACTGGCGCGCGGCGGCCGTGATCTCCTCATCGGTGGCGTGCGGCTCCAGGCCGCGCAGCGTGGTGATGTTCCGGCACATGCCGACGACGCTACGCCGCCGCTCCCACACGTGTCTCGAGGTCGAGGAGAGCCAGCTTCGCGTCTGCTCCCCCGGCGTACTGCCCGGGAGAGCCGTCGGAACGCACCACACGGTGGCACGGCAGCACCACCGGCACCGGGTTGAGGGCGCACGCCGTGCCCACCGCCCGCACCGCGCGCGGACTGCCCGCGGCCTGCGCCATCTCCGCGTAGCTCGCGGTGCGGCCGTACCCGATCGCGCTCAGGTGCTCCACCACGCTGCGCCGGAAGCCGCCGAGCAGCCTCAGGTCGACGGGCACGTCGAACGTTCGCCGCCGCCCGGCGAAGTACTCGTCCAGCTGCCGCGCCACCTCGTCGAGCCGCGCCGGCGCCGCGAGCACGCGCGGGCTGATCCGGGCGGACAGGTCGGCCAGCACCCGGTCGTGGTCCTGCACGGTGAAGGCGACGCGGACCAGCCCCGCGGGGGTGGCGGCCAGCAGCAGCGGTCCCAGCGGGCCGTCGTGCGTGCGGTAGGCGACGTCCACCAGGTCGGCGGCGGCCGCGCGGGCCACGAGGCCGGCGTGCAGGCGGGCCAGGTCGCTCTCATCGATCGGTGCGGCCAGCGTGCTCATGCGCCCACTCCCTCGTTCGTCGTGGCGGCCCTCGCGGCTCGGGGCACCTCAGCTCGGGGCACAGCAGCTCGGGGCACAGCAGCTCGGGGCACTGCCGTGCGGGGCGCGGCGAGCTCCGGCGCTGCCGTCGAGCCCGGGCTGGTTGCGCCGTAGGTGCGTCGCAGCGCGGCCACCCCGTCGGCACCCGCCCGACGCGCGGCCGCGGCCGTCCCGCCGAGCACCCCAGCGACCTCGTCGTAGGGCAGTCCCCCGAGATGGTGCAGCGCCACGGCGTGCCGCTGCTTGTGCGGCAGCCCGGCCAGCGCCGCCCACAGGTCCAGGTCCCGGCCGTCCGGCGCGGCGACCACGTCGGGCACCTCCGCGACGGGGACCGCGTGCCGCTGCGCGCGACGCACCACGTCCACCGCCTTGCGGTGCGCGATCGTCACGAGCCACGCCTGCACGTTCGCGCGCGGGTCCAGGTCGGGCCACGCGCGCAGCGCCGCCAGGAACGTCTCCTGCCAGGCGTCGTCCGCGTCGGCCGGGCCCAGGACAGCACGGCACACGCGAAGGACGGTCGCCCCGTGCTGCTGCACCACGCGCTCGAACGGCTGATCCACCCTCACAGTGTGCAGACGCGCGGGCCGCCCGGTGCGTGAGGTCCGCCGGTGGGCCCCACGACGGCGGACGTCAGGCAGAGTGGTCCCATGACGAACCTCGAGGCACGGCCGGCCCCGGAGCTGTGCGGGGCGCACGGGGTCACCGGCCCCGTCACGGAGCTGTACGAGCCGCGCGAGGTCCCGCTCGGTGGGCTGCGCGCCATGCAGGTGCGCCGCACGCTCCCGCAGCGGGAGCTGCCCATGGTGGGGGCGTGGTGCTTCCTCGACGAGTTCGGCCCGCAGCACGTGGACATGCGGGTCCTGCCGCACCCGCACACCGGGCTGCAGACCGTCACGTGGCCCGTGGCCGGCGAGATCCGCCATCGCGACAGCCTCGGCTCGGACGTGCTCGTGCGCCCTGGCCAGCTCAACCTCATGACGGCGGGCCACAGCGTCTCGCACTCGGAGTTCTCGGTCGGGTCGGAGCCGCTCCTGCACGCCGTTCAGCTGTGGCTCGCGCTCCCCGACGGCGCGGCCGACGGCCCTCCCGCCTTCGAGCAGGTGACCGACCTGCCGGTGTGGCGCGCGCCCGGCGTCGCCGCCACGGTGTTCATCGGCGAGATCGACGGCCTGCGCTCCCCCGCACGCGTCCACACGGCGCTCGTCGGCGCCGACCTGGCGCTCGAGGCCGCGGCGGAGGGTCGCGTGCCGCTCGACCCGACCTTCGAGCACGCCGTGCTCGTGCTCGAGGGCTCGGCGCGCGTCGCGGGGGTGGATGTGGGCCCGGGCCCCGTGCTGTACCTGGGCGACGGCCGCGACGAGCTCGACGTCGGCACGCAGGCCGGTGCCCGGGTGCTGCTGCTCGGCGGCGCGCGGTTCGAGCACGACCTCGTGATGTGGTGGAACTTCGTCGGTCGCACGCACGCCGACATCGCCGCCGCACGCGAGGCGTGGTCGTCGGCGGACCACGCCGACCGGTTCGGGGAGGTGGCGGGGCACGACGGCGTGCGGATCCCCGCGCCCGACCTGCCGAACGTGCGACTTCAGCCCCGCAGGCGCGGGCGGTCGGGCATGATCGGCTCGTGACCGAGACCACGCCCCTTCCGCCCCGCACGCAGCTGGTCGCCGACGCGCTGACCAGCGCAGGCGTCCGTGGTGCGGTGGTGAGCCTGCCGGAGTCGGCCGCGACGGCCGCGATGGCCGCCGCCGCGCTCGGCTGCGAGGTCGGGGCCATCGCCAACAGCCTCGTGTTCTGGTCGGACGGGCGCCCGCTGCTGGTCATGACCAGCGGGCGGCACCGGGTGGACACCTTGGGCCTCGCGCGGCGGCTCGGCCGCACGTCGATCGATCGCGCGACGCCCGAGCAGGTGCGCGCGTCCACGGGGCAGGCGATCGGCGGCGTCGCCCCCGTCGGGCACCCGAGCCCCCTGGAGACGGTGGTCGACGAGGCGCTGGCCGAGCACGCACGGATCTGGGCCGCGGCGGGCACGCCCCACACGGTGTTCCCCACCACGTTCGACGAGCTGGTGCGCATCACGGGTGGCTCCGTTCACCCGGTCAGCGGCTGACTTTCGTCCGAAACGTCTCGTCACGCGTGCCTGAGGCACATTCGTCGCGCTCGACCTGGTAGACACCCTTCTGTCCACGCACGTCACCAGGGGAGATACCACCTCATGCGCACACCCGCACGCATCGTCGCCGCCTCGATCGCCGCAGCTCTCGGCCTCGGGCTGGCCGCTGCCACCGCCGACGCGACCACCCACACCACGCGGGCGACCTCGCAGGGCGTGAGCGCCAAGCTCATCGTCCACGACGTGAAGAACCGCCTCGGCAAGGTGGGCGACAAGCACTGGATCACGCTCAAGGTGCACACTCCCGCCGCGGCCCACGACGTGCTGAACGGGCACGACTACGGCGTGCTGCCCGTGAAGTGGTACGCGACCATCCGCATCACGGGTGCGAACAGCTGCACGTGGCAGCAGACGTCCGCCGCGCGCGCGGGGTCGGGCACCACCACGATCCCGATGTCGTTCACCACCAACCGCTCCACCACCACGACGATCGGCCACTACGTGACCTCCGGCGCGTGCAAGGTGAGCGCGCAGGTCGTCGCCTACCGCTACGCGCTCAACGACGCGCTGGACGTCGACGCCGACTTCACCGTGCGGGCCACCGGGTTCATCCAGAGCGACGTGCGCACCACCACGCCGCACGCGTCGGCCACCGCGGTGGCCAAGGGCCACGCGATTCGCCTCAACGGCACGGTCACCTACCAGAAGGCGACCGCGAAGGTCGCGTACAAGTGGCGCGCCGCACCCCGGGGCACCAAGGTCGTCGTGCAGTTCAAGGCCAAGGGCACGAGCAGCTGGAAGGACGTCAAGGCGGCGAAGGTCGGCACGAACGGCCGCTGGGCGACCTCGGTGAAGGTCAAGAAGTCGGGCTCCTACCGCGTGGTCTCCCAGGCGACGAGCCACCTGCAGCGGCAGGCCTCGGCATCCGTGGCGGTCCGCGCCAGGTGATCGGTGCGGCGCACGGGCCGCACGGGCCCGTGCGCCGCGACCGTGGTATCTGAAGGCGCCGACGAGGATCCTGGTCCACGACGGCGTCGGCCACCCGCGGGCGCCCGCAGCGACGCGAGGAGACCACGGTGGCGTATCCCGGCGACGGCAGGCTTCCCGTCATCTACGTGCGCGGCTTCGCCGGCGGTCCAGCGGGCATCGACAACGCGGTCGGTGACCCGTTCTACGGATTCAACGAGGGCTCGGTGCAGGTCCGCGTCGACGGCGCCGACCGCCCGGCCTTCCACCAGTTCGAGAGCCCGCTGCTACGGCTCATGGGCGACCAGGGCTACCAGCTGCTGGTGCATGGCAACCAGTCCGCCTACCTCGCCGACCAGGACGCCGGGTCGGTCCCGGCGGCGTCCATCTGGGTGCACCGCTTCTACGACGAGTTCGCACCGCTGCTCACCAAGGACCCGAACGCGTTCTCGATCGAGGCGGCCGCGCGGTCGCTGCTCGACCTCGTGCTCCTGGTGCGCAAGCAGACGGGCGCGCCTCGCGTCTTCCTCGTCGCACACTCGATGGGCGGCCTCGTGGTGCGTTCCCTGCTGCAACAGGCGATCCCGGACCACCCGGCGATCGGCGGTGCGCTCGACTCAGCCTCGGCGCTCGTCGACCGCGTCTTCACGTACGCCACGCCGCACGGTGGCATCGAGTTCGCGATCGGCTTCGGGCTCCTGGAGAAGCTCCGGGACGCGACGGGGCTGCAGGGCGCGGACATCTTCGGCCCCGCGCGGATGAAGGAGTACCTGACACCGACCACGGTCGCGGTGCCGGACGGTGCGTTCGACGCAACCGTCATGCCGGCGGGTGGCTTCCCGCACGACCGTCTCTTCTGCCTCGTGGGCACCGACTCCGACGACTACGACGTGGCGAAGGGTCTGTCCGCCAAGGCGGTGGGCGCGCGGAGCGACGGGCTGGTGCAGATCGACAACGCCTACGTGCGCGACACCCCGCGAGCGTTCGTGCATCGCAGCCACTCGGGTCGGTACGGGATCGTCAACTCCGAGGAGGGCTACCAGAACCTGCGCCGGTTCCTGTTCGGTGACCTCGAGGTGGTGGCGAGCCTGACGGGCCTCGACATCCAGGGCGCGCCCGACGACGACACCATCTGGCAGCTCGACGCGGCGCTCTCGATCCGCGGGCTGCCCGTGACCCTGCACGAGCAGAGCGCCGCGCACCTGTGCCCCATCCAGATCGAGCGGCGCCCGGTCGGGGACTCGGTGGGCACCCCCGTCCCGCTGGTCCACACCTACCTCGCGTCGGACGCCACGCGGCCGACCGACGCCACGGGCGCGCGCGCCGCGACGATGCGGCACGTGCTGCGCCTGTCCCTGCTGTCGCTGCGCAAGAAGCGCGGGCTGCTGTCGTTCGTGGACCACCTCGAGCAGACCGCGGACTGGGCGGACGTGCTGGTCGTGGACATCGGCCAGGGAGCGGACGGCAAGCCGGCCACGTGGGGCGTGTGGGGCTCGACGCTGCCGAGCGCGATCCGTGACTGGGCGCCCGACCCGGCGCGGGACGTGCCGCTGTCCGACGAGGAGCCCGCACCGCGCAGCTGGCGCGTCCGGGTACCGGTGCCCGTGGGCGCCCGCACCCTGCTCGGCGCCGATGCCGCCGTCACGCTCGAGGTACGCCCCCGGGCGACGCTCGACCAGGCGTGAGCTACTCGCCTCCCCCGCCCTTGAGCTCGATGCGGATCTGGTCCGCATCGAGCACCCCGAGCGCCGAGGTGAGTGCCGCCGAGCTGAACGTGCCGAGCGCGCGCGCCTCCAGCAGGACGTCGCGCTGGGCCGCGATGATCTGCAGCGACAGGTCGTGCACCTCGTCGCTGAACTGGCGGCTCTGCTCGCGCTTGTCCTCGTCCTGCTCGAACACCGCCCGTTTGCGCGTCAACGCCAGCACCTGCGGGGTGTAGGCCGAGCCGTCCGGCCGCCGCAGCCCCGGGTCGTCCACGACGGCGATCGATGCCTCTGCCATCGCCGCGAGCAGGCGCGCACGCTCCTCCTCGTCACCCTGGTCGTGCCCGCCCAGCCCGAGGCGCCGCACCACCCACGAGAGGCTGCCGCCCTGGACGAGCAGGCTCCCACCCGCGGCGACGAAGGCGACGAGGATGAGCAGGGAGCGCTGGGGCGTGCCCACCGGGAGCGACTGGGCCGCGGCCACGGTGACCGCCCCCCGCATCCCGGCCCACACCAGCACCGCTCCCTCGCGCCGGCGCAAGGGCTGGGCGGAGAGGTAGTCGAGGTCCGCGAGGCGCACGGTGACCCGCCGCATCCACGTCTCCCGCCTCCGCGCGAGGCGCTCGGGGTCGGACCGGCCCCGCTGCAGCTCGGGATGCTCGTCCTGGCGGCGGAAGAGCTCTTCGCCCTGAGCGACGCGCGCCCGCAGCTCGTCGGGATCCCGGCGGGAGCGGCGCCGGCCGGCCCACAGGATGGTGCCCACGTAGCCGGTCCGCAGCACCAGGGCGATCGCGACGGCCGCGGCACCGAGCCAGACCGCGCTCCAGACGGAGTCGTGCTCCGCCCGCACCTCGTCGACGAAGCCGAACAGCTGCAGGCCCATCGTGAGGAAGACGGCGCCCTCGAGCAGCACCTCCACCGTCGCCCAGTTGGTGCGCTCCGACAGCCTGTCCTGCGCGCGCAGGTACCTCGCCGACCCCTGCCCGGTGATGAGGCCCGCCGTGACGGCCGCCACCAACCCGCTCGCGCCGAGGTGCTCGGCGGGGGCGAACGCGACGAACGGCGTGATGAACGAGATGGCCGTCGATGCCGGGGCGTCGTGCAGGGCGGCGCGGATCCGCAGGTTCAGCACCCCGACGACCGCGCCGACGACCACCGCGATCGCGATCGACGCGAGGAAGTCGCCGGCGACTCCCCAGAGCGACACGCTCGCCGCCGTCGCGGCGATGGCCGAGCGCAGGATCACTAGCGCGGACGCGTCGTTGAGCAGGCTCTCTCCCTCGAGCACGGTCACCACCCGTGGCGGGACGCCCAGACGTCTGACGATCGACGTGGCGACCGCGTCGGTGGGACTGACGACCGCCCCGAGCGCGATGCCGGTGGCGAGGCCGATGTCGGGGATGACCCAGGCGAAGAAGTAGCCGAGCGCGACGGACGTCAGGACGACGAGCGTGACCGACAGGCCGCCGATCGTGCCGAAGTCCCGCCGGAAGTCCATGGTCGGCATGGACACGGCCGCCGAGTAGAGCAGCGGTGGCAGCACGCCCGCGAGGATCCACTCGGGCTCGATCTCGACCGGCGCGACGAACGGCAGGAAGCTCACCGCGACGCCGACCGCCACGAGGATCAGCGGCGCCGCGACCCCGACGCGCCGGGCCCAGGCGTTGACCGCGACGACGGCGACCACGCCGATCGCCAGCACGAGCGCCGCATCCATCGGCCCACCTCCGGTTCGTCGGGTCCCTTGCCGCAGGTTAGAGGAGCGCGGTCGCGACGCCCACGCCGGCCGCCGCCGCGAGCACCGTCAGCAGCAGGGTGCCGAGCCCGGCCACCAGGGCGCGGCGGTAGGCGCCCTCCTGTGCGAGTCGGACGGTCTCCATGCTCGCCGTGGAGAAGGTGGTGTAGCCGCCGCAGAAGCCGGTCGCCGCGACGACGTACGCGTCGGGATCGAGCGCACCGGACGCGAGGCCGCCGGCGAGGAAGCCGATGAGCAGCGAGCCGGTGACGTTGATCGCCATGGTCGCGACGGGCAGCCCGCCCGTGGTCCGGCTCCGGATCCAGCCGTCGACGACGAACCTGGTCGCCGCGCCGAGCCCGCCCAGCAGGCTCACCAGCAGGACGATCACTCGGCTCCTCCGTCGGGAGCGGCGCGCCCCGCGGCACGCCGCGCACCCACCACGACACCCAGCGTCGCCGTCACGAACCCGAGCACGACAGTGCCGAGCCCGTAGCCGACCGCGAGCGGGACGTCACCGCCGCTCCAGAGCCGCTCGACCTCGAGGGCGAGCGCCGAGTACGTAGTGAATCCGCCGAGCACGCCGGTGCCCAGTCCGAGCCGGAGCCTGCGCCGTCGGTCGTCCTCCGGTCCCTTGCGCAGGAGCGCCTCGAGCAGGGCGCCCAGCAGGAACGCACCGAGCAGGTTCTCGACGAGCGTGCCCACGGGCAGGCCGTGCTGGGCGGGCAGCGCGTGGCTCACCCCGTAGCGGGCCGCGCTGCCCACCGCTCCTCCGGCCGCGACGATCGCGACGAGCGCCGGGTTCATGTGGTGCCGGGCCGTCATCGGCTCGGCGCCAGGGGGACGACGACCACCGGGACCGGCTGGGTGTGCGCGAGACGCCCGGCCACCGAGCCGCCGATCGCCTCGTTCACCCAGCCCGTGAGGCCGGGACGCCGCGACCCGACGACGACGTACACGGTCGGGTGCTGCGCACTCACGCGCGCGAGCTCGGACGCGACCTCGCCGGCCGCGTACACGAACCGCCACGTGGTGCCGGCGCCCGCCAGGTGCCGGCCGATCCGCTCGGCGAGCTCGTCGGCGGCCTCGATCTGGCCGAGGACGTCGTCGTCGTCGGGATCGACGGGCGTCAGGTCGAGCGTGCCGTCCGCCTCGCGCCCCACGACCATGTGGCCCGGGTCCACCCACACGGCCACCAGCCCGGCGCCCAGCCGGGCCGCGAGGTCCGCCGCGGAGTCGACGACGCGCGCGTCCTGGCCGGCGTGCACCCCCACCACCACGACCTCCGCGGGCGTGGGGCCGGACCAGCCGCGCGACCGAGCCGTGCTCATCCCTCGCTCCCGGGACGGGTGCGCGATCCGGGCCGCAGCTCGGCCGCCAGGTGCTCCTTGGCCCACAGGGCGGCACTGGTGCGATCCGCGACCCCGAGGTGCCGGAACACGTGGCCCACGTGCACCTTGACGGTGCGCTCGGCGATGCCGAGCGACCGGGCGATCTGCTTGTTCGCCATCCCCTGCGCCAGCAGGTCCAGCACCTGGCGCTCGCGGGCGCTGAGACCGTCGACGGGCGACGTGGTGCGGGCGGGCAGGAGCGCTCTGGCCACCCGCGGGTCGAGCGGAGCGTGACCACGCGCGGCCGAGCGGACGGCGGCGACGAGGTCGCTGGGCTCGCAGTCCTTGAGGAGGTAGCCGATCGCCCCCGCCGAGAGCGCCTCGTCGACCCGCGCCGTGTCCGAGAAGGAGGTGAGCACCACGACGGCGACGTCCGGCTGGGCCGCCACGATGCGTCGCGTCGCCTCGACCCCGTCGAGCACCGGCATCGAGAGGTCCATGAGGATGACGTCGGGCTGCAGCCCGGCCGCCAGGGCCACGGCCTCGGCGCCGTCGCCCGCCTGGCCGATCACCCGCAGCCCGCTCGCGCTGTCGACCAGCGAGGTCAGGCCGGAGCGGACGAGGTGGTGGTCGTCGGCGAGCAGCACGGTGATCTCGTCGTCAGGCACGCGTCCCCTCCGTCTCTCGCGCGGTGAGTCGCCACCGGCACCCCTGCCCACGCGACGAGCTCACCTCGAGGCGCGCGCCCGACGACGCCGCGAGGTCGCCCAGCAGCCGTAGGCCGAAGTGTCCCTCGGGCGGGGCCGCCAGCGCCTCGGCGACGTCGAAGCCCACACCGTCGTCCTCGACGGTCAGCACCAGAGCGTCGTCCACGTGGTCCAGCCTCACGACCACCAGGGACGCGTGGGCGTGCGCGACGGCATTGCGCAGGGTCTCCTGCGCGACGCGGTAGACGAGACGGTCCTGCTCGTCGGACGCGTGCGGCACGCCGCCGTCAGGAAGCTCGAGCCGGACCGCGACCCCCCTGGCGGCGAGCCCGCCCACCAGGTCGGTCAACGCTGCGCCGAGGCCCGCCGTCGCCAGGCTCGCGGGGTAGATGTCGACCAGCAGCGTGCGCAGGCCCTTGATGCTCGCGCGCACCGTCGCCGCAGCCTCGCGGAGCGGGACGGCGAGCTCGGGAGCGCTCGAGCGCTCCGCCTGGTCGGCCGCGCCCGCCAGGACGAAGGAGGAGCCGGCGAGCTCCTGGACGACCCCGTCGTGCAGCGTGGCCGCGATCCGGCGCCGCTCCTCGTCGGACGCCTCCACCGCGCGCTGGAGCAGGATCTCGCGCGACCGCTGCGCGCGGCGCAGGCGATCCACGAGCGTCCACAGCACGGGCAGCATGAGCACGACGAACAGCAGGAGGCTGGTCAGCGTGATGCCGGCGAAGCCGCGCCACAGGGCGCCGGAGCGGTCGGTCACGACGTCGTAGCGGCTGTAGGTCTCGAACAGCAGGGGCGTGCCGCCGGGGGTCCACACCGGACGGTAGACCTCGAGCAGCTTGCCCTGGCCGCGCTCGTACACGTTCTCCGGGGCGCTGAGGTCGCTGACCTCGGCCTCGGTGCTGGGGTGCTCGAGCGCCTCGCGCTCGTCCGCCCCGAGCGGGAACCGTCGCCCGCCGAGGCGCGGCTCGTCGGAGTAGACGATGGTCCCGTCGGCGTCCCACACCTTGACGCGGACGATGGCGTCCCCCAGCACGCCGGCGCGGACGGCGGAGTCGAGCGCCGCGACGGCCTGCGGCTCCTGCGACAGCAGGCCGTCCTGGAGCACGGGCCCCACGATGGCGTCGGCCACGAGGTCCGTGCGCCGCGCCGCGTCGTTGACCGACTCCTGCTCGGCGATCCGACGGCTCGCCGCGAGCCCGAGGAAGGCGACGACCACCAGCACGATCACCGCCGCCGCGACGAGCTGGCCGAACACGCGCCATGTCCGTGGTGCGTCCTGCGCGTCGTCGATGCCACCCGGGCCACGCCCGAGGACGACCCACGCGGGATCGTTGCGGTCGTCGGCCGGGAGCACGGCGCCCACACTAGGTGCAGGCGGCGTGCTCCCGGCCGATGGACCGTCGGGTGTGGCGTCAGTCGTCGCTGCCATGTCCGCCGTGGTCGTCACCGCTGTCGTGGCCGCTGCCGTCGTCGTCGCCGCGCCCGCCGTGGTCGTCGTTGGTGTCGTGGCCGCTGCCGTCGTCGTCGCCGCGCCCGCTGTGATCGTCGTCGCTGTCGTGGCTCGCCGCGTCGTCGGAGCCCCTGCCGGACCTGTGGTCGGAGGCGTCGTCCGACCCGCTCCGGGTCCCGTGGTGACCCGAGTCGTCGTCCGCGTGGTGCGTCGCGGTCGACGTCGGCGTCGAGCCTCCGTTCCGGACGCGGTCGTCGCCCGCCTCGGTGCGGTCGTCCCGGTCGGCCCGGCCGCCGTGGTCGTCGGCCGTCGCGCGGGGCGAGGGCGTCGCCCTCGGAGTGGCCGACGCGCTGGGCGACGACGTGGGCGCGGGCGTGTCCCGGTCGTCGCCGGGTTCGGTGCGCTGGTCGCGGTCGGTCTCGCCGCCGGCGTCCTCGCTCGGCGACGCCTGGCTGGGCGCGACCACGGGGACGGACGGCCGCAGGCTCGGGTTGCCGGACAGTCCGGCGGCCGCGGGAACGACCGCCAGGAGCAGGGCCCCGGTGAAGATGAGCAGGCGCTTCATGATGACTCCTCGATCGTCGTTGTGCTGACGAGTCATTTCTCTCGCGCCGCCGGTCTGCCGCACCATCGGACCTTGGTACTAGTACCCGCCGCGGGCGCCCACCGCGCGGCGGAGCCGGATCACCCGCCCTCGGCGTGCGCGGTTCCCAGCGAGGACCTAGCGTCGGCAGACATGTCCGGTGCACCGGCGATCCGCCCGAGCGACGCCCCCGTCGAGGGCGCGCGCGTGCTTGCCGGGCGGTACCGGCTCGACGGGGTCATCGGGCGCGGCGGCATGGCCACCGTCCATCGCGCGCACGACCTGGTGCTCGATCGCGACGTCGCGATCAAGCTCTTCCCGTCGGTCGCCGACGACGCCGACCTGCTGCTCCGCCACTCGGCCGAGGTGCACGCCCTGGCCACCCTGAGCCATCCGGGGCTCGTGACGCTGTACGACGCCGGCTCCGAGCCCCGCGGGGACGGCACCCAGGAGCTCTACCTGGTGATGGAGCTGGTGGACGGGCCCACCCTCGCCGAGCGCCTCACCGCAGACCCGATGCCGGTGGGCCGCATGGTCGACGTGGGACGGCAGATCGCCGACGCGCTCGCGATCGTGCACGAGCAGCGGATCGTCCACCGCGACATCAAGCCCGGCAACATGCTGACCAGTGAGCTCGACGGCGAGCTCGTGGTCAAGGTCGCCGACTTCGGGATCGCACGGATCGCCGACGCCACGCGCCTGACGATGACGGGAGTCACGCTCGGCACCCTGCGCTACCTCAGCCCGGAGCAGGTCACCGGCGCCCCGCTCGGACCGCCCACGGACATCTACTCGCTCGGGCTGGTCCTCATCGAGTGCGTGTCGGGGCAGTCCGTGTTCACGGGCACCCTCGCCGAGTCGGCGGCCGCCCGGCTGACCACGCTTCCCACGATCCCGGACGGACTCCCGCCGGAGCTCGCGCGGCTCCTGTCGCAGATGACCGCGCGCGAGCCCGACGACCGCCCCACGGCCGCCGTCGTCGCGAGCGAGCTGAGCCGACTGCTCGACGCTCCCGGCTCGTCGGCTCCGACCGCTGCCGTCCCGGCCGCCGTCACCGAGCGGCTCGACCTGCCGACTGCGGACGAGTCCGCCACCGCCGCGCACCGCGTGCCCCGGTCGATGCGGCGCCGCTGGGCGGCCGCGGGTGCCGCGGCCGTGCTGCTGGCGGGAGGCGTCGTGGCGGCTCTGGGTGCCGGTGGTTCGGGCGGCACGCCGCCGGCCGCCCCCCACTACCCTGCCGTCGAGGGCGACCTGGGTCGCGCGCTCACGACCCTGCAGCAGAGCGTGACGCCGTGAGGCGGCCCACTCTGGTCGGCGGCCTCGTGGCCTGCGTCCTGGTGCTGGGTGCCTGCGGCGGGCAGACGGACCTCGAGGGCGACCGTGCGCACGCCCTGCAGCAGGATGTCCTCGCGGTCTCCACGGCCGCCGCGGCCGAGAAGTGGGACGCGGTCGGAGCGGGCCTCGCCGCCGCGCGGGCCGAGCTCGACGCCGCTCTCGACGCGGGCGACGTCTCGCCGGCCAGGTACCACCGGATCGACGCGGCGCTCGACCGCGTGGCGGCGGAGGTCGCCACCGCCCGGGCCCGGGCCGCCGTCGTCGCGAAGGCGAAGGCGACCGCGAGGGCCGAGGCGACGGCCCAGGCCAGGGCAAAGGCTTCAGCGAATGCGAAGGCCACCGGCGCCGCCACCGCACCGCCTCCGACGACGACCAAGACCTCCGGTCCCGCCGTGAAGGCCCCCACCCCAGCCCAGCCCAGCACCAAGGGCAAGGGCGCCAACAACGGCAAGGGCCACGGCGCGAAGCACCCGCCGCGCCCGAAGAAGGACAAGTAGCCCATCCCGACCGGGTGATCCGCGCTGGCCCGGGGTTACGCTCGAACGGATGACGCACCCAGCTGCCGCGACCGTCGGCGAGCTCCGCGAGTCGGGGCACGTGCACACGACCGTCCGTACCGAGATCCGCACCAACCTCCTGGCCGCCCTGAGGGAGGGGCGCGATCCGTGGCCAGGCCTGCACGGCTTCGGCTCCACGGTGATCCCCCAGCTCGAGCGGGCGCTCCTGGCCGGGCACGACGTCGTGCTCCTGGGCGAGCGCGGGCAGGGCAAGACGCGCCTGCTGCGCACGCTCGTCGGCCTGCTCGACGAGTGGTCTCCCGTGATCGACGGCTCGGAGATCGGCGAGCACCCCTACGAGCCGATCACGTCCACCAGCATCCGCCGGGCGGCAGAGCTGGGCGACGACCTGCCGGTCGTGTGGCGGCACCGCAACGAGCGGTACGTGGAGAAGCTGGCCACGCCCGACACGAGCGTCGCCGACCTGGTAGGCGACGTGGACCCGATGAAGGTCGCCGAGGGGCGCGCGCTGGGCGACCCCGAGACGATCCACTTCGGCCTCGTCCCCCGCAGCCACCGAGGCATCGTCGCGATCAACGAGCTGCCCGACCTCGCGGAGCGGATCCAGGTCTCGCTGCTCAACGTGATGGAGGAGCGCGACATCCAGATCCGCGGGTACGTGCTGCGGCTGCCGCTCGACGTGCTCGTCGTCGCGAGCGCCAATCCCGAGGACTACACCAACCGCGGTCGGATCATCACGCCGCTCAAGGACCGGTTCGGCGCGGAGATCCGCACGCACTACCCCGTCGAGCTGGCCGACGAGATCGCCGTCGTCCGCCAGGAGGCGGCGCTGGTCGCCGAGGTGCCCGACCACCTCGTGGAGATCCTGGCGCGGTTCACGCGCGCCCTGCGCGAGTCCAGCGCGGTGGACCAGCGCAGCGGCGTGAGTGCGCGGTTCAGCATCGCGGGCGCCGAGACCATCGCCGCGGCGGCTCTGCACCGCGCTGCACGGCAGGGTGAGGCCGAGCCCGTCGCACGGCCGGTGGACCTCGAGACCGCGGTCGACGTGCTCGCCGGCAAGGTCGAGTTCGAGTCCGGCGAGGAGGGCCGCGAGGACGAGATCCTCGAGCACCTGCTCCGGCTGGCGACCGCCGAGACCGTGCGTGCCCACCTCGGCGGCCTCGACCTGGGGCTGCTGGTGGATGCCATCGCGGCCGGGCACATGGTCAGCACCGGTGAGCAGGTCGCGGCGCGCGACGTGCTGGCCGCCCTGCCTCCCCTCGGCGAGTCCGAGCTCTACGACCAGATCGCCGAGCGGCTCGGCGCCCGCAGCGAAGGCGAACGTGCCAGCGCCGTCGAGCTCGCGCTCGAGGGCCTGTACCTGTCGCGGCGGCTGAGCAAGGAGACGGGCGACGGCGAGACGATCTATGGCTAGGACCGCGGATGGCTAGAGCCAACCGCCGCCTCAGCCGGCGCGCGCGCTACAGCGCGTACGTGGACGGGCCGGACCCTCTCGCGCCGCCCGTCGACCTCTCGGAGGCGCTCGAGGCCATCGGTCAGGACGTGATGGCCGGCTCGTCGGCCGAGTCGGCCATGCGGGAGTTCCTGCGCCGCGGCGGCAGGGACCAGACGGGGCTCGACGAGCTGGCGCGGCGGGTCGCCGAGCGCCGGCGCGAGCTGACGAACCGGCACCACCTCGACGGGACGCTGCAGGAGATCAAGGAGCTCCTCGACCGCGCGGTGCTGGCCGAACGCAAGCAGCTCGCGCGCGACGTGCAGATGGACGAGGGCGACCGGGCCCTCGCGCAGATGCAGCTCGACAACCTGCCGGCCTCGCCGGCGGCCGCGGTGAGCGAGCTCAACCAGTACCCGTGGCGCAGCGACGAGGCGCGCCGCGAGTTCGAGAAGATCAAGGACCTGCTGGGCCGCGAGCTGCTCGACCAGCGGTTCGCGGGCATCAAGCAGGCGCTCCACGATGCCGACGACACGGACCGAGCAGCCCTGCAGGAGATGCTGCGCGACCTCAACGCCCTGCTCGACGCGCACCGCCGCGGCGAGGACACCGACCAGCAGTTCGACGACTTCATGGCGCGGCACGGCGAGTACTTCCCCGAGCAGCCGCGCAACGTGGAGGAGCTGCTCGACTCGCTGGCCCAGCGCGCGGCCGCGGCCCAGCGCATGCGCAACTCCATGACGGCGGAGCAGCGCCGCGAGCTGGACGAGCTGGCCTCGCAGGCGTTCGGTTCCCCCGACCTGATGGACGCTCTCGCGCAGATGGACGACCACCTGCGCTCGCTGCGCCCGGGCGAGGACTGGTCGGGTTCGGAGCGGATGGACGGCGAGAACGGGCTGGGCCTGGGTGACGGCACCGGGGTGTTCCAGGACCTCGCCGACCTCGACGCGCTCGCCGACCAGCTTGCGCAGTCCTACCAGGGCTCGGAGCTCGACGACCTCGACCTGGACAAGCTCGCCCGCCAGCTGGGCGCCGACGCGGTCGTCGACGCGCGGACGCTGCAACGCCTCGAACGCGACCTCAGGAGCACGGGTGCGCTGCGGCGCGACTCCGACGGCCGGCTCGCGCTCACCCCCAAGGCGATGCGACAGCTCGGCAAGGAGATCCTGCGCGCCGTCGCCGAGACGATGTCCGGCCGGCAGGGCGGCCACGAGGTACGGCGGTCCGGTGCGGCGGGCGAGCTCTCGGGCGCCACCCGCGAGTGGGCCTTCGGCGACACCGAGCCGTGGGACGTCACCCGCACCGTGACGAACGCGCTGACCCGGCGTGCGGCTGCCGGCGGCGGCGTGGGCCCGGCAGTGTCGATCGAGATCGGCGACGTCGAGGTACAGGAGACCGAGGCCCGCACGCAGGCCTGCGTCGCGCTGCTCGTGGACACGTCCTTCTCGATGGCCATGGAGGGGCGCTGGGTGCCGATGAAGCGCACGACGCTCGCACTGCACACCCTGGTCACGAGCCGGTTCCGGGGCGACGACCTACAGCTGATCGGGTTCGGCAGGTCGGCGGCCGTGATGCCCGTCGAAGAGCTCGTCGGGCTGGACGCGAAGTGGGAGAAGGGCACCAACCTGCACCACGCGCTGCTCCTGGCCAACCGGCACTTCCGCAAGCACCCGAACGCGCAGCCCGTGCTGATGATCGTCACGGACGGGGAGCCCACGTCCCACCTCGAGCCGGACGGCCAGGTGTACTTCGACTACCCGCCCGACCCGATGACAATTGCGATCTCGGTCCGCGAGCTCGACGCCTCCGCCCGGTTGGGCGCGCGCACCACGTTCTTCCGGCTGGGTGACGACCCCGGACTCGCACGGTTCGTCGACGGGATGGCGCGGCGGGTGGGCGGAACCGTCGTGGCACCCGAGGTCGACGACCTGAGCGCGGCAGTGATCGGCTCGTACCTCGACTCGCGCCGGAACGGCGCTCTCGGCGCCTGGACGGCGGACGACTGGCTGCGGTGAGGCGCTCAGCTCCTAGAACAGCTCAGCTCCTAGAACAACGGCCAGGGCACGGCCGGCATGTCCCCCCGCGGCGCGGGGAAGCGCGCGGTGCGGAGCAGCCGCTCGCAGCGGGCCTCCAGCGCGGCGATCTCGTCGTCGGCCAGGAGCGGGGCGAGCCGCTCCCCCAGCGTGCCGCTGAGCGCGTCGCGGACGCGCGCGACGCCCGCCAGCTCCTCGACGGCGAGGTCGTCGCCGAGCCACCCCCACAGGACGGTGCGCAGCTTCGGCTCGACGTGGAACGAGACGCCGTGGTCGACCCCCAGGCGGCGACCGTCAGCCATCGGCAGCACATGGCCGCCCTTGCGGTCCGCGTTGTTGATGACGGCGTCGAGCACCGCTATGCGACGCAGCGCGGCCGAGTCCTCGTGCACGAGCGTGACCGGCCTGCTCTCGGGGTCGACGGCCTCCAGCACGGCACGCCAGCCCGGGCGCGGGACATCGCTGCGGGGCACCACGTCAACCGGGTCCTGCGAGTGGTCCTCCTCCTGCCAGAGCTGCACCATGCCGACGCCCATGGGCCCGTCGCGCAGCCACGTGCGCGGCACGATGCCCCATCCCAGCTCCTCGGACACCGCGTAGGCGGCCACCTCACGGCCCGCCAGGGTCCCGTCCGGGAAGTCCCACAGCGGCTTCTCCCCCGCCACCGGCTTGTAGACGACGTCAACCTCTCCGATCGTCGCGCGGAAGGTGGCGTTGGACGCCACCCGGATGCGTCCGAGCACGACGAGGTCTCCCCCGACGAGGTCGACCTGCGTCGTCACAGCACGTCAGGCTGCTCGCACCGGTGGCCGTCCTCGTCGACCGGGGCACCGCAGCGCGGGCAGGCCGGCCGGCCGGACCCGACCACCGCGCGGGTCCGCTGGACGAACGCGCGCGCCGTGCCCACGGGCATCCGGACCACCAGCACCTCGTCGGGCTCCGCGTCGTCCGGGTCGTCCAGGTCGTCGTCGTCCTCGGCGATCGGGAAGGCCTCCACCACCACCTGCAGGGTGCGCGGCTCCCAGCTCAGGCGCATCGACCCGGTGCGGAACTCCTCGGCGACCGGCTGGTCCAGCGGCTGGTCGTCGACCAGCTCGGCGGGCGCCTCGGCCGGGATGCTGAACCGGTTGTCGGGCTCGGCCATCAGCTCGTCGAGCAGGCGGTCGATCGTCTCGGCCAGCACGGCCGACTGCTCCTTCTCCAGAGCAACGCTCGTCGTGCGCGACCCCGCACGCGCCTGCAGGTAGAACGTGCGGGATCCGGGTCGGCCGACGGTGCCGACGACCACCCGGTCGGGCCAGTCGAACTCGTGCACAAGGGTGGGCATGTCTTCACTCTACGAGGGGACGGCCGCCTCGTCAGGACTCACCGGACCTGCTCCGCCCCCCACCGGCGCGTCTCCCGGCGGCGCGGCCTGGCGCAACCAGGACAGGTCCCCCGAGTCGGTGTTGGTGGCGACGACCTCGGGCCGCTGCGGCCCGTAGCGCACCACCGAGATCGAGGCGGGACCGATCGTGATCCGCTGGAACAGGTCGAGGTGCATGCCCAGCGCGTCCGCCACGACGGACTTGATGATGTCGCCGTGCCCGACGGCCGCCCACACGGCGGACGCGCCGTGCCGCGCCTCCACCTCCGCGTCGTGGCGGCGGATCGCCGCGACGCTGCGGGCCTGCATGGCCGACATCGACTCCCCGCCGGGGAACGTCACGGCCGACGGCTGCGTCTGGACGAGCGGCCACAGGGGATCGCGGGCGAGCTCACGCAGCGTCAGCCCCTGCCACTGCCCGTAGTCGGCCTCCGTGAGACCGCGCTCGATGAGCGTCTGCGGCCGCTGCGCCTGCCGCTCGACGAGGATCCGTGCGGTCTGCCGACAGCGCTCCAGCGGGCTCGAGACCACGGCGACGAGCGGGACACTTGCGACGCGCTCGGCCGCGCGCTCGGCCTGCTGACGCCCCACGGCGTCGAGCCGGGTCCCGGGCGCCCTCCCGGCGAGGACGCCCTGGGCGTTGGCGGTGGTGCGGCCGTGGCGGACGAGCAGGACGGTGGGCATACCGCACCCTAGGCACAGCGGCGGCCGGGCGGGGTCCTCCCCCGCTGAGTCGTCAGTCCGTCCCGGTCTCCAGGTTGATGATGTTGCCGTCAGGGTCGGCGAACCACACGGCTCGCATCGACTCCGACTCCAGGATCCCGTCGCTCCACCGCCCGTACTCGTCGGGGACGTCGAAGGTCTGGAACTCGATGCCGGCGGCCCGCAGGTCGGCGACCTCGGCGTCGAAGGCGTCGCCCACCTGGAACGAGATGGCGGTCGCCTTGTTGGTCCCGGCGAACGAGGACTCGTACACGAGGAACGCGCCCGGCCCGGTCGCGTACAGCACGCCGTCGGGCGCTCCGTCGCGCCGGACGAACTTCAGCGTGTCCTCGTAGAACTGGCGGGCCCTGGTGAGGTCCGAGACGGCGAGCGTGGGCAGGGCGGCGTGATCCGAGAGCATCGCTCCTCCAGAGTGGGCCGCGCGACCGTCGCGCGGTCGGCGTCCAGCAGCCTAGGCCCGTACCGAAGCGCGGTCGACGGTGCCATCACCCATCTAGCGGCAGTCACGCGCAAGTCGCTACGTTTGAGGCGCATCGGGTCTTGGTGCTCAGCGGCCGCGTCAGGCGGCCGCACCGACCTCATGGCGATGGGACGACGATGTCGACCTCTGTCAGCTCACGCACCGCGCGCCGCCGATTGCTCACGTCCTTGGTCGCGCTGACCCTGCTCGTCGGACTGAGCACGGGTATCGACGCGCGCCCGGCGGCGGCAGCGACGCCGAAGTACGGGATCGCCAGGGTGTGCTTCAAGGCCCCCTACCGATCCTTGGGCACCACGTACTGGGGTCCGTACAACCGCGCCGTGAACGTCGATGTGGTGCTGGACCGCCACTGGCACAAAGTGACCGCCACCACGCCGAACACCCGTGGATGCCTGCGGATGAAGCTCGTCGCGGGGTACACCTGGCGGTTTCGGGTCTACCACTACGAGGCGAGAACCTGGTACGTCGGGCGGAGCCATCGCGTGAAGGTCAAGGCCGGGCACACATACCGGCTGCGCACGGTCTGGCTCGAGGCGTTGACATCGCCCGCGTAGATCGTCGATGCCCGCGAGGCAGCGTGCTCACGAGGTGGCCAGCACGGACCCATCAAACCTCCGGGCGTCGTGCTACGGACCGGACGCGCGCGCCTTCGGGCTTCCGCGAGCTAGTGCGGGGTGGCGATGAAACCCACGCCGTCGGGGCTGATCTGCCAGGTGCGGATGTCCTTGCCGACCCCTTCTCCGCCCTTCTCGTACAGCCGGACGCCGCCGTCGCTGGCCCGGTGCTCCGGAAACGGCCCCTGACGTGCTACCTCATCGGGCGGGCTCACGGGATTTGAACCTACGACCCATTTACCTGCAGCAGGGCCAGCGCCGCAACGGCGGGAGCGGGCCGCAGCCGGATTCCGTCCTGACCTCCACCGATGGTGCACCAGGCGGTCTACCAGTCGCGCCTGCGGCCAGTCTCCGACGACAAGTTCATCGAGGCGGCGTGCGTCTCCATCGGCCCAGAGTGAACGACTGGACCAGCGCGGGGTGATCGTGCAGCCTCAGAAAGAAGCCCGGGCCACCCATTACCGTGAGCCGCCGACACGGAGGTTGATTGAATGCCGAAGAACAGGATGCTGTCGCATTGGGAGGCTGACCTGCGCGGACTGACGGACGACGGTGTGCGTCAGCGGCTGCGGTTCGCGCGGGCGTCGGAGGCATCGTCGATGGCCCGCGGGATGGGGCGGAACCCGAAAGCTGCCCGGATGTGGCGCGAGAACGCGGCCCTGGCAGAGGCAGAGCTCGAACGGCGCGGACTCGGCAGGTAGGTCGCGTGAGCCCGCAGAGTCCGCCGCGCTGTGCCCGTGAGCGGCTTCGCCGTCGTGCAGGCGGTCGTGGTCATCGGCGCTGCGGTGAGGATGTACCTGCGTCCCGATGCGTCTGCCCGAGACCGTGACCGCGCGATCATCCTGCTGGGGCTGACCGGGGTCGTCGTGGGCATGCTGGCGCTCCGCCTGTCCGTCTTTCGACTGATCGGCGCACAGCGCGTCGCGTCTCAGCGCTTCGGTGGCAGCGCTGGCTTCGGCCAGCCGCTGCCGCTCGATCGCCTCGCGTACCAGCTCGCGCAGCTTCCTCGGCCATCCGCTGCATGATGCGGTCGCTCTCGGCGTCGAGCAGCTGACGTCAGGACATCGGCGCCGGTGCACGCCACTAGACACACGGCGCTCTCCGGGATGGTCAGAACGGACGTCCGCTGGCGGTCATCAGCCGCGTGGCTGGGCACGAGTCGATCAACATCACGATCGACGTCTACGGGTACGTCAGCGAGCACTTCCCAGGATTGAGAGCCTCCGTCAGACCCGTCACGAGACACGAGGGCCGCCGGACCCGCTCTTGTCCGATACGACAAACTGAACCGGTCTACCCGAGGGAACGCCGGACATGTCCCTTAGGGACCGAGAGGATCAGATGGACCGTGACCACGCGCCGGCCCGATCGGTCGGGTAGACAACGGTAGGCCGGTGGGGGTGGCGAGGGTTGGCCACGACCAGTGGCGGACGCCCCCGTGCCACGCCCGCGCGTGCCACGAGGACCCCGGCGGTCGTCTCCCGCGTCGCCGGGCACGAGTCCATCAACATCACGGTGGACAGCTACGGCCACGTGTCGGGGCAGGCAAGGAGAGACTCCGTCGCGGCCGTAGCGTCGTCCCTCGGCCTGTAAGTGCTCGGACCAATGGCTCCCCGAATGACTCCCCGAGCGTGCCGGGTACAGACTGAGGCCGCCTCCGCGAAAGCGGAAACGGCCTCTGACCTGCTCGTTCATCGGTCGGGCTGACAGGATTTGAACCTGCGACCCCTTGACCCCCAGTCAAGTGCGCTACCAAGCTGCGCCACAGCCCGATGGCCCCCGCAGGAGCCTCGGAAAGCCTACCGTACGGATGCGGGTGACTCGTCCGCGGCGGCGTCCGGGGCGTTGCGCCGGATCACGTCCAGCTCCGCCGCGAGCAGACCCAGCACGGTCAGGTCGACCACCAGGCCCACCGACGCGCCCCACTCGTCGAGCCGGAACAAGAACACCTGCGTCACCAGCAGCGAGACGAGCACGGCCCGGCGGAACCACCGGAAGCCGCGCTCCCGGTCGCCACCGACCACGATGAGGCCCACCGTGCACAGGGCCACCGTGAGGCACGCCCCGGCGAGCACGCCCGCGAGGACGAAGGCCGATGCGGTGTCGTGCTGCGTCGCCCGCCACACGGCTCCCCCGGCGGTCGCCACCAGGACGGCCACCGTGAGCCTTGGCACCCAGCGAGCCTGCACCACCCGCTCGGTGGTGCGCACGACGAGGTCGGCTACCGCCGTCGTCGGGTCGGGCAGCTCGCGGTGGTCGGTCTCGATGACGGCGAGCAGCGCAGCGACCTCGTCACGCCCGTGCACGTCGCCGGCGCGGTGCAGCAGCAGCCGCGCCCGGGCGCGGGCTCGGGGGCTGAAGCCGCCCGCCACGCCGGCGACCGCCGCGTCGACCGCGGCGGCCAGCAGCTCCGAGGAGGTGGGCGGCCGGCGACCGTTCACGGCCTCGACCAGCAGCGCCAGCCCGACGATCACGAGGTACACGAGCGCCGGGGTGGGCGCGTAGAAGTAGTCGTAGTCAGACGTGACGAACTTGCCGATCTCGTCGACGAAGAGGCCGAAGCCGACCCCGCCCAGCACCGCGGCGAGCGGCCGCGCCACCGGCCCGATGAACGAGAACAGCAGGACGAACGCCAGCGCCATGAGCAGGCCGCCCCACAGCACGTGGGACAGGTGCAGCCCGTCGCCGCCCACCTGCGGATAGCCCGTCGCGGCTAGCAGGGCCCGGACCACCAGCACCGTCAGGACAGCGCTGACCAGGAAGCCCGTGAGGTGGCGGGTCGCCGCCGGGTCTCGTGGCAGCCCGCGCCGGAGCAGTGAGCGGCGCAGACGGTTCACCGGCGGCGCTTCTCCCGCACGCGCACGGAGATGGAGATGGGCGTGCCCTCGAAGCCGAACGTCTCGCGCAGGCGGCGCTCGATGTACCGGCGGTAGCCGGGGTCCAGGAAGCCCGTGGCGAAGATGACGAACCGGGGCGGGCGGGTGGAGGCCTGCGTCGCGAACAGGATGCGCGGCTGCTTCCCGCCGCGCACGGGGTGCGGGTGGGCGGCGACCAGCTCGCCGAGGAACGCGTTCAGGCGCCCGGTGGAGATGCGGGTGTCCCACGACTCGAGGGACCGCTCGAGCGCGGGCACCAGGCGGTCGGTGTGCCAGCCCGTGCGGGCCGAGACGTTGACGCGCGGCGCCCACTGCACCTGCACCAGGTCCTGCTCGATCTCGCGCTCGAGGAAGGGCCGGCGGTCCTCGTCCATGAGGTCCCACTTGTTGTACGCGATGACCAGAGCACGTCCGGCGTCGACGACCTGCGAGATCACGCGCGTGTCCTGCTCGGTCATCTTCACCGAGGCGTCGATCAGCACGACGGCGACCTCGGCCTTGTCGATCGCGGACGCGGTGCGCAGCGAGGCGTAGAAGTCGGCGCCCGACGTCTGGTGCACGCGGCGGCGGATACCCGCGGTGTCGACGAAGATCCACGGCTTGCCGCGCAGCTCGACGAGCTCGTCCACCGGGTCACGCGTGGTGCCGGCGATCTCATGCACCACCACGCGGTCGGCGCCCACCACCTTGTTGAGCAGCGAGGACTTGCCGACGTTCGGACGGCCGACGAGCGCGACGCGGCGGGGCCCGTCGGGACGCACGATGCCGTGCTCGGACTCCTCGGGCAGCGCCTCCAGGACGGCGTCCAGCAGGTCGCCGGTGCCGCGACCGTGCAGGGCCGAGACCGGGTACGGCTCGCCCAGGCCGAGCGACCACAGCGCGTACGCGTCGGCCTCGCCGGCGGGGCCGTCCACCTTGTTGGCGCACAGCACCACGGGCTTGCCCGCGCGGCGCAGCAGGCGCACCACCTGCTCGTCGGTGTTGGTGGTGCCGACGGTCGCGTCGACGACGAACAGCACGGCGTCGGCCAGCGCGATGGCGACCTCGGCCTGCTCGGCCACGCGTGCCTCGATGCCCGCGACGTCGACCTCCCAGCCGCCCGTGTCGACGAGGGTGAAGCGCGTGCCCGACCACTCGGCGGGGTAGCTCACGCGGTCCCGAGTGACGCCCGGCTTGTCCTCGACGACGGCCTCGCGGCGGCCGAGGATGCGGTTGACGAGGGTCGACTTGCCGACGTTCGGCCGGCCGATCACGGCGAGGACCGGAAGGGCGCGCTCGGCCGCCTCAAGGACCTCGCCACCCTCGACGCCGTCGAGCAGCGCCAGGTCGTCGTCGGCGAGGTCGTACTCCGCCAGACCGGCGCGCAGCGCGCGTTCGCGGTCGGCGTCGGTGGCCTCGTCGGGCAGCACCAGGGCAGGGTCGATCTCGGTCATGGGTCCATTCTCCCCCGTCACGACGGCGAAAGACGACCCCGGGTCAGTCGAGCCGCTCGCGCAGGGGCTCGTCGGTGGGCAGCGCGAGGCCGCTGCGGCGCGACGCATGCGTGACGAGGTCCGCCAGCGCCGTCCGGATCGCGTCATTCGCTGTGACCAGCGCCTCACGACCGGTAGCCGCCCCGGTGCGCTCCACGACGATGGGGGCGCCGAACTCGACGGTCAGGCGGCGACGGAGCCCCGGCAGGCGGTTGACCGACTCCCCCGTCCTGCGCGTGCCCAGCACCGCGACCGGCACCACAGGCGCGTGCCCGTTCAGGGCGAGCCAGGCGATGCCGGCCCGCGCGTTGCTGGCGTCGCCGCGGCCGCGGTTGCCCTCGGGGAAGATCCCGACGACGCCGCCCCGGCGGAGCACACCGAGCGCGGCCGAGAGCGCCGCGCGCCCGCCGTCGCGATCCACGGAGATCTGTCCCGCCCGGCGCAGCACCCAGCCGACGGGCCCGACGAACATCTCCTCCTTGACCAGCACGTGCGCCGGTCGGGGCGCGACGCCCAGCAGGATCGGCCCGTCGACGATGCCCGTGTGGTTGGCCGCGAGCAGCACGGGTCCGCTGGCCGGCACGTGCTCACGGCCGACCACCTCGGTGTTCCACACGACGCGCGCGAGGAACCGCCCGATCCACCGCGACCAGCGGGGACCGAACGGTGAGGGGACGTCAGCGCTGCTCATCGCGACGCGACGACGTCCAGCACCGCCTGCACCGTCTGGTCGAAGTCGAGGTGCGAGGAGTCCACCGTCACCACGCCGTCGGCCGCCACGTGGAACTGGACCACGGTCGAGTCGTCGGCGTCGCGGCGCAGCACCTGGTCGCGCGTGGCCTCGACGGACGCGGGGTCGGCCGTGCCGTGCACCTCGAGCGAGCGGCGCGCGAGCCGCGCCTCCTCGGAGGCGGTGAGCAGCACGCGCACGTCCGCGTCGGGCGCCACGACGGTGGTGATGTCGCGCCCCTCGGCCACGATCCCGCGACCTGCGGAGAACGAGTCGGCGTGACCGGCCTCCTCGATGGCCGCGCGCTGCAGCCGGCCCAGCTCGGCGCGCACGTCGAGGTTGGTCGCCACGGCGCTCACCGAGGCCGAGATGGACGTCTCGCGGATCGCCTCGCCGATGTCCGTGCCGCCGACCGTCACGGTGGGAGCCGCGGGGTCCACCCCCATGACCAGGGGCATGGCGCGGACCGCGTCGGCCACCGCGGCGGCGTCCGTCAGCTCGACGCCCGACTGCAGGCACCACCACGTGGCCGCCCGGTACATGGCACCGGTGTCGAGGTAGGACAGGCCGAGCGAGCGCGCGACCGCCTTGGAGACGCTCGACTTGCCCGAGCCCGATGGCCCGTCGATCGCGATGACGAGGGGGGACGTGCTCAACTCACCAGTCTCCATCCGCGGGCTGTCAGCTCCGCCTCGAGGTGTGCGGCGCTGCCGGGCAGCACCGAGATCTGCGCCATGCCGACCGGGCGGCCAGCCGCGTGCTCGAGCTGGAGGTCCTCGAGGTTGACCCCCGCCTCCCCCACCTCGGTCAGCAGGCGAGCCAGCTCGCCGGGTGCATCGGGGACCAGGACGGTGACCAGCGCGTAGATGCGCTGCGCCCCGCCGTGCTTGCCCGGGATCCGGGACACCCCGGTGTTCCCGCGCGCGACCGTCGAGGCGATCGTCGCGAGGGCGCCGGGGGCGACCGTTTCCGGACCCATGGCGGCGTCAGCCAGCGCGAGGGCGTCGATGACCTGGTCGAGGTCGTCCCGGACCGCCAGCAGCACGTCGCGCACGGCGCGCGCGTTCGCGGCCAGGATCGAGGTCCACAGCGCCGGGTCGGAGGCCGCGATCCGGGTCACGTCACGCAGGCCCTGCCCGGCCAGCCCGAGCGTGACGTCGTCCGCCTCGGCGAGGCGCGCGGCGGCGAGGGACGAGATGACCTGGGGCACGTGGGAGACCAGCGCGACCGCCTCGTCGTGCGCGCCGGCGGCGAGGCTCACGGGCACCGCCCCGAGGTCCACGGCGAGGGACCGCACGGCCAGCACGGCACCGGGGTCGGAGCAGCCCGAGTCCGCGATGACCCAGGGGCGCCCGAGGAACAGGTCGGGCACCGCGGCAGACGGGCCGGATCGCTCGCGCCCCGCCATGGGGTGCGATCCGACGTACCGCGTGAGGTCCACGCCGGCGTCGCGGAGCTCGTCGAGCACGTGGCCCTTGACGCTGGCCAGGTCGGTGACCACGGCGTGGGGATGTGCGGCGAGCTCGGCGGCCACGACCTCCGCGGTGACGTCGGGCGGCGCGGCGACCACGACGAGCGCGGGCTCGTCGTCGTCGGGGCCGGCCGGACGTCCCGCGCCGACGTCCCGCGCGAGCGCGAGGGCCGTGCGCGAGGGGTCAGCGAGCACGACGTCGACGTCCAGGGCCCGCAGCGCGAGCCCGACCGACGCCCCCAGCAGGCCGGTGCCGACCACGCGGACCGGCCCGATGGTCGCTGCGCTCACATCCCCGCCTGGGTCATGAGCGAGCCGACCTCCGTCTTCGACAGGACGCGCGTGCGGCCGGGCTTGAGGTCGCCGAGGCGGATGGGACCGATGCTCGTCCGCACCAGCGCCGTCACCGGGAAGCCCACCTCGTCGAACAGGCGCCGGACCACGCGGTTGCGGCCCTCGTGCAGGCTCACCTCGACGAGGCTGGCCTGCGGCGTCACCTGGACGATGTTGAAGCGGTCCACCTTGACGGGACCGTCCTCGAGCTCGATGCCGCGCAGCAGGCGGCCGCCCAGCGACGGCGGCACGCGCCCGTCGAGGTGGGCGAGGTAGGTCTTCACGACCCCGTGCGACGGGTGCGAGAGGCGGTTGGCGAGGTCGCCGTCGTTGGTGAGCAGGATGAGGCCCTCGGTCTCCGCGTCGAGGCGCCCGACGTGGAAGAGGCGCTCCTCGCGGTTGGCGACGTACTGCGCGATGGTGGGCCGGCCCTCCGGGTCGTGCATGGTCGACACGACACCCTTGGGCTTGTTGAGCGCGATCGTGATGATCGAGGTGTCCAGCTGCACCCGGATGCCGTCGACGTGGATGATCGCCGTGGTCGGGTCCACGCGGACGCCCAGCTCGCGCACCGCGGCGCCGTCCACGGTCACGCGGCCGGCGGCGATGAGCTCCTCGCAGGCACGACGCGAGCCCAGACCCGCCGTGGCGAGCACCTTCTGCAGCCGCACGCCGTCCGGGTCGTGCACGTCGATCTGGGGCTCCGGAGCGGGTGGGCTCGCCGCCCTCGGGGCGCCACCACGCGGCGCGCCGCTCCGGCTCGGGCCGCCGCCGCGTCCCGCAGGCTTGCCGCCGCGCGACCCTGCGGGACGGCCACCCTTCGGGGCAGGCTTGCCGCCGGTGCGTCGTTCCTGCGGACTCATCTGAACTCCCCGATCGTCTGGTCCACGCCCTCGAGCACGTCGATGTCCGGCAGGTAGGGCGCGAGCGGCGGCAGCTGGTCCAGGCTGGACAGGCCCATCCGCTCCAAGAAGTATCCCGTGGTCTCGTACAGCAGTGCACCACTGCTGGGATCGGTGCCCGTCTCGGCCACCAGCCCGCGCGCCGTCAGGGTGCGCACGACGCCGTCGACGTTGACGCCGCGGACCGCGGAGACCTGGCCGCGCGTCACGGGCTGGCGGTAGGCGATCACGGCCAGCGTCTCCAGCGCCGCCTGCGTGAGCCGCGCGCTCTGCCCGTCGAGCACGAAGCGGCCCACGACGTCCGCGTAGACGGGCGCGGAGTAGATGCGCCACCCGTCGCCCACCTGCCGCAGCTCGAAGCCGCGCGCGCGACCCTCGCCCTCACCGCGGTAGTCGCTCGCGAGCTCGCCGAGCAGCTCGTCGACCCGCTCCGTGGGCAGGGCCAGCACGGACGCGAGCCTGATCACCGGGATGGGCTCGTCGGCCACCATGAGGACGGCCTCGAGCGCGCCGAGCGCCCCGCCAGGAAGGTCGTCGACGTCGAAGGCCAGCTCGTCCGCCGGGGTGGGCGGTGGCGGCGCGTCCTCAACCGTCTGGTCCTGCTCGCTCACGCGTCGATCTCCTCGCTCGGGGCCGCGGCCCCGTCCTCGGGCCCTGCGGTCGTGTCCAGCTGGTCGAAGTCGTCGGACACCTCCACCTCGCCGTCCTCCGCGCCCGTCCAGCGCACGTTGAGCTCACCCAGCGGCGAGACTTGGTCGAACGCGACCGCGCCCTCGCGGAACAGCTCGAGCAGCGCCAGGAACCGCGCGACGACGACGATCGTCGAGCCGGCGTCCGCCACGAGAGCACGGAACGACGTCGCCCCCTGGTGCCGCAGCCGGTCGACGAGGACCGCGGCCTGCTCGCGCACGCTCACCGGCGGCGCGTGCAGGTGGCTGATGTCCACGCCGGCGGGCGGCGCCTTGGGAGCGACCGCCCTCGCGGCCAGCGCCGCCAGCTGGTCCGGCCCGATCTGCCAGACCAGCTCGGGCAGCAGCGCGGCGAGGTGCGGCTCGAGCTGCACCACGCGCGGGAACCGCCGCCCCTCGCCGGCGAACCGCTCGGCGAGGTCGGCCGCGACCTCCTTGTACGCCCGGTACTGCAGGAGGCGGGCGAACAGCAGGTCGCGCGCCTCGAGCAGCTCGAGGTCCTCGGCATCCTCCACGTCGGCGGACGGGAGCAGGCGGGCGGCCTTCAGGTCGAGCAGGGTCGCCGCGATGACCAGGAACTCCGAGGCCCTGCTGAGGTCCCAGTCCTTGCCCGACGTGCGGATGTAGTCGATGAACTCGTCGGTGACGCGCGCGAGCGCCACCTCGGTGATGTCCAGCTTGTGCTTGGCGATCAGGCCGAGCAGCAGGTCGAACGGGCCGCTGAAGTTGTCGAGGTGGACCTCGAAGCCGGCGGAGCCGGTGGGCGCCTGGGCGCCCGCCGAGGGAGCTGTGGGCGCCTCGACGTCAGGCTGCGTCGCCACGGGCGACGAGCTCACGGGCCAGCTGCCGGTACGCGATCGCACCGGCGTGGGCGGGTGCGTAGGTCGTGATGGGCTCGGCCGCGACGGTCGCGTCCGGGAACTTCACGGTGCGGCCGATCACGGTGTGCAGGAGCGTGTCGCCGAACGCCTCGTTGACGCGGTGGATGACCTCCCGCGCGTGCAGCGTGCGCGGGTCGTACATCGTGGCGAGGATGCCGTCGACGTGCAGACGCGGGTTCAGCCGGTCGCGCACCTTCTCGATCGTCTCGACCAGCAGCGCCACGCCGCGCAGCGCGAAGAACTCGCACGCGAGCGGGATGAGGACGCCGTGGGCGGCCGTCAGGGCGTTGACGGTCAGCAGACCGAGGGACGGCTGGCAGTCGACGAAGATCACGTCGTAGTCGTCCAGCACGGGCCGCAGCACGCGGGAGAGCACCGACTCGCGCGCCACCTCGCCCACCAGCTGCACCTCGGCGGCGGACAGGTCGATGTTCGCGGGGAGCAGGTCCAGTCCCGGCACGGGCGTCTCGCGGATGAGCTCGTGGATGGACGCGTCGCGCTCCATGAGCAGGTTGTAGACCGTGCGGTCGAGCTCGTGCGGGCTGACGCCGAGGCCGACCGACGCGGCGCCCTGCGGGTCGAAGTCCACGACCAGCACGCGGCGGCCGTACTCGGCCAGCGCCGCGGCCAGGTTGATGGTGGTCGTCGTCTTGCCGACCCCACCCTTCTGGTTGCACATCGCGATCACCCGGGCCGGGCCGTGCGAGGACAGCGGAGCGGGCTCCGGGAAAACGGGCAACGGCCGTCCGACGGCGTCGCGCTCCTCAGTCGATACCTGGCTCACCACGCCGCACACCCTACCGGCGCCGGACGCCACCTTCAGAGGGCGCGCGGGTGCGACTGCGCATAGACCTCACGCAGGCTGTCGACGGTGACGAGCGTGTAGATCTGGGTGGTGGTCACCGACGCGTGCCCCAGCAGCTCCTGGACCACGCGGACGTCCGCCCCGCCGGCCAGCAGGTGCGTGGCGAACGAGTGCCGCAGCGTGTGCGGTGACACGCGGTCGGCGCCCTCGATCCCGGACCTCTCGGCAGCCGTCCGCAGCACGGCCCACGCGCTCTGGCGGCTCAGCACCGCGCCCCGCGTGTTGAGGAACAGGGCCGGCGTCCCGCGCCCACCGGCCGCCAGGGCGGGGCGGCCGCGCACCAGGTACGCCTCGACGGCCTCGCGCGCGAAGCCGCCCACCGGGACCACGCGCTCCTTGCTGCCCTTGCCGAACAGCCTCACCGAGGCGCGGTCCGGCGTGAGGTCGAGGTCGTCGACAGCCAGACCGACGGCCTCCGAGATCCGGGCGCCCGTGCCGTACACGAGCTCGAGCAGCGCACGGTCGCGCAGCGGGACCGGTCCGTCGCCCTGCCCCGCGGCGTCGAGGATGCGCCCGACGTCCTCGACGGAGATCGCCTTGGGCAGCCGCTTGGGCTGGGCGGGCGGGCGCACGGCGCGCGCCGCGTCGTCGGTGGTCGCACCGTCCAGGACGAGGAACCGGTGCCATCCCCGCACGGCGACCACCGCCCGGGCCGCGGAGGCCGCCGAGAGCGCGGCGCGGCCGTCCGAGCCGGTGCGGACGGCGACCACGAAGGCCTCGACGTCCTGCTCCCCCACCTGCTGCGCGGCGCCGACGCCGCGCTCGTGCAGGAACGCGACGTAGCGCTCGAGGTCGCGGCGGTAGGCCGACAGCGTGTGGGGTGACAGACCGCGCTCCACCGTGAGGTGGGCCAGGTACGCGTCGAGCGCCGGCCTCAGGGGGCCGTCGTCGGCCGACTGCACGGGCACGCCGCCGACGTCAGAGGGGCAGGAAGACGTCGACCGAGAGTGCGACAGACAGCAGCGTCAGGTACGTGATCGACGCGTGGAAGACGCTCATCGCGCGTAGCTTGCCGCGGCTGGGGTCCTCCGCGCGGCGGAGCAGCCCGATGCACGACCACAGGAACCACGCGCCCAGCCCGATCGAGACGACTCCGTACACCCACGTCATGCCCTGCACAGGCCAGATCAGCACCGAGCACAAGATCATCGCGAGCGTGTAGAGGATCATCTCCCGCGCGACCTTGGTGTCCTTCGCAACCACGGGCAGCATCGGCACGCCGGCCGCCGCGTAGTCGTTGCGGAACTTCATCGACAGCGGCCAGTAGTGCGGCGGGGTCCAGAAGAAGATGACGCCGAACAGCAGCACCGCGGTCCACGAGACCCCGCCCGTGACGGCCGACCAGCCGATGAGCACCGGCATGCAGCCCGCAGCACCACCCCAGACGATGTTCTGCGGCGTGCGGCGCTTGAGGATCATGGTGTAGCCGACGACGTAGATGAGGATCGCGGCCGCCGTGAGCCAGGCCGAGGCCGGGTTCACGAGCAGGTAGAGCCAGGCCAGCGAGCCGACACCGAGCGCGAGCCCGAACAGCAGCGCCGCGCGGGGGCTGACCTCGCCCGTGACGATCGGACGCCGCTTGGTGCGGTTCATGATCTTGTCGATGTCGCGGTCGAGGTAGCAGTTCAGCACGTTGGCCGACCCCGCCGCCGCGGCACCGCCGACGAGCGTGAGCAGCACCAGCCACCAGCCCGGCAGCCCGTCCGCCGCGAGGATCATGGTCGGCACCGTGGTGACGAGCAGCAGCTCGATCACGCGGGGCTTGGTGAGCGCGAAGTAGGGGCTCACGACCGCACGGACACCGCGCCTCTGCGAGGTCGCCACCGACGTCGGCGTGGCCGACGCTCCGGTGTCGTCGACAGGCAGGGGGCTGGTGAGGCGCACGCGCAGCTGATCCGTTCGTCGTCCGGCCGGTGACCCGGCGCAGGACAGAGGTGGGGGGAATGTCGCGCTGCCATGCTACGGCCTGCGCCCGCTCCCGGGCTCGCAGCCGGCCCGACTTCGGCCGGTTCGGGGGTGTGACATGAATCGCTCCGCCGCCGCTGCCGCCGCGGATGGTCACGCCCGGCGCACCTGGGCAGGTGCGCTATAGGCTCGACGGGCACGGTCCGACGACACCCGCGCAGCATGCTGCACAGGAGTGCCGGACCGGCCCGGCGCCCGTGCGGGCGCCCGATCACGTCCGACACGACACCCGACCATCGGTGCGGGTGGGAATGAGGTGCGGTGAACGCGAAGGCTCCCCTGGCGCAGACCGTCGGCTGGACTGACCTGGACGTGCGGGCGGTCGACACCGTCCGGATCCTGGCGGCGGATGCGGTGGAGAAGGTCGGCAACGGCCACCCCGGCACCGCCATCAGCCTGGCTCCTGTGGCCTACCTGCTCTACCAGAACGTGCTGCGCCACGACCCGAGCGACCCGCACTGGCTCGGGCGCGACCGGTTCGTGCTGTCCGCAGGGCACTCGTGCCTGACGCAGTACATCCAGCTCTACCTGGGCGGCTTCGGGCTCGAGCTCGAGGACCTGCAGGCGCTGCGCACCTGGGGCTCGAAGACCCCGGGGCATCCGGAGTACAAGCACACGTCCGGCGTCGAGATCACCACGGGACCGCTCGGTCAGGGCCTGGCCTCCGCGGTCGGCTTCGCGATGGCGCAGCGCCGCGAGCGTGCGCTGCTCGACCCGGAGGCGGCACCGGGCACCAGCCCGTTCGACCACTACACCTACGTGATCTGCTCGGACGGCGACCTCCAGGAGGGCGTCACGAGCGAAGCCTCGTCCGTCGCCGGCACGCAGGAGCTCGGCAACCTCATCGTGCTGTGGGACGACAACCACATCTCGATCGAGGGCGACACCGAGATCGCGTTCACGGAGGACGTGCTCGCTCGCTACGAGGCGTACGGCTGGCACGTGCAGTTCGTCGACTGGACCGCGGGCGGCGAGTACCGCGAGGACGTCGACGCCCTGTCCGCAGCGATCGAGGCGGCGAAGGCCGTCACGGACAAGCCGTCCTTCATCGGCATCCGCACGCTGATCGCGTGGCCGACGCCCACCAAGACCAACGAGCACTCCTCGCACGGGTCCAAGCTCGGCACCGAGGCCATCACGGGCCTGAAGGAGCTGCTCGGGTTCGACCCCGACAAGACGTTCGAGGTGGGCGCCGACGTGATCGCCCACACCCGCGCCCTCGCCTCCCGTGCGGCCGCGGACCGGGTCGAGTGGCAGAAGGGCTACGACGCCTGGCGCTCCGCCAACCCCGACAAGGCGGCGCTCCTCGACCGCCTCGTCGCGCACGAGCTCCCCGAGGGCTGGGAGCAGGCGCTGCCCGTGTTCCCCGCCGGCAAGGCGGTCGCGACGCGTGCGGCCTCCGGCGAGGTGCTCTCCGCGATCGCCGACGAGCTGCCGGAGCTGTGGGGCGGCTCGGCCGACCTCGCGGGATCGAACAACACGACGATGAAGGGCGCGACGTCCTTCATCCCCGCCAAGCGCTCGACGCACGAGTTCGCGGGCGACGAGAACGGCCGCACGCTGCACTTCGGCATCCGCGAGCACGGCATGGGCGCGATCCTGTCCGGCATCGTGCTGCACGGCCTGACCCGCCCCTACGGCGGGACGTTCCTGCAGTTCGCCGACTACATGCGCGGCTCGGTCCGCCTCGCTTCGCTCATGGGCGCGCCGGCCATCTACGTGTGGACGCACGACTCCATCGGCCTCGGCGAGGACGGCCCCACGCACCAGCCCGTCGAGCACCTGACCGCCCTGCGCGCGATCCCGGGCCTCACCGTGGTGCGGCCCGCCGACGCCAACGAGACCGCGCAGGCGTGGAAGGCCGTGCTCGAGCACCGCTCGGGCCCGGTCGGCCTGATCCTCACGCGGCAGAACGTGCCCACCTACCCCCGCGGCGAGGAGGGCTTCGCGTCCGCCGAAGGTGTGGCCCGCGGCGCCTACGTCCTCCTCGAGGCGAGCAGCGGCACGCCCGACGTCATCCTGATCGGCACGGGCTCCGAGGTGCAGCTGGCCGTCGACGCCCGCGAGACGCTCGAGGCCGCCGGGATCGCGACGCGCGTCGTCTCGGCGCCGTCGCTCGAGTGGTTCGCCGAGCAGGACGCCGCCTACCGCGAGTCGGTCCTCCCCTCCTCGGTGCGGGCGCGCGTCTCGGTCGAGGCCGGCATCGCCCTGTCCTGGCACAAGATCGTCGGGGATGCGGGTCGCACGGTCTCACTCGAGCACTTCGGTGCCTCGGCGGACTACGAGACGCTCTACCGCGAGTTCGGCATCACGGCAGAGGCCGTGGTCGCCGCCGCGCACGACTCGATCGCCGCGGCCGCCTCCGACGGCGCACCGTCCAGCGCCCAGGCCACGCCGACCGCGTCGGGGACGGGCGACCAGCAGGGCTGACTCACGCCGCACCGGTCCCGCCTGGACGGGCGGGGCCGGTGCGACCTTCGACCAGAGAACGCATGTTCAGCAGGAGAGAAGGGCAGCACCATGGCAACGAGCAGCAACCCCCTGGCACGGCTCGCCGACGCAGGAGTCGCCGTCTGGCTCGACGACCTGTCCCGCGAGCGGCTCCGCACGGGGAACCTGGCCGAGCTCGTCGAGCACGGCGTCGTCGGAGTGACGACCAACCCGAGCATCTTCGCCGCGGCCATCAGCAAGGGCGACGCCTACGACGAGCAGCTGCGGCAGCTGGCCGCGCAGGGCGCGACCGCCGAGGACGCCGTCTTCCGCATCACCACCGACGACGTGCGCGACGCCGCCGACGTGCTCCGGCCCGTGTACGACCGGACGGACACGCAGGACGGCCGCGTGTCGATCGAGGTCGACCCGCGGATGGCCCGCGACACGGCCGCCACCATCGAGTCGGCCAAGAAGCTGTGGGCGACGGTCGACCGGCCCAACGTCTTCATCAAGATCCCCGCGACCGTCGAGGGCCTGCCCGCCATCACGGCGGTGCTCGCCGAGGGCATCAGCGTCAACGTCACGCTGATCTTCTCCATCGAGCGGTACGGCGCCGTCCTGGACGCGTTCCAGGCCGGGCTGGAGCAGGCGCGGGCGAACGGCCACGACCTGGCGCCCATCGCGTCGGTCGCGTCGTTCTTCGTCTCGCGCGTCGACACGGCCATCGACCCGAAGCTCGACGAGATCGGCTCGCCCGAGGCGGCCGCGCTGCGCGGCACCGCGGCGATCGCGAACGCCCGGCTCGCGTACGGCCTGTTCCAGGAGGTGACCGCCGACGACCGCTGGAAGGCGCTCGCCGCCGCCGGCGCGCACCCGCAGCGGCCCCTGTGGGCCTCGACGGGCGTCAAGGACAAGGCGTACCCCGACACGCTCTACGTCGACGAGCTGGTGGTGCGGGGCACCGTCAACACGATGCCGGAGGCCACGCTCGACGCGGTCGCCGACCACGGCGGCGACGCGAGCGACACCGTCACGGGCACCAAGGACGAGGCGGAGCGCGTGATCGAGCGCCTGCGCGGCCTGGGCATCGACATCGACGACGTCACCCGCAAGCTGGAGGAGGAAGGCGTGAAGAAGTTCACCGACAGCTGGGAGCAGCTCCTGAAGCAGGTCGACGAGCAGCTGAGCGGCGCCGCCGACCAGGTGGCCGCATCGGACGCCCGGTGAGCCCCGCCAAGGTCTCCGAGGGCAACAACCCGCTGCGTGACCCGCGCGACCGTCGTCTGCCGCGCATCGCGGGTCCGTGCGGCCTGGTGATCTTCGGGGTGACGGGAGACCTCGCCCGCAAGAAGCTCATGCCCGCCGTGTACGACCTGACCAACCGCGGCCTGCTGCCCCCCGGCTTCGCGCTGACCGGGTTCGCCCGCCGCGACTGGGCCGACCAGGACTTCGCGCAGATCGTGCACGACGCGGTCAGGGAGCACGCACGCACCCCGTTCCGGGAGGCGACGTGGCGCCAGATGTCGGAGGGCATCCGCTTCGTCCAGGGCACCTTCGACGACGACGACGCGTTCGACCGCCTGCGTGACACCGTCGAGGAGCTCGACGTGAACCGCGGCACCGGCGGCAACCACGCGTTCTACCTGTCGATCCCGCCCAGCGCGTTCCCCGTGGTGTGCAAGCAGCTCGCGCGGTCCGGCCTCTCGCAGCCCGCCGAGGGCACGTGGCGTCGCGTGGTCATCGAGAAGCCGTTCGGCCACGACCTGGCCAGCGCGCGCGAGCTCCAGGACATCGTCTCGAGCGTCTTCAACCCGGACGACATCTTCCGGATCGACCACTACCTGGGCAAGGAGACGGTCCAGAACCTCCTGGCGCTGCGCTTCGCCAACCAGCTGTTCGAGCCCATCTGGAACTCGAACTACGTCGACCACGTGCAGATCACCATGGCCGAGGACATCGGCATCGGCGGCCGCGCCGGGTACTACGACGGCATCGGCGCCGCACGCGACGTCATCCAGAACCACCTGCTGCAGCTGCTCGCCCTGACCGCGATGGAGGAGCCGGTCTCCTTCGACGCCGACGGGCTGCGCGCCGAGAAGGTCAAGGTCCTCTCGGCCGTCCGGCTGCCGCGAGACATCGGCCGGCACACCGCGCGCGGGCAGTACGCTGCGGGCTGGCAGGGCGGCGAGAAGGTGGTCGGCTACCTCGAAGAGGAGGGGTTCAACCCCAACTCCACCACCGAGACGTTCGCCGCGATCCGCGTCGACATCGACACGCGGCGCTGGGCGGGCGTGCCGTTCTACCTGCGCACGGGCAAGCGTCTCGGGCGCCGCGTCACCGAGATCGCGGTCGTGTTCAAGAAGGCGCCGCACCTGCCGTTCGAGGCGACGGCCACCGAGGAGCTGGGCAAGAACGCGCTCGTCATCCGCGTGCAGCCGGACGAGGGCGTGACGCTGCGGTTCGGCGCCAAGGTCCCCGGGACGGCGATGGAGGTGCGGGACGTCACGATGGACTTCGGCTACGGCCACGCGTTCACCGAGTCGTCCCCCGAGGCGTACGAGCGCCTGATCCTCGACGTCCTGCTGGGCGACCCGCCGCTCTTCCCGCAGAGCGAGGAGGTCGAGCTGTCCTGGAAGGTGCTCGACCCGATCACCCAGTACTGGGCGTCCAAGGGCAAGCCGGACCAGTACCGCTCGGGGACCTGGGGCCCCGCTTCGGCCGACGAGATGATGGCGCGCGACGGGCGCACCTGGAGGCGACCTTGATCATCGACATGCCCGAGACGACCACCCGGGCCATCAACGGTCGCCTGCTCAAGGAGCGCGACGAGGGCGGTGCCATCGCCCTGGGCCGGGTGCTCACGCTCATCATCGACACGGCCGGCCACGACCCGGACGAGTCGATCGACGCGGCCAACGACGCGAGCCGCGAGCACCCGTGCCGCGTCATCGTGATCGCGAAGGACACCAAGCAGCGCTCGTCCAACCTCGACGCGCAGATCCGGCTCGGCGGCGACGCCGGGGCCAGCGAGGTCATCGTGCTGCGGCCCTCGGGCGCGCTCGACTCGCACCTGGACACGCTCGTGATGCCGCTCATGCTGCCCGACGCGCCCATCGTGACCTGGTGGCCCTACGAGTTCCCGGACAACCCGTCCGAGCACCCGCTGGGACGCATGGCGCAGCGGCGCATCACGGACACCTCGCAGGTCGCTCGACCGACCGCGGGCCTGCAGAGGCTGCGGGACGCCTACAAGGACGGGGACACCGACCTCGCCTGGGCCCGCGCGACGCTCTGGCGCGGCCTGATCGCCGCCACGTTGGACCAGCCTCCGTACGAGCCGGTGCGCAAGGCGGTCGTGGTGGGCGAGAGCAGGCACTCGTCGGTCGACCTCATGGCCGCGTGGCTCGCGTACTCGCTCAAGTGCCCGGTCGAGATCCAGCGTTTCAAGGACGCTCCCGCCATCACGCAGGTGCGCCTCGAGCGCGCCTCGGGCGACATCGTCCTGGACCGGCCGGACGGCAAGACCGCCGCCTTGCGCCAGCCCGACCAGCCCGAGCACCGCATCGCGCTGCCCATCCGCCAGCTGCGCGAGTGCCTCGCGGAGGAGTTGCGCCGCCTGGACGCCGACGACGTGTACGGCGAGGTGCTCGTCAAGGGCCTGGCCAAGGTGGGCGAGTGAGCGCGCGCGACGTCGTCGTCCACCCCGATGCGACGCTGCTGGCGGAGGCCACGGCGGCGCGTCTGCTCACCCATCTGGTGGACGTCCAGTCGCACCGCGCCCCCGTCCACCTGGTGCTCACGGGCGGGACGGTGGGCATCAAGACGCTCGCCGCCGTCGCGGCGAACCCGGTGCGCGACGCGGTCGACTGGTCCGGCGTGCACCTGTGGTGGGGCGACGAGCGCTTCCTGCCCGACGGTCACCCCGACCGCAACGAGACGCAGGCCCGGGACGCCCTGCTCGACGCACTCGGCGACGCGCTCCCGCCCGAGAACGTGCACGCCGTGCCCGCGCTCAGCGACTACGTCCCGACCCCCGAGGCGGCGGCCGACGAGTACGCGGTGGCACTCGCCGCCGCCACCGGGAACACCGGCCCGTCGCCCGCGTTCGACGTGCTGATGCTCGGGATGGGCCCCGACGGCCACGTCGCCTCGCTCTTCCCGGGCCACGAGGCCCTCGAGGCGGCCGGTCGCTCCACGACGGGGGTGCACGACTCCCCCAAGCCTCCCCCGCTGCGCGTCTCGCTCACGTTCGAGGCGATCCGCGGCGCGCGCGAGGTCTGGGTGGTCGCCGCCGGTGCCGAGAAGGCCGAGGCGGTCGCCTCGGCCCTGGCCTCCGCCCCGGTGGAGACGACGCCCGCCGCGGGCGCGGTGGGCATCGAGAGGACGCTCTGGCTCCTGGACGCCGCCGCCGCGGGGAACGCCGGCAGCGCCGGCAGCGCCGACAGTGCCGACAACGCCGACGGCTCCCGATGACGCTCTACGACGAGGTCGACGGCTACTTCGGCGCGCTCGTGCCCGAGGACGCTGGACTCCTCAGCACGCGCCACGCGGCCGTCGAGGCCGGGTTGCCGGACATCGCGGTCGCACCGAACCAAGGCAAGCTGCTCCATCTCCTCGCGCAGATCGCCGGTGCCCACCGGATCCTCGAGATCGGCACGCTGGGCGGCTACAGCACCCTGTGGCTCGCTCGCGCGCTGCCGCCGGAGGGCCGGCTCGTGACGCTCGAGATCGACCCTGCGCACGCCGCGGTGGCGCGCGACAGCCTCGAGCAGGCGGGCGTCGGCGACGTGGTCGAGGTCGTCGTCGGTCCCGCGGCCGACACGCTGGACCGGCTGATCGGCGACGGGACCGAGCCGTTCGACCTGGTGTTCATCGACGCCGACAAGGAGTCTCTCGCGCGGTACACGGAGCAGTCGCTCGCGCTGTCGCGCCCGGGGACGGTCATCGTCGTCGACAACGTGGTGCGCGCCGGCGGGGTCGTCGACGCCGACCACCCCGACGCCCGCGTGCAGGGCGTTCGGCGCATGGTCGACCTCCTCGTCGACCATCCGCGCCTCGACGCCACGGTCGTGCAGACGGTCGGGTCCAAGGGCCACGACGGGTTCGCCCTGCTGCGCGTCCTGCCCTGACCCCGCACGCACGAACGAGGGGCGGTCCCGTCATCGGGACCGCCCCTCGCGTCGTTCGTTGGTCGCTCAGCGGCCGCGGCGCGCCCGAAGCGACTCGAGGGCCTCGTCGAGGATCGCCTGGCCGTCCTCCTCCGAGCGGCGCTCCTTCACGTAGGCGAGGTGCGTCTTGTACGGCTCGTTGCGCGACGGCGACGGCGGGTTCGCCTGGTCCTGCCCCGCGGGATAGCCGCACCGCGGGCAGTCCCAGGTCGTGGGCGCCTCGTCGGCCGCCTCTTCCGCGAAGCTGGGTCGCGTCTCGTGGCCGTTGGCGCACCAGTACGAGATCCAGATGCGTGGGGCCGCGTCGCCCCGCTCGGCCTCGCCCATGGGGCCAGCACCGACGCGAGATCCCCTGATCGCACTCCCGCTCGCCATCGCCGGGCCTCAGACCGTGGTCTCGACGAGCCCGAGCAGGATGATGACCGCGCCCCAGGCCAGCGCGGTGCCGACCGTGATGCGGTTGAGGTTGCGCTCAGCGACGCCCGAGCTGCCGGCGCTGCTGGAGATGCCACCGCCGAACATGTCCGAGAGGCCGCCGCCCTTGCCCTTGTGCAGCAGGACGAGCGGGATGAGCAGCAGGCTGGTCAGCACCAGGAGCACCTGCAGCGAGATCTTCAAGGCGGTCACGGCGGGTCAGTTCCTCACTGGTGCGGGTGTCACCGGTCCGACGGGACGGCGACGTTTGCTTCGGCGTTGCAGGGCCCTGCATGTGGTGGAGCGGGTTCAGGGTAGGCGACGAGAGGGCAAAGAATCCACATCGTCCACCACCGGCGGGTCCGGCGCCCCCACTTCGGGTGACGCCGGACCGCGCCGGACGCTGCTCGTCGGTCAGAGACCCACGGCGTGCGACTGGTAGCGCGCGATCTTGGCGAACTCCTCGGGGTCGAGGCTCGCTCCGCCCACCAGCGCGCCGTCCACGTCCGGCTTCGCCATGATCGACGCGACGTTCGAGGACTTCACCGAGCCGCCGTACAGGACACGGACCGCGTCGGCGGTGTCCCGGTCGTACAGCTCGGCGAGCCGCCCGCGGATGGCCTCGGCCATCTCCTGCGCGTCCTCCGGGGTCGCGGTCTCGCCGGTGCCGATGGCCCAGACGGGCTCGTAGGCGACGACGATGGTCTTGGCCTGCTCGGCCGAGATGTCCTCGAGCGCGCCCTCCAGCTGGAGCAGCGTGTGCTGCACGTGCGCGGCCGCGCGGCGCGTGTCGATGTCCTCGCCGACGCACAGGATCGGGATCACGCCGGCGCCCAGCGCGGACTTGATCTTCGCGTTGACCAGCCTGTCCGACTCGTTGTGGTGCTCGCGGCGCTCGGAGTGACCGATCGCGACGTACGTGACGCCCAGCTTGGCCAGGAACACGGGCGAGATCTCACCCGTGTACGCGCCCGAGGTGAACGCCGACACGTCCTGCGCGCCGTAGACGATCTCGAGCTTGTCGGCGTCCACGAGGGTCTGCACGCTGCGCAGGTCCGTGAACGGCGGCAGCACCGCGACCTCGACGGCCGAGAAGTCGTGCTTCGCGTCCTTGAGCGTCCAGGCCAGCTTCTGCAGGGTCTGGATCGCCTGCTGGTGATCCAGGTTCATCTTCCAGTTGCCCGCCATCAGCGGGGTACGGGTGCTCACGTTCAGTCCTCCAGAACTGCGATGCCGGGCAGGGTCTTGCCCTCGAGGAACTCCAGGCTGGCGCCGCCGCCGGTGGAGATGTGGCCGAACTTGGCCTCGTCGAAACCGAGGATGCGCACGGCTGCTGCCGAGTCGCCCCCGCCGACGATGGTGAAGCCACCGTTCGCGCCGGCGTCGATGAGCGCCTGCGCGACGGCCTTGGTCCCGCCCGCGAACGCGTCGAACTCGAAGACGCCGGCGGGGCCGTTCCAGACGACGGTCTTGGCGTCGGTGATCTTGCTCGCGAAGAGCTGCGCCGACTCGGGGCCGATGTCGAGGCCGATCTTGCCGTCGGGGATCGCGTCCGCGGCCACCACGGAGGCGGGCGAGTCGGCCTTGAACTCGTCGGCGACCGTGATGTCGACCGGCAGCACGATCTCGACGCCGGCCTCCTCCGCCTGCGCGAGGTAGCCCTTGACCGTCTCGATCTGGTCGGCCTCGAGCAGCGAGTTGCCGACCGAGTACCCCTTGGCGGCCAGGAACGTGAACAGCATGCCGCCGCCGATGACGAGGCGGTCGGCCTTCGTCAGCAGGTTGGCGATGACACCCAGCTTGTCGGACACCTTGGAGCCACCCAGCACCACGACGTACGGCCGCTCGGGGTTCTCGGTCGCCTTCTTCAGCGACTCGACCTCGTTGAGCACCAGCTTGCCGACCGCGTGGGGCAGCACGAGCGCGGCGTCGTAGACCGACGCCTGCTTGCGGTGCACGACACCGAACCCGTCCGAGACGAAGACGTCCGCGAGCTCGGCGAGGTCCGCCGCGAGCGACGCGCGCTCCGCGTCGTCCTTGCTCGTCTCGCGCGGGTCGAACCGGATGTTCTCGAGCAGGGCGATCTGGCCGTCCTGCAGCGCGGCGACGGTGGCCTTGGCGGACTCGCCGACGGTGTCCTTCGCGAGCGCGACGTCCTGGCCCAGCAGCTCGCCCAGGCGCGCGGCGACGGGCGCGAGCGAGTACTTGTCCTCGGGCGCGCCCTTCGGACGGCCGAGGTGGGCGGTCACGACGACGCGGGCGCCGGCGGCGAGCAGAGCCTGCAGCGTCGGCAGCGCCGCACGGACGCGGCCGTCGTCGGTGATGGTGGTGCCGTCCAGCGGCACGTTGAAGTCGGAGCGGACGAGCACGCGCTTGCCGCGCAGGTCGCCGAGGTCCTCGATGGTCTTCATGGTCTCCTACCGGTGTTCTCGAGCTGACGAAGAGGGCTCACACGACAGCGTCCGCGTGCGCCGGGGCCGGTGGCCGGGGCGCACGCGGACGCATATCCGTGCTTGATCAGGCGAAGGTCAGAGACGGTCGCCCACGTACTTGGTCAGCGCGACGAGGCTGTTCGAGTAGCCCCACTCGTTGTCGTACCAGGCGATGATCTTGACGAGGTCGCCGCTCACCTTGGTGAGCTTGGAGTCGAAGATGCTCTGGTGCGGGTTGGTGACGATGTCGCTCGACACGATCTCGTCCTCGACGTACTCGAGGATGCCCTTGAGCGGGCCCTCCGAGGCGGCCTTGACCGCGGCGTTGACCTCCTCGACCGTGACCTCGCGCGAGGCGGTGAAGGTCAGGTCGGTGGCCGAACCGGTGATCGTCGGCACGCGCAGCGCGAAGCCGTCGAGCTTGCCCTTGAGCTCCGGGAGCACGAGCGCGACGGCCTTGGCGGCGCCGGTCGAGGTCGGGACGATGTTCTGCGCGGCGGCGCGGGCGCGGCGGAGGTCCTTGTGGGGGCCGTCCTGCAGGTTCTGGTCGCCCGTGTACGCGTGGATCGTCGTCATCAGGCCCTTCTCGATGCCGATGGCGTCGTTGAGGGCCTTGGCGACGGGGGCCAGGCAGTTCGTGGTGCAGGACGCGTTCGAGATGATGTGCTGCGTCGCTGCGTCGTACTGCTCGTGGTTCACGCCGACGACGAACGTGCCGTCCTCGTTCTTGGCGGGAGCCGAGATGATGACCTTCTTGGCGCCGGCTTCGATGTGCGCCTTGGCCTTGGTGGCGTCGGTGAAGAAGCCGGTCGACTCGATGACGATGTCAGCGCCCAGCTCGGCCCAGGGCAGGTCGGCCGGGTTGCGCTCCTCGAGGGCACGGATCTTCTTGCCGTCGACGATGATGTTCTCGTCGTCGAAGCTCACGCTCAGCGGGAAACGGCCCAGGACCGTGTCGTACTTGAGCAGGTGCGCCAGCGTCTTGTTGTCCGTCAGGTCGTTGACCCCGACGATCTCGATGTCAGCGCCCGAGGCCACGATGGCACGGTAGAAGTTGCGCCCGATGCGGCCGAAGCCGTTGATGCCGACCTTGATGGTCACTTGCCCTCCTCGGCAGCGCCGACGAGGTCGGCGCACACAATGGTTGGTGGGAACTCGCACGCCGGTGTGCGTCCCGATCGAGCGACCCTGCACCCGCACCGGGGCATGCCCAGCACGTGACAGTCTCGTTGCGATCGGATGGCTCAAGCCTATACCCGTGACCCACACCACTGCGGACCGGAGGTCCTACACGGGCACTCCGTCCGGTGGGTGGGACACCGCGGGCAAGCGCTCGTCCGTCAGAGGTCAAGCAGGTCGGGGCTGAGCCCGGCCTCGGTGTCCGGGATGCCCAGCTCCGCGGCTCGCTTGTCCGCGGTGGCGAGCAGGCGACGGATCCGGCCCGCGACCGCGTCCTTGGTCAGCGGCGGGTCGGCGAGCTTGCCCAGCTCCTCGAGCGAGGCCTCCTTGTGCGCGAGGCGCAGCTCCCCCGCCTCGCGCAGGTGCTCGGGGAGCTCGTCGGCCAGGATCTCGAACGCGCGCTCGACGCGCGCGCCCGCCGCCACGGCGGCGCGCGCGGAGCGCCGGAGGTTGGCGTCGTCGAAGTTGGCCAGCCGGTTGGCGGTGCCGCGCACCTCGCGCCGCACGCGGCGCTCCTCCCACACCAGCGTGGTGTCGTGGGCGCCCAGCCGGGTCAGCATGGCGCTGATCGCGTCGCCGTCGCGGATGACGACGCGGTCGACGCCGCGCACCTCGCGCGCCTTGGTGGCGATGCCCATCCGGCGTGCGGCGCCGACGAGCGCGAGCGCGGCCTCGGGGCCCGGGCATGTGACCTCGAGCGACGACGAGCGCCCCGGCTCGGTGAGCGAGCCGTGCGCGAGGAACGCGCCGCGCCAGGCGGCCTCGGCCTCCCCCACCCCGCCGGACACCACCTGGGGCGGCAGGCCACGGACAGGCCGCCCACGGTTGTCGAGCAGGCCGGTCTGGCGAGCGAGCGACTCGCCGTCCTTGACCACCCGCACCACGTAGTGGCTGCCGCGGCGCAGCCCGCCGCCGGAGACGACGACGATCTCGCTCTCGTGCCCGTAGACCTCGAAGATCGCCTGCCGGAGCCGCCGCGCCGCGATGGCCGTGTCGAGCTCGGCCTCGACCACGATGCGCCCCGAGATGATGTGCAGACCGCCGGCGAACCTCAGGGTCGCGGAGACCTCCGCCTTGCGTGCTGACGTCTTGTCCACCTTCAGACGCGCGAGCTCGTCCTTCACCTGTGCCGTCAACGCCATGGGCGTCATCCTGCCATCACGACCGTCGCACTGGGGACGGTCAGGGGCGCCGACGACCGACGTCACCCCAGGTGGACTCGACCACGTCACGGAACGCGGCAGCGAGCCGCAGCGGGTCGTGCTGCGCGGATCCGTCACCGCGGCTGACCTGCCGCAGCAGGAGCCGGGCGCCGCGCGCGTGGCACCAGTCGGCCAGCGTCTCGATGTCCTCGACCGCCCCCGGATCGGCCACCACGGCGTGGATGCTCAGGTCAGGGGCGTGGGCGTGCAGCACCTCGAGGTGATCCTCTGCCCTCATCCCCGCGGTCTCGCCGTGCTCCTCGGGCTCGAGGTTGAGCGTGACGATGGTCTTGGCCGAGGTGCGGCCGAGCGCCGCGCGCAGCTCGGGCACCAGCAGGTGCGGCAGCACGGAGGTGTACCAGGAGCCCGGACCCAGAACCACCCAGTCGGCGGCATCGATCGCTGCCACCGCCTCGGCGCAGGCGGGTGGATCGGCGGGCACCAGCCGCACCTGCTCGATCAGGTCGGCCGTCTGCGCGACCGACGTCTGCCCCCGGACGACCACGACCGAGCCGTCCTCGCGGCGCACGTCGGCCTCGATCGACAGCGGCACGTCGGCCATCGGCAGCACCCGGCCCCGTGCACCGAGCAGCCGCCCGACCCAGTCCAAGCCGCCCACGGGATCCCCCAGCAGCTCCCACAGCGCCACGATGAGCAGGTTGCCGACGGCGTGCCGGTCCAGGTCTCCCGCGGAGGAGAAGCGGTGCTGGAGCACGTCGCGCCAGGTCCGGCCCCAGTCGGAGTCGTCGCACAACGCGGCCAGCGCCATCCGCAGGTCCCCCGGAGGCAGCACGCCCAGCTCGTCGCGCAGCCGCCCCGACGAGCCGCCGTCGTCGGCCACCGTCACGACGGCCGTGATGCGGTCGCTCATGAGGCGCAGCGCCGACAGGCTCGCGGACAGGCCGTGCCCGCCACCGAGGGCGACGAACGCGGGACCGCCTCCGCTCGTCCGGCCCGTCGCCGGGGTCGCCCTCATTCCTTGCCGAGATCGCGGGCGGCGACCGTGACGCGGTGCCCGGCGGCCCGCAGCCGGGCGCCGATCGCCTCGCTGACCGCGACGCTGCGGTGCTTGCCGCCGGTGCACCCGACCGCGATGGTCACGTACCGCTTCTCCTCGTTGAGGTAGCCGGCGAGCACCGGCTCGAGCGCGTCCACGTACCGCTCGATGAACGTGGTCGCCCCCGGCAGTCCCAGCACGTAGTCGCGCACGGGAGCGTCCCGGCCCGTCAGGTGCCTCAGCTCGGTGATCCAGTACGGGTTGGCCAGGAAGCGCATGTCGACCACGTGGTCGGCATCCAGCGGGATGCCGTACTTGAAGCCGAAGGACAGCACGTTGATGCGCAGCACGTCCTCGGTGTCCCCCGCCACCGCCGCGCGGACCTCGCGCGCGAGGTCATGGACGTTGAGCTCCGAGGTGTCGATGACGGTGTCGGCCCGCTCGCGGATGTCCGCGAGGACCGCGCGCTCCTCGGCGATGCCGTCGAGGATGCGCCCGTTGCCCTGCAGCGGGTGAGGCCTGCGCACCTGCTCGAAGCGCCGCACCAGGACCTCGTCCGAGGCGTCGAGGAACAGGATCCCGTACTCGAGCCCCGCCTCGCGGAGTCCACCGAGCACCTGGGCCAGGTCGCGGAAGAAGCCGCGGCCGCGCACGTCGATGACGGCCGCGACGCGCTGCGCACGCGTCTCGTGGGGGCCTGTCGTCAGCATGCCCACGAGGTGCGTGAGCATCTGGGCCGGGAGGTTGTCGACCACGTACCAGTCGAGGTCCTCGAGCACCGCCGCGGCCCGGGAGCGGCCCGCTCCGGACATGCCGGTGATGATCAGCACCTGAGCCGGGTGCAGGCGCGGCGCCTCGGTCTCGGCGTCGAGCGCCGGGATGCCCTGCGGGACCGTGATCGGCGACGGCTCGTCAGTCATGCGTCCAGCATGCCAGCCGGAGCCGCCGTGCCTGCGCCGACGTCCCCCGGGGACGAGGAGTTCACCGGACGGTCACCGTCCGACGCGGCGGCGCCCGCGGGCGCATCCCCGGCCGGTGCCGCCACCGCCGACTCCGTGCCCACCGACTCCACGTCCGCTGCCTCGGGGCCGGGCGCGGAGCCGGCAAGGGCGGCGACGACCGCCGCCGCGGTGCGCTCGCCCATGCCCGGCACGGTCGCGATCTCCTCGACCGAGGCGGCCTTGAGCCGCTTCACCGATCCGAAGTACCGCAGCAGCGCGGCCTGGCGTGCGGGGCCCAGGCCCGGCACGTCGTCGAGCACCGACGCCGTCATGCCCTTGCTCCGCCTGTTGCGGTGGGCGTTGATGGCGAACCGGTGGGCCTCGTCGCGCACGCGTTGGAGCAGGTAGAGCCCCTCCGAGCTGCGCTGCAGGATCACGGGGTAGTCGTCGCCGGGCACCCACACCTCCTCGAGCCGCTTGGCCAGACCGCACAGCGCGACGTCGTCGATGCCGAGCTCGGCCAACGCCGCGGCGGCCGCCGCGACCTGGGGCGGACCGCCGTCGACCACCACGAGGTTGGGCGGGTAGGCGAAGCGGGTCGGCTTGCCGGTGCGCTCGTCGATGGGGCCCGAGCGAGGGCGGCCGTCGTCGTCGGACCAGTCGTCGGCACCCAGCTCGAGGTCCCGCGCCTCCGCGCGGTCGCTGAGGTACCGCCGGAACCGGCGCGTGATGACCTCGTGCATGGCGGCCGTGTCGTCCCGGGCGCCCTGCCCCTCGGGGCCGCGGATGATGAACGAGCGGTACTCGCTCTTGCGCGCCAGGCCGTCCTCGAACACGACCATCGACGCCGACTGGTACGTCCCCTGGTTGTGCGAGACGTCGTAGCACTCGATGCGCAGCGGCGCGGACGGCAGGTTGAGCGCCTCCTGGATCTCCTGGAGCGCCTGGCTGCGGGTGGTGAGGTCCCCCGCCCGTCGGGTGCGGTGCAGCATGAGCGCGTGCTCGGCGTTCTTCCGGACGGTCGCGGCGAGCTCGCGCTTGTCGCCGCGCTGCGGCACCCGCACCTGCACGCGCGAGCCGCGCAGCCCGGTCAGCCAGGCCTGCACCTGCTCGACGTCGGGCGGGAGCACCGGAACCAGCACCTCGCGAGGCACGTTCGCGCCGCCGCCGTCGGTCTCCGAGCCGTAGACCTGCTGCAGCAGGTGCTCGACGAGCTCGGCGTCGTCGAGGTCCTCGACCTTCTCCACGACCCATCCGCGCTGGCCACGGATGCGGCCGTCGCGCACGTGGAAGACCTGCACGGCAGCCTCGAGCTCGTCGCCCGACAGCGCGAAGATGTCGGCGTCCGTGCCGTCCGCGAGCACCACCGCATTGCGCTCGGTCGCGCGCTCGAGCGTCGCGATGTCGTCCCGGAGGCGCGCCGCCCGCTCGTAGTCGAGCTCGGCCGCTGCCTCCTTCATGCGAGCGGTGAGCCGCTTGGTGAACCGGGCCGCGTCGCCGGCCATGAAGTCGCAGAAGTCCTGCGCGAGCGCCTGGTGGTCCTCCGGCGAGATGCGCCCCACGCAGGGCGCCGAGCACTTGTCGATGTACCCGAGCAGGCAGGGGCGGCCCTGCTGCGCGGCGCGCTTGAACACACCCGACGAGCAGGTGCGCACGGGGAACACGCGCAGCAGCAGGTCGACGGTCTCGCGGATCGCCCACGCGTGGGCGTACGGGCCGAAGTAGCGCGTGCCCTTGCGCTTGGCCCCGCGCATCACCTGCACCCGGGGGAACTGGTCTGCCATGGTGACGGCGAGGTACGGGTAGGACTTGTCGTCGCGGTACTTGACGTTGAACCGCGGGTCGAACTCCTTGATCCAGGAGTACTCGAGCGCGAGTGCCGCCACCTCGGTGGGAACGACGGTCCACTCGACCGCCGCAGCCGTCGTGACCATGGTGTACGTGCGCGGGTGCAGGTTCGCCGGGTCCTGGAAGTAGCTGTTGAGGCGCTGCCGCAGGCTCTTGGCCTTGCCGACGTAGACGACCCGGCCGTGCTCGTCGCGGAAGCGGTACACACCGGGCGAGTCCGGGATCTCACCCGGCGCCGGGCGATAGGTGGACGGGTGTGCCATGACATCGAGCCTAGTTCGCGGCGCCGACACCGCCTGACGGCTAGCGTGGGGCGATGGGTCCCCTGCACACGTACTCCGCCGACATCACGTGGACCGGAGCCGGATCGCGCGGCACCGCCACCTACACGTCCTACAGCCGCGATCACGAGGTGCAGATCGGCACCAAGCCGCCGCTGCTCGGGTCCTCCGACCCGGCGTTCCGCGGCGATCCCGACCGCTACTCCCCCGAGGAGCTGCTGGTCGCGGCGCTCGCCCAGTGCCACATGCTCTGGTTCCTGCACGTCGCCGCCACGGCCGGCGTCACGGTGGTCGGCTACGAGGACTCGGCCAAGGGCACCATGCGGGTCGAGGCCGCCGGGCACGGGCAGTTCACCGACGTCGTGCTGCGGCCGCGCGTGACCATCGCCACGGGCACGGTGGACCGCGAGGGCGCCCCGTTCGACGACGCCACGCTCGCCGAGCTCCACCAGCGGGCGCACGAGCACTGCTTCATCGCCCGGTCGGTGAACTTCCCCGTTCGCCATGAGCCGGCCCCCGTGCGGGTCGCACAGGAGCTCGCCGGCTGACGGGCGCAGACGGCGTCCCCCGAGTTCCGGGGACACTGCGTCCGCAGGACCCGCGTTGAGGCGCGCCAGCGGCTCCTCCCGACGGGCATCGCGGGAGCGGGTGCACCGCCGCGGCCGTCAGGCCGAGACCCGCTCGCCCTCCGGCTCCAGCACCTCTGCCAGGAAGCGGCCCGTGTGGCTGGCCGGCACCGACGCGACGTGCTCGGGAGTGCCCTCGGCGATCACCATCCCGCCCCCGGAACCACCCTCGGGACCCATGTCGATGACCCAGTCGGCGTTCTTGATCACGTCGAGGTTGTGCTCGATCACGATCACCGAGTTGCCCTTGTCGACCAGGGACTGCAGCACGCCCAGCAACTTGCGGATGTCCTCGAAGTGCAGACCCGTGGTGGGCTCGTCGAGGACGTAGATGGTGCGGCCCGTCGAGCGCCGCTGGAGCTCCGCCGCCAGCTTGACGCGCTGCGCCTCACCGCCCGACAGCGTCGGCGCCGGCTGGCCGAGGCGGACGTAGCCGAGCCCGACGTCGGTGAGCGTCTTGAGGTGGCGGCTGATGGCCGGCACGGCCGCGAAGAACTCCGCGGCCTCCTCGATCGGCATCGCGAGCACGTCGGCGACGGTCTTGCCCTTGAAGTGCACCTCGAGCGTCTCGCGGTTGTAGCGCGCGCCGTGGCAGACCTCGCAGGGCACGTAGACGTCCGGCAGGAAGTTCATCTCGATCTTCAGCGTGCCGTCACCCGAGCACGCCTCGCAGCGCCCGCCCTTGACGTTGAACGAGAACCGGCCGGGCGTGTAGCCACGCACCTTGGCCTCGGTCGTCTCCGCGAAAAGTCGGCGCACGTGGTCCCACACGCCCGTGTACGTGGCCGGGTTGGAGCGCGGCGTGCGCCCGATCGGGCCCTGATCCACGTGCACGACCTTGTCCAGGTGGTCGAGGCCGGTGACCCGCTTGTGCCGGCCGGCCACCTGCCGCGCCCCGTTGAGCTCGTTGGCGAGCACCGTGTAGAGGATCGCGTTGACCAGCGTCGACTTGCCCGAGCCCGAGACGCCCGTGACCGCGGTGAGCGTGCCGAGCGGGAACGAGACGTCGATCCCCCGCAGGTTGTGCTCGTGGGCGCCGACCACCGTGAGCTGGCGCTTCTTGTCGACGGGCCGGCGCTGCCCCGGCATCGGGATGGACCGACGGCCGGACAGGTAGGCGCCCGTGACGGACTCGGCGGACGACAGCAGACCCGGCAGGTCGCCCGAGTGCACGACGTGCCCGCCGTGCTCGCCCGCGCCGGGGCCGATGTCGACGATCCAGTCGGCGGTGCGGATGGTGTCCTCGTCGTGCTCGACGACGATGAGCGTGTTGCCCAGGTCGCGCAAGCGCGTCAGGGTGTCGATCAGTCTCCGGTTGTCGCGCTGGTGCAGCCCGATCGACGGCTCGTCGAGCACGTAGAGGACACCCACCAGGCCGGAGCCGATCTGCGTCGCGAGCCGGATGCGCTGCGCCTCGCCGCCCGACAGCGTCGCCGCGGGCCGCATGAGGGACAGGTAGTCCAGCCCGACGTCGAGCAGGAACCCGAGGCGCGCCTGGATCTCCTTGAGCACCTGGGCGGCGATCGCACGCTCACGCTCGCCGAGCTCGAGCGCGTCGAGGAACTCGCGCGCCTCGCGGATCGGCAGCTGGCAGACGTCGGCGATCGAGCGACCGCCCACGCGCACGGCGAGCACCTCGGGCTTGAGCCGCGCACCCTCGCAGACCGGGCACGGAACCTCGCGCATGTAGGCCTCGTACTTCTCCTTGCTCCAGTCCGAGTCCGTCTCGTTGTGGCGCCGCTCGAGGAACGTCATGACGCCCTCGAAGCCCGTCGAGTACTGCCGCTCGCGACCCCAGCGGTTCTTGTAGCGGACCTTGACCTCGTGGTTCTGGCCGTAGAGCACGGCGTCCTTCGCGCGCTGCGGCAGCGCTCGCCACGGAACGCTCGTCGAGAAGCCCATCTCCTGGGCGAGCGCGGAGAGCACTCGCTGGAAGTACTCGCTCGAGGTCTGCGACCACGGCGCGACCGCGCCGTCCTCGAGCGAGAGCTCGTCGTCCGGGATGACCAGGTCAGGGTCGACCTCGAGACGCGAGCCGATGCCCGTGCATTCGGGGCAGGCGCCGTACGGCGCGTTGAAGGAGAACGTGCGCGGCTCGATCTCGTCGAGCGTCAGCACGTGGTCGTTGGGACAGGCGCGGTGCTCGGAGAAGCGCCGCTCGCGCGCCGGGTCGTCGATGTCCGCGTCGACCAGCTCGACGACCAGCAGCCCGCCGGCCAGGTTGAGCGCCGTCTCGACGGAGTCGGTGAGCCGCCGCTGCACGCCCTCGCGCGCGACGAGGCGGTCGACGACGACCTCGATGTCGTGCTTGAGCTTCTTCTCCAGCGTGGGCGGCGCGGTGAGCTGGATGACCTCACCGTCGACGCGCGCGCGCGCGAAGCCCTTGGTCTGCAGCTCGGCGAAGAGGTCCGCGTACTCGCCCTTGCGTCCGCGGACGACGGGGGCGAGCACCTGGTACTTGGTGCCCTCGGGCAGCTCGAGCAGGCGGTCGACGATCTGCTGCGGGGTCTGCGCGGTGACGCGCTCGCCGCACACGGGGCAGTGCTGCGTGCCGGCGCGGGCGAAGAGCAGGCGGAGGTAGTCGTACACCTCGGTGATGGTGCCCACCGTCGACCGCGGGTTGCGGTTCGTCGACTTCTGGTCGATCGACACGGCCGGCGACAGGCCCTCGATGAAGTCGACGTCGGGCTTGTCCATCTGACCCAGGAACTGGCGCGCGTACGCCGACAGCGACTCGACGTAGCGGCGCTGCCCCTCGGCGAAGATCGTGTCGAACGCCAGGGACGACTTGCCGGAGCCCGACAGCCCCGTGAACACGATGAGCTTGTCGCGCGGAAGATCGAGATCCACATTGCGGAGATTGTGCTCGCGGGCGCCCTGCACCACCAGACGGTCATTCACGCCAGCGAGTGTACGTTCCACCACTGACAGTCGCACAGTTGTTCGACGTGGTTCCGCTCACGGCGCACCGCCGTTGCCGCTCGACCGCGGGCACGCGATGCTGAGAGCCCATGCCAGCAGAGCCGACGCCCCCGCCCGAGCAGAGCCCGCCCGCCGCCACCCCGATCGCCGACTATGCCGTCCTCGGAGACGGCCGCACCGCCGCCCTCGTCTCGCTGCGCGGTTCGGTCGACTGGCTGTGCCTGCCGGGGTTCGACTCCGCCGCCTGCTTCGCCGCGCTGCTGGGCACGCCCGAGCACGGCCGCTGGCTCTTGACCGTGCCGGACGCCACCGATGTAAGCCGGCGCTACCTCGAAGACTCGTTCGTGCTCGAGACCACCTACCGCTCGCCCACGGGCACCGCGGTGGTCCTGGAGACCATGCCGCTGGGAGACGGGCGCGCCGACCTGGTGCGGCGCATCGAGTGCACCGAGGGCCGGGTCGAGGTGCAGCACGTGTGGACCGTCCGGTTCGGCTACGGCGACATCGAGCCGTGGATCAACCACGTGACCGACGGGGACCGCGACGTGGCGCTGCGCGCGATCGCGGGCCCCGACGCGCTGCTGCTGCGCGGTGACCGGCTCCCCCGGCCGTCGGACCACCACCACGAGGACACCTTCACGCTGCAGGCCGGCGAGTCGGCCGAGCTCGCCCTCACGTGGATCCCGTCGTGGGTGCCGGTGCCGCCGCGGCTCACCATCCCGGACCGGATCGACGCGACGCGCATCGCGTGGGGCCTGTGGGCGCGCTCGAGCGAGTACCAGGGCTCGTACCGGGAGGCCGCCGTGCGCTCCCTGCTCGTCCTGCGCCTGCTCACCGACATCGAGACGGGTGGCATCGTCGCCGCCCCGACGACCTCGCTGCCCGAGGACTTCGGCGGGAGCCGCAACTGGGACTACCGGTACTGCTGGTTGCGCGACGCCGCGATGACGCTCGAGGCGCTGCTCGAGCACGGCTACCGGGACGAGGCGACGGAGTGGCGGGACTGGCTGCTGCGGGCCGTGGCGGGCGACCCGGCCGACCTGCAGATCATGTACCGGGTCGGCGGCGGCCGCGACCTCCCCGAGCGCGAGCTGGGCCACCTGCCCGGCTATGCCGGCTCGCGGCCCGTGCGGATCGGCAACGCCGCCGTCGGGCAGGTGCAGAACGACGTGCTGGGCGAGGTGATGTGCGCCCTGGCGCTCGCCCGCGACTGCGGCCTGACCGACACGGCCGACTCGTGGAGCCTGCAACGCCACCTCGTCGACGACCTCGTCGGCCACTGGCGTGAACCGGACCGCGGCATCTGGGAGGTCCGGGGCGACCCGCAGCACTTCACGCACTCCAAGGTCATGGCGTGGGCGGCGCTCGATCGAGCGGTCCAGGGCATCGAGAAGCACGGACTGGACGGGCCCCTCGACGAGTGGCGGCGCGAGCGCGACGCGATCCACGCCGACGTGCTCGCGCACGGCTGGGACGAGGCCGCCGGGACGTTCGTCCAGGCCTACGGCGCCACCCACGTCGACGCGTCCCTGCTGGCGATGGCCGCCGTGGGCTTCCTGCCCTCGGACGACCCCCGGCTGCTCTCCACGGTCGCCCGCATCCGCAGGGACCTCGAGATCGCCCCCGGTCTGCTGCGCCGGTACCCGGTCGCCGAGACCGACGACGGTGTGGCCGGCGACGAGCACGCCTTTCTCGCGTGCTCGTTCTGGCTGGCCGACGCCCTCGCACGGACGGGCGACGTCGACGGCGCCGAGGAGGTGCTCGACATCCTGATCCCCCTTGCCAACGACGTCGGCCTGCTCGCGGAGCAGTACGACCCCGCCGGCCGGCGGATGGCCGGCAACATGCCCCAGGCGCTGTCGCACCTCGCGCTCGTCCGCGCCGTGCACAGCCACGACCACGCCCGCAGGATGCAGGGTCGATGAGCTACACCGGTGACGTGCGCGTGGGCGGAGGCAGCGATCTGCGCGTGCTCGACCACGTCGAGATCCGCAAGCTCGCGGTCGGTCCGATGGAGAACAACGCCTACCTGCTGACCTGCCGGCACGACGGCGCCCAGCTGCTCGTCGACGCCGCCGACGAGGCGGAGGGACTCGTCGAGCTGGTCCGCGAGGGCTCCGGCGCCGGTCGCCTGGATGTGGTTGTCACCACTCATCGTCACCCCGACCACACGCGCGCACTGCGGTCGCTGGTCGCCGTGACCGGGGCCACGGTCGCCGTGGGGGCGGCCGACGCCGACGCCGTCGAGGCCTCGACCGACGTGCCCGTCGGCACGCGGTTGCGGCACGGCGACGTCGTGACCTTCGGTCACGTGACGCTCGACGTGATCGAGCTCCGCGGGCACACGCCCGGCTCCATCGCGCTCGCCTACACCGAGCCCGCGCACGCCACCGGGCCCGAGGCCGTACCCGGGCGCGTGCACCTCTTCACCGGTGACTCGCTCTTCCCCGGCGGTGTGGGCGCCACCCGCGGCAACGCCGACCACTTCGCACAACTCATCGATGACGTGACCTCACGCGTGTTCGCTGTCTTCGACGATCGCACCTGGGTGTATCCCGGTCACGGCCTCGACACGACGCTCGGGGCGGAACGACCGTCGCTCGACGAATGGCGTGCACGCGGCTGGTAAGGCCGGCCATGCCCCGTCAGTGGCCACCCGCGGGAATGCCTCACTCCTCCAGCGGCCCCAGGATCGACGTCGCCACGGTGCCGTGCGCGGACTCGTCGTCCGACGGGTGGTAGATCCCCGCGAGCACGTCGCGGTAGAGCCGCGTGAGCTCGCTGCCCGTGAAGTACGCCCCGCCGCCCGACACCCGCAGGGCGAGGTCGACCACCGTCCTCGCGGTCTCGGTGGCGCGGACCTTCAGACCGACGAGCTGCGCGAACCACCGCGCCCCGTGATCCGCCTGCTCGTCCACGTCCCGCGCGAGGGCGAACACCTGGAGCTCGGCGCCGTCCTGCGCGAGCGCCGCCTCGGCCACCTTCCACCGGATGTCGGGGTCCTGGGAGTACGGGCGGCCGTCGTACTTGAACGACGTGCGACGACGCGTCGCCTCGGCTCCCAGCTCGAGCGCGCGCCGGCCGATGCCCGTGTACACGGCGGCGAGCAGCACCTCGAAGGTGGCGAACAGCGCGAACACGAACGAGTCGCCGCTCGGCCCCGGCGGCAACGACCGGTATACGTGCTCCGGCTCGGCGCGGGCGCCGTCCAGCACCGTGGTCGCCGACTGCGTCGCGCGCATGCCCAGGGTGTCCCAGTCGTCCTTCGTGGTCGTGCCGTCGCGGCCGACGACGCCGTGCACCAGGCGCGGTCCGTCGGGGTGCTCCTCGTCGAGCCCGAACGTCGCCAGGCGCGTCCACACGGGCGAGAGGGACGTGAAGATCTTCGTCCCGGAGAACCGGTAGCCGCCGTCGGCCTGCCGCTCGGCCCGCGTGCGGGAGCCGAACATCACGAGGTCGTTGCCGGCCTCGGAGTTGCCGAACGCGAACACCTCGCCCGCTGCGGCGTCGCGCAGGATGAAGGCCGTCGTGTCGTCACCGCGCCCGACGAGCAGCGCGGCGAGCCCGGTCACAACGAGGTGCATGTTGACCGCCAGCGCGGTGGCGGGCGCTGCCGTCGCCAGCCGCGCCTGCTCCCGCGACACCTCCTCGAGCGTGAGCCCCGCTCCTCCGAGGTCGGCGGGGACGAACGCGCGCAGGTACCCGGCGTCGGCCAGCTCGCGCAGGTCGTCGTGCGGGAACGTGTTGTCCCGGTCGTGGGCCGCCGCGCGGTCGTGGATCCGCGTGAGGAGCTCGTCGGTCAGCAGTGTGCGCAGGATACGGGGCATGTCAGTTCACCTCGTCGGGGTGGGAGCCAGACCGCGCCCCGCGGTCGAGGCCGGCGATCCGGTCGTGGTCGCGCTCGGTCAGCGTGAGGGCGAAGACGTCGAGGTTGGCGCGGATGCGCTCGGGCGTGACGGACTTCGGGATCACCGCGATGCCGAGGTCGAGGTGCCAGCGCAGGATCACATGCGCCGGTGTCACGCCGTGCTCCGCGGCGATCTGCCCGATGGTCGGGTCCGCAAGGACGGCGCCACGCCCCAGCGGAGACCATGCCTGCGTGACGATGCCGAGGTCAGCGTGGACCGCCCGTAGCTCGCGCTGCTGGAGGTACGGGTGCAGCTCGATCTGGTTGAGCACCGGCACCTCGCCCGAGTCGGCGATGATCGTCTCGAGGTGGTCGCGCTGGAAGTTGGACACCCCGACCGAGCGGACGCGCCCCTCGTCGCGCAGCTCGAGCAGCGCACGCCACGTCTCGGCGTACAGCCCCCGCGCCGGGCACGGCCAGTGGATCAGGTACAGGTCCGGCGGACCCCCCAGGCGCTCGACCGACTCGTCGAAGGCGCGCCGCGCCGCCGGCCGGCCGTGCGCGTCGTTCCACAGCTTCGTCGTCAGGTAGACGGCGTCGCGGGGAACGGGTGCTGCCCGCAGCGCCCGGCCGACGCCGCGCTCGTTGCGGTAGAGCGTCGCGGTGTCGATCAGGCGGTAGCCCGCGTCGATCGCCGTCGCGACCGCGGGCTCAGCCGTCGCGTCGTCGACCTTGTAGACGCCCAGGCCCAGTGCCGGGATGGTGGTGCCGTCGCGCAGCGGGAGGGCCGGGATGGTGGTCACCACGCCACTGTGCCACCCCGTGCCCCCCGCCGCCGGGCCCGTGCGGCAGGATGCCCGTATGACGATCTATGCCGTGCGTTACACCTACGACGAGCGGGCCGACGTCCGCGACCGCGTCCGACCCGAGCACCGCGACTACCTGCGCGTCCTGGAGGACGAGGGCACGCTGCTCGCGTCCGGCCCGTTCGCCGACGGCGAGCCGGAGGCGCTCCTGGTGTTCCGTGTCGAGGACACCGCGGCGCTCGACACCGCCCTGGCCGGCGACCCCTTCGCCCGCGAGGGCATCATCGCGGGCGTCGAGGTGCGCGAGTGGACCGTGGTGCGCGGGCCCTGGGCGCCGCCCGCCTGACGGACGCCGGCCGCCCGACGCAAGCCGCCTGAGGGACGTCGCGCGTCGGACGGCGGGCGACGCCCCTCGGCCGGGTCAGCTCTCGACCAGGACCCGGTCCCGGCGGGTCTTCGCCAGGCTCGCGACGGTGGCCACCGCCAGGGTGCCGAGGATGACCGTCAACGAGAGCCAGATGGGGATCTCGGGCACCCACGTCACCGGCTCGCCGCCGTTCACGAACGGCAGCTCGTTGACGTGCAGGGCGTGCAGCATCAGCTTCACGCCGATGAAGCCCAGGATCACCGCAAGGCCCTGCGACAGGTAGACGAGGCGCTCGAGCAGGCCGCCGATCAGGAAGTAGAGCTGGCGCAGGCCCAGCAGCGCGAAGGCGTTGGCCGTGAACACGATGTACGCCTCCGACGTCAGGCCGAAGATCGCCGGGATCGAGTCGAGCGCGAAGAGGATGTCGGTCGACCCGATCGCCACCATGACCAGGAGCATCGGCGTGAGGAAGCGCTTGCCGTCGATCTTCGTCGTGAGCCGGTCCCCGTGGTACTCCGTGGTCGTCGGCACGAAGCGCTTGAGCATCCGGACGGCCGCGCCGTCGCCCACCTTCTCCTCCGGCTCGTCGTCGTGCCCGCCCGACTCACGCGCCAGCTTGACCGCCGTGTAGACCAGGAACGCGCCGAACAGGTAGAACGCCCAGGAGAACTGCTCGATCGCGGCGGCGCCGGCCAGGATGAACACGGTCCGCAGCACGAGCGCGATCGCGACGCCGACCAGCAGCACCTTCTGCTGGAACTCTCGCGGGACAGCGAACTTCGTCATGATGATGAGGAAGACGAACAGGTTGTCCACCGACAGCGACTTCTCGGTCACGTACCCGGCGAAGTACTCCGTCCCGCTCCCCCAGCCCCACACCACGCCGACCACGACGCCGAACACGAGCGCCAGGACGATGTAGAACGTCGACCACTTCACCGACTCCGAGAAGCTCGGGGCGTGCGGCGTGCGGACGTGCGCGAAGAAGTCGAACAGCACCAGCGCGAGCACGCCAGCAGCGGTGACGAGCCACACCCAGGTAGGGATATCCATGTGAACCTCCGGTATCGAGACATGCATCGGTACCGAAGGTCTCCCCCACCGTGCGACATGTCGCCGGCCGAACGTTCCGGGACCTCGCCGTTGAGACCCGTGCTGACGGAACGTTCACTTGTGGGGTACTCCCCTTCAACACGCCAGACCCTACGTGACGAATCGCCCGCTGTCGCTGGTCCCCGCGTGTCGCGTACTCGGGCGTGTCGCGGATCGGCGGCCTACTGGACGCAGAACTCGTTGCCCTCGGGGTCGAGCATGACGATCCAGAACCCGCCGTTCTCCTCCATCTCGCGCACCCTCGTCGCACCGAGGGCCTCGAGCTCGGCGGCCCGCACCCGGACGGCCGCGGGGCGCTCCTCGCGCGGGAGCGCCGCGGCAGCGTTCACGTCGAGGTGCACGCGATTCTTGGCGCTCTTCGCCTCGGGCACCTTCTGGAACCACAGCCGCGGCCCCACACCGTCGGGGTCCACCACGGCGTAGGCGGAGTCACGCTGGTCGAGCGGCACGCCCATGGCGTCGAGCGCCTCCTCCCAGGTGGCGAAGCCCGGCGGTGGCGCGTCCTCGACGTACCCGAGCGCCTGGGCCCAGAACGCCCCCAGCGTCGGGGGGTGCGCTGCATCGAACGTGACCTGGATCGGGACGCCCATCATGTCTCACCTTTCGTCGCGGGACTGGCTCGTGGTCCATCGCGGCGGCTCACGGCGGGACGCCGCCGCCCGCACGTCGCTTCCTGCGCTCCCGCAGCGTCAGGCCGTCGCGGCCTGCATCTGCCGGAGCTCCTTCTTCATCCCCGAGATCTCGTCGCGGAGCCGGGCTGCGAGCTCGAACTGCAGCTCACCGGCCGCGGCGTGCATCTGGTCGGTCAGGTCCTGGATGAGGCCCGCGAGCTCACCGGCCGCCGCGCCGGTCAGGCGCGTGCGCTCGTCGCGCGGCGCGCCCTTGGAGCCGAAGCCCGGGACCGGCGCCTTGCCGCGGCTGGCCTGACGGCCGGCGCCTCCCAGCAGCTCGGCGGTGTCCGCGTCCTCGCGTGCGAGCAGGTCGGTGATGTCGCCGATCTTCTTGCGCAGCGGCGTGGGGTCGATGCCGTTCTCGAGGTTGTACGCGATCTGCTTCTCGCGCCGGCGGTCGGTCTCCTCGATCGCGAGGGCCATGGCGGGCGTCACCTTGTCGGCGTACATGTGCACCTGGCCGGAGACGTTACGGGCCGCGCGCCCGATCGTCTGGATCAGCGACTTCCCGGAGCGCAGGAAGCCCTCCTTGTCGGCGTCGAGGATGGCCACGAGCGACACCTCGGGCAGGTCGAGGCCCTCACGCAGCAGGTTGATGCCGACCAGCACGTCGTACTCGCCCATGCGCAGCTCGCGCAGGAGCTCCACCCGGCGGAGGGTGTCGACCTCGGAGTGCAGGTAGCGCACGCGCACACCCTTCTCCAGGAAGTAGTCGGTGAGGTCCTCGGCCATCTTCTTGGTCAGCGTGGTGACCAGGACGCGCTCGTCCTTCGCGACCCGCTCGTTGATCTCGCCGAGCAGGTCGTCGATCTGGCCCTTGGTCGGCTTGATGATGACCTCGGGGTCCACGAGCCCGGTGGGACGGATGATCTGCTCGACCACCCCGTCCGCCATGGACAGCTCGTAGTCGCCGGGCGTGGCCGACAGGTAGACGGTCTGGCCGATCCGCTCGACGAACTCCTCCCACCGCAGGGGGCGGTTGTCGGTGGCGCTCGGGAGCCGGAAGCCGTGGTCCACGAGCGCGCGCTTGCGCGACATGTCGCCCTCGAACATCGCGCCGATCTGCGGGACCGTGACGTGCGACTCGTCGATGACGAGCAGGAAGTCCTCGGGGAAGTAGTCGATGAGCGTGTTGGGGGCCGAGCCCGCCGCGCGCCCGTCGATGTGGCGCGAGTAGTTCTCGATCCCCGAGCACGACCCGATCTGGCGCATCATCTCGATGTCGTACGTGGTCCGCATGCGCAGCCGCTGCGCCTCCAGCAGCTTGTTCTGGCGCTCGAGCTCGGCGAGCCGGCTCTCGAGCTCGGCCTCGATCCCCCCGATGGCGCGCTCCATGCGCTCGGGGCCGGCGACGTAGTGCGTGGCCGGGAAGATGTGCATCTGCTGCTCGCTCCGGACCACGTCGCCGGTCAGCGGGTGCAGCGTCGCGATCGCCTCGATCTCGTCCCCGAAGAACTCGATCCGGATGGCGAGCTCCTCGTACATCGGGATGATCTCGACGGTGTCCCCCCGCACGCGGAACGTCCCGCGCGTGAACGCCATGTCGTTGCGGGTGTACTGCATCTGCACGAAGCGGCGCAACAGCTGGTCGCGGTCGAGCTGGTCGCCCACGCTGAGGGTGACCATGCGGTCGACGTACTCCTGCGGGGTGCCGAGGCCGTAGATGCACGACACCGACGCGACCACCACCACGTCCCGACGCGTGAGCAGCGAGCTGGTCGCCGAGTGCCGCAGCCGCTCGACCTCGTCGTTGATGGACGAGTCCTTCTCGATGTAGGTGTCCGTCTGCGCGATGTACGCCTCGGGCTGGTAGTAGTCGTAGTACGACACGAAGTACTCGACCGCGTTGTTGGGCAGCAGCTCCCGGAACTCCGTGGCCAGCTGCGCCGCGAGGGTCTTGTTGGGCGCCATCACCAGGGTGGGGCGCTGCACCTGCTCGATCAGCCACGCCGTCGTGGCCGACTTGCCCGTCCCGGTGGCGCCGAGCAGGACCACGTCCTTCTCGCCGGCGCGCAGGCGCTGGGTGAGGTCCGCGATCGCGGTCGGCTGGTCGCCTGACGGGGAGAACTCCGAGACGACCTCGAAAGGTGCCACGGTCCGCTGCAGGTCGGTGACTGGACGCATGCCCTCACCGTACGTGCCGCCACCGACACGTGGCGCGGGAGCGCTACTCCCCGCTGACGAGGGTCACGAGGGCCTGCGGGTCCTCGCTCACGACCTCCGAGACGAACCAGTCCATGTACGCCTCGTAGGCGCTGAAGGCGACGAGCTTGCGCTTGACCGCGGGCATGAGGCTCGAGACGCCGCCCTTCACCTCGAACTTCGAGATCACGGTGCGCGAGTTGGTGCGGCCCAGCGCGCGGTCGATGACCACGTCGAAGCGCATGAGCTCCTTGCCCTCGATGTGGTCCCGCACGGAGAGCTCGACCGAGGCGAGCGAGCGCGACTCGACGCGAACCCGCCCGGCGGGGTCGTCGACGGACGACGCGGCCTTGGCTGCCAGGTCGGCGACTCGGCTGACGGGCAGGCCCGTCCCGACGGACACGGATGCGCGGGTCTGCGCGGGCTTCGGCATGCGGTGCTCCTCAAGCTTCGTGGCCCGCCGAAGGTCCGACGTCCACTGTGACGAACCGCACACTAACCGAGGCTCACCCGTGTGAACCACCAGGGGTCCGGATCATCCGGGTAACGCACCCCCGAATGGGCGAGCGGGACGCGCTCAGGGGGTCTCTGCGGCCACCTCGTCCGCGGACTCCGCCGACAGGCGGCTCCAGAGCTCGTCCACATGCGCGCGCAGCCCGTCGACGCTCCCGGAGCCGTCGAGGACGACGTCGGCCACGGCGAGGCGCTGCTCGTCGGTCGCCTGGGCGGCGATCCGCGCCTCGGCCTCGGCACGGGTCAGGCCGCGGCCCTCGACGAGCCGCCGCGCACGCTCGTCGGCGGGCGCCTGCACCACGACGAGCACGTGGAACGCATCGGCCCGCCCGGTCTCGACGAGCAGGGGGATGTCATGCACGACGATCGCCCCGTGGTCGGCCACCGCGGCGGCCGCCTCACGCTCCGCGGACAGCCTGCGCACGATCGGGTGGACGATCGCGTTGAGCCGCGCGCGCTCCTCGTCGTCGGCGAACACGCGACCCGCGAGAGCGGCGCGGTCCAGGGAACCGTCCTCCGCCAGGACGCCCGGCCCGAACGCCTCGACCACGGCGTCGAGCCCCGCCGACCCGGGTGCCAGCGCCTGCCGCGCGAGGACGTCGGAGTCGATCACCACCGCGCCGAGCTCGGCCAGGCGGGTGGCCACCACGGACTTGCCTGACGCGATCCCGCCGGTGAGCCCGATGCGTTGCATCCGACCATCCTGCCCGAGTCCGCGGCCGACCGCGCCCCCGGTTCCGGCACGTCTCGGCCGAGACGCCGACGGGCCGGCCACCCGAAGGTGACCGGCCCGTCGATACCGGGTCCGTGACCCGGCTGCGATCAGTTGCCCGTGAGCTTCTCGCGCAGAGCGGCGAGCGCCTCGTCGGACGCGAGGGTGCCGGCGGCCTCCTCGGTGGACGACGAGTACGTCGACACGGCAGCGGCAGGAGCCGAGGACGAGGACGAGGCGCCCCCGGTCTCGCCACCGGCGGCAGCGTCGGCGTCAGCCTTGGCGGCCTCGGCGACCTGCTTGCGGTGGGCCTCCCAGCGCTCGTGAGCGGCCGCGTACTGGCCCTCCCACGTCTCACGCTGCGACTCGAAGCCCTCGAGCCACTCGTTGGTGGTCGGGTCGAAGCCCTCGGGGTACTTGTAGTTGCCGGCCTCGTCGTACTCCGCCGCCATGCCGTACAGCGCGGGGTCGAAGTCCTCGCTGGCCGGGTCGAAGCCCTCGTTCGCCTGCTTGAGCGACAGCGAGATGCGGCGACGCTCCAGGTCGATGTCGATGACCTTGACGAAGACGTCGTCGTTGACCTGGACGACCTGCTCCGGGATCTCGACGTGGCGCACGGCCAGCTCCGAGATGTGCACGAGGCCCTCGATGCCGTCCTCGACGCGCACGAACGCGCCGAACGGGACGAGCTTGGTGACCTTGCCCGGGACGACCTGGCCGATGGCGTGCGTGCGGGCGAAGGCCTGCCACGGGTCCTCCTGCGTCGCCTTCAGCGACAGGGAGACACGCTCGCGGTCGAAGTCGACGTCGAGAACCTCGACGGTGACCTCCTGGCCCACCTCGACGACCTCGGACGGGTGGTCGATGTGCTTCCAGGACAGCTCCGAGACGTGCACGAGCCCGTCCACGCCACCCAGGTCCACGAACGCACCGAAGTTCACGATCGACGAGACGACACCGGGGCGCACCTGGCCCTTCTGGAGCGTCTGCAGGAAGGTCGAGCGGACCTCCGACTGCGTCTGCTCGAGCCACGCGCGACGCGACAGGACCACGTTGTTGCGGTTCTTGTCGAGCTCGATGATCTTCGCCTCGATCTCCTTGCCGACGTACGGCTGGAGGTCGCGGACGCGACGCATCTCCACCAGCGACGCGGGCAGGAAGCCACGCAGGCCGATGTCGAGGATGAGGCCGCCCTTGACGACCTCGATGACGGTGCCGGTGACGACGCCGTCCTCCTCCTTGACCTTCTCGATCGTGCCCCAGGCCCGCTCGTACTGCGCGCGCTTCTTGGACAGGATCAGGCGGCCTTCCTTGTCCTCCTTCTGGAGGACGAGGGCCTCGACTGCGTCGCCGACCTTGACAACGTCTCCGGGGTCCACGTCGTGCTTGATGGACAGCTCACGGGACGGGATGACGCCCTCGGTCTTGTAACCGATGTCGAGCAGGACCTCGTCACGGTCGACCTTGACGATGGTGCCCTCGACGATGTCGCCATCGTTGAAGTACTTGATGGTGGCGTCGATCGCGGCGAGGAAGTCCTCGGCCGAGCCGATGTCGTTGATCGCGACCTGCGGGGAGGCGGGCTTCGCGGGGGTGGTGATGCTCATGTAGGGATGGGCTCCGTTGCGGACAGGAAGTTGTTCGGACAGGTTGACGGGCCGACGACTGGTGATCCTGGAAGGAATCGCACCGGACGACCACATGTCAGACTCGCGTGGATTCGACCGGAAGAAGGCGCGCGGCACCGCCGTCTACCCTATCTCCGCCCCGTCGGGCGGGTCAAAGCGGGTCAGCCCGGGCTCAGGCGAGCGCCCGCGCCACCCCCAGCAGGTCCTCGGGCACGTACTTGACCTTCCCGGCGATCTCGGAGAGCGGCACCGTCACGACCGACTCTCCGCGCAGGGCAGTCATGACGCCCGACTCGCCACGGGTGATCGCGTCGATGGCGGCCACGCCGAACCGCGACCCGAGGATCCGGTCGGCAGGTGTCGGCGTGCCACCGCGCTGGATGTGCCCCAGCACGGTGACGCGCGTGTCGAACCCGGTGCGCTGCTCGATCTCGGCCTTGAGCCGCTCGCCGATGGCACCCGCGACGATCTCGCCGAACTTGCCCATCTGCGTCTCGTAGTGCATCGAGGTGCCCTCCGCCGGGACTGCGCCCTCCGCGACGACCACGATGGAGAAGCTCGCGTGCGCGCGGTGCCGGTGCTTGAGGAAGCGCTCGATCTTGTCGATGTCGAACGGCTGCTCGGGCGCCAGGACCAGCTCCGCGCCCCCGGCGATGCCCGAGGTCGCGGCGATCCAGCCGGCGTGGCGGCCCATGACCTCGACGATCATGACCCGGTTGTGGCTCTCGGCCGTGGTGTGGATGCGGTCGATCGCCTCGGTGGCGATGGTCACCGCCGTGTCGAAGCCGATCGACTGGTCCGTCCCCCACACGTCGTTGTCGATCGTCTTGGGGATCGCGACGATGCGGACGCCCGACTCGGCCACCTTGCTGGCGGCGTGCAGCGTGCCGTCGCCCCCGATGCAGATGAGCGCCTCGATGCGCTCGGCCTCAAGGGTCGCGAGGACGGCGTCGAGGCCGCCGTCGTCGGCGTGCGGGTGGAAGCGCGCGGTGCCGAGCAGTGTGCCGCCGACCGGGAGCACGTTCCTGATGAGCTCGCGGGTCAGCGGGACGGAGTGGCCCTCCACCACGCCCTTCCAGCCGTTGCGGAAGCCGATGATCGAATGGCCGTAGTGGCCCTCGCCGTGCTTGACGACGGCACGGATGGCCGCGTTCAGGCCGGGGACGTCGCCGCCGCCGGTGAGCAGTCCGACTCGCACGTTGGGGCACTCCTTCATCGCTGGTCTACGAGGCCGGTGCGCGTCGTCGAGCAACCGTTGCGGCCAGCCTAACCAGCCACGACACGCGTCCGGCATGCCTTCGGTCCCAGGTCGTCGGCCAGACTGGCATCATGCGCGCACCCGAGCCAGAGCCCACGGACAGCGCCGGCTACCTCGACGTGGACCCGCAGGCCGCCTCGGGATCCGGCCGCGCGTGGTGGGACGCCAACGCGACGGAGTACCTCGACGAGCACGGCGCGTTCCTCGGCCCCGCCGACTTCGTCTGGTGCCCGGAGGGCCTGCGCGAGGCCGACGCGGGTCTGCTGGGCGACGTGGCGGGGTCGCGCGTGCTCGAGATCGGCGCGGGTGCCGCGCAGTGCTCGCGGTGGCTCGCCGGGCGCGGCGTGCAGGTCGTCGCGACCGATGTCGCCGAGGGCATGCTGCGGGCCGGGCTCGCGTACGACGAGTCCACGGGGGTGCGCACGCCTGTCGTGGCCGCCGACGCGCGCGCCCTGCCGTTCCCCGACGCGACCTTCGACGTCGCGTTCACTGCCTACGGGGCCATCCCCTTCGTGCCCGACGCCGAGCGCGTGCACCGCGAGGCCGCCCGGGTGCTGCGACCGGGCGGCCGGTGGGTGTTCGCCGTGACCCACCCCGTGCGCTGGGCGTTCCCCGACGACCCGAGCGAGCGGGGCCTGACGGCCACGCGGCCGTACTTCGACCGTCGGCCGTACGCCGAGCTGGGGGCGTCGGGCGCGGTGCTCTACGCCGAGTACCACCGCACGATCGGCGACCACGTGGCCGACGTCGTCGGTGCCGGCCTCGTCATCGACGCGATCGTCGAGCCGGAGTGGCCCGAGGGCCACGACGCCGTCTGGGGCGGCTGGTCGCCGCTGCGCGGCGCGCTGCTGCCGGGCACCGCGATCTTCGTGACGCACGTCCCGGGATGAGCGACCCACCCCGGGACGCCCGCGTCAGTGCGTCACGGCCTTCTCGGAGCCGGCGCCCGTCAGGGAACGGACCTCCATCTCGGCGTACTTCTCCGGGCTGGACTTCCCCTTGCTCAGGTACGTCCCGACGATGCCGAGGATGAACGCGAGCGGGATGGTGATCAGCCCGGGGTTCTCGAGCTCGATGAGGTGGAAGTCCACCGACGTGTCCTTGATCATCGACAGGCTCGCGCCCGTGACCGGGTCGACCTTGCCGGACACGACCGGCGAGAAGGTGATGAGCACCAGGCACGAGATGAGGCCGCCGTACATGCTCCACAGCGCTCCGGACGTGTTGAACCGCTTCCAGAACAGCGAGTAGAGGATGGTCGGCAGGTTGGCGCTGGCCGCGACCGCGAAGGCGAGCGCGACGAGGAACGCCACGTTCTGCCCGTTGGCGAAGATGCCGCCGACGATGGCCAGGATGCCGATCGCGAGCACCGTCACGCGGGCCACCCGCACCTCCCCGTCGGGGTTGATGTGGCCCTTCTTGATGACCGACGCGTAGATGTCGTGCGCGAACGACGTGGCCGCCGTGATGGTGAGGCCGGCGACCACCGCGAGGATCGTCGCGAACGCCACCGCCGAGATCAGACCGAGCAGGATCGTCCCGCCGAGCTCGAAGGCGAGCAGCGGGGCCGCGGAGTTCACGCCTCCCGGTGCCGCCTTGATCGCCTCCGGACCCACCAGCGCTCCGGCGCCGTAGCCGAGCACCAGCGTGAACAGGTAGAAGATGCCGATCAGCCAGATCGCCCACACCACCGAGCGACGCGCCTCCTTGGCGGTCGGCACGGTGTAGAACCGCATCAGCACGTGCGGCAGGCCCGCGGTGCCGAGCACGAGTGCCAGCGCGAGCGACAGGAAGTTCAGCTGGCTCATCGACGTCGCGCCGTACTGCTTGCCCGGCCCGAGCAGCGCCTCGCCGCCCTCACCCGCCTTGTCGACGGCGCCCTGCAGGAGGTCGGACAGGTTGAAGCCGTACTTGGACAGCACCCAGACGGTCATCACGGCGGCGCCGGCGATGAGCAGGATCGCCTTGATGATCTGCACCCAGGTGGTGCCCTTCATGCCGCCCACCAGCACGTACAGGATCATCAGCGCGCCGACGACGGCGATGACGACACCCTGCGCGCCGGTCCCCTCGATGCCGAGGAGCAGCGCGACCAGGCCCCCGGCGCCCGCCATCTGCGCGAGGAGGTAGAAGAAGACGACCGCGAGGGTGGCCAGCGAGGCCGCCATGCGCACGGGCCGCTCCTTGAGCCGGAACGACAGGACGTCCGCCATCGTGAACTTGCCCGTGTTGCGCAGCAGCTCCGCGACGAGCAGCAGCGCCACGAGCCAGGCCACGAGGAAGCCGATGGAGTACAAGAAGCCGTCGTAGCCGTTGATGGCGATCGCGCCGCAGATGCCCAGGAACGACGCCGCCGAGAGGTAGTCGCCGGCGATGGCCGTGCCGTTCTGCGGCCCGGTGAAGGACCGGCCCGCGGCGTAGTAGTCGGCGGCGGTCTTGTTGTTGCGGGACGCCCGGAACACGATCACGAGCGTGATGAGCACGAACACGCCGAAGATGGCGATGTTGACCGCCGGCTCGCCGATCTGCTCGGTCTCGGTGGCCATGGGTGCGACGGCGGCGATCACGCGACACCACCCCCTTGGCCCACGGTGCCTTCCTCGATGTGCAGCCGGAGGCGCTCGGCCACCGCGTCCTGCCGGGTGTTGGCCCAGCGGGCGTAGACCATGGTGATGATGAAGGTGCTGGCGAACTGGCCGAGGCCGAACAGCAGGCCGACGGTGATGTTGCCCCAGACCTTGGTCGCCATGAAGTCGTGCGCGTAGTCGGCGAGCAGGACGTAGACGAAGTACCAGACCAGGAACAGCGCCGTCATCGGGAACACGAAGTTCCGGAAGCGTCGCTTGAGGGCCTGGAACTCGTCGCTGCGTTGGACACGTTGGTAGTCGGTCTCGAGACCGTCGGCGGCTTCGCTCACTGCGCCTCCAAGGTGCAAGGTGGCCCCGTTGCCACCGGCACCAGGGTGTCGCAATTCACCCGATCCGCACGTTGAAACCGTTATCGACACGCCGCGCCGGGCTCGGCCCCGCCGCGGCGCTCCCCGACGAGGACCTAGTGCCCCGCCTCGTGCCAGCTCGCGCCGACCCCGACGCTCACGTCGAGGGGGACCTGCAACGGTCCGCCGGGCACGGCATCGCCCGCCGCCCCCATCTGCTCGCGCAGGAGCGCGTCGACGGCGTCGCGCTCCCCCGGGGCCACCTCGACGACGAGCTCGTCGTGCACCTGGAGCAGCATGCGCGAGGCCAGGCCCTGGCGGCTCAGCTCCGCGTCGACCCCCAGCATCGCGACCTTGATGAGGTCGGCGGCGCTGCCCTGGATGGGGGCGTTGAGTGCCATCCGCTCCGCGACGTCGCGCCGCTGGCGGTTGTCGCTCGTCAGGTCCGGCAGGTACCGCCGCCGACCCAGGAGCGTGGCGGTGTATCCCGTCGCCCGCGCCTCGCCGACCACGCCGGTGAGGTAGTCGCGCACGCCGCCGAACCGCTCGAAGTAGTCCGCCATGAGGGCGGACGCCTCCGAGACCTCGATGGCGAGCTGCTGGGACAGACCGTAGGCCGACAGGCCGTACGCGAGGCCGTAGCTCATCGCCTTGATCTTGGAGCGCTGGGCCGCCGTCACCTCGGTGGTCGGCACGCCGAACACGCGCGAGCCGACGTAGCTGTGCAGGTCTTCGCCGGAACGGAACGCCTCGATCAGGCCCTCGTCGCCGGACAGGTGCGCCATGATCCGCATCTCGATCTGCGAGTAGTCGGCGGTCACCAGCGTCTCGTAGCCCTGGCCGACCACGAAGGCGCGGCGGATCTGGCGGCCGGCCTCGGTGCGGATGGGGATGTTCTGGAGGTTGGGGTCGGCCGACGACAGCCGCCCGGTGGCGGCGATGGTCTGCTGGAAGGTGGTGTGGATCCGGCCGTCGGGAGCGATCGAGCGGAGCAGGCCCTCGACCGTCTGACGCAGCCGGATCGCGTCACGATGCGCGAGCAGGTGCTCGAGGAACGGGTGCTGGGTGCGGGCGAACAGGTCGGTGAGCGCCGCGGCGTCGGTGGTGTAGCCGGTCTTGTTCTTCTTGGTCTTGGGCATGCCCAGCTGGTCGAACAGCACCTCCTGCAGCTGCTTGGGCGAGCCGAGGTTCACCTCACGGCCGATCACCGCGTAGGCCTCCGCGGCCGCCTCGCGCACCGTCGCGTCGAACGACCGCTCCAGGCCGCTCAGGTACTCGGTGTCGATCGCGATGCCCGTGCGCTCCATGCGACCGAGCACGTCCTGCAGGGGCAGCTCGAGATCGGTGAGCAGGTGGGTCAGCCCGCGGTCGCCGACCTCGCCGTCCAGCACGTCGGTGAGGTCACGCACGGCGGCGGCGCGCACGGCGGCACGGCGGCCCTCGTCGGAGCCGTCCAGCTCGAGGTCCAGCGCTCCCTGTCCGCTCGTCGCCGCGTCGTCCTCGCCCAGCTCGCGACGCAGGTAGCCGATGGCGAGGTCGGGCAGGTCGTACGCCCGCCGGTCGGGCTGGCACAGGTACGCGGCGAGCTCGGTGTCGAACACGACCCCCGCCAGCGACAGGCCGCGGCCCGCGAGTGCGTGCCACGCCACCTTGGCGCCGTGGATGCTCTTGGGCGCCTCGGGGTCGGCGAGCCACGCGGCCAAGGCCGTCTCGTCGACGGGAGCGATCTGCTGCAGGTCGAACGCGGCCGCGCGGCCGGCGTCGTCGGCCAACGCGATGCCCCACGCATCGGGCGCGGCGGGCGCACCCGAGCCCCGCACGTCCACCCCCAGGAGCTGACCGGCCCGCTCGCCCAGCCAGTCCGCGAGCTCGCCAGCCTCGAGCTGTGCGACGTCGAGGTGCGCGGCAGCCGCGGTCACGGCGGCGTCCTTCTCCTCGTCGTCCAGCATGGCGAACAGGCGGTCGCGCAGGGTCCGGAACTCGAGCTCGTCGAGGATCGCGTGCAGCGCCGGGCGGTCCCAGGGGCGCGCCGCCAGGTCCTCGGGGCCGAGCGGGAGGTCGAGGTCCGTCACCAGCGCGTTCAGGCGCCGGTTGAGGGCCACCTGCTCGAGGTTCTCGCGCAGCGCCTCCCCCGCCTTGCCGGGCACCATGCCGGCGTGGGCGAGCACGCCCTCCAGCCCGTCGTACTGCGCGATCCACTTGGCCGCCGTCTTGGGCCCCACCCCCGGGATGCCGGGCAGGTTGTCGCTGGACTCGCCGACGAGCGCCGCGAGGTCCGGGTACCGGGCCGGGCTGACCCCGTACTTCGCCTCCACCGCCTCCGGCGTCATGCGGGCGAGCTCCGAGACGCCCCTGACCGGGTAGAGCACGGTGACGTCCGGCGTGACGAGCTGGAACGAGTCCCGGTCGCCCGAGCAGATCAGCACCTGCATGCCCTGGGCCTCCGCGCGTCCCGCGAGCGTGGCGAGGATGTCGTCGGCCTCGAACCGCTCCTTGGTGAGCACCGGGATGTGCATGGTGTCGAGCACGCGACGGATCACGTCGACCTGGCCCTTGAACGGCGCCGGGGTCGCGTCGCGGTTGCCCTTGTAGGACTCGTACTCCTCGGTGCGGAACGTGGTGCGACCCAGGTCGAACGCGACCGCCACGTGCGTGGGAGCCTCGTCCCGCAGCAGGTTGGCGAGCATCGACACGAACCCGAAGACCGCGTTGGTCGGCTCGCCCGTCGAGGTCGCGAACTTGTCGACCGGCAGGGCGAAGAAGGCCCGGTACGCCATCGAGTGTCCGTCGATGAGAAGAAGTCGGGCTGGCTGTGCGTCGCTCACGGGTGCCAACCTATCTGCCATGACCGACACGACCGGCGCCCAGACGCCGCTGCCCGAGATCGCCGGCACCCTGCTCGAACGCATGGGCATCGAGATCACCGAGGCCACCGCGCGGAGGGCGGTCGGGACCATGCCGGTCGCGGGCAACACCCAGCCTTACGGCCTGCTGCACGGCGGCGCGTCGGCGGTGCTCGCCGAGACGCTCGGCTCCTACGCCGCGCAGCAGCACGCCGGGGCGAGCCGCGCGGCCGTGGGCATCGAGCTCAGCTGCACGCACCACCGCTCGGCGCGCGAGGGTCTGGTGACCGGCACGGCGACCGCCCTGCACCTGGGCCGCACCCTGGCGACCTACCAGGTGGTGGTCGACGACGCCGACGGGCGACGCATCTGCACGGCGCGGTTGACCTGCATGCTGATCGACGCCGTCGCCTGATCGCCCGCTGCGGAGGCGGCGCGACCCTCGCGCGCCTGACGGCGTCGGGCGATGAGGTCCTCCAGGCCGCGCGGCGAGGGGCGGCGTCCCGCCGCGGCGGGCGCACCCTCGTGCGCGAGCCGGCGCTGCAGGGCCGAGGTGGCGACGACGCGGTGGGCGGCGGCCGGCGCGAAGCCGAGCCGCGCCAGGAACCGCTGCATGCCGCGCGAGCCCGGCAGGGGCGTCGCGTACACGTCGGCGGCGCCGGCCTCGTCGGCCTGCTGCGTGGCGGCGGACAGCAGCATGTGCCCGAGGCCGCGTCGGCGAGCGTCCGGGACGACGTACACGGCCTCGAGGTTCAGGCTGACCACGTCGGTGAAGAGGCTGGGACCGACCAGGCGCGCCAGGAGCATGCCCGCCGGCACGCCGTCCACGGTGCCCATCAGGGCCAGACCGCCGGGTACGGCCAGGAGCGCACCGAGCTGGTCGCGCAGGCGCTCCGCGTCGTCCGTGCACAGCTGGGCCCCGACCGCCGACTCGGCGCGCGCGGCGAGGCACAGCTCGACGAGCGAGTCGAGGTCCTCGGGTCGAGCGGCACTGACGTGAACTCCGGGGCGCACGGGCAGCCTCCAGACGGGACGGGGGGGATCCGGTCGGGGTGACACCGCCGCTGCCCTCGATGGCGTCCCGCCGATCATGGCCCAACACCGGCGCCTTGCCTAGACCTTCCAGCCGGTCAGGTGACCAATCCCACAGAAAAGTTGGACATCTGACCGGAAAGCGGTCGTCCCGCGCGCCGACGACGCTCTCCGGGCACAATCGCGGCATGCGCGTGGCGACCTACAACGTCCTGCACGGCCGCTCGCTCGTGGACGGCAGGGTGGACGTCGACCGGTTCGCCACCGCGGTGCGCGCTCTGGACGCCGACGTCGTGGCCCTGCAGGAGGTGGACCGCGGGCAGTCCCGCTCACGACGGGCCGACCTGGCCACGGTGGCGGCCGAAGCCATGGGCGGCGACGTCCGGTTCGTCGCCACGATGCATGGCCTCCCCGGCCTGTGGCGGACGGCCCACGACGACCTGCGCACGTCCCGGCCGGCGTACGGCGTGGCGCTCGTGTCCCGGCTGCCCGTGACCTCCTGGAGCACCGTGCGGCTTCCCCGGCGCCCCGGTATCGCCTGGGTCGGGTCGGGGCGCGTGCGCCGGCCCGTCCGCGACGAGCCCCGCGCGGCGGTCACGGCGGTCGTCGAGACGCCGGACGGTCCGATCACCGTCGTCGGGACGCACCTCAGCTGGCTTCCCGACTGGCACTCGCGCCAGCTCACCTCGCTGCTCGAGGCTACCGAAGGTCTCCCCCGGCCGTTCGTGCTGATGGGCGACCTCAACATGACGCCCGCTCAGGTCGGTGCGGCCTCGACGCTCCGTGCCCTCGCGACCGAGCCGACCTACCCCGTGGGGACGCCGACGCGCCAGATCGACCACATCCTCGGCGACGGCGACGTGCGCGCCACCGGGCCCGCGACCTCGATCGACACCGGCCTGTCGGACCACCGGGCACTCGTCGTCGACGTGGTCCCGGGCCGGGCCGAGGGCTAGCTCAGCCCTGGATCAGGACGCGCCGCCGCCGACCTGCTCGATGACCGCGTCGGCCACCTCGCGCATGGTCAGGCGCCGGTCCATCGACGTCTTCTGGATCCAGCGGAACGACTCCGGCTCCGACAGGCCCATCTTCGACATGAGCAGACCCTTGGCCCGGTCCACGCGCTTGCGGGTCTCGAACCGGTCGGCCATGTCGGCGACCTCGGCCTCGAGCGCCGTGATCTGCGCGTACCGCGAGATCGCGATCTCGACGGCGGGCAGCAGGTCCGCCGGGCTGAAGGGCTTGACGACGTACGCCATGGCGCCGGCGTCGCGCGCCCGCTCGACGAGCTCGGTCTGGGAGAAGGCCGTCAGCAGGACGACGGGCGCGAGGTGCGCCTTGCCGATGCGCTCGGCGGCCGAGATGCCGTCCAGGACGGGCATCTTCACGTCCATCACGACGATGTCGGGCTTGAGCTCGGTGGCCAGCGCGACCGCCTGCTCGCCGTCGCCCGCCTCGCCGACCACGTCGTAGCCGGCGTCGCGCAGCGTCTCGACGACGTCCATGCGGATGAGCGCCTCGTCCTCGACCACGAGGGCACGACGCTTCGGGCGGTCGGCGGGGACCACCTCGGGCTCGATGGCCTCACCGGCCGTGGTGATGTCGATGGCATCGGTGGCGGTGGCGTCGTCCTTGGTCACGTGCACAGCGTAACGGTGCCCTACCAGGCCGGCGCAGCACATTGCGCTGTGAGCGGAGACACGTGCCGGTCCGCGCCTGCGCCGCGGCCAACTATGCTTTCCGCTGGCCCCGATAGCCCAACCGGCAGAGGCGTTCGGCTCAAACCCGATCCAGTGTGGGTTCGAATCCCACTCGGGGCACCGTGACCTGTCCGTGGTGACTCACGACGACGTCACCACCGTCCTCCCCCACCCTGCTCAGCGGCCCCCCGTCAACGCGCGATGCCGCTGCGCGACGCCGGCCACGCCGTAGGGGTAGTCGTCGACGACCGGCGCGCTCACCTCCGTGAGCCGGTCCAGCTCGTCGGCCGTCAGCTCCAGGTCGGCGGCGCCCATGTTGTCGACGAGCTGGTCGACGGTGCGCGCGCCGAGGATGACCGAGGTGACCGCCGGTCGGCTGCCGAGCCACGCGAGCGCCACCTGGGACATCGTGACGCCGCGGGCCTCCGCGACCTCGCGCACCTTGTCGACCACGCGCCAGGTCCTGTCCTGCGCGTTGCGCGCCTCCCACGCCTCCATGCCACGGGCGGGGTTCTCGCCCAGGCGCGTCGCCCCCTGCGGCGGGACGTCGCGCTGGTACTTGCCCGTGAGCCACCCGCCACCCAGCGGGGACCACGGCAGGAGGCCGAGCCCGGCGTCGAGCGAGGCGGGCACGACCTCGTGCTCGATGTCCCGGACCAGCAGGTTGTACTGCGGCTGGAGCGTGACCGGGGCGGCCCATCCCTGGGCCCGGGCCACGTGCACCGCCTTGGTCAGCTGCCAGCCCAGGTAGTTCGAGAAGCCGTAGTACGAGATCTTCCCCGCCCGCACCGCGTCGTCCAGGAACCGCAACGTCTCTTCCAGCGGAGTGAGCGCGTCCCAGGCGTGCAGCTGGTACAGGTCGATGTGGTCGACGCCGAGGCGCCGCAACGACGCGTCGAGCGCGTCACGCAGGTGGCGACGGGACAGGCCTGCGTCGTTCGGACCCTCGCCCATCGGGAAGCGACCCTTGGTCGCCACGACCAGCCGCGCCGCCTCGGTGGGATGGGCCGCGAGCCACCGGCCGATGATCTCCTCCGACGCGCCGGCCGAGTAGACGTCCGCGGTGTCGACGAAGGTGCCGCCGTGCTCGACGAAGGCCGTGAGGATGTCACCGGACGTGGCCTCGTCGGCCTCCGACCCGAACGTCATCGTGCCCAGGCACTGTGCCGAGACGACGGTGCCGCTCGTTCCGAGGGTGCGGTACTGCATGGACGACCTCCTGCTGCGACGTGGACCTGGACCTCTCCGAGGACATCACGGCCCGCCGGCAGCCGCCACCGCCCGCGTCACACCACGAGCCCGAGCAGCAGCACGAAGACCAGCGCGGTGACCGACAGCACCGTCTCCATCAGCGACCACGTCTTGAACGTCTGGCCGACGGTCATCCGGAAGTACTCCTTGACCAGCCAGAACCCGGCGTCGTTGACGTGGCTGAGGAACACCGAGCCGGCGCCGATCGCGAGCACCAGCAGCGCGACGTGCGTGTCGGTGAGGTCGCCCGCGAGCGGGGCCATGATGCCCGCGGCGGTGATGGTCGCCACCGTGGCGGAACCCGTGGCGAGCCGGATCAGCACGGCGACGAGCCACCCGGCCAGGAGCGTGGGGATGGCCGCGTCGGTGATCCCCTTGGCGATGACGTCGCCGACCCCGGAGTCGACGAGCGTCTGCTTGAAGCCGCCGCCCGCGGCCACGATGAGCAGGATGCCGGCGATGGGCGCGAAGGCGGAGTCGACCAGCTTGCTCACCTGCGCCCGCGTGCTGCCCAGGGCCGTCCCGAGCACGACGATCGCCACCAGCGTCGTGATGAGGAGCGCCACCAGAGGAGTGCCCACGAACACCAGCGACTTGCCGAGCGTGCTCTCGTCGGCCCCGACGGACTCGACGACGGTACGCATCAGCATGAGCACCACGGGCAGCAGCACAACCATGAGCGCGATGGCGAACCGGGGCCGCCTAGCGTCCTCGTCCTGCCGCGCCTCCCCGAGGAACGCGTCCGGGGGCGGCAGCTTGACCCAGCGCGTCAACGGCTTGGCGAGCAGCGGGCCGGAGATGATCACGGTCGGGATCGCGACCAGCAGGCCGAGGCCGAGGGTCAGCCCGAGGTCGGCACCCAGCGCGTCGATCGCGATGAGCGGACCCGGGTGCGGAGGCACCAGGCCGTGCAGGGCCGACAGGCCCGCCAGCGCGGGGATGCCGAGCGCGATCATCGACAACTTCGACCGCCGTGCCACGAGCATGACGATCGGGACCAGCAGCACCACGCCGACTTCGAAGAACAGCGGGATCCCGATGACGAACGCGATCAGCGCCATGGCCCACGGCAGCCGCTGGACCGGCGTCTTCGCGAGGATCGTGTCGACGATCGCATCCGCACCGCCGCTGTCGATCAGGAGCTTTCCGATGATCGCGCCGAGCGCGATGAGCAGCCCGACGCCCGCGACCGTCGTGCCGACCCCTTCGACGAAGCTCGTGAACGCATCGGCGTACCCGATGCCGGCCAGGACCGCGAGGATGCCGGATCCGAGGGTCAGTGCGAGGAACGGGTGCAGCTTGAGCCCGACGATCAGAGCCACGATCACCAAGATCCCGATCACCGCGGCCACGATCAGGCGGGTGTCGCTGACGCCTGCGGCGGCTTCGGCGGCGAGGGCGTGGACGGTCATGAGTGCTCCTTCGTCGGCGTCAGGTGCAGGGCCGCCACGGCCCGGTCGGCGACGTCCTCCGGCGGGGTCTCGACCGAGATCGTCACCCCGTCCTCGGCGTCGGTCAGCGGCTCGAGGGTGTCGAGCTGGGACGCGAGCAGGGACGTCGGCATGAAGTGACCGGTGCGGTGCTCCATCCGCTCCTCGAGGAGAGGGGCCGGCGCCTGAAGGTGCAGGAACCGCACGCGGCCCTCCGCCTCGCGCAGCAGGTCGCGGTAGGCGACCTTGAGCGCCGAGCACGTCACCACAGCGCTCTCGCCGGCTCGGCTCCGCTCGGTCAGCCAGTCGCGGATCGCGCGCAGCCACGGCCAGCGGTCCTCGTCCGTGAGCGCCGCGCCCGACGACATCTTGGCGATGTTCTCCGGCGGGTGGAACTCGTCGGCCTCCGCGTACGGACGGTCCAGCCGCTCCGCGAGGATGCGTGCGACGGTCGTCTTGCCGGACCCGGCGACCCCCATCACGACGATGTGGACGCTCTCGCTCATCTGGCCGTCCCCCTGCCGTCCGCGTGGCTCCGTTGCTCTGCACCGACCCTGGCACGGTGACGAGCCGCCCGCTCGCCCGGGCCTGCTGGCGCGCCCTCTCGGGGGGATGCGTGGCCGAACGATGTGGCGTAGAACGGATCGCATGTTCGAAGAGGGACAGCTGTACGCCCCCGTCACCGCAGACGAGGACGGCCGGGCCACGGTGCACCTCGCCGACGACCACCCGGGAGCGAAGGACGACGACTACCGCCGTCGCCGCAACGAGATCGCCGGACCCGCGCTCGACTGGCGACCCGGTGACCCCGTGCCCCGCGTGCAGTACACGGACTCCGAGGACGAGATCTGGCGCACCGTGTGCCGCGAGCTCGCGCCCAAGCACGAGCGCCTCGCCATCCGCGGCTACCTCGAGGGCAAGGAGGCCCTCGCGCTGCCGAGCGACCACGTGCCCCAGCTCGACGAGGTCAGCGCGGGGCTGGGCCCGATCAGCGGGTTCCAGCTCTACCCCGCCGCGGGGTTGGTCCCGCTGGACGTGTTCTACGGCTCGCTCGCGGACGGCGTCTTCCATTCGACCCAGTACCTGCGTCACCCGTCGCAGCCGCTGTACACGCCAGAGCCGGACATCCTCCACGAGGTGGTGGGGCACTGCAACCTGCTCGCCAACCCGGCGATCGCTGAGGTCAAGCGCCGGGCGGGCGAGGCCGCGCGTCGCTGCGAGACGCCCGAGGGGCTGCAGTACGTGGCCGATGTCTTCTGGTTCACCATCGAGTTCGGCGTCATGTACGAGCACGGCGAGCTGCGCGCCTACGGCGCCGGCCTGCTGTCGTCCTTCGGCGAGATCGAGGAGTTCCGCGGGGCCGACATCCGGCCGGTCGACTTCGACCAGATGGCGACGCTGGCGTACGACATCAGCCACTACCAGCCGATCCTGTTCGCCTGCGACGGGATGAGCGAGCTCACGGACCGGGTGGCCGGGTTCTTCGCCGAGTTCGACGACGAGACCGCCGCCCGCCTGCCCCGCAACGCCGGCGTCTGACGCTCAGCCGACCGGTTGCCGGTCGCGCACCAGCAGGTGCCCGCGGAAGAACGCGGCGAGCTCCTCCGTCGCGGCCAGCGGCAGCACGGCGGCGACGTACTGGTCGGGCCGCACGAGGACCACGCACCCGCCGCGGTCGATGCCGCGCAGCGCGAAGATGTCGGCCGTGGGGTCGACGGCGAACACCTTCTCGTAGTCGACGAGCCGCAGGGGCCCGGTGCGCGGGAGGAAGAGCGACGGGACCGCCGACAGCTCGACGTCCGTGTGCCGCTGCTGGTAGACGACCTTGACGTCCAGGACCGCGTCGACGTCCGCGCCCTCGGGCGTGTGCGCCCGCACCGGGGAGTCGGGCGAGGACGCCATCCAGTCGGCCCAATCCGCGAGCGCGGTGCCCGGCCCGGCGGGCGCGCCGTCCGCGAAGGCGTACACGCGCCAGCGCCCGTCGGCGCGGTGCTGGTGGCCGAGGTGGAGCGGGTTGGCGTCCGCGACCCGGACCACCGGCGCGGACTTGAACCGCCTGCCCACCGGGAAGCCCGTCGCCAGCGCCTGGTGCACGGGCTCGGCGACCAGCATCGACGGCGAGTACTGCGTCATGAAGCCGAACAGGAACTCGGTGGTCCGCACGTAGAAGTCGGCCAGCTCGGCGGGGTCCTCGAACTCGTCGGGCTTCTTGGCCATGAGGGACGACCACTGCCGGTCGAAGTCGATCAGGTCCTGCGCGATGACCTGTCGCTCGGCGGAGTACGTCGAGAGCAGGCTCTCCGGGCTCCGGCCGGACAGGACGTAGCCGAGCTTCCAGCCCAGGTTGAGGCCGTCCTGCATGGACACGTTCATGCCCTGGCCCGCCTTGGCGCTGTGGGTGTGGCACGCGTCGCCGGCGATGAACACGCGCGGCGTGCGCTCGCCTGCCTGGTCGGTGGGGACGTCGTCGAAGCGGTCGGTGATCCGGTGGCCCACCTCGTACACGCTGTGCCAGGTCACCTCCTTCACGTCGAGCGTGTAGGGGTGCAGGATCTCGTTCGCGCGCGCGACGATCTGCGCGATCGTCGTGCTCCGCACCGCGCCGTGACCCTCGGGCTGCACCTCGCCGAGGTCCACGTACATGCGGAAGAGGTGGCCGCCCTCGCGCGGAATGAGCAGGATGCTGCCGCCGGAGCCGGACTGGATTGCGCACTTGCGGCGGATGTCCGGGAAGTCGGTCACGGCGAGCACGTCCATGACTCCCCACGCGTGGGCGGCGGACACCCCGACGGGCGTGCACCCGATGGCGCGCCGCACCCCGCTGTGCGCGCCGTCCGCGCCCAGCACGTACCGGGCCCGCACCACCTTCTCGCTGCCGGCGTCGTCGCCCGACGACCGGACCAGGTGCACCGTGACGGGGTGCTCGCCGCTCGGGGCGATCTCGAGGTCGCGGAACTCGTAGCCGTAGTCGGGGGTCATCCGGGTGGGCGAATTCGCCATGAACTCGGCGAAGTAGTCGAGCACGCGCGCCTGGTTGACGTAGAGGTGCGGAAACTCGCTGATGCCCGTGGGGTCGTCAGGCGTGCGCTCGCCGCGCACGATCCGGGCCGGGTCCGCGGGGTCCGGGTGCCAGAAGCACACCTCCATCACGCGGTACGACTCCTCCGCGATCCGTCCCGCGAAGCCGAACGCGGCGAAGGTCTCGACGCTGCGGGGCTGGATCCCGTCGGCCTGGCCGATCTCCAGGCGCCCTGGCCGGCGGTCCACGATCCGCGTGGTCACGTCGGGGAACTGCGAGAGCTGCGCGGCGGCGATCATGCCCGCGGGGCCGGTCCCCACGACGAGCACGTCGACCTCGTCGGGCAGCTCGTCCGGCCGGTCGAGCCCGACGCCTGCGACCGGCTGGATGCGGGGGTCGCCCGAGACATAGCCCTGGTGGTGGAACTGCATGGAGCCTGCTCCCCTGACGCCGATGTCGAGGCTGACGGATCGTATATTATCCTCCCGAGCCGCGACGACGCCGCTCGACCCGGCCCGGGAGGCCCTGCACATGCCGTCGGTTTCCGCGCACGTCGCCATCACGCTGGCCGCCCACGTCGACCACGTGTTCGGTGTCATGGGGAACGGCAACGCGTACTTCCTCGACGCACTGACCTGCCAGACCGCGGCCGAGTTCGTCCCGGTGCGGCACGAGGCGGGCGCGGTCGTCGCCGCCGACGCCTTCCATCGCACGTCGGGCCGGCTCGCCGCGGCGACCACCACGTACGGCGCCGGCTTCACCAACACCCTGACCGCGCTGGCCGAGGCCGTCCAGGCGCACGTGCCGCTCGTCCTGGTAGTCGGGGACGAGCCCACCTCCGGCCCGCGCCCGTGGGACGTCGACCAGATCGCCATGGCGTCCGCCGTCGGCGCACGCACCTACACGGTGGGCCACGCGGACGCGGCGGCGACCACCGTGATCGCGGTCGAGCACGCGTTGACGTACCGGGTGCCGACGGTGCTGGCCATCCCCTACGACGTCGCCACGCTCGACACCGGACCGGTCCCGCACACCCCGGCTCCGCGCCTCCCCCAGCCGCTGGCCGTCCGTGGTGACTTCGCCGACGGCGTGGTGCGTGAGATCGCCGCGGCCCTCGCACGTGCCGAGCGCCCCGTCCTCCTCGCAGGACGCGGAGCGTGGGTGGCCGGTGCGGGCGACACGCTGGGCGCGATCGCCGACGCCACCGGCGCCCTGACCACCACGACGGCGCTCGGTCGCGGCATCTTCCCCCGCACGGAGTTCGACCTCGGGGTCGCGGGCGGGTTCGGCGCGGAGGCGGCGATGGCGCTCGTCCGCCAGGCCGACGTGGCTCTCGTCGTCGGCGCCTCCCTCAACCAGTTCACGATGAGGTTCGGTGACCTGTTCGCGGCGGGAACCACCGTCTTCCAGGTCGACGTCGGCCCCGCGGCGACGCACCCGCACGTGGGCGGCTACGTGCGCGGGGACGCCGGCGTCGTGGCCGACGCCATCCTTCGTGCGCTGCCCGACGCGGCACCGAGCGGCTGGCGGGAGAGCGTGGACGTGCGCGCCGCGCTGCGTCGTGATCGCGGGAACGGCACCGCGGCGGACGGTCGCATGGACCCGCGCTCGGCGGCCGCCCGCCTCGCCGAGCTGCTCCCCGAGGACAGGGTGGTCGTCTCCGACGGTGGGCACTTCCTGGGCTGGTCCAACATGTACTGGCCCGTGGCAGCGCCCGATCGCATCGCGCTGGTGGGCACCGCCTTCCAGGCGATCGGCCTCGGGTTCCCCAGCGTGGTCGGGGCGGCGCTCGCGCGGCCCACGGCCACCGTGGTGCTGACCACGGGCGACGGTGGCGGGCTCATGGCGCTGTCCGACCTCGAGTCGGCCGTCCGGGTGGCGGCCGGCCGCGGGATCGCCGTGGTGTGGAACGACGGCGTGTACGGCGCCGAGATGCACCTGTACGGGCGCAAGGGGCTGGCGACCGAGCCGATGCTCATCCCCGACGTCGACTTCGCCGGCGTCGCCACCGCGCTCGGTGCCCAGGGTGAGACGGTCCGGACCGTGGCCGACCTCGACATGGTCGCGGAGTGGGGCGCCCGACCCGTGGCCGAGCGCCCGTTCCTCCTCCTGGACCTGCGGATCTCCGGCTCGGTGGTCGCACCGTTCTGGGAGGAGATCTCGCGCGCGAGCGGCTGACCGGGATGCTCAGCGTCGTCGGGCCCGGCTCAAAGGGATATCCCAGGATGCCGCCCTACGGTGGCCGCACACGAGCCAAGGAGGTCGGACGACATGACGCAACCCACCGAGAGTGTCCCGCCGCCGGTGCCGAGCGCGCCGCCCGGCGAGGTCCCTGCTCCCCCGAGCCCGTACGTGGCGCGGCCCGCCGTGCCCACCGCGCCGGTCGGGTGGGTCATCGCCGCGATGCTGCTCTTCTGGCCGACGGGGATCCCCGCGCTGCTCGCGTCGCACCGGGCGGCGCAGGCCATCGGTGCGGGCGACCTCGAGGTCGCCGACGTCGAGGCGGCACGCGGCCGGCGCTGGGCCGTCATCAGCGTGATCGTCGGCGGCGCGCTGGTCGCCCTGTCGATCCTCGCGTCGATCATCCTCAGCGTGGTCCTCGCCCTCGCGGTGCACGAGCGCCACGGCGACGACTGGACCGTCGTGCGGCCGGACTCCGGCCAGCAGCTCCCGTTCGGCGACCGCGACCGGCTGGGGGTTCCCGACCGGCCGGGCGCGCCCGACCGGCCCGGCTCGGGCGGCTAGCGCTCCGCGAGGCCGGCGGCCGCCGCGTTCCGTGCGGCCAGCTGGGCGAAGGCCGCGACGAGCTCCGGCGGCCCGACCACCTGGACGTCGGCGTCGAAGCGGTTGAGAGAAGCCGCGAGGCCGATCCACGACCACGAACCCAGCTCGACGCGGCACCGGTCCGGGCCGAGAACCTCCACGAGGCCCTCCCCGGCGAACGGGACGACCTCGGCGGCCGGCCGGTGCAGGACGACGGTTCCCACGCACGGCCACCCGTCGGCGCCGCCCGAGCCCCTGAACTGGCCGGCGACGAAGGCGCGCACGTCGCCACCGGGCACGGAGCGGGGCGCGAAGCGCGGCCCCGTGGGGGTGAGCGGCGTGACGCGGTCGACGCGGAACGTCCGCCAGTCCTCGCGATCGAGGTCCCAGGCCACGAGGTACCAGCGGCCGAGGGTGGCGACCACGTGGTGCGGCTCGACCCTTCGTCGTGCCGACGGCGCGCCCGGGGCGCCGGGCACCGCCGCGTACTCGAGGCGAAGGACCTCACGGGCCCGGACAGCCGACGACAGGGCGACGAGCACGTCGGGCGAGACCGGTGCGCGCGAGGCGCCGCCGGCGATCGCGGTGACGTCCACGGCGTCCAGGCGATGACGGAGCCTCGACGGCATCACCTGCCGCACCGTGGTCAGCGCCCGCAGCGCCGCCTCGTCGATGCCGACGCCGTTCACGGCGGCCGTCCGCAGCGCGACCGCGAGGGCGACCACCTGGTCGTCGTCGAAGAGCAGCGGCGGGAGCTCGCTCCCGGCGTCCAGGCGGTAGCCGCCGGCGGGGCCCAGGTCCGCCCGGATGCTGTAGCCCATCTCGCGCAGGCGCTCGACGTCACGGCGGACGGTGCGGCTGCTCACGCCGAGGCGTTCGGCGAGAACCGTCCCTGGCCAGTCGCGCCGGGTCTGCAGGAGCGACAGCAGGTGGAGCTGGCGGCTCGTGGACATGGTGCAAGGCTAGGCACGGTCTAGGACAGGAACTGACCTAGACCGGGTTGAGGATCGGGCCGAACGCCGGGACGAGCCCGGCGACGACCCAGGAGGAGCCATGAGTCTCACGACCGCCACCCACCTCAACTTCCGCGGCGACGCGCGCGACGCGCTCCGGCTCTACCAGTCCGTGTTCGGAGGAGCGCTGAGCATCACCACCTACGGCGAGCTCGGGATGCCCGCCGGGGCGCCGGAGGCCGACAAGGTGGTCTTCGCCCGGCTCGCCACCGAGGACGGCTTCCGCCTGCTCGCCTACGACGTGCCGGGCCGGACGGAGGGGTCCGCGACGGCCGCCGGTTCCACGCGCCGCGAGAACGGCGTCACGCTGACCGACCAGCCGTTCTTCGTCTCCGTGGACGCGAGCACCCTCGAGGAGGTGCAGGGGGTCTGGGACGGGCTCGCCGCCGGAGCCACCGTCGTCGAGCCGCTCGCGGCATCCGCCTGGAGCGCCGGCTTCGGCATGCTCACGGACCGCTTCGGGGTGACCTGGGTGCTCGGCGTCGCCGGCGCGGCCCCGGCCGCGGGCTGATCCGCACGCCGGCCGCGCCCGGACGCGGACCGTCCGTGCGCGGCGTAGGCGGTTCGTCCGGGACCGCCCCTCGCACGACGGTCCGCGGCGTGTCGCCCCGGCCCGGCCGGCGGGCAGTTCGTGAAATCATGCGGCCCATGACCGACCTCACGCGCGCCGCGCGCCGACGTGCGGGCCGCCTCGTCTCCGCACGACTCGGCCGTCGCTTCCCCCACACCCTCGGCCCCGGCCGCCACCAGCAGCTCGTGCAGCAGTTCGTTCCGAGCGAGGACATGGTGCTCCGCGAGGACGGCTCGATCCCGCTGGTCTGGTGGGACAACCACGTCAACTTCGGCGACCTGCTCTCGCCGTGGCTCCTGGCCAAGATGACGGGCCGCAAGGTGTCCCTGGCCGAGCCGGGCGAGCGCGCGTACGTCGCGGTGGGCTCCATCCTGGGCCGCGCGACCGATGAGTCGATCGTGTGGGGCACCGGCTCCTTCGGCACCGAGGCCGGCGGTCGCGTCTCCAAGAACGCGCGGTACACGGCCGTGCGTGGTCCGCTGACGCGCGCCAAGGTGCTGCACTACAAGGGCACGTGCCCCGCGGTGTACGGCGACCCCGCGCTGCTCGCTCCGCTGTACTACCTGCCGAAGATCACGCCCACCTACGAGGTCGGCGTCATCGTGCGCTGGGCGGAGCGCTCCTGGGCGGAGGCCGAGGTCGGGCCCGGCGTGCGCGTGATCGACTACGGCTCGGGCGACATCGAGCGCATCATCGACGAGATGCTCTCCTGCAAGCGCATCGTCACGTCCTCGCTGCACGGCCTGATCGTGTCCGACGCCTACGGCATCCCCAGCGCGTGGCTCGCGTCCGGCACGCCGCGCGGCGGCGAGTTCAAGTTCCACGACTACTTCGCGTCGGTCAAGAAGCACCGCTACCCGGTCAAGTTCGACCCGGCCGCGCAGCCGCTGACCGTCGACGTGCTGCGCAAGGCGTTCCGGTTCGACGCCCGCCCCATCACGTTCGACTACAAGAAGCTGCTCACCGCGGCACCGTTCATGCGGCCGCGCGCTCGCGCCTGAGCTGGCCTCGCACGGGCGGTCCCCGCGCAGGGACCGCCCGTGGTCACGCCGACGCCGCGGGCTGCTCCTCGGTGCGACTGAGGAGAAGCCCCCGGTCGGTCGTCACGAGCGCGTAGCGCACCGGCACGCCCCGGCCGTGCAGCACCAGCACCGTCCGGTGCTCGTCGCGGTCCTCCAGCTCCCACCACCCGGTGTCGGCGATGGACTTGGTCTCGTCCGTGAACGTCAGGTGGTCGAGGTCGTGGTCGGGCACGGCGATGGCCAGTCGCGGCTGCCCCACCTGCGTCGGCAGCCCGCGCGGCAAGGCCCACGAGCGGAGCACCCCACCCTCCTCCAGGCGGAGGTCGTAGTGCGGGCGGGGCCGGCGGTGGTCGTGCAGCACGAACGCCGGGCGCGTCCGCGGGGCCGCCGTCACGGCGTCGAGCAGGACCCGGCCGCGGCGCCCCGCACGGTCAGGACGACCGTTCGACGAAGGACCGCTCGGCGCTCGGCGCCTGCCCGGTGATGTTCGCGACCACCGAGACGGCGACGTCGCGCAGCTTCACGTTCCGGTGCTGCGACGCACGCCGCAGGATGGCGAAGGCCTCGTCGGCCGCGCACCGGTTCTGCGCCATGATGACGCCGAGCGCCTGGTCGATGACCGCACGCGAGGACAGGGCCGCGCGCAGGTCCTGGGACACCTCCGCCTCGCGCGCCACCCGTAGGGAGAGGCGGACCGCTCGGGCCACCTCCGCGGCGTACATGACGCCGCGATCGGTGGCCACCGGCCCCCAGCCTTCGGGGTCCTCGCTGTAGACGTTGACGGCGACCGCGACGCCGGGCTCGACCACGGCCGGGAAGGCGGCCGCGGAGACGAAGCCTGCAGCTCGGGCGGCTGCGGCCCACGCGGGCCAACGCTCCTCCGAGGGAAGGTCGGGGACGCGCACGACCACGCCCCCGTCCACCGCCTCCACGCAGGGACCCTCGCCCGCGTCGTACTCGACCTCGTCGCACGAGCGCGCGCGGTCGCCGCTGCTGGCGACGACCCCGAGCCGTCCCTCCCGGCGCAGCGTGACCGTCACCTCCGCGCGCGTCGCCAGGCGGGCCGCGGCCGCGTCGGCCACGCCCTGCACCAGGTCCTGAACGTCGGAGGTCTCGAGCAGGATGGACTGGAGCTCGGTGATCGCCGCGGCGCGCTCGACCCGGGCCTCACCGGGTGCCTCAACCCGGGGGTCGGCGTCGACGGCATTCATCACGTTCTCGGGCACGTCGTCGACTCTAGGACGCTCCTCCCCGCGACGCTCGGGCTCGGGCCGCTCGGACTCGGGGCGCTCGGGGCGCTCGGGATCGGGGCGCTCGGGGCGCTCGGGATCGGGGCGCTCGGGCTCGGCCCGACGGTCGAGCGGAGGCGTCACCGCTCACCGCGTGCCTCGTCCGGCTCGGCGTGCTCGCGCAGCTCGCGGCCCTTGCGGACATCGTCCTCCAGCTTGGCCTGCTTCTTGTCGCTCGCCTTGGTGTCCCGCGGCGGCAGCTGGATGGACCGCTCGGCCTCGATGCCGCCCTGCAGCTCCCGGCCGCGCTCCACCTCCGCGTCGAGCTCCGCGCCGAACAGCAGCGCGAGGTTGGTGATCCACAGCCACAGCAGCGCGACGACGACGCCGGCCAGCGAGCCGTACGTCTTGTCGTAGCTGGAGAAGTTGGCGACGTAGAAGCCGAACGCGAGCGAGGCGACGATCCACACGAGGATCGCGACGATCGCGCCGAGGCTGATCCAGCGGAACTTCGGCTGCCTCACGTTGGGCGTCGAGTGGTAGAGGATCGCGACCCCGAGCACGACGAGCGCGAGGACCAGGACCCACTTGCCGTAGTTCCACACCGTGATGACCGGGTCGCTCAGGCCGATGGCGTCACCGACCGAGCTCGCCACACCGCCGGAGAGCACGATGAGCGCCGCGACCAGCACCGCGATGACGACGAGCACGAGGGTCACGAGCAGGAGTGCGGGCCGCAGCTTCCAGATCGGCCGGCCCTCCTCGACCTCGTAGACACGGTTGAGACCGCGGCTGAACGCCGCGACGTAGCCCGAGGCGGACCACAGCGCGAGCAGCACGCCGACGACGAGCGCCACCCCGGCCGACGGTGCCTGCGTGAGCCTGTCCAGCACCGGCTTGACGCTGTCAACCGCTGACTGCGAGCCGACGTCGCCGACGATCTTGAGCACGTTGTCGACCATGGGCTTCGGATCGCTCACCAGGCCGAAGATCGAGACGATCGCCAGCGCCGCCGGGGCGATCGCCAGCACGGCGTAGTAGGTCAACGCGGCGGCCAGGTCGGTGCACTCGTCCCGCGAGAACTCCCGCAGGGTCTTGCGCACGATGTAGGTCCATGACCGCGACGTGAGCTCGCCGGGAGAGTCGGGCTTCCGCGAGTCCTCGGGATCGGGCGCCGCGCTCGTGGTGCTGGTGTCGTCGTGTGTCATGAGGTCCTCCCAGGGCGGGCGACGGGCAGGGAGGCGTCCCGGCCCGTCGTGCTGTCGGTCGCGCGTGCGGTCGCCGCGACCTGGGTCGGCGGCGTGCGGCGGCGCTGGGTCCGTGCGCGCATCGCGTCACGCTGGCGGCGTCGGGCGGTGCTTCCTACCCCCGGCGAAGGTGCCGGCCCGCGCGGGACCGGCATGGTGGGACGACGCTAGGCCGCTCGCGCGCGCCCCGCCACCGGAGCGCTCGCGCCGCCGTCTGCGGGGCGCCGGACGTGACCCGCAGCGGAACACGGCCGCGTCCCGACCGGGCGGACGACCTGCCGACGACCGGCCGCCGACTGCATAGGCTGGCGCGGTGCCCGCCCAGCCCGGCGTACCCGCGATCGTCGCGCTCGCCCTGCTCGTCGCCCTGGCCGTCGGCGCGGCCGCGGTGGGGCGGCTGCGCACCGAACGGCAGATCGCCTCCGCGGCGCTCCGGGCGGTCCTGCAGCTGGCGCTCGTCTCGCTCGTCATCGCGCTCGTGCTGCGGTCGATGGCCTGGTCGATGGTGTTCGTCCTCGCCATGTTCGCGGTCGCGGTGGTCATCACGACGAGACGGATCGGCGTCCCCGGTGCGTGGCCGTGGGCGGCCCTGGCGATGGCCGCGGGGATCGCTCCCGTCCTGGCCGTGGTCTTCGCGACCGGCGCGGTTCCCTTCCGCGCGGCGGCGCTGGTTCCCTTCGCCGGCATCATCATCGGCGGCACCATGAATGCCCACTCGCTCGCCGGACGACGCGTGATCGGCGCGCTGAGAGAGCAGTGGAACACCTGCGAGGCCGCGCTGGCGCTCGGCCTGCTGCCCCGTGACGCCATCGACCTCGTGGCGCTCAGGCTCGTGCCGGAAGCCCTGGTCCCGGGCATGGACCAGACGCGCACAGTCGGCCTCGTCACACTGCCGGGTGCGTTCGTCGGCGTGCTACTCGGTGGCGGCAGCGCCCTGCAGGCCGCCATGGCGCAGGTCCTCGTGCTCGTCGGCCTGCTCGGAGCGCAGACGCTGACGGTGGTCACGGAGTTCCGCGTGATACGGACCGGCCGGCTGCTCCCCGCGGACCTCGCCGGCAGGATCTCCGCCGGCTAGGAGACCACCGTCACCCGGACTTCGTTCTTCCACGGGTCCTCGAGCACCAGAGCCTGGTCGTCCTCACGGATGACGACGCCACCCGTGACGAGCCGATCCCGCAACGCCCCGCGATCGTCCTGGGACCCGAGCTCGATGGTGAGCTCGCCGAGCCCGAGCGCCGGCCACCGACCGGAGGCGCCGCGGCTCTGCCAGGTGTTCATGCCGAGGTGGTGGTGGTAGCCGCCGGCGGAGACGAACAGCGCCTGGTCGCCCAGCTGAGCCGTGACCTCGAAACCCACCGTGTCGACGTAGAAGCGACGCGCCGTCTCGATGTCGCCCACCTTGAGGTGGACGTGCCCGACGGCGGCCGCACCGTCGCCCGGCCCCTCGGCGCCGGCCTCGGTGAGGCTCTCCTGGAGGAACCCGTTCGGGTCGAGGTACTGCGTACCCATGACCACGCGGCCGTCGCGCCACTGCCAGTCCTCGCGCGGTCGGTCCCAGTAGAGCTCCACGCCGTTGCCCTCGGGGTCGTCGAAGTAGAGCGCCTTGGAGACGGCGTGGTCGGAGCTGCCGGTGAACGACCGCGGGAAACGGCGGGCGACCGAGTAGACGGAGGCGGCGAGGTCGGCCTGGTCCTCGAACAGGATCGCCGTGTGGAACAGGCCCGCCGCGGAGGCTGATGCGTGCTTGAGGAGCGGGGAGTGCTCGAGCACCACGGACGCGACGCCGCCGCGACCGAGGGTCACCACCGAGCCCTCCTGACCCAGCACCTGCAGGCCCACCCCGCGGGCGTAGTAGTCGGTCATGGCGTCGAGGTCGCCGACCTTGAGGGTCACCGGCCCGACGTCCGTCGCGGACCCGAGGATGTCGGAGCTCTGGATGGGGCTCATGTCGGCGCTCACCGGGCCAGCGCGAAGCCGGCGGACCAGGACGTCGCACCCGCTGCGGCCAGCGTCATCTGCAGGAACCCGAGCGCCTCGAGCTCGTGCGCGCGCTTGAGCGACCCCGCGTCGACCACCCGGAGCCCGCCCGCCTCCACCGCCGTGGTGAAGGCCGCCTTGGCGTCCGCGTCGTCACCGGCCACCAGGACGGTCGTCGGCTCCGCGCCCACCGTGCCGCTCGCCAGGGTCGCGGCGAAGGTGGTGTTGAACGCCTTGAGGACCGCCGCCCCGGGCGCGAGCGCCGCGATCTCGGCCGCGGCCGAGCTCCCGGCGGGCACGACGAGCGAGTCGAAGGTGGCGAAGTCGACGGGATTGGTGAGGTCCACCAGCACCGCGCCGTCCAGCTGGTCGGCGTACCGTGCGACGACCTCGCCGACCGCGGCATAGGGCAGTGCGAGCACCACGATGCCGCCGGTGATCGGGTCACCGATGGCGCCGGGCACGACCCCCGGCAGCGCGGCTGCCTTGCCGGCGTCGCGCGCGAGCACCTGGACCGAGGCGCCGCCCTGGACGAGCCGCGCCGCGATGGCTGCCCCCATGGAGCCGGCGCCCACGACGGTGACGTTCGTGCTGGAGACCATGACGACGCTCCTGACTCTCGCGATGAGCCCGATCGGACCCTTTGTTGTCGCTTCAACTATCGTACGTCGAATAGTTGTCGTGTCAAGTATTCGCTAGAGTGCACGCATGCCCGAGACGACCTGGCTCACCCCCGAGCAGCTCAGCGCCTGGAAGAAGCTCATCGCTGTCGTCGAGCTGCTCCCGGGGACGCTCGAGGCCCAGCTGCAGCGCGACGCCGACCTGACGCACTTCGAGTACTTCACGCTCGCGATGCTCTCCGAGGCACCCGACCGCACGCTGCGGCTGAGCGATCTGGCGGCGGCCACGAACGCGACGCTCGCCCGGCTCTCCCACGTCGTCTCCCGGCTCGAACGACGCGGCCTGGTGCGCCGGGAACCGTGCGCCGAGGACCGGCGCGCCACGAACGGCGTGCTGACCGAGGCCGGGCTCGCGGTCGTCGTCGCCGCCGCGCCCGGCCACGTCGACACCGTCCGTCGACACGTCATCGACCCGCTCACGCCCGCGGACGTGGCGGACCTCGACCGGATCATGCTCAGGGTCCTGAGCGTGCTCGACCCGACCAACGCGATGCACGCGGAGCCGACGCCCCGACCGTGAGCCGAGGATGGCGGACGCAGAGCTAGGCGGACGTGCCGCCGCGACGGGTTCCGCCGGCCACGGACGCGCCGTCGGCGACGACCTCGTCGGAGTCGACCCGTGCGCCCTGGTCGATGACCACCGCGCGGCCCACGCGAGCGTTGGCGCCCACCTGGGCGCGGTTGCCCACCCGGGTGGACGGCCCGAGGCGGACGTTGTTGCCGATGAGCGCGTCCGCTCCCACCACCACGCCCTCGTCCAGCCAGCTCCCGCTGCCCACCCGGGCCCGGGCGCCGACGAGCGCGCCGGCCTCGACGTAGGCGGTCGGCGCCACCCACGCGTCACCGTCGACACGCGCCTGCGGCGACACGAGCCCACCGCCGTTGGTGTGCCGGACGTACTTCACCACCTGGCCGTTGTCCGCCTCGAACTCGACGCGTGATGCCACTCGTGCCACTAGGCCTCCTGTGCTCGCCACGACGCACTCGCGCCGCTTCTCGGGACCGTTCTCAGCTGACATAACGAGCGAGCGTCGCACAAGATTCCAACCAGTTCCGGCGCCCGGTGAACCAATAGGCACCAAAACTGAGTCGTTTGGTCCACATTGCAAGACGCCCCTGCCGCGCGCGCGGGCGGAGCGCCATCCTCATGCCATGCAGACGAGCCGAGCAGCCATGACGTGTCGCCGCGTCATGCCGTGCGCGGGCACCTGTTGTCCGCGGACCGTCTGAGCTCCCGGCCCCTGTCCCCCACCTTGGCCGAGCGTTCGACGCCCGGTCGCGCCGTCATGGATGACGGCCGGGTGCGACGCACGCGCCATCCGTCCCCCGCGGAGGTTGCGCCGCATGGCGCCCGTTCTCTCGTCCCCGGTCGTCGACGCTGCCCCTGATCCGGCTGCGCGTCGCGGCGCCCGCTCCCGTCGATGTCGTCGACCTCGTCGTGCCCGCCAGAGCTGCTGCCCACCGATCCCCGGCGCCTCGCGCCACTGCCCTCGAGGAATCTCATGAACTCCGCCCGTCGCCCCCGCCGTCTGACCGTCGCGATCGCCGCGACCGCGCTCGCCGGACTCGTCGCCACGCTCGCCGCCTGCTCCTCCGACGACGCCCAGGCCACGACCAAGCCGTCGGGCGCCTCCGCCGAGCAGGCGCCCGAGCTGCGGCTCGGGTACTTCGCCAACCTGACGCACGCCGTCCCGCTCGTGGGGGTCGCCGACGGCACCTTCCAGAAGGACCTCGGCTCGACCAAGCTCAGCACCCAGATCTTCAACGCCGGTCCCGAGGCGGTCGAGGCGCTGTTCGCCGGCGCGATCGACGCGACGTTCGTCGGCCCGAACCCCGCCATCAACGCCTTCTCGAAGTCCGACGGCAAGGCGGTCCGGATCATCGCGGGCGCCACCTCGGGCGGCGCGCAGCTGGTGGTCCGCGACGGGATCGACTCGCCGGCGGACCTCAAGGGCACCACGCTCGCGACGCCGCAGCTGGGCAACACGCAGGACGTCGCGCTGCGCGCCTGGCTGTCCGACCAGGGGCTCAAGACGTCCCTGACGGGAGGTGCCAGCGACGTCAACATCGCGCCGCAGGAGAACTCGCAGACGCTCGACCTGTTCAAGGCGGGCGAGGTCGACGGTGCGTGGCTGCCCGAGCCCTGGGCCTCGCGGCTCGTGGTCGACGCCGGCGCGCACGTGCTCGTGGACGAGAAGGACCTGTGGCCGCAGGGCGACTTCGTCACGACCCACCTGATCGTCTCCACGGACTACCTCGAGAAGTACCCCGCCACGGTCAAGCACCTGCTCGAGGCCGAGTCGCAGACGGTCGACTGGATCTCCCAGAACTCCGACGCCGCCAAGACCAAGGCCAACGAGGCGATCGAGAAGCTGAGCGACAAGGCCCTCTCGCAGGACGTGCTGGACCGGGCGTGGGGCAACCTGCGGATCACGCTCGACCCGATCGCCTCGAGCCTGCAGACCTCGGCCGACCACGGCGTCGCGGCGGGGACCTCGAAGGAGACCGACCTGCACGGCATCTACGACCTGACGCTGCTCAACGAGGTGCTCAAGGCCGACGGTCAGGAGCCCGTCTCCGACGCCGGCCTGGGTCAGGGCGCGTGAGCACCGCGACGGCGGTCGGCGGCCCGGGCCTCGCGGTCCCGGCCGCCGTCGCGGCACGCCTGACCGGTGTGTCCCACCACTTCGGGGAGACCTCGCGGCCACCCGTGCTGGACGGCATCGACCTCGCGGTGGCTCCCGGCGAGTTCGTGTGCCTCCTGGGCGCCTCCGGCTGCGGCAAGTCCACCCTCCTCGCGCTCGTCGCCGGGCTGGACCAGCCGACCGCGGGGACGGTGGAGGTGCCCGCGGGCAGCCCCGCCCTGATGTTCCAGGAGCCTGCGCTGTTCCCGTGGCTCACCGCGGGCGCCAACGTGGAGCTCGCCCTGCGCCTGCGCGGCGTCCCGCGCAACCAGCGCCGGGCCGAGGCCCTGCGCCTGCTCAGCCTGGTCCGCCTCGAGGACGCGCATGCGAAGCGCGTGCACGAGCTGTCGGGCGGCATGCGGCAGCGCGTGGCGCTGGCGCGGGCACTCGCCCAGGAGGGTGAGCTGCTGCTCATGGATGAGCCGTTCGCCGCTCTCGACGCGATCACCCGCGACGTGCTGCACGAGGAGCTCACCCGCATCTGGTCCGAGACCGGCCGGGCCGTGCTGTTCGTGACGCACAACGTGCGCGAGGCCGTACGACTGGGGCAGCGCGTGGTCCTCCTGTCGTCCCGCCCCGGCCGGATCGCCCGCGAGTGGACGGTCGACATCCCCCATCCCCGTCGCATCGAGGACCCTGACGTCTCGCGGCTGAGCCTCGAGATCACCGACCACCTCCGGACGGAGATCGCCCGCCATGGCCACTGAGACGACGCCGCTCACACGGTCCTCGGCCGACGAGCTCGCCGCGGGCCTCGACGCCCTCGAGACGCCCGTCGTCGCCGAGCACGCCCCCTGGTGGCGCGAGGCCTGGCGGTCGGTCTGGCCGGTCCTCGCCGCGCTCGCCACCCTGGTGCTGCTGTGGCAGGTCGCCTACCTGCTCGAGCTCAAGCCCCCCTACGCCCTGCCGAGTCCTGCCGACACGTGGACGGCGTTCGTCGAGGCCGTGCGCGACGGCACGGCCGGCCGGGCCGTGGCGTTGAGCCTGCAGCGCGCCGTCGTCGGCTTCGCCATGTCGGTCGTCGTCGGCGTCGCGCTCGGTGTCGCCCTGGCCGCGTCGAGCTTCCTGCGCCGCGCCCTCGGGCCGATCATCACGGGCCTGCAGACCCTGCCCTCGGTCGCCTGGGTGCCCGCCGCGATCATCTGGTTCCAGCTGAGCAACGCGACCATCTACGCGGTGATCCTCCTCGGAGCCGTGCCGTCGATCGTCAACGGCCTGCTCTCCGGCACGGACCAGGTGCCGCCCCTCTACCTGCGCGTGGGGCAGGTGCTCGGGGCCCAGGGCTGGACCCGCATCCGGTTCGTGCTGCTGCCCGCCGCGCTGCCCGGCTTCCTCGGCGGGCTCAAGCAGGGCTGGGCCTTCGCCTGGCGCTCCCTCATGGCGGCCGAGCTCATCACCATGTCCCCGCAGCTCGGCACCGGGCTGGGTCAGGTCCTGGCCATCGGGCGCGACACGAGCGACATGGCGCTCGTGGTGGCCGCGATCGGCCTGATCTTCCTCGTGGGCATCGCCATCGAGCTGCTGTTCTTCGCCCCGCTCGAGCGGCACGTGCTGCGCGCCCGTGGCCTGACGGGCCGCGTCTCGACCAGCTGAGCCCGCCGGCACATGACGAGAGCGGGCCCGTGACCTGAGGTCACGGGCCCGCTCTCGTGCTGTCAGACGTCAGGCGACGCGGCCGCCCGCGTCGTCACCGATCTTGTGCACGACGATCGAGTTGGTCGAGCCGGCGACACCGACCGGTGCGCCCGACACGACGACGACGTAGTCGCCGTCCTCGGCGAGGCCGTTGGCGCGCAGGGTCTGGTCGACCTGGTGCACCATCTCGTCCGTGCTGCCCACCGAGGGGACCTCGTAGGACTGGACGCCCCACGACAGCGAGAGGACGTTGGCCACCGAGTGCTCGGGCGTGAACGCCAGCAGCGGGATGCCCGAGCGCAGACGCGACATGCGGCGCGCCGAGTCACCGGACTGCGTGAACGTGACGAGGTACTTCACGCCCACGGTCTCGCCGATCTCGGCGGCGGCACGCGTGATGGCACCACCGCGCGTGTGCGGGGTCGAGCCGAGCGGCGCGATCCGCTCGCGGCCGAGCTCCTCGGTCGCCTCGATGATGCGCGCCATGGTGCGGACCGTCTCGATGGGGTAGATGCCGACGCTCGTCTCGCCCGAGAGCATGACCGCGTCCGCGCCGTCGAGCACCGCGTTGGCGCAGTCCGAGGTCTCGGCGCGCGTCGGACGGGGGTTGGTCGTCATCGACTCGAGCACCTGGGTGGCCACGATGACCGGCTTGGCGTTGCGGCGGGCGAGCTCGACCGCGCGCTTCTGGACCAGCGGCACCTGCTCCAGGGGCAGCTCGACACCGAGGTCGCCACGGGCGACCATGATGCCGTCGAACGCAGCGACGATCTCGGCCAGGTTGTCGACGGCCTGCGGCTTCTCGATCTTGGCGATGACCGGGACCACCCGGTTCTCCTCGTCCATGATGCGACGCACGCCGTCGTAGTCGGCCGCGTTGCGGACGAAGGACAGCGCGATGAAGTCGGCGCCCTGCGCCAGGCCCCACCGCAGGTCGGCCTCGTCCTTGTCGCTCATTGCGGGGACCGAGACCGCGACGCCCGGGAGGTTGAGGCCCTTGTTGTTCGAGACCGTGCCCGGAACCTCGACGCGCGTGACGACGTCGTTGCCCTCGACGCTGATGACGCGCACCAGCACCTTGCCGTCGTCGATGAGGATGGGGTCGCCGGGGCTCACGTCGCCGGTCAGGCCCTTGAACGTCGTCGAGACGCGCTCCTTGGTGCCGTCCACGTCGTCGGTCGTGATCGTGAAGGTGTCACCGACCGCGAGGTCGTGCTTGCCCTCGACGAAGCGACCGAGGCGGATCTTGGGTCCCTGGAGGTCGACCAGGACGGCGACCGAGCGACCGGAGGCCTGGGCGGCCGCGCGGACGTTGGCGATCACCTGGGCGTGCTCGCTGGCCTCGCCGTGGCTCCGGTTGATGCGGGCGACGTCCATACCGGCGTCGACCAGGGCCTGGATCTGCTCGAGGGACTCGGTCGCGGGACCAAGGGTGCAGACGATCTTTGCTCTACGCATGAAAGCGAGCCTATGCCTTTCGGGTTCTGATGGTCGGACCGAACGTCCCGGCCGACCGAGGTCCCCGGGCGGTAGCGAACGGTCCGGGTGTGGTCAGGGGCGCAAGGCCACTGTGGACGCGGTGACCGGGCTCGGAAGCTCGGTGGCACCCGACAGATAGGTGTCCACCGCCGCGGCCGCGGCGCGGCCCTCGGCGATGGCCCACACGACGAGCGACTGCCCGCGGCCCGCGTCGCCGGCGACGAAGACGCCGGGCACGGTCGTGGCGAAGTCGTCGTCGCGCGCGACCAGCCCACGGCCGGTCAGCTCGATGCCGAGCTGGTCGGTGAGCGGGGTGGTCTCCGGGCCGGTGAAGCCCATCGCCACGAGGACGAGGTCCGCGGGGATCTCGCGCTCGGTGCCCGGGGTGGGCACGCGACGGCCGTCCGGCAGGTACTCGGTGGTCGCCAGGCGCAGGCTCTGCACCCGGTCGCCACCCACGAACTCGACGGTCGACGCGAGGTAGGCGCGCTCGCCACCCTCCTCGTGCGACGACGACACCTCGAACGTGATCGGGTCCGTGGGCCACGGCTGGTTCGCCGGCCGGTCCACCGGCGGCTTCTTGCCGATGGCCAGCGTGGTGACCGACGCCGCCCCCTGCCGCAGCGCGGTGCCGAGGCAGTCGGAGCCGGTGTCGCCGCCCCCGATGATGACGACGTGCCGGCCCTCGGCCGAGATCTGGTTCTCGACGGTCTTGCCCGCGGCGACCGCGTTCGCCTGGTGCAGGTACTCCATGGCGGGGTGGACGCCGGCGAGCTCCTTGCCCGGCACCTGCAGCTCACGCGGCACGGTCGCGCCGGTCGCGATGACGATCGCGTCGTAGCGCGCCTGCAGCTGGGCCCACGTCACGTCGCGACCCACCTCGACACCAGCGCGGAACCGCGTGCCCTCGGCCGACATCTGCTCCAGGCGCCGGTCGATGTGCACCTTCTCGAGCTTGAAGTCGGGCACGCCGTAGCGCAGCAGGCCGCCGATCGCGTCGTCGCGCTCGTACACCGCGACGGTGTGCCCGGCGCGCGTGAGCTGCTGCGCGGCGGCCAGCCCGGCAGGGCCGGAGCCCACGACGGCGACCGTGTGGCCGGTCAGGCGCTGCGGCACCTGCGGCGTGACCAGTCCCCGGTCGAACGCCTCGTCGATGATCGAGACCTCGACGTTCTTGATGGTCACGGGCGGCTGGTTGATGCCCAGCACGCACGACGACTCGCACGGCGCCGGGCAGATGCGCCCCGTGAACTCGGGGAAGTTGTTGGTCGCGTGCAGCCGGTCGATCGCGTCGCCCCACTGGCCGCGCCACACCAGGTCGTTCCACTCGGGGATGAGGTTCCCCAGCGGGCAGCCGTTGTGGCAGAACGGGATGCCGCAGTCCATGCAGCGGCCCGCCTGCTCCTTGAGGAAGGGCTGGCCCTGCTCGAGGTGGGCGTGCACGTCCTTCCAGTCGCGCAGGCGCACCTCGACGGGACGGTTCGGCGGAAGCTCGCGGTCGCGAACCTTCAGGAAGCCGCGGGGGTCAGCCACGGGCCACCTCCAGGATCTGGTCCCACACGCCGGGCGCGGCCGGGTCGAGGCCGTCGGCCTCGGCCTTGGCCAGCGCGCGGCGGACGCGGGCGTACTCGGTGGGCAGCAGGCGCGTGAAGCGGGCACGCGTCGCCGCAGGGTCGTCGAGGAGCTGGGCCGCGACGGGCGAGCCCGTCTCCTCGTGGTGCGCGCGGATCAGCTGCTCGACGAGCGCGAAGTCCTCGTCGTCAAGCGGGTCCAGCGAGAGCTCGCCGGTGCGGACGGCGTCGACGTTCACGAGCGCGGGGCGCAGGTCCAGCACGTAGGCCGTGCCGCCTGACATGCCGGCCCCGAAGTTGCGCCCCGTGCGTCCGAGCACCAGCACGGTGCCGCCCGTCATGTACTCGCAGCCGTGGTCGCCCACGCCCTCGACCACCAGCGTGGCACCGGAGTTCCGGACCCCGAAACGCTCGCCCACGAGCCCGCGCAGGAAGATCTGGCCGGACGTCGCGCCGTAGCCGATCACGTTGCCGGCGACCACGTTGTGGGCGCCCGACAGCACGGCCTTGCGGTCCGGCCGCACGATGATCCGCCCGCCGGACAGCCCCTTGCCGACGTAGTCGTTGGCGTCGCCGAACAGCCGCAGCGTGATGCCGCGCGGCAGGAACGCGCCGAACGACTGGCCCGCCGAGCCCGTGAGGGTCACGTCGATGGTGTCGTCGGCCAGGCCCGCGCCGCCGTACCGCTTGGTGACCTCGTGGCCGAGCATCGTCCCGACGGTGCGGTTGACGTTGCGGACCGGCAGGTCGATGCGGACCGGCTCGCGCCGCTCCAGGGCGTCCGACGCGAGCGCGACGAGCTGGTTGTCCAGCGCGCGCGCCAGCCCGTGGTCCTGCGCCCGCGTGTGGTGCAGCGACGAGCCGGCGACCGGCTCGGGCTGCGCCAGCACGGGCGTCAGGTCCAGGCCCTCGGCCTTCCAGTGGTCGATCACGGCGCGCGTGTCGAGCACCTCGACGTGGCCGACGGCCTCGAGCAGCGTGCGGAAGCCCAGCTGCGCGAGCAGCTCGCGCACCTCCTGCGCGATGAACTCCATGAAGGTCACGACGAACTCCGGCTTGCCGGTGAAGCGCGCGCGAAGCTCCGGGTTCTGCGTCGCGACGCCCACGGGGCAGGTGTCGAGGTGGCAGACACGCATCATGATGCAGCCGCTCACCACGAGCGGCGCCGTGGCGAAGCCGAACTCCTCGGCGCCGAGCAGGGCGCCGATGAGCACGTCACGGCCCGTCTTCAGCTGGCCGTCCACCTGCACCACGACCCGGTCGCGCAGGTCGTTGAGCACCAGGGTCTGCTGGGTCTCGGCGAGGCCGATCTCCCACGGCGTCCCGGCGTGCTTGAGCGACGTGAGCGGGCTCGCGCCGGTCCCGCCGTCGTGGCCCGAGATGAGCACGACGTCGGAGTGCGCCTTGGCCACCCCGGCGGCGATGGTGCCGACGCCGAACTCCGAGACGAGCTTGGTGTGGATGCGCGCGCTCGGGTTGGCGTTCTTGGCGTCGTGGATCAGCTGCGCCAGGTCCTCGATCGAGTAGATGTCGTGGTGCGGCGGGGGCGAGATGAGCCCGACGCCCGGCGTCGAGTGCCGCGTCTTGGCCACCCACGGGTACACCTTGTGCCCCGGCAGCTGACCGCCCTCGCCGGGCTTGGCGCCCTGCGCGAGCTTGATCTGGATGTCGTCGGCGTTGGTCAGGTACTCGCTCGTGACGCCGAAGCGGCCCGAGGCGATCTGCTTGATCGCCGAGCGGCGCTCCGGGTCGTGCAGGCGCTCGGAGTCCTCGCCGCCCTCCCCGGTGTTGGACTTGGCGCCCAGCCGGTTCATGGCGACCGCGAGGGTCTCGTGCGCCTCGGCCGAGATCGAGCCGTAGGACATGGCACCGGTGTTGAACCGCTTGACGATCTCGCTCACCGGCTCGACCTCGTCGATGTCGACGGGCTCGCGCACGCCGGTCTTGAAGTCGAGCAGGCCGCGCAGCGTCATCAGGCGCGAGCTCTGCTCGTCCACCCGGCGCGTGTACTGCCGGAAGATGTCGTACTGCCGCGTGCGGGTGGCGTGCTGGAGCCGGAACACCGTCTCCGGGTCAAACAGGTGGTCCTCGCCGTCGCGCCGCCACTGGTACTCGCCGCCCACCGCGAGTCGCTGGTGCGCCAAGCGGTTGCCGCTCGCCGGGTAGGCGTCGGCGTGCCGAGCGGCCACCTCGGCCGCGATGACGTCCAGGCCGATGCCGCCCAGGCGGCTCGTGGTGCCGGTGAAGTACTTCTCCACGAGCGCGTGCGAGAGCCCGATCGCCTCGAAGACCTGCGCGCCGCGGTAGGACGCGATCGTCGAGATGCCCATCTTGGACATGACCTTCAGGACGCCCTTGCCGAGCGCCTTGATGAGGTTGGCGACCGCCTTGGGGGGCGCGACGTCGCCGAGGTAGCCCGAGCGGGCCATCTCCTCGACCGTCTCCATGGCCAGGTACGGGTTCACGGCCGCCGCGCCGTACCCGATGAGCAGCGCCACGTGGTGCACCTCGCGCACGTCACCGGCCTCGACGACCAGCGAGATCTGCGTGCGGGTGTGGCGCCGCAGCGTGTGGTGGTGCACGGCGGACAGCAGGAGCAGCGACGGGATGGGCGCGAGCTCGGCGTCCGAGTTCCGGTCCGACAGCACCAGGAAGCTCACGCCGTCGTCGACCGCGCGGTCCACCTCGGCGAAGATCTCCTCGAGGCGGGCCTCGAGCGCCTCTCCCCCACCCGCCGCGCGGTACAGGCCGCGGATGGTGGTGGCGCGGAAGCCGAGCGACGGCTCCTTGGCGACGTGCACGATCTTCGCGAGCTCGTCGTTGTCGATGACCGGGAACGGCAGGATCAGCTTGCGCGCGTGCTCCGGGCCGTCGGCGAGCAGGTTCGGCTCGGGGCCGATCGCGCCGCCGATCGAGGTGACCAGCTCCTCGCGGATCGCGTCCAGCGGCGGGTTGGTGACCTGCGCGAACATCTGCGTGAAGTAGTCGAACAGCATCCGCGGGCGGCTGGAGAGCACGGCCATCGGGGTGTCCGAGCCCATCGCGCCCAGCGGCTCGGCGCCGGCCGAGGCCATGGGCGCGAGCAGGATCTTGAGCTCCTCCTCGGTGTAGCCGAACGCGCGCTGGCGGCGGCGCACCGAGGCGGCCGAGTGCGCGACGTGCTCGCGCTCGGGCAGCTGCTCGAGGTACGCGGAGTTCTCCCGCACCCACTGCGCGTAGGGGCGCTGCGCGGCGAGCTGGCCCTTGATCTCGTCGTCCTCGATGATCCGGCCCTGGCCGGTGTCGACGAGGAACATGCGGCCCGGCTCGAGCCGGCCCTTCGCGACGACGCGCGCGGGGTCGATGTCCAGCACGCCGGCCTCGGAGGCGCACACGACCAGGCCGTCCTCGGTGACCCAGTACCGGCCCGGACGCAGGCCGTTGCGGTCCTGCACCGAACCGATGAGCGTGCCGTCGGTGAACGACATCGCGGCGGGGCCGTCCCACGGCTCCATGAGCGTGGAGTGGTACTCGTAGAACGCGCGCCGGGCCGGGTCCATCTGGGCGTGGTTCTCCCACGCCTCCGGGATCATCATCATCACGGCGTGCGGCAGCGGGCGGCCCGCGAGGTGGAGCAGCTCGAGCACCTCGTCGAAGCTGCCGGAGTCCGAGCCGCCCGGCGTACAGACGGGCAGCAGCGGGCTCAGGTCGCCGATGAGGTCGCTCGAGAGCATGCCCTCGCGCGCGGCGACCCAGTTCCGGTTGCCCCGCACCGTGTTGATCTCGCCGTTGTGCGCGACGAGCCGGAAGGGCTGTGCGAGCGGCCAGGACGGGAACGTGTTGGTGGAGAAGCGCGAGTGGACCAGCGCGATCTCGCTCGCGTACCGCGGGTCGGACAGGTCCGCGAAGAACGGCTCCAGCTGGCCCGTCGTGAGCATGCCCTTGTAGGCGAGCGTGCGGGCCGACAGCGACGCGAAGTAGGTGCCCAGCTCGCGCTCGGTGCGCTTGCGCAGCCGGAACGTGCGGCGGTCGAGCGCCACGCCCGACAGCTCGCGCGACGGGTCCGCGACGACCAGCTGACGGAAGGTGGGCATCGACGCGCGGGCCGTGGGCCCGACGAGGTCCTCGGTCACGACGACGTCGCGCCAGGCCAGCACCTCGAGCTTCTCCTCGGCCGCGATCGCCTCGATGGCCGCCTCGGTGCCCGCGCGCTCGGCGGGGTCACGCGGCAGGAACGCCATGCCGATCGCGTAGAAGCCGGCCGCGGGCAGCTCGGCGTCCACGACGTCGCGCAGGAACGCGTCGGGGATCTGGGTGAGGATGCCCGCGCCGTCGCCGCTGTCCTCCTCGGCACCCACCGCGCCGCGGTGGTCGAGGTTGAGCAGCGCGGTCAGACCGGCGTCGACGATGTCACGGCCGGGCGTGCCACGCAGGGTCGCGACGAACGCGAAGCCACAGGCGTCGTGCTCGGAGGCGGGGTCGTACAGGCCCGCGGCCGAGCGTGAGCCGGGCGGAGACGCCACGAGGGGGCTCAGGGGCGACGTCGACATCAGTACCGTCCTTACGGACCCCGACGACATCGGGGCATAGCACGAACATGGGGGGAACGCGGGACGTCGTCGGCCCTGACGTGTGGCGACGATACAACTCGGAAACATTTCCGAACGCATCGCCTCTTGTGAGGTGGCTCACACCTGCGCTGGTCAGCGGCTCAGGTCTGCAGCCTCGTCCTCGTCGTCCTGCGTGGTCGGGGGTGCCAGCAGAAGGGTCGTCTCACGTCCGGGGTGGCGGCGTCCGACCACCACGAACGCTACCAGCGCGCCGACGAAGGCCACGATCGATACCCAGACGTTGATACGAAGACCCAGCAGATGGAACGTCGAGGCCTGGTCGTCGATGCGCAGCATCTCGATCCAGAACCGGCCGCTCGTGTAGATCATCACGTACAGCCAGAACACCCGGCCGTGCCCGAGCCGGAACTTGCGGTCGAGCCAGACGAGCAACGCGGCACCACCGAGGTTCCAGACCAGCTCGTACAGGAACGTCGGGTGGAAGAGCGTGCCGGGCTCGTAGCCCGCCTCGAGCGCCTTCTCGTCGCTGACCTGCAGGCCCCACGGAAGCGTGGTCGGGCTGCCGAAGAGCTCCTGGTTGAACCAGTTGCCGAGGCGTCCGATCGCCTGCGCCACGAGCAGTCCCGGGGCCACCGAGTCCGCGAACGGCGGCAGCCTGACGCCCTGGCGTCGCGCACCGATCCAGGCGCCGACCGCGCCGAACGCGATCGCGCCCCAGATGCCGAGGCCGCCCTCCCAGATCTGGAGGGCGCGCCACGGGTCGCCGCCCGGACCGAAGTACTGGTCGGGCGAGGTGATGAGGTGGTAGATCCGGCCGCCGACGATGCCGAACGGCACGGCCCAGAACGCGATCTCGAGGATCGTGTCGGGGTCGCCGCCGCGCTCCGCCCACCGTCGCCGAGCGATGAACACCGCCGCGACGATGCCCACCAGGATGGCGAGCGCGTAGGCGCGCACGGGGACCGGTCCCAGCTCCCAGACGCCCTGCGACGGGCTCGGGATCGACGCGATCACCGCGACACCGAGGCCACGCCGGCCGCCAGCGCGGCCGTGAGGCCGGCGAGCGAGTCGAGCCCGGAAGTCGGGTCCGGCGCGTCGAGCAGGGTGCGCACCAGCGCCGAACCGACGATGACGCCGTCCGCGTAGGAGGCGACCTGAGCCGCGTGCTCAGGGGTCGAGACACCCACACCCACGCACACGCGCTCGGCGCCGGCGGCGCGGGTGTCGGCCACCAGCTGCTCGGCGCGGTCGCCCACGGTCGCCCGCTCGCCCGTGACGCCCATGGTGGACGCCGCGTAGACGAAGCCACGGGACGCGGCCGCGGTCGAGGCCAGCCGCTCCCGCGTCGAGCTGGGCGCGACCAGGAACACGCGGTCCAGACCGTAGGCGTCCGACGACGTGAGCCACTGGGCCGCCTCGTCGGGGATGAGGTCCGGCGTGATGAGCCCGGCGCCGCCCGCGTTGGCGAGGTCGCGCGCGTAGGCGTCGACGCCGTAGCGCAGCACCAGGTTCCAGTACGTCATCACCAGGATGGGCGCACCGCGGCCCGAGACCTGCTCGACGGCGGCGATGGTGTCCCGCACGCGCGTGCCCCCGGCGAGGGCGACGTCCGCGGCGCGCTGGATGGTCGGCCCGTCCATGACGGGGTCGCTGTAGGGCATGCCGAGCTCGACGACGTCGACGCCCGCGTCGACCATCGTGCGGACGGCGTCGACCGATCCCGGCACGGTCGGGAACCCGACCGGCAGGTAGCCGACGAGCGCCGCGCGGCCCTGCTGGGCCCTCAGCTCGTCCAGGTGCGCGCCCACCTGCGACGCGACGGTGACGCTCACAGCTGCTCCCCCTCGTCCGCCTTGACCACGGGCTCGTCCTCGATGAGGTCGAACCACGCGGCCGCGGTCGCCACGTCCTTGTCCCCACGCCCGGACAGGTTCACCAGCAGCACGGGCTCGTCCGACCACTCGCGCGCCTCGCGGCCCAGCTGGATCGCGCCGGCCAGGGCATGCGCCGACTCGATCGCGGGGATGATGCCCTCCGTGCGGCACAGGACCCGGAACGCCTCCATGGCCTCGTGGTCGCTCACCGGCCGGTACTCCGCACGGCCGATGTCGTGCAGCCACGCGTGCTCGGGCCCCACGCTGGGGTAGTCCAGCCCGGCCGAGACGGAGTGGCTGGGCAGCGTCTGGCCGTCCTCGTCCTGCAGCAGGTACGAGCGCGAGCCGTGCAGCACGCCGGGCTCGCCGCCGGAGAAGCGCGCGGAGTGCTTGCCCGACGAGACGCCGAGCCCACCGGCCTCGAAACCGAACAGGCGCACGTCGGGCTCGTCCAGGAACGCGTTGAAGATGCCCATCGCGTTGGAGCCCCCGCCCACGCACGCGGCGACGGCGTCCGGCAGGCGTCCGATCTCCGTGGCGAGCTGTGCCTTCGCCTCCTCGCCGATGATCTTGTGGAAGTCACGCACCATCTCGGGGAACGGGTGCGGCCCGGTCACGGTGCCCAGCAGGTAGTGCGTGGTCTCGACGTTGGCCACCCAGTCGCGCAGGGCCTCGTTGATGGCGTCCTTGAGCGTGCGCGTGCCCACCTGGACGGGCACGACGGTCGCGCCGAGCAGCTCCATCCGGGCGACGTTGAGCGCCTGGCGCCTGGTGTCCTCCTCGCCCATGTACACGACGCACTCGAGGTCCATGAGCGCCGCGGCCGTGGCCGTGGCCACGCCGTGCTGCCCGGCACCCGTCTCGGCGATGAGGCGCGTCTTGCCCATGCGCTTGACCAGCAGCGCCTGGCCCAGCACGTTGTTGATCTTGTGCGAGCCCGTGTGGTTCAGGTCCTCGCGCTTGAGGAACACGCGCACCCCCTCGCCGACGTGCGCGGCGAACCGCGGCACCTCGGTCAGCGGGCTGGGCCGCCCGGTGTAGGTGCGGTGCAGGCGCGCCAGCTCGGCGCCGAACGCCGGGTCGCTCTGCGCCTTGTGGTACGCCGTGTCGAGCTCGTCCAGCGCGGCGATCAACGCCTCGGGGACGAAGCGGCCGCCGAAGTCGCCGAAGTACGGGCCGGCGTGCGAGGCGAGGGGGCCGCTCACGGCCTGAGGGTGGACGTCGGGACGGCCCGCTGCGGCACCGCCGGTCACTGGCGCACCGCCCGCAGCGAGGGGTGGGCGCCGGCCGCGACCAGGTCGGCGACCGACTCCCGCGGCGCGTCGTCGGTGACGAGCGCCTCGCCGACGAGCACGACGTCCGCACCGGCGCGCGCGTAGTCCATGACGTCGTGCGGTCCGCGCACGCCCGACTCCGCGATCTTCACGATGTTCGAGGGGATGGCCGGGGCGACGCGGGAGAACGTGGTGCGGTCCACCTCGAGGGACTTGAGGTCGCGCGCGTTGACGCCGATGACGCGGGCGCCCGCGTCGACCGCGCGGGCCACCTCCTCGGTGTCGTGCACCTCGACCAGGGCGGTCATGCCGAGCGAATGCACGCGCTCGACGAGCGACTCGAGCACCGTCTGCTCGAGCGCGGCGACGATGAGCAGGCACAGGTCGGCACCGTGCGCGCGCGCCTCCCACACCTGGTACGGCGTGACGATGAAGTCCTTGCGCAGCACGGGGATGTCGACCGTCGCGCGCACGGCGTCCAGGTCCGCCAGGGAGCCGTTGAACCGACGCTGCTCGGTGAGCACCGAGATGGCGGTCGCGCCGCCCTTCTCGTACTCGGCGGCGAGCGCCGCGGGGTCGGCGATCTTCGCGAGCGCACCCTTGCTGGGGCTCGAGCGCTTGACCTCGGCGATGACGGTGACGGCGTCCTCGACCCGCAGGCGGTTCAGGCACTCGATGGCCGACGGCCGCTTCAGCGCGGCTGCCTTGAGCGCGTCGAGCGACGTCTCGGCCTGCCTCTGCGCGAGGTCCTCACGGACGCCCGCGACGATGTCATCCAGGACGGTCATCGAAGCCTCACCTCTTCCCCCGGTCGCACACCCCGCTCAGCCGACGACCGGGGCGGGATCTTCCGCCATCGTACGGGCGGGCACAGGTGCCCCTGACCACAGCCCGAGGAGTGGGACCGGTCGTCCGGATCCGCCCATACCGGTCAGGGCGCCAGCCACGGCGCGAGCGCCGGGACGTTGCGGGCCACCCAGTACACGAGCACCAGCACCAGGAACGCGTTGATCCACCGCGCGGGCACCACGAGAGAGCGCGGCCGGCCGCGCGCGGACCGCACCGTCCACCCGACCCACGCCGCGACGAGCGCGGGCAGGACGAGCACCAGCAGCGGGTTCATGCCCCACGCGCCGGCAAGGTCGAGCTGCGTGAGGTCGTGCAGGGCGCGCAACGCCCCGCATCCCGGGCAGTACAGCCCGGTGAGGAACAGGAACGGGCACGTCGGGTAGTGCCCCGGCGCGTTCGGGTCCACCCGGGCCAGGACGGCAAGGGCGCCCACGGCAGCGGCCGCGACCGCGGCGGGACCCGCGCACCGGGCGACGATGCCGCGGTGCGTGCCGGGCGCGAGCGTGGGCACGGCGGTCGGCGACCGGTGGTCGGACGATGCCATGCCCACGCTCCTGCTCAGCTCACCTGCCGCGGCTCAGAGCTGCGACGAGCTCTCCATGCCGCCGGTGACGACGACGACCACTCCCCAGACGACGCCGAGGACGAGGCCGATGACGGCACCCCAGATGGCGAAGTTCTTGGCCTTCTGCGAAGAGGCCTGCGCACCCGCGTAGTCGCCCTGCGCGAACTTCGTGTTCACCTGCGACGAGTAGACGATCGACGCGATGCCGAGCGGCAGGCAGCACAGCACGGTGGAGAGGATCGCCCATACCAGGTAGTTGGGCGGCGGGACGGGACCGTAACCGCCCTGGTACGGCGGCGCGCTCGGGTACTGCGAGGCACCGGGGTACTGCGGCGCGCCGTACTGGGGCGCCCCGTACTGCGGGGCCTGGGGCGCACCGTACTGCGGCGCCGGCGGACCGGGCTGCTCGGGCTTGCGGAACGGGTCGGCGGGGTTCTGCGGCTCTTCCCCGTACGGGTTCTGCGGCTCGTTCGGCGTGGTCATCGGTCCTCCTGGATCGCGGGTGCGGCCACCAGGCACGGCCGGGCGGTCGTCATGGGAACGTCGGTGTTACCTCGGTGGAGCCGGTCCGCGAGGGACCGTCGTGCAGCGGTACAGCGGTACAGCGGTACGGCGGTCAGGCGGTCAGTGCCCGCCGTTCGCCTTCTGACGCTTGATCGTCTCGGCGCCACCCTGGCCGTAGCCCATGCCCTTGAGCACGAGCCCGGCGATGATGCCGGCGACGCAGATGCCGATGCCCACCCAGAAGCCCCACACGAGCGCGAACGCAACGGCCAGACCGGCGAGCGTGCCACCGATCACGATGGTCCAGCACGTCACCCACGCCGCGAGCGTCTTGCCGTGGTTGGTGGGAGCCGCCGTGGGCGGCAGGTGCACGGCCTCGGTGGTCGTCGCGTGCTGGGCGCGGTGCGCCAGGGTGTTGTCAGCCATCAGGTAGTGCCCTTCGTGCGGTGTTCGGCCTTCACCCTAGCGGACCGTCGCGGGACGGACCCGCACGTCACGACGGGTCGTCGCCGCGCGAGAGCGCGTCCCACGCGGACCGTTCGTCCTGGACCTCGGGCTTCGGGCCCGTGGTGCCCTCGTGCCTGCGGGACGGGGCGGCCCAGCGGCGGGACGCGCTGCCCAGCCAGACCGCCGCGAGGAGCACCACGACCCCGACCACGACCGCGACGTACGGCCAGGCGGACGTCGTCACGTCGGACTCGTCGCTGCCGACGCTCGTGGCCCCGACCACCAGCTGGTGCAGGCCCGAGCCCCAGGGGTCCGCCAGCGCCTGCAGCGCAGCCGCCACCACGAGCAGCCCCATCGCCGCGACGACCGCGACGACCACCCACCGACCGATGCGCCCGACGAGCGCGATCGCGGCCCCGCACGCGAGCAGCACGAGTGCCGCCGCGGGCACGGCGGGTGCCACGTCGGCGCCCGACGCGTGCACCACGACGCTGGGGTCGAGCGCGGTCGAGGCCGTCGTGGTGAACCACGTGGGCAGCGCGGTCAGGCCGGTCAGCGCGGCGAGCAGCACCAGCAGGCCGGCAGCACGGCCGCGCCCACCCCGCCGGCGCTCCGGGCGGGCGTCCTCCGGTGCGGTCACGGCCTCGTCACGCCCCCGCGCGGCGCAGCCGCGAGGCGATCTGCACGGCGCGCACGGCCGCGGCGGCCTTGTTGCGCGACTCCTCGTACTCCAGCGCGGGCACCGAGTCCGCGACGATGCCGCCACCCGCCTGGACGCTCGCGCGGCCCTCACGGATGAGGGCGGTCCGGATCGCGATCGCCATGTCCATGTCCCCGGCGAAGTCGAAGTAGCCCACGGTGCCGCCGTAGATGCCGCGGCGGGCGGGCTCCAGCTCGTCGATCAGCGCAATGGCGCGCGGCTTGGGCGCTCCCGACAGCGTCCCCGCGGGGAACGTCGCCGTGAGCGTCTGCAGCGCGGTGGCGCCGGGGCGCAGCTGGCCGACGACCGTCGACGTGATGTGCATGATGTGCGAGTAGCGGCTGATCGCCATGAAGTCGACGACCTCGACGCTGCTCGGCTCGCAGACCTTGACCAGGTCGTTGCGCGACAGGTCGACGAGCATGATGTGCTCGGCGCGCTCCTTGGGATCCGCCAGCACCTCGTCGGCGAGGGCGCGGTCCTCCTCCGGGGTCGCGCCGCGCGGCCGCGAACCGGCGATGGGGAACGTCGTGACGCGCCCGTCCGAGACCTTCACCAGCGTCTCGGGGCTGGAGCCCACCACGGCGAAGTCGCGGCCGTCCGGGTCCTGCAGCTGCACGTAGTACATGTACGGGCTCGGGTTGATGGTGCGCAGCACGCGGTAGACGTCGAGCGGGTCGGCCGGGCAGTCCAGGTCGAGGCGCTGCGAGATCACCACCTGGAAGACCTCGCCGTCGCGGATCGCCTCCTTGCCCAGCCGGACCTGCTGCTCGAACTCCTCGCGCGCCGACCGGAAGCGCAGCTCCGGCTCGGGCTCGTCGACGAGCACCGCGACGCCCGGGTCGGCCGGGCGGAGCAGGGCGGCCTGCATCGCGTCCAGCCTGGCGACGGCGTCCGCGTGGGCCTCGTCGACGCGCGCGTCGGTGTCGTCGAAGTTGATCGCGTTGGCGACTAGCCACACCGAGCCGTCGTGATGGTCGACCACGGCGAGGTCGGTGGCGAGCAGCAGCGTGAGCTCGGGGACGTCGAGCTCCTCGGGCGCCTTGCGCGGCAGGGTCGGCTCCCAGTGGTGCACCACGTCCCAGCCGAGCGCGCCGACGAGACCGCCCGTGAGCGGCGGCAGCCCGGGGACGGCCGGGGTGCGCAGCACGTCGAGGGTCCCGCCGAGCACGTCCAGCACGTCTCCCTCGGCGGGCACGCCCACGGGCACGTCGCCCGTCCAGACCGCCCGGCCGTCGCGCACGCCGAGCGTCGCGCGTGCGTGCACGCCCACGAACGAGTAGCGGCCCCACGTCCCGTCGGACTCGGCCGACTCCAGGATGAACGTGCCCGGCCGCCCGGCCGCGAGCGTCCGGTACAGCCCCACGGGCGTCGTGTCGTCCGCAAGCAGCCGGCGGACGACGGGGATCACGCGCCGGTCGGTCGCCAGCGCGCGGAAGTCCTCGAGCGAGGGCCACGTCGCGCCCCACGGGACGGTGACCTCGGGCACCTGCTGGGTGGACCGCTCGGTCGGCCGTGCGGTGGTGGAGCTCATGCCGATCCCCCCGTGCTGGTCTCGCGGTCGCCGACGACGGCGGGAAGCGGCCCGCCGGCCTCGAAGCAGGTGCGTGCGCCCGTGTGGCACGCCGCCCCCACCTGGTCGACCGAGACGAGCAGCGCGTCCCCGTCGCAGTCCAGGCTGACGGCTCGCACGTACTGCCGGTGCCCGGAAGTGTCGCCCTTGCGCCAGTACTCCTGGCGGGAGCGGCTCCAGAAGGTCACGCGGCCCGTGGTGAGCGTGCGGCGCAGGGCCTCGTCGTCCATCCAGCCGAGCATGAGCACCTCGAGCGAGTCGTGCTGCTGCACGACGGCAGCGACGAGGCCGTTCTCGTCGCGCTTGAGGCGCGCTGCGACGGCGGGATCCAGGGGGGTGTCGAGCTCAGGCACGTGCCGATCCTGCCACGCGGCGACGCGCGCCGACGGCACCGTCCGTCGCTGCTCGCAGCCGCCTCCGGCGTCAGCGGGTCTGTGACACCCACGCCCGATGCATCGAGGCGTACACCCCGTCCAGCGCGACGAGCTCGTCGTGGTGGCCGTGCTCGACCACGACGCCCGCATCCACCACGACGACCGCGTCGGCCGCCTCCGCCGTGGAGAGCCGGTGCGCGATCGTCAGCGTCGTGCGGCCCCGCGTGAGCGAGGCGAGCGCGCGCGCGATCCGGACCTCGGTCGCCGGGTCGACCGCGGAGGTGGCCTCGTCGAGCAGCAGCAGGTCGGGGCTCGCGAGGTAGGCACGCACGAGCGCGACCAGCTGCCGCTCCCCCGCCGACAGCGACTCGCCGCGCTGGCCCACCGGGGTGTCGAGCCCCGCGCCGAGCTCGCCGACCCAGCCGTCGAGACCGAGCGCGTCCACGGCCTCGCGCACGAGCGCCCGCTGGTCGAGAGCGTCGTCGACCGGCCCGTCGCGCAGCCCGTACGCCATGTTCTCGCCGAGCGTGCCGTCGAACAGGAAGCCCTCCTGGGGCACCAGCACCACGCGCTCGCGCAGCGTCGCGAGCGGCACGTCGCGCAGGTCGTCACCGTCCAGCAGCACGCGGCCCGACGAGGGGTCCATGAACCGCGCGACGAGCCGGGCGATCGTCGTCTTGCCCGAGCCGGTCGCGCCGACCACGGCCACCGACGAGCCGGCCGGGACGTGCAGGTGCACGCCACGCAGCACGGTCGGGCCGTCCGGGTAGGAGAAGTCGACGCCCTCCAGCCGGACGCCGGCGGGCCCGCGCGGCGACGGCACGCCCGACTCGCCCGCGTCGACGACCGTCACCGGCGTCTCGATGACCCCGAGCACGCGACGCCAGCCCGCGATGGCGTTCTGCAGCTCGTTGAGCACCTCGGTCGCCATCTGGACCGGCCCGGTGAACAGCTGGACCAGGAACAGGAACGCGAGCAGCTGGCCGGCGCTCACCTCGCCCGTGACCCCGAGGTAGGTGCCCGCGACGATCACGACCGCCAGCACCGTGTTGGCGACGAGCACGCCCGACGCGAACACGGTGGCGACCAGGTTCTGCGCCCGGACCATCGCGCCGCGCGTTCCCGTGATGCTGGCGTCGATGCGCCGCTGGGAGCGGTCGGCGACGCCGTAGGCACGGATGGTCTCCGCGCCCACCACGGCCTCGGAGACCGCACCCAGCATCGCGCCGTAGCGCTCGCGCACCAGCGTGTAGCGCGCGTTGACCCGCTTCTGCAGCGGCTGCAGGACGACCACCAAGGGCACGAAGCAAAGCCAGACCAGCAGCGCGAGCTGCCACGCGTAGACGGCCATGAGCACCGTGGCGACCAGGATCTGCAGCCCGGAGACGAGCAGCATGATGCCGCCCCACTGGACGAACAGCGAGATGGTGTCGACGTCGGAGGTCACGCGCGAGACCAGCGACCCACGCCGCTCGGTGTTCTGGGTGAGCACCGACAGGTCGTGCACGTGCCGGAACGCGCGCGTGCGCAGCTCGAGCAGGCCGGCCTCGCTGGCCCGGAAGAGCCGCACGTTGACGTATGCCGAGCACACCGCGCCGACCAGGAGCACGACCGTCGCCGCCGACGCCAGCCAGACCACGCGCTCGAGGTCGGGGCCGCCCGGCGCGAGGATCCCGGTGTCGACGGTCTGCTGCACGGCGATCGGGACCACCACGCGCCCCACCGCGGCGAGCACCGCGAGCAGCACGGTCACCGCGAGCCCGTGCAGCAGCTGCGGCGAGACCTCCGTCCCGCGGCGCAGGGTGGCGAGCACGCCCAGGGTGCTCGCGGGTGCCATCCGGTGCTCGCTCATCGCGCGACCCCCATCTCCGCGGCGGCCTCGTCGGCGGCCTCGGCCGCGCGCCGGTCCGACTCCTGCTCGTACGCGGTCGCCAGCTCGCGGTAGCCCTCGTCGCGGGCGAGCAGCTCGGCGTGCGAGCCACGGTCGACGATGCGGCCGCCCTCGATGTGCACCACCTCGTCGGCGAGCAGCACGGAGGACATCCGGTAGGCGACCAGCAGCACCGTGGGCGCGCCGGCCTCCCCGCGCAGCCCGGTGAGGATCTGCTGCTCGATCCGGGGATCCACCGCCGAGGTCGCGTCGTCGAGCACGAGCACCTTGGGCCGCCGCACGAGCGCCCGTGCGAGGGCCAGCCGCTGGCGCTGACCGCCCGACAGGTTGGCCCCCCGCTCGCCGAGCGGCGCGTCGAGGCCGCCGGGCAGCGCGCGCACCACGTCGTCGACGCGCGCCAGGCGCAGCGCCTCCCACACCTCGTCGTCCGTGGGTGCCCCGACGTCGCCCTCGTCGGCGAGCGAGACGTTGCCGCGGACCGTGTCCTCGAAGACGAAGGTCGACTGCGCCACGAACGCGACGTGCGCGGACAGGTCCGCCGGGAGCACCTCGCGCACGTCGAGCCCGTCGATCCGCACGACGCCGGCGCTCGGGTCGGCGAGCCGCGCGACGAGCGCGACCAAGCTCGTCTTTCCCGCGCCCGTCGAACCGACGACGGCGACCGTGGTGCCTGCGGCCACCTCGAGGTGGGCGTCCCGCACCAGAGCGACCTCCCCCTCCGGCGTCGGCACGGTGCGCGTCACGCCGTCGAGCTCGACGCGGGCACCGGCCCCCGTCGGGGACCAGCGGCGGTCCCCCGGGGGAAGGTCGGCGCGCGCGTCCAGCACGCGGGCGATGCGGTCGTGACCCACCAGGGCGCGGGGCATGTCACCGAGCACCCACCCGAAGGCGCGCACCGGGAACGCGAGCAGGGTGAGCAGGTAGGCCGCGCCCACCACGTCGCCCGTGTCGATGTCGCCGTGGATGACGCGCGCGGTGCCGACCACCAGCACGGCGAGCGTGCCGAGGCTCGGCAGCAGCTCGATGACGGGATCGAAGAACGCACGCACGATGCCGACGCGTACGTTGGCCGCGGCCAGCTGGGACGCGCGCGCGGCGAAGCGCTGCTCCTCGCGGTCCTCCGTGCCCAGCGACTTGACCAGCACCGCACCCTCGAAGCTCTCGTGCGCGATGTCCGCCACCTCGGCACGCAGCTGCTGCGCGCGGGTGATGGCGGGCGACATGTACTTCTGGAACACGAGGTTCGCCACGAGGGTCAGCGGCAGCGCCGCGAGGGCCGCGATCGCGAGGTAGACGTCCGTGCGGAACAGCTGGAAGGCCGCCACGAAGATCATCGCCAGCACACCCAGCGCGAACGGCAGCGGGTTGAGGACCGTGGTCGCCGCCTCGACGTCGGCCCCCGCGTTGGACAGCAGCTGACCCGCGGGATGGCGCCGGTGCCACGACAGCGGCAGGCGCAGGTACTGACGGGTGACCGCGAGCCGGTGGTCCTCCTGGACCAGGGAGAAGCCGAGGCCCGCGAGGATGCGGCGCAGGGCCACCGACACGGCGAGAGTGACCGCCACGGCGATCATGACCAGCCCGGCCTGCCAGATGCGGTCGCGCGCCGCCTGGTCGCCCTCGAGCGCGGGCACCACCACCTGGTCCGTGGCCCACCCGAGCACCCGGCTCACCGCGACCGTGGCGACACCGAAGACCGCGGAGACGCCGATGGCCGCCGTGTACACCCACGGGTGCGAGCGCAGCGCCCGCCCGACGAGCCGGACCCCGCGCATGCCGGTGGAGCCCTGCAGCGCGGCGGGGTGGGGGACGTTCGGGGCGCGAGCAGGCACGACGTCGTTCCTTCGAGCGGGTGGAGCAGGGGAAGTCGTCATCGTCTCACGCGTTGCCCACACGGCCCGGCCGCGGTCGTGCGAGCATGCTCGGGTGACCTGGCACCCGCTCCTGCGCGCGCAGCTGGCCGATGCTCTCCGGGAGGTCTCCCCGGAGGCACCCACCCTGTGCGAGGGGTGGCAGGCCCGCCACGTCGCCGCGCACGTGGTGCTGCGCGAGTCGTCGGCCACCGTCCCCGCGGCGCTCGTGGTGCCGGGGCTGGCCTCCCGCGCGGAGTCCGCGATCGCGGCGCTCGCCGACACCGCACGCAGCGAGGCCGGCTATCGCGAGCTCGTCGACCGCGTCGCCGCGGGACCGTCCCGGTGGAACCCCGTCGCCCTGGGCGGCGACCTGGCCAACCTCGTCGAGCTGTTCGTGCACGGCGAGGACGTGCGGCGCGGCTCCGGTCCGGTCCCGGCCCGGCAGCTCGACCCCCCGCTCGTCGAGGCGCTCTGGGAGCAGCTGCTGCGTTCCGGTGGCATGCGGCTGCGACGTCTGCCCGTGGGCGTGGTCCTCGTGCGCGACGACGGGGTCCGCACCCGCGCGCGCAAGCCGCGCGGCGACCACGGCACCGTCGTCGTGCGTGGCGCGGTCCCCGAGCTCGTCCTGTGGGCCCTCGGTCGCGGGGCCGCGAGCGACGTCCGGCTCGAGGGCGACCCCGCGGACGTCAGCGTGCTGGGCGCCCGGCTGCCCGCCTGATCGCCGAACGCCTCAGCGGACGGTGATGCCGTCGGCGCGCAGCGCGTCCTTGACGTCGGCGACGGTCAGCTCGCCGAAGTGGAACACGCTCGCGGCGAGCACGGCGTCGGCCCCGGCCCTCGCGGCCGCGACGAAGTGCTCGGCCGTTCCGGCTCCGCCGCTGGCGATCAACGGCACGGACACCTCGGCGCGGACGTCGCGCAGCATCTCGAGGTCGAAGCCGTCCTTGGTGCCGTCGGCGTCCATCGAGTTGAGCAGGATCTCGCCCGCCCCGAGCTGCGCGGCCTTCGCAGCCCACGCCACGGCGTCGATGCCCGTGCCGCGCCGGCCGCCGTGCGTGGTGACCTCGTACCCCGAGTCGGTGCGCGTCTCGCCCGTGACGCGCCGGGCGTCGACCGACAGCACCAGCACCTGGCTCCCGAAGCGGTGAGCGACCTCGGCGATCAGCTCCGGCCGTGCGATCGCCGCGGTGTTGACGCCCACCTTGTCGGCGCCGGCCCGCAGCAGCAGGTCGACGTCCTCCGCGGTACGCACGCCGCCGCCGACGGTCAGGGGCACGAACACCTCCTCGGCCGTGCGGCGCACCACCTCGTACGTGGTGGCCCGGTTGCCGGAGGAGGCGGACACGTCCAGGAAGGTCAGCTCGTCGGCGCCCTCCGCGTCGTACCGGTGCGCCAGCTCCACGGGGTCCCCGGCGTCGCGGAGGTTCTCGAAGTTGACGCCCTTGACGACGCGGCCCGCGTCGACGTCGAGGCACGGGATCACACGCAGTGCGAGGCTCACGAGTCCGCTCCCTGAGGGGTCCGGGTGGAAAGGATGTCGATGACGAACACCACGGTCTGCCCCGAGAGCGCCTTGCTCGCCGTCGCGCCGAGCGCGTAGGTGGGCGGCACCACGAGCATGACCTGGCTCCCGGCGGGCTGGTCGACGAGGCCCTCGGCCCACGTCGGCACGTCCTGCAGCGAGAACGAGACCGGCATGCCCTGCGTCCACGTGGTGTCGAACGCCTCGCCCGACTTCCAGGAGAAGCCCGTGTACTGCACGGTGATCGTGTCGGTCGCGGTGACCTGCGCCCCCGTGCCGCGGATCAGCGGCTGCGTGACCAGGTCGGTGGGGGGCGCCTTGCCCGTCGGCTTGATCGACGGCGCGCCGTCGGGCGCGAGCGTCACCGCAGGCAGGTCCGCACGCGGCGGCACGTGCGTGCCGCTGGCGCGCACCGGCAGCACGTCGACCACGGTCACCGTGGGGTCGTTGTCGGCGCCCGTGCTCGTGCCCGGGCTCACCTGGAGCACCCGCGCACCTGCGCGCTGGCCCGTCAGGGTCGCGTAGAGGTCGGACCCCAGGTCCGCGCGGGTCATGACGCGGGCGACCGGCGTGGTCGAGTAGCTCTCCTTGACGAGGCTCGCGTCGGTGGCGTCCTCGATCCAGTAGTCGAGCAGCACGGGCTTGTCCTCCACCACCTCGTCGCCCGTGCCGGTCCAGATCTGCTCGCGCGTGGTGGAGTCCACCTCGAGGGGCGTGAGGTAGGTGATCGTCGGCGCGACGCCGGACACGCCCGAGACGGTGACGTCGGGCGGCGGTGCGGCGTCGTCGGTGCACCCGGCCAGGCTGAGCGTGGTCGCCAGCACGAGCGCGAGCGCGCCCTGCAGTCGTCGCACGTCGTCCCTTCCCGTCGGTGGAGTCCGCCGCTGACCGCGGCTCGGCGGGACCCGAGGGCCCTCCGCGCGGGACACTGTACGACCCCGACCTGGGGCGCCGGCCAGCGCGTCTCGCCCGCGGCCGCCGTCACATCGACTCGATGAGCCGCTCCACCCGGTCGTCGACGCTGCGGAACGGGTCCTTGCACAGCACCGTGCGCTGCGCCTGGTCGTTGAGCTTGAGGTGCACCCAGTCCACCGTGTAGTCGCGCCGGGCCTCCTGGGCCGCCCGCACGAAGTCGCCGCGCAACTTGGCGCGCGTGGTCTGAGGCGGCACCGCGGTCGCCTCGAAGATCTCGACGTCGTGCGTGAGCCGCTCCACGAGCCCCCGTGCCGCGAGCAGGTTGTACAGACCCTCGGTGCGGGAGATGTCGTGGTAGGCCAGGTCGAGGCGCTGCACGCGCACGTCGGACAGCTCCAGGCCGTGCTTCGCCCGGTAGCGCTCGATGAGCCGGTACTTGATCACCCAGTCGAGCTCGCGCTCGACCAGGGACAGGTCCCCCGTCGCGAGGGCGGTCAGTCCGCGCTCCCACAGGTCGAGCACCTGCTTGACCTCGGGCGTGGGGCCGCCGTGGGCGTCGACGAAGTCCACGACGCGGCCCAGGTACTCCTCCTGCAGCTCGATCGCCGTCGCGGTGCGGCCGTTGGCCATGGTGATCGGGTGCTTGCCCGTCATGTCGTGGCTGATCTCGCGGATCGCACGGATGGGGTTCTCGAGCGTCGTCTCCCGCATGGGCACGCCCGCCTCGATCATGCGCAGCACCAGGTCGGTGGCACCGACCTTGAGCATCGTGGTGGGCTCGGCCATCGAGGAGTCGCCGACGATGACGTGCAGGCGCCGGAAGTGCTCCGCGTCGGCATGCGGCTCGTCGCGCGTGTTGATGATGGGTCGCGACCGGGTGGTCGCGCTCGAGACGGCCTCCCAGATGTGGTCCGCCCGCTGGGACAGGCAGTACACGGCGCCGCGGGGTGTCGTGAGCACCTTCCCGGCGCCGGTGAGGATCTGCCGGGTGATGAGGAACGGGACGAGGACGTCCGAGAGCCGCCCGAAGTCCCCCTGCCGGCGCACCAGGTAGTTCTCGTGGCAGCCGTAGGAGTTGCCCGCCGAGTCGGTGTTGTTCTTGAACAGGTGGATGGTTCCGGGCAGACCCTCGTGCTCGAGGCGCTGCTGGGCGTCGGCGACGAGCCCCTCCAGGATCCGCTCGCCCGCGCGGTCGTGGGTGATGAGCTGCCGCACGTCGTCGCACTCGGCCGTCGCGTACTCGGGGTGCGAGCCGACGTCGAGGTACAGCCGCGAGCCGTTGCGCAGGAACACGTTCGACGACCGGCCCCAGGCCACCACCTTGCGGAACAGGTACCGCGCCACCTCGTCGGCCGACAGCCCGCGACCGTCGTCGGACGCGCAGGTCACGCCGTACTCGGTCTCCAGTCCGAAGATCCGCCTGTCCATGTCCCTCGCCTCACTCCACCCTCGTCGGCCCCGGAGCGGTGGTGCCCTGCCGTCCCGGCCGCACGCCACCGGTTCACGCCTGCAGCAGGTCCTCCAGCAGCGGGCCGGACAGCCGCCGGAACGTGCGCCGCGGGCGCGTGCGGTCGAGCACCGCGACCTCCAGCTGCGCGGCCGGGATCTCGCGCTGCGTCCCGCCCTCGTCCGCCGGGGTGCCGAGCGCCGCCACGGCCAGGCCGAGCACCGCCGGCAGGGTCATCCCGGGGCTCCAGCCGGCGCTCACCACCGAGTCGAGGCGGTCGGCCTGGCCGCCCATCACCACCCATCCGTGCTCGTCGGTGACCGACCCGTCGTAGGCGAGCCGGTAGATCTGGTCTCCGTCGGGCACGTGGCCCACCTCGGCGACCACGAGCTCCACCTCGAGCGGCTTGGACTCGGTGGTGAACACCGTGCCGAGCGTCTGGGCGTAGGCGTTGGCGAGGCCTCGGGCCGTGACGTCGACGCGGTCGTAGGAGTAGCCCCGCAGGTCGGCGTACCGCACGCCCGCGACGCGCAGGTTCTCGAACTCGTTGTACTTCCCCACGGCGGCGAAGGCGATCCGGTCGTAAATCTCCGAGACCTTGTGCAGGGCGCGCGACGCGTTCTCGGTCGCGAACGCGATCCCGTCGTCGTACTGCAGCACCACCACCGAGCGGCCGCGCGCGATGCCCTTGCGCGCGTAGTCCGCCCGGTCCTTCATCAGCTGCTCGGGCGAGACGTAGAACGGCATGCTCATCGGGCACCCCCACGGTCCGTGTGCGTCACGCGGCGCCGCTCCTCCGAGGCTGCGGCCACACCCGCGAGCTCGTCCTGCGAGACGCGCAGGTAGCCCGCCTCGGTCACCGTGGCCACGACCGGCCAGATGCGCCGCGTGCTGTCCGGCCCGCCCGTGGCGGAGTCGTCGTCCGCCGCGTCAACGAGCGCCTCGACCGCCACCCGGACGGCCTCGGCGGCGTCCAGGCCCGGGCGCCACAGCTTCTTGAGCGAGCCGCGCGCGAACACGGATCCGGAGCCGACCGCGTGGTGGTCGTGCTCCTCGTAGCGGCCGCCGGTGACGTCGTAGGAGAAGATGCGGCCCGTGCGCCGGTCGAGGTCGAAGCCGCCGAACAGGGGCACCACGGCCAGACCCTGCATCGCGAGCCCGAGGTTGCCGCGGATCATCGTCGCGAGGCGGTTGGCCTTGCCGTCGAGCGAGAGCAGGCTCCCCTCGATCTTCTCGTAGTGCTCGAGCTCGAGCTGGAACAGCCGCACGAGCTCCACCGCCAGCCCGGCGGTGCCGGCGATCCCGACGGCGGAGTACTCGTCCGCCGGGAACACCTTCTCGATCTCGCGGCTCGCGATCATCGAGCCCATGGTGGCGCGCCGGTCGCCCGCCATGACGATGCCGCCGTCGAACGCGAGCGCGACGATCGTGGTGCCGTGCGGCGCCTGCACGTCGCCCACGGGCACCGGCCGGTTGCCGGGGAGCAGGGTGGGCGCGTGCGACGCGAGGAAGTCGACGAACGAGGACGAGCCCGGGGTGGTGAAGGCGTACGGGAGCCGCCCGGACGCCGTGGGGTCAGGATGCGTCATCGGCGCTCACTGACCGCCCTTCTGGACGAAGCCGCGCACGAACTGCTCAGCGTTCGACTCGAGCACGTCGTCGATCTCGTCGAGCAGGGCGTCCACCTCGGCGTCACGGGCCTGCGCCGCGGGCGCGACGGGCGTGGGGGTGGCGTCGTCGCCCGGCTCCTCGTCGTCCCGACGCGTGTGCACACGTTCCTGACCAGCCATCATGACCTCCTGATGTCGCCCACGGACCTGCTGGTCACCACCCTAGGCCCATCCGGCGACAGACCCGGGACGGGCGGCCCGTCGTGGACCGCGTGGACCGTCAGCCGCCCAATGCCGCCAGCAGGGTCGCGGCGTCGGGGCTCGCGGCCAGCAGGGCGCCGACGTGCGCGTGCGTGCCGCGCAGCGGGTCGCGCATGGGCACGCGCTGCAGGGTCGCGGCGCCGGGGACGTCGAACACCACCGAGTCCCAGGACGCGGCCGAGATCTCGGCGCCGTACCGGGCCACCGCCTCGCCGCGGAAGTACGCCCGCGTGTCCTGCGGCGGGTGCACCACGGCGTCGTCGACCTCCTGCGGCGTGACGAGCAGCTCGACCGCACCCGCGGCCACGAGCCGGTGGTAGAGCCCTCGCTCGGGCCGCAGGTCGGACCACTGCAGGTCGACCGCGGCCAGGCGGGGGTGGTCCCACGCGAGGTGGTCGCGGCGGCGCATGCCCTCCAGCAGGCGGAGCTTGGCCAGCCACTCGACCTCGCGTGCGCACGAGGCGGGGTCGACGGCCAGCCGGTCCAGGAGGGACTCCCAGCGGTCCAGCACGTCGCTCGTCTGGTCGTCGAGCGGGTCGCCGACGTGGGCGAGCGCGGACCGCACGGCGTCGAGGTAGGTGCGCTGGATCTCGAGCGCGGTCAGGTACCGGCCGTCGGCCAGCTCGAGCCTGGTGGTCAGGGTCAGGTCGTGGCTCACCAGGCGCGTCGCCTGCACGGGGTCGCGCAGCGTCAGCCGGTCGATGGCGCCGAGCGCTCCACCGGCACCGCCCTCGGCGACGGCCCGCTCGATGAGCCACAGCACCAGCGACGCGGTGCCTAGCCGCAGGTACGTGGCCACCTCGAGCATCGTCGCGTCGCCGACGATCACGTGCAGCCGGCGCCAGCGGGCCGGGTCGGCGTGCGGCTCGTCGCGCGTGTTGACCAGCGGGCGGCGCAGGGTGGTCTCCAGCCCGATCTCGGCCTCCACGTAGTCGGCCCGCTGGGAGAGCTGGAACCCCGCGTGCTCGCCGCGCTGCCCGAGGCCCACCCGGCCGGCGCCGGTGAACACCTGACGCGAGACGAAGAACGGGATGAGCCGTGCGGCGAGGTCGCCGAACGGCACGGCACGGTCCACGAGGTAGTTCTCGTGCGTGCCGTAGGTGGCGCCCTTGCCGTCCACGTTGTTCTTGTAGAGCGTGACGTCCGGCAGCGCGGGGCTCGACATCAGCGTGCGCACCGACGCGAGCATCACCTGCTCCCCCGCGCGGTCCCAGCGCACCGCGTCCAGCGGGTTGGTGACCTCCGGCGAGGAGTACTCCGGGTGCGCGTGGTCGACGTACAGACGGGCGCCGTTGGTGAGGATGACGTTGGCCGCGCCCGGGTCCTCGTACTCCTCGACGGCGGGCCGCTCGAGCTCCTGCGGACCGTCCCCGGAGGGTGCCGGCCTGTCCGGGTCGTCCGTCAGCAGGGACGGATGGGCGGCCGCGCGCTGCAGGCGGAAGCCGCGCGCGTCGTGCAGAGGGTCCTCGTCGTCGTAGTCCCACCGCGCCTTGGCGCGGGCGCCCTCCCGCGCCGCGGCGTGCACGGCCACGACGTGGCTCGACAGCAGCATGGGGTTCGCCATGGGCCGTCCGGGCTGGAGGATGCCGTACTCGGTCTCGATCCCCATCACGCGGCGCACGGTCACGCCTTCACCCTAGGCCGCACCGCGCACACGGCGGGCCGGGCGTCCGGTGGACGACCGGACGCCCGCCCGTGCGGTGCGTGAGCTCGCGGCAGAACCAGCGCTCCGCGCGCGCGAGCCCGGCTAGAGGTACTGCCCCGTGCTCGTCACGTTCTCGATGGTGCGGGAGCCCTCGGTGCCCTTCTTGCCCTGGACGATCGTGCGGATGAACACGATGCGCTCCCCCTTCTTGCCGGAGATGCGCGCCCAGTCGTCCGGGTTGGTGGTGTTGGGCAGGTCCTCGTTCTCCTTGAACTCGTCCACGCACGCGGTGAGCAGGTGCTCGACGCGGATCCCGCGCTGGCCGGTCGAGAGCAGGTCCTTGATCGCCGACTTCTTGGCCCGGTCCACGACGTTCTGGATCATCGCGCCGGAGTTGAAGTCCTTGAAGTACAGGATCTCCTTGTCGCCGCTGGCGTAGGTCACCTCGAGGAACCGGTTCTCCTCGCTCTCGGTGTACATCCGCTCGACGACGCGCGTCACCATCGCCTCGACCGCTGCCGCCGCCGAGCCGCCGTTCTCCGCCAGGTCGTCACCGTGGATGGGCAGGTCCGGGGTCAGGTACTTGCCGAAGATCTCGCGGGCGCCCTCGGCGTCGGGCCGCTCGATCTTGATCTTCACGTCGAGCCTGCCGGGACGAAGGATGGCCGGGTCGATCATGTCCTCGCGGTTCGAGGCACCGATGACGATGACGTTCTCGAGCCGCTCGACGCCGTCGATCTCGGCGAGCAGCTGGGGAACGATCGTCGTCTCGACATCGCTGGACACGCCCGTGCCGCGCGTGCGGAACAGCGACTCCATCTCGTCGAAGAACACCACCACGGGATGTCCCTGCGAGGCCTTCTCCCGTGCGCGGGCGAAGATCAGCCGGATGTGCCGCTCGGTCTCCCCTACGTACTTGTTGAGCAGCTCAGGTCCCTTGACGTTGAGGAAGAAGCTGCGGACGTCCGCCGTGTCGTCCCCGCGCGCCACGGCGGCCGTCGCGGCCAGCGAGTGCGCGACGGCCTTGGCGATGAGCGTCTTGCCGCACCCGGGAGGGCCGTACAGGAGCACGCCCTTGGGCGGCTTGAGGCCGTGCTCGCGGAACAGCTCCGGGTGCAGGAACGGCAGCTCGACCGCGTCGCGGATCGCCTCGATCTGCGGGCCCAGACCGCCGATGTCCTCGTACTGGATGTCCGGCACCTCTTCGAGCACCAGGTCCTCGACCTCGGCGCGCGGGATCACCTCGAACACGAAGCCGCTGCGCGAGTCGATGGTCAGCGCGTCGCCGACGCGGGCGGCGCCGTCACGCACCTGCCCGGCGAACCGGACCACGCGCTCCTCGTCGCCGCGGCCCACCACGAGCGCACGCTCGTCGTCCAGCATCTCCTTGATGGTGACGATCTCGCCGACCTTCTCGTAGCCGCCGGCCTCCACCACCGTCAGGGCCTCGTTGAGCATGACCTCCTGGCCGGGGCGCAGGCGGTCGACGTCGAGGGTCGGGCTCGCGCCGACGTGCATCTTGCGACCCGCCGAGACGATGTCGACCGACCCGTCCGGTCGCGAGGCGAGGAAGGTGGCGTAGGTGCCGGGGGGCTTGGCGAGGTCGTCGACCTGGCGCTTGAGCTCGATGATCTGCTCGCGTGCGGCCACCAGCGCGTCGCTGAGTCGCTCGTTCTTGGCAGCGAGCACCGCGAGCTCGCGCTGAAGCTCTCGTCCGGGCGTGGGTTCGGTCATGGTCGGCCTCCGTCCCGTCGAGGCGGCCAGAGCCGCCGACATGCAGGTCTTGCACCCTAACCATGCAAGTCAAACACGGGACCGGTGGCGCACCGACTTGTGTCCGGACCGTGACGCGACGGTGGCCGCGACGGGCGCTCAGAGCTCGGGACGAGCCTCGATGTCCCGACGGACCTTGCGGATCTTCTTGTCCGAGACCTCGCGCTCGCCGAGCGCCTCGGAGGTCCACAGCTCGGCGTCGTCCACCGGGCCGCCCTCGGGCACCACGGGGTAGGCGCCCTTGGCGGGGCGACGGCGACGCAGCGGGGCGTCGACGCCGTCCGCGAGCCGGCGCGTGGTGAGCAGGAAGCCGGTGTGCCCGATCATCCGGTGCTGGGGGCGCACGGCGAGACCCTCGAGGTGCCATCCGCGCACCATGGACTCCCATGCCTGCGGCTCGGTGTACCGGCCGTCGGCCCGCACGTCCTCCGCGAGCCGGGACAGCTGCGTCGTGGTCGCGACGTAGCAGATCAGCACGCCTCCCGGCGCGAGCGCCTGCGCGACGGGGTCCACGTTCTCCCATGGGGCGAGCATGTCGAGCACCACGCGGTCGACGCTGCCGGGCTCGGCCACGGTGGGCAGCACGTCGGCGAGGTCGCCGACGGAGAGCTCCCACGCGGGGTGCTTCCCGCCGAAGAAGCCCTCGACGTTGCCCTTGGCGATCGCGGCGAAGTCCTCGCGGCGCTCGATGGAGTGCACCGAGCCCCCGTCGCCCACCGCCCGCAGCAGCGACATGGTCAGCGCGCCCGAGCCGACGCCCGCCTCGATCACGCGTGCGCCGGGGTAGATGTCCGCCATCGCGACGATCTGGCCGGCGTCCTTGGGGTAGACGACGGCGGCGCCGCGAGGCATCGACAGGACGTAGTCGGCCAGGAGCGGGCGCAGCGCGAGGAACTCGGTGCCGCCGCTGTTGCGCACGACCGTCCCCTCGGGTGCGCCGATGAGGTCGTCGTGACGGAAGAAGCCGCGGTGCGTGTGGAAGCTCTCGCCTTCGGCCAGCGTGATGGTGTGCAGGCGTCCGCGCGGGTCGGTCAGCTGCACCCGGTCACCCACGCGCAGCAGGCCGCGGCGCTGGGCGGCGCCGGTGGGCGCTCCGGCCGGCTCTGCGGCGGCTCCGGCGGCGGTGGGGGTCTCGTCGAGGGTCACGGGCGACGAGTCTAGGTCCCGCGCACCGGCCGCGGTCCGCGTGCGTCAGGCCCGGATGGCCGCGACGACGTCCGTGGCGCGGATGAGCCCGACCACGCGCCCGTCGGTCATGGCCACGACGATCGGCGACAGGCGCGTCGCGTCGCTCAGCGCGGCGATCAGGCCGGAGCCCGTGAGCCGCCCGTCGACGACCGCGCCGACGGGCAGCGTGATCGCCACGGTGGTCAGCGGCGTCGTGCCCGCGACCTCCGCGGGGACCGCCGCCGCCGCGGTGCGGTCGACGTAGGCCGCGGGCCGTCCCTCGGGTGACAGCAGCACCACCTCGTGCGCACCCACGGCCGCCGCGGTGGCGCCCGCGTGCGCCACCGAGTCCGTGTACGGCACGCCCACCGCGGGGCTGGCCACGGCCTCGACGGTGAGCGCGCTCACCGCACGCTGCGTCCGGCCGTGCCGCACCGACGCCGTCGCGCCAGCCCAGAGGAACGCGGCGATGAAGGACGTCCAGACGACGCTCACGAGGTTCGGCTGGACGCCCTGCGCCAGCGGCCACACGAGCGCCCACGCGAACAGCAGCACCGCCACGGCCCGCCCCGTCCAGCCCGCGGCCACGGTCCCCGTGGACCTGTTCTTGGTGACAGCCCACACGAGCGCCTCGAGCACCCGGCCGCCGTCCAGCGGCAGCCCGGGGATGAGGTTGAACACCGCCACGAAGCCGTTCGAGATGGCGCCGGAGTAGAGCAGCAGGCCCGCCACCGACTGCTCGTCGACCGCCTGGGCCGCCGCCAGGAAGCCGGCAGCGAGCACCAGGTTGGCCAGGGGCCCCACGGCGGCCACGAGCGCGCTCGTCGCCGGGGTGGGCGCCGCGCCGCCGAACGACGTGTGGCCGCCCCACAGCGTCAGGACGAACTCGTGCGGCTGCTGGCCGCGCGCCCTGGCCACCAGACCGTGCGCGAGCTCGTGCACCAGCACGGACGCGAAGAGGAGCACCACGAAGCCGAGCGCGACGACGTAGACGAAGGGGCCCACGTCGGAGCGGGCCCGCACGCTGGGCGCGAAGATGAGCGTGAGGACCACCGCCGCCAGGAGCCAGCTGGGCGCCAGGATCACGGGAGCGCCCGCGACGCGCCCGAGGACCCAGCCGCGCGTGCGCGTGGGGGTGGGGCGCGGGGAGGTCATCGGCACAGCGTAGGTGGCCCGGCCGGACGGCGGCGCCGGCGGCCGCGTGGGTGCCGCCGGGCTGCCCGCGGGGCCGGCGGGCGGGCCGGCGCGGCGGTGTGGGTGGGCGCGCCTAGTGTTGCCTCCCGTGAGCGAGCTGCACGGTCAGGGGGACGTCAGGTCCGGCGAGAGTGTCGGGTCCGACGAGCGCGCGCCCGAGGGCACCGACGCCGACTCAGTTGTGGACGAGGTGGTCGAGGAGTCGGTCGACGACGCACTCGCCGCGGCCGCTCCCGAGTCCGCTCGCCCCGCGTCCCGTCCCGGCCTGTCCCCCTCGCGCGCCAACGACTTCCTGCAGTGCCCCCAGATGTTCCGGTTCCGGGTCATCGACCGCTTGCCCGAGCCTCCGAGCCCGGCGGCCGCGCGCGGGACCCTGGTGCACTCGGTGCTGGAGCGTCTGTTCGACCTGCCCGCGCCGGAGCGCACGCTCCAGGCGGCGCAGCAGCTGGTGCCTCCGCAGTGGGACGAGCTGCGGGAGCGGGCCCCGGAGGTGGCCGAGATGTTCCCCGACGGCGCAGCCCTCGACGAGTGGCTCTCCAGCGCGCGGGCCCTGCTCGGCACGTACTTCACGCTCGAGGACCCCACGCGCCTGGAGCCGCGCGAGCGGGAGCTGGCGGTCTCGACCGAGCTCGAGGACGGGCCGCAGCTGCGCGGCATCGTCGACCGCGTGGACGTCGCGCCCAACGGGTGGGTCCGGGTGGTCGACTACAAGACCGGGCGTTCGCCCCGGGCCGGCTTCGAGAGCTCGGCGCTGTTCCAGATGCGGTTCTACGCGTTCGTCATCTGGAAGACGCGCGGGGTGCTGCCGCGGCGCCTGCAGCTGGAGTACCTCGGCGACGGCGTCGTGCTGCAGCACGATCCGACGGAGGCCGAGATGGCGACGTTCGAGGCGCGCATCCGCTCGATCTGGGGCGGCATCCAGGACACCGCGCGCAGCGGCGAATGGCGTCCGCGCCCGTCCAAGCTGTGCGACTGGTGCTCGTTCAAGGCGCTGTGCCCCGCGTTCGGCGGCACACCCCCGGCCATCCCCGAGGGGGCGGTCGAGCGCGCGACCGGCGTGCAGATGACCCAGGTCGCCTGACGGGCGTCAGCTCCGCACGGCCTCGCCCAGGGCGATCCGGCAGAGGGCCTCGACGGTGAGCGCGCCGAGGTCCGGCACGCGCACGAGGCCGGGTCGAGGCTCGACGGGCTGGAACACCTCGACGCCCACCGTCCGCGCGCCCGAGGCGAGCGCGGAGGTGATGCCGGCCCGGGAGTCCTCCACGGCGACGCACCGCTCGATGGGCACTCCCAGCAGCTCCGCGGCCGTGAGGTAGGGCTCGGGGTCGGGCTTCGCCCGGGTCACCGTGTCGCCGCTCACGATCACGTCGAAGCACCCCGCGGCCGCGGCGAACGGCTCGGACAGCATCCGGTACGACGACGTCACCAGCGCCATCGGGACGCCGGCCGCGACCAGGGAGTCGAGCAGCTCGCGCGCGCCGGGCTGCCATGGCGTGCTCGCCGCGACGCCGGCGGCCACGCGCTGGTTGAGGTAGTCGACGATCTCCGGGAGGGGCAGGTCGACGCCGCGGTCACGCAGCGTCCGGGCCGAGACCGTCATGGGGTTGCCCACCAGGCCCAGCCCGTCCTCGTGCGTCCACACCCCGCCGTGCGAGGCGACCAGCTCGGTCTCCGCGGCGATCCACAGCGGCTCGGTGTTGATCAGCGTGCCGTCCATGTCCCACAGGACGGCAGCGGGAAGCGCGGGAGTCGAGGGGAGCATCTGGTCATCCTACGAGTCGCGCCACCACGTCCCCGCCGGACCTGCGGCCTAGGCTGGCCCGATGAGTGAGCGTACGGGCGGTGACCTGCCTGCCGACGAGACCGTCCTGCTGGCCGCCTTCGAAGGCTGGAACGACGCCGGGTCGGCGGCGACCCAGGCCCTGGAGCACCTGCACGACGTGTGGGCCGCGGACCAGGTCGACGAGCTGGACCCGGAGGAGTACCACGACTTCCAGGTGAACCGGCCCCAGGTGGGACCCGGCCCCGACGGCAAGCGGGGCATCACCTGGCCCACCACGGCGATCGCCGTCGCCACGACGCCCCGCGGCCGTACCGTCGTGCTGGTGCACGGCATCGAGCCGTCCATGCGGTGGCGGCACTACTGCGACGAGGTGCTCGGCATCGCGGCGAGCCTCGGCGTGCGGACCGTGGTCACGGTCGGCGCGCTGCTCGCAGACGTGCCGCACACGCGCCCCATCCCGGTGACGTCCACGAGCGAGGACCCGGAGCTGCGCGAGGCGCTCGGCCTCGAGCCGAACTCGTACGAGGGGCCCACCGGGATCGTCGGCGTGCTGCAGCACGAGGCCGCCCACCGCGGTCTGAACGCGATGTCGCTGTGGGCCGCCGTCCCGCACTACGTCGCGCACCCGCCGTCGCCGAAGGCGACCCTCGCGGTGCTGCGCAGGCTCGAGCAGCTGCTCGGGGAGCCCGTGCCGCTCGGCGAGCTCGTCGACGACGCCGCCGCGTGGCAGGCCGGCGTCGACGAGCTGGCCGGCGAGGACTCGGAGATCGCCGAGTACGTGCACCAGCTCGAGGAGGCGAAGGACACGGCGGACCTGCCCGAGGCCAGCGGCGAGGCGATCGCGCAGGAGTTCGAGCGGTACCTGCGCCGGCGCGATCCCGGTCTGGGCGGCTGAGCGATCCGGATGCCCGGCAGCGGGTCGGGCGGCTGGGCTAGATCCTGATGCCCAGCAGCGCGTCGATCATGCGCGCGACGACGCCGGGCGCCCCCTCCACCGGCTCAGCGGTGCCGGCGAGGCTGAGGTCGGCCCAGGCGTCCACGAGCACCAGCGCGGCTGGGGTGTCGAGGTCGTCGGCGACGGCGGCGCGTACCGCCGCGAGCAGCCGGTCGGGGTCCGGACCGCCGTTGCCGGACACCGCCGCCCGCCAGCGTTCGAGCCGCGCCACTGCCGCGTCCAGCCCGGCCTGGGTCCAGTCCCAGTCGTCCCGGTACCGGTGCGCCAGGATGGCCAGCCGGATGGCCATCGGGTCGACGCCCTGCGCCCGGAGCGCCGAGACGAGCACCAGGTTCCCCCGGGACTTGCTCATCTTCTCGCCCTCGAGGCCCACCATGCCCGCGTGCAGGTGCACGCGCGCGCCGCGACCCGAGTCGAGCAGCCGCGCGTGCGACGTGCTCATCTCGTGGTGGGGGAAGGCGAGGTCGGAGCCGCCCCCCTCGACGTCGAACGGCAGACCCAGGGCGTCGCGAGCGATCACCGCGCACTCGACGTGCCAGCCAGGCCGACCCGTCCCGAGCGAGCCACCGTCCCAGGCGGGCTCGCCCGCGCGCTCACGTCGCCACAGCAGCGGGTCCAGCGGGTCGCGCTTGCCGGGGCGGTCCGGGTCGCCCCCGCGCTCGGCGAACAGCGCCAGCATCTCGTCGCGTGCCAGGCCGGCGACCGCACCGAAGTCCGCGTCGGCCGACAGGTCGGCGTACACGTCGCCGAGCCCGTCCGTGGCCTCGGGCGTCGGGACGCGGTAGGCCGCGCCGGCGGCCAGCAGCTTCTCCACGGCCGCGACCACGGCGGGGATCGACTCGACGACGCCGCTCCACACGTCGGGCGGGATGACGCCGAGCGCGGTCATGTCCTGCGCGTAGAGCGCCGTCTGGTCGGCGGCGAGCTCGCGCCAGTCCACTCCCGTGGCGGCGGCCCTCTCGAGCAGCGGGTCGTCCACGTCGGTGACGTTGGACGCGTACCGCACGCTGTGTCCCGCGTCGCGCCAGGCCCGGCCGAGCACGTCGAACGCGACGTACGTCGCGGCATGGCCCATGTGCGTCGCGTCGTACGGGGTGATGCCGCAGACGTAGAGCGTCGCCTCGGGGCCCGCCGCGGCCACCACGAGCTCGTCGGAGGACGTGTCGCGGACCCGGACCGGATCGCCACGACCGGGGAGCGACGGGACATGCGGCGTGGGCCAGGTGAGCACTGCGGAAGCCTAACCGTGCTGGAGCCGCGCGACGCCCGCCAGGGGTCCATGATTCACACCGTGGGACAAGAGACGCAGTACAGCCCGAGCGGCGACACGTGGGCCGAGGGCGGCGGCAAGCCGCTCTGGGTCGTCGTCGCACCCGACGACCTCGCGGACGCCGCGCGACGCCACGGCGTGAGCGACCAGGCGCTGCGACTGCTGGAGCACCACGTGCCCGGCACCGCACGCAGCCTGGGCGAGCGTCCGCTGCGCGGCCACGTCGACCGGTCGGCCGACGACGAGCTGATCCTGTCCGCGCCGACCCTGTCGTACGTCGAGGCGACGCGCGACGTCCACACGGGGTCCCTGACCTGCATCGTGTGCAAGGACGTCGTGATCAGCGCCGAGCTGGGCGAGTCCGGGATCCTGGCCGCGGCCGCCGAGAAGCTGGCGAGCGGCGTGCCGATGCCCGACGACGGGGTGCGGGAGGTGCTCGCGGCGATCATGCTCACGCTGGTCCGCACCGCCGGCGACGTCGAGGCGTCCCTGGGCGACGCCGTCGCGGCGACCGAGGGCGAGGTGTTCACCACCGGGCGGGTGGTGAACGACCCCCTGCAGCGCATCTACGACCTCAAGCGCGAGATCGCCGAGGCGAGGCGGGCGCTGGCGCCGATCGGCTCCGTGGTGCCGATGCTCGCGGCCGAGTCCGAGGGGCCGCGCGGACGCAAGCGCGACGACCACCCCTGGTTGCGCCAGGCGCAGACGATGGTCGACCGGCTGGACCGGCACCTAGACGCGCACGACCAGCTGCTCGACGCGATGCTCTCGGTGCACCTGAGCCAGGTGTCGGTGCGCCAGAACGAGGACATGCGCAAGATCTCGGCCTGGGCCGCCATCGCCGCCGCCCCGACGCTCATCGCAGGCGTGTACGGCATGAACTTCCGCCACATGCCCGAGCTCGACTGGACCTACGGCTACCCCTTGGTGATGGGAGCCATGGTCGCCGTCTGCGGGCTGCTGTACGTGCAGTTCCGCCGGTCGGGCTGGCTGTAGGTCGTCGCGAGCTACGTCGTCGGGAGCTACGTCGTCGGGAGCTACGTCGTCGCGGGGGTCGCGTCGAGCGTGCCCGTGAGCAGCAGGATCACGACGAGCGCGGCGAGGCCCAGCCGGTACCAGACGAACGGCTTGTAGCTGAAGGTCGAGACGATCTTCAGGAACACGATGATGACGAGGTAGCCGACGACGAAGGCCACGAGCGTGGCGACGAGCGTCGGGGCGAGCCCCGGAGTGCCCGCCGTGCCGAAGTCGCCCGCGCTCTTGGCCAGCTGGAACAGCCCCGAGCCGAACACCGCGGGCAGGGCCAGCAGGAACGAGTACCGGGCCGCAGCCTCGCGGGTGTAGCCCATGAGCAGACCACCCGTGATGGTGCCGCCCGAGCGCGAGACGCCCGGCACCAGGGCGAGGGCCTGCCAGAAGCCGAACTGCACGGCGTCGCGCCCCGTCAGCTCCTCGAGCGGCCGCGCCTTGGCGCCCACCTTGTCCGCCCACCCGAGCACGAGCGCGAAACCTGCGAGCGTGAGGGCGACCAGCCACAGGTTGCGGAACGTGTTCTCGATCGAGTCCTGGAACGCGAGACCGAGCACGACGATGGGCAGCGACCCGAGCGCGATGAACCAGGCCATGAGCGCGTCGTGGTCGGCGGGCGCACCCGGCGGCCTGCCCACGCGCGAGCGCCAGTCGGTGCCGTACCTGCCACGCAGGGCCTGCCACCACGCCGTGAGGATGCGCGCGAGGTCGCGCCGGAAGTAGAGCAGCACGGCGGTCTCGGTGCCGAGCTGCGTGATCGCCGTGAAGGCCGCGCCCGGGTCGGAGCCGATCAGGTCTCCGACGATGCGCAGGTGCGCGCTCGACGACACGGGCAGGAACTCGGTCAGTCCCTGCACGAGTCCCAGGAGGATCGCTTCGCCTATGCCCATGCCCGTCACGAGCGGTCACACTAGCTCGACGCGCCGCCTCGCCGGGGCAGGCGCCCCCGCGGGCCGACGGCCCGTCTAGGGTTGCGCGTCATGGAGCAGCGCCACCTCGGACGTACCGGCCTGCGCGTCTCGCGCCTGGGCCTCGGCACCATGACGTGGAGCCGCGACACCGACGAGCACGAGGCCACCGAGCAGCTGCGCGACTTCGTCGACGCCGGTGGCACGCTCGTGGACACGTCGGCCTCGTACGCCGACGGCGGCGCCGAGGAGCTTCTCGGCTCGTTGCTCGCCGGCACGGTCGACCGCCACGATGTGGTGCTGTGCACCAAGGCCGGCGTGCGGCGCACCGCCACGGGCGCGGTGGTCGACGGCTCGCGCGGGGCGCTCCTGGCGTCCCTGGACGCCTCCCTCTCGCGCCTGGGCACCGACCACGTCGATCTGTTCCTCGTCCAGACCCCCGACCCGCGCACGCCGCTCGAGGAGACCGTGTCGGCGTTGCGCCTGGCCGTGAGCACCGGGCGCGCGCGGTACGTCGGGCTCGCCAACCACGCCGGCTGGCAGGTCGCGCGCGCCGCGACCCTGCTCGAGCACGACCCGGGCCTGGCGGCCGTGCAGGCCGAGTACTCGCTGCTGCAGCGCGGCATCGAGCGCGAGGTGCTGCCGGCCGCGGCCGCGCTCGGGGCGGGCGTGCTGGCCTGGTCGCCGCTGGGTCGCGGCGTCCTGACGGGCAAGTACCGGCGCACCATCCCCGCCGACTCGCGCGCGGCGTCGCCGCACCTGGCCGGCTTCGTCGAGCCGTACCTCGCGCACACCAGCGCCTCGGTGGTCGAGGCCGTCGCCACGGCGGCGACCGGTCTGGACCGCGCCCCCCTCGAGGTCGCCCTGGCGTGGCTCGCGGACCGCCCCGGGATCGGCGCCGCGATCGTCGGAGCCCGCACCGCCGACCAGCTGCGCGGGTCGCTCGCGGCGACGGACCTGGTCCTGCCGCAGGAGCTGCGCTTCGCGCTCGACGAGGTCAGCGCCCCCGTGCTGGGCTACCCCGAGCGCTTCTGAGGCGCCGTCAGGAGGAGCGCGCCTCGCCGGCGAGGTCCTCGACGTCGGCGCCGTCCCCGTACGAGTCGTCGCCCTCCGGGCCCCACTCGTCGTCCTCGTCGTCCTCGTCGTCGTCCTCCTCGGCGAGGTAGAACGGGAGGGCCTCGCCGTGCGCGGTCCCGAGCGCCTCGTCGTACACCTCGAACGCGTCCGCGAGGATGTCGTAGGCGTCGTCGACGGCCGGGTCGTCCTCCGACTGCCGCCCGGCGACGGCGTTGTAGTGGGCCTCCAAGGAAGCGATCAGGCGGTCCAGCGCGGCACGCGGGTCGACGGTCATGCCATGACGGTAGCGCCGCACGAGGCACAATGGCAGCGCGATAGGTCGAACGGCGCCGGCAACAGGACGGGGTGACGGATGGCAATCGGTCAGACGGGGACGAAGCGCAGGGACTGGGTGGCGGCCGGGGGGCAGTTCGAGTACCGGGTGCTCACCATCCCGCGCTCCACCAGCCGGGCGGACGCGCGCAGGATGCTCACCGAGCAGGCCGAGTACGGCCGCTGGGAGCTCGCCCGCTCGGTGATCTACGTCGGGGGCGAGCGCAAGGTGTGGCTGCGCCGCAAGACGCTGCGGGTGCGCAGCACGCTCGCCGAGACCAGCTGACTCCGCGAGCCGAGACCAGCTGACGCCGCGGGTCGCGGCGTCTCAGCAGTCGGCGAGCAGCCGGTCCAGCACGCGCGTGCCGAAACGCAGGGAGTCGGTGGGCACCCGCTCGTCGACCCCGTGGAACATGCCCGCGAAGTCGAGCTCCGGGGTGAGCCGCAGCGGGACGAACCCGTACCCCGTGATGCCCAGGCGCGACAGCGACTTGTTGTCCGTCCCGCCGGAGAGCGTGTACGGCAGCACGCGCGCGTCCGGGTCCTCGGCGAGCAGCGCGTCGACCATCGCGTCGACGAGGGCCCCGCCCGTCGGGGCCTCGAGCGCGACGTCGTGGTGGATCCGCTCGATGCTCACGTGCGGGCCGGCCAGCTCGGTCACCGTGCGCACGAACTCCTCCTCGTGGCCAGGCAGGAACCGGCCGTCGATGGTCCCCTCCGCGTGCCCGGGGATGACGTTGGCCTTGTACCCCGCCGTGAGCTGGCTGGGGTTGGACGTGTGGCGCAGGGTCGCGCCGACGAACCGGGACGCGGGGCCGAGCGCGGCGACGAGCCGGTCGACGCCCTCGGGGTCGTGCTCGTCGAAGGGCAGGCCCGTCAGGTCGGCGACGCCCTCGAGCAGCGCCCGGACCGTCGGCGTGAGCAGCAGCGGCCACGGGTGCCGCCCGATGCGCGCGACCGCCTCGGCGAGGTGCGTCACGGCGTTGTCCGGCGTGACCTGGCTGCCGTGCCCGGCCCGGCCCCGCGCGACGAGGCGCATCCAGGACAGGCCCTTCTCCGCCGTCTGCAGCAGGTACGCGCGCGTGCCGTCCACGTCGACCGAGAAGCCACCGACCTCGCTGATGGCCTCGGTCGCACCCTCGAACAGGTCGGGGCGGTGGTCGACGGCGTACCGCGCGCCGTAGGTCCCGCCGGCTTCCTCGTCGGCGAAAAGCGCGACCACGACGTCGCGCGCGGGCCGGCGACCCTCGCGCGCCATCTGGCGCACGACCGCCAGGATCATGGCGTCCATGTCCTTCATGTCGACGGCCCCGCGACCCCAGATCAGGCCGTCGCGCTCCTCGGCGCCGAACGGGTCGACGCTCCAGTCGTCCGCGCGCGCGGGGACGACGTCCAGGTGACCGTGCAGGACCAGGGCGGGCCGGGACGAGTCCTGGCCCGGGAGGCGGACCACCACGTTGGCGCGGCCGGGCGCACTCTCGAAGAGCTCGGGATCCAGGCCGACCTCGGTGAGCAGGCCCATGACGTGCTCGGCAGCCGCGCGCTCCCCCGGCCCCTCGTTGTCGCCGTAGTTCGAGGTGTCGAACCGGATCAGGTCCCGGCAGATGTCGACGACCTCGTCGGCGGCGACGGGGTGACCGGCGACAGGGACGGGGGCGGGGTTCGCGACGGGCATGGGCTCACGCTACCGGCCGGGCCGCCCGGACCCCGGGGACGGCCGGCGCCGTCTCAGCAGCTGGCGGGCGCTAGGCCGCCACCGCCGCGAGACCCCGGCGGGCGAGCAGCGGACCGATCTGCGGTGCCCGGCCGCGCAGGTCGCGGAACGCCTCCATGGGATCCATCGAACCGCCGCGCGAGAGCAGGCTGGCGCGGAAGCGGTCACCGTTGGCCCGGCTCAGACCGCCGTTCTCCTCGAACCACTCGACCGTGTCGGCGTCGAGCACCTCGGACCAGATGTAGGAGTAGTACCCGGCCGAGTAGCCGCCGCCGAAGGCGTGGTTGAAGTACGTGCTGCGGTAGCGCGGCGGCACGAGCGCGAACGCGACACCGGCCCGCTCGAGGGCGGCCGCCTCGAAGTCGTCGACCTGCGCGGGGTCGGTCGGCACCTCGTGCGGGCTCAGCCGGTACCAGGCCTGGTCCAGCAGCGCGGCGCTGAGGTACTCCGTCGTCGCGAACCCCTCGCCGTCCTGCCGGGCGTCCAGCAGCGTCGTCACCCACTGCGCCGGCATCGGCTCCCCCGTGACGTGATGGACGGCGAACGCGGCGACGATCCGGGGGTGCCAGGCCCACATCTCGTTGACCTGCGAGGGGTACTCGACGAAGTCGCGCGGCACCTCGGTGCCCGACTGCGACGGGTAGCGCACCGCCGAGAAGAGGCCGTGCAGCGCGTGCCCGAACTCGTGGAACAGCGTGATGACCTGGTCCCAGGCGAGCAGCGTCGGCTCCCCCGCGGCTGGCTTGGTGATGTTCAGGTTGTTGACCACCACGGGCTTCTCGTCGAGCAGCGACGACTGCTCCACCAGGTTGTTCATCCACGCCCCGCCGCGCTTCGAGTCGCGGGTCCAGAAGTCGCCGAGGAAGAGGCCCAGACCCGCGCCGTCCTCGTCGAAGACCTCGAAGACACGCACGTCCGGGTGGTAGCCCACGAGGTCGTGGCGCTCGGTGAACGTCAGGCCGTACAGCTCGTGGGCGGCCCGGAACACCCCCTCGGTCAGCACGCGGTCCAGCTCGAGGTAGGGCCGCAGCGCCGCGTCGTCGAGCGAGCGACGCTCCGCACGCACCCGCTGCGCGTAGTAGGACCAGTCCCACGGGGCCAGCTGCGCGCCGGGCTCGTCGCGCTCGAGCGCCGCCGCGAGCTCCTCGGCCTCCGTACGCGCGTTCGCCACCGCGGCGGGAGCGAGTCGGTCCAGCATCTCGGCGACCGCCTCCGCGGAACCCGCGGTGGCGTCGGACGCCACGAACGCCGCGTGGTGCGGGAACCCGAGCAGCTGCGCGCGCTCGGCGCGCAGCCTCGCCAGCGCGAGCAGCGTGGGGCGGGTGTCGTGGTCGTCCCCCGCGCCGCGGACCACCGACGCCCGGAACACCCGCTCGCGCAGCGCCCTGCTGGCGGCCATCGCGAGCACGCCCTGCTGCGTGGGCAGCTCGAGCTCGAGGAGCCACGCGCCGGCGTGACCGCGCTCGGCGGCCGCCCGCGCGGCGGCGGAGCGGGCGTCGTCGGGGAGGCCGACGAGCTCCGCCTCGTCCGTGACCAGCACGGCCGCGGCATTCTGGGCGGCCAGCAGGTCGCGCCCGAACGTCGTCTCCAGCGAGGTGATCTCGGCGTTGAGCTCGCGCAGCCGGTCCTGCGCGTCGTCCCCCAGGCGCACGCCCGCGCGCACGAAGGCGGTGTGCGTCCGGTGCAGCAGCCAGGCGGTGTCGGGCTCGAGCTCGAGGCCTGCCGTGTGCAGGGCGTCGATCCGGGCGAACAGCCGCCGGTCGAGCCGGATCGCGTCGGTGTGGGCGGCGAGCAGGGGTGCGATCTCCGCCTCGATCTCGTCCAGTCCCGGTGTCGAGTCCGCGCTCGACTGGTTGAAGAAGGCGGTCAGCGCGCGGTGCAGGAGGCGACCGGCACGCTCGAGCGCGACGAGCGTGTTCTCGACGGTCGGCGGCTCGGGGTCGGTCGCGATGGCCTCGACCTCCGCGCGGTGCTCGGCCATGCCGGCCAGGATCGCCGGCCGGTAGTGCTCCTCACCGATGCGGGCGAAGTCCGGCAGGCCGTACGGGAGCGTGGAGGGGGCTGCGAAGGGGTTCTCGGCGTCGAGCTCGGCGGTCATGCCGGTCATCATCACCCATGGACGGCGCCCTCGCCGGTCCCGAGCACGCCGGCCGTGTCGACCCAGGAGTAGCCGTGCGCCCGCGCGACCGCGGCGTTGGTGAGGCGGCCGCCGTGCGTCGTCAGGCCACCCGCGAGCGCGGGGTCCGCCACCAGCGCGGCCCGCCAGCCGCGGTCCGCGAGCGCGGACAGGTAGGGCAGCGTGACGTTCGTGAGCGCCCGGGTCGACGTCACCGGCACGGCACCGGGCATGTTCGCCACGCAGTAGAAGAGCGCGTCGTGCACCTTGAACGTCGGGTCGTCGTGCGTCGTCGGCCGCGTCGACTCGAAGCACCCGCCCTGGTCCACCGCCACGTCCACGAGCACCGAGCCCGGGCGCATCTGCGCGACGAGCTCGTCGCTCACGAGCCGCGGCGCGCGCGCACCGGGGACGAGCACCGCGCCGATGACCACGTCGGCGTCGGCCACCTCGCGAGCGAGCGTCCAGGCGTTCGAGGCAAGGGTGCGCACGCGACCGCCGAACTCGGCGTCCACCTCGCGCAGCACCGGCATCGACAGGTCGAGCATAGTGACGTCGGCGCGCATGCCGACGGCGATCTGCGCGGCGTGCCGACCCACCACCCCGGCACCGAGCACCACGACGTGCGCCGCGTCGACGCCCGGCACTCCCCCGAGCAGCACGCCGGCGCCGCCCTCGTTGCGCATGAGGTGGTACGCAGCCACCTGCGTCGCTAGCCGGCCCGCCACCTCGCTCATGGGTGCGAGCAGCGGCAGCGAGCCGTCGGGGCTGCGCACGGTCTCGTACGCGATGGCGGTGGTGCCGGCCGCGAGCAGCGCGTCGGTGGTGACGCGGTCCGCGGCGAGGTGGAGGTAGGTGAAGAGCACCTGGTCGGCGCGCAGGAGCTCGTGCTCCGGCCCGACGGGCTCCTTGACCTTGCACACGATGTCCGCCTCGCCCCACACCTGCTCGGCGTCGTCACCGATGCGCGCCCCCGCGGCGACGTACTCCTCGTCGGGGATCGCGGACCCGAGGCCCGCGCCCTGCTCGACGAGGACGTCGTGCCCCGAGAGCGCGAGGTGGTGCGCTCCGGCCGGGGTCAGGGCGACTCGGTACTCACGGTTCTTGGTCTCGCGCGGGATGCCGATGGTCGTCATCCGCCCAGCATCCCGCTCCCGGCTGCCGCGCGCTCGGGTCGCGAGCCTGGTGGGGTGGGTGAAGCACGCCCTGACCGACGAGGAGATGCGATGCGCGAGTTCCGCAAGCAGCGGGCCGGTGCCCCCGCGGGCTTCTTCCGCTGCGAGGCTGCCGGGCTGCGCTGGCTGGCCGACGCCGCGGGACCGCCCGTGGTCGAGGTGATCGATGTCGGGGAGGACCATCTGGACCTGGTCCGGCTCGAGCCCGTGACGCCCACCGCCGCCGCGGCGCGCGCGTTCGGCGCGAGCCTCGCCGCGATGCATGCGGCCGGCGCTCCCGCCTTCGGGGCGCCGCCACCGGGCTGGGAGGGTGACGGCTTCTTCGGTCCCCTCGAGGCGCCGCTCACGATGCCCGCGGGCAGCTTCACGCGGTGGGGCGACTTCCACGCAGCGTGCCGCATCGACCCTGTGGCTCGAGCCCTGCGCGCGGCCGGCCTCCCCCTCCCGGCACTGGACGTGCTCGCTGCGCGTCTGAGGTCCGGCGAGCTCGACGACGACGAGCCGCCCGCGCGGCTGCACGGCGACCTGTGGTCGGGCAACGTGGTGTGGACGGCAGACGGCGCGACCCTCATCGACCCCGCCGCGCACGGCGGCCACCGGGAGACCGACCTGGCCATGCTGGCTCTGTTCGGCTTGCCGTTCCTGGACGACGTGCTGGCCGCGTACGACGAGGCGGCACCGCTGCGACCAGGACGGCAGCAGCGCATCCCCCTGCACCAGGTGTACCCGGTGGCGGTGCACGCGCTGGTGTTCGGAGGCGCCTACGTCCCTCAGCTGCGTGCGCTGGTCGACGCCATCATGTGAGCCCGGGTCAATCAAACGCGATCCTTGCGTCCATTTGTCGGCATCTTGCGGCGGCCTGTCCGGATATGTACGTTTGGCGCGCACCCCGGGTCCGCGCCGCGGGCCCGGCCTCACTCGCCGGGCACCACGAGAGAGTCGCCCGGCACGTCGGACAGAGAGGTCCGCATCGTGAGCCGTCACGGTCCCATCCCCCGCACCACCACCGTCGTTCCCGGCCAGGGCACTCGCGGGCTGCGCAGGCTCGCCGCCGGGGTCGCCGCCGCAGCCGTCGTCGCATCGGCGCTGGTCGCCGTCACCTCGGGCGCGACCACCGCCTCGGCGGCCGCCCCGCTGTCGTTGTCACCGGTCGGCATCCCCGGCCGGGGCGCGACCGTGCCGTTCGTCGAGCAGGAGGCCGAGGACGCCGTCACCAACGGCACGCTCATCGGTCCCAACCGGCTGTACGGCACGCTGCCGTCCGAGGCCTCGGGCAGGCGCGCGGTGACGCTGGACGCGGTGGGCGAGTACGTCGAGTTCACGCTGACCAAGCCGGCCAACTCCGCGGTGTTCCGCTACTCGCTGCCTGACAGCCCGGCCGGCACGGGCCGGGACGCCACCGCTGCGGTCCTGGTCGACGGGACGAAGGTCAAGGACCTGCCCGTCACGTCCCGCTACGGCTGGTACTACGGCGGCTACCCGTTCAACAACAACCCGGGCGACACCTTCCCGCACCACTTCTACGACGAGACGCGGATGATGTTCGGCTCGACGCTCGCCGCGGGGACCAAGGTGCGCTTCCAGGTCTCCTCGACCGCCCAGTCCCCCACGTTCACCGTCGACCTGGCCGACTTCGAGCAGGTCGCGGCTCCCATCGCGCAGCCCGCGGGGTCCATCAACGTGGTGACCGACTTCGGTGCCGATCCCACGGGTGCGGCCGACGCCACCCAGGCCATCCAGAACGCCGTCAACGCCGGCTCAGCGCAGGGCCGGACCGTGTACGTCCCGGCGGGGCGCTTCAAGGTGACCAGCCACGTCATCGTCGACAAGGTGACGCTGACCGGCGCCGGGCAGTGGTACTCCGAGCTCACGGGTGCGGGCGTCGGCATCTACGGCAAGTACGTGAACCAGGGCGGCCCGAGCACCAACGTGACCGTGAGCAACCTCGCGGTCCTCGGCGAGGTCAAGGAGCGCAACGACAACGACCAGGTCAACGCGTTCGGCGGCGCCATGAGCAGCTCGACGATCGACTCGGTGTGGATGCAGCACACCAAGGTGGGGGCCTGGATGGACGGCCCGATGGACCGGCTCACCATCAAGAACAGCCGGATCCTCGACCAGACCGCCGACGGCATCAACTTCCACCAGGGCGTGACGAACTCGGTGGCCACGAACAACTTCATCCGCAACACAGGTGACGACGGGATCGCCGAGTGGGCTGAGACGGCCGAGCACGACAACTCGTTCACCTTCAACACCGTGATCCTGCCGATCCTCGCCAACAACATCGCCATCTACGGCGGCACCAACATCACGGTGAGCGACAACGTCGTGGCGGACACCATCAGCAACGGAGGCGGGATCCACATCGCCAACCGCTACCCCGGTGTGCAGGGCGCCGCGGCGATCGGCGGGACCATCACGGTGGCGCGGGACACGTTCATCCGCGCGGGCAACTCCGACTACAACTGGCAGTTCGGGGTGGGCGCGCTGTGGTTCTCGGCACTGAACGAGCCGATGAACGCGACCATCAACGTCACCGACGCCAACATCCTGGACAGCTCCTACGCCGCGATCATGTTCATCGAGGGCTCGACCAAGACGGTCAACTTCAAGAACGTGACCATCGACGGCGCCGGGACGTTCGCCATCCAGGCCCAGGCCGCCTTCGTCGCCAACTTCGAGAACGTGGTGGCGAGGAACATCGGCTACAGCAACCCGCTGTACAGCTGCCAGGGCTCGGTGAACACGGGGATCAACCTGGTGGGCAGCGGCAACTCGGGGTTCTACGCCAACCCGCCCTACTGCGGGCCGTGGCCGACGCCGGTCTACCCGGGCGGCGTGACCAACCCGACAGGCAGCCCGACGTCCTCGCCCACGCAGTCGCCGACGCCCACCACCTCCCCCACCCAGCCACCGGCGTGCAACGCCGGCACGGGTGACCTGGCGCGCGGCAAGGCGGCGACCTCCACCAGCACCAACCAGTCCTACGCCCCGGGCAACGCGGTCGACGGCAACGCCGGCACGTACTGGGAGAGCGCCAACAACGCGTTCCCGCAGTCGTTGACCGTCGACCTGTGCGCGGCCACGGCCGTCCAGCGCGTCGAGCTGGCGCTGCCCTCCTCCTGGGGCCAGCGCAACCAGACGCTCACGCTGGCCGGCTCCGCGGACGGCTCGTCGTGGAGCACGCTGGCGCCCTCGGCGTCGTACTCGTTCGACCCGGCGGCGGGGAACCGCGTGAGCATCCCGGTCAGCGGCACCGCCCGGTACGTGCGCGTCACGGTCAGCGCCAACTCCGGATGGCCCGCCGCGCAGGTCTCGTCGCTCGAGGTGTACGGCACGGGAGCATCGCCGAGCCCGACGCCCACGCCCACCCCGACGCCCACACCGACCCCGACCACGCCTCCGACGACCGTCAACCTCGCCGCGGGCAAGGCGGTCAGCGGAGCGAACGCGGACGTCTACGTACCGGGCAACGTGGTCGACGGCAACGCCGGCACGTACTGGGAGAGCCCCCACAACGCGTTCCCGCAGACGCTGACGGTCGACCTGGGCTCCTCGCAGACCGTGGGGCGCGTGGTGCTCAAGCTGCCTCCGGCCGCCGCGTGGGCGACCAGGACGCAGACGCTGTCCGTGCTCGGAAGCACCGACAACGCCTCGTGGTCGACCCTCAAGGCGTCAGCGGGCTACGCCTTCAACCCGGCGTCCGGCAACACGGTGACCATCGCCGTCACGCCGTCGTCGAGGCGGTACGTGCGACTGTCGTTCACCGGCAACACGGGCTGGCCCGCGGGCCAGCTGTCCGAGCTGGAGGTGTACTCGGGCTGAGCGCCGCAGCACCAGGAGGGCCGGCCCGCACCAGGGCCGGCCCTCCTCGCAGGTCCGCTCCGCGCGGGACGCCGCACGTCCGCCCCGCGCAGGACCCCGCGCGACCCCGCGGCCGGGCACACTGGCCCGATGCCCGTGACGCCGACGACGATGCCCGCGCTCGTCAGCGCGCTCGTGGAGCGCGTCGCCGCCCGGCCCGCGGCGGAGCGGGTCCGGGTGGTGGTGGACGGCGCACCGGCCACCGCGCCGGCGGACCTCGCCGACGCGCTGGTCGCCCCGCTGCGCGCGGCCGGCCGAGACGTGGCTCGCGTCTCCGCCGACAGCTTCTGGCGACCGGCGTCGATCCGGCTCGAGCACGGTCGCCACGACGCGATCTCCTACCTCGAGGACTGGCTGGACGAGGGCGCGCTCGTCCGCGAGGTGCTCGCACCGTTCGGGGTCGGCGGTTCGGGCCGGTACCTCCCGAGCCTGTGGGACGCCGAACGAGACCGAGCGACCCGCGCGCCCTACGAGCAGGCCCCCGCGGGGGCGGTGGTCGTCGTGGACGGGTCGATGCTGCTGGGTCGCGGCCTGCCGTTCGATCTCAGCGTGCACCTGGCGGTCCGACCCGCGACGCTCGTGCGCCGGACGCCGCCCGAGAGCGCCTGGACCCTCGAGGCGTTCGACCTCTACGAGAGCCGCGCGACGCCGACGCTGGCCGCCGACGTCGTGGTGCGCGTCGACGACCCGCGCCACCCGGCACTCGTCGATCGCTGAGCACGACGCGGTGGGACGGGCCGGTGGGCCCGGCCCACCACAGCGCGCTACCGCTTGACCTTGACCGTCACGGTCGGCGACGACGCCGGCCCGAGGTTGCGGGTGTCGGTCGGCACGTACGTCGCCTTGACCCGGATCGACGACGAGTACCGCGAGGGCAGCGTCACCGTCACCTTGCCGTGCGCGGACGTCGAGGCGAGGCGCACGGTCGTGACCCGGGCACCGTCCACCCGGATCTCGACCTTGCCCGTGGCCCACTGCCCGTTGGTGAGCTTGCCGACGGAGACCTTCACCACCGGACGCGTCCCGCGGGCGAACGCACTGCCACTCGCCGAGACCGACGACGGCACCGCCTTGCTCACCGTGAGCACCTTCGGCGCCGTCGGCGAGACGGCTGCCGCGGTGGTGGCCGTCGCGGGCAGCGACGCCGTGATGCTCGCGTACCGACCCGCCGACAGGGTGCGCGGCAGCGTGAGCGTCGCCGCGTAGTGCGAGCCGGCCTTGCCGATGGCGGCGGTGCCCAGGACGGTCGACCCGTTGCGGAACGTGACCCGGCCGGTCGTCGCCCCCGTCACGGTGGTCGCGACGGTCACGACCGTCGAGGAGCCGTAGACCTTCGAGGTCCGCGAGAGGGACGGCGCCGAGAGCGTGACCGCCACCTTGGTGACCTTGACGGTCACTGCGGCGCTCACGGCCGCCGTGTGCCCCGCGTCGCCCACGTACCTCGCGGTGAGGCTGTGGGTGCCCACCGCGAGCCCGTCGGTCTGGAGCTGAGCCTCGCCGCCGACGATCGGGCTCATCCCGAGCGACGTCGTGCCGTCGAAGAACTGGACGGCCCCGCTCGCCCCCTCGTTGATGGTCGCGGTCAGGGTGACCCGCGAGCCCACGGCGATCGTCGACGCCGAGGCCGCGAGGCGCAGCTTCGTCGTGACGACGGGCCGCACCACGGCCACGCTGGCCTCGGCCACGGTCCGGGACTTCTCGCCGAGGGCCGTGATCGGGTACGTCCCGTCCAGCAGGTCGGACGGGATCGTCAGCGACGTGCTGATGGTTCCCGACGCCGACGCCGTGACCGTCCGCGTGACGGGCGGGTCGCTCGCGAACGCGACCTCGACCTGCTCGCCCCGCGCGAAGCCGGCGCCGGCCACCCCGATGGTGCCGCCGGGGGCGACCGCGTCGGGAGCGACGCTGAGCGTCGGCGAGTAGACCGACGGCTCGACGTGCACGGTCGTCCTGGCGGCGGCGCTCGTGACGCCGTCGTCCGCCGTGACGACCACCGTGTAGTCCCCGACGGCCGGGAACGCGTGGGACGCACGCACCGTGCCGTCCGTGACGGTGACCTTGTCCACCGGGCTCTGGTCACCCCAGTTGACGGTGGCCGTGTAGTCGCCGGCCGGCTGGCCGCCGCTGACGGTCGCGAGCGCGAGCTTCTTGGACACGCCCGCCACCTGGTCGGCCACGTCGAGCGACGTCGCCTTCAGGGGTGCGACCGCGGCGCGCGTGCCGTCCGTCGCGATGGCGAAGAAGTGCAGCTGGCCGTCACCGACCGGCTGGTCGAGGTCGGGCAGGGTCAGCCACTCGGCGGTGACACCCGTCTTCAGCTCCACCGGGGTGGTCGCGAAGATGGCCGTCTTGAGGTTGTCCGAGCCACTGGTCCCCGCCAGACGGCCCTGGATGGCCGCGACGACGGTGCTCCCGGGGGCCGGGTTGGACGCCGCGCCCACCCAGTCACCGAACGTCACGGGCACGTCCTGCGTGCTGCCGTCCGAGTAGGTGATCACCGCCGTGCCGCTCTGCTGGGACTCGTTGGCCGTTCCCACCAGCGACAGCTGCGTGGCGCCCTCGCCGACGTTCAGCCGCACCCGCTGGCCGTGCGCGGTGGCGTTGTCCGGCTCGCCGCTCGGGATGGTGGGCAGGTCGAACGTCAGGTCCGTCCCCGGCACCGTGCCGGTCTCGCCCTGCGTGAAGCCCTGGGCGGCCAGCAGCGTCTTGGACAGGCCGTAGCCGTTGCCGTCGCAGTTGGCGGCGACGCCGGGCACGGTCAGGCAGGCGTTGTCGAAGGCACCCACGAAGGTCGCGTCGCGCGTGACCGCGACACTGGTCAGGCCCGAGACGACGACGGGGTTGCCGTCGACCGTCGTGGTGACCGTGACCCGCACCGGGTACGTGCCCGGGTCCGCGAAGGCGTGCGGCAGGGTGATCTGGACACCGCCCAGCTTCGCCCGGCTCACCGTCGCCTCGTGGTCGCCGGTGCCGTCCAGGAAGTCGACCTGGGCGTCGTACTCCGTGGTGGCCGCCGGGCCGCCGCGGACGATCGCCCAGGCCGCCTTGACCTCGGTGCCGACCGTCGTAGTCAGCGGCTTGGACGGGTAGATCTCCAGGTCGGAGCCCTGCACCAGGGTGTCGTCCAGCAGCTCGACCTCGGCGAGCGTGGCCGGAGCCCCGGTGGTCGTCGCCGTGACGTGCAGCCGGTAGCGCGTGTACAGGCTGGGCGTCTCGAGGGGGAACGAGCGGGTCTGCGTGGCCCACGCGAACTTCTGCCCCGAGCGCGTGTCGAGCGTCGTCCAGTGCCGGCCGTCGTTCGACCCCTGCAGGGTCCACGCGGTCGGTGCAGCGCCGCTCGCGCCGTTGGTGAGCGTGTACGAGGCGACCGCCACCGGACCGGTGGTGGACGTCCACGTGACGTTGGCGTCCGCGGCGGGCAGCGCCACCGAGGTGCGCGAGTTGTCGTCGACGAGCAGCGCCAGGTCGGTCTGGTCGTCGGCGGCGACGGAGCCGAAGTCCGGCTTCGCGGCGTCGATGTACGGCGTGCGCTCCTGCGCGGTGGTGTGGCCGCTGCCCCACGTCTGCGGGGTCGCGGCCATGCCGAACGTCAGGGTGTGGTCGCCCGAGAGGATCGCGGACTGCTCGACCGTCGGCACGTCGATCGCGGTGCCGTCCAGCGCGAGCGAGGACACGTAGACGTTCTTCGCCGAGTTGTCCGGCGCGTCGATGGTGAGCGTGCCGTGGTCACGGCGGTCGACGACCACCTTGTCGAACAGCGGCGAGCCGACGGTGTACTGGCCGGAGGCCAGCGACAGCGGGTAGAAGCCCAGCGCCGAGAACAGGTACCACGACGACATCTCGCCGTTGTCCTCGTCGCCCGGGTAGCCCTGGCCGATCTCGGAGCCGACGAACAGGCGCTGCAGCACCTCGCGGACCGTGCGCTGCGTGCCGCTCGGTGCACCGGCCGCGGCGTAGATGTACGGGATGTGGTGCGAGACCTGGTTGCTCATCCCGAACTGACCCATCCGGACGTCCCGGGCCTCCTTGGCCTCGTGGATGCCGTAGGAGCCCTTCTCGGGGGTCGAGAAGAAGGTGTCCAGCTTGTCGACGAGCTTGTCGGTGCCGCCGTAGAGCGCGGCCAGCCCGCTGACGTCGTACGGCGTGTGGAACGCGAAGTTCCACCCGTTCGTCTCCGTGTAGTCCCCGCCCCAGTCCGTCGGGTCGAAGTCCTCGGGGTCCTTGGCGAAGTCGCCCTCGGGGGTCTTGCCCTGGAAGAAGTCCACGGCCGGGTCGAACATGTTGACGTAGTCCTCGGCCCGCTTCAGCAGGTAGGACGAGGAGTTCCTGATCTCGGTGACACGCGCCGCCGGGGTGGCGGGGTCGGCCGCGAGCCTGGCGCCCATCTGACCGATCGCGTAGTCGTTGATGTAGCCCTCGAGGCCCCACGAGACGCTCTCGCCCGTGGCCGTCGAGGTGTAGCCGAGGAACGGCGAGGTGTCGAGGCCCTTGCGGCCGACGGCGTTGCTGGTGGGCAGCACCGTCGCGTTCTTCACGGCGGCGTCGTACGCCTCGAGCGCGAGCTCGTTGGGCAGCGCACCCGAGACGTACGCCTCGGCGAACGACGCGTCCGAGCTGGTGCCCGTCATGAGGTCGGCGTAGCCCGGCGAGGACCAGCGGGCGATCCAGCCGCCGTCGCGGTACTGCTGGACGAACCCGTCCACGAGCTCCTTGGCCACGTCCGGGTACAGGAACGAGTACGCGGGCCACACCGTGCGGTAGGTGTCCCAGAAGCCGTTGTTGACGTAGATCTTGCCGTCGACGACCTTCGCGTTGGTGGCCGTGTCGGTCGCCGACCCCGTCGGGGCCGACACCGGGCTCGCGTACTGGAAGCCGCCCTTCGCGCCCTTGCCGGTCTTCTCGAACTGCGAGTTCGGGTACAGGTTCAGGCGGTACAGGTTCGCGTAGAGCGTCTGCTTCTGCGTCTGGGTGGCGTGCGGCACGTCGATGACGGCCAGCCGCGCGTCCCACGCGTCCTGCGCCGCACCGCGCACCTGGTCGAACGACTTCCCGGTGACCTCCTGGTCGAGGTTCGCCTTCGCCTGCGCGACCGAGATGAACGACGTGGCGATGCGCATCTCGACGGTCGAGGACGAGCTCGTGTCGAACTGCACCGCACGGCCCGTGCTGCGGTTCGCCGTGGTGACGACCGCCGCAGGCGTGCGCGAGAACTCGGCCTGCACGTACATCCGGGTACGCCCCGCGGAGAGGCCGCTGCCGTTCTCCACCCAGCCCGTCACCGCGCTGCCGTCGACGGAGAGCTTCGAGCTGCCGTCCACCTGGTCGAGGATGACCGAGCCGACGGAGGCGCCGGCCGGGAAGGTGAAGCGGTAGACCGCCGAGTGGTCGGCCGGGGCGACCGCTGCCTCGATGCCGTTGTCGAACGCCACCTGGTACAGGTCGGGTCGTGCGATCTCGGCGTCGTGCGAGAAGGGCAGCCGACGCCCGGACAGGCTGCCGTCCGGGTTGGTGGCCGTGCTGATCGACGGCATGACCGCGAGCTGGTTGCGGTCACCCATCCACGGGCTGGGCTCGTGCGAGATGCCGATGCCGTTGAGCGTGGGCCGGTTCTGCGCGTTGTTCGCCGACGCGTAGGAGTAGAGCCAGCTCTGCGAGCCTGCGTCCGTCATGGGCGTGTAGAAGTTGAACCCGTTGGGGACCGCCGCCGCGGGGATGTTGTTGCCGCGCGAGAAGCTGGAGTTCGCGTTGGTCCCGCGCCGGGTGTCGACGAAGTTCGTGAGGCTCGAGGGGTCCACCACGGCGGCCGGACGCAGGGAGACGTCGTCGAGCCAGCCGGAGAAGCGCGCCTTCGCCTTGCCGTCGGGGCGGTGGTAGGTCAGCAGCACCTTCGTGACGTGCTTGCCCGCGAGCTCGCCCAGGTTGACGCGCACCGAGTTCCACTGGTTCGCGTACAGCGCCTTCTGGGTGCCCTGGGCCGCGGCGGTCGCGCCGAACCCGTACTGGTCGGTCAGGTCGGGTGTCGCCGACATGAGCGTGCCGTCGGCGAGCTCGAGGTCGACGGCGACGAAGGTGGCCGGGTAGTCGAGGTCGCTGTCCAGCACCGGGAACACCTTGTAGGCGAGCTCGGTGTCGGCCCCGATGGTGACGTCGAGGTCCTCGTAGAGGGTGTTCGTGCCGCTCGCGTCGCCGTCCTCGGTCTGGCTGCCCACGTACCGGAGCGCCTTGGCTCCGGTGAAGCCGACGTTGGGCTTGATGGTCGGGCCGCTGACCGGCCCGGTGCCGACGGCGGTGATCATCGGCGATGCCGCGGGCGGGTTGGTGGTGCCGTCGAGGATCTCCCAGTCGGCGAGCTGCAGCAGTCCGCCGCTGTGGTTCGCGCTGATGTCGAGGCGGTAGTAGAGGTACTCGCCGGGCGTCGCGACCGTGAAGGTCTGCGTGGTGCCACGGTCGGCGAAGTCCACGCCGGTGCGCGTGTCGAGGGTGGTCCACGAGGTCCCGTCCGCGGATCCCTGCAACGTCCACGCCTTCGGGTCCCGCTCCGGGGCGTCGTTCGCCGAGGTCAGCGAGTACACCTTGACCGTCTGGGGCGCTGACAGCTGGTACTGCAGCCACGCGGTCGACTGGAACGCCAGCCACTTGGTCCCTGAGACGGCGTCGGCGACGGCGGCCGCGGGCTCCCCCGGACCGTTCTCGGCGGACGCCGTCACGGCCGAGACGGAGCCGAGCAGGCTTCCGGGGCCGTACACCTTGCCGGCGATGCGCACCGGGTCGCTGTACGGCCGCGTCTCGAGAGCCGGCGCGTCCGACGACTCGAACGACGTGGAGAACGTGCCCCCCGGCGCGTCACCGGGCGGCTCGGCGGCCTGAGCGGACCCGGCGGCTGGAAGCACCACCAGTGCCAGGGCGAGGGAGGCTCCGGCCGCGATCACGCGCGAGGTGCGCGTGCGGGCGGAGTGGCGGGCGGCGGACAGGCGCATGGCATCCCCACAGATCGGTCCGAGGACCGGTCGGCGGTGACCGGTCCGCGTGGCGGTGTCGTCGCCGGTCGGCGGGTTGACAACGCTGTCACGCAGATGCACCGTAGGTCCGGTTCCGCCTGGTGTCAACCAGCTTCCCGGCGGGCGACGGGCACGATCCGCGGCAGGTCCCGACGGCCGCCTGGCCGCCGCCGCGAACGGTCAGGCGTTGCGACGGGTGAGTCGGCGGTTCTCCGCGTCGATCGCCTCGACGAGCTCCGCCTTGGTCATCGAGGACCGGCCCCGGATCCCCAGCTCGCGCGCGATCCCGGCAAGGTGGCTCTTGCTCGCGCGGGCGTCGACCCCGCCGGCCGTCGGGGCGTGCGACCCGTACCCCTCCTCCGCGCGCTCGTCCGACGGACCGGCCTCCGGCTTGGGCCGCCAGCTGTCGCCCACCTTCTCGTGCGTGTGCTTGAGGGCCGCGAACGCGACGCGGTGGGCAGCCTCCTCGTCACCGTCGTACTGCTCGATCGCCGCGTCGTAGGCGTGCGCGTACGTCCGCTGCGCCTTCTCGTCAGACCGCTGGAGCGTCGCGGGCAGCTCGCTCTGGCGTGCCCCGCCGTCCTTGCGCGTCTTCGGCATCTCGCCACCTCCCTCTCCGATCGTGAGGCGCGGACGGGCGCCTCGCACGCCGGGGCTCAGTGGACGGCGATGGTGGTGACGATCTGGAAGTGGTCCGAGGGTGCGCGTCGCACGTCGGTGTGCCGCACGCGGTAGGTGAGCACGTCCGACTGCCGGTCCACGAGCACGTGGTCGAGGTGCCTGCCGGTCAGCCTGCTCGCGGAGAAGCCGTGGAACGAGGCGAACTCGGCACCGAACCGCTTGGCCGCCACGAGCTCCGCGCTCACCAGGCCGGCCCGCGCGAGCACGTCGAGGGGCGTGACCTCCGCACGGTTGGGGTAGGAGTTGAGGTCACCGACGACGATGACGGGCAGGTGCGCGCGGTTGTGCCGCGCGATCGTCGCCTCCAGGCGGCGCGCCTGGCGTACGCGCTGGGCCTGCACCTTGTGCGACGTCGAGGAGGAGTCCAGGTACGCGAGCAGGTGCGCGTTGACGACCAGGACCTTGCGCCCGCTCGCCCGTTCCCGCAGCACGGCCCAGGTGGCCCACTTCTTCGGACCGGTCGTGTCGAGCTTCTGGAACCCGCAGCGCACCACCGTGAAGCGCGCGGCCCGGTACAGGATCGGCTCGCTCTGGGTGGTGCACGGCTTCTTCGTCCGGGGGTGGCGCGCCAGGGCCAGCCCCGCCTTCTTGGCGACCTGCAGCACGGGCCGCTTCCCACCCAGCGCCTTCCACGGCGTCTCCTGCAGGCCCACGAGGTCCATGCCGCGCAGGGCCTTGCTCGCCGCCGCGTAGCGCCGCTTCCAGCTGCGCCTCTCCGCGTCCGTCTCGGTGGGCTTGAGCAGGTTGTACGACGAGACCCGCGCCCTGAACGACGTCGCCCGCTTGGTGCTGCCGGGCAGCAGGGTGGCGGCGACCGTCCGGCTCGACGACGTGCGCAGGTCGTACCGGTTGGCGACCACCTTGACGTAGAACACGGGCCGCAGCCGGTGCTTGGCGGGCACCAGGTGCTCGATCAGCGCGCTCGGCTGCGCGGTGGTCGTCGTCCACGTGGGCTTCGCGCCCGGCCTGCGCAGCAGCTGCACCGTGTAGCCGGTGGCATTGGTGGCCTTCGGCCACGCCACGCGCAGGGACGACGACGACAGCGGCTCGGCGAAGACCCGTCCGGGGGCGCCCAGGCGCTTGAGCGGGGTCACGACGGTCGTCGTGACCGCGCGCGCGGTCAGCCCCTTGCGCACGGGCGTGACGCGCACGTAGTACCGCCGGCCGTCGCGGACCTTCACGCTCAGGGCAGGCTTGTCCACCGTCGACTCCTGGACGTCCTTGGTGAACCCGGCATCGCTCGCGACGACGGTGCGGTACTCCTCGGCGAGCGCGCCCGGCCTCCACGCGACGGCGAAGCCCGAGGTGTCCTTGCGCGTCACCTTCGGCTTGCCCGCGGCACCCGGCGGCGCCCACGGCGTGCGCAGCGAGACCGTCGGGGACGCGAGGCTCACGTTGCGGCCCTCGTCCAGCGCGTTCACGCGCGCGTAGTAGGTGGTGTGCTCGGCGACCGGCGCGCCGTCCACGACGAGCGAGGTCGACGTGGTGCGAGCCTTGCGCCACACCACGCGCTCGAAGGCGGGGTCCAGAGCCACCGTGACCCGGTAGCCAGCCGCACGTTCCACACCGGCCCAGCTCAGCTGGAAGGAGTCGTGGCTCACCCCACCGGCGCTGGCCGAGCCGGGCCCAGGAAGCGTGGGACGGAACGACGTCGTCACGACCGCGACGGTGGCGAGGACGACGACCGCCACGAGGGTCGCCACTGCCCGGCGTGCGATGCGCGCGATCCGCGCTGCAGGGCTGTGGCGCTGGGACATCGGGTGGGTACCTCGGCTGGCGTCGGCTGGCGGCGTCGCCCTGCGGCCGCGCGGGGTCCGGCACGGACCCACCGCGCCGCGGGGCTGCGAGGGAGCAGACTAGGCACACGCCCGCGGCACGGCGGTGCACGTCTCGCTGTGAGTCGCGCGACGGCGCCCTGACCTGCGACGCGACGAACGGGGCGTGTCGCGGACGAGCCACCCGTGTGGGACGAACCGGGCAGGATGGGACCGGCCGCCTCCCGCGGCACCTGCACACACCCTTGGAGGACGAAGATGGCCACGATCGTCTCGACCCTGTTCATCTCGCTCGACGGCGTCGTCGAGATCGACCCGGCGTGGCACTTCCCCTACTTCGACGCGAACATGGGGGCAGCGGTCGCCGACGACTACGAGGGCACCGACGTGCTGCTGCTCGGCCGCGTCACCTACGACAGCTTTGCGGGCGCGTGGCCCGAGCGCGAGACCGCCGGCGGCGAGGACGCGACGTTCGCGGCGCAGCTCGGAGACACGCGCAAGGTCGTGGCGACACGCGGCACGCAGGACCTGGGCTGGCGCAACGCCGAAGCGATCCAGGGCGAGCTGGTCGACGCCGTGAGAGCACTGAAGGACGACCCGGCCCACGGGAAGATCCTCGTCGCCGGTTCCATCTCGGTGGTGCGCCAGCTGATCGCCGCGGGTCTGCTCGACGAGCTCCACCTGCTGGTGCACCCCGTGGCCGCTCGGCAGGGCGAGCGCCTGTTCGACGACGGCGACACCCTCGTCTCGTTGCGCCTGCTGAGCTCCGAGGCGTTCCCGACGGGCGTGCTGCGGCTGGCGTACGCGATCGCGGAGGCCCCGGCACCGAAGACGTACGACGACGTGACGGACCAGGTGCCCGGCGCGTGACGCGCACAGCGCCCGGCGCGTGACCAGACCGTCTGCGACTTAGGTCACAGAAGGGCGACTCGCGGCGCACCTAGTTTCCCAGGGACAGGACCGATGACGACCCCTGGGGACCCCGTGCACACCACCTCGATGCTCTGGTCAGCGCTCGCCACACCGTCGGGCGCGGCGCCGCCCGGATCCGGCCACGGGGGCGAGGCGAGCCTGGTGCTGCCGGACCTGGGCGCGGTCACCACGGTCGGCGGGTTCTCGGGTCGCGGACTGCTCGCGCTCGGGCTCGTCGTGTGCCTGATGGGCCTGGTGTTCGGGCTCGTGTCGTTCGTGCAGCTACGTCGCATGCCCGTGCACCAGACGATGCGCGAGGTCTCGGAGCTCATCTACTCGACGTGCAAGGCGTACCTGCTCCAGCAGGGAAAGTTCCTGGTGCTGCTGTGGGCCTTCATCGCCGCCGTGATCGTCGTGTACTACAAGGTGCTCGTCGGCTTCGAGTGGGGACGCGTGGCGATCGTCATCGCGTTCAGCCTCATCGGCATGGCGGGCTCGTACTCCGTGGCGTGGTTCGGCATCCGCGTCAACACATTCGCCAACTCTCGGACCGCGTACGCAGCGCTGCGCGGCAGGCCCCTGCCGCTGCACCGCGTCCCGCTGCGGTCGGGCATGTCGATCGGCATGGTGCTGATCAGCGTCGAGCTGCTGATGATGCTCGTCATCCTCCTGCTGCTGCCTGCGGACATCGCCGGCGCGTGCTTCATCGGGTTCGCCATCGGCGAGTCACTGGGCGCGGCGGCCCTGCGCATCGCGGGAGGCATCTTCACCAAGATCGCCGACATCGGGTCGGACCTCATGAAGATCGCCTTCAAGATCAAGGAGGACGACGCCCGCAACCCCGGCGTCATCGCGGACTGCACGGGCGACAACGCGGGTGACTCGGTGGGCCCCAGCGCCGACGGCTTCGAGACGTACGGCGTCACGGGCGTCGCCCTGGTCACGTTCGTCCTGCTGGGCGTCTCCGATCCCGGGGTCCAGGCGACCCTGCTCGTGTGGCTCTTCGTGCTGCGTGCCGTGATGATCGTCGCCTCCGGCGTCTCGTACCTCGCGAACGACACCTGGGCACGCCGCCGGTGGGCGAAGGCGGAGTCGATGGACTTCGAGGCGCCCCTGACGTCGCTCGTCTGGCTCACGTCCGGGGTGTGCATCGTGGCCGCGTACGGCACCACGTACCTCGTGCTGGGCACCGGCGCCACCGCGTCGCTGTGGTGGAAGCTGGCGACCATCGTCGCGTTCGGCACGCTCGCCGGTGCTCTCATCCCCGAGCTGGTCAAGGTCTTCACCTCGACGAGCAGCCGGCACGTCCGCGAGGTCGTCAAAAGCTCGCGCGAGGGCGGTCCGTCGCTCAACATCCTGTCGGGCCTGGTCGCGGGCAACTTCTCCGCGTACTGGCTGGGCATCGCGATCGTCGGGCTCATGGGCGGCGCCGCCCTCGTGGCCGAGCAGGGGCTCGACCAGATCATGGTCGCACCGGCCGTCTTCGCCTTCGGCCTCGTGGCGTTCGGGTTCCTCGGCATGGGCCCGGTCACGATCGCCGTCGACTCCTACGGGCCCGTGACGGACAACGCGCAGAGCGTGTACGAGCTGTCGATGATCGAGGACGTCGAAGGCATCGACGAGGAGCTGCTCGCGCTGCAGGGGTCGGAGCCGCAGTGGGCGCGCGCGAAGCAGATGCTCGAGGAGAACGACGGGGCGGGCAACACCTTCAAGGCGACCGCCAAGCCGGTGCTCATCGGCACCGCCGTGGTGGGTGCCACCACGATGATCTTCTCGATCATCATGGGCCTGACCGAGGGGCTCACCACGCAGGTGTCGAACCTCTCGCTCCTGCACCCGCCGTTCCTGCTCGGCCTGGTGACGGGCGGTGCCGTCATCTTCTGGTTCACCGGCGCATCCATCCAGGCCGTGACGACGGGCGCCTACCGCGCGGTCGAGTTCATCCGCACGAGCATCCGGCTCGACGGGCAGAGCAAGGCCAGCGAGGCGGACTCGCGCCGCGTGGTCGAGATCTGCACGCAGTACGCCCAGCAGGGCATGCTCACGATGTTCCTCGGGCTGTTCTTCGCGACCCTCGCGTTCGCCTTCGTCGAGCCGTTCTTCTTCATCGGCTACCTCGTCTCGATCGCGATCTTCGGCCTCTACCAGGCGATCTTCATGGCCAACGCGGGCGGGGCCTGGGACAACGCGAAGAAGATCGTCGAGGTCGACCTGCACGCCAAGGGCACCGCGCTGCACGACGCGACGATCGTGGGAGACACGGTCGGCGACCCGTACAAGGACACGTCGTCGGTGGCACTCAACCCGGTCATCAAGTTCACGACGCTGTTCGGGCTGCTCGCGGTCGACCTCGCCGTGAACCTGAACGACGACGGGCACGGTGGGCTCGTCGTCGGCCTCGCCGTGGTCTTCTTCCTCGCCTCCGCCTACTTCGTGCACCGGTCGTTCTCCGGCATGCGCATCGAGACCTCGCTCACCGACGACGAGCCGGCCGAGCTGGACGACGCTCCGCTGGACGACCCGGCCGGTACGACGGAGGACCTGACGCCGCTGGCCGAGGTCGCCCCCGTGCCATGAGGATCGCCGTCCGCTACGGTGACGTGCTCGTCGATCCCGACGGGCACGTCGCCGGGCACGACGCCGGTGCGACCCTTGTGCGTCGGCTGCTGCGGGTGTTCCCGCAGTCGATCCTGGTCGGCGAAGGGCCGCGCCGCTGCGACGGCTTCGACATGCTGCCCGTCGAGTTCCTCGACGCGACGGACACCGTCGTCGTCAACATGAACGTCGTGGACTCGGTGAGCGTCTGGCGCACCCTGGCCCGCACGTGCCCCGAGCCACGCCTGATGAACTTCGTCTGGTGGAACACCTCGCAGTTCGAGCACGACGTGGACCGCGCCGCGCTCGCCCTGTCGTGCGCCCTGTTCCCCACGTTCGCCAACTCGGAGCGCACCGCGCGCGAGGTCCGGGAGATCGTCGGCCGGTGGACCGTCCCCGCGATCGCCGAGAAGGCCCGCATCGCGTGGGTCAACCTCGGCATCCGGCTCGACCACCGGCACCCCCGCGAGGAGACGGACGTCCCGGTGGTCCTCTACCCGGCGATCTCGCTGTCGGCCCGCAAGCGGCCCGACCTCTTCGTCGAGGTCGTCGAGGCGGTCGCCCGGCGGACACCGCTGCGCGTCGAGGCGCGGCTGGTCGACTCGCACCTGGTCTCGGAGCGGGCGATGAGGCTCTCGACCCGCGACTGGGCCTGGGTCGGGCCCCTGACGGCAACCCGCGAGGACTACTGGGCGGCGCTGGCACGAACCACGGCGTTCCTGGCGACGGCCACCGAGGAGTCGTACGGGTTGGAGTACATCGAGGCGCTCGTCGCCGGGGCGGTGGGGGTGTTCCCCGACCGCCCGTGGGTGCACGCGATCCTCCCGGAGCACTACCCGCTCGTGTACCGCAGCACCGCCGAGGCGACCGCCATGCTGCTGCGCGCCGTGAGCGAGCCGGCGGCGTGCCGGTGGGCGATGGATGCGTGCGCCGGCGGGAGCTTCGCCCGCTGGCTGCGCGAACGGCACTCGGACGACCGGTTCGACGAGGAGCTGCGGGCCCGCGTGCACCACTGGTTCGGGTGACCGGGATGCCGGCGCGATCCCCTGCGGTGGTCCGACGGCGGGCCCAGTTGCTACGGTCCCGCTGGCCGCGCCGCCGCGCTGCCCCCTGGCCCGAGCCGCGACGACGAGGACGACCCATGAGCATCGGATGGAAGCTGCACGGCAACGGACGGACGATCCCCGCCGGCGAGGTGGTGGCGCCCGAGGAGCGCCTGAGCTGGCCGCGCACCATCGGCATCGGCATGCAGCACGTCGTCGCCATGTTCGGCGCGACCTTCCTGGTGCCGCTGCTGACGGGGTTCTCCCCCGCCACGACGCTGTTCTTCTCGGCCATCGGCACGGTCGTCTTCCTGCTCATCACCCGGAACCAGCTCCCGAGCTACCTCGGCTCCTCGTTCGCGTTCATCGCGCCGATCGCGGCCGCCACCGCCTCGGGCGGCCAGTCGGCGGCCCTCGGCGGGATCGTCGTGGTCGGTGCGCTGCTGGCCGTCGTCGGGCTCGTCGTGCACGTGGCGGGAACGGGGTGGATCAACGCCCTCATGCCGCCGGTGGTCACGGGCACGATCGTGGCGCTGATCGGGCTCAACCTCGCGCCGACCGCCTGGGGCACCTGCCAGCAGGACGTCGTCGACGGCGCGATCGTCGAGTCGTGCACCAACGGGTTCCGCGCCGCTCCCGTGACCGCGCTCGCCACGCTGCTCGCGATCATCCTGGTCACGGTCCTGTTCCGCGGCATCCTGGGGCGCCTGTCCATCCTGGTGGGCGTCCTCGTCGGCTACGGCGTGGCGACGCTCCGCGGCGAGGTCAGCTTCGACGGGGTCCGCAAGGCCGACTGGGTCGGCTTTCCCGACTTCGTCGGGCCGTCGTTCCACGTCTCCGTCCTCGGCCTGTTCGTGCCCGTTGTGCTCGTCCTGATCGCCGAGAACATCGGGCACGTGAAGTCGGTCGCAGCCATGACGGGTCGCGACCTCGACCCGCTGGCCGGCCGCGCTCTGCTGTCGGACGGCATCGCGACCGCCCTCGCCGGGCTCGGCGGCGGGTCGGGCACCACCACGTACGCCGAGAACATCGGTGTCATGGCCGCGACGAAGGTCTACTCGACTGCGGCGTACTGGGTCGCCGCCGCGACGGCGCTGGTGCTCTCGCTGTCGCCGAAGTTCGGCGAGGTCGTCGCGTCGATCCCCGCAGGCGTCCTGGGCGGGGCCACCACGGTGCTGTACGGGATGATCGGCGTCCTCGGTGCCCGCATCTGGGTCCAGAACCGCGTCGACTTCTCCGACCCCAAGAACCTCACGACGGCGGCAGTCGCGCTCGTCGTGGGTATCGCCAACTTCACGTGGGCACCGGGCGACCTCGTCTTCGGCGGCATCGCGCTCGGCACCGCCGCCGCCCTGGGGACCTACCACCTGATGCGGGTCCTCGAGACGTGGCGCGGCACCGGTCAGGAGCCCGCCTCCCCTGCGTCGGTCCCCGACGGCGCGACCGAGCGGCTGTAGGGCCGCGAGTCACGCGCCGCTCGCACCCGCCACCCGGCGCCACCACGACCCGCGCCCCGTCGTAGAAACGCACGGGGTCGGTGAGCGGTCAGGCGCCCGGCCGCGGCCGCAGCTCCGCGACCCGCGCGCCGATGGCGAAGACGTAGGCGACGCCGACGACCAGCGACAGCGCGCGCAGCGAGGGCATGCCCGCCAGGACCGGCACGAGCGCGACGAGGAGTGCCGCCTCGACCAGCCGCCGCCACACCCATCCCCTTCCCGCGGAGCGCACCAGCACCGTGACGCCGACGAGGTACACGGCGATCCCGACCGCGAGCGCTGCGGCCCCGAAGCCGCCGAGGTCCTCGCGCGAGTCGACGTGCGCCATGGCCTCCTCGATACCGACGGCGACGACGACGATCGAGGCGATGAGCACGTAGTGGAGGTACGTGTACGCGAGCGTCGCGTACTCGGACCGCGGGACGCCGCTCAGTCCGGCCCAGCCGGTGCTCGGCGTGGGGGGCCGCGGTCACGAAGTAGATCCACCACAGCAGGATCGCGAGCGCGATCGCGACGACGGCGCCGGCGATCACCGGCCAGCTCACCGGCAGGTGCGAGGCGCCCACGCCGATCGAGACCACCGACTCCCCGAGCGCGAGGATGACGACGAGCCCGTACCGCTCCGCCCAGTGCGTCGGCGAGTACAGCCGCCAGCTCCCGTGCCGCCCGGTGAGCAGCGTGAGCAGCACGTCGAGCGCGAAGGCCGCCAGCCATATCCAGGTCTGTGCGGGCTCCCCCACCACCGCGCCCACCACGAGCAGCGCCGTGGAGGGGACGATCGCCACGGCGGCTGTCAGGACGAGCTGCCGCCGCAGGCCCGGGTCACCGGCGGACGCCAGGACGTAGAGGAACCCGTGCACCACGCGCGCGACCATGTACGCGACCAGCAGCACCATCGGGCCGAACAGGCCGCCGGGCAGGTCGTGGAACGCCTCGGGGATCGCCAGCGTCGCCACGAACGCGGCGGCCATCGCCACCCCCATCCCGATCCGCAGCGGACCCTGGTCGGCGGGCGACTGGTTGGCCAGCCAGCTGTACGACGTCCAGGTCCACCACATGAAGCCCAGCACGGTGAGCGCCTGGACCACGCCGCGCGGGCTCTGGGTCTCGGTGAGCAGATGACTGACCTGGGTGAAGGCGAAGACGTAGACGAGGTCGAAGAACAGCTCGAAGGTGGTGACCCGGTGGTCCTCGGGGGTCGTGCGCAGGTTGGCCGACCACAGGTGACGGCGCAGCGGCTCGGACACGTGCGCAACCCTGCCAAACCGGTGTGGTGAGGTCCAGGGGCCGCGGCTCGCGACAGCTCGGGTCTTCCGCGGTCGCCTTCCGCGCGTCCCTGTAGTTGGCTGGCATCACTGCTACTGGACGGAGGACGGCGCGATGCGATCGAGGACTGCACGCAGGGGCGCGGCGATGCTCGTCGGCCTGGGCCTGCTGGTCGGCGCCTGCTCGTCGGGAGGATCGGGCGAGTCGGAGACGAGCGGGAGCGGCACGCCGGGCGCGGACACCTCGCTCGCCGACGTGAAGAAGGCGGGGGTCCTCGTCGTGGCCACCGAGGGCACCTACCGTCCGTTCTCGTTCCACGAGGGCGGCTCGGGCGACCTGACCGGGTTCGACGTCGACATCGCGCGCGCGGTCGGCGAGAAGCTCGGCGTCGACGTGAAGTTCGAGGAGACGCAGTGGGACGCGATCTTCGCAGGCCTGGATGCGGGCCGCTTCGACATGATCGCGAACCAGGTCACCCTCACGCCCGAGCGCATCGCGAAGTACACGTTCTCCACGCCGTACACGGTCTCGACCGGCGTCCTGGTGGTGCGGTCCGACAACACGTCGATCTCCTCCTTCGACGACCTCAAGGGCAAGACGTCGGCGCAGTCGCTGACGAGCGTCTGGTCCGACCTGGCCAAGGAGCACGGCGCGACCGTCGAGGCGGTGGAGGGCTGGGCGCAGGCCGTCGCGCTCGTCGAGCAGAAGCGTGTGGACGCGACGATCAACGACAAGCTCACCTACCTCGACTACACGACGACGGAGAACGCGTCGGGGATCAAGACGGTCGCGGAGACCGACGACACGTCGCAGAGCGCGTTCCCCTTCGCGAAGGGGAGCGACTCGCTCGTCGGCGCCGTCAACGACGCGCTCGCCGAACTGTCGGCGGACGGCACCCTCGCGGAGATCTCGACGAAGTACTTCGGTGAAGACGTCACGCACTGATTTGGCGCACCGCGGCGGGCGGCTCTGATGGACCAGAGCTCGTGGGAGCTGTTCGTCGCCTCGCTGCGCCCGCTGGTGGTCGCGGCGGTCACCGCGACCATCCCCCTCGCCCTGATCTCGTTCGCCGGCGGACTCGCGCTCGCGCTGGTGCTGGCCCTCATGCGGCTGTCCAGCCGCCGGTGGCTCTCGGGCGTGGCGCGCGCGTACATCTCCGTCGTGCGCGGCACCCCGCTGCTGGTGCAGCTGTTCGTGATCTTCTACGGGCTGCCGTCGGTCGGAGTGGTCATCCCTCCGTGGCCCAGCGCGATCCTGGCGTTCGTCATCAACGTCGGCGGCTACGCGGCCGAGATCATCCGTGCCGCGATCCTGTCCGTGCCCAAGGGCCAGTGGGAGGCGGCCTACATGGTCGGCATGTCTCGCTCCGTGGCGCTGCGGCGGATCATCCTGCCGCAGGCCGCGCGCGTGTCGGTGCCCCCGCTGTCCAACACGTTCATCAGCCTGGTCAAGGACACCTCGCTCGCCTCGCTCATTCTCGTCACGGAGATGTTCCGTGAGGCGCAGCGCATCGCGGCGTTCAGCCAGGAGTTCATGCTGCTCTACATCGAGGCGGGGCTCATCTACTGGCTCATCTGCCTGGTGCTCTCGTCGCTGCAGAGCGCCTTGGAGACACGATTGGACCGGTATGTCGCCCATTGAACCCACCGTTCCCGCGGGCACTCCCCTGCTCGACGTCGTCGGGCTGCGCAAGAGCTTCGGCTCCACCGAGGTGCTGCGCTCGGTGGACCTGTCCGTCAGCGCCGGGCAGGTGCTCGCCATCATCGGGCCGTCGGGCTCCGGCAAGACGACCGCGCTGCGCTGCCTGAACGGGCTCGAGGTCGCCGACGGCGGGACGATCACCATCGGGCGCGCCCCGACGGTCGACTTCGGCGTCACCCCGTCCAAGGCCCAGCTCGCGAGCCTGCGCGACCAGTCGGCCATGGTGTTCCAGCACTACAACCTGTTCCCCCACAAGACGGCCATCGAGAACATCATCGAAGGACCCCTCGTCGTCCAGCGCCGACCGGAGGCGGAGGTGCGCGCCGAGGCGCTCGAGCTGTTGGAGCGCGTGGGGCTCGCCGACAAGCGCGACACCTACCCGTTCGAGCTGTCCGGCGGGCAGCAGCAGCGCGTCGGCATCGTCCGGGCGCTCGCGCTGCGCCCGCGGCTGCTGCTGTTCGACGAGCCGACCTCCGCCCTGGACCCCGAGCTCGTCGGCGACGTGCTCGGGCTCATCAAGGAGCTGGCGCTCGAGGGCTGGACGATGGTGATCGTCACGCACGAGCTGCAGTTCGCCCGCGAGGTCGCGCACGAGGTGGCGTTCATCGACGGCGGGACTGTCGTCGAGCGAGGGCGCCCCGACCAGCTGCTGCGCGAGCCGCAGCACGAGCGGACGCGGCAGTTCCTGCGTCGGCTCTTGCACCCGTTCTGAGGCGGACGGGGCAGGCGACCGGACCGACCGCCGATCGTCGGCGGCCGGTCCGGTCTGCTCGCGTCAGCTGGTAGGCGGGATGGGCCCGTACAAGGGCTGCACCTCGGCCATCTCGATGTCGGCCGTCGCCTGGATGAGCGCGAGCAGCTCGGGATCCAGGCCGGGGCTGAACTCCTCGAACCGCTCCTCGGCGATGGTCGACGGCACGCCCGCGGGCGCCTGCTCGCTCGCGTCGAGCTGCGTGCCGTCCTTGGACGGCGACATGCCCTGGAAGATCCGCCCGGCCTCGGACGAGGCGGTCAGGTCGAAGCTGTACTGCTTGCTCTGCAGCCCGAGGTCCACGAGCTTCTTGACCTCGGGGAACTTCTCCGCGTTGGTCTTCGGGATGGGCAGCACCTTGGCCCAGTCCACGCCGAGCGTCTCGAGGGCGCGCGCGTAGGCGTTCTCGTGCGCCTGGTCCCGGACGATGAGGTAGGCGATCGTCGACCGCGCCGACTTGTTGTCCGTCATCTCGTAGATCCGGCACTTCTGCAGCCGGCCGGTCGACTCGAGCATGAGGTTGTAGAGCAGGTCGAGCACGAGGTTGCCCGAGTTGTAGACGTACGAGCCGCTCCACGGGTTGCCGGCCGCGTCCACCGGCAGCGCGCCCTGCGACGCCACGAGGTAGTGGTGGATGTTGCTCTGGTCGAGCGCCATCCGCAGCGGGATGTCACCCCCGGAACCCGGCTCGTCGAGCGGGTCGGTCTTCTTGCCGTTGTAGCGGGGCGAACCGTCGAGCAGGCGGGCGATGGTGGTGCCGATCAGCTCGACGTGGCTGATCTCCTCGGTGCCGATCCCCTGCAGCAGGTCGCGGTACGGCTTGGCGGCCGGGCCGCGGAAGTTGATGCTCTGGAACAGGTACTGCATCATCGTGCGCATCTCGCCGAACTGGCCGCCGAGACCCTCCTGCAGGGCGTTGGCGGCAGCCGGGTCCGGCTCGTCCGCGGCGATCTCGTTGATCAGGCGCTGTACGTGCAGGTACATGAATGCTCCCTCGGTCGTCAGGGGGGCAGCGTTGCCCCCGGGCTTGCTCTGGTGGTGCGACGGCGCACTGCAACGACGCGGAGGGCGTCGGCTGGCGTCGAGCGCATCTGCGCTGCGCGACCACCCGGCAGCGTTTCTTGTCCCGGGGCGCAGGGCCCCGATCGAACGGGGCAGTTCTCGGACCGTATGCCAGTCCTTGTGGGCTTGCGACCGGAAGGGAGGCCCGGGCGGCGCCGTGCCGACCGCCGGCGCTCGACGACGGGGTCTGGCTGCAGGCGAGCACGCTCGCGCTGTTCGGTGACGCGAGGGAGACGCTGGTCACGGAGGACACGCCCGTCCCTGTCGACGGACCGCCGCAGATGACGGGCGTGGCGACGGCATGGGAGGCCGCCTCCGCGGGCGCGCGAGCGGATCGCCAGGTGGTGCTTCGTACGAGCATCGTGCTCGACCGCGACACCCCCGCGCTCGGCCGGTTGGCCGGGCTGGCGCGCTGGGGTCTGGGCGGCCGGGTGGGGAGCGGACGACAGTGGTTCAGCTGGCTCCACATCGACGACTGGCTGCGGATCGCGCACTGGGCGCTCGGCGACGACGCGGCGGATCTCGACCTCCCCGCGGCCCCGCCCCCGTCAGGCGTCCTGGTCGCCACCGCGCCGCAGCCCGTCCGCAACGCCGAGCTCATGGCGACGCTCCGGTCCGTGGTGCACCGACCACCCGCGCCACCGACGCCGGAGTGGGTCGTGCGCGTGGGCAGCATCGCGCTGCGTACCGATCCCGGCCTCGGGCTGACCGGACGCCGCGCGATCTCGACGCGTCTGACCGACGCCGGGTTCACGTTCCGGCACCCCGACCTGCGCGAGGCGCTGGAGGACCTGCTGGCGCGCTGATCGCTGGCCGACATAGGGAAGTATGCGTCTGTGAGCGATGCCATGGATGGACCCGTCGGGCGCTCCGACGAGGGGTACGAACGCTTCGCACGCCTCGCGCGACGCATGCTCGATGCACCCGTCTCGCTCGTGTCCTTCGTCGACGAGGCCGGGCAGGTCTTCCCGGGCGCCGTCGGGCTCCCCGAACCGTGGCAGTCGCGCCGCGGCACGGGCCTGGCGCACTCGTTCTGCCAGTACGTCGTCCGCTCCGACGAGCCGCTCGTCGTCACGGACGCACGGCAGGTCGACTTCCTGGCGGACAACCTCGCCATCCCCGACCTGCACGCCATCGCGTACGCGGGCTTCCCGCTCCACGACGGGACAGGCGCCGCCGTGGGCAGCTTGTGCGCGATCGACGACCGACCGCGACGCTGGACCGACGACGAGCTCTCCGCCCTGTCCGACCTCGCGCAAGCATGCTCGGCAGAGGTCACGTTGCGCTCCCAGCAGGAGCGCGCCCGGCGTGCCCAGCACGACGCCCGCCTCGCTGCACGGCATGCTCGCCTGCTGCTGCTGATGGCCGAAGAGCTCGCGGACACCACGACGGTCGACGAGGTCCTCGACGCGGTGCAGCGTCTGGCGCGCACCGTGCTGGGCGTCGATCGCAGCGCTGTGGCCATGATCGAGGCGCACCGGTTGCACTGGGTACGCCACGACGAGGTCGCGGGTGTCCAGGACAGCGCGTGGGCTCCCGTGTCGATGTCGGACCGGCGCTGGCCGTCGGTGGTCGTCGCCGCGAGCCGACAGGCTCTGTTCTTCGAGGACGGCGACGTCCTGGCCGAGCAGTTTCCTGTGCTTGCCGGCGCGGGCGGTGCCGGGGCGATGGCCCTGCTCCCCATCGCGACACAGCACCGGCAGATCGGTGTGCTGCTGCTGCGCTGGCAGCTGGCCCGGGCGTTCACCGACGACCTCCTCCCGGTCAAGCAGGCGCTCGCGTCCTACGCCGCGCTCGCCCTTGAGCGCGCCCAGCTTCTCGACCACCGTCGCGAGGTCGCCCACGTGCTCCAGGAGGCCATGCTCACCGAGCTCCCTCGGATCGACGGGCTCGAGCTGTCGTCCAGCTACGTCCCGGCTGAGGCGGGCGAACGCGTGGGGGGTGACTGGTACGACGTCCTCGATCTCGGCGATCGCGGCGTCGCGATCTCGATGGGGGACGTCACCGGTCACGACCTGCGCGCCGCCTCGCTCATGGGCCAGCTCCGCTCCCTGTGGCGTGCGTTCGCGTGGGTGTTCGCGCGCCCGCCGTCGGCGATCGCGCAGCTCGTCGACCAGGCCAACACCGGCGCCCGGGTAGGGGCCACGGCATCCATGATCGTCGCGCACCTCGACCCGCCCGACCCGTCGGGCGCCCGCCGGTTGCAGTGGTCGAACGCGGGGCACCTCCCCCCGCTCGTGCGCCGTGCCGATGGCGACGCCGAGCTGCTCGAGGCGCGCGGCGACCTGCTGGTCGGGTTCGCGCCGGACACCGAGCGGCACGACCATGAGGTGACGCTGCGACCCGGGGACGCCCTGGTCCTGTTCACCGACGGGCTCGTCGAACGTCGAACGGGGAACCTGCGCGACGCGTTGAGCCGGCTGCCACGACGCGCTGACGACGTCGCGGGCTTCGACGCCTCCTCGCTCGTCGCGACGCTGACCGCCGACTCCGAGCGGCACGACGACGTCGCCGTCCTGGTGGTCCGGCTCCTGCCTGTCGACGGATCGCTGCCGCCCGCACCGGCGAGGGATCGAGCCGAGCCGCCGACCGGCTGAACGCCTGGAGCCGGGCATGGGACCGGTTTCAGGCCGCCACCTCGACCGTGCCGCGGGTGCCCCACGAGGCGGCCGCCTTGCGGAAGGTCGCGATCGAGTACCAGCGCAGGCCGCGAAGGAACGTGGCCTGCCACAGGCCGAGCAGCGGGGCGGTTGCGTAGACCGCGACGCGCTGGGCCGTGCTCTGATCACTGCGGCGCAGGGTGAGGTACGGCGTCATGATGACCAGCTGGAGTCCGAGCACGACGAGCAGCGACTGCCCGACGACGTGCCAGCTGAGCAGCGTGCCCGAGAGCACCAGGTAGAGGAACAGTCCGCTGACCGCGCCGTACTGCATCCACCGCGCGGTGTGGTTCCACCAGGCGAAGCGGTCGACGGGCAGGTAGCGGGGCACGCCAGGCGGAACGCACCGTCGAGCCGCGCATCCAGCGCAGCTGCTGCCGCCGGTGATGAGAGAGCTTGGTCGGCATGAGCGAGAACGAGAACGCGGACGGCTGGGCGACGGTCTTGCCTGCACGCAGGGCGAACAAGGTCAGCAGCGAGTCGTCGGAGGCGTGCATCGGCTTGCCGAACAGGCCTGGCTCGCCAGTCGTTGTCGGAGGTCAGCACCCTCGTCGACGACGTCCGCGCTGTGGGGCAGCCGATCGACCTCCGGCTGACCACTGCGGGGCGCCAGCCGCCCGACCTCGCGGAGCGGACGGCGGTCCGCGTCGTGCGCGAGTCGTTGACCAACGCCGCCAGGCACGCGCCCGGCGCCCCCACGGTGGTGGAGATCGAGGACGGGCCGGGCGTGCTGGTGGTCGAGGTGAGGAACGCCGCCCCGACCCGCCCGCCGGCGCAGGTGCTGACGACGGGAGGCCACGGGCTGACGGGCATGCAGGAGCGGGTCCGGATGGTCGGAGGAGAGTGGGCCTGCGGGCCGACTGCCGCGGGCGGCTTCATCGTCCGCGCCGTGCTGCCGAGGGGGGAACGATGACACGCGTCGTGGTGGTCGACGACGAGGAGCTGTTCCGGTCCGGGCTCGCGGAGCTGCTGGGCGCGACGCCCGACCTGGACGTGGTCGGGCAGGCGGCCGACGGTCGCGAGGCCATCGCCCAGGTCCAGGCGCACCATCCGGACGTGGTGCTGCTGGACGTGCAGATGCCGGTGATGAACGGCTTGGAGGCACTGGGCGAGCTGCGTCGCACCGCACCGACGACGGCCGTCGTGATGCTCACGAGCTTCCAGTACGACGAGTACATCGTCCCCGCCCTGCGTGCGGGCGCGGCCGGCTACCTGCTCAAGGACTCGTCCGCCGACGAGCTCCGCCGAGGAATACGCGCTGCCGCGGACGGCGGGGCCCCCATGTCTCCCCTGGCGTTGCGACGGCTGCTCGACGTCGTCGGGGACCGGCTCGACCCCGCCGGCTCGGGCGCGGCCGCGCTGGTGGCCGGCCTGAGCGAGCGTGAGCGCGAGGTGCTCGGCTGCGTCGCGGCGGGCATGACGAACGGCGAGATCGCACGGCACCTCTACATGGCGGAGACGACGGTGAAGACGCATCTCGCCCACTCGATGACCAAGCTCGGCGTCGCCAACCGCACCCAGGCGGCGATCGTGGCGCACGACGCCCGGCTGCCGCTCCCGTCCGCCTAGGTGCCAGGCACGCTCGTCCCTCACGCTCGATCGGGTCGGGCCCGCGAGGCGTCGCAGACGGTCGGCGTCGCCCCGCACGTCGCCTGAGACGTGGGCGCGCGCGATCCGGGACTTGCCCGAGCTCGGCCGAGCAGTCTGGGCGCACCGCGGTCTCGGACGGAGGCCGGGAAGCCCGTGCGCTCACGCGACGCCACGCTTATGCGCCGCCGTCTCCGCGGGGCGCGTCCCCCGGACCGCTCGTGCGGCGCGCCTCGTGCTCGCCCAGTGTCAGGTGCCGAGGCAGTCGTGCCGTGCGCAGGTAGAACTCGTCGAGCTTGCGCACCTTGGCGGCGAACTCGTCCCAGTGCAGCGGCTTGGTGATGTAGGCGTTCGCGCCGGCGGCATAGGCACGAGCGACGTCGACCTCCTCGTCGGACGTCGTCAGGATGACCACCGGAAGCGCGCGCCAGGCCGTCTCGGCGCGGACCTGCTCGAGCACCTCACCCCCGGAACGCAGGGGCAGGTTGAGGTCCAGCAGCATCAGGGTGGGGCGTGGCGCGTCGACGTACTCGCCTTCGCGGCGGAGGTAGGCGAGTGCGGCTGCACCGTCGTCGACGATCGTGAGTGCGTCGATGGCGCTGTGCTCCTCGAAGACCTCACGGATCAGCAGCTGGTCGCCGGGGTCGTCTTCGACGACGAGCACCGAGAGGGCCGGCAACGTCAGTGGCATGTCAGCAGTCTGTGCAACCGGCGGGGCCCTGAGTACCTCCCTAGGGGTGTGGACGGCGCGGCCGGGCCGCTATGCGCGGGGCCACCGCAGGTGTGCGGAGACCCGACATCCTGGATGCTCGACTCCTCACGTCGACCCCGAGGAGATCTCATGACGTTCGCCGAGACCGTCGAGGACGTCGGCCGAGTGATCGACGGCGCGGGCGTGGCGATCATCGCCATCGGCGCCGTGGCCGCCGGTGTCGCCACGTGCGTCCGGCTGGTGCGGCACGAACCAGACGTCTACCGGAGGTTCCGCCAGCAGCTCGGTCGATCGATCCTGCTGGGGCTCGAGCTGCTGGTCGCCGCCGACATCATCCGAACGGTCGCCGTCACACCCACGCTGCAGAGCGTCGGCGTCCTCGCCGGGATCGTGCTCATCCGGACGTTCCTCAGCTTCACCCTCGAGCTGGAGATCACGGGCCGCTGGCCGTGGCAGAAGAAGCCGTCGACCCTTCCGTACGCCGGCGACCAGGGCTGACGGGTCGGGCGGCCGCGGGCGCCCCGCACCACGTCAGCCTGCCGACGCGCGCGGCCGGACCGACTGCCGAGCGACCCACGACGCCAGGAGCGCCAGGGCGATGCCGACGAGGGTCTGGCCGGTCCGTTCGAGGAACCAGTACGACGAGCTCTGTCCGCCGTCCGCGAGGAGCAGGGACAGGACGAGGGTGGTGGTGAACGCAGGTGTCACGTACCACCGGCTGCCGAGCGTGGCCGCCGCGCAGGCGAGCGTCACCGCGGCGAGCGCGCCGATGAGCGCGTTCGACGGGTGGACCGCGGCGAGGCCGCAGGCGACCAGCGAGCCGGCCAGCACCGAGACGGCGCGTCCGGTCGCCCGTGCGTGCAGCGCGTCGGTGTCTGGGCGACTCACGAGCAACGCGGCGATCACCGGCCACCCGGGGTGGTCGAGCCCACTGGCGAACCCGAGCGCGGCGGCTGCGGCCGCGGCCGACCCGATCTGCACCCCGTACCGCAGCGCCACGGCCCGCGGCGGCGGAGTACGTCGAGGACGCGAGCCCGCCGGGCGCGACGGCCACAGCAGCGAGACGGCCCAGGCGTACGACGATCCCGCCATGATGAGCCCCGCCGCGACGAGACCGTCCCGGGGACCGGACTCACTCAGCCCGGCTCCGACGAGGGGCAGCCCCAGCGTCAAGGACATGGGTGCCAGGCGCCGGGCCGGAGAGGAGCTCGCCACGGCGGTCGCCACCGCGAGAGCGAAGATCGAGACGACGGCGAGCGCAGGGGTGCCCGCGACCAGCGAGCCGAGGAAGATCGAGAACCCGGCGACAAGGCCGACGAGCAGGACGAACACCCGCTCGCGGCGAGCTGGGCGCAGCGGCACCAGCGTCGCGGGAATCACCCCGACGGCGACGGCCAGCCCGGCGAGCGGGTCGTGGGGCGCCACCAGCACGGCGGGCAGGGCGTAGACGAGCCCGAGACCCGCTTGTCCCCACGACCACGCGACGGGCGGCGCGAGCTCGTCGGCACGCGGGGACGGTGGTGTCACCTGCCCATTGTCGACGGTCATCGCCGCCGCAGGGCGACGAGTGCGACATGCGCCGTGGGACAGCCGCGCCGCGGCGACCGGGGCTGACGCACGTTCGGATCGTGCCGAGCGCCCATGGGAACGACGACGAAGGCCCCCGATCGGCGGGATCGGGGGCCTTCGTCGTCGCTGTCTCAACGAGTGTCCGGAGGGGGACTTGAACCCCCACGCCCGTTAGGGCACTAGCACCTCAAGCTAGCGCGTCTGCCATTCCGCCACCCGGACAGGTGGACCACCGGAGGCCCGTAGGCCTCCCGAGGTGCGGCAGAAAAGATAGCACGGCGCGGCAGTCGGGCACGCATCGGCCCCTCGGTGCACACTGTGCGGAACGACCGCACGAGAGACCGAGGGTTCGATGACAGACGGCGCTGGCGAGCGTCCTACCAGGGCGTACGTGGCGGCACCGCCGCGGAAGGTGGCCGGCGGCCGCCGCAACCCGAGCGTCTACGGGATCGAGGAACCGACGGCACCGCGGTGGCTGCGTTCGCTCGCGGGTGTGTCGTGGCGGCTGATCGTCGTCGTCATGGCGGTCAGCCTGGTGTTCTTCGCGGTGTGGCACGTGGTGCTCGTGTTCGTCTCGCTCTTCCTGGCGTTCGTCTTCACCGCGGTGCTGCGCCCGCTCGTGGTCCTCTTCTCGAAGGTGATGCCGCGCGGGCTCGCCACCGGCTTGGCGATCGCCACCGGCATCCTGTTCTTCCTGGGCCTGCTCACGTACGTCGGCTTCTCGATCGTCAACCAGTGGGACGACCTGTCCGAGAAGTTCAGCACCGGCATCACGCAGATCACCGACTTCCTTGAGAGCGGCAAGCTGCCCTTCACCATCACGAGCGACCAGATCGCCAAGTGGATCGACTCCGCACAGGAGTGGGTGCAGTCCCACTCGGGCGAGCTCGCCTCGGAGGCCGCGGCGCGGCTCGGTTCCGTGGTGGAGGTGTTCACCGCCCTGGCGCTGGCCATCTTCCTGACCGTCTTCTTCCTGGCGCGCGGCCAGGAGATGTGGACCTGGTTCCTCAACCAGCTCCCGGCCCGCAGCCGCGACGTGTGGCAGGTGGTGGGCGGTGCCGGCTGGTACACCTTCTCCGGTTACACCCGCGGCACGGTGCTCATCGCCCTGACCGACGGCGCGCTCGCGTTCATCCTCCTGCTGATCCTGGGCGTGCCCCTCGCCGCGCCCCTCGCGGTGCTGGTGTTCATCGGTGCCTTCATCCCGCTGGTGGGCGCGCCCGCCGCCATGGTCATCGCGATGATCGTGGCGCTGGCCGCGAACGGGTTCTGGTCGGCGGTGTTCGTCGGCGTGGGCATCGCGCTCATCGGCCAGTTCGAGGGGCACATCCTGCAGCCGTTCGTCATGGGCAAGCAGGTGTCCATCCACCCCGTGGTGATCGCGCTCGCCGTGACGACGGGCACGCTCACCGGCGGGCTGCTCGGCGCGGTCATCGCGGTGCCGCTCGTGGCGGTGTCGTGGGCGATCTTCTCGCGGCTGCGCACCATGGACCCGCCGATGTCGGTCGAGGAGGCCGTCGAGGACGTCGAGCCCGTCGACGGCGACGACGCGTCGGACGACAGCGTCGCGAAGCACTGACCCGATCCGCTACCTCGCGCTGAGCAGCCGCTCCACCTCCGCGCGCACCTCCGCGGGCGGCGCGAGCAAGGGTCGGGGCACGTCTCCGAGGTCGATGCCGAGCGCGGGACCGACGACGGTGGCGAGGCGGGCGATCCCCCAGCGCTGACCCAGCTCGATCCAGGGGGCGATCGCGTCGAGCTGCGTCTGGGCCTCCGCCTCGTCTCCGCGCACGGCCGCCGCGCTCGCCGCGACGTAGGGCTCGGGCAGCAGGCCCGCAAGGCCGCAGTGCCATGAGTCCGCCCCGGCGAGCAGCCCGTGGACACCGAGCAGGTCGCCGCTGAAGCCGAGCTCGACGTGCGCCGGGGCCCCGTCCCGCAGCGCCTGGTGACGACGCCGCACGTCCTCGACGTCCAGGCTTCGGTCCTTGGTGCCGCCGATGCCGGGCAGGCCGGCGATCCGCACGAGCGTCTCGACGCTGATCTCGACGCCCGTGGTGCGGGGGTTGTGGTACACCCAGACGGGCGCGTGCGAGGCCGAGGCGACGTCGCTGTAGAGGCCCACGACCTCGTCGACGGTCAGCGGCAGGTACGCGGTGGTGCCGAGCAGCAGGGCGTCCGCGCCCGCTCGGGTGGCGTCGCGTCCGTGCTGCAGAACGGCGTCCGTCGTGAGTGCGCCGATGCCGGCCAGCAGGGGCACCCGACCTCCGATGGCCTCCGCGGCGGCGCGCACCACGCGCTCGCGCTGGGCCCGGTCCAGGTAGGCGAACCCGCCGGCCGATCCCAGGACGGCGAGGCTGTCGACCCCGGCGCCGATCGCCCGGTCGACGAGTACCTGCAGCGCGTCGACGGCTATTCCCCCGTCGCCGCTCCGGGGTGTAGGGAGGTAGGCGACCAGTGATCCGAGCACGCGCGCCAGCGTACGCGGCGCGCCGTGGCACTTTCTCACCCGTTTGCGCGCCTCACACGGCCGAGCCGGACGCTTCACCCGCTCACACGAACGGTGCGGCGGTCGATCAGGAGGGCACCCAACGCCCGACCCGGTCGTCACCGTCGCCCTCAGGAGCCGCATGTCCTCCCTCCGCAGCACGCACCGAACCCCTCGGACGGTGCTCGTCGCCCTGTGCGCCGCGGCGATGACCGCCTCCCTGGGCGCTGCTGCACCGGCCACGGCGGCACCGTCGAACCCGGGCGCCGCACCCGTGCCGCGGACGTCGGCGGCGATGATCGACGTCGTGGTCTCGGCCGTCGCGGACAGCACCCGGCTGCCGTGGTTGCTCCCGCCGACCGGCACGGGCGTCGCGGCCGTCACAGGCCCGACCGCAGCCTCGCTGGCCACCACGACCGCCGGCTCGGCGAAGACCGCCGCGGCGGCGAAGGCACCCACCCGGGCGAAGGTCACCAAGGCGCAGCTCCGCGCGGCGCGGCGGGCGGCGGGCAAGGGTGGCGAGGCGGCGACGCGAGCGCTGCACGCGCTCCCCCGCTCGAAGGGCATCCGGCTGCTCTGGGACGAGCCCGCCCTCGGCTCGCACCTGGGCGGGGTGTGGAAGGGCGACACCTCGTCGATCCTGCTCAACTCGCGACGGCTGAGGTCGGATCCGTCGCGCGCGCGGGACGTGGTCCGCCACGAGATCGTGCACATCTACCAGGGCCGGATCATGCGGAAGTACCACCTGACGTGGTCGCAGCTGAACCGCAAGATGGCCGGCGCATTCGGACCCAACGCGATGGAGCGCTCCGCGGACTGCGTCGCCCGGCACTTCGGCGCTCGGTGGACGGGGTACACCTCCGCGTGCTCGGGCGCGTCGAAGCGGGTCTGGGTGCGGGCGCTGGTAGCAGGGACGCTGCCGAAGCGCTGAGCCGCTCGCTACCGGAAGTCTCTCGAGGAGCTGCGCACCTTGAGGGACAGCGGGGACAGGTGCTCGGCCACGAGGTTGGTGGCACCGTCGGCGCGCTCCAACCGCCCGCGCACAACGAGAGCCTTCGACGTGCGGGCCACGACGCGGAACCTGGCCCACAGCCCCGGTGAGCAGATGACGTTCAGCAGCCCCGTCTCGTCCTCGAGGGACAGGAACGTGACACCACCGGCGGTTCCCGGCCGCTGCCGGTGCGTGACCACGCCGGCGACCGCCACGCGGCGCCCCTCCTCGTGCCGGTAGGAGGACTCCACGGTCAGGACTCCCGCCTGGTCGAGCCGGTCGCGCACGAACTGCGTCGGGTAGGAGTCCACCGAGACGCCGGTGGCCCATACGTCCGCGGTCGCCGTCTCGACGTCGCTGAACCCCGGCAGCATCGGGGCCTGCACTCCCACGCTCACCCCCGGCAGCGTGTCCGGCCCCTCCTGGGCGAGCGCACCCGCCGCCCAGAGACCCTCGCGCCGGGTGATGCCCAGGCCGTCCAGGGCGCCGGCCGTCGCCAGCGCCTCGAGCTGGGCGGTGCTCAGCTGGACGCGGCGGGCGAGGTCGCGCTGATCCGCGAACGGGCCGTGCACTGTGCGCTCGTCCACGATCCGCTGCGCCAGCTCCTCGCCGATGCTGCGGATGGCCACCAGACCCATCCGCACGGCCAGCGCGCGCCGACGCGACGCATCACCGGCGGATGCCGCGGCCCGGGGACGAGCAGCAGGCGGCCGGGCGTCGCGCGTGCGGACCCCCGCCGCGAGCGCCGGACCCGTCCCGCTGGGTGCCGGCACCAGCACCGGTTCGCCCCCCTCCGGGGTCGGGCCGATCCGCTCCACGCACGCCTGCGCCTCGGAGAGCTGCACGTCCGGCCGCAGCACCTCCAGGCCGTGCCGGCGCGCGTCCGCCGCGAGGCTCTGCGGTGAGTAGAAGCCCATGGGCTGGGCGGCCAGCAGCCCCGCGTAGAACGCTGCCGGGTGGTACACCTTCAGCCACGCGCTCGCGTAGACCAGGTAGGCGAAGGAGTACGCGTGCGACTCCGGGAAGCCGAAGTCGGCGAACGCCTTGAGCTTGTCGAAGATCTGCTCGCCCACCTCCTCGCTCACACCGTTGCGGGCCATCCCCGCCATCAGCCGGCCCTTGAGCGCGTACATCCGCTCGGTGGAGCGCTTGGAGCCCATGGCACGGCGCAGCTGGTCGGCCTCCGCGCCGGTGAACCCGGCGACGTCGATCGCCATCTGCATGAGCTGTTCCTGGAACAGCGGGACGCCGAGCGTCTTGTGCAGCGACTTCTCCAGCAGCGGATGCAGGTACGTGACCTTCTGTCGGCCGTGCGCGCGCTCGATGTACGGGTGCACCGAGCCGCCCTGGATGGGTCCGGGCCGGATGAGGGCGACCTCGATGACGATGTCGTAGAACCGCTGCGGCCGCAGCCGCGGCAGCGTGCCCATCTGAGCGCGCGACTCCACCTGGAACACGCCCACCGTGTCGGCCGCGCTGAGCAGCTCGTAGACCCCGGGGTCCTCGTCGGGCAGCGCGTGCAGGTCGAGCGTGACGCCCTCGTGCTGCTGGACGAACCCGAACCCGATCCGCAACGCCGTCAGCATGCCCAGGCCCAGCAGGTCGAACTTCACCAGCCCGGCGTCGGCGCAGTCCTCCTTGTCCCACTGGAGCACCGTGCGCCCGGGCATCCGGGCCCACTCCACGGGGCACACCTCGATCACGGGCCGGTCGCACATCACCATGCCGCCCGAGTGGATGCCCAGGTGGCGCGGCAGGCGCAGGAAGCGCTCGGCGAGGTCGAGCACCTGCTCGGGGATCTCGTCCAGGTCGCTCGCCGCCGGCGGACGGATCGCCGGCACCACGTCGTGGCCGTCGGCGGTGGCCAGGCCGGGGACCTCGGTGCCGCGGGGCGAACGCGTGGGACTGCCCGCCGCCGACCCTGCCCGACCGTGGTCGCCCCACATCGCGGCCCGCGCGTCGTGACGCTCCAGCCGAGGAGTGATCACGGGGTCGGAGACGAGCGGCGCGAGCGGCCACGGGCCGGCGTGGTCCACGTGCGGCCGCGGCGGCCGCCCGCCAGGCGCCTCCCGACGCGTGGACGTCGGCGACTCGGGCGGAGGGACGGACACCGCAGCGGCCGCGGTCGCCGGCACCCCCGGCGGCACCTCCGGGCGCAGGCTCCCCCACCGCTCGATCGACGACGCCCACGCATCCTGCTGCCCCGCGTCGAAGCCGAGCGCGCGTGCGGCGTCGCGGATCGCCGAGCGCGGACGGTAGGAGATGACGTTGGCCACCTGTGCGGCGTGCGACCTGCCGTGCTTCTCGTAGACGTACTGGATGACCTCCTCGCGGCGGGCGGACTCGATGTCGACGTCGATGTCGGGCGGCCCGTCGCGCTCGGGAGCCAGGAACCGCTCGAACAGCAGCCCGTGCCGCACGGCGTCGACCGCGGTGACCCGCAGGGCGTAGCAGACCGCCGAGTTGGCCGCGGAGCCACGGCCCTGCGCGAGGATCCCGTTGCGCCGGCAGAAGGCCACCAGGTCGTAGACCACCAGGAAGTAGCCCGGGAAGTGCAGGTTCTCGATCACCCGCAGCTCGTGCTCGAGCTGGGCGTACGCACCGGGGATCCGCTCGTCGTCCGGCGGCCCGTACAGCTCGAGCGCCCCCTGACGCACCAGCTCGCGCAGCCAGCTGGCCTCGGTGTGCCCGTCCGGGACGGGATAGGGCGGCAGGTCCGGGGCGACGAGCGAGAGGTCGAACGCGGACTCGTCGGCAAGCTCCGCCGCGGTCAGCACCGCCTGCGGGTGGCGACGGTGCAGGGCGAGCATCTCGGCCGCGGAGCGCAGGTGGGCCATCGGGCCGCCGGGCAGCCAGCCGTCCAGGTCGTCGAGGGAGGACCGGGCACGCACGGCCGACAGCGCGGCGGCCAGGTCGGCGTCGCGCGGGGTGGCGTAGTGGACGTTGCCGGTCGCCACCAACGGCAGCCGAGCGCTCCGGGCGAGCTCGGCCAGGGCGTCGGCCCGCTCGGAGTCGTAGGGGTCGCCCGCGGCGGTGACCTCGACCGCCACGTTGTCGCGTCCGAACAGCGCGACCAGCCGGTCCAGCTCACGACGCGCGGCGTCGAGCCCTCCCGGCGCGACCCCGGTGACGCCCGACGGGTCGCCGCCCGCGAGCGCCCGTCGGACCGCGCCCTTGCGGCACCCCGTCAGCACCAGCCAGTTCCCGTCGGCGGTGGCAGCGAGCTCCTCGAGCCGGTAGTCCGCGGCGCCCTTGCGCCCGGTGCGCAGGTGGGCCTCGGCGATGCCTCGCGACAGCGCACGGTAGCCCGCCGGGCCGCGGGCCAGCACGAGCAGGTGCGACGCCCGCGGGTCGGGTACGCCCGTGGGCGGGTCCAGCACGCTCAGCCCAGGGGTGGCCCGGGTGCGCTCGCGCGGGTGGCGTCGTCCGTCCGGTGCCGGGAGGTGCAGCTCGGCCCCGAACACCGTGGGAAGACCGACGGCCTTGGCGGCCTGCGAGAACCGCACCACCCCGTACAGGCCGTCATGGTCGGTCAGCGCGAGGGCGCGCAGCCCCTGCCGGGCCGCCTCCGCGGCCAGCTCCTCCGGCTGGCTCGCACCGTCGAGGAAGCTGAAGGCGGAGTGGGCGTGCAGCTCGGCGTACCGCGGTGCACGATCGGCCAGTGGCGCGCGATCGGCCAGTGGCGCGCGGTCAGTCAGGTGCTCGCGGTCAGTCATAGGTGGCCTCGCACGTCCACCCCGCGGGCGTGCAGGCGAGCAGCATCGCGGGTCCCTCGTCGAGCGTGACCTGCACGTGGGCACGCAGGGTGGGCGCGGCCTCGCCCGTCCACCACCGTCCTCCCAGCAGCCACGGGCCGGCCCAGCCGGTCACGCGTCGGGCCCGCTGGTCGCCGACCCCGCGGTCCCCCGTCCACCGACCGCCTCGCGCGTCGTCGCCCTCCTCCTGCTCGGGCAGCACGCGCACCCACGCCGGCTCGCCGCTCATCCCGGTGCGCACGTCCAGCGCGACGGGCCGGCCGGCGGCGTCGCGGACCTCCACCTGTCGGGGCGCGGTGAGCACGGTGGCCGGTGCCGGGTCCGGCAGCCTGCCCGGCCACGGCCGGTCGACCGGCCGTGGGGCGCTGGTCTGCTCGCCCCACGGCCGCAGGTACACCTGGTCCCGCACGTCCCGTCCGCCCTGCAGGGTGGCGGTGAGCAGCCCCGAGCCGCCAACCAGCCCCTGCACCCGGTCCAGCGCGCGGTGGGCCCGCAGGTCCCCACCCGACGGGCCTCCCCACAGCTGACCCTGCTCGGCGCCGGCGGGGGCGACGTCGAGGGCCGTCACGGCCAGACGGACCAGGGCGACGCCCGGGGTGTCGTGGTCGAGGAGATCCGGCCCGAGGTCGTCGAGCGGCCAGTCCTGGCGCGCGCGACTCACCCCGGCGGCCCGGGCGTCGGCGGCCAGACCGCGGGCCGTGGTCACGGCCGACGAGGTGAGCCACCCCTCCAGCTGCCAGCGGATCCGGTCGGTGATGCGCGCGGGCGTCAACCCGCCCCAGCCCCCCAGGTCGGTGCGCCACGTGCGCACCAGGTCCTCGCCCTCGTCGGTGCGGGCCGCGATCTGCAGCCGCCCGCAGCTGACCGCACGCTGCACGAGCATCGCGTGCAGGTCCTCGGCCAGGCGCCGGCCCGCGAAGGTGGCGGTGTCCACGCGGTCCACCGGCGGTTCGAGCTCCGCGACCACCTCCAGGTCGGCCTCGGGACGCCGCCGGGCCGGTGGTCGCTCGTCGTCGCCGCGCGCGAGCAGGTGCGCCCAGGCACCCAGCCGGCCGAAGCGCGCCTGGACGTCGGCGGCGGGCAGCGCGGCGAGCCGGCCCAGGGTGCGCAGACCGAGGCGGCTGAGCAGGTCGACCAGGTCACCGACAGCGGCGGCGATCTCGTCCGTCACGGTCGCGTGCACCAGCTCGCCCACGCTGCGGTCCGCCAGGAACGCGGCCGACCCGCCCGGCGGCACGTGGGCACCGGTGCGCGCCGCGATCACCGCGGCGAGCATGCCGTCGGCGGTCCCGACGCCGCACTCGTGCCCCGACCCGGCCGCCACCGCGTCGACCAGTCGCTCCGCGAGCGCCTCCTCCGACCCGTGGTACCGGCTGGCGCCACCCGCCGGGAGCAGCAGCAGACCGGCGCGCACCACCTCGATGCCCGCCACGACGCTCTCCGCGGCCACGGCCACCGGTTCGAACAGGCGCACGTCACGCGCGTCGTCGGCCGCGAGCAGCACCAGCTCCGGGCAGCAGCCCTGCGCCTGACGCCGGCGCATGCCGCGCCGCACACCCTGCACCCGGGCGAGGGCGGAGACCGCCGTGACCCGCTGACCGTCGTGCACGGCGACGGGCAGATGGCGCGGCACCTCCTCTGCTGCCGCCGCTGCGACCACGGGCCAGTCCGGCACCCACAGGACGGTGGTGCGCGTACTCATCCGACCAGCCGCAACGCGGGTTCCACGGCTGGCTCCGCCGAGCCCTCCACCGGCACCTGCTCGGGCGCGCTCGACCCGAGCGGGAGGGTCACCTCGACGACGTGCGGCACGGCGGCGCTCCCGCGCCCCGTCCGGGCGACGCGCAGGCTGTGGGTGCGCAGCCGGCCGTCCCCCGTCCCGACGCCCGTCCAGCGCGCCTGCTCCACGGTCAGCACCGCGCTCGCTCCGGGCCACGCGACCGTGGGCATCAGCACGGCCCCGCGCTCACGCGCCCGGGCCGACAGGCGGCGACGGTCGGCCTCGCCGAGCGCGACGTCCGGACCGACCACCACCACGTCGAGCCCGTCGACGAGGGCGGCGAGCACGAGGGCGGCGTCCGCCCCGGGCCGCGGGACCAGTGCCAGCCGGTCGAGGGCGACGCCCGCCTGCGAGGCGGCCAGCAGCCCGACGGTCGGCTGCCCGACCACCGCGGCCCACGCGCCGCCCGCGCACGCGTGGGCCAGCAGCGTCAGCACGAGCGAGGTGGAGCCGAGCACCGCCGTCGTCCCCCCGCGACGCAGCCCGTCCGGCAGCACCTCGGCGAGCTGGTGGGGTACGGGCAGCGCCGGGCGTTCGGAGGTGATCAGCGCGGTCCCCCGCACCACCGGGACCGCGGCCGGCGCCGCCAAAGGTGCCGGTGCAGACACAGGTGCAGGTGCAGGTGCAGGTACAGGTGCCGGGGCTGCGGCGAGCGCACGCTCACCGGCCACCGGGTGGCCTTCGGCCGGGCGCAGCACGCTCCGCGCTCCGGTGCGCAGCTCGGCGTGCGCCAGGACCGCTCGAGCACGGGCGGCACGGTCCTCCCTGCTCATCGTGCTGGTGGGCATGCCGCCACCTCCCTTCTCCGCAAGCAGCGCTCTGACCAGCGCATTCGTGGCAATTCCGACGCCTCGTCGAACACTTGTTCGAGTATGTCAGTACACGCCCACACGACCTCGATGTCAATCTGCGCCAGGGGCTCACCGGCGCGCCGATGGCCCCCGGAGCGGGCCTCGGATACGTTCGCGCAGGCCGCAGCGACGCGGCGCACGAGACGAGGAGCACGCATGAGGATCGCGGTCGGGACCTACCGGCTGGCGCTCGCCGCCATCACCTTCGTCGCCCTGTTCTGGGCGCCGAGCACGGGACCGCACTTCGAGCTCACCGACTACGTGTACTTCACCAACCAGTCCAACCTGCTCCTCGCGCTGGTGATGACCTGGGCAGGTGTCGCCGCCCTGGCTCGACGGGCCGGACCGCCGCCGTGGCTCGTCGGCGCCGTGACCTTGTTCATCCTCATCACCGGGCTGGTGGCCTACCTCATCCTCGACCCCGCTCCGCCGGGAGAGGAGGTCGTCGCGCTGGGGATGACCAAGGCCGAGATCGTGCACCGCCTGACGCCCGTCGCCGCGTTCGTGCACTTCGTGCTGATGGTCCCGCACCGGCGCCTGCGCGTCTTGCACGCTGCCTGGTGGCTGCTGTACCCCGTCGCGTACTGCGCGTTCGCCACCGTGCGCGGCCTGGCCTCCCCCGCCAGCGCCTACCCGTACCCGTTCGTCGACGTCTCCGAGATCGGCTACGACGGCCTGCTGGTCAACGTCCTGCTGTACGGCGTCGGCTTCTTCGTGCTCGGCCTCGTGCTGGTCGTCATCGACCGGCTCCTGCCCGTCCGCGCCCTGCTGAGCGACTCGCCGCGCACTCGCGCCTGACCCGCACCAGGATGACCGGATGACCTCGATCACCCGGCCCCCCGCCCCGCACCCGTACGACCTGCTGCCCCCCGTGCCGGGCTTCCAGGTCACGAGCGACGACATCGCCGACGGCATGGCCCTGCCCGACGAGCACACCAACACCGACCGAGGCTCGAACCTCAGCCCCCACCTGAGCTGGTCCGGCTTCCCCGAGGAGACACGGTCGTTCTGGGTCACCTGCTTCGACCCCGACGCCCCGGGCCCGTCCGGCTGGTGGCACTGGACGGTCGTCGACCTGCCTCGCGACGCGACGTCGCTCGAGCGCGGAGCCGGCTCGCCGGGAGGCACCCTGCCCGCCGGCTCGTTCATGCTGCGCGGCGACGACGGCGAGAGCGTCTACAAGGGCGCCGCGCCGCCGCCGCGGGACCAGGCGCACCGCTACTTCTTCGCCGTGCACGCCCTGTCGGTCCCCTCGCTCGGGCTGAGCAAGGACGTGATGCCCGGAGCGGCCAACACGGCCGTCGTGTTCCACACCGTCGCGCGCGCCCTGATCGTGCCGACCTACCAGAACGCTGGGTAACCTGCCGGGCATGACGATCGGCACCCTGACCTGGGCGAGAGCGCTCGACCACCTCGACCTCGTGGCGCCGAGCACGGCCGCGGCGCTGACCGCCTGGGCGGAGCACGAGCCCCGCGTGGCGCACGAGGTGCTCGTGGCGCAGATCGACCCCGAGCTGGCCGACACCGCCGCGCTCACGGAGGCGTTCGAGCTGCCGCCGTCGGCGTCGGTGAACTGCGTGCTCGTCGCCGGCCGCCGCGAAGGGACGGAGCGCGTCGCCGCCGCACTGGTCCGGGCGACCACGCGAGCGGACGTGAACTCGACCGTCAAGCGGCTCCTCGACGTGCGCAAGTGCTCCTTCCTGCCCATGGACCGGGCGACGGTCGAGTCGGGCATGGAGTACGGCGGCATCACGCCCATCGGGCTGCCTGACGACTACCGCCTGCTGCTCGACGCGCGGGTCACGGTCGACGACCCGGACGCGGGAGGGCTCGTGGTCATCGGCAGCGGTGTGCGGCACTCGAAGATCGCCCTGCCGGGCGCGCTGCTCGCCGCGATGCCCGGCGTCGAGGTCGTCGACGGGCTCGCGATCGGCTAGCGGTCGCCGCCCGCCGCGCTCTCCGGGTGAAACCGAGATCGCGCGCTCGTCGTCCTTCTCGCCGCTCCCACCCGGCCCCTAGCATGGACATTCCGGACATCGCGACGCGCGGTGCCCGTCTTCTCGTCCAGGGGGTTCCGAGATGTCTCGTCTGCGCCGTCCGCTCGCCACCGCCGGCCTCGCCGGCGCCCTGCTGCTCGGCTCCGCCGGTGCCGCGCTCGCGTGCCCGCTTGATCCGAGGGCCGATCCGACGACCTGGGAGTACGGCGGCGTCTACGACTGCAGCAAGGTCGTCTACAAGCACGGCCTGAAGACCTACACCAAGCCGTCGCCGGTCGCCTTCGTCGTCATCAAGACCGGCAAGACCTACTTCGTGAGCGAGCTCGGCGACGCCAACGAGGGCGACCGCACCTACACCTTCGACAAGCCGATCCGGTTCGTCATCACGTGCCTCTTCACGGACGCGTAGGGCGTCGACGACGAGTCAGGCGGTCGCCGCCCGCGACGCCCAGAACGCCACGGCGCTCGCCGCGGCGACGTTGAGGGAGTCGATCCCCCGCTGCATCGGGATCCGCACCACGACGTCGGCGGCGGCCAGGGCGGTCTTCGAGAGCCCGTGACCCTCCGACCCCAGCATCCACGCCACCCGGTCGGGCAGCGCCGCGGCGAAGTCGGCCAGGTCCACCGAGTCGTCGGACAGCGCCAGTGCGGCGAGCGTGAAGCCCTCGGCCCGCAACGCCTGCAGGTCGTCGGCCCACACCGTGGCCCGCGTGTAGGGCAGCGTGAGCGCGGCGCCCATGGAGACCCGCACGGAGCGCCGGTACAGCGGGTCCGCGCAGTCCGGGGACAGGACGATGGCGTCGATGCCGAGCGCCGCTGCGCTGCGGAACAGCGCGCCCACGTTGGTGTGGTCGACGAGGCCGTCGAGCACCGCGATGCGCCGGGCGGTCGAGACGAGCTCGGTCATGGAGGGCAGGGGCGGCCGGTGCATGGCCGCGAGCGCGCCGCGATGCAGGTTGAACCCCGTGAGCTGCTCGACCATCTCCGAGTCACCCACGTAGACCGGGATCGGCCCGAACCTGTGCTCGGCCCGCGCGATCAGGCCGTCGAAGGTCGGCAGCCACCGCTCAGTGGTCAGCAGCGAGCGCGGCTGGTGACCGAGGTCGAGCGCGCGCTCGATGACCTTCGAGCTCTCGGCCATGTAGAGGCCCTCGGCGGCCTCCCGGGACCGGCGAAGGCGGACGTCGGTCAGGTCGAAGTAGTCGCTGAGCCGTGGGTCCCGGGGGTCGTCGATGTGCTCGATCACGACGGTGATTCTCCCAGGCGTCAGGAGCGCCCGGTGCGCGTCAGGCGACCCCCGACGGCCGCGGCGACGCAGCCGAGCACCGCGGCGACCGGGACGACCGCGAACGCCGCGTGGATGCCGACCGCGTCGGCGAGCGCCCCGAGCGCGAAGGGCGCGATCCCCACCGCGATCCCGCCCGCGAGCGTGGCGCGCGCCTGGGCGGAGTCCCCCGCAGCCGGTGCCGTCGCGATGAGCAGCGTGATCGACATGGGGTACTGGACGCCGTACCCGAGCCCGGCGACGACGAGCCCGCCGATCGCCACGGCGGCGGACGACGCGGTCCACAGGATCGCCCAGCCGACGACGGACACCACGAACCCGCCCGCGAGGATGAGCGCGGGCGGCACCCGGAGCGAGATGGGGCCCATGACGAAGCGGATCGCCGACATTCCCGCCACCAGCCCGGCCGTCGTCGCGGTCGCGATGCCCGCCTGCGCCCCCGTCTGGTCCCGCACCAGGTCGGTGGCCCAGTACGTGGTCGTCATCTCGAGCGCGACCGCCGCGACGACGCACGCCAGGAAGCACCAGGCCGGCAGCCGGTTCAGGGCCGCACGCGCGTCGGACGACGGGTGCTCGTCGATCCCGACGAGGGCGAGCGCTTCGACCGACGTGACCACAGCCGCCGGTTCCGGGGCCGTGCTGCGCGCCCGCAGCCCGCGCGACGCACGCGGCGCACGGCGCGCGGGCGGGCTCATCGCGCCCCCCACTGGTACGCGCCCGACGAGCACCGCGGTGACCGCGGCGAGGAGGATCGCCACCGCCACCGCAGGTCGCCACCCCCAGCCCAGCGCGACGCAGGCGCCGACCGCGAGCGGCCCGACGAGCCCGATCGAGGACCCCGCGCCGTTCGCCTCCGTGACCGCGGCGGACGCGGCCGGGCCGTGGTGCAGGGCCAGACCCGGCTGCGACGCGCTGATCGCGAGGTTGCCGCCCAGCGCGAGCACCAGCACCGCGGACAGGCTTGCGGCCAGGTCGGGAGCGGCGACCAGCGCCAGCACGCCCGCGATCACCGCCCCCAGCGCGACGAACAGCGCGGCGCGCCGCCCGTACCGCCGCACCAGCCGGGGCGCGGCGAACGCGGCGACGATGCCGCCCGCGGCCATCGCGGTGCCGTGCAGGCCGGCCTGCGCGAGCGAGATGTCGAAGTCGTCGGCGAGCAGCGTCACGCTCGGGTTGAAGCTGTACAGCACCCAGCCCCACACCACGAAGCTGCCGTAGAACGTGAAGGTCAGCCGGTCCCGGTGGAACCCGCCGCGCGCCTCGGCCACGTCGACCTGCGCGCTCGGTGCCATGCGCCGAGGATAGGCCCGCTAGCCGCCGCTCCCGCGCAGCGTCCGCACGAGGTCGTCGAGCTGCGCGCGGTACTCCGGCGCGGCCGGGTAGCCGCTGTGGGCGGCGATCGTGAGCAGGTACGCCTTGCCGTCGACCTCCTGCGCGGGGTGGTCGATCCCCGCACCGTCGTCGGCGTACGCGTCGACGGGGAACCCGATGAAGTCCGTGCGCCGCCAGAGGCTGCGCCAGCGGGTCCGTGGCACGCCCCCGGGTCCGGGCGCGGTCAGCGACTCGACCACCGTGAGCGTCTCCGAGGTGACCGGGCCCGGCGCGACGCCCGTCCAGGGGTCTGCAGCCCAGAGCCGGGCTCGGCCCGCGGGCGTGGTGCCCAGCACCGCGGGCCCGAACAGCTCGGGGAAGAACCGGCCGAAGTACGCGCGCAGCTGGGTGCCGTAGGTCAGCAGCGCGACGCGGTCGTCGCACGGACCGGCCGGACCGTCCCAGCGGGCCAGCAGCGCGGCCACGGCGACCACGCCGCCCAGGCTGTGCGCCGAGAGCACCACGCGGCGGTCGGCGAGCTCGCGACGCCGCGAGGCGGACAACGTCGCCGGGTCGCGGTCGTCCCCCAGCCATGTGTCGATGCGCCCACGGAGCTCGGGCACCACGCGCTCCGCGTAGCACGGCGGCGCGAACGGGTGCGCGGCGCGCGGCAGGAAGCACATGAGGTCCCACAGCAGCCCCCACGGCCTGGCCAGCGCCTTCTTCGAGCCGGCCCCCACCACGCTGGCGACCACCAGCGCGAACACGAGCACCACGGCCTTCGTCGACCACTGGACGCCCAGCGCCCAGAGGTCGCCCCAGAACCCCGTGACCTCCTTGTCCGGGTCGGGCAGCAGCAGGGTCCCGACGAGCGCCAGGAAGAACGTGGTCCCCACGATCCCGACGATGCGCTCGGCGCGGTGCGCGAGCGCGGCGTGCCGGCGCCCGCGCTGCACGGCCTGGTCCACACCCTTCTCGGGCCGGGGGGGCGGGTTGTCGCCGGGGATCACGGGCAGCGGCTTGGTGCGCAGGGCTCCCATGCGCGCCGCCAGGACGACCATGAGGAGCACGCCGACCACCAGCACCGCCACGCTCATCACCGCGAACTCGACGTATCCCGGCGGCGTCACGAGCCGAACGGGGGACGCCGCGTCCACCACGACGGGATCCCGCAGCCGGTCCGCCGTCCCGACGGCCTCGAGCGCGGCCGTCACCTGCTCCGGCGCGGTCGCGTTCTCGGGGGCACCGGGCGCCTCGAGCCAGGCGACGACTCCCAGGACCGTGGCCGCGCTCAGCACCATCGCGACGCCGGCGGCGGTGGCGAGCAGCACGAACGGACCCCGGCCGGCCCAGCCCTCGCGCGCTCGCGAGGGGTGCCGCACGTTGGCACGCACCGCGACGACGAGAAGGCCGACGAACGCGACGGCCACCACCGACCGCGTCACGACCCCGCCGGCCCCGTCGGGCCACAGCAGGGCGATCACCGCTCCGCCGACCGAGAGGACCACCGCGGGCACCCAGATGCCGGCCCACAGCCGCGCCCGCAGGCCGACCGCGACGACGCACAGCACCACCATGAGGCCGATGAGCAGGCTCGGGACCGCTGCCAGGCCCAGGAACGGCACGGCCGACGCGTCCGCGGGGCGCAGCGGCGCATCTCCGCTGGTGGCCACCGTGGCGACGGCCCAGCCGAACAGCGCGACGCCGACGAGGAACAGGGCCGCGTCCGTGGCTCGGGACACCGCGCGGTCCGGCACCGCGTCGGTGGCCACGCTGCCGTGCGGCAACGGGTCGAGGCGCAGGCGCGCGACCCGCCACGCTACGACCACGAGCAGCAGGATGCCGAGGCCGATCATCGCGGCCCAGCCCTGGTTGCCGGCCGCGGCCCACACGTCGGACCCGAGGCAGCCGCGCGCGCCCATGCCGGTCGCCTGCCAGCACTGCGGCTCGCCGCGGTACAGGAAGTGCCACGCGAGCAGCACCGCGAGCAGCGCGAACGACGCCGCCAGGTGCTGGTACCAGAGCACGGAGGAGCGCTGCGAGTGCGTCCAGAAGCCCGGCCGCGCCAGCATGGGCCACGGCTTGCCCGCGTCGAGGGCTGTCCCCGGCGCCCTGCCGCGCGACTTGGTGCCGGACATCCGGCGCTCGTAGCGCAGCCTCCCCGTGGACCCGACGGCGGCGAGGGTGAGCACCGCCGCCGCGGCCAGCACCGCGAGCACGGCCGTGCGCGAGCCCGACGACCAGCGGGCCCACGAGTCGAGCTGGTCGGGCAGCGCCGTGCAGGTCTGGACGTAGTCGACGCTCGCCACGCCGCCGGGCACCGCGACGTCGAGCGTGGTGCGGGGCCCGTAGCACTGCGCACCCACGATCCCGAGCGCCACCGTCGCCGCCGTCGCGACCCACAGCAGGGTGAGGACGAGCCCGAACATCCGCACGAGCCCGCCCGCCGCCGACGGACGGCGGATCCCCGACGGCTCGTCGGCGTCGCGGCTCCAGTAGGCGACGTTCGCCAGGCCGAACGGGATGATCAGCACCCACAGGGCGCGGATGACGCCTGCGACGAGGCCGCTGGCCCTGCCCACCGCCGGCACCGTGGACAGCCGGGCCATCGCGCCCCAGGAGTACCCCTCGCGCCGCACACCCGGCGGCGGAACGCGCGGATCGCCCTCGGGACGTTCGGTGCCCAGCGCCCGGGGCGTCGCCGCCCAGAAGCTGCCCAGCTGGTCGCCGTCCACCTGCTCGATCTGCGTCGGGTCGAGCCCCAGCATCGCGGCGGGCGGCGTGTTGGCGACCCCGTGGACGCGCAGCTCGAGGACGTCCGGCGACGCCTCCTCGACCGCCCGGGCAGCCGACCGGCCCAGGAGCCGCATCATCGGGCGCATGCCCTCCCCCTCGCGTCGGGGCCCCTGCAGGGCCTGATCGACGCTACCGGCAGACGCCCGATGTCCGCTATGCCCCGATTCGCTACTCGGTCACGGCGGCCGCGAACTGGCTCGCGTACAGCCGGGCGTACGCGCCGCCCGCCTCGAGCAGCTCGTCGTGCGAGCCCTGCTCGACGATCGCGCCCGCCTCCATCACCAGGATGGTGTCGGCGTCGCGGATCGTCGACAGCCGGTGCGCGATGACGAACGAGGTGCGTCCCACGCGCAGCGCGTTCATGGCCTGCTGCACGAGCACCTCGGTGCGGGTGTCCACGGACGAGGTGGCCTCGTCGAGGATGAGGATGGTCGGGTCGGCGAGGAACGCGCGCGCGATGGTCAGCAGCTGCTTCTCGCCCGCGGAGACGTTGGCCCCCTCGTCGTCGATCACCGTCTCGTACCCGTCGGGCAAGGTGCGCACGAACCGGTCGACGTGCGTGGCCTCGGCGGCCGCGACGATCTGCTCGTGCGTCGCCTCCTCCACGCCGTAGGCGATGTTGTCGGCGATCGACCCGCCGAACAGCCACGTGTCCTGCAGCACCATGCCCATCTGCGAGCGCAGCGCGTCGCGGGTCAGCTCGCGCGTGTCGACCCCGTCCAGCGTGATGCGGCCCGATTCCACCTCGTAGAACCGCATGAGCAGGTTGACCAGAGTCGTCTTGCCGGCGCCGGTGGGCCCGACGATCGCGATGGTCTGGCCGGGCTCGGCGACGATGGACAGGTCCTCGATGAGCGGCTTGTCGGCCGCGTAGCTGAAGGCCACGTGCTCGAACGCGACGCGTCCTCGCACGGGCGACGGCAGCTGGCGCGCCGGCTCCGGGTCCGGGTCCTGCTCCTGCGCGTCGAGCAGCTCGAACACCCGCTCGGCCGACGCGATGCCGGACTGCAGCAGGTTGGCCATGGACGCGATCTGGGTGATCGGCTGGCTGAACTGGCGCGAGTACTGGATGAACGCCTGGACGTCGCCGAGCGTCATGGTGCCCGACGCCACGCGAAGGCCACCGACCACGGCCACGATCACGTAGTTCAGGTTGGCCAGGAAGCCCAGCGCCGGCTGGATGGTGCCGGAGATGAACTGCGCCCGAAAGCTCGACTCGTACAGCGTGTCGTTGCGCTCGGCGAACACCTCGGCGGACTCGCGCTGGCGCCCGAAGACCGTCACCAGCGTGTGGCCCGTGTACATCTCCTCGATGTGCGCGTTGAGCGTGCCGGTGCTGGCCCACTGCTCGATGAACTGCGGCTTGGAGCGCTTGGCGATCATGGCCGCGACCATCATGGACAAGGGCACCGTGACGAGTGCCACGAGCGCGAGCAGGGGCGAGATCCAGAACATCATGAACAGCACGCCCACCACCGTCAGCACCGCGGTGATGAGCTGGCTGAGCGTCTGCTGCAGCGTCTGCGCGACGTTGTCGATGTCGTTGGTCACGCGCGAGAGCAGCTCCCCGCGCGGGTGGGAGTCGAGGTAGCGCAGCGGCAGTCGGCTCAGCTTCGCCTCCACGTCGGCGCGCAGGTCGAGGACCACGCGCTGCACGACGCCCGCCGTGATCCGCCCCTGCGCCCAGCCGAACAGGAACGAGCCCACGTAGATGAGCAGGACCACGACGAGGATGCCGCGCAGGTGCGCGAAGTCGATCCCCTGGCCGGGCACCAGCCCGGGGATGCCCGAGACCGTGTTCGCGAACGTGTCCTGGCCGGCGTCACGCAGGGCCTGAACCACCTGCTCCTGGGTCTGCCCCGCGTACGGCGCGAGCTCGGGCCGGTTCCCGACATACCCCGCGAAGATCACGTTGGTGGCCTCGCCCAAGATCTTGGGACCGATCACGGCGAGCACCACCGAGGCCACCGCCAGCACGAGCACCAGCACGATGCGGGGCATCTCGGGACGCAGCTCGCGCAGGAACCGCTTGCCCGACGCGGTGAAGTTGGCCGACTTCTCCCCCGGCATCCCCATGCTGCCCATGGGACCCGGCCCGCGCTGCGGCGGGCGGCGGGGCACCGTCTGCTGCGCGCTCATGCCGCCTCCTCCGCGCTCACCTGCGAGTACACGATCTCCTGGTACGTCTGGTTGCTCTCCAGCAGCTCGGTGTGCGTCCCGATGCCCACCACCGCGCCCTCCTCGAGCACGACGATCGAGTCCGCGTGCCGGATGGTCGCCACCCGCTGCGCGACGATCAGCACCGCCGCGTCCCTGGTCTCCGGCACGAGCGCGCGCCGCAGGGCGGCGTCCGTGGCGTAGTCGAGGGCCGAGAACGAGTCGTCGAACAGGTACAGGTGTGGTCGTCTGACCAGCGCCCGAGCGATGGCGAGGCGTTGTCGCTGACCACCCGAGACGTTGGTGCCGCCCTGCGCGATGGGCGCGTCGAGGCCCCCGGGGAGCGCCTCGACAAAGTCCCGGGCCTGCGCGACCTCGAGGGCGTGCCACAGGTCGTCGTCGCTCGCACCGGGCCGTCCGTACTCGAGGTTCGAGCGGACGGTGCCCGAGAACAGGTACGGCTTCTGCGGCACCAGCCCCACCTGCGCCCAGAGCTCCTCGGGGTCCAGGTCCCGCACGTCGACGCCGTCGAGCAGCACCCGCCCGCCCGTCACGTCGAACAGGCGCGGCACGAGGTTGAGCAGCGAGGTCTTGCCCGAGCCCGTCGAGCCGATGATCGCCGTGGTGCGCCCCGGCTCGGCGGTCAGGCTGACGCCGCGCAGCACGGCCGCCTCGGCGCCCGGGTAGCGGAACTCGACGTCCCGCAGCTCGAGCAGGCCGGGACGAGACCCGGGTCCGGACGGCAGCGCGACGTGCTCGAGGGGCGGCAGGACGGTGGTGGAGGTGTCGATGACCTCGCTGATCCGGTCCGAGGACACCATGGCGCGCGGCACCATGACGAACATCATCGTGCTCATCATGACGGCCATGAGGATGTAGGCGATGTACGACAGGAACGCGGTGAGCGCGCCCACGGGCATGCCGTCGTCGACCCGGTGACCGCCGAACCACAGCACGCCGACGCTCGTCACGTTGAGCACCAGCATGACCGTGGGGAACATCAGCGCCATGAGCTGGCCGGCCCGCAGGGACGTGGTGAAGAGCTCCTCGTTGGCGACCCCGAACCGGCGGGACTCGCGTTCCTCCCGGACGAAGGCGCGCACCACCCGCACGCCGGCGATCTGCTCGCGCAGGACGCGGTTGATCGCGTCGATGCGCTTCTGCATCTGGCGGAAGTACGGCACCATCCGCGACACGATGAGCCCGATCACGATCGCGAGCACGGGCACCGCGACCAGCAGGATGGCGGACAGCTTCACGTCCTCCTGCAGGGCCATGACCACGCCGCCCACCAGCATGATCGGGGCCATGATCATGAAGGTGAAGGTCATGAGGACCACCATCTGCACCTGCTGCACGTCGTTCGTCGTGCGCGTGATCAGCGTGGGGGCGCCGAACTTGCCGACCTCCTGCGCCGAGAACGTCTGCACGTGCCCGAAGAGCCGCTTGCGCACGTCCCGCCCGAACGCCATGGCCGTGCGCGAGCCGTAGTAGACCGCGATCACGGCGCAGACCACCTGGAGCAGGCTGATCGCGAGCATCATGGCGCCCAGCCGCATGATCTCGTCGGTGTCCCCGGCGGCGACGCCGTCGTCGATGATCCGCGCGTTCAGGCTCGGCAGGTACAGCGTGGCCATCGTCTGCACGAACTGCAGCGCGACGATGGCGTAGACGGCGCCGCGGTACGGGCCCAGGTGCTCCCGTAGCAGTCGGACCAGCATCATGACGGGCTCCTGGAGGTGGTCGGGGCGAGGGCGCCGTGGAGGAAGTGGTCGGCGAGGACCTCCACGGCGGGGGTGTCGGGCGCGGTGCCGCGGCGAGCCGCGTCCGCCTGCTGCATCGCGGCGCCCACCAGCACGACGTCGAGCAGCGCGACGACCTGGTCCAGCGGGCGGCCGAAGGCGGCGGCATCCGGTGCGAGCACTCGAGCGACGGAGGCACGCACCGCGGCCTGCCCCTTCTCCTGCCGCTCCTTCCACTCACGGTGGATGCGCCTGCGGTCCTCGGGCGCCTGGTCCGGGCCGGGGCCGACGCGCCCCAGCTCGTGCAGGATCGCGATCCAGCGCATGGTGTCCCCGATGCGCTCGAACCCGATCTCCAGCACGCGCGTCACGCGCTCGAGCAGCGGCAGCCCGGGGTCGATGGCGTCCAGCTGGGGCAGTACCGCGGCCGGGTCGACCGCGGCGTGCGCGGCGTCGCCGACCAGCGTGGCCTTGTCCGCGAACACCCGGAAGAGGGTGCCCTCGGAGACGCCCGCGGCCTGCGCGAGCTCGCGCGTGGTGACGGCAGCGCCGCGCGCGAGCACGACGGGCTGCACGTCGAGCAGGATCGCGCGGCGGCGCTCGTCGGGGGGCAGCGGAGAGGCGCGACCCAACCGGGCCGCGCCTCTCTCGTCCTGCTGCGTGCTCATCTCGCGAACGTAACTGAGTGAGCACTCACTCCGCTAGGGGTTTGTCGGCTCCGCGTCGTCCTTCGTGAGCGAGGGGCCGGGCTCGGCCGGGGGACGCAGCGGCGCCGCGCCCGGTCCGGGGCGCTGCCCCAGCTCGACGCTGGCGTCGAACGGCCGTCCACTCAGGTTGCCGGCGCTCGTCGCGTCCGCCGTCGCCGCGGCCGACTCGCGCTTGGCCTCGGCGAGCGCCTCGGCCGGGTCGGTGAGCGTCGCGGGCGGCAGGTCGTCCTGCAGCGGCGAGACCCCCGCCGGGCGAGCCGAGGCGAAGGGACCGCTCTCGTCGTCGGCACCGCCGAAGCCCTTGGCGAACGCGCCCAGCGCCCCGCTGAGCTCGGACGGCAGGAACCACATCTTGTTCGACGGGCTCTGCGCGATCTTGGGCAGCACCTGCAGGTACTGGTACGCGAGCAGCTTGGGGTCCGCGTCGCCGCGGTGCACCGCGTCGAACACCTGCAGGATCGCGCGGGCCTCGCCCTCGGCGTTGAGGATCGCCGCCTGCGCATTGCCCTCGGCCGTGAGGATCGCGGCCTGCTTCTCGCCCTCGGCCGTCAGGATCTGCGACTGCTTGACGCCCTCGGCCGTGAGGATCGCGGCACGACGGTCACGTTCGGCGCGCATCTGCTGCTCCATCGAGCCCTTGATGCTGTCGGGCGGGTCGATCGACTTGAGCTCGACCCGGTTGACGCGCACGCCCCACCGGCCGGTCGCCTCGTCGAGCACCCCGCGCAGCTGGCCGTTGATCTGGTCACGGCTGGTCAGCGTCTGCTCCAGGTCCATCGAGCCGACCACGTTGCGCAGCGTCGTGACCGTGAGCTGCTCGATGCCGGTGATGTAGTTGGCGATCTCGTACACCGCCGCCTTGGGCTCGGTCACCTGGAAGTAGATGACCGTGTCGATGCTCACCACCAGGTTGTCCGACGTGATGACCGGCTGCGGTGGGAAGGAGACCACCTGCTCGCGCAGATCCACGCCCGCCCGCACGCGGTCGATGAACGGGATCAGGATGTGCAGGCCAGCGTCGAGAGTGCGGGAGTACCGGCCCAGCCGCTCGACGATGATCGCCGTCGCCTGCGGCACGATCCGCACCGCGCGGAACAGCCCGATGATGACGAAGAGCAGGACCAGGGCGAGCACGACGTAGAGCGCGATCTGGCCGGCGCTGGGGTCGTCCATGAATGTCCTCCAGGGTTGAGCGGACGCCCACGTCGAGCGGGCGAGGATGGTGGGTCAGCCGGCGTCCGGCTCGACGACCGCCGTGGCGCCGTCGATGCGGTCCACCCGCACCTGCGCCCCCGGCGGGATGGCCTCGGCGAGAGTGGTCCGGGCGCTCCAGACCTCGCCGTTGAGCTTGACCCGCCCTCCTTCCGGGGTGACGGTCGCGACCACGACGGCGCCGCGCCCGACGAGCGCAGCGGCGTTGGTCTCCTCCAGCGGGACCCGCCGCCTGAGCCGGCGCAGCAACCACGGGCGCAGGCTCGCGAGCAGCACCACCGAGGTGAGCGCCGCGACCAGGATCTGCACGCCGATCGGCGCTCCGAGTGCCGCCGCGACCGCGCCCGCGAGCGCGCCGCCCGCGAACATGATCAGCACAAGGTCGAGGGAGAGCATCTCCAGGATGCCGAGCACCAGCGCCCCGCCGACCCACCACAGCCAGTCCACGGTGCAGCCCCCTTCGGCAACGCCTGCCCCGGTGCGGGGCGGGCTCCTTCACCGATCCTAGGCGCTCCCTTTACGCGCTGCTGGTGCTTTCCTCAGCGCTCCGCGCGGGCGGTCCACCGCTCTCCGGCCCGGTCGACCACGAGCTCGACGTCGAACGCCCCGGAGAGCGTCTCGCTGGTCAGGACCTCGGCGACGGGACCGGCCGCGTGGACCCGGCCGTCCTTGAGCAGCAGCACGTGCGTGAAGTTCGGGGGGATCTCCTCGACGTGGTGCGTCACCAGGACGAGCACGGGCGACCTCGCGTCCCCGGCAAGCTCCGCGAGCGCCGCGACCAGCTCCTCGCGGCCGCCCAGGTCCAGGCCCGCGGCCGGCTCGTCGAGCAGCAGCAGCTCGGGGTCGGTCATGAGCGAGCGCGCGATCTGCACCCGCTTGCGCTCGCCCTCGCTCAGCGTGCCGAAGTAGCGGTCGGCGAGGTGCGCCACGCCGAACGCGCGCAGGAGGTCGGCCGCGCGCGACTCGTCGAGCTCCTCGTAGGTCTCGCGCCACCGCCCGGTCACGCCGTAGGCGGCGGTGAGCACGACGTCACGCACCGTCTCGCCCGAGGGGATGCGGTCGGCCAGGGCGGCGCTCGACAGCCCGATGCGCGGCCGCAGCTCGAAGACGTCGACGCTGCCCAGCCGCTCGCCGAGCAGCTCGGCGGTCCCTGCCGTCGGGTGCATGCGACCCGACGCGACCTGCAGCAACGTGGTCTTGCCGGCGCCGTTGCGCCCCAGCACCACCCAGCGCTCGCCCTCCCGGACGGTCCACGACACCTCGTCGAGGATCGTCGTCAGCCCCCGGCGGATCGTCACGGCCTGCAGGTCGAGCACGTCGGTCATGGCATGACCCTAACGGGCGCCCGGGAGCGCGCGAGCCCCGGGCGCGCGGCACGCACGTCTGGGCTGAGGCGGACACCGCTCGCCTACCGTTGTCCTCGTGGACGCCCCTCTGGACCTGCCCCGATCCGTCCTGCTCGCCCTGTGGCTGGCGCCCGACGCCGCGGGCGCACGACCCGACCGGGCGGCGATGTTGCGCGCCGTGCAGGGCGACGACGAACCGCACGAGGTGATCGAGGGCGACGGCTCCGCCGTCCCGCTGGGCGACGTGATCGACGACTGGACCGGCGGTCCGATCGACGTCGCCGCCCTGGTGCTGGCTCCGGGAGACGCGGGCGCAGCGCCGGCTCAGGTGAGCCCGGCCGCGATCGACGCCGGCGAGTGCCTGCTCGTCCGGACGCCGACGGCGTGCGTCGCGGCGGTGCCGCAGGTCGAGCAGTTCGGTTCCGCCCTCGAGCCCGGGCACCTGGTCACGTGGCACGTCACCGAGGTCCCGGACTGGCGGATCGCCACGCACGGCCGCAACGGCTCGCTGCAGGACGCCGACCGTGACCTGCGCCAGGGCCTGATCACGGTCACCGAGGCCCTGGTGCGCCTCGACGTCGCGCAGTGGCGCCCCGACGATGCCGAGCTCGTGGTGGCGCTGCGCGGGGCGGCGTTGCCGCACTGGCGGATGCCCGACCACCTGGACGGCCGTCGCGCCCGCGTGCTGGCGAGCGCCGCGCGCCTGCGGGCGATCGTCGCCCTGGCCACGAAGGACGACGGCGGCGCGGTGAGCCTGTGGCAGGCGGACCAGCGCTCGGCCGCCCTGCGCGACGTCGACCGCATGTCGCGGCGCGCGATCGCCGCCGCGGCGACCTTCCCCGCGCTCTAGCGGCCACGCCGATCACGGCGCAGCGGCTACGCCGTGGCGGCCCGGTAGACCTCGAGGGTCCGCTCGGCGATGGCGTCCCAGGAGAAGTGGTCCTCGACCCGCCGACGAGCGGCAGCGCCCCACTGCTGGGCGCGCGCGGGGTCGCTGACCGCCTCGTTGAGCGCGGCGGCGAGGTCGGCCACGAACGCGTCGGTGTCGAGCGGCGTGCCCGTGCCGTCCTGCACCTGGTCGATCGGCACCAGCCAGCCCGTCACGCCGTCGTCCACGACCTCCGGGATCCCGCCCGTGGCGGTCCCCACCACCGGCAGCCCCACGGCCATGGCCTCGAGGTTCACGATGCCCAGCGGCTCGTAGACGGACGGGCACGCGAACACCGTCCCGGCCGACAGCACCGCGATCAGGTCGGTGCGGGGCAGCATCTGCTCGATCCACACCACGCCCGAGCGCTTGGCGCGCAGCTGGTCCACCAGGCCGGTCACCTCCGCCAGGATCGCCGGGGTGTCGGGGGCACCCGCGCACAGCACCAGCTGCACCTCGGGCGGCAGCTGCTCGGCCGCCCGCAGGAAGTAGGGCAGGCCCTTCTGGCGCGTGATGCGCCCGACGAACACCACGGCGGGCCTGCTCGGGTCGATGCCGAGCGCGCGCACGGTCGCGTCGTCCCGGGCCCGGTCGGCGTCGCTCGTGGGCCGGCGCCAGCCGTCGAGGTCGATGCCGTTGTGGACCACCTTGACCTTGTCCGGTGCGACCGAGGGGTACGCGCGCAGGATGTCCTCGCGCATGCCCGCGCTGACCGCGATCACCGCGGCGGCCGCGTCGTAGGCGGTGCGCTCGACCCAGCTCGACAGCGCGTAGCCCCCGCCGAGCTGCTCGGCCTTCCACGGGCGCAACGGCTCGAGGCTGTGCGCGGTGATCACGTGCGGCAGGTCGTGCAGCATCGCGGCGACATGACCGCCGAAGTTGGCGTACCAGGTGTGGGAGTGGACCAGGTCGCTGGCCACGCCGTCCGAGCCGACGCGACCCACCGCGTCCGCCATCTCCAGGTCCACGCCCAGCGTCTGCAATGCGGCGTTCGCACCCGCGAGCTCGGCCGGGACGCGGTAGCCCAGCACCCCCGCGTCGTCCCGCGGACCGTCGAAGCAGTGCACGCGGACGTCGATCGTCCGCCGCAGCACCGCCGTGAGTCCCGCCACGTGGACCCCGGCTCCGCCGTAGACGTGCGGCGGGTACTCCCGGGTGAGCAGGTCGACACGCACCGCAACCTCCTGGTCCACGCCGGCCCTCACGGCCGGTCACCCGCGACACGCTAGCGTGCTCCCGCCGGTCCGCCTCGCCTCCTGGGCCGCCGGGGCCTAGGGTCCTTGCCATGGCAGCGCCGCGCGTCCTCGCAATCGTCCTTGCAGGTGGAGAGGGCAAGCGACTCATGCCCCTGACCGCGCACCGGGCCAAGCCGGCGGTTCCTTTCGGGGGGATCTACCGGCTCGTGGACTTCGCTCTGTCGAACGTCATCAACTCGCACTACCTGCACGTCATCGTGCTCACGCAGTACAAGTCCCACAGCCTGGACCGGCACGTGTCCAAGACCTGGCGCATGTCGGCGCTGCTGGGCAACTACGTCGCGGCCGTGCCCGCGCAGCAGCGCGTCGGCAAGCACTGGTACCTCGGCAGCGCCGACGCGATCTACCAGTGCCTCAACATCATCGAGGACGAGCGTCCGGACATCGTGGTCGTCGTGGGAGCCGACCACGTCTACCGCATGGACTTCTCCCAGATGGTCGACGCGCACATCGCCTCGGGAGCGGAGTTCACGGTCGCGGCCATCCGGCAGCCCATCGCCGAGGCCGACCAGTTCGGCGTCATCGAGGTGGACCCGAGCGACCCGACCCGCATCGCGGCGTTCCGCGAGAAGCCCACCGACCCGGTGGGCTTGGCCGACTCCCCCGGCGAGATCCTCGCGTCCATGGGCAACTACGTGGCCAACGCGGACGCCCTCGTGGCCGCGGTCACGGCCGACGCCGAGAACGCGACCTCGCGGCACGACATGGGCGGCGACATCGCGCCCTACTTCGTCGAGCGCGGCACCGCCGGTGTCTACGACTTCCTGCGCAACGACGTGCCGGGCTCGACCCCGCGCGACCGCGACTACTGGCGGGACGTGGGGACGCTCGACGCGTACTTCGAGGCGAACATCGACCTCATCTCGATCGAGCCGGTGTTCAACCTCTACAACGACGAGTGGCCCCTGCACACGGGGTACACGGGTCTGCCGCCGGCCAAGTTCGTGCACGCGGGTGCGGGCCGGCTCGGGCACGCCGCGGACTCGATCGTCTCCCCCGGTGTCGTCGTCTCCGGCGCGACCGTGACCGGCTCCGTGCTGTCGCCCGGCGTGCGCCTGCACTCGTGGGCGCAGGTCACCGACTCGGTGCTCATGGACAACGTGCACGTCGAGCGGTACGCGCAGGTGCACCGCGCGATCATCGACAAGAACGTGGTCGTCCCCGAGCGCGCCCGGATCGGGCTCGACCGCGAGCACGACCTCGCGCGCGGCTTCACCATCAGCGACTCGGGGATCACGGTGGTGCCCAAGGGCGCCGTCATCAGCAGCTGATCGCGCCGAGCAGGTGATCCCGCCTGGGTGGTCGGCGGCGACCGCGGCGGGCGGGAGTCGGTAGCCTGCGCGTCGTGAATCCCCGCCTGCTCGTCATGGACGTCGACTCGACCCTCATCACGGGCGAGGTGATCGAGATGCTGGCAGCACGCGCCGGCTCGCAAGAGCGCGTCGCGGAGATCACCGAGCGCGCCATGCGCGGCGAGCTCGACTTCGCGGCCTCGCTGCACGAGCGCGTCGCGACGCTCGCCGGCCTGCCGGACAGCGTCTTCGCGGACGTGCTCGCCGAGGTGCGCCTGACGCCGGGCGCGCGCGAGCTGGTCGCCGAGGTCCAGGCACGCGGCTGGAGCGTCGGGCTCGTCTCGGGCGGCTTCGTCGAGATCGTGGGCCCGCTCGCGCGGCCGCTCGGGATCACGCTGCTCCGCGCCAACACGCTCGAGGTCGTCGACGCCCGGCTCACGGGCCGGGTCACGGGAGCGGTGGTCGACCGGGCGGCGAAGGCCGTCGCCCTGCGCGAGTACGCGGCCCATGCGGGGGTGGACCTCGCGGACACCGTGGCGATCGGCGACGGCGCCAACGACCTCGACATGCTCGCCGCGGCCGGCTACGGGATCGCGTTCAACGCCAAGCCCGTGGTCGCGGAGCAGGCCGACGCCGTGGTCAACGGCCGGCTCGACGACGTGCTGAGCCTGGAGCCCTTCACGCGGTAGCGGTCAGGACGGCGTGTGCAGCCCGACCAGCAGCGCGCCCGACGGCGCCCAGTCGCTCCACGCGGCCGACGACTCGAGCACCGACCAGCTCGCGGTGGGAACGCCCACCTGCACGCGCAGGTAGGCGGCCTCGTCCGACCCCGGGCCCGCCAGGAGCTCGGCGGCGTGCGACATGGTCGGCTCGTGCCCGACCACCAGCAGTGTGCGGACGTCGTCGGGCACCGCCTGCACCAGGGCGAGCAGCGCCTGCGCACCGGCCGTGTAGACCTCGTCACGCAGCTCCACGGCCGGCTCGACACCCAGCCCGGCGCGCGCCAGCTCCCACGTCTGCCGCGTGCGCAGGCTCGACGAGCACAGGACGAGGTCCGGCACCACCGAGGCCGCGGCCATCGCCGTGCCCACCCGCCCGGCCTGTCGACGGCCGGGCAAGGCGAGCGCGCGCTCGTGGTCCTCCACGCCGGCTGGGTGCTCCGCCTTGGCGTGGCGGAGCAGGACCAGGCGGCGGGTGGACGACGTCACCGGCTCAGCGTCCCATCACAGGCCCATGGCGTGCACGCCACCGTCGACGTGCACGATCTCGGCGGTGGTCGCCGGGAACCAGTCGGAGAGGAGGGCCGCGACCGCACGAGCGGTGGGCTCGGGGTTGCTGACGTCCCAGCCGAGCGGGGCACGCTCCGGCCAGCCGCCCTCCATCGTCTCGAAGCCGGGGATCGACTTGGCCGCCGTGGTGCGGATGGGCCCCGCCGAGACGAGGTTCACGCGCACACCGGAAGGCCCGAGGTCGCGCGCCAGGTACCGCGCGGTCGACTCGAAGGCGGCCTTCGCCACGCCCATCCAGTCGTAGACCGGCCAGGCGAACGACGCGTCGAACGTGAGCCCGACGATCGACGCCCCGCGACTGAGCAGGGGCTGCGCGGCCACCGCGAGCGACTTCAGCGAGTACGCCGAGACGTGCAGCGCGGTCGCGACGTCGTCCCACTCGCCGGCCAGGAAGTTGCCGCCCATCACGGACTGCGGCGCGAAGCCGATGGAGTGCACCACGCCGTCGAGCGAGTCGAGCCCGGCCTCGCGCACGCGGTCCGCGAGCGCGGCCAGGTCCTCGGCGTCGGTCACGTCGAGCTGGACGACCTCCGCCGGCGCGGGCAGGCGGCGCGCGATGGCCTGCGTCAGGCGGAACTGGCGGCCGAAGGAGGTCAGCACCACCGTGGCGCCCTCCTCCTGGGCCAGGCGCGCGACGTGGAACGCGATCGAGCCGTCGGTGAGCACACCGGTGATCAGGAGCTTCTTGCCTTCGAGCAGACCCATGGTGGTCTCCGTTCTTGTCGTGCGAGCGCAGTGCGGGTGTGCGGGAGTTTCAGTGGCCCATGCCGAGGCCGCCGTCGACCGGGATGACGGCGCCCGAGATGTAGGCGGCGCCCGGCGAGGCGAGGAACTCGACCGCGGCCGCGACCTCGTCGGGCTGGGCGAAGCGACCCGCGGGGATGGAGTCGACGTACGCCTTCTGCGTGGCCTCGGGCAGCGCCCGGGTCATGTCGGTGTCGATGAAGCCCGGGGCGACCACGTTCGCGGTGATCCCGCGGCCGCCCAGCTCGCGCGTGATGGAGCGCGCGACGCCGACGAGCGCCGCCTTGGACGCCGAGTAGTTGACCTGGCCGGGCGAGCCGTACAGACCCACCACGGAGGAGATCAGCACGATTCGGCCGCGGCGCAGGCGGATCATGCCCTTGCTCGCACGTCGCGCGCAGCGGAAGGCGCCCTTGAGGTTGACGTCCAGGACGTCGTCGAACTCCTCGTCGGACATGCGCATCAGCAGCTGGTCGCGCGTGATGCCGGCGTTCGCGACGAGCACCTCGACGGGGCCGTGCGCTGCCTCGATCTCGGTGAACGCCGCGTCGACGGACGCGGTGTCGCGCATGTCACCCGTGACGCCCAGGACACCTGCGGGCAGGTCCCCGGAGCGGTAGATGGTGGCGACCTTGTCGCCCGCGGCGACGAAGCGCTCGGCGATCGCGCGGCCGATGCCACGGTTCGCGCCCGTGATCAGGACGCTGCGGGGTGTGTTGTCGGAAGTCTCAGGCACGGGACACGACGCTATCCGAGGGCGCCCGTCTGGTGCGGGACCGTCCGGGCACAGGTTCGTCGCGCCCGGTTGTGGGACATGCACAACCCGCGCGGCCCCCGCCGTCTCAGCGTGCCCTCAGCCGCGGGACTTAGGATCAGGTGGTGAGCGCGCGCAAGCACCAGGACGAGCCGGAGGTCACCCGGATCACGTCCGCGCCCGAGCCGCTGGCGGACGACGTCGCCCGTAGGCAGAAGCGCTACCTCATCCAGATGGGCATCCGCGTGGTGTGCTTCGCGCTCGCCGTCATCACCTGGTCCCACATCCCGGTCTGGCTCTCGGTGATCCTCATCGTGGGCGCTGTCGTCCTCCCCTACGTCGCGGTCATCCTGGCCAACGCCGGGCGGGAGCGCCGCGACGACGAGACGACCTTCATCGACCCCCGGCAGATCGGTCCCGGATCGGGGCCCTCGGGAAGGCTGGGCTCGTGAGCCTCTTCGCACCGGACCCCGTCGACGAGCTGCAGTGCTCGGCCAAGGGCTGCCGCGCGGACGCCGTGTGGGGTCTGCTGTGGAACAACCCCAAGCTGCACACGCCCGAGCGCCGCAAGGTGTGGCTGGCGTGCGACGAGCACCGCGCGCACCTGAGCCAGTTCCTCGACACCCGCGGCTTCCTGCAGTCGGTCGTCCCGGCCGACTCCCTCGAGGGTGCCGCGACGTGAGCCCCGCGCTTCGCCGCGCCGTCGGGCTGTGCCTGCTCGCCGTCGCACTGGCCACCGCGTGCGTCTTCCTGGGCCGCTGGCAGTGGAACCGGCACACGTACCGTGACGCGCAGATCGCCATCGTCAACGAGAACTTCGGCGCCGACCCGGTGCCGCTGTCGACGGTCCTCACGCCGGACCAGCCGCTCGCCGGCGACCAGGTGTGGCGACCGGTCCTCGTGACGGGCCACTACGAGCCGGACAGGACCGTCGAGCTGCGCAACCGGCCGGCGGACGGGATCCCGGCCTACCACGTCCTCGTCCCGTTCGTGGTGGACGACTCGTCGGCCGGCACCGCCGCCACGCCCACCGACGCCGGGACGGTCCTCGTAGTGGACCGCGGCTGGGTGGCGACGGGTGAGGACGCGAGCGCCGATGTCGTCGCGCCCGCCCCACCTGCGGGCGACGTCACGATCACCGTGCGCCTACGAGCCTCCGAGCCCGACTCCCGTCGCAAGGCGCCCCCGGGGCAGGTGCAGGCGATCGCGGTGGACGAGGTCCTCGACGTCGCCGGCATCGACGCGCCCACCTGGCAGGTCTACGGGGGCCTGGAGTCCGAGTCGCCCGCCCCCGCGGACGTCCCTGGGACCCTGCCCGAGCCCAGCACCGACCCCGGCTCGCACCTGTCGTACGCGTTCCAGTGGTGGGTGTTCGCGCTCGGCTCGCTCGTGGGGTTCACCTGGATGGCGCGGCGCGAGCTGCGTGAGGCCGCCGACCAGGAGCGCGTGCCCGCCGACCGCGCGCCGCGCAAACCTCGCCGCAAGGAGGGACGGGCGGAGGCCGACGAGGACGCCCTCGTCGACGCCCAGCTCGCGCAGTCGTCGGGCGACGGGGCGGGGCGAGCACGCTAGGCGAGCGTGATCAGGTCCAGGTAGTCGTTGCCCCACATGTCCTCGTCGCCGTCCGGCAGCAGGAGGACACGCTCGGGGTTGAGCGCCTGCACCGCGCCCTCGTCGTGCGAGACGAGCACCACCGCACCGGTGTAGCCGCGCAGGGCCGCCAGGATCTCCTCACGGGAGGCCGGGTCGAGGTTGTTGGTGGGCTCGTCGAGCAGCAGCACGTTGGCCGACGAGACGACGAGGGCCGCCAGCGCGAGCCGGGTCTTCTCGCCGCCGGACAGGACCCGGGCCGGCTTGTCGGCGTCGTCGCCCGAGAACAGGAACGAGCCCAGCACCGAGCGCACCTGCGTGTCGGTCAGGTCGGGGGCCGCGGAGCGCAGGTTCTCGACGACCGTGCGCGACAGGTCGAGCGTCTCGTGCTCCTGCGCGTAGTAGCCGAGCTTGAGCCCGTGGCCGGGGTTGACCGTGCCGGTGTCGGCCTTGTCGATGCCGCCGAGGATGCGCAGCAGCGTCGTCTTGCCCGCGCCGTTGAGGCCCAGCACCACCACGCGCGACCCGCGGTCGATGGCGAGGTCGACGTCCGTGAAGACCTCCTGCGAGCCGTACGACTTCGACAGCCCGGACGCCGTCAGCGGGGTGCGTCCGCAGGGTGCGGGATCGGGGAACCGCAGGCGCGCGACCTTGTCGGACACGCGCGCGGCCTCCAGGCCGGACAGCATGCGCTCGGCGCGGCGCGCCATGTTCTGCGCCGCGACCGCCTTGGTCGCCTTCGCGCGCATCTTGTCGGCCTGCGCGAGCAGCGTGGCCGCCTTCTTCTCGGCGTTGGCACGCTCGCGCCGGCGCCGCTTCTCGTCCGTCTCGCGCTGCTGCAGGTAGGCGTCCCAGCCGAGCGCGTACTGGTCGAGCTGCGAGCGGTTGGCATCGAGGTGGAACACCTTGTTGACGGTCGCGCGCAGCAGCTCCGCGTCGTGGGAGATCACGATGAAGCCGCCGGGGTACGCCTTGAGGTAGTCGCGCAGCCACAGGATCGAGTCGGCGTCGAGGTGGTTGGTCGGCTCGTCGAGCAGCAGGGTGTCGACGCCCGAGAACAGGATGCGCGCGAGCTCGACGCGTCGCCGCTGGCCACCCGAGAGGGTGCCGAGCGTCTGGCCGAGCACCCGGGCGTCGAGCCCGAGGTTCGAGGTGATGATGTGCGCCTCGCTCTCCGCGGCGTACCCGCCGGCGGCATCGAAGCGCGCGTTCAGGCGCGAGTAGCGGTCCATCGCCGCGTCCCGGACGGCGTCGTCCTCGCTGGCCATCGCCGACTCGGCCTTGCGCAGGGCGGTGACGATCTCGTCGAGGCCGCGCGCCGAGAGGACGCGATCCATGGCCAGCTGCTCGAGGTCGCCCGACGCCGGGTCCTGCGGCAGGTAGCCGACCTCGCCCGAGCGCACGATCTGCCCACCGGTCGGCAGGGTCTCGCCCGCCAGCGTCTTGGTCAGCGTCGTCTTGCCGGCGCCGTTGCGCCCGACCAGGCCGATGCGGTCGCCTGCCGCGATGCGGAACGACGACTCTTCGAGCAGGACGCGTGCGCCGATGCGCAGCTCGACCGCTTGGGCGGTGATCACTTGATGGTTTCCTCCGAGAAGGCCGCACGGGTCTTGGCCGCGGGCACAAACGCCAGCAAGTCTACGACCGGCTAGCGTTTCGAACGGCCTCCGGGACCACCCGGTGCGGGTACGGCCCTGTTCGTCGTCCTGCACGCAGCACGAGCACCCCCCTCCACGACCATCGACGGGAGTCCCATCGTGACCGACATCACCAAGGATGCTGGCGGCGCGCTACCCGCTCCGGCCGCCGCGCGCGCCAGCGTCGCCACCGACGTCGCGCTCGTCGCGACCTTCGCCGCCTTCATCGCGGTGTGCGCGATCCTTCCCGGCATCCCGACGGGGTCCGGCGTGCCGATCACGCTGCAGACCTTCGCGGTGATCCTGTCCGGCCTGGTGCTCGGCTGGCGCCGCGGCGCCCTGGCCGTGCTGCTCTACCTGGCGATCGGGCTGGCGGGCGTGCCGATCTTCGCCGAGGCCACCGGCGGCCTCGGGGTGCTCGCGAAGCCCTCCGCCGGCTACCTGCTCGCGTTCCCGCTCGGCGCCGCCCTCGCGGGCCTGCTCGCCTCCCCCGCCGTCAGGTCGGTGGGCTGGGCCCGGTACACCGTGCTGTTCACCGCCGGTGTCTTCGGCAGCTTCCTGACCATCCACGTGGGCGGGATCCTGGGCCTGATGGCGCGGCTCGACCTCGACCTGGGCGCGGCCGTCGCCATCGACGTCGTCTACCTGCCCGGTGACATCGTCAAGAACGCGGCCGCGGCGGCCGTGGCCTACACGCTGTTCCGCGCGTACCCGGACCTGCTGCGCCACCGGCGCTGAGGCAGGGACCAGCAGAGCATGAGCAGAGCATGATCGAGCTCGACAGCGCCCTGGTCACCGCGTACGCCCCTGATCCTGCGGGCGGCGCCGACCGCGTGGTGCGCCTGCTCGGCCCGGTCTCGCTGCAGCTCGCCGAGCGGCGCATCGCCATCATCGGCGCCAACGGCTCCGGCAAGTCGACGCTCGCCCGCCTGCTGAACGGGCTCGTGCTGCCCGCGTCGGGAACGGTCCGCGTGGACGACCTCGACACCGCCACCGACGGACGCGCGGTTCGCCGCCGCGTCGGTTTCGTCTTCACCAGTCCTGACGCGCAGATCGTCATGCCCACGCCGCTCGAGGACGTGGCGCTCTCGCTGCGACGGTTGCCGCTGTCGGCCGACGAGCGCGATGCCGCCGCCCGGTGCGCGCTGGCCCGGTTCGGCCTCGCCGAGCGCGCCGAGGTGCCCGCGCACGCCCTGTCCGGTGGCCAGCGCCAGCTGCTCGCGCTCGCCTCCGTGCTCGCCGCCGAGCCCGACGTGCTGGTGTGCGACGAGCCCACCACGCTGCTGGACCTGCGCTGGCGGACGGTGGTCGACGACCTGCTCGCGGGCCTCGACCAGCAGGTCATCGTCGTCACCCACGACCTGGAGGCCGCGGCGCGCGCGGACCGGGTGCTCGTGGTGGACGACGGGCTCGTGGTGTTCGACGGAGAGCCCGCACCGGCCGTCGAGCACTACCGCGCGCTCATGGCCGCGGTGCGCGCGTGAGCGGCCCGCTGCGGCAGCCGTGGGCCGGCCCGCTCGGGCTGTACCACCCGGGCGACAGCCTGCTGCACCGCTGCCCGCCAGGGGTGAAGCTGGCCGGGCTGGCCGTCGCGGGCATCGCGATCGCCGTGGCGCGCGGCCCGCTGTCCGCCGCCGTCGCGGTGCTGCTCGCCGTCGCGACTCACGTCGTCTCACGCGTGCCGTGGCACCGCACCAGCCGCGGCGTGCTCGGCACGCTCGTCACGCTGCTCCTCGTGGGTGCCTACCAGTGGTGGGTGCGCGGCTGGGCCGTCGCCGCGGAGGTGGTGCTCGACGTCGTCGCGCTCGTCCTGCTCGCGACCGTGCTCACCGCGACGACGCGCGCGGACACACTGCTGGAGGTTCTCGCCCGCGTCGCTCGACCGTTGCGGCGCGTGGGCCTGTCCCCCGAGACGTTCGCGCTCGCCTGCGGGCTCTTCCTGCGCACGGTCCCGGTGCTGGTGCAGACGTCGCTCGAGGCGCGCGACGCCGCGCGCGCACGCGGGCTCGAGAACAACCCGCGGGCCGTCCTGGTCCCGTCGGCGGTCCGCATGGTCGCGCACGCACGAGCGACGGGCGACGCCCTGGCCGCGCGGGGACTGGGCGAGGACTGAGCCTCGCCGCGCGCGACGGCGCCGCGGATATTACCGTCGGGCCGTGACATTCCAAGGTGACGGCAGCTTCGGCGGAGGCCGCGTCAAGACCGGCGGCGGGCGCGGCAAGGCGGTCGCTGGCGGCGGAGGCGTCGTCGGTCTGCTCGTCGTGCTCGTCTACGTGTTCAGCAACGGCCAGGTGGACCTGGGCGGCATCGCCGGCGACGGCTCCGAGCCGGGCGCGACCGGCACGGTCGGCACGTGCACGGTCGAGCAGGCCAACACCGACCGCACGTGCCGCCTGAGCGCCACCGCCTACGCCCTGGACACGTACTGGGAGAGCACCCTGACGGCCGCGGGCCAGCAGTTCGCCCAGCCGGACGTGCAGTCGTTCAGCGGCAGCGTCTCGACGGGCTGCGGCGGAGCGACGAGCGCCAGCGGCCCCTTCTACTGCCCGCCGGACGCCACGATCTACCTCGACGTGAGCTTCTACGACGAGCTGGAGAGCCGCTTCGGTGGCGAGGACGGGCCGCTCGCCGAGGAGTACGTCACCGCGCACGAGTACGGGCACCACATCCAGAACATCACCGGCGTCATGGACAAGGCCGACCGCGGCGGGACGGGCGCCGAGTCGGACTCGGTGCGCGTCGAGCTCCAGGCGGACTGCTACGCCGGCATGTGGGCGGGCGACGCGGCCAGCACCATCAACCCCGACACCGGCGAGCCGTACCTCGCCCCCATCACCGCCGAGCAGCTCAAGAATGCCCTCGGCGCCGCGGCGGCCGTTGGTGACGACCACATCCAGGAGCAGTCGGGCGGATCCGTGAACCCGGACACCTGGACCCACGGCTCGAGCGAGGAACGGCAGCGCTGGTTCACGCGCGGCTACGAGAAGGGCACGCTCGAGGCCTGCGACACGTTCGCCGCCGACTCGCTCTGAGGCCGACCCGTCGCTGAGCCCGCCGCACGTATTGCGATTGCCCCCCGGCGCCGCCCGCTGTCAGAGTCGCGAGGTGCTGATCGACGACGAGGTGCCGGCAGACCGTGAGGCGGTCCGCGCGGTGGTGCGCGCCGCCTTCGCCTCCGACGGCGACCACGTGGTCGACCTGCTCGACGGGCTGCAGTCCTCGTCGGCCGCCCGGCCGGGGTTGTCGCTCGTGGCGCGCGAGGCCGGCAGCGTCGTCGGGCACGTCCTGCTCACCCGCTCCTGGCTCGACGCCCCGCAGCGGCTGCTCGAGGTGCTCGTGCTCTCGCCCCTGGCGGTGGCGCCCGACGCGCAGCGCCGCGGCGTGGGCACGGCGCTGGTCGGCGCCGCGCTCGCACGCGCCGAGGATCAGGGCTGGCCGCTCGTCTTCCTCGAAGGCGACCCCGCCTACTACGGCGACCACGGCTTCGTCGCGGCCGGCACGCGGGGCTTCACCTCGCCGACCGACCGCATCCCCGAACCCGCGTTTCAGGTCGCCGTGCTCGCGGCCCACCGGCCGTGGATGACCGGCCGCCTGGTCTACGCCGACCCGTTCTGGGTCCACGACGCGGCGGGCCTGCGCCTCTGACCCTTCACCCGGCGCGACCGACCAGCGGTCCCACGCCTCAGATGTTGAAGCCGAGCGCCCGCATCTGCTCGCGACCGTCGGACGTGATCTTGTCCGGGCCCCACGGCGGCATCCACACCCAGTTGATGCGGAAGCCGTCGACGAGACCGTCGAGCGCCTGCGCGGACTGGTCCTCGATCACGTCCGTCAGCGGGCAGGCCGCGGACGTGAGCGTCATGTCGATGACGGCCGTGTTGGTCTGGTCCAGCACGATCCCGTAGACGAGGCCGAGGTCGACGACGTTGATGCCGAGCTCGGGGTCGATGACGTCGCGCATGGCTTCCTCGACGTCGGCAACTGTGGTGGTCATGCGTTCTCCTGAGCCGTGGTTGCGGCGGTCGGTGCGTGGGCGCTGCTGCCGGGGTGAGCAGCGCCGGTCTTGATGAGGGCGTCGTTGAGGGCCACCCAGCCGAGCAGCGCGCACTTGACGCGCGCCGAGAACTTGCCGACGCCCGTGAACGCGTTGGCGTCGCCGAGGGCGTCCTCCGCGGCCTCGTCGTCCAGGCCCGCGCCCTTGGTCTGCATGAGCGCCCGGAACGTGGCGCCCAGGCCGTCGACCGTGCCGAGCGGCTGGTCGACGACCAGGTCGTGCAGCACCGACACCGAGGCCTGCGAGATCGAGCAGCCCTGCCCCTCCCAGCGCACGTCTCGGACCACGCCGGTGCCGTCGACGTCCACCTGCAGGGTCACCTCGTCGCCGCACGTGGGGTTCACCTGGTGCGACTCGGCCGACAGCAGCCCGCCCGGCGCGACGCCGAGACCTCGGCCGTGCGGGTGCTTCGCGTGGTCCAGGATGACCTGCTGGTACAGCTGCTCCATCGAGCTGCTCATGCTGCTCCTTCGCTCGAGGCGGGTGCCTCCAGACCGAAGAACGCCCGGACACCGCTCAGCGCTTCCCGGAACACCTCGATCTCCTCGTCGGTCGTGTAGACGGCCGCCGTCGCGCGGGCCGTGGCGGCCACGCCGAACCGGCGGTGCAGCGGCTGCGCGCAGTGGTGACCCACGCGCACTGCCACGCCGGCGTCGTCGAGCACCTGGCCCACGTCGTGCGCATGCACGCCGTCGACCACGAACGAGACGGTCGCGAGGCGGTTGGCCGTGTCGGTCGGGCCGATGACCCGGACCCCGGGCACGGACGCGACCGCGTCGAGCAGCAGCCTGGCGAGGTGCGCCTCGTGCGCGGCGATGGCCTCCATGCCGATGTCCGACAGGTACGTGGCCGCGGCGCCCATCGCGACCGCCTGGGACACCATCTGCGTGCCCGCCTCGAACCGCTGCGGCGGGGGTGCGTACGTCGTGCTGTCCATGGTCACCACCTCGACCATCGACCCGCCCGTGGTGACGGGCGGCATCGCGGCGAGCAGCTCGCGGCGGCCGTACAGGGCGCCGACACCCGTCGGCCCGAACATCTTGTGGCCCGAGAATGCGGCGAAGTCCACGCCCAGCTCGTGCAGGTCGACGGGCAGGTGCGGGACGGACTGGCAGGCGTCCAGCACGGTCAGCGCCCCGACGGCCCGCGCCTTCGCCACGAAGGGGCCGACATCCGTGACGGCACCCGTGACGTTGGACGCGTGCGTGAACGCGATGACGCGCGTGCGGGGACCGACGACCTCGTCGAGCTGGTCGGTCAGCAGCCGCCCGTCGTCGTCGACGCCGATCCAGCGCAGCACCGCTCCGGTGCGCGCGGCCAGCTCCTGCCACGGCACCAGGTTGGCGTGGTGCTCGGCCTCCGTGACGACGATCTCGTCGCCCGGTGCGAGCGCGAACCGGCGGGCGGCCTCTCCCCCGCGGCCGAGCGTCGCGTTCGACATCGCGTAGGCGACCAGGTTGATCGCGGCCGTGGCGTTGCTGGTCCAGACGATCTCGTCGTCGTCCACGCCGACGAACCGCGCGACGCGCGCGCGGGCGTCCTCGAACGCCTCGGTGGCCTCCTCGGCCAGCTGGTGCGCGCCGCGGTGCACGGCCGCGTTGCGCTGGAGGTAGAAGTCCTGCTCCGCGTCCAGCACCACGTCGGGCTTCTGCGACGTCGCACCGGAGTCGAGATAGACGAGCGGGCGGCCGTCGCGCAAGGTGCGCTCGAGCAGCGGGAAGTCCGCCCGCACGGCGGCGAGCTCCGTGGCGCTCAGCGTGTGCGGCGTCTCGATCGTGCTGGTCACGTCCCCCACCTCTCGTCGTGCGTCGGACCGGCCACCCGGTCGGCGAATGCTCTCGCCGACCGGGTGGAGCGGCTCAGACCGTGGTGCTGGTCAGGAAGCGGTCGTAACCCTCGTTCTCGAGGCGCTCGGCCAGCTCCGGGCCACCCTCCTCGGCGACCTTGCCGTCCACGAACACGTGGACGAAGTCGGGCTTGATGTAGCGCAGGATGCGCGTGTAGTGCGTGATCAGGAGCACGCCCACGTCGGGGTTCTCGCGGACCCGGTTCACGCCCTCGGAGACGATCCGCAGCGCGTCCACGTCGAGGCCCGAGTCGGTCTCGTCGAGGATCGCGAACTTCGGCTTGAGGAGCTCCATCTGGAGGATCTCGTGGCGCTTCTTCTCGCCACCGGAGAAGCCCTCGTTGACCGACCGCTCGGCGAACGCCGGGTCCATGCGCAGGTTGTCCATGGCGGTACGGACGTCCTTGACCCACGACCGCAGCGGGGGCGCTTCGCCGTCGATGGCCGTCTTCGCGGTGCGCAGGAAGTTGGACACCGAGACGCCGGGAACCTCGACCGGGTACTGCATGGCGAGGAACAGGCCGGCGCGCGCACGCTCGTCGACGGACAGCGCGAGCACGTCCTCGCCGTCGAGCGTGACCGTGCCGCTCGTGATCGTGTACTTCGGGTGACCGGCCAGCGAGTAGGCCAGCGTCGACTTGCCGGAGCCGTTGGGCCCCATGATCGCGTGGGTCTCGCCGCTGCGGATGGTCAGGTCGACACCGCGCAGGATGGCCTTGGGGCCCTCCTTCGTCTCGACGCTGACGTGCAGGTCGCGGATCTCCAGGGTGGACATGCGGTAGTTCTCCTCGTTCACAGGGGGGCGTCGACGTCGACGAGCACGCGCTCGCCGTCGACGGTCACGGGGTAGACGGGCACGGGGGTGATGGCGGGCGGGCTCAGCGGCTTGCCGGTGCGCAGGTCGAAGCTCGACCCGTGCAGCCAGCACTCGACCGTGCAGCCCTCCACCTCGCCGTCGGACAGCGAGACGGCGCCGTGCGAACAGATGTCGCTGATGGCGTGCAGCTCACCGTCGTCGTCGCGCACCAGCGCCACCTCGACGGTGCCGGACTCGGCCTCGAGCTCGACCCGGAGCGTCCCGCCGGTGGGGACGTCCGAGGCGTAGCACGCGAGCTGGGCGGTCATGCCTGCTCCGGGCGGGCCTTCTCGGTCACCGCGCCGGACTCGGAGCCCTCGACCGACAGCGCGTCGAGCGCGGTCATGGAGGCCTCGAGCTCGGACTCGATGGCGGCGATCAGCCGCTCCTCGACCTCCGGCACGCCGATCTCGTGCAGCAGCTCCGCGAAGAAGCCCCGCACCACGAGTCGACGCGCGTCGGGCTCGGGGATGCCCCGGGCGCGCAGGTAGAAGAGCTGCTCGTCGTCGAAGCGGCCCGTCGCCGAGGCGTGGCCGGCGCCCTCGATGACGCCGGTCTCGATCTCGAGGTTCGGCACCGAGTCGGCGCGCGCGCCGTCCGTGAGCACCAGGTTGCGGTTGAGCTCGTAGGTGTCGGTGCCCTCGGCCGCGGCGCGGATGAGCACGTCGCCCACCCAGACCGTGTGCGCGCCCTGGCCCTGCAGCGCGCCCTTGTAGGTCACGCGGCTGACGCAGTTGGGGACGGCGTGGTCGACGAACAGACGCTGCTCCTGGTGCTGACCCGCGTCGGCGAAGTACAGCCCGAGCATCTGCACCGAGGCGCCCTCGCCGACGAACTCGGCGTCCGGTGTGATGCGCACGACGTCGCCGCCGAGCGTGACGGCGATGTGCTTGACGGTCGCGTCGCGACCGATGCGCAGCCGGTGCGACGAGGCGTGCACCGAGCCGTCGGCCCAGTCGTGCACGGTGACGACCGTGAGGTGCGCGCCGTCCTCGGCGACGATCTCGACCGTCTCGGTGAGCGCCGCGTGACCGACGTGGTCGATGACGACGACACCCTGCGACAGCGGCTCGGCCCGCACCACGAGGTGCGAGGCCGACGGCTCGAGCGGGGCGTCGTGCGTGCCCGCGCCCTCCACGCCCTCGATGCGGATGGACGTGACCTTGGAGGCCACCGCCTCGCGCGGGATCGTGACGACGGTCGCGCGCGGGAACGACGCCCACGCCGTGGCGGCCGTGCGGTCGCCGGGCTTGCCGGCCAGGCCCAGGCGCTCGTCGCCGCGGTCCACGATCTCGACCGTGACCTCGGGGCTCTCGACGACCGTCGTGAGCACGCCGTGGCCGGTCAGGATGCCGTCGGTGTCCGCGGCGAACAGCGGCGCGAGCCGGCTGATCGGCGAGAACCGCCACTCCTCCTCGCGCCCGGTGGGCACGGCGAAGTCGCTCACGTCGAAGCTCGTCGGGCGCGAGGCGCGCGACGACTCGGGCGCGCCGACGCCGTGCGTGTGCGCACCGTCGGCCTGGGCCCGCGAGTGGTCCGTGGACAAGGTGGGCTCTGTGGTGGTCGTCATCAGCCGACGGCCCCTTCCATCTGCAGCTCGATGAGGCGGTTCAGCTCGAGGGCGTACTCCATGGGCAGCTCACGCGCGATGGGCTCGACGAACCCGCGCACGATCATCGCCATGGCCTCGGTCTCGGCCATGCCCCGGGACATCAGGTAGAACAGCTGGTCCTCGCTCACGCGGGACACCGTGGCCTCGTGGCCCATCGACACGTCGTCCTCACGGACGTCGACGTACGGGTAGGTGTCGGAGCGGGAGATCTGGTCGACGAGCAGCGCGTCGCACAGCACGTTGGACGCCGAGTGCTCGGCACCCTCGAGCACCTGCACGAGGCCGCGGTAGGAGGTGCGGCCGCCGCCACGGGCGACGGACTTCGAGACGATCGAGGACGACGTGTGCGGCGCGGCGTGCACCATCTTGGCGCCCGCGTCCTGGTGCTGGCCCTCGCCGGCGAACGCGATCGACAGCGTCTCGCCGCGTGCGTGCTCGCCCATGAGGTAGATCGCCGGGTACTTCATGGTGACCTTGGAGCCGATGTTGCCGTCGACCCACTCCATGGTGGCGCCCTCGGCCGCGGTCGCCCGCTTGGTCACGAGGTTGTACACGTTGTTCGACCAGTTCTGGATGGTCGTGTAGCGCACGCGGGCGTTCTTCTTCACGACGATCTCGACGACCGCCGAGTGCAGCGAGTCGCTCGAGTAGACCGGCGCGGTGCAGCCCTCGACGTAGTGCACGTAGGAGCCCTCGTCGGCGATGATCAGCGTCCGCTCGAACTGGCCCATGTTCTCCGTGTTGATACGGAAGTAGGCCTGCAGCGGGATGTCGACGTGCACGCCCGGCGGGACGTAGACGAACGAGCCGCCCGACCACACCGCGGTGTTGAGCGACGCGAACTTGTTGTCCCCGGGCGGGATGACCGAGCCGAAGTACTGCTCGAAGATCTCCGGGTGCTCCTTCAGAGCCGTGTCGGTGTCGAGGAAGATGACGCCCTGCTCCTCGAGTGACTCCTGGATCTGGTGGTAGACCACCTCGGACTCGTACTGGGCCGCGACCCCGGCCACGAGGCGCTGCTTCTCGGCCTCCGGGATGCCGAGGCGGTCGTACGTCGCCTTGATGTCCTCCGGCAGGTCCTCCCAGCTGGTGGCCTGCTTCTCGGTGGAGCGCACGAAGTACTTGATGTTGTCGAAGTCGATGCCCGACAGGTCCGAGCCCCACCAGGGCATGGGCTTCTTCTCGAACAGGCGCAGCGACTTCAGCCGCGTCTTGAGCATCCACTCGGGCTCGTTCTTGAGCGCGGAGATCTCACGCACCTTGGCCTCGGAGAGCCCGCGCGAGGCGGCCTCACCGGCGGCGTCGGCGTCGTGCCAGCCGTAGTTGTAGTTGCCGATGGAGGCGATGGCCTCGTCCTGGCTCATGGGCTGGCTGATCGGCTGTGCCGGGTCCTGCGTGGGTGCGCTCATGCGTTCGTTCCTTCCGGGGCGAGCACGGGGCCTGCGGGGTTGCCTGCGGGGTTGCCTGCGGGGTTCAGCGGTGCTGAGGGGATGACGGGGATGCTCGTGGTGCACACGTGGCCGCCGGAGGCCAGCGTGGCGAGGCGCTGCACGTGGACGCCCAGCAGGCGCGAGAACGCCTTCGCCTCGGCCTCGCACAGCTGCGGGAACTCCTGGGCCACGTCCTGCACGGGGCAGTGGCCCTGGCAGAGCTGGACGGCGTGACCGCCGGGGACGGGCCGGGCCGAGGCGGCGTACCCGTCGGCGGCCAGCGCGTCCGCGAGCGCCTGGACGCGCTCCTCGGTGCTGCCCTCCGTGGGGACGGAGCCCGCGAGCCGCGACTCGAGGTCGGCGACGCGGTGCTCGGCGAAGCCGGCGACCGCCTGCGGGCCACCGGTCGCGGCCAGGAACCGCAGCGCGTCGGCGGCGAGCTCGGAGTAGGTGTGCGACAGCGCGGCCTGGCCGTGGCTGGTCGCGACGTAGCGCCGGGCGGGACGGCCGCGCCGCGCGGGACCGCCGCCCACGGCGTCGTGCACCGCGATCTGCTCGGTCTGCTCCAGGAAGCCCAGGTGGCGACGGATCGCCGCGGGAGTAAGGTCCAGCGTCGCGGCCAGCTCGGGCGCCGCGATCGGGCCGGACGAGGCGACCAGCTGCAGCACCCGCTGCCGGGTGCCGGCATCGCTGTCGGAGTGCTCGTGGCGGACGAGAGACGGCGATGACGCGCTCATGTCTACCTCCAGCCAGCGGTGCGGGGTCACGGTTCGTGCGGATCGCGGCCACCGGCTGCGCACCACCGGAGCACCGGCGGAGCTGCGCCCGGGGGGCAGGTCGCAATATTGGCAACATCCTTGTTGCCGAATTCAGTCCCCGCAAGCAAGGTGAGCCTTCGCACAGCCGTCGTGTCGGAGGTCACAGGCCGGATCCGCCCTGTTCCGCGGCGGTTCGGGCGATGCGCCCCGCCTAGACTCACCTCTCGTGCCCGACTCCCCCGCGCTCGAGATCGCCGGTCTCGTGAAGCGTTACGACGGCCGCGCCGTCGTCGACAGGCTCGACCTCGTCGCGCGCGCCGGGCAGGTCACCGCCGTCCTCGGTCCCAACGGGGCCGGGAAGACCACGACCATCGAGTGCTGCGAGGGCCTGCGCCAGGCCGACGGGGGCACGGTGCGCGTGCTCGGCCTCGATCCCCTGCTCGACGCCGCCCGGCTGCGGCCCCGGGTCGGCGTCATGCTGCAGGACGGCGGGCTCCCCACCGGCATCCGCGCGCAGGACATGCTGGCCCATGTCGCCCGCATGTACGCGGCGCCGCGCGACCGGGACGAGCTCACCGAGCGCCTCGGGCTCGGCTCCTTCGGCCGGACCACGGTGCGCCGCCTGTCGGGCGGCCAGCGCCAGCGGCTCGCACTCGCCGCCGCGATCGTCGGCCGCCCGGAGCTGGTGTTCCTCGACGAGCCGAGCGCGGGCATGGACCCGCAGTCGCGGCACGCCGTGTGGGAGCTGGTGCGCGAGCTGCGCGACGAGGGCGTGGCCGTCGTCCTGACCACCCACCTCATGGACGAGGCGGAGGACCTGGCCGACCACGTCGCGATCGTCGACCACGGGCGCGTGATCGCGGAGGGTTCCGTGCGCGACCTCGTCTCGGACGGCGACGACCGCACGCTGCGCCTCGACACCGCGGCCGGCCTCGACGTCGGCGCTCTGGGCGCGGCCCTCGGCGACGGGCTCGCGGTCACCGAGAGCACGCCGGGCAGCTACGTCGTGGTGGGTGCGGTCGGACCGACGACGCTCGCGGCCCTGACCGCGTGGCTCGCGGACCGTGGCGCCCTCGCCACACGGGTCACGGTCGGGCGGCGCACCCTCGAGGACGTGTTCCTGGACCTGACGGGACGGCACCTGCGATGACCACCACCCACGCGGGCGCGGCCCCCACCTGGCGCCGCATCGTCGCCCAGACGGACTTCGAGGCGCGCGCCATCCTGCGCAACGGCGAGCAGCTGCTCGTCACCATCGTCGTGCCGATCCTCGTGCTGATCGGCCTGACCAGCGTCGACGTGCTCGACATCGACACCGAGGGCCTGTCGCCCATCGACTTCTTCACGCCCGGCGTGCTCGCCCTGGCCGTCATGACGTCCTCGTTCACGTCGCAGGCCATCTCCGCGGCCTTCGACCGGCGCAACGGCGTGCTGCGGCTGCTGTCCACGACCCCGCTGGGCCGCAGCGGTCTGCTGGTCGGCAAGATCGCCGGCGTGCTCGTGGTCGGGACCGTCCAGGTCGTCGTCATCGGCGTCACGGCGGCGTTGCTCGGCTGGCGGCCCGACGCGCTCGGCATCGTGCTCGCGCTCGTCGCCATGGTGCTCGGGGCGGCCGCGTTCACGTCGCTGGCGCTGCTGGTCGCGGGGACGCTGCGCGCCGAGGCCGTGCTCGCCGTCGCGAACCTCGCGCTGCTGCTGCTGGCCCTCGGCGGCGGGGTCATCGTCCCCGCCGACCGCCTGCCCGGGCCCCTCGAGCACGTCGCCCTGCTGCTCCCCTCGGGAGCGCTCGGCGAGGCCATGCGGCAGGCCTTCCAGCACGGCTCCCTGCCCGCGTGGTCGGTGGTCGTGCTCGTCGGCTGGACCGCCGCCCTCGGCTGGGGCGCGGCGCGGCTGTTCCGCTGGCACTGACGCCTCCGCCCTCGACGACTGTGACGAGGCTCCCGCGGCAGGCGGCCTGGGCTCCGGCACCCGGACCGTACGCTGGTCGCGTGCGCCTGTCCCCCGTGCTCGACACCCTCGACCGCCTGCGTCCGCGCTGGGGTCGGCCCGTCGTCGTGGCGAACCTCGTCGCCCAGATCGGCATCATCGTCACCGGCGGCGCCGTCCGGCTCACCGGCTCCGGGCTCGGCTGCTCCGACTGGCCCACGTGCGAGCCGGGCCACTTCACGCCGGAGTTCCACGCGGCGATGTCGATCAACCCGCTCATCGAGTTCGGCAACCGCACGCTCACGGGCGTCCTGCTGGTCATCGCGATCCTCGTGGCCCTCCTCGTGACCAGCGACCGCAGCCGGGTGCGCAGCTTCCGCCTGCTCGGCCTCGCGCCGCTCGCGCTCGTGCTCACCCAGGCGGTGGTCGGCGGGGTCATCGTGCTGCTGGACCTCAACCCGGGGTTCGTCGGGGTCCACCTGCTCATCTCCATGACGCTCGTGTCGTTGTCGACGTGGCTGATGTTCCGCTACGGCGAGGGCGACGGGCCGACGACGTCGCTCGTCGACCCGACCACGCGCCGCCTCGTGCGCGTCCTGGTGGTTCTCGCGGCGGTCGTTCTCACGCTCGGCGTCGTGGTGACGGGCGCGGGCCCGCACTCGGGCGACGAGAACGTCGGCTACCGGTTCGCCGTGGACCCCTGGCTGATGGCGAAGGTGCACGCCGCATCCGTCTGGGCGTTCCTCGCCGTGCTCGCCGTGATCGTCGTCCGCCTGCGCCGCGCGCGCGCCGACGGGCGGCTCTGGCGCGCCGCCGTGCTGCTCGTGGTCGTCACGCTCGCGCAGGGGGCGATCGGCTACGTCCAGCTGTACACGGGCCTGCCCATCGCCCTGGTCAACCTGCACATGCTGGGGGCGGCCCTGCTGACCGCCGGCGTCTTCTCGTTCCTGTTCGCCACCCGCACCCGTGCCGTCGTGCCCGTGCTCCGCGCCCCGGTGGCGGACGCGGCTCGCTCCGCCTGAGCACGCCGGGCTGGCCCGGTTCGTCCCATAAGGCGTGACCTGTGTCGGAGGTCACATCTAGTCTCGCCCCATGACCTCCACCACCGGCACACCGGCCGTCTCCGCGCGGGGACTGGTCAAGCGCTACAAGGACGTCACGGCGCTCGACGGCGTCGACCTGACCGTCCCTACCGGGTCCGTCCTCGGACTCCTCGGCCCCAACGGCGCCGGCAAGACGACGATCGTGCGCATCCTCTCCACCCTGCTGCTCCCTGACGGCGGCACCGCCCAGGTCGCGGGGACCGACGTGCTCACGAACCCGCGGGAGGTGCGTCGCAAGATCGGCCTGTCCGGGCAGTACGCCGCCGTGGACGAGTACCTCACTGGCTTCGAGAACCTCGACATGATCGGCCGGCTCTACCACCTGGGTCGCGCCAGGTCGCGCGAGCGCGCGCGTGAGCTGCTCGCCGCGTTCCGGCTCGAGGACGCGGGCGACCGATCGAGCAAGACGTACTCGGGCGGGATGCGGCGCCGGCTCGACCTGGCCGGCGCGCTCGTCGCGGACCCGCCCGTCCTCTTCCTCGACGAGCCGACCACGGGCCTCGACCCGCGCGGGCGCACCGACATGTGGGAGGTCATCCAGGGACTCGTGGCCGGCGGCACCACGCTGCTGCTGACCACGCAGTACCTCGAGGAGGCGGACCTGCTGGCGGACGAGATCGTCGTCATCGACCACGGCCGCATCATCGCCCAGGGCACGTCCGACCAGCTCAAGACGCAGGTCGGCGGCGAGCGGCTCGAGCTCACGGTCAAGGACCCCGCGCGGCTCACCGAAGCCGTCACGCTGCTCGAGCCTCGGGGTGTGGGACCGGCCGTGGTCGACCAGGGGCGACGCCAGCTCGTCATGCCGGTCTCCGGCGGCGCCGCCGTGCTCACCGACGCCCTGCGCGCGCTGGACGGCGTGGGCATCGGGCTCGACGACGTCGGCCTGCGCCGGCCCACGCTCGACGACGTGTTCCTGTCGCTGACGGGTCGCGCCACCGCTGACGAGACCGAGACCGCGGACACCAAGGAAGGAGTCCACGCATGAGCATCCCCTACGTGTTCGCGGACGCGGCCGTGGTCGCCAAGCGCAACCTCATCAAGATCAAGCGGGTCCCGGACCTGCTCGTGTTCACCACGCTGCAGCCGATCATGTTCGTGCTGCTGTTCTCGTTCGTCTTCGGCGGGGCGATCGGCGGGGGCAACGGCCAGTCCTACCGCGAGTTCCTCATGGCGGGGATCTTCGCGCAGACGGTCATCTTCGGCGCCACGATCACGGGCGCCGGGTTGGCCGACGACGTCAAGAAGGGCATCATCGACCGCTTCCGGTCGCTGCCCATGGCGCCGTCCGCCGTGCTCGCCGGCCGCACCATCTCGGACGTGATCAACAACGTCCTGGTGCTGATCGTCATGTCGCTGACCGGGCTCCTGGTCGGTTGGCGGATCCGTTCCAGCGTCCTCGAGGCCATCGGCGGCTTCGCGCTGCTGCTCGGCTTCGCCTACGCGATCTCGTGGATCATGGCGTGGATCGGGATGCTCGTGCCGAGCCCGGAGGTCGTGAACAACGCTGCCTTCATCGTCATCTTTCCCCTGACATTCGTCGCGAACACGTTCGTGCCGCTGAACACGCTGCCGTCGGTGCTCCAGACGTTCGCGGCCTGGAACCCCGTCTCGACCGTCACGCAGGCGGCACGCGAGTTGTTCGGCAACATCCCGCCGAACGCGCCCGAGCCCGAGCAGTGGTCGCTGCAGAACCCGGCGCTGTACACGTCCATCTGGATCGTCATCATCCTGGCGATCTTCATCCCGGTGGCCAACGCGCAGTTCCGGAAGTCGGCGAGCCGGTAGCGCGACGCCCCTCCCGGACCGGGTCCGGGAGGGGCGTCGTCGTTCTGGCCGGCGGCCCCGACTAGGGCACGACGGGGACCAGGGTCGACCAGCCGGCCGCACGAGCGGCCGCCGCGGCGAGGACGCCGGCCACGGCCGTCGGGCTGTGGATCCGACCGCCGAGCACTGCCGCGACCGCCTCGTCGAGCGGCACCCAGCGAGGCACCATGTCGGCCTCCTCGTCGGCGCGGGCGAACCGCTCGTCGTCGGCCACCGGCGCGAGGTCGCGCGCGAGGAACACGACGATGTGCTCGTTCGAGCCACCCGGCGTCGTGTAGACCTCGACGAGCTTCCACCACGACCCGGCCCGCAGGTCGGCCTCCTCGGCCAGCTCACGAGCGGCCGCGGCGACCGGGTCCTCGCCGTCGACGTCGAGCAGGCCCGCGGGCGGCTCCCAGAGCACCGACCGCACCGGATGGCGGTACTGCGACAGCAGCAGCACGCGGTCGTCCTCGTCGAGCGCGATCACCGCGACGGCACCCGGGTGCGCGACGTACTCGCGCAGCACCTGGGACGCGCCCAGGTCCACGACGTCACCCACGAGGTCGAACACCTTGCCGGCGTGGATGACCTCGTGGCTCAGGACGGACCGCTCCGCCGGCACGTCCGCCAGCGGATCCACCGTCACGACTCGTCGCCCCGCTGCGCCAGCGCGGCCTCGATGAGCCCCGCGAACAGCGGGTGCGCCTTGGTCGGGCGCGACTTGAACTCGGGGTGCGCCTGGGTCGCCACGTAGTAGGGGTGCACCTCGCGCGGCAGCTCGACGAACTCGACCAGCGAGGTGTCGGGCGAGACGCCCGAGATCACCAGGCCGGCCTCCTCGAGCTTGTCGCGGTAGGAGTTGTTGACCTCGTAGCGGTGGCGATGCCGCTCCGTGACGGCCTCGGCGCCGTAGGCCTCGGCCACGACGGACCCGGGCGTGAGCCTGGCCTCGTAGGACCCCAGGCGCATGGTGCCGCCGAGGTCGCCCTCGCCGCCGACGATCGCCAGCTGCTCGGCCATCGTGGCGATCACCGGGTGCTTCGGGTCGTCGTCGAACTCGGACGACGACGCGCCCTCGAGCCCGAGCTCCGTGCGGGCGTACTCGATGACCATGCACTGCAGACCGAGGCAGATGCCGAGCGTCGGCACACGGTTCTCCCGGGCCCAGCGCAGCGCGCCGAGCTTGCCCTCGATGCCGCGCACGCCGAAGCCGCCGGGCACCAGCACGGCGTCGACACCCTCGAGCGACGCGCGGGCGCCCTCGGGCGTCTGGCAGTCGTCGGAGGTGACCCAGCGGATGACCACCTTGGTGTCGTGGTGGAAGCCGCCCGCGCGCAGCGCCTCGGTCACCGAGAGGTAAGCGTCGGGCAGGTCGATGTACTTGCCCACCAGCGCCACCTCGACGCTGTGCGCCGGGGAGTGCACGCGGTGCAGCAAGTCGTCCCAGCCGGACCAGTCGACGTCGCGGAACGGCAGCCCCAGGCGCTGCACGACGTACGCGTCCAGGCCCTCGGAGTGCAGGACGCGCGGGATGTCGTAGATGCTCGGCGCGTCCTTGGCGACCACGACGCCCTCGGCGTCCACGTCGCAGAACAGCGCGATCTTGCGCTTGATGCTCTCCGGCACGTCACGGTCGGCGCGGAGCACGATCGCGTCGGGCTGGATGCCGATGCTGCGCAGGGCGGCCACGGAGTGCTGCGTCGGCTTCGTCTTGAGCTCGCCCGACGGCCCGATGTACGGCAGCAGCGAGATGTGCAGGAAGAAGCAGTTGTCACGGCCGAGGTCGTGGCGCACCTGGCGCGCTGCCTCCAGGAACGGCTGGGACTCGATGTCGCCGACGGTTCCGCCGATCTCGGTGATGATGACGTCGATGTCATCGTCGGCCTGCGAGCGCATGCGGGTCTTGATCTCGTCGGTGATGTGCGGGATCACCTGCACGGTGTCGCCGAGGTACTCCCCGCGCCGCTCCTTCGCGATGACCTGCGAGTAGACCTGGCCGGTGGTGACGTTGGCGGAGCCGATCAGGTCGACGTCGAGGAAGCGCTCGTAGTGGCCGACGTCGAGGTCGGTCTCCGAGCCGTCCTCGGTGACGAAGACCTCACCGTGCTGGAACGGGTTCATGGTGCCCGGGTCCACGTTGAGGTACGGGTCGAGCTTCTGCATCGTGACCCGGAGGCCACGGGAGCGAAGGAGTCGGCCGAGGCTGCTCGCCGTCAGACCCTTACCGAGGGAGGAGGCAACACCCCCGGTGACGAAGATGTGCCGGGTCGTGGAATCCGACCGCCCGGAGAGTCGATGCGCGCGCTCTGTCACGGGATTCCAGCCTACCCATACATCGGCACTTCACGAAGAGCCCCGCGAGGTGAGTCCGGTCACCAGCCCGTCAGCGGCGCGGCGAAGAGGGAGTGCTCTCCGCCTGGAGCACGCCCGTGACCGTCCCCCGGTCGAACGCCGCCAGCACTCCGCCGGAGACGACGACCGCCAGGACCGCTGCGCCCGCGGCTGCGCCGATCGCCGTCCACGAGCTGCCGCCGCCCATCTCCTGCACGGCGTCGGCCAGCCAGCGGCCCAGCACCGCCGCGGCCGTCGCCCCGGCCAGGAGCACCACCACGGCGCGCCCGAGCCCGGCGAGGGCGTCGGTTCCGGCCGCCCGCGCGAGGGCGGCCAGCGCGACGATCCCGCCGACGGTCATCCCGAGCGTGCTCGCTGCGGCGATCGAGACGACCGCGCGGTCGTCGGGCAGGTCGGTCGCGACGAGCGCGACGACGGCGACCGCCATGGTGCCCCAGCCGACGACGTTCGCGACCACCGCCGCTCGCCCGCGCTCGAGCGCGTAGAGCGAGCGTGACGCGTGGAACAACGCACCGAAGCCCACCAGGCCCGGCACCATCCACGTGAGGGCCGCACCCATCTGGTCCGCCACGCGCGCGTCCTGCGTGAGGTTCTCGAAGATCGTCCCGATGGCGTAGGCGGCCGCGACCACGGCGGCCGCTCCCACGGCGCCGGCCGCGACGACGCCGCGGGTGACCGCGCTCGACGTCCGGGCGAACCCTTCGCGGTCGCCGGCTGCCGCCCGCGTCGCGAGACGCGGGAAGGTGGACGTGGCGAGCGGGACCACCAGCACCGCGTAGGGCAGCAGGTAGACCTGTTGCGAGTAGAGGTACACCGACATCGTGCCCGTGCTCCCCCAGCGCTTGGCGACCACGATGACCACGAGCGTCGTCAGCTGCTGCGCCGCGACCGACCCGACGCCCGCCAGCGCCAGGGTCCGCAGGCGACGGCCGACCCCCGAGGGGAACCGCACGGACGGCCGGATCTTCACGCCGAGGCGGTGGACGGGGACGAGCATCGGCAGGCACATCGCCGCGACCCCGAGCGTGGTGCCCCAGGCGAGCACCTCCAGGGCGCCCCGGTCGAGCGCGTGGGGGTCGCTGCGCTCGCCGTGCGCCAGCGCGGAGTACGCGAGGTAGGCCGTGATGGTCACCAGCGAGGCGAGCACCGGCGCGAACGCGGGCCAGAAGAACCGTTTGTGGGCCTGGAGCACCGCGTAGAGCAGCACGGCCAGCCCGTACATCGGGACCTGCACGGCGAAGACGAGCAGGAAGTACTGGATCATCGACTGCTGGGACGCGTCGCCGCCCGCGAGCACGGACGCGAGCGGACCGGACGTCGCCGCCAGCAGCGCCGCGAGCGGCACCAGGATGAGCAGCGTCCACCCGACCGCGCCCGAGACGATCGAGTCCACGTCGCGCCGTTCGGACCGCGCGATCGGGCCGGCGAGCAGGGGCACGAGCGCGCCCGCCAGGGCCCCACCCGCGGCCACCTCGAACAGCACGTTGGGGAGCAGGTTGGCACTGTTGTACGAGTCGCCGATCGTGCCGGAGCCCACCGCGTAAGCCTGGGCCATCCACCGCCCGAAGCCGAGCACGCGGCTCAGCACCGTCACGGCGGCGATCATCGCCGCGGCGCCGGCCAGGCCGGTCAGCGCCCGACGGGCCGTGGGGCTCACGTGGGCGGTGAGGGCACGTGGACCGGCCGTCGGCCCCACGCGTCGATGCGGCGCAGCACGGGCGTCGACTCGATGACGCGCGTGAAGCTGACCTTCTCACTGGCGACCGTCAGGGCCGCGGCCCCGACCAGGGCGGCCAGGCGGACCGGGCGCGGCGCACTGAGCACGAGCGCCGTGCCGAGTGCGGCGCCGAGCGCGTTGGCCCCGCCGTCGCCGAGCATGTCGGTCTCCGCGAGGTCCTCGTCGAGCGCGGAGTACGCGGTCCCGACGATGGCAGCGCCTGCGCCCGCGCCGTCACCCGGTGCGAGCGCGAGCGGCGCGGCGACGAGCGTGACGGCCTTGAGCGCGCGGCCGGGACGCAGGTCCAGCAGGTTGATGAGGTTGGCCGTGAGCGCGATGAGGGCACCGGAGGTCCCCACGTCGACGAGACGCCCCACGGGGCCGGCACCGGGCTTGCGCGGGGTCGCGAGAGCGGCCGCGGCGAGCGCGCCCGCGCCGATGCCGAGGACCTTCAGCCCACCCGTCGTCAGCTCGCCGTGCGCGAGGGCACCGAGGTGACCGCGCAGTCCCTTGCGCCGCGCGCTCGTGTCCTCGGCCAGGTCGTCGACGATCCCGAACGTGGCGGCCGACCCGGTGGCCACCCACAGCGCGGCCGCACCGCGCGCGTCCGGCGCTCCGAGGGCCAGTCCGGAGAGCAGGCCCGCCGCGACGGCGGGACCCTCGAGCATGCTCACGGGCTCGCCGCGATGGTTCGTGCGCGTCCACCGCGCCTGGCCGCCGGGCGTCTGCTGGTCGAGGACGCCGCGAGCCACCGAGGTGGTGACCCCCGCGGCGACCGCGGTCAGCAGCCGGCGCAGCACCCCGACGCTCATCCGCCGGATCCCGCGCTGTCGTCGGAGCCCGATCCGGCGTCCGGCGCGACGGGCGTGCGGTCGACCGGCGGGAGTTCCACGGACGGCGGGATGACCGTCTCGCCCTCGCCGAATCCGTAGTGCCCGTTCTTGCCGCCGATGCGCGCCGCGAGCGCGAGCGGCACGTTGACCTGAGCCGTGATGTCGGACGAGTCCGACACGGTGGTGAGGGTCGATGCCAGATCGTCGTCCCCGAGGATCGCGTCGGTCAGGGTGCCGGCGCCGCGCGGGCCGTCGGCGAGCACCGCCCCGGCGGAGTACTGCTGCGCCGCCTGGACCACGGCGAGCTGCGGCTCGAGGTCCTCGTCGGTGGGGGCGGCGGAGGGCGACGGCTCGGCTGCGACCTTCGCCGGCGTCGCGGCCACGACCACGACGGCGTCCGCCGGCTTGGTGATCGGGTCGTCGAAGGCCACCAGGGGGTTGTCCCCCGTGGAGAGGATCTCGAGCAGGTAGCTCGCGTCCTGCGTCAGCGCGTCCGGGGCCGCGGGGTCGGCACCCACGAGGCCCTGCACCAGCGCGGCGCCGAGCTCCGCCTCGAGGCCGCCCGCCTTGTCGGGCGCCGGCTCGAGGAACTGCACCAGGTTGCCCGCCAGCGCCTGGCGGAAGCTGCGCTGGTCGGGGTCGGCCCAGGCGTCGGTGAGGGTCGCGTGCCCCGTGATCTCCGCGCCCGCCTGCGTGAGCCTGTCGTCGATGGCGGTCGAGTCGGAGTCGGTGACCGAGCCGAGCGCGACGACGACCACGCGGCGACCCGTCAGCGACCCGTCCAGCAGGGCGGGACCGGCGGCGTCGACGTAGCTGCGGGTGTCCGCGAGGTCCGCGGACGTGTCGTCGAGCTCCGAGCGCAGAGCGTCCTTCTCGCCGCGCAGCTGCTGCACCTGACCGGTGAGGGTGTCGCCGATCGTCTCCTTGAGCGGCCCGGCCCCCAGCGCGATGCCGACCGCGAGGGCCAGGAACACCGAGATGAGGGAGACGACGTGGTAGCGGAAGTCGATCACGGGGCGTTCTCTCCGTCAGATGTGAGGCGGTCGGTCGCGGTCACGCGTTCCCTCCGAAGAGGGATCCGACCCAGGACGTGAAGTCGTCGAAGCGGGCGCCGCCCAGGCCGAACAGCGTCTGCCCGGCCGCGGTCGACGCGAGGGCGACGCCGAGCGCCAGCAGGCCCGCGAGGACCAGGAGGGTGAGCTGCAGGTTCGAGATGCGGTGGCGGTACAGGCGCGAGACGCCCTTGGCGTCGACGAGCTTGCTGCCGACGCGCAGGCGGGTCAGGAACGTGCTCGCCATGCCCGAGCGTCCCTTGTCGAGGAACTCGACGAGGGTCGCGTGGGTGCCGACGGCGACGATGAGCTCGGCACCCTTGTCGTCCGCGAGGAGCATCGCGACGTCCTCGCTGGTGCCGGTCGCCGGGAAGACCACGTGCGGGACGCCGAGCTGCTCGACTCGGGACAGGCCCGGCGCGCGCCCGTCCCGGTAGGCGTGCACGACGACCTCGGCGCCGCAGCTGAGCGCGCGGTCCGAGACCGAGTCCATGTCGCCGACGATGAGATCCGGCCGCCACCCCGCATCGAGGATCGCGTCCGCTCCCCCGTCCACCCCGATGAGCACCGGGCGGTACTCGCGGATGTAGGGACGCAGCGTGACGAGGTCCTCCTTGTAGTGGTACCCGCGCACCACGATGAGCACCTGCCGCCCGTCGATGACGGTGTCGATGTCGGGCACGCCGACGCCGTCCAGCAGCAGGTCGCGCTCCCGGCGCAGGTAGTCCATGGTGTTCGCGGCGAACGACTCGAGCTGCACGGAGAGGCCGGCGCGGGCCTCCTCCATGGCGAGCGCGACGATGGCGGCGGTCTGCTCGACGCCCTCGGCGACCAGCTCCTCGCCGTCGTACACGCTCCCGTCCACGACGCGCAGGTGGTGCCCCTCGGTGATCGCCATGACGTCCGGGCCGAGGTCGTCGATGAGCGGGACGCCCGCCTCGACGAGGATCTCGGGGCCGAGGTTGGGGTAGCGGCCCGAGGTCGACCGGGCGGCGTTGAGCACCGCGACGGGCTGGCACGCGACGAGCGCCTCCGCGGACACCCTGTCGAGGTCCTCGTGGTCGATCACGGCGATGTCGCCCGGCTTGAGGCGCTTGGTCAGCGCCTTGGTGCGGGGGTCGACACGGGCCGAACCGGCGATGACGCCGGGCTCGGGCAGGGCGGAGCGCTTACGCAGGCTTGATCTCATCGCCTGTCATCGTCCCACGACGGACTGCGCCAGAAGCTCTGCGGCGTGCGTCCGCGCGGCGTCGGAGTCCTCCTGACCCGACAGCATGCGGGCGAGCTCGCGCACTCGGTCCTCGTCCGTGACCGACCTCACGTCCGACTCGGTCACCACATCCACCCCGCCGGCGCTCGACTTGGTGACCACCAGGTGGTGGTCGGCGAACGCGGCCACCTGCGCGAGGTGGGTCACCACGAGCACCTGCGAGTCGCGCGCGAGCACCGCCAGCCGACGCCCCACCTCGACCGCCGCGCGGCCGCCGACCCCCGCGTCGACCTCGTCGAAGACGAACGTGCCGGGCCGCGACGCGCCGCTGTCCGGCGCGGTCGCGAGCGCCACCTCGAGCGCGAGCATCACGCGCGACAGCTCACCGCCCGACGCGCCCTTGCCGAGCGGCCTCGCGGGTGCCCCCGCGTGCGGCACCAGCAGCATCTCGACCCGGTCATGTCCGTGCGGGCCGGGCTCGTCGGCCGGCTCCACCATGATGCGCAGCTCGGCGCCGCCCATGGCCAGGCCGGCCAGCTCCTGGGTCACCGCCGCGGCGAGCTGCTCGGCGCCCTCGCGGCGGGCGACGCTCAACCGTGCGCCGAGCTCGTCGAGGCTCGTGTCGAGCTCGGCGCGCTGCGCACGGAGCTCCTCGATACGGCCGTCACCTCCGTCGAGCTCCAGCAGGCGGCGCCCCGCGAAGTCGGCCCAGGCGAGCACCTCCGCGACGTCCGACCCGTAGCTGCGCGTGACGGTGGCGAGCTCGGCCCGTCGCTGCTGCACCGCGTCCAGGCGGCGCGGGTCCGCCGCCAGGTCCTCGATGTAGACGGACAGCTCGGTGGCCACGTCAGCCAGGAGGAAGCCGGCCTCGGCCGCCCGTACCCCTAGGGCAGCCAGCGCGGCGTCGTGGCCGCCCGCGTTCTCCAGCGCACGCCGCGCCTGGTCCACGAGCTCGACCGCGCTCACCGCGTCGGGTGACCCGGCGTCGACGTCGCCGACGAGCAGGCCATGGGCACCGCTCGCGGCGGCGCGCAGGTCCTCCGCGTGCGCGAGCCGCTCCGCCTCGGCGGCCAGCTCCACGTCCTCCCCGGGCTGCGGGTCCACCCGCTCGACCTCCGCCAGCCCGAGCCGCAAGAGCTCGGCCTCGCGCACGCGGTCCTGCGCGCGGCTCACAAGATCGGCGAGCTCTGCGTCTACCCGGGCACGCTCCGCCCACGCCTGCCGGTAGCCGGCGAGCACGCCGGCGTGCTCGGGCCCGACGAACGCGTCGAGCGCCTCGCGCTGGTGCGCCGGGGAACGCAGCCGCGCCTGGTCGGCCTGTCCGTGCACGGTCACGAGGTGCTCGGCCAGCTCGCCGAGCACCGCCTGGGGCACCGACCGACCACCGAGGAACGCCCGCGAGCGCCCCGCGCCGCCGTCGACCGGCGCGCCGAGGGTCCGGACCAGCACCAGCGACCCGTCGTCGTCCAGCGCTGCGCCGGCCTCGGCCGCCCGCTCCAGGGCGGCACCGTCCTCGCGCAGCAGGATGCGACCCTCGACGGACGCGGACGGCGCGCCCGTACGCACGGTCGCGGGGTCCGCCTTGCCCCCGAGCAGCAGGTTGAGCGCCGTCAGCACCATCGTCTTGCCGGCGCCCGTCTCGCCCGTCAGCACGGTGAGGCCCGGCCCGAGCTCCACGTGGGCCCGGCCGATGACGCCGAGGTCGGCGATGCGGATCTCCTCGATCACGAGGCGCCACCCCGCCACCCGGCCACCGGGAGGCCGAACTTCTGCACCAGCCGTGTGGTGAAGGGCGCCGGCGTCAGCCGTGCCAGCAGCACCGGCGTCTGGCTGCGCGTGACCTCGACCCGGGAGCCGGCCGGCACCTCGAGCTGCCGGCGACCGTCGCAGGTCACGAGACCGTCCGCGGGAGAGCGCTCCAGCACCTCGACCGCGAGCATGCTGCGAGGGCCGACGACCAGCGGGCGCGCGAACAGCGCGTGCGCCGACAGCGGGACGAGGATCATGCCGTCCACGTCCGGCCACACCACCGGGCCGCCCGCGGAGAACGCGTGCGCGGTCGAGCCGGTCGCGGTCGCCGCCACGATGCCGTCGCAGCCGAACGAGGACAGCGGGTGGCCGTCCACCTCGACCGCCACCTCGAGGATGCGCCCGCGATCCACCTTCTCCAGGCTCACCTCGTTCAGAGCCCATCCCGTGCCGACGGCCCCGTCGGGTCGCATCACACGGACGTCCAGGGTGACGCGCTCCTCCACGGAGAAGTCCCCCACGGTCAGGCGGCGCACGGACTCGCCGACGTCGTCGCGCTCGCTCTCCGCGAGAAAGCCCACGTGCCCGAGGTTGACGCCGAGCAGCGGCACCGTCGTGCCGCGCGTCAGCTCGGCGGCGCGCAGGATCGTGCCGTCGCCTCCGAGCACCACCGCGAGCTCGAACGGGGGCAGGTCGGCCGCGTCGGTGTGCTCCTGCGCGAGCACCGGCGTGAAGCCCGCGTCCTCGAGCTCTCGCACGGCCTCGGCGGTCGCCGAGACAGCCTCCTCACGCCCGCCGTGGGTCACGACGAGAGCGCGGCGCGTCATGCGCGCTCCCCCGCACGGTCGCCTTCGTGCCCGGCGCTCACCGATCCGCCATCGGGCACCGACTCGGTCCCGCCCCGCCCGTACGCCTCGTCGTCGACCACCGCGGCACGCACCCGTTCCTCGTCGAGATCCGCTCGCTCCTCGGCGCGCAGCCACAGGAAGTACTCCACGTTGCCGCTCGGCCCGGGCAACGGGCTGCGCACGACCCCGCGGGTGGCGAGGCCGAGCCGCGCGGCAGCCCGCGCCACCTCGAGCACGGCGTCGGCCCGCAGCGCCGGGTCGCGCACCACGCCCCCGGAGCCCAGACGGTCGCGCCCCACCTCGAACTGCGGCTTGACCATCACGAGGAAGTCGGCCCCGGGCGCAGCGACCGACCGCAGCGCCGGCAGGACCAGCGTCAGAGAGATGAACGAGAGGTCGGCGACCACCAGCTCCGGCGCAGGACCGACGTCCGCGGCGCTCAGCGAGCGCACGTTCAGCCCTTCGCGCACCTCGACGCGCTCGTCGTGCCGCAGACGGTCGATGATCTGGTCGTGGCCGACGTCGACGGCGACGACCCGACGGGCGCCGCGCCGCAGCAGCACGTCGGTGAATCCGCCGGTGCTGGCCCCGGCGTCGAGGCACCGGCGACCCGTCACCTCGACCCCGGTCGCGTCGAGCGCGCCGACGAGCTTGTGGGCGGCGCGCGAGGCATAGCCCGGGTCGTCGGCGTCGAGGCTCACCTCGACATGCTCCCCGGCGCCGACACGCTGCGAGCTCCGCGATGCGACGACGCCGCGGACCGCGACCCGGCCCGCGGCGATCGCCGCCGCGGCGTCCTTGCGCGAGCGGGCCAACCCGCGCCGCACCAGCTCCGCGTCGAGGCGTCCACCCGCGGCGGGCTCGCCCGCCGGCGCGGACCCGGGGAAGCCGTCCTGCTCCGGAGCAGGACCACGGCGATCGTCCCGGGCGTGCACCTCCGACGGGCCCGCGCCGTGCGGCTCGTGCGGCGCGAACGGCTCCGAGCCGCCGACGGCGTGCACCCGTCGCGGGGTCATGCTGCGCGTCACGAACCGCTCACGCTTCCGCGTCGGCCAGGCGGTCCTGCAGGGCCCCGTGCACGGCGTCGAAGACCGCCACGTGCGCGCGCAGGGGGTGCTCGTCGAGGCCCGCCAGGCTGGTCAGCGCCTCGTCGACAGCGTGGTCTCCCGTCAGCGGCACGACCGGCCCGTCGCCCGCGTCCGGGGTCACCGGACGGTGCTCGGGAACCACTGACTCGCTCACGCATCCTCCTCGTCGTACGGACGGCTCCACGCTACCGGGAACGGCCCACACCGCTGCCCCGACATCCCCAGGGCCCGGCCACCGGTCCCTGCCGAGCCTCAGGCAGCGGGCGCGCCGAGCTCGGGCACGCTTGCGGGATCGATCGCGCCGCCCTGGTCGACGACCGCCCACGCGGCCGCACAGGCTGCGCGAACGACGTCGAGGTCGGCCAGGTCCGCGCCGCGGCCGAGCTCGAGCGCTCCGTCCACGACGCGAGCCGAGGCCTCGCGGCACGTCCACCATCCGTCGGGCCCCGCCTGCGGCTCGGGATGAGCCTCGAGCAGCGCCCGCAGGTCGGCGCCGATGTAGTGCGGCCGCTCACCAGGGCGAGCCAGCACGTCGTCGCGGGCGGAGTTGACCCCGGTCAGCACGTGGAGCCCGACGAAGCCGCCGGAGCGCGCGCCCGCGAGGTCGGTGTCCAGGCGGTCGCCGATCACGAGCGCCTCACGGGCACCCGCCCGCTCGACGGCCATGTGGTACATCGTCGGCGCCGGCTTGCCCGCGCTGTCCGGCACCACGCCCGTCGCGGCACGCACCGCGGCCACGAGCGACCCGTTCCCGGGGCCGATGCCGCGGGCGGTCGGGATGCTCAGGTCGAGATTGGACGCGACGTGCCACGCCCCCCGCTCGATCGCGTAGGCGGCCTCGGCGAGCTGCGTCCAGCCGACCTCGGGCGCGAAGCCCTGGGCGACGGCCACCGGCTCGTCGTCGGCCGACGTCACCACGTCGTATCCCGCGGCCCGGACGGCCGTGACGAGGCCGGCACCCCCGACGACGAGGACGCGCGACCCCTCGGGCAGGCGCGAGCGCAACAGCTGCGCCGCCGCCTGGGCCGCGGTCATCACCTCGTCGGGCGCGGTCTCGATGCCGAGGCCGGTCAGCTGGTCGGCAACGGACTCGGGCTCGCGCGACGCGTTGTTCGTGACGAACACCAGGCGCATGCCACGACCACGCGCGGCGGTCAGGCCGTGCGCAGCGTGCTCGATCGGCTCGTGACCCTTGTACGCCACACCGTCGAGGTCGACGAGCGCCAGGTCGTAACGGTCGGCGAGCGGGGTCGTCGACCCGACGAGACCTCCGGTCATCGGGCCTCTCCAGCCTCGTCGCCGCGCGCCTCGGTCGTGCCCACCTCGTGCTCGGACTCGCCGTCCTTCTCGTCGTTGTCGTCCTCCAGGTCGAAGACCACCACGTCGTCCTCGTGCTCGTCCGCCACGACCCCGGCCGCCGCCAGCTGCGCGGCGCTGAACCCCGTGAGCGCGTCCGCCGCCTCGTCGGCCCGGCCCGCAGCCTCGAGGGCGGTCGCCCGCGCCTGAGCCACGCGGACGGCGAGCACGCCCTGCACCGCTCGGAGCGCCGGAGCAGACAGCACCGCGACGGCCGCCTCGGGCTCGGCGAGGTCGAGACGCGCGCCGCTCACGACGATCGCCAGCTCGACCCTGCCGTCCAGGTCGAGCTGCTCGGCCTCGGGCTCCTGCGCCAGGGCGATGGCCCGCTCGGGGCGGCCCAACCCTCGCTCGCAGTCGGCCATGATCGGCAGGTGCTCGGACGAGCCGTTCAGGCGTCGCACGGTGCGCAGCTCGCGCAGCGCCTCGGCGTACCGGCCCGTGCGGTACGCGGCCAGCCCGGCCGCCTCCCGCACGACGTCGACACGTCCCGCGCGCTGCACGGCCGCCTGGGCGTGCTCGTAGGCGAGCTCGGGCTCGTCGTCGAGCAGGCGCCCGACCATCACCAGGTGACGCCCGACGCGCTCGGCGTTGTCCTTGGTCAGCGTGCGCAGCGGCGCGCGAGCCGCGCGGTCCAGGTCGCTGAAGGTGACGTCGTCCGGGATCAGCGGCGCGGGCCGGCGCTGGTCCTGCGGAGGACGAGTCTGCCGGTCGCCGTCGCGCGCGCCGGCGCGGTCCTCACCCCGGTTCCCGTACGCCCGTGCGCCGGCGGGGCGGCCGCCGGACGAGGCCTGGGGCCTCGACGCGCGGTCGCCGTCGCGCACGTCGGTGCGATCGTCACGGCCACGCGGCGGGCGGCGGTCGCCCGTGGACGGCCGGTCGGCGTGCGACGGGCGGGAGTCGTAGGCAGGGCGGTCGCCCTCGGCACGCGACCGGTAGCTCGAGCGCTCGCCGGCGATCGGACGCCGGTCGCTCGTGCGGGAACGGTCACCGCGGTCGCCGTACGACGAGCGCTCGGCGCGGGAGCCCGACGAGTGACCGGTGCGAGGTGCACCACGGTCGCCCTGCGAGCGCTCACCGTAAGCGGGCCGCGAGCCGCGGTCCCCCTGCGGCCGATCGCCGTAGGACGAACGCGCGCCCGAGCGCGACCCGTCGCCCTGGCTGTACGACGCACGTCCGCCCGGTGCGCGGTCGTCCGCACTGCCGTAGCCCGCACCCCGGTCGCGCCCGCCCTGCGAGCGATCCCCGTACGCGGGGCGACCGCCACGGTCGCTGCTCTGCCCGTACGACGGACGACCACCCTGGGCCCGGTCGCCGTAGGACGGACGACCGCCACGGTCTCCGCCCTGCGCCGACGACGGACGACCACCCTGCGCGCGATCGCCGTAGGACGGACGACCGCCACGGTCTCCGCCCTGCGCCGACGACGGACGACCACCCTGCGCGCGATCGCCGTAGACCCGCGATCCCCTGTCGCTGCTGTGTCCACGGCTCGAGCCCTGGTCCCGCCCACCCTGCTGACGGTCACCGTACGGAGGTCGACCACCACGGTCGCTGCTCTCCTCATATGACGGGCGGCCACCCGACGGGCGATCGCCGTAGGAGGGCCGACCACCACGGTCGTCGCCCTGCCTGCTCGACGCACCACCCTGGTTGCGGTCCCCGTACGACGGACGACCACCACGGTCACCGCTCTGCCCGTACGACGGACGACCACCCTGAGAGCGATCACCGTAGGACGGCCGCGCCCCACGGTCGTCGCGCCGGCCGTAGGAGTCGCGCCCGGAGCGCTCGCCCTGGGCACGCTCGCCGTACGACGGGCGGTCGCCGGCGCGGTCGCGCCCCGCGCCCTGGCCGTACGACGCCCGGCCTCCGCGGTCGTCCTGGGGACGGGAGCCGTACGACGTCCGCTCGCCCGATCCGTACGGCTTGCCCCCGGAGCGAGGCGCACCGTCACGGTCGCCGGACCGACCACCGGCGGGCGCGCGGTCCGAGCCCGATGAGCCGCGCTGCCCGTACCGACTGGTACCCCCACCGGACCCGTAGCCACCGGACGAGCCCCGAGACGCGCCACCGGGTCCTCCGCTTCGCCCGCCGCGTCGGTCGCCCGAACGCGCCGATCCGCCGCGGGGTGCGCCGCCCGACCTGTCCTTGTCGTCGGGGGTACGCCCTGCCCGGTTGTCGCTGTTCATCTGTGTACTCTCCTCGCCGGAATCGACGTTCATCCTCCCACCCGCACGGCCGATCGTTCGAATCCGCCCGGCCGGATGTGCTCACACACACAGTGGGAACTGCAACGCGCGCCTCCTCGGAGCGCCAGCTCGCGAGGAGGGATCCGATGCCGAGCGCCAGCCGACGATCCTGCCCGGAGACTCCCACCGGCGGGCCGGCAGGGGAACCGGATCACACCGAGCTCCCTCCGGACCGGCCACTGCGGGAGCGCCCCGGACCCAGTGAGCAGGCGCGGAAGCGCTCGCGGCCGGCCCCGGAGAAGACCGCAATCGGCGGCACGCACGACGCGCGCGCTCGACGAAGTGCCGGTCGCGGCGCCACAATATCCGGAAACAGAAATAGCCACCCCCGTGGGGGTGGCTATTTCTGAATGATGTCCGGCGGCGTCCTACTCTCCCACACCCTGGCGAGTGCAGTACCATCGGCGCTGAGGGGCTTAGCTTCCGGG
>NZ_JAUCGR010000001.1:1065470-1331389 GCF_030362815.1 Cellulomonas edaphi | reverse complement strand
CGGCTGAATAGGAACCCAGAACCTCACGGGATGAGGACCAGGCTCCAGTCTCAACCAAGACCCACCAAAGGCAGGCCATATGGCATCGACTACTTGGCACACTGTTGAGTTCTCAAGGAACAGACGCGCATCCGTTTCGGCCTTTCGACCTGCCCGGAGGCAACCGTTCTAACTTAGCGGAGCCGCTTCCTCGCGTCAAACTGCCTGTTCAGGCCGTTGCGGTGGGAACGACGTTCCATCCAGACGACGAGCGCGGCGGAGTCCGCCTAGCTCCAGTCTGGGGGTGGCCACCCGCGGGACCAGCCACCGGGGTTCGATCCTCGGTGTCCGTTCCTCCCTGCTGGGCGACGTGTTGAACAGTACGCAGCCTGCGGCCCGACTGGCAAATCCCTGACGTGGTGACGGGCGCCACACGCGCCGCTCGAGCGTCTGACCTGCGTAAATACGCGCTGGGCAGCTGCCAGGGCGCAGCGCGGGGCTCAGTACAGGGCGTTGGCCATCGCGCGCCGGGCAGCAACCACGCGGGGGTCGTCGGACCCGACCACCTCGAACAGGTCCACGAGACGCACGCGGACCGGCTCCGACTTCGTGATGGCCAGCAGGTCGATGAGCCGTGAGAACGCGTCGTCGACCTTGCCGCCGAGCACGTCGAGGTCGGCGACGGCCAGCTGCGCGTCGACGTCCCGCGGGTTGCTCGCGGCCGCGGTCCGTACGGCCTGGAGGTCGGCGTCGCGGGTCCGCACGAGGAGCCGGACCTGCGCGAGGCCGGCGCGGGCGAGCGCGTCGCGGGGGTTCTCCCGCAGAGCCTGCTCGTAGGCGGCGATCGCCGCGTCGAGGTCGTCACGCTCGATGGCGTCGTACGCGGCCTGGTGCAGGGGCGGGAGCTCCGGCTCGGGCTCGGGCTCGTCGGCGGGGGCGGCCGTGGCCGGCGTGACGCGGCCCGTGATCCCGTTGGCCTCGGCGGCGGCCAGCACCTGGTCGATGACGCCGCGCACCTGGTCGGCGGGCGGCGCCCCCTGGTACAGCGGGAGCGGCTGGCCCGCGAGGACGGCCACCACCGACGGCACCGACTGCGCCTGGAAGGCGGCGGCGATCTGCGGGTTGGCCTCGGAGTCGATCCGCGCCAGCAGCCACCGGCCCGCGTCCTGGTCCGCGAGCGCGGCGAGGGCGGCCGCGGCCTGCTGGCTCACCTCGCTCCAGCCCGCCCACAGCACCACGACCACCGGGTGCTCCGTCGAGCGCTGCACGAGTGCGGGGAACGACGCCTCGTCGACGTCGACGACGTAGGCACCCGGCGCGGGAAGCCCACCCGGGGTCCCGGGTGCCGGGGTCGCCGGGCGCGCGAGCGAGGACAGGTCGACGGCGCCGCGGACGTCCAGTCGCGGCTGCGGTCCGGGTGTGTGCGACATCGGGCGGTCCTCTCGGGCGTGCGGGCGTGGGCGGGTCAGGACGCCTTGGCGTCCGTGATGACGGACTCGAAGGCGAGGACGGACATCGGTGCGTCGGAGCCGGCGGGTGGCACGTACAGCACCAGGATGTCGGTCGACGTCCTCAGGAAGCTCTTGTTCGCGGTCTTCTTGCCGGACAGCGCACGGTAGAACGGGTCGGAGATCGGCACCTTCGCTCCGTCGAGCGTGAGGGTGGTCTTGGCGAGGCTCGTCAGCTGCCCGACGACGATCGCACCGCCGTCGATGGTGCCGAGGCTGACCACGGGCTCGTCCTCCGCGGTGTAGGTCTCCTCGTACTTGCCCGAGCCCTTGACCGCCTTCTCGTTGCGCTTGCGCAGGTCGTTGATCTCGTCGCGGGACGCGTTGTCGGCGAAGTCGTCGTCGTACTTGGACTTGGTGTCCTTGGTCAGGACGTCGGCGTACTGGGCGATCGCGTCCTGCGGGCTGACCAGCAGCGCGTCCGAGTCGGGCGCCACCACGGGGCTGCCGATCTCGGGGCGCGCGGTCTGCGGCATCTGCACGCCGGGGAGCAGGCGCGACCAGCCCCACAGCATGTACTGGTCGCGCGGACCGTCCTGCTTGAGCACCAGGATGCGCTGCGCCTGCAGGTCGGCCGGCTGGTCCGTGACGACCAGCTGCGTGCGGGGCCAGGCCTCCGTGCGCGGGACGATCGTCGCCTGGGACGTGGTGGGCAACGCCGTGGGCTCGCGCTTGCCGTCGGTCGCCTTGGCGCGGACGTACTCCGCGGACCGCATCTCGAGCGCGGGCTCCTGGACCCGCGGCGCCAGGAGCTTGTCGTCGAGCTTCTTGTCCGCGGCGGCGAGCACCGTGCCGAGATCCTCGAGCACGCGTGACGACTGGCCCGGCGTCACGGCGGCGGGCGCGACGGCCGGGGCCGGGGGCGGGGTCGGCTGCGGGAGCGCGGGCGCGCACCCGGCGAGCAGCGAGACGAGGCCGACCGTGACGACGGTCAGGCGAGGCAGACGGCTCATCGGTCCTCCCCCTGCTCGGTGCGGCGATCCGGTGCCTCGCCCTGGCCGGCGGACGGCTCGTCGGACGGCTCGTCGGTCGAGGGCAGTCCCCACGCGCGGCGCCAGGCGTCGGCACGGGAGCCGGGCTGCTCGGCCGTGGACGGGTCGTGCTGGTCGCGCTCGGGTGCGCCCGGTCCGTCCGGCCCCGGTCCTCCGGACGTGGGTGCCGCGCCCGGGTGGGTGGGCAGCCAGGCCGGTCGGGTGACGGAGTGCGGAGCGGTCGACGCCGGGGTCCCGGGGGTGGCACCCGGCGGCGGGGTGGGCACCCAGCCCGAGGCGCCCGCGCGCACGGTCGGGACGACGGCGGTCGTCGCGGCGTCTGCCGTCGGGAGGTCGCCGGGCCGGCTCCCCCCGTCGTGTGGAGCACCGGACGCGGCTGGACCGGTGGCCCCACCCGTCGTCGACGGTGCGCCGACCTGCTCGCTCGCGCGGCCGCGCAGCCACGCAGGTCTCGGCGATGCGGGTTCGGCGACGCCCGAACCCGGCTGCCCGCCCGCGCCGGCCGAGCCGGTGTGTGCGGTCGCACCGCCGTCGCCGGCAGGCGGGCGCTCGGCGGACTCGCCGCGCAGGCGTGGGATCGCCTCGGTGGCCGGCTCGGCGCCCTGCGTGGCGGGCGCGGCCGGCGCGACGGTGGGGATGGCACCGGTGCGCAGCGCGCGGCGGGTCGTGGTGGCCGGCGTGGGCGCGGGTGCCGGCGCGGCTGCGGGAGCAGGGGTCGCGGGGGTCGTGCCCGGGGTGCCCGCCGGCGGGGTCGGCACCCGCGGGACGGCGCCGGTGCGCGGACGTGCGGAGCGCGCGAGCTCCGCCTCGCGGATCTGGCGCCGCGTGAGAGCGGGACCGCCCTCGGCGACCGTCGGCATCGCGCCGGTCGTCACCGGGTGCCACACGGGCTCGTCGGTGCCCGTGCGACGGCGGTACCAGTCGCGCCCGAGCAGGGCCGCGGCGATCAGCACGAGGATCGAGCCGAGGATGACCAGGGGCCACAGCCAGGGCGTCGTGACCACGCGGGGCCAGGCGAGCGAGAGCGCCGGCGCCGAGTCCTCGGTGCCCGCGACGAGCAGGCTCCAGCGTCCCGGTTGCGCGGGCCAGACCAGCCGCGCGCTGCCCTTCCCCGTGGCCTGCGCGACCCAGAGGTCGGATCCGGTGGGGTCGGCCTGGGCGTCGTCCGACGCCGCGGCCGCCTTGGACGGCGAGGCGGACGGCTTTGCCGAGGCCGACGACGCCGCCGCCTTGGACGGCGAGGGCGTCGCGGACGGGGCGCCCGCGGGCACCGAGGTGACCTCCAGCTCGTGCCAGCCCGACAGGCCCGTCACCTGGGTGTGCGCGTCCGAGCCGACCCAACCGGCGACGTCGGTGTCCCGGCCGATCGCGAGGACGACCGTGTCACCGCCCGCAGCGGTCGCGCTCACGGTGACGGGGTCACCGCCCATCTCGAGCACACCGGGGTCGGTGACGATGAGGTGGCCGCTCGGGTCGGTGGTCGCCACCAGGACGTCGTCGGCACGCCATGCGGTCGCCGAGGCGACCCCGAGGCCGATGACGACCAGTCCGGCGACGCCGACGGCGGCCGTGATCACTCGCTTGGGCACACAGGATCCTCTCGGGACGAGAACCACCAGGATAGGCAGAGCGCGGGCTCGATCCCGAACGAGCCCGGCATCCCGGACCTGCGGGAAGGGACGAAAGGGGAGTCAGGGGCGGGTGAGTTCCGCGTATCCTGGCCCGCGGGCTCCGTCCGTCAGTCGTGCACCTCGACCGAGGTCGCCCGCGTGGAGCCACCCGTCCTGGAGGACTGCTCGTGCCTGACGCCCGGCCCACCTTCCCCGTCGTGAACTTCCGCGGATACGAGCGGGAGGCCGTCGACGAGCGCATCAGCGCGCTCGAGAACGCCCTCGCGGAGGCCCGCAGCCAGGTGGAGGCGCTCGACTCCAAGGCCATGCAGGCGGCCGGCGAGCTCTCCGAGGCCCACCGTCAGCTGCGCGAGGCGGAGCGGCCCACCTACTCGGGGCTGGGGTCGCGCATCGAGCAGCTGCTGCGCTCGGCCGAGGAGCAGTCGTCCGACGTCGTGTCCCAGGCGAACGCCCAGGCGGCCGACGCACTCGCACGCGCGAAGCTCGCGGCCGGCCAGCTGCGCGCCCGTGCGGAGAACGAGGTGGCCGAGCTGGTCGCCACCGCCCGGCGTGAGGCGGAGGAGGTCCGCACCACGGCGGCCGCGGAGGCGGAGAGCAACTCCACGGCAGCCCAGCGGCGCGCCGAGGAGCTCGTGAGCTCCGCCGAGCGCGAGGCCGCGCGCATCCAGTCCGCGATCACGACCGAGGAGAGCGAGCGCCGCACGTCGCTCGAGCGCGAGCTCGGCACGCTGCGTGCGAGCGTCGAGCACGAGGCCACCCAGCTGCGCGTCGCGACCGAGCGCACGGCGGCCGAGCTGCGCAGCCGCGCCGAGTCGGAGACCGCCGCGCAGCGCGAGGCGGCCGAGCGGTACTCGCAGGACCTGCGCCAGGCCGCCGACGCGGAGACCACCGCGCTGCGTCAGCAGGTGGAGTCGGAGACGGCCACGCTCAAGGCCGAGACCGAGCGCCTGGTCGCGGAGCAGCGGTCGCAGGCGTCGGCCGAGATCGCTGCAGCACGCCAGCTCGCCGCCGACGAGACCACCTCGCTGCGCGCCGCCGCACAGGAGTATGCGGACAGCACGCGCGCCGCTGCCGAGCGCGAGGCGTCGGCGCTGCAGCAGCGCGTCGCCGCCGAGGTGGCGGCACTGCGCACCGAGGCCGAGCAGTACGCGGCGTTCGTGCGCGCGAGCGCCGAGCGCGAGACCGGCGAGCTGCGCGCGACGACCGGGGACGAGCTCGCGGCCGCGCGCGCCGAGACCGAGCAGACCGTGACCGCGCTGCGCACCGAGGCCGAGCAGTACGCGGCCGAGGTGCGCGCGAGCGCCGACCGCGAGACGGCCGCGCTGCGTGAGCGGGCTGCGCACGAGGCGGCCCACCTCAAGGACACGACGGAGCGCGAGACGACCGAGCTGCGCGAGGTCACGGAGCGCGAGGCCGCCGAGCTGCGGGCCACGACCGACCGCGAGACGCGCGAGCTCGCCGAGCGCACCCGCCTCGACGCCGAGCGTGTGCTCACCGAGGCGCGGCGCTCCGCCGCCGAGCACGTCGCCACCGCCAAGGCGCGGGCCGACGAGCTCGTGAGCCAGGCGGAGCAGCGGCTCGCCGAGGCCGACCTCGCGATCGCGTCCAAGCGCGAGCAGTCCGAGCGCGAGGACGCCGACCGCCACGAGACGGCACGCGCCGAGACCGAGCGCCTGGTGCGCGATGCGGAGGCGCACGCGGCCGAGGCGGAGGAGCGCGTCACCAAGGCGCTCGCGCAGGCCGAGAAGGTGCGCGTCGACGCCGAGGCGCAGGCCAAGGAGCTGCTGTCGAACGCCCGCCGCAATGCCGACCGCGTGGTCGCCGAGGCGCGCGAGCACGCCGAGAAGCAGATCGGCGACGCCCTCACCGAGTCGGAGCGCGAGCGCACCACCGCTGCGCGACAGGTCGAGGACCTCAACCGGCAGCGGGAGTCGATCACCACGTACCTCGACGAGCTGCGCAACCTGCTCGGGCACGACCCGGACCGCGCCGCGCTCGAGCGCGCACGCCGCGCGGAGGCCGCCTTCAACAAGTCGCAGGCCTCGGAGTCGGCCTCGGAGTCGGCGCCCGCCGCACGACCGGCCGCGAAGCCGGCGGCGAAGGGCCGCACCACGAAGGCCCGTCCCGCACCGGTCTCGGCTGCGGCGACCGCGGCGCCCGCCGCGGGCGGCGGGTCGGACGACCGGTCCGGGGCGGGCGTCGAGGCGGCCACCGGCGCCGAGGCCGGGCCCGAGAAGACGCCGACCGAGCCCGGAGACGGCGGCGCGGCGAGGGACGCCCAGGACACCGACGCGACCACCGACGCAACCGGCGATGCGCAGGGGCAGGCCACCGACGCGAAGGACGACGCGCCCGCGCAGGACACGGCGTCCGAGGGCGCCGAGGAGCGCGAGACCGCCGGCGCCGGCGAGCCCGGCCAGTCCCGCTGACTGCCGGTGGCCACCTCGACGGGCGATGCGGCCGCATGGCGCGAGCAGCGTCGTGAGGCCGCAGCCGCCCACGCCGAGGCCCTCGAGCGCAGGCAGCAGGCCGAGTCGGACCGCGCCCGGGTGATGATCGCGGAGTTCGTGGCGCGCGCGACGGCGCAGGGACCCGCGCCGGTGCCGCTCCGGGCGCGCTCGTCGACCGGCGCGGCGCGGTTCCGGACGCCGCTGCGGGGCTGGTACCTGCGCGTCGACGAGAGCGTGGCCGTCGACGTCGACGGCCGGTTCTACGTCCTGCGGGCGGAGCCGAGCCTCACCGCGCGGCTGCGCGGCGTCTCCCCCGAGCCCTCGGCTCCCCCGCTCGTGCTGGGCGCGGGCGGACGCGACGGCGAGTCGCTCGACCTGAAGGACGCGCTGGACCGCGTGCTGCGCGGCTGACGAGCCCGCCGGGCCTCAAGCCCGGAGCGAGTCGGCCCGCTCCGCGAGCTCGGCAAGCGCGGCGGCGACCGCGTCCGGCTGCTCGAACGCCGCCATGTGGCCCGCCTGCGGGACGACGACGAGCCGGGCGTCCGCCGCGTTCGCCACGACGTGCTCGGCGGCCGCCAGGGGCGTGAGGTCGTCCTCGTCGCCCACCACGGCGACGACCGGCCCCGCGAACGTCCGGAGCACCTCGGTCCTGTCCGGGCGCGCAGCCATCGCACGCTGCGACCAGGCGACACCCGTGGGCGGCTGGTCCTCGATCCAGGCGGCGAGCTGCTCCGACAGGGCCGGTCGCGCCGCGCGGGTGGTCTCGCCCAGCAACGACGTGGCCATGGGACGGACCGGGGCCACCGAGCCGCCCGCCTCCGCCTCGTCCGCGATGCGCAGGCGGTTGGCCCTCGCCTCGGGGAGGTCCGCCGTGGACTTGGTGTCGACGAGCGCCAGCGCGGCGACCAGCGACGGATGCTGCTCGGCCAGCGCGAGGGCGACGTAGCCGCCCATGGACATCCCGGCGACGACGGCGCGCTCCACGCCCGCGCCGGCGAGCGCCGAGGCGAGGTACGCGGCGGACGCGTCGATCGAGGGCTCGGGCAGGTCGGCCCCGTGGCCGGGCGTGCCCGGGAGGTCGACGGCCAGCACGGCCCGGGTGCCCGGGAGTGCCGCAGCGGCGGCCAGCCACATCCGGTGGTCGAGGGGGAAGCCGTGCACGAGCACGATCGGCAGCCCGGCGTCGGGGCCGCCCTCACGGAACGTGTGCAGCGTCATGCGTCCTCCTCGACGTCGCCGCGCTCGTCCGTCGGTTCCTGCGCCGCGGTGCTGGGCGCGGCGGCGGGAGCGACCGCGCTGGGCGCGGTCTCGCTGGGGCCGTCCCAGGTGGTCGGCAGCGGCGCGCGTCCGGGAAGCACGTGCCCGACGATCTCGTCGAGCACGCGGCGCAGGGCGGGCTCGCCCACCCACAGGTGCTTGGCACCGTCGACGCCGATCACCTCGGCCTGCGGGACGCGCGCGAACCGTTGCCGGGCCTCGTCGGGCCGGAGGTAGTCGTCGAGCTCGGGCACCAGCACCACGAGGGGCTTGCCGAAGGCGGCCCACGCGTCGAGGTCCGCGTCGGTGGCGCGGTGCAACGGCGGCGAGAGCAGGATCGCGCCCTCGATGGACGGGTCCCGGCCGTGCATGAGCGCGAGCTCGGTGCCGAACGACCAGCCGACGAGCCAGCGCCGGGGCAGGTCGCGGAACTCGGCGAGCTCGATCGCGGCGGCGACGTCGAGCTGCTCGGCGGTGCCGCCGTCGAAGGCACCCTCGCTCGTGCCGCGCGGGCTGGTGGTGCCCCGGGTGTTGAACCGGAGCACGGCCATGCCGGCCAGCGCCGGGAGCCGCCAGGCCGCCTTGCGGTACACGTGCGAGTCCATGTACCCGCCGTGCGTGGGCAGCGGGTGCAGCGTCACGAGGGTGGCCGTCGGTGTCGTCGGCCGGCCGTCCGGTCCGAGCGGGAGCGCGAGCTCGCCCACCAGGGTGAGGCCGTCGGCCGTGTGCAGCTCCACGTCCTCGCGGTGCGCGGGCAGCACGGTCAGCGACCGGATGGTGGTGGGTGCGGGGTCGGCGCTCACAGGGTCGGTGCTCACAGGGTCGTTGCTCATCGGGTCGAGCCTAGGCCGACCGCGTGCTCGAGCACGCGGGCGACGCCGTCGTCGGCGTTGGACGGGCACGTGTGGGTCGCGGCAGCGCGCACCTCCGGGAACGCGTTGGCGACCGCGAACGACGCACCGGCCCATCGCAGCATCGGCAGGTCGTTCGGTGCGTCACCGAAGGCCCACACGTCGTGCGGGCCGATCCCCAGGTCGGCCGCCCAGCGCTCGAGCGTCGCGGCCTTCGTCACGCCCGTGCGGGAGATCTCCCCCAGCCCTGGCGCGCCCGAGTCGGCGACCAGGCCGGCGTCACCGATCACGGCGGCGACCCTCCGGGCGAACGTCTCGTCCCAGGGCAACGACGTGCGGACCAGGAGCTTGAGCGTGGAGGGCGTCAGGACGTCCTCGATGCTCTCGGCCACGCGGCTGCCCGCGGGGACGGCGTAGGACTCCGTGAAGGCGGCCTCCTTGTCGAAGCCGCCGGCGTGCTCGGTGGCGAAGTGCACGTTCTGGGCACCCCACGCCGCGCGCAGCGCGCCCGCGACGCAGGCCACCTCGGCGGGCGCCATGCCCTCCTCGGCGAGCACGACGTCCGCACCCACGTCGAACACGGCGGCCCCGTTGGAGCAGATCGCGATGCCGTGCCCGGCAACGTGCTCGGCGAGCTCGCGCAGGCGACGCAACGGGCGCGCGGAGACGAACACGACGGCGATCCCGGCCTCGGCGGCCGCCGCGAGCGCGCGCTGCGTGCGCGCCGAGACCCGCCCGTCCGGTCCGAGCAGCGTGTTGTCCAGGTCGGTCGCGACGAGCCTGGGCGCGGTCGTCGGCCAGTGCCGCGAGCTCAGGGACGCGTCGGTCACCGCGTCACGCTAGCGCCTGGTGGGGCGACGCCGGGACCGCGCCTGCCAGCACGAGGAGTGCCAGTGCCGACGGTCGTCGACCGCCTCGCCGAACAGCCCGTCGGAGCGCCAGGCGACCACGTGCGCGGTGCCGGGCGCGACCGGCTGGTCGCAGCCCGGGCACCGGTATAGCCGGTCCGAGCCCCGCACCGACTGGACCACCCACTCGCCGTCGTCCGCGGACTCCGCGCGCCGGCCCCCGGTCGCCCGGTCGACGTCCAGCGGGCGCGACTCGTGCGCGTAGGGACGCTTGGACGACCGACGACCGGTGGGCACGGCGACATTCTCCCCGGACGGCGCCTACAGGGCTGCCGACTCCGCGGGCGCGATGGTGCGCGTGCGGATGAGCTCGGCGTACCAGCGCGCCGAGTCCTTGGGCGTACGCACCAGCGTGTCGTAGTCCACGTGCACGATGCCGAACCGGCGGTCGTACCCGTAGGCCCACTCGAAGTTGTCCAGCAGCGACCACACGAAGTAGCCGCGCACGTCGGCGCCCGCGTCCATGGCCTGGCCGACGGCCTCGACGTGGTCGTGCAGGTAGGCGGTGCGCTCCGCGTCGTGGACGCGCCCGTCCTCGGTCACCGTGTCGTAGAAGGCCGAGCCGTTCTCGGTGATGGCCAGGGGCAGCTCGGGGTAGCGCCGCGAGAGATCGAGCAGCAGCTCCGTCAGGCCGAGCGGCTCGATGTTCCAGCCCATCGCCGTGTGGGGGCCGGGCTGGGCGAGGAACTCGACGTCGTCCGCACCCACGAAGGGCGTGTGCGCCGACGACTTGTGGCCGTCCGGGCCGGGCTCGCCGTTGCCGACGGCCGGGGTCCCGTGCTGCACGCGGCCGGTCGAGTAGTAGTTCACGCCGAGCACCGCGAGCGGCACGGCGATGAGCTCGAGGTCGCCGTCCTGCACGAACGACCAGTCCGTGATGTGCGCCGTGTCGGCGAACACCTCGGGCGGGTAGACGCCCTCCACCACCGGGCGCAGGAACACCTCGTTGGCGATCGTGTCGATCCGGCGCTTGGCCTCGACGTCCTGCGGCGCGTCGGAAGCGGCGCGCGTGACGTGCGTGTTGAGCGTGATGGAGACGGGGGTCTCCTCGCCGAGGACGTCCTTGATGGCGCGGGCTGCCAGGCCGTGGCCCAGGTTGAGGTGGTGGACGGCCTTGAGCGCCGCCTCGTCGTCGGTGACGCCCGGGGCGTGCACGCCCGAGGCGTACCCCAGGAACGCCGAGCACCACGGCTCGTTGAGCGTGGTCCACAGGAAGACCTTGTCGCCGAGGGTCTCGGCGACCTTGCGCGCGTAGTCGGCGAACCGGTACGCCGTCTCGCGGTTGGCCCAGCCGCCCTCGTCCTCGAGGGTCTGCGGCAGGTCCCAGTGGTAGAGCGTCGCGACGGGCTTGATGCCCGCCGCCACGAGCTGGTCGACGAGGTCGACGTAGAAGTCCAGGCCGAGCTTGTTGAACTCGCCCGAGCCGGTCGGCTGCACGCGCGGCCACGCCACGGAGAAGCGGTACGCCTGCAGGCCCAGCTTCTTCATGATCGCCACGTCCTCCTCGACGCGGTGGTAGTGGTCCACCGCCACGTCGCCCGTGTCCCCGTTGAGCACCTTGCCCGGGGTGCGGGAGAAGGTGTCCCAGATCGAGGGCAGGCGGCCGTCCTCGTGCGCGGCACCCTCGATCTGGTACGAGGCCGTCGCGGACCCCCAGAGGAACTCGGGGCCGAACTGTCGGCCGGACGGCAGCGTCGTGGTCATGACTGGTCCTTCGGTCGAGCGGATGGTCTGCGGATCGAATCGATACGATACACGGCCGAGCCCGGCGCCGGGTCGCCGCTGCGGCGGCGCCCGGCGCCCGCCCTCAGCCCGCGATCGCCAGCGTGAGCGTGTGGTCGCCGGCAGCGGCGCGCCCGGTGGCTCCGCCCACCACCTCGACGCCCCACTCGGCGTCCGTGCCTCGCGCCTCCACGCGCACCTCGTCGCCCGCCCGCGACACGACGAAGCTCGCCTCGCCCACGCGCACCACCGAACGGTGCCCGTCCGCGAGCCGGAACAGCCGCAGCGTGACGCCGTCGGCCCAGTCGTAGTCCGGCCGGTCCGTGCGCGCACCGACGGGCAGGACCGAGTCGGGACGCACGTAGACGGGCAGCGAGTCGAAGCCGTGCCGCTCGTGGACCCATCGCGGACCCGTCACCACGTCGCCGGTGAGCAGCGAGGTCCACGTCCCCTCCGGCACGTACACGTCGACGTCTCCCGCAGCGGAGAACACCGGCGCCACGAGCAGGTTCTCGCCCAGCATGTACTGGGTGTCGACGGTCGCGGCACCCGGATCGTCCGGGAACTCGAGCACCATCGGGCGCATCACGGGCACCCCCTGCTCGTGCGCGTCGTCGCCCAGGCGGCCCAGGTAGGGCATGAGCGAGAGCTTGAGCTCGGTGAACGACCGGGTGATCGCCACGGCTTCCTCGTCGAATGCCCACGGCACCCGGTACGAGTCGGAGCCGTGCAGGCGGCTGTGCGACGAGAGCATCCCGAACGCGAGCCAGCGCTTGAAGACCGCGGGATCCGGCGTGCCCTCGAACCCGCCGATGTCGTGCGACCAGTAGCCGAACCCGGACGCCGCCAGCGACAGGCCACCGCGGAGCGACTCGGCCATCGACACGAACGTGGACTCGCAGTCGCCTCCCCAGTGCACCGGGAACTGCTGCCCGCCCGCGGTCGCCGAGCGGGCGAACAGGACCGCCTCGCCCTCGCCGCGCTCGGCGACGAGCAGGTCGAACACCGCCTTGTTGTACAGGTGCGTGTAGTAGTTGTGCATCCGCTGCGGGTCGGAGCCGTCGTGCCAGACGACGTCCGTCGGGATCCGCTCGCCGAAGTCGGTCTTGAACGCGTCGACGCCCTGCCCGAGCAGGCGACGCAGGTGAGCGTTGAACCAGTCGACCGCCGAGGGGTTGGTGAAGTCGACGAGCGCCATGCCCGCCTGCCACTGGTCGGTCTGCCACACCGAGCCGTCCGCGCGCGTGACCAGGAACCCGCCGGCGCGGCCCTCCTCGAAGAGCGCCGAGCGCTGCGCGATGTAGGGGTTGATCCAGACGCAGATCTTCAGGCCCTTGGCGCGCAGACGGGCGAGCATCCCCTCGGGGTCCGGGAACGTCGCGGGGTCCCACCTGAAGTCGGACCAGTGGAAGGCACGCATCCAGAAGCAGTCGAAGTGGAAGACCGACAACGGCAGGTCCCGCTCCGCCATGCCGTCGACGAAGGACGTCACGGTGCCCTCGTCGTAGCTCGTGGTGAAGGACGTCGACAGCCACAGCCCGTACGACCACGCGGGCACCCGCGCCGGGCGCCCGGTCAGGGCGGTGTAGCGGCGCAGCACGTCCTTGGGGGTCGGGCCGTGGATGACGTAGTACTGCAGCGACTCTCCCGGCACCGAGAACTGCGTGCGCGAGACGGCCTCCGAGCCGACCTCGAACGAGACGTGCCCCGGGTGGTCGACGAAGACGCCGTAGCCGCGGTCGCTGAGGAAGAACGGGACGTTCTTGTACGCCTGCTCGCTCGAGGTTCCGCCGTCCGCGTTCCAGATGTCGACCGACTGGCCGTTCTTGACGAAGGCACCGAAGCGCTCCCCCAGCCCGTACACGTGCTCGCGCACGCCCAGGCTCAGCTGCTCGTGCACGAAGGGCTCGCCGGCCGCGTCCCGGACCACGCCGATCGAGCGCGCGGACGACGAGGTGAGGACGCGCCCGTCGGCGACGAAGTCGACCGCCCACGCGCCGCGGGTGGACACGCGCGCCGTGAGGTCGCCCGCGCTGAACGTGGCCAGGCCGTCGTCGGAGGACGTGACCTTGACGTCCGCACCCGCGGAGGCGACGTCGAAGTGCGGCCCTCGGTCGACTCCGCCCGTGTGGTGCTCGATCCGCACGCCGATGACGCCGTCCATCGGGCTCGTGAAGGTCACGGTGACCAGCGGCCGGTTGAGCGTGTCCCCCCGCTTGGTGAGCGGCGCGGTGGCCGAGTGGACGACGAGCGAGTCGTCGTGCAGCTCGACGTCAGCGACGTCCCGCGGGTGCAGGACCGTGACCCCCGGGAGCTGGAGCCAGTAGCCGTCGGTGAACTTCATCGGGTTCCTCTCACTTCACCGATCCAGCGGTGACCCCACGGGTCAGCGTGCGCTGGAAGAGCAGGAAGAAAATCAGCGCCGGCAGCAGGGAGATCAGGGCGCCCGCGTTCGTCGTGGGGGCGTCCATCATCCGGTCGCCCTGGAGCGAGGCGAGCGCGATGGGGATGGTCTGGGTGTCGTTGGTGGTCAGCATCACCAGCGGGATGAAGAACTCGTTCCAGGTCCAGATGAAGAAGAAGATCATCAGGACGGACAGCGTGGGCCGCACGATCGGGAAGACGACCTTCCACAGCACCGTCCACCGACCAGCGCCGTCCAGTGCAGCCGCCTCGAGCAGCGCCTTGGGGAAGGTGCCCAGCACCGAGGCGAGCAGGTACGTGCCGAAAGCCGACTGGATCACCGTGAAGATGATGATCACGGACCACGGGGAGTTCCCCAGGCCCGCCTGCTGCGCCATGGTGAACAGCGGGTAGATCAGCGCCTCCTGCGGCAGCATCGTCGCCAGGAGGAACAGCGTCACCACCCACAGCCGGCCCTTGATCCGGCCGATGCCGATCGCGTACGCGTTGAGCAGCGACAGCAGGGTGCCGAGCACGGCCACGACGCCGGAGATGAAGATGGAGTTCCACAGCTTCTGGGGGAAGTCCACCCTCTCCCAGAACGCCTTCACGCCGTCGAAGTACAGGTCCTTCGGCAGGCTCAGCGGGCCGTTCTGCGAGTAGTCCGAGGGGGACTTGAACGCGTTGAGCACCATGATGAGGATCGGCGCCAGGATCAGCAGACCGACGAGGATCGCCCCCGCCAGGATGAACCAGCGCGCCGTCCCCGTGCGGTGCCGCGCGTCCGGGCGGGACGCCGGGGGCGCCTTGATCGTCTCGACGGCCATCACAGTCCCCCGGCTTCCTTGCGCTCGCTGCGCGCCTGCACTGCGAGGATCACGACGGCGACCAGCACGATGACCAGCGTGAGCACCGTTGCGATCGCGGCGCCGTAGCCGACCTTCGACTTGTCGAAGAAGTTGAGGTACGAGTAGTAGCTCGGCACGAGCGTGGAGCCCTCGGGGCCCCCTCGGGTGAGCACGTAGATGGGCCCGAAGACCTTGAGGGCCGCCACCGTGCACGTCAGCACCACGACGAACGTCTCCGGCTTGATCTGCGGGAGGGTGATCGCGCGGAAGCGACGACCCCAGCCGGCGCCGTCGAGCTCGGCCGCCTCGTAGAGCTCCGGGTCGACGCGCTGGAGCGCCGACATGAAGATGACCACGGGGTAGCCGATCTGCACCCAGACCAGCACCAGCATCACGCTCGGCATCGCGGTCGACGGGTCGCCGAGCCAATTGGGCGGGTTCTCGACGCCCAGGGAGCGCAGGATCTCGTTCACCGCTCCGGTCTGGGCGTTGAGGATCCAGTTCCACAGCACACCCGCGACCGCGACCGGAAGGATCTGCGGCAGGTAGTACGTCGCCCGCAGCACCGAGGCGCTGCGCGAGCCGAACCGCTTGCCCAGGTAGTCGAAGAGCACCGACGCGAGCACGAGGCCGATGAGGGTGGGGATGACGACCATCGCCACGATCATCGAGATGGAGTTGCGGAACGACGTCCAGAACTGCTCGTCCTGGAGCAGCGCGCGGTAGTTGTCGAGGCCCACCCAGGTGTGCGGCGCCATGCCGCCCTTCCACTTCTGGAAGCTGTACATGATGTTGGTGACGAGCGGGATGCCGATCACCACCACGAAGGCCACGAGGCCGGGGATCAGGTAGGGCAGGTAGGGCACCCAGTGGGGGGCCTTGCGCTTGGTCCGCACCGAGGGCGGCGCCTGCGTCGCGGCGTCCTTGCCGAGGGTCTGCGTGGTCATGTCTCTCTCCCAGGAGGCAGACCGCCGGGCCGGGGTAGTGACCCCCCGGCCCGGCGATCGGTCACTGTCCGAGCAGGTCGCTCTTGCCGGACTCGTAGGCGTCCTTCAGGCCGTCGAGCACCTGGTCGGGCGTCTTCGACTGGTTGACCAGCGACTGCAGCTGGCTCACGATCACGTCGTAGAAGCCGGCGACGGGCCAGTCCGGGTAGAACGCGAGGCCGTCACCCTTGACGATGTCGGCGAAGTTCTGGGTGAGCTCCTTGGTCTTCGGGTCGGTGATCGACGCCGGGTCGCCCGCGACCGGGAGACCGCCCTTCTCGCCGAGGATGTTCTGCACCTCGGGACGCAGCGTGATGTCGATGAAGTCCTCGGCCAGCGTCTTGGACTTGGCATTCGCGGGGACGACCCACAGGTTGCCCGACGAGCCCGGGTGCAGCGTGTTCTCCGGGAACAGCGTCTGGCTCCAGTCGAACGTGATCTCCGTGGCGAGGCGGCCGAACCACCACGAGCCGGAGACCATGATCGGGAACTTGCCGGCGATGAACGAGACGCCCATGTCCTCGGCGGTCAGCCCGGCGGAGTCGCTGGCGATGTAGCCCTTCTTGATCCACTCGTCGAGCTTGTTGGTGGCCTGCGTCATCGCCTCGCCGTGCCAGTCGACGTCGTTCTTGAACAGCTGGTAGTCGTCGACGAGGGCGCGGTCGCCGTAGTGCAGGACCAGCTCGTACCAGAGCTGACCCAGCGGGTACTCGGCGCCGGCCGTCGCGAGCGGCGTGACGCCCTTCGCCTTGAACGCCGCCAGCGCCTGCTCGAACGCGTCGAACGTGGTCGGCACCTCGATGCCGTTCTTCTTGAAGAGGTCGTTGTTGAGGTACACCCCCACGAACTCGCCGTAGTTGGGGACGCCGAACCACTCGCCCGAGCCCATGAGCCCGTTGTCGTCGTACTGCGCCGTCGTGGCGAGCGAGCCGGAGACCGTCTTGTCCCAGCCCTTCTCCTTCGCGACGTCCGTGAGCGGCGTCAGCAGGCCCTGCGACGCGAGCTGGCCGGCGGTCGCGTTGCCCTTGTTGTACTCCATGACGTCCGGGACGTCGTCGCCCGTGAGCACGATCTTGGCGTTCTTCTGGATCTGCTCGAAGGTCTGCTTCTGCACGTCGACGGTGACGCCCTCGTGCTCGGCCTTGAAGATGTCGATGGCCTTCGCCCAAGCCTGCGCCATGGCGGAGTCGTCACCTTCGTAGTGCCAGATGGTCAGCGTCTTGGAGTCCTCGTCGCCGCCCCCGCTGCCGCCGCTGCTGCACGCGGCCAGGGCCAGAGGGGTCAGCAGGGCGACCGTCGCGGCCGTCGCCCATCGCCGGGTGTTGATGCTCATCCGTGTTCTCCTCGTCGAGTGGATGCGACCGAAGGACACTCGGTCGTCGAAGCGCTTCGACACCATAGCGCGCGATTTTCCCGCTTGTCCAGGGGTTGCCATCTCAGCGTTCGACGGTGAATCATCGAAGCGCTTGCTTGCGACATAGGGGTCGCCGGTGGCGTCGCTGGGGGACGCCACCGGCCAGCCCGTTAGTGTGTCGGCGACGCAGCGTCCAGGACGGACGCGCAGCCAAGGACCAGAACCGGGGGCAGACGTGACGACGATCGACGACGTCGCCCGCGCCGCCGGCGTCTCGGTCTCGACCGTGTCCTACGCGTTGTCGGGCAAGCGGCCCATCTCCGCCTCGACGCGCGAGCGCATCGAGCGGGCCGTCCGGGACCTCGACTACCGGCCGCACGCCGGAGCTCGCGCGCTCGCCTCGGCACGCACCAACGTGCTGGCTCTCATGGCCCCGCTGCGCGTCGACGTGAACGTCGGGGTCATCATGCAGTTCGTCACCGGCGTGGTCACCCGCGCCCAGACCTACCAGCACGACGTCCTGCTGCTCACGCAGGAGGACCACGCGGGCGTGGAGCGCGTGGCCGCGGGATCGATGGTCGACGCGGTGATCATGATGGACGTCGAGGCCGACGACCCCCGGCTCGCGATCCTGCGCCGCCAGCGGCAGCCGGCGGTGCTCATCGGCCTCCCCCGGGACACGGCGGGCTTCTCGTGCGTCGACCTCGACTTCGAGCAGGCGGCGCGCGTCGCCGTCGACCACCTGGTGGGCCTGGGCCACGGCTCGATCGCGCTCGTCGGCTCACCGCAGGCGGTGCTCGACCGACACACCACGTACGCCGCGCGCATGGTGCGCGGCTTCAGCGAGGAGGCGACGCGGGCGGGGGTCGCCGCCGTCTTCGAGCCCTGCGAGTCGTCCCATGCGGGCGCCGTGGCGGCCATCGACCGGGTGCTGCTGCGCCTGCCGGACGTCACCGGGATCGTCGTGCACAACGAGGTGGCGCTGCCCGCCGTCCTCGCGACGCTGCGTGAGCGGGGCCGGTCCGTGCCCGACGACATCTCGGTGGTGGCGGTGTGCCCCACGGACGTCGCCGTCGGTCAGCCCCTCCCGCTCACCTCCGTCGACATCCCGGCGTCCAGCATCGGCGGTGTCGCGGTGGACATGGCCATGGCGCGCCTGAACGGCACGCAGCTCGCCGAGACCCGGCTCATCTCGCCGGTCCTGACGCCTCGCGCCACCACCGGCCCGGTGGCGTGACCCGTCAGGCCACCCACTTACCGTCCCGCATGACGCGGACCGGCCGCAGATCTGCGTCGGCGACGAGGACGTCGGCGCGGCGCCCCGCCACCAGCGCGCCCAGATCGGCGCGTCCGAGCACCTCGGCCGGCGTGGTCGCGGCCGCCCGCACGGCGTCCTGGAGCGGCACTCCCGCCCTCACCACCTGGCGCAGCACGTCGAGCAGGTGCGCCACTCCCCCGGCGATGGCACCCGCCGACCCGTCCGCCTCCACGATCCTGGCGACCCCCTGCGCGACGCGGACCTCCATGGGTCCGAGCTGGTAGTCGCCGTCCGCCATCCCGGCCGCGGCCATCGCGTCCGTGACGAGCGCGATCGAGCCGGCGTCGAGGAGGTCGAACACGGAGCGCGTGGTCCCGTCCGCGAGGTGCGTGCCGTCGGCGACCAGCTCGACCACGAGCTCACCGCGGCCGGCCGCGGCAAGGCAGGCCGCGATCGGGCCGGGATCGCGGTGGTGCAGCGGCCGCATGCCGTTGAACAGGTGCGTCGCGGTGAGGCGTCCCGACCGGGCGCCCTCCGTGGTGGCGAGCAGGTCGAAACTGCGATCGACCGCCGCGTCCACCTGCTCCGCGCTCGCGTCCGTGTGGCCCACGGACGGGATCGCACCCGCCGTGACCAGTGCCGCGAGGACGTCGTCGCCCACCACCTCGGGGGCGATCGTCATGGTCACGAGGTGACCCCGCGCCGCAGTCGCCACGGCCCCCACCAGCTCGGCGTCCCCGACGAGCATGTCGCCGGGGTTCTGCGCACCGCAGCGCGCCTGGGACAGGAAGGGTCCCTCGAGGTGGATCCCAGCGACGATGCCCTGCTCGGCCGCATCGGCGAGCAGACCGGTCCGGGCGAGCAGCACGTCACGCGGCGCGGTGACCAGCGACGCCACGAGGCTCGTGGTGCCGTGGCGGAGATGCTCCCCGGCCGCGACGCGCACGTCGTCGAGGGTCTCGGCGTCCGGCAGGCTGACACCGCCGCCGCCGTGGTTGTGCAGGTCGACGAGGCCGGGGAGGAGCAAGTCTCCCGACTCGTCGGGGACGGCATCCGCGGCGTCGCTCGCCGGTCCGACCCAGGCGATGGTCTGCCCCTCGACGACGACGACGCCGTCGGGGATGACGCCGTGGGGCGTGACCACCGTCCCGCGCAGGCTGGTCCGGGCTGTCGACGTCGCGGCGCTCACGGGGCCATTGTGGCCTATCGAGGACCGCGCTCGAGCTGGGCGTCGACGAGGGCGTCCTCGGGCTCGGGACGGGGCAGGCGTGGGCGCGCGAGCGCGGCCCGGGCGTGCGCGTTGCCGCTCCACCACCGCGCACCTCCCGCGCCCAGCGTGCCCTCGACGGCGCCGATCACCGCCAGGGCGACCGAGTGGCCCCACACCCCGATCATGAGCGCCGCGAGGGCGGCACCCACCGCGGCGAACACCGCGACGTGCACCCACTCGCGCCGCACGTGCCGGAGCAGGTGGGCGGTGAGCAGCCCCGCCGGGAAGCCCACGAGGGCCACCGGGATGCAGGCGATCAGCACGAAGAGCACCGCCACCTGGATCCCCGTCGTCCCCGATCCGAGGAACGCCCCGACGGCTCCGACGAGCACGTTGACCATGAGCAGCACCGCCACGCACCGCAGGTTGAGCATGGCGATCGCCGCTACGCCGCGGACCGGCGGCACGTTCTCAGGTTGCACGAGCGCATCGTGCCACGCGGCTGGCGCCGGGGTGCGGAAGGTCCCCCGATCGGCCCCTCAGAACAGGCGCGAGTCCACGTCGTCGACGCCCTTCATGGCGTCGTAGTCGAGCACCAGGCACCCGATGCCGCGGTCGGTGGCGAGCACGCGCGCCTGCGGCTTGATCTCCTGGGCCGCGAAGACCCCGCGCACCGGCGCGAGGTGCGGGTCCCGGTTGAGGAGCTCGAGGTATCGGGTGAGCTGCTCGACGCCGTCGATGTCGCCACGGCGCTTGATCTCGATGGCGACGGTCGCCCCGGTCGCGTCGCGCGCCAGGATGTCGACCGGCCCGATGGCTGTCGGGAACTCGCGCCTGATCAGCGTGTGCCCGCTGCCGAGGAGGCCGATCTGGGCCGCCAGCAGCTCCTGCAGGTGCGCCTCGACGCCGTCCTTGATCAGGCCGGGGTCGACGCCCAGGTCGTGCGCGGAGTCGCTCAGCACCTCGTACAGGTCGATCACCAGACGGTCGTCGGACTTGGCGTGCTGGACGGTCCAGACCTGCGTGACGCCGGCCGCGCGGGACTCGTCGTCGGGCTCGCTCACGGCGAGCGAGCAGGGGGGGCTCATCCAGTTGAGCGGCTTGTACGAGCCGCCGTCCGAGTGCAGCAGCACGCTGCCGTCGGACTTGACCACGACGAGACGGGTGGCACGGGGAAGGTGGGCATTGAGGCGACCGCTGTAGCGCGCGGCGCAGGACGCGACGACCAGACGCACGACCCTCAGATCACCGAGTCCACGCGCGACGGCGTCGCCTCGATCCAGGACGTGAGGCCCTCGTAGGCCCCACGGCTCATCAACAGGTACAGCTTCGCGGACGAGGCCGCGGTCCGGCACGTGACCACCACGTCACCGTGCCCGGCGTCGACGCGCTCCACCACGGCGAGGCCGCAGCGCTGCCAGCGGTGACCGGGTCGCGGGGCGAGGGAGAGGTGACGCCACCAGTACAGGTGCTCAGTGCCGTACTGCGCGATACCCGCGGACCAGGGGCCCGCCCCCGTGCGGCCCACCGAGCAGCGGAAGGAGCCCACCCGGTGGCTCAGCGTGCGCGTCCGGGATGCCCACAGACCGGTCAGGACACCCGCCGTGACCAGCGCACACACCAGCGCGACGGAGACGAAGGTGGGCACCGCGGTACGACCTCAGTGCCCCGAGGACGCCGACGTCGTGCGGCTGACCGCGTCGACCACGATCGTGGCGCGGTTGTCGTCGAACGACATGAACCCGCCGTCGACGTGCCAGCGCTCGACCGGCCCGCCACCCTCGGGGTACACGCGGACCTCGCCCTCGCGCAGGATCGTCAGGACAGGAGTGTGACCGGCGAGGATGCCGATCTCACCGTCGCCGGCGGGCGCGATCAGCTGGCGGGCCGTGCCCGTCCAGACCTTGCCGTCGGTGGCGACGAGGTCGACCTCGAGCGATGCCACGGATCCTCCTTGGTTGCTGTGCGGCGCCCCTCACGGGACGCGTCCGGCGCACTACGGGGATGTCAGACGCCGTACTCCTTCTGGATGCGGGCCCAGTTGCGCTCGAGGTCCTCGAGGCCACCGATGTTGAAGAACGCCTGCTCGGCCATGTGGTCGAACTCGCCGGCGGCGATCTTCTTGAACGCCTCGACCGTCTCGGCGACGGGGACCGTGGATCCCTCGACACCGGTGAACTTCTCGGCCATGTAGGTGTTCTGCGAGAGGAACTGCTGGATGCGGCGCGCACGCGCCACGACCGTCTTGTCCTCCTCCGAGAGTTCGTCGACACCGAGGATCGCGATGATGTCCTGGAGCTCCTTGTTGCGCTGCAGGATCGACTTCACCTGCGTCGCCACGTCGTAGTGCTCCTGGCCCACGTAGCGCGGGTCGAGGATGCGGCTCGTCGACGACAGCGGGTCCACGGCCGGGTACAGACCGCGGGACGCGATCTCGCGGCTGAGCTCCGTGGTGGCGTCGAGGTGCGCGAACGTCGTCGCCGGCGCCGGGTCGGTGTAGTCGTCGGCGGGCACGTAGATGGCCTGCAGCGACGTGATCGAGTGACCACGCGTGGAGGTGATGCGCTCCTGCAGGATGCCCATCTCGTCGGCCAGGTTGGGCTGGTAGCCCACCGCGGACGGCATGCGGCCGAGCAGCGTGGAGACCTCGGAGCCGGCCTGCGTGAAGCGGAAGATGTTGTCGATGAAGAGCAGCACGTCCTGCTTCTGCACGTCGCGGAAGTACTCCGCCATCGTCAGCGCCGACAGCGCGACGCGCAGACGCGTGCCCGGCGGCTCGTCCATCTGGCCGAAGACGAGGGCGGTCTTGTCGAAGACGCCCGCCTCCTCCATCTCGACGATGAGGTCGTTGCCCTCACGCGTGCGCTCGCCGACGCCGGCGAAGACCGACACACCGCCGTGGTTCTGGGCGACGCGCTGGATCATCTCCTGGATGAGGACCGTCTTGCCGACGCCCGCACCGCCGAAGAGGCCGATCTTCCCGCCCGTGACGTAGGGCGTCAGCAGGTCGATGACCTTGATGCCCGTCTCGAACATCTGCGTCTTGCTCTCGAGCTGGTCGAAGGCCGGGGGCTTGCGGTGGATGGGCCACCGCTCGGTCACCTCGAACGTCTCGCCCTCCTTGAGGTTGAGCACCTCACCGGTCACGTTGAAGACGTGGCCCTTGGTGATGTCGCCCACGGGGACGGAGATCGGAGCGCCGGTGTCGGTCACGTGCGCGCCGCGGACCAGGCCGTCGGTCGGCTTGAGCGCGATGGCGCGGACCAGCGAGTCGCCGAGGTGCTGGGCGACCTCGAGGGTCATCGTGAAGCTGCTCTCGCCCTCGCCCTGGCTCGACAGGTCGATGTCGACCGTGAGCGCGTTGTAGAGCTCGGGGAGCTGGTCCGCGGGGAACTCGATGTCCACGATCGGGCCGATGACGCGGGCGACCCGACCCACGCCGGGCGTGCCGGCGGTGGCGGCCGTCTCGTCGACGGTGGTGGCGGTCATGTCTGGCCTCGCTTCGTTGGTGTGTCTCGCTGGGGTCTGGCTCTGGGGGGTGGCGATCAGGAGGCGAGCGCGTCTGCGCCCGAGACGATCTCGCTGATCTCCTGCGTGATCTCGCCCTGACGGGCCTGGTTGGCCAGCCGGGTGTACATCCGGATGAGGTCCTCGGCGTTCTCGGTCGCCGTGTGCATCGCGCGCTGGCGGGCGGCCAGCTCGGACGCGGCGGCCTGCAGGAGGCTCGCGTAGATGCGGCTGCGCACGTAGCGCGGCAGCAGGGCGTCCAGAACCACGGCGGGCTCCGGCTCGAACTCGTACAGCGGCAGCGTGTCGGCGTCCTCGACCGGCGCGACGCCCTCGACGATCTCGAGCGGCAGCAGCCGGATCAGGTGCGGACGCTGCGTGACCATGTTGACGAACTGCGTGTAGACGACGTGCACCTCGGCCACGCCGCCCTGGTCCGCCGGCGCCCGGAAGGCGTCGAGGATGGCCTCGGCGATCTCACCGGCGACCTCCGTGGTCGGCGCGTCCGAGTGGCCCGACCAGGCGCCCTCGATGTCGCGACCCCGGAAGGTGTAGTAGCTCACCGCGCGGCGGCCCGAGACGTAGAGAGCCACCTGCTTGCCCTCACGCTCGAGGTTCGCCACGAGCCGCTCCGTCTCGCGGATGACGCTCGCCGAGTAGGCGCCCGCCATGCCGCGGTCCGACGCGATGACCAGCACCGCGACGCGCGTGGTGTCCGTCCGCTCCACGAGGAACGGGTGCGTGACGTTGGAGTGCGTCGCGACCGCCGAGACCGCACGCGTGATCGCCTGCGAGTACGGCGCAGCCATCTTGACCCGGTCCCGCGCACGACCGATGCGCGAAGCCGCGATGAGCTCCTGCGCCCGGAACATCTTCTTGAGCGCCTGGGTGGACTTGATGCGCTGCTTGTAGACGCGCTGCAGACCGGCCATCGATCAGGCCTTCTTCTGCCGGACGATCTGCTCCTGCTCGACGTCGACCTCTGCATCGTCCGACTCGCCGCCGACCAGCGGGGAGCCGTCCGCCTTGAGGAAGCCCTGGCGGAAGGTGTCGACGGCGTCGCCGAGGGCCTTCTCCGTGGCGTCCTCGAGCTTGCCGGTCGACGCGATCGTCGTCAGCACGTCCGTGTTGCGCTTGAGGTGGTCCAGCAGCTCGCTCTCGAACCGGCGCACGTCCTCGACCGGGACGTCGTCGAGCTTGCCCTTGGTGCCGGCCCAGATCGACGCGACCTGCTCCTCCACCGAGAAGGGGCTGTACTGACCCTGCTTGAGGAGCTCGGTGAGGCGAGCACCACGGGCCAGCTGCGCGCGGCTCGTGGCGTCGAGGTCGGACGCGAACATGGCGAACGCCTCGAGCGAACGGAACTGCGCCAGGTCGAGCTTCAGCGTGCCGGAGACCGACTTCATCGCCTTGACCTGGGCGGCACCGCCGACGCGGGACACCGAGATGCCGACGTCGACGGCAGGGCGCTGGTCGGCGTTGAACAGGTCGGACTGCAGGAAGATCTGCCCGTCCGTGATCGAGATGACGTTGGTGGGGATGTACGCCGAGACGTCGTTCGCCTTGGTCTCGATGACCGGCAGACCGGTCATCGAGCCGGCGCCCAGCTCGTCGGACAGCTTGGCGCAACGCTCCAGCAGGCGGGAGTGCAGGTAGAAGACGTCACCGGGGTAGGCCTCGCGGCCCGGCGGGCGGCGCAGCAGCAGCGAGACGGCGCGGTAGGCCTCGGCCTGCTTCGACAGGTCGTCGAAGACGATCAGCACGTGCTTGCCCTGGTACATCCAGTGCTGGCCGATGGCCGAGCCGGTGTACGGCGCGAGGTACTTGAAGCCCGCGGGGTCCGAGGCGGGAGCGGCGACGATCGTCGTGTACTCCAGCGCGCCGGCCTCCTCGAGCGCGCCACGGACGGCAGCGATCGTGGAGCCCTTCTGACCGATGGCGACGTAGATGCAGCGCACCTGCTTCGACTCGTCGCCGGACTCCCAGTTGGCCTTCTGGTTGATGATCGTGTCGATCGCGATGGCCGTCTTGCCGGTCTGGCGGTCGCCGATGATGAGCTGGCGCTGGCCGCGGCCGATCGGGATCATCGAGTCGATGGCCTTGAGGCCGGTCTGCAGCGGCTCGTGGACCGACTTGCGGGCCATGACGCCGGGGGCCTGCAGCTCGAGCGCGCGGCGGGCGTCCGTCTCGATGGCACCCAGGCCGTCGATGGGCTCGCCCAGCGGGTCGACGACGCGGCCGAGGTAGCCGTCACCGACGGGCACGGACAGGACCTCGCCCGTGCGGCGGACCTCCTGGCCCTCCTCGATGCCGGTGAACTCACCGAGCACCACGACACCGATCTCGCGCACGTCGAGGTTCAGCGCCAGGCCCAGCGTGCCGTCCTCGAAGCGCAGCAGCTCGTTGGCCATCGCGCCCGGGAGGCCCTCGACCTGGGCGATGCCGTCGCCCGAGAGGGTGACGCGGCCGACCTCTTCCGAGACGACTCCGCTCGGCTCGTAGGACTGCACGAAGCTGTCCAGCGCGGCGCGGATCTCCTCCGGCCTGATCGTCAGCTCAGCCATTGCTCTTCTCCTCGTCCATCGCACGGGGTGCGTGCGGTCTCACATGTCGTGGTGCTCGCCGTGATGCGGCGCGCGGGGTGACGCTGGTTCAGCTGGCCACTCGTCGGCGGGCGTCCGCCAGGCGGGCGAGCACCGTCGAGTCGACGACGTTCGGCCCCACCTGGATGCGCAGGCCACCGAGCACCTGCGTGTCGTGCACCTCGTTGATCTGGACGGCGCGGCCGTAGGCGCGCTCCAGGATCGAGGCGAGCCGGTCGCGCTGCGCCGACGTGAGCGGCGCGGCGGCCGTCACCGTCGCCACCTGCCGCTGCCGCCGCTCCGCGATCAGGTCCGCGATGTGCCCCAGCGTGGCCACGTAACGACGGCCCCGAGGGGCGGCCGCCGCGCGCCGAGCGATGGCCGCGGTGCTGGGGTCCGCACGGTCGGCCAGGATCTGGTCGACCAGAGCCGCCCGGGCCGAGCCCGGGATCTTGTCGTCGAACAGCGTCTGACGCACCTCGCGCTCCCCGACCAGCGCACGCGTGAGGCGGAACAGCTCCTCCTCGACACGGTCGAGCTGTCCCCGCGCCTCGGCGTCCGCCAGGAGCGCGTGGAAGCCCAGGTGCTCGGCCGCGTCCGCGAGATCGCGGTCGTCCGACCACCGGGCACCCACGAGACCCTGGGCCGCCTCGATCACGGCCGGCTCGGCGTCCTTGAGCAGCTGTGCCACCAGGGCGGCCTTGGGCGCGGCCGGGATGGACGGGTCTGCCAGGGTCCGGCGCAGCGAGCCGGAGTGGTCCAGCGCGTCGACGAGCGCGAACAGCTGCTCCCCGAGCACCGAGGCCTTGGCGCCGGCGGCGCCGAGGACCGGCTCGAACCGGCCCTCCGCGGCATCCAGCGACGCCCGACTCGTCCCACGCATCAGTTCCCCTTACCTGCGTCCGCAGCGGTGCTTGCCTCGAGCTCGTCCAGGAAGCGCTCGACGACGCGCGAACGACGTGCGTCGTCCTCGAGCGACTCGCCGACGATCTTGGACGCCAGGTCCGTCGCCAGCGTGCCGACCTCGTTGCGCAGCGCGACGCTCGCCTGCAGGCGCTCCGCCTCGATCTGACGCTGAGCGTTCTCGACGATCCGCGCGGCCTCGGCGGCCGCGCGCGTGCGCGACTCCGCGACGATGGCCGAGCCCTCGGCGCGCGCCTCCTCGCGGATGCGGGCAGCCTCGGTGCGGGCGTCGTTGAGCTGCTGCTGGTACTCGACCAGCGCGGCAGCCGCCTCGGCCTGGGCGTTCTCGGCCTTGGCCAGGCCACCCTCGACCAGCTCGGTGCGCTCGTCGAGCACGGCCTGGATCTTCGGCAGCGCGTACTTGAGGAACACGAAGCCGAGGATGATCACGATGACCAGCGACCAGACGATGTCGTAGGTCTCCGGGAGCAGCGGGTTGGGCGTCTCGGCCTCCTCCGCAGCTGTCAGGAGGCCGGTAATCGCGGTGCCGATCACTTGAAGATGAACGGCGTCACGAGGCCGAGCAGACCGAACACCTCGATGAAGGCGAGGCCGATGAACATGGTCGAACGCAGCTGACCCGACATCTCGGGCTGACGCGCCATGCTCTCGATGGTCTTGCCGAACAGGATGCCCAGACCGATGCCGGGGCCGATGGCGGCGAGGCCGTAGCCAATGACCGCGAGGTTGCCGGTGATCTCCACTGGTGTGGTTCCTTTCATCTGCGCGCCACGCGGCGCGTCCGGGGTGGGGCGGCGGATCACGTGTGCGACCTGCCGCGGTCAGAAGTGTCTGTCAGTGATCCGGCTCGATGGCCATCTGCAGGTACACCGCCGTGAGGATGGCGAACACGTACGCCTGCAGCGCGGCGACGAACACCTCCAGCAGGAAGAACGCGACGCCACCGGCGAAGGTGACGACGCCGAGGACCTTGAGCCCACCGGCCGCGTGCAGGAAGAGGAACGACGTGGCCGAGAAGCACAGCGCGAGCAGCAGGTGCCCGGCCATCATGTTGGCGAAGAGTCGGATGGTCAGCGTCGCGGGGCGCAGCAGGAAGACCTGCAGGAACTCGACCGGCGTCAGCACGATGTAGACGAACTTCGGCACACCGGGCGGGAAGAGCTGGCCCTTGAGGAAGCCGCCGACCCCGAGCGCCCGCACCGCGTCGATGAGGTACAGGGCGAACACCCACAGGGCGAAGATCAGCGGGAGCCCGATGACGGACGTTCCCGCGATGTTCAGGAACGGCACCACGCCGGTGATGTTCAGGAAGAACACGGAGAACAGGATCGTGGTGATGATCGGCGCGTACTTGCGGCCGAGCTTCTCGCCCAGGATCTCCTCGGCGATGCCCTTGCGGGCGAAGTTGACCACCATCTCGATGATCACCTGGCCGCGACCCGGCACGAGCTTCGCGCGCTTCGCGGCGAGGGTGATGATGATGATGAGCGCCGCGGTCGCGATGAACCGGACGATCATGATCCGGTTGATCTCGAAGGGGGTGCCCTCGAAGAGGACGGCCGGCGGGAAGAAGTCCGCGAGGGACGGCGCGTGGAATTCACTGTCATCCGCGGCGAGCGGCAGGATCGTCGCAAGGCTGGACAGGGCGGTCTCCAAAGTTCGATGCGCGGTGCCGCGTCAGCGCAGGCACACTCAGCGCGGTCGGCCGTCGTGGTTGGGGGAAGCCTAACCTATGAATCGGCGGGTTCAGGACCCGTCCCAGGGCCGTCCGGCGCCGCCGGCTCGACGTACGGGATGCGGCCTCGCTGCACGGCCCGCAGGTCCAGCACGGCCGACCCCAGGACGCCCGCGAAGAGCACCAGGCCGAGCACCATGCGGTTGTAGAAGTCGAACTGCGCGAGCACCGCCAGGGCGACGAAGACGACCACGATCTTGCCCAGCCAGGCACCCATGATGACGGCCGTGGTGTGGGCCGGGGTGGTGTTCACCGTGCGCAGCACCGAGACCACCGTGGTGCCCGAGAACACGAGCGCGAGCGCGACCCCGATGAGGGCACCCCACACGCCCTCGAGGCCGTCCACCAGGGCGCCGACGCCGACGCCGACCACCAGCAGGGCCCCGAGCAGCCAGAACATGTCGCGAAGGGCGCGCCGGAAGGCGTCGGCCGCGGCCGCCTCGGACAGCGGGGCGGGCTGGGCGGGGGTGCTCATCGGGCGGTCTCCGGGGTCTTGTCAGGGTCCAGCAGGACGGCGGGGGCGGGCTTGCGGCGGCCGCGGAGCGGGCCGAGCGTGGCGAGCAGCGCGAGGACGACGCCCGCGGCGAGCAGCCACAGGACGACCGTCGTCGAGAACGTCACGAGCGCCGCGACGCCGAACGCGATCACCGCGGTCCACACGTACATGATGACCACGGCCCGGCGGTGCGAGTGGCCCAGCGCGAGCAGCCGGTGGTGCAGGTGCATCCGGTCCGGGTGGAACGGCGACTTGCCCGCTCCGACGCGCCGGACCAGGGCGAGCGCCATGTCCAGCAGCGGGAGCAGGAGCACCGCGAACGGCAGGAGCATGGGCAGGAAGGCGGGGAAGCTGGCGCGCTCGGAGACGGACTCGGGGTCGATCTGCCCGGTCAGCACCACCGCCGCGGCCGAGAACACGAACCCGAGCAGCATCGCGCCCGAGTCGCCCATGAAGATGCGGGCCGGGTAGACGTTGTGCGGCAGGAAGCCCACGCAGGCGCCCACCAGCACCGCGAGCACGAGCGTCGCGAGGCTCGCGTAGTCCGAGCTGGTGCTCTTGGTGAGCAGGTAGGAGTACAGCAGGAAGGCGGTGCCGCCGATCGCGAGGACGCCGGCAGCCAGCCCGTCCAGCCCGTCGACGAAGTTCACGGCGTTCATGGCGATGACCACCGTGAGGATGGTCAGGAACGTCCACATCCGCGTCGAGCCGACCGTCACGCCCCCGATGGGCAGCTGGTAGAGCTGCACGCCCTGCCAGGCCAGGAAGCCCGCGGCGAGCACCTGTCCCATGAGCTTGGTGAGCCAGTCGAGGTCCCAGATGTCGTCGGCCACGCCGAGCGCGCACACCAGCGCACCGCCGCCGATGATCCCGACGAGCGGCCGGGGGTTGTCGTACACCCCGGAGAGGAAGGGGAGCTGGCTCGCCATGACGATGGCGATGCCCATGCCCGCGAACATGGCCATGCCGCCCAGGCGCGGGGTGGGGATGGCGTGCACGTCCCGGTCCCGCACCGCGGTGATGGCACCCCAGCGCAGGGCGCACCAGCGCGCGAGCGGCGTCGCGAGGTAGGCGACCGCCGCGGCGAGGAGCAGGACGAGCAGGTAGACCCTCACCCGGGGGCGCCCTCGTCGTCCGGGCCCACCACGTGCGCGACCTCGCGGAGCTGCTCGAGGCTGATGGCACCGGCGCGCACCAGACGCAGGGTCGGGGTGGTCGCGTCGACGATGCTCGAGGCCACCTGCCCCGGCGTCTGACCGGCGTCGAGGTAGACGTCGACGGATGCGCCGAGCTGCTCGAACGCCTCGCCCGCCGTGAGCGCAGCCGCCGAGCCGGTGCGGTTCGCGCTCGAGACCGCGAGGGGGCCCGTGCGACGCAGCAGCGCGAGCGCGGTGTCGTGGTCGGGCACGCGCAGCGCCACGGTGCCGTGCGTCTCGCCCAGGTCCCACGCGAGCGACGGCTGGGCGGCGACGATGATCGTCAGCCCGCCCGGCCAGAACGCCTCGGCCAGGGCGTGCGCCGCGTCCGGGACGTCCGTGGCCAGCCCCGCCATGGTGGCGACGGCCGGGATGAGGACGGGCGGGGGCATCTGCCGACCCCTCCCCTTCGCGTCCAGGAGCGCCTGCACGGCGGTCGGCGCGAAGGCGTCGGCCGCGATGCCGTAGACGGTGTCGGTGGGCAGGACGACGAGGCCTCCGCGCGCCAGGGCGTTGACCGCCTCGTCGACGGCCGGGCCCCAGCTGGTCGGGTCTCCCGCGGGTCGGATCCGCTCGTTCACGGCTGCGAGTCTTTCACGCCCCCGGCCCCGATCCGACGCGCGACGAGCATGCGCGGCCGGCCGGTGAGGTCGGGCCTGCTCGCGACGTCGGTGAAGGCCCCGGTCTGCTCGGCCGCGGCGCGGGCCCGAGCGTCCTGGACCTCAGCGTGCTCCATCACGAGCAGGCCGCCCGGCGCGAGCAGCCGCGCGGCGGCGGCGATCACGGCGCGCGGGACGTCCAGCCCGTCCGCCCCGCCGCCGTAGAGCGCGAGGTCGGGGTCGTGGTCGCGGACCTCGGGATCGACGGGTACCGCGTCCGGGGGGATGTAGGGAGGGTTCGAGACGAGCACGTCGACCAGGCCGTCGAGCTCGGCCAGCAGGCCGGGGTCGCGGACGTCGCCGTGCTGCACCGCGACGTCCGCGCCGGCGAGCTCGGCGTTGCGGGCGGTCAGCGCGACGGCGGCCGGCGAGGCGTCGACCGCCCAGACGCGCGCACCGCCCACCTCGCTGGCCACCGAGACCGCGATGCCGCCGGCACCGGTGCACAGGTCGACGACGACCGGCCGGCGACCGGCACTCGCCAGGTGGGCGGCCTCGTCGACGGCCGCCTGCGCGACCACCTCGGTCTCCGGGCGCGGGACGAACACGCCGGGCTCGACGACCATCGTCAGGTAGCGGAACCCGGTCCGTCCGGTGATGTGCTGCAGGGGCTCGCGCACGCGACGGCGCTCGACGAGCTCCGCGTACCGCGACGCGAAGCCCTCGGGAGCGGCGGGCGCGAGCACGAGGTCGAGCCGGTCCAGGCCGAGGGCGAACGCGGCCAGCTCGGTGGCGTCCACCCGCGGAGAGGCCACGCCCGCCTCGGCGAGCACCCGGGCCGCACCCTCGACCAGGTCCCGGACGCCCAGTGGGCCGCGCGAGTCCCCGGGACCACCGTCTCCTGCGCCGGCGCTCACTGCTCCGCCGCTGCGGCCAGGCGCGCCGCCTCGTCGGCGTCGATGGCCGACTGCACCACTGGCTGCAGGTCGCCCGCGAGCACGGCGTCGAGGTTGTACGCCTTGTAGCCGGTGCGGTGGTCGGCGATCCGGTTCTCGGGGAAGTTGTAGGTGCGGATCCGCTCCGAGCGGTCCACCGTGCGCACCTGGGACCGCCGGGCGACGCTCGCCGCGGCCGCAGCCTCCTCCTGCCGGGCCGCGAGCAGCCGCGCGCGCAGCACCCGCATGGCCTGCTCCCGGTTCTGCAGCTGCGACTTCTCGTTCTGCATCGAGACGACGATGCCGGTGGGCACGTGCGTGATGCGGACGGCGGAGTCGGTCGTGTTGACGGACTGGCCACCCGGGCCGGACGAGCGGTAGACGTCGATCCGCAGGTCGTTCGGGTCGATCTCGACCTCGCCCTCGTCGTCGGCCTCGGGGAAGACGAGCACGCCGGCGGCCGACGTGTGGATGCGGCCCTGCGACTCGGTGACCGGCACGCGCTGGACGCGGTGCACGCCGCCCTCGTACTTCAGGTGCGCCCACACGCCGTCCTCGGGCGCGGTCGCACCGCGGGACTTCACCGCGAGCTGCACGTCCTTGTAACCGCCCAGGTCCGACTCGGTGGCCTCGAGCAGCTGGGTGGCCCAGCCCATGCGCTCGGCATAGCGCGTGTACATGCGCAGCAGGTCGCCCGCGAACAGCGCGGACTCCTCGCCGCCCTCGCCGGCCTTGACCTCGAGGATCACGTCGCGCGCGTCGTCGGGGTCGCGCGGGATCAGCACGTTGCGCAGCCGCGCGGCGGCCTCGTCGGCGGCGGCCTGCAGCTCGGGCAGCTCCGCGGCGAACGCGGGGTCCTCGGCCAGCTCGGCGGCAGCCTGCGCGTCGTCGGTGGCGGACTGCCAGGCCCGGTAGGCCGCGGCGACGCGACCCAGCTCGGCGTAGCGGCGCCCCAGAGTGCGCGCACGGCCGGCGTCGGCGTGCACCGCGGGATCCGCCAGCTGCGCCTCGATCTGCGCGTGCTCGGCGAGCAGCGGGAGGGCGGCGGCGAACGCGTCGCTCACGGTCGAGCTCCTGTCATCGGGTCGATCCGCCGGGACGGGGCGCGCGGCGGACTCGCACCGGGCGGTCCGCCCGGGAAACGCCACAGCGCCGGCGCCCGCGCGGACACTGCCATGGAGGGCAGTCGTCCGCGCCGGGCACCGGCGCTGTGAGGGTGCTAGTTGGCCTTCTTGCCGTAGCGAGCCTCGAAGCGGGCGACGCGGCCGCCGGTGTCGAGGATCTTCTGCTTGCCCGTGTAGAACGGGTGGCAGGCGCTGCAGACGTCGGCGTGGATCTTGCCGCTCGTCACGGTCGAGCGCGTGATGAACGTGTTGCCGCAGGTGCACGTGACCTCGGTGGCCACGTACTCCGGGTGGATGTCAGACTTCACAAGGATCTCCTCGTTCGGGTGTCTCCGGGTCCCGCACGTGACTCGCGCAGGTGAACCGCAGACCAGCGGGACATTCTGCCAGAACAGGCGTCCCAGCCGAAATCTTCCCGTTCGGGAGCGTGATCTCGGCTCGCCCCCGAAGGCGCCCGCGCACGTGCCGCGCGGGCCTGGCCTCGTAGGATGGCCCGGCCCCGACCCCCTGGAGGACCCCTGTGCCGCGCACGCTCGTCGTGACCAACGACTTCCCGACGCGCCAGGGCGGGATCGAGGCCTTCGTCGCCGCGCTGTGCGACCGGTTCCCCGCGGGCGAGGTGGTCGTCTACACGTCCTCCATGCCAGGCGACACCGCGTACGACGCCGCCCTCCCCTATCCCGTGGTGCGCGACCGCACGTCGATGCTGCTCCCGACCCGCCGAGTCCGGCGCGACGTGGTGCGCGCGTTCCAGGAGCACGGCTGCGACCGGGTGCTGTTCGGAGCCTCGGCCCCGCTGGGGCTCCTCGCGCCCGCCCTGCGCGCCGCCGGGGCGCAGCGGGTGGTGGCCATCACGCACGGGCACGAGGTGTGGTGGGCGCGCGTGCCGGTGATGCGCTCGCTGCTGCGCCGCATCGGCGACTCGGTCGACGTCCTGACCTACATCTCCGGATGGTGCCGGGACCAGATCGCGCGCGGCCTGTCCCCCGCCGGTCGCTCGCACCAGCAGCGGCTGGCGCCCGGCGTCGACTCGGAGCGCTTCTACCCGGGCTGCGGCGGCGACGAGGTGCGCGCGGAGCTGGGGATCGGCGACGCTCCGCTCGTCGTGTGCGCGGCCCGGCTCGTGGCCCGCAAGGGCCAGGACCAGCTCATCGCGGCGTGGCCCGCCGTGCGGCGCGCGGTTCCCGGCGCGCGGCTGCTGATCGTGGGCGACGGCAAGCACCGCCCGACGCTCGAGAAGGCGGTCGCACGGCTCGGCCTGGGCGACGCCGTCACGTTCACCGGACCCGTCACGTGGGCGAAGATCCCGCCGTACTTCGACGCCGCCGACGTGTTCGCGATGCCGTCGCGCACCCGGCTCGCGGGCCTCGAGCCGGAGGGGCTCGGCATCGTGTTCCTCGAGGCGGCGTCGTGCGGCAAGCCCGTCATCGTCGGTCGCTCCGGCGGTGCGCCGGACGCCGTCGACGACGGCGTGACGGGTTACGTGGTGGACCCGACCTCGCCCGCCGAGATCGCCGAGCGGGTCGTCGAGCTGCTCACCGACCGGGAGAGGGCACGGGCGATGGGCGAGGCCGGCCGCATCCGCGCGCAGGCCGACTGGCAGTGGGACGACATCGCCGCACGCTGCCGGGAGTACCTCGGCGCGTAGCTACTCCTTGGGCGGCAGGCTGCCGGCGTGGTCCACCCCGATGCCGACCCAGTGCGCGAGCTCGTCGTCGTCCTCCACGGCACCCGCCTCGACGCGGAGCCAACCCGGCGTCGAGCGCCCGCGCATCTCCATGGGCGCGGCACCTGGCTCCGCGAGCAGCTCGTCGTGCCGCTCCGGGGGTACGCGCACCATGAGCCCGCCGCGCCCGCTCGCCGCCACCGCCATGTGGCCGCCGACCAGGAAGGCCAGCCCGCCGAACATCTTCTTCTCCACGACGTCGTCGCGCCGTGAGACGAGGGGACGGATCCGCCTCGCCAGGTCGTCGTCGAACATGGCACATCCTCTCCGTGCGGCCGTGCGTCGATCCTGGCACCGGGCTCGGACATTGCCCGCGCAGCTCAAATCGGACATGCATCCGCCCAGGTCAAGGGCGCACCGGTCCAGGAAATCTCACATTGTGGACTCGAGAGGGTCTCACCTCGCCCGGACGCACCCGGAGTAGGCGCGACGAGGATGATGGAGCCACCCACTGATGAGGAGTGAGCACCAATGACGGTGTGCCTGCACGTCTACCGCGGAGACCCCGACGGACGGACGCCCGAACCCGGAACCCATCTCGACCGCTCGTTCACCTGCGTGCGCTGCGGCCATCGACGCACGTTCGTCCAGCGTTGGCGGCGTCGCACGGCGCCCATGGCAGCCGCCGAGCTGTTCCATCCGCGCGTGCTCTGAGGCTCGGTTCCGCGGCGCGTCAGCCCGAACCCGTGGCCGACCTGCCCGGGCGTGCGCCTGATCAGCGCGCCAGCCGGACGCGGTGGATCCAGGGCACCCAGTCGGCCTGCGTGAACGCGAGGGCGCTCACGTTCGCGCGCAGCTTCACCGATGCCCTGCCGACGCTGAACGTCGACACCATGCCGGTGGACCACGTGTGTGCGAGCGACTCGTCCTCGGAAGCGACGAGCAGCTCGGGGCGCCCGGTCCCGTCCGTCGAGAGGATCCGGACCGAGCCCCCGAAAGCATCGGCGGTCTCGGGTGCACCGGGCACCAGCGCGCCGGCCTGCGTGAAGGTGGTCGATCCTGAGCCCGTCAGGCCCGCCTTCGAGCCCCGCAGGATCGTCACGGCTCCGGCTCCCTCCTTGCCACCGACGGCGCGCCGCGAACCCACGACGACGTCTGCGCGGCCGTCGCCGGTCAGATCACCGACCGCGACGGCCGCGCCGAAGTTCTCGTCGGTCTGCGGGCCGTAGCTGACGTGCGCAGATGCCCGGTTCACGACGCGGACGCGCGTGATGTCGACGGTCGAGCGGCCGCCGCTCACCGCGATCACCGCCCCGGGCCCGATCGAGCCGCCGACCTGCGCGGCGCCATCCCCCACGACGACGTCGCCGAAGGAGTCGCCGTCGAGGTCGCCGATCGCGACGCTCTCGCCCAGCCTCCACAGGAAGGTGCCGTCCGGCATGGTCCCGCTCGCCTTCGCGTGCTTGGCGAGCGCGCGACCCCCCACGGTGACCGCTCCCGCGGTCGTCACTCCGCGCGACGAGCCGCGCAGCACGGTCAGGCCGCCCGTGCCGTCCGTGCAGTCGGCGCAGAAGACGAGCGTGTTGCCCGAGAAGTTCTCCCGGGGAGCCCCGATCACGACGTCCGCGAAGCGGTCCTTGCCGACCCGCCCGATCGCGACCGACCAGCCGAACTCATCACCCCGCTCAGCCGCACCCGGTAGGCCGGCCGTGTTCTGAGTGATGGTGCGGGCGCCCCTGCCGGACAGGCCGCGGGGCCCGCCGAGCAGCACGGTGACCGCTCCGGCCCCGGCCAGTCGCCCCACGGACTCGTTCGGGGCACCCACCGCCAGGTCGTCGTACCCGTCGGCATCCACGTCGCCCGCGGCGACCGAGAAACCGAACCAGTCGGCCCGCTCCGCCTTGCCCGGCACGCCTGCGCTGTCCTGGGTGACCCGTCTCGATCGGGCGAGCTGCAACCCCGCGGCCGACCCCGGGACGATCCACACCGCACCGGCACCCTCGTGGGCCTGACGCCCGTCGACAGAGTCGTCGGCGTCTCCGATCGCGAGGTCGTCGTACCCGTCGCCGTCGAAGTCGCCTGCGGTCAGCGCCGTGCCGAAGGTGATCGCTCCACTCGTCCTCGTCGCCGGCCAGGCGGACCCCAGCACGTCCTCGCGGGGCACCGAGGAGTACGTGACGACCACCGATCCGTCGATCATCACGTCGCCGACGACGTCGTACACCGAATCCGCCAGGCTGGTGTCTGCGGTGAGGGCCAGATCGTCGACACCGTCCCCGTCGAAGTCCCACGAGGTGGGCGCGGTGCCGTGCTTGGCGGCGTGGGGGCGCGGCAGGGAGATCATCAGCAAGGTGTCCGGGCCACGAACGACGCGGCCGAGGTTCGGCACCGAGGGGGGCGGGTCCGCGACGGCGACCGTCGCGCCGGAGAGGAGGATCGCTGCAGCCGCGATCGTGGCGGTGCAGGCGGTGGCGCGGCGCATCGGGTCCCCTGTCGTCCGGCGCTGTCCGGAACGGACGCACGCGAACGATATCCGCGCGGCAAGGCCGCCGGTCGTGGTTCGGCGCAGATGCACCCGAGCGGCCCAGCGGGGCGCCGCTCGACGACGACGGCCCCGCGCTCCGAGTGGGAGCCGGGGCCGTCGGTCGTGCGTGCGCCTGGGATCAGACCGTCTTGCCCGCGTTCTCGTCGCCCCAGCTGCCCGGCGTCGTCTTCTGCACCTGGAGCAGGAACTCGACGTTCGACTTGGTCTCGCGGAGCTTGTTCAGCAGCAGCTCGATGGCCTGCGTCTGGTCCAGCGCGCCCATCACGCGGCGCAGCTTGTAGACGATCCGCAGCTCGTCGTGCGAGAGCAGGACCTCCTCACGGCGGGTGCTCGACGCGTTGACGTCGACCGCCGGGAAGATGCGCTTGTCCGCGAGCGAGCGGGACAGTCGCAGCTCCATGTTCCCGGTGCCCTTGAACTCCTCGAAGATGACCTCGTCCATCTTCGAACCGGTCTCGACCAGGGCGGACGCGAGGATGGTGAGCGAGCCACCGTTCTCGATGTTGCGCGCCGCTCCGAAGAACCGCTTGGGCGGGTAGAGCGCGGAGGCGTCGACGCCACCGGACAGGATGCGGCCCGAGGCCGGAGCCGCGAGGTTGTAGGCCCGCGAGAGGCGCGTCAGCGAGTCGAGCAGCACCACGACGTCCTGGCCCAGCTCGACCAGGCGCTTGGCCCGCTCGATGGCCAGCTCCGCGACCATCGTGTGGTCGGAGGCCGGGCGGTCGAAGGTCGAGGCGATGACCTCGCCCTTGACGGTGCGCTCCATGTCCGTGACCTCTTCGGGGCGCTCGTCGACGAGCACGACCATGAGGTGGACCTCGGGGTTGTTGATCGCGATGGCGTTGGCGATCTGCTGCATGATGATCGTCTTGCCCGCCTTGGGCGGCGCGACGATGAGGCCGCGCTGGCCCTTGCCGATGGGCGCGACGATGTCGATCACGCGCGGCGTCAGGCGAGTGGCCTCGGTCTCGAGCCGCAGGCGCTCCTGCGGGTAGAGCGGGGTCAGCTTGCTGAACTCCGGGCGCGTGCGCGCCTGCTCGGGGTCCAGGCCGTTCACCGAGTCGAGGCGCACGAGCGCGTTGACCTTGCTGGGACGGTTGCCCTGCTGCGCGAGGTCGCCCTCGCGCGGCTGGCGCACGGCGCCGGTGATGGCGTCGCCGCGGCGCAGGCCGGACTTCTTGACCTGGTTCAGCGAGACGTAGACGTCACCCGGGCCGGGCAGGTAGCCCGTGGTCCGGACGAACGCGTAGCTCTCGAGGATGTCGAGGATGCCGGCGACGGGCAGCAGCACGTCGTCGTCGGTGACCTCGATGTCGTCGAGCCCGGACAGGTCCGGGGCGCCCGTGCGGCTGCGGCCGCGCTTGCGGTCACGGTCGCGGTAGCGGTCGCGCGAACGACGACGGCGGCCGCCGGACTCCTCGTCCAGCTCGCTCTGCGGGTTCTGGCCGTTCTGGCCCGCCGGGTTCTGCTGCCGGTTCTGCTGGCGACCGCCGGCCTGGTTGCCCTGGCCCTGCTCGCCGCCCTGCCGGGGCTGACCGCCCTGCTGACGCTGACCGTCCTGCTGGCGCTGCTCACCCGAGCGCTGCGCGTCACCCTGCTCGTCGCCGGTCTGCGGCGCGCCCGAGCCGCGACCCGAACGGCGCGAGCGGCGCTCGCCCGTCACGGCGCCCACGGCCTCGGCCGCGCGGGCAGCGCGGTCGTCCTCGGTGCGGTGCTCGGACGCGCGGTTGTCGTGCCCCAGCTTCGCGTCCAGCGCGGCCTCGAGGCCGGCGAGCGCGTCGGGCTGACGGGCCGTCACGGCACCGTCGACGGGCGGGTTCTGCGCGGGCACCGTCGGCGCCAGGGGCGCGGAGGCCGGCACTGCCTCGGCGGCGACGCGCGTGGCGCGGCGACGGGCGGGAGCGGCCGCGGCCTCGGGCTGCTCGGCGACGGCGACGGCCTGCTCACGGCGGCTGTCGAGCGCGCGCGTCCGGCTTCCGCCCTTGGCGGCGGCGATCGCCTCCACCAGATCGCCCTTGCGCATCTTGGAGGTGCCCTTGACGCCGAGGCCGGCGGCCATCGCCTGGAGCTCGGGAAGGCGCAGCGCCGAGATCGACGACTGCGTGGATCCGCCGGAGGTGCTCACGGCGGGATCGATGGTGTCTGTCACGAAGGACCTTTCCCCTCGTCGGTGGCCGCGACCCGCGGTGCGGGTGTCGGCCGGTGTCCGGTCGAGCGACCGAGACGGAGATGGAAGCCTCGCGTGCGACGTACGACGACGTCCGTGACGTCCTGTGCACGCGGGCTGGGGTGCTCCCGGGTGACCGGATCTCGCGTGAGTCCGGCCGGCTGTCCCGGCACGGCGGCCGGAGGATGCGATCCGGGGAACTCGCCGATCTTACCACTGTCGACCTGCGCACCGACCCGCATGACCCCCATGTCCGCACTTCACCCGCTCGGGACGCGCACCACCTGAACACCGTCGGTGTCGACCGGCAGGACGAGCACGCGCCACCCGCCCATGCTCGGGCCGAACGCGGTCGCGATGGCCTCGTCGGCATCGGTGCCCTGCGCGGTCCGGCGTGCCAGGGCGAGGACCGTGGGCCCCGCGCCCGAGACGACCGCGGCCACCCCTGCCGCCCGCAGCGCGTCCACGAGGGCCAGCGAGTGCGGCATCACCGATCGCCGGTAGTCCTGGTGCAGGCGGTCGGCGGTCGCGTCGAGCAGCAGGTCCGGCCGTCGGCCCAGCGCCTCGACCAGGAGGGCCGCCCGGCCCGCCTGGAAGGCCGCGTCCTGGTGGGGCACGGTCGCCGGCAGCACGCCGCGGGCCGACGACGTCGACAGGCGCGTCGGCGGGACGATGGCCACGGGGACGATGTCGGGGTGGACGGCCAGCGGCGCGGCACCGGTGCGGGCGCCCGCGGTCCAGGCCACCGTCGCTCCTCCGTAGATGGCCGGGGCGGCATTGTCCGGGTGCCCCTCCATCTGGCTCGCGAGCCCGAGCGCGACGTCGTCGGACAGCGCCTCGGCGTCCGCGACGAGCCCGCGTGCGGCGGCGATCCCCGCGACCACGGCCGCCGCCGACGAGCCGAGACCGCGGCCGTGCGGGATGCGGTTGTGGCACACCAGGTGCAGGCCGGCCTGCGAGGCACCGACCAGGTCGAGCGCCGCACGCAGGGCCTGGACGACGAGATGGCTCTCGTCGCCGGGCACGTCGTCCGCGCCCTCACCGGTGACGTCCACACGCACCTCGGACGAGCCCACCAGCCGCACGTCGAGCTCGTCGTAGAGCCCGAGCGCGAGGCCGAGCGCGTCGAACCCCGGCCCGAGATTGGCGCTGGTGGCGGGCACGCGCACGCGGACGCGGTCCGCACCGAGGCGCACCGGGTCAGTCCAGGCCGAGCGCGGTGGCGATGGACACCACGTCCGCGGTGACCCGCACGGGCTGCACCTCGTCGCCCGCGGGCGTGCGCAGCGCCCACTGCGGGTCCTTGAGCCCGTGGCCCGTCACCGTGATGACGATGCGCGCACCGGACGGCACGCGCCCGGCCTCGGACAGCGCGAGCAGGCCCGCGACGCCCGCCGCGGAGGCGGGCTCGACGAACACGCCGACGTCCGCGGACAGCACGCGGTGAGCCACCAGGATCTGCTCGTCCGTCACGGCCTCGATCAGGCCGCCCGACTCGTCGCGCGCGCGCTCGGCCTGCGGCCACGAGGCCGGGTTGCCGATGCGGATGGCGGTGGCGATGGTCTCCGGCTCGTCGATCGGGAAGCCGCGCACGATGGGCGCGGCGCCCGCGGCCTGGAAGCCCCACACCACCGGGGTCCTGGTGGCGAGCCCCGCGGCCGCGTACTCCGTGAAGCCCTTCCAGTACGCCGTGATGTTGCCGGCGTTCCCGACGGGCAGCACGAAGATGTCCGGAGCGTCACCGAGTGCGTCGACGATCTCGAAGGCGCCGGTCTTCTGCCCCTCGATGCGGTCCGGGTTCACCGAGTTGACCAGCTCGACCGGGTAGGCCTCGGCGAGCTTGCGCGCAGCCACGAGGCAGTCGTCGAAGTTGCCGTCGACCTGCAGCAGCGTGGCGCCGTGCGCCACGGCCTGGCTGAGCTTGCCCATCGCGATCTTGCCGTCCGGCACCAGCACCGCGCACACCATGCCCGCGCGCGTCGCGTAGGCGGCCGCGGAGGCCGAGGTGTTGCCCGTCGACGCGCAGACGACCGCCTTGGCGCCGCGCGCGGCGGCCGCGGAGATGGCGGCCGTCATGCCACGGTCCTTGAACGACCCCGTCGGGTTCATGCCCTCGACCTTGACGTAGACGTCGGCACCGACGCGCTGCGAGAGCGCGGGCGCGGGCACGAGCGGCGTACCGCCCTCGCCCAGGGTGACGACGTGCGTCGTGAGGTGCTCGGGCAGGAAGTCGGCGTACTCGGTGATGACACCGCGCCACTGGTGGGCCATCAGGCTCCCTCGACTCGCAGGACGGACACGACGGCGCGCACCACGTCGAGGCCACCGATGGCCTCGACCGTGCCCGCGAGCGCCTGCTCGCTGGCGGCGTGCGTCGTGATGAGCAGGCGCGCGACGTCCGCGTCGGGCGCTGCGGTCTGGCGGACGGCCTCGATGGACACGCCGTGCTCGGCCAGCTCGGCGGCGACCTGGGCCAGGACACCCGGCTGGTCGCGCACCTCGAGCCGCACCTGGTAGCGCGTCCGGGCTGCCGCCGCGGGCAGCACCGGCAGGTCGGCGTAGGACGACTCCACGGGCCCGCGGCCGCCGAGCACCCGATGGCGGGCCACGGAGACGACGTCGCCCAGGATCGCCGACGCGGTCGGGGCGCCGCCCGCGCCGCGGCCGTAGAACATGAGCTCGCCCGCGGCCTCGGCCTCGACGAAGACCGCGTTGAACGCGCCGTGCACGCCGGCGAGCGGGTGGTCCGCCGGCACGAGCGCCGGGTGCACGCGCACCTGGATGCCCTCGGTGCCGTCGTCGGCGGTGTTGCGCTCGGCGATCGCGAGGAGCTTGATCACGTGCCCGGTGCCGGCCGCCCACGCGACGTCGTCGGCGGTGAGCGACGTGATGCCCTCGCGCTGCACGTCGTCGATCGAGACCCGGGTGTGGAACGCGAGCGAGGCGAGGATCGCGGCCTTGGCGGCGGCGTCGAACCCCTCGACGTCGGCCGTCGGGTCGGCCTCGGCGTAGCCGAGCGCCTGGGCCTCCTTGACCGCCTGGTCGAGATCGAGGCCGTCGGTGGCCATCCTGTCGAGCACGTAGTTGGTGGTGCCGTTGACGATGCCCAGCACGCGGCGGACGGTGTCCCCCGCCAGCGACTCGCGCACCGGCCGCACGATCGGGATGGCGCCGGCGACGGCCGCCTCGAAGTACAGGTCGACGCCCGCCGCGTCGGCCGCCGCGTAGAGCGTGGGTCCGTCCTGGGCGAGCAGCGCCTTGTTGGCGGTGACCACGGACGCCCCGTGCTCGATGGCCCGCAGGATCAGGGAGCGCGCGGGCTCGATGCCACCCATGACCTCGACGACCACGTCCGCCCCGGCGACCAGCGCCTCGGCGTTGGTGGTCAGCAGCGCGGGGTCCACGCCCTCGCGCGGGACCGACAGGTCGCGGACCGCGACGCCCACGAGGTCGAGCGGGGCGCCGACGCGGGCGCCGAGGTCGTCGGCCTGCTCGGTGAGCAGCCGGGCGACCTGGGTGCCGACCACGCCGCAGCCCAGCAGCGCGACCTTCAGCTTGTCGGGCACGAGCGAGACCTCCACGGACGATCAGGGGTTGACTGAGCCACAGGATAGGGGCGCAACGGGCCGCCGAGCGCGGGTGTCCGCCGCCGTGCGTCCGGCAGCCTCCAGACGCGGAGCGGGGCGCCCCGGGATCACCCGGAGCGCCCCGCTCGTCACGACGGCATGCGGACTGGGGCCGCCCGCGCTCAGCGCAGGTTCAGCGTCCGCACGTCCGACCGCGAGGACCTGACGTCCTTGGTGCCGAGGTACGTCACGGACACCTTGTACGCACCGGGCACGATGCGCGGCAGCACGAGCTTCGCCCTGCCCCCCGTGAGGGTGGCCGCCACCGTGAGAGTCTTGGCGCCCTTGGCGACCGGGTCCACGACCAGCCGCACGGTGCCGGTCTCCGACACGCCGGCGACCGAGACCTTCACGAGCACGGAGCGCTGCGCGCCGAGGACGTAGGTGACCTTCGAGGCCGCCTTGGCGACCTTGACCGTCCTGCTCGCCGAGGCCGACGCGATCTGCGACGTGCCGAGGTAGACGGCCGTCAGCCTGTGCGAGCCCGCCGCCAGCTTCTTCGGCAGCACAGCCGTCGCGGCGCCGTTGACGAGGGTCACCCGCTTGAGCACCGTGGCGCCCTCCCGGATCTCCACCTTCCCGGTCGCCTTCAGGCCGTTCGCCGCCAAGACCTTGACCGAGACGGTCGCGGACCGGCCGTACGTGGCCGACGCCGGCCAGGTCGCCGCGATCGTGGCGGCAGCCTTGGCCACGACCAGCTTCGCCGTCGTGGTGGAGCCCGCGACCGACGTGGTCGACGGCGTGAAGCGCACCGTCACCGCGTGCGTGCCCGCCGTGAGCGCGGGCAGCGTGACCGACGCCTTGCCGGACGTCAGGGTCGCCGTGGCGAGGACGCGCGCGCCCTCGGTGACGGTGACCGTGCCGGCCGCCGAGGCGCCCGGGACGATGACCTGCACTGGCAGGTTGCCGCTCTTGTTCGCCGAGCCCGTGGCGTCGGGGGCGAACACGTACGACGCGTACGTCACCACCGGGGGTACGGGCTTGGCCGTCACGACGACCTGGGCCGTGGTCGTCGCCTCCGCGACCTGGGCGTTGCCGGCGTAGGCGATGTCCAGGGTGCGGGTCCCGAGCGGCAGGCCCGACACGGGGACGGTGACCTGGCCGTCGACGATCTCGCCCTGACCGACGACCGTCGCGCCGTCCGTGACGGTCACGTGTCCCGCGGTGGAGCCGGCACCCGGCGCCATCACGACGACCGGGAGGGCGAAGGTGTCGCCCTGCTGGACCGTGCCACCCACCGCCGCGAGGAGTCCGACGTACTTGACGACCTCGACCGTCATGGTCGCGGTCGACGGCTTCGTGGCGTCGTCGCCGGTGTAGCTCAGCGTGACCACGTGGCTGCCGGCAGGCAGCGACGACGGGACCGTGAGCGTGGCGCGACCGGCGACCAGGTCGGCCGACGCGGTCCACGCGCCGGTGACCGTGACGGCACCCGTCGGGATCGAGGCGCCACCGTCGACGTGCACGGCGAGCTCGCCGGCGGTGCCGACGCGCACGGCGGGAGCCGATGCGCTGATGCTGGACGTGGCCGCCGCGGTGAACGCGTGCGTGACGCCGCCGAACGTGGCGCTGGCGATGACCGTCGAGGCCTCGACCGCGTTGGTGTAGAGGAGGCGGACCTTGGAGACCTGCAGGCCGGGGTTCGCGGTCACGAAGTCGTCGAGCGTCGCGAAGGACGGGTACCAGCTGCTGTCCACACCGAAGTCGGACGTGCTCCACCACTTGCCGGCGTAGGACGCGTCCTTCTCGAACGTGATCTCGCCCTTCGCCGTCAGCACGTGGAGGCCCACGAACTGCTCGGAGCTCGCGGCGAAGTCCACGACGTCACCCAGCGAGGCCAGGTCGCCGTCGTAGTCGTGCTCGATCCACGCCTCGGCCCAGTCGCCCGGGACGGACAGCTTGACGCCGCCGTCGACGTACTCGACCTGGCCGGCACCACCGGCGACCCACCCGCGGGTGTTCCGCTCCGTGGCAACGTCGGCGCGCGTGATCGGCTCGAAGGCGGTCGGGTACTTCTGCGCGCTGAAGGTGTACGTCGTGCAGCCCGCGGTGATCGAGTGGATCGTCGCGTCGCCGATGGCGTTCGCGCCGAGCGAGTACCCGACGGCGATGACGCGGATCTCGTGCCCCTGCGACCCGGCAAGGATCTCGTCGAGCGTCCCGAAGGCCTTCTGGTAGCCCGGGTTGGGACCCGCGGGGACCCCGGGGATGGCCCGGGTGCCCCACCACCTGTCGAACAGGGGCTCGTAGACGAGGTTGCCGTTCCAGGCGCCGTCGAGCGAGATCGTCATCTGGAGACCGGGGCGCTCGCCCGAGTGGGACGTGTAGTCCATCGTCGGCACGCCGGCGTCCTTGAGCGCGAAGCTCGTGGCGACGTAGCCGGCGGCCTTGCTCTGGCTGCCCTGCGGCGCGACGGTGGCGACCCGCAACCCGTCCGCCACGTACGTGCTGGAGCCCCCGGTGCCGGACTGCGAGAAGTCCCAGCCACGCGGCGACTTCTCGGTGGACACCAGGGCCCGGGCCGTCGTCGTGCACGGCTGGGTCGTCGGCAGGCGGAAGGTGTAGTCCACGTTCGCGACCGAGATCTTGCTGATCACGGCGTCACCGACGACGCCGGAGCCGAGGCTGTAGCCGAAGCTCGTGACGACGGCGTCCGGGTTCGCGGCGCTGAACTGCGCGAGCGTCCCGAAGCTGGTGTAGCCGGCACCGGAAGCGATGCCGAAGCTCTTCGAGGACCACCAGTTGCCGTCGCCGTACGCCCACGGCTCGCCGACGACGTAGCCGTCCCAGGTGCCGTTGCCGTCCTTGTCGACGCCCAGCTGGATGCTCGGACGGACGCCGCTGTAGCTCGCGAAGTCGATCGACGGCTCACCGAGGTCGGCGAGCGGCACCGAGATGGCGCGGTACGCGGCCGCCTTGGACTGCTGGTTGCCGTTGTCGCTCGGGTCGGTCCAGACGTGCAGACCGGCGCCGACGAGGACGTTGTGGCCGGCGCTGCGGGTCTCGCCGAGGTACCAGGACGACAGCGACTCGGAGACCACGGAGGTCGTCTCGTCCGCCAGCGCCGGCATGGCCGACAGGGTGGTCGCGCCGAGCGCGACGACGATCGATGCGGCGACGGTCGCCGCACGGCGACGGCCGGTGGCCGTCCGAGGTGCATGCATGAAGGGGCCTCTCCAGGTGGGACGAAGGTCCTGCTCAGTTAGCGGGAGCAACCTAGGGACGGCGGATCTCGCCGCGTCGGCCGATTTGGTCGAACTCTGAGGAAAGCGCTGTGTGATCTGGGTCACATCCCTGCCGGGGTTGGCCGCATTACGGAAGGACTCGGCACATTCGGGCACGCGGGCGCCGCGACGCGGCCCGTCGGCTTCACTCGAAAGCGCGCGCAGTCTCGGCGGGTGAGATGCCCAAAACGGGCGGGGTCACCCGATCGGCGGCACGCGGACCCCGCGGGCACCGGTGACCGGGGTCGACGAAGGGACGCTGCGCGAGCGCAGAGGCGTTGCGGGAGGGGCGGTTGGCCCCGGGCCGAGGCCCGGCGGGTCAGCCCTGGTCGAGCGCGAGCAGGTCCTCGACGGTCTCCCGGCGCAGCAGCACGCGGGAGGCGCCCGCGTTCACGGCGACCACCGGCGGGCGCGGCACCTGATTGTAGTTGGAGGCCATCGACCGCCCGTAGGCGCCGGTCGCCGCGACGGCGAGCAGATCGCCGGCGCGCACGTCACCGGGGAGCTGGACCTCGTGCACCACGATGTCGCCCGACTCGCAGTGCTTGCCGACCACGCGGGCCAGCACGGGCTCCGCGTCCGAGCGTCGGCCGACGATCTCCGCGTGGTACTGCGCGCCGTACAGCGCGGGCCGGATGTTGTCGCTCATGCCGCCGTCCACCGACACGTAGGTGCGCGTGCGGCCGTCGTCGATCCGGACCGGCTTGACCGTGCCGACGGTGTAGAGCGTCATGCCCGCCGGGCCGACGATGGCGCGGCCCGGCTCGATCGAGAAGCGCGGCAGCGGGGTGCCGACATCGGCGGCGCTGGCCGCGACGGAGGCGGCCACGTCCTTGGCGATCCGGTCGGGGTCGAGCGCCACCTCGCCGGGCAGGTAGGCGATGCCGTAGCCGCCGCCCAGGTCCACCTCGTCGACGAGCACGCCGGTGCGCTCGGCCAGCTGTGCGCGCAGGGTGAGCACCACGCGGGCCGCGACCTCGAACCCGGTGGGGTCCAGGATCTGCGAGCCGATGTGCGAGTGGATGCCGAGCAGGTGCAGCTCGGGACGCTCGACGGCCCGCAGCAGCGCGGTCATCGCCGGGCTGTCGGGCAGCGCGTCGCGCGCACCGGCGCGCCCGGCGGGCCGCTCGTCCGGCGCGACGTCCGCGGGCAGCGTTGTTCCCGCCGAGCGGGCGGAAGGCTGCCCAGCGGCGACCGAGAGCCCGAACTTCTGGTCCTCGTGGGCGGTCGAGATGTACTCGTGGCCGCCCGCGTGCACGCCGGTGGTCACGCGGACCATGACGGGCGCGACGAGCCCGCGCGCGCCGGCGAGGGCGGCGACCCGGTCGATCTCGACGAGCGAGTCGACGATGATCCGGCCGACGCCCGCCTCCAGCGCCGTGACGATCTCGTCGTCGGACTTGTTGTTGCCGTGCAGCCCGATGTGCGCCCCGGGCACGCCGGCGCGCAGCGCGATGGCGAGCTCGCCGCCCGTGGCGGTGTCCACGCGCAGCCCTTCCTCGTGCACCCAGCGGGCGACCGCCAGGGACAGGAACGCCTTGCCGGCGTAGTACACGTCGACGCCCGCGCCGATCTCGGCGAACGCCGACCCGAACGCGCGGCGGTAGCCCGCGGCGCGCTGGCGCAGGTCCGCCTCGTCGAGCACGTACGCCGGGGTGCCGTGCTGCGCCGCGAGGTCGTGCACGCCCACGCCCGCGACCGCCACCACGCCGGACTCGTCGCGGCTGACCCCGCGCGACCAGGGCTCGCCCAGCGTCACATCCGCTCCGGCGCGGACACGCCGAGCAGGCCGAGGCCGTTGGCGAGCACCTGCCGCGTGGCGTCGTTGAGCCACAGCCGGGTGCGGTGCACGTCGCTGACCTCCTCGTCGCCGAACGGCGTGACGCGGCGCTGGTCGTACCACTTGTGGTACGCCCCGGCCAGCTCCTCGAGGTAGCGCGCGACGCGGTGCGGCTCGCGCAGGTCGGCCGCCTGCGCCACGATCCGCGGCAGCTCCGCGATCTGGCCGAGCAGGACGGCCTCGGTCTCGTGGTCGAGCAGCGAGGCGTCGAAGCCATCCTCGCGCCGCACGCCGGCGTCGCCCGCGTTGCGGGCCACGTTGACGGTGCGGGCATGCGCGTACTGCACGTAGAACACGGGGTTCTCGTTGGTCGCCTTGGCCAGCAGGTCCAGGTCGAGGTCGATCTGGGAGTCGGCCGACGAGCGAGACAGGGCGTACCGGGCGGCGTCCACGCCCACGGCGTCGACGAGGTCCTCCATGGTCACCACGGTGCCGGCGCGCTTGGACATCCGGACGGGCTGGCCGTCCTTGACCAGGTTGACCAGCTGGCCGATGAGCAGCTCGAGGTTGACGTGCGGGATGTCGCCGAAGGCCGCGCAGACCGCCATCATGCGGCCGACGTACCCGTGGTGGTCGGCGCCGAGCATGATGAACACGCGGTCGAAGCCGCGCTCGCGCTTGTCCAGGTAGTAGGCGATGTCGCCCGCGATGTACGCGGCCTGACCGTCCGACTTGATGATGACGCGGTCCTTGTCGTCACCGAAGTCGGTGGTGCGCAGCCAGGTGGCGCCGTCGGCCTCGAAGATGTGGCCGAGCTCGCGCAGCCGGGCGACCGCGCGGTCCACCGCGCCGGACTCGTGCAGCGAGTCCTCGTGGAAGTACACGTCGAAGTCGACTCCGAACTCGTGCAGCGACTGCTTGACCTCGGCGAACATGAGCTCGACGCCGCGCGCGCGGAACGCCTCGGTCGCCTCGTCGTCGGGGAGCGTGCGCGGGTCGGGCTCGCCGGCGGCCGCGGCGTCCGCGATCACGCGGTCGGCGATCTCGGTGATGTACTCCCCGCCGTAGCCGTCCTCGGGCGCGGGGCGGCCCTGGGCGCGGGCGAGCAGCGAGCGCGCGAACCGGTCGATCTGCGCCCCGTGGTCGTTGAAGTAGTACTCGCGGGTGACGCTCGCGCCGGCCGCCTGCAGCACGCGGGCCAGGCTGTCGCCGACGGCCGCCCAGCGCACGCCGCCGATGTGCAGCGGGCCCGTGGGGTTGGCCGAGACGAACTCGAGGTTGATGTTCACGCCCGCGAGCGACTCGCCGTGACCGTAGTCGGTCCCGGCGACGACGACCGAGCGCGCCAGCTCACCGGCGGCGGCGGCGTCGAGCCGGATGTTGAGGAACCCGGGTCCGGCGATCTCCACCGCGGCGATCCCGTCGGTCGCGCCGAGCCGGCGCGCCAGCTCCTCGGCGAACGCGCGCGGGTTCATGCCGGCCTTCTTGCCCAGCTGGAGCGCCACGTTGGTGGCCCAGTCGCCGTGCTCACGCTGACGGGGTCGCTCCAGGTGCACCGTGGCCGGCACGTCGGCGGGCGCCAGCGCGAAGGTGCCGTCGTCGACGGCGGCGGTCAGGGCGGCCCGGAGGGCCTCGGCGAGCTGAGCGGGAGTCACGCGTCAAGGGTAGGGGACGTGCTCGTGCCGCCGAGCGCGCGCTCGGGGGCGGGCGGTGGGCCGATCATGGTCGGCTTGCACGCGAACCACGCCGCCACGAGAAGCACCACCAGGCAGCCGAGCAGCACGGCGATCGGCACGTGCCACCCGCCGGTCGCCTCGTAGAGCAGGCCGATGCCGATGGGGCCGACCCCGGCGATGACGTACCCGACGCCCTGCACCATGCCCGACAGCGCGACGGCGGTGGCGGCCGTCGAGCTGCGCAGGCCGATCAGCGCGAGCAGCACCGGGAACGACGAGGGCCCGATGCCCAGCAGGACCATCCACACGGCGGTGCCGTCGGCGGGGCTCGCCCACAGACCCAGGTACCCCAGGGCCCAGCAGGAGACGAACGCCACGACCAGCGGGTACGGGTTGCGCATGCGCTGCGCGAGCACGGGCCCGAACAGCGACATCGGCGCGCCGAGCACAGCGAAGACCGCGAGCCAGCGTCCGCCCTCGTCGGCCGGGAGCCCGGCGTCCGCGAGCAGCGTGGGCAGCCAGGCGAAACCCACGTAGGTGCCGAGAGAGTTCATGGCGAACATGACCGCCATCGCCCACGCCTGCCGCGAGCGCCACACCGCCCGCACCTCGCCCCCGCCGACCGGGCCCATCGCGCTCGCACCGGCGGGCGCAGGCGCGCGGCGCAGGATCGAGCGCAGGTGCGCGCGGGCCGCCGCGGAGCGGGCGATCACGACGACCCACGGGACCGCGGCCGCGAGGCCCACCACGGCCCACACCCCGACGGCCACGCGCCAGCTGGTCGCCTGCGCGAGCGGGAGGGCGAACAGCGGCGGCATCGCGGTGCTGACCGACAGCGCGACCGAGTACGCCGCGGTGACGGCACCGATCCGGTCGGGGAAGTAGCGCTTGACCAGCGGCGGGAGCAGCACGTTCCCCATGCCCATGCCCGCGAGCGCGATCATCGACCAGCCCAGGAACGCGGGGGCCGACGACGACAGCGCACGCGCCACCTCGCCGACGGCCGACAGCACGAGCGCCGCGACCATGACGGGCTCGAGCCCCCAGCGCCGTGCCAGCGGCGTCGCGAGCGAGCCGAACAGCGCGAACGAGATCACCGGGATCGCGCCGAGCACGCCCACCTCGGCGGCGGACATCGCGACGTCCTCGCGCACCAGGTCGAGGATGGGCGAGACCGAGGCGACCGCGATCCGGAGGTTGAGCCCCACCAGGACGATGCCGAGCAGGACCACGAGCCGCCCACGCCAGGGCGCGGGCACGACGGACGACACGAACGACACTCCCGATCCGGCACGCGCGGGAAAGAGACCTGGACGGGGTCTGGCGGTGGCCTGACCTGCCGGTGTTGACTGCACCGCATGCCTGGACAGGGAGCCTAACCCGCATGCCCCGACGCACCGGACTCATCGACTCGACCGTCAGCCGGCTGCGCGACCGCATCGCCGCGGGCGAGTGGGCCGTCGGCACGCGCATCCCGCCGGAGCCGCGCCTGGTCGAGCTGCTGGGCGTCGGGCGCAACACGGTGCGCGAGGCGGTCCAGTCGCTGGTGCACGCCGGGTTGCTGGAGCGCCGTCAGGGGTCCGGCACGTACGTGCTGTCGGCCTCCGAGCTCGCCGCGTCGATGGGCCGCCACATCGCCGACGCACGCCAGCGCGACGTCGTGGAGGTGCGCCGCGCGCTGGAGGTCGAGGCCGCCCGGCTGGCCGCCCGGCGGCGGACCGCGACCGACGCCTCGACCCTCCTGGCCCGGCGCGACGAGCGGTCCGCCGCCTACGTGGCCGCGGACCTGGACGCCATGGTCGCCACCGACCTGGCGCTGCACCGCACCATCGTGCGGACGGGCGGCAACCCCGTGCTGGTGTCCCTCTACGAGAACCTGCTGGATGCCATCGGCGAGAACATCCGCTTCAACTTCGTGACCGACGTGCACGGCCACGACTCGCACGACGCGCTGGTCGAGGCGATCGTGGCCGGCGACGACGACGGGGCCGCCCGCGAGACGTCGCTGTACCTGTCGGCGCTGCTCGGCAAGGGCTGAGCGCGTGGGCGCGGGCCCCTGAACGGCTGGTAATGTCGTCGCCGCACCGCACGCCGGTGCCCCGCGCCCGTAGCTCAGTGGATAGAGCGTCTGCCTCCGGAGCAGAAGGTCGAAGGTTCGAATCCTTTCGGGCGCACACCAGAAGGCCGCATCCGCGCTCGGCGCGATGCGGCCTTCGCCGTCTGTGCACGATCTGTGGCCCGCTGGCACGGTGCTGTCGGGACGAGCAGATGCGGCAGAGCGACACGTTCTGGATGCTGATCCCGGGAGAAGGGAGCACCGGTGCGCGTCAATGCTGAGCACGACGATCCGATCACGCTCGACCCAGCCCAGGACACCTCGGTCGTCTCGTGGGAGCGCCCATGACACCGATCGTCACCCCGATCGTCGTCGTGGCCGAGTACTTCCAGTACCGCCTCATCGGGAGCACCCGCGGCGAGGGGCCGCTCGAGACAGACGGGCCGATGAACGCCGCCGACGGGATCATCCTGGTGTCCACGATCCGCGAGTCCGGGCCCGTGTCCGTCTCCGCGCACGTGTTCTCGACCGAGCCCGCCGCGGTCCCGGACACCGAGTGGGACGTGACGGGCCAGGTACGCGTCACGTGCACCGACCCCCTGCAGGTCACGACCTGGGACGCCGACCCGCAGGGTGAGCCCCTGACCCCTGGCGCCGGCGCGTGGCACGTCCGCGTCTACATGCGTGAGCACGGCAGGACACATCAGGTCCCGTACCAGGTCGAACCTCCGGAGGAGCACCTGCTGCACCTGTGGCCCGCCTGAGCGCCCGTCACGCCGGGCGCGACTCCCCACTCAGACCGCGGGCTCCGCGCGGCGCACGGGCAAGGGCTCGTCGTCGAGGGGCCGCGCGGGCGACGGGATGAGAGCCGGGCCGCCCAGCAGCGCACCGATCTCAGACGCGGGCACCGGCCGGCTGAACAGGTACCCCTGCCCCTGCCGGCAGCCCAGCGCCCGCAGCGCGTCCGTCTCCTCGTCCGTCTCGATCTGCTCCGCGACCGCGTGCAGGTCGAGACTCGCGCACAGGTCGACGATCGCTCCGGCCAGCGCGCGGCGCCGGCGCGCCTCCTGGCCCGTGCCGGCCGAGAGCCGAGTGAAAGCCCCGTCGATCTTCACGATGTCGATCGGCAGCTCCTGCAGGTAGGCCAGCGAGGAGTAGCCGGTGCCGAAGTCGTCGATCGCGACGCGGACCCCGTGCCTGCGGAGGTCGGCGAGGTGCGCGATGACGAGCGCGGTCTCCGGTCGTCCCGAGCCGAGCAGCGTGGTCTCGGTGAGCTCCAGCACGAGTGCCCGCGGTGGCAGGCCCGCGTCCGCGAGCGCGTCGAGCACGGTGGGCACGATGTCGGGCCGGCGCAGCTGACGTCCGGAGACGTTGACGTGCAGCGCGACCCCGTGCTGCTCGTACCACGCGCGGGCGTCCCGGCAGGCGCGACGCAGCACGTGCTCGCCGATGGGCACGATGAGCCCGGTCTCCTCCGCGACGGGGATGAACTGGTCCGGCATGACCAGGCCGCTCGCAGGGTGCCAGCGCGCGAGCGCCTCGACCGCGATCACCTGGCGCGTGTCGAGCGCCACCACGGGCTGGAACTGCACGACGATCTCGTCCCGGCTGACCGCGTGCCCCAACCCCTCGGCGAGCTCGAGCCGGCCGACGTGGTCGGCCAGCAGGCCGGCGTGGAACACGCAGACCTGGTTCTTGCCCGCACCCTTGGCCGCGTACATCGCGAGGTCGGCCTCGCGGAGCACGTCCTCCGCGGTGGTGGCGCCCTCGAGGAGGCGGACGCCGATGCTCGCGGTGATGCGCAGCGGACGCCCGTCCACCAGGAACGGCTCGGCCAGGGCGTGCACGACGCGCCAGGCGAACGCGGTCGCCTCCTGCTCGCTGGTGCGCTCCAGCACGGCGGCGAACTCGTCCCCGCCCAGGCGCGCGATGGTGTCCGGCTGCGCGACCACCTGGCGCAGCCGGTCACCGACCTGCACGAGCAGCGCATCGCCGACCAGGTGCCCGTGGTCGTCGTTGGCGACCTTGAACCCGTCGAGGTCCACCATGAGGACCGCACGCGTGGTCCGGTCGCCGGGTGGGACCACCGCGAGCCGCTCGGTGAAGTACGCGCGGTTGCCCAGCCCGGTCAGGGGGTCGTGCAGCGCCTGGTGCATGAGGAGCTGCTGCAGGCCGCTCTGCTCGCGCAGCGCGCGCGACAGCTCCGCCTTCTGCCGGTCCAGCTGGATCGCGTGCCGCTGCGCCGTGCTGTTGCCGACCACCAGGCGCCCGACGAGGAACGCGGACAGCAGCGTGACCGTGAGCAGCGGCACCGCGAGGTCGGACCAGGCCATGGTGACGGTCGATCCCGGCCGGAACGTGAACAGGAACGTCACGGGGCCCACCGTCGAGATGACGACGAAGACCGCGCCCCGCGCGACCGTGAGCCCCACGCTCGGAAGCGCGTCGGGCGTTCCCCTGACGCCCGGGTGCAGCGCGGCCGTCCCGAAGAGCACGAACCAGACGAGCCAGCTCGCGCTGCCGATGCCCTCGGCGAGCGAAGTGTCGAGCAGCGAGATCCCCGGCCCGCCGTCGCCCAGGAGCGTGACGGTGTAGAGCACGTCCGCGAGGGTCGACGCCGCGACGCCGTAGCCCAGCAGCGCGTACGCACCATTCCGGTTGCCGTAGCGGAACCACAGCCGCGCGACCATGAGCAGCACGGCCAGGCCCATCGCCAGCGAGACGACGGCGATGAGACGACCGACGTCGGCGAGCACGTCCGTGCCGACGTACGTGCGGTACACCACCGCCCAGTACATGAGGGCCATGCCGACGACCACCACGAGGCCGTCCTTCGTGGCGCTCTCGTGCTTGCTGCGCAGCGAGTTCCGCGGCAGCCGGGCCAGGCCGATGGTCAGCAGCGGGTAGGTGAGCGCATAGCCCGCGTCGATCCACAGCGGGACGAGGTCGTCGTCGCCGACCACGACGTACCAGCCGGTCCAGAACACGTCGACCGCCGCCCACCACGCGGTTCCCGCGACGAGCCACCACCAGGCCGCGGCGCTCGCGGGCCGGCGGCGGCGGATCCCCACGATCATCGCGACGACCGCCAGCACCGCCACGACGTCCCACAGGATCTCGCCGCACCAGCCGGGCACCACCATGACCGCAGCGGTCAGCACGAGCCCGCCGGCGAGGAACGCCTTCCAGGGCGCCACCCGGAGACGAGGGACGCGCGGGCTCGGAGTCGCGGCCATGGGCACCTCCTGACGTCGTGAGCTCGGCGCGGGCACGGCTGTGCCCCCTTCGGCCGCTGCCCGGCCTGCCGTCCCATCGGTCACGCTCCCCCGGCCATGAGGGCCGCGGGGGGTGACACCTCCCGGGCGGACGGCCCTTCCGCTCAAGAACGGCTCGCACGGGCCGATCGGACGTGCGCGGACCCAGGCCGACGACGCCGCAGGCAACCACCCCCACCGAACGGACACCCATGCACGATCTCGCGCGATGCACCGTCACCGCCGGCGACGTGGTGCTCGACGGCTACGTCGCTGACTTCGACGGCGCGACGATGTCCGTCGGCACGGAGGCCGGACGGGTGGGCAGCTTCCGGGACGGCGACGACGTCACCGTCCTCGTGCTCGACGAGGTGCGCGGCGAGGTCCGATACAGCGGCTGGGTGGCCGCCGTACGAGGCACCGGGCTCCAGCTCGCGGGGCTCGAGCTCACGTCGATGCTGCAGAAGCGGAAGGTGGCGCGCGTCCGCATCGCGCAGATCTGCACGGGAACCGTCGGGGCCGACGAGGACTCCCGTCGGACGATGACGTTCACGGTGCTCGACATCGGTGCCCACGGGATGCGGATCTCCACGACGGAGCGGCTCGTGGTGGCCGAACGCATCGCTTTCCGCTTCCCGCTGGCCGACCGCACGCTGTCGCTCCAGGCGGAGGTGGTGCGCTCGCAACGGACCCCGAGCGGCGCGCACCAGTTCGGCTGCCGGTTCGTCGGGCTCGCGGCCGGCGACCTCGACGCCATGTTCCGGTACGTCATGCGGGCTCAGGGCGCCCAGCGCCGCGCCCGGCTGCAGTCCTGAGCCTCGATCCTCGGGCAGGTGTCGGGGGCGGGGTACAGGATGTGTGACCTCACCACACCCGCGTCCTGGAGGCACCCGTGAAGCTCCTGCTCACCTCGGGCGGCGTCACCAACCCGAGCATCCGTGCGGCGCTCGAGGAGCTCACCGGCAAGCCGGTCGAGCAGTGCCACGCGCTCGTCGTGCCGACCGCGCAGTGGGGTCACCCCCTCTGCGGACCGGCGTCCGTGCGCCGGCTCGTCGCGGCCGAGCACGACTCCCGGCACTTCACCGGGCTCGGCTGGGCGTCGCTGGGCGTGCTCGAGCTCACCGCGCTGCCCACCGTCGGACGGGCGCGCTGGGAGCCGTGGGTGCGCGACGCGGACGTCCTGCTCGTCGACGGCGGCGACGCGACGTACCTCGCCCACTGGGTGCGCGAGTCCGGGCTCGCCGACCTGCTCCCCTCGCTGACCAAGACGGTGTGGGTCGGGGTCAGCGCGGGCAGCATGGTCATGACGCCGCGGATCGGCCCCCTCTTCGTCGAGTGGCAAGGCGCACCCGACGACCGGGCCCTCGGAGTCGTCGACTTCTCGATCTTCCCGCACCTCAACGCGTTCCCGACGAACACCCCCAGTGCGGCCGAGCAGTGGGCGCGGGACCTCGACGGCCCGGCCTACGCCATCGACGAGCAGACGGCGATCTCCGTCGTCGACGGCGTGGTCGAGGTGGTCTCCGAGGGCGAGTGGACGCGGTACGGGTCCTGACGCTCAGGCGGCGGCGCGCTCCCGGTCCCGCTTCGCGACCTCCTCGCTCACGATCGGGATGACATAGCGGCCGAAGTCGATGGCGTCGTCGAGCAGGTCGTACCCGCGGGCCGACACGATCCGCACGCCGAGGTCGTAGTACGCGAGGAGCGCCTGCGCGACGGTCTCGGGCGTGCCCACGAGCGCGTTGGAGTTGCCGAGCCCGCCCGTGGCCTTGGTGGTCGCGGTCCACAGCGCGGTGTCGAACCGCTCGCCCTGCGCCGCGATCTCCAGCAGGCGCTGGGAGCCGGCGTTCTGCGGCGGCCCGGCCGGTGCGAAGCGAGCCAGGGCCGGCCCCGCGGCCGCCTTGCGCGCCTCGATGCGCTCGATCACGCGGTGCGCCTTCTCCCAGGCGAGCTCCTCCGTGGGCGCGATGATCGGGCGGAAGGCGGCGTGGATGCGCGGCGGCGTGGTGCGTCCGGCGGCAGCTGCCTCCGCGTGGATGCGCGCGATCTGCTCCGCGGTGTTGACCAGCGGCTCGCCCCAGACGGCGAAGATGTCGGCCTCGGCGGCACCCACCCGGTACGCCGCCTCCGACGAGCCGCCGAAGGAGATCGTCGGGCTGCGACCCTCGAACGGCTTGGCGTCGAGCACGAAGTCGTCGAAGTCGTAGAACTGGCCGTGGTGGTCGAACGGCTCGGCGCTGGTCCACGCCTGCTTGACGATCTGGATGTACTCCCGGGTGCGCGCGTACCGCTCGTCCTTGCTCAGCCGGTCGCCCTCGCGTGCCTGCTCGTGGTCGCTTCCGCCCGTGATGAAGTGCACCGACAGCCGCCCCCGCGACACCTGGTCGAGCGTGGCGAACGTCTTCGCGGCGAAGGTCGGGTAGGAGACGTTGGGTCGGTGCGCCAGCAGCAGCTCGACCGTGTCGAGCCGCCCAGCGATGTAGCCGGCCAGCGCGGACGGCTCCAGGCCGCCCGAGCCGTAGGCGAACAGCACCCGGGTCCAGCCGTTGTCCTCGTGCGCGCGCACGAGGCGCTCGAGGTAGCCGAGGTCGACGGGCGCCGTGGTGGGGGCGGTGGTCTCGGAGGCGTCGCTCGTGGTGGCGATGCCGAGGAACTCGACGGGCATGTCGAAGCCTTCCGGTCGGTGGTGCTGGGGAAGGTAGGAACCCGCCCGCACGGGGTCAACGGTTCGAGCGGACTGCTCACCATGCGGACCCCGGGCGCCGCCCCGCCGCGCGGGGTTGAATGAGAGCCGCCCACGACGAGAGGACCGCGTGCATCACATCGAGGTGTTCCTGCTGGTGGCGGGGGCCGTCCTGGTCGCCGCCGCGAGCCGCCGTCGCGGCTGGCCGGCGCCCCTGGTGGTCGCCGGCGTCGCGCTCGTCGTCTCGTTCGTGCCCTGGGTGCCGCGGTTCGAGATCGACTCCGACGTGCTGCTCGAGTTCGTGCTGCCGCCGCTGCTGTACTCGGCCGCGCTGTCGTCGTCGTACCGCGACTTCCGGGCGTCGCTGAACTCGATCACGCGCCTGGGCGTCGGGCTGGTGCTCGTCAGCGCGCTGGCGGTCGCGGCCGTGTTCTGGTGGCTCGAGCCCGCGGCCCCGTTCGCGGTGGCGCTGGTGCTCGGCGCCGTCGTCGCGCCGCCGGACGCGGTCGCCGCCTCGGCGGTCGGACGTCGCCTGGGGCTGCCGCGCCGCGTGATGACGCTGCTCTCGGGCGAGAGCCTGATCAACGACGCGACGTCCCTGACGCTGTACAAGGTGGCGCTCGCCGGGGTCGCGACCGGCGCCTGGGCGTGGGCGGACGGGTTCGCGACGTTCGGGATCGCGGTGCTCGGGGGTGTCGCCGTCGGCCTGGTGATCGGCTGGGCCGTGCACCGCGTCCGCATGCACCTCGACGACCCCGTCGTCGCCTCGGCCATCGGCCTGCTCGTGCCGTTCGGGGCGTACTGGAGCGCGGAGGCGATGCGCGGGTCCGGCGTGCTCGGCGTCGTCACGGCAGGCCTGTACCTGGGGCACACCGCGCCGCGGGCCGGCTACGCGACCCGGCTGTACGAAGGCCCCATCTGGTCGACGCTCGACATCCTGCTGGAGTCGTTCACGTTCGCCCTGATCGGCATCCAGCTCCCGTGGGTGGTGCGCGACGTGATCGCGTCGGACCAGGGGCTGGGCCACGGCGTGGTCCTTTCCCTCGCGGTGCTCGCCACCGCCATGCTCGTCCGCCCGCTCTACATCTTCGCGACGGCCCGCTTCGACCACCTGCGCCTGCGCGGTTCGCACCGCCCCGCGCACGACTCGCTGTCGGCGCGGGAGTCCGCGGTGGTGTCCTGGGCCGGCATGCGCGGCGTGGTCACGCTGGCCGCGGCGGCCGCCATCCCCGCGACGATCGACGGCGAGCCGTTCACCGACCGCGCGACCATCCAGCTCGCGGCGTACGTCGTCGCCATCGGAACCCTGCTGCTGCAGGGCCTGACGCTGCCCTGGGTCATCACGCGCCTGGGGGTGGGGTCCGCCTCCGAGATCGCGAACGACGCCGCGCAGGAGGCCGCGACCCGGGTCGCCACCGCCGAGGCGGTGCAGCGCGTGCTCGAGGATCAGCGGCCCGAGTGGACGGCCATCATGGGCGAGGAGGGCGCCGAGAAGGCGATCACCCGGCTCACCGGTCTGTGGCGGGGCCGGGCCGCTGCGGCCGCCGTCATGCTCGACCCCGACAACGCCGACGAGCTGCTCCCCGACGACGTAGACCCCCAGGAGAGCGTGCACGGCTTGGGGCCCGCCGGCCGGCCGGCGACGGGCGAGCTGCCCGGGGTCGAGGAGGCCAGCCGGGCGCAGCGCCTGCGGCGGGCCATCGTGGCGGCCCAGCGCGACGTGCTCATGGCGCGCCGCGACGCCGGCGAGCTCGACGAGGTGGTGATGCGCCGCATGCTGCGCGAGCTCGATCTCGAGGACGAGTCGCTCTCGTCGTCGTGGGTCGAGCGGATCGAGCAATGAGGGGACTTTTGCCCCATCAGAACGGCGTCGACGGTCCCTAGCGTGGTGTGTGTCGCAAGGGACCGGACTCCAGTCTCCGGCTCGAGCGGCCTCAGTCCACCGCTATCCGGGGAGCCCACGGTGACAACCACCGGCACGTCGTCCAGCACCACCTCACGCAAGAGCAAGAGCACCGCGAGCAGCGAGAAGGCCGTCGTGGCCACGCCCGTCGCGGCGACCAGCACCGCCGACGCGATCGACCAGCTCGTCGCCAACGCCACCAAGGCGCTCGCCGAGTACGCGCGCTTCACGCAGGAGGACGTCGACCAGCTGGTGAAGAAGGGCTCCGTCGCGGCGCTCGACCAGCACGGCAAGCTCGCGCAGCTCGCGGTGGCCGAGACCGGCCGCGGCGTGTTCGAGGACAAGGCCGTGAAGAACATCTTCGCGTGCGAGCACGTGACCAACTCGATGGCCGACCTCAAGACCGTCGGCGTCATCCGCCGCGACGAGCTCAACGGCATCACCGAGATCGCCGAGCCCGTCGGCGTCATCTGCGGCGTCACCCCGGTGACCAACCCGACCTCGACCGCGATCTTCAAGTCGCTCATCTCGCTCAAGACGCGCAACCCGATCATCTTCGCGTTCCACCCGAGCGCGCAGGAGTCCTCGGTGGCCGCGGCTCGCGTGGTGCGCGACGCGGCGGTGGCCGCGGGCGCCCCCGAGCACTGCATCCAGTGGGTCGAGAGCCCGTCCATCGAGGCGACGAACGCCCTGATGAACCACCCCGGCGTCTCCATGATCCTGGCCACCGGCGGCAACGCGATGGTGCGGGCCGCGTACTCGTGCGGCAAGCCGGCGCTCGGCGTCGGCGCGGGCAACGTCCCCGCGTACATCGAGAAGTCGGCCAAGCTCAAGCGGGCCGTGAACGACGTCGTGCTGTCCAAGGCGTTCGACAACGGCATGATCTGCGCCTCGGAGCAGGCCGTCATCCTGGACGACGAGATCTACGACGCAGCCCTGGCGGAGTTCGCCGTGCTGCACGCCTACCGCGCCACCCCGGCCGAGAAGGCCAAGCTCGAGAAGTTCATCTTCGGCGTCGAGGCGGGCAGCGAGAACTGCGCGGGCGCCAAGCTCAACGCGAGCGTCGTCGGCCAGTCCCCCGTGTGGATCGCCGAGCAGGCCGGATTCACCGTGCCGGCCGACACGTCGATCATCCTGGCCGAGGTCTCCGGCGTCGGACCCGACGAGCCGCTGACGCGCGAGAAGCTCGCGCCGGTGCTCGCGGTGCTGCGCGCGACGACCACCGAGCAGGGCATCTCGCTCGCCGAGAAGATGGTCGAGTTCGACGGTCTGGGCCACTCCGCCGCCATCCACACCCGCGACCACGCGCTCACGGAGCGCTTCGGCAGCCGGGTCAAGGCGATCCGCGTCATCGAGAACGCCCCGTCGTCGCTGGGCGGCATCGGCGACATCTACAACGCCTTCATCCCCTCCCTGACGCTGGGCTGCGGCTCCTACGGCCACAACTCCGTCTCCAACAACGTCTCGGCGGTGAACCTCATCAACATCAAGCGCGTCGGTCGCCGCAACAACAACCTGCAGTGGTTCAAGGTGCCGGCCAAGACCTACTTCGAGCCGAACGCGATCCGCTACCTCGCCGACATGGCCGACGTGCAGCGCGTCACCATCGTCACCGACGCGACCATGACGACGCTCGGCTTCGTCGACAAGATCATCGACGTGCTCAACCGGCGCGGCGACAAGGTCGCGCTGCAGATCATCGACCAGGTCGAGCCCGAGCCCTCGGTGCGCACGGTCCAGGCCGGCGCGGCGCAGATGCGCCACTTCCGCCCGGACACGATCATCGCGCTCGGTGGCGGCTCCCCCATGGACGCCGCGAAGGTCATGTGGCTGCTCTACGAGCACCCGGAGATCGACTTCTCGGACCTCAAGCAGAAGTTCTTCGACGTGCGCAAGCGCGCGTTCAAGTTCCCGGTGCTGGGCGAGCTCGCGCAGCTGGTCTGCATCCCGACGACGTCGGGCACGGGCGCCGAGGTCACGCCGTTCGCGGTCATCTCCGACCCCGACGCGGGCAAGAAGTACCCGCTGGCGGACTACGCGCTGACCCCGTCGGTCGCGATCATCGACCCGGTCCTTACCTCCAAGATGCCGGCCTCGCTGGCGGCGGACTCCGGCTTCGACGCCCTGACCCACGCCACCGAGGCGTACGTCAGCGTCTACGCCAACGACTTCACCGACGGCATGGCCCTGCAGGCGATCCGGCTCATCTTCGACAACCTCGCGGTGTCGGTGAACGGCGACCCCACCGACCCGGCCACGACCGACGCCCGGGAGAAGATGCACAACGCCGGGACCATCGCGGGGATGAGCTTCGGCAACGCGTTCCTCGGGATCGTGCACGCCATGGCCCACGTCACCGGCTCGACCTACCACCTGGTGCACGGCCGGACCAACGCGACCCTGCTGCCCCACGTGATCCGGTACAACGGCACGGTCCCGACCAAGCTGACCAGCTGGCCGAAGTACGAGAACTACGTGGCGCCCGAGCGCTTCCAGCAGATCGCGGCGATGCTCGGCCTGCCGGCCGAGACCCCCGAGCAGGGCGTCGAGTCCTACGCGCTCGCGGTCGAGGCGCTGCGCTCGAAGGTCGGCATCCCGTCGTCCTTCCAGGCGCAGGGCGTCGACGAGCAGGAGTTCCTGTCGCGGCTCGACGAGGTCGCGATGGGCGCCTACGAGGACCAGTGCGCACCCGCCAACCCCCGGATGCCGATGATCGACGACATGAAGGACCTGTTGACCGCGGCCTACTACGGCACGTCGCTGGAGGACGTCCGTAGCCGCGAGAGCGGGCGCGCCGAGGACTGACCTCCTCGGGCGGCCGGACCCCCCTCCCGCTGCCACGCACCCGCCCCGAAGCCCCGCCGGTCCCGACCGGCGGGGCTTCGGCCCGTCCGGGCTTGCTCTCGCGCGTGCGATGGTGGACGGTGGTGGCCCCGAACCTGGAGGTCACGCGTGCGCCGCCCGCCCCGTCTGCTCGCCCTCGCCGTCTCCGTCCCCCTCGCCGGCGTGCTCGTGCTGGCCGGGTGCTCGGACGACGCGATCGACGACGCCGCCCAGCGCGCCAAGGACGTGGCCGCGAGCGCGCGGTCGACCGTGCAGGACCTGCAGGATCGCGTGGACGACGCGAAGGCGGCGGCCGACGAGGCGCGGGCCACGCTGGACTCGGTGCACGACTCACTCGCGGGGACCGACGAGAAGGCAGCCGCCGCCGTCGAGGACGCGCGCACCGCCGTGACCGACGCGCAGGCCGCCCTCAAGCAGGCCGGCCAGGAGACCGGGGAGAAGGCGGACCTCGCCGTCGCCGAGGCCCAGGCCAAGGTGGACGCCGCCAAGCTGCGCCTGGCCGCCGCCAAGGACTCCGCTTCCGGTGCGGCCGCCGATGCCCTGCAGTCCGTCTCCGACCAGCTCGACGAGCTGGGCGCGAAGCTGGACGCCGCGCGCGACTGACGCGGTCGCTCGTTCGCCGGTTCTTGCACGCCGAACGGGTGAATTCGCGACTCGTCGGCGCGGGATGTTGTACCAGGCGCCGGCCGTGCCGATCTTGAAGGTATGGCCAGCCGCCGAGAGACCCGTCACCACCACCCCGAGTGGTGGGTCGTGAGCGCGTTCCTCTCCGTCGGCCTGATCGTCGTCGCCGGCCTGGCCGCGGCCACGGGGATGTACTGACCCCCACGCCCTAGCCTGTCCCGCATGACCTCTCGCTGGCGTGACGTCGCCGCTGCCACGGGCCTGCTCGGGACGGACGGCTCCGTGCGCGCCACCGTGTTCGCCGAGATGAGTGCGCTGGCCGCTCGGACCGGCGCGATCAACCTGGGCCAGGGCTTCCCCGACGTCGACGGGCCGCAGTCGGTGGCCCGCGCGGCGGCGGAGGCGATCGCGCACGGTGCCAACCAGTACCCGCCGGGCCCGGGCATCCCCGCGCTGCGCGCGGCCGTCGCGGCGCACCAGCGCCGGCACTACGGTATGGAGCTGGATCCCGACCGCGAGGTGCTGGTCACCACGGGCGCCACCGAGGCCCTGGCCTCCGCGGTGCTTGCGCTCGCCGGGCCGGGCGACGAGGTGCTCACGCTCGAGCCGTTCTACGACTCCTACGCCGCGGTGATCGCGATGTCCGGGGCGACGCACACCACGGCGGCGCTGCGCGCGACCCCGGACGGTTTCCGGGTCGACGAGGCCGCGCTGCGCTCGGCATTCACCGACCGGACGCGCATCGTGCTGCTCAACACGCCGCACAACCCCACCGGCACCGTGCTCACGCGCGCGGAGCTGGCCCTGGTGGCCGACCTTGCGCAGCAGCACGACGCCCTTGTGCTGACCGACGAGGTGTACGAGCACCTGACGCTCATCGGTCCCGCCGGACGGCCCGAGCACGTGCCGATCGCGACCCTGCCGGGCATGGCCGCCCGCACGCTCACGGTGTCGTCGGCCGGCAAGACCCTGTCGTTCACCGGCTGGAAGATCGGCTGGGTCACCGGCCCGGAGCACCTGGTGACCGCCGTGCGGACGGTCAAGCAGTTCCTCACCTACGTCTCGGGCGCGCCGTTCCAGCCGGCCGTCGCGTTCGCGCTCACCGACCCGGGCGTCGCCGCCTGGGTCGACGAGCTCGCCGCCTCGCTCACGGCGCGGCGCGACCTGCTGTGCGACGGGCTGACGGCCGCGGGGTTCGAGGTGGTCCGGCCGCAGGGCACGTACTTCGTGCTGGCCGACGCCGCGGGTCTCGGGTACGCCGACGGGGCGGCGCTGTGCCGTGAGCTCCCCGCGCTCGCCGGTGTGGTGGGCGTGCCCGTGACGGCCTTCACGCACGAGGGCTCGGCGGCGGACCGGGCTCTGCGGTCGTGGGTGCGGTTCACGTTCGTCAAGCGCGAGCCGGTGCTGCTCGAGGCCGTCGAGCGGCTGGCTGCCCTGCGTCGCTGAGACGCTCGCGAATCCCCTTCGTCGCGCACCCGGCCGGCTCTAGGGTGCCCTCGTGTCGACACAGGTGATCGTGCTCAACGGAGGCTCGAGCGCGGGCAAGTCCGGGATCCTGCGCTGCCTGCAGGCGATCCTGCCCGACCCGTGGGTGGCGGCGGCGGTCGACGCCTTCGTCGATGCGCTGCCCGCGTCCATGCGGGACTCGGACGCGGGGATCACGTTCGACGCGGACGGCGGCGTGGGCATCGGATCCGGCTTCCGCGAGCTCGAGGCGGCCTGGATGCGCGGGGTCGCGGCGATGGCCGCCGCCGGGGCGCACGTGGTGGTCGACGACGTGTTCCTCGGCGGGTCGCAGTCCCAGGGACGCTGGGCCGAGGCGCTGCAGGGGCTGGACGTGCTGTGGGTCGGCGTCCGGTGCGACGCGACGGTCGCCGCGGCACGCGAGCTGGCGCGCGGGGACCGGGCCGTCGGGATGGCCGCCGCCCAGGCGGACGCGGTCCACCGGGGCGTGCGCTACGACGTCGAGGTCGACACCACGCACGAGGAGGCGCTCGCGTGCGCGCGGGCGATCGCCGCGCGCCTCGATCAGCCCGTCCAGGCCCCGCCGCGACGGTAGGCCGGCGTGGCCAGCGCGAGCACCAGCAGCGCAGCCGTGGCCGAGCCGACCATGACCACCGCCATCGCGAGCGCGTCGCCGCCCAGGAGGCTGCTCAGCGGGCTGATCAGGCCGCCGATGGCCGCACCCGTCGCCCCGATGAACGCCGCCGCGGTCCCGGCGATCTCGCCATGTCGGGACAGCGCGATCGCCGAGGCGTTCGGCGGGGCGAAGTTCACCATCGCAAGGATGAGCCACAAGGTGACCAGCAGCGCGGCGAGCCCTCCGGCGCCGGTGAGGGCGAGCACCAGCAGGCCGAGGGTGAGCGCGAGCGAGACGGGCAGCACCACGCGCACGATGCGGATCGGTGCGACGCGCTTGACCAGCATCGCGTTGACCTGCGCGCCACCCACCAGACCGATCCCGTTGATCGCGAACAGCATCGCGAACTGGTGCGACGTCAGGCCGTAGCCCTCCATGAGCACGAACGGCGAGCCCACGACGTAGCTCATCAGGATCGCCGTGCTCAGGCCGGGCATGAGGGCGAGCGCGACGAAGTGCCGGTCGCGCAGCAGGGTCGCGTAGCCGCGTGCCGCGGTGCGCAGGCCGCCCTGACGGCGCCGGTGGGCGGGCAGCGTCTCGGGCAGGCGGCGCCACACGACGACCCAGAGCACGACGCCGAAGACGCCGAGGGCCGCGAACACCGAGCGCCACCCCCACTGGCCGGCGATGGCGCCACCCACGGACGGGGCGAACAGCGGCGCGATCCCGATCACGAGCATGAGCCGCGAGATCAGGCCGGAGGCGTCGGCGCCGACGAAGCGGTCGCGGATCACGGCCATGGCCACGACCGTCGCCGCGGCGTTGAAGAACCCCTGGGCCACGCGCAGCCCGATGAGCGTGCCGATCGCGGGAGCGATCGCGCAGAGCATGGACGTCACGACGTGCAGAGAGACGCCGATCAGCACGGGTCGCCGACGGCCGAAGCGGTCGGAGAGCGGTCCGATGACGAGCTGCCCGATCGCGCCCCCCACCATCATCGCGGTCATCGTCAGCTGCGCGGCGGTGGCCGACGTGTGCAGGTCCCGCGCGACGTCGGGCAGCGAGGGCAGGTAGATGTCGTTGGAGATCGCCGGCAGCGCGCACATCATGCCGAGCAGCAGCACGTACTTCGCGTTCGGCCGGAACTGCGTCCGCTGCGCCGTCGTCGAGGGCGTCTCGGGGTCGGTCCCGGCGCGTCGGGCGAAGGTGTCGGCAGTCATCGCCGTCCATGGTGACACTCGTCCACGCCTCAGGACGAATCGTTTCGACTTGACGTTCGCCACAGCCGTGCGCCGTGTGGGCGGGCCGTGCGACGCTGGGCGACATGTGCGGTCGATACGCCTCCTTCCGAGAGGACCAGGCCCTGGCCGACGAGTTCGCCATCGCGACCGTCGCCGACGACGTGCGGCTTCTGCCCCCTTCATGGAACGTCGCACCCACGGACGGGGTGCGGATCGTCGTCGAGCGGGCGGACGCGGACAGCGGTGAGAGCACGCGGCAGCTGCGGGTGGCCCGGTGGGGCCTGGTGCCGTCCTGGGCCAAGGACCCCTCGGGAGGAGCCAGGCTCATCAACGCACGAGTCGAGTCCCTGACGGAGAAGCCCTCGTTCCGCTCGGCGGCGGCACGGCGGCGCGCGATCGTCCCGATGGACGGCTACTTCGAGTGGCAGAAGGGCCCGGATGGCAAGACGCCGTACTACCTGACCTCCCCCGACCGCCGCCCGCTCGCCGCGGCCGGCCTGTACGAGCTGTGGCCGGACCCGCTCCGCGACCCGGACGACCCGGCGCGGTGGCTGTGGTCGGTCACGGTCGTCACGACGTCGGCGACCGACACCCTCGGCCACATCCACGACCGGTCACCGCTCGTACTTCCCGCGCACCTGTGGGACGACTGGCTTGATCCCACCCCGGTCCCCACCGAGCGGCTGCAGCACCTGCTCGCGTCGGTCCCCGAGCCCCACCTCGTCCCCACCGAGGTGGGTCCGGCCGTGGGCAACGTGCGCCACAACGGCCCGGAGCTGATCGAGCCCGCCCTCTCGGAATGAAGCCCGCGGTCAGTCCCCGAGCGAGGCGGCCGCGGCGAGGATCGCCTCGATCGAGCTCGTGGGCTGCGACACCAGCGACACGTGCGAGGCGGCCACCTCGGTGATGGTCGCATCCGCGCGCTCGGCCATCGAGCGCTGGGTCTCCGGCGTGATGACCTTGTCCTGCGTCCCGACGACCGCCCAGCTGGGGATCGACCGCCAGGCCGGGGGTCCGGACGGGGCCGTGTTCGCGCCGAGGCTGATCGGGCGCTGGCTCGCATGGATGAGCCAGCGGGCCGCCTCGGGCAGGTCCTGGGCGAACGCGTCGTGCACGGTCGAGGCCTTGAGGAACGCCTCCGCGTCCCCCTCCGGCGCGCCCGGGTAGCCGACGATGTCCAGCACGGTGGTCGGGTCGGGCACGTCGAGCGCCGAGCCCGAGCCGCCGAGGATCTGGAAGACGCTCTCGCCCTCGTCGGGGATGAACGCGTCCACGTAGACGAGAGCCCGCACGTCGCCCCCGGCGGCCGCGGCGTTCGTGATGACGAAGCCGCCGTAGGAGTGCCCGACGAGCACGACCGGGCCGGTCGTGCGCTGCGCGACGAACGACGACACGTACGCCGCGTCGCCCGCCACGCCGTGCAGCAGGTTCGGCGGCGTGAGCACCGTGAAGTCCTGAGCCTGCAGCTCGGACGCCACGGCGTCCCAGCTCGAGCCGTCGGCCCAGGCGCCGTGCACCAGGACGATCGTGGGCTTGGCCATGTGCGATCCGATCTACGCGGTCGTCCCGGGCGATATGTCCAGAACCTACGCAGGTCGGGTGCCGCAGCGCCAGACCTCTCCGGGATGTTCTCGCGGCGTCGGGCGGGCGTTCATCTGCCGCGGATCCTGCTGCCCGCGCGCGACCTGCTTCCCGCGCGCGACCGCTAGACGGCGGCGCGCAGCCTGACCGGCTGGACCGGGCCCAGCCCGTGCAGCTCGACGGGGTCGAGCGGCTCGAGCACCAGGCCCGGGTCCGTGGCGAGCACGCGCGCGGTCTCCGTGTCGACGAGCACCGTGCTGGGCTCGGCGATGTCGGTGAGCCGCGCCGCGAGGTTGACCGTGGGCCCGAACACGTCGCCGAACCGCGACAGGATCCGGCCCCACACCAGCCCGACGCGCACGGGGGTGACCCCGCGAGCGCCGTCGGCCAGGCCGGCCAGGCGTGCCGCGTCCGAGTCGAGCTCGCGCCCGAGGGCGTCGGCCAGGCCGAGCGCGACCCGCGCGCCGGTCGACGCGTCGTCCGCCACGAACAGCACGGCGTCGCCGATCGTCTTGACCACGCGACCGCCCGCGGCCGTGACCACGTCGCGCGCCGCCGCCTCGAACCGTTGCACGAACTGCGACAGGTCGGTGGACCCCAGGCCGGCGGTCCGGCGCGTGAACGAGACCATGTCCGCGAACCCGACCGCGCGGGCGAGCGGGAGCGCCGTGCGATCGGGACCGGGGTCCCCCAGCTCGGCGAACTCGGCGGCGTAGCGGCCCGCGATCGCGGCGAGCTGGCGGCGGTAGGAGTGCAGCAGCTGCGCCTCCAGCACGGGAGCGAGCTCGGCGAGGCGGTCGAGCACCAGCAGGCGGGCCGTCGCGTCGTCGAGCTCGTACCGCGTCGACATGTCCTCGACGAGGGCCTCGACCTGCCACAGGGCGAGGCGGTCGGAGGTGTGGCCCAGCGCGCGCGTCAGCGTGATGACGGTCCGCAGGTCCAGGCCGTTGTCGCGCACCAGCGAGACCGCGCGGTCCACGGCCTCGGCGTCGCGCTCGGTGTACACGTCGTCGTCGGCGTCGGCGTGCGGCAGCCCGAGCGTGCTCCAGAACCCACGCACGATGTCGAGCCCGATGCCGGCCCGGTCGGCCAGGTCCTGCGCGCTGTGCGTGCGGGGGCCGCCGAGCAGGGCGGCGTCGATCTCCTCGACCGTCGAGTCGACGGCCGCGCGCTCCGCAGCATCGGGGTCCGCGGATGCGGCGGTCGCGTCGTCGCGGGGGGTCGTCGCGCGGTCGTCGGGCACGCGTCGAGGGTAGTTCACCCCAGGTCTCGGACGTGGTGCACGTCACCCGCGAGGATCCGGTGAGTCTGGCCCGCCGCGTCCTCGACCAGCAGCGCACCGAGCTCGTCGAGCCCGGTCGCGACGCCCTCGAGGTCGGTCCCGCCGGGCAGGCTGACCCGCACCTGCGTGCCGAGGGTGCGGCACACCTCGGCCACGTCGCCCGCGAGGCCGGCCGCGACCGCGTCGCCGTCCGCGTCGCGCCAGCGGTCGGCGATCTCCGCGAGCGCCGCCACGAGGGCGACCAGCATGGCCTCCCGGTCCACGTGCTGCGCACCCGCGAGCGCGAGCGAGGTCGCGGACGGCACGGGCAGCTCGTCGGCCGTCTGCGAGACGTTCAGCCCGATGCCCACCACCACGGCCACGCCGTCGGGCGTCGGGACGGCCTGCGCCAGGATGCCGCCCACCTTGCGGACCGGCCCCCAGCCCTCGAGCGGGTCCTCGGCCGGGACGAGCAGGTCGTTGGGCCACTTGAGCAGGGCCGGCACCCCGGCGGTCGCGCGGATGGCGTTCACGGCTCCGAGCCCGGCCAGCAGCGGCAGCCACGCGAGCCGGTCGGCGGGGACCTGGGGGCGCACCACGAACGAGCACGTGAGCGACGTCCCGGCGGGCGTCTCCCAGGTGCGCCCCTCGCGCCCGCGGCCCGCGGTCTGATGGTCGGCGACCAGCACCCCCACGCCGGGCCACGCCGCGATGTCCGCCTCGAGGTCCGCGACGATGTCCGCGTTGGTCGACTCGGTGCTCTCGACGACCTCGAAGTGGTCGAGCGGTCCGTCCGGCGCCAGCAGCAGGGAGCGGAGCTCGTCGGCGTGCAGCGGGGTGCGTCGGGGATCGTCGTCGGCCATGCCTCATCGTCGCAAACCGCGTGCCGCGAAGGGAGGGCTTGGAGGAAACCTACGACGCGACACCCGCGAACCCGTCACCCGCCTGCAGGGTTCTGGGGGGTCTGCACAACTAGCCTCGGACGGGTGACGCAGACGACCCCCTCGACCGCCCGCACCACCGAAGGCAAGCTCGCGGACCTCGCCGACCGCGGCCGCGACGGCGAAGCCGCCGAGCGGATCGCCGCCGAGAAGCAGCACGCCCGCAGCAAGAAGACCGCGCGCGAGCGCATCGACGCGCTGCTCGACGAGGGCTCCTTCACGGAGATCGACGCGTTCGTCAAGCACCGGTCCGTGAACTTCGGGCTCGAGAAGAAGCGCATCGCGGGCGACGGCGTCGTCGTCGGGCACGGCACGGTGGACGGCCGCCCCGTGGCGATCTACTCCCAGGACTTCACGGTCTTCGGCGGGTCGCTGGGCGAGGTGCACGGGCAGAAGATCACCAAGGTGATGGACCTCGCCCTGCGCACCGGCGTCCCCCTCATCGGCATCAGCGACGGCGGCGGCGCGCGCATCCAGGAGGGCGTCGCGGGCCTGACCCAGTTCGCCGAGATCTTCCGGCGCAACGTGGCCGCCTCGGGCGTGATCCCCCAGATCAGCCTCATCCTGGGCCCGTCCGCCGGCGGCGCCGTGTACTCGCCCGCGCTCACGGACTTCATCGTCATGGCGGACGGCACGTCGAACATGTTCATCACGGGTCCGGACGTGATCCGGGCGGTCACGGGAGAGGACGTCGGCTTCGAGGAGCTGGGCGGTGCCTCGACGCACAACACCCGCTCGGGCGTCGCGCACTACATGGCGCACGACGAGGACGACGCCATCGACTACGTCCGCTCGCTGCTGGCCTACCTGCCCCAGAACAACCTGAGCGACCCGCCGCTGTTCGGCCACGAGTCCTCGCTCGAGGTGTCGGACACCGACGCGGCGCTCGACACGCTCGTGCCGGACTCCGACAGCCAGCCGTACGACATGCGGACCGTGGTGGAGACCGTGCTCGACGACGGCGTGCTGCTCGAGGTCCAGCCGCTGTACGCGGGCAACGTGATGGTCGGCTTCGGGCACGTCGAGGGCCACCCGGTGGGCATCGTCGCGAACCAGCCGCAGCAGATGGCCGGCACGCTCGACATCAACGCCGCGGAGAAGGCCGCCCGCTTCGTGCGGACCTGCGACGCGTTCAACATCCCGGTGCTCACGTTCGTGGACGTGCCCGGCTTCCTGCCCGGTACCGACCAGGAGTGGAACGGCATCATCCGGCGCGGAGCCAAGCTCATCTACGCCTACGCCGAGGCCACCGTGCCGCTCGTCACCGTCATCACGCGCAAGGCCTACGGCGGCGCGTACATCGTCATGGGCTCCAAGCAGCTGGGTGCCGACGTCAACCTCGCCTGGCCCACCGCGCAGATCGCCGTCATGGGCGCCGGCGGTGCCGTCAACATCCTGCAGCGCGGCGCCCTCAAGGCCGTCGCGGACGCGGGCGGCGACGTGGAGGCCGAGCGCCGGCGGCTCACGGCGGAGTACGAGGACGCCATCGTCAACCCGTGGGATGCCGCCGAGCGCGGCTACGTGGACGCGGTCATCCCGCCGTCCGCGACGCGCGCCGAGATCACCAAGGCGCTGCGCCTCCTGCGCACCAAGCGCGCGTCCCTGCCCCCCAAGAAGCACGGGAACATCCCGCTGTGACCCTTCTGCTCCGGATGCCTGCGAGGATCGGACGATGAGCGAGCACTCCCACACCACCGACGACGACCACGACGACGCGACGCACGGCACCGAGCCGCTCACCGGCGTCGACGCCACCGAGCTGCACGCCGCGGTCGAGGCCCTCGCCGCCGCGCTGCACTCCTACGTCGACACGGCCGTCGGCGTGCGCGCCGAGTTCGGTGCGCAGGAGGCCGACGAGGACCCGCGCATCCTGTCGCTCGAGTCGGAGATCGGCGCTCTGAACGCGACGCTGTACGACGGGCTCCACGCGACGCTGGGCCTGCACGCGGACCTCACCGGCATGTCGTGGGGCGACGAGGACGAGGGCGACGTCGACGCGGCCCCCGTCGAGCCCGACGTCGAGACGTTCCACGTGGGCTTCGTCGTGACACGCGGCTCGGCGGCGGGCGACCGGACGCTGGACTCGGTGCTCGACGTGGTCGAGGAAGGCGGCGCCACCATCGCGCAGGCCGTCGTGGACTCGGGCTTCGACGTGCACGAGTGGGGCGTCTCGCGCGGGGCTCCCGTGCTCTTCGACGAGGACGCCGACGACGATGAGTGACTCGCACGTCCAGGTGGTGCGCGGCGCGCCCGACGACCACGAGCTGGCCGCGCTCGTGGCGGGGCTCATCTCGCAGGCGGTCGCCGCGCCCGAGGACGAGCCCCTCGCGCACTCCGCTTGGGCCGACCGCCGCGCGGGCCTGCGTGGGTCGGCGACGTGGGGCGCCGGGGCGGATGCGTGGCGCTGGAGCCTGCGGGGCTGATCACCCCGCTGGGCGCGCCCAGGGGTCCACGGGATCCTCGTCGTGAGCAAAGCCGTCGTTGCCGGCTCCTAGCGCCATGCCGATGCGGTACAGCTCCTCGTGGACCTGCTCGCGTGAGAGCGGTTCGGGTGCGACCCACGGCGGGAGCTGCTCGACGAGCCACAGGTCCAGGTGAAACGTCTCCTGTGCGATCCCGACGACGCCGCCGTCGTGCTCGAGGTCGCGGCCGCGCGCCCAGCACCGCACCGCGTACCGCCCCGGGCGGTGCTCCACGAGCACCTCGTCGTCGGAGAACCCCCGCACCGCGAGGACACCGGAGGGTAGGGCGAGCATCGCTTCAGCGACGTCGTCCCAGCCCTGGCGATCTGCCGGCGGCGCCTCGTCGTGCAGGGCCCAGGTGAACTCGATCGTCCCCGTGTGGATGCCGGGCCAGACCATGACGGCCGACTCGTCCTCGTAGCTGCCGAGCAGGTCGGCGAACGCGAGCTCCCGGTCCCCGTCGGTCTCGGTCGACGCATCCGCGAGCCAGATCAGGCGGTGGTGGACCCAGACGCGCGCGGTGCCTTGCACGGTGCTCCTTCACGCTGGCGGGGGTCCGAGCCTAGGGCTGCGCCAACGACGGCAGAGGCGAATTCTGTCGTCCACATCCTGCTGCGCCCCCTTCCGTGGGGCATCCGATCGGCGTAGAATCGAACACATGTTCGAATCGTCCTCGACCGCGCCGGATCTCCCGCGGGCCATGGTGGAGGACTTCGATGCCATTCGAGCGACGTTGGGCCGGGTGTCAGCCGCGCTGGACTCCGGGATCGACTGGTCCGGGCCGGCACGGCGCGAGGTGCTCGCTCAGCTCGCGCGGATCGCGGGTGTGACCGCCACGACCAAGAGCCGGTGGCTTCGAGCGGAACGGGAGGCCGGTACGACGATGCGTCCCGGGGATCCTTCGTTCGAGGCGGCGCACTCGCGATCGTCGAGGTCGGGCCTGGGGGCCGCCTCGCGCGAGGTGCGGCAGGCCGATGCGCTCGGCTCGATGCCGGACCTCGCCGCAGCCGTCGACGACGGCGAGGTGCCCCTCGGTCACGTCGAACCCATCGCCCGGGCGTTGGCGACCGCGTCGCCCGACGTCGAGGCACTGCTGCGGTCGCCCGGCGTGCAGCGCCGGCTCGTCGACCTCGGCCGGCGGCTCGACGCGCCGACGTTCGCGCGCAAGGTGGCCGGCATCGTCGCCGAGTTCTCGCCGGGCCAGCTGCAGCGTGACCACGACGCGCAGCGGCGAGCGAGGTACCTGCGCCTGACCGATTCGCCCGACGGCACCAGGATCAGCGGGCTCCTCGACCGGATCTCGGGGCACACGCTGCGGCTCGCGCTCGAGGCGACGGGCAATCGACCGGGCCCCGACCGCGAGCCCGAGCAAGCCCGCGCCGATGCACTGGTCGATGTCGCCAGGGCTGCACTCGATTCCCCCACGACGTCCCCCGGCGCGGCCGTGCGCCCGCACGTGTCGCTGATCCTGCGCGAGGAGACACTCGCAGGGCTGCGCCGCTACGAGCGCGAGGCCGCGGACCGGCGCAGCGCGCGTGGCGAGGCGACCGAGGACCGCGAGGGCCACGCACGCCGCGAGGGCCACGAGGGCGGCGACAACGATCAGGAGCACGGGAAGCACCAGGACCGCGAGCGATGCGACTCCCGCGTGACGCCCATGGGCGACGGCGGTCTGGCGGCGAGCCTTGACGCGGCGGACGGGTTCCCCGCCGCGACGCTCGAGGACGGGACGGTGGTGCCGGCCTCGGAGACAGTGCGCATCCTGTGCGACTGCGAGATCACGCGTGTCGCGCTGTCCGCCGACGGGCTCCCGCTCGACCTCGGCCGGACGAAGCGCCGCTATACGGGCGCTCACCGTCGGGCGGTCATCGCGCGTGACGGGGGCTGCGCGTGGCCCGGCTGCGAGCGGCAGGTGCGATGGACGGAGATCCACCACATCCGCTGGTGGGATCGCGACGGCGGGTCCACCTCGCTCGACAACGCGGCTGCTCTCTGCAGCTTCCACCACCACGTCGTCCACGCGCGCGACCTGACGCTCGAGCGCGTGCCGGTGCGGATCCGTGGCGTTGACGGTGGGGCTCGCGGGGGTCCGCCCCCACCAGCGAGCCCGCCGCAGTACATCCTTCGCGACTCCCTCGGTCGCGTGGTGGCCGAGCCTGGCGCGCCACGCGATCGCGGGACCGAACCTGAGGCGCGAAGTGCGTAGGTCCGCGCCTTCGCGCAGCTGGGGCGCCTGCCCCACGGTGTCGAAGCGTGGGCGCAGCGGGCCGATCGGCACGGGCCGACCGCACCGGGCAACGAGCTCCGATGGTCGGGAAAACGTGGCGGTACGGGCAACCTACTCGCGGGTAATGTCGGTGCGATGACGACGACGACGCCGCGCGCGACGACCGGGATCGACCAGGTCGCCGAGGACCACATCAGCATCTACGCCACGCTGGACCCCCTGGCTGCCACCGAGATGGGCATCGCGGGGCACGACCACGAGATGACCGACCTCTCCCCCGCCGGTCACGAGGCACGGGCCGACGCCGCCCGGGCCACGCTCTCGCAGCTGGACCAGCAGACGCCTCAGGACGAGACCGACCACATCACCCTCGCCGCGATGCGCGAGCGCCTCGGGCTCGAGCTCGAGCTCCACGAGGCGGGCGAGCAGCTGCGCTACCTCAACAACATCGCCTCGCCCGTGCAGGCGCTGCGCGACGTGTTCGACATCATGCCGACGGCCACCCTGCAGGACTGGGAGAACGTCGCGGCCCGGCTGAACGCCCTCCCGGGCGCCGTGGACGGCTACATCGAGTCGCTGCGGCTCGGCGCCTCGCGCGGCGGGGTCGCCGCGATCCGGCAGGTGGAGCAGGGCATCGAGCAGTCGGCCGAGCTGGCCGGCGCCGACTCGTTCTTCGTCTCGTTCGTCGCGGGCGCGGAGCTCGACGACTCCGCGGCCTGCTCGCTGGTGCGCGCCGAGCTGGAGCGTGGAGCGACCGCAGCGCGCCAGGCGTACAGCACGCTGCACGACTTCCTCCGTGACGAGCTCGCGCCCCAGGCGCCGAGCCAGGACGCTGCTGGGCGCGAGCGGTACGCGCTGTGGTCGCGCGAGTTCCTCGGCGCGACGGTGGACCTCGAGGAGACCTACCAGTGGGGCCTCGAGGAGCTCGCCCGTGTGGTCGCCGAGCAGGAGGCGGTGGCCGCCGAGATCGCGGGGCCGGGCGCCTCGGTCCAGGACGCCGTCGCGGTGCTCGACGCCGACCCGAGCCTCACGCTGCACGGCACCGACGAGCTGCGCGCGTGGATGCAGGAGACCTCGGACGCCGCGATCGAGGCGCTCGCGGGTGTGCACTTCGACATCCCCGACCCCGTGCGCACCCTCGAGTGCCGGATCGCGCCGACCCAGAACGGTGGCATCTACTACACGGGCCCGTCGGACGACTTCACGCGTCCGGGCCGCATGTGGTGGTCCGTCCCGCCGTCGGTCACCACGTTCAACACCTGGCGCGAGAAGACGACGGTCTACCACGAGGGCGTGCCGGGACATCACCTGCAGATCGGCCAGGCGGTGTTCGAGCGCGCGACGCTCAACACGTGGCGCCGGCTGGCGTGCTGGACCTCGGGCTACGGCGAGGGCTGGGCGCTGTACGCCGAGCGGCTCATGGCGGACCTCGGGTTCCTCGACAACCCCGGCGACCGCCTCGGCATGCTCGACGGGCAGCGGATGCGTGCCGCCCGCGTCGTGTTCGACATCGGCGTCCACCTCGGCCTGGCCGCCCCGGAGCGATGGGGCGGCGGCACGTGGGACGCCGACAAGGGCTGGGAGTTCCTGTACGCCAACGTCAACATGCCCGAGGCGTTCATCCGCTTCGAGTGGAACCGCTACCTGGGCTGGCCCGGGCAGGCGCCGTCCTACAAGATCGGTCAGCGACTCTGGGAGCAGACGCGCGACAAGGCCGCCGCGCAGGGCATGGGGCTGCGTGACTTCCACGCCCGCGCGCTCGGCATGGGGTCGCTCCCGCTGGACGTGCTGACGAAGTTCGCGGTGTGAGCACGACGAAGGGGGCGTCCCGGCGGGGGCGCCCCCTTCGTCATGCTGGTAGTCACGCGACGCGTGGCTGCAGTGCCGTCTTCGTGCCGGCCAGCCCCGGCAGGCCTGCCGCCGCGCTAGGCCGCAGTGGGCTCAGGACAAGATCGAGCCGCCGTAGTTGACGAGGATGATGATCACGAGGACCACGAGCAGGCCGATGGTCACGAACCAGTCGTAGCCGGACGCCACGAACCGGCGCGCCCACGGTCCGGCCCGGCCGGGGAGCACCAGGTGCCCCTCGCGCACGTTGAGCCGCGTCAGGCCCGCCCACACCAGGGTCGTCGTGGCCGTGATCATCAGGCACCACGGGCACAGCGCGTGGATCTCGGTGATGGACTCGTAGAAGAGCCAGTACGCGAACAGGAAGCCCACCGTGTAGACGGCCTGCGCGGCCAGCATGTACCAGCGCGGGAAGAACACGCCGCCGATGATGGCGACCGCCACGGTGATGACGACGGCTTCGGCCGCGATGCCGAAGAACGCGTTGGGGATGTCGCCGATGACCGTGGCCTGCCACTGCTTGGCCACCGTCGCGCAGTTGAGCACGGCGTTGAAGCTGCACGACAGCTCGGCGTCCGGGTTCTTGGCGAGCTTGAGCGCGTCGACCGAGAGCACGAACGAGGCGATGAGGCCGAGGAAGCCGGAGATCACCATCTCGATGCCGGTGCGTGCCCGCCAGGCCTTCGTCGGCGGTCGCAGCGCGTCGGGGTCGGTGTCGAGGCCGTCGAACTCCTCGACGTCGTCCTCGGGCGATCTCACGTCACTCACGCCGGTCTCCTCGTCGTTGGCGGCGGCCTGGTGCCGCGGTCGGCGCCGAGCACCACGGTCGGCACGGCACATTGTGCCCCGTCCGGCGCGGTCACCGTTGCCCCTTGGTCCCACCCTCCCCGGCGCGGATGGCCACCGACACCCAGGTCCGCCACGGCCGCCAACTCTGCGCGAGCTCGGCGTACTCGCCGGGCGACAAGGGCGGGCGACCGAGGAGGCGACCCGCCGCCCCCAGGACGTGGGGCTCGTCGGTCGGGGCGACGTCCGTGTGCCCGAGCGCCCGCACGGTGGCGAGCATCGCGTAGAAGGGTCCGATGCCCTCGAGCTTCTGCAGCTCCGCCGAGACCTCCGTGGGGTCGCGGTCACGCAGGGCCGCGGTGTCGAGCCTGCCCTCGAGCGCCGCGCGCGCCACGCCGTGCATGCGCCTGACCTTGATCTCGGGCAGGCCCTCGATCGCGTCGAGCTCGAGGATCCTGGACGGCAGCGGCACGGCCGCCAGCTGCCCGCCGGCGACGTCGAAGACTGCCCCCTCCGTGCGGGCGAGCGCCGCGCGCACCTGCGCCATCTGCCGCTCGGGCCGCCGGGCGGACAGCACCGCCCACAGCAGCGCCTCGTAGGCCGAGTAGAACAGCACCGGGCGCAACCCCGGCGCGCGTTGCTGCACCCGGCCGACCAGCGCGTCCCGCGCCCCCAGCTCGTCGTAGCCCGAACCATCCACGTCCACGGACAGCACCCGCGCGACGTGGGCCGCCACCGCCGTGGGCTCGGCGCCGCCGATCACCTCGCAACGCAGGACGCCCGCCGACGGCTGCGTCACGGCCGCAGCGGCGTGCTCGCGGTACCCGTCGAGGCAGAACGCGAGCCGCATGACGTCGCCCACGCCGGCGTCCCGCTGGCCGAAGCCGAAGGCGATCGATCGGCGCAGGTCGAACACCCCTCGCACCGGGATGTCCATGATCGTCGTCACGCGGCGACGCTACGCCCGCGCTCCGACACGGCGCCCCCGACTAGGCTCACGCGACGTGACCCGCCTGCTGCTCGCCTCCGCGTCCCCCGCCCGTCGCGCCACCCTGATCGCCGCGGGCATCGAGCCCCTCGTCGCGGTCTCCGGGGTCGACGAGGAGGCGACGCTGGCCGCGGCCCGCGAGCGCTTCGGCGACCTCGAGCCCGCCGACGCGGTGCTGGTGCTGGCGCAGGCGAAGGCCCAGGACGTCGCCGAGAACCTCCCCGACGAGCTCGCCGACGCCGGGGACCTCGTGGTGGTCGGCTGCGACTCGATGCTCGAGATCGACGGCCAGATCCTCGGCAAGCCGTCCGACGCCGACGACGCGGTCGCGCGCTGGCGCGCGATGCGCGGCCGGGTCGGCGTGCTGCACACCGGCCACTGGCTCATGGACGAGCGCGAGGCCTCGGCCGACGCCCCGGCGCCGGGCCGGCTCGGCGCCGGGCACGGAGCCGTGCTGGGCGCGACCTCGTCGACCGTCGTGCACTTCGCCGACCTGTCCGACGCGGAGATCGCCGCCTACGTCGCGACCGGCGAGCCCCTCGCCGTGGCGGGGGCGTTCACCATCGACGGGCTCGGCGGCCCGTTCGTCGAGCGGATCGAGGGCGACCACCACGGCGTCGTCGGCATCAGCCTGCCGCTGCTGCGCTCCCTGCTGGCCGAGATCGACGTCACCATCCCCGAGCTCTGGGCCCGCTGAGCGCGACGCGACGAGCGCAAGGCGCGCGCAGGTTGTCGTGAACCGACATCCATGGGCCCCCAAAAGCGCAAGGATCGCGGAACGTCGTCGTCGGGAACCTACAAAGGCCATGCGCGGGGCCTTGGCCGGTTCCCCAATCTTGTCCGGACGTCCCTGCGCCGCGCAGACCTACAGGAGCACGCGCGTTACCGTGAGCCGTGCCCGCCATCTCCAAGGTCCTCATCGCGAACCGCGGTGAGATCGCCGTCCGCATCGCCCGCGCCTGCCGGGACGCCCGGATCGGCTCCGTCGCCGTCTATGCCGACTCCGACCGGGAGGCCCTGCACGTCCGGGTCGCCGACGAGGCCTTCGCCCTCGACGGCGCCCGTGCCGCGGAGACCTACCTGGACATCGCCAAGCTGCTCGACGTCGCCAAGCGCTCCGGCGCCGACGCCGTGCACCCCGGCTACGGCTTCCTCGCCGAGAACGCCGGCTTCGCGCAGGCGGTGATCGACGCCGGTCTCGTCTGGATCGGCCCCTCGCCCGCGGCGATCGACGCGCTGGGCGACAAGGTCAGCGCGCGGCACATCGCGCAGCGCGCCGGTGCCCCGCTCGTGGCCGGCACGCCGGACCCCGTGGCCGGCGTCGAGGAGATCCACGCGTTCGTCGCCGAGCACGGCCTGCCGGTCGCCATCAAGGCGGCGTTCGGGGGCGGTGGCCGCGGGCTCAAGGTGGTGCGCGAGGAGCACGAGATCGACGAGCTGTTCGAGTCCGCCGTGCGCGAGGCGGTTGCCGCCTTCGGTCGCGGCGAGTGCTTCGTCGAGCGGTACCTCGACAAGCCGCGTCACGTCGAGACGCAGTGCCTCGCCGACGAGCACGGCACCGTCGTGGTGGTGAGCACGCGCGACTGCTCGCTGCAGCGCCGTCACCAGAAGCTGGTCGAGGAGGCACCCGCGCCCTTCCTCACCGACGCGCAGCGCACCCAGCTGGTCGAGTCGAGCAAGGCGATCCTGCGCGAGGCGAAGTACGTCGGCGCCGGGACGTGCGAGTTCCTCGTCGGGGTCGACGGGACGGTCTCCTTCCTCGAGGTCAACACCCGTCTCCAGGTCGAGCACCCGGTCACCGAGGAGATCAGCGGCATCGACCTCGTGCGCGAGCAGCTGCGCATCGCCGCCGGCGAGCCCCTCGGCTACGACCACGTCGAGACGCGCGGCCACTCGCTCGAGTTCCGCATCAACGGCGAGGACCCGGCCGCCAACTTCCTGCCCGCGCCCGGCCGGATCAGCACCCTGCGCCTGCCCTCGGGGCCTGGCGTCCGCGTCGACTCCGGCGTGGTGGAGGGCGACAGCGTCTCGGGCCTGTTCGACTCCATGATCGCGAAGCTCGTGGTCACGGGCGCCACGCGCACGCAGGCCATCGAGCGCGCGCGCCGCGCCCTGGCCGAGCTCGAGGTGGTGGGCATCCCCACCGTCGTGCCGTTCCACCGGGCCGTCCTCGAGGACGAGGCGTTCGCGCCGGCCGACCCCGACCAGCCGTTCGGCGTGTACACGCGGTGGATCGAGACCGAGTTCACGGACACCCTCGCGACACTGGGACGCGCACCCGCCAGCCCTGACGCGGAGGCGGAGGAGCCTGCCGCCCTGGAGCGCGTCGTGGTCGAGGTGGGGGGCAAGCGCATCGAGGTCGTGCTGCCCGCCGCGCTCGCGCTGGCCCGCGGCGGTCGCCCGGGCCCGGCCCGCCGACCGGCCGCCCGGCGCAGCGGCCCCGCGCGCTCGTCGTCCAACGGCACCACGCTGGCGTCGCCCATGCAGGGCACGATCGTGAAGGTCGCCGTCGCCGAGGGAGCGCAGGTGGCGGAGGGCGACCTCGTGGTGGTGCTCGAGGCGATGAAGATGGAGCAGCCGCTGCTCGCGCACAGGGCCGGGACCGTCACGGGCCTGACGGCCGGGGTCGGGGCGAGCGTGAGCGCCGGCACCGCCATCTGCGAGATCGTCGGCTGACGCACCGCACCGTGCTGCCGAAGCATCCGCACCAACCCGGCGACGGCTGGGTGGACTGCGCCTGCGGGCACCGCCACTGGGGGCTGCACGGCGCCGCGGGACTGCTCCTGGTCCGCCGCGACCCCGACGGCCGCGCCGAGGCGGTGGTGCTGCAGCACCGTGCCGAGTGGAGCCACCACGGCGGCACGTGGGGCATCCCGGGCGGCGCCCGGCAGCCCGACGAGAGCGCCGAGAGCGCCGCGCTGCGGGAGGCCCACGAGGAGGCCGGCATCGACGCCGCCTCCGTGGCCGTGCGCAGCTCGTCGGTGCTCGAGCACCCGGACTGGTCATACACGACCGTCCTGGCCGACGAGCTCGTGCCGGTGCACCCCGTCGTGACCGACGCCGAGAGCGACGAGATCCGCTGGGTCCCGCTCGGCGAGGTCGCCGCCCTCCCCCTGCTTCCCGCGTTCGCCGAGGCCTGGCCGAAGCTGCGCGCCGGGCTCTGAGCGCGGGACTCTGCGGGCGCCTGAGCGCCGCGTGGCGCGTGTCACACGATCCACCTGACGGCCGGGGTCGTCAGCGGCGGGCTCCTCGGAGTATCGTCCCGGTTCGGTGAGGCTAACCTTCCCTCACAGCGCCCCGCACGGGGCCTCGGCCCGGGATCCCCCGTACCGGCTCGCTCGTCGGAAAGTCCAGCATGGTTGCCAACTACCTGATCGGCCTGCGCGAGGGCCTCGAGGCCGCGCTCGTCGTGAGCATCCTCGTGGCATACCTCGTCAAGATCGAGCGTCGCGAGCTGCTGCCCGCACTGTGGCTGGGCGTCGGCATCGCGACCACGGTGTCGCTCACGTTCGGCGCGCTGCTGACGTACGGCCCGCAGGGGCTGTCGTTCACCGCGCAGGAGGCGATCGGGGGCACGCTGTCCATCGTCGCCGTCGGCCTCATCACGTGGATGATCTTCTGGATGGCCAAGACGGCCCGGCACCTCAAGGGCGACCTGCAGCACAAGCTCGACGACGCGATCGCGGCGGGCCGGGTGGCCGTGGTGGTCATGGCGCTGCTCGCCGTGGGCCGTGAGGGGCTCGAGACCGCCCTCTTCCTGTGGGCCGGTGCGCAGGCGACGAGCGCGACGACGCGACCCCTGGCCGGCGCGGGGCTCGGCATCGCGACGGCGATCCTCCTGGCCTGGCTCATGTACCGCGGCGCAGTGAAGCTCAACCTGCGCGTGTTCTTCGCCTGGACCGGGCTGTTCCTCATCTTCGTCGCCGCGGGCGTGCTGTCCTACGGCGTGCACGACCTGCAGGAGGCGGGCGTCCTGCCCGGTCTGAGCAACCTCGCGTTCGACGTCTCCGCGACGGTCCCGCCGACCAGCTGGTACGGCACGTTGCTCAAGGGCGTCTTCAACTTCACGCCCGCCACGACCTGGCTCCAGCTCGTCGCCTGGGTCGCGTACGTCGTGCCCGTCCTCACGATCTTCGTCCGCACCACCTGGGGTCACCACACCCCGGTCACCGCCGCGCCCGCACCGGCGCCGGCCACCGTCTGAGAAGGAGTCCGATGTCCCGCTCCACCGTCGGCGCGCTCGCGCTCGCCGCCCTCGTCCTGCCGCTCGCCGCCGGCTGCGTCTCGAACGACGACACGCCCTCGGCCGCCGGCACCGGTGCTCCCGGGCGGCTGACCGTCAGCTCGACGGCCGACGCGTGCGCGGTCTCCGCGACCACCGCGCCCAGCGGCACGCTCACCTTCACGGTGAAGAACGACGGCACCGACGTCACGGAGTTCTACCTGCTGGCCGAGGACGGCCTGCGGGTCATCTCCGAGGTGGAGAACGTGGGCCCCGGGATCTCGCGCGACCTGGTGGTCCAGGCCCGGCCCGGCTCGTACTTCACGGCCTGCAAGCCGGGCATGGTCGGCGACGGCATCCGCGCCCCGTTCACAGTCACGGACTCCGGCACCGAGGTGGGACCCACGGGCGACACCGCCGCACAGCTCAAGGCCGCCGAGACCCAGTACGTCGCCTACGTCAAGGACCAGGTGGGCGCCCTCATCGCCGGCACCAAGGCGTTCGCCGAGGCCTACAAGGCGGGCGACGACGACACGGCCCGCGCGCTGTACGCGCCGACTCGCGCGCACTGGGAGCGCGTCGAGCCCGTCGCCGAGTCGTTCGGCGACCTCGACCCCCTGACCGATGCGCGCGAGGCGGACCTCGAGGACGGCCAGGCCTGGAGCGGCTGGCACTACATCGAGAAGGACCTCTGGCAGCCCACGGCTGAGGCCAACGGCGGCAAGGAGTACACGCCGCTGACCGACGCCCAGCGCGTGGTCGCCGCCGACGACCTGGTGAAGTACACGCAGCAGCTGGTCGACGAGGTCAACAAGCCCGGCTTCACGTTCGAGGCGTTCCAGATCGCCAACGGCTCGAAGGCGCTGCTCGACGAGGTCGCCAACGGCAAGGTCACCGGCGAGGAAGAGATCTGGTCGCACACCGACCTGTGGGACTTCCAGGCGAACGTCGACGGCGCGCGCGTCGCGTACGACGGGCTTGCCGACGTCGTGGAGGCGGCCGACCCGGAGCTCGCGGCCGAGCTCGAGTCGCGGTTCACCGAGATCGACGCGCTGCTCGCCGAGCAGGGCTCCATCGAGAAGGGCTTCACGTTCTACGACAAGCTGTCGCAGGACCAGGTCAAGGCGCTCGCGACGGCCGTCGACGCCCTCTCCGAGCCCCTCTCGCGGCTGACCGCCACGGTCACCGGCGCCTGACGCCCCCGTGTCCGCCCCCACGGACCCCGCGCACGACCTGCCGGACACCCCGCCCGACGCCTCGCCCGCGCCGGGCGGGCTGTCCCGCCGCGCCGTCCTCGGCCTCGGCGGCGGCCTCGCCGTCGTCGGTGCGGCCGTGGGCCTCGGCGTCGGCCGGCTGACCGCGCCCGAACCGGCATCCACCTCGTCGGGCACGCGCACCTACCCGTTCACCGGAGCCCACCAGGCAGGCATCGCCACGCCCGCGCAGGACCGCCTCTACCTGGCCGCGTTCGACCTCACGACGAGCTCGCGCGACGAGGTCGTCGCGCTCCTGCAGCGCTGGACGACGATCGCCGCCCGCCTTACGCAGGGCCTCTCGGCGGGCCCGTACGGACCGGCGTCCGGCCCGTACGACGCACCACCGGACGACACCGGCGAGGCCGCCGACCTTCCTCCCGCCGGCCTCACCATCACGTTCGGCTTCGGGCGCTCGATGTTCGTCGGGAGCGACGGCGCCGACCGCTACGGCCTGGCGTCCCGGCTCCCGGGCGCGCTCGTCGACCTGCCCCACTTCCCCGCCGACAACCTCGACCCGGCACGGACCGGTGGCGACCTGGTGGTGCAGGCGTGCGCGGACGACCCTCAGATCGCCGTGCACGCGATCCGCAACCTGTCGCGCGCGGCGTTCGGCTCGGCCACCATCCGCTGGACCCAGCTCGGGTACGGCCGCACGTCGTCGACATCCACCGCGCAGCGCACGCCGCGCAACCTGTTCGGCTTCAAGGACGGCACCGCCAACGTCAAGGCGGAGGAGACGAGCGCGCTCGACGAGCACGTCTGGGTCCCCGCCTCGGCGGCGAGCGCCGACTCGACCGACTCCCGGTGGATGACAGGCGGCTCCTACCTCGTCGCGCGGCGCATCCGCATGCGCATCGAGCCGTGGGACCGCACGTCGCTGCGCGAGCAGGAGAACCTCGTGGGGCGCAACAAGGGTGAGGGAGCACCCCTGTCCGGCGGGACCGAGTTCACCGAGCCCGACTTCACCGCGAGCGGGCGCGGGGGTCAGCCCCTGATCGCCACGAACGCCCACGTCCGGCTCGCGCACCCGGACTTCAACGCGGGCGTGCGCATGCTGCGTCGCGGCTACAACTTCACCGACGGGAACGACTCGCTGGGACGGCTCGACGCCGGCCTGTTCTTCATCGCGTTCGTCACCGACCCGCGCACGCACTACATCCCGATGCAGAACCAGCTGTCGAAGTCGGACGGGCTCATGGAGTACCTGGAGCACACGGGATCGGGGCTCTTCGCGGTGCCGCCCGGCATCGAGGACGGGCACTTCGTGCTCGGTGCCGACGGGACGCCGCTCACGACGCGGCACTCGCCCTTCGTGGGCCAGGACCTGTTCGCCTGACCGCCACGCGCGCGCGTGACCTCGGGCGACGTGGGCGAGCGCCCCGGCGGGCGCCGGCCGGGGCACCCGGAGTAGCGTCGCGAGCGTGACGCAGCAGCTTCCCGAGGTCCGGCCGCCGGTGACGCCACCGGATGCGGGCACCCCCACCCGGGTGTGGCTGGTGGCCACGCTCACGGTCGCCGCGATCGAGATGATCCGGGCCAGCGGTCCGCTGCTCGACCGCGCGTTCGCGACGAGCGCGCTGGCCGCGGGCGTGACGGCGGCGGGAACCTACGCCGCGGCCGGTCTGGTCGCCATGGTGCTGCTCGTGGCCACCGCGGCCCGGTCGGGCATCCCCGCGCCACGCACGGTCCTGACCGGCGCCGGGGCGCTCGCCGTCGGCCGCCTCGTCGCGCAGTCCCTCGAGGGCGACGCCCTGTTCTGGGTGGGGCTCGTGACCGTCGCACTCGCCGTCGCGGCGCTGACGCTTGCAGTCGCGTTCGTCGCCGGCCGGCCCGCGGGCGGGCGCCAGGCGGCCACCGGCCTGCTGCTCGGGTGCGGCCTCTCGGTGGGCCTGCAGATGACCCTCGGCACGTGGGACGCGCTGTGGCGCAGCGGCTGGTCGGGCTGGGTGCTCGCCGTCGTGATCGCCGTCGCGCCGCTGCTCACGGCGCGCTCGCTCGCCACGGGGCACGGTGGTGCGGTGGTGGCGACCGGTCGGCCGCGCCGGCTGTGGGCGCTCGGCCCGTTCCTCGCGCTCGCGGCGATGATCGTCGCCAACCCGGCCTTCGTCGCGTCGCAGACGGGCGTCGCTCTCGGCATCGCCGGGCTCGTGCTGGTGCTGGCGAGCGCCACCGGCGTCTGGGTCCTGCTGCGCCCGCAGACCGTACCGGGGGCGCTGCGGGTGGCCGCCGCGGCCCTCGTCGTCCTCGGGGCCGCGGGCACCATGTGGTACACCGGCGCGCTGGCGCTGGTGGCGATCGTCGTCCTGTCCGTCGCGGTGTCGGTGGTGCTCACCGGAGCGCTGACGCTGCACGTGCCCGCCGCCCGCGGCGTGCTCCGCACGGGCGGCGCCACCGCGGTCGCCGGCCTTGGCACCGTGCTGCCGCTCGTGCTCTACATGCTCGACTACGACGTGCCGCTGCCCGTGGACAACGCCTGGGTGGTGGTCGTCGTCGCGCTGGTCCTGGCCTTGACCGGCCTGCGCCGGCGCACGCCCGCCACCACCGCCGCGGCCGCCGCCACCGAGGACTACGCCCCGACCGAGCGCATCCCCGCGCGCGTCAACACCGTGCGGCTGCTGCTGGGCCCCGCCGTGCTGCTGGCCCTCGTCGGGCTCGTGCCCTACGGGACGTCGACCACGGGACCGGACATGCCGGCGCGCGCGGGCTCGGACACTCTCACGGTGGTCACCTGGAACCTGCACTACGGCGTCTCGCCGTCGACGGCCGTGGACCTGGAGGGCATCGCACGCACGATCGCCTCGGAGCACCCCGACGTCGTCGCGCTGCAGGAGGTGGAGCGCGGCTGGATCCTCGGCGGCGGCACCGACATGGCCACCTGGATGTCGCACCGGCTCGGCATGACCATCCGCTTCGCGCCCGCGGCGGACCGGCAGTTCGGCAACGCCGTGCTGTCCAGCTCCGCGGTCGCGGACACCGCGATCCACCAGCTCCCGTACGGCGCGGGACCCCAGGCGCGCTCCGCACTGTCCACCACGGTGGTCACGCGCGACGGCACCCCGGTGCGGGTCACGTCCGTGCACCTGCAGCACCGCGAGGAGAACACCCCGACGCGGCTCGACCAGCTGCGTGCGCTGCTCGCGGCCGAGCCGGTCGACGGACCGTCCCTGCTGGCGGGCGACCTCAACGCCGAGCCGGGCTCGCCCGAGATCGGCCTGCTCGAGGACGCGGGCTGGGTCTCCGCGGTCGACAGCGCCGGGGACCCGGCCGCGCTGACGTCGCCGAGCGACGACCCCGACGCGCGCATCGACTGGGTCTTCGGCCAGCGGGAGACGTTCGACGACGCCGTGGTGCCGACCGAGCCGCGCGAGTCCGACCACCTGCCGGTGGTCACACGGGCGACCCGCGCCGGGTAGTCCCTAGTCCTCCGACCGGTGGTGCAGCATCCGGGCCACCTCGGCGATGGTGCCGGACATCGACGGGTACACGGTCACGGCCTCGGCCACCTGGTCCGTGGTCATCCGGTGCGTGACGGCCAGGGTCAGCGGGAACACCGACTCGGACGCACGCGGTCCCACCAGCACCGCGCCCAGGACGGTTCCCGAGCCGGGGTGCGCGAAGATCTTGATGAACCCCTCGCGCACGCCCAGCATCTTGGCGCGGGGGTTGCGCGCGATCGGCAGCATGCTCACCGTGTACTGCGTGCCCGTGGACTGCAGGCGGGACTCCGAGAGCCCCACGGTCGCGATCTCCGGTGCGGTGAAGATGTTCGCCGAGACCCCGCGCAGCGAGAGCGGCTTGACCGCGTCGCCCAGCGCGTGCGACATCGCGATCCGGCCCTGTGTCGCCGCGACCGACGCGAGCGGGAGCACCCCGGTCACGTCGCCCGCCGCGTAGATGCCCCGCGCGCTGGTGCGCGAGACCTTGTCCACCTGGATGTGCCCGGACGGCGCGAGCCGCACGCCCGCCTCCTCGAGGCCCAGCCCGGCCGTCGTCGGGATGGAGCCCACCGCGAACAGCACGTGCGAGCCCTCGACCTCCCGGCCGTCGGACAGGGTCACGACGACGCCGTCGGCAGTGCGGCGCGCGCCCTCGGCCCGCGAGCGCGACAGCACGTGCATGCCGCGCGCCTTGAACACGCCCTCGAGCAGCTCGGCGGCGTCGGCGTCCTCACCCGGCAGGACGCGGTCCCGGCTGGAGACGAGCGTGACGTCGGCACCGAGCGAGGTGTAGGCGCCGGCGAACTCGGCGCCGGTGACACCGGAGCCGACGACGATGAGCTTCTCGGGCAGCGACGTGAGGTCGTACAGCTGCGTCCACGTGAGGATGCGCTCGCCGTCGGGCCGCGCGGTCGGCAGCTCGCGGGGCGTCGCGCCGGTGGCGACCAGCACGACGTCCGCCTCGAGCGCCTCGTCGTCGACGCCGCCGGGCGTGCGCACGAGCACGCGCTGCGGTCCGTCCAGCCGACCCTCGCCGAGCACGATGCGCACGCCCTCGCGCTCGAGCCGCGCCCGGATGTCCGCGCTCTGGGCGGCGGCGAGCGCCTTGACGCGCGTGTTCACGGCGGCCAGGTCGATGTGGTGGCGCGCCTCGGCACCCGAGAGCGCGAAGCCGTCCGCGCGGATGCCGAGCTCGGGCGCGCGGTCGGCGATGGTGAGCCACTCCGCGGTCGCGATGAGCGTCTTCGACGGCATGACGTCGGTGAGCACCGCGGCGCCACCCATGCCGGCGCGCTCCACCACGGTGACGTCCGCGCCGAGCCGTCGTGCGACGAGCGCCGCCTCGTACCCCCCGGGACCGCCTCCGACCACGACGACGCGGCTGGCGGAGCTGAGGGACTCGTCGGGCACAGGTGTGGTCACGAGAACCCATTGTGCCGTCCGATCGACCGGCCGCGCGGACGCTAGCCTCGGACCATGAGCGACGTCACAGACCTGGACGACCCGACCACCGACCCCTTCGACGTGGCCCGCACCGCGGCGGCCTACCTCGCGGAGGCGACGGGCGTGCCGCGCCACGACGTCGCGCTCGTGCTCGGCTCGGGCTGGGGCGGCGCCGCCGACCTGCTGGGCGAGACGGTCGCCGAGATCCCGAGCACCGACGTCCCCGGGTTCTCCGCCGCCGCCGTGGTGGGCCACAGCGGGATCATCCGCTCCGTGCGCATCGAGGCCACCGGCAAGCACGCGCTCGTGCTCGGCTCGCGCACGCACCTCTACGAGGGCCGGGGTGTGCGCCGCGTGGTGCACGGCGTGCGCACGGCGGCCGCGGCGGGTGCGACCACCCTCGTGCTGACCAACGGCTGCGGCGGACTCAACCCGCAGTGGGGCCCGGGCACTCCCGTGCTGATCCGCGACCACATCAACCTCACTGCCACCTCCCCGCTGGAGGGCGCGACCTTCGTCGACCTGACCGACCTGTACTCCGCCCGCCTGCGCGCCATCGCGCACGAGGTCGATCCGACCCTGGGCGAGGGCGTCTACGTCCAGTTCCCCGGGCCGCACTACGAGACCCCGGCCGAGGTGCGCATGGCCGGTGTCCTGGGCGGCGACCTCGTGGGCATGTCGACGACGCTCGAGGCGATCGCCGCGCGGCACGCCGGGCTGGAGGTGCTGGGCGTCTCGCTCGTCACCAACTTCGGCGCGGGCATCAGCGAGACGCCGCTGGCCCACGCCGAGGTGCTCGAGGCCGGCCAGGCGGCCGGCCCGCGCATCAGCGCGCTGCTCGCGGAGGTCGTCAAGCGCGTCTGAGCCTCGGATAGTGGCTGCGTCGCCGGGCCAGTACGTTGGGGTCCATGGACGACGCCCGGTCGACGCAGATCACGTGGTCAGAGCTCAAGGAGCAGGTGCGGACGTGGGTCGCCGACGACCCCGACCGAGACACCGCCGACGAGCTGCGCGAGCTCCTGGAGCAGGCCGACCGTCAGCCGGACGGTCTGCGCGAGGGCGCCGAGCCGGACCCCACGCAGCGACAGGTGATCGACACGGCCCGCCGCGCGCGCGAGGAGCTGGCCGACCGCTTCACCGGGCTCCTGCAGTTCGGCACCGCGGGCCTGCGCGGGCGGCTGGGTGGTGGGCCGCACCGGATGAACCGGGCCGTCGTGATCCGGGCGGCCGCGGGCATCGCCGACTACCTGCTCGGCGAGCTCGACGGGGTCACGCCGTCCCCACGCGTGGTGGTCGGCTACGACGCCCGGCACAAGTCCACCGACTTCGCGCTCGACACCGCCGCGGTGCTCACGGCCGTCGGCATCGACGTCCACCTCATGCCGTCCGCGCTGCCCACGCCCGTGCTGGCGTTCGCGGTGCGCCACCTCGAGGCCGACGCCGGGATCATGGTCACCGCGTCGCACAACCCGCCCCAGGACAACGGCTACAAGGTGTACCTGGGCGGGCGCGTCGTCACCGACGCGGGACAGGGCTCGCAGATCGTCGCGCCCGTGGACGCGGCCATCGCGCACGAGATCGCGCGCGTCCCCTCGGTCGCGTCGGTGCCCCGCGCGCAGAGCGGCTGGAGCGTGCTGGACGCGAGCATCGTCGACGCGTACGTCGCCCACACCGTGTCGCTCGCTGACCCGGCGCAGCGAGCGGCCGCCGCTGACGTGCGGATCGTGCTCACACCCCTGCACGGGGTCGGCGGCGAGGTCGCCCAGCGCGTGCTGGCGGAGGCAGGGTTCACCGACGTGCTGGTGGTCCCCGAGCAGGCCGAGCCCGACGGCGACTTCCCGAGCGTCGCGTTCCCCAACCCCGAGGAGCCCGGCGCGATCGACCTGGCGATCGGGCTGGCCAGCGACGAGGGCGCCGACCTGGTGCTCGCCCTCGACCCCGACGCCGACCGGTGCGCCGTCGCCGTCCAGGACAGGCGCGCGCGCTCCTACCGGGGACCCGACACCGCCGCCGCCGAGGGCTGGCGGATGCTGCACGGCGATGAGACCGGGGCGCTGCTGGGCGCGACCGTCGCGGCGCGCATCGGCGCCGACCCGGGGCCCGTGGACCCGACGGCGACGTTCGCGAGCTCGATCGTCTCCTCCCGCCAGCTCGCGCGGATCGCGGCGTCGGCCGGCGTGCGGCACGCGCAGACCCTGACCGGCTTCAAGTGGATCTCGCGCGTCGAGGGGCTGGTCTTCGGCTACGAGGAGGCGCTCGGCTACTGCGTCGACCCGCTGCACGTGCGGGACAAGGACGGCATCAGCGCGGCCCTGCTGGTGGCCGGGCTCGCGGCGCGCGTCAAGGCCGCGGGGCGCACGCTCGTCGACGAGCTCGACGACCTCGCCCGCGCGCACGGGCTGCACCTCAGCGACCAGGTGTCCGCGCGGTTCACCGACCTCGGCGCGATCGGTGCGACGGTCGACCGGCTGCGCACCGCGCCGCCCACCACGCTGGCCGGCTCGCGCGTCACGAGCGTCGTCGACCTCGCGGCGGGGACCGACGACGACCGCGGCGGCCTGCCGCCCACGGACGGCCTGCGGCTCCTGACGGCCGACGACACCCGGGTCGTCGTCCGGCCGAGCGGCACGGAGCCCAAGGTCAAGGTGTACCTCGAGGTCATCGAGCCGGTCCGGCCGGACGCCGACGACGAGGCGGTCGGCGCAGCGAGGCACGGCGCCCGCGCGCGGCTCGACGCGGTCGCCGCCGACATGCGTGCGGCGCTGGGCCTGGAGCCCGCGCGGGCCTAGTAGCCCGCGTCCGCCTCGAGCCCGGCCAGCACGGCAGCGGTCCCGGACAGGCCGAGCCGGGTCGCGCCCGCCTCGACCATGTCGAGCGCGTCCTGGGCGGTGCGGACGCCGCCCGACGCCTTGATCCCGAGGCGGCCGCCCACGGTGTCGTGCATGATCCGCACGGCGTGCACGGACGCGCCGCCTGCCGGGTGGAAGCCCGTCGAGGTCTTGACGAAGTCGGCACCCGCGGCCTCCGCCGCGCGGCACACGCCGACGATCTCGTCGTCCGAGAGCGCAGCAGACTCGATGATCACCTTGAGCACGGTGGGCGCCGGAGCAGCGGCGCGCACGGCCGCGATGTCGGCCTGCACGGCGTCGAAGCGGCCCTCCTTCGCGGCGCCGACGTCGATCACCATGTCGACCTCGTCGGCGCCGTCCCGCACCGACCGGGCGGCCTCGGCGGCCTTCACCTCGCTGTGGTGCTTGCCCGACGGGAACCCGCAGACCGTGGCGACCTTGAGGCCCGCCGGCACCTCGACGGGCAGGAACGACGGCGAGATGCACACCGAGTACGCGCCGAGCCGGGCGCCCTCGGCCACGAGCGCGTCGACGTCGGCACGCGTGGCCTCGGGCTTGAGCAGCGTGTGGTCGACGAGCTGGGCGAGCGAGCGGGGATCGGTGGTCATGCGCGGTGCCTTCCTCCCCGGGCCGCCGCGTAGGCGGGCCGGATCACGGTGTCGATGAGCACGGCGCGCTCGTCGTGGTGGGCGAACGAGAACGCTGCGGCCGTGACCGTGACGTCCTCGATGTCCGTCAGCGTCCAGCCCGCCTCTCGCACCAGGAGCGTCAGCTCACGGGACAGGGAGGTGCCCGACTGGAGCCGGTTGTCGGTGTTGACGGTGACCTCCATGCCCAGCTGGCGAAGCCGGGTGACGGGGTGCTCGGCGATGGACGGCGCGCCGCCCGTCTGCACGTTGGAGGAGGGGCAGAGCTCGAGCGGGATCCGGCGGTCGCGCACCCAGTGGGCGATCAGGCCCAGCCGGTCGCCCAGCTCGTCCCTGCCGGTGTCGGCCACGAGCTGGACGCCGTGCCCCAGCCGGCAGGCGCCGGCCACGTGCAGCGCCTCCGCGATCGAGTCCAGACCGTCCGCCTCGCCGGCGTGCACCGTGGTGGGGAAGCTGGCACGGCGCAGCGTCTCGAACGCGCTCGCGAGGCGCGAGGGCGGGAAGCCCGCCTCGGGGCCGGCGATGTCGAAGCCGACCACGCCCGCGTCCCGGTTGGCCAGCGCGAGCTCGGCGATCTCGTCGGCGCGGTCCAAGTGGCGCATCGCGGACAGGATCGTGCCCACGCGGATCGCGCCCGCGGCGTCGGCGAACCCCGCCTGCACCGCGTCGACCACCTCCTGCAGCGACAGCCCGGCGCTCACGTGCTGCTCGGGGGCGTAGCGCACCTCGGCGTACACGATCCCGTCGGCGGCGAGGTCCTCGGCCGCCTCCCGGGCCACCCGGCGCAGCGCGTCCGCGCTCTGCATCACCGCGACGGTGTGCGCGAACGTCTCGAGGTAGAGCTCGAGCGTGCCCGCGCCGGCCGCCTCGACGAACCACCGGCCGAGCTCCTCGGGGTCCGTGGTGGGCAGCTCGTGGCCCGCCTCCGCGGCGAGCTCGACGATCGTGGCGGGCCGCAGCCCCCCGTCCAGGTGGTCGTGCAGGAGCACCTTGGGCAGCGAGGGGATGAGCGCGACGAGGTCCTCGTCGGTCACGCTCACGCGTCGCCCCCGTCGTCGTCCAGCGCGACCTCGCTGTCCTGCTCCACCACGTCGGCCTCGTCGGCGCCGCCGTCGAGGTCGGGGCGCGGGAAGCCGGGCACGTACTCGTCGGGGTCCGGCGGGGCGAGGTCGTCGGTCAGCCTCGTCGGCTCGTCGGTGGTCACGGGCTCGAGCCCTGCGTCGCGCCAGGCGTCCGATCCGGGGACGGTGCTCATCGCTCCTCCTTGGTCCGTTCCGTGGGTCAGAGCACGTCCATCGTGCTCCGAAGGGGACTCACGCCGCCACGCCTCAGCCGATGCGGTCGATGACCAGCGGCCGCCGGGTGACCGTCGTGCCGGGCGCGCCCACGACCACGCCCGAGGCGAGCGCCTCGCGCGCGCGTCCGAACCGCTCGGGGGTGTCGGTGTGCAGCGTGAGCAGCGGCTGTCCCGCGCGCACCGTGTCTCCCGGACGGGCGTGGATCTCGACGCCGGCGCCCGCCTGGACGGGGTCCTCCTTGCGCGCGCGGCCCGCGCCGAGACGCCATGCGGCGATCCCCACGGCGTAGGCGTCGAGGGTGGTCAGCACGCCGTCGGACTCCGCCACGACCTGCTCGGTCTCGTTCGCGACGGGCAGCTCCGCGTCCGGGTCGCCGCCCTGCGCCGTGATCATCGCGCGCCAGGCGTCCATCGCGCGGCCGTCCTGCAGCGCGGCCTCGACGTCTACGTCGGGCTTGCCGGCGGCCGCCAGCATCTCGCGCGCCAGGGCCACCGTGAGCTCGACGACGTCCGCCGGTCCCCCGCCGGCCAGCACCTCGACGGACTCGCGCACCTCCAGGGCGTTGCCCGCGGTCAGGCCCAGCGGCACGTCCATGTCGGTGAGGAGCGCGACGGTGCTCACGCCCGCGTCCGTGCCGAGCTCCACCATGGTGCGAGCCAGCTCCGCGGCGCGGTCCAGGTCCTTCATGAAGGCGCCCGACCCCACCTTGACGTCGAGCACGAGCGCACCGGTGCCCTCGGCGATCTTCTTGCTCATGATCGAGCTCGCGATCAGGGGGATCGCCTCGACCGTCCCGGTCACGTCCCGCAGCGCGTAGAGCTTGCGGTCGGCCGGCGCGAGGCCGGAGCCGGCCTGGCAGATGACGGCGCCGACGTCCTCCAGCTGGCGCATCATCTCGTCGTTGGTCAGCGCGGCCCGCCAGCCGGGGATCGACTCGAGCTTGTCGAGCGTGCCACCGGTGTGGCCGAGCCCGCGGCCCGACAGCTGCGGGACCGCGACGCCGAACACGGCGACCAGCGGCGCCAGCGGCAGCGTGATCTTGTCGCCGACGCCGCCCGTCGAGTGCTTGTCCGCCGTCGGGCGGCTCAGGTGCGCGAAGGACATGCGCTCGCCGGACGCGATCATCGCGGCGGTCCACCGCGCGATCTCCGCACGGTCCATCCCGTTGAGCAGGATCGCCATGGTGAGCGCCGACATCTGCTCCTCGGCCACGTCGCCCCGCGTGTAGGCGTCGATGACCCAGTCGATCTGCGCGTCCGAGAGGCGGTGGCCGTCACGCTTGGCGACGATCACCTCGACCGCGTCGAAGCTGTCCCGGCTCATGCGCGTTCCTCCAGGTCGGTGGGCCCGAACGCGTCGGGCAGCACCTCGGTCATCGGTCGGACGCCGCTGACGGTCTCGACCTGGAGCCGTGCCCCGCCGTGCTCCCACAGCAGCTGCCGGCACCGGCCGCACGGCATGAGCACGTTGCCGTGCCCGTCGACGCAGGTGAAAGCCACCAGGCGTCCGCCGCCGCCGACCACCAGGGCCGACACGAGCGAGCACTCGGCGCACAGCGTGACGCCGTAGCTCGCGTTCTCCACGTTGCAGCCGGCCACCACGCGCCCGTCGTCGACGAGCGCGGCCGCCCCCACCGGGAAGTGCGAGTAGGGCACGTAGGCCTTGCGCATGACGTCCCGCGCGGCGTCCCGCAGAGCGTCCCAGTCGATGTCCGTCACGGCACTCACTTCACGTAGGGGATGCCCTCGGCGGCGGGCGGGCGCACGCGCCCGACGAGACCGGCGACGGCGAAGATCGTCACGACGTACGGCGTCATGAGCATGATCTGGCTCGGGATCGGCGTGCCGATGATGCCCAGCACCACCTGCAGGTTGTCGGAGAACCCGAACAGCAGCGCCGCCGCCAGGGCGCCCACGGGGTTCCAGCGGCCCAGGATCATGGCGGCCAGGGCGATGAAGCCCTTGCCACCCGTCATCTCCTTGCCGAAGGCGAGCCCGGCGGCGACGGTGAAGAACGCGCCACCGAGGCCGGCCACGGCACCACCGAGCAGCGTGGCGCGCACGCGCGTGCGGTTCACCTTGATGCCCACCGTGTCGGCGGCCTTGGGGTGCTCCCCCACCGCCCGCAGGCGCAGCCCCCACCGGCTGCGGAAGACGAAGATCTGCAGCAGCGCGACGACGACGTACATGATGTAGACGAGGACCGTCTGGCGGAACAGCACGGGCCCGACGATGGGGATCTGGCTGAGCACCGGGATGTCGATGCTCGGCAGCTTGGGCGGCGAGTTGAACGTCGACGCGTCCGTCTTCAGCACGGTGGAGAACAGATAGCTCGTCACGCCGATCACGAGCACGTTGAGCACCACGCCGACGATGATCTGGTTGACGACGTACCTGATCGAGAACAGCACGAGCAGCGCGCCCACGAGCATCCCCGCGACGGGTGCCGCGATGAGCCCCACGTACGCCGAGCTGGTGATGGACGCGACGACCGCCGCGAGGAACGCCCCCGCCAGCAGCTGGCCCTCGATCGCGACGTTGATGATGCCGGAGCGCTCGCACAGCAGGCCCGCGAGCGATCCGAACACGAGCGGGATCGCGAGGAACAGCGAGCCCTGCAGCAGACCCGTGAGCGGCAGCGGCGAGTCCTTGCCCGCGTCGGCCCACGTGAGGAACGCCAGCACCACGACGATGCCGAAGACGATCGGCAGCCAGGCCCCGACCTTGCGGCGGTTGCGCGTCGCCTGCCAGGAGATGACGGCCAGCACCAGCGCGACGACGGACAGCACGATGGCGGTCGCCTTGGCCGGGACGGTGATGGGGTCGATCTGGAAGTAGTCCTTGCCGGTGGACAGGACGAACGTCGAGTCCTTGCCGGAGTCGGGCAGCAGGCCGAACAGCACCAGGCTGATCAAGCCGACGACGCCGTAGCCGATCGGCGCCTTCCAGCTGATCGGGGCGAGCGGCTTGGCCTTGTCGGGGGCGGTCGCCGCGGGCGTCACCGTCGTGGCGGTCATGCTGCCACCTCCTTCGTCGACGAGCGGGGCGTTCGCGGCCGGCGTGCGCCGGGAGCGGGCAGGCGGAACACGGCACGCACCAGGGGCGGCGCCGCGATGAACAGGACGACGAGCGACTGCACGACCAGCACGATGTCGATCGGCGTGCCGGTGCGCGCCTGCATCGCGAAGCCGCCGGCGCGCAGCGCGCCGAACAGGATGCCGGCCATGAACGTGCCCAGCGGCTTGGAGCGCCCGAGCAGGGCCACCGTGATGGCGTCGAACCCGAAGCTGGCGGCCACGTCGGCCGTCAGCACCTTGTCGGTGCCCAGCACCTGCGCCGAGCCGGCCAGGCCGGCGAGCGCACCGGCCGTGACCATGACCCAGATGTACGCCGAGTTCACCGAGATGCCGGCCGTCCGCGCCGCGTGCGGGTTGGAGCCCACGGCGCGCCACTTGAAGCCGATGGTCGAGCGGCCCATGAGCCACCACACGAAGACGGCGGCCAGGATCGCGACGATGAAGCCCGCGTGCAGCCGGAACTGGTCGCCCAGCAGCAGCGGGTACTGCGCGGACTCCGGGATGGGCGGCGAGATGGGGTTGGAGCTCCCCGGGTTCTGGAACGGCGTGGTGGTCAGCAGGTAGGCGATCAGGTAGACCGCGATGCTGTTGAGCATGATCGTGACGATCACCTCGTGAGCACCCGTGCGCGCCTTGAGCACGCCGGCGATCCCGGCCCACATGCCGCCGCCGATCGCTGCGCCGATCACGGCCAGCAGCAGGTGCAGCGGGAAGGGCAGGTCGAACGTGAAGCCGATGTACCCCGCAAACACCGCACCGAGGATGATCTGGCCCTGGGCGCCGATGTTGAACAGGCCGGCGCGGAAGCCGATGCCCAGGCCGAGGCCGGCCAGGATGAGCGGCGTGGAGACCGTCAGTGTCTCCGTGAGCGGCTTGATCGCCTTGGCGAAGGTGGCGGCCGTCGGGTCGAACACCGCTCCCTGGAACAGCGCGACGTAGGCGCTGGACACCGCGTCCCACGCCGCGCTGAAGAAGTCGGCCGGCCGGGCGAAGAAGTAGACCGCGGCGTCCTGGACCTCCTGGTCGGCGGCCGCGATGAGCACGCCGCTGATGACCAGCGCGAGCACGATCGCGAGCGTGGTGACCACCCAGCTGCTCGACATGATCTCGCGCAGGATGCCCTGGCCGCGGTTCTCGTCGGGGCCGGTGGCGAGCGGCGCGGTGCCGGTGTCGGCGGGCGGCGGGACCGCCGCGTCGGGCAGGGGGGGCGTGGTGGGGCTCACCGGCCGGCCTCCTCGTCGGGCTGGGTGGTGGGCGTCGGGGTGGGTGCGGCCGGGGCAGGGGCCGCGGCGCTCGCCGGGGCGTCCGGTGCCGTCGCGCTCGCCGGGGCGTCCGGTGCCGTCGCGCTCGCCGGGGCGTCCGGTGCCGTGGCCTCGAGGTCCAGCTCCCCGAGCACCGTGTGGTGCTCGGCGGCCTGGGCCTGCGCGTCCTCGAGCGGGACCCCGGCCATCATCAGGCCGAGAACGTCGCGGTCGGTGTCGCCGGGCACGATCCCGACGATCCGGCCGCGGTACATCACCAGGATGCGGTCGGCCAGCGCCAGGACCTCGTCGAGCTCGGTCGAGACGATGATCACCGGGGTGCCGTTGTCCCGCTCGCGCACGATCCGCGAGTGCACGAACTCGATGGACCCCACGTCGAGGCCGCGCGTGGGCTGCGACGCGATGAGCAGCCGCAGCGGCCGGCTCATCTCGCGCGCGAGCACCACCTTCTGCTGGTTGCCGCCCGAGAGCGTGCCGGCCGGCGCGTGCACAGACGGCGTCCGGACGTCGAACTCGACCGTGCGCTGCTCGGCGTTGGCCAGCACCTTGGCGGGGTTGAGGGAGACGCCGCGCGCGAAGGGCGCCTGGTCGTGCAGGTCGAGCACCAGGTTCTCGGCCACGGAGAACTCCGCCACGATGCCGTCGACCGTGCGGTCCTCGGGCACGAAGCCCACGCCGGCCCGGAGCACCTGCGAGACGGACCGGCCGATCAGCTCGGTGCCGTCCAGCCGGAACGAGCCCGCGACCGGCGACTCGAGCCCGAGCATGACCTCGGTGAGCTCGGTCTGCCCGTTGCCCTGCACACCGGCGATCGCCAGGATCTCGCCGCGCGAGACGTCGAAGCTCACGGCGTCCAGCTGGCGCACGCCGGCGGCATCGATGACGCTCAGCTCGCGCACCTGGACGGTCGCCTCGCCGGGCTGCGCGACCGCCTTGGTCACGCCCAGCTCCACGGAGCGGCCGACCATGAGCGACGCGAGCTCCGTCTCGGACTCGGTGGGCTCGGCGGTGCCGACCACCTTGCCGCGCCGGATGACCGTGATGCGGTCCGCGACGGCGCGGACCTCACGCAGCTTGTGCGTGATGAAGACGATGGACGTGCCCGACTCCTTGAGCTGGCGCATGATCGCGATCAGCTCGTCGGTCTCCTGCGGCGTGAGCACGGCGGTCGGCTCGTCCAGGATGAGCACCTTCGCGCTGCGCGACAGGGCCTTGATGATCTCGACACGCTGCTGCGCGCCCACCGGGAGGTCCTCGACGAGGGCGTCGGGGTTGACGTCGAACCCGAACCGGTCCGAGATCTCCTTGACCCGGCGGCGGGCCTCCGCCACGTCGATCAGGCCGCCGCCCTTGGTGGGCTCGTGCCCCAGCGCGACGTTCTCCGCGACCGTGAACACGGGCACGAGCATGAAGTGCTGGTGCACCATGCCGATCCCCGCGGCCATCGCGTCGCCCGGGCCGACGAACGTCCGAGCGGTGTCGTCGACGCGGATCTCGCCCTCGTCCGGGTCGTACAGCCCGTACAGCACGTTCATGAGCGTGCTCTTGCCGGCGCCGTTCTCGCCCAGCAGCGCATGGATCTCACCGGGCTCGACCACCAGGTCGATGTGGTCGTTGGCCACCAGCGTGCCGAACCGCTTGGTGATGCCGCGCAGCTCCAGCTTCACGAGGTCACGCCCCTTCGCGTCGATGTCTGCACCCTATCGGCGCGGGGGTCCCGCGGCGGTGCGACGTGGTGTGCCGGCGCGACGTGCTGCGCCGGGCATGACGGTGGCCCGGGCCGTCGGGCCCGGGCCACCCCCATCAGGTCAGTTCTGGCTTGGCGACTCGACCTTCAGCTCACCGCTGATGATCTGCTGCTTGAGCTCCTCGACCTTGGTCTTCACCTCGGCCGGGACCTTGGAGTCGAGGTCGTGGAACGGCGCGATGTCGATGCCCTTGTTCTCGAGCGTGCCGACGTACGGCTCGGACGAGAAGCTGCCCTTCGAGGCCTGGTCGACCGTGTCGAACACGGACTGGCCGATCTCCTTGATGACCGAGGTGAGGACGATCGACTTGTAGTCCGGCGCGGTGTTGTACCAGTCGGCGTCGACGCCGACGATCATCACGTCGCCCGCGTCCTTCGCGGCCGCGGCGGCACCCAGGCCGACGGGGCCGGCAACGGGCATGATCACGTCAGCGCCCTGGTCGATGAAGCCCTTGGCGATGTTCTGGCCCTTGGACTGGTCCTCGAAGTCGCCCGTGAACGAGCCCTTCTGCTGGTCCTTGTTCCAGCCGAGCACCTTCACGGTCTTGGAGAAGTCCTTGTTGTACTGCGCCACGCCGTCGGCGAAACCGTCCATGAAGATCGAGACGGACGGGATCTGGATGCCGCCGAACGTCGCCACCGTGCCCGTGGCGCTGGTGCCCGCCGCGACGTAGCCGGCGAGGAAGGCAGCCTCCTGCGTGTTGAAGAGCAGCGGCTTGCCGTTCTCCAGCGTGACGGGGACCGGGGGGTCGTTCTTCGTGGCGCCCGGGTCCGAGAAGGACGAGTCGACCAGACCGAAGTCGACGTCCGGGTTGGCGACCGCAGCAGCCTGGATCGGGTCCTCCAGGAGGAACCCGACGCCGATGATGAGGTTGCACTTGTCGGCGAGCAGCTGCTCGATGTTCGGCGTGAAGTCCGTCGCAGCGGTCGACTCGACCTTGTTGACGGTGACCCCGAGCTCCGAGCCGGCACGGTCCAGGCCCTCGGCGCCGGACTGGTTGAACGACTTGTCCTCGAAGCCGCCCGAGTCCGAGACCATGCAGGCCTTGTAGTCGACGGCGCCGGCCGAGGCGCTGGTGCTGGGCTCTGCGCTCGAGCTGGGCGTGGTCGCCTCGTCCTCGGGGGCGCTGCCACATGCGGCGAGCGCGAGGGCGACGGCCCCGCTGAGCGCGGCCACACGGATGATCTTGTTCACGCGGAACTCCTGGGTCTCGTGAGCAGGCCGGCGTCGTGAGGTCCACGCGGCGTCGCGGTGGGCGGTGGCCGGTCGCGAGCGCGCGGACGACCCGTCCGGCGTTGATATCCCGGACTCTAACCAGCGCCACGTGACGTGCTTGTTACCGGGGGGTAGCGGCCGTTGTTCGTTACAGATTTGGTATCGACGGCCAGAGTGCGGACGCAGCCGTCCCGTCATGCGGGACCACCCACCTCGATCGCGGCAGGCGACGGCGGCGACGGGTTCGACCGCCCGCCTCCCCTCGCACGGGTGCGGCTAGGCCGGTCGGGTGACGTCAGGGCAAACCGGACCAACCGGCACAGGCCGCGTGATTGACTCCACAGGCCCATCACTTGACAAAGGGGAATCAACATGGCAATTGCAACACGCGCACGCGCCGGCCTCGCCGCCGCTGCCGTCCTCGCCGGCCTCGCCGTTCCGGTCGCGCTGGCGGCTCCCGCCTCCGCATCGTCCTGTGCAGCGATCTCGTACAGCGTCAGCGCGTGCTCGACGGTCACGGCCGTCAACGCGACGAGCTTCAAGGTCGCCTACCGCGACTCCGCCATGAACGGGCTCTCGTCCACCGCCACACTGGAGTGCAAGGCGGAGAGCACGACCTCGTCGACCTACTCGGTGAGCGCCACGGTCGAGGCCAAGGTCAAGGCAGCGATCTTCGCCGAGTTCACCGCCTCCGTGACGGGCGGCGTCTCCCAGAGCATGACGTCGACGTACGGCTCCACCGTGAAGATCGACGTGCCGGCCAACTCGACGCGCTACTGCACGTACGGGATCTACGTGCCGAAGATCACCGGCTACACCTCCTACGACGCGTACAGCGCCGGCAAGTACACGCACGTCAAGACGGTCAACTGGACCTCCACCGCACCGCAGCGGTTGGGCTGGAAGCTCACGAGCACGCCGATCTGATCTCCCATGCCCGTCCTGCCAGCACACAGGCGACGCGCCTGGGTCGCCGCCGCGATGGCGTCAGTCATCGCGGCGGCGGCCGCCGCGTGCAGCCACGGCCCAGCGACCGAGGCCGCGCCCCGCCCGACCACGCGCAGCTCCCACAGCGCCGCTCCGTCCGAGCAGCCCGTCCCCATCGCCCCGTTCGCAGAGTCGGTGGGTGGCCGGACACGGCTCGTCCTGGACGAGCACGAGAAGCTCGCGGCCTCCCTGGGCGGTGACGACTCCTCCGTCGTGCTGCCGAGCGGCGGCTTCACGCTCTACGGCCTGTGCCAGGGGCCCACGCCCGTCACTCTCACGTTCGTGGACGAGACCGATCCGTTCTGGATCGTCCCGTGCGACGGACTGCCGTCCCGTCTGCGGGGGTCCGGGGCGGTGGAGCGTCGTGCCGCGGTGTCCGGCCAGGCGGACGCCGAGTGGGAGGTGCTCGTCGCCGTGCCGGACATCGCCCCCTCCTCCTCGGAGGACTGACAGCGCCCTCGACCGGGCGTCAGGGCTGTGCGTGCGCGGGCCCGCCGGCAAGCACGGCGGTCCGGGCCAGCAGCAGCGCCCCGGCCTCGATCGCGCGCTCGTCCACCCGGAGGTCGCCCTGGTGGATGTCGTACGTGACCCCGCCGGGCGTGCGGGTGCCCAGCCTGGCCATCGCCCCGGGCACCTTGGTCAGGTACCAGGCGAAGTCCTCGCCGCCCAGCGACTGCTCGGTGAGCAGCACCGACTCGGCGCCCAGGACGTCGCGCGCGGCCGCCTCGAGGATCCCGGTCGAGCGCTCGTCGTTCTCCACGGGCGGCACGCCGCGGTGGTGGACGATCTCCGCCTCGACGCCCAGCGGTCCCACCACCTGCTCCACCGCGGAGTGGAACACCTCGGACGCCTTCTGCCACGCCCGCACGTCCAGGCAGCGCAGCGTCCCCTTCACCGTGCCGGTGGACGGGATGGCGTTGTGGGCCGTCCCCGCGGCGACGGCGCCCCAGGTGAGGTTGACGCCCGAGCGCGGGTCGAGCCTGCGGCCGAGGATCGCGGGCACCTGCGTGATGACCTGACCGAGGGCGAACACCACGTCCCCCGTGAGGTGCGGGCGGGACGTGTGCCCGCCCGCGCCGGTCAGCGTGACCTGCACCTCGTCGCTCGCGGACGTGATGGGCCCGATGCGCGTGCCCACCTGCCCGACGTCCACCTTGGGGTCGCAGTGCACCCCGAAGATCCGCGCCACGCCGTCGAGGCCTCCCTGGGCGATCACGTCCAGCGAGCCGCCCGGCTGCACCTCCTCGGCCGGCTGGAAGATCAGGCGCACGCCGGTCGCGAGCCCACCGGCCTCGGCGAGCTCGGCGAGCGCGAGCCCGGCGCCGAGCACCACGGCGGTGTGCACGTCGTGCCCGCACGCGTGCGCGATGCCGCGATGGGTCGACGACCACGGCAGCCCGCACGTGTCGTTCACCGGCAGCGCGTCGATGTCGGCCCGCAGGCCGATCCGTCGGCCGCTCACGGGACCGATGTCGCACAGCACGCCCGAGCCGGGCAGCAGCCGGGGGCTCAGGCCCGCCTGCCGCAGCCGGTCGGCGACGACGCGCGAGGTCCGCTCCTCGGTGCGGGCCAGCTCCGGGTGGGCGTGGATGTCACGCCGGATCGCGACGAGCTCGTCGCGCAGCGACGCGAGCGTGGCGGTCAGCCGAGCCGTGCCGGGCGTCGCGGGCGCGGGACGCAGGTCGGCGAGCGCGGGCGTGCTCGGCGCGGGCTCGACGGGGTCGGAGGGCGTGGGCTCAGCAGACACGCCTTCGAGGTTATCCCTCCGCGCCTCGCCGTCGAGCGGCGTCCCAGCACGGGGACCGCCCCGGGCGCGCGGGGCGGCGCGACGAGCGTCAGAGCAGGTCGTCGCGGCCGCCGGCCCGCCAGGCGTCGACCGCGGACTTCACGTCCTGCGCGCACGAGCGGGTGGTCACCAGCACGGCGTCCGGGGTGTCGACGACGACGGCCTCGGGGAGCCCGATCACCGTGACCGATCGCCCGCCCGCCGGCGCCACGAACGACCCGCTCGCCGCCAGGCGCACCACGTCGTCGGCGTCGCCGAGGGTCACGCCGTCCGGCCCGGCGGGCACCAGCCGGGCGAGGGAGGCGAAGTCGCCCACGTCGTCCCACGCGAACTCCCCGGGCACCACCGCGACGCCGCCCGCCGCGGCGACGGGCTCCGCGATCGCGTGGTCGATGGCGATCTTGGTAAGTCCCGGCCAGAGCCGACCGAGCACCTCGCCGCGAGCGGCGGTGTCCCACGCGGCGGCGATCTCGCGCAGGCCGGACGCGAGAGCGGGCAGCTGGGCGGCGAGGTGGTCGAGCAGCACGCCCACGCGCACGATGAACATGCCGGCGTTCCAGCGGTACTCCCCCGTCGCGAGGTAGGCCGCGGCCGTCTCCTCGTCGGGCTTCTCCGTGAAGCCCTGGACGTGCTGCGCGCTCGGTGCGTCGTCGACGCCGAGCGGCGCGCCCGCCCGGATGTAGCCGAACGCGGTGGACGGGCCCGACGCAGTGATGCCGATCGTGGCCACGAACCCCGCACGCGCGGCGGCCACGCCCTCGCGGACCGCCCCCTCGAACGCCTCGGTCCCGCTGATCACGTGGTCGGCCGCGAACGAGCCGAGCACGACGTCGTCGCCGTGCCGCTGCTGCAGCACCGCGGCGGCCAGCCCGACGGCCGCCATGGAGTCTCGGGGGGACGGCTCGGCGAGCAGCCGTCCGGCCTCGCCGTCGAGCCCGGGCACCTGCGCGGCGACGGCGGCTGCGTGGCGCTCGCCCGTCACCACCAGCACCCCGTCCGCACCCGTGAGCGGGACCAGCCGGTCGACGGTCGCCTGCAGCAGGGTGCGACCCGAGCCGGTGAGGTCCAGCAGGAACTTCGGCCGGGCCGCGCGGGACAGCGGCCACAGACGGGTGCCCGCACCGCCTGCGGGGACGACGGCATGGAACCCAGGGATCGGCGTGGACATGCGGGCCAGGCTAGCGATCCGCGCGCGCCGGGTGCTGCGACCCGCACCGGACGCCGCTATGTGCGACCCGGCGCGGGCGGTGCCTCGACCTCGGTATCGGCAACCCCGTCTCGCCGTGTGGACTTCCTCACAGCGGAGGACCAAAGGCCCATGCGGAGGCGGCGCGTCAACCAGGTGTCTATACAGTGAGAGCGACAGACACGAGCTCCGACGAGGCCGTCGGCGACCGTGGCTCTACCTCTCACTCGCCAGGAGGCCCCCCAAGTGCCCGCAGCGCCCCCCGCGCCGCCGCGCAAAGCGCCGGCCGGAACCCTCTACCGAGGACGTGAAGGCATGTGGTCGTGGGTCGCGCACCGCGTGACCGGTGTCGCGATCTTCTTCTTCCTCCTCGTGCACGTCCTCGACACGTCGCTGGTGCGCGTCTCCCCCGAGTCCTACAACGACGTGATCGGCACGTACAAGAACCCGATCATGGGCCTCGGCGAGGCCGGCCTCGTGGCCGCCATCGTGTTCCACGCCTTCAACGGCATCCGGATCATCCTGGTCGACTTCTGGGCCAAGGGGCCCCGCTACCAGCGCACGATGCTCTGGATCGTGGTCGGCCTGTTCGTCCTGACCATGGCCGGCTTCCTGCCGCGCCACCTCATGCACGTGTTCGGGGGCGAGTGATGACCGCGATCGCCGACCCGAAGGCGCCGCGCCCGCCGCGCGCCAGGCCCAGCCGGCTGACCACGCGCGGCAACACCGAGCTGTACGGCTGGGTGTTCATGCGCGCCTCGGGCGTCGTGCTGCTGGTGCTGATCTTCGGCCACCTGTTCGTCAACCTCTGGGCGGGCGACGGGGTCAAGGCCATCGACTTCGGCTTCGTCGCCGGCAAGTGGGCCGACCCGATCTGGCAGGTCTGGGACCTGCTGATGCTCTGGCTCGCCATGATCCACGGCACCAACGGCGTGCGGACGATCATCAACGACTACGCGGAGCGCGACGGCACGCGGCTGGTCCTCAAGAGCCTGCTCTACCTCGCCTTCCTGGTGACCGTCGTGCTGGGCACGCTCGTGATCTTCACGTTCAACCCGTGCCCCGACGCCGCGCCCGACCTCCTGCCGTCGTTCTGCACGGCCAGGTAACGACTAAGGACAACGATGCAGATCCATCAGTACGACGTCGTCATCGTCGGCGCGGGCGGTGCGGGCATGCGCGCGGCGCTCGAGTCGTCGACCCGCGTCCGCACGGCCGTCATCTCCAAGCTGTACCCCACCCGGTCCCACACCGGCGCGGCGCAGGGTGGCATGTGCGCCGCCCTGGCCAACGTCGAGGAGGACAACTGGGAGTGGCACACGTTCGACACTGTCAAGGGCGGTGACTACCTGGTGGACCAGGACGCCGCCGAGGTGATGGCCAAGGAGGCCATCGACGCGGTGCTCGACCTGGAGAAGATGGGGCTGCCGTTCAACCGCACGCCCGAGGGCCGGATCGACCAGCGCCGCTTCGGCGGGCACACGCGCAACCACGGCGAGGCCGCCGTGCGCCGGTCCTGCTACGCGGCGGACCGCACGGGTCACATGATCCTGCAGACCCTGTACCAGCAGTGCGTGAAGAACGAGGTCGAGTTCTTCAACGAGTTCTACGTCCTCGACCTGCTGGTCGACCACGACCTCGCCGCGGGCCACGTGCCCGAGGGCGAGGAGGTCACCGTGAGTGGCGTCGTCGCGTACGAGCTGGCGACGGGCGAGATCCACGTGTTCCGGGCCAAGTCCGTGGTCCTGGCCACGGGCGGCGCGGGCAAGATCTTCAAGACGACCTCCAACGCGCACACCCTCACGGGCGACGGCATGGCGCTCGCCTACCGCCGCGGCATCCCGCTCGAGGACATGGAGTTCTTCCAGTTCCACCCGACCGGTCTCGCGGGCCTGGGCATCCTGCTCTCGGAGGCCGCTCGCGGCGAGGGCGCGATCCTGCGCAACTCCGAGGGCGAGCGCTTCATGGAGCGCTACGCACCGACGATCAAGGACCTGGCCCCGCGCGACATCGTCGCCCGGTCGATGGCCAACGAGGTGCGCGAGGGCCGCGGCGCGGGGCCCAACAAGGACTACGTCTTGCTGGACCTCACGCACCTCGAGCCAGCGCACATCGACGCCAAGCTGCCCGACATCACGGAGTTCGCGCGTACCTACCTGGGCGTCGAGCCGTACACCGAGCCGGTGCCCGTGTACCCGACGGCGCACTACGCGATGGGCGGCGTGCCCACCAACATCGAGGCGCAGGTGCTGCGCAACGAGACCGACGTGATCCGCGGCCTGTTCGCCGCGGGCGAGGTCGCGTGCGTGAGCGTGCACGGCTCCAACCGCCTGGGCACCAACTCGCTCCTCGACATCAACGTGTTCGGCAAGCGGGCGGGCATCTCCGCGGCGGCCTACGCCGTCGACGCCGAGTTCGTCGAGCTCCCGGAGGACCCCGCCGCGACCGTGACGGCGGGCCTGGAGCTGATCCGCACCCGCCCCGACGGCGAGCGCGTGGCGGACATCCGCAAGGCCCTGCAGGAGTCGATGGACCTCAACGCGCAGGTGTTCCGCACCAAGGAGTCGCTCACGCAGGCGCTCGAGGACATCAAGGCGCTGCGCAAGCGGTACCTGTCCGTGTCCGTGCAGGACAAGAGCCGGACGTTCAACACCGACCTCCTCGAGGCCGTTGAGCTGGGCTTCCTCATCGACATCGCCGAGACCGTCGTCGTCGGCGCGCTCAACCGCGAGGAGTCGCGCGGCGGGCACTTCCGCGAGGACTTCCCCAAGCGCGACGACGAGGGCTTCATGAAGCACACGATGGCCTACCGCCGTCCCCTGCCGACCGACGGGCACCGCCAGTGGGGCGGCGGCGACGGCGACACCGAGGGCCGCTTCGCCTACTCCGAGGTCTTCGACGACTACCAGCTGGTGCTGGGGTCGAAGCCCGTCACCATGACCCGCTACCAGCCGATGGAGCGTAAGTACTGATGACCGCCGTTCTCGACGCCCCCGCAGAGGTCGGCGCCATCCCGTCGTTCACCGTGACGCTGCGCGTGATGCGCTACCTGCCGGGCGATGACGGCCTCACGCCCGTCGCCCACTGGGACGAGTTCCAGGTGCTGTGCCACGGCACCGACCGCGTGCTCGACGCGCTGCACAAGGTCAAGTGGGAGCAGGACGGCTCGCTCACGTTCCGCCGCTCGTGCGCGCACGGCGTGTGCGGCTCGGACGCGATGCGCATCAACGGCCGCAACCGCCTGGCGTGCAAGACGCTGCTCAAGGACCTCGACCCGTCCAAGCCGATCACGGTCGAGCCCATCAAGGGCCTCCCCGTGATCAAGGACCTCGTGGTCGACATGGAGCCGTTCTTCGCCAGCTACCGCGAGATCATGCCGTTCCTCATCACCACGGGGAACGAGCCGACCAAGGAGCGCCTGCAGTCGGCCGAGCAGCGCGAGCGGTTCGACGACACCACCAAGTGCATCCTGTGCGCGGCGTGCACGTCGTCGTGCCCGGTCTTCTGGACCGACGGCCAGTACTTCGGGCCCGCCGCGATCGTCAACGCGCATCGGTTCATCTTCGACAGCCGCGACGAGGGAGGCGCCCAGCGCCTCGAGATCCTCAACGACAAGGAGGGCGTGTGGCGCTGCCGCACGACCTTCAACTGCACCGAGGCCTGCCCCCGCGGCATCGAGGTCACCAAGGCGATCCAGGAGGTCAAGCGCGCGATGATCACCCGCGCGTTCTGAGTCTCCGCACGACGAGGGCCCCGTTCCGGCGGGGCCTTCGTCATACCCGGGCTCGTCGTTCCCGTTCTTGGTCGCATCCGGGCTCGTGGTGCCGGGTCCTGGTCGCACCCGGGCTCTGTCGGACCGAGGCTCTAGGGTCGCTGCATGGATCGCGCGGTGCTGCCCCTGATCTTCGCCGGGTACGACGACGCCTGGAACCGCCTCGACGCGCGGCTCACCGGGCTCACGGACGACGAGTACCTGTGGGAGCCCGTCGACGGCGCGTGGTCGGTGCGACCCGTCGGGGACGGCTGGGAGGCGGAGCGGGAGATCCCGGACCCGGAGCCCGCTCCGGTCACGACCATCGCGTGGCGGCTGTGGCACCTGGCCAGCGACTGCCTCGCCGACTACCTGCACGCCTCGCCCGTGCCCCGGCCGGTCGCCGTACTCGGACGAGCCTGGCACGGTACGTCCGCCCCGGCCGTCGCGGACCTGCGGCTCGCGGCCGCCGCCTTCCGGGACACCATGGAGGGCCTCGGCGAGGACGGCATCTGGGAGCCGATGGGACCGCGGTGGGGACCGTTCGCCGAGTCGCCGTGGGCGGCGCTCGTGGTGCACGCGACGGACGAGCTCGCGCACCACGGTGCGGAGATCGCGCTCCTCCGCGACCTCTACCGATGGCGTGCCCGATGAACCGCGACGCCGAGCTCGCGCCTGCGGAGGTCCCCCTGCCGGGCGGCAACGTCGGCGGCGCGGTGCTCGTCGGCGACACGGTCCGCCGTCCCACCGGGCCCTGGACGCCGGCCGTGCACGAGCTCCTGGACTACCTGGACGCCCAGGGCCTGCCCCACATTCCCCGCGTGCTGGGGATCGACGAGCAGGGGCGCGAGATCCTCACGTACCTGCCCGGCGAGGTGGTGCCCATCGGTGAGCGCGCGCTGACCGACGCCCAGCTCGCTTCAGCCGCCCGGTGGCTGCGCCAGTACCACCGCGCGGTCGCGGGGTTCCCGCGCGGTGAGCGACGCTGGCGGTTCGTCCGATCGGCGCTCGCGCCGGGGCAGATCGTCTGCCACCACGACAGCGCGATGTACAACATGGCATTCGACGGCGACGACCTGGCCGGCGTCTTCGACTGGGACGTGGCCGGGCCGGGCGTGCCGCTCGACGACCTGGCGATGCTCGCGTGGAACTCGCCCCTGCTCGACCTCGGAACGGACCCCGCGGCGGCCGCGCACGGCCTCGTCCTCATCGCCGACGCGTACGGCGGTCCGGCACCCGCGACCATCCTCGACCACGTCTTCGTCCGCATGACCGACGCGTGCGACCGGATCGAGGGCGGCCAGCGTGCGGGCGACCCGGGCATGCTGCGGCTGGGCGAGAGGGACGAGCCGGCCAGCACCCGGCAACGGCTCGCGACGCTGCTCGGCAACCGGGACGGCGTCGCCGCGCTGCTCCGCTAGGCCCAGCCCCTCACGTCGCCCGACGGTCGGCGCCGCCTCAGGCCGGCTCGGGCTCCTCAGGGCCCTCGGCCTCCTCGGACTCCTCGGCCTGCGGCGGGTCGGCGACCCAGGCGGCCGCGAGCAGCACGATGCGCGCGATGAGGTTGACCCAGACCAGCAGCGTCACGATCACAGTCGCCGACGCGAACAACGGGTTCTTGTTCACGCTGCCGGCCACCACGGAGGTGCCCAAGAACCGCACGACGCCGATCCCCGTGGCCGCGATCACCGCACCGAGCAGCAGGTCCCGCCGCGGCGGGTCCTCCCCCGCCAGCAACGTCACGAGCAGCAGGAACATCGCGGCGTCGACGGCGAACGCCACGACGACGCCCACCACCCGCAGCGTCACGCCGCCCGCGTCGTCCCAGCCGAGGGCGCCGAGCACCCACTGGGCCGCGGCGCCGACCGTGGTGGTGAGGATCGCCGAGAGCAGCACGGCGAACGCGATCCCGGCGAGCCCGCCGAGCTGGCGCAGCTTGCCCTCCAGCATGTTGACCTTGCTCTGCTCGGCGAACATCGCGCGCACGCCGGTGCGCAGCGCCGCGGTGGCGGACAGCGCCGAGAGCACGAGCACCACGACCGCGACGATCCCCGCGACCGTCAGTCCGCCGCTGAGCTGGAAGGTCGTCTCCGGGTCGAAGCCCTTGCCGGTGCCCTCGGTGTCGATCAGGCCGGGCAGGTTGTCGTTGAGCGAGTCGAGCACCTTCTGGCGGAGCTCGTCGTTGCCGCCCAGCACCGCCATGAAGACCGTGTAGCCGATGGTGAGCCCGGCGAAGACGGAGAAGAGCGCGGCGTAGGCGATGCCGCCGGTCATCACGCCGCCGCCCGCCTCCATGAAGCGTGCGTTCGCCCGGCCGGGCCGGCTCTCCTGCCACCACGCGAGGAGTGCCTTCACGCGGGCGACGACACCGCCGATCCCCGTCGCCCGGTCGGCGGGCGCCTCCTGCGCGGGGGCCGTGGAGTCGTCGGGAGGCGCGGCGAGGTGCGCCCGGCCGGCGCCCACGGGTTCACTCATGCGCCGACCCTAGGCGCGGCGTTGCGCCTCGGCATCCGCACCGCTGCCGGTCAGCGCGTGGCTGCGGACCACGCGCCACACGCCGTCGGCGCCGTGCTCGTAGCAGTCCAGCGACTGCACCACGAACGTGGCGTCGAAGGAGGTCAGCTCGTCGATCGCTTCGTCGAGGGCGGCATCCTCCAGCTCGTGCGCCACAGTCACGTGCGGGTGGTAGTGGAACCGCAGCTCCTGCGCGAGCGGACCGCTGCGCGCCGCGCGCTCCAGCTGCTCGCACGCCGAGATGCCGTCGGCCACCTGGACGAACGCCACCTGGGACACGGGCCGGAACGTCCCCGTGCCGCGCAGGCGCACCTGGAACGGCGCGTGGCTCGCGGCCACCTCGGTGAGGTGCGCGGCCACGAGCGGCACGTCCTCGGGCGACACCGCCGTGGGGCCGATGATCGTGATGTGCGGCGGGATGAACGCCGCCATCGGGTCGCCGAAGCGGCCCCGGGCCGCCTGCAGCACCGACCCGTGCGGTTCCGGGACCGTGATGGCGATCCCGAGGAGCAGCTGGTCGCCGGATCGCTCCGGCAGCCTCATGCGCCGACCCGCACGCGTGGGCGCCGGGCGAGAAGGCCGGAGCGCTCGTACAGCCGGTCCAGGGTCACGGCGGCGATGTCCCGCGCCCTGTCGGCACCGTCGGCCAGGATCCCGTCGAGGGCGGCCGGGTCGTCGAGGTAGGCGTGGACCCGCTCCTGGTACGGCGTGACCCAGTCCACGACCACCTCGGCGAGCTCGACCTTGAGGTCGCCGTACCCGCGACCCTCGTAGGCGGTCTCGAGCTCCGCGACGGACCGGCCCGTGAGGGCGGAGTAGATGGTGAGCAGGTTCGAGATCCCGGGCTTGTTCACGGGGTCGAACCGGATCTCACGCTCGGTGTCGGTCACCGCGGAGCGGATGCGCTTGGCGATCACCTTGGGGTTGTCCAGCAGCTCGATCAGCCCGTTGGGCGACGCCGCCGACTTGCTCATCTTGGCCGTCGGGTCCTGCAGGTCGTAGATCTTGGCCGTCGCCTTCACGATGTGCGGTTCGGGCACCACGACGGTGCCGGCACCGAAGCGCGCGTTGAGCCGCTGCGCGAGGTCGCGCGTGAGCTCGAGGTGCTGGCGCTGGTCCTCACCCACGGGAACCAGGTGCGTGTCGTAGAGCAGGATGTCCGCGGCCATCAGCACGGGGTAGGTGAACAGGCCGACCGTGGTGCCCTCGGCCCCCTGCTTGCCGGACTTGTCCTTGAACTGCGTCATGCGGCCGGCCTCGCCGAACCCCGTGTGGCACGAGAGCAACCAGGCCAGCTCGGCGTGCTCGGGCACCTGTGACTGCACGAACAGCAGGCTGCGCTCCGGGTCGACGCCCGCCGCGAGGTACTGGGCAGCGGTGCGGCGCGTGCGCTCGCGCAGCACGGCCGGGTCCGGCCCGACGGTCAGGGCGTGCAGGTCCACCACGCAGTAGATGGCCTGGTTGCCCTCCTGCAGCGCGACCCACTGGGTCAGTGCGCCCAGGTAGTTCCCGAGCTGAAGGGAGTCCGACGTGGGCTGCATCCCGGAGAAGATGCGCGACGAGGAGGGGCTCACAGCCATTCGACCATTCTGTCAGTACGCGGGTGGGTGTTCAGCACCATTCCGACGCGCGGTCAGGTGGCCTCGTCGTCGAACGGCGCCGCTCCAGCGACGGTGGCCAGCGGCGTGGCCTTCGCCGCGGCGGGCACCTGCCGCACGTCCGGCTCGAGCAGCGCGTCGCGCACGATCCGGCGCGGGTCGTACCGCCGCGGGTCCAGCGTCGTCCAGTCGACGTCGAGGGCGTCGTCGCCCATCTCGGTGTCGATCCGGCCCTTGGCGTCCTTCATCCACACACGAGCCTTGCGCACCAGCGCGCCCAGCTGCTCGGCGTAGCCGGGCAGCCGCTGGGGGCCGATGACGATGGCCGCGACGACGAGGAGGACCAGCAGCTCCCCGCCGTTGATGTCGAACAACACCGGCTCAGGCTACCTCTCGCGCCTGCCCGGCACGGTCAGTCCCCCGCCTCGTCGAGCGTGACCCGGACGGTCCGCTCGGAGTCGCCGGTGCGCACCGACAGCTCGACGACGTCGCCCGGCGTGTGCGCCCGGATCGCCACGATGAGCTCGTTCGGGTCGGTGACCGGGCGACCGTCGATCGTCAGGACCACGTCACCCGGCCGGATGCCGGCCCGGTCGGCGGGCCCGTCGGGCGTGACCGGGCTGGTGCCGCCCTGCGGCTCCGTGGCGACCTTGACGCCCTCGCCCACGTAGCTGCGGTCGAGCGAGACGCCGATGATCGGGTAGGTGGCGCGGCCGGACTCGATGAGCTGCTCCGCCGTGCGGCGCGCCTGGTTCGACGGGATGGCGAAGCCCAGGCCGATGCTGCCGCCCACGCCCCCGACGCCGCCGGGCGGCTGGGCGATGGCCGAGTTGATGCCGATGACCTCGCCCGCCGCGTCGACCAGCGGCCCTCCCGAGTTGCCCGGGTTGATCGCCGCATCGGTCTGGATCGCGTTGATGAACGCGATGTCCGCCGCGTCGCCCGCCGACACCGGACGGTTGAGGGCGCTCACGATGCCCGTCGTGACGGTCCCCGCGAGACCCAGCGGAGCGCCGACGGCCACCACGGGGTCACCCACCGCGACGTCGCCCGAGTCCCCCAGGACGAGCGGCGTGAGCCCCTTCTCGTCGACCTTGATCACGGCGAGGTCGTAGTCGGGCGTGCGGCCCACGATCCGCGCGTCGCGCTCCCGGCCGTCGGGGAACGTCACGGTGAGCGTCCCGCCCGCGCCCGCGGCGCCCGCCACGACGTGGTTGTTGGTCAGCAGGTACCCGTCCTCGCGCAGCACGAAGCCCGTGCCCGTCGCGGCGCCGCCGTCGCCCGAGGTCGCCTCGATCGAGACGACGCTGGGCAGCACGCTCTGGGCGATGCCCGCCACGGAGTCGGGCGCGCGCTGCGGCCCGGTCGCCGGCGAGCCCGCGGCGTGCGTCGGAAGGTCGGCGGACGTGAGATGGTCGTCGTGCGACAGGTTGGCTCCCACGAGCCCACCGACCAGCCCCGCGAGCATGGCGAGCACCAGGAGCGGGACCACCCAGGCGACGGACAGGGTCCGGCGCTTGCGGATGCGGACCACCGCAGGCTGCCCAGCGTGCACGGGGGCGCCCGGCGGCCAGCCCTGCGGCTGCTCGGGTGCCTGGGCGGCGCCGAACGGTGTGCCGTCGTAGCCGGGAACCGACGGCGCCGCGGCGACGGGCTCCTGGTGGGCCGACGCCGACGCCTGCTGCGCCTCGAGCGACCACGGCGCGTGCTCGACGGGCGGCAGAGGTGCGGTGTCGTCGGGCGCGCTCGCGCCTGACGGGGCGACCGGTGCGGACGCGGCCGCGGCGTGCCCGGGCGCTGCGGGCTGGGACGGTGCCGACGCGGGCGCTGCGGGTTCCGGCGTTGCCGGTACGGGCCCTGCGGGCTCCCCCGCCCCGGGCGCGCTCGACGCCGGGTCTGCGGGCGCGGGCCCGGGCCCGGGCGGGATCGGCCGGGTGCCACCAGGCGACGCGAACCAGGGCGGCGTCGGCTCCGGGGAAGGGCCGGGCCGCTCGTCGGGCGTCGTCATGACTGGTCGAACACTCCTGTCACCGTGGTCCACCCGCGCTGGATCCGTGCGGGGACGCCGTCGTCGAACCGGCCGCCCGGAAAGCCTGCCACGAGATCGGCGGCCGCGTCGGACTCGTGCGCCGCGACCACCTGCACCACGGTGGCGCCCGACTGCCACACCACGTGCCACGGCTCGCGGGACAGGAGGGCCACCTCGCGTCCGCCGAGGGTCAGCTGCTCGGCGCCGTCCAGACGCTCCGAGTCGAGCCGGCCGGCCTGCTCGGTCACCACGACGGGCCCGTCGGGACCCGCGACGTCGATCTCGACCCCGCCGTCCGCGGCGGGCCGCACGTCGGTCACGACCCAACCCGCGGGCAGGTCGGCCGGGAAGGGCCAGCCGTGCTCGGCGAGCCACTCGTCGGACTCGTCGCCGTCCTCGAGGTCCCGAGCCACTGCGGCGCGCACGCCGCTCCCGGACGCCCCGGTGGTCGCCTGGCCCAGCAGCTCCAGGTCGGCGCTCAGCGCCCCCTCGGGCGCCATCGTCGGACGCTCCCCGAGCACGAACAGCATCGCGGCGACCGCGCCCACCCCCGCCAGCGAGCCCACCACCAGGCGGGTCGAGACCCTGCGCAGCGGGACCTCTCCGCAGAGGGCACCGCCCGTGCGCGCGGCCCAGACGCGACGGGCCGGCCCGCGGTGCAGGCCGTACGAGGCGACGTCGTGGGCCGTGCGGCGCGAGGGCGGCGCGAACGGGTCGGCCGCACGCGGCGGACCTGCCGGTGGCTCCGACGGTGCGAGCGACAGCAGCCGCGCGGCGAGGTCGGGCGCGGGGTCGACGGGGTCGGCCGCCGAGGAGAGTGCCGCACGTGCGGCGCGCGCGGCGGCGAGCTCGGCGGCGCACTCGGCGCACGCCGCTACGTGCGCCATGGCGCGCTCGGCCGCAGCGGGCGCGAGCTGGCCGTCGGCGAGCGCGCTGAGCCGCGAACCGAGGTGGCTCACGCCCGGACCTCGCCGGGGGCGTCGGCCAGCAGCTCCGCAGCGTCGGCGAGAGCCGTCCCCCGCGCAGCGCCATGGATAGCCGCAGGCGCGCGGTGCTCCAACGAGACCCGCAGCCGCGCGCGGGCGCGGTGGATGCGCGAGCGGACCGTGCCGAGCTTGATGCCGAGGGTGACGGCGATCTCCTCGTACGACAGCCCCTCGATGTCGCACAGGACGACGGCCGCGCGGTACTCCGGCGGCAGGTCGTCGAGCGCGCGCTGGATGTCGTAGTCGAGGTTGTCGTGCTCGAAGGCCCGCTCGGGAGCGGCCAGCTGGTCGGCCGTGGGGTAGCGGTCCGCCTCCTCGCCCATCGCGTCCATGCGGATGCGCTGGCGGCGGCGCGCCTGGTCGAGGAACAGGTTGGTCGTGATGCGGTGCATCCAGCCCTCGAACGTGCCCGGCTGGAAGGTGTGCAGCGACCGGAAGACGCGGACGAACGTCTCCTGCGTGAGGTCCTCGGCGTCGTGCCGGTTGCCCGTGAGCCGGTAGGCGAGCCGGTAGACGCGGGCAGAGTGATCGCGCACGATCTGCTCCCACGACGGCGGCTGCCAGCCGGGCTGGGGGGTGGACGGCACAGGACTCCTCGGGTGGTACGGGGCACCAGCATCCCAGGCGGGAGCGGATGCGTCGCATCGGGTGCAACGCGGCACGCGCGCGGAAAGTTCCGCGTCCGCTACCGGGCTCCACGCCGGGACTACGCTGGGCCCGCCTGCGACCGCGGGTTCATGTCCCTCATCGGCACGGGAGGCCGCCATCTCCACCGACAAGGCCAGCAGCTGGGTCTACTGCGAGGAGTTCGTCCCTGAGGACGAGGTCCTGCTCGGCGCGCGCGAGCGCGCGGGCCAGCTGGGCTGCACCCCCGTCCCCCCGGGCACGGGGGCCGCGCTGGCGGTGCTCGCCGCTGCGGCGGGGGCCAGGGCCGTCGTCGAGATCGGGACCGGCGCCGGCGTCTCGTCGGTCTACCTGCTCCGCGGCATGCCGGAGGACGGCGTCCTGACCACCATCGACCTCGAGGTCGAGCACCAGCGCGCGGCCAAGGAGGCGTTTGCCGACGCGGGCGTGCGCGCCGCCCGTACGCGGACCATCTCGGGCCGGGCGCTCGACGTGCTGCCGCGCCTGACCGACGGCGCCTACGACCTGGTGCTCGTCGACGCCGACAAGGAGAACGCGTCGGCCTACGTGGAGCAGGCCGTCCGGCTGCTGCGCCCGGGCGGCGTGCTGGCCGTGGCGGGTGCGCTCTGGCACGACCGGGTGGCCGACCCCGCGCGGCGCGACGAGACCACGACGGCGATCCGGGAGCTGGGGCGCACGGTCCGCACCGACGACCGTCTGCTGCCCGCGCTGCTGCCGACGGGCGACGGGCTGCTGGTCGCCGTCAGACGCTGAGCCGACTCACCGGCGAGTGGGACGGGCCCGCCCAGCGACCCGGCGTCAGTGCAGGTCGGCGAGGTACCGCAGGAGCAGGCGCGCACCGAACCCGGTGGGCCCCTCGTTGACCTCGTGCTTGGCGGAGGACGAGCGGGCCGGACCGGCGATGTCGAGGTGCGCCCACGCGCGGTCGCCCACGAAGTGCCGGAGGAACAGCGCCGCGGTGATGGACCCGCCGCCGATGTGCCGGTCGCTCGGCACGTGCCGCAGGTCGGCGACGTCGGAGTGCACCGCGTCCTCGTACTCCTCCACCAGCGGCATGCGCCAGGCGAGCTCGCCCGAGGCGTCGCCCGCCGAGGCGAGGGCCGCCACCAGGCGCTCGTCGGTGCCGTACAGGGCGGCATGCTGCCTGCCCAGGCCCAGCGTGGCGGCGCCGGTCAGGGTGGCGACGTCGATCAGCACGTCCGGGTCCAGCTCCGCGTCGGCCCAGGCGAGGGCGTCGGCGAGCACGATGCGGCCCTCGGCGTCGGTGTTGGCGATCTCGACGGTCGTCCCGCCGTACACGCGCAGCACGTCGCCGGGTCGGTACGAGGCGGCCCCGACGTGGTTCTCGGCCAGCGGCAGCACCGCGGTCACCCGGTGCAGGACGCCCGCCTCGGCGGCTCCGAGCACCGCCGCGAGCGCAACCGCCGCACCCGTCATGTCGGACTTCATGGGCACCATCGCCTCGCGCGGCTTGATGCTCAGGCCGCCCGTGTCGTAGGTGATGCCCTTGCCGACGAGCGCGACGTGCTTGCCGGCGGTCGCACCGGCCGGGGTGTAGGTGACGGCGACGAGCCTGGGCGGGGACGTGGACGCGGAGCCGACCGCGAGGATGCCACCGAAACCCTGGGCGGCCAGCTCGCGAGGCCCCAGCACCCGTGCCTCGAGACCGCCGCGCGAGGCCAGGCGCTTGGCCTGGTCCGCGAACCAGGCGGGGGTCTTGGTGCTCGAGGGCGTGATGGCCAGGTCGCGCACGAGCCACGTGGCGCGGGCGGCGGTGCGGGCGGCGTCGACCGCGGCGCTGACGCGCGTGCCGTCGCGGCCCAGCAGGACCAGCTCGGCGGGCTGCTCGGGCTTGGCGGCGGCAGCGGTGGGTGGCGCGTACGCCGCGAGCAGGTAGCCCTCGACGAACGCGCGGGCCGCCTCGGCGACCTGCGACGCCGACCAGCCGGGCTGGACGCCGGCGGTGGTCAGCACGCGCCCGAGCCCGGCGCTGGCGCGAGCCAGGGCCGCCCCGGCTCGACGCAGGTCCGTGCCGGAGTGCGCACCGAGCCCGATCAGGATGATCCGGAGCGGCAGACCGGTCCACGGGAGCGCGACGGCAGAGCCGACCGCCCTGGGCAGCTGCAGCACGTAGGACTCGCCTGCCGCGCCGGTCAGCTGGGTGCGGTCGGCGATCTCCGCCAGGTCGATCCCGTAGAGGGCCGCCGCGGCGGCAGCACCCTCGCCGGGTTGCGCGCCGACGTCCCCCTCGACGCCGGTCAGCAGGGGGATGGCGACGGCGTCGATGCTGCCGTCGGCCAGCGTCGTGCCGTCCGCGAGGGCGCCGTCACCGAGCTGGCCGCCGACGAGGGTGACCTCCGGAGGTGTCCTGCCGATGCTCCAGCGGGCGACGCTCGTCCGCCCGGATCCGGTCCCGCCGTCCGTGCGTGCCATCCGACTCGTCAGGAGACGACGGAGGTGAGCGCCTCACCCAGCTCGGCGGCCTCGGTCGCGTTGAGCTCGACCACCAGACGTCCACCGCCCTCGAGCGGGACGCGCATCACGATGCCACGGCCCTCCTTGGTCACCTCGAGCGGTCCGTCACCGGTCCTCGGCTTCATCGCGGCCATGCGGGGCCTCTCCTTCGCCTCGTGCTTCCCGACCGGGCCGTCCTGGCCGCGTTCTCACGCGCGCCACCTGCGGCCCAGCTGCCGGTTGTCCGTCGACCATCCTAGTTCACGAGGCGGACACACGACTTCCGCACGGGTCACCGGTCACGGCGGCCACCCGGTCGGCCCAGCCAGCCGCCACATGTCCCACACCCACACCGCCTGCAGGTACAGCATCGCCAGGAGCACGAGCGCGAGCCACAGCCGCCGCGCCCTTGCCGGTCGCGTCACCACGCCCGCGGTGACCGCCCCGAGCGGGAACGCGAGCAGCAGGAAGCGCGCGAGGCTGCTGCTCGGCTCGACGGCACCGGCGATGTAGAGCAGGTAGGCGGCGGGCCACGCGTGCAGCTCGGGGCCCAGCCGCCACGCCGCCGGCACCACGAGCACGGCGACCACGAGCGCGAACGAGGCCAGCAGCACCCAGGGCGCCAGGTTGCCGAACCAGAAGCGGCTGACGTACCCCCACGAGCTGAAGGGCGTCACGTCGGCCACGCCGCGCCAGGTGGCCTGAGTCTGGAGGTAGGCGTCGGGCTCGCCCGTCACCCAGCCGCAGATGAGCGGCCACGCGACCCCGGAGACGGCGGCCGCCACGGTCAGCCCCCCGAGGGCGCCGACGTCACGCCGGGTCAGGGTGTCGCTCCCGGCCCTGCTGCGCCGCCACCGCACCAGCGCGTGCACGACGATCACCACGGCCATCGGCAGGGCCACGGCGCGCGTGAAACCGAGCGCGACGACGACCGCCGCCGTCTCGAGGTAGCGCCGCTGCACCAGCATGAGCAGCGCGAGCGCGACCAGCAGCAGCGCGAGCGACTCGGTGTAGCCGATCTGCAGCACCACCGCGGTGGGGAACGCGCTGACCAGGGCCACCGTCGCGAGGGGCAGGCCGGGCCGGGCCGCGACCGCCCGCGGAGCGCCGACCGTGATCAGCCGGTGGATCACCACCATCGCGACGCCGCCGAGCACCACGGCCAGCAGCGGTGCGACCTGGTGGAACGGCGCACCCGTGAGCGACATCAGGGCGCGGACGACCATCGGGAACAGCGGGTAGAAGGCCCAGGCGTTCTGCACGACCTGGCCGTCGTCGCCGCGGGGCAGCTGGGCCGGGTAGCCATCCTCCGCCACCTGGCGGTACCAGTCCGCGTCCCAGAAGCGTCCGGTGAACTCGAGGTACGAGGGCTTCGCCTCAGCCCAGTAGCTCGCCTCCTGGTGCTGTGCGGTGAGCACCAGGACCACGGCGCTGAGCACGCGTGCCGCGGCGTAGACCGAGAGCGCCCGGACCCACCAGGGCCACGCGCGCGGGTGCCACGCGGGCAGCGCGCGCACCTGGCCCTCGCGGGCGTGCTGCTCGGGCTCCGTCGTCGTCGGCTGCTCGCTCACACGAGCCCTCGCACCGCGCGGGCGGGGGCGCGCTCGCCGCGGATCGAGGCCACCATGTCGAGCGTGCGACGGGTGGAGCGGACGTCGTGCACCCGGAACACGCGCGCGCCGAGCCACGCGGCCACCGACGTCGCGGCGAGCGTCCCCTCGAGGCGGTCGTCGGCCGCCAGGTCGAGCGTCTCGCCCACGAAGTCCTTGCGCGACAGCGCCATGAGCACCGGGTGCCCGAGTGCGACCAGGGCCTGCGTGCGACGCACGAGGTGGAGCGAGTGCCACGTGTTCTTGCCGAAGTCGTGGGTGGGGTCGACGAGGACGCTCGCGGGGTCGATGCCGAGCGACACGGCCCGGGCGGCACCGGCCGAGACCGTCGAGACGACGTCCTCCACCACGCCGTCGAGCGGGTCGACCGCGTCGGTGGGATACTGCACCCGGAACGGGTCGGTGCGCGGGCGCACCCCACCGGTGTGCGAGCAGACGACGCCCATGCCGAGCTCGGCGGCCACCTCGACCAGCTCCGGGTCGTGGCCGGCCCACGTGTCGTTGACGAGGTCGGCTCCCGCCTCGCCGGCCGCCCGCGCCACCGGAGACCGCCAGGTGTCGACGCTCACGAGCAGGTCGGGGTGCCGGGCCCGCACGCGCGCCACCAACGGCACCACGCGCGCGATCTCCTCCTCGACGCTCACCACGGGCCCGCGCCCTGCGCGCACGCCACCGAGGTCGACGATGTCGGCGCCCTCGCCGGCGGCGCGCGCGACGGCCTCGTCGGCCGCGGCGTCGTCGCCGTACCGCGCCGGCGCGTAGAACGAGTCGGGCGTGCGGTTGACGACGGCCATGACCACGAGGCGGCCGGCGTCGAAGGTGCGGTCACGCAGCCGCAGGGGGGCGCCGGGCGCTGGGACGCCCGGGATCACGACGAGGCGTCCTGCGCCGCCTGCTGCGCGGCCGCCGTGTCTGCCACCGCCTCCGCCTCGGCGGCGCGCAGCTCGGCCCCGCGAGCGAGGACGATCTCGACGGCCTCGTCGGCCGAGTCGACGAGCTGGATGAGGTCGTGGTCGGCCGGCCCGATCAGGCCGCGCTCCATGACGGGCCCGCTGACCCAGTCCAGGAGGCCTTGCCAGTAGTCGCGCCCGATGAGCACGATGGGGAACTCCATGACCTTGTGCGTCTGGACGAGGGTGAGCGCCTCGAAGAGCTCGTCGAAGGTGCCGAAACCACCGGGCAGGACGACGAAGCCCTGCGAGTACTTGACGAACATCGTCTTGCGGGCGAAGAAGTACCGGAAGTTGACGCCGAGGTCGACGTAGTCGTTCATGCCCTGCTCGAAGGGAAGCTCGATGCCGAGGCCGACGGAGACCCCGCCCCCCTCCTTGGCCCCCTTGTTGGCCGCCTCCATGATGCCCGGGCCGCCGCCGGTGATGACCGCGTAGCCGGCGCGGACGAGCCCGGCCCCGACCGCCACGCCGTGCGCGTAGTCAGGGTGGTCGGGCTTGGTCCGGGCGGAGCCGAACACGCTGACCGCGGGGCCCACGTCCGCCAGGGCACCGAAGCCCTCCACGAACTCGCTCTGGATGCGCATGACCCGCCACGGGTCGCCGCTCAGCCACGTCGTGTCACCGGCGCCGCTGAGCAGACGCTGGTCCGAGGTGGTGGCCGGTATCTGCCCGCCGCGCAGCAGCACCGGACCCTTGCGATAGCCGTGCCCGGGGGCCGGCTGACCGTCGTCGCTCATGCCACCGACTCTAGGGCCGTCGCAGGGTTCAGGGCGCTCAGGCCGTGAGCCACGCCAGCTGTGCCCGGAACGCCATGTGGATCTGGTCCACCGGACACCGCTCGTCCACCTTGTGGGCCAGCAGCGGGTCGCCGGGACCGAAGTTGACCGCGGGGATGCCGAGCGCGGAGAACCGGGCGACGTCCGTCCAGCCGAACTTCGGTGCGGGCGCGCCGCCCGTGATGCCCAACACCGCCGCGGCGAACTCCTGCGCGGCGGGCGCGTCGAGGCCGGGGCGTGCGCCGGGGGCGGAGTCCGTGACGACCACGTCGTACCCGTCGAAGAGCGCGCGCACGTGGTCGGCCGCCTGCTCGGGGCTCGAGGACGGCGCGAACCGGTAGTTCACCGTCACGACGCAGGCGTCGGGGATGACGTTCGCCGCCGTGCCGCCCGAGACGAGCACCGCGTTGAGGCTCTCCCGGTAGTCGAGCCCGTCGACGTGCACGGTGCGCGGCTCGTAGGCCTCCAGGCGCCGCAGCACCTCCCCCGCGGAGTGGATCGCGTTGACGCCCATCCACGCGCGCGCCGAGTGCGCCGCCACGCCGGTGAGCCGGACCTCGGCGCGCAGCGTGCCGTTGCAGCCGCCCTCGAGCCCGCCCGCGGTCGGCTCGCCCAGCACCGCGAAGTCGCACGCCAGCCACTCGGGGTGGGTCCGGACCAGGCGCCCCAGGCCGTTGAGGTCGGCCGCGACCTCCTCGTGGTCGTAGAACACCCACGTCACGTCCCGCGTCGGGGCGTCGAGCACCGCCGCGAGCGCCAGCTGCACCGCGACGCCGGCCTTCATGTCCACCGCGCCGCGGCCCCACAGCTCGCCGTCGACCAGCCTCGTCGGGAGGTTGCCCGCGATCGGGACGGTGTCGATGTGGCCCGCGATGACCACCCGTGACGGCAGGCCGAGCGACGTGCGCGCGACCACGGCGTCGCCGTCGCGCAGCACCTCCAGATGGGGGTACGCGCGCAGCGCCTGCTCGATGGCATCGGCGATCGCGCGCTCGTCGCCGCTCACCGAAGGGAGGTCGCACAGCGCGCGCGTGAGCTCCACGAGGTCGCCGGTGAGGTCCAGTCGAGTCACACGGGCGACCCTAGCGCCCACCCCCCTCCTGCCCGGCCGCGGGGCCAGCCGGTCCGCGTGCGCCGAGCCTCATGTTGCGGCCGCATCGACCCGTCGGACCGCCCGCAACTTGAGGCTCGCGGCCACCTCCGGCCGGCCGGCTGCCGAACCGGTGGTTATCCACGCGTCCGGCTGCCGAACCGGTGGTCGTCCGCGCTTCCGGCCGCTGAACCGGTCGTTTTCCGCGCTTGCAGCCGTTGAACCGTGGACAACCACCGGCTCGACCCCGTGGCGGGGGTGGTCGACGTGGCGAGGCCGGTCGGCACCGTCGCCCGATCGTCCGCGTACCGGCCGATCAGCGCACACCAGCTGGTCCTCTGGCGTCAACCCCAAGGTGTGGCCGCATCGACCCGTCAGGTCGCCCCCAACTTGAGGCTCGCGGCCACCTCCTGGCCGGCCGGCTGCCGAACCGGTGGTTGTCCACGCGTCCGGCCCCCGAACCGGTGGTTGTCCACGCTTCCGGCTGGTGAACCGTGGACAACCACCGGTTCGACCGGCCATCGGGCCGGCGGCCGACGGGCGGGCCGCTGGCGGTCGTTGCGGATCAGGGGGGCCCGGCCGCGGGAGCGGCGGGCGGCGACGGGTATCCGGTACCCGGCCGAGGATCGTGGTGAGGGCGGGCCGTCGCCTAGGGTTGCGCCCATGACCTCACGTCCCGCCTGGGGGTTCGGCCTGTCCACGGTCACCCTCGACGGCGTCACCCTGGATACCTGGTACCCCGCTCCCGCGCTCGGCACCCCGGACGACGACGCCGTCGTCCCCGCCGAGCTCGCGGCCGCCGAGCGGACCGACGACGCGCGCAGGGTCCGCGTGGTCGTCGTTCGCACCGTCGTGGACCTCGACGCCGCCCCGGCGGACACCGCGGACGCCTATCTGCGGCTGCACCTGCTCTCGCACCGCCTGGTCCAACCGCACGGGCAGAATCTCGACGGCCTGTTCGCCGTCCTGCCCAACGTCGTGTGGACCGACCGCGGTCCGTGCGCGGTCGAGGGCTTCGAGGCCACCCGCCTGCGCCTGCGCACGGCGCACGGCGTCGCCCCCACCGTGCTGGGCGTCGACAAGTTCCCCCGCATGGTCGACTACGTGCTGCCCACGGGGGTGCGGATCGCCGACGCCGACCGCGTGCGCCTCGGCGCGCACCTCGCACCGGGCACCACCGTGATGCACGAGGGGTTCGTCAACTACAACGCCGGCACGCTCGGCACGTCGATGGTCGAGGGCCGCATCTCGGCGGGCGTCGTGGTCGGCGACGGCTCGGACATCGGTGGCGGCGCCTCGATCATGGGCACCCTCTCGGGCGGTGGCCGCCTGGTCGTCTCGGTGGGGCGTCGCTCGCTCCTGGGCGCCAACGCCGGCCTGGGCATCCCGCTCGGAGACGACTGCGTGGTCGAGGCCGGGCTCTACGTGACGGCGGGCACCAAGGTGACGCTGGTCGGGTTCGCGGGCGACGACGACGGCAGGGTCGCGAAGGCGCGCGAGCTCGCGGGAGCCGACGGCGTGCTGTTCCGGCGCAACTCGCTCACCGGAGGCGTCGAGGCCGTGGCCCGCACCGGCGTCGGCGTCGAGCTCAACAGCGCCCTGCACGCCAACTGAGCGTGGCTCGACGGCCGCGACGTCGCCGACGCAGCGCCGTCGGCGCGCTGATCGCGGTGCTCGTAGTCCTGGTGCTGCTCACGGGTGCCGTTCTGGGCGTCGTGGCCGTGCTCGACAGCCAGAGCCCGCCCCGGCCACAGGCGGAGGTCTGCTTCGCGGGCAAGGACTCCGAGCAGGTGGCGCTGTCGACCACGCAGGCGCAGAACGCCGCGCTGGTCGCGGCGGTCACCCTCCGCCGCGGCCTGCCCGCGCGCGCCGCGACCATCGGGCTGGCCACCGCGCTGCAGGAGTCGCGGCTGGTCAACATCGACTACGGCGACAGAGACTCGATCGGGCTCTTCCAGCAGCGCCCCTCGCAGGGATGGGGCACCGTGGACCAGATCATGAACCCGGTGTACGCGACGGGGAAGTTCCTCGACCACCTGGTCAAGGTCGACGGGTTCGCGACGATGCCCGTCACGCAGGCCGCCCAGGCGGTCCAGCGCTCGGGCTTCCCCGACGCCTACGCCCAGCACGAGCCCCGCGCCCGCGCGTTCGCCTCGGCGCTCACGGGATTCTCGCCGGCCTCCCTGCGCTGCGACCTGAACGCGGCGGAGCCGGGATCGGGCGACGCGAAGGCGGTGCGGGAGCGGCTCCGGCGGGACTTCGGCAGGCTGCCGGCCCGGACGGGCGTCGACGACGAGGGGGCGACCACCGTCACGGTCGACGCGCGCGCGTTGGGCGACGACCGGCGGCGGCTCGGCTGGGCCGTCGGCCAGTGGGCCGTCGCGACGGCCGCGTCGCTGGGCACGGTCGCGGTCGAGGTCGCCGACCAGCGGTGGGACCGCGCGTCCGGCGAGTGGTCACCATCCTCGGACGAGCTGAGGGACGGCTTGGTCCGCCTCACGCTCGTCGAGGGCGCGTGAGCCTTAGCGCAGGTCGAGGCCCACGTAATCGCGCTCGACCGCTCCGGTGTAGATCTGCCGGGGACGGCCGATCTTGGTCTGCGGGTCGAGCATCATCTCGCGCCACTGGGCGATCCAGCCGGGCATGCGGCCCAGCGCGAACAGCGGCGTGAACATCGACGGGTCGAAGCCCATGGCCTTGTAGATGAGGCCCGTGTAGAAGTCGACGTTCGGGTAGAGCTTGCGCGACACGAAGTAGTCGTCGGACAGCGCGATCTCCTCGAGGCCCATCGCCAGGTCGAGCAGCTCGTCGTCCTTGCCCAGCGCCGCGAGCACCGCGTGGGCGCTCTTCTTCACGATCGCCGCGCGCGGGTCGTAGTTCTTGTAGACCCGGTGGCCGAAGCCCATGAGCCGGACGCCGTCCTCCTTGTTCTTGACGCGCGTCATGAACTCAGTGGCGTCGCCGCCGTTGGCCTTGATCTCGCTGAGCATCTTCAGCACGGCCTCGTTGGCGCCGCCGTGCAGCGGCCCCGAGAGCGCGTTGATGCCGGCCGCGACCGACGCGTACAGGTTCGCGTGCGACGAGCCGACGATGCGCACCGTCGACGTCGAGCAGTTCTGCTCGTGGTCGGCGTGCAGGATCAGCAGCTGGTCGAGCGCGTCGACCACCACGGGGTCCGGCTCGTACTGCTGGTAGGGCACGGCGAACGTCATGCGCAGGAAGTCCTCGACGTAGCCGCGGCTGTAGTCGGGGTACAGCAGCGGCTCGCCCTTGGAGGTGCGGTGGACGTACGACGTGATCGTCCGCGTCTTGGCAAGGATCAGCACCGTGGCGAGCTCGACGGTCTCCTCGTCGAACGGGTCCAGCGACTCGGGGTAGAACGTGGACAGCGCGTTGATGGCCGACGACATGATGGCCATCGGGTGCCCTCCGCGCGGGAAGGTACCCATGAACGTGCGGAAGTCCTCGTGCACCAGGGTGTGCCGGTTCACGCGCTCCTCGAACGCGGACAGCTCGGCCGGGGTGGGCAGCTCGCCCTTGATGAGCAGGTAGGCCACCTCGAGGAACGTCGCCTTGCCGGCGAGCTGCTCGATCGGGTAGCCGCGGTAGCGCAGGATGCCCGCGTCGCCGTCGATGTAGGTGATCTGCGACTCGCACGACGCGGTGTTCATGAAGCCCGGGTCCACCGTGACCATGCCCGTGTCGCGCAGCAGGGTCGAGACGACGACGCCGTCGTTGCCCTCCGTCGCCGGCACGACGGGCAGGTCGCGCGAGGTCCCGTCGACCACGAGCTCGACCTTCTTGCCGACGGTCGTCTCGGTTCCAGCCATGCGTTGCCTCCCAGGTGCCCGGGCGGGGTGGGGTGCGCCTCGCCGGGTTTCGAATCGCTGCGCCACGACCGATCGGGCCGCACGTGCCGGCTGCGCTCTGGGCGTCGTCGGCAGAGGCCTGACGCTACCTGCGCCTACGCCCGGTTGCCCAATCTCGCACGGGCCCATCCCGACGTGATCCGTGTCACATCAGGCGCCGGAGAGCCGTGCGGCGGCCTCGTCGATCCGCTCGTCCGTCGCCGTGAGCGCGATGCGCACGTGCGTGCGGTCGCCGTAGAACGCCCCCGGGGCCGTGAGGATGCCGAGCGTGGCGAGGTCGCCCACCGTCGCCCACGAGTCCTGGTCGCCGTACGCCGGTCGCGTCCACAGGTACAGCCCGGCCGCCGAGGCGTCGACCGTGTACCCCGCACCCTCGAGCGCGGCGCGCAGCACCGTCCGCCGGCGCCGGTACCGCTCGCGCTGCTCGGCGACGTGCGCGTCGTCCTCGAGCGCGACCGCCATCGCCGCCTGCACGGGCGCCGGGACGATCATGCCCGCGTGCTTGCGCACCTCGAGCAGCCGCGCCACGAGTGCGGGATCACCCGCGACGAACGCCGCGCGGTAGCCCGCGAGGTTCGACTGCTTGGACAGCGAGTAGACGCTGAGCAGCCCCGTGTGGTCGCCTCCGGTCACCCGAGGGTCGAGGATGCTCGGCACGCCGGTGGACGCCCACGGCTCGGCCCAGGCCAGCTCCGCGTAGCACTCGTCCGACGCGACGACGACCGGGACGCCGTCGCGCGCCTGCGCGGCGCGCGCGGCCTCGACGACCTCGCGCAGCTGCTCGGTCGACAGGACCGACCCGTCGGGGTTGCCGGGCGAGTTGAGCCACACCAGCCGCACCCCGCCCTGCGCGAGCCTGCCGGCGGGGTCGTCGGTCGACTCAGGCGTCGCGCCCGCGAGCCGCGCGCCGACGTCGTAGGTGGGATACGCGGCGCGCGGGTGCAGGACCACGTCGCCGTGCCCCAGGCCCAGCAGCGCCGGGAGGAACGCGACCAGCTCCTTGGAGCCGACCGTCGGAAGCACCGCGCTCGCGTCGAGACCGCGCACTCCTCGCCGCCTGGCGAACCAGCGCACCACCGCCTCTCGCAGCTCCGGCGTGCCGTGGGTGGTCGGGTAGCCGTGCGCGTCCGAGGCGGCCGCGAGGGCGTCGCGCAGCAACGGCGGCGTGGGGTCGACGGGCGTGCCGACCGACAGGTCGACGATGCCGCCGGCGTGCTCGCGCGCGCGCTGCGCGTACGGCGCCAGGGTGTCCCACGGGAAGTCCGGCAGCGCGCCGGTCAGCAGACCCACGGGCCGCGCGTCAGTCTTCGTGCACGCGCAGCGGCAGGGTCGCGATGATGGGGTGGTCCTTGTCGATCTCGCCCATCTTCGCGGCGCCACCCGGGGAGCCCAGGTCGTCGAAGAACTCGACGTTCGCCTTGTAGTACTGGCTCCACTGCTCGGGGACGTCGTCCTCGTAGTAGATGGCCTCGACCGGGCACACCGGCTCGCAGGCGCCGCAGTCGACGCACTCGTCCGGGTGGATGTACAGCGACCGCTTGCCCTCGTAGATGCAGTCCACGGGACATTCCTCGATGCACGCCTTGTCCTTGACGTCCACACAAGGTTCGGCGATCACATACGTCACAGTCGATCCTCCACTAGCCGGGGTGTCCCTAGTATTCCGCACATGAACGCCCGCGCCATGCGCTGTCCACGCCTGGGCCTCGCGTGACTCCCGCCACGTGGCGCGACCTCCCCGTGGGGGGCCGAGTGGTGGTGCGCCGTGTCCGGGACGACGATCCTGCACCTGGCGAGCCGCCGCTCACCGACGTGCTGGGTGAGCTGCTGGCGGTCGACGCGTCCGGGGTGGTGGTCCGCACCCGACAGGACGACGTGCGGGTGCCCGCGGCCGACATCGTGCTGGCGAAGCAGGTGCCGCCCGCTCCGCCCCGCCGCGACCGGCCCTGACGGCGGCCGCTACTTCCCGTCGTCCTTCGAGCTGGGCGGCTCACCGCACACCACCTTGTTCTGCGGCTTGTACCGCCACGAGTTCGACTCGGTGTGCTTGAGCACGTCGTCGAGGTACGTCTTGCGGGTGACGGTCACCGAGAAGCCGGGGTTGCCCGCGAGCGAGGGCTCGCAGGTCGGCGACTGAGAGTAGACGGTCGTCGGCGCGACGACGCCCGAGCGAGGGCTCGTCGTCGTCTTGACGGTCCAGTACTTGGTGCCCCAGATCCGCACGTACGTGCGGCCGTCCGCGACCCAGCCCTGCACGAGCGCGCCGTACGGCGTGTTGTTCTTCCACTTCATGTCGATGACACCCGTGAAGATCGTGGACTCCCGACCCTCCGGGTACCGGGAGAACCACTCGCTGTGGGGCGTGTGCGTGACGTCCTCCATGCCCGCGAAGAAGGCCGCGTTGTACGTGGTCGTCGACACCTGCGACAGGCCGCCGCCGATGGCGTCCACGTGCTCGCCGCTCACGATCGCGCCCGCGTCGATGAAGCCGTGCTTGGCGTCCACCGGCCCGAGTGCGTCCGTGAGGCTGAACGTCTCGCCGGGCCGGATGAGCGTGCCCGTGATGTGCGCCAGGCCGGTCGCGATGTTCTGCGTGCGTCGCGGCTCGAACGGCATGGGCGTGGAGAACTCCGAGACGATCTCCTTGATGCCGAGCTTCTTCAGCTCGTCCGTCGACTCCTTGGGATCCGTCTCCACGAGCGCTACGTCGGCGTTGCGCTGCTCGGCGACCGCGGCCGCCCCCACGGCCTTCGCCAGGGCGTCGGGGTCGATCGTCGTGCCGGGCTTGCCCGGCACGAGCACCGGCTTGTCGTTCTTGAACTTGAACGACGCGTCGGCTGCCTTGGTGAGCAGCTTCGGGAGCTGGTCGAGCACCTCGCGGCTCAGCTTCTTGCCGTCGGCCTGGAGCACCAGGTCGCCGTCCACCGGCACCATCGACGCGGCGGCGGCGACGTCCTCGGGCGTCAGCACGGCGAGCTGGTCGCCGATCGTGACCGAGACGGGGCCCGAGACGGCCTGGCTCGCGACGGCGAGTGCGGCGTCGGTCTCCTCCTGCGTGATGTCGGGCTCGACGGCCTCGGTGGGCAGGTCCAGCGGGCGGGCGCCGGTGAGCCACCCGTCCTCGATCGCCTGCTGCGCGCCCTCGGCGTCGAGCTGCCAGCCGTCCTTGGCGTCGGTGGCCTCCGCGGAACCGTCCACGAACACGATCGAGCCGTCGACGGGCGCCTTCGACAGATCGCCCTCAAGACCCTCGACCGCCTGGCCGAGAGCCTTCTCGTCGACCGCCGTGACGGGCTCGGCCTCGCCGACGCCCACCGCGTGCTGCCACAGGCGCATCGGGTCGAGCAGGTCGACCCCCGTCAGCTCGTCGACCGTCGCCTTCGCGTCGAAGGACAGACCGGCCTCCTGCGGGTCGACGCTGGACGTGACGTCGTTGGCGACGACGTCGATGGGCGCCGTGGTCGCGTCGTGCAGCTCGTCGTCCAGCCGGGCGACGGCGTCGTCCGCGGACAGCCCCCCGATGTCCACGCCCGCCACCGTGGCTCCGCGCGGCACGTCGTCGCCCAGGGCGTACGACGCAGCGGCGTACCCGCCCACCAGCAGCAGGACGATGCCGGCGACGATCGCGAGCCGCTTCGGCCACCGGCGCGTGCGGGTCTCCGGCTCGAAGACGTCCAGCGGCGACTCCTTGCGCGCCGACGGCGTCACGGGGCCCGCCGTGACGCGCATCGGACCGGGCGCGTCGGGGCCCGCGGCGGGTGCGGGGCCCGCGGCGGGTGCGGCGCTCGCGGCGGGCGCGGGGCTCGCGATCGGGTCGGGCGCGGGTGCGGATGCCGACGCGGCAGCTGCTGCCGCCCCGCCCACGGCGGCTGCCCGTGCCGCGGCACCGGCCGTGGTGCCGTCCGCGGACGGGGTCGCAGCGGGCGCCGTCGAGGGCGTGGTTGTCGAGTCGGTGGCCATCGAGTCGGTAATCGTCGAGCCGGTCGTCGAGTCCGCGGACGAGGCGGGCGGCTGCGGCGTGGCTGCCGCTGCCGGCGGGCGCGTCGAGGTCCGGACGGGAACCGAGGCGGCGACGACCGGAGCCAAGAGCTCCGTCTCGGCGTCGGGCTGCTGCGCTGCCGTCGTCTGGGGCGCGCGCTCGGCCGGCACGGGATCGGAGGCCGGGGCCAGGACGGCGGTCGCGGCGGTGGCGGCCACGGGCTCGACGGGCTCGTCGGAGACAGGCTTGTCCGCCTCGACCTTGTCGGTAGCGGACTCGTCCACCTCAGTCTCGTCGGCAACAGGCTCGTCCGCGTCAACGGGTGTGCCGACCACAGCCTCCGCCCCATCGGCGGGCCCCTCGGCCGGCGACTCATCCGCGTCGGACGGGTCGGAGGCCGACGGGTCCTCGGCCGGCCCGTCGGGGGCGTGCTCGGCCGCAGCCGGTTCGTGCGCGGCGGGCTCGCCCGAGTCGGCCTCCGACTCGGCGACGACCGCGGCGGCCTCGTCGACCACGGCCTCGTCGTCCGCGGCCTCGTCGGACTCGCCATCGTCGGGGCCCACCCCTGCGGGCGCAACCGACTCCGCCTCGGTGGCCCCGTCGACGTCTGCCTCAGGGGACGCGACCGCATCAGACGCGCCAGGCGCTCGCCCGTCGTCGGCCGGCCGCACCGTGGAGACACCGAGCACGCCGCCGCCGCCCCACACCGGCCAGATGTCGTCGGCCGAGGAGTCGTCGTCGACCTCGGGCACGTCCGGCGTGGCGGTGTCGTCCGTCGGCTCGACGCCGTCGCGGTCGGTTCCGTCGCTCATCTACTCCCCCACGATTGCCTGCGCCACCTGCGCCCGCGCGATTCTACGTGGCGCGCCTGAGCGACCCCGCCGGTCGCGGGGCGTGGCGCGGAGGGGCTCAGCCGCGCACCGGGTGAACCCGCCCCCGCAGGTGGACGAGCCCGCCGGCATCGGCGGGACCCTGCCGGGCGGCCAGCACCGCGCCGACGACGATGTCGTGGTCGCCCGCGGCATGGATCGCCTCGGTGCGGCAGTCGAACCAGGCGGAGGCGCCGTCCAGCCAGGCGCCGCCCGACACCGGGGCCGCGTGGTGCGGCACACGGTCGAGCTGGCCGAAGGCCGGGCGGCCCGGGGACGACAACCAGTCCGCCGTCGGCCCCTGCTGGTCGGACAGGATGCTCACGGCCCACGTGTTCACGTCGTCGAGCGCGTCCCGCACCCGCGCATCGGCGTGCACGCAGAACAGCAGCAGCGGCGGGTCCAGCGACACCGAGGCGACCGCGGAGGCGGTCATGGCGTGCTGCGTCCCCCGCCACGTCAGCGCCACCACGGCGACACCGGCGGGCAGCCGGCCCACGGCCGAGCGAAAGACGTCGGGATCGACGAGCCCGGTCACGCGGCGCCCGCGTCGTGGTCCACGCCCTCCCGCGGCGCCTCGGCGAACCAGCGGCGCGGCACCACGGCCGCGACCACCAGCAGGACGATCGAGCCGTACGCCCACAGGTACCCGAGCCAGGGGGCGCGCACGCCGTCGCCCGACGGGACCAGGACGTCGCCGCCCGGGCCGGTCTGGGACAGCACCTGCACCGACACCAGCACGCCCAGCGCCAGCCCGACGAGCGCGAGCAGGCCGCCCCACGCGCGCGCCATGATCCCGGTGCTGAGCACCAGCACCAGGGCGAGCACGGCTCCCCACGGCGGCACGCTGCGATGCATCACGGTGCCGAACGCGCCGACCCCCAGGCCGAGCGCGAGGGCGGCCACGGACTTGGCGACGATCGCGGGAGACAGGTGCTGCACGCGCGTCAGGCTACCCGCCGCGCCCGTGCGCTCAGGCGCGGGTGCGCACGCCCGCGGGCCAGTCGACGAGCGAGCCGGCGACGACGCGGTATCCCTCGCTCGGCAGCACGGGCGCCAGCACCGCGTTGCTCAGCGCGTACTGCGCGACGGCCGCCTCGGCGCCGAGCCGGGAGACGGCCTGGATCTGGGTGGCGTGCGCCCGCATCGCCCCGAGCACGCGGTCCAGCACGGGCGTCACGTCGACGGTCACGTCCACGTCGTCGTCGGGCACGGCGACCGACGCCAGCGGCCCGTCCGGGTCGGGCAGGGCGAGGCCGTCCACCGCCTCGAGCGCGCGCATGCCGCGGCGGAGCGCTGACTCCCCGGCAGCGGCCCAGAGCACCACCGGCTCCAGGCCGGACAGCCCGATCGCCCGCATCGTGACGTCGTGCACGCGCACGTGGTCGGGGTGCCCGTACCCGCCGGCCGGCTCGTACGTCACGACCACCGCGGGGCGGCGGTCGGCCAGCACCCGGGCGAGCCGCCCGGCCGCCTCGTCGACCGGGACGCCGACGAACGCACGGGGCGGCACCGAGGACGCGGAGCCCGCGACCCCCGACGACACCCAGGCCATCCCGGAGTCCTCGTAGGTCGCATCCCCGTCGCCGTCCAGGAAGACGTGGTCGTCGACGCCCAGCGCGACCAGCGCGGCCGCGAGCTCGCCGCGGCGGTGCGCGGCCAGCGCGGGCCCTTCACCCTCGAGGTGCGCGAGCTCCGCCCCGATCACCTCGCCGCGCTCCCCACGGGTCGCCGTCACGACCGTGACGGGCAGGCCGGCCGCCGCCCAGGTGGCCAGCAGCGCACCGGTCGCGAGCGTCTCGTCGTCGGGGTGGGCGTGCACCGCGAGCAGCCCGGGAACGACGGAGCCGACGGCCCCCGCGGGGGTCGTCGGCTCCGTCGGCACGGGCATGGCGCGGAAGGTCAGGACTTCTTGTTGCGCGCCGTGATGCGGGCGCGCTCGGTCTGGTCGAGCACCACCTTGCGGATGCGCACGATCTCCGGGGTCACCTCGACGCACTCGTCCTCGCGTGCGAACTCCAGCGACTCCTCGAGCGTCAGCTTGCGCGGAGGGGTGAGGTTCTCGAACGTGTCGCTGCTGGCAGCGCGCATGTTCGTGAGCTTCTTCTCCTTGGTGATGTTGACGTCCATGTCCTCGTTGCGCGCGTTCTCGCCAACGATCTGGCCCTCGTAGACCTCCTGCGTGGGGTCGACGAAGAACGAGCCGCGCTCCTGCAGGTTGATCATGGCGAACGGCGTGACCACACCGGCGCGGTCGGCGACGAGCGAGCCGTTGATCCGCGTCTCGATCGCGCCGGCCCACGGCTCGTAGCCCTCGGCGATCGAGGACGCGATGCCGGTGCCGCGCGTGTCCGTGAGGAACCGCGTGCGGAAGCCGATGAGGCCACGGGCGGGGACCAGGAACTCCATGCGGACCCAGCCGGTGCCGTGGTTGGACATGGTCTCCATGCGGCCCTTGCGCTGCGCGAGCAGCTGCGTCACCGCGCCCAGGTACTCCTCCGGGACGTCGATCGTCATGCGCTCGACGGGCTCGTGGATCTTGCCGTCGACCTTGCGCGTGACCACCTGCGGCTTGCCGACGGTGAGCTCGAAGCCCTCGCGGCGCATCTGCTCGACGAGGATCGCCAGCGCCAGCTCGCCGCGGCCCTGCACCTCCCACGCGTCGGGGCGCTCGGTGGGCAGGACGCGGAGCGAGACGTTGCCGATGAGCTCCTTGTCGAGGCGGTCCTTGACCTGGCGCGCGGTGACCTTGTGGCCCTTGCCGCCCTTGCCCGCCAGCGGCGAGGTGTTGATGCCGATGGTCATCGAGATGGCCGGGTCGTCGACCGTGATGAGCGGCAGCGGACGCGGGTCCTCGGGGTCGGTGAGCGTCTCACCGATCGTGATGTTCTCGATGCCGGCAACGGCCACGATGTCGCCGGGGCCCGCCGACTCGGTCGGGATGCGCTCGAGGCCCTTGGTCTCCAGCAGCTCCGTGATCTTGACGTTCTGCATCGTGCCGTCGGCGCGCGCCCACGCGACCTGCTGGCCCTTGCGGATGTTGCCGTTGAAGATGCGCAGCAGCGCGAGACGACCGAGGAAGGGCGAGGCGTCGAGGTTCGTGACGTGCGCCTGCAGCGGGTGGCCCTCGGTGTACGTGGGGGCCGGGATCTTCTCGAGGATCGTCTTGAACAGCGGCTCGAGCGTCTCGGAGTCCGGCAGGCCGCCGTTCTCGGGCAGGTTGACCGACGCGCGGCCGGCCTTCGCGGCCGCGTAGACCACGGGGACGTCGAGGATCGCGTCCAGGTCCAGGTCGGGGACGTCGTCGTGCAGGTCGGACGCGAGGCCCAGCAGCAGGTCGGTCGCCTCGTGCACGACCTCCTCGATGCGGGCGTCGGGGCGGTCGACCTTGTTGACCACGAGGATCACCGGGAGCTTGGCGATGAGCGCCTTGCGCAGCACGAAGCGCGTCTGGGGCAGGGGGCCCTCGGACGCGTCGACGAGCAGCACGACGCCGTCGACCATCGACAGCCCACGCTCGACCTCGCCACCGAAGTCGGCGTGGCCCGGGGTGTCGATGACGTTGATCGTGATGCCGTCGGGCTGGCCGATCTCCGCCGCCGCGGGGCCCGAGTAGTGCACCGCGGTGTTCTTGGCGAGGATCGTGATGCCCTTCTCGCGCTCGAGGTCACCGGAGTCCATCGCGCGGTCGTCGACGTGGGCGTGAGCGCCGAACACGCCCGACTGCCACAGCATCGCGTCGACCAAGGTCGTCTTGCCGTGGTCGACGTGCGCGACGATGGCGACGTTGCGCACGTCGGCGCGAACGCTGGTCGGCGCGGAGATCGCGTCGGTAGGCATGGCGGAACTCATCTCAGCAGAAGGTTTGGGGAGCGCCGCGTCGTGGGGCGCCGATCCATCCTACCGGTCGGCAGCACGTCGCGGACGTCGGCCGGATGAGCGATTGCTCACGCCGGCCGACGCCTGACGACGAGGTGCGGGTCGGATCAGCTCCGGTCCGCGAGCAGCATGCGCAGCTCACGACGCTCGCGCTGCTTGTCCGGGTCCGGGAGCGGGACGGCCGCGATGAGGCGCTGCGTGTACGGGTCCTGCGGGTTGCGCAGGATCGCGTCGCGCGTGCCCTCCTCGACGATCCGGCCGCGGCGCATCACGACGATGCGGTCGGCCAGGACGTCGACGACGGCGAGGTCGTGCGTGACGAACAGGCACGCGAACTTCAGCTGCGCCTGCAGCTCCTGCAGCAGCTCGAGCACGTGGGCCTGGACTGAGACGTCCAGCGCGGACGTCGGCTCGTCGGCGACCAGCAGCTCGGGCGAGAGGGACAGCGCACGGGCGATGCCGACACGCTGCTTCTGCCCGCCGGACAGCTCGTGCGGGTACCGGTTGCGGTAGGCCCGAGGCAGCTCGACCTGGTCGAGCAGCTCCTCGATGCGCTTCTGCAGCGCGCTCCCCTTGGCCACGCCGGCCAGCAGCATCGGCTCGCCGATGCTCTCGCCGATCGGCAGACGCGGGTTGAGCGACGACGACGGGTCCTGGAAGACCATGCCGACCCGGCGACGCAGCGTCGCGAGCACCTTGCGGTCGCGCTTGCTGATGTCCACGCCGCCGACGGTCAGCGTGCCCTCGACCACGGGCAGGAGGCCGACCGCCGCACGACCGATGGTGGTCTTGCCCGAGCCCGACTCACCGACGAGGCCGACGACCTCGCCGGGCCGGATCACCAGGTTGGCGCCCTCCACGGCGCGGAAGGCCGGCATCCGACCCTGCTTCGGGTACTCGATCGCCACGTCCGTGAGCTTGAGGATCGGCTCGGCGAGCTCGTGCTCCGCGGCGCGCGACCGGCGCCGGGCGTCGTCGAGGGCACGCGCGTTGGCCGCCTCGCGCCGCTCGAGCTCGGCAGCGTCCACGACCGTGAGCGCGTCCTCGGCGTGCGCCGCGGACGCGAGCGCGGCCGTGAGGTCGATCTCGTCGCCCGAGTCGTTGGAGCCCAGGTGCGGCACGGCCGCGAGCAGCTCCTGCGTGTACGGGTGCTGCGGGTTGGCGAAGATGTCGCGCGCGTCGCCCGTCTCGACGATGAGGCCCCGGCGCATGACGGCGATGCGGTCCGAGAGGTCCGCCACGACGCCCATGTCGTGCGTGATGAGGATGACCGCCGAGTTCAGGTGGTCGCGCAGGTTGCGCATGAGGTCGAGGATCTCGGCCTGCACGGTCACGTCGAGGGCTGTGGTGGGCTCGTCGGCGATGAGCAGCAGCGGGTCGAGCGCGAGCGACTGCGCGATCATGGCGCGCTGGCGCTGGCCGCCCGAGAGCTGGTGCGGATAGGACTTGAACGCCTTCTCCGGGTCGGGCAGCTCGACGAGCGTCAGCAGCTCGATCGCGCGCTCGCGCGCCTCGGCCGGGGACATCTGGCTGTGCAGCCGCAGCGTCTCCACGATCTGGTTCCCGATCGTGTACACCGGGTTCAGGGCCGTCATCGGCTCCTGGAAGATCATCGCGATGTCGTTGCCGCGGATCTCGCGCATCTTGGCGGGCGCCAGGCCGCGCAGCTCCTGGCCGCCCAGCTTGATGCTGCCGCGGATGCGGGCGTTCTTGGGCAGCAGGTCGAGAATCGCCATGGAGCTGACCGACTTGCCGGAGCCCGACTCACCGACGATCGCGAGCACCTCGCCGGCTGCCACCGAGTAGGTGAGCCCGATGGCCGCGGGAACCCAGACCTTGTCGACCGCGAAGTCGACCGACAGGTCGGTGACCTCGAGGACGGGGGCGTCGTCGGGCAGGGTGGGGGTCATCGTGTGGCTCCTGAGATCATGCGGGGGTGAGCATCGCGAGCGACGGCTGGACCTTCCGGCCGCGAAGCAGGTTCCTGTCGACTGCAATGGCCTGGGCGTTGATCGCCGGCCTGGTGGCGTCCCGCTGGGTGCAGGGCGGACCCGAGGCGGCCGCGCGCACGCTGCCGGCCGCCGTCGGCCTGGCACTGGCGGCGTGGGCCGTGTTCTTCCACCCGCGCGTGGACGTCACGGACGAGGGTGTGCGCCTGGTCAACCCGCTGCGCACCATCGCCGTGCCGTGGGCCGCACTGGTCCATGTCGAGACGCAGTACGCGCTGACGCTCGTCACGCCCGTCGGCCGCTTCCGCGCGTGGGCCGCTCCCGGCCCGGGCCGCCACCAGGTGGTGAACAGTGCCAACGGTGACCTCACGGGCCTGCCACGCACGTCGTTCGACACCCGCGGCGCGGTGCCCATCGGCGACCTGCCCAGCGCGCCCTCCGGTCAGGTGGCCGCGCAGATCCGGCGCCGCTGGGAGGACCTCGTCGAGAACGAGGTGCTCGAGCTCGGGGTCGCGGAGCAGACGCACGTGGAGCGCACCTGGAACGTCCCGCTGCTGGTGCTGCTCGCCATCACGGCCGTGTTCACGCTGGTCGTGATCGTGATCTGACGCCGGGCGCCAGCTCACCGGTGGGTCTCCTCGTTGCCCTCGCCGCCGTCAGCCGGCTGGTCCAGGTTCTGGTAGAGGCCGCTGGTGAGCGCCGACGACGGTCCCGAGGGAGCGTTGTTGACGAGCGCGGGCACGCCCTGGGCGTCGGGACGGTCCGGGGACTCCTTGACCCGCCGCACGTTGAGCTTCTTCTGCCGCGGGTCGAACGCGTCGCGCAGACCGTCACCGATGAAGTTGATGGTGAGGCAGATGACCACGATGAACAGACCCGGCCACCAGAACAGCCACGGGCGCGTGGAGAAAGCCGCCTGGTTGTCGCTGATGAGCTTGCCCAGCGACGTGTCGGGCGCCTGGATGCCGAGACCCACGTAGCTGAGGGCCGTCTCGGTCAGGATCGCCGCCGACATGAGCAGCGTCGTGTTGACCGTGATGACACCGACCGCGTTGGGCAGGATGTGCTTGAAGATGATCCGGCTGTTGGACGCACCCGCGAGGCGCGCCGCGTCGACGAACTCCCGCTCGCGCAGCGACAGGAAGTCACCGCGGACCAGCCGGGCCATTCCCGTCCAGGAGACCAGGCCGAGGAAGATGGCCAGCAGCACCGGCCCCTTCGCGGCCTGGGCCACGACCGCCGCGGCGATGAGCGCCGGGATGATGATGACCATGTCGGTGAACCGCATGAGGATCGCCTCGGTCTTGCCGCGGAAGAACCCCGCGGACGCGCCGATCAGCACGCCGACGAGCGCCGCGATGGCGCCCACGACGATCATGACGAACAGCGAGATCTGAGCCCCGCGCAGGGTCATGGCGAACATGTCACGGCCCACGCGGTCCTGCCCGAACGGGTGCTCCCCCAGCGAGAACGGGAAGAGCTGGAGCGTCGGGTGCCCGCCGTTCATCAGCGCCGGCGTCTCGGTGTAGCCGTACTTCCACCACCCCGGGATGGGGCCGAGCCCGATCGCGGAGATCGAGAGCACGAGCACGGCGGCCAGCACGAAGATGCTGACGACGGCGCCCGTGTGGCCGAAGAACCGCTTGCGGACGATCTGGCCCTGGCTCAGCCCGCGGGTCTCCTCGGGCTTCTCCGGGAGGACCGGCTTGCCGCCGGGGACGTCTGCGGTGTTTTCGAGGATCGTGGTCATGCCTTCACCCTTACGCGGGGGTCGAGCGCCGAGTACGCGAGGTCGGCGATCAGGTTGAACACCACCGCGGTGATGCCGGTGACGAGGAAGACGCCCATCACGGGGTTCGGCGAGTGGTCGCGGACACCGTTCAGGAACAGCACGCCCATGCCCTTGAAGGAGAACACGGACTCGGTGATGACGGCGCCGCCGATGAGCGCGCCGATGTCGATCGCGACGATGGTCGCGAGCGGGATCAGCGCGTTGCGGAACGCGTGCCGGGTCACCACGACGCGCTCAGACAGGCCCTTGGCGCGGCCGGTGCGGACGTAGTCCTGGCCCATCACCTCGAGCATCGAGGCCCGCGAGTACCGGGTGTACGACGCGAGCGAGATGAGGATCAGCGCGATCGTCGGGAGCACCAGGTGCGTGTACTTGTCGATGCCCGTGAGCCAGAAGTCGCCGTTGAGCCCGGGAGTCTCGGCGCCGATCGTCGCGATCGGGCGCTGGCGGATGTGCGGGTCGCTCGCGTAGCGGCTCCAGTTCTTCATGAACTGGTCGAGCAGCACCAGGCCCGAGACGCCGAAGCTGGTGAGCATCGCGGCGCGGCTCGACTGCTGGTGGTCGTACCCGCCCATGAAGCGCCCGACGAGCCAGCCGGCGACGATCGCGAGGATGCCGAGGCCGATGACCAGCCACAGCGTCGCGCGGTCCCACAGCGGCTGCAGCGCGTAGTACGCGACGCCGCCGAGCCCGACCATGATCAGCGAGGAGTACAGCGCGCGACGGTTCCGCAGGCCCGCGAACAGCACGGTGGACCCGAACGCGATCGCGACGCCCGTCACCAGGATCACGACGATGCCGAGCGACGGCTCGGAGAACCACCGGGTCACCGACAGGAAGTACAGGACGCCGGCGGTCACGGCGAACGCCGAGACGAAGGTGATCCCGCGCCGCTTCCACGACCCCGACAGCAGCACGGCCCAGAGCAGCCCCATGACGAGGGAGATCAGCAGGATCGTGGAGTTCTTGATGTACGGGTCGTACAGGAAGGTGTTGAACTTGATGGCCCCGAACTCCTTGAGGAGCACGGCGACCCAGAAGATCGGCAGCGAGAAGAAAAGGAAGGTCACGAACGTGACGCCGTAGTCGAGCGTGCTGTACTGCCGCAGCGCCGTCACGATGCCGATCGAGATGCCGATCGTGATCGCCAGGACGGCGGCGGTGGTGACCAGCTGCAGCGTGGTGGGGATCGCGGTGCTGAGCGCCACGGTCACCGGCTGGTTCTGCAGGGTCACGCCGAGGTCGCACTGGCCGACGAACGGCACGACGCACTTGACGGCGCCGCCGAGCCAGATGAAGTACCGCAGAGCCGGGGGCACGTCGAGGTGCAGCGCCTCGGTGCGCTGCGCGATGCGCGCTTCCTTGCTCGGCGAGTTGCTCGACTTGATCTCGGCGAGGGGGTCGCCCGAGTAGGCGACGAGCATGTAGACGATGAACGACGCGCCGAGCAGGATGAGCAGCGACGCGAGTACTCGCCGTGTGATGTAGGTGAGCATCGGTTCTTCGGTGTGTGTGGGGGGCACCACGGCCGGCGGCCGGGTGGCAATCGAGTGAGTCTACGACAGGGCTCGCAGCGGGGACGCACCCCGGCTGCCTGCCCCGGACCGACAGGTGCCGGGCCTCCGCTCGGGAGGCCCGGCACCGTCGGGCTAGGTGGCCGCGATCATGCGGCGCACCGGTGACAGCGCCTCATCAGGAGGCGTCGTCGACCGTCCACTCCCACGTGTTCCACCAGACACCGTTCTGGTTGGGGTTGTACGTGTCGATGCCCTTGACGCGGTCGGCGACGGCGTCGACGCCCACGCTCTGGAAGAACGGCAGCGTCGTGAACGTCGCGCCGATCTTCTGCTCGATCTGGACCTGCAGGTCCTCCTGAGCGGCGGGGTCGATCGTCTGGATGAGCTCGCTCATCTGCGCGTCGGCAGCCTTGTCGGACATCTTGTTGAAGTTCGACGACTGGCCCGTGCCGTAGATCTGCGGGACGCCGGAGACGCCGACACCCGAGTTGATCCAGCCGAAGATCGACGCGTCGTACGAGCCGTCGCCGAGGCGCGAGCCCCAGTCCACGTCGCCCTCGTCGACGATCTTGAAGCCGGCCTCCTTCGCCGACTTCGCGATCAGGGTGTACGCGTCGACGCGGTTCGGGTTGTTGATGTTGTACAGCAGCTTCACGGTCGGGGTCTTGCCGCCCAAGAGCTCCTTGGCACCCGCGATGTCGGGCTCCACGAAGTCCTTGAAGCCGTTGGTCTCGATCGTCTTGGCGTAGCCGGGCTGAGCAGGCACGAAGAGCACCGAGTTCAGGACCGTGGCCTTGGGGTCGAGCGGCGTGATGATCGCGTCGAGGATGGCCTGGCGCGGGATCGTCTTGAGGAACGCCTCACGGACGTTCTTGTCCTTGAAGACGCCCGTGCTGTTCAGGTCGATGTGGTCGAACGCGAGCTGCAGGCCCTGGTGGACCTGGACGCCCGGGACGCCCTCGAGGGCGGCGAGGGTGTCGGCGTTGGCCTGCGGCGAGACGACGTCGACCTCACCGTTCTTGAGCGCGGTGATGGCGGCCGACGGGTCGGCGATCGTGCGCATGACGATGGAGTCGAGCTTCGGCGTCTGGTCGCCGTCGTACGTCTTGTTCGGGACCAGGGTGACCGACTGGCCCTCCTGGACGTCCGAGACGATGTACGGGCCGCTGGAGAGGTAGAGCTCCGGGTCCGACGGCAGCGTCTTGGAGTCGAAGCCCGTGTTGTAGAAGTCGGCGACCTTCTTCAGGGCGTCGTTCTTGGCGGGCTTGTCCGGGTTGCCGCGAGGCGTGTTCTTCAGCAGGTCGGTCAGCGCGGCGGCGTCGGCGAGGCCGGCGTTCTTCGCGACGACGTGGGCCGGCCGGTCGAGGTCGAGCGCGACCTCCCAGTCGGAGAACGGCTTCGAGTACTTCAGCGTGATGCTGCGGCCGTCGTCACCGATCTCCGGGAAGTCCGTCAGGCCCAGGCCCAGCGTCGAGCCGGCGTACGAGAAGTACGAGGCGCCGGAGACGACCTCACCCGAGTCGTCGGTCTTCGCGTCGTCGTAGTAGCCCGAGAACACGGCCCACGCGAGCACCAGGTCGTTGGCGTCGATGGGCTCGCCATCGCTCCACTTCTTGCCCTCGTTGATCGTGTACTTGACGGTCAGCGGGTCGTCGCTCAGCTTCTCGGTCTTGGCGAACGAGTCGTCGTGCTGAACCTTCAGCTGGTCGTCGATGTAGTACAGGTGCGAGTTGGTCGCGAGGGAGATCTTGGAGTTGATGTCCGTGTTGCCGTTGGCGGTCGAGGGGTTGAACGAGAAGAACTCGTTCGTCTCCGACACCGTCACCGTGCCACCGGTCGTCGAGGCCGCACCGCTCGACGACGCCGAGGGCGAGGCCGAAGCGTTGTCCGAGGGCTCGTTGGAGCACGCGGTGAGCACCAGGGCGCCGGCCGCAATGACTGCGACGCCCGCGCTGAGTCGCCTGATCTTCAATGTTCCTCCTGAGAAGGGGTGGACGGTCGAGCACCCTCCCGGGGGCCCCGGGGTGACGCACGACATACTCGTCCGCCGTGAGTTGGCGTAACGCTAGTCAACACCGATCCGACAAATCGGACAGGCGATGACACCGCAGCCGGATCGTTACCTGATTGATACTGGGCAGTAGTTCCCGCATGCTGAGACGTCGTCAGGCGGAAACGTGCTCGTAACACGCCGCGCATCGGCGACCGGCGCTCCGGATCGGGCAATTCTGGTGCCGCTGCCCAGCGACATGTGCTAGGCGACGGTACGCCGTGACGCCCGTCACACTTCGCTGGCCTGCACAATCGTCGTATGGACTTCGCCTCCACCACCCGCCGGCTGGGCCGCACGCGATGGTTCGCACGCCTCGGCCGAGCCGTCTCAGGATTCGACCGCCGGCTGCAGAAGCGGACGGGCGGCCGGTGGAGCGTGCTGGGCCGGCCCACCCTCCCGCAGCTGATCCTCACCACCACGGGTCGCCGCTCCGGGCAGCCTCGCGAGGCCGTCCTGCTCTACGCCGCCGTCGGCGCCGACTGGGTGGTGATCGGGTCCAACTGGGGCCAGGAGCACCATCCGGCCTGGTCGCTCAACCTCCTGGAGCACCCGGCCGCCACCGTGACGCTCGCGGGCGTCGCCACGCCGGTGACCGCGCACCTGGCCGACACCGACGAGCGCGCGCGGCTCATGCCCATCCTGCTCGAGGTCTGGCCGGGCTACGACGACTACGCCGCGCGCTCCGGACGGGACCTGCGGGTCTTCGTCCTGCGCCCGGTCGAGCGCACCTAGGACCGGCGCGAGCGTTCGCGGTACGCCCGGGCCTTCATCACGCCGCCGCACTCCCCCATCGAGCACCATCGACCCGACCGGTTGCGCGACGCGTCGAAGTAGATCCACTGGCAGTCCGGGTTGGCGCAGGCCTTCAGCCGCGCCCACGCGCCCGAGCGCTGCGCCTCGTAGACCTCGGCGAGGATGCCGCCCACCAGGTCGTCGCCCGCCTCGAGGCGTGCACCTGCAGCCTCGAACTCGACGGCGAGGGGGTGTTGCTGCGCCACCCGCCGCAGCTCGGCGAGGTCGCCGCCGAGCAGGTAGGAGCGCAGCGCGTCGCGGACGAGCCGCAGCTCGTCGGGCGCGTCCGCGGCGAGGCGCTCCACCTTGTGGAACCGGTCGTCCGTGTTGAGCAGCGCGCGCACGCGCTCGATCTCGTCGGGCGCGACGCCCGGTTCGGTGCCCGTGCTCACCCAGGCGAGCAGGGGGTCGGGGTTCTTGACGGCTGGCACGCCACCCAGGATAGTCGTCACCATCGTTCTTATTTGACTGGTGACGAAGGAGAAGCGGATGACCGCCCTGGACGAGCAGCTCGGCTGCGACACGTCGGACATGCTCACGATCCACGCCCTGTTCCGGCGGGCGTACACGGACGCCCCGGTGCTCGTGCGCGGCGTCGCGGGGGGCGACGTCGCAAGGGCACGGGCCGTCGCTGCTCACGTGCGCGAGGTCTCCCAGGCTCTGCACCACCACCACCAGGGCGAGGACACGCTGCTGTGGGAGCGGCTCGAGCAGCGCGCTCCGGCGTGCGCGCTGCACGTCGGGCTCATGCGGGCGCAGCACGCGGCCACCGCGGCACAGCTCGGGGCGCTGCTGGAGGCTCTCCCCCGGTGGGAGTCGGCGGCGGACGTGGCGGAGCGCGAGTCGGTGGCCGGGGCGCTCGACGCCATCCGGGACACGCTGCTCGAGCACCTGGGTCAGGAGGAGACGGCGATCCTGCCGACCGCGGCCACCGTCATGACCCAGCGGGAGTGGGGGGCGCTGCACGAGCACGGCATGGCGGCCGTCCCGCGCGATCGCCTCCTGCTGCAGCTCGGCTGGATCCTCGAGGTGGTCCCTGCCGACGAGCGAGCGGGGTGGCTCCGTGCCAACCTGCCCGCGCCGGCCCGGCTGGCGTGGCACCTCGTGGGCCGGCGGCGGTTCGCGGAGCACCGCGCGCACGTGTACGGCGTGTAGCGCCGGCCCGCCCTGGCCCCGTGCGGCAGAGGAACGGCAGGATCTCGTCGCCACCGGGCAGGAACTCGCGCGCCGCCCGCACGGTCGATGCCGAATCATGTGACCGTGCTGGAGCTGCGACCCAACTGCGAGTGCTGCGACAAGGATCTGCCGCCGACGGCGCCCGACGCCATGATCTGCACCTTCGAGTGCACCTTCTGCCGGCGGTGCGTCGAGACGACCCTGCGCGGGATCTGTCCCAACTGCGGCGGTGACTTCGCCCCTCGCCCGATCCGACCCTCCGGGGCCCTCGCCCGGCACCCTGCCTCCACGGTCCGCGTCCTCGCGCCCGACTGCGCCGGCCGGTAGCGAGGCCGCGGCGCCGGCCGCTCAGACCCGTCGCGCCACGAACACGTGCTCGGCGCCCGGCCGGTCCGGGGCGTCGCGCACGGAGTCGACCGCGAAGCCCGCTTCCCGGAGGTCGGCGTCGACCTCCGCACGCTCGCGGAAGCGCAGGGTCGAGTCGGAGGTCACGACGTCCCCCGTCGGGAGCACGTTGGTCCACCGGAACGTCACGAGCGGCGGCGCCACGTCCAGGAGATCGCACCAGGTCTCGACGACCCCCACGCCGAGCACCTCCTTGCGCTCGAGCGTGTGCTCACGCGTCCAGCGCTCCCAGGCCCGCCGCGCCGGCACTCGGGTCTCGAGCACGAGGTGACCTCCCGGGCGCAGTGCGGCACGGACCGCCTGCAGCGTCGCGCGCCACTCCTCGTCCGTGACGAACACCTGGGCCACGTTGGCGGTCATGATCGCCGCGTCCACCTGGAGCGGCGGGAGCGCGGTGGCGTCGCCGAGCAGCCACCGCACCGCAGCGGCGCCCGGCTTCGCGCGCGCGACGTCCAGGGAGGCGCCCGCGGGGTCGACCCCGATCACGTCGAGGCCGCGGGCGGCGAGCAGGCACGCGAAGGTCCCGGTGCCGCAGCCGACGTCGAGAACGCTCCCCGCACCGAGCTCGTCGATCAGGGCCAGGTACGCGTCCAGGTCGTCGCGCGGGCCCTCGAACGTGTCGTACAGGACCGCCAGACGAGGGTCGTCGAAGATCGCGTCAACCACCGGCCGGTCCCGCCGCCGTCCCGCGTCCCGACGACGAGGTCGCCGCTCCGCCACCGCCCGCGTCTGCTCGCACGCGGACGAGCATGCTCACCCCGGCGCCGACCGGTCGAGCACATTTCCGGCCGGGGCCGGGTGAGTTCACCGGGAAACCGTCGAACGTGCGCCCGAGATTCCTGGTCAGGGGACTTCGTCCGTGCCAGGGTGTCAGTGGCCGGAATGTCGGGATTGGGGGAGGTCGGGTCCGCTGTCCATCGACGTCACCCGCGTGCGACGCTCGCGCGACGAGCCGGATCGGCGCGCCCCCGCAGCACGCCCGGCGCGCTCGACCGTCGTCCAGGCCAAGCTGCGGCCCGCGGCGAACCCGGCCTACCTGCTGCACCGGCCTCGCCTGCACGCGCTGCTCGACGCGTCGACGGTCGCGCCCCTGACGGTGGTCGTCGCACCCGCGGGCTCCGGCAAGACGTCCCTGCTGCGCAGCTGGGCCACCGAGACCTCCACACCCCTCGCCTGGCTCTCGCTCGACGAAGAGGACTGCGACCCCGCCCAGCTGTGGCGCGGCGTGGCAGCGGCGCTCGACGGCATCGCCCCAGGAGTGGCCGCGGCGGTCGCCGACCCGCTCCAGCGACCGGGCGGCCTCCTCGAAGCGGTCGGTGTGCTGCTGGACGACCTCGAGGCGCGGGACTACGACGCGAGGGCGCTCGTCATCGACGACCTCCACCTCGTGGGCGAGGCCGAGGGGATCGCGGCGTCCCTGGCCGTGTTCGTCCAGCACCTGCCGGCCTGGCTGCACGTGGTCATCGCGAGCCGGCGGACGCCAATGCTGCCGCTCAACCGGCTGCGCGCGCGCGGCCAGCTCGGCGAGGTGCACTTCCCCGAGCTGCGGTTCTCGTTCGATGAGGCCGCCGCCATGCTCGCTCGTCTGACCCCCAGCCTCGAGCCGGACGTCGTCGTCGAGGTCGCCGCACGCGCCGGAGGCTGGGCCGCGAGCATCCAGCTGGCGGCCATCGAGGCCCGGTCCGCCCAGGCGCAGGGCCGCGGCTACCTGCCCAGCCGCGACGGCGGGCGGACCCACCTCGAGGACTACGTGTGGCACGAGATGCTCGAGCGCGAGCGCGAGGACGTCGTCGACGTGCTGCTGGCGACCGCCGTGGTCAAGCGCATCGACGTCGGCCTGGCGCAGGTGCTCTCGGGCCGGGAGGACGCCGCCGAGCTGCTGGCCCTGGCGGAGGAGCGCGGACTGTTCGTCTCCCGCACGGAGCCCGCCGGGTTCGAGATGCACGCCCTGGTGCGCGAGGTGCTGCTGGGGGTGCTCACGGAGCGCAGCCCGGAGCGGCTGGCTCAGCTGCACGGCTGGGCAGCGGGATGGCACGAGGCGCACGGGCAGACGGTGCCCGCGCTCGAGCACTACCTGCGCGCCGACCGACCGCGCGACGCGCTGCGGCTCCTGGCCGCGCAGTCCTCGACGCTCTACGACAGCGGTCACGAGAGCACCATCGTGCGGATCCTGCGCTCGCTGCCCGACGCGGTCGTCGCCGGCGACGTCACCGCGATGATGGAGTACGCGATGTGCCACCTGCTGGTGGACCGTCGACGGTTCGTCAGCCTGGTCGGCGGCCTGCAGCGGATCGACCCCGAGGACCTGGCTGACCCCACCGTGCGCGCCCGGCTCGAGGTGCTCGAGTCCTTCGCGGCGACGCTGCGCGGCGACTGGGCCACGGGGTCGGCGCACTCGCGCGCGGCGCTGCACCGCCTGGGAGACACCTGGTGGCTCGACCCGCTGGGCCAGTTCGCGTGGAGCCAGGTCGCCCGCGACATCGCGCTCGCGGAACGGTGGGACGACTCGGGCAAGGAGTCCCGCGCAGTCGGCCGCGCCCTCGGCGTGGTCCCCGAGCGACGCCTCGCGCTCGAAGGCGGGCTCGCCCTCGCCCAGGCCCTGGCCGGACGTCCGGTCGACGCGCTGCGCGTGGTCGCGGGCGTGCGGCACGCCTCCGAGCACACCCACATGAACATCCTGCGCACCGAGTCGCTCACCGCGGCCGCGGTCGCTCACCGGGAGCTGGGCGACACGTCCATCGCTCTGCCGCTCCTGCTCGAGGTGTCCGAGGGCCGGGTGGAGCCGGGACCGCACTGCCAGCTGCTCGCCCTGCTCGAGCTCATGCATACCCGGCTCGGCGAGGGGAGCCTCGAAGCGGCGGAACGCGCGTTCGGCCGTGCGGCGGAGCTCGTGGACACCGAGATGCCCGGGCCGGGCGCGCGTGGCTGGCTCGGCCGCGCCGGCGTGACGCTCAGCCTGGTGGCCGGCGACCTGGACGGTGCGCGGGGCTGGGCGACCCAGGTGGTCGACCCGTTCTGGACGGGCGCCGTGGCCGCGCGCATCCACCTCGCGGCCGGTGAGCCAGGGCTGGCCGGGGACGCCGTGAAGGGGGCCGAGCCGCGCTGCCCGCGGCACGAGGTGATCGCCGCACTGCTTCGGTTCCGGTCCAGCGACACGGCGGAGCACGCCGAGCAGCACCTGCTCGAGGCGGTCGAGGTCGCTGCGGCGCACGGGCTCGTCCAGACGGTGGCCGACGAGGGGCCGGCCGTCATCGAGGGCATCGAGCACCTGGCGTGGCGCGCGCCGGTGGCCTGGCTCGACCGGCTGCGCCGGATCGGCCCCACCAGCGCGCCCGCGAGCGCACCGCTGGGCACCGTCGGGGAGCTCACCGAGCGCGAGCTCGAGGTGCTGCGCATCCTGCCCAGCCGGCTGACGCTGCGCGAGATCGCCGACGAGCTGTTCATCTCGATCAACACCCTGAAGTTCCATCTCAAGGTGATCTACCGGAAGCTGGACTGCTCCTCCCGGGCCGAGGCCGCCGAGGTCGCGCGCTCGCTGACGAGCCTGCGCCGCGCGAGTCAGGTGCCCAGCACCCGCCGCCGCTGAACGTCGTAGCGGTCGAGCGAGAGCAGCCCCCGCTCGACCAGGTGCGCGAGCTCGCGCACCTGCGCGACCTGGTCGGTCAGCGGCGCCGCCCCCGGGCCGCGCACGATGAGGTCGGTCGTGCCGGCCTGGGTCAGGGACGCGAGCGCGCGGTCCGGGGCGATCCGCTCCCCCGCGGTGAGCCGCGCTCCGCCCACCCGTGCGGCGTCCGACAAGACCCCGGCCCAGCGGTCCTCGACGAGCAGGAGCAGAGCCATCTCGTCGGGGCCCAGGCTCACCGAGGCGAGCTCGACGTCGTGGCCGCTCAGCAGCACGCCGCCCTCCGACGCCTCTTCGAGCGCCGCCACCAGTCCCGGGTCGGTCGGCGCGTGGGAGGTCACCAGGGTGGTGCCGCCGTCCCGCACCAGCACCACGGCGTCCAGCAGCCTGATCGAGCCGACCCGCACCAGCTCCACCACGGCCGCGACGACGGGGGCGAGGCCGTCGGCGTCGCGCGCCGTGACCAGGACGTACTCGAGCAGGTCCAGGTCCGGCCCCCCGGCCGGCACGTTCGCCACGCTCCTCACCTCCTCCCCGATGCGTCCCGCCGGTGTGGCGCGAGCGTGGCAGCCCGGCGGGTGGCCGCGCACCACCCTGCGCCGAGTGGGCGGACCCCTCCTCGCCTCAGTGCAGACCGACCTTGAGCAGCACCACGAGAAGTCCCACGCCGGCCCCGGCCAGGGCGCTGAAGATGCTCCCCTTGAGGTCGAGGCCGCCACGCTTGCCGGCCAGGTAGCTGTACGTGGTGAGCAGGGCGATCGTCGCCCAGAGGGCGATCCACGCCGCCGTGCGCAGCTCGGCACCCCCGAGGTGGGCCAGTAGCAGCACGCCGAGCGGCACGATGGAGGCGCCCGCGATGGGCAGCGTCTCCATCAGGGCATGCTGCAACGCCCTCATCGGGTGGTGCCGATGCGTGAGCGCGCTGCCCAGCGTCACGGCGTGCAGGTGCGCGATCCAGTAGACCGCCACCGTCCCGCCGATGATCAAGCAGAGTCGGCCGATGGTCTCGGCGTGGTCGGCGCCGACCGCGATCGCCGCCGCGCACACCACCGTGCCCGTGATGGCACCCTCCCCACCGCGCACCAGCCCCAGCGGGTCGCGGGCGGTCGAGAGCCACTCACTCACCGCCGAACGTCTCCAGCAGGGTCGACCGCTCGGCGGGCGTGAGGTTGGTGGAGATGAGCCGGCTGTCGCGCCCGCGGAACCTCTCGCCGAGCCTGTCGAGGTCGGCGTCCTCGGTGACGAGGAACAGTGCCGAGGTACCCGGCGTGACCTCGGTCCGGATGCGCTCGAGGTCGCTCTTCGTGATCCCGGTTCCCTCGGTGGCCTTGGCGAGGGCGCCGAGTCCGGCGCCCAGCGCCGCGCCGACCACGGGGATCGCGAACAGGGCGCCGCCGAGCACGCCCCACAGCGCGCCCCACGCGGCACCGCGCTTCGGGCTGTCGTGGTTGTGGTCCAGCGAGGGCTTGTCGGCGTCGGCGGGCCAGGTGACCACGGCGTGGTCGACGATCGTCAGGAGGCCGTCCCGGACCGCATCCTTGAGAACACGCTCGGCGTGCTCGGCCCCGTCGGCGTCGTCGAACTTCCACACGGTGAACGTCGTCATGCGACTACTCCTTCTCGATGGATGCCGCGAGCGCGGCCAGGGTGGTGCGGGTCTTCGCCTCCTGCGGGGCGCCCAGGTCGACGCCGTGCAGGGCCAGGAACGCCTTGGTCTCGGCCGCCGCCTGGAACGCCTCCTTCGGCGTGCACTTGGTGGACAGCTCCAGCAGCCGCGTGCCGTCCGGCAGGAACCACAGCTCGGCCACCATGCGGCGCGGGTAGTCCCGGTGCACGAACTTCGTCTTGAGCAGCGTGACCGGTCCGAGCACCACGAGGTCGTCGAGCGAGACTCCCTCGGGGAGCCGGTCCAGCAGCAGCGACGACTGGCGGTCGGACAGGACGCCCCCGAGGCCGCGCTCGCCGCTCAGCACGGCGCGCGCCTTCTTGTCCGGCACGTCCTCGGTGAGCGAGCAGGAGCACACGTACCCCGCGGGCGAGGCGTCGACCTCGACCTTGAACCCGGCCTGGCCGCGCAGCCCCGCGGGCAGGTCCCCGGGCAGCATGGGGCGGAGCTTGACCGTGATGTCGGCGGTCTTGCGCTGCGAGCTGCGTACGCGCACCACCAGGCCCGCCGCGGACAGGCGCAGGTCGGGCGTGTCCACGAAGGCCACCTGGCGGATCTCCGCGTCCAGCGGGCTGATGCCCAGCTGCTCCACGACGGCGGCGCGGTTCGTGTCCGCCACGGTGAGCTTGAGCTCGACGGCGTCGACGTCCGGCAGCAGGCCGAGCAGGCCGGCCAGCCGGTCCCCGTCGTACATCAGCAGAGAGCTCATGCGGTCACCGGGTCACGCCGCCGGATGACGAGCTTGACCAGCTCGTCGACCACCAGCAGCGCCGCCGCGAGCCCCACCGCGATGCTCCACTGCGTGAAGCCCAGGCCCGTGGTGCCGAAGATCCGCTGGAGGAAGTCCAGCGCGGTGATCGCGATGATGGCCAGCGCGGCCAGCCCGTAGCGGCGCAGCTGCATCGGCCCCGGGATGGCGTCGCGGTCGAAGATCGTGTTCCGCTGGTCGCGGCTCAGGAGAGCGCCGAAGAGGTGGGCGACGGACAGCGTGGTCAGGAGCATGGTCGAGGCGAGGACCGCGTCGCCCTGGTGGTCGCCGATCTGGTAGGCCACGAGCGCGACGATCGTCATCACGGCGCCCTGGATGCACAGCCGCACCCAGTTGTTGCGCGAGAGCACCGGAGCCGTCACGGGGCGGGGCGCGCGGGCCATCAGGCCGCGGGCGGGCTCGTCGAAGCCGAGCGCGATGGCCAGCGGGATGTCGATGACCATGTTGATCCACAGGATCTGCAGCGGGTTCAGCGGAGAGCCGGCGGCGATGCTGAAGATGCCGGCGCCGATGAAGATGGCGATGTAGGCGACGAGCGTCGACATCTGGAACCGCAGGTACTTCAGCAGGTTGTCGTACAGCCCGCGCCCGTAGGCGACCGCGCCGACGATCGTCGCGAAGTTGTCGTCGGTGAGGATCATGACGGCGGCCTCCTTGGAGACCTCCGTCCCGGTGATGCCCATCGCCACGCCGATGTCGGCGGTCTTCAGGGCGGGGGCGTCGTTCACGCCGTCGCCCGTCATCGCGACGATGTCGCCCTTCTCCTTGAGGATCCGCACCAGGCGCACCTTGTCCTCGGGCGCGACGCGCGCGATGACGCCGATGTCGTCGATCTCGGCCGACAGCTGCGCGTCGCTCATCGCGGCGAACTGCGCCCCCGTGACCGCGCGGCCCTCGATGCCCAGCTCGCCCGCGATCGCCGCGGCCGTGGTCGCGTGGTCACCGGTGATCATGCGGACCCGGATGCCGGCATCGTGGCACTCGGCGATCGCGTCCCGCGCCTCGGGTCGGGGCGGGTCCACGATGCCCACCATCGCGAGCAGCGTCAGCTCCTCGATCTGCCCGATCAGGCCGGCCCCCTCCGCGAGCGTGCCCGGCTCGAAGTCGCGCTGGGCGACCACCATGACGCGCTCGCCCGCGTTCGCGATCGCGTCGTTGACCTCCAGCGCCAGGTGGCGGTTGGTCTCCGTGATCGGCGTGAGCACACCGTCCGGAGTGCGGATCGTGGTTGACCGGGCGATCAGCACGTCCGGTGCGCCCTTGACGTAGCAGCGCACCACGGGACGCCCGTCGTCGGCCGTCATCTCGTGGAACGTCGCCATGAACTTGTACTCGGAGTCGAACGGCACCTCGGCCACGCGGGGCAGCGCCGCACGCGTCTCCGCGATGTTGAGCCCGCCCTTCGCCCCGAGGACGATGAGCGCGCCCTCGGTCGGGTCGCCGATGAGCGTCTCGCCGTCGAGCACGGCGTCCGCGCACAGGACCATGGGGAGCAGGTACGGGTCGAGGTCGTGCCGCTGACCCCCGACGTGGCTGATCTCGCCGACCGTGCTGTAGCCCTCGCCCGAGACCGTGTAGCGGTGCTGGCCGGGGATCACGAGCTCGCGGGCCGTCATCTTGTTCAGGGTCAGCGTGCCGGTCTTGTCCGAGCAGATCGCCGACGTCGACCCGAGCGTCTCGACGGCCGGCAGGCGCTTGACGATGGCGTGCCGGCGTGCGATCTCCCGCGTGCCCATCGACAGCAGCGCCGTGACGACGGCAGGCAGGCCCGTCGGGATCGCGGCGACCGCGAGCGCGACGCCCGTGACGAACAGGGTGTCGAACGACTGGCCCTGCGCGAGGCCGAGCAGGATGACGATCACCAGCGCGACGGCGGCGATCGACGCGATGATCTTGGAGAGCGAGTCCAGCTGGCGCTGCAGGGGCGTCTTGCTCGCCTCGGTGTTGGCGAGCATGTCGGCGATGTGACCGATCTCCGTCGCCATGCCCGTGGCGGTGACGATCATCTCGCCGCGGCCGCGGGTCACGGACGTGTTCATGTACGCCATGCAGATGCGGTCGCCGAGCGGGATCTCGCGCCCGAGCACCGGCTCCGAGGTCTTCGGCACCGGCAGGCTCTCGCCCGTGAGCGCGGCCTCCTCGATCTCGAGCGTCGCGGCGAGGATGATGCGGGCGTCCGCGGGCACCCGGTTCCCGGCCTCGACGAGCACGACGTCGCCCGGGACGAGCTGGGAGGCGTCGATCTCGACCACCTGGTCGTCGCGACGCACGCGCGCGATGGTCCGCATCATCTGCGACAGCGCCTTGACGCTCTCCTCCGCCTTGGCCTCCTGCCGCAGGCCGGTGATCGCGTTGAAGACGGTGAGGCCGACGAGGACGACCGTGGTGCCGGTCTCGCCGGTGACCACCTGGTTCACCACCGCGGCCGCCAGCAGCACCAGCTGCATGAAGTCCTCGTACTGGCGCAGCCACGCCCGCCAGGCCGGCTCCTTGGCGCCGCCGCTGAGCTCGTTGGCGCCGTACGTGGTGAGCCGGGCCCGCGCCTCCCGCGCGGACAGCCCCTGGGTGGGGTCGACGCCCAGGTCGGCCGCGACCTCCGCGGCGGTGATCGACACCGGGTCGGCGTCGTGCCGCGCCGGGGCCACCCGTGCTGTCGCGCTGCTGTCGTTGCTCATCTGTCCTCCCGGTGGACGCGCGTACGCCCTGGAGGTGATCGTGCGCAGGCCGCGGGTGGTCACGCCTCACCCCCGCCGGGGTGGGGTCCAACCACCCACCCGCGTGTGAGCGTGGCGTCGTGACAACTGGACCTCGACACCAGAACCGCTCCAGGAGGACCCGATGACCCAGCTCGACGTAGGACCGATCGACTATCTCGCCGTCGAGATCCCTGGAGCCAAGCTCCAGGGCGGCGGCCTCAACGCGCTGCTCGACCTGACGGACCGCGGGATCATCCGCATCCTCGACCTCGTGGTCGCGACGGCCGACGAGGACGGCACGATCACGATCCTGACGATCGCCGACCTCGACGGCGACGGCGACCTCGACCTCGCGGCCTTCGAGGGGGTCCGCTCCGGCCTGCTCGGCGACGACGACATCGCCCAGGGCGCGGCCCTCGTGGGGCCCGGGGACGCTGTCGCTCTGCTGATCTACGAGAACACGTGGGCTGGCCCGTTCGTCAGCGCCATGCGCGAGGTCGGCGCGGAGGTCATCGCCAGCGGCCGCATCCCGGCCGACGACGTCATCGAAGCCCTGGACATCCTCGACGCGCGTGACGTGTCGGAAGCCTGAGAGGAAGGGAACCTGACATGGGTCTCATCGGAGGAATGGCTCGGACGGCCGTCGTCGCCGGCACGGCGACCGCAGTGTCCAACCGCGTCTCGCGGCGGCAGGCCGGACGCTGGCAGGCCGAGCAGCAGCAGCAGGTCGAGCACGACTACTACCAGCAGCAGCAGGCGCAGCCCACCTACGCCGCGGCGCCGACCTACGCCGCCCCGCCGCCCCCGCCGCCCGTCGCCCCCGCGCCGGCTCCCGCCGGCTCGTCCGGGTCCGACGCCCTGATCGAGCAGCTGCAGCGGCTCGGCGCGCTGCGTGACCAGGGCATCCTCACGCAGGCGGAGTTCGACGCGCAGAAGGCCAAGCTCCTGGCCGGCTGACGACCGGCGCCGCGCATCACGACGGCCCCCTCCCACCGGGAGGGGGCCGTCGTCGTGCTGGGCGGGTCAGGCGAGCAGCTTGCCCTTCGCCTGCGCGAACTCCTCGGCGGTCAGCACGCCGCTGGCGTGCAGCTCGGCGAGCCGACCGATCTCCTCGGCCGGGCTGGGCGGCGCCGCGACGCCCTCGACGTAGGCGCGCAGCTGCTCCTGCTGGAGCTTGGCGCTCCGCGCGGCGCGCTCGGTCATCGAACGGCCGCGCGCGACGAGGTAGACGAACACCCCGAGGTACGGCAGCACGATCACCAGGATCGTCCAAAGCGCCTTGCCCCAGCCGCCCATGTCCTCGCTGCGGATGATGTCCGCGAAGACCGTGATGAGCAGCCAGATCCAGATGACGAACAGGAAGAACCACAGCATGCTCAGGAACACGTCGCCCAGGCTGGGCTCCCACACGGTGACCACGGCGTGCCTCCTCAGTCGCGCAGCTGCACGCTCAGTGCCCAGATGACGAACACGTTGAACGCGATGATCAGGACCGCCCACAGCGGGTAGTGCGGCAGGAACGCGAAGCTGGTCACGATCGCGAGCCCCGCCACCACGATGCCGACCACCTGCGCCCAGGCGGCGTGGACCAGGATGCCGAGGGCAGCCACCACCCCGGCGAGGCCGAGCACGAGGTGCACCCACCCCCAGGTAGTCAGGTCGATCTCGACGAGGTACTTGCTCGTCGTCGCGTAGATGTCGTCCTTCGCGATCGCCGAGATGCCCTGGAAGATGTTCATGATCGACGACATCAGCAGCAGGATGCCGGCGAGGATCGCGCCCGACTCGGCGGCCGTCGAGCGACCGGTGGGAGCGGGGACGTACCGCGGGTGTTCAGCCACGTGCGTGCCTCTCGTGAGTCCGATGTGCCGATGCTCGGGCTCCGACGGGTGGCGGCGCACCACCTGCGGCGGGGTGGGTCCGAAGGTCAGGACGTGGCCGTTCGGCCTACCTGCAGGCGTGGGTCCTCGACGCGATGGCCTGCCAGCCGCGCTCGTAGCTGTCGCCGACGCTCGCGATGCGCGCTTTCCACAGCCCCGTGGCCTTGGCGCTCGACAGCGTGAACGTGCTGTCGTCGTTGCGCCGCAGGCCCGACGGCGTCCAGTTCTGCGAGCCGTCGGTGACGATCGTCTGGCCTCCTCGGCCGTCGACCACGACGTTCTGGTAGACCGCGAACTTGCCGTGCATCAGGGTCGCGCACCGCAGACCCACGCCCGTGCTGCGGATCGACTGGGTCACTGCGGGTGTGGCGTAGTAGATGCCGCCGTCGCTCAGCACGACGTCGACGTCGCATCCCTGCGCCACGAGCCTCCTCAGCTCGTCGTTCACCCGCGCCACGCGTGACGCGGTGGCCTGGTACATCGCGATCCGGATGCGCGAGCCGGGCGCACAGCTCACCGAGCGCATCGCGGCGAGTGACTCGTCGCCCGTCGCCTGGGGGAAGAAGTGCAGCGTGGCTCCTCGACCGCGGTCGGTCTCGACCGTCGCCTTGACGCGCGAGGGGTCGCAGGACGTGCGGGCGCACGTCCGCAGGAGATCGAACGTCGCGAGGTGCGCCGCATACATGGCGTCGTCGTCGTGGAAGATGGCGGCCGTCTGCCAGTACTGGTGCAGTTGGCGGGTCGACCAGTTCGCCGAGCCGAGGACCACCACGGGGTCCACCCCGCTCTTCCAGCGGGTGTCGCTGACGGTGAAGACCTTGTTGTGCATCTGCGCCGCCGTCGAGGTGCGCGTCACGCAGGCGTCGGTGCACACCACGACGTCGGCGAACTGCCGCAGCTGCGCGATCGTGGCGTTCGTGATCCCGCTGCCACTGCGCTCGAGGACGAACCGCACGCGCACGTCGCGCTCCCGGGCGACCGAGCGGAGCGCCCGCAGGATCCGAGCCGGCTCGGCCTCGCCGGGCGTCAGGATGTACACCGCGACGCTGATGGTCGAGTGCGACGCCGCCGCGCACGCGGCGCCCACCAGCAGCGAGGAGATCTCGCGTCCGCTGCCGGTGTTCGGGGTGTTGAACCGCGCCGCCATGCCACCGGCGGGCGCCTTGCCCGGCACGCACGTGTAGTGCGTGGCGGTGACCGCGCGCGAGACCGCGTCGTCCGGGGTGCCGGCCTTGCGCCCAACCACCCGGAGCACGGTGGTGGCGCTCGTCGCCTTCGTCGCGAGCCTGTAGGTGCCGCGCGCCCCGGTGCGCCCCGAGGTGACGAGGCCCCACGAGCTGCCGTGCAGCGCCTCGAGCCGGACGACGACGCCGCTGCGCGCCGGCGAGAGCGATCCGGTGACGACGACGGCGTCGCCCTTGACGAACGGTCCGCCGGCGAGGCGCGCGGAGATGCTGGCACTGGCGCGAGGGCGCAGCGTGAACGCGCGCGACGTGGACGCCTTGACGCGAGCCGTCGACGCGGTCCGCACGCGCAGGGTCGTCCTCGCCGTGCTGGCCGACGCGTCGTACGCAGCGGTGAACCTCCCGCGGGAGGTGGTGGTCGTCCGCATCACGGTCTTCCACGCATGCCCGACCGCCCGCTGCAGCGTGACCGCCGTCCCCGCGGGCGCGCCCACCACGCGGCCGCCCACGACGACGCGCTCACCCGGCCCGTAGACCGTCGGTCTGGTCGCGACGATGACCGTCCCGGACGCTCCCGTGCTGGCCGCCGCGGGCCCCACGCCCGCGAAAGCCAGGACGAGTGCGAGCAGGGCGACGGCGCCGCCGACGACGACGTGGCGCACGCCGGGCGCGCGAGTGCCGCGCGTTCGGCTGCCCATGTCCGCCTCCAGGCGTTTCGAGAATGTTGTCGCCCAAGGCAACACCTTCTCTTTCGGCCGTCTGGGGGTTCGTCTCGAGCCACCGATCGGGTGGACTAGGTCACATTCGCCCCCGCCTCGTCGGGTCGGACGGCGTGCGGGGTCGCCGACGTTGGCAGCGTGTGGGACGCCGAGGCGGCCGCGGCGACCGCGTCGCCGAGGGAGGTCCCGGCGGGCTGACGGTGCCGGCCCATCATCACGGCCATGAGCACGCCCACGACACTGAAGGCGGCCATCACCCACGCGGTCACGCCCACGCCGCCGGAGAGCGCGGCCGCCGTCTCCTGGCCGTCCGCGACGCGATTGGTCGTGACGGTGCTGTAGATCGTTGCCGCGAGCGCGGTGGCGACCGCCGCCCCCACGTACCGCGCCATGTTCGACACGCCCGACGCCTCGCCCACCTGGTTGGCCGGCACGGACGCCGTGGCCGCAGCAGAGGACGGACCGTTGGACATGCCCATGCCGACCGCCACGGCGATCAGCGGCACGAAGAACGCCATGTACTGCCAGGAGGCGTCGGCGAACCCGATCCAGGCGAAGCCCACGGCGGTGAGGAGGAATCCGAGGCCGACCACCTGACGTCCGCCGAGCTTGGCGGCCAGCCGCGGCACCAGCGGTGCCGACAGCACCAGGCCGACGGTGGCGGGCAGGGTGGCGAGGCCAGCCTCGAGCGGCGTGAAGCCGAGCGCGGCCGGGTTCTGGAAGTAGAGGCTGAGCACGTACATCAGCGCGTTGATGGTCCCGGCGCCGATGAGGATCGCGATGGTGGAGCCCACCAGCACGCGGTTGCGCAGCAGCGTGAGGTCGAGCAACGGGATCGCGACCCGGCGCTCGGCGGCGTAGAAGCCGATCCCCGCCGCCACGGCGAGCAGCACGCAGCCGATCGTCGCCGCGGAGAACCAGCCCCAGTCGCTGCCCTTGCTCAGCGCGAGGATGAACGGACCCAGCGTGAGTGCGACCAGCACGGTACCGACGTAGTCCACCGAGCGCGGACGGTTCGGGTCCCTGGACTCGGAGACGCTGGTGAACGTGAGCACCATGCACCCCGCGGCGATGACGGCGTCGATCCAGAACAGCCCCTGCCAGCCCGTGGTCCCCACCAGCACGCCACCGACCAGCGGTCCGGCGGCGGCGCCCACCGCCGCCGCAGCGCCCCACAGCGTCACGGCCCTGACCTGGTCCTTGCCCTCGAACGCGACCGTCAGCAGGCTCATGCCGCACGCCAGGATGGTCGCCCCGGCGGCACCCTGGATCATGCGTCCGGCGATCACCATCTCGCCCGAGCCGGCGACCGCGATGAGCACGCACGACAGGACGAACAGCAGCAGGCCGCACTGGAAGATGCGTCGGCGCCCGAACACGTCGCCGAGAGAGCCGGAGGTGATGATCACGGCCGCTCCGACGAGGGAGTAGCCCGTGACCGCCCACTGCAGGGTGTTCACGGACATGCCCGTGTCCTCGCTGATGGCGGGGAGCAGGATGGCGACAGCCGACGTGTTCGCGTTGACCACGAGCGTCGAGATGCAGGTGGCCAGCAGGACGCCGGCCTGACGCCCGCTGCTCATCGGCTGGCCGCCCGCTCCGCCAGGTGCACCAGCAGCCGCGCCTGGGCGACCACCATCTTCTCGATCTCGGCGGGGTCCACGCTCTCGTCGGAGGAGTGGATGCGAGCCCTCGCCAGGTCCTCCGGACCCCACAGGATGAACTCCGCGCCGGGGCTCGCCTCCTGCAGCGTGCGGAGCAGCGGGATGGAGCCGCCCGATCCCGCCTCGCCGACGGGCTTGCCGTAGGCCTCCTCGAGCGCGGCGCGGGCCGCCTCGTAGCCTGGTCCGTCGGTCGCGCACCGGAACGGCGGCGCCTCCTTGGTGCGCTGCACCTCCACCTGGGCACCGTGCGGCGCGTGGGACTCCAGGTGGGCGACGAGCGCGTCGAGCTCGCGAACGGGGTCGGAGCCCGGGACGATCCGCATCGAGATCTTGGCCCGCGCCTGGGGCACGAGCACGTTCGACGAGCCCGCGATGCTCGTCATGTCGACCCCGATGGCCGAGATCGACGGCCGCGCCCACAGCTGCGTGCCGATGGTGCCCGAACCGGCCAGCCGCACGCCGTCGAGCAGGTCGGCGCTCGCCTCGAAGTCCTCCGCGCTCAGGTCCGCGCCGGCCCACTCGCCGCCCGACACGCCCTCGACCGCGACGTCGCCGGCCTCGTCCTGCAGCGTCGACAGCAGCCGGGCCAGCGCCATCATCGCGTCGGGAGCCGGCCCGCCGAAGACGCCCGAGTGCAGCGGGTGCTCCAGGGTGCGCACCGTGACGATGCACGCGACGTCACCGCGCAGCGCCGTGGTGAGCGCCGGCTCGCCCACCTCGAGGTTGCCCATGTCGCACACGATGAACACGTCGCACCGGAACAGCTCAGGGTGCGCCTCGACGAACTCCTCGAGGTTGCTCTCCGTCTCCTCCATGCCCTCGAGGATCAGCTTGACGGTGCACGGCGGCTTGCCGTCGAAGATCCTCATGGTGCCCAGGTGCGCGGCCAGGCCGCCCTTGTCGTCGGCCGCCCCGCGCCCGTAGATCCTGCCGTCCTCCTTGCGGGTGGCCGTCCACGGATCCGACGTCCACCCCTGCTCCGGCGGCGCCGGCTGCACGTCGTAGTGCGCGTACAGCATGACGACGGGCGACCCGGGCGGGCCCTGCACCTCCGCGTAGATCGGCGGGTACCCGTGCGGGACGTCCATGAGCCGCGCGTTGGTGAACCCGACCGCCTGGAACGCCTCGAGCGTGGTGCGCGCCATCTCGTGCACCGGCTCAGCGGGATATCCCGGGAACGCGACCGACGGGATGGCGACCAGCGTGGCCAGCTGGTCGAGCAGCTCCGGCATCATCGCCGCGGCCTTGGCCTCGATCTCGGACAGCTCCATGGCGGACTCCCTGGTTCTCGCGGGTCTGGTCTCGTGCCGCTCAGGCGACGAACGAGCCGATCACGGCTCCGACGGCCACCGTGACGACGGCCATGATCAGCATGGGCACGAAGAAGCTGTGGTCCAGCAGCCTGGTCCCGAGCTTGGTGGTGCCGCTGTGGTCGAAGTTCGCGGCGGCGATCTGGGTGCCGTTGGCGGGCAGCGTGTAGACGCCGCTGAGCGCACCGGCCCACATGCCCGTGACGACCCCGGGCGCCAGGCCGGCGGCCAGGCCGATGGGCACGATGGTGCGGGTCGCCGTGGACTGGCTGGTGGTCAGCGCGGCGACCAGGAAGACCGCGAGCGCGAACAGGAACTTCCAGTCGGTGACCCAGGCGCCGATCGTGTCGATGATCTGCTCCTCGTGCGCGGCGATGAACGTCGCGGTCAGCCACGCGATCCCGAAGAGGGCGATCGCCGAGATCATGCCGGCCTTGAACACCGACTGCTCCGGGACCTCGCCGACGTTCGGGCGCCCGATGAACATGATCGCGACCGCCGCCGTGAACATCACCAGCACGATGGTGGTCGTCATGTCGATCGGCTCGGCGCCCGTGCCGTCGAGGTCGAACGAGGGCCGCAGGTCGGGGAACAGGCCCAGGAGCACGATGGTGATGACGCCGGCGAAGAACACGAGCGCCGAGTTGCGCCCGGCCTTGGTGTACGTGAGCGCGGCCGACGCGGGTGCGGTGTCGAGACCGACCGGCGCAGCCGAGCCCGTGAGCGGGGGCGTGGCTCCCGTGGTCGTGGTCGTCGCCGTGCTCGTCGTGCCGGCCGTCCCCGCCGTTGCAGCCGGTGCGACGAGCGCCTCGGCCTCGGCGGCGCCCGGCGCCGCGAGCTCGCCGGCCGCGATGCGCGCCTGGACCTCCGGGTCGTCGTCCAGGTCCTTCCACATCCGGTTGACGATGAGGGACGTCACGATGATGCCGATAACGCACGCCGGGAGGGTGATCGACAGGATCTGGGTCAGGCCCAGGTTGTACGGCGCGACCTCGGTGAGCGTCAGCATGGCCGCCATCGCGGCGGAGACCGGCGAGGCCGCGAGCGCCATGCCCGACTGGACCACCGTGACGGTCAGCGGTCGCGACGGCCGGATGTGGTTGCGGTAGGACACGTCGTAGATGACGGGCAGCAGCGGGTAGATGATGTTGCCCGTCCCGGCACCGATCGAGAACACGAAGGCCGTCAGCGGGGCGATGAGCGTGATCTGCTGGGGCCGCTTCTCGATCACCCGCGCGGCCATCGCGACCATCCAGTCGATGCCGCCCGCGGCCTGCATCAGCGCGGCCGCGGTGACGACCGCGAGGATGATGGCGAGCGCGGCCGCCGGAGGCTCACCGGGCGGCTCCTGGAACACGAACACCAGGACCGCCGTGCCCAGGCCGCCCCACAGGCCGACCCCGACGCCGCCCGCTCGCGTGCCCATGACGATGCACCCCAGCACCACCAGGGCCTCGGCGAGGAACTTCCAGTCGTCCGTGCTCATGACGTCTCCCCACACCTCGCGTCGGCGGTCGATCGGAGGTGGCGGGCCGGCTGCAGCACGGCAGGGGTGCTCGGCGCCGAGCGATGGCCCCACCTCATGTCGCGGAACGTACCGAGGCGCAGGGTTGGGCGGCACCACCCGCGAGCGGGTGGTGCCTGGCGGACGACGTCGGTCAGGCGGGCGCGGCCCTGCCGCGCCCGGGACGGTGCCTCAGAACCTCACGTGCCGGAGGTAGTCGAACCCGGCCTGAGCCGCTTCGAAGGGGTCGAACGTCGGGTCGCCGAACCGGGGGTCGTGCTCGACGACGTAGTACCTGATGCGACCGCCCGCGGCGTCGAAGATGGCAGGGAAGTCGATGATCCCGCGGCCCACGATCTCGATCGGCCCCGGGAACGGACCGGCGCCCATGTCCTTGACGTGGAACAGCTGGATCCGCTTGCCGTACCGCTCGATCACGTCGATCGGGTTGTCGAGGCCACCGCCGTTGGTCGCCCAGTAGAGATCGAGCTGGAACACGACGTTCTTCGGGCTGGTGTGCGCCATCAGGATGTCGTAGACCGTCCGGCCGCCGAACGCGGTCTCGAACTCGACGTCGTGGTTGTGCACCATCAGCCGCTGCCCGTGCTTGCGGGCCAGGGCGCCCACGTCGTCGAGGTAGTCCGCGTACGCGACCCACTGCGCCTCGGTCGTGTACAGCGGCGGGAAGATGGGAGTGGCACCCGAGCCGAAGTACGTGATGCCGAGCGTGCGGTTGTCCTTGAGGATCTGCGTGATGTCGGCGGGGTTCTCCGGCGTGCCGACGTCGACGTGCCGTGCCGAGGCCTTGAGCCCGTACTCCCGCAGGAGCGCACGGTACTGCCTGGCCGTCATCCCGCTCAGCGTGAAGGGCTCGACGTTGCGGTATCCCATCGCGCTGAGCCTGCGGAACACCTCCTCGGTCCTGGCGACCGTCGCGGCATCGGTGCCGAACCCGATGTACTCCGCGAAGGTCCACAGCTGGATCGAGATCTTGCTCGTCGGCACGCCTCGGCCGTGCCCGTCGGGCTTGCCCGCCGAGGCCGACGACGCGGCGGCGATGCCACCCACCGCCAGCAGCAGGACCGCGATCGTCGCCGCCACCAGCAGGCGCAGCGTGCGTGCAGGGGATCGAAACACCGTCGTCATCGTTGACTCCCGGATGTGCTCGTCCGCGCGTTCGGGGGCGCTCTGCTGTGCCCGCGTGACGCTCGACCTTTCCAGCACAGTAGCCCCGGGGCGCACCCAGGGGAACGGGCGGGAGCGATGCGGGGCGGCTCAGCACACCCGCGGTTTGCCCCCGTCGTGGTCCACGCACAGGTCGACGCCCGGACCGCCGTCGAGGTCGTCCACCCCGGCGCCACCGAGCAGCAGGTCCTTACCGGCACCGCCGTCCAGCTCGTCGTTCCCGGGCCCGCCGATCAGCACGTCGCCGCCGTCGCCGCCGATCAGGTGCTCCGCGCCGCGCCCGCCGATGAGGATGTCGGCGCCGCCCAGGCCGCAGAGCACGTCGTCTCCCGGCCCGCCGATCAGCACGTCCTTGCCCGGCGTCCCGGTCTTGGTGCACACCTCGGAGACGGGCTCCACGATCTCGACCGACCCGGCCTCGCAGTCGGTCCCCGCCGGACGGGACACGCCCCGCTGGTCCACCGCCACGACCGTGCACGAGGCCGCGGGCACCGCGCCGGCGGCAGGACTGGTGCCAAGCGGGAGCCTCGTCAAGGTCGGGCCGCCGTTGGCCGCCAAGGGCCCCAGCTGCGGGTCGCCGACGTTCGTCTGGTCGCCGGGACCGGCGACGAACGCGCACGAGGCGTCACCGCCGACGTTGAACCCGGCGGAGATCGTCGTGCCGGCGATCGCACAGTCGGTGCCGCCACCTGCCGGGGACGCCACGATCGACCCGAAGCTGTCCAGGTCCTCCCCCGTGCCGATGTTCGCCCCGGACGGTGCACTGTTGTCCACCACGGTCGCGTGCTGCAGGAACACGTCGCCCGTGCTGGTGAACAGCCCGCCGCCTGCGACCGGGGCGGAGTTGCCCGAGAACGTGGAATTGGTGACGCGCACCTCCCCGGTGATCGCGTGGATGCCGCCGCCGCGCCCGTCGGCACCGGCCGCCGCGTTGCCGCTGAAGGTCGAGCCGGCGATCACGATCTGCGCGGGAGGCGCGTCGTCCGTCAGCTCGACGATCGAGACGACCAGCCCGCCACCCGGTCCGTTGCGCGTGTTGCCGGACACGGTCGAATCGGTGATCGTCGCGGTGCGCGCGTCGGTGGGCTGGTCCTGGTCGACGCCCCAGGCGATGCCACCGCCGAGCGTCGTGCCCGAGGGCACGTTGCCCGTGACGGTGGATTCAGTCACCACCAGGTCGCCGCACGCGGAGCAGGCGATCCCCGGCCCGCCGTTGCCGCTCGCGGTGGAGCGGACGAACGCGAGCTCGCCGTCGCCCTGCCCCGTGGTCGAGATGCCGCCCTGGCCGTTGTCGCTGATCGTCGAGTCCGCGACGCTGAGGGCGCCGTCGATCGCGCCGATCCCTCGGCCGGTGTTCTGCGTGATGGTCGACCCATTCACGGAGATGCCCCCGAGTGACACCCGGACCCCGGTGCCCGTGTTGGGGCCGACGACCGAGTCGACGAGCCCGATGCTCGAGCCGCTGGTGATCTCGCCGCTGTTCAGCACGGGACCGGTCGCGGCATCGTTGCCCGACACCGTCACGCCGGTCAGGACGACGTCGCCGTTGAAGCGCAGCGCCGCGCCGCTGCTGCTGTCGCCGCCGGTGAGCGTGACCTCGTCGATGGCCACCTGGGGTGCGCCCTCGAGCTGGTCGAGCACCCGCTCGTCCGGGCAGGTCTGGTCGATCGTCGACCCGTTGCCGTGCAGCGTCAGTGCCGTCGTCCCCGTGTAGTCGAGGTCGCCCCCGGCATTCGCGTCCTCGTCACCACCGCACACTGCGAGGACGTAGGTGCCCGACGCGGCCAGGTCGATGACCGTGTCCCCCGCCGCCGCGTTGGCCGCGTCGACGGCCTCGCGCAGCGAGACGAGGCCGTCGGCCCCGTCGACGACGTCGCTCGTGGTGGTCACGGTCACCGTGGCCGCCGTGGCCGGGGTCGCGGTGATCGCGACCGGGACCGACGCTGCGAGGAGGGCAAGAAGACTGACGACTGCGACGCGCTTGGTCATGGCGGAGTCCCCCCGAGCGGGTCGGGCCGGCGGATTCGTCGGAGCTCACCCGATCACGACTCGTCCCGAGCAGCATCCACCCGGGGCGGTCGCCTTGGCCATCCCCCTCACGACCCCGATCGGCGCGCGGGGTCCCCTCACGGTCCGCCGTATCGCTCAGCCAACACCTGGCCGATCGAGGCGAGGTGGTCCCGGACCCCCTGGGGGCCGGTGACCTCGACCCAGTCGACGAGCCCGGCGAGCTCGCCGGCGAGCATGCGCTCGTCGCGGCCGCGGATCACCACCTCGATGCGGCCGTCGGTCGTGGAGCCCCCCACCTCCAGCCGGCCGCCGAACGCGATCCGGAGCACGTCGATCCCGTCGGGTGCGCACACCGCCTGGATCGCGAGAGGCGTGCGAGCGCGGTCCACCTCGTCGGCGATCTCGCGCCAGCTGTCCGCGAGATCGAAGTGGTCGGGCCGGCGCACGGGATCGTCGGTCGGGCGGGCGGACGACACGCGATCGATCCGGAAGGTCCGTCGGCCCGCCTCCGTGTCGCAGACGAGGTACCACGACGGCCCCTTGGAGACGATGCCCAGCGGATGCACCGTCCGCTGGGTCTCGGTGCCCGCGCGGTCCACGTAGCCGAGCCGGACCTGGACGCCTCGGATCACCGCGTCCTGGAGCTCGTCGAGGTGGCGGGGCAGGACGTGCTCGGCCCGGCTGGATCCCCAGCGCCGGACGTCCACGACCGACGACGACGACGCGGCCTCGGCGTCGTCCCGGAAGGTCTCCGGGAGGGCACGCACCAGCTTGCGCAGCGCCGCCTTCACGGCAGGCGTCGCCGCCGAGGCCGGTCCGGCAACCAGGAACAGCGCACGCGCCTCGCTCGCGGTCAGTCCCGACAGGTCCGTGCGCGCCCCACCCACCAGTCGCCAGCCGCCTCCGCGACCCTGCATCGAGTACACGGGCACCCCAGCCACGGCCAGGGCGTCGAGGTCACGGCGTGCGGTGCGCTCGGAGACCTCCAGCTCCCGGGCGACCTCCGCCGCGGTCACCTGCTCTCGCTGCTGCAGGAAGAGCAGGGTGGCCATCAGACGGTCAGCGCGCACCCGACGACATTGGCACATCTAACCGGTCATGAGATGACCGGTTACGCCCCGCAGCATGGGGACATGACCTCACAGACGAGCACCTCGACCCACGACCGCTTCCCGAGCCCCACCATCGTCCACGTCAACGGGGTCCAGCTCGAAGTCTTCGAGGCGGGCCGGCACAACGCAGGGCGACCCGTGGTGCTCTGCCACGGCTGGCCGGAGCACGCGTTCTCCTGGCGCCACCAGGTGCCGGCCCTGGTGGCCGCTGGCTACCACGTCCTCGTCCCCAACCAGCGTGGCTATGGGAACTCGTCACGCCCGGACGAGGTGACGGCGTACGACATCGCGAGCCTGTCGGCCGATCTCGTGGGGCTCGTCGACCACTACGGGTACGACGACGCGATCTTCGTGGGCCACGACTGGGGCGCCTTCGTCGTGTGGGGGCTGGCCCTGCTGCACCCGGACCGCGTCAACAAGGTCGTCGCGCTGAGCCTGCCCTACCAGGAGCGCGGGGAGACGCCGTGGATCGAGTCCATGGAGGCCGTGCTCGGCGAGGACTTCTACTTCGTCCACTTCAACCGACGTCCCGGTGTCGCCGACGCCGTGCTCGACGGCAACGTGCTCCCGTTCCTGCGCAACCTGTTCCGCACCAACGTCCCGCCGGCGCCGCCTGAGCCGGGCATGGCGATGATCAACCTGGCCCGAGCCGCAGCACCCCAGGGCGATCCGCTGATGAGTGACGACGAGCTCGCTGTCTTCGCGTCCGCCTTCGAGCGCTCGGGGTTCACCGGGAGCATCAACTGGTACCGCAACCTCGACCGGAACTGGCACCTGCTCGCGGACGTGGACCCCGTCATCACGCAGCCGGCGCTGATGATCTACGGCGCGCGGGACACGATCATGCGCGCGGAGCGGCTGTCCGAGTTCGTGGCCGACGTCGAGGTGGTCACCCTCGACAGCGGTCACTGGATCCAGCAGGAGCGGCCCGACGAGACCAACCGCGCGATCCTGGAGTGGCTCGCGCGTCAGGAGGCGGCTCCCCGGTCACGGTCGGCCGAGCCGACGCCGACGGGGACCTCCGACACGATCACACCCGGCTGAGATCCGGTGCGGCGGTTCCAGCTCCGGCCGGGAGAGTGGCCGTTGGCGACGCCACCTCATGGAGTCCTCCGGGCGGCGGTCGACGACGAATGGCCAGGGAAGGGCGGCTGTTCCTCGGCGCCCGTCACGCGGGCGCCAGCCCCGCCGCCGACGTCCCGCGCGTTCCTCGTGGCGTGATGACGATCGGTGCCGGATCGTCGAGCCCGGCACGCAGTTCGACGTGCGACCACGAAACGGCAGCGCGCGCGAAGACCGGTCGAGCACCGTCCACATCTCCTCGCGGTCCGTACCGGCGAAGTAGAGGTCGTACTGGTGATCGCCGACATCGTTCCCGTCGATCCACCCAGCGTCAGCGGTCTGGAGCGCCTCGTCGGCCTCCAGCTCGGTGGCAAGCAGACTGTTCATGGTCTCCATGTCGAACGTCGCCTCGGTGTCGCCGAACGTCACGACCACCCAGTCGTCAGGTTCGCCGCTTGCGGCACCGCCTGGCCAGCGCGTCGCACAGGCAGCCAATCCGCCGACCACCGCTACGAGCGCCGCCATGCCGAAGGCGAGCCTGACCGGACTGAGACCCGCACCTGCCGCTCGTGGAGGTCGCGGACGCGTAAACAGTGCGCCGCGCGCCACCGCCCCTAGACGTTGAATCGGAACTCCACCACGTTCCGTTCTCGAGCAACACCTCGATGACGTTGGGACCAGGTCGCCCGGGTCACGCCAGGGACTGAGGGGCGAGCAACTGCCGCGCACCGACGCGCGGACACAGCGCGGCTGAAGGTCGTGCCCACAGATGTATTGAAAGCCGCCCGCTTGACAATGCCTTCTGCAAGCATGTGCCCATCCAAGGCACGCAAGCACGAGAAGGAGGCTCGACCGTGGCCGACGACGCGAGCAGCAAGGTCCCCTACCTCCAGGCCTACGGCAACCTCAAGAAGGCCCTGGACAAGATCACGAAGGCGACCGTGCCACCGAAGTTCACCCAGGACTTTCTCTCCACGACGCTCGACCTGTCAGGCGGCGGCGCGCGCCCGGTTGTCCCGTACCTGAAACGAGCGGGATTCCTGACCTCGGACGGCACACCGACCGACCTGTACAAGCAGTTTCGGAACGCGTCGATGCGCGGCGCGGCCGCCGCGCGAGGAATGCGGACCGCCTATTCCGATCTATACGCAGCCAACGAGTACGTCCACGATGCCAACGACAAGGACCTCAAGGGCCTTATCGTCCAGGTCACCGGACTAAGCGAAGACTCCAAGCTCATCCCCTCCATGATCGGCACGTTCAAGACGCTAAAGGAGTACGCGGACTTCGACGCGAACGGCGACCTCGGCCCCGGCCAGCAGGGCAACGACGACGACGAAGACTTCGGAGGCGGCAGCCAGGGCGGGGGCGGCGGGTCAGGCGATCACGGCAGCAACATCCGCCTCGGCTACACGATCAACCTGAATCTCCCCGCCACCACAGACATCGCGGTCTTCAACGCAATCTTTAGGAGCCTCAAGGAGCACCTGCTCTGATGGCGAGGGATGACGGGCTGAAGATCTTCCTCATGACTGCGCAACTCATGGAGGAAGACCTAGACACGGTTGAGCAGGATCTGGCGCTCGACCTCGGACGGGCGCGGAACGCGTCCACCGGTGAGGCCGGCGACTACTACCCCCAGATCGAGCACGCGTTCCGCGCCGAGGCGAAGGAGATGGCGCCGCACTACGAGGTCTTCTACTCGCTCGAACGAACGATCCGGGCACTCGTCGCCGACTCGCTCGAGGCAGCGGACGGCGCGGGGTGGTGGAATGACCCGAGCCGCGTTTCACCGAGGATCAAGGACGACTGCGAAGCGCGGCTGAAGAAGGAAGAAGACACCGGTGTCACCCTCAGGTCGGAGGATCCCCTCGACTTCTCCACGTTCGGTGAGTTGGGTCAGATCATCACGAGCAACTGGGACGTGTTCGGCGCACTCTTCAAGAGCGAGAAGGCGGTCACTCGGATCATGGCCAACCTCAACACGCTTCGCGGCCCAATCGCTCACTGCACGCTCCTGGCCGAGGACGAAGTCGTGCGGCTGCGTCTGTCCGTGCGGGATTGGTTCCGTCAGATGGAGTAGGCGGTCCTGTGCAAGCCCGCGATGCCGCGCTTCTCGACCTCGCCGCGCACCGTCAGTGTCGCTTTCGACGCGGTGTCACGCGCACAGCTGATGCCCAGTCAGGGACGCCTACCTGCGAACACGCCGATTCACACGTTGAATCGGAACTCCACCACGTCGCCGTCCGCCATCACGTAGTCCTTGCCCTCGATCCGCGCCTTGCCGGCGGCGCGCGCGGCGGCCACGGATCCGGCGGCGACCAGGTCGTCGAACGAGATGACCTCGGCCTTGATGAAGCCCTTCTGGAAGTCGGTGTGGATGACGCCGGCGGCCTGCGGGGCGGTCCAGCCCTGGTGGATGGTCCAGGCGCGGGCCTCCTTCGGGCCGGCCGTCAGGTAGGACTGCAGGCCGAGGGTGTGGTACCCCGCGCGGGCCAGCTGGTCGAGGCCCGCCTCGTCCTGGCCGTTGTCCGCGAGCATCTCGCGGGCCTCGTCGGGCTCGAGCTCGACGAGCTCGGACTCGAACTTCGCGTCGAGGAAGATCGCGTCGGCGGGGGCCACCAGCGCGCGCAGCTCGTCCTGCAGGGCGGTGTCGGCGAGGCCGGCGTCGTCGGTGTTGAACACGTAGATGAACGGCTTGCTCGTCATCAGCTGGAGCTGCGCCAGGTACTCGGGGTCGATCTTGCCGCCACCCGAGAACAGGGTCTGGCCCGACTCGAGGACCGCGAGCGCCTCCTGCGCGGCGGCCAGCAGACCGGCGTCGGCCTTCTTCGCGCGCACCTCCTTCTCGAGGCGCGGCACCGCCTTCTCCAGGGTCTGCAGGTCGGCGAGGATCAGCTCGGTGGCGATGATCTCGATGTCGTCCTTCGGGTTCACCGCGCCCGAGACGTGGACGACGTCCGGGTCGGCGAACACGCGCGTGACCTGGCAGATCGCGTCCGCCTCGCGGATGTTGGCCAGGAACTTGTTGCCCAGGCCCTCGCCCTCGCTCGCGCCCTTGACGATGCCGGCGATGTCGACAAAGGAGACGGTGGCGGGCAGGATCCGCTCGGAGCTGAACAGGTCGGCGAGCACCTGCAGACGAGGGTCCGGCAGGGGCACGACACCCACGTTGGGCTCGATCGTCGCGAACGGGTAGTTCGCGGCGAGCACCTGGGCGCGGGTCAGTGCGTTGAAGAGGGTGGACTTGCCGACGTTGGGCAGGCCGACGATGCCGATGGTGAGTGCCACGGGCGTGCAGTCTACGTGGCGGTCCTCGTCAGGTGAACGCGAGGATGCGCTGCAGCAGCACCGGGCCGTTGCGCTCCAGGGCCCGGCCGCCGTACCGGACACCGAGCAGCAGGAACGTGATCCCGAGCGCCACGCCGACCAGCAACGTCGCCAGGCCGAGCGCGACCGAGCCGGTGTGGACGGCCACGACCGCCAGAATGACCTCCGGCGCGCTGGCCAGCAGCAGCGCGAACCAGCCGCCGAGCTGCGAGGTCAGGGCTGCGGTCGACGCACCCTGCCGGGTCTGGAACGGGCTCTCGCCGGGCTGCTGGACGGGATAGACCACGTACGCCGAGACCACGCTGGCGATCCCGAGCGCGGTGAGCAGCAGTCCCAGGCTCGCCCCCAACACCGGCACGACGGCCGCGGCGCGGTGGGTCAGCAGCGGGAAGCCCACCGAGAACAGCACGACGGTGGGCAGGCCGATGGCGCCGGCGGCCAGCACCCGGCCCCATCGGTCCGCGGTGCCCCGGATCGGTGCGATGACATGGGTCCAGAAGGCCGATCCGTCGTAGGCGACGTCGGCGGAGATGCCCCAGCCCAGCAGGAAGGCCGCGACCGGGCCCGCCAGGATGAGCGCGCCGCCGTCCCGGTCGAGCACCCACAGCACGACGGGGGCCACGGGGACGATCGCCGCCGCCAGCGCGTAGCGCGGGTCCCGCGCCCAGTAGGTGAGGCAGCGTGCCGTCACCGCGCCGACCGGCGTGGGCGGCAGCCGGTCGAACCAGCCCAGCCCGCGCCGCTTGCCCGACGCCTCGCTGTGCGCCGGGTGGACGAGCCCGTACGCGAGCGCGCGCTCCCAGACGACCGCGACGACGGCGAGCGAGCCGAGCGCCACGAGCGCGTGGCCGCCGGCGAGCCCCCAGTCGCCCGCGGCGACGTCGCCCGGGATCGCCCACGGCGCGCCGAACGGCGTCCACGCGACGAGGTGCGAGAAGGGCCCGAGGTCGTCGGCGTCGACGCTGACGCCCGAGGTGAAGCGGCCGACGAGCGGGCCGAGCAGGAGCAGCGGGAGGACCGCCAGCGCGGCCATCGCCTCGCGCACGCGGCGGCGGCCGACGATTGGGAGCGCGGCCGTCGTGGTCGCCCGCGAGCCGACGACGGCGAGGGCGAGCCCGACGACGGCAGCGACGAGGCCGGCGAGCAGGGCAGGCGCGTCGCGCCACCACACCGTGCCGATCGAGAACGAGGCGATCGCGGTCATGGCGCCGGGGACGCCGATCACGCCCGCGAGGGCGAGGCCCGTGAGCAGTGAGCGGCGCGACACGGTGAACGTGGCGAACCGCGCAGGGTCGAGCGTCGAGTCGACGCCGAACGAGATGAGCGGGACCACCCACCACGCGAGCACCATCACCGCGCCGACGAGCACCGGCACCGACCTGCGCAGGTCCTCGTCGCCGACGCTCAGCGCGATCATCCCGATCACCAGCATGGCCAGCACCGACAACCCGTACACAGCGCCGACCACCAGGCCGACGAGCTGCCACGCGCTGCGCCGCAGCCCGTTGGCCACGAGCTGGAGCTTCAGTCGGAGGATGTGCGCAACCACGCGAGCCCCTCCCCCGTCACCCGGCCACCGACCAGCTCCACGAAGCGCTCCTCGAGACTGGCGTCGCCGCGCACCTCGTCGACCGTGCCCGCCGCGAGCACGTGACCGCCGGCGATCACCGCCACGTGGTCGCACATGCGCTGCACCAGGTCCATCACGTGGGAGGAGACGATGACCGTCCCGCCCGACGCGACGTACGACGTGAGGATGTCGCGGATGTTGGCCGCCGACACGGGGTCGACGGCCTCGAACGGCTCGTCGAGGACCAGCAGCTTCGGGGCGTGCACCAGGGCGCACGCGAGCGCGACCTTCTTCGTCATGCCGGCCGAGTAGTCGACCACGAGCGTCTGGGCGTCACCCTCGAGAGCCATGGCCCGCAGCAGGTCCGCCGTGCGCGCGGCGACCGTGTCGCGGTCCAGGCCGTGCAGAAGCCCCGCGTAGGTGATGAGCTGGGCGCCGGTGAGCCGGTCGAACAGCCGGACGCCGTCGGGGAGCACACCGAGCAGCCGCTTGACCTGCGTGGGGTTGGCCCACAGGTCCTGGCCGTGGACCCGCACCGTGCCGAAGTCGGGCACCAGCAGCCCGGTGGCCATCGACAGCGTCGTGGTCTTGCCTGCGCCGTTGGGGCCGACGAGGCCGTAGAAGGAGCCCGCGGGGACCACGAGGTCGATCCCGGCGACCGCGATCTTGGCGCCGAAGCGGCGCCACAGTCCGTCGAGCTGCAGCGCGGGGGCCGGGTGGGTGTCGGTCACCGACCCACGATAGGCGGGCGGACTCACGCGGGCATCGGCCGATCAGGCGTGTCGGCGGTGGGTGGGACGCTGCGGCCATGGACGGATTCCCGATGGGTCTCGCGCTCGGGCTGCTGCTCGGTGCGCTGGTCGCAGGCGTGCTGGCGTGGTCGGCGGCGAGCCGGCGGGCGGACGCACAGGTGGGCCGCGCGCAGGTCGAGGCCGCGCGTGCCGAGGCCCTGCTGACGGCCGCGCGCGAGCGCCAGCTCGAGGCCGGTGCGGACGCCGAGCGGATGTCCGACCAGTTCCGGGCGTTGGCTGCCGAGGCGCTCGCCACCAGCTCCGACCAGTTCCTCGCGCTCGCCTCGCAGCGCTTCGCCGCAGACCACCAGACGCAGGTGGGCGAGCTCGCGCAGCGCGAGCAGGCGGTGCGCGCCATGGTGGAGCCGCTGGCGCGCACGCTGGACCAGGTGCGCGCCGAGCTGTCCACCGCGGAGCGCGCCCGCATCGACGGGCAGAGCGCGCTCGGCGAGCAGGTGCGGGCCATGCGGACGGCCTCCGACCAGCTCCGCGTCGAGACCGCGCAGCTGGTCACCGCGCTGCGCTCGTCGCAGGTGCGCGGCAGGTGGGGGGAGCTGCAGCTGCGGCGCGTCGTCGAGGCGGCCGGCATGCTCGCGCACGTCGACTTCACCGAGCAGAGCCAGGTCCGCACGGACGACGGCCTGCTCCGGCCCGACATGGTGGTGCGGCTGGCCGGCGGCAAGCAGGTGGTCGTCGACGCGAAGGTCGCGTTCGTGGGCTTCCTCGAGGCGAGCACGACGAGCGACGAGGCGGTCCGCGTCGAACGGCTGGCCGCGCACGCGCGGCACATGCGCAAGCACATCGACGACCTGGCCGCCAAGAAGTACTGGAACCAGTTCGAGCCCGCCCCGGAGTTCGTGGTGATGTTTGTCCCCGCCGAGTCGTTCCTGCACGCGGCGGTCGAGCAGGACCCGACGATCCTCGAGTACGCGTTCGACCGGGACGTCGTGATCGCCACGCCCGTGACGCTGCTGGCGCTGCTGCGCACTGTCGCGTACGCGTGGCGGCAGGACGCGCTCGCGGCCAACGCTCAGGCGGTGCTCACGCTGGGCAAGGAGCTGCACGGGCGGCTCGCGACCATGGGCGGGCACCTGGCACGGCTCGGGCGGGCCATCGACGGCGCGGCCGAGGCCTACAACAAGACGGTGTCGTCGCTGGAGACGCGCGTGCTGGTCAGCGCCCGCCGGTTCGCCGAGCTCGGCGTGGTGGACGGCGACCTGCCCGCACCGCCGCCGTCGGACCCGCGGCTGGCGGCACTGGGCGCGCCCGAGCTCGTCGCGTCCGAGCAGGACCAGATCGTGGAGCTGGACGGGCGCGCGACGCGCGACGCGCGGGCGTGGGCGCGCGAGCAGGCGTGGGCCGAGGGGGCGCACCAGAACGACGAGGTCAGGCGCAGCGCGGAACCCGGATGAGTCCGCGCGGCAGCGCGGGTCAGCTGCGGGTCAGCTGCGGGTCAGATCGGGTCGAGACCGAGGGCCCGGCGGCCGTCGTTCGACGGACGCGTCTCGCGGGACAGGCGCGGCACCGGGTTTCCGGCCGCCTTCAGGTCGGCGCGCAGCTCGCGCGGCAGCGAGAACATGAGGTCCTCGGTCGCGGTGCGCACCTCCTCGACCGTCCCGAAGCCCAGCCGGTCGAGAGCCTCGAGGACGTCGCGCACCAGGATCTCCGGGACCGACGCGCCGGAGGTGACCCCGACGGTGGTCGCGCCGTCGAACCACCGCGCGTCGAGCTCCGCCGCGGTGTCGATCCGGTAGGACGAGCGGGCCCCGGCCTCGAGGGCGACCTCGACCAGGCGCACCGAGTTCGACGAGTTCGCCGAGCCGACCGTGATCACGACGTCGCACGAGGGTGCGATCTTCTTCACGGCCACCTGGCGGTTCTGGGTGGCGTAGCAGATGTCGTCCGACGGCGGGTCCTGCAGGTTGGGGAACCGCTCGCGCAGGCGGCGGACCGTCTCCATGGTCTCGTCGACCGAGAGCGTGGTCTGCGAGATCCAGACCAGGCGGTCCGGGTCGCGCACCACGACGTCGTCGACGGCGGCCGGCGAGTTCACCACCTGGATGCGGTCGGGCGCCTCGCCCTGAGTCCCCTCGACCTCCTCGTGCCCGTCGTGCCCGATGAGCAGGATGTCGTAGTCCTCGGCGGCGAACCGCACGGCCTCCTTGTGCACCTTGGTCACCAGGGGGCAGGTCGCGTCGATCGTCTGCAGCGACCGGGCCGCGGCGGACGCGTGCACGGCGGGGGACACACCGTGCGCGGAGAACACCACGCGGGCACCCTCGGGAACCTCGTCGGTGTCGTTGACGAACACCGCGCCGCGCGCGGCCAGGGTCTCCACGACGAACTTGTTGTGGACAATCTCCTTGCGCACGTAGACCGGCGCGCCGTAGTGCTCGAGCGCCTTCTCGACCGCGACGACCGCGCGGTCGACTCCTGCGCAGTAACCGCGCGGGGCGGCGAGCAGCACGCGCTTGGTGGTGGTGCCGGGCGCGGCGTCGTGGACGGCGGTCGAGGCTAGGGTCACGTCGCGAGTGTAGTTCGGCAGCCGCGACCATCCCTCGGTGAGGTGGCGGTCCTGCACCCGCCCGGCGCGGATCCTGCGCGTCGTGCACACAGGCACGCGGCCCGCCTGTCGGTGCGATGGTGCAGGCTTGAGCGCGTGAGCATCGAGAGGGTCGAGCAGCCGGGGCCAGCCGAGGGCGCCGCCGCCGTCCTGCCGCTGCCCCTGCGCGCGGGCGACACCACGCCCGAGCGTCCGTGGCCCGTCCGCCATCTCGCGCCCAAGATCTCGGACTACATCGCCAAGATGCCGCCCGTGTGGGTGGAGGGGCAGGTGCTCAACTTCAAGAAGTGGAACACCCTGTACTTCCTCACGCTGCGGGACACGGATCTCGACATGTCGCTGTCGGTCACCGCCCCCGCGGCGGCGATCGCGAAGATCGCGCAGCAGGTCAACGACGGCTCACACATCGTGGTGCACGCCCGGCCGCGCTTCCACGCCAAGAAGGGCGACCTGACGTTCGCCGCCGACGACGTCCGGCTGGTGGGTCTGGGCGAGCTCCTGGCGCGCATCGAGCACCTCAAGGGGGTGCTGGGGGCGGAGGGGCTGTTCGACGAGCGCCGCAAGAAGCCGCTGCCGTTCCTCCCGCGCGTCGTCGGGCTCGTCGTGGCTCAGCAGGGCGACGCCGAGCACGACGTGGTCTCCAACGCGCGCGGCCGCTGGGCCGCCGCCCAGTTCGAGATCCGCCGCGTCACCGTGCAAGGACCGCGCGCGGTCCCGGAGGTCAGCGCGGCCATCGCCGAGCTCGACGCCGACCCGCGCGTCGAGGTCATCGTGGTCGCGCGCGGAGGCGGGTCGTTCGAGGACCTCCTGCCGTTCAGCAACGAGTCGCTGGTGCGAGCGGCGGCCGCGTGCCGCACACCGCTGGTCAGCGCGATCGGCCACCACCTCGACTCTCCGCTGCTCGACCTGGTCGCCGACCTGCGCGCGTCGACCCCCACCGACGCCGCGAAGCGGATCGTGCCGGACGTCGGCGAGGAGCGCGCCCGGCTCATCCAGGCGCGGCAACGCTCGCGCGCCGCGATCACCGCCCGCCTCGAGCGCGAGCGTCACGCCCTGGAGCACTGGCGCAGCCGACCGGTGCTCGCCGCTCCCACCACGCTCGTCGACCAGCTGGAGCACCGGCTGCACGCGTCGCGCGACGCCGCTCGCCGTGCGCTGGACGGCGCGCTGCGCCACGGGCATGCGCAGATCGTGGGGCTCGCGGCCCAGGTGCGTGCGCTCTCGCCGGCCGCCACGCTCGACCGCGGGTACGCGGTGGTGCAACGGGCCGACGGCCACGTGGTCCGGGACCCGGCGGATGTCGACGGCGGGGACCGTCTGCGCATCCGGGTCGCGGCCGGCGAGCTCGCGGCCGACGTCGTGGAGGCCTGACCCCGCCCGGTTCCGGCGCGACGGCGGCGCAGGAGCGGGCCGACAGACGTGAGGGGCGTCGGCTGTGGGCGCGGGCTGGTTGGATGGGCGGATGCCGAAGCAGCCGACGCCCGCCGCCGACCCCAACGCCGACGTGGCGGAGCTCAGCTACGAGCAGGCGCGTGACGAGCTCGTGCAGGTGGTGGCCCGGCTGGAGGCGGGGTCGGAGAGTCTCGAGGGCTCGCTGGCGCTCTGGGAGCGCGGCGAGGCACTCGCTGCCCGGTGCCAGCAGTGGCTGGACGGCGCCCGCGAACGTCTCGCCGCCGTGCGCGAGCCCGCGGCACCCTCGTCGGGCGACGAGTGACGGCGACTGGACCCGGCCGGGTCGGGCGACCGACCGGTCCGGCAGACCGCCGCGATCAGCTCGCCCGGGCCTTCTCCCGCGCCTGAGCCCGCTCGAGCGAGGCCTTGCGGTCCTTCTCGTTCTGCTGGTCGATCTCCGTGACCGCGGCCTCGTCGTACGTCAGGTTCTCGCCGCTCTCCGGGTCGAACAGCATCATCTTGGCCGGGTCGAACCACAGGGTCGCGTCGTCGCCGTCGCGCACGCGGCTCTCGGAGTCCAGGGCGACGACCAGCTGGGTGCGCATGCCCTCCCCGTCGAGGTCCCGGTCGAGCTCCTCGAGCTTGCCGGCCACGTCGGGGTTGGTGTCGAACGGCACGTAGGCGTACAGGTCGGATCCGAGCCACTCGGTGACGTCCACCGACGCGTCGAACGTGACGCCCTCCGCCGAGCGGCGGTCGTCCGTGAGCGACGCGTCCTCGAAGTGCTCCGGGCGCAGCCCCACGATGAGCAGCTTGCGGTCACCGATCCGCTGCGTGAGCGCGTCGTCGAGCGGCACGTCCACGAACGGCAGGCGCAGCACGCCGTCGGTGACCTCCCCGGGCAGGAAGTTCATGGGCGGTGAGCCGATGAAGCCCGCCACGAACAGGTTGACCGGGTGCTCGTAGAGCCCGCGCGGCGAGGCGACCTGCTGGAGCTCGCCCTTGCGCAGCACGGCCACCCGGTCGCCCAGGGTCATCGCCTCGGTCTGGTCGTGCGTGACGTAGACGGTGGTGGTGCCGAGCCGGCGCTGCATGCGCGCGATCTCGGTGCGCATCTGGCCGCGCAGCTTCGCGTCCAGGTTGGACAGAGGCTCGTCGAACAGGAAGGCCTGCGCCTCGCGCACGATCGCGCGCCCCATCGCGACGCGCTGGCGCTGGCCACCCGAGAGGTTGGCGGGCTTGCGCTGGAGGTGGTCCTGGAGCTCGAGGGTCTTGGCGGCGAACTCCACCTTCTCCTTGATCTGCGCCTCGGTGAACTGGCCCTTCTGCAACCGCAGGGGGAAGGCGATGTTCTCGAACACAGTCAGGTGCGGGTAGAGGGCGTAGTTCTGGAACACCATGGCGAGGTGCCGGTCGCGCGGCGCGCGGTCGTTCACGCGCTCTCCCCCGATCGACAGGTCTCCGTCGGTGATGTCCTCGAGGCCGACGATCATGCGCAGCAGCGTCGACTTCCCGCAGCCTGACGGCCCGACGAGGATGACGAACTCGCCGTCGGCGATGTCGAGGCTCACGCCCTTCACGGCGAGGTAGCCGTCGCCGTACTCCTTGACGATGTCCTTGAGGGTGATGGCGGCCATCGGTTCACTCCTTCTGGGCTCAGCCCTTGACGGCGCCCTGGGTCAGGCCGGACACGATCTGGCGTTGGAACAGCATCACGAGGATGACGACGGGGATGGTGACCACCACCGCGGCGGCGGAGATGGCACCGGTGGGCTCCTCGAACTGCGAGGCGCCCGTGAAGAACGCGAGGGCTGCCGGCACGGGCCGCGCCGCAGACGTCGAGGTCAGCGAGATCCCGTAGACGAAGTCGTTCCACGCGATGAAGAACGCGATCAGGGCAGTGGTGAACACGCCCGGCGCCGCGAGGGGGACGATCACCTTGCGGAACGCCTGCCACGACGTGGCGCCGTCCACCTGCGCGGCCTGCTCGAGCTCCCAGGGGATCTGCCGGAAGAACGCGGCCAGCGTCCAGATCGAGATCGGCAGCGTGAGCGACAGGTACGGGATGATCAGGCCGAGCCAGGTGTCGTAGAGGCCGATGTTGCGCCACAGGTTGAACAGCGGCGTCACGAGCGAGACCACGGGGAAGATCGAGACGCCCAGCGCGGCCGTGAGGATCAGCCGCTTGCCGCGGAAGTCGAGCCGCGCGATGGCGTAGGCCGCGAGCGTCGCGAGCACCACGGCGATGAACGTGGCGATCAGCGAGATGCCGATCGAGTTGCGCAGCGACGGCAGGAACAGGTCCTTGGCCGAGCCGGTGAGGATCTCCTCGTAGTTCGTCGTCGTCCACGTCTTCGGCAGGAAGGTGCCGAGGTTCAGCTGGCTCGGCAGCTTGAACGACGTCGCGACGATCGACGCCACCGGGAACAGGGCGTAGATCAGCACGAGCACCGTGATGACGGCCCAACCCACCTTGAGCCGCGTCGACATGGTCCGCATCAGCTCTCCCCCCTCGCGCCGGCCAGATCGACCTTGAAGAGCTTGATCGCGATGAAGCAGATGAGGATGACGCAGAGGAACAGGATCACGGAGATGGCCGACCCGAGGCCGATCTCGAGCCGTCCGATCGACGTCCGGTACGCCAGCAGCGAGAGCACCGTGGTGTCGTTGGCGCCGTTGGTCATGATGAACACGTTGTCGAAGATGCGGAACGCGTCGAGGGCGCGGAACAGGACCGCGACCATGATGGCCGCCTTCATGTTCGGCAGCACCACCCGCGTCAGCCGCTGCCACCAGGTGGCGCCGTCCACCTCGGCGGCCTCCTCGAGCTCGCTGGGCACCTGCGCGAGGCCGGCCAGCAGCAGCAGCGAGATGAACGGCGTCGTCTTCCAGATCTCCGAGGCGATGATGACGAACAGGCTGGTGCCCTGCTGGGCGAACCAGTTCAGATCGGTGCTGATGCCGGGCACCCAGCCGAACCAGTGGTTGACGAAGCCCGAGTTGATGTCGAACGCGTAGAACCACGCGAAGGCCGAGACGACGGTGATGATGCCGTACGGGACCAGGATCGCCGTGCGCAGCAGCCCCCGGAGCTGGGTGATCGCCCGGTGCATGACGAGGGCGAGAGCGAAGCCCAGCACCAGCTCGACGATCACCGAGACCACCATGATCACCACGGTGACGAGCAGCGCCTGCAGGAACACCGGGTCGGTGATGACCTCGATGTAGTTGCGCAGCCCGATGAACGCCTTGTCGTCCGGCGCGGTGAGCCGGTAGCTGAAGAGCGAGTCGTAGCACGCCTGCAAGATCGGGTAGACCGTCACCAGCAGCATCACGACGAACGCGGGGCCCGCGAGCATCCAGCCGAGCCGCGCCTCCGCCTTGGCGCGGTCGCTGCGCACCGGCTTCTTCTTGCGCGGCTTCACCGCCTCCTCGACGGTCCGGGGCGTAGCAACCTCCGCGGTCATAGCAGCTGCTCCCCTCGCAGGACGGCCGTGATGAAGTCGGTCGACTTCTTCGGTGTCGTCGCCGGGTCGACGGAAGCCGGCGGGTGCCACGTCTCCTGCAGGCCGAGCGACACCTCGTTGTAGTACGGGGTCTGCGGCCGCGGCGCGGCGTTCTCGAGCGACTCCCGGATGACGTCAGCCATCGGGAACGCCTTCTTGACCTCGGCGTCCTCGTAGGACTTCGTGTTCGACGGCGGGTTGCCGTTGGTGGCGAAGTAGTAGGCCTGGTTCTCCGGCGTGACGATGCACTCCGTCGCCTTGAACGCCTCGTCGACGTGGCTGCTGAACGCGCCCACGCCCAGGTTGATGCCGCCGTAGGGGGGACGAGACTTCTCGCCCTCCTTCATGCCCGGGTAGAGCGCCCAGCCGATGTCGTCGACGAGCGACTGGTCGAGCGTCCCGTCCTTCACGGCCGCGTTGGTGGCCGACCAGACGAACGGCCAGTTGACCATGAACGAGCCCTTGTCCCCCTGGAACAAGGTGAGCGAGGCGTTCTCGTCCGCGGTCGGCAGCCCGGGGCCGCCCAGTCCCTGCTTCCCGATGGAGCTCATGACCTCCGCGGCGGCCTTGCCCGCGTCCGTCTCGAGGCCCAGCTTCAGCTCGTCGGCGGGCGCCTCGGGGTTGGTCAGCACGTGTCCGCCGGCCGACTCGACGAGGGCGTTGATCCAGACGGTGAGCGACTCGGCCTTGGTGCCCTGCACCGCCAGCAGCTTGTCCTGCTCCTTGGCCACGTCGATGAGCTGCTTCCAGGTGACCGGCTCCTTGGCGGGATCGAGCCCCGCCTTCTCCGCCACCGACTTGCGGTACCAGAGCAGCTGGGTGTTCGCCCAGAACGGCACGGCGACGAGCTTGTCCTTCCACGTCGCGCCGGCGAGCGCGCCCTGGACGACGTCCTTGCTGACCTTGGTGGCGACGTCCTCGGGGATCGGCGCGAGGAAGCCGGGTTCGGCCAGCTCGGGGATGAACGGCGGGTCGAGGCTCATGATGTCGATCGACGAGTCCTTGGCGGCCAGCCGTCGGGCGAGCTGCTCGCGCTGCGCGCTCGCGTCGCGCGGGAGCACCGACGTGGTGATGCGGTACGCCCCGTCGGCGGCCTCGGTGCAGCGCTTCGCGATCTCGGCCTGGCCACCGTCGTCGGGGTTGATGTACCAGGTGAGGGTCGGCGGGCCGCCTTCGTCGCTGCTGCATGCAGCGAGCGGGAGCACGAGGCCGGCCAGGGCGGCCAGGGCCACAGCCCGGGTGCGTCGTCGCACGTGTCCCTCCAGTGGGCTCGAGGAGTCGCTGCCTGGAATTAGGACTACACCGGCGGGTGAAGTGGTGCCACCCGAACGGGCGAGGCGTCGATGGACACCGGCCTGCCACATGCGGCATTCCCTGCCAGGATGGCGCCGTGCCACGTGAGCTGACTCCTGCCGAAGCCTGGGCCGCCCTCCGCGAGGGCAACGAACGATTCGTGCGCGGGGAGATGGAGCACCCCTCGCAGAGCATCGAGAGACGCGCGGAGCTGTCCGCCGAGCAGCACCCGTTCGCCGTCCTGTTCGGGTGCTCCGACTCCCGCGTCGCCGCCGAGATCATCTTCGACCAGGGCCTGGGCGACCTGTTCGTCGTCCGGACCGCCGGCCACGTGCTCGACACGACCGTGATCGGCTCGATCGAGTACGGCGTGTCCGTGCTGGGTGCGCCGCTCGTGGTGGTCCTCGGCCACGACTCGTGCGGCGCCGTCGCGGCGGCCACCGCCGCGCTCACCGACGGCGACATCCCGCCCGGCTTCGTGCGCGCCGTGGTGGACCGCGTCATCCCGAGCATCGTCAGCCTCGTCGGCAACGGCCAGGACATCTCCAGCGTCGAGGCGTCCGCGCTGGGTCACGAGCACGTCCGCCACACGGTCCAGATGCTGCAGGGCTACTCGGTCTCGCTGGCCGAGGCGGTCGCCGAGGGGCGGTGCGCGATCGTCGGCCTCGAGTACACGCTGTCCGACGGCAAGGTCCAGGTGGCGGAGGTCGTCGGCTCGATCTGAGCCGTCCCGGGCGCGGGACCCGCGCCGCGGCTGGGTCACCCTAGGGGAACCACGGCTCGGCCGGCCGCTCGCGGGCGCCCGGCTCGTCGTCGTGCGGCGTCACCCGCTCGCGCCAGTACACCGAGCCGTCGCCGCGCCGCCCCAGCAGGCCGGCCTCGACGAGGTCGCGCCGCACGCGCACCGGGTCGTCGGCCACCTCCGCGACGCGTGCGGTGACCTCGCGCTCGTCCGCCCACTCCCCCGGAGCCAGCACCCGGGCGGCGATGTGGTCGAGCACGGCATCGCGGTCGGCGACGCGACGCGGCGTGCGCTCGAGCCGCCCGCGCGCGAGGAACCGCTCGGCCCTGCAGCGCTCGTCGTCCACGGCCTCATCGTGCCGCGATCGTGCCGCGGCGGCAGCCGGGATGCGACGTGCACGGGTCCGCGGCGGCAGCCGGGATGCGACGTGCACGGGTCCGTGGCGCCCCGGGCGGTGCGGCAGGATGGGGGCATGACTTCTGCAGCCACCGACGACGGGGTCGAGTACCGGATCGAGCACGACACCATGGGCGAGGTCCGGGTCCCCGCCTCCGCCCTGTACCGCGCGCAGACGCAGCGCGCGGTCGAGAACTTCCCCATCTCGGGCACCCGCCTCGAGCGCGGGCACATCGAGGCGCTCGCCCGCATCAAGAAGGCGGCGGCGCGGGCCAACGCCGAGCTCGGCGTCCTCGACGCCGCGATCGCCGACGCGATCGTCGCCGCGGCCGACGAGGTCGCCTCCGGCGCGCACGACGAGCACTTCCCGGTCGACATCTACCAGACCGGCTCGGGCACCTCCTCGAACATGAACACCAACGAGGTCCTGGCGACGCTCGCGACGCGCGGGCTCGGCAGCCCGGTGCACCCCAACGACCACGTGAACGCCTCGCAGTCGTCGAACGACGTGTTCCCCACGTCGGTGCACGTCGCGGCGACCGCCGGCGTGGTGCGCGACCTGATCCCCGCGCTCACGCACCTGGCCGACGCGCTGCAGGCCAAGGCCGACGCCTGGTCGACGGTGGTCAAGTCGGGCCGCACCCACCTCATGGACGCGACCCCCGTCACCCTCGGGCAGGAGTTCGGCGGGTACGCGGCGGCGGTGCGCTACGGCATCGAGCGGCTGCAGTCGGCCCTGCCCCGCGCGGCCGAGGTGCCGCTGGGAGGCACGGCCGTCGGCACGGGCATCAACACCCCGGCCGGCTTCCCCCAGCGCGTGATCGAGCTGCTCCGCGAGGACACGGGCCTGCCCCTGACCGAGGCGCGCGACCACTTCGAGGCGCAGTCCTCCCGCGACGGGCTGGTCGAGCTGTCCGGGGCGCTGCGCACCATCGCGGTGAGCCTGACCAAGATCTGCAACGACCTGCGATGGATGGGGTCCGGCCCCAACACGGGCCTCGGCGAGCTGTCGATCCCCGACCTGCAGCCCGGGTCGTCGATCATGCCGGGCAAGGTCAACCCCGTGATCCCCGAGGCCGTGCTCATGGTCGCGGCGCGCGTGGTGGGCAACGACGCGACCGTGGCCTGGGCCGGCGCGTCCGGCTCGTTCGAGCTCAACGTGCAGATCCCCGTGATCGCCGCGGGCGTGCTGGAGTCGATCCGCCTGCTGGCCAACGCCTCGCGCCTGCTCGCCGACAAGACCGTCGACGGCCTGGTGGCCAACGAGGAGCGGGCGCGCGCCTTCGCCGAGTCCTCGCCGTCGATCGTCACGCCGCTCAACCGCGTCATCGGCTACGAGGCTGCCGCCAAGATCGCCAAGCACGCCGTGAAGGCGGGCATCACCGTGCGGCAGGCGGTCATCGACCTCGGGTACGTGGAGCGCGGCGAGGTCACCACCGACCAGCTCGACGCCGCCCTGGACGTGCTGAGCATGACCCGGCCGCCCCAGGGCTGAGCCGCACCGTCGAGAGACGCCCCGGGCCCGGGACCCCGCTCACGCGGGGCTCCGGGCCCGTGGCATGCGGCGCCGGTGAGCGCAGTCAGCGCGCCTGAGCCGGAGGCGCCGACGTCAGTGCGCTACCGCGGCAGCAGCGACCTCACCCTTCGGCGGTGCGCCGTGCGGCTGGGGACGGGTCGCCCTCATGGCCAGGCTCGCGGCGAGCCCGAGCGCGAGCGTCGCCACCGTGAGCCACAGCGTCTGGCTGACGGCCGTGGCGAAGCCCGAGTGCACCGCGTCCAGCAGCACGGGGTTGGTGATGGAGCCGCCACCGGTGCTGAGGGAGCCGACGTCGGCCTGGGCGAGCCCGTCGAGGAGCTTCTGGCGCTCCCCCGCCGGGATCTGTGCCGCAGCGTCCTTCACGGCATCCGGGATCGCGACCGACAGGCGCGAGGTCAGGAGCGCCACGACCGCAGCCGAGCCGATGACGCCGCCGATCTGGCGGTTGGTGTTGAACGCGCCCGCGCCGGCTCCGGCGGTGCGGTGGTCGAGCCCGGCGGTCGCCGTGCTGGCCAGCGGGGAGAACAGGAAGCCGGTGCCGATGCCGAAGAACGTCATGGGCAGCACCAGGGTCCACACGGGCGCGTCCGGCCCGATCGCGAACGAGAGCCACGCCACGACCACCACGAGGATGGCGAACCCGGTCGCCACGATCCACTTGGCGGGGAACCGGTCGGACAGCCGGCCTGCGAACGGCGCGACGATGCCGGACAGCAGCGAGCCCGGCAGGCCGACGAGCGCCGCGTGCAGGGCCGACAGGCCCAGGACCGACTGCAGGAAGATGGTGAACGGGAAGAACAGCCCGGTCATCGCGAACGTGACCGCCCAGCCGGCGACGTTGGCGAGCGAGAAGTTGCGCACGTGGAACAGGCGCAGCGGCATCAGCGCGTCCTCGCCGAGGTGGCGCTGCCACAGGACGAAGCCGACGAGCACCGCCACTCCCGCGCCGACGATCATCCAGATGGTGATCGGGCCGGTGACCGTGCCCCAGTCGTACTTCTCGCCCTCCTGCAGGCCGAAGACCAGCAGGAACATGCCCACGATCGACAGCAGCATGCCGACGACGTCGAACGACCGCGCGGCCGTCGGCAGGGTCGGGAGCTTGGTGAACGAGAGCCACAGGGCGACGATGCCGATCGGGATGTTGACGAAGAAGATCCACTCCCAGCCCCAGGACTCCACGAGCGCCCCGCCGAGCACCGGGCCGGCGATCGTGGCGACGCCCGCGGTGGCGCCCCAGACGCCCATGGCGGCACCGCGCTTCGCGGCCGGGAACACGCGCGTGATCATCGACATCGTCTGCGGGGTCATGAGCGCGGCGCCGATGCCCTGCAGGGCGCGTGCGCCGATCAGGACGCCGATGTTGGGCGCAAGGCCGCACGCGAGCGAGGTGAGCGTGAAGACCACGAGCCCCGCGATGAACATCGGCCGCGGTCCGAACCGGTCACCCAGGCGCCCGGTCACGAGCAGGAGCACGGCGAACGTGAGCAGGTAGGCGCTGTTCACCCAGCCCACGGCGACCAGGTCGGCATCCAGCTCGGTGGACAGCGTCGGGATCGCGATGTTCACGATCGTGGTGTCGACCATGATCATGAAGAAGCCGAGGCAGAGGGGCGGGATGATGCTCCACGGGCTGCGGCCGTGGAGATCGACGAGCGGTGAGCGCTGGTCGGTGGTCATGGGACGTCCTTCGTGTCTGTGGGGCTGGAGAGGAAGCCCGCCGCGCGTGCGCGGGCCTTGTAGTCGGAGGGGAACGGGGCGCTCCAGTCGAGCGCGTCGGGGTCGAGCTCGGCGATCGTCGAGTCGAGCCAGGCGACCTCGGCGACGAGCAGCGCGATGTCGCGCTCGACGTCGAGGGCGTAGCGGCGGGGCAGCCCGTGGCTGAGCGCCTCGGTGTGGCGGGCCTGCAGCGCCGCGCGACGAGCGTCCTCGCGCTCCCTCCTGCGGCGCAGCTCCTGGACGACGGTGGCCGCCGGGAGCTCGTGCGCCTCGGCCAGCCCCACGGCGAACAGCGGGTAGGCGGGGTGGTCGTCGCCGAGCAGGCTGCGCAGCCGCACCGCGAACGCCTCCCGGCCCGCGCCGGTCAGCCGGTACGTCGTCCGTTCGGGCCGGCGTCCCTCCCGCTCCGTGCCGACCACCTCGACGAGACCGTCACGCTCCAGACGCTCGACGCCGTGGTAGACCGCGCCGGGGTTGACCCGGACCAGGCGGTTGTCGCCCCGCTCCACGAGCGCCTGGTAGGCCTGGTACGGGTGCATGGGCTGCTCGTGCAGGAGGCCGAGGACGAGCACCGCCACCGCTGAGAGGTCCCCCGCCGCCATGGGCACATCCTTCCCCCGCCCACCGACACGACGTCCCGGGGCTATTCCGACTGGAATATTGCACCGGGAGGAGCTCGATGGTCAAGGCGTGACGAGGTGACGGTCGACACGACGAAGGGGCGCCCACCGCGAACGGTGTGCGCCCCTTTCCGGTCCTCGGGGAGGACTCAGGTCCACTGCTTGAGGTAGCGGCCTTCCTTGTCCTTGAAGCTGCCGACGATCAGCACCACGAAGTCGATGAGCGTCCAGAGGCCGAGGCCGCCCAGCGTGAGGATCATCAGGACGCCGGTGCCGATCTTGCCGACGTAGAAGCGGTGGACGCCAATGACGCCCAGGAAGAAGCAGAGCAGGACGGCGGGCAGCAGCAGGCGGGGACTGACCTCGCCGGCGGACCAGGGCTGCGCCTCGGGAGCGGACTGCGGGACCGGGTCGGGGTAGCTCATGGCAGGTCCTCCAGACGGGTGCGCGGGGCCGGCGGCTCCGATGACGCGCGCCGAGACTAGCGGGTGGCCCCGGCGCGCGTCAGCCGATTCGTCGGATCAGGCCTCGATGCCCTCGAAGAGCTCAGTGACCAGCGCGGCCACCGGCGACCGCTCCGAGCGCGTGAGCGTGACGTGCCCGAACAGCGGGTGCCCCTTGAGCGCCTCGATCACGGCGGCGATGCCGTCGTGCCGCCCGACGCGCAGGTTGTCCCGCTGCGCCACGTCGTGCGTCAGGACCACGCGCGAGGACTGGCCGATGCGGGACAGCACGGTGAGCAGCACGTTCCGCTCGAGCGACTGCGCCTCGTCCACGATCACGTACGCGTCGTGCAACGACCGGCCGCGGATGTGCGTGAGCGGGAGCACCTCGAGGATGTCGCGGTCGAGCACCTCCTCGACCACCTCCTTGCTCACCAGCGCGCCCAGCGTGTCGAACACGGCCTGGGCCCACGGGTTCATCTTCTCGGCCTCGCTGCCGGGCAGGTACCCCAGGTCCTGGCCGCCCACCGCGTAGAGCGGCCGGAAGACCATGACCTTGCGGTGCTGGCGACGCTCGAGCACGGCCTCCAGCCCCGCGCACAGCGCGAGTGCGGACTTGCCCGTGCCCGCACGCCCGCCGAGCGACACGATGCCGATCTCCTCGTCGAGCAGCATGTCGATCGCGATGCGCTGCTCCGCGGACCGCCCGTGCACGCCGAAGACGTCCTGGTCGCCGCGCACCAGCTGCACGTGCTTGTCGGCCGTGACGCGCCCGAGCGCGGAGCCACGCGGGCTGTGCAGCACCAGGCCGGTGTGGCACGGCAGGTCCTGCGGGCTCGTCGTGCCGAAGCTCGCGCTCGCGGCGCCCACGACGTCCGCGAGCGCCACCGACTCGTTCTCCCACAGCTCCGCCATCTGCTGCTCGGACAGGTCGAGCGCGTCCATGCCGGTCCAGCCCGAGTCGACGGCCAGCTCCGCGCGGTACTCCTCGGCCCGCAGCCCGAGCGCCGACGCCTTGACACGCATCGGCAGGTCCTTGGAGACGACGGTGACGTCGAGCCCCTCCGCGGCGAGGTTGGCGGCGACCGCCAGGATGCGCGTGTCGTTGTCGCCGAGCCGGAAGCCCGCCGGGAGCACGCTCAGGTCGCTGTGGTTGAGCTCGACGCGCAGCGAGCCGCCCTCCTCGGTGAGCGGGATCGGTGCGTCGAGACGCCCGTGCTTGAGCCGCAGGTCGTCCAGCATGCGCAGGGCCGAGCGGGCGAAGTAGCCGAGCTCCGCGTGGTGCCGCTTGGCCTCGAGCTCCGTGATCACCACCACCGGCAGGACCACGTCGTGCTCCGCGAACCGCCCGATGGCCTTCGGGTCGGACAGCAGGACCGATGTATCGAGCACGTGCGTCCGGCGACCCTCGCCGACGGCGACCTCGACGTGCTGCGTTGCGCTGCTGACCACGGCCTGCTCCCTCCGGCGCTACGTGCGCCGCAGAAGGCGCCTGGCGCCGGCGGCCCGCCTCAGCGGGTCCACGTGCCGGCGATCGGCGACGGGGTGGGGGCGACCAGGCCCACTCGAGGAGGGCCGGGGTCGACCCTCCTCCCGGAGCAGCTGCTCCATGGGCAAGGCCTCCCGGGAACGACGGGGTGTCGTCCTCTCCCCGGAAACTAACCCCGCCGACCCCCGTGTCCAGCGCGACACGCGAACGCGACACACGCTGTTCACCTGGCCGGCGCGCGCCCGAGCGGTCAGCGGCCGAGACGCCGCTCGCGAGCCGCGTAGGAGCGCATCGCACGCAGGAAGTCGACCCGGCGGAAGTCGGGCCAGTACGCCTCGCAGAAGTAGTACTCCGAGTGGGCGCTCTGCCACAGCAGGAACCCGCCCAGCCGCTGCTCCCCCGACGTGCGGATCACCAGGTCGGGGTCCGGCTGCCCTTTGGTGTACAGGTGCTCGGCGATGTGCTCGACGTCGAACGACTCGGCGAGCTCGTCGAGGCTCTCGCCCGCCGCGGCGCCGGCGCGCAGGTACGCGCGGACGGCATCCGCGATCTCTCGTCGACCTCCGTAGCCCACCGCGACGTTCACGTGCACGCCGCGCACCCCCGCGGTCGCCTCCTGGGCGGCCACGAGCGCCTTGGCCGTGCGGTCGGGGAGCATGTCGAGCGCGCCGACGGCCTGCAGGCGCCACCGCCCGGTGGACGCGAGCTCCCCCACGACGTCCTCGATGATCTCCAGGAGCGGCTCGAGCTCGTCCGAGGCCCGCTCGAGGTTGTCGGTCGACAGCATCCACAGCGTCACGACCTCGACGCCGATGTCGTCGCTCCACTCGAGCAGGTCGCTGATCCGGTCGGCGCCCGCGCGGTGCCCGTGCGCCGTGGACTCGCCGAGGCTGCGCGCCCACCGGCGGTTGCCATCGACGATCACGCCGATGTGCCGGGGCAGACGGTCGGCCGGAAGCGAGGCGGCCAGACGCCGCTCGTAGAGTCGGTACACGGGGTGCGGCAGCCGCACGCGACCTCCTGGGACCTACCGGCGGACGGGACGCGCTCACGTTACTAGCGTGGGGGCCGACATGGTTCGACACCCGTACCTACGGTGCCGTAACCTACGGGATCGTAGGTTGCCCTCCCGACGAATCGAGACCGGCCGATGAGCACGACCGCAGCACCCGACGGGTCCGCCGCCGAGCAGGCGGGCCCCGTCGAGAAGGTGGTCGACGCGGTCAAGCCGCACCTGCGCGGCTGGATCCACGCGGGCGTCGCGCCGCTCGTGCTCGTCGCCTCGATCGTGCTGGTGGTCCGGTCGCCGACCCCCGCCGCGAAGTGGTCCACCGCGGTCTTCGGGCTCTCGGCCGTGATGCTCTTCGGCACGTCGGCGATCTACCACCGCGGCCGCTGGTCGCCGCGCGTCTCCGCCATCCTGCGGCGGCTCGACCACACCAACATCTTCCTCATCATCGCGGGCACCTACACGCCGCTCGCCGTGCTGCTGCTCCCGGCCGCCACCGCCCGGACCCTGCTGATCATCGTGTGGTCCGGTGCACTCGTCGGGCTGCTCGCGCGGGTGTTCTGGCTCGGCGCCCCCCGCTGGGTGTACGTGCCCGTGTACGTCGCGCTCGGCTGGGTCGCCGTGGCGTTCCTGCCGCAGTTCTACCGCGCCGGGGGCGCGGCGATCATGTGGCTCGTGATCGCCGGCGGCCTCGCGTACACGCTCGGTGCCGTGGTGTACGGGCTCAAGCGCCCCAACCCGAGCCCGCGCTGGTTCGGGTTCCACGAGATCTTCCACGCGCTCACGGTGGTCGGGTTCACGTGCCACTACGTCGCCGTCTCGACGGCCGCGTACGCCGCTTCCTGAGAGGCGCGCGGCAAGCGCCTCAGCGCGGCGTGACCGTGAAGCGCCGGTTCGCCAGCGAGGGGTTGGTCGCCCGGACCTCCGCGAGCCGGGTCGCGTCGATGTCGACCGTGCGCACCGCGGGCACGTCGTCGAGCTCGAGGCCCACCACGCCGTCCGGGCCCACGACGAGCGACCGCCCGACGACGCCCCGGCCCGCCATCCCGACGGCCACCACGGCGCACGTGTTCTCGATCGCGCGCGCGACGGCCAGCGTGCGCCAGTGCATCGCCTTGAGCTCGCCGTCGGCCCACGCCGCGGGCACCACGAGCACCTCCGCCCCCGCGTCCACGAGCCTGCGCGCCGACTCCGGGAACCGCAGGTCGTAGCACGTCATGACGCCGAACCGCAGACCGGCGACGTCGAGCACGAGCGGCGGCGCGTCCACGGGTCCGGCCTCGAGCCGGTCGGACTCCCGGTGCCCGAAGGCGTCGTACAGGTGCACCTTGCGGTAGACGCCGACGAGCGCCCCGCCGCCGTCCACCGCGACGACGGCGTTCACCGCGCGGTCCTCCGAGCCGGGCAGCGTCACGCCGGCGATCACCGCGACGCCGGTCTCGCGCGCCTTGTCCTGCAGCAGGGAGACGAACGGCCCGTCGAGCGGCTCAGCGTGCCGCGGGCCGACACCGTGCGGCTCGAAGGCCGAGGCGTACTCCGGCAGCACGACGAGGTCGGAGCGCACGTGCGCCGCGGTACGCAGGACGTCGCCGACGACCTGCCGGTTGGCGGGACGGTCGGCGGACCCGAGCACCTGGCCCACCGTCACCCGGACGGAGGGCCGCTCGGGCGCCCCCGGACGCTCGTTCATCGGCCCGCGGGCGGCTCGTCGTCGGGGCGGCGGTCCCCGCGGGGGTCGGCCTCCTCCTGCGCGACCGGCGAGGCGTCGGGGTCGTCGTCCAGACCCTGCTGCTTGGCACGCCGGTCGACGACCCGCAGGTGCTTGGTGAGGGACAGGAACAGCAGCACGGCCGCGAGCGCCAGCAGGAACGTGAACACGAACCCGAGGAAGCCGGGCGAGCCGCCCTGCGACGTGGTGACGGCCACGCCCGAGGGGGACGGGTACGGCGACGGGGTGACGGCGAACAGCATCAGACGATCTCCCGGATCCCGGCGAACAGGTCGTCCTCGGGCAGCTCGGTGGGCACCCGCGAGTCCGCGAGCTCGTACTCCTCGGTGGACCACCGTGCCACCTCGACCTCGCGCGGCACCGCGAAGAAGAAGCCGTCCGGGTCGATCTGGGTGGCGTGGGCCCGCAGCGCGTCGTCGCGCTGGTCGAAGTAGTCGGCGACCTCGATGCGCGTGGTGACCTCGCGCTCGGGGACCTCCCTCGCCTGGCGCGAGTCGATCCACTCGCCGAAGGGCGACTCCCGTCCGGCCTCGATGATCGCCTCGTGCACCGCACGCATACGGCTCAGGGAGAAGCCGTGGTTGTAGTACAGCTTCAGCGGCGTCCACGGCTCGCCGCGGTCGCGGTAGCGCTCGGGGTCGCCGGCCGCGTGGTAGGCCTCGGCGGAGACCCGGTGGCACATGATGTGGTCCGGGTGCGGGTAGCCGCCCGACGGGTCGTACGTGGTGATGACGTGCGGGCGGAACTCGCGGACGAGCTCGACGAGCGGCGCGGACGCCTCCTCCAGGGGAAGCAGGCCGAAGCACCCCTCGGGCAGCGGCGGCAGCGGGTCCCCCTCGGGGAGCCCCGAGTCCACGAACCCCAGCCAGTGGTGGCGCACGCCCAGCGCAGCGGCGGCGGCCGCCATCTCCTTCTCGCGGACCGCGCGGATCACCTCGAGGCCGCCCTCGAGCGGCCCGTAGCTGGGGTTGAGCACGTCACCGCGCTCGCCACCCGTGCAGCTGACGACGAGCACGTCGACGCCCTCGGCCGCGTACCGGGCAGTGGTCGCCGCACCCTTGCTGGACTCGTCGTCCGGGTGGGCGTGCACGGCCATGAGACGTAGGCGCTCTCCGCTCACGAATGGCTCCCTCGGTCGTCGGCGCACAGCGTCAGGCGGACGTGTGCGGGGGTCTGTGGGTGGGGCGAGAGACAATGATCGCGCACGCGGAGCTCCCTCGTGCGCCGCTGCCCGGAGGATCTCGTGACCGACACCCCTGTCCGCCCGCCCGCGGGGCGCTACGGACCCGCGCGCCCGCGCCCCCGCGCCTGGCGGTTCGTGGGCTGGGGAGCGCTCGCGGTGGTGGTCGGTGCCGTGATCGTGTGGCTCGGCGGCGCGCAGCTGGAGGATCCCGTGCAGTGGAAGTCGGTCGGCTTCCATGTGACGGACAACTCGTCGACCGAGGTGACGTTCGACGTGACCAAGGACAAGGACGCCACCGCCACGTGCAAGGTCAGGGCGCTGTCGCAGTCGTTCGGCGAGGTGGGCGTCCGCTCGGTGGAGGTGGGTCCCGCGCAGACCGCGACCGTGCGCGTCACGGTGACCGTGCCGACCTCCGAGCTCGCGGTGAGCGGCGAGGCGCAGGACTGCACGCTCACCTGAGCGCGGCCCGCCCCGTACGCCGCTCGGGCGATCCCTGAGCCCGATCCGGGCCGCCTTGGTATCGTGGAGGTTTCGCACGCCGCCGTTGGGTCGCAGCAGCGCCCGGCATCAACGCCTCATGCGACCGACAGGAACGGCGCAGCACCCCGAGCCACCTCGCGGGTGCGGGCACGCCCTGACGGGTCGACCGCACCTGCGGACGTGCGCCCCGACGACCGGCCCCCGGCCGGCCAGACGCAAGAAAGGAGCGATCGTGACCGACACGACAGCAGCAGCCACGTGGCTGACGCAAGAGGCCTACGACCGACTCATCGCCGAGCTCGAGCACCTCAAGGGTGAGGGCCGCGCCGAGATCACCGGCCGCATCGCCGCCGCTCGCGACGAGGGTGACCTCAAGGAGAACGGCGGCTACCACGCGGCGCGTGAGGAGCAGGCCAAGCACGAGGCCCGCATCCGCGAGCTGGAGGCCAAGCTCCGCAACGTGCAGATCGGCACGCCGGCCGACGACGGTGTCGTCGAGCCCGGCATGGAGGTGACCGCAGTCGTCGCGGGGGACCAGATGGTCTTCCTGCTCGGCTCGCGCGAGATCGCCGGGTCCTCGGAGATCGACGTCTTCTCCCCCACCTCCCCGCTGGGCGCGGCCATCAACGGCCGCAGCGTGGGCGACAAGACGTCGTACGAGGCCCCCAACGGCCGCCAGATCCCGGTCGAGATCGTCGCCGCGAAGCCCTTCGCCGGCTGATTCCGCCGCAGCCGACGGCGCCCACCCCCTGGGGGCGGGCGCCGTCGCCGTCTCCGGGGGCGCTGCCGAGCGATCAGTCCGTGAGCCGGTAGCCGCGCTCGCGCAGGTGGTGCATGACCTGCGCGCAGTGCTCGGGCCCTTTGGTCTCCACCTGCACCTCGATCGCGACCTCGTCGACCGCGAGCTCGCCCTGCGTGCGCACGTGCGACACGTGCATCACGTTGGCGCCGATGCTGGCGACGTCGCGCAGCAGGTCGGCCAGCGCGAAGGGCCGGTCGTCGATCCGCACGTGCAACCACAGGAACCGGCCGGCGGACGCCAGCCCGTGGCGCACCACGCGCAGCAGGACCTGCGGGTCGATGTTGCCCCCCGACAGGATGGCGACCACGGGACCGTCGAACTCGCCGGGGGACGCCATGAGCGCCGCCACCGCCGCGGCGCCCGCGGGCTCGACGAGCAGCTTGGCCCGTTCGGCGACGGTCAGCACCGCGCGCGAGAGGTCCTCCTCGGTGACGGTCCGGATCGCGGTGGCGGCCTCGTGCAGCACCGCGAAGGGCGCGGCACCGGGCCGGCCCACGGCGATGCCGTCCGCCATGGTGCGCATGTCGGCGGCCTTCACGGGCGCCCCGACCGTCATCGAGGGCGGGTACGCCGCCGCGCCCGCGGCCTGCACGCCGACGACGCGGACGTGCGGTGCGAGCTCGCGGACGGTGGTGACCACGCCGGCGGCGAGCCCGCCGCCACCGACGGGCACGACGATCGTGGCGACGTCGGGCACCTGTTCGAGGATCTCCAGCGCGATCGTGCCCTGCCCGGCGATCACGTCGTCGTGGTCGAACGGGTGGATGAGCACCGCCCCGGTGCGCTCGGAGTACTCGAGCGCGTGCTCCAGCGCATCGTCGACGCTGTGCCCCACGAGCGACACCCGCGCGCCGTATTCGCGGGTCGCGGCGATCTTGGGCAGGGCGGCCTCGACCGGCATGAAGACGGTGGCCTCGATGCCCAGCAGGCGCGCGGCGAGCGCGACCCCCTGCGCGTGGTTGCCCGCGCTCGCGGCCACCACGCCACGCGCGCGCTCGTCGGCCGAGAGCCTGGACATGCGCACGTACGCGCCGCGGATCTTGAACGAGCCCGCGCGCTGCAGGTTCTCGCACTTGAGCCACACCTGCGTGCCCGAGATCTCCGACAGCGCGCGGCTGCTCTCCACGGGCGTGTGCTCGATGACCCCGTCGAGAAGCTCGGCGGCGGCCCGGACGTCGGCGAGGCTGGCGGTCATCGCCCGTCGCCGGCATCAGCGACGGGCGAGGCGTCCTTGCCGACCGCGGGGCCGGCTCCGAGCTCCTCCTCCGAGGCGATGTCGGCCGCCTTGCTCTCGGCGAACTGGGCGATCGAGCGGTCGAGCATCGGGTGCCCGCGTCCTCGCACGGCGACGTGGTCGTCGTGCCCGAGCTGCGGGAACTTGTCGTGCCCGTGCAGGTAGAGCAGCACGGTGTTGACGACCGCGACGATCGGCACGGCGAACAGCGCACCCAGGATGCCGGCCACCAGCGAGCCCGCCGCCACGGCGAGCAGCACCGCGACGGGGTGCAGCGACACCGCGTGTCCCATGAGGAACGGCTGCAGCACATGGCCCTCGATCTGCTGCACCAGCAGCACGACGCCGAGCATGATCAGCGCGACCCACGGGCCCTGCGCGACGAGCGCGACCAGCACCGCGATCGTGCCCGTCGCCAGCGCGCCGACGATGGGGACGAACGACCCGAGGAACACCAGGATCGCCAGCGGCAGCGCGAGCGGGACCTGGAGGATCGCGGCCCCGATCCCGATGCCGATCGCATCCACCGCGGCGACGAGGATCTGCGTGCGCGTGTAGGCACCGAGCGTGACCAGCCCGCGGCGCGCCGCCTGGTGCACGTGCTCACGCGAGCCGCGCGGGAGCAGCCCCACCAGCCACGCCCAGATGGTGCGGCCGTCCAGCAGGAAGAAGAACGTGCAGAAGATGCAGATCAGGGTGCCTGCCGCCACGTGCCCGAGCGTCACCGCGCCGTGCAGCGCCCCCGTGAGGAAGCCGCTGCCGCCGCCGGAGCCGGCCAGGTCCTGGAGCTTGTCGGCCCACTTCGCGATGTCCTGGTCCGAGAGCTGCAGCGGACCGTCGGCCAGCCACGCGGTGACCTTGTCGACGCCCGCGCTCGCCTCGTCCCACAGGTCGCCGAAGCCGCGCACCATGGAGGCACCGGCCACCGTGAGCAGAGCGACCACCAGCACGATGAGGCCCACGAGCCCGACGGCGCTCGCCACGGCGCGCGACATGCGCAACCGGCGCTGGAAGAACCCCACGACCGGCGACAGCAGCACGGTGACGAGCACCGCGATCGCGATGGGCACGATGACCACCTTGAGCGCGCCGATCACCCAGACCGCCACGGCGACCGCCGCGCAGATGAGCAGCAAGCGCCACGCCCACGCCGCGGTGCGCTGCACCGAGAGCGGCACGGGCGGACCGCTGGGGGCCGAGGCCTTCGTCAGGTCGGGGGCTGGCTCACTCATGCGACGCTCCTCAGCGCTCGGGACAGATCGGCCACGAGGTCGTCGGCGTCCTCGATGCCCACGGACAGCCGGACCAGGTCGTCCGGGACCTCGAGCGCGGTGCCCACCACCGACCCGTGCGTCATGCGGTGCGGGTGCTCGATGAGGGACTCCACCCCGCCCAACGACTCCGCGAGCGTGAACACCCGGGTGGCCGCGCAGACGGCGCGGGCCGAGTCCTCGCTCCCCGTGCGGAACGCCACCATGCCACCGAAGGCCGACATCTGCCGGGCGGCCAGCTCGTGGCCCGGGTGCTCGTCGAGCCCCGGGTACAGGACTTCCGTCACCGCCTCGTGGTGCCGCAGGAGCTCCACCACCGCGGCGGCGTTCGCCACGTGCCGGTCCATCCGGACCGCGAGCGTGCGCAGGCCGCGCAGCGTGAGCCACGCGTCGAACGGCCCGGCCACGGCCCCGGAGGCGTTCTGGTGGAAGCGCACCGCGTCCAGGACGCTCGTGGTGCCCGTGGGGCCGACGAGGCCGACCGGCAGCTGGGCGCCGTCCGCGACCACCAGCGCGCCGCCCACCACGTCCGAGTGCCCGCCGATGTACTTGGTGGTGGAGTGCACCACGACGTCCGCGCCGAGGGCCAGGGGCCGCTGGAGGTATGGCGTCGCGAACGTGTTGTCGACCACGACGAGCGCTCCCGCGGACTGCGCGTGCACGGCGATCGCCGCGATGTCGGCGACGGTCAGGAGCGGGTTGCTGGGCGTCTCGATCCAGACCACCTTGGTGCGCCCGGGCTGGATGGCGTCGAGGACCGCGTCCGCGTTGCCCAGGTTCACCGCCGTGTGCTCGATCCCCCACGGCCCGAACACCTGGGCGACCATCCGGTAGGTGCCGCCGTAGGCGTCGTCGGGCACCACGAGGTGGTCGCCGGGGCGCAGGACCGCGCGCAGCAACGTGTCCTCCGCGGCCAGCCCGGACGCGAAGGCCGCGGCGCCCGCCCCACCCTCGGCGGACGCGAGCGCCTCCTCGAGCGCCGTCCGGGTCGGGTTCGCCGAGCGCGAGTACTCGTACCCGCCGCGCAGGTTGCCGATGCCGTCCTGCTTGTACGTGGACACCTGGTAGATGGGCGGCACCACGGCACCGGTGCTGGGGTCGGCCGCCTGACCTGCGTGGATGGCGCGCGTGGAGAAGCCGGCGTCCGACCAGTCGAGCTCGTCTTGGGTCACCGCCCAAGGTTAGGTCCTGATCGCTCGGAGCACCGGGAACACCGGAAGCACCGGCACGGTTGTGCTGGCCGGGCAGAACCAGCCCACGAAAGGACGCGAGACCATGAACTGGCTCTTCGGATCCGCACTCCGCTCGACGATGGTGGCCCCCGAGCGGGCCCTCGCCGGCCGCGACGACTACGCCTACACCGTTCCCTCGACGCACACCGTGCTCGGCACTCCGCTGGCGGGCCCCTGGCCCGTCGGCACCGCGACGCTCTACGTCGCGATGGGCTGTTTCTGGGGAGCCGAGCGCGCGATGTGGCAGACGCCCGGCGTCGTGACCACGGCCGTCGGCTACCAGGGCGGTTTCACGCCCTTCCCCACGTACGAGGAGGTGTGCACGGGCCTGACCGGGCACACCGAGGTGGTCATGGTCGCCTACGACCCGGCCGTCCTCTCGCACGAGGACCTGCTGCGCGCCTTCTGGGAGGCGCACGACCCCACGCAGGGCTACCGGCAGGGCAACGACGTCGGCACCCAGTACCGCTCGGCCGTCTACACGACGACCGACGAGCAGGCCGAGGCCGCCGCGAAGACGCTGGCCGAGTACCAGCCCCGGCTGACCCGTGCCGGGTTCGGCGAGATCACCACGGAGGTGCGCCCCGCGCAGGAGGCGGGCCGCTTCTACTACGCCGAGGCGTACCACCAGCAGTACCTCGACAAGAACCCGGCCGGGTACTGCGGCCTCGGCGGCACGGGCGTCTCCTGCCCGCGACCGACCGGGGTGTAGCCCTCAGCGCCCGTAGCCCCTCAGCGCCACCGGGTGGTGCGCGTGGACAGGTCCACGTCGCCCACCCGGTCGTGCGGCGTCAACGTGAGGACGGCGACGCGCGGGTTGAGCCGCGGGTCCTGGTCGTAACGCCGGGCCAGCTCGGCCTCGGCCTCCTCGTCGCCCGCGTCCGCCTGCACGAGCAGCACCGCGATCTCGTCGGCGAGCTCGTCGGCGACGTCCTCGTCGAGGACGGCGCCCTCGGGCAGCAGGTCCGGGGGCAGGCCGGCGGCACGCGCCCCGAACTCGTCCCACAGCAGCAGCTCGTCGCCGCGCCGGTGCGCGAGCTCGAGGAACACGTAGCCGCGCACGAACTCGTGGCCGCACAGGTGCGGCAGCGACCGGTCGACGCCGTAGACCGACAGGTCCAGGTTGTCGCCGCGGCCGGCGATCCACACCTCGGCGGCCGTCTCGAACGGCGCGCGGGGTCCCTGCGGCAGGTCCCTGGTGTCGAAGTCGAACCCGTCAGGCCCGAGCTCGGGGTCGAAGCGGACCCAGCGGCTGCCGTCCCAGTACTCCACGACGACGTGGTCGTGGTGGAACCCCGGCTCGAAGTACCCGGCGAAACCGACGCGGCTGCGAGCCGGGATGCCGTGCTCGCGCAGCACGCCGAGGCCGAACAGCGTGTGGTCGCGGCAGCAGCCGGCCACCTCCTCGCCCACCTCGCGCGGGGTGCCCGGGACGAGCGGAGCGCGCTCCTCGGCCGCGTCGAGGATGGCCTCGAGCCAGCGCAGGTCGATGTCGTCGCGCATCCGCTCCGTGACCCTCGCCGCCTGGCCCCGGTAGTGCACGACGATGGAGCACGCCGCCGCGTGGATCGCGTCCGGGGTGGGCTCGATGCCCGCGAGGACGGGCGCGTGCCTGCCCGGGTCCGAGAAGGCGGTGTGGGCGGCGAAGGCGTCGACATCCATGGCGTCATCTTGCCCCGATCCACCCACGAAGGGCAGGCCAGGCGGGCGGGCGACCGACGTACCCCCCGTCCGATCGCCCGCCCGCCACGCCGTCGGACCGGGCACCCCCGAGCCGTGGTCCGACGGCCTCCGAGGTAGCCCACGGGCGCCGTCCGGCGCGCGACCGGCCACCGGGCGTGCGCCCCGTGACCGGATCGTGATCAAACGTACCGATGGCGCGCTGACCTGGCACCGGGCTGTCCACCGCGTGCAGGACCGCGGTCCAGGAAGCAGCCCGGCGGGGCTCCCGGCAGGGCTCCTGTCAGGGGTCCTGTCAGGGCTCCCGTCAGGCGGAGGCGCCCTCGCTGTGACCCAGCGGCTTGTCGGGGGCGACCTTGTCGCGCACGGCCCGCTTCAGGGCCGTGATCTCCGGGAACCCGCCGTGCGTGCTGCGGTCCCACAGCGGCTCGCCGTCGACGTCCACCACGAACACGCCGCCGGTGGCGGGCCGCAGCGCCACCTCGGCGAGCTCACGGTGGAACGTGGTGAGCAGCTCCTGGGCGTACCAGGCCGCGCGGAGCAGCCAACGGCACTGCGTGCAGTACGTGATGGTGACCCTGTTCTCCCCCATGTCCCCCACACTCGCCCAGGCGCGCGCGTGCAGCAAGGACCGCGCCCGAAACGGGCGGCATGCGTGTCGGGCGCTCAGGACGTGTCGGGCACTCAGGACGTGTCGGGCACTCAGGACGAGGACAACACGTCCGCCAGCAGCCGCGCGACGATCTCCTCGCCCGCGAGCACCCCCGATGCGGAGGTGACCGCGACGTGCGGCGCCCGCCACTCCGTCTCGTGCAGCTCGCCGTGCGCGGGCCGCACGCCTCTGTCCGCGGCCTCGAGCAGCTCGCCGTCGAGGAGCGAGTCACCGGCGGCGAGCACATCGCCCGCCTCCGCACGTCGGGCGATCTCGGCCACGGCCGCCGACTTGGTCAGCGTCGCCGGCACGCAGTACACCTTGCGCCCCTGCACCGAGACGGTCCACCCACGCGCCTCGCACCACGCGCTGAGGTCGTCGACGTATCCGGACGGGACCATGCCCCGCTCGACGACGAGGTAGGTGAACATGTCGTCGGCCACGCGCAGCTTGCGCACCCAGGGCTCGTGGGCCACGCGCGCCAGGTGGGCATGGACCTCCGCGAGGGGGGCGGCCTGGGCCAGCTCTTCGGCGACGCGCTGGGCCCACCGCGGGCACGGCTTGCCGTCGACCAGCAGCTGTCCGCCGTTGGTCGTCACCGCGTACGGGTAGGGCCGCCCCGGGATGCGGATGCGCGCGTACTGGCTGCGCGTGCGGGTGGTCGTCGGGACCAGCGTGGCCACCCGGGCGAGCACCGCCAGCAGGTCCTGGGCGGCGCGCGTCTGGAACGACAACGGCTCGCCGTGGAACACCTCGGCCACCACCAGGTCCGGCGCATGCCGGTCCTCGCCGACCAGGCCGAGCGCGGCCGCGGAGTACACGAGAGTCCTGTCAAGGTCGCACGCGACGAGCGGCCGGGCGGTCGCGCGCGCCGCGCCGGGCCGGGCGAAGGACGCGACGCGTCCGACGAGGTGCTCCGGCACACCGGCCGCGAGGGCGGCCGCGGCCACGTGCGCCTCGGCCTCGGCCACGGCCCGGGGGCCCTCACCGCTCGCGGCGGGGACGGGCAGGTCGGGTCTCCCGGGGACGGTCATGCGGTCACCGTACGCACCGCGGTGCCGGCCGCGCCCGTGGCGCCCGCGGTGTAAGCAGGGTGGATGAGGCCCATGCACGAGTACGGCAGATCGGGCACGGCCTCGACGGGGACCCCGCGCTCCGCGGCGAGGTGCCGGATGTGCACCAGGTCCGCGGGCGCCGCGTCGGACGCGACGAGCACCTTCCACGGCACGCGGCGCAGCAGCACACGCGTGGTCTCGCCGACCCCGGGCTTGACCAGGTTGACGTCGCCGATGCCCTGCTCGCGCGAGACCCTCTCGACGGCGGCCCAGCCGCGCCAGTCGGGCGCCTCGTCGGGCGCGGCGGGCGTCGCGTCGACCGCCTCCTGCACCGCGGGGAACCGGTCGGACACCGCGTCGAGGAACCGGTTGGAGACGTCCGCCGACGCCAGCTCCGCGTAGAACTTGGCGCCGTGGAACTGGTCGTCGCGCAGGATCGCCCGGTTCAGGACGGTCCGCGACACCAGGCCGGACACCGTCGAGTTCAGGCACGCCGACGGGATGAGGAAGTCGTCGCGCGTGCCGTACAGGTCGACGCAGTGCCCGGGATCGGCCAGCACCGCGAGCTCGGGCGGGAAGTCGACCCCCGTCGCGGCCCGGTGCTCGACCAGCGCCGCGGCGAGCTCGCGCGCGATGGCCCCCTTGCCGGTCCAGCCGTCGACGAACAGCACGGATTCCGGCGCGTGCCGGGCGGCGACGTGTCGCAGGGCCAGGTGGTCCACACCACGCCCGCGCACGATCGACACCGCGTAGTGCGCCAGGTCGAGCCCGTGCCGTTGCTGCGCCCAGCGGCGCATGAGGATGCCCACGGGCGTGCCCGCGCGGGCCAGCGACACGAGCGTCAGGTCCGTGCCGCGTGCCGCGAGCGCACGCTCGGTGACCACACCGACCGCGAGCGCGACACGCTCGGCGGCATCGGCGAGCGCCGCCTCGAAGAGCGCGGCGTACGCGGCCGACGGCTGGTACTCGACCGGCAGAGACTCGGCGTAGTGCGCGCCGCCCGACTGGATGGCCTCCTCGCGCTCCTCCACGGGCGCCTCGAGCGCGACGTCCGACAGGTCGGTGAGCAGCCAGGCGACCTCGTCGGGTGCGTAGGAGCCGAATGCAGGGCCACGCAGCACGGCGGGCACCGAGCGCGCGCGGGCCACGCGCGCGGCCGCGTCAGGGAGGCTCGCGACGACGACCAGCGGTGCGGCGGTCCCCAGGGCGGCGACGAGCCCGTCCGCGGCCGCCGTGTCCGCGCGCTCGTCGAGCACCACGACCACGGCGTCGAACCCGCCACCCAGCACGTTGTAGGCGTACCGCGGCCCCGGCCCGTCGTCGGGCTCGTCGTGCGCGTCGAAGCGCAGCGCCGTGCGGATGGCGTACCCCTCGTCGTCGACCGGCAGGACCGGGGAGCGCGTCGTGGACGAGAACCGGACCGTGCGGGCACCCGCGAGTGCCGCGGCGAGCCGCTGCGGGACGTCGAGCAGCTCCTCGGTGCCCAGGACCAGCACGCGGCGGGCGTCGCCGAGCGGCCCGGCGAGCGCGGACGCGGCGCGCTCCACGGCCGCCGCGCGCCGGTCGTCGTCCGCGGGGTCCCAGCCGTGCCGCGCCGACTCCGGCAGGCCGGCGGGCCAGGGCAGGGCGACCCGGTGGACCGCCGCGACCGAGGTGGTGGCAGCCGGCGCCGGGGCGTCGCCGAGCTCGGCGACGAGCGCGGCCGCCCGCTCGGCCAGGTCGTCGGGCAGCAGCACGGTGCCCGCTGCCAGCGCGAGCACGTCGATGCGCGTACCCAGCTCCCGGGCGACCTGCGCCATGCGCGCCCGGTCCTCCGTCGAGCGCAGGTCCACCAGCGCGGCGATCACGTACCGCGACCGGGCGTGGCGGGCGTGCAGGGTCGCGATCGTGTTGAGCGCGGTGCGGCCCGTGCTCAGCTCGTCGTCGACCAGCACCAGCATGTCCTCACTCGACAGCAGCTGCGGGTCGGCCGGCAGTAGCAGGTGGCTGGTGGCGTGCGAGTGCTCCTCCTCGAACCCGCCGACGGCCGTGATGCCGGGCACCGAGCGCCGCGTCGAGTGGAGCACGGGCGCGCCGAGCGCCTCGGCGACCTGCTGCCCCAGCGCCGTGGCCGTCTCGGCATACCCGAGCACCACGGCCGGGACCGGCTCGGCCGCCACGACCCCGTCCAGCCCCAGCCCGACCGGGTCGCCGCCTTCGGCCCCTGGATCCGCGAGCGCCGCCCGCAGGGCCGCGGCCCGCGCCTCGGGGTGCGGGCCGCCGGTCAGCTCGGCGCGTACCAGGTCGCCCAGCAGCAGGCCGGCGCCGCGTACCACGCGCGGATCGGTGGGGACGTGCTTGCCGAGCACGCGCGAGACCAGCAGGTGGGCACGCCGCGGGTTGCGCCGCACGGCGAGACCCACGAGGTCGGCGAGGTCGAGCCCGACCGGGGAGGCCGTGGTGCGCAGCCCGACACCGAGCCGCTGCGAGACCCAGCGCGCGGGGTCCGTCACCAGTCGTCCCCTGCGCCCAGCAGGTCGACGAAGCCGACGTCCGGCTCCGCCACACCGAACACCGCGGCCCTCGTCAGCACGCGCTCCGCCCAGGCGCGGTGCGGGCGGGACTCGTTCATCTTGTTCCGGTAGGCCGACGCCGCCGCACCCGCGTCGCGCCCGAGCACGTCGCTCGCGTCGACGTACTCCTCGTGCGTCACCACCGACAGCGCGTGCACCACCGGGACGTGGCTCGGGTGGATCACGGTCTTGCCCGTCAGCCCGTTCGCCGCGTCCAGCACGACCTCGCGGATCAGCCCGTCCAGGTCCTGCGTGATCAGCGAGGCGCGCAGGTCCTCGGCGTCGCTGGCCTGGAACGGCGCCTGCCGCAGGCGCGGCTTGAACAGGCGCTCGTTGCCGCCGTAGTACTCCCACACGGGGCCCGTGACGACGAAGCCCGACCCGTCGGCCCGTCCGAGGATGTTGACGACGTCGGTGAGGACCTCCGCGACGAGCCGCACGTCGTAGATCGACAGGTCTCGCCCGCGTCGGATCCCGTAGACGCCGCTCAGGTCGGTCGCGCCGGTGCGGACCGCGAGGACCGAGGCACGGTGCTTGTCCAGCAGCGCGCGGACCGCGAGCAGCTGGTCACCGCGCGTCTCGCGGTGGATCATCTCGGGCGACTCGATCACCGGCATGGCCCACAGGTGCAGGCCGTGGGTCGCCGCCGTGTCGTCGAGCGCGTCCAGGAACGCGGCCCCCGTGGACTCCGAGAACTTGGGCAGCACGAACCCGCTCAGCACGTGGGCGTGCTCCCCCAGGCCGTCGACGACCTGCGGGATCTGGTCGGGCGTGCGCACACGGACGAACGTGAGCGGACCCCCGCCCGCCTGGGCGAGCTCACGCAGCTGCGCGATGGCGTTGGCCTGCGCGGCGGGCAGCTCGTCGTCCGCGATCGAGTCCTCGAGGCACACGACCGAGCTCGCGACACCCTGCGACGCCCGGCGGGCGAGGTCGTGCGCGAGCCGGGGGCGGGTGGCCGGCATGTAGAGCGTCGCGCCGAGCGCCACCGCGAGGGTCTCCCGCGGCGACTCGCGCGAGAAGGGCTCCGGCGCACGCCAGAACAGCCGGCGACGGGCGTCGTCGGTGAGGTGGTCGAAATGGCGCATCGCGTCCTGCCTCTCGCGGGTCCCCTGAAGGCGCGTACCGGAGCGTAACCCGCGCGTACGACGGATGGACCGGCCGGCTGCGCGCCCTGGGGAGAACGCCCGGATCAGCCCAGCGGGGTCCAGGCGTCGACCCAGGTCAACCCGTCGAACCCGAAGGCGAGCGCCGCCTCGCGCAGCGCGCCGGGAACGAGCTGACGCTCGGCGCGCAGCACCAGCTGGCCGCCGACGTTGAGGATCGACAGCGCCACCAGCGATCCGGCACCTGGTTCGCGCTCCAGCGGGACGTCCACGCGCGCCCCGCCGATGGTCTCGACCCGCAGCGCGCCGCCCCACGCGAGCGACGACGACGTGGGCGAGAACCCCGCGATCACGAGCCGCTGCAGGCGCGAGACCTGCCGCAGGTCGACCAGGAAGCCGCGGTCGACGGCCTGGACCACCGGGCGCCGACTGCCCGCCGGAGCCGTCGTCATGCCGCGGTTGTGGTCCAGCAGCACGGTCTCGCCCGTGGAGAGGTGGCAGAACGCGGCGGGTCGCAGGTCCCCGACACCGCTCCCGACGGCCATCGTGAGGCGCAGCACGCCCACGCCCGACTGCACGCGCGTGAGCGCCACGGTGGGGCGATCCCGGTTGAGCAGGGTCGGCCGGCCGACCACCACCCGCTCGGGCTCGTAGCCGAGCACCGGGTCACCCTGCGCGGCCGAGGGTTGCCTGCGGACGGGGACCAGCGCGCGGGCGCTCGGCGTCGCGGCGGCGCCGGTCGACGGGCCGAGATCCAGTGACGAGGCGGCCGGGGGCGTCGACAGGTCCGACGACGATTCCGCCGGGGCCGGCGTCGAGAGGTCGAGCGAGGACGACGCCGGGGCCGGGGCCTGCGTCGAGAGGTCGAGCGACGACGACGCCGCGGACGACAGATCCAGCGACGACGAGGTCAGGCCCGGCGACGACAGGTCCAGCGACGACGACACCGCCACCGAAGCCTCCGCGGCGTCTGGCGCGGGCGCGGGCACCGGGGCCGACGGCCGCGTCAGGTCGAGCGAGGACGCACCGGCCGACGGCGCGGCGGGCGTGACGCGGCCCGTACCGAGGGGCGGGCGGCCCGGGTGCTGCAGGTTCACCCGCGGTGCCGGCGAGGCGGGCACGCGGCGCAGCGGCCGGTGCCGCAGCCACGGGAGGTCGGTGCGTGCCGGGGCGCGCCGAGGGTCGGGCAGGGTCACAGCCCGACCCCGTGGTCGGCGGCGATCCCCACCACCCCGTTGGGGTAGCCCTGCCCGACGACCTTGAACTTCCACCCGCCCTCGTGCCGGTACAGCTCCCCCAGCACGAGGCCCGTCTCGCCCGTCAGGGCGGGCGCCAGGTTCTCGGAGCGCACCAGCTCGGCGCCGTCGGCCAGGTTGAGCACCCGGATCTGCGCGACCCGCAGCTGGCCCAGTGTGCGCCGGTGGCCCATGCCCTCGTTGAGGTAGGCCACGACCACGATGCGGTGCACGTCGGCCGGCACGCCGTCGAGGTCGACCTCGACCTGCTCGACGTCGCCGCCCGCGGCGGCCGCCAGCTGCGTCACCGACAGGTCGGGCTCGGCGAGCTGGTTGAAGAACACCATGTGCTCGTCGGACAGCACCTTGTGGTCGTCGTCGCACAGGAGCGTCGCGACCACCAGGTTGTCATTGAGCACGGGCTCGGACGACGACAGCGCCACACCGAGCACCACCCCGCGCAGGTGGGGGATCTCGCGGGTCAGGGCGGCGTTCGATCCGCGCTTCATGGGTGCTGCGGGCATTCAGGAGTCCATCGGGTCGTGGTGAGCGGGAGCGGACGGCGTGCGGGTCACAGGTCGAGGTCGGAGCGGTTGAACTTGGTCTGCAGGAACCGGCCCTGGGTCATCAGGGCATCGGCATCCTGCTCGCGCGTGGCCACCAGGGTGGCCTGCACCGACGTCTGGAGCGAGTCGATCTGCATCATCAGCGACTCCGTGGGGCTGTGCCCGCCGGCGCGCGGGACGTCCCTGACCTCGGGGTCGAGCGCGAGGTAGCCCTTCAGGGTCGTCGGCAGGTAGTCGCCCACCACGCCCCGCACGCTGATGACCGCGTACACGTCGAGCGGGCGCACCTGCGCGCTGTCGACCACCTCGGTGAGGGTGTCGGTCAGCGCGCGCGCGTTCGCCAGCGCCGCGGGCGGCAGCGCCCCGGCGCGCGCGTTGACGAACCGCACCAGCTCGTCGACCGCGGCCTGCAGCGCCTCCGGGCTGTCCTCGTCGGGCTCGGGTGCCTGGTCCCGCTCGTCGGGCTCGTCGTCACCGCGCAGGCGCGCCAGCCAGCTCACGTCGCTCCCTCGTCACTGCGCCCAGTCAGGAGGCGTTCCCCTCGCGGGCCCGCGTGCGCTCCAGGTACGGCTGCGCCCGCTCGATCTGCCCCTCCAGCGCCGTGACCGTCTGCGCCATGGAGTCGACCGCCTGCGCGCGGAAGGTGTCGAGCGCATCCATCGTCGCGAAGACGTTGTCGAACGCCGCCTGCAGCTTGGCGACGTCGATCGTCGCCTCGGAGGCCTGCTGGTTGATGGCGGCGCCCTGCTGGCGCAGCTGCACGGACGTCGACTCGATGAGGTTGGACGTCACCGTGTTGAGCGCGGTGATCTGGTCGAGCACCAGCTTCTGGCGCGAGAGCGCCTGGGACACGATGACGGCCGTCCGCAGCGCGGCGATCGTGGTCGTCTGCGCGCGGTCGACGCCCTTGATCAGCTCGAGGTTGTTGCGGCGGACGAGGTCGAGGGCCATGTACCCCTGCACGCTCACGGCCATCTGCGTCATGAAGTCCTGCCGGCGCTGGCGCACCGGGAACAGGGCGTCGGACCGCAGGGCGTCCGCGTCCTCCTGCCGGCCGGCCGCCTCGAGCTGGGCGATCTTCTCCTCGATCTCCGTGTCGAGCGCGGCGGCCAGCGTGTTGTACTCCGCGATCTTGCCCATCGAGGTCCAGAGGTTGGTCTTCTCCGTCTCGATGGCCGCGTTGTCCTTGCGCAGCTCGTCCTGGCCGGAGGCGAGGGCCTTGATGATCGCGTCGATGTGCGACTGCGCGGACTGGTACCGCGCGAAGTACGCGTCGACCTTGTTACCGCCCGGGATCCACTTGAGGACCTTCTTGACGCCCGTGAGGTCGGCGCGGTTGGGGTCGAGGTCGGTCACGGTCGTGCGCAGGTCCACCAGCGTGTTGGCCACCCGCGTCTGCGCGTCACCGTCCTTGCCCTTCGAGCCCTTGGCGATCGACGCGGGCCGGTCGAGCATGCGGCTCGAGACGGAGGCCGAGGCGCGCATCTCCTGCTCGCCCATCGAGGTGATCGAGGCGACCTTCTGGCTGAACTCGGGCGACTTGGTGTCGATGGTCGTCAGCTCCGTGACGAACGCCGTCGCCTTGGCCTTGAGCTCCAGCTCCTTGCCCGGCGCGAGCGGGACCGCGGACTCGGCCTGCTTCTCCTCGACCACCACGACCGGGGCGGGGGGCGTCAGCACCAGCCCGCCGGCGGGCGCGGGAGCGGCCGCGGGAGTGGCGGTCGGCGTGGCACCGAGGTCGAGCTCGGACATCTGAGGCCTCCTGGAACGGGGGTGTGACGCGGCAGCGCGTCGGGGTCCACCGTCGATGCTAGAGCCACGCGCGCTCGCCGGGGCGCGAAGCCTCCAACTCGGTGCACGCTCTGAGCGAAGTCGGCGCACGAAGTCGGCCGGGGATGAATACGGTGGGGTCAGCACCACGCGCGTGCCCGACCGGCCGCGCCCCGATGACGGGGGACGAGCCCCTGTCGCAGAGTCCAGGAGGACACATGAGCGTCAGCCTCTCCAAGGGTGGGAACGTCAGCCTCACCAAGGCGGCCCCCGGCCTGACTTCCGTCGTCGTCGGCCTCGGATGGGACCTGCGCACCACGACGGGCGCCGACTTCGACCTCGACGCCTCGGCGCTGCTGCTCGACGCGGGCGGCAAGGTGCCCACCGACCAGCACTTCGTGTTCTTCAACAACCTCAAGAGCCCCGAGGGCTCGGTCGAGCACCTGGGCGACAACCTCACGGGCGAGGGCGAGGGCGACGACGAGCAGGTCAAGGTGGATCTGACCGCGGTCCCGGCCGACGTCGACAAGGTGGTCTTCCCCGTCTCGATCTACGACGCCGACGCGCGTGGGCAGAGCTTCGGCCAGGTGCGCAACGCGTTCATCCGCGTGGTCAACGGCGACGGCAGCGGCGAGATCGCCCGCTACGACCTGTCGGAGGACGCGTCGACCGAGACCGCCATGGTGTTCGGCGAGCTGTACCGCAACGGCGGCGAGTGGAAGTTCCGTGCCGTGGGGCAGGGGTACGCGTCCGGTCTGGCGGGCATCGCCCGCGACTTCGGCGTCACCCTCTGATCCGCCGACCCACGCATCGCACGGAAGGACACATCGTGAGCATCACGCTGGCCAAGGGCGGCAACGTCTCGCTGAGCAAGGAGGCGCCCAACCTCACGGCCGTGCTGGTCGGGCTGGGCTGGGACGCCCGCACGACGAGCGGGCAGGACTTCGACCTCGACGCGAGCGCGCTGCTGCTGGGTGCGAGCGGCAAGGTGCTGTCGGACGCCCACTTCGTCTTCTACAACAACCTCGCGTCTCCCGACGGGACCGTCGAGCACACGGGCGACAACCGGACCGGTGAGGGCGAGGGCGACGACGAGTCGGTCAAGCTGAACCTGGCCGGCATGGCGGCGGACGTCGACCGGATCGTGTTCCCCGTGTCCATCCACGACGCCGACGCTCGCCACCAGAGCTTCGGCCAGGTGCGCAACGCGTTCATCCGCATCGTCAACCAGGCCGACGGCCAGGAGATCGCGCGCTACGACCTCACGGAGGACGCCTCTACCGAGACCGCCATGATCTTCGGCGAGGTGTACCGGTACGGCGCGGAGTGGAAGTTCCGCGCGGTCGGCCAGGGCTACGACACCGGCCTGCTCGGCATCGTGCGGGACTTCGGCGTCAACGTGGGCTGAGGCGGCTTCCGCCTAGAATCCGCAGGTCGCCGTCCTGGCGCCGCACCCATCCACACGGAACGAGACTCGGTTGCTTCGCATCTTCGGCTGGTCGATCGTCGTGACGATCGCCTCGCTCATCGTCGCCTTCGTCTACGGCGGCTGGGAGGCCTTCGCCCTCTGCCTGATCCTCGGCGTGCTCGAGGTCTCGCTGTCGTTCGACAACGCGGTGGTCAACGCCACCGTGCTGCAGCGGATGAGCAACTTCTGGCAGCAGATCTTCCTCACCATCGGCGTCATCATCGCCGTGTTCGGCATGCGCCTGGTGTTCCCGCTGCTGATCGTCGGCATCACGGCCGACCTCGGACCGGTCGAGGCGCTCAACCTCGCGATGGAGAAGGGCGACCCGGAGACGCCCGGCACCTACGGGTACCTGCTCAACCAGGCGCACCCGCAGATCGCGGCGTTCGGCGGGATGTTCCTGCTCATGCTGTTCCTCAACTACATCTTCGAGGAGCGGGAGATCACCTGGCTGACCTGGCTCGAGCGCCCGCTGGCCAAGATCGGCAAGCTCGACCAGCTGTCCGTGGTCATCTCCGGCGTCGCGCTCGTGCTCGCCGCCGAGCTGCTCGCCGACGACCCGGCCGTCGTCATGGTCGCCGGGGTGCTCGGCATGATCACCTACATTGCGGTCAACGGCCTGGGGACCCTGTTCGAGGGTGCGGGCGCCGACGAGCAGGACGCGAGCACCGAGGTCGGCACGGCGACGAGCGGTCCGAGCGAGGCGGCCAAGGCGACCGGCAAGGCCGCGTTCTTCCTCTTTCTCTACCTCGAGGTGCTCGACGCGTCGTTCTCGTTCGACGGCGTGGTCGGCGCGTTCGCCATCACCGCCGACCCGATCATCATCGCCCTCGGCCTGGGCTTCATCGGCGCGATGTTCGTCCGCTCGATCACGGTCTTCCTGGTGCGCAAGGGCACGCTGCAGGAGTACGTCTACCTGGAGCACGGTGCGCACTGGGCCATCGGCGCGCTCGCCGTGATCCTGCTGGTCAGCATCGGGGTGCACGTCGACGAGGTCATCACCGGCCTCGTGGGCGTCGCGTTCATCGGCGCGGCGTTCCTGTCGTCCCTCGCGCGCAACCGTCGGCACGCCGACGAGGACCACCTCATCCACGTCGGCTGACGCCGGCACCCTGCGCACCGACAGACGCGCACCGACGAAAGGGCACCACGCATGTCGATCAGCCTGAGCAAGGGTCAGTCCGTCTCGCTGCAGAAGTCCGACGGCGGCGGCCTCAGCCGCGTCCGCATGGGGCTGGGCTGGGACGCGCAGAAGGTCAAGGGCCTGTTCGGCAAGGTCAAGGAGAAGTCGGTCGACCTCGACGCCTCGGCGCTGCTGTTCGACGCGTCGGGCCAGCTCGTCGACCAGGTGTGGTTCAGCCAGCTGCGCAGCAAGGACGGCGCGCTCCAGCACCTCGGCGACAACCTCACGGGCCGCGGCGACGGCGACGACGAGTCGATCGTCGTGGACCTGGGTGCGGTGAACCCCGCCGTCACGCAGCTGGTGTTCGTCGTCAACAGCTACTCGGGCCAGTCGTTCAGCGCGATCGAGAACGCCTTCTGCCGGCTCATCGACTCGAGCAACGAGCAGGAGGTGGCGCGCTACGACCTGTCGGGCTCGGGGGCGCACACCGCGCAGATCATGGCGAAGGTCTCGCGCAGCGGCTCCGGGTGGAGCATGACGGCGCTCGGCGTGAAGACCAACGGCCGGACCATCAAGGACATGCTCCCCGCGGTCTCGCAGGTCCTGTAGTCCTCCGGACGACCAGAGGCGCGGCCCCCGTCACCGGGGACCGCGCCTCTGCTGCCTCAGGTGTCGTCAGGCGCTGGTTCCCACGATGTCCACGACGAAGACGAGCGTGTCGCCGCCACGGATGCCGGCCTGCGGCACGCCGCGGTCGCCGTAGCCCAGGTGCGAGGGGATGGACAGCAGGACGCGCGAGCCGACCTGCTGGCCCACGAGGCCCTCGTCCCAGCCGGCGATGACAGCGCCGACGCCGATGGGGAAGCTGATGGACTCGCCGCGGTCGTACGAGTTGTCGAACACCCCGCCGTTCCAGGACTGGCCCAGGTAGTGCACCTCGATGTTGTCGCCGGCCTCGACCAGGTCGCCGTCGCCGCGGGACAGCACCACGACCTCGAGCTCGCCGGACGGCGCGTCGGCGGGGAACGCCAGCGTGGGCTTCTGGCCGTAGGAACCCGAGATCTCGGGCAGGGCAGCGGACATGCGGACGTCTCCTCGGTTCGACTCGTGGCACCGGTGCGGTGCGGCACCCATCGTGCCTCACCCGACCGACAGGCGCGCTCTTGCCATCTGTGGCTAATGGCATTAGCTTTGCGCCATGACCACACCCCATCGCCTCCCGCGCCCCGAGGGCCGCGTCGCGTACACCGTCGACGGACCGGACTCGGCCCCCCTCGTCCTCCTCGTCCCCGGCATGGGCGACCTGCGCTCCACCTGGCGCGACCTGACACCCGCGCTGCTCGACGCCGGATACCGCGTCGCCGTCACCGACCTGCGCGGCCACGGCGACAGCGACACCACGTTCCGCACGCACGGCGACGAGGCGACCGCATCCGACGTCGTCGCGCTGCTCGAGCACCTCGGCGGACCGGCCGTCCTGGTCGGCCACTCGATGGGCGCGGGGGCGGTGACGCTGGTCGCCGCCGAACGCCCCGACCTCGTGGCCGGCCTGGTGCTCAGCGGGCCGTTCCTGCGTGACCCGGAGCTCAGCCGCACCAGCCGCGCCATCATCCGTGCGTCGTACCCGGTCCTGTTCGCCCGACCGTGGGGCGCGCGGGTGTGGGCCGGCTACTACCGCAAGACGCTCAACCGCGGACGCACCTCCCCCTGGCTCGACGAGCACGTCGCCGACCTGCGGGAACGCCTGGCGGACCCCGCCCACCTGCGCCAGTTCCGGATGCTGTGCCGGCAGCTCACGCACGCGCCCGTCGCGGCCCGGGTCGGCGATGTCCGCGCACCCGCCCTCGCGTTCGTCGGCACGGTCGACCCCGACTTCCACGACCCCGTCGCAGAGGGCGCCTGGATCGGCGAGGCCATCGGGGCCGAGGTCGTCATGGTGCCGGACGCCGCGCACTACCCGCACCACCAGGCCGCGGACGTCGTCGTCCCGCGCACGCTGCACTTCCTCGCAGCGACGCCGCGCGACGCGGCGGGCTCGTGGCTCCCGGGCGACCGTGCCTAGGGCGGGCCTGGACCGCGCTGCCGTCGTGCGCCTCGGTCTCGAGGTCGTCGACGCCGACGGGTGGCCCGGCCTGACGCTCGCCGCCGTCGCCGGCCGCGCGGGGGTCGCCGTGCCGAGCCTGTACAAGCACGTGGCTGGGCTGCCGGGGCTCCGTCTCGACGTCGCGCGCGCCTGCGTCGAGCAGCTCACCGCGGCCCTCGTCGCGGGGCGCGGCGAGGCGACCGGCGCGCGCGCACTGCGCGCCATGGCCGGCGCGACCCGCGGCTTCGCCCTGGCCCACCCGGGTCGGTACCTGGCCACGCAGGGCGGCTGGGCCCGCGACCCCGAGGCGGACGAGGTACGCCGCGCGGGTGCGGCGACCGTCCAGCTGCTGCTCGAGGCGGTGAGCCAGATGCGGGTCCCCGTCGACCGGCGCATCGACGCGGTCCGCTCGGTGCGCGCGGCGGTGCACGGCTTCGCCGTGCTGGAGCTCGACGGCGGGTTCGGGATGCCGGAGGACGTCGAGGCCAGCTTCGCCTACCTGGTGGACCATCTCGTGGCAGGTCTCGAGCGATAGACCCTGCCCCGGCGCCTCGCCCACTGGCAGGATCGGCGGCATGGAACGCGTGCTCGGCATCGGCGGCTACTTCGTCCGCACCCCGGACCCGACCGCGCTGGCGACCTGGTACCGCGAGTGCCTGGGCCTCGACCTCGACGAGCACGGGCTGTGGCACCAGGAGGCCGGGCCCACCGTCTTCGCGACGTTCGCGGCCGACTCCGACTACTTCGGTTCCCGCTCGCAGCAGACGATGCTCAACTTCCGGGTCCGGGACCTCGACGCGATGCTCGCGCAGCTGCGCGAGCGGGGCGCCGAGGTCGCCGACGAGGTCCAGGACATGGACGGCGTGGGCCGCTTCGGGTGGGTCACCGACCCCGCCGGCAACCGCATCGAGCTCTGGCAGGACGCCTCGTCCGACAGCTGACCGCCGCCGGACGGCGGGCTGGGGTCAACCCAGCAGGTCCCGCATCCAGCGCAGCTGGCGGTCCACCTGGAACCCCTGGCCGCCCTCGTGGCGGTTGTGCGCGTAGACCTCGATCTGCGTGGCCGGCCGCGTGGTCAGGCCCGCGTAGTGGTTGTAGGCGGCGTAGACCGTCGACGGCGGGCAGGTCTCGTCGCGCAGCGCGACCGAGAACAGCGCCGGAGCGCTGGCGCGTCGCGCGAAGTGCACGGCGTCGAGGTAGGACATCGTGCGGAAGACCACGTCCTCCTGGTCGCGGTGCACCGCGAGGTACTGCGTCAGCTCGTTGTGCGGCATGGCGTCGCTGATGGCGACCGCGCGCCGGTAGTGGCACAGGAACGGCACGTCCGGCATCACCGCGACGACGTCGTCGACGAGCCCCGCCACCGCGAGCGCGAGCCCGCCGCCCTGGCTGATGCCGGCCACCGCGACCCGCGCGCCGTCGACGCCGGGGAGTGCGCGCACGGCGTCGACCGCACGCACGGCGTCGGTGATCAGGCGGCGGTAGTAGTGGTCGGCGGGGTCGAGGACGCCGCGCGTCATGACGCCCGGCGCGGCCGGGCCCGAGCCCACGGGATCGGGCGTATGACCGCCGGTGCCCCACGTCGAACCCTGCCCGCGCGTGTCCATGAGCAGGTGCACGTACCCCGCGGCGGCCCACGCCAGGTGCTCGTGCGCGAACCCGCGCCCACCCCCGTAGCCCAGGTACTCGACGACGGCCGGCAGCGCCCCGTCGACGCCCGCGGGGCGGGTGAGCCACGCCTTGATCGGGTGCCCGCCGAAGCCCGCGAAGGTCACGTCGTACGCCTCGACGAGCGACAGGCCCGTGTCCACGGGCTCGACGGCGAGCGCCAGGTCGTGACTGCGGGCCTCGGTGAGCGTGCCGGCCCAGAAGTCGTCGAAGTCGTCGGGCTCGTCGAGCTCGGGCAGGTAGCGCTCGAGCTCGGGCAGGGGCAGGTCGAACAGGGCCATGGTCGACGAACGTACCCGTGCGGCGGGCGAAGAGCACGAAGGGCCCGCCCGGACACCCGGGCGGGCCCTTCGTGCGGAGGATCAGTTGCGGCTGAGCATCGCGAACAGGCGCAGGAACTCCAGGTAGAGCCACACGAGTGTGACGATGAGGCCGAACGCGGCCGACCACGCGAACTTGGCCGGGGCGCCCTTCTCCACGCCGCGCTTGATCGAGTCGAAGTCCATGATCAGGCAGGCCGCCGCCAGGCCCACGGCGAAGAGGCCCGCGAGCAGACCCCACACGCCGTTGCGCAGCGGACCGAAGCCGTCGCTGCTCATGAAGAACGACAGGACGAGGTTGAGCAGCGAGAACACCACATAGCCGACCAGCGAGATCAGCACCCACTTGGTGAACTTCGGCGTCACACGGACCTTGCCGGACCGGAACAGGAACAGGGCTGCCGCGAACGTCGCGATGGTCGCGACGACGGCCTGGAGCACGATCGGCTGCGCGGTGCCGTCCACGGTGCCCGGCACGGCCCAGTTCTGGAACAGGTAGCTGATGCCGCCGACGAACACGCCCTCGGCGACCGTGTACGCGATGATCAGCGCGGGGCTGGGCTCGCGCCGGAACGCGTTGACCATGCCGAGCACCAGCCCGGCGATCGCGCCCACCCAGTAGAGCCACGGCAGCTGCGGGGTCACGGCCCACGACCCGGCGGCGACGACGACGAGCAGCGCGAGCAGCCCGCCGGTCTTCATGATCACGTCGTCGTACGTCAGGCGACCGGTCTGGCGCGCGGTGGCGCTCGGCGAGCCGTACATCTTCTCGAGCGTCACCGCGTCGATCGTCGACTCGGGCGCGGCGGTGGTGCCGTTGCCCTTGCGCGCGCTCGGGTCCTGGAAGACGGGGCTGTTGTTGAACACGGGGTTGGCCACGGGACGCTCCTGGTGTCTCGGCCTGGTCGATACCTCTCACCGTAGCGAACGCTCGACCCCGCCCGTCGGTTCCCCTTCGTCCTTTCGGACGAGACCCTGAGACGAAGGTCGGGGGAATACCCGAGAGACTCCGCCCCGACCTGCCCTCTAGGGTCGGAGCGTGATGTCACCGACGCGAGGACAAGAACGATGATCGAGGCACAGGGCCTGACCAAGCGATACGGCGAGAAGGTGGCCGTGGACGGCATCTCCTTCACCGTCCAGCCGGGCAAGGTCACCGGCTTCCTCGGCCCCAACGGGGCCGGCAAGTCCACCACGATGCGCATGATCATGGGCCTGGACCGGCCCACGAAGGGCACCGTCACCGTGAACGGGGCCGCGTACGCCTCCTTCCGCTCGCCGCTCACCGAGGTGGGCGCCCTGCTGGAGGCCAAGGCGGTCCACACCGGGCGCAGCGCCCGCAACCACCTGCGCGCGCTCGCCGCGACGCACGGCATCCCGAACAAGCGGGTCGACGAGGTCATCGAGATGACCGGCCTGACCGCCGTGGCCAAGCGCCGCGTCGGCGGGTTCTCCCTGGGCATGGGGCAGCGCCTCGGCATCGCGTCCGCCCTGCTGGGCGACCCGCGCACGCTCATCCTCGACGAGCCGGTCAACGGCCTCGACCCCGAGGGCGTGCTGTGGGTGCGCAACCTGGTCAAGTTCCTGGCCAGCGAGGGACGCACCATCTTCCTGTCCTCGCACCTCATGACCGAGATGGCGCTCACGGCCGACCACCTCATCGTCATCGGGCGCGGGCACATCATCGCCGACGGACCGGTCGACCAGATCATCGCGCAGGGCACCAAGGCGACGGTCCGGGTGCGCAGCCCGCACGCGGACCAGCTCGCGGCGGCGCTCGTGGGCCCGGACGTCGTCGTGACGACCAAGGAGCCCGGCCTGCTCGAGGTGTTCGGCTCCACCGCCGAGCAGATCGGCGACGCGGCCGCCGCCGCGCGCCTCACCCTGCACGAGCTCACGCCGCTCAGCGGCTCGCTCGAGGAGGCGTACATGTCCCTGACGGCCGACGAGGTGGAGTACCGCTCCGACTCGCCGGTCCCGGGCTCGGAACCCGCGCCCGGCCTCACCGAGGAGGTTGCTCGATGAGCACCGTCACCGCACCCGCCCCGACGCAGGCCAAGCCGGTCGCCAAAGCGCACCTCTCGTTCCCGCACCTGCTGCGGTCCGAGTGGATCAAGTTCTGGACCGTGCGCTCGACGGCCTGGTCCCTGTCCATCTTCTTCGTCGTCACGGTCGCGCTCATCGTGCTCATCAGCCTGGCGCTGAAGAACGCGGGCGTGGGTGACGGTCCTCCGGGGCCGGTCGAAGACCGCGTGCTCGGGCCCTACACGGTCGCGGCACAGCTCGGCCAGATCGCCCTCGTGGTGCTCGCGGCGCTGGCGATCACGGGCGAGTACAGCACCGGCATGATCCGGTCGAGCCTCACGGCCGCTCCCCGGCGCACGCCCGTGATCTGGGCGAAGTTCCTCGTGCTGGGCGGGGTCTTCTTCGTGGTGGCGCTCGCCGCGAACCTCCTCGGCGCGGTGCTGCAGCAGGCGTTCTTCAGCGACGACCTCAAGCTGGACCTGGGCGACCCGCAGATCCAGCGGGCACTGTTCGGCACGGTGCTGTACACGACCACGATCGCGCTCCTGTCGTTCGCCCTCGGAGCGCTCGTGCGGCACTCGGCGGCGGCTATCGCGATCGTGCTCGGCGCCCTGCTCGTCCTGCCGCTGCTCTTCCAGATCCCGTGGAAGCCCCTGCAGGAGATCCAGCCGTTCCTGCCCGGGGTCGCCGGCAGCAACATCACGCAGACCGACGCGCAGGTCGAGGCCGGCTGGGACTCGTTCCCGCCCGGGGTCGCCCACCTGACGGCCTGGGAGGGCTACGCCGTGCTGCTGGCGTACCTCGCCGTGGTCCTGGTGGGGGCGCTGGTCCGCATCAAGAAGTCCGACGCCTGACCGAACGCCCGAAGGCCCGCCCCCGTGTCCGTGGGGGCGGGCCTTCGTCGTGCCGGCGGTCAGACCAGCTCGAGCGCCTCCTCGGCGCTGCCCTCTGCGGCCGCGGCGGCCTTGTCCCACCGCGACCACAGGACCCGCTCCCCCACCGTCCGGGCCATCCTGTGGCCCAGGGCGAGGAAGGTGAGGACGCCGACCGCGAGCACCGCGATGCCCACCCAGAACGGGGCGGCCGGGCCCACGTGCTCGGCCAGCAGGCCCGCGACCACCGGCGCCGGGGCGGCGAATCCCCAGCGGACGAGGTTGAACGCGCCGGTGGTCACGCGGCGGTCGGGGTCGCCCGTGGCCAGCGCCAGGTCGGTGAGGTTGGCGTTGGCGACGCCCATGCAGACGCCGGCCGCGACCAGGAACACGATGGTCTGCGGTGTGCTGTGCGAGGTGGCCAGCCCGAACAGCGTGCCGAACAGCACGACGATCGCGAAGCCGACCGTCTGCACGGCGCCGAACCGGTGCGCCAGGCGGTGACCCACGACCAGGATGCCGAAGGCGAGGCCGACGCCCCAGCCCGTGAACACCAGGCCAAGCTGCACCACGCCGAGCCCCAGGAAGACGGGGGTGTACCCCAGCACGATGAAGAAGACGAAGTTGTACGTGCCCGTGATCACGCACAGCGCGACGAACGCCGGCTTGGAGAACGTGCGGAAGATGGTGCCCAGCCGCAGCGGCGCGGGCATGACCTCCGGGTCCTTCAGGCGGGTGACGGACACGGCGAGGGCGACGACCATGAACAGGCCGCAGAGCAGGAACGGCACGCGCCAGCTGATCTTGCCCAGCAGACCGCCGATCAGGGGGCCGATCGCGAAGCCGAGGCCCACGCACGTCTCGAACAGCTCGACTGCCCATGCCCGGTCGTTGGCGAGCGAGACCAGCAGCACCATGGCGGTCGCGAAGAACATGGCGTTGCCGAGCCCCCACAGGCCGCGCAGCGCGGCGAGGCTGCCGATGCTCGTGGTGAAGGCCGCGGCGGTCGCCGCGACGGCCACCACGCTCACGCCCGTCGCGAGGATCTTCTTGTAGCCGAACTTCCCGGTCAGCATCACGGCCGGGATCATCCCGATCGCCATGACGGCGATGTAGGCCGTGAACAGTAGCTCGATCTGCCACGTGGTGGCGCCGAGGTCTGCGCCGATGGCCGGGAGGATCGGGTCGACGATCGCGATGCCGGCGATCGCGAAGAAGGCGGTGACGGCGGTCGCGTAGATCGCCGTCCTGTTCGGTTCGTTGCGAGCAGCCACGAGCATCCTTTATCTGTATCGTGCAGGTATTATCTCTGTATGCTACACCCATGACGGAGAACAGGTCGGCCGACGACGTCGAGCTCCAGGTGGCACTGCTCCTGCGGCTCGCTGACCACAACCGGCGCAGCAACCCCGGGCTCGACGGCACCCTCGAGCGTTCGGCGTACCTGGCCCTGCGGCACCTCGCGGCCACGGGCCCCTCGGGCATCAACGACATCGCCGACCATCTGCGGCTGGACGCCTCGACGGTGACGCGCCAGGTGCTCGCGATGGAGGCGGCCGGGCTGGTCACGCGCTCGCGCGACGAGCACGACGGTCGGCGCGCGATCATCACGGCGACCCCCGACGGGCACGCCGCGCTGGCGAGCACGCGCGAGGCGAGGGCCTCGGTGTACGACGAGCTGCTCGCCGACTGGTCCTCGCAGGACCGCAGCGACCTCGCTGACCTGCTCGGACGCCTCAACGACGCCCTCGACGCCCGACGGCGGGACCGCTGACCTAGGGTTCCCCCATGACCGTCGTCGCGCCCGCCCGTTCGCGCCCGTCGCCCGTGCTGGGCCATGTGCTGCGCGCCGAGCGCCTCACCCCGGGGCTCGTGCGTATCGTCGTCGGCGGACCCGGGATGGCGCTCTTCGCCCCGTCGCCGCACGCCGACTCCTACGTCAAGCTGGTCTTCCTCCCCGCCGGTGAGCGCCCTCTGCAGCCGGACGGGCGGCTGGACATCGAGGCCGTGCGCGCCGCGCTCCCCGAGGGCGCCGCGCCCCGGCAGCGCGCGTACACGGTGCGGGCGTTCGACCCGGCCGCGCACGAGCTGACGATCGACCTCGTGGTGCACGGCGACGCGGGCCTCGCCGGGCCGTGGGCCGCCTCGGTCGTGGGAGGCGAGGAGGTCGTCGTCATGGGGCCGGGCGGCGCCTGGTCGCCGTCGCCCGACATGGACCACCATCTGCTGGTCGGTGACGCGAGCGCGCTGCCGGCCGTCGCGGTCGCGCTCGAGCGCCTCCCCGCCGACGCGCGGGGCGTAGCCATCCTCGAGGTGGGGTCCGCTGACGAGGAGCTCGCCCTGCACGCCCCCGCCGGTATCGAGGTGCGGTGGGTGCACACGCGCCCGGGCGCTCCCGGCGACGCGCTCGTCGAGGCGGCGACGGCGTGGCCCTGGCCGGACGGGAGCGTCGGCGTGTTCGTGCACGGCGAGGCGGGTGCCGTCCGCGCGCTGCGCAGCTACCTGCGCGTCGAGCGCGAGGTGCCGCGCGACCACCTGTCGATCTCGGGCTACTGGCGTCGCGGGGTGGACGACGAGGGCTGGCGGGCGGGCAAGCGCGAGTGGACCGCCTCGATCGAGTCGGCCGAGCGGGCCGCCGGCCTCGACTGACCGCTGCCTGGGTGCTCTCAGTGCGAGACGGGAGCCGCGGGCGAGCTCCGGAGCGCGGCGGGCGCCCCCAGGACGACGAGCGCCGCGGCGAGGGCCGCACCGGCGCCGTAGGCCCAGGCCGGGGTGGCGGCGTCGAGCACCACGCCCATGACGACGAACGCGACGGCCTCCCCCGCGTTCACCGCCGTGCTGACCCACGTGTGCGCCTCCATGCGGACGTCCTCGTCGGTGAGGACGTCCGCGACCAGGTAGCCCGACACCATCGCGGGCGCCAGGGCGAGCCCCGCGAGCACGAGCCCCAGCGCGAGCAGGACGACGGGCGGCAGCACCGCGAGCAGCGCGCACGCCACGGCCATCGCGACGGCCAGCCCGACGAGCCGCGCGGGGGCAGGCAGCCGCCAGTCGCGCGCGCCGTAGGTCAGTCCGCCGATGCCGCTGCCGAGCGCCAGAGCCGCGAGCAGGATGCCTGCCAGCGTGGTGTCGGGCGCCACCTGCGCGGGAACCACCACGCTCACGCTCCCCACGACGACGCCGGTCGCCGCCGTCACGACCAGCACGGGGACGAATCCGCGCACGCGCAGCACCTGCGGCCGCCGGGCTGCCCGCACGGGGGCGGGGCGCCGCGTGCGGGCGCCTGGCGGCGCCGTGGACCTGCTGGTCATGAGGAAGCAGCCCACCAAGGCGAGGACCGCCGACGCGACGAGTCCGGCCGCTGGCACGGTCGCCGCCATGACGAGGCCGGCGACGACGGGACCGAGCGTGAACACGATCTCCTCGCTCACCGCGTCGAGGCTGTACGCCCGCTGGATCTGGGCGGGATCGGCGACGAGCAACCGCCAACGCATCCGCATCGCCGCCCCGACCGGGGGCGCCGACAGGCCCGTGAGCGCCGCGAGCACGACGAGCAGCACATCCGGAGCGCCCCACGCGGTGCTGGCGACGAGTGCGGCGACGCCGACCGCGTAGCCGAGGGACAGGAGCCGCAACCCGGTCCGCTGCCCGACGCGGTCCACGTACCGAGCGCGGAACGGCGCGGCGACGACGTTCGCCATGCCGAGCGCTCCGCTCGCCAGTCCGGCGACCGCGTACGAGCCGGTGGCATCGGCGACGAGGACGACGCTGCTGAGCGTCACCATGGCGAGCGAGGTGCGCCCCAGCGCCGACGGGACGAACACGCGCATCGCACCGGGTGTCGTGAGGATCGCGCGGTAGCTCGTCACGTCTGCGTGCCGAGCGTCGTGGCCACCGTGGCCGGACGGCGCCCCGCGGCCCGCGGCCGCTCCCTACCGTCCGACATGTGTCGCAGGGTACGCGGGTCACGCCCCGGCTCGGCGCGAGGCGGGCGCGTGCCCCCGCCGGGACTCGAACCCGGACTGAGCCGGGTTTAAGCCGGCCGCCTCTGCCGATTGGGCTACGGGGGCCCGACGCCACATCCTGCCAGGCGGGCGGCTCACGGGCCGCCGCCAGGGCCATGAGCTACATCGAGAAGGCAGCCACCGAGGCCTCGAGCCGCGACGCGGTCGCGCTCAGGTCGCCCGCCGCGTCGGCGGTCACGCGGGTGCCGGCACGCGTCTCCTCGGCGGTCGCCGCGACGGCGCCGACCGAGGTGGCGATGGCACCCGTGCCGGCGACCGCGCCCGAGAGCGACCGGCCGATCTCGGCGAGGGTGGCGGTCTGCTGCTCGACCGCAGCGGCGATGGTCGCCTGGTGGTCGTTGGCCTCGCTGATCACGGTCGACACCTCAGCGATGCCGGCCCCGGTCGCGTCAGCATCGGCCTGCACGGCCGCGATGCTCGCGCCGATGTCCGCCGCGGCGCGCTCCGACTGCTCGGCAAGGCCCTTGACCTCCTCGGCCACGACCGCGAACCCGCGGCCCGCCTCGCCGGCACGCGCGGCCTCGATCTGGGCGTTGAGCGCCAGGAGCTTGGTCTGGGCGGCGATCTGGCCGATCAGCTGCACGATCTCGGTGATCTGGGCGGACGAGCGGGCCAGACCGGACACCGACTCCGTCGTACCCTGCGCGATGCGGACGGCGCGGGCCACCACGTCGGCCGCGGCGTGCGCCGACGCCGCGATCTCCCGGCTCGCCTGGCTCATCTCGTCGTTGGCCGCGGCGACGGTGCCGACGTCGGTGGCCACCTGGGCGGCCGTCGCCGCGGAGCTCGCGGCGTGGTCGGCCGTGGCGTCCGCGCCCGAGCGCAGCTGCGCGCTCGTCGCGGCCAGGCCGCGGGACGCGCCGGTCAGGCTCAGGGCCGACTCCTGCACCTCGCGGAGCGTGGCGGCGAGCGCCAGCGTCGTCTCGTCGAGCGCCGTGGAGAGCTGCCCCACCTCGTCGCCGCTGTGGTCGCCCACGTGCACCGTCAGGTCGCCGGCCGCGAGGCGCCGCAGCGCATCGACGCACCGCGCCAGGGGGCGGGTCACGCTGCGCGCGACCACGAGCGCCAGGAGCCCGACGAGTGCCGTGCCGACGAGAGCCGTCACCGCGATGATCCACTGCGCGGCCTTCGCACCCGTGCGCATGTCCGCCTCGGCGGCGGAGGCACGCGCCTGCAGGCTCGCACCCAGCTCCTCCGTCTGCCCGAGCATCGCCTCCCACGTGTCGGAGGCCGAGCCCTCGAGGATCTCCCACGCCTGCGCCACCGAGGCGTCGTCACCCTTGCGGAGCAGGTCCACCATCTGGTGCGTGTACCCGGAGAAGTCCTGCACCATGGTGCCGATCCGGTCGAACTGCGCGAGCTCGGTGGCCGTGAGGGCGCTCGTGTCCATCTCGTCGACCGACTTCTCGAGCGAGTCCAGCGCCTCGAGCATGCCGGCCGTGTTCTCGGCGTCGGCCGCGGCCGCCTTCTGGGGGCCGGAGCGAAGCACCTCCATGAACACCCAGCCCTGCCACCCGGACAGGTCGTTGTCCAAGAAGCGCTGCTGCTCGACCACGTCGACCGCCTTCTGCAGCGACTCGAAGTCGTCGACGAGGCCCAGGCTGCGGTGCGCGGCCCAGAGGCCGGCGCCCCCGACGGCGAGCAGGCAGACGAGGGTCAGAGCGGTGAGCGCCGTCAGGCGCGTCCCGATGCGCAGGCGGCGGACGAGCCGGTTCATCGTGGGTACTCCAGGCAGGGCAGGCGAAGAAGGACGCCCCACCTATCGGCGCCTCGTCCTCGTACCTGAGCACCCGCCCCTTCCGGCGCGCGTCACACGACCGGGCGCAACGCCCGTACTACCTCGCGTCGGCCTTCGCGGCGGGCGAGCCCTCCTCGGCCTTGATGGCCGGGAGCGTCGGGTCGGCGACGGGCTCTGCCGAGCGCGGCTTCGGCGCGACCGACGCGGCGCGGAACTCGGCGCGCGGGTCGTGGAGCGAACCCAGGGCGACGACCTCGCGGCGCAGCAGCACCGAGCCGGTCCAACCGGCCATGATGCGCAGCTTGCGGTTCACGGTCGGCATGGCGAACACGTGGTACGTGCGGTGCAGCACCCACGCCGGGAAGCCGCGGACCTTGATCTTGCCAAACATCTGCGCGACGCCCTTGTACATGCCGAGGGACGCGACCGCGCCGATGTTCTTGTGCTTGTACTCGGTGACCTCGGCCGAGCGCAGGACGCGCGCGAGGTTGTCGCCCAGGTGGTTGCCCTCGCGCAGCGCGTGCTGGGCGTTGGGCGGGCAGAACTTGCCCGGGTTGTACAGGTCGGGGACCGCGGCGCAGTCACCGGCCGCGTAGGCGTCGGGCACGACGTTGCCGTCGGCGTCGACCACCTGGAGCGCGGCGTTGCACGTCACGCGCCCCATCTGGTCGAGCGGCAGGTCCGAGTTCTTGAGCACCGGGTTGGCCTTGACGCCCGCGGTCCACACGATCGTCTCGGCGTCGAACTCGACCTTGTTGGACAGCACGACGTGGCCGCCGACGCAGCTCGACAGGAACGTGGAGAGGTGGATCTCGATGGCCCGCTTGCGCAGCTGCTCCAGCGTGTAGCCGCCCAGCTCCTCGCTCACCTCGGGCAGGATGCGGGGCGAGCCCTCGACCAGCACGAACCGCAGCTCGTCCTGCTCGATCGCCTTGTAGTACTTGACGGCCACGCGGGCCATGTCCTCGACCTCGGCGAGCGCCTCGATGCCGGCGAACCCACCGCCGACGAAGACGAACGTCAGCATCCGCTTGCGCAGCTCCGGGTCCCACGTGGAGGACGCCACGTCGATGCGGTTCAGCACGTGGTTGCGGACCGCGATGGCCTCCTCCACGTTCTTGAAGCCGATGGCCTCCTCGGCCAGGCCGGGGATGGGCAGCGTCCGCGCCACGGAACCGAGACCGACCACCAGGTGGTCGTAGGTGATCCAGTAGGCGTCGCCCTCCTCGGGCGTGATCTCGACGGTGCGCTCGGCGTGGTTGATGTGGCTCACCTTGCCCTGCAGCACGTCGACGCCCTTGAGGGCCCGGCGGTGCGGGGCGACCACGTTGCGGGCGTCGATCGAGCCGGCCGCGGCCTCCGGCAGGAACGGCGCGTACGTCATGTACGGGCGCGGGTCGACGACGACGATGGCCGCCTCGCGCTTGCCGAGACGCTTGCGCAGCCGCCGGGCCGTGTACAGGCCGACGGTCCCTCCGCCGAGGATCACGACGCGCGGAACCTTGCGAGGCTTGGGAGCCGCAGCGGTCGGAACGGCATCACCCTGGGTCGGGACAGTCGTCGTAGGCATACCTCAACGGTAGTCCGCGAGGCTCATCCGCACCTCCTCCGGGGACGGTGATGCTGCGCACAAACCCTTCACGAGGAGTGTGAGCCGCATTACGGCCCGCGGCCGCGGCGTCGGCGGGGCCGCGTCCCCGTGGCGCCGCCCGCCCCGCCCCTTCCCGGACGAGACCGTCACTCCGCCACGAGACCGTCACGTGCAGGTGACGGTCTCGTGGCGGAGTGACGGGTTCGTGCCCCGGGAGAGCTGGTGCGCTCGCGCCGGCGGCCGGCGGGCGGCGCGTCGGCGGCCGGGCGGCGCGGGGTCAGCGGGTGGCGGCGCTCCAGGCGATGCCGTCGAGAATGTCGTGCTCCGAGGTGACGACGTTCTCCAGCGCTCCCCCGGCGGCGGCCACCTCGTCGCGCACGCGGGCGACGACCTCGCGCCACACCAGCGCGCCCGCGCCGATCACGTCGACGCGGCCCGGGTGCATGAAGCCGAGCGCGGCGCGCTCCTCGCGCGAGCGGGCGATGAGGTCGTCGCACGCGGCGATCGTGGCCTCGACGCTCTGCACCGACCCGTCGATCGCGACCGGGTCGTAGGCGTGCAGGCCCAGCACGTGGGCCGTCACCGTCGTGACGGAGCCGGCGAGGCCCACGAGCGTGATGGTCTGGCCGAAGGGGACGACGGCACCGGCCTGGTCGAGCGCCGCGCGGACGTCGCGCACCGAGGCGGCGATCTCGTCGGCCGTGGGCGGGTCGCTGCGCATGTGCCGCTCCGTGAGTCGCACGCAGCCGACGTCCATCGAGTAGGCGGCCGTCGGGGCGTCCGTGCCGAGCACCACCTCGGTCGAGCCGCCGCCCAGGTCGACGACGAGGAACGGGCCGGGGTGCGTCGCCGCGAGCACGCCCGTGGCACCGCGGAACGAGAGCTCCGCCTCCTCGGTGCCCACCACCACCTCGGGCTCCACGCCCAGCTCGGCCCGGACGCCGTCGACGAACACCTGCCGGTTCTCGGCGTCGCGCGACGCCGAGGTCGCGACGAAACGGACCGCCTCGACGCCCAGCTCGTCGCAGATCGCGGCGTAGCGCTGCACGGCACCCAGGGTGCGCTCGAGCGCCTCGGGGGCCAGTCGGCCCGTGCGATCCACCCCCTGGCCGAGGCGGACGACCTCCATGCGACGGTCCAGGTCGACGAGCGTGCCCGCCTCCTGGTCGACGTCGGCGACGAGAAGTCGGATCGAGTTGGTCCCGCAGTCGATGGCAGCCACACGCGTCACGCCCACATCCTTGCATCGCGGGACGCGGGCCGGGGGTCGAAGCCGGTCAGCAGGTGCAGCGGTCCTGCCGCCACGTCCCTGCGATCAGGGTCAGCACCTCGTCGCCGATCGGGTTGACGCCCGGACCGGCCGCCAGCGCGTGCCCCGACAGCACGTGCAGGCACTTGACGCGGTTCGGCATCCCCCCGGCGGAGATGCCCGCGATCTCCTCGACGTGGCCCAGCTCCTCGCGGTCGGCGAGGTAGGCCTCGTGCGCGCGCCGGTAGGCGGCTGCCAGCTCCTCGTCGTCGGCGAGCCGTGCCGTCAGGTCCTTCATGACGCCCGACGCCTCGAGGGTGCTCACCGCGGCGACCGCCGGCGGGCACGTGAGGTAGTACGTGGTGGGGAACGGGGTGCCGTCGTCGAGGCGGGGCGCGGTGCGCACCACGAGCGGGCGGCCGCAGACGCACCGGGCGGCGATGCCCACGACGCCCCGGGGGACCCGGCCGAGCTGCTCGGCGAGCACCTCGAGGTCGCGGTCGGTCACGGTGGTCTGCGGCGTGGGGGTCACGCCCCATTGTCGCCCGGCGCCCGGCCGCGCCCCAACTCAGCCGTCGGTGGGCTTGGGCGTCGGAGCCGTCGTGGTGGTGTCGGCGTCGACCGGCAGGCTCCCGGCCACGGCCACGGAGTCGAGCACCGAGGCGTACCAGGGCTGGGTGGACTCCGCGTCGAGCACGGACGTCGGGCCCTCGGCCTTGGCGACGGGGGTGTCCGGGACCGTCTCCGGATCGACGACCCGGTAGGGCGTCTCGCCCGGGAGCACGAAGGACAGGCGCTCGCGCGCCTGAGCCACCACGTAGGCGCGGTCGTCCCAGCGCGCGACATCCGCCTTGAGGTCCTCGTTGCGCGCGCGCGCCGCCACGACCTGGGCGTGCAGCTCGGCGAGGTCGGCCTGCTGGCGGATGTAGGAGTTGAGCGTCGGGTACACCAGCACGAACGCCATGATCAGGACGAGCCCGAACACCAGGGCCCGGATGGAGAACATCCGCGGGACGCCCGGGCGGACGCGCTCGACGCGGGGTGCGCTGCGTGCGGGGGTCGCCGCCGCGCGTGCCACCCGGGGCGTCGCACCGGTGCGCGGCGACGGTGGTCGAGAGGACGCCGGGCGGGGCGAGGCCGGGCGCGGCGCCGAGGCGCGAGCCGACGCCGAGGGCGTCGACACGGGTCGCGGCGCCGTGCCCCCTCGCGTTCCCGGCCCCGCGGCACGCGGGTCGGCGGGACGGCGCGAGGTGGGCATGGGTCGATTGTGCCCCGGACCGGCCGCAACGCCGCGCACCCCCGCAGACCTCGGGGTGTCCCGGCGGCAGCGCCCGGACGCGCCGAGGGCCGGCCACCCGCAGGTGACCGGCCCTCGGGGCAGTGCGTCAGCCCTGGTAGCGCGGGAACGCCGAACGACCGGCGTAGCGGCCGGCGTCGTCCAGCTCCTCCTCGATCCGGAGCAGCTGGTTGTACTTGTTGATGCGCTCGCCGCGGGCGGGCGCACCGGTCTTGATCTGGCCGGCGTTGGTGGCGACGGACAGGTCGGCGATCGTGGTGTCCTCGGTCTCGCCGGAGCGGTGCGAGGTCATCGTCGTGAAGCCGTTGCGCTGCGCGAGCTCGACGGCGTCGAGCGTCTCCGTGAGCGTGCCGATCTGGTTGAGCTTGACGAGCAGCGAGTTCGCGGCCTTCGTCTGGATGCCCTTGGCCAGGCGCTCAGGGTTGGTGACGAACAGGTCGTCGCCGACGATCTGCACGCGGTCGCCGACCTCGGAGACGAGCTTGGCCCAGGCGTCCCACTCGTCCTCGGACAGCGGGTCCTCGATGGAGACAAGCGGGTAGTCGCGCACGAGCTGCTCGTAGTACGCGACCATCTCGTCGGACGAGTGCGCGCGACCCTCGAACTGGTAGGCGCCGTCCTTGAAGAACTCGGTCGAGGCGACGTCGAGCGCGAGGCCCACGTCGACGCCCGGCGTGAAGCCGGCCTGCTCGATCGCGACGAGGATGAGGTCGAGCGCGGCGCGGTTGCTCTCGAGGTTGGGCGCGAACCCGCCCTCGTCGCCGAGGCCGGTGCCCAGGCCGCGCGACTTCAGCACGGACTTCAGGGAGTGGTAGACCTCCGTGCCGGTGCGGAGCGCCTCGCGGAACGTGGACGGGCCGATGGGCGCGACCATGAACTCCTGGATGTCGACGTTGGAGTCGGCGTGCGACCCACCGTTGAGGATGTTCATCATCGGGACCGGCAGGACGTGCGCGTTGGGGCCACCGAGGTAGCGGAACAGCGGCAGGTCGGAGGAGTCGGCGGCGGCCTTGGCCACGGCCAGCGAGACGCCGAGGATGGCGTTCGCGCCGAGCTTGCCCTTGTTGGGCGTGCCGTCCAGGTCGATCAGCGCCGCGTCGACCAGGCGCTGCTCGGTCGCCTCGAAGCCGATGAGCTCCGGCGCGATCTCGTCGATGACGGCCGTGACGGCCTCCTCGACGCCCTTGCCCAGGTAACGGCCCTTGTCGCCGTCGCGGCGCTCGACGGCCTCGAACGCTCCGGTCGAGGCACCCGAGGGAACCGCGGCGCGTGCAATGGTGCCGTCGTCGAGTGCGACCTCGACCTCGACAGTGGGGTTGCCGCGCGAGTCAAGAATCTCGCGGGCGCCGACGGCCTCGATGCTGGCCATGGGGGCTCCTTCGACGAGCGGGTGGGTTTACGACCTCACCCTAGTGCCGCCGCCGGGATGCCGGACAGGGACCTCCGTCCGGTGGACAGGGCCTGCCGAGATGCGTGTCCTGGTACGCGCTCGATCCGCGGCGCGCACGTGCCGATAGACCGAACGGGTGGTCGCGGAGCACCGCGGTAACGCACCGCTCCGCGGCGGGCACTGCGGGATGCACGACGTGCCGCACCACGGGCACGAGTGCCGGACGACCGGCAGCACGCCGGTCGGGGCATCGGGACGCGAGGGGAGGCGACGTGGCAGGCGACGGCCGGCGCGAGGAACGGTTCCGCGCGCTCTTCGACGCGCACTACGACCGCGTGCACGCCTACGCCACGCGTCGCGCCGGCGCGAGCCTCGCCGACGACGTCGCCGCGACGACCATGGGCATCGCGTGGCGCCGGCTCGACGCGATCGACCCCCGGCTGGAGCTGCCGTGGTTGCTCACGACGGCGCGCAACGTCGTCTCCACGACCGTGCGGGGCGAGGTGCGCCGCCGGGCGCGCGACGCGGCCGGGGCGCCCGAGCCCGGACCCGACCTGGCCAGCGGGGTCGTGGAGCGCGACGCCATCGCGCGCGCGCTCGCCACGCTGCCGGACGCCGACCGCGAGCTCCTGCTGCTCTGCACGTGGGACGACGTGTCGCCCGCCGACGCGGCGAGGGTGCTCGGCATCACCCCGGGCACCGCGCGCGTGCGGCTGCACCGTGCGCGCCGCCGGTTCCGCGACGCGTACGGCCACCACCCCGACTCCCCCGGCACCGCCCGTCCGGAAGCCCTCGCGATCGGAGAGCTGGCATGAGCACCGACCCGCTCGCCGCGCTCCGCGCCGCAGCACCCGAGGCCGTCGCAGCCACCGCGGCAGCGCGCGCATCCGCCTACGCCGCAGCGGTCGCGCTGCCGCCCCTCGACACCGCCGCACCGTCGCTCCGGCGGTGGTGGACGGGCGTGGTCGCGGCGGTCTGCGCCGCCGTCCTCGCCGTCGCGGGCACCGCGGTGCCCGCCGTCGGGCAGGCGAGCCCGGGCGACGTCCCCGCCGTCGGGCCCGTCCAGGTCTTCACGCCGCTGCGCACCCTCTCCCTGACCCGCCCCGACGGAACCGTCTACACCGTCGAGGCGCCGAGCACCCTGGAGGACTCGTGACCACCGACGTGACCGACGCCCCGGGCACCGCCGCCGAGGTCCCGCCGCGGTTCCGCCCGTCGCGCGCGCTGCGCGGACTGCTCGTCGTCATCACGTCGGCCGCGCTCCTGGTCGCCGTCGCGACGGTGGTGGACTGGGGCTGGCGATCGGGCCGCTCGACGGACGCGTGGGCGGGTCGCTTCGGCGATCCCGCCATGACGCTCGCCGACGGCACCGCCCTGCCCGCGAGCCCTCCCACCATCACGCGCTGGATGCTGGAGCCCACCACCTACGGGCTGCCCGACGACACCTCGGTGCTCGCCGCCGCGTTCGGCGGCCCGGTGGTCGCGGTCGACGCCCACACGTGGGCGACGGCGACCGGCACCGTCGAGTTCTCCGCGCTCGACAGCGTGCTGGCCGACCCGACCTCGCCCATGAACACGGGCCCGACGTTCACCGGCGCGACCTCGGAGCAGGTACCCGCTGCACCGACGTTCACTACCGAGAAGGCCCAGCTGGACGAGGTCCGCCGGCTCCTCGCGGTGGTGGGGTGGCCCGCCGACGCACCCGTCCGCGGGTTCACCTCGGGCAGCGGACGCGCCTTCTCCGTCCGGCCGCCCGTCCCGGAGGCCGCGATCACGACCAACGCGTCGGTGTTCCCGGCGCCCCGGGTCGAGTTCGCCGCGGACGGGTCGCTGTCCTCGGTGCGGCTCCAGCCCTGGGCACTGACCCGGCCCGCGGAGCAGACGGCGGTGCGGTCCGCGGAGCAGGCGCTCGACGACCTCCGCCACCACAGGTCCGCGGTCGCCTGGTGGGAGGCCCGCACGACGCCGAACCTCGTCGAGCGCGTGGTGGGGAGCCCCTTCTTCTCGTCGGCCGACGACGCCTCCCCCACCGGCCCGATCGCCAGCATCACGCTGTACGGGGACTGCACCGGCGTGCTCGGCCAGACGCACCCGTGCTGGGTGTTCCTCGACGCGGACGGCAACCACGTCGGCACGGTGCTCGCGGCCGAGGACGACGTCTACCCGCCCGGCCTGCGCTGAGCGACCGGCTCGGTACGGCTCACAGCGCCGCGACGATCTGCTCGGTCTGCTCGCGCGCGTCGCCGAACAGCATCGCGGTGTTGTCCCGGAAGAACAGCGGGTTCTGCACCCCGGCGTACCCCGTCGCCATCGACCGCTTGAAGACGACGACCTGCCCGGCCTTCCACACCTCGAGCACGGGCATGCCTGCGATGGGCGAGGAGGGATCGTCGAGCGCCGCGGGGTTGACCGTGTCGTTGGCCCCGATGACGAGCACGACGTCGGTGTCGGCGAGGTCGGCGTTGATCTCATCCATCTCGAGCACGATGTCGTACGGCACCTTGGCCTCGGCGAGCAGCACGTTCATGTGCCCCGGCAGCCGGCCCGCCACGGGGTGCACGCCGAACCGCACGTCCACGCCCGACGCGCGCAAGCGGGCCACGAGCTGCGCCACCGGGTACTGCGCCTTGGCGACGGCCATGCCGTAACCGGGCGTGATGACGACCGATCGCGCGTCGCGGAGCAGGGCCGCCACGCCGGCCGCATCCAGCTCACGGTGCTCCCCGTCCTCCTCGGAGCGGGCCACCACCAGGCCCTCGGGCGCACCGAAGCCGCCCAGGATCACGCTGCTGAACGAGCGGTTCATGGCCCGGCACATGAGGTAGGACAGGATCGCGCCGGACGCGCCGACGAGCGCGCCCGTGACGATGAGCAGGTCGTTGCCGAGCATGAACCCGGCCGCGGCCGCGGCCCAGCCCGAGTACGAGTTGAGCATCGAGACGACGACGGGCATGTCGCCACCCCCGATCGATGCGACGAGGTGCCAGCCCAGCGCGAGCGCGACCACGGTCATGAGCAGCAGCGGAGCCACCGAGTGGCTGCCCAGGAACCACGCCAGCAGGCCCGCGGAGCCGACGAGCGCGCCCAGGTTGAGCAGGTTGCGGCCGGGCAGCGACAGCGGGGCGGACGAGATCCGGCCCGACAGCTTGAGGTACGCCACGACCGAGCCGGTGAACGTGACGGCGCCGATGAGCACTCCGAGGAACACCTCCACGAGGTGCACGGCGTCGGCCGGCTCCGTGCGGAACGAGTTGTAGCCGACGAGCACCGCGGCGGCACCCACGAACGAGTGCAGCATGGCGATGAGCTCGGGCATCTGCGTCATCTCCACGCTGCGCGCGCGCAGCGTCCCGACCACGGCGCCCACCAGCAGCACCAGCGCCACCAGGACCGCGGTGACCACGGCCGAGCGCTCCGAGCGGTCGAGGGCCAGCACGATGGTGGCCGCGATGGCGAGCGCCATCCCGACCATGCCGAGCGCGTTGCCGCGGCGGGCGGTCTCCTGGCGGGACAGGCCGGCCAGCGACAGGACGAACAGCACGGCGGCGAGCAGGTAGACCGCCTGGACCAGGCTCTCGAGCGTCATGCGGCGTCCTTCCGGAACATGCGGATCATCCGGTTGGCGACGAGGAACCCGCCGAACACGTTGATGCTGGCGAGCGCGGCGGCGACGCACGCGAGGACGGTGACGAGCGCGTCGTCCGAGCCGATCTGCAGCAGGGCACCGACCAGGATGATGCCGCTGATCGCGTTGGTCTGGGCCATGAGCGGGGTGTGCAGCGCGTGGCTGACGTTGGAGATGACGTAGTAGCCCACGAACACCGCGAGGGCGAAGACCGTCGCGTGGCCCAGGAACGCGGACGGGGCGAACGAGATGGCGAGCGTGACGAGCACGGCCGCGAGCGCGTATCCCACGAGCCGGCGTCGGGCGGCCGGTCGCGGGTCGACCGGCGCGGGCGGCGCCGCCGCCGGCGTCTGCGCGGGCGCCGGCGCGGCGGCCGAGACCGCCACGGGGGGCGGCGGCCACAGGAGCGCTCCGTCGTGCGCGACGGTCATGCCGCGCTGCACGGGATCGTCGAGGTCGAGGACCACGACGCCGTCCTTGCCCGGCGTGAGCAGCTGCAGGAGATGCACCACATTGGTGGCGAACAGCTGCGACGTGTGCCGCGGGAGCCTCCCGGCCAGGTCGGTCCACCCGACGATGGTCACGCCCCCGGGCGTGACGACGCGCTCGCCGGGCACGGTCAGCTCGCAGTTGCCGCCACCCGAGGCCGCCAGGTCGACGATGACCGATCCCGGCCGCATCCCTGCGACCATCTCGGCCGTGATCGTGGTGGGCGCGGTCCCCCGCACCAGCGCGGTGGTGATGACGATGTCGGCCTCCGCCGACTCGCGCGCGTACACCGCCGCGGTGGCCGCACCCTGCTCGTCGGTCAGTGCGCTCGCGTAGCCGTCCGTGCTCACCTGCTGCTGGGCGGCCTGCGCGCGCACGAACGTGGCGCCCATCGACTCGATCTGCTCGGCCACCTCGGGCCGCACGTCGAAGGCGCGGACCTGCGCTCCCAGCGAGTCGGCGGCACCGATGGCCGCGAGGCCGGCGACGCCGGCTCCGATCACGAACACCCGGGCCGGGGCCGTCTTGCCGGCCGCCGTGACCTGGCCCCCGAACATCCCGCCGTACTGCTCCGCCGCCTCGATCACCGCCCGGTACCCGGCCACGTTCGAGAGCGTGCTCAGCACGTCGAGGCTCTGCGCGCGCGAGATGCGAGGCACGGCGTCGAGCGCGAGGGCCGTCACCCCCTGCTCGCGGAGCCGCTCGGCCAGCTCCGGGTGCGCGGCCGGGGCGAGCATCGCCACGAGGATCGCACCGCGCCCCATGGCCGCGACGCGCTCGTCGTCGGGTGCGTTGACCGCGGTGACGACGTCGGCGTCCCACGCGCTGTCGACGAGCGTCGCACCCGCGGTCGCGTAGTCCTCGTCGGCGAACGTGGCCGCCGCGCCCGCCCCGCGCTCGACCACGACGTCGTAGCCCAGCCCCACCAGCTTGGTCACGCTGCTCGGCGTGGCCGCCACCAGCCGTTCGCCGGGGCGGGTCTCGCGCGGGATGCCGATCGTGGTCACGCGTACCTCCTGGTGGGGGTTGGTGCGCCGAGGTTACCGAGCCGCCCGACGAGCACCTCGGGACGTCCGGGCCGCGGTGATCTGCGGTTCTTCTGCTATTCGGATGTTTCCCGGGACCGATGGTCCGCCCGCTCGACCGCGCGCAGCTGCTGCTCCCACGAGCGGGCCGTGCGGCGCAGCTCGCCCTCCGCATCGAGTCCCTGCGCCCGTGCCTCGAGCACGAGCGCCAGGAGCCGACCACCGAGATCGTCGCCCGGCGCGGGCGCCTCGAGGCCCGCCCGCTGCGCTCGACCCGCCACCTTCTGGGCCCGCGCGAGGGCGCCGAGCGCGAGCGGCACGCCGTCGAACACCGACTCGCGGCCCTTCTCCGTCGCCTTGATGCGGTCCCACTGCCCGTGCAGGTCCGTGGCCTCCGCGTCGGCGAAGACGTGCGGGTGCCGCCGGACCAGCTTCGCGGTCAGGTCGGCGGCGACGTCGTCGACGTCGAACGGCTCGTCGGCGTCCTCCTGCGCGAGCCGCGCGTGGAACACCACCTGCAGCAGGAGGTCGCCGAGCTCCTCGCGCAGACCCGCACGGTCGTCGTGCTCGACGGCCTCGGCGAGCTCGTACGCCTCCTCGATCGCGTACGGGGCGAGGGTCCGGTGCGTCTGCTGGGCGTCCCAGGGGCACCCGCCGGGCGAACGCAGGCGGTCCATGACCGCGACCAGCTCCCGGAGCGGGTCGCTGCTCATCGGGCCGAGCTCACTGGTCCGTGCTCACGGGGCCGTGCTCACCGGGCCGCGCTGATCCAGGGCCACGGCACCGGCGCCGAGACGCGCTCCGCCGTGCTGCCGGAGCCGAACCGCGGGTTCACCGCGACGTGCAGGCCCTTGAGCGTGTCGGTGAGCTGGGTCATGACGTCGTCGTCCTGCAAGGCCGCGATGTTGGAGTAGGCGACCGAGAACTGCGCCACGCCGCGCGACGCGTCCGAGAAGTGCGCGTCCTTCACGCCCGACTGCGACGACACCGACTCGAGCAGCTTGTCGCCGTCCTCCTCCGAGGCACCCACGCCATGGCTCGCCGCGAAGTCGATGACCGCCTGCTCCTGCACGAGCATGGTGAGGATGGCCGGCGTGCTCTTGTCCTGCAGGTAGTCGCCCACCTCGGTCTGGACCTCACGCACGGCCGTCGGCGAGATCGAGCGGCCGTCCACGACCGCGGCCGAGCCCGGGTGTGACGAGCAGGCGGCCAGGCTCGCGCCCGCTGTCAGGACCAGGACCAGAGAACTGATCCGTCGTGCCTTCGTCACCGCTGGACCTCCCGCGTCGTCGCTCGTCGATCGCCGCCATCGTAGGGCCTGCGGCTGCGATGTCAGCGCGCCGTCCCGACACCCGCTGCGGCGGAGACGTCACCCCGGATCACGGCGTCGACCAGCGTCCGGCACCAGGTCAGCAGCGCGCTGCCGTGCAGCGGCTTGCCGCCGATCCGGGCCGTCGTGGGGAACGGCACGAGCACCGAGCGCACGGCCGGCTTGAGCACCGAGCCCGGGTACAGCCGCTTGAGCCGCAGCTGCGCCGACTCCGGCAGGTCCACGGGCGCGAACCGGACGAACTTGCCCTGCGCGGTGACGTCGGTGAGGCCCGCGGTGCGGATGTGCTGACGGAACTGGGCGACCTCGAACAGGTTGGTCACGGCGTCCGGGACCGGGCCGTACCGGTCGACGAGCTCGGCGTGGACCTCGCTGAGCGCGGCGCCGTCCGTGGATGCCGCGATCTTGCGGTACGCCTCGAGGCGCAGCCGCTCGTGCGCGATGTAGTCGTGCGGGATGTGCGCGTCGACGGGCAGCTCGATGGTGACGTCGGGCAGCTCCTCGGGGGCGTCCCCGCGGAAGTTGGCGACCGCCTCGCCCACCATGCGGATGTACAGGTCGAAGCCGACCCCCTCGATGTGCCCCGACTGCTCGCCGCCCAGCAGGTTGCCCGCGCCACGGATCTCGAGGTCCTTCATGGCCACCGCCATGCCCGCGCCGAGGTCGGTGTTGGCCGCGATCGTCTGCAGCCTGTCGTGCGCCGTCTCGGTCAACGGCTTCTCGGGGGGGTACAGGAAGTAGGAGTACGCGCGCTCGCGCCCGCGGCCCACGCGACCGCGCAGCTGGTGCAGCTGCGACAGGCCGAGCATGTCCGCGCGCTCGAGGATCAAGGTGTTGGCGTTGGAGATGTCCAGGCCGGTCTCCACGATGGTGGTGCACACCAGCACGTCGAACCGCTTCTCCCAGAAGTCGACGATGACCTGCTCCAGCTGGTGCTCGCCCATCTTCCCGTGCGCGACCGCGATCCGGGCCTCCGGCACCAGCTCGTTGAGCCGTGACGCCGTGCGCTCGATCGACTCCACGCGGTTGTGCACGAAGAACACCTGCCCCTCGCGCAGCAGCTCGCGCCGGATGGCGGCGGTGATCTGCTTCTCGTCGTAGGGCCCCACGAACGTCAGCACCGGGTGCCGCTCCTCGGGCGGCGTGGCCAGCGTCGACATCTCCCGGATGCCCGTGACCGCCATCTCGAGCGTGCGCGGGATGGGCGTCGCGCTCATGGCGAGCACGTCCACGTTGGTGCGCAGCGCCTTGAGCGTCTCCTTGTGCTCGACGCCGAAGCGCTGCTCCTCGTCGATCACCACGAGGCCCAGGTCCTTGAACCGGATCTCGCCCGTGATGAGCCGGTGCGTGCCGATGACCACGTCGATCGACCCGTCGGCGAGCCCGTCGACGACCGCCTTGGACTCCTTGGCCGTCTGGAAGCGCGACAGCGCACGGACCGTGACGGGGAAGGCCGAGTAGCGCTCGGTGAACGTGTCGAGGTGCTGCTGGACCAGCAGCGTGGTGGGCACGAGCACGGCCACCTGCTTGCCGTCCTGCACGGCCTTGAACGCGGCGCGTACCGCGATCTCGGTCTTGCCGTAGCCGACGTCGCCGCACACCAGCCGGTCCATGGGGATCGACTTCTCCATGTCCGCCTTGACCTCGTCGATGGTGGCCGCCTGGTCGGGGGTCTCGACGTACGCGAACGCGTCCTCCAGCTCGCGCTGCCAGGGGGTGTCGGGCGAGAAGGCGTGGCCCGACGTGGCCATCCGCGCGCTGTAGAGGCGGATGAGCTCGCCGGCGATCTCCTTGACCGCCTTCTTCGCCCGGCCCTTCGTCTTGGCCCAGTCGCTGCCACCCATCTTGTTGAGCGACGGCGCCTCACCGCCCACGTACTTGGTGACCTGGTCGAGCTGGTCGCTGGGCACGTAGAGCCGGTCGCCGGGGTGGCCGCGCTTGCTGCTCGCGTACTCGATGACCAGGTACTCGCGCGTCGCGGCGTTGGCGCCCGTGCCGACCGTCCGCTGCACCAGCTCCACGAACCGGCCCACGCCGTGCTGCTCGTGCACCACGAAGTCGCCGGGGCGCAGCTGAAGCGGGTCGACGACGTTGCGGCGACGGCTCGGCATCTTGCGCATGTCCCGCGTGCTGCTGCCCGTGCGGCCCGTGACGTCCGACTCGGAGAAGACCGCGAGCCTGAGCTCTTCGGCCACGAAGCCGGGTCCGACCGGGGCCGGGACGACGAGCACGACGCCGCCGTCCGGGTCCTCGGTGATGCTGCCCACGAGCCGCGCCGGCACGTCCGCCGCCTTGAGCTGCTCGGTCATCCGCTGCGCGGGCCCGTGCCCCTCGGTGGCCAGGACCAGGCGCCAGCCGGCCTTCTGCAGCTCGCGCACGTCCGACACAGCGCGGTCGACCTCGCCGCGGTAGCGCTCCACGTCCCGGGCACCGACCACGAGCGTGTGCGCGTCCTCCACCATCTCCTCGGCCGCCTCGGCGTCCATGTGGAAGCCGGAGAGCGTCCACCAGCCCAGCCCGCGGACCTCCGCGAGCGCCCGGACCTCCGCGAAGCTGGCGAAGCTCGCCGCCGACAGGTCGAGCGGCGTGCGGGCGCCGGCCGCCGCGCTGGTCCACGCCGCCTCGAGGAACTCCTGGGTGGTCGCCACCAGGTCGTGCGCGCGCCGGCGCACGCGCTCGGGGTCCGCGAGCACCAGCAGCGCGTCGTCGGGCACCAGGTCCAGGACCGGCACCATGTCGCTGACCAGGGCCGGCGCCAGCGACTCCATGCCCTCGACCGCGATGCCCTGGGCGAGCTTGTCCAGCATGTCGACCGCGCCCGGCAGCTGCTCGACGAGGTCCTTGGCGCGCCGGCGCACCTCGTCGGTCAGGAGGATCTCGCGGCAGGGCGGCGCCCACACGCCGTGGTCCGCCACCTCGAGGCTGCGCTGGTCCGCCACCGAGAACCAGCGGATCTCCTCGACGTCCTCACCCCACAGGTCCACGCGCAGAGGGTGGTCCTCCGTGGGCGGGAAGATGTCGAGGATGCCGCCCCGCACGGCGAACTCCCCACGCTTCTCCACCATGTCCACGCGCTGGTAGGCGGCGTCCGCGAGCCGCTGTGTGGCCTCGTCGAGGTTCACGCGGTCGCCCACGTGGATCTCCACCGGCTCGAGCTCGCCGAGCCCCGCCACCACGGGCTGGAGCAGCGCCCGCACGGGCATCACCAGCACGCGGATCCGGCCGGTGTGGCCGTCCTCGGCCGGGTGCGCGAGCCGGCGGAAGACGCCCACGCGCTTGGCGACCGTGTCGCTGCGCGGGCTCAGGCGCTCGTGCGGCAGCGTCTCCCAGCTGGGCAGCACCGCGACGTCGTCGTAGGGCAGGTAGCACCGCAGCGCGTCGGCCAGCTCGTCGGCGTCGCGGCCCGTGGCCGTGGTCACCACCAGGGGGCGCTTGCGGGCCATCGCCGCGAGCAGCGGCGGCCGCACGCCCGCGGGGCCGACGACGTCCAGCTCGCCCCGGGCCACCACGTGGTCGAGCGCCTGCGCGGCGGCGGGGTCGGCGAGGAGGGCGGACAGGAGGCCGGACAGGTCCACGAAAGGGTCCTCACATCAGGAGCGGGGCAACACGAACACCCCGACTTCGTCACCGAGGCGGGGTGCTCGCAGTCTACGAGGCGCCCCTGACACCGGCGACGCCGGCGGACAATCACCCGCTCGGCCCGCTCCCCCGGCGGGACGTGCTGGCTACAGTTGCTCCACGCCGGACCAAAACGGGCAACTCGGGCAGGGGTGGTCTGCTGTGACGTCGTTGGCCCCCGCGGTCACCGCGCCCGAGGTCGCCCGGACCCGGCACCGCCCGGACATCCAGGGGCTGCGGGCGCTCGCCGTGCTGCTGGTCCTCGTCTACCACGCGGGCGTCCCCTGGCTGCGCGGCGGGTACGTCGGGGTCGACGTCTTCTTCGTCGTCTCCGGGTTCCTCATCACCGGGCTGATCCTGCGCGAGATCGACCGGACCGGCCGCCTGCGCCTCGGCGCCTTCTACGCACGGCGGATGCGTCGGCTCCTGCCGGCGACGGCCGTCGTCTTCGCGACGGTCGCAGCACTCACGCTGCTGGTGCTGCCGGTCACGCGCTGGAACACCACCGCCCAGGACCTGCTGGCGAGCTCGCTGTACGTCGAGAACTGGCTCCTGGCCCGCCGGTCCGTCGACTACCTCTCGCAGGGCGCGGCCGCCAGCCCCGTCCAGCACTTCTGGTCGCTGGGCGTGGAGGAGCAGTTCTACGTGGTGTGGCCGCTCACGCTCGTCGCGCTGCTGGCGGTGCTGCACGTGCTGCGGCGGCACCGTCCCGTGTCCCGCCGGGCGATCGCGGTCGGCATCCTCGTGATCATCGTGCCGTCCGTGCTGGCCTCCGTGGTGCTCACCGACAGGTCGCCGGCCCGGGCGTACTTCGTGACGCCCACCCGGCTGTGGGAGCTCGGCGTCGGCGCGCTCCTCGCGGTCGTGGCAGCCCGCCTCACCGGCCTGTCCGCGCGTGTCCGGGTCGCGCTGGCGGCCTCCGGCTTGATCGGCATCGTCCTCGCCGCTGTCGTCATGGACGAGCACACGCCCTTCCCCGGCTACGCCGCCGCCCTCCCCACGCTCGCGACCGCGGCCGTGATCGCCGCGGGGATCGGCGCCACGCGCGCGGCCGTCCCCGCGCTCGAGCTGCCCGGCGCGCAGTGGGTGGGCGGGCTCTCCTACTCCCTGTACCTGTGGCACTGGCCCCTGCTCGTGGTCGCGGCGGCGTGGTTCGGCGGCCGCCAGGGGCAGCTCGGCTGGCCGGCTGGCCTCGCCGTCGTGGCGTTCTCCTTCGTCCCGGCGTGGCTGACCTTCCGCCTCGTCGAGCAGCCGCTGCACCACTCGCCCGCGCTGGCCCGCAGCACCACGCGGTCCCTGGCGGTGGGCGCGTTGTGCGTCACGATCGGCATCGCCTCGGCGATGGCCGTCGACCGCGCGGCGCCGCGCAGCGGCACGCTCGAGGCCCAGCTCTGGACCATCGCCGACGACATCCCCGACACCTACGGCGACGGCTGCCAGCCCACGTCGTCGGATGCGCGCCCGCTGTCGTGCACCTATGGCGACGCGGACTCGTCCACGGTCGTCGCCCTGGTGGGCGACTCGCACGCCGCGCAGTGGGAGCCCGCGCTGCGCCTGCTGGCCGAGCGGGACGGGTGGCAGCTGCGCACGTACGTCAAGAGCGCGTGCCTGTACGCCGACGTCGACGTCGCCGACAACTCGACCGGCCGCCCGGACGCGGCGTGCAGCCGCTGGGTCGACGCGGTCACCCAGCGGCTCGTCGCGGACCCGCCCGACCTCGTGGTCACGAGCCAGACGGGCGCCTACCGCGTCGCGGGACGCGTGCAGGACGACCGCGACGCGAGCCTCCCGGCGCTCGCCGCAGGGCTGTCGTCGACGTGGGACACGCTCTCCACGGCGGACACCACGGTGGCCGTGCTCGTCGACAACCCGCTCTTCGAGTTCGACGTGCCCGACTGCGTGGCGCGCCACCTCGACGACCTGGCGGTCTGCTCCGTGGACACCGGCACGGCCCTGGCGAGGTCCGGGCAGCCGATCCAGGCGGCAGCGCTGGACCACTCGGCCGCCGCGGTGCCGATCGACCTCACCGACGTGCTGTGCGACGACACGTGCCCCGCGGCCACGTCGACCACCGTGCACATGCGCGACGCGGGCCATCTGGCCACGACGTACGTGCGCAGCCTCGCGCCCGAGCTCCAGGCACGGCTGGAGCCGCTCCTGGCGCCGTGAGGCTCAGAGCACGGCCTCCTCGGCCGGGCGCTCGGAGCCGTCGAGGAGTGCCAGCGCGCGGCGCAGCGCCGTGCTGGACGTGTGCATCGTGTACGGGAAGTAGACGACGCGGACGCCGACCGCGCCGAAGCGCTCCTCGAGGTCGATGCCCGCGGGGGTGCCCCGCCAGTCGTCGCCCTTGAAGAACACGTCGAATCCCAGCTGCGACCAGGTGTCGAGCTTGTCCGGCAGCACCTCGGCGTGCACCTCGTCGACGAACGCGATGTGCCGCACGATCTCCATGCGCTCCGCGAGCGGGACCACCGGACGCCGCCCACGCGCGAGCTCCAGCATCTCGTCGCTGACGACCCCGGCGATGAGGTAGTCGCAGTGCTCGCGCGCGTGCCGCAGGATGTTGAGGTGCCCCACGTGGAACAGGTCGTACGCGCCGGGCGCGTACCCCACGACCCGATCGACCATGCGGACTCCCCCAGTGCCCCGTGAGGCCGCCCGGTGGCGGCCTCGATGACGCTGCAACGCTAGAGGGAACGCGCCGGGCAAAACACCCCAGAACCGGATGAAATGCCGGGTGAGACGCGTCTCAGGCTACGGGCGTCGGTACGGAGGGCGTCTCCGGGCCCGAGGCGTCGGGGCGCTCGACGTGCGCGTCGCTGCTCGCTCGGCCGTCGCTCGCCGGCGGCGCGCCGACGGCATCGGTCGCCGCGACGGGCTCCGGCAGGTTCGGGTCCTCGAGGACGGGAGCGCCGTGGTCGTCGTCCTGCAACGGGCGCGCGTCGTCGTGCAGCTGCGCGTCACCCTGCGACTGCGCCTCCTCGCGCGGCTGCGCGTCGTGCTCCGGCTGCTCCTGCTGCTGCGCGTCACCCGGGACCGCCGGGTCGGCAGCGGCGTCCGCCCCTGGCTCCGGGGACGCCTCGTCGGCCGCGGAGAGGGTCCCCGCGTCCGCCGCCTCGGTCCGGTTGGCCGTGACGTCGACGGCCGGGGGCACAGGCTGCTTGGCGCCCGCGGGAACGGCCGAGGCAGCCACCACGGCGGCGCCGACCGCGTCCGCGCCGCGCGCCGACGAAGCCGCGGGATCGGAGATCGGCCTCGTCGTCGCGACCGGCTCCGGCGGGACCGGCCGGTTCACGTGCTGGGCCTTCGTGCCGCGTCCGCGCTTGCGCCGCGAGCTGCCGCCCGTCGTCCGCACGTAGGCGTAGCTCTCGGCCGCCGCCACCTTCGCGCGGTTGAGCACCGAGCCGGCGATCCGGCCGCCGCCCAGCCGCACGGAGCTCACGGCCTTGCGGATCTGCGCCCGGCGCACCTTGGAGGCGTCGATGACCAGCAGCAGGCCCGTGCTCAGGCGGGAGATGACCACCGCGTCGGCGACGGGGAGCAGGGGCGGCGCGTCGACGATGATGACGTCGAACTCTCCGGCGGCGGATGCGAGCAGGTCCTCGAACTCGCGGGAGGCGAGCAGCTCGCTCGGGTTCGGGGGGATGACGCCGGAGGCGAGAACCCGCAGGCCGGCCGAGCCGACGTCCTGGACGACGTCGTCGAACGTGGCGCGCCCCACCAGCACGTCGGTCAGGCCCGCCGCCCCCTCGAGGCCCAGCTGGTCGGCGACGGTCGGGCGACGCAGGTCGGCGTCGATCAGCAGCACACGGTCGCCGGCCGCGGCGAACGAGGCCGCGACCCGGATCGAGGTGTACGACTTGCCCTCGCCGGCCACGGCGGAGGAGAAGACGAAGGACTTGGGCGTCCCGACGCGCCCGATCATCTGCAGGTTGGTGCGGATGCGGCGGAACTCCTCGGCCTGCGGGCCACCGGCCAGCACGGCCGCGAGCGGGCCCACCTGCGCCTCGCCGCGGCGCACGGTGCGCAGCGTCCCGACGACCGGCACGTCGATCGCCTTCTCGACGTCCTCGGGACGTCGGACGCGCGTGTCCAGCACCTCGCGCAGGTAGCCGGCGATCAGGCCCAGGAGCAGGCCGGCGAAGAGGGCGGCCAGGACGTTGCGGCGCGTGTTGGGCGCGAAGGGCTGCTGCGGCGCCTCGGCCTTGTCGACGATGGTCGCCTCGACGGTGCTGCGGCCGCTGGCCGACGAGGGCGCGAGGTCCTCGATGGCGTCCGCGGCGCTGCGCGCGACGGCGTTGGCGAGCGCCGCCGTCGCCTCGGGATCCGTGCCGGTCGCCGAGATGGTCAGGATCGAGGTGTTCTGCGGGGTGGCCGCGGCGATCCGGTGTCCGAGCCGCCGCGCGGTGGTCTCCAGCCCGAGCTCCTCGATGACCGGGTCGAGCACCACGGGCAGTGTCGCGAGCCGCGCGAAGGACAGCATCTGCCCCTGGGTGTAGTTCGCGCCCTGGTTGAGGTCCTGCGCGGTGTCTCCGGCGCTGAGCGCCACGTAGACGCTCGCCGACGCCCGGTACGTGGGCGTGGAGCTCCACGAGAGGTAACCCACCAGGGTCGCCAGGGCGAGAGTGGGCACGAGCACCCAGACCCAGTGCTTACGGGCTGTCCTCAAGAACTCGACCAGCGACACGTGACCTCCCCTCCTCCCTCGGCGATCCGACGATTGAACCATTGCGCGGTGCCCCGCCGTCGCCCGCGACCGCCGCGACGGCGGGTGGAAGTGGTGCAGATTCGTCGAGGGGCTTCCGCGACGACGGCACCTGGACGGTCTGCGCGACGGCGAGCCCGACGACGAACCAGAAGAACGCGGTGAACTGGGTGATGAACGCGACGCTCGTCAGCCCGGGAATGAGCGCGACGACGCTCACGAGCGCCGCGCTGCGATAGCGGCGCACGAGCGCCACGACGGCCACCACGGCGCTGGTGAGCAGCACGAGCAGCGGGAGTATCCCGTAGTTCAGGCCCACCAGGATCATCGCGCTGTCGATGGACTCGAACGCGCCGTAGCTGGTGGTCCCGCCCGCGTCCCGGGTCGAGATCGCCGACTGCCCGATCCAGTCCATCGCCGGCACCAGCGACGTCAGATTGCTGCGGTACTCCGCGCTCCCCTCGGCCTCCTGGCCCGCGCTCGAGAACACGTCGCCGGCGAACACCGCCGCGACCGCGACCGCGACGATCGCCACCACCGTGGTCCAGCCGCGGAAGGTACGGGACACCGACCCGCGCAGCACCGTGAGGCACAGCAGGACCGCGAACGCCGTGCAGCCCATGCCGATCCGGCTGAACGTGAGCACGGAGGCCGTGCCGATCGCCGCGAGGATGAGGGCCTTGAGCGGGGCGGGCAGGCGGCTGGTCCATGCGAACGGCACGGCCATCGCCAGGGAGGCCCCGAGCGCGATCGAGTTGCCGAACGCACCCTCCACGCGCGGCACCCCGCCGCGGATGCGGATGCCGCTCCAGCGGGCGTACGCGGGGTTGGACGAGTGCAGCCCGACGAACACGTTGTGGCTCGTGACGAACTCGATGATCGCGAGCACCGCGACCACGCCGAACAGCACGGCGATGGTGCCGGCGACGAAGGGCGCGTCGACCCGCGCACCGGCCACGCGCCCCGCCAGGTACGGGACGCCCCACCCCACCACCGCGCCGAAGGTCTGGATGAGGTCGACGTAGCCGCCGATGAAGCACGCGACGATGACGCCCAGGGTCATGGCGAACACGCCGTCGTAGACCCGCAGCGGGATGAGGTCACCCCGCCACAGCGCGACCACCATGACCGCGGCGATCAGGGTCAGCGGCGCCACGAACACGTAGAGGTTGATGCCGAGCCACGGCGGGACGAAGCACAGCACGACGACGAAGGCCACGAGCCCCCACCGCGGCCGGGCTCGCACCAGGACCGCCAGCGTCAGCCCGAGCGCGGCGAGCACGAGGGAGAACGTCATCGCGTCCACACCACCCGCGGCTGACACCACCTGACGCACCCCCCACCGCGGACCGGACCCAGGACCGCGTCAGTGTGACGGACGGCCCGACGGCTGTCGAGCACCGCCGGGCCGTCCCTCACCTCCTCAGACCACTACGGCAGGGCAGTCACCGCGAAGTCGTCCCAGCTGAACGTCAGCGGGCCGTTGGTGGTCGAGGCCGGCGAGTAGGCACCGATCCCGACACCGCCCGCCACCTGCAGGTCAGCGGTCGAGTCCGTGGCGGTCAGCTGCCAGGCCGTCGGCTCCGCCTGGCTGGCCAGCCAGGCCTTGGCCCGCAGCGTCGTGCTGTTGGCACCCTGGGCCTGCAGCCGGATGTTGAGCTTCTGCCCGGCGACGTAGGTGACCCCGGGCAGCGAGACCGCCGTCAGGTTGGTGTCGACACCGGCGATCCGGCGCACGAACTGGAGCGAGAGACCACCGTTCGCCGCGACCTTCACGGAGATGTAGTAGTCGTTCGTCGTGCCCACCGTGCGGGCCGCCAGGTAGGCCCGGGCGACCCCGGCGTCGGAGAGCTTGTTGAGGCTCACGCTCGTCGAGATGTCGACGTCCCTCGCGTTGATCGCCAGGCGAGCCCTCGGCGTCGCGCCGGCGGCCACCGAGACGAGCCCGCTGCCACCCTGGACCGTGAACAGCGACGCCGCGCCGCTCAGGCCCCAGGTGCCCCCGAGGTCGGCCGCCCCCCAGCCGCTCGAGCTGGTCCGCCCGAAGGCGTCCGTCGCGAGCGGGACCGGACCGGTCGGCGCGAGCGCCGTCACGGTCTTGCTCGTCGAGTCGGTGCCACCCCGGTTGTCCGTCACCGTGAGGGTGACGGTGTAGGTGCCGTCGGCCGGGAAGGTGTACGACGAGGTCACGCCGGTCCCGGACCCGCTCGGTCCGAACGACCAGGCGTAGCTGGAGATCGTGCCGTCCGGGTCGTTCGAGGCGGCCGCGTTGACGCTGACCGTCCGCCCGTCGGGGCCCATGGTCGCCGTGAAGGACGCCGTCGGGGCGACGTTCGGCGGGTCGGTGACCGTGACGTCGTGCGAAACCGTCGCCGTCGCGCCGTCGTCGTCCGTCACCACCAGCTTCACGGTGTACGTGTCGGCGCTCGCGTAGGTGTGCGACGCCGTCTTGCCGGTGGCGGTCGACCCGTCACCGAACGTCCAGGCGTAGCTGGCGATCGTGCCGTCGCTGTCGTCGGAGGCCGACGCGTCCACGGAGACCTTGAGGTCGGCGACCGAGGAAGAGAACGCCGCCGTCGGTGCCTGGTTGGGCGCGACCGTCGTCACCGTGTGCTGCACGGTGCCCGTGTCTCCGTCGTCGTCCGTCACCACGAGGGTCACCGTGTGGTCGCCCGCCGTCGTGAACGTGTGCGACGCCGTCTTGCCCGTCGCGGTGCCGCCGTCGTCGAACGACCAGGCGTAGCTGGCGATCGTCCCGTCCTGGTCGGTCGAGGCGGAGGCGTCGACGTCGACCTTGAGGTCCGTCACGTCCGTGCTGAACGCGGCGGTCGGCGCGACGTTCGGCACCGTGTTGGTCCCCAGCTGGAAGTGCTGGAGCACCTGGGCCTGCGTGAGCGCGTCGGAGTAGACCGCGACCTCGTCGATGGACCCCGCGAACCAGGGCTGCGGGCCCCAGGTCGTGTCGCCGCCCACCCGCCAGTACCCGGTGTAGCCCTGGGCCTGCGTCTGCGGGTTGGTGCCGCGCAGGACGCCGTCCACGTAGAGCTTCATGCCGGCCGACGACTGCGTCGCGACCAGGTGGTGCCAGGCACCGTTGTTGTAGGCCGCCGGGGTGGTGATCGTGTTGGTCTGCCCGGTCCAGACGCCGAACGTCAGCCGGCCGTCGTTCTCCATGTACACGTGCCGGTCGTAGCTGCCGGACGTGCCGCTCGGCTGGTCACCGAACCCGATCAGCTTGCCGCCGTTGGTGGTCGTGGTCTTGAACCACAGCTCCTCGCTGTAGACGGTCGGGTTGGTGTACGTGGACTTGCTCGCCACGAGGTTGTTGCTCGACCCCGAGAACGAGACCGCCGTGTTGCTGACCCCCGTCAGTGCGCCGGTCACGCCCCGGGTCACCGTGCCCACGTAGGTGGCGTCGGCCTTGGCCGGGCCGGAGTCGGCCGCGGTGGTCCCCGACGCCTCACCGAGGCGCCAGTACACGTCCGGGCTGAGCCCGAAGACCGCCGCGCCGTAGGCGTCGGCCGGTGCCGCCGGGATCGTGCTCGTCCGACCGGACTTCACCCAGTGGTCGTCGACCTGCGCGGCCGTGAGCGCTCCGGGGTAGATGGCGGTCTCGTCGATCGACCCGTTGAAGAACGCCGCGGCGGTCCAGGGGGTGTCCCCACCGATCCGCCAGTAGCCCGAGTAGGACTGCGCCGACGTCGTGTCCGCGCGCTGGGCCACCCGGGTGCCGTCGACGTAGAGCTTCATCCCCGCGCTGCTCAGCGTCGCGACGACCTGGTGCCACTGACCGTCGTTGTAGGCCTTCGAGGACTGGATCGTGCGCGAGTCACCCGGGTAGACCCCGAACAGCAGGCGCCCCGCGTTGTCCATGTAGACGTGCCGGTCGTAGTTGGAGCTCTGGCCGGTGTTGGCGTTGCCGAAGCCGACGATCTTGCCGCCCGCGGTCGTGGTCGTCTTGATCCACGTCTCGATGCTGAACGTCTGCGGGCCCTCGATCGGGTTCTGCGTCGCGGCGAACCCGGTGTTGGTGCCGTTGAACGTCGCGGCCTGGTCGGTGTCACCACCGATGGCACCCGGGGCACCGCGGCCCACGCCGGAGCCGGGGACCGACGGTGCGCCGCCCGCCCAGTCCTCGAAGTTGCCTGAGGCGTCGCCGAGGCGCCAGTAGGAGCCGGCACCGTCGTCGAGCACCGCGTTCGCGTACGGGCTCAGCTCGTCCGTCGCGTTGACCGTGACCGTCACCCAGCTGGACCGGGCGACGTTCCCGAACGCGTCGGTCGCGGTCACGCGGTACTGCTGCGTGGTCCCCGGCGGCGCCGTCTTGTCGGTGAACAGCGTGGTCTGCGGCTTCCAGAACGGCGTCGTGATGGTCGACGTCTGGAGCGGCGTCGTGTTCTCGGAACCGCGGTACAGCTTGTAGGTCAGCGTCTCGTTGTCGCGGTCCCAGTTGCTGGAGTAGGAGATCCGCACCTGGCCCTTGACGTGGGAGGCCACCGACGGGAGCCAGTTGTTGCCCGTCAGCATCGGGCCCTGCTTGTTGGGTGCCTTGCTGGAGATCGCGAAGCGCACGAGGCCGTACTGCGCCCCGCCGTTCACGCCGGGGAACTCCCCGCCGTACACGATGTAGTCGCTGTTGCCCGTGACGCTCCAGGCGGCCTGGCCCTGCCCCGTGTAGGAGCCGGTGTAGAAGTTCGGGTAGAAGTTGAGCAGCGTCGGCGACGGCTGGCCGGCGTGGTCCGGGTACCCGTAGATGTCGGGCTTGTTGACGCCCGTGGCCGCGAGGCTGAACGCGTTCGCGTGGTAGGTGGTCCACGGCTCGGTCTGGGGGAAGCCGTCCATGTTGCCGCAGTAGTGGTGGTGGCTCGCGACGTAGACGACGTTGCCCACCGGGAAGGCCGAGTAGGTGTCGCCGTGGCAGTCCGCGACCCAGAGCAGCTCACCCGTGGTGGCGCTGATCCGGAAGGAGCCCTCGTCGTTGCCGCCCGTGCCGAAGTGGTAGCCGGTGCCGTAGATGCCGCTCGCGTCCGCGTAGAGGCTCGTGATGCCCGACTGCGCTCCGGCGTTGCGGATCTGGGCGTTCGCGGGGAAGGACACGGGCGCACCCGTGGTCGGGTCGACCGAGCCGAGGCCGTAGAAGTTGCTCCCGCTGAGGCTGGTGAACCGGCCGCCGACGACGACGCGCTGCAGGTCGGGCGTCACGGCGAGCGCGCTCACGGCGTCGTTCGCGTCGGCCACGAAGTTGGTCAGCGCGCCCGTCGACGCGTTGAACGCCGCGACGTACTTGCGCGGAACGAGCGTCCCGCCGGTGGTGCTGGCGGCCGACGTGAAGTTACCGCCCGCGTAGACCGTGGTGTTCGAGGCGGCGATCGCGAGGCCGGACGAGGCGAGGGTCGGCTTGAACCCGGCGACGATCGTGTTGTTCGAGGTGTTGAACGCCGCGATCCGCACGTGGAACACGCCGTCGACCTTGTTGAAGTCACCGGTGATGTAGATGCGCGACCCGTCGGGCGACCGCGTGATCGCGCGGACCTGGCCGTCGGTCACCGGCGCCCACGGCAGCAGCTGCCCGGTGCTGATGCTGAACGCCAGCAGGTTGGACCGCGGCACCGTGTTGGTGCCTGCCGGCGAGCCGGCCGGACGTGCGGTGGTGAACTTGCCCGCGACGTACACGGTGTCGCCGACGATCGCCTGCGACCACACGACGCCGTCGATCTGCGGGGCGCCGAGCGCGTCAGCCGCGACCGTCGGCGGGCTCGCCGGGCTCGTCGGGTCCAGCGGGGCGGTGTCGGCCGACGCGGTGGTCGCGAGCCCCATCAGGAGCAGGCCGGCGGCGGCCACGGATGCGACGAGTCGCCGGGGGAAATGCGTTCGCTCGGACATGTGTCCCTCACCCTTCGACCGCGCTGTCGCGGCACGTCCTAGTCGGCCAAAGCGGACATTAGCCGCTTTTCACCGCTGGACGATCGTCCCCTCGAGGACTTCACCCGTGGCCGGCGAGGGATTCACCCACATGCCCCAGCGCGCGGGTTCCCGGGGCTCAGGAGAGCGTGACGCCCTGGAAGACGACGGGCGCGGTCTTCGTCGAGAGGGCGACGACGACGGCGTACCGGTTCTCCTTGCCGCCCGCGGCGAAGCGGTACGTGCCGCGGGACGTCTTGCCCGCGGCGGCGTCGCCCGCGGGCGCGTTGGCGGGGTCGCTCGTCACCGTCGACAGCGGGATGCCGTCGGCTCCCTGGTACACCGCCACCGACATCTCCGAGAGGTCGAGCGTCGTGTCGCGGTCGTTCTGCACCTCCACCACGGCCTCCACGCCGGGGCCGGCGATCTCGCCCACCCCGGTGCCCGCGGTGGTCACCGCGCGCAGCGCGACGAGCCGGACGTGCACCCCGCCGACCGACGCGCTCTGGCTGGGTGCCGGCGTGATCGGCTTCTTGTCGCCGAGCGGCGGGACGGGGACCGCCGATGCCGGCGGGCCGCTGGTGGCGCTCGGGCTCGGGGTCGGCGCGTCGCTCGTCGGCCCCTCGTCGGAGGGCGTCGGGGAGGCGGTGGGCGAGGGGGTGGAGGTCGGTGTCGCCGAGGCCGAGGAGCTCGGCGTGAGCGAGCCGGTGGGCGTCGCCTCCGCCTGGTCGTCACCGCGCCAGGGACCGGCGATCGCCAGCGCGGCGAGCAGGGCGACGACGATGGCCGCGCCGCCGATGATGTACGGCAGCGGCCGGCGTCCGCTCGGCATGTCGTCGGTCATCTGCCAGCCCCTCGGTCACGGTGCGCGCCGCTGCGCGCCCACGTCGGCGTCCGGCCAGCGGGCCGGCGTCGGTCACACGCAGTATGGGTCACGGTCGGCGCCGCGCGGCGGGCGGCGGCGGGATTCACCCGGCGACGCCGTCAGCGGCCGGGCGGGTGGCCGCAGGGGCCGCCGGTGGGGTGGTCGGTGCGGCGGCCGGTCGGCCGGCGGGTCGCGGCCCGCGCGAGAGGAACGGCGCCTCGAAGAGCCATCGCACCGGCCGGCGCTCCCGGACCGCGGTGAGGGCGGTCCCGACCGCGATGCCGACCGCGTAGAGCACCGGGACCGTCACCCACCAGGGCGCCCCGACCTCGAGCAGCAGCATCAGCACGCCGAGCATGGCCGGGAAGTGCGACGTGTAGTACACGATCGAGTTGCGCCCGACGTGCCGCAGCGCGGCGCTGCGGCGCGAGCTCATGCGGGCGGCGAGCGCGATGGCCACCGCGATGCCGGCGAACGAGAACAGGACGAAGACCTGCTGGTAGTTGACGTCGCGCGTCGCCGAGACCCAGGCGAACGCGATGGCAGGGACCGCGAGCGCGACCACCAGCCACGGGTTGCGCAGGCGGGCCGTGATGACGCGGCCCGCCGCCCATGCGCCGGTGAAGAAGAAGATCGCGAAGAACAGCATCCGGTGCGGGATCTTGTCGTCGACCACGAACGCCGCCGCGAAGCACGCCACGGGCGTCACCCAGAGCGGCAGACGGCGCACCAGCGGTGCCACGAGGTAGAACACCGCGATGTAGTAGAGGTACCAGAGGTAGCCCTTGGCCACGTACAGGCGCGGGTCCCAGTAGGCACGGTCCGCCCCGACGCACAGGCAGTAGATGATCACCCACACCACGTAGGGGTAGGCGATCAGGGCGATCTTGCCGCGGTAGTACTCGCCCAGCGGCTTGCTCAGCGACCGGGGCAGCAGCAGACCGGACAGGAACATCAGGCACGGCATGCGGTACGGCAGCAGCGCGTCGTTGACCGCCAGCAGCGGACCCGGGACGTACGCCTGGTAGAGCACGGGCAGCGAGGTGGCGTGCCAGAACAGCATGAGCAGGATCGCCCCGCCGCGCAGCGTGTCCATCCACTCCATGCGGGGGCGGGTCCTCGCCGCGGGCGCTGGCGCAGCCCGCGTCGCGCCCCCGTCCGAGCGTGGGTCCGATGCCTCGGCGCGGACGTCGACACCCGCAGTGCTGCCGGGCTCGGCTGCCACGCACCTCACCCCGTCTCGGTCACGAACGCCCGCCGCCACCCCGGCACGGCGGAGCGACGTCGACCCGACGCTAACTCAGACCGGGACGCACCGGACAGAATTCGCGCGGGTGATCTCCTGCCCAGACCCGTCCGAACCGGTACCCGCTGCGCCTACACTCACGCCGAGCCGAGGCGTTGCGCTGACGAGTCCCGGCAGCCCCGACACCGGCAGGAGGCCACGTGCACGTCCTGGTGCTCTACGCAGACGACCAGTCGTCGAACCTCGGCGTCCGAGCGCTCGCGCGCGGGGCCGCGGCGCTCGCCGACCGGGCGTTCCCGGGGTGCGACGTCTCCTACGCGAGCTACGGCACGCGCGGCATCCCGGTCCCGGTGGGGAGCAACCGACGCCTGGTGCGCGCGCGCGTCGCGCCCGGCGACCCGCTGCGGTCATGGCTGGGCACGTTCGACCTGGTCCTGGACATGCGCGCGGGGGACTCGTTCGCCGACATCTACGGCGCCCGCCGCCTGGTCAACCAGAGCATGCTCGCCTCGCTCGCGCGCAGCGCGGGGACGCCCGTCGTCATGGGCCCGCAGACGATCGGCCCGTTCACCACGCGGCGAGGTCGGGCCGTCGCGCGGTGGTCGCTCCGCAAGGCGCGCGTCGTGATGGCCCGCGACCGCGTCAGCGCCGACTACGCCGCCTCCCTCGGCCGCCCGGTCGACGTGCGCAGCACCGACGTGGTGTTCGCGCTGCCGCGACCGGCCCGCACCAGCACGCGCGACGTGGTGCTCAACGTCTCGGGCCTGCTGTGGCAGCCCAACCCCCACGTCGAGGCCGCCTCCTACCGCCGCACGGTCCGGGCCGTGTGCGACGGGCTCCGCGACGCCGGCCGCACGGTCTCCCTCATGGCCCATGTCATCGAGTCCCCGGTGGCGGACAACGACGTGCCGGCCGTGCGCGAGCTTGCCGCGCTGGTGGGAGGCGACGTGGAGGTGGTGCTGCCGCAGGACCTCGACGAGGTGCGCGAGGTGACCGCCTCGGCGGCCGTCGTCGTCGGCTCCCGGATGCACGCGTGCCTCAACGCGCTCTCCACCGGCACGCCCGCGGTCCCCATGGCGTACTCGCGCAAGTTCGACCCGCTGCTGCGCGACCTGGGCTGGGAGCACACCGTGGACCTGCGCGCGGCGTCCACGCCGGTCGAGGACGTCCTCGCACTCGTCAAGACCGACCTGACGTCCGACGTCGCCGCGCTGCTCGACACCGCGGAGGGGCTGCTCGCCCCCGCGGTCGCGGCGCTGCGGTCGGTGCGGTGAGCGGCCCCGGCCTCGACGACCGCGTCCGCGCCGTCGTCGACTCCGGACGGTGCAGCGGCTGCGGCGCGTGCACGCTCCTGGACGACGGCCTCTCGATGCGCCTCACGCCCGAGGGCTACCTGCGGCCCGAGCGCGTCGGCGCGAGCACCGCGACGAACGATGCGCCGGCCGCGTTCGACCGCGCGTGCCCCGGGCGGGTCGTCCGGGCCCAGCGGCCGGACGGCTCACGCCGCCACCCCATCCTCGGTCCCGTCGCGGGCTGCTGGGAGGCGGCCGCCACCGACCCGGAGCTGCGCCTGCGGGGCAGCAGCGGCGGCGTGCTGACCGCGCTGAGCTCCTGGCTCGTCGCGAACGGCGAGGCGGTGGCGACGCTCGGAGCAGCCGCGGACCGCGACGAGCCCCGGCGCACCGTGCCCGTCGTCATCCGCTCGCGCCGCGAGGCGCTCGACGCCGCCGGGTCGCGGTACGCCCCCGTGGCGGTCGCCTCGCACCCCGCGGCGCTCGACCCCGCGGCCGCCACCGTGGGCAAGCCGTGCGAGATCGCCGCCCTGCGCGCGCTGGCGTCCTCGGAGCCCGCGCCCCTGCTCCTCTCCTTCTTCTGCGCGGGCACGCCGTCTGCGCGGTCCACCGACGCGATGCTCGACCAGCTGGGTGTCGACGAGCCGCTCGACGACCTCTGGTACCGGGGCAGGGGCTGGCCCGGCCGGTTCACGGCGCGCGGCCGCTCCGGCCGCGAGTGGTCCGCGTCGTACGACGAGTCGTGGGGCGGGACGCTGGGTCCCACGGTGCAGTGGCGCTGCAAGATCTGCCCCGACGGCGTCGGGGAGAGCAGCGACATCACGGCGGGCGACTTCTGGCGCAGCGACGAGCGCGGCTATCCCGTGTTCACCGAGACCGACGGCTTCAGCGCGCTCGTCGCCCGCACGCCCCGTGGGCTCGACGTGGTGCAGCGCGCCGTCGAGGCGGGCGTCCTCACCGTGCGCCCCATCGACCCCGACGAGGTGGCCGGCGTCCAGCCGCTGCAGCGCAACCGGCGCACGACGCTCGCGGGCCGCCTGACGGGCGCTCGCCTCGCGGGCGCGCGCCTGCCCCGGTACCGCGGCTTCGGCCTGGTGCGCCTCAGCCTCAGCACCGCACGCACCAGCGTGCGCACGGCACGCGGCACCTTCCGACGCGTCCGCGCGGGGGCGGCCGACGGGTCATGACCACCGACCTCGCGGCGCGGGCGGCGCGCGGCGCACTGTCCACCGGGCTGGGCCTCGTCGCCCGGCTGGTGATCCAGCTCAGCTCCGTCGTCGTCCTGGCAAGGCTGCTCGACCCGCGCGACTACGGCATCGTGGCGATGGTGCTCGCGATCGCCGGCATTGGCGACACGCTGCGGGACTTCGGGCTCAGCTCGGCCGCCATCCAGGCGCGAGACCTCACGCGCGCCCAGCGGTCCAACCTGTTCTGGACCAACACCGCGATCGGGCTGGTGCTGGCCCTCGCGATGTTCGCCATGGCGGAGCCGATCGCCGCGTTCTACGACGAGCCGACGCTCGTGCCGATCGCCCGGGCGATCGCCCTGACGTTCCTGCTCAACGGCATGATGACGCAGTTCCGCGCGGACCTGGTGCGGAGCATGAGGTTCCGCTCGGTCGCGCAGATCGACGTCATCGCGCCCGCCACCGCGCTCCTCGGCGCCGTCGGTCTCGCGCTGGCCGGCGCGGGGCACTGGGCCCTCGTCGCGCAGCAGCTGGTGCAGGCGGTGGTGGCCCTGGTCGGGTTCGCGCTCGCAGCGCACTGGGTGCCGCGGTGGTTCGACCGGCGAGCGCCGATGCGCCACCTCTACACGTTCGGCGGCGGCCTGCTGGGCTCCCAGCTGATCGGCTACCTCGCCAACAACGTCGACTCCCTCGTGATCGGCCACCGGTTCGGCGCCGTTCCCCTGGGCATCTACAACCGCGCGTTCCAGCTGCTCATGAACCCCCTCAACCAGGTGCGGGCGCCCAGCACCACGGTGGCGCTGCCGGTGCTCACGCGAGCGCGCAAGCCCGAGCAGTTCGACTCGATCGTCCGCAACGGGCAGCTGGTGCTCGCCTACCCCATCACCATCGGGCTCGCGCTCCTGGCGGGCGTCGCCGAGCCCACCGTGGCGATCGTGCTCGGGCCCAAGTGGGCCGAGGTCCCGCCGGTGCTGCGGCTGCTGGCCGTGGCCGGGATCTTCCAGACGCTCGCCTACGTCGGGTACTGGGTGTACCTCGCGCGGGGGCTGACCCGCCAGCTGCTGCAGTACACGCTCATGTCGGCGGCCATCCGGATCGTGTGCGTCGTGGGCGGCAGCGCGTGGGGCATCGTCGGCGTGGCCGCGGGGTACGCCCTGGCGCCCATGCTCGCGTGGCCGCTGTCGCTGTGGTGGCTGAACCGCTCGACCACGCTGCACGTCGCGTCGCTCTACCAGGGCGCGGCACGCGTGCTCGTGGCGGGCGCGGTCGCCGGGGGCGCGGCCGCGGCAGGCGCCTGGGCGCTGCCCGACCACGGCGCCTGGGCCCAGCTGGCGGCCGGGCTCCTCGCCGGGCTCGTCGCCGTCGCGGTGGTCATGCTCGCCACTCCCCTGCGACGCGACCTGGCGGTGCTGCGGCGGTCGGCGCGAGCCGCGCTACGCCGACCGCGACGGTGACGGCGGTGCTGACGGCGGTGCTGACGGCGGCGCTGACGAAACAGGCCTGCGGTACTCGTACACGACGTGCCCGAACGCGCCCGACAGCATGCCGAGCCCCCGGCGCACGTTGCGGCGGCCCACCAGCGCGGTGACCGGCCTGCGGCGCAGCGACGCCCCGGCAACGCGCGCCGACCCACCGACCACGCGCACGGTGCCGCGCACGAGGTAGCGGGCTCGCACCCCCGCGCGTCGCGCGGGGGTCTCGGCCAGCTCGAGCTCTGCCCGGCTCGCAGAGTTCCCGCTGCGCCGCGCCCGCGCGAGCACCCACTCGGGCGTCATCCGCGCGGCCGGGACGCGGTCGAGCACCACGGCCTCGTCGCACCAGACCATGTCGAGGCCGGAGCGCACCAGCGTGCGGCTGAAGAGGGTGTCGCTGCCTCCGCTCAGCCCGAAGGCCTCGTCGAACCGCGCACCCGTGGGCCGCACGCGCGCCATGTCGAGGAGCAGGTTGTTGGTGGCGGCCACGTCCACCCGTGTCCCGGTGGGCAGCCGACGTCGGTCGAAGAACCGCCCCGCCACCACCCATTCGGGCGGCGGCTGCTCGAACTCCGAGACGACGGCACCCACCACCACCGCCGCGCCCGTGCTGCGCCGGCACTCCAGCAAGGCCTCGAGCCAACCGTCCACCGGGTGCTCGTCGTCGTCGACGAAGACGAGCAGCGCGTCGCCCACCTCGTCCAGCGCGCGGTTGCGGCCGGCCGCGATGCCGGGCCGGGGCTCGTGCACGTAGCGGACGTCCGGGTCGTCGAGGCCGACGACGTAGTCGCGGGCTCCCGCGTCCGGGTCGTTGTCGACGACGAGCAGCGAGCCGCCGTGCTGACGGGCCTGGGCCAGGAACGCGGGCACGGCCACCTGCAGGTCGGCGGGCCGGCGGTACGTGAGCATCGCGACGACGACGGGGGCGCAGCTCATGCGGCCCCACCGACCGGCGCGGTGGCCACCGGCGAGCGGCCGAGCGCCTGCGCGTACAGGGCGGCATGGGCAGCACCGAGCGCCGGCCAGGCACGTCCCGTCAGGTCCGGCTGCCCGGTCGCGGGCTGCGCTCGGCACGCCGCCAGGGCGCCGGCGAGCACCTCCGCGGTGAGCGGCCCGTCGTACCGGTGCACCCACCGCTCGCCTACCTCGGCGGCGAGGTCGTCGTTGACGTCGTTGCGGGGCACCAGCACCGGGCGCCCGAGCGACAGGGCCAGCAGCACGGCCCCCGAGTTGTGCATCGAGCGGTAGGGCAGCACGACGAGCTCGGCCGACGTGACCCACCCGACCAGCTCCGCGTCGTCGATGTGCGCGAGGTCCAGGTGCACCCGCGGGTCCCGCGCGGCGGACGCCGTGACGGCCGCGCGCAGCTCCTCGGTCGTCGGTCGGCCGGCGACCACCAGCCCCGCGTCGGGGTCGTCGAGCGCGGCGAAGGCGGCCAGCAGCTCCTCGGCACCCTTGTACGGCTTGATCAGCCCGACGTGCACGAGCCTGCCCGGCACGGGCTCGCGCCGGGGGTACGGCGCGAACCACGCCGTGTAGTCACCGTGCGCGATGGTCCGCGCGAGGGCGCCGGGCGGCGTCGGCGTGCGCTCGTTGAGACGTATCCACGCCGCCGTACGCCGGTCGCACCAGGCGCTCACGAGGCGGGTCGCGCGGTCCACCTCGTCGTGCGGCGCCTGGTTGTGGGCCGTGCGGACGATGACCCGTCCGCGGCGGGACGCCTGCACCACCGCGAGCGCGAACAGAGCGCTCGCGCCCCAGTGCCGGAGCGGGTTGCGGCGCTCCACCACGACCTCGGGCCAGTGCACGTGCAGCACGTCGTAGCGCCCGCGCAGCGCGCGCGGCCAGGAGAACGTCTGCACGCGCGCGAACGGCTCGAGCGACTCGCGCAGCTGCACGAGGTAGGGGTTGGTGGTGCGCCGGGGCTCGCGGAAGGACTGCAGCACGCGCAGCTCGTCGTCTGCCACCCCGCCCCCTTCCCGCACGGCCATGGACCGTCTTCACCCGGTTCGTCCCGGTCCGGACAGTATCGGCTGGGCTAGCATCCGTGCAGTCCCTGACCTGCCCGTCCGCGGCATTTCATCCCCTTCTCACCCGGAGGTGTGCACTTGCCAGGCCCGGTCGCGCTCGTCGTGGTGAACCACGGCTCGGCCGCCCTGCTCGACGAGCACCTGCGAGCCACCGCGCACGGGCTGGACGCCCTCGTCGTGGTGGTGGACAACTCCCCCACGCCGCGGGCCACCGAGCAGGCGCGCGCCGTCGCCCGGGCGCACGGCTGGCACCTGGTGACGACGCCCAACGACGGGTTCGGCGCGGGCGTGAACTCCGGGATCGCGGCGGCCCACGCGCGCGGCGCCCGTGCCGTCCTCGTGCTGAACCCGGACCTCGCGCTCGACCCGGCGTCGGCCCGCCTGCTGCTCGACGCCGCCCTCGCGGCGCCGCGCACCATGCTGGCCCCGGTGATCCGCCGGCCCGACGGGTCCGTCTGGTCCCAGGGCGGCACGCTCGACCTGGTCCACGGGAGCACGTCGAGCCGACCGCACGGCGACGGCCGGGTGGACTGGATCAGCGGGGCGTGCCTGTGCGCCTCGACCGAGGCGTGGCTGCGGGTGGGCGGCTTCGACGACCGCTACTTCCTCTACTGGGAGGACGTGGACCTGTCCTGGCGCGCCCGATCGCTCGGGGTCGAGCTGGTGGTCCGCAGCGACGTCGAGGCCGTGCACGACGTCGGAGGCACGCAGGAGCACGCCGGCTCGCGGCGCAAGTCCGACCTCTACTACGCGCAGAACTGCCGCGGGCGGCTGGTGTTCGCCGCGCACCACCTGGCGGGCAGGCAGCGCGCGCGCTGGGTGCTCGGTGCGCCCGCGTACGCGTGGCGCACCGTGAAGCGCGGGGGTCGGCGCCAGCTGCTGAGCGGACCCGGTCCGCTGCTCGCGGCCGCGCGGGGCACGGTGTCGGGCGCCTGGTACGCCACCCGGCGCCGGGATCCTTGGGCCGGGCCGGTCGCCGCGGTGGCCGCCTCGTGAGGCGCCTCGTCGTGGCGCACCCGTCGGCCGAGCTGTACGGGTCCGACCTCCAGCTGCTGGAGTCCGTGCGCGCGGCGGTCGCGGGCGACTGGCAGGTCGTCGTCGTGCTCCCCACGGGTGGACCGCTGGCCGCGCGGCTCGCCGCGACCGGTGCCGACGTGCGGATCGCCCCATTCCCCGTGCTGCGCAAGGCCCTGCTCACGCCGCGCGGCCTCGTGGGCCTCGCGGCCTCCGCCACGACGGCCACCTGGCGGGCCGCCCGGTGGCTGCGGCGCGCCCGCGCCGACGCCGTCTACGTGAACACCCTGACCATCCCCACGTGGCTGGCCGCGGCCCGCCTCGCGCGGGTCCCGGCGCTGTGCCACGTGCACGAGGCGGAGGAGGACCAGTCCCGGTTGGTGACGCTCGGGCTCACGGCTCCGCTGCTGCTCGCGCGGCGCGTGATCGCCAACAGCACCGCCTCCAGCCTCGCCACGGCGTCGGTGCTGCGCGGGTTGTTGCGCCGCACCGTCGTCGTCCACAACGGCGTCCCCGGCCCCCCGGCCGCACCTGCGCCCCTGCGGGACCCTGCCGACGACCCGGTGCGGCTCGTGCTCGTCGGGCGTCTGTCGCCGCGCAAGGGCACCGACGTCGCGGTCGAGGCCGTGGCCGCCCTGGTCGCGGCAGGACGCGACGTCACCCTGCGGCTCGCGGGTGACACGTTCGACGGCTACGAGTGGTTCGAGGCCCAGATCCGGGACCAGGTGGCCGCGGCCGGCCTGGCCGACCGGGTCGAGCTGCTCGGGTTCGTCCACCCGACCTGGCCCGAGCTCGAGGCGGCCGACGTGGTGCTGGTCCCGTCGCGCGTGGAGCCGTTCGGCAACACCGCGGTGGAGGCCCTGCTCGCGGGCCGGCCCGTGGTCGCCACCGCCACGCAGGGCCTCGCGGAGATCGTGCGTGACGGGGTCACCGGCCTGCTCGTGCCGCCCGGCGACGCCCCGGCGCTCGCGGCGGCGGTCGCCCGCCTGGCCGACGACCCCGACCTCGCGCGCCGTCTGGCTCGCGACGGGCAGGTCGACGCCGAGGCGCGGTTCAGCCCGTCACGCTACGGCACGGCGGTGCTGGCCGAGCTGGACGCCCTGGCGCGCTGAGGTCCTGGCGTCCTGGGGGTCCTGGCGCCCCAGGTACTGACGCCCTGGGGCCCCCGCGGTCCCGGCGCCCTCGCGTCAGGAGCCGACGCGGGCCGTCACCGTGACCGCCTTGCCCGATGCCCAGAGGTTGTTCCTCAGGGCCAGCAGCGGGAGGGTGGCCGGGTCGGACACGACCGCGCAGCCGTAGAACTTCTGCGTCGGCTGGAACGCGTTGTCCTGGATCACGACGCCCTTGATCGCCCCGAGGCCCACCTCGGCGAAGTTGAGCGAGCACGCTCCACCACCGATCGAGTTGCCGGTGATCTTGAGGTTGGACACCTGGCCACCGCTCTGCGCCACCTGGATGGCCGCGTTGTGCGTCCCCTCGAAGGTGTTGTTGGTGAACGTCAGGTTCGAGCCGCGCGCGATCTGGGCGTTGTCGTCGTGCGTGGGCTTGCCGCCGAAGTTGGGGTCCTCGAGGAAGTACAGGTTGTCGTGCAGCCACGAGTCCCGGACCACCACGTTGCTGCCCGTGATCATCATCTGGTCGGTGACGTGGTGGATGTTGACGCGGGTGAGCGTGAAGTTGGAGCCGATGACGCCGCGGATCCACGGCGAGTGGTCCTTGGCGTAGAGCTCGGAGTCCTCGACAGTCACCGAGCCGCCGGGCGCCACGTAGACGAGGCTCAGGCTCGTGGTGAGCGGCCGGCCCGTGATGCGCGTCCGCTTGATGACGACGTTCGTCGCCTCGACGCGCACCAGGCCGCGGATCTCCTTCGCGTCGACGACGGTCCCGTCCTTCGTGATGGTGAGGTCGCCCTCGTGCACCGTCAGCGCGGTGCCGGCGGGGACGCCCGTGTTCCCGGGTCCGGGCCGCCCGGTCGTCGCGGGCGGCGCGGGGGCTGCAGTCGGCGCCGCGGTGGGCTTCGGGGTCGCGGTCGCCGTGGGCTTGGGGGTCGCGGTCGCGGTCGGCTTGGGGGTCGCGGTCGCGGTCGGCTTGGGCGTCGCGGTCGCGGTCGGCTTGGGAGCCGACGTCGCGGTGGCGGTCGGTTTCGGGGTCGCGGTCGCCGTGGCCGTCGGCTTCGCCGTGGGCGCCGCCGTGGTGGGCGATGCGGTCGTGGGAGCCGGGGTCGCGCCGCCGCGCTGGTAGCTCGCGAGCCGGATGGTCACGCTCGCGCTCGCCGCGCTCGAGTAGACGGTGAGGTTCCGGTCCCCGGGCTTCACGGGCAGCGTCACCGTGGCGAACTTGGCGGTCTGCACCGGCGTGACCATCACCGGCGACGCCTTGCACGCGGCGGTGACCGCGGAGCCGGAGCACACGGAGATCTTGGTCGGGCGCCAGGCCAGCTGGGCCGCCACCACGAGCCGGACGCTGGTGGCGTCGGTCGGCACGGGCAGCGGGACGACGAACGAGCCGCCCGACTTGACGACCTTGTGGTTGGCGATCACGACGTTGGGGGCCACGGTCTCTGCGGACGAGGCGAGGGGGTCGACGACCCCGGCGAGTCCGGCGCCCAGGAAGGCGGCGACAAGACCGGTGGCGACGACAAGCGATCGGCGGGGACGTACGCGCGCCATGTCTGCTCCTCGGGTCGGTGGTGCCTCGGCTTTCCGGGCTTGCGGACCGACGGACGATCCCGCGGACACTGACGGGGAGCCTAGGGCGAAGGCCACCGCCGGGTGAACCTCCCTCGGCAGCGGCTCGGCGCGCGCGCAGATTCGGACCGACCGGCATGAACGGCGCAAGGACGCCGCGAGCAGCACGTTTGCGACGCCGCGGACGGCGACCGTTATCCGAATGTGATCTCGCTCACACTCGAACGGGTGAGTCTCAAATGTCGCGTTCGCCCAAGTCAGCGACGGGAGCATTGAGCTCGCGGAACCACTTGACGCACGCCGCGGCCACGAAGAGGACGGTAAAGATCACGATTGCCGTGTACGCGACGAAGAACCAGGCGGGTACCACGAGGAGCAGAAAGCTCAGGCACAGCACGCCGTAGTCGGTGGGCACCGCCAGCAGCGACCGCAGCCACGGGAGCCGGCCGCCGGTGTCCGCGACGCTCGCCGTTCCCCGCGCCCGACGCATCTGCTCGGTCAGGATCATGGCGAAGAACAGCACGCTGCCCGCGACGGCGTGCACCAGCGGGACGACGAGCCACGCCGTCTCGACGGTGCCGGCCCGGTACAGACCCACCAGGAGCGCGAGCGGCAGGCAGGCGATCTTCGTGGCGTCGACCACGTGGTCCAGCCACTCCCCCGCCGCGCTGCCCCTGCCCGTCAGCCTGGCCACCTGCCCGTCGGCCGAGTCGAGCGCGTAGCCCAGCACCAGGCACAGCGTGACCAGCACGCCGAGCAGCGGACCGGGCGCGAGCACGGCGAGCAGGGCGATGCCCGTGAACGTCGCCAGCGCGCTCAGGCCCGTCACGGCGTTGGGCGTCAGCCCGGCGCGGTAGGCCCAGGCCGCGAGGTACCGACCGAGCCTGCGGTTGACGAACCTCGAGTACGCGGGGGCGCTGCGCGCCGCGGGCTTCTGCGCGGAGCCCAGACGACGCACGACCTCCCGATAGGTCTCGGTGGCGCGCGCGTCGCTGCTGACCGTGGGCTGGGCGTTCATCGCGCGACGCTCGCCGGGATCGGGTCGGCCACGTCCCCCGCGGGACGCCGGCGGGCGCGCTGGCGTCCCGGGACATTGCGGGCGACGAGGTCGCGGGCCAGCTGCTCGTACCCGTCCGTCACCGAGTCCCAGTCGTAGTCGCGCGCCCTCTCGCGCGAGGCGAGGCCGACGGCCTGCGTCGCCGCCACGTCGCCCTCGGCAGCCTCGACGGCCCGAGCCACGCCGGCCTCGTCGGCGAAGTAGGTGCCGAGCTCTCCCAGCACGTCGTGGTTGAACGCCACGTCGAAGGCGGCCGTCGCCGCCCCCGCCCCGATCGCGCGGAGCAGCGAGGGGTTGGTGCCACCGACGCTGTGGCCGTGCAGGTAGGTGAGCGCGTGCGCGTAGAGCTGGTCGAGCTGCACGGAGTCCCAGACGCTGCCGAGGAAGCGCACCCGCGGGTCGTCCGCCGCCGCGGCGCGGACGCGGTCGGTGTACTCCTCCGCGTAGGGAGCGCCGCCCACCACGACGAGCGGCAGCCGGGCACCGGACGCGACGTAGCCCGCGACGATCTCCCGCACGTGGTTCTCCGGCTCGAAGCGGGCCACCACCAGGTGGTAGGCCCCGGGGCGCAGCCCGAGCGGGTCGAGCCGGTCGGTCTCGATCTGCTCGATGATCGGCGCGCCGTAGGCGATCTGGCGCGTGGCCGCCCCGAACTCCTGCTCGTAGTACGCGGCGATGCCGGGCGCGTCGGCGATGAGCGCGTCGGACCATCGCACGGCGGCCGCCTCGGCTCCGCGGTAGTACCGCCGGCCGGCGCCGCCCCACTTGGCGCGCTTCCACTCGAGCCCGTCCACGTGCGTCGCGACCGGGATACGGGCCGCGCGCAGCAACGGGAGGAACGGCGCGTTGGCCGCGTTGAACACGAACGCCGCGTCGACGCGGTGCGCGAGGAGGTGCCCGACGGACAGGCCCGTGTGGCTCAGCGTCTCGAGGGAGCGCCGGCGCAGGGCGGGGAGCGTCACCCGCCGCATGCCGAGGTACCTGTCTTCGACGGGGTCCTCGGTGGCCCGACAGTAGACGACGACGTCGTGCCCGCGGTCCACCAGGCGGCGCCCGATCTCCTCGACCGCGGTCTCGAACCCGCCGTACCGCGCAGGAACTCCACGCGTCCCCGCCAGAGCGATGCGAAGAACGCCGTCTTTGGCCGATAGGTGTGGCATGCGACCCCCGTCCGCCACCCGCGGCACCCGTGCACCGCCGACATGCGCTCGATGGAACCGCGCGACGCCCCACGTCGCCGGTGCCCGAATTGTCACTACTTCCCCCGGAATGTTAACGGCCCGGGGCGTCGGCCAGACCCGGTGAGACGCAATTCACCCTTCTGCGCGCCCGGAACGCCGACAGCTCGCCGACCAGCACCTCGACCCCCGGCCGACCCGCTCCGGGAGCCCAGCCAGGACCCGTCAGGACGTTTGTCCGGGTTTCTGGCTCTTCTCCCTTGCGACCATGTTTCCAGAGGCAAGTGACCGCGCATCGGTCTGGCCCTATCCCACTCACAACCATCCTGGAGCTCTGTTTCGTCATGCCCCAAACCGGTGGCTTCCGCGTGCCCGCAGCCGTCACGACCGCCGTCGTGGCCGCCCTGACCTGCACGACTGTCCTCGTCGCCCCGTCCGGCGCGTTCGCCGCGACCAGCGAGGGCGCGGACATCGTCTACCGCGACGAGTGGCCGCAGATCGCGGCCGACACCTTCGCCCGCTCCATGAGCGACGGCTGGGGCACCGCCCAGGCCGGCGGCGCGTGGTCGCACGCCGGCTCGACCGCCAACTACGGCGTCGCGGGCTCGGCGGGGACGATCACCCTGCCCAAGACGGGTTCCACGCTCTCGTCGTACCTGCGCGACGTGTCCACGACGGACGTCGACCTGACCACGACGATCTCGTGGGACAAGCTGCCGACCGTCTCGGGCTCCTACCTCACGGTCGTGGGCCGCCGGGTCGGCACCCTCGACTACGGCGCCAAGCTGCGCCTCAACGCCAACGGCAGCGCCACGGTCGCGGTGCTCGACGGCACCGCGAGCATCGGCACCGTCACGATCCCCGGCACCTTCGGCGCCGACGACAAGCTCAACGTCCGCACCCAGGTCACGGGCACGAGCCCGACCACGGTGCGGGTCAAGGCCTGGAAGGCCGGCACCGCCGAGCCCGCCGACTGGAGCGTCCAGTCGGCGAGCTCGACCGCGGGCCTGCAGACCGCCGGGTTCGTCGGCGTCTCGGCGTACCTGTCCGGCTCGGTGAGCAACGTCCCCGTCACCTACGCGTTCGACGACTTCGCCGTCACCAGCACGCGGCCCGTGCAGGTCGGCAACTACGTGCCGACCTCCTCCATCACCACTGCGGTCAAGGACCTGGGCGCGACGTTCGACGGCAGCGGCTCGAGCGACCGCGACGGATCCGTCGTCGCGTGGGACTGGAAGTTCGGCGACGGCGCGACCGCCAAGGGCGCGAAGACCAGCCACACCTACGCGGCCGCGGGCACCTACACCGCGACGCTCACCGTCACGGACGACCTGGGCGCGACGCGCTCCAGCTCGGCCGACGTGACCGTCAAGGAGCCCAACAAGCCGCCGACCGCGGTCGCGGTGGGCACCAGCGCGGACCTCACGGCCACGCTCGACGGCTCGAAGTCCACCGACCCCGACGGCTCGATCGCGTCGTGGAGCTGGACGTTCGGCGACGGGTCGACCGGCACCGGCGTGCGCCCCACCCACGTGTACACGAAGGCGGGCACCTACCCCGTGGTCCTCACGGTCAAGGACAACGACGGCGCCACCGGCACGGCGACCACCAACGTGACGGTCAAGGAGCCGAACAAGGCCCCCACCGCCCGGGTGACGAGCAGCACCGACAACCTCAGCGTCACGGTCGACGGCTCCACCTCGGTGGACCCCGACGGCACGATCGCCTCCTACGCCTGGACCTTCGGCGACGGCTCCACCGCCACCGGCGCGACGGCCAAGCACACCTATGCGAGCGCCGGCACCTACCCGATCACGCTCACCGTCACGGACGACGAGGGCGCCAAGCACACCACCAGTGCGCAGGCGACCGTCCGGGTGCCCAACGTGGCCCCCGTCGCGGCGATGACCTCCAAGGTCACCGACCTGGCCGTCGCGTTCGACGCCACCGGCTCGCGCGACTCCGACGGCACGATCGCCTCCTACGCCTGGACCTTCGGCGAC
>NZ_JAUCGR010000001.1:116023-1065370 GCF_030362815.1 Cellulomonas edaphi | reverse complement strand
GGCTCCACCGGCACGGGCGTGACCCCCCAGCACACCTACGCCGCGGCCGGCACCTACACCGTCGGCCTCACCGTGACCGACGACGAGGGCGCCAAGCACTCCACGAGCGCCCAGGTCACCGTCCGGGTGCCCAACGTGGCCCCCGTCGCGGCGATGACCTCCAAGGTCACCGACCTCGCCGTCGCGTTCGACGCCACCGGCTCGCGCGACTCCGACGGCACGATCGCCTCCTACGCCTGGACCTTCGGCGACGGCTCCACCGGCACGGGCGTGACCCCCCAGCACACCTACGCCGCGGCCGGCACCTACACCGTCGGCCTCACCGTGACCGACGACGAGGGCGCCAAGCACTCCACGAGCGCCCAGGTCACCGTCAAGGCGCCCGCGCCGCAGTACCAGACCATCGCGGCCGACACGTTCTCGGCCAGCCGGACCAACGGCTGGGGCGCCGCGCAGACCGGCGGCACGTGGACGCACGCCGGGCTCATCGGCAACTACTCCACCTCGGGCGGCACGGCTCGCCAGCTCGTGAGCACCGCGGGCTCCACCCGGACCAGCGAGCTGCACGACGTCTCCTCGACGGATTCCGACCTGCGGGTCACCGTCGCCGTGGACAAGGCGCAGTCCGGCTCCGGCACGCAGCTGAACTTCTGGGCGCGCAAGGTGGGCAACTACACCTACGGCGCACGCATCAAGCTCACGGCGGACGGCAAGGCGACCCTGCTGGCCCAGGAGAACTCGACGACGATCGCGTCCGCCGCGATCGGCACGTACACCCCCGGGACCAAGCTCAACGTCCGCGTGCAGGCCACGGGCACCAACCCGACGACCGTGCGCGCCAAGGCGTGGGCCGCCGGCACCACCGAGCCCTCCGCCTGGCAGGTCAGCCAGACGAGCTCGGCCGTGGGTGCGCAGAGCGCCGGCTCGATCGGCCTGAGCGCCTACGTCGCGAGCAACGTCACGGCCGCACCGGTGACCGTCTCGTACAGCAACCTGTCCGTGGTCTCGGAGGCCTCGTCCGTGGGTGACGGCACCGTCGCGCCCCGTCCGACGCCCCCGGGGATGCCCGGGGCCGACTCCACCGGCGTCCCGCAGGGCACCGCGATCGCGAAGGTGCACGAGGGCAACCTCGTCATCGACAAGGCCGGCACCGTCATCGACGGCTGGGACATCCGTGGCTACGTCTCGATCAAGGCGAAGGACGTCGTGATCAGGAACTCCTACATCCGCGGCCCCCTGGTCCCCGAGAAGAACGACCTCGTCCGGGTCCAGAACAACGCCTACTCGGTCACCATCGAGGACTCCACGCTCGCCGCGCAGACCAAGAGCCCCGACGTCGACGGCGTCAAGGGCTGGAACTTCACGCTGCGCCGGGTGGACATCTCCAACGTGATCGACCCCGTGCACATCCACGGCAGCAACGTGCTGATCGAGGACTCGTGGCTGCACGACAACGCGCACTACTACAACGACCCCAACTGGAACGGCGGCCCGAGCCACAGCGACTCGATCCAGATCCAGGGCGGCGACAACATCGTGATCCGCAACTCCACGATCACGGGTTCGAAGAACGCGGCGATCATGGTGACCCAGGGCACCGGCCCGGTGTCCAACCTGTCCGTGACCGGCAACTACCTGGATGACGGTGCGTGCACCCTCAACATCTCCGAGGCGGCCTCCGGTTCGCCCACGGGCGTGACGGTGGCGAGCAACACGTTCGGCCGCGGCCAGCAGTACGCCAACTGCGCGGTGCGCATCCCCAGCGCGTACAGCCTGGACCTGCGGGGCAACGTCTACGAGGACGGGGCTGCGGTCACCCGCACCAACATCTGACCGCCTCCGACGTCGGACCCGTCCCGCTGCTGCGGGGCGGGTCCTCGTCGTCTCACTGGAAGGGCAGGTGCGTGCCCAGCTCGTAGGTCAGGTCGCGCGAGCGTGTGCCGATCTCACGGGCGGGGACGCCGCCGACGATCGTGTACGGAGCGACGTCGCGCACCACCACCGCGCCGGCCGCGACCACGGCGCCCTCACCGATCGTCACGCCGGGCAGGACCGTCGCGCGGCTGGCGACGTACGCGCGGTCCTCGATGACCACGGGCGCCCCGGTCGCACGGAAGCCGGCGTCCTGGGGGTCGTGCTCCATGGTGAAGATGTGCACGTGGCCGCCGATGTTCACGTTGCGGCCGATGGTGAGGCGCTTGCGGCCGTCGAGGAAGCAGTCGTTGCCCACCACTGAGCGCTCGCCCAGCGACACGCCCTCCGGCGCGAAGAAAACCGCACGCCAGTGCACCACCGCACCCGGCGCGAGCCGCATCCCGAGGCGGCGGTAGACGGCGTGCCGCAGCGCGAGCACCGGCACCCGCCCCACCAGGAAGGCGACGTAGAGGCGTGCGCCCTGTCGATAGCGCTTGAGCGACGTCATGGCAGTCCTTGTCTCGGAGGTGCTCATCGTGCCGGGCCGCTGCCCGGGGCGTCCATCGGCCCGCGCACCGGACAGCGGGCGAAATCCGGACGATCCGCCCCGGTCGCCGCTGGTCGCCTGTAGCGTTTCGATCTCGCGCGCGGCTCCGTGGTGCGTGCGTGCCGGGACCGCGACGGGAGGCCTCAGGTGAGCGTCACCACCAGCCCGTCACCGCTGCGAGCCCCCGAGCTGACCCGCGCGGTGCGTCCCGAGATCCAGGCCCTGCGCGCGGGCGCGGTGCTCCTGGTGCTCGCCTTCCACGTCGCTCCGCAGGGGCTGCCCGGCGGGTACATCGGCGTCGACGTCTTCTTCGTCATCTCCGGCTACCTCATCACCGCGCACATCGCGCGTCCGCTGCGCGCAGGGACGTTCACGTTCGGGGGGTTCTACGCCCGACGAGCGGTGCGCCTGCTGCCCGCGGCGATGCTCGTGCTGCTCGTGACGCTGGTGGGCACGTGGCTGTTCGTGCCCCGCACGCTGTGGCCGACGTTCGGCGAGCAGATCTCGGCGAGCGCGGTGTACGTGGAGAACTGGGTGCTGGCGGGCAACGCCACCAACTACTCCGCCCCGGCTGCCGGGGTCAGCCCCGTGCAGCACTTCTGGTCGCTCTCCGCCGAGGAGCAGTTCTACCTCGCCTGGCCGGCGCTGCTGGTCCTGGGCCAGCTCATCGCGGTCCGGGTGCGCCGGTGGCGGCGCGCCTACCTGCTGGTGCTGGGCCCGCTCGCGCTCGCCTCGCTCGCCTGGTCGGTCTACGCGACCGCGCACGAGCCCGCCTCCGCGTACTTCGCCACGACGACGCGCGCGTGGGAGTTCGCCGCGGGCGGCCTGCTCTGGCTGGTGGTGCACCGACTCGAGGTGCTGCCGGACCGGCTGCTCGCGGCGGCGAGCTGGGCCGGGATCCTGCTCATCGGGTACGCCGCGTTCACGTTCGACGCCGCGACGCCCTTCCCCGGCTGGCTCGCGATCCTGCCCGTGCTGGGCACCTGCCTCATCATCGCCGCGCGTTCGCCCCGCGCCCGATGGAGCCCCTCCGCGCTGATGGCGTGGCGCCCCGTGCAGTCGACGGGCGACATGTCCTACGCGCTGTACCTGTGGCACTGGCCCCTGATCGTGCTGCTCCCCTACGCCGCGGGCGCCTCGCTCGGGCTGCGCGGACGTGCGCTGGCCGTGCTCGTCGCGGTGCCGCTCGCCTACGTCACGCGCCGGTTCGTCGAGGTCCCCGTGCTCGCGGCATACCGCCCCACGGGGGGCTCCTTCTGGCGGCGCAAGTCGACCGTCGCGCTCGCCGTCGTGTCGGCGATCGCGGTGGTCGCGGTGCCGGCGCACGCCATGAACGTGCGCGTCGAGCAGGAGAAGGCCGACGCCTGGGTGGCGCTCGACGCGGCGCTCGCGGCACCGGGTCCGTGCTTCGGAGCGGCCGCGATGGCACCCGGCAGCGGCTGCGCCGAGCCGGCCGCGGCCGACCCGACCGCGGGTGTGCTGCCGGACCCGGTGATCGCCGAGTCCGACGACTTCGGCATCGAGCACGCCGGCTGCCAGATCCGGGGCCAGGTGACGGCGGCCGTCACCTGCACGTTCGGCGCGCCCGGTGGCACGCCCGTGGCGATCGTGGGCGACTCGCACGCGGCGCAGTGGACGCCCGCGCTCGCCAAGGTCGCGTCCGAGCGCGGCTGGCAGCTCACCACCTACCTCCGCTCGGGGTGCCCGCTGTCGGCGACCCCGCCGGCCGGCGGGGGCGCGACCAAGCAGGCGTGCGCCGTCTGGCAGGGCAACGTGCTCGACGCGGTCGAGCGCGGCGGCTACCACTACGTGTTCACCTCGGCTCTGTCCAGCACGCAGTACCGGGGCGGCGACGCGGTGGGCGGGTTCGTCGACGCGTGGCAGCGGATCGGCGCGAGCGGCGCGAAGGTCGTCGTGCTGCGCGACAACCCGGACCCCACCGCGGCGGGCATCGAGGCGACGCCCGTGTGCGTCGCCGAGCGCGGGGCGGCGGCGTGCGCCACGGCCGAGCGGACGACGCTGCGGCCCGACCCGTTGGTCACCGCGGCCCAGGCCTCTCCCGAGGTCGGGGTGGTGGACCTGACCGCCTCCTTCTGCGCGAGCGGGACCTGCCCGGCGGTCATCGGCGGCGTGCTGGTCTACCACCTGAACCAGCACGTGACGATGACCTACATGGAGACGCTGGTGCCCGCGCTCGACGCCGCGATCGAGAGCACGCTCGCCGCGAGCTGACACCGGCGAAGCGGCCAGGAGTGCCGGGCTCCCCGGACAATCGCGCCGCCCGAGGCCCGAGCTGGCCCGCGCCGCCCGAGGCCCGAGTTGCCCCGACCCGCGGCCCCGCCCGCTGGTCGTCACCCCGATGCCTGGGCCGTCGCGCCGCCCGGCCCGGCCCCAGAGCCCCCGGCGTGTGTGTGGCGGGCGACGCGCCGCGCTCTCCTCGCCCCCCGCAGCCCCGAGGCGGAACGCCTCGACCGCTCAGCTCACGCGCGGCGGGCGCTCAGTACGCGCCGGACCCCGTGAGCACGGCGCGGCCGGTCTTCCACAGGATCATGAGGTCCATGGCGACCGACCAGTTGTCCACGTACCGCAGGTCGAGGCGCACGGCCTCGTCCCACTCGAGGTCGGAGCGCCCGCTGACCTGCCAGAGGCCGGTGAGCCCGGGCTTGACGCACAGCCGGCGGTGCACCTCGTCCTCGTACGCGCCGACCTCGACCTCGAGCGGGGGACGCGGGCCCACGAGCGACATGTCACCGCGCACCACGTTCCACAGCTGAGGGAGCTCGTCGAGCGAGTACTTGCGCAGGAAACGGCCGACCGGGGTCACCCGCGGGTCCTTGCGCAGCTTGAACAGCAGCCCCGCACCTTCGTTCTCCGCCATGAGCGCGTCGCGGCGCTCGTCCGCGTCGACGTACATCGTGCGCAGCTTCCAGATCGTGAACGGCTTGCCGTCCACCCCCACGCGCGTCTGGCGGAAGAACGCGGGCCCGCTCGACGTGAGGCGAACGGCCACGGCGGCGCCGGCGACCACCGGGAGCAGCACGAGCCCGGCGAGGACCGCGAGGGAGACGTCGATGATCGACTTGGCGACGAGCCGCCGACGCGGCGTGTCCACCTCGACCTCGAGCAGCGAGAGGCCCGCGGTGGGGCGCACAGACAGGCGCGGGCCCGACACCTCGACGATGTCCGGGGCGACGACCATGTGCGCACCCGCGCGGCCGAGCGCCCAGGAGAGGCGACGCAGCGCGTCCCCGCTCAGGCTCGAGCCCGTGATGATGACGACCTCGGCGGCGCGGTCGGCGACCACCTGGACGACGTCGGCGACGGCGCCCACCACGGGCACGCCCGCGATGTCGTCGATGCCGTCCCCCGACTGCAGGCACAGGCCGTCGATGCGGTACCCGTGGTGGGGCGCCGCGGTGAGGTCCGCGATCACACGCTGCACCGACGTCGGGTCTCCGACGACGAGCGTGCTGCGCATGGCCGCGCCGGCGCGCCGCGCCTCGTGGAGCCGGCGCCGGCGCGCGTAGCGGACGAGGCAGGAGGCGGCCGCGACGAGCGGCACGCCGAGGAACACGGCCTCGCGCGGCACAGCCGCCTTGAAGAGGAAGGCGTACCCCACCAGGGCGACCGCCACCAGGGAGGCCGCGCGCAGCACGGCCTGGAACTCCCCAGGCCCGTCCCCGAGCCGGTCGCGCGCGTACCCGCCGCTGGCGGCAGCCATCGCGGTGAACAGGGCGGCGCCTGCCAGGCCGGCGAGCGCCGCCTGGCCGAGGGGGAGGTAGCCGACCGCGACGGCGTACCCCGCGATGCCGGCGATCGTCGCGTCCACCGTCGCGGTGACCGCGGCGTACTGGTGGCCCACGGCGCGCCAGGCGCTCGCGCGGCGCCGGCCGGCGACGTTGAACACCGTCTTGCGCGGCTCGAAGGGCTGCATGGACGCCCAGGACCGGCGGGGCTCGCGTGCCCTGCTGCGACGCTCGAACTCGTCCCCCGACCACAGCACGCCACGATCCGCGGTGAGCGTCATGTGTACTTCCCCCAACGTGAATCCGACGAGATCGTCGTGGACTAGTCGGAGGTTATACGTCCGGGTCTGTACTGATCAGTACGATCTGTCCGATTTCACCCTGTTCGCCAGGACTTCACCCTCGGAAGGGTGACGTGGCGCCGCCGGTGTGGGAAGGTCCTACGCCTTGGTGTGGAAGCGGAGCTGAGCGGCCTCGAGGCCGGCGGTCACCACGAGCTCGACCGCGTCGGCCGCGGCGTCCACCAACCAGGCGAGGTCCTTGCGCTCCGCCGCGGGGAAGTCGCGCAGCACGTAGTCGGCGGCGTCCATGCGGCCCGGGGGCCGCCCGACGCCCACGCGGACGCGGAGGTAGTCCTTGGTGCCGAGCGCCTTGGTGGTGTCCCGCAGCCCGTTGTGCCCCCCCTCGCCGCCGCCGCGCTTGAGCCGCACGTCGGCGAACGGGATGTCGAGCTCGTCGTGCACCATCACCACCTTCTCGGGCGGCACGTCGTAGTACCGCGCGAGGGCCGCGACCGGGCCACCGGAGACGTTCATGTAGGTGGTGGGCTTGGCCAGCACCACGCGAGGGCCGGGCGCACCGCCGGGCAGCACGCCGAGCCGCACGTCCGCCGTGACCGCCTGCGGGCGCCGGCCCAGCAGCCCGCCCGACGAGCCGAACGAGGCCGAGCCACGGCGCGCCAGCTCGTCGAGGACCATGTGGCCCACGTTGTGCCGGTTGCCCGCGTACTGGGCCCCGGGGTTGCCGAGCCCGACGACGAGCCAGGGTCCCTCACTCACGAGTCCTCCTCGATGCGCAGACGACGACGCCCGGCACCGTTCGAGACGGTACCGGGCGTCGAGGGGGTCAGGCTCAGGCGTCGCCCTCGGCGGCGGCGGCCGACGCGGCCGACTGCGCGGCGGCGATGTCGGCGGCGGCCTCCTCGGCGGCGACGTCCGCGGCGGACGCCTGCGGGACCGTGATCGTCACGATGATCGTGTCGGGCTCGGTCACCAGCGTCGCGCCCTTGGGCAGCTCGACCTCGCCGGCGGTGATCGTGGAGCCGGCAGCGGCGCCCTCGATCGACACGTCGACGTGCTGCGGCAGGTGCGTGGCCTCAGCCTCGAGCGCCAGGGACTGGATGTCCACGAGGTGGATGGTGCCGGGGGCCGACTCGCCGACGACGTTGACGGGGACCTCGACGGAGACCTTCTCGCCCTTCTTCACGATGAGCAGGTCGACGTGCTCGATCGTGTTCTTGACGACGTCACGCTGGACGTCCTTGGTGATCGCGAGCGTGGTCTTCCCGTCGAGCTCGATGGCGAACAGGGCGTTGGCCTGCTTCACGGCGAGCATCGTGGCGTGGCCCGGGAGGGCGACGTGCAGCGGGTCCGAGCCGTGCCCGTAGAGCACCGCGGGGATCTGGTCGGCGCGGCGCAGGCGGCGCGCGGCGCCCTTACCGAACTCGGTGCGGGTGGTGGCGGCAAGCTTGATCTCGGACACGATGACTCCCAGGAGCAGACGACGAGTGAGGCGCCGGGACGGCGCGATGATGGCGACAAGCGGTTCACGATGTGGTGGCCTCGACGCGGGGCGCAGGACGGACTGGCGCACGCACGGAGGCGTTCACCCTGTCGATCACGGACGGGGTGCGGCCTCGTGGCCGTCCGTCGTCCCTCGCCGAGGCAACTTGCCGATCTTACCTGCTGGCGGGCGGGACGAGAAACCCTCGGGCGTGCGACGACTGCCACACGCCCGAGGGTCTCGGGAGAAGGTCAGGCGTTGCCGTCGAACAGCGACGTGACCGACCCGTCGTCGAAGACCTCGCGGATGGCGCGGGCCACGAGCGGGGCGATCGAGAGCACCGTCAGCTTCTCGAACCGCTTGTCGTCCTCGATCGGCAGCGTGTCGGTGATGACCACCTCGCGCGCGCCGCACTCCTGCAGCCGGTCCACGGCCGGGTCCGAGAGGATGCCGTGCGTCGCCGCGACGATGACGTCCTTGGCGCCGGCCTCCATGAGCACGCGCACCGCCTCGGAGATGGTGCCGGCCGTGTCGATGAGGTCGTCGACCAGCACGCACGAGCGGCCCTCGACGTCACCGACGACGCGGTTGGCCACCGCCTTGTTGGGGCTCCGCACGTCGCGCGTCTTGTGCACGAAGGCGAGCGGCCCGCCGCCCAGCTTGGCGGCCCACTGCTCGGCCACGCGGATGCGGCCGGCGTCCGGCGACACGACGGTGACGTTGGAGACGTCGACGCGCGAGCGCACGTAGTCCACCAGGATCGGCATGGCCCACAGGTGGTCCACCGGCCCGTCGAAGAAGCCCTGGATCTGCGCGGTGTGCAGGTCGACGCTCATGATGCGGTCGGCGCCCGCCGTGCGGAACATGTCCGAGATGAGGCGGGCCGAGATCGGCTCGCGGCCCCGGCTCTTCTTGTCCTGGCGCGCGTACCCGTAGAACGGCGCCACCACGGTGATCGTCTTGGCCGAGGCGCGCTTGAGGGCGTCGACCATGAGCAGCTGCTCCATGATCCACTGGTTGATCACGGGCGAGGCGTGCGACTGCAGCACGAAGGCGTCCGCACCGCGCACGGACTCGCCGAAGCGGGTGTAGATCTCCCCGTTGGCGAAGTCGTAGGTGGTGGTCGGGAGCAGCTCGATGCCCAGCTCGTCGGCAACCTGCACGCCCAGCTCGGGGTGCGCACGTCCGGAGACCAGGACCAGCCGCTTCTCTCCGTCGTGGGAGACGATCCCGGTCATCGCACATCCTTCGTGGTCGTGCCGGCGTCCGCCGGCGGGGTGGTCCGCGGTGTCTCGGGGAAGTCGGGCGGCGGCGTCACGGGGATCCCGCGGGCGGCCGTGGCGGCACGCTCACGCTCCGCGCGCGCCTGGGGCGACAGCTCGTCGGGCGCACCCGCGGCGATCGCGGCTGCGGTGCCGGGACGCGCGCGCGCCACCCAGCCCTCGATGTTGCGCTGGGCGCCCGCGCTCACGCCGAGGGCACCCGAGGGCACGTCGCGCCGGATCACCGAGCCGGCGCCCGTGTACGCACCGTCGCCCACCGTGACGGGAGCGACGAACATGTTGTCCGCGCCCGTGCGGGCGTGCGAGCCGATCGTCGTGCGGTGCTTGTGCACGCCGTCGTAGTTCACGGTGACCGAGGCGGCGCCGATGTTGGTGCCCTCGCCGATGGTCGCGTCCCCGATGTAGGACAGGTGCGGCACCTTGGAGCCGGCGCCGATCTGCGCGTTCTTGGTCTCGACGAACGTGCCGATCTTCCCCTTCTCGCCCAGGTCCGTGCCCGGTCGCAGCAGCGCGAACGGGCCGACGGTGGCTCCCGCACCCACCACGGCGAGCGTCCCCACGGTGCGCGTCACGGTGGCCCCGGGGCCCACCTCGACATCGGTGAGAGTGGTGTCCGGGCCGACGGTCGCGCCCTCGCGGACCACGGTCGCGCCGTGCAGCTGCGTGCCCGGCAGCACGGTGACGTCGCGCTCGAGCTCGACGTCGACGTCGATCCACGTGGTCGCGGGGTCGATCACCGTGACGCCCTCGCGCATCCAGTCCTCGACGATGCGGCGGTTGTACTCGCGCGCGAGCACCGAGAGCTGCACGCGGTCGTTGACGCCCTCGACGACGAAGGGGTCGTCGGTGCGCAGCGCGCGGACGTGGCCGCCGTCCTCGCGGGCCAGCGCCAGCACGTCGGTCAGGTAGACCTCGCCCTGCGCGTTGTCGCGGCCCAGCCGCCCGAGCGCGCTGCGCAGCACCGTGGCGTCGAAGACGTAGATGGAGGAGTTGATCTCGCGGATCTCGCGCTGGTCGTCGGAGGCGTCCTTGTGCTCGACGATGCCGACGACGTCGCCCGTGCCCGGCTCGCGCAGGATCCGGCCGTAGCCGGTCGCGTCGGCGACCTCGGTGGTCAGGACCGTGACCGCGTTCTGGTCCTCGTGGTGCGCGGCGAGCAGCTCGCCCAGCGTGCCCGCGTCCAGCAGCGGGACGTCACCCGCGACGACGACGATCGCGCCGGTCAGCAGCGCAGCCGCGGCCGACCCGGGGGTCGAGCCGTCCGCGGAGTCGGCCTGCGCCGCGCCGTCGAGCCGTGTCATGGCCACCTGGACCGCGCGGCCCGTTCCCGGGATGTCGTCCTGGTCGGCGAGCAGCGCGGCGGCGTCGATCTCGGCGATGTGCGCGGCGACGCGCTCGCGCTCGTGCCGGACCACCACCACGACGCGCTCCGGCTCCAGGCCGCGGGCCGCGGCGAGCGCGTGGCCCACCATCGACCGCCCGGCGAGCGTGTGCAGGACCTTGGGGGTGGCCGAGCGCATCCGTGTGCCTTCACCAGCGGCGAGGACGATGACGGCGGCTGGGCGGGGATACGTCACCTTCGGGGTGCTCCTCGCGGGTCTGCCCGCACGTGCGGGCTGCGGTTCCGTGCGCGCGCCCACTCTACCGTCGCGCGCGGGCGGGGTCCGACGGGACAGGGGTCCCACCTCTTGTCCCGGTGGTCCCCATCGACCTGCACACACCGGATGAAATCGGCCGTGGCCCTTGCGCTCCGGGGCATCACAGGTCTACGCCGGACTGAGGCGGTGCCGCCCCGGGCGGCGCCGGAGGCCGATCCTCGACGAGGAGCGTCGCCATGACGACGGCACGAGCACGACGACGGAGCGCGACGTGGTGCGCGGTCCTTCTCCTCGTCGCCGCGCTCGGCCTCGCCGCCGCGCCGCCCGCCGCAGCGACGGGATGGCGGACGACGCTCGCGCTGCACGGTCCGGGCACCGTGGTGGCCGGTGTGCCGTTCGCCGTCACGGTCGCCGCCGTCGGTCCGCGAGGGAGGATCGACCATGCCTACCGCGGCATGGTCCGCTTCGGCACCGGCGACACGCTCGCCCGCGCGCTGCCCGCCAGGTACTCCTTCACGCGCGCGGATCGCGGCCGGCACACCTTCACCGGCGTCACGCTCGTGGGCACGGGCACGACGTGGCTCACGGTGCGGGACGTGCGCCGCGGCTGGCGGCACGACACCGACCCCGTGCGTGTCGCGAACGCGGGGGCCGCGCTCGAGGGCCAGGTGCTGTCCGAGCTCGACCCCGTCGAGGGCGGGATCGTGACCGTCTACGACGCGGTCACCGGTCTCGCGGTCGGCTCGGGCCCCGCCGACACCGACGGCTACCGCTACCGGATCACCGGGCTGCCCGCCGGCGCCGTCAAGGTCGGAGCCGTGGTGCCCGGCCCCTACGCACCGGACTTCGCCAACGACCGGAACACCCTCGCCGAGGCGGACGTGTTCGTGCTCAGCCCGGGCGCCACGCTGGTGCAGAGCTGGGAGGTCGCCGACTTCGGGCCGTACCTGGACGTGCGGCCGCTGGGCTGACGCCCGCGCGCGCGGTCTCGCCGCCGGTCAGCGCGCGGCACGCCGCACCCGGCACGCGCCCGCGCCCAGGACGACGGCGAGCAGGGCGACCGCCCCCGCTCGCTGCGGTCCCCGGCCGCGGACTGCTGCTCGCCGCCAAGGCGGCGGCGCTGGCCGCCGTGCTGCTGCCCGCGGCGCTCGTCGCGGCCGTCGCGGCGGCCGTGCTCGGCACGCGTCTGCTCCCGGGTGGCGCCCCGGCCCTCACGGACCCGACCGTGATCCGCGTCGTGCTCGGCTCGGTCGCGTACCTCGTCGGCATCGCCCTCATCGGCCTCGCGCTCGGCGTGATGCTGCGCAGCACGGCGGGCGCCGTCGCGGCGGTGCTCGGCGCCGTCATGATCCTGCCCGCCATCCTGGGAACGGTCCTGGCCGACTCCTGGTCCCGCGTGATCGAGGTGCTGCCGTCGTCGGCCGGTGACGCCCTCGTCACCACAGGACACGTCGACGGCGTGCTCGCGCCGCTGCTCGGCGGGGCCGACTTCGTCGCCTGGGTGGCGATGGTGCTCGCGCTCGCCGCCGTGTCGCTCACTCGTCGGGACGCGTGACCCACGGTGCCGGATGAGGGTCGCACGCCCAGGTTCGGATGGACGGTCGCACACCTGCCAAAGGTCATCTCCCAGCGCTCCACCATCGAGGTGCGTTCGACCTCTTGGTCGCCGTTTTAGCGCCGTGACCTGCCGTAACGCGAGGGCCGTGGTGTCCCTTCGGGGTATCGAGGTCGCTGGGCGGTGCATGAGTCGCGGCGTAGATGACGAAGTCGACATGTCGCGAATAGTGAGCAATGCACCCACGAAGATGCCAACGGACAATGCGAACCACCCAGGCTCAACCGGATGGTCCGAGGTCGGGTGGGCCAACCGTCCGCGCTGATGTGCAGGCGAGACCAGTTGACGGGTTTACGGCCGAGCAGCAGTGCGGCTCAGCGCGGCTGTTGCGGCTCGCTCACGGCGTGCCCCGTCTCCGCGCTGACGAAGACTCACGTTCCCTGACCCCGCCAGCGTTGAGTACCTCGTTCACGCGAGCATGTGCACGGAGAGCTTCATCCGTGTGCTGCTGGGCCGCACTCGGACCACAACTCCGCTCTTTGGACTTAAAGAACTCAACGTCAGCCCCGGCGCCGCAGTCACTCGTTCACTAGACGGTGGCTGACTTGCACGACAACCTGAGCCGTGGCGCCGTCACGACCGACAAGCGGACCCGCCAAGTACTCGCCTTCGTCACCAATAACCGTCCTGACGCGGTCCGGTTGACTGCGCGCGCTCACCATCGTGACGGTCACGTTGTACACCCCATGAGGAAGCGGCCCTCCGTTGTCAGAGAAGGGGCCGAACTCAGCGGCACCAGCGTGCAACGCTGTAGAGGCATGCGCATGAAACGCACCTTCGGCGGAAACAGAAGCGTGTAGCTCCGTACCTTCGGGCAAGTTGGACGACGCCCAGACGAATATCGTGCCATCTTCGTCGCTGATGTCCTGACCCACCGCAAGCTCAACCCAGAGCAGCTCGCGGCTCGGTGCGTCTCTGTGGTGACTTAGATCGTGCAAGCGGTTACGGGCGACGGCGCGGACGTCGGCGACGCGGCCGTGTTCTGCCAGCGCCTCGAGGACCACGCTCCTCGGGTTGTTCGCGGCAGCCGCCGCTTGGCCCCAGTCCGTCAAACGTGCGACGTCCCGCGCAATCGATTCGGCGTCATTCGAGTCGTGCAAGGCGCGAAGGTACGCAACTTCGTTTGCGCGCAAGCGAAGTTCCTTCCGGTGCGATGGGATGACCAGCCTTGCCCACGGTGCGGGATCCTCGGTCGGACCCGAGATGACGTCGATGGCGACTGCGCGGACGAGCCAAGGATCGGTCTCTTCGCGCAGCGACTCGTAAAGCGGTCGCAGTGTTTCGAAAGACCGGCTCTCATCGATCCCATCGAAGCTTTTTAGCGCACAACGATAGACCTGGTATCGATTCGCATCAACACGCAGGTCAAGGTTTGCGGAAGCGCCTTCCCCGATGTGAGCGAGGAGCGAAGAGAAAGCATCGATGCCGTCGGCCGCATTGCGCTCCACTCGACGCCCACGCGCACGGACGGCCACTCTATTCCACCTAAGAACCGCGGCCAGCCAGCCGTAGACGTCTTTTTTGTTCACGCTGCCACCACCCATCAGTAAGGCTTTGGTGTGCCGCCGGGCGGCACATAAGGATACCAATCCATAGATGCAGTGATCGCCTTGCGGTGCTTCTTAACGACGGCTCGCTGCTTCGGACTCAAAGCGCGTTCTCCCTTCAAGGGCTTCAAGTCGCGTCCCACGCGAACTTCCTTACCCTCCCCCTTGATGTGAACGTGCTCGGGCTCGTGATCAACCTTGTACCTATACACGCTAACGCGATTCGATTTAACGACCCGTGACGGCCTTCCGCCAAAGCCGCCGGCAGGCTCGCCAAATCCCCCGCTGGGCATCGTGGTCATCCACGTCAACCCACATCCTCGGCGCCCGATCCGGGCCGCTTCACGGGCCGCACGACCCCAAACTTGCTCGCCCCGCGGACCTACGCCCCGACAAACGGCGCCTGCGATTCCGCAGGTCAGGAGCATAGATTGCTGTGCGACCTCACCCCCGAAGCTGCGACCCGTCCCCGGCTCCGCCCCCAGGATTCGAACCTGGACTGCACGGCTCCAAAGGCCGGCGTGCTGCCGTTACACCAGGGCGGAACGACGGGCGCGGTGGCCTCGTCGGCGGCCCAGTCTGCCAGGCCGTCCGGGCGCGGGCCCCATGCACGGCATGATGGGCGCGTGGCTTCCGAGACCAAGCGCGTCCCCCGTTCGCGCATGACCGGCACGCAGCGGCGCGCGCAGCTGCTGGACGTCTCGCGCCGCCTGTTCGCCGAGAAGGGTTTCGACGGGACCAGCGTCGAGGAGATCGCGGCCCGCGCCGAGGTGTCCAAGCCGGTCGTGTACGAGCACTTCGGGGGCAAGGAGGGGGTCTACGCGGTCGTCGTCGACCGGGAGATCCAGGCGCTCACCGGGGCGCTGACCGGCGCGCTCGAGGGTGGTGGCCACCCGAAGGTGCTCGTCGAGCGGACCGCGCTCGCGCTGCTCACCTACATCGAGACGTCGGAGGCGGGATTCCGCATCCTGGTGCGCGACTCGCCAGTGGCGCAGGCCACCGGCACGTTCTCCTCGCTCATCGGCGACGTCGCCACGCAGGTGGAGCACCTGCTGGCGGACCAGTTCCGCACGCAGGGCCAGGACCCCAAGGCCGCGCCCATCTACGCGCAGATGCTGGTGGGCATGGTGGCCCTGACCGGGCAGTGGTGGCTGGACGCCCGGCGGCCAGGCAAGTCGGAGGTCGCCGCGCACCTGGTCAACCTCGCGTGGAACGGGCTCTCCGGCCTCGAGCGCCGGCCCCAGCTGACGCGCCCCGACGACCAGGGCTGACCTCCCCGGCGGGTGTCTCGACGTCGAGTAACCTCGGCCGCATGGCGGCTCCCGACGACGTGCGCGACGAGGTGGACCGCATCGTGCACGCCTGGCAGCGCGAGCGCCCGGACCTGGACGTGCGGCCCCTCGAGGTCCTCTCGCGCGTGTCGCGGCTCGCGCGCCACCTGGACCTCGCGCGGCGCAGCGCGTTCGCCCGCCACCAGCTGGAGACGTGGGAGTTCGACGTGCTGTCCGCCCTGCGACGCGCGGGCGCGCCCTACCGCCTGTCCCCCGGCGTCCTGCTCAACCAGACCCTGGTGACGAGCGGCACGATGACCAACCGCATCGATCGCCTGGTGGAGCACGGCCTGGTGGAGCGTCAGCCCTCGCCCGACGATCGTCGCGGGGTGCTCGTGCAGCTCACCGAGTCCGGCCTCTCCCGCGTCGACGCGGCGTTCGCCGACCTGCTCGACGTGGAGCGGGGCCTCCTCGCGGGGCTCGGGGACGACGCGCGGGACCAGCTCGCCACGCTGCTGCGCGAGCTGGTCACCCCGTTCGACGCGAGCTGACCCCGGCCGGCCCCTCCGGACCGCCCGGCACCCCCGCCCGCGAGGGCAGGAGCACCGGGCCGTCCGGAGCGAGGGTCAGCGCACCCTGGACGACGACGCCGTGGTGTACGCCTTCGTGGCGTATCCCGACCTCGTCAGGGTCACCTTGACCGCGATCTTCGCGCCACGGTCGGCGGACCGGAGCGTGTAGGCCGTCGACGTCGCCCCCTTGATGGCGACGCCGTCGCGCAGCCACCGGTAGGTCGCCTTCGCCGACGACGGGGAGGACGAGCCGCGCACCACCTTGAGGGTGGAGCCGACCTTCGCCGTACCGGCCACGCGAGCCTTGCTGGTGACGGTGATGGTCCCGGCCACGACCTTCGAGGTCGCCCTCGACGTGGTCACCACCGTCGCGTAGCCCGCCTTGCTCACCGTGGCCCGGACGCTGATCGCCTTGCCCTTGTCGGCGGCCGTGACGGTGTACCTCGTGGACGTGGCGCCCGTGATGGCGACGCCGTTGCGGAGCCACCGGTAGGCCACGGCCACCGACGACGGCGAGTACGTGCCCGGCGTGACCTTGAGCGTCGAGCCGACCTTCGCGGCGCCCGTGACGGCGACGTTCCGCCCGATCGTGATCGTCCCCGCCTTGACCGGAGCGGTCGTCGTCGAGGTGGTCACGACGGTCGTGTACCCGGGCTTGCTCGCCGCGACGCGCACGCTCATCCTCGCGCCCTTGTCGGCGGCCGTCAGCGTGTACGTCGCGGACGCGGCGCCCTTGACGCCGGCGCCGTTGCGCAGCCACTGGAAGGCCACCTTGACGCCGGGCACCGAGTAGGAGCCCGCGCTGGCGGTCAGCTTCTGGCCCACGACCGCGGTCCCGGAGATCGCCGGGGCCCTGGTCACGGTGATCGACGAGGCGACGACCGGGACGGTCGGAGCCGTCGTGACCGGCTCGGCCGGCGCGTAGCCGGCCTTGGCCGACGACACCGTCACGCTGACCCTGGTGCCGAGCTGCTCGGCGCCGAGCTTCAGCGTGGCGCCCGTGGCCCCCGCGATGACGGCACCGTCCGCACGCCAGACGTACGACTCGACGACGTCGGGCGTGCTGTACGTCCCGGCGGAGACGGACAGCGTCGCGTCGACCTGCGCGGTACCCGAGAGCGTCGGCTCCGTCAGCACCGTGTAGGTGCCGAGCGCGACCGGGTCCGTCTCAGGCGTCGTGGTGACGATGACGTTGCTCAGAGCCGGGTGCCGTGCGCTGACCGTGAGGGAGATCGTCGAGCCCGCGAGCTCCGCCGTGAGCGGGAGCGAGTCCTTCGTCGCCCCGTCTATCGGCTCACCGTCGGCCCGCCACTGGTAGGACTCCACGAAGCCGGCGGTCGGGTACGTGCCCGGCACGGCCTCGAGCGTGCTGCCCACCGCCACGGTGCCGCGGATCGCGGGAGCGACCGTGGCCGCGGTGTCGCGGGCGATCGCGAAGACGTGCACCTTGGGTGTGTTCGGCCAGGTGATCGACTGGAGGTCCTTGCCCGGGGAGAGGCTGTAGGACTTCGTCGCCCACAGGCCGCACGCCAGGTTCTGGATCCCGCCGGCCCAGCGCTGAGGCGTCTTGCCGACCAGGACGTTGCCCTCGGTCTGCGGGCTCCCGCTGCACCAGTCGGTGAAGCCGAAGTCCGCGATCGTCTGCGTCGAGCCGTCCGTGTACGTCAGCGTCAGTGGAGCAGGCGCGACCGGACCGTTGTTGACGCTGCCGATGAACGCGATCTTCGTCGCCCCCGCCATGCCCTCGGTCACGTCCGTGGTCTGGCCCTGCGCGAGCAGGTTGTCGTACTGCTGCGGCGTCGACTCGGGCCCCAGGTCGTGGAGCACGTAGGTCAGCGAGCTGTCCGTCGGCGCCGTGAGGACGACCCCGGGCGCCAGGCCGGCGCCCGCCATCCCCGAGCGGATGAGGAACTCGCCGTTCGCGAAGTTCGCCGAGCCGGCGACGGGCTGGCCGATGGCCTTGTTGTCGAAGGCCCCGGTGGCGGCCAGCCACGAGCGCTGGCCCACCGAGATGACGGCGGTCCCGCTCGCGGCGACGCCCTCCGTCGTCTCGATCCGCACGGTGATCGGGTAGACCCCGGGCGGCGCGTCGTCGGCGACCTTGAGCGGGATCGGCAGCTGCACCGAACCGCCGCGCGTGTCCGCGGTCCACTCACCCGAGCCGACGGCGCTGATCTGATCGGTGCCGACCACCGTGACCGTCCCGCTCAGGGCCTGGGGCCCCTGCACGATCGCCGCGATCTTGCCGGTGAGGGTCTCGCCCGGCTCGGCGGCCACCTGGGCCGTGCCGTTCGGGACGTACACCCGCGTGGGCGCCTCCGCGGTGGCGATGGTGCCGGGCGCGGCCGCGGGCGCGGTGGCCCACGACGACGGCGCGGAGCCCACCGTGTAGTCGATCGTGCCCGCGTTGACGAGCTCCGGGCCGGTCAGGTGGGCACGGTCGATCGTCTCGCCGCCCACCCGGAGGGACTGCACGTAGCGGTCGGCGTCGGTACGCCCGGGCGCGTTGATGACCAGATGGCCGTTGCTACCGGGGTAGAACGACTCGTCGAGCGTGATGTCGATCGAGGTGAACACCGGCGTGCTGAGTCCCCAGACGTCGGAGCCGGGCATGATCGGGAAGATCCCGAGCGAGCTCGCCACCGCCCAGGAGGACATCTGGCCGAGGTCGTCGTTCCCGGTGACACCCTGCGGACCGTCGGTGAAGAGCGTGAGCGCGGCGCGCACCACGTCCGTCGTCTTCCACGGCTGGCCCGTCCACAGGTACACGAACGGGGAGTGGAGGTCGGGCTCGTTGTTGGGGTTGTAGGTGGTGGTGCCGTAGTAGCTGTAGGCGCCAGTCACCCAGCCGCCCTCGCTGTTGGTCGCCGGCTTGGCGACCGCATTGGGCGTCGCCAGCAGCTCGGGACCGTAGACGAAGAAGTCGTCGAGCCGCTCGTTGGTGGCGTCGGTGCCGCCGAACAGGTCGATCAGCGCCGGGATGTCCTGCTGCGCGAGCCACTCGTACTGCAGCGAGGTGCCCTCGTGGAAGCCGTCGATCTGCGACGGGTCGGTCTCGGCGACGAACAGGCCGTCCGCACCGCGGGAACGGAACGTCCGGTGCTCGGCGTCCCAGACGGCGCGGAAGTTCTGGCCGCGCTGCGCGTAGCGCTCGGCATCCTTCTCGTGCCCGAGGTCGGCCGCGAGCGTCGAGAGCGTCGCGTCGGCGAGCGCGTACTCGAGCGTGGCCGAACCGCCGTGGGCGAGGTCGAAGTCGCCCGGCTTGTGGGCAGCGCCCGGGTTGAACGCGACGTAGCCGTCCTTGATGTAGGTCGGGTTGCCCATGCGGCCGTTGAACACCGACGACGCGGGCGGGACCTCGTCCGCGTTCTGCCTGAGCACCGCGTACGCGCGCTCGGCCTGGGGACGGGTGAGCAGGCCCTGGTGCCAGGCGCTGACCAGGAACGGCGTGACCGGGTCGCCGGTCATGATGTTGGTCTCGACCGGGCCGTAGCCCCAGCGCGGAGCCCAGCCGCCCTGCTCCGACTGGAGCACGACCGACAGCGCCATGTCCTTCGAGCGCTGCGGCTCGAGAAGCGCGAGCACCTGCTGCTGCGTGCGGTACGTGTCCCACAGCGAGTAGTTCTGGTAGTACTTCCCGAGACCCGGCTCGGCGTCGACGTCGTGGATGCCGGCGTCCCAGCCGCGGTAGCGCCCGTCGACGTCGGTGCCGGTGTTCGGCGCCAGGAACGTGCGGTACAGCGAGGAGTAGAAGGTTCGCAGCTGCGTCGCGTACGGAGACAGCGGGTCCGGGTCCGACGAGGTCGCGGGCACCTTGATCTTGGCGAGCTGGCTGTTCCACGTGGAGCTCGCGGCCGCCTTCGCCGCGTCGAACGTCGTCGCCTCGGCCGCCAGGTTCGCCTTGGCGCCCGCCTCGTCGACGTAGCTGATGGCCGTCTGGAAGGTGACGTCGCGGCTGTTCGCGCCCGACGTGTCGAACTGCAGCAGCGCGCCCGTGCGCTTCGACGAGCTCGCCTCGGTGCTCGCGCTGTACGTGTTGTCCACCCACGTCTTGGCGCTGGCGAAGGGGCGCGAGAACTTCGTCACCGAGTAGACGGTGAACGGGGCGGTCGCCTGGCAGAAGCCGCTCACGGTGCTCGTCGTCAGCACGGTGTCGTCGCCGACCACCGTGACGCTCGAGGCGCTCACCGACGACAGGGACTGCCCCGCGTTGATGAGCACGTTCGCGGTCGTGGTCTCGGGATAGGTGTAGCGCTGGAGGCCCGTGTGCTCGGTGGCCGTGAGCTCGGCCCGGATGTCGACGTCCGTGCCGGAGGTCAGCGTCGCGGTGTAGTAGCCGGGCGCGGCCGACTCGACCTTGGCACCGTCGACCTTCTTGAACGAGCGGTTGTAGCCGCTGCTGGCGTAGTCCGTGCTGCTCGGCGTCGAGGTGGTGGGCAGGATCGGCACGAAGCCGTCGAGCCCGCAGCCGACCCCGGACATGTGCGTCGTGGAGAACCCACGGACGGTGCCCTGCGTGTAGTCGTACCCGGTGTTGTGCCCGGTGTCCGGGGACAGCTGCACCATGCCGAACGGGACGGTCGCGCCCGGGTAGGTGTTCCCCTCGTCCTGCGTCCCGATGAACGGGTTGACGTACTGCGCGGGGTCGCTCACGTAGGCCACGGGCTCGGCGGCCTGGGCCGACGGCGCCACGATCAGGCCGGCGGCGGTCGTCGCCGCGGCGGCCACGAGTGCCGTGAGCGTGGCAGTGCGGCGGCGAGGTCGAGGCGTCTCGGGCGCGCGAGGGCGCAGAGTTCGGGCCATGAAGGAGATCTCCATCCACGTCGATGGGGGATGACAGCGTTGTCAGGTCGCGGAACTCTAACCCGGCAAATCCCTCCGGTCAACGCAGAGCGGGCAGGCAGCCGGCGACGGGATCCCCCGGACCGGCTGCTCCGAGCACGCGCGGATCTCAGTCCGCGAGGTCCGCCGCCTCCAGCCAGGCCGCCTCGAGCTCGTCCTTCTCGTCCGCGAGCGCGCGCAGCTCCGCGTCGAGCGCCGCCACGGCGACGTGGTCGGTCGCCTGGGCCGCCATCTTGTCGTGCAGGCGGGACTCGAGCTCGGCGATCTTGGACAGCCGCCGCTCGATGCGGCCGATCTCCTTGCGCGCGGCACGCTGGTCGGCCGCCGAGACGGCGCCCGTCCCACCGGGCGCCTGGACGGCGGCCGCGGGGGCTGGCGCGTCGACCTGCGCGAGGGCCTGCCGGCGCAGGTCCAGGTACTGCTCGACGCCGCCCGGCAGCTCGCGCAGCGCGCCGTCGCCGAGCAGCGCCATCTGCCGGTCGCACACGCGCTCGAGCAGGTAGCGGTCGTGCGAGACGACGATCAGCGTGCCCGGCCAGCCGTCGAGCAGGTCCTCGAGCGCGGCCAGGGTGTCGGTGTCGAGGTCGTTGGTGGGCTCGTCGAGCAGCAGCACGTTGGGCTCGCCCACCAGCAGCCGCAGCAGCTGCAGACGCCGGCGCTCTCCCCCGGACAGGTCCCGGACGGGCGTGCGCGCGCGCTCGCGCGTGAATCCGAGGCGCTCCACCAGCTGGGCCGCGGTGAGCTCCTTGCCGCCGACGACCACCGAGCGCTTCTCGGACTCGATGACCTCGACCACCCGCAGCCCGGCCAGCTCGTCGAGGTCCTCCACGTCCTGGCGCAGCTCGGCCACCTGGACCGTCTTGCCGCGCTTGACCCGGCCCTGCGTGGGCTGCAGCCGCCCCGACAGCAGCCGCAGCAGGCTCGTCTTGCCAGCGCCGTTGACGCCGACCATCCCGATCCGGTCACCGGGCCCGATCCGCCACGTGACGTCGTCGAGCAGCGTCCGGTCCCCGAACCGCAGCGTCACGTCCTCGACGTCGAGCACGTCCTTGCCCAGCCGCGCGGTGGCCATCTTGGACAGCTCCATGCGGTCGCGCGGCGGCGGCTCGTTCTCGATGAGCGCGTTGGCCGCGTCGATGCGGAACTTCGGCTTGGACGTGCGCGCGGGCGCGCCCCGGCGCAGCCACGCGAGCTCCTTGCGCAGCAGGTTCTGCCGCTTCTCCTCGGCGGTCGAGGCGGTGCGAGCCCGCTCGGCGCGGGCCAGCACGTAGGCGGCATATCCGCCCTCGTACTGGTCGACGACCCCGTCGTGCACCTCCCACGTGCGCGTGCAGACGGCGTCGAGGAACCAGCGGTCGTGCGTGACCACCACGAGGGCGCCGTTGTTGCCGCGGTAGCGGTCCGCGAGGTGGTCGGCGAGCCAGGCCACGCCCTCGACGTCCAGGTGGTTGGTGGGCTCGTCGAGCACGAGCACCTCGTCGTCGCGCACCAGCAGGGCCGCGAGCGCGACGCGCCGCCGCTGACCGCCCGAGAGCGTGGAGACGTCCGCGGTCATGTCGACGTCGGGCAGCAGCCCGTCGTGCACCTGGCGGATGCGCGGGTCGGCCGCCCACTCATACTGCTCGGTGCTGCCGTGGATGTGCTCGAGCACGGTGCCGGAGCCGAGGTCGTCGCGCTGCTCGAGCACCGCGACGCGCGTGCTGCCGGAGCGGGTGACGCGGCCGTCGTCGGGCGCCTGCACGCCGGACAGGACCCGCAGCAGGGTCGACTTGCCGGCGCCGTTGGGTCCGACCACGCCGATGCGCTGGCCGTCGTCGAGGCCCAGGCTGACCTCGTCGAGGAGCGTGCGCGTGCCGAGCGTGAGGGTGACGCGGTCCGCGCCGAGCAGGTGAGCCATGAGGGCTCCGAGGCTACCCGCCTCCGGCCGGATCCCCGTCGCCGCCCGGGGCCGTCACTTCGCCGATCCAGCACCGATCCGCCGATTCGAATCGGCGGATCGGTGCGGAATCGGCGAAGCGATCGGGCGACGAGCCGGACGCGTCGGACGAGCCGGGCGGGGCGGACGAGCCGGGCGTGGCGCGTGCCGGGCGTGGCCTGCGCGCTGCGCGTGGCGTCAGCGCGTCAGGAACGCGCCGAGGGCGTCGAGGATCCCGGCGCAGCCCTGCTCGCGCTGGGGGGCGTGGTCGAGCACGTCGAAGTAGACGCCCTGCTCGGTGTAGGTCAGCCGCGTGCCGCCGTCGACAGGCTCGAGCTCGGTGGTGGCGATCGACGTGGACAGGTGCTCCCCGTCCACCCACATGTCGTAGGTGTTGACGATGCGGCGGTTCTCGACGATGTCCGTGTACGTGGACACGTAGCGGCTGGTCGGGCCGTCGTGCCAGCGGCCGTCGTTCACGGTCCGCCCGCCCACGCGGAAGTCCTGGGTGTCCTCGGTCGCGACGAACGAGTCCTCGGCGCCGAACCACTGCACGCGCTGGGCGTTGTCGGCGTGCGCGGCCCACACGCGCTCGACCGGCACGGGGTAGGTGCGCTCGACGACGAAGGTGGCGTGCTGGGTGAAGCGGTCGGTGAGCGTGGTCATGAGAGGTCCTCCGGAGGTGACAGGTGAACGGAGAGGCGGTCGAGCCGGGCCTCGGCGGGCAGCCGCTGGCGGCCGATCCACGCGGTCGCGGGGCCGAGGCCGCCGGGCACGAGCTGCACGGTGCGCACGCGGCCGGTCTTGTGCGAGCTGACGATCCCGGCGGCCTCGAGCACCGCGAGGTGCTGGACGACGCCCGGCAGGCTCATCGCGAAGGGCTCGGCGAGCTGGCTGACGGATGCGGGACCACGCACCAGGCGTTCGACCATGGCGCGACGGCTCGCGTCGGACAAGGCACCGAACACCTCGTCCAGATTGTTAAGCATGTGCTTAAGTATTGCCCCGCGCGTCGGGATGTCAAGGGGTGAGCGAACTCGATGTCGCGGTGCTGCGCGGCGCGTCCGCGCGCGCGGGCACGTCTGGGCTCGGCAGGATTCGCCTCTGCGTGGCGGGTGAGCCACCGGGTGACGCGGGCACGCCTGCCCGCGGAAGGGCGGCCCGCGACCGCGGTCAGTCGGCGGCGAGCACCCGTGCGCCGGACACCGGACCCGTCGCGGTCAGCACCCGGTCGGCGACGCCCGACGCGGTGAACGCGGCCGCGAGCGCGAGCGCGTGCTGCCGGCTGCGCCCGAGCGCGGCGACCGTGGGCCCCGAGCCCGACACGACGACCCCCAGGGCTCCCGCGTCGGTGGCCACCGTGAGCGGCTCGGCCAGCAGCGGGTCGAGCTCGAGCGAGGCGACCTGCAGGTCGTTGTGCAGCGCGGCACCGAGAGCACGGGGGTCCCCGGCACGCAGCGCCTGCATGAGCGGCACGTCCAGCTCGGGGTCGGGCCCGCCCAGCGAGCCGCCGTGCACCTCGTCGAACGCGGCGTAGACCGCACTCGTCGACAGCCCGCGGTCCTGCACGGCGAACGCCCAGTGGAACTCGCCGCGCGTGAGCGCCGGCGTGAGCAGGTGACCACGGCCCTGGCCCACGGCAGTGTGGCCCATGAGGATGAAGGGCACGTCGGAGCCCACCTCCGCGGCGAGCTCGATGAGCTCCGGCCGGGACAGCCCCGTGTGCCACAGGGCGTCGCACGCCACGAGCGCCGCGGCGGCGTCGGCCGAGCCGCCCGCCATGCCGCCCGCGACGGGGACGCCCTTGTCGAGGTGCAGGTGCACGCCGTCGTCGATCCCGGTGTGGCGCGCGAGCACCTCGACCGCCCGCAGCGCCAAGTTGCTCGCGTCGGTCGGCACCAGCTCCGCCTGCACGCCCGACAGGGTCACGGTGCGCGCGTCGGACGGCGTCGCCACGACCTCCTCGTACACCGACACGGCCTGGAACACGGTGCTCAGCGGGTGGTACCCGTCCTCCTGGCGCGCGCCGACGCGCAGCGAGAGGTTGACCTTCCCTGGGGCTCGCACCCGGACCTCGTGCTCGGGCAGCGGCTCCACGGGGGTCAACGTCACGCTTCCACCCTGCCAGACAACCGGGGGGCACCACTCGCCAGGCGCTCGGCGATGCGCGCGAACCCGACGATGTCCACGCGCTCCCCGCGCGCCTGCGGGTCCACGCCCGCGCCCTCGATCGCGGCCACGGCGGCGTCCGCCGAGCCGGCCAAGGGCGCGAGGGCCGAGCGGAGCATCTTGCGGCGCTGGGCGAACGCCGCGTCGACCACCGCGAACACCTCGGCCCGCGACGCGGTCGTCGACGGCGGCTCGCGCCGGTCGAAGCGCACCAGCGCCGAGTCGACGTTGGGCACGGGCCAGAACACGGACCGCCCGATGGTCGAGGTGCGCCGCGTGGCGGCGTACCAGGCCGCCTTGGCGGACGGGACCCCGTAGGTGCGACTGCCGGGCGGCGCGGCGAGCCGGTCCGCGACCTCGGCCTGCACCATGACCAGACCGCGCTCGATCGAGTCGAACCGCTCGAGGAAGGTCAGCAGCACCGGCACCGAGACGTTGTAGGGCAGGTTGGCGACGAAGGCGACGGGCCGCTCGCCCGGGAGTGCGGTGACGTCGAGCGCGTCGGCCGTGACGAGCGTGAGCCGGGCACGCCCCGCCGGGTCCCGCAGCACGACGGCATCGCCCTCGGTCGTCGTGGTCAGGTCGGGCACGTGCCGGGAGACGGTCTCGGGCAGCAGGCGCGCCAGCACGGGGTCGATCTCCACCGCGGTCACGTCCGCGCCCGCCTCGAGCAGGCCGAGCGTCAAGGAGCCCAGCCCGGGGCCCACCTCGACCACCCGGTCGCCCGGCTCGACGTCCGCCTGGCGCACGATCTTGCGCACGGTCCCGCCGTCGAGGACGAAGTTCTGCCCCAGCTGCTTGGTGGGGCGGATGCCGGCCCGGGCAGCCAGCTCACGGATCTCCGTGGGCCCGAGCAGGGCGTTCGTCGACATGCGCCCGAGCCTATGCGAGAAGACGACGACGCCCGCCGCTCGGAGCGAGCGGCGGGCGTCGGACGTGGTGCGTCGGGCGTGTGCGTCAGGAGAAGAGGCGCTTGCCGCACACGGGCCACTGACCGGCACCCGAGCGGTTGTAGAGCATCTTGGCCCGAGCGGTCTGCTCCGAGGCGCTGGCCTGCGACGGGACGCCCGCGCCGCCGACCGCGTGCCAGGTGCTCACCGAGAACTGGTAGAGCCCGTGGTACAGCCCGTTGGACGACACGATGCGGGGGTTGCCGCCCGACTCGCACGCGGCGAGCGCGGCCCAGTTGAGGGAGTCGGCCTTGCCGCCCGCCTTGATGGGGCCGGACGAGGAGGAGCCGGAGCCCGAGCTCGAGCTCGAGCGGGTGGTCTCGGGGACGACGACGACCGGGCGCTCCTTGGTGCCGATCGCGACGACCTCGTCGACCGGCTTGCGCGTGACCTTGTCCGACAGCTTGACCCTGTCGGTCACCTTGCCGTCCACCGTGGTGACGCGGGTGACGATGGTCCGCCGGCCCTTCTTGCCCTCGGTGGTGACGACCTTGGTGCCCTCGTAGCGCGAGGCGTCCTTCTTCGTCGTCGAGTCGAAGCCGACCCTCTTGTGCGTCGTCTTCTCGGCGACGACCACCCGGTTGACGACGACCTCGACGCGGCCGGTCTCGCTCTGGCGCACGGAGACGCGGTCGAGCGGCGCGAGGGTCACATCGAGCTCGCCCAGCACCTGGCCCACGGACGCCTCGGCGTCCTGCCCGGTGAGGGTCTTGCCGTCGACCAGCACGTCCACCGACCCGTGCAGCACGAGGTCCAGCGGCAGGTCGGCGCGGCCGCCCGAGCTGCGCGACGCGACGAGCGACACCGACGCGTCGCGCGCGGCGAGCGTGTCGAGCGCCTCGTCGGCCGTGAGCGCCGTGGTCCAGACGGACCGGTGCACGCCGTCCTCGGCGACGGTGATCTGGTGCGCGTGCCGCACGACCACGTCCTGGCCCTCGGACAGCCCGCCGGTCGCGGAGACGGCGTCGCGGGCACCTACCCGCACGCCCTCGTCCGCCAGCAGGGCGTCCACCGAGCCGGCGAAGGTGCCGACGTTGCGGACCTGTCCGTCCACGTCCAGCTGGACGGTCTTGTGCACCTGCGCGTAGGCGGCCGTGCCGCCGGCGAGGACGAGCACCGTGGCACCGGCCACGATGGGCAGGGTGCGACGACCGGATCGGCGGTCCCCCTGCTCGTTGTCGGAGGGTCGCTTGCGCGTGAAGGGACCGAGGATGCGGGTCGTGAACTGCACGGGGCTCCAGCCGTCGAGGTGCCCGGGCACGGGGTGCGGAGCGCGTGCCGATCCCGGCACACCCGGCGGCGGCCCCGGTGCTGCGGGCCGGCGGACGCCTGGAGGGAGGCGTCCCCGTCGGTTCCGGATCCCCGATCCGGCCGTCTCGGCGCCCGGGCTCAGCCCGGGGCCGTCCGCTCCGGCGACGGGTTCAGGACGACCAATGAGGCGAATCCGTCAGGAGCGACACGCGACCGTAACCGAATCGTGACCGACGTGCCAACTCTGCGGCGGACTCCGCTCCGAGCCCTCCGGTCAAGCGTTGGTCAGTACCAGCCCTGCGCCTGGAAAGACGACCAGGCCCCGCAGGGGGTCTTGTACCGGCTCTTGATGTAGTTCAGGCCCCAGGTGATCTGCGTGACCGGGTTGGTGCGCCAGTCGGCCCCCACCGAGGCCATCTTGGTCCCGGGCAGGGCCTGCGGGATGCCGTAGGCGCCCGACGACCGGTTCTCGGCGTTGACCCGCCAGCCGCTCTCGTGCGTCCACAGCGGGACCAGGCAGGCGAACTGGTCGTCGCCCCACCCGCGCGCGGCGGCGAGTCCACGGGCGATCTCCTGGGCGCTGCCGGGTGCCACCTTGATGTCCGTGGGATCCGGCAGCACCATCGTGCCGACGTGGACCACCTGCGTCACGGGCTTCGTGGTGACGACCGACGAGAGTGCCTGCCGCCCGGTGACGACGCCGCCGACGGAGTCGAGCTGGTACGTGGTGGTGCGGATGCCGGCCTTGCCCTTGGTGACGATGACCTTGGTGCCCTTGGCCAGGCCGGGGTCCTCGATCTCCTCGGTGGCGAACTTGACGGCCTCGGTGCGCGTCTCGGCGTCGGTCTGCGCGCGGGTCACGAGCACGGCCAGGCCGTCGACGGCCGTCGCGTCCAGCGGCACCGACACCTCGTCTCCCTCGTTGAGCACCAGGCCGATGTCCTTGAGCGCGTCGCGCACCGTGGGCGCGCTGCTGACCCCGTCGATGATCTGCCCGTCGACCACCAGGTGGATCGTCTTCTGGGTGGAGACGCGCAGCGCCTCGCGGCCCAGCGGCGCCGACCGGGATGCCGACAGCCGCACGTCGCCGTCGCGCAGGCCCATGCCCTCGACGGCCTCGCCGACGGTCAGCGCCGTGGTCCACACCGTCTGCGGCTCGCCGTCGACAACGAGCTCAAGGTTGCGGCCGTGGCGGACGACGATCTGCTCGCCCTGGGTCACGCTGTCGTGCAGCGAGGGCGCGACGAGGTCACCGGCACCGACCTCGATCTCGGCTCCGGCCAGCACCGAGCCGACGGTGCGCCCGAAGCCCTCGACCTGGACGAGCCTGCCGTCGACGTCGACGGTGACCTGCTTGTGCATCACGGCGAAGGCGCTGGTCGCGCCTGCCACGACGGCGAGGACGGCGGCCTGCGCGACGAGGGTGCCGCGGCGCCGGCGGCGCGCGGCGGTGCGCGTCCCCGCGCCCTGCTCGCCGTCCCTCACGCGTGTCCTCTCGCCGTCCCGGCGGGTTCGTCCCGCCCGAAGCATCGTCAGACCGTAACCGATCCGTGACCGGAGCAGGAACCCGAGATCGGACACCGCGGGCCGCACTCACCCGTCTGCGTCGCGCGCACCGGCGTGTCGGGCGGCGTGTCGGTCACCAGGTGCCGTACACGGCCTCCGAGTTCACCGAGATCCTGCGGCACGCGCTCTCGAGGTCCAGCCCGAGCTCGTCCGCGACCACCCGCACGGTCCCCGGCAGCAGGTACGGGGCGTTCGGGCGGCCACGGAACGGGTGCACCGTGAGGTAGGGCGCGTCGGTCTCGACCAGCACGAGCTCCGCGGGCAGCTCGCGCAGGGCCGCCCGGAGCTCGCCGTTGGCCCCGAAGCTCACCGGACCGGCGAACGAGCAGTACCACCCCTGCTCGGCGGCGACCTGGGCCAGCGCGGGGCCACCCGAGAAGCAGTGGAAGACGGTGCGCTCGGGAGCGCCGTCGTTGAGCAGGACCTCCACGACCTCGTCGTGCGCGTCGCGGTCGTGGATCTGCAGGGCCAGGTCGAGCTCCTTGGCGAGCGCGACGTGCGCGCGGAACGCGTCGCGCTGCACTGCACGCCCCCTCGGCCCGGCGCGGAAGTGGTCGAGCCCGGTCTCACCGATCGCCCGGATGCGCGGGTTCGCGCGGGCGGCCTGCATCACCGCGTCGACCGCGTCGTCGAGCGACGACGCGTGCCGCGGCTGCGGGTCCGGGTCGAGCCCGTCCGGCGCCACCTCGTGCACACCCGCGTGCAGGACGGCCTCGTTGGGATGGATCGCGACGGCCCCCAGCAGCTCGGGGTGTGCGCGCACGACCCGGTCCGTCCACCTCACCGCGTCCAGGTCGCACCCCACCTGGACCATGCGCGTGACGCCGACGGCAGCCGCCCGCTCGAGCTGCTGCTCGAGGGTCGTCGTCCCGGCCGCGGAACCCTGCTCCCACCCGTCGGCGACCCACTCCACCACCGTGTCCAGGTGGGTGTGGTTGTCGACGACCGGCACCGGCAGCGGCTCCGGTGTCGCCGGCCAGCCGCGCTCGCGCGTGCGGGCCACGTGTCAGCCCTTCGTCGCGCGCTCGATCTCCTGCTCGACGATGTCGTCGTCGAGCTTGGTGAACACGGGGGTCGGCTTGCCGACGGGCGTCCCCGCGACCACCGGCACGGAGGCGAACCGCGGCGTGCCGCTGTAGTCGCCGGTGATGATCGGGTAGGTGCGCGAGTCGTCGTCCAGGTCGGTGACCTCGTCGATCCGCGGCTGCGGCGCGAACGTGCCCGTGCGCCCGAACGTCTCGTGCACCTTCTGCGCGGCGAACGGCAGGAACGGCGCGAGCAGCGTGTTGGCGTCGGAGACGGCCTGCGCGGCCGTGTTGAGCACCGTGCCGAGCCGCTCCCGGTCGCCCGAGAGCTTCCAGGGCTCGGTCTCCGAGATGTACCGGTTGGCCTCCTGCACCACGCGCATGGCCTCGCCGATGGCTGCGCGGTTGCGGTGCCCGCCCAGCAGGTCGCCGACCGACCCGAACGCCTCGCCCGTCGTCGCGAGCAGCGCGCGGTCCACGGGCTGCAGCTCGCCGGCGGCCGGGATCTCCCCGAAGTTCTTCGCGATCATGCTCGCGGTGCGGTTGACCAGGTTGCCCCAGCCCGCGACGAGCTCGTCGTTGGTGCGCCGCTTGAACTCGGCCCACGTGAAGTCCACGTCCTGCGTCTCGGGCCCGGCCACCGACAGGTAGTAGCGCAGCGCGTCCGGCTGGTACCGGCTCAGCATGTCGCGGACGTAGATGACCACCCCGCGCGACGAGCTGAACTGCTGGCCCGCGACGTTGAGGTACTCGCTCGAGACGACCTCGGTGGGCAGCTGCAGCGTGCCGTACGGGCCCGGCGCACCGCCCTTGTCGCCGCGACCGTCGTAGCCCATGAGCTCGGCGGGCCAGATCTGGGAGTGGAACGTGATGTTGTCCTTGCCCATGAAGTAGTAGCTCAGGGCCTCGGGGTCGTTCCAGAACGGGCGCCACGCGTCGTCGTCGCCCGTGCGCCGCGCCCACTCGATGGATGCGGACAGGTACCCGATCACGGCGTCGAACCAGACGTAGAGCCGCTTGTTCGGGTTGTCCTCCCAGCCGGCGAGCGGCACCGGGATGCCCCAGTCGATGTCGCGCGTCATCGCTCGCGGGCGCATGTCGTCGATGAGGTTGAGCGAGAACTTCAGGACGTTGGGGCGCCAGCCCTGGCGACCCTTGAGCCACGCCTCGAGCGCGCTCGCGAACGCCGGCAGGTCCAGGAAGAAGTGGGTCGACTCGACGAACTTCGGCGTCTCGCCGTTGATGCGGCTGTGCGGGTTGATGAGGTCGATCGCGTCGAGCTGGTTGCCGCAGTTGTCGCACTGGTCGCCGCGCGCGCCGTCGTACCCGCAGATGGGGCACGTGCCCTCGATGTACCGGTCGGGCAGCGTGCGCCCCGTGCTCGGGCTGATCGCGCCCATGGTCGACTGCTCGACCATGTAGCCATTCTTGTGCACCGTGCGGAACATCTCCTGCACCACGGCGTAGTGGTTGCGCGTGGTGGTGCGCGTGAACAGGTCGTAGGACAGGCCCAGCTGGGCGAGGTCCTCGACGATGACGCGGTTGTAGCGGTCCGCGAGCTCCTGCGGGCCGACGCCCTCCTGCTCGGCCTGCACCAGGATGGGGGTCCCGTGCTCGTCCGTGCCCGAGACCATCAGCACGTCGTGGCCCGCCATACGCATGTACCGGGAGAACACGTCCGAGGGGACGCCGAACCCGGCGACGTGACCGATGTGGCGGGGGCCGTTGGCGTAGGGCCACGCGACGGCGGACAGGATGCGAGACATGCGCCGATCCTAGGTGCCCGCGGGGTCAGCCCACCGTGATGCGCACGATGCGGTCGTCACCGTCGCGCGGCGAGCCCCGCCCGTCGGTGTTGTTCGTCAGCACCCAGAGGGAGCCGTCCGGGGCGAGCGCCACCGCGCGCAACCGACCCCGGTCCGTGAGGAGCGCCTGCGGCTTGCCGACCCCGTCCGCGCGCAGCGGCGCCCGCCACAGGCGCTGGCCTCGAAGGCCCGCGAGGTAGACGCCCTCGTCCGTCACCGCGAGCCCGCTGGGCGAGGCGTCGGACGTGGCCCACTGGCGCAGCGGGTCCGTGTAGCCCTTCTGCCGGCCGATGCCCTCGACGACGGGCCAGCCGTAGTTGCGCCCGGGCTCGATGAGGTTGAGCTCGTCCCACGTGTTCTGCCCGAACTCCGAGGCGAACATCCGCCCGTCGGCGGCCCAGCCCAGGCCCTGCACGTTGCGGTGCCCCAGCGACCACACGGGCGACCCGTCGAAGGGGTTGCCCGGAGCGGGGTCACCGTCCGCCGTGATCCGCAGGATCTTGCCGTTGAGCGAGTCCTTGTCCTGCGCGTCGGGCCGGTTGCTGGCGTCGCCCGTGGTGACGTAGAGGAAGCCGTCGGGACCCACCGCGAGGCGTCCGCCGTCGTGGTTGCCGGCCTTCGCGATCCCGGTCAGCAGGGGCGTCACCGTCCCGAGCCGCGCTCCGGTGAGCGTCGCGCGCAGCACGCGGTTGTCGTCGGCCGCGGTCGCGTACAGCGCGAGGTCGACGCCGTCGTCGTCGCTGCCCAGCACCGCCACACCCAGCAGGCCGGCCTCGCCGTCGGGCCGGACGAGCTCGTCGAGCTGGTCGGCCCCGGGGCCCGTCACCGGGCGCACGTCGCCGTCGGCGGAGACCAGGACCAGCTTCTTCTCGTCGCGCAGCGTCACGACCGCGTCACCCGACGGCAGGAAGGCGATCCCCCACGGCACGTCGAGGTCCGTCGCGACAACGTCCTCGTGCGTGACGGACACCCTGGCCGGACCCGCCGAGAAGGTCGGGGTGGACCTCGGGGTCGCCGCGGTCGGGGTGGGCGACGGCGCGGCGGTCTCGGTCGGGCTGGGCGACGGTGCAGGCGCCGCGGGCGTCGTCGGGTCCGCGACGTCCGCGCCGTCGTCGGTGCACCCGGCGAGCAGGGCGACGGCGGTGGCGGCAGCAACCGCGGCGACGACCAGCGTGCGAGGCATGCCCCAGCCCAACACGTCGGGCGCGCGCGTGCCACCCTGGGCTCATGAGCGAGCACCGCGCACTGGTCGTCGTGGACGTGCAGCCCACGTTCTGCGAGGGGGGCGCGCTCGCGGTCGCCGGCGGGAACGCGGTGGCCCGGGCGATCGCCGAGCACGCGGCGGCGCGCCGCGACCGGTACGCCCTGGTGGTCACCACCCAGGACTGGCACGTCGACCCGGGCGAGCACTTCAGCGACACCCCGGACTTCGTCGACACCTGGCCGCCGCACGGCGTGGCCGGCACGGCGGAGGCCGAGCTGCACCCCGCGCTCTCGGAGCTCGGACCGGACGCGAGCGTGCGCAAGGGCGCGTACGCGGCGGCGTACTCGGGCTTCGAGGGCACTGACGCGCAGGGGCGCCCGCTGGCGGCGATCCTCGCCGCCGAGGGGATCACGGCCGTGGACGTGGTCGGCATCGCGGAGTCGCACTGCGTGCGGGCCACGGCGCTCGACGCGCACGCCCTGGGTCTGGACACGCGGGTGCTGACCGACCTGACCGTGCCGGTCACCCCCGAGCTGGGCGCCGCGGCGCGTGAGGAGCTGCGGGCCGCGGGCGTCACCCTGACGACGTCGACGAGCCTCTAGCCGGAGGGGGTCCCGGCCCGCGCGCCGCCCCGCGCCGGAGGCGTCCCGGCCCGCCGGTCAGCGCGCCCGCGCCGCCAGGGCCGCGGCGTACAGGTCGCGCTTGGCCACGCCGGCGGCCGACGCCACGTCCGCGACGGCCTCCTTGAGCCGCTCCCCCGCGTCCGCTCGGGCGAGCACCTCCGCGACGAGGTCGGCCGTCGAGGCCTGGGGGCGCTCGGACCCGGCCACGACCACGACGATCTCGCCGCGGACCTCCGTGCCCTGCGCCCACGTCACGAGGTTCGCGAGCGAGTCGCGCAGCACCTCCTCGTAGGTCTTGGTCAGCTCGCGGCACACCGCCGCGGGACGCTCGGGACCGAAGGCCTCGGCCATGGCCGCGAGCAGCTCGCCCACGCGGTGCGGCGCCTCGAAGAACACCATGGTGCGGCGCTCGTCGGCCAGGTCGGCCAGCGCGCGCGCACGCTCGCCGGCCTTGCGCGGCGGGAAGCCCTCGAAGCAGAACCGGTCGGTCGGAAGCCCGGAGAGCGCGAGCGCGGTCAGCACGGCGCTGGGGCCGGGCGCCGACGTCACGGTCACGCCCGCGCGCACGGCCGCCGCGACGAGGCGGAAGCCGGGGTCGGAGACCGAGGGCATGCCGGCGTCGGTGACGACGACCACGGTCCCGCCGCCGTCCACCACCTCGAGCAGCTCTTCGGCCCGGGCCGCCTCGTTGTGCTCGTAGTAGCTGACCACGCGCCCGCCGACGGTCACGCCCAGCCGAGCCGCGAGCGCGCGCAGCCGCCGGGTGTCCTCGGCCGCCACCACGTCGGCCTCGGCCAGCAGCCGCCGCAGGTGCGCCGAGGCATCCTCCGCGTTGCCGATGGGCGTCGCCGCCAGCACGAGCCGTCCACGCTGCTGTTCCACCCGCCTACCCTCCCATCCCGCTCTTCGGCCGCCCGCCAGTCCCACACGGGGTCCCCAGCCGGAGTTCGGGGAGTTCGGGGCTTCCCGCCCCTACGATGACGGGCGTGCCGCCTGCCACCGACGACGACGTCCCCGCCGCGCCCGACGCCGACGGCCCGCCGCCCACCCCGGCGGGCGCGACGTCCGGGACGGAGTCGCGCGGCGAGGTGGGCGCGACGCCCGGCGCGGAGTCGCCCGCCGCTGCGGCCGCACCGAGCGCGCGGCCGGCCGACGACCGTGCCGGCGAGGCCGTCGAGCCCGCGGGCCGCGACGCGCTGACGGGCAGCGCCGCGCGGTCCTGGCCCGAGCTGGGCGAGACCGACGCCGAGGCCGCCGACGACGGCACGGACACCCTCGTCGCGACGGCGCCCCACGACGACGATCGCGCCGAGAGCACGCACGACCGCCTGCTGCGCCGGCTGCTGGGCGATGCCGCGCTGCGGCTCGACTCCACCCGGGCGGCGCGCATCCTCGGCTGGGCCCTGCCGCTGGCCGTCATGGTGCTCGGCGGGATCATGCGCTTCCTGCACCTGGGCACACCGCACCAGCTCGTGTTCGACGAGACCTACTACGTCAAGGACGCCTGGTCGCTCCTGCAGAACGGCTACGAGGCGAACTGGGACGACAACTCCAACCCGCAGTTCGAGGCCGGCGACCCCAGCGGCCTGCGGACGGACGCCGAGTACGTGGTGCATCCGCTGGTGGGCAAGTGGCTCATCGCGCTCGGCATGCACCTGGGCGGCGGCATGGAGAGCTCGACGGCCTGGCGGCTGTCCGCGGCGCTGTTCGGCACCGTCGCGGTGCTCATGGTGGGGCGGATCGCTCGCCGGCTCTTCGCGTCGACGGCGTGGGGCACGGTGGCGGCGCTGTTCTTCGCGCTCGACGGCCAGGCGATCGTCATGTCCCGCATCAGCCTGCTCGACGGCTTCCTCATGTTCTTCGTGCTCGCGGCGTTCGGCGCGCTGGTGCTCGATCGCGAGCAGGCCCGCAGGCGGCTGGCGGCACGGACCGCGGCCTGGATCGACGAGGGCAGGGACCTGGGGTGGGGCCCCGGGCTCGGCATGCGCTGGTGGCGCGTGGTGGCGGCCGTCATGCTCGGGCTCGCGTGCGGCACCAAGTGGTCGGGCATCTACTTCATCGCGGTGCTCGGGCTGCTCACGGTCGCCTGGGACATGGCCGCGCGGCGGATCGTCGGCGTGGACCTGTGGGCGGTCGCGGGAGCGGTCAAGGACGGGATCGTCGCCGGCGTGGTGCTGGTGGGCGGCGCGTTCGCGGTCTACCTGGCGTCCTGGGCCACGTGGTTCACGCACCCGGGCGCGTGGGGAAGGCAGTGGGCGGCGGAGAACCCGGGTCAGGGCGTGCAGTGGCTGCCCGAGTCGCTGCGCTCGCTGTGGAAGTACCACCGCGACATGTGGGACTTCCACACGGGCCTGGACACGCCCCACGACTACGCCGCGCACCCGCTGGGCTGGATCGTGCAGTGGCGGCCGACGTCGTTCTACTACCCGAGCAGCATCTCCGGGCTGAGCGGGCAGGAGGCCCTGGACGCGTGCGGCTCCACGAGCTGCTCGCAGCCGATCGTCGCGCTGGGCAACCCCCTGCTGTGGTGGGCCGCCGCCGCCGCGATCCTCGTCGCCGCGGTGTGGCTGGTGCGGTACCGGGACTGGCGCGCCGCGGCGGTGCTCTCCGGCATCGCCGCCGGCTGGCTGCCGTGGTTCCAGTACCCGCACCGGACCATCTTCACGTTCTACTCGGTGGTGTTCGTGCCCTGGATCGCCATGACGCTGGCCTACGTGCTCAGCCTCATCGTCGGGCCGCCCGAGCTCGACGCACGGGGCCGGCGCAAGGCGATCATCGCTGTGAGCGCCGTGGTGGCGCTCATCGTCGCGGCGGGCTTCTACTTCTACCCGGTGTGGAGCGGGTGGGTCATCTCCTACGACCAGTGGCACTCGCGCATGTGGCTGCGCTCCTGGATCTAGCCACCCTCGTCCGCGGCCCGGCCCCCGGCCCACGTCGCCGTCAGGTCAGCACCAGCTCGGCCGACTCGACGACCTGGGCCACGCGCCCCGGCCCGTCCTGGTACTGCCAGTAGAGGTTGGTGAGCGCGATGACCTTGTCGGGCGGCGGTGCACCCCAGTCCGAGAGGTCCTCCGTGGTGTGCGCATCGCTCACCAGCGTCGTGTCGTACCCCCGGACGAACGCCCCGTGGATCGTCGCGCGGATGCACGCGTCCGTCTGCGCACCGACCACGACCACGCGCCCCACCCGGTGCTCGGCGAGCACGGACTCGAGGGGCGTCGCCTCGAACGAGTCGCCGTACTCCTTGAGGATGCGGGCCTCTCCCTCGGCGGGCGACAGCTCGGGCACGATCGCCCAGCCGTCGCTCCCCTCGACGAGCCGCTCGTCCGTCTGCTGGACCCACACCACCGGCACGTCCGCGCCGCGCGCGCGCTCGACGACGCCCGCGATGCGCGCGACGGTGTCGTCGCGCTCGTGAGCGCCCTCGACCACGGCGTTCTGCACGTCGATGACGAGCAGCGCCGTCCGGTCACGGTCCTGGAGCGTGGTCATGGTGCCTCCTACGGTCGTCGTGTCCGTCTGACCGTAGGTGGCACCACCGACACGACCTCAGCGGCGCCACTCCACCTGCGGGCTCGGGTACCAGCGCAGGCCGAGCCGGTCCCAGAACGCCGCCTGGCCGGCCACCCGGTCGCTGAAGTCGTCCCAGTCGCGCAGCTCCTGCGCCGTCCACGCCACCTCGGCCACCGCGGCGAGGCGCGGCAGCAGCATCGACATGAGCGAGGGCAGGTCACGCAGGGTCTCCGTCCACACGGCCGCCTCGACGCCGATGACGGCCTCGGGCGGCATCCCCTCGATGAGCGTCGCGGGATCCCAGTCGTAGGAGTCGCGCAGCTCGATGTGCCCGGCCCACTCCAGGCCCAGCTCCGTGCTCGCGTCGTACTTCATGTCGAGGTACGCCTTCGACCCCGGGGACATGAGGAACTTCGCGCCGGCCTTGGCGGCCTCGACGAACGGTGCCGAGTCGACCCGCGGGTCCCAGAACTGCACCACGGTGCCCGGCTCGAGCGGCGTGTGCGCGATCTCCTGCCAGCCCACCACCTGCCGGCCGGAGGACCGCACGGCCTGGGAGGCGGTCGCGACGAGCGACGCGTACTCCTCCGGAGCCATCGTGAGCACCTCGTCGCCGCCGATGTGGATGTAGGCGTCCGGCGACACCGCCGCGACGTCCCCGAACACGGCCTGCAGGAACGGCGTGGTCGCGGGCAGGTCGGCGGTGAGGAAGCTGAAGCCCACCTCGATGCCGGTGTACGCGTCCGTGGGCTCCCCCGACGGCGTGAGCTCCCCGTACGCGTGGGTGGCGGCGTTCACGTGGCCCGGGACGTCGATCTCGGGCACCACGCGGATGCCGCGCGCGCCGGCGTACTGCACGAGCGCCGCGAAGTCGGACGGCGAGTAGAAGCCGCCCGGGTCGCCATCGACCGCGGTGCTCGCCGACAGACGGGTGAGGTTGGGGCGCGACGGGATGTGCAGCCGCCACCCCTGGTCGTCGGTGAGGTGCAGGTGCAGCACGTTGAGCTTGTAGTGCGCCATCACGCCGATGACGACCTTGAGCTCCTCGACCGTGAAGAAGTGCCGCGCGACGTCGACGGACAGGCCTCGCCAGGCGTACCGGGGCGAGTCCTCGATGCGCACGGCCGGTGCTGCGGTCCGGCCCGCCCGGTCGCGCACGAGGAGCTGTCGCAGCGTGACGACGCCGCGCATGAGCCCGGCCGACGAGCGCGCCTCGACATCGACACGGTCGGCGCGCACCGTCAGCCGGTACGCCTCCTCCCCGGCGGGCAGCTCGTCGGTGAGGCGCAGCAGCAGCACGCCGCGCTCGCCGGCATCCCGGTAGCGCACCTGGATGGCCTGCTCGCCCACCCGTCCCAGCAGGTCAGCGGCCAGCACGGCGATCTGGATGAGCTCCGGTCGGGGCTCCACCACGACGGTCGTCGCCTCGTCGAGCACGAAGGGGGGCGCGTCCTGGACCTCGACCGACCGAGGGCGAGGAACGAGGGCGATCTGGGGCACGGTGCTTCCTTTGCGACGCTCTGCGTGGATCTGGGGATGACGCTACTGGACGGACGGTCGCGCGGAGGGGACGACGGTCCCCTCAGTCGCGGCGCGTGGCCAGCCGCCGGGCGATCACGGCGCACGTCGCGAGCTGGAGCTGGTGGAAGGCGATCACGGGCAGCGCGATGCTCGCGGCCGTCGCGGGCGCGAAGAGCACGGCCGCCATCGGCAGCCCGGTGGCGAGGCTCTTCTTCGAGCCCACCATGAGCAGCGCGATGCGGTCGGCGAGCGGCATGCCGCGTCCGGTCAGCCACGTCAGGCTCAGCATCGCCGCCAGCATCGCGGCGCACACCGCGAGCAGCAGCAGCAGCACCCGCAGCGTCACGCCCGCCCACGCCCCGGACGTCTGGGCCTCGCTCACGGCGGTGTACGCCACGAGCAGGATGGTGGCCCGGTCGGTGGCACGCGTCAGCGAGCCGTGCGCGCGCACCCACCCGCCGATCCATGGCTGCAGCAGCTGCCCCGCGACGAACGGCACCAGGAGCTGGAGCAGGATGCCGCCGAGCGAGCCGGACGTGCTGGCCCCGGCGCCCAGGAGCAGCGCGACCAGCAGCGGGGTGACGACCACACCGGCGACGTTGGAGATGGTCGCCCCGGTGATCGCGCCCGCCACGTTGCCGCGAGCGATGGACGTGAACACGACCGACGACTGCACGGTCGACGGCAGCACGGACAGGTACAGCACCCCGCTGGCGAGCTCGGGCCCGAGCACCGTCTCCGGGAGCAGCTGGGCCGCGAGCCCGAGCAGCGGGAAGACGACGTAGGTCGCGGCGAGCATGGAGCCCTGCAGGCGCCAGCTGCGCAGGCCGTCCCACACCTCGCGCGTGGGCATGCGTGCGCCGTAGCCGAAGAAGAGCAGCACGATCGCCACGGTGCGCACCGTCTCCAGGACGTCCGCGGCCGTCCCCGTGGCCGGCAGCACCAGGCCGAGCGCCAGCACGGCCAGGATCGCCACCACGAGCGGGTCCACCCAGCCGCGCGCCGTGGCCACGAGCCCACGGCGCGGCGGGGCGTGGCGGTCGGGCACGGCGCCCATCCTCGCAGCGTTCGACAGGCGGGATCGGCCAATCCCGCCTAGCCTCCCCTTCGCGGCTCATCCGCCGAACAACGAGGGAGATCAACATGACCATCGAAGGCATCATCAGCGCCATCGTCATCGGGGCCATCATCGGGGCGCTCGCCCGGCTGATCCTGCCCGGGAAGCAGAACATCTCGGTCCTCGTGACGATCATCGTGGGCATCGTGGCGGCCCTGCTGGGCACCCTGATCGTGGGCAGCCTGCGCGACACCGACGGCATCGACTGGATCGAGATCGCGGCCCAGCTCGTGCTCGCCGTGATCGGCGTCGCGCTCGTGTCCGGGCGCAAGCGCCGCTGACGCGACGGCGGCGCCCGGCGACGGGCGCCGCCGGACGCCCGTGTCGGTACTCTGCTGCCCGGCACGGGACAAACGGGGCACCAGGGGGTAGGGCATGGCGCGGCTGGACGAGGTCAGGCAGCGGATCGAGCTGACCGACCACGAGCTCGAGACGCTGCGGCGGGTGCACAACGGCGAGCCTGTCGACGAGGCGCAGCGGCAGCTGCTGCAGGACACCGGTCTGGTCGACGCCGAGGGCGTCGTCGCCCCCCTGGTGCTCGACCTCGTCGCCGTGGTCACCGCGCCCATGATCGAGTGCTCGATCGAGACGGCCGGCCCCCAAGGCCCGGCCAGCGCGGTGCTCGCCGTCCGCGAGGAGACCGTCTGGTACACCGACCCGTGGCCTCGCGCGGACGTGGACGCGCCCGTCACCTACTGCCGCGACGAGCTGCCCCAGCTGCTGTGGATCCTCGCGCGGCTCGTCGGGCTGCGCCGGCACGAGGTGCCCCGTGCGGCCAGGTCGTTCACGGTCCCCCTGCGGGCGATCGACGCCGTGGTGCAGACCATGTCGCTCGAGGAGGGCCAGTGGGAGCCGGCCCGGACCGTGGCCACGGCCCAGCTCGACCGCTTCTTCCGTGAGGTCGGCGATCCTGACCGCACCATGCTCATGGCGACGCTGTCCCACCTCGAGGCCAGCAGCCGCGTGACCATGGTGTGGGGCCCCGACGTGGCGTCCGACGCGCGCGGTCTCGCGCTGTGGAGCTGCGGGGACGGCGGCTACTGGCTGCGGACCGCGCCCGCCGAGCCGCTCGCCGACGCCGACATCACCCCCGACACTCTCGCGACGTTCGAGCCCGTGACGGGTGGGCAGGTGTGGCGAGCCCTGGCCGACCTCCTGCCCTCGTCGGCCGAGCTGCGCGGCACGGTCGAGCGGGCAGCCGCATCGTGACCGTCCGCGTCGACAAGGAGGTCCTGGCCGCCACGGTCGTCGCGCTGGACAACCTCGCGGCCGAGCTGCCCGGCCTGTTCTCCCGCGCCGCGAGCCTGGACGCTCGGATCGACCTGGCCGGGCTCAACGGCGCGGACGCCTGGGCCGTCGACACGGTCAAGGACCTGCAGGGACGGATCGGCGTCCTGGAGCAGATGTCCGAGGCCAGCCCGTCGTTCGGCGGCGTGCGGATGACCGGCCCGCAGGCGCTGGAGATCGCCGGCCAGTCGATGCACGTCGAGGACGCGCTCGTCGCGCTGCGCACCACGGGCACGGCCGCCGGCGCCTGGGAGAACGAGGACCCGGCCAACCTCAGCGAGTGGTTCGACCAGCTCGAGGCCGAGGCGCTGCGCAAGCTCGCCGGGATGACCGACGCCGAGCAGGCGCAGAAGCTCGTCGACGCGTACCACGACATGCGCGACCTCCAGACGACGAGTGCCCAAGCCATCGCGGTCACCTCGCAGCTGCTGCTCAAGGGCGGTCCGGCGCTGGTGCGGTGGCTCGGCGAGCACCGGGTGCTGGCCGCACTCGACACGCTCGGCCAGCCCGGGAACAACCCGGCGCTGGCCAACAAGCTGCGCGCGGCGTTCGAGTTCGCCAACACCAACTACCTGCGCGGCAAGGCCTCGTTCACCGCCCCCGGCACCTTCGTGCCCAACCTGACGCAGCGCGTCCTGCTCAAGGTCAGCCCGGCCGTCGAGAGCTTCGACGAGTGGGTCGCGACGATGGCGGCGAAGCAGAAGCCCTACCAGGTGCTGGTGAGGGGCGAGTCGCAGCTGCGGCCGACGATCCTGGCGCAGCTCCTCCAGAGCAGGCAGGGCGTGACCGTCACGTCGTGGGTCTCCGACCTCCTCAAGACCGCGCCCGGCCAGACCGCATCGCGCCTCGCCGGCTGGGGCCAGACGTGGTTCGGTTCCGGGTGGGTCGACGCGGCGGGCAACACCTACGTCCGCGGCGGCGGCAACCTCCTCAAGCTCGCGGGCGAGTCGGGCCTGGCGACGGCGGCCAAGACCGCTGGCGTCCTGCGCGTCGCCGGCGTCGCAGGCAGCGCGTTCGCCACCGTGGACGGCGTCGTCGGGCTGGTGAACGACCGCGAGGAGAACGCGAAGGCGTGGTCCGAGGGCGGGACCACCGGCAAGGCCCACGTGATCGGCGAGTACGCCGAGACCGCGTTCAACGCGTCGATGACGGCGGCCCTCATCGCCCCCAACCCCGTGACGCTCGGCCTCGTGGCCGTCACGGGCGCGGTCTGGGCGGGCGCGGAGGTGGTCGAGCACTGGGACGACATCACGCACGCCGCCGACGTCGCCGCCGACTGGGCCGGGGACCGCGTGGACGACGCGGCGGACTGGGCGGGCGATCGCCTGGACGACGTGAAGAACTCCAAGGTCAACCCGATGAACTGGTTCTAGGGGGCCATGCCATGACATCCGTGGAGCTGTACGCCAAGGCCCACCACCTCGACGCGCTCGCCGACGACGTCGAGGTGTGCGTTGACACCGCGATCACCGTCTCGAGCTCCGAGAACTGGGAGTGCGAGAACGCCCATGACGTGCGCGACGCGCTCAAGCACTGGCGGTCGGCCGCCCGCAGCGCGGCGCGCAACCTGCGCGACGAGGCCGCGCGGGTGCGCGGGGAGGCGCGCCGTGCCGCCGACCACGAGAAGGAGGCGCGCGAGCGACGGGATCGGCAGCCGCAGTGAGCGAGGTGGACGTCTGGGCTCCGCTGGGCCGCGCGGGGCGGATCCCGGTCCGGGACGAGCTGAGCGTCACCGACCTGCTCACGATGCCGCGGGCGACGCCCTACGCCCACCGATGCGACCTCGACGTCGCCGGGCACCGGGTCGACCTGAGCTGGCACCACCGCGAGCTGGTGGCGTCGCTCGCCTCCGCCGACGGGCCGCGCGAGATCGTCCGGGCGACGGCCGAGTCCGGTTCGGGCCCCGGCGGGATCGTGTGGGAGTTCACCGTCATGCCCGCCCTGGTGCTGGGCTTGCGGGTGGACGTCCAGCGCCAGCGGAGCGGCCTCGACCGGTGGAGCCTCGCGGTGCACGGGCCCGGCGGACGCACCTGGCAATGGCGGCCCGAGGGCCGGATCCTCGCCGACCGGCTCGACCTCACGCGGGCCGGGGAGAAGGCTGCCGTGGTCACGCACGAGCTGCGCCCCGTCCCGGGCCGGTCCCGGTCCGACACCGGGCCCCCGCACGTCGCCTGGCAGGAGTCCGCCTCGCTCGCCGAGGTGCTGCTGCCCGTGATGTGGGTGCTCGACCGCGCGTACTCCGGCCTGCTGCCCAAGCAGCAGCGCATCGTCCAGTTCGACTTCCTGTGACGAGGGGGCAGGTGTGGTGATCCGGTACCAGGAGCGCTCTCCCGGTCGCCGTGCGTGGCTGGTGCTCCTCGGGGCGTGCGCGGTGGGCTGGGCGGCGCTCGCGCTCGCGGGCGGCGGCTGGGTGCTGGCCTCCGTGCTCGTCGGGATGCTCGGGTCGATCGCCGCACTGACCATGTGGAGCACCGGCCGGTACGGGAACATCACGCTCACCGACGTCGAGCTGCGCGCCGGGCGCGCGCGCATCCCGCTCGCCGACATCCAACCGTGGGGCGTCTCGCGGGAGGGCGACTCGATGGGCGGGCGGTTGGTGGGCGGCGCCTACGTCCAGACCATCGGGACCGCCGTGGTCGGCCTGACCATGCGCACCGGCGAGAACCTGCTCGTGCAGTCCCGGGACCCCGCGGCACTGCGCGCGGCGCTCGACGACGCGATGGCAACCTTCCGCGCAGGCGACTGACCCACGCGCCGGGCGGCCGCAGCCCTCGAGCCGGTCGTTGTCCACGCTTCCGGCCCGGAACGCGGGCAACCACAGGCTCGACCGCCGCGCGGCCCGTGCCGCCCTGACAACGACGAAGCGGGACACCTGACCGATGTCCCGCTTCATCCTTCGGTGGAGCTGAGGGGATTCGAACCCCTGACCTTCTCATTGCGAACGAGACGCGCTACCAACTGCGCCACAGCCCCTCGAGCGGGCAACACATTAACACCCTGCGGGCGTCGAACAGAAACCGCCTACTCGCCCGACGCGCGACGCTTCGCGAGCACGGCGTCCAGGTCGATCGACCCCGTGGTCTCGGCCACGGGCTCGGCCACGCGCACCTCCGTCCGGGCGTCCTCGGCGGGCCGCACGGCCGTCGAGCCCTCGAGGTTCTCCAGGGCGGCGGGCTCCCGGCGCGGGGCCGGCGCCTTCATCGTGTACGTGGGCCGGGGAACCGGGACCGGCGACCAGCCGTCGGCGTCGGCGGCGGGGCTGTCGATCACGACGGCCGCGAACATCTCGGTGTCGGTGTTGGAGGGCCGGACCGCGCGACCGGGAGCCGCACTGCGGGCGACCAGCGTGCCGCGCGCGGGCGTGGCGGTCCGGGCGGCAGCAGCCCGCGCCTCGGCGGCCTGACGGTTCTCCCACGCCACGTCGGCGGCACGACCGGCCAGGACGGCACGGCGGCCCAGCACGACGACGGTCGCGAGCAGCACCGTGGGGATCGCGCCGGCGACCCACGTCACGGCGGGCGCGACACCGGCGACGACCCACCCCGCCACGGTGGCGAGCGTCAGGAACCCGGCGAGCATGCCCCGTCGTCGGGCGGCGGCGCCCCGCCGCGCGGTAGCGGCGGCGTGCGCGGCACGGGCCTGCGCGGTGCGGCGCGCGGCCTCGGTGGCGATGCGGTCCTGGGTCGCGGTGGGTCGGTCCACGGTGGTACCTCCTGTGTCGGGACCCGACCGGCGGACCGGGACCCCCTTGCCCGGGGTCAACAACCCCGTGGTGCTGCGTGCTGCGGGTCGGCGCGCCTCGCTGGTGCGGAGCGACCGGCCGGACCGGTCGCTCACCGCCACCACACGCAACGCGTCCGAGTACCGGTCATCCGCCCGGGACTCGAGCAGCTGTTGCCGGTGCCGCAGCTTGTGCGGCACCAGGTAGGCGACCCACAGGACCACCAGCGCGAGCGCGACGGGTCCTGCGAGATCTGTCACGCACCGACGGTAGGGCGCGCGAGCCGCCCAACGCCGGAGCCGGGCGGCGTGTCGCCGGCTGTGAACCAGCGGTGCCCTCACCCGCGCCGCTTAGCGCGGGTCAGCGCCCCCCGAGCGGGTCGCGTGCCACCGTGCCAGCAGGCCCTCCGGGACGTCTTCGGTGGTCAGCGCGAACGTGCGGTGGTCGCACCACGCGTCGCCGATGTGCAGGAACCGCTCGCGCAGCCCCTCGTCGCGGAACCCGAGCTTGTCCACCACGCGCAGCGAGGGGCCGTTCTCGGGCCGGACGTTGATCTCGACCCGGTGCAGGTCCAGCACCTCGAAGCAGTGGTCCGTGGCCAGCGCGACGGCCGTGGGGATGATGCCGAGCCCGGCCACGTGCCGCGACACCCAGTAGCCGATGCTCGCGGAGCGCAGCGAGCCGTACGTGATCGAGGAGACGGTGAGCTGGCCGACGAGCGCCCCGCGGAACTCCACCGCGAAGGGCAGCGCCGTCCCGGCGCGTGCCTGCGCCGCGAGCGTGCGCACGAACGTCGGGAACGTGGGGCGCGGACCCTCGAGCGGCACCGGGCTCGTGGCGTCCCACGGTTCGAGCCACGCGGCGTTCGAGGCGCGCAGCAGCATCCAGGTGTTCTGGTCCCTGCGGCGCAGCGGACGCAGCACGACGTCACCGTCGACGAGGTGGGCGGGCCAGCCGACGGCCATCAGCCCTCCAGCACCAGGCAGTGGACCGTCTGCCCGGGCTGCACCGACAGGTCGTGCTCCCCGACCACGGCGAGCGCGTTGGCGTGCGCGAGCGCGCTGATGGACGGCGCCGAGGGGTCCCCCACGGGCGTCACGCGGTAGCCCTCGTCGGGCGAGCCGAGCACCACGGCGGGGACGAACTGGCGCAGCCCCGGCGGCGAGGACCAGCCCTCGGTCGCGCGCGCGGCGACCGACGGGCGGAACACCTCGGTGTGCCCGGCCATGGCGCGCAGCGCGGGCCGGACGAAGACCTCGAACGACACCTGCGCGGCGACGGGGTGGCCCTGGAGCGCGAAGATCGGGACCGCGCGCTCCCGGCCCAGCTCCGAGCCCACCGTGCCGAACCCGTGGCGGTGCCCGGGCGTCATGGCCACCTGGTCGAGGCGCACGGTGCCCAGCGGGGCGAGCACGTCCTTGACGGTGTCCTCCGCGAGCTCGGACAGCCCGCCGCAGACGACCACGAGGTCGGCGCGGACCAGCTGGTCCTCGAGCGCCTCACGCAACCGGCCGCGGTCGTCGCCCTGGATCGCCACCCGCACGGGCGACGCACCCGCGTCCCGCACGGCCGCCTCGAGGGCGTGACCGTCGGCCTCGAACACGGCGCCCTCCTCGAAGCGCGTGGACCCGGGCTCCACCAGCTCGTCGCCGACCGCGAGGAGCACCACGCGCGGCGTCGGGTGCACGTTCAGCCTCCCGCGCCCCAGCGACGCGGCGATGGCCAGCTGCCGCGCACCCAGGCGCGTGCCCGCCTCCAGCACCACGTCGCCCGCGCGGACGTCGGATCCCGCGGCCCGCACGTGCTGCCCCGCGACGGCCGGCCGCTGCAGGGCCACGCGGACGGTCCCCCGGTCCGACTCCTCCAGCGGGACCACCGCGTCGGCACCCAGCGGCAGCGGGGCGCCCGAGGCGATCCGCACGGACTGCCCCGGCGCGAGGCGCAGGGGCGCGCCGCGGCCGGGACGCACGTCGTGCGCGACGGGCAGCACAGCGTCCGGGTGCACGGTCTCGTGCGCGGCCACGGCGTAGCCGTCGCGCGTCGCGGCCGCGAAGCGGGGCAGGTCGGCGTCCGCCACGAGGTCGGCGGCGAGGATGCAGCCAGCCGCGTCGTGCAGCGCCACGTCCAGGGGCGCCACGGGCCCGACCGCGGCCAGCACCGCCGCCAGGTGGTCCTGGACCGATCTCATGCGCGCATTGTGCCCCGGCGGCGCGTCCGGCACCGGCGGGGCGCGACGGGCGCGATCAGTCCTGTCCGTCCAGCGACGGGACGAACTCGGACAACCAGGACCGGAAGTCGGGGCCCAGGTCCGGCCGGTCGACCGCGATGCGCACCACGGCCTTGAGGTAGTCGAGCCGGTCCCCGGTGTCGTACCGCCGGCCGCGGAAGACCACGCCGTAGACACCCCCGCCCTGCTCCGCGGGCATGCCCGCGAGGGTCGCGAGCGCGTCCGTGAGCTGGATCTCGCCGCCGCGGCCCGGCTCGGTGCTTTCCAGCACGTCGAACACCGCCGGGTTCAGCACGTACCGCCCGATGATGGCCAGGTTGCTCGGTGCCTCGTCGGCCGCGGGCTTCTCGACGAGCGCCGTCACGCGCACCTCGTCGTCGTCCGCGGCGCCCTCGAACGGCTCGACGGCCGCGCAGCCATACAGCGAGATCTGCTCCGGGGGCACCTCCAGCAGCGCGATGACCGACCCTCCCGTGCGCTCGGCGACCTCGATCATGGTGGTGAGCAGCACGTCGCGCTCGTCGATCAGGTCGTCGCCCAGCAGCACCGCGAAGGTCTCGGAGCCCACGTGGTGCTTCGCCTGCAGCACCGCGTGGCCCAGACCCTTGGGCTGGCCCTGCCGCACGAAGTGCACGTGCGCCAGCTCGGTGGACTCGCGCACCTTCGCGAGCCGCTCCAGGTCGCCCTTGGCCTCCAGGGCGGCCTCGAGCTCGGGCACCGCGTCGAAGTGGTCCGCCAGCGTGCGCTTGGACCGGCCGGTGATGAGCAGGACGTCGTCGAGACCCGCGGCGCAGGCTTCCTCGACGACGTACTGGATGGCGGGCTTGTCGACGACCGGGAGCATCTCCTTGGGCGTCGACTTCGTGGCGGGCAGGAATCGGGTACCGAGACCGGCTGCGGGGATGACTGCCTTGTGGATCGTCATACGTTCGGAGGCTAGCGGCGCACGCGCCGGCGCGCCGCACCTGGCGCCGACTCGTCATGTGACGTTCGCCGCGTTTGGTTCAAAGATCCGCTTGGAGTTTGGGAGAGTGGATGCATGAGCACCGCCGCCCAGCCGTACCCGCACGCCGCCGAGGGCGACGAGATCGAGGACGTCAAGGAGCGGCTGCGCACGGCGATCCGAGCCGGTCGCCGCGCGCGCTCGCAGCGCCTGCGTGACCAGGCCGCGGTCGCACTGGCCGACGTGGTCGCCGGGATCCCCGCCGTCGCCGAGGCCCCGGTGCTGTCGGTCTACGCGGCCCGCCCCACCGAGCCGGGGACGCTCGAGCTGCTCGAGCGGCTCGCAGCGCGGGGTGCGCGCGTGCTCTTGCCCGTGCTCGGCTCCGGGCTGCAGCGCGACTGGGCGGAGTACGCGGGCCCGGAGGACCTGCGCGAGCGCGCCCCCGGCAGGCCGCCCGAGCCGGGCGGGCCCACGCTGGGCCCCGACGCCCTTGCCCAGGCCGACGCGATCGTCGCCCCGGCGCTCGCGGTGGACACCGACGGCGCGCGGCTCGGGCAGGGCGGCGGCTGGTACGACCGCGCCCTGGAGCACGCCCGGCCGGGCGTCCCCGTGATCGCGCTCGTCTTCCCCGAGGAGCTCTACGACGCCTCGACCCGTCCCCTGCCGCGCGAGCCGCACGACCGCACGGTCGACATCGTCGCGACGCCGGACGGCTGGCGCTCGGTGGGCCCCGGCGCGCGCTGACACCCCGGCCCGAGCTCGGGCGCCCGGCTACGGCGTGAACGTCAGGTGGTCGCTCGCGTCGGCCTGGACGGCGGCGGGCGAGAACGGCCACGGGTAGGTGGTGCCGTGCGCCCACGCAGCGAACTGGTCGGTGTAGTGCTTGCTGGCCGGGTGTCCCGACGAGCCCGTGAGGTTCACCCAGGTCGAGGAGTCCAGGTCGCCGAGGTCGACCACCATGCGCATCGACGGGCCCGCCGTCACGCCGTACGAGTCAGAGCTGGCGTCCCAGGCGGTCGCGTCCACGATCGACGACCCGCCGCCCACCTGCAGCGGCTGCGGGTTGACCAGGCGGCGCACGAGCGCCGGGAGGCTGTCGCCGCCCAGCACGGCGTGCTCGGGCGCGGCGACGTGCAGGCGGCCCCAAGCCCAGTCCTGCGGGTCGCGCCCCAGCTTGGCCGTCAACTGCCGGCGTGCGTTCACCATGGCCCGCGTCAGCACCTCGTCGCGGCCCTCGACCACGCCCGGCGTCGACCGGTCGTCCCACCAGGGCGACTCCGGCTTGGACAGCAGCTCGCGCACCACCTCGAGCCACCGCGAGCCACCGTCGGGCGACTCCGCGTCCGGCAGGTCGTCGTCGAACGCCAGACGCAGCACGTCCGCCCACACGGCCGCGAAGTACGCCGCGGCGGCCGAGTCCTTCGCGTTGGTGCGGTCCCAGGTGCGCAGCAGGTCCTGCCCGTCGTCGTCGAAGTCGTTCTCGATGTTCAGCGAGAGGAGCGTCGGCACCAGCACGTCGGCGTACGGGTTGTGCTGGTCGAGCTGGATGGTGGCCATGTCGGCGACGCCGAGCGTGCCGTCGTCCTCCACGGCGGCGCCGAGCAGGTCGAGGATGCGCTGGCTCCGGAAGCCGTAGTCCCAGTCCTTGGTGAGGAAGGGCCCCGTGCCCCGGGGCGTGACCTGCTGGTTCGCCGCGACGATCACGCCACTGGCGGGGTCGAGAGCATGCGGCATGTCGGTCGGGTCGACGTAGCCCTGCCAGTCGTACGCGCTGTCCCAGCCCGGCCGCGGCCACGTGCCGTCCGAGGGCACCGCGCCCGGGATCCGTGCGCGGACGGGGATGCGGCCCGGCGCCTGGTAGCCGATGTGGCCGTCCGTGGTCGCGAACACGATGTTCTGCGAGGGCACCTCGAGCAGCCGGCCGACCTTGGCGATGTCGTCGGCGTCGCGTGCCGTGTCGATCGACAGCAAGGCGTCCGCGGTGTGCCCCGGTGCGAGTGCCGTCCAGCCCAGGGACACGGCGTAGCTGCGCCCCACGGAGCCGTCCGCCAGCGGCGCGTCGCCCACGGCGTCCGCGTCGATGACGTCGGAGATGATCGGGCCGTGCCGGGTGCTGCGCACCTCGATCTCGACCGGCTCGGCGCCGTTGACCTTGATGGTCTCGGTGCGGATGGTCATCGGCTCGGTCCCGCCGTCGCGCTCGACGACCGTGCCGTTGACGCGCTCGAGGAAGAAGTCGGTGACGTCCGCCCCCAGGTTCGTCAGTCCCCAGGCAAGCTGCGCGTTGTGCCCGATGACCACCCCGGGCATACCGGCGAACGAGAACCCGGACACGTCGTACGGGCACGCCGTGCCGACCTGCGCGCAGCGCAGCCCGATCTGCTGCCAGATGCCCGGCGCCGAGATGGACAGGTGGGGGTCGTTGGCCAGGATCGGCTTGCCCGACGCGGTGTGGTCGCCGCCGACCACCCAGGAGTTGGAACCCACGCCCTCGCCCTGGCCGACGAGGTGCGGGACCGCCGTGAGAGCGGCGTCCGCCGCGTCCAGCGCCTTCTGCAGGTCGGCGTCGTGCAGGTCGAGCGGGTGCTGCGACGCCACGGTGGTCGTGTCCTCGACCACGTCCGCGCGGCTGAGGATGGGTGCGTTCGTGTCCTCGGGGTACGTCGGGAAGAGCGCGTCGACCTTCTTGACGTCACGCACCGAGGCGAACGTGCGGGCGCGGGACAGCTCGTCGTCGTAGTTGCCGCGCAGGTCCCACGCCATCGCCTTGAGCCAGGCGAGGGAGTCCACGGGGTCCCACTTCTCCGGGGCGTCGACGTCGAGCTGCAGGCCGAGCACCGTGTACTCGACGGCGATCTGCGAGGGGGCCTTGCCGTCGAGGTAGGCGTTCACGCCGTCGGCGTAGGCCTGCAGCGCCGCCTTGGTCTCCGGCTCGATGAGCGACCACTCCTGCTGGGCCACGCGGCGCCAGCCGAACGTGCGGATCACCTTGTCCGCCTCGAGGGCGTCCTCGTTCTCGCCCACCAGCTCCGAGAGGCGGCCGGCCGTGACGTGGCGGCGGTAGTCCATCTCGAAGAACCGGTCCTGCGCGGCCACGTATCCCTGCGCCCGGAAGAGGTCGGCGCTCGTCTTCGCGGTGATGGTGGGGATGCCGCGGGCGTCCCGCGTCACCAGCACCGGCGCGGTGAGCCCGGGGAGCTTCAGGCTCCCGCTCGTCTGCGGCAGGGGGCGACGGATGACGACGACCGCCGCCACGATGGCCGCCACGAGGGCGACGACGAGCACGATGGCGACGGAGACGACGGTGAGTCGGACAGCACGGCGGGACACCCTGCGAGGGTAGTTCGTCCTCCGGGGGCCGACCGCCGACTCGCCCCGTGGAACATCGGACGGGTTCGGGCGGTTACGATTGGCACTCAGACCCTGTGAGTGCCAGCGGCGACGGCCGCCCGGCGAACGTCTGCCAGTGGAGAACCTTGTGCCTACCTACTCCTACGCGTGCACCGTGTGCGGCCACGCGTTCGACATCCAGCAGTCCTTCAGCGACGCGTCGCTGACCGTGTGCCCCGAGTGCGACGGGCGCCTGCGCAAGGTGTTCTCCTCGGTGGGCGTGGTCTTCAAGGGCTCCGGCTTCTACCGCAACGACGCGCGCGCCGGCTCGGGTAAGTCGTCCTCGATCCCCGCGGCCAGCTCGAGCGACTCGTCCACCTCCACGGCTCCCGCGTCGACTCCGGCCGCCCCGGCGCCCGCCGCTGCGCCCGCGTCCTCGGCACCGGCCGCCGCGGCCAAGCCCGCCGCGGGCTGACCCCGCCGCGGGCTCGGACTCGCCGCCGGCTGACCTTTCCGCCGGCACCTGAGCCAGCTGCGGCCCCTGCAGCGCGTCGAGGCATCCACAGCCGCGCACCGGGCGTGCCCGCCGCACACACGTGTCACGGGAGGCTGACCGGCAACTCCGGGCGTCGTTACCGTTCCTCGCGTGAGCCACTTCGCCTCCGCGCCCCCGCCGCTCGAACGCCGACGGGCACCCTTCGCGGTCACCGTGCGCGCGCTGATGTGGCGCGGACGCTTCGTGGTGGTCGCCGTCTGCCTCGCGGCCGTGGCCTCGTCGGTCGTGGACGCGCTGCGGCCTCCCGAACCGCCGACGGTCGGCGTTGTCGTGGCAGCGCGCGCGCTCCCGGCCGGGCGCACGCTGGGAGTCGACGACGTGCGCCTCGTCCGGCTCCCGGTCGCCGTGGCGCCCGACGGCGCGGCGCACGGAGCGGCGGCGCTGCTCGGCGCGGCCACCGCGGTGCCCCTGACCGCCGGCACGCCCGTGGTGCCGGGCCTGCTGGTTCCCGACGACCTCGCCGGGCCGCCAGGCACCGTGGTCGCGGCCGTCCGGCTGGCGGATCCGGCGGTCGCTTCCCTGCTGGCCGCGGGCATGCGCGTGGACGTGCTGTCGGCGACACCGGACGACGAGCGCGGGCGGGTGGTCGCGGCCCGAGCGCTGGTGCTGCCTGCGCCACCCGCCGCGGCGGACGAGCCCGGCCCCTTCGCCGTCCCCGCCGGTGACGACACCAGCTACCCCGTGCTGCTCGCCGTCGCCCCCGACGAGGTGGACGAGCTGGCGGCCGCCGCTGCGTCCGCCTTGCTGTCGGCGGTCGTCGTGCCATGATCGAGCCGGCCGGGGCATCGTCCCAGGCAGCGACGACCGTGGGGCACCAGCGAGGAGGCGTACGTGGCGAAGGACCAGGCAACGACCGCGACGGGGAGACGCCTGACCGGTCTCGCGAAGGTCGGTCAGGGGTTCAAGGACTTCATCTCGCGAGGCAACGTCGTCGACCTCGCAGTCGGCGTGGTCATCGGCGCGGCCTTCGGCAAGGTCATCAGCGCCTTCGTCGAGGCGGTCATCAACCCGCTCGTCGGGTGGATCTTCGGCCAGCCGAACCTGGACCACCTCTGGGACATCGGCCCCTACTCGTGGGGCGACGAGCCCGCCCAGCCCATCCAGGTCGGTGTGGTCATCAACGCGCTGGTCCAGTTCCTGCTCACCGCGGCGGCCATCTACTTCCTCATCGTGCTGCCGCTCAACGCGCTCGCAGCGCGCCGCAAGCGCGGCGAGGAGGCCGAGCCGGCCGCACCCGCCGAGGACATCCTGCTGCTGCAGGAGATCCGCGACCTGCTCGCTGCCCGCCCCAACGCGGCGGCCGCGAACGACGCCGGCCCGGCAGCTCCCCCGCCCGGACCCCCGCCCGCGTACTGACCGCGGTACCCAGCCGGCTACCGACCGCACCTTCCGGCCGCTCCCCGGCCCGCGTCGGCCGCTTCCCGGCACCTCCCCGGCCCGCGTCGGCCGCTTCCCGGCACCTCCCCGGCCCGCGTCGGCCGCTTCCCGGCACCTCCCGGGCCCGCGTCGGCCGCTTCCCGGCCCCGTCCTGACCGCGGGCCCGCTACCAGTGCGGCGGCTTGTCGCGCTGCAGCCGGTCGTCGTTACCGCCGCCCGCCTCGCCCCAGCCGAGGTCGGTGTCGTCCGCGCTGCGCAGGTCGATCGCCGGCTCGCGAACCGGGGAGGGGGCCGCGCTCACGGGCTCAGGCCGATCGGGGGCCGGCGCCGCGGGGTGCGAGGACACGAGCACCGCGTCGTCGGTGCCCACCGTCCCCGCCGGGCGCACGGCCCGGCGGCTGCGCGGTCGAGGCTGGTTCACTCCTCGATGATCCCACCGCACGCGATGGGCGCAGACCCGTCGGGAAGAGTCAGGACTCCGAGGCGAGGCCGCGGGTCACGGCACCCCGCACGGCGGTGTCGACGCGGTAGGACCGCCGGGTGATCCCCAGCTCGTCGCGCAGGGCCGCGGCCAGCTGGTCGCGGGTGCGCTCCTGCCCGTCGGACCGCAGCCAGGCGACGAGCTCGTCGAGCTGGTCGTCGGAGTAGGCACCGATCGGCAGGCCCTTGCGCACATCCGGGCGCTGCCGCGTCGGCACGGCGAGCACCAGCTGCAGGGGCTGGGACGCCGGCGCCGGCTCCGCGTCGGCCGCGTCGGTCGCGCGCTTGACCGCCGCGGCGGCCTTGGGCGACGGCGCGAGCACCCCGGCCGCAGGGGTGGAGACCGTGACCTCGAGCAGAGCGCCGGGGAGCGCCGGCTCCACCGGCGCGAGGATCTCCATCACGCCGCCGTGCACGGTCGCCATCGGCTGCGAGTGCCGCGCGGGCTCGTCGTCGGCCGGCGCCGGGCGCGATGCGGTGGGCACGGAGTCGGGAGCGGCTCGGTCGACCACGCCGGCGTCCCGCGCGTCCGCCACGGGTGCGGCGGCCTCGTCGATCACGCCCGCGTGCGGCGCGTCCGCCCCGGGTGCACCGGCAGGCTCGTCCGGACGCGCGCCGTCCGCCACGGCGACCGCCCGCTCGTCCGCCATCCGCTCGTCGTCGGCCCGCTCGTCGCCCTGCCCGGACGCGACCGGCGCGGGGACCGCGACGACGTCGTCGGCCTGCTCGGACTCGACCACCACCGGCACGCTCAGCGTGGCAGACCTCGGCTCGACCGGCTGCGCGGGCACGCAGGCGTGCACCGCGCGGCGGATCCGGTCCACCTCGGCCTGCGGGTCCAGGAACGCCGCGGCCGACCACACGCGGATCACCGACCAGCCCAGGTCGGCGAGCCTGTCGGCCACGAGCCGCTCACGCACGCGGATGCTCGGCTCCGCGACGTAGGCGTCGTCGTCCGTCAGCACCGCGACCAGCATCCGACCGGGCACGTCGGGGTGACCCACGACCATCGGGATGCGGGTGCCGCCGGGGATGCCGTAGTCGACGTCCACCACCAGGCCGTGCCGCCACAGGCGCTCGGCCAGGTCGAGCAGCAGGCGATCGGGCTCGGGGGCGGCGGCGGGGTGCTGGTCCGCAGCCGGGGCGTCGGTCGGTGCGGCGCCAGCGACCGGGCCGGCCTGCGTGTGCGAGGCGTCGTCGCCGGTCGGGACCTCGTCCGTCCGGGCGCCCTGCGGGCCGGCGTCAGCGGAGGAGGCGGCGCCGGTCGGAGCATCGGCAGAGCCAGAGCCAGAGCCAGCCTCGGAGTCAGATGCGGACTCGGCGCTGGCGTCGGAGTCCGAGCCGACGCCCGAGTCCTCCCGGAGCCCGTCGGCGGCGGCCACGGCGTCGCTGACGATCCCGACCAGCGACCCGGCCTCGGGAGCGAGCGGCGCCTCGGTCCAGTCGGCCTCGAGCTCGGTCCCGCCGGCCGCGCGGGACGCCGCGAACGCGAGCAGGTCGCGCAGCAGCCGCGGCCCCGGCCCGCGCAGGCGTGCCCGGTCCAGGTCGTCGGCCGCGAAGCAGGAGACCACCGTGAGCCGGTGCGCGGTCGACCCCAGCGCGTCCAGCAGCAGTGCGTCCCCGCCCGGGCCGCTGATCGGCCCGAAGGTGTGCAGCACCCGCCGGTGCGGCGTGCGCCCCAGCCCGAACGTGAGCAGCACCGCGTCCCGGCGCAGGCCGGCGACGTTCGTCAGGTCGGTCACGACGAACGGCTCCGCGCGCCCGGCGTCGAAGAACGCGGCCAGCGCGGGGTTGGTGCGCACCTCGGCGAGCACCGCCTCACGGACCGCCTCGGCGTGGGCGGGGGTGACGGTGACCACCGCGAGCGACTCCTCGGGGCGGCTCAGCGCGTGGTCGAGGACGACCTCCAGCACGCGGTCCACCTCGGCAGCCGTCGTCGCCACCATGCCCGTCTCGCCGTCCGGCATCCCCGTGCCGTCCACGAGCTCGAGGTGCACGAGCGGCTCCTGCTGCGGCAGCGGCAGCGCGCTGAGCACGCCCTCGTAGCCGTGCCGCGCCAGGAAGGCAGTGAGGTAGGGGTCGCGGCGCGAGGCGCGCGCGTGCAGCGCGACGCCCGGGAGGACCCCGGCGAGCTCGCGCACGGCGGTGCCCGAAGCACAGCGGGCGTCGCCGACGACGACCACCTGCCGCCCACGGGACACCGCGGCGAGCGCCATCTCCACCGGCAGGTGCGCGGCGGAGTCGATCACCACGAGGTCCACGGTGCGCGACGGCGGCAGCACCTGAGGCACCAGCATGGGGCTCGCGGCGATGATCGGGCGCAGGCGACGGGCCACGTCGGGGTGGCGGCCGAAGGTGTCGCGCAGCGACGTGAGGCGCTCCTCGACCAGCTCGGCGAACAGGTCCTCCGCCTGCGCGCGGTGCTGGCGCAGCACCGTGCTCACGTGGGCGACCGCGCCCGTGAGCACCGGTCCCGACAGGCGCGCGACGTGCTCCCGGTCCAGCTGCGCGTACTGCGCGGCGAGCGAGCCGAGCGCGGTCCCGTCGTAGCCGGCCAGGGTCGGCTCGGCGCCCAGGATCTGCTCGATCACGGTGCTCCACCACGCGAGGTCCAGCTCGGCCGCAGCCAGGCCCGGGTCGACCGACCGGTGGGCGAGGTCGTCGACCAGCTCGCCCAGGCCCGCGCCGCGCAGGCGGTGCAGCAGCGCGGTGCGGTCGGGCAGCGTGTCCAGCGCGTCGGCACCCGCGCGCAGGCGGGTGAGCCGCTCGAGCAGGGTGCTCAGCGGAAGGTCGGACAGGCCGGCGCCGTCCGGCGTCGTGGCGAGCACCCCGTCGAGCGCCTCGATGTCGCCGCGGAGCGCGGCGAGCTCCTCCTCGATCTGCTCCAGGCCGTCGGGCAGGCGGGGCCAGCCGCCGCCGGGGCAGTGCGCGTGCCAGATCTGCCGCTGCTCGGCGACCTCCAGGAGCGCGCCGTGCAGGTCGGCGACCGGCCGGCCCGGGCGCACCATGTCCTTGGCCTGCTTGCGCAGCCGGCGACGCACGACCGAGCCCATGTCGATGCCGCGCTCCTGCCGCCACTGCGCCGTGGCGGTCGCCGCGACGAGGTCGGAGGCGGTGCGCTCGAAGACGATCGGCTGGAACACGTCCAGCGCGGCGCGCACGCCGTCGAGCATGGCGAGCTGCTCGGACCAGGCGGCGAGCGTCGTCGCCCGGTTCAGGCCCGTCTCGTTCGCCACCTGCTCGGTGCGCTCGAGCAGCGTCGGGATCCCGGAGTCGAGCAGCCGCTCCAGGCGGCGCACGGCGACGTCCGCGTCGGCGCGCGTGCGCAGGTCGGCTCCGTACCAGGGCGTGTCGGTGGGGCGGACGCGGAACGCGCCCAGCTCGCCCACGCGCGTGAGGGCGTCGGCGAGGTCGGCCCGGGCCGCGGCGTCGAGCACGCGCGTGACGTCGGGCGCGAGCCGCACGGTGGTGCGGGGCGTCGGGCGCGTGGAGGTCAGGCGCGCGAGCTGCTGGAGCGCGTCGTAGGCCGAGACCCCCCACGGCTCGCGCGGCGCGTGCAGGCCGACGACGTAGCCTCGCAGCTGCTCGCGGCGCGCCACCAGCTCCGAGCGCAGCGTGTGCAGCCCGTGCGCGTCCACACCGGGCACCTCGAGGGTCATCGCGCCGAGCAGGCGGCGGGCCGCCGTCGTCCGCCAGCCCGCCTCGGGCGCGACGTCCAGGACCAGGTCGCCCAGGCCGAGTCGCTCGAGGCGCTCGACGAGCGCGGTCGCCGAGCGTCGGTGCCCGGGCACGTAGAGCACCGTCCGGCCCGAGGCCGCGGCGTCGGCCACCAGGGCGGCCAGGGTGCCCGTGACGTCGGCTCCCGTCGGGGCGTCGACGAACAGGTGCGTGCCGGTCGCGACGACGTCGAGGACGTGCTGCTGCGCCGGGTCGAGGTCACCGACGCCGCGCTCGAGCGCGGGGTCGCGGTCGCCCACCACGGGCTCGGGCAGCGCGCGGCCGGCGAGCGCATCGGCGTCGACGCCCGCGAGCGCCGCAACCACCTCGTGCCGGTCCAGCGTGCCGGCCAGCTGGTCGAGGTCGTCGACCAGCACCTGGCCCGGGTGTACGAAGGTGCCGACGACCACCCGCTCCGCGAGCGCGAAGTCCTCCAGCACGGCCTCGCCGAGCGACGCCAGCCGCTTGAGCGCGGCCCGCGGGTCGAAGCCCGACGGGGTGAACGCGCCGCGGGCGACCGCACCGGGATCGAGCAGCGCTCCCCGCGACCGCAGCGCACGGGCCAGGACGGGGTTCACCTCGAGCGACGGCTCGAGCGCGAGCTCGTAGTCGGCCTCGCCCGTCCCTCGCGCGCGCAGCGTGACGGGACGGAGCAGCACGGGGGCTCGGACGGTGCGCGGCGAGCGGTCGGCGGGCTCGTCGTCGGGCCGCTGGCGCTGCCGCGTGATCGAGGCGAGCGCGGCCACGTCGTCCTGCGCGGCCTCGGGCGCCGTGCGCTCGGTCCAGGTGGCGACACCGATCGCCACCGACGTGGGCGCGATGCCGTACTGCTGCGCGTAGGCCGCCGACCTGGCGCCCACCGCGCGGGCGCGCCGTCGCGCCGTCGAGAGGGCCGAGCCCTCCCGGACCAGGTTGGACAGTCGGGTCTCGCGGCCGGCGAACAGCTGCGCCATGCCCGAGGGGTGCGCGGCGGACAGGTCCAGCGCCGCGTCGCCGAGCAGCTCGACGTCGGCGAGCGTCGACCCGCCCGCGGCCTCCACGAGGGCCGCGCGCCACGTGGCGACGGCTCCCTCGACGAGCTCGTCGGCCGACGGGGGCTCGACGAGGACGACGGCAGGGTTGTCTGCGACGGGAACCTGCACCTGACCCGGTGTGGTTCCCGTGCCGGGCACGCGCGCGGGAACGGTCACGGATCGACGGTAACCGCGCCCCGGGCGCCAGCCGCGCAGACACTCCCGCACGCGGCGCGTGTTCCGCCACGCACGCGCCACACCTGCCCTGCGCGCGGCCTACCCCGCACGCGGCCTACCCCGCACGGACCCGCCCCCCACGCACGAAGGGCGGGACCGGTGGAGGTCCCGCCCTTCGCGGACGTGAGCGACGGTGCGCACCGCGCAGGGGGCAGGCGATACGCACCGTCGATGCGAGTGTGCGCCACGAACGGCCTGCTGGTCAAACGTCCAGGCCAGTTCGGTGGGTGATTCTCCCGGCCCGTCCGCGCGTGCCGATGACGACCGTCGAGGGACGCCTGCGTGGCTCCGCGACGGGGCGCACCGGCACGCCGCTCGCGCGCACCCGTGACCTGCACGTTCGCACGGCACGCGCCGGACCGAGCACCCCTGCGCCGCGCTGCCGGACTCGTCCGGGTCGCGCCACCACTTCATCCACGCGCCGGTTCCCCGTCACCCAGCCGACGCCTGGGCGTCGGCCGGACGCGGGACGGTCTGACCGGCCGCGCGGAACCCGTACGGCCGCGCGGCCGCGGTGCGGTCGTGCACGGCATGCCGCACGACGAGAGACGGGGTCCATGAGCGCGACCATGCAGGCGCCACGGGTCCAGCCGGAGGTCCCGCGCGACGCCGACGTGCCTCGCCCGATCGGCACCCGCCGCTCCCTCGGCGACCGCGTCTTCCGCGCGGTGCTGCTGTGCGGTGGCGTCGCCGTGCTCGCGATCATGGGGTTCGTCGGCATCTTCCTGTTCCTGCGGGCGTGGGACGCCCTGAGCCAGGCGGGCTGGGACTTCCTCACGACGCAGGCGTGGGAGCCCGACTCGGGGAACTTCGGCATCGCCGCGATCCTGGTCGGCACCATCCTCATCGCGACCGTCGCCGTCGTGGTGGCCGTGCCGTTCGCGGTCGGCGTCGCGCTCTACATCAGCGAGTACGCGCCGCCCAGGCTCCGGCAGTCGCTCATCAGCATCGTCGACCTCATGGCCGCCATCCCCTCGGTGGTGTTCGGCCTGTGGGGCTTCTTCTTCCTGCAGGGCCACATCACGGGGCTTGCCCGGTGGCTGTCGACGACGTTCGACTGGTTCCCGCCGTTCCAGGTGCCCGGCTCCGACCCCGACGACCCGCTGGCGACGGCGACCGTGTACACGTCGTCGACGTTCATCGCCGGCCTCGTGGTCGCCATGATGATCACGCCGGTCATCGCCTCGATCATGCGCGAGGTGTTCACCCAGGCGCCCGTGGGCGAGCGGGAGGGTGCCCTGGCCCTGGGGGCGACCCGCTGGGGGATGATCCGCCGCGTCGTCCTGCCCTACGGCAAGGGCGGGATGATCGGCGGCACCATGCTGGGCCTGGGCCGCGCGCTCGGCGAGACCATCGCGGTCTACATGATCATCTCGCCGGTGTTCGCCATCCAGTGGCACGTGCTGGCGAACGGCGGCAGCTCGGTCTCCTCGCTCATCGCCCTGCGCTACGGCGAGTCGACCCCGTTCGGGATGTCCGCCCTCATGGCCGCCGGTCTGGCGCTGTTCCTCATGACGCTGGCCATCAACTTCGGGGCGTCGTCGGTCGTCGCGCGGTCCCGCTCGGGGGCGAGCAGCTGATGGCCGACCTGGCACCGGCCCGCGGCGAGGTACGCCGTCAGCTCACCGGCCTGCGCATCAGCGACCTGCTCAACCTGTGCGGCGCCGGCGCGGCGGCCGTCGCGCTCACCGCGCTGATCAGCAGCCAGCTGGCCCCCGTCACCAGCCCGCTGGGCTTCGTCGCGCTCGCCGCGGCGATCTTCCTCGCGCTGTACGCCCTGCTCGTCTCGCTCGCCGAGCGCGGCGTCGCCGTGCGCGACCGGCTCGTCACCGTCATGGTGCACGGCCTCGCGTTCACGGTGCTCGCCGTCCTGGTGTTCATCGTGGTGTTCACGTTCGCCCGCGGCGCGGCCGCGCTGCCGCACCTCAACTTCTTCACCGACGACATGGCCAAGGCCGGGCCGCTGGACCCGCTGGACGTCGGCGGCATCGCGCACGCCATCGTGGGGACGCTGATCCAGATCACGATCGCGCTCGTCATCACCATCCCGCTGGGCCTGCTCACGGCGGTGTTCCTCACCGAGATGCCCGGGCGGTTCGCGCGGCTGGTGCGCACGGTCGTGGAGGCCATGACCGCGCTGCCGTCGATCGTCGCGGGCCTGTTCGTCTACGCGACGCTCGTGCTCGCGCTGGGCGTCCCCAAGTCCGGCGTGGCGGCCGCCACCGCGATCAGCATCATGATGCTGCCGATCATGATCCGGTCGGCCGACGTGGTGCTGCGGCTGGTGCCGGGCACCCTCAAGGAGGCGTCGTACGCGCTGGGCGCGGGCCAGTTCCGCACGGTGCGGCAGGTGGTGCTACCGACCACGCGGTCCGGCCTGACCACGGCGGTCATCCTGGCCACGGCCCGAGGCATCGGCGAGACCTCGCCGGTGCTGCTCACCTCGGGCTTCACGGCCGCGATGAACTCCGACCCGACCTCCGGGCCGATGGTCAGCCTGCCGCTGGCCATCTTCCAGTTCGTGAAGTCGCCGGAGCCGACGATGGTCGCGCGCGGCTTCGGCACCGCGGCCGTGCTCATGCTCCTGGTGCTCGCGCTGTTCGTCGTCGCGCGGGTGATCGGCGGCAGCAACCCGTTGAAGAAGGACGAGCGGCGTCGCGCCAAGGAGCAGGCACGCGCCCGGCGGCGCACCTCGCGCAGCAAGAGACCCGCGCGGCTCTCCTCGCTGTCCGCCCTCGCCCGCGAGCATGCCGCGGCGCCAGGCGGCTCCACCCCCGTCAAGCACACCCCTGTCGAGCACACCCCTGTCGAGCACCTCCCGCTCGAGCCCTCCCCCCAGGAGCAGTCATGAGACGCGCCCTCGCCCTCCTCGTCCTCGCGGGCTCGCTGCTCGCCACGGGCGCCGCGCCGGCGGCGGCCGACTCGTTCGTGCCCGTCAACGGAGCCGGATCCTCGTGGAGCTCGAACGCCGTGGACCAGTGGCGGCGCAACGTCGAGCAGTACGGCATGCGGATCAACTACGCGAGCACCGGGTCGTCGGACGGCCGCAACCAGTTCAAGGCCGGCACGGTGGACTTCGCGATCACGGAGATCCCGTACGGCCTCAAGGACGGCGGCGTGGTCGACACCCCGCCGAGCCGCGGCTTCGTCTACATGCCGATCGTCGCGGGCGGCACGGCCTTCATGTACAACCTGTCCGTCGGCGGCAAGCAGGTCACCAACCTGCGCCTGTCGGGCGAGGTGGTGACGGGCATCTTCACCGGCACCATCACCAGCTGGGACGACGCCGCGATCGCGAAGGACAACCCGGGGCTCGCGCTCCCCCGGCGCAAGATCGTGCCGGTGGTTCGCTCGGACGGCTCCGGCTCGACCGCGCAGTTCACCACGTGGATGGCCGCCCGGCACCAGTCCGCCTGGGACGCGTACTGCAAGGCGGCCGGCCGCTCGACGCCGTGCGGCGTGACGTCGTCGTACCCGACCATCCCCGGCAAGGGCTTCGTCGCCCAGCCCAACTCCCAGGGCGTGGCGGGCTACGTCGCCCAGCGCGGCAACGTCGGCACCATCACGTACGTCGAGTACTCCTACGCGCTCAAGACGGGCTACCCGGTTGCCAAGGTGCTCAACGAGGCCGGGTACTACGTCGAGCCGACCGCCTCGAACGTCGCCGTTGGCCTGCTGGGCGCGCGCATCAACACCGACGAGAGCTCGCCGAAGTACCTGACGCAGGACCTCAGCGGCGTCTACACGAACAAGGACAAGCGCACCTACCCGCTGTCGTCCTACAGCTACATCGTGGTCCCGACGAGCGCGCAGAACGGGTTCACCGCGCCCAAGGGCCACACGCTCGGCGCGTTCGCCAGCTACTTCCTGTGCGAGGGCCAGCAGCAGGCCGAGGTGCTTGGCTACTCGCCCCTGCCGATCAACCTGGTGCAGGCGGGCCTCGACCAGGTGGGCAAGATCCCGGGGGCCACCGACGCCAACGTCGACATCAAGAAGTGCCACAACCCCACGTTCTCGGCCGACGGCAGCAACACTCTCACCAAGAACGCGCCGCAGCCCTCCGAGTGCGACAAGCAGGGCAACGACCAGTGCGACAAGCCCACGGGCGGCGCCGCACCGGCACCCGGCAAGGGCTCGACGCCGTCGGGGGCCGGTGCCGAGCCGAGCACGCCCGCCAAGGGCACCACGAGCACGGGCGGCACCGGGACCGCGGGCACGGGCGACGACCCCGGGACGGACGGGGGCGCCGTGACGGGCCCCACCGGCACCGACGGGGGCGGCGACGCCGGCACGGCCGGCGGGGGTGGTGGCGGCGCGGTGGTCGCGGGAGCCACGACGGGCGGAGGCCCCGTGGTGTGCTCCGACGACACCGGCGAGTGCACCAACCTCGTGTCGATGCCCGTGGAGACGGACGCCCCGCAGTCCGGCGGCGTCGGACCGCTTGCGGTCGTCGCCGCGTGCCTCCTGGCGGTCGGCCTCGTCGTGATCCCGCCGCTGGTCTCCCGCGGCGCGGCGGCCCGCAAGGCACGACGGTGAACCCGGCACGCCTGCGCCGCGCGGGGGCGTGGCTCACGGTGGTCGGCGTGACGGCGGCGACGCTCGGCTCGGCGCTGCTGCTCGCGACGGGGAGCGCTGCCGCCGACGGCGGCCGTGCGCCGGTGGTCGAGGCCGTCGAGGGCGGATCGCAGGTGGTGCAGGCCTGGTCGGACGCCTCGCTCGTGGGCGAACGCGACCGCAAGGACCCCGACTACGCGACGTTCGCGAAGCTCGAGGTCACCGTGAGCCAGACCCGCAACCTGTCGCACCAGGGCGTCACGGTGGACTGGAAGGGCGCGCGCCCCACCTCGTCGGGGCGCTTCGCCACCGACTACCTGCAGATCATGCAGTGCTGGGGCGACGACCCGAGCGGTCCGGACCCCCAGCAGTGCCAGTGGGGCGCGCCCAACCCGAGCCTGAGCACGCTGCTCGGCGACCGGACCGGCCTGCGTGCGCTCAAGCGCGGGGAGGACCCGAAGCAGGCCTACGACGAGGCGCACCTGGTGCCGCCGCCGGTGACCAACCCCAACCTCAAGGCGTACACGGTTCCCTTCACCCCCGTCTCGGGCGGCTCGGTGACCGACGTGGCCGACTACTTCACACCGACCTCGACCAACGAGATCACGGCGGCCCGGACCGGGAGCGACGGCACCGGCACGGCCAACATGGAGATCCAGACCTCTCTCGAGGCACCGCACCTGGGCTGCGGGGCCACGCTCTCCTCGGGTGCGGCGCGCGGCTGCTGGCTCGTGGTCGTGCCGCGCGGCGAGACCGACGCCGACGGCTCCTTCGCGGACCAGTCGTCCGCCGGCACCATCTCGGGCTCGCCGCTGTCGGCGACGGCGTGGTCGCACCGGATGGTGTTCCCGATGCAGTTCGCCCCCATCGGCTCCTCGTGCGCGCTGGGCAACGCGGAGCAGCGGCTCGTCGGCAACGAGCTGTTCGCCGACGCGATGACCTCGTGGCAGTCGGCGCTGTGCGGCACCGGGACCACCTACGGCTTCTCGCAGGTGGGCGACGAGGAGGCGCGGGGACAGCTGCTCAGCGACGTCGCGGGCGCCTCGGGCCTCGCCGTCGTCAACCGTCCGCTCGCTCCCGAGAAGGACCGGCCGGTCGTCTACGCGCCCGTGAGCCAGACCGCCCTGGTGGTGGCGTACACGATCGACCGGCAGTACCGGCTCGGCAGCCCGCTCGCGGACCGGGCGGGCACGGCGGTCGAGGACCTCGTGCTCAACCCCCGCCTGGTGGCCAAGCTGCTGACCCAGTCCTACCGCGCGGACGTCCCCGGCGGCGGCGCGTCCGCCCCGGTCGCGAAAAATCCGCGCAGCATCGTCAACGACCCTGAATTCATCGCGCTCAATCCCGAGATGGCCGAATTCGTGCACACGGCCGCGCCCGACGGTCTGATGGTCGGGCTGGGGACGTCGGACGCCTATTCCGAGGTGTGGCGCTGGATCATTGCCGACCCGTTTGCGCGCGCATTTCTCGAGGGCGAGCCCGACGAGCACGGCATGACGGTGAATCCGGTCTACGAAAAGCTGGACCTGACGCACGACACGACGCTGGACAGCTTCCCCAAGGCCGACCTGTCCACGTTCCGCCAGGACGAGACGGTGCCCGCGCCGGGCTACGGCACGCTCGACCTGCGGCCGTACGCCTCGGACATGGCCGATGCCGCCGGGCGGACCCAGAAGGCCAACGCCGGCGCCAAGATCGTCTGGGACCTCAACAAGGTGCCCGCGGGGTTCACGTCGTCCGGTGCCCAGCTGCCGGGCCAGCGGTTCTCGCTGGCCATCACCGACCTCGTCTCGGCGCAGCGGTTCGGCCTGCGCACCGCCCGGCTGGTCAACGCGGCCGGGCAGTCGCTGGCCGCCACGGACGCGACCATGCGGGCGGCCGTCTCGGCGATGGGCGACACCGACGTCGACGGGGTCGTGGTCGCGGACCCGACGCAGCGGGTGCGCGACGCCTACCCGCTCACGCTCGTGGACTACGCGGGCGTCTCGGTGTGCTCGACGACGGCTGAGCAGCGCAAGGACTACGCCGCGTTCCTCAGCTACGCCGCGACGACCGGGCAGCGCCTCGGCGAGTCCAAGGGCCTGCTCCCCCGCGGCTACCTCCCGCTCGACGAGGCGCAGGTCGCGACCACCACCGCGGTCGCGGCCCGACTCGTCGACGACAGCGCGGTGGCCCGGACGTGCGGCACCGACGCCGGACCGGCCCCGAGCGCGACGCCCACCGCCTCGCCCACGCCGAGCCCGAGCGCGGACGTGGACGACGAGCCCACGCCACCGTCGGGCGGCGCCGTGGTGCCCGGGCCGTCGGGTCCCGCCGCGCCGACCGGCCCGGCGACCACGCCCGCGCCGGTCGACCCGGACACGGGCACGGCCACGCCGGCCGCACCCCGGCTGACGGGCGGTGGCCCGCTCGGGGCCGCACGCCTGGGCGTCGCGGGCTCGATCGGCCTGGGCGCCGCATGCGCCCTCACCGGCCCCCTTCTCATGCGCCGCGGGCGCACGCTCGCCGAGCGCGAGGAAATGGGCGAATGGCCGGGCGACTTCGTGTGACGACCGTCCCGGGTTTTCCTGCTGGACCGCCCGCGTTCGCCCGGCGTCCCTAACGTTCGGCGCGACGCGGGAATCGCGTCGATTCTCATGCCTCGGAGAGGAACAGTCAGATGAAGGTTTCTACCTTCGGAAAGCTCGGCCTGTGCGCCGGGATGGCGGCGCTCGCGCTCGGTGCCGTCGTCGCGCCGGCCCAGGCCGACCCCACGCCCGGCACGTTCGGCACGCTCGTGGGCCTCGGCTCGGACACCACGCAGGCCGTCGTGGGCGGGCTCGCCACCGCGATCGGCGGCAACGTCCTGGCGTCCTACGACGCGACCGGCAGCGCCTCCGTGCTCACGCGTGCGGGCGGCGTCGCGGTCCCGCGCGCGAACAACTCGGGCGGCGGGCGCGACCTGCTGCGCGTGGCCATCGGCCAGACCGAGACCGCCGCCATCCCGGTCTTCAACTCCTCTCCGGTCACGGTCACGACCTCGACGATCGCCGGCCAGGTCCAGTTCGCCCGCAGCTCCGGCGGCGCTGGCAGCGCGGACGTGGCCGACGACGGCGTGCTGACGTACATCCCCTTCGCGGTGGACGCCGTGTCCTACGCGACCGCCCCCAACAGCGTCATCCCGACCGACCTGACCAAGGCCCAGATCGTCTCGATCTTCAAGGGCGAGCTCACGCAGGTGATCGTCAACGGGAGCAGCACCCACCTCGAGGGTCCCGCGTACGCGCTCCAGGCGGGCGACGTCGCGACCCCGATCACCACGTTCCTGCCCGCGGTCGGCTCGGGCACCCGCTCCTACTGGCTCGGCCAGATGGGCATCACCGAGGCGAACATCTCCGCGGGCACCTACCCGAACCTCAAGGACAAGGACTTCGCCGGCAACGCGGTGCAGGAGCACCAGGGCGGCTCGCTCGTGTCGGGCACCGACGCGCAGGACTCCGGTGCGATCGCGCCGTTCTCGATCGCGCAGTGGGTGGCGCAGGGCAACGCCAAGACGCCCGACCTGCGCGCCGGTGTGCGCATCAACGCCGTCAACAGCCAGGCGGCCACGACGGGTTCGGCTGGAAGCTTCGCGCTCAACCCGTCGTACAACGCGTTCACCCGGCCCGTCTACAACATCGTCCCCTCCGTCCTGGCGGACGACCCCACCTCGGAGATCGCCAAGACCTTCGTCGGCTCGACGTCGCGCGTGTGCCAGCAGACGGGCACCATCACCGCGTTCGGCTTCGGCCTCCTGACCGGCTCGACGGCGTGCGGTGACACCACCACGCGCGCCTACAAGCCCTCGACCAGCGAGACGGGCCTGACCCTCTCGTCGAGTTCCGTCGTCTCCGGCCAGAAGGTCACGGCGAACGTCTCGGTCAGCTCCGTCGGCAACGGCGGCGGCACCGTGCGGCTCTACAACGGCTCCACGCTGCTGGGCTCTGTCCCGGTCGCGGCGGGCTCCACCACCGGCTCCGGCTCGATCACCACCTCGACGGTCGGCGTCCAGTCGGTCACGGCCGTGTTCCTGCCCAACCTCCTGGGCGTGGCGTCGTCCACCTCGCCGGCCTCGACCCTCGAGGTCACCCCGGTCCCCGTGGTCCCGGCAGTCGCGTCGAGCGTCAAGGTCGCCTCGAGCGCCAAGCCCGTGGTGGGCAGGTCGTTCACGCTGACGGCCACGGTCGCCGCCTCCAAGACGCCGGCCGGCTCGGTCGCGTTCTACGACGGCACCAGGAAGCTCGCCACCGTCAAGGTCGCCTCCGCCAAGGCCGCGCTCGCCCTCAAGGCCACCAAGACGTCGTACGCGATCAAGGCGTTCTACACCTCGTCCGCCCCCACCGTCGTGAAGAGCAGCACCAGCGCGGTCGTCACGGTCAAGGTGGCCAAGGCGACCCCGAAGGTCTCCTTCACGGCGCCCACGAAGGTCGCCAAGGGCGCGTACGCCACGCTGAAGATCACCGTCTCCGCGACGGGCGTCACGCCCACCGGCAAGGCGACGATCAAGGACGGCAAGAAGGTCATCAAGACCGTCACGCTCAAGGGCGGCAAGGCGACCGTCAAGCTCCCGAGGCTCAAGGCCGGCAAGCACACGCTGGTCGTGACCTACACGGGCTCGGCGACCGTCAACGCCAAGGCGTCGGCGGCCAAGACGGTCACGCAGGGCAAGTGACGTGACGACCACGATGCCCGAGGCGTCGAGCCTCGACGCCGCGATCCGGCCGGTCCCTGCCAGCGAGCGCGCTCGCCTGGTGGGCACCACCCTCGCGATCGTCGCGGCCCTGGCGCTGGGCATCGTGGTCAACGCCCTGGTGGTCTCACCGCTGCGGTACGAGCGGGACCAGGACGTGGCCAGCTGGGCGTTCCGCGCCCAGCTGGCCAACGGCACGGCGCCGGTCGGCCAGGTCACGTCGGCCGACCGGCTGCTGGCGCCGGGCACACCCGTGGCGATCCTCACGATCCCGCGGCTCGGGGTGGACGACGTGGTCCTCGAGGGCACGACCTCGAAGACGCTGCTGTCGGGGCCGGGCCACCGCCGCGACACCGCGCTCCCCGGCCAGGCCGGGCCCGTCGTGGTGATGGGCCGGCACGGCGCGTACGGCGGCGTCTTCGCCGACCTCGACACGCTGCGGCAGGGTGACGTGATCACGACCGTCACGGGCCAGGGGGAGGCCACCTACGCGGTCACGGGCCTGCGCCGCACGGGCGACCCGCTGCCCGACCCGCTCGCCGCCGGCGCGGGAAGGCTGACGCTCGTCAGCGCCACCGGCCCCCGATGGGCGCCCGACGACGTGCTGCGGGTGGACGCCGCGCTCGTCGGCGAGGCGTTCCCCACCCCCCGGGCCGTGCTGACCCCCGTGCTGCTGTCCGACGACGAGGCGGCGTTCGCCGGCGACGACGACGCCTGGCCCCTGCTGCTGCTGGCCCTCGCAGCCCTGGCCGCCTCCGCCGTGCTCGTCGCGGCGCTGCGTCGCTGGTGGGGCCACTGGCAGGCGTGGGTCGTGGGTCTCCCGCTGCTCCTGCTGTGCGGCGTGCTCGTGGCGGAGCAGATCTTCGTCCTGCTGCCCAACCTCGTCTGACAGCCGCCCGATGCCCGGCGTTCACCCGTCGGCCACCTCGATGCGCCAAGGTGCCCAGGTGAGCGTGGACTCCTTCGTCGCCCTGGCCCCCGAGGCCCCGGCCCTGCCCGACCAGCCGACCCAGGTCCTGGCCCCCGTCCCCACCGAGGTGACGCTGCCGGCCATGGAGGCGCGCGCCGTCTCGGCGTGGTTCGGCACGCACAAGGTGCTCGAGCGCGTGTCGCTGGCGATGCCTGCGGGCAAGGTGACCGCGCTGATCGGCCCGTCGGGCTGCGGCAAGTCCACCTTCCTGCGCATCCTCAACCGGATGCACGAGCTGATCCCGAGTGCCGCGCTGGCCGGCGAGGTGCTGCTGGACGGGCGCGACATCTACGACCCCGTGCGCCGCGTCACCGACGCCCGCCGCAACATCGGCATGGTGTTCCAGAAGCCCAACCCGTTCCCGGCGATGTCCATCCAGGACAACGTCACCGCGGGTCTGTCGCTCACGGGCGTGCGGATCTCCGCCGGCGAGCGCGCGTCGCTCGTGGAGGAGTGCCTCACGCGCGCCGGCCTGTGGAACGAGGTCAAGGACCGGCTGCGCGCCCCCGGCGGCGGCCTGTCGGGCGGGCAGCAGCAGCGCCTGTGCATCGCGCGCTCGCTCGCCGTGCGGCCCAAGGTGCTGCTCATGGACGAGCCCTGCTCGGCGCTCGACCCCACCTCCACGCGCCGCGTCGAGGAGACCATCGGCGCGCTGGCGGGCGAGGTCACCATCGTCATCGTCACGCACAACATGCAGCAGGCCGCGCGCGTCTCCGACCAGTGCGCCTTCTTTCTCGCCGAGCACGGCGTCCCGGGCGGGATCGTCGAGCACGGCCCGACCACGCAGGTGTTCGGCACCCCCCGCGACTCGCGCACCGAGGACTACGTCAACGGCCGGTTCGGCTGAGCGGTCGGGGCAGGATCCTTCGGATCCCCACTAGCCCTTCGCGTCCGCGTAGGAACGGGCCGCGGCCAGGCTGACCGGGAAGTCGACGGGGAAGTCGCCGAACAGCAGCCGCCCGGCCGCGGCGGCGGCCGCGCGCACCTGGTCGGCGACTGCGTCGGCGAGCTCGTCGGGCGCGTGGATCACCAGCTCGTCGTGCAGGAAGTAGACCAGGTGCGGGCGGCGTGCGAACGGCGCGGGTACCCGCCCCTCGCCTCCCGCCTCCCCCATCGCCCACAGCCGCCGACGCACCTCCGCGATCCAGCACAGCGCCCACTCCGCCGCGGTGCCCTGCACCACGAAGTTGCGCGTGAAGCGCCCCCAGGCGCGGGTCTGGGACCGCGCCCGGGACTGCGCGCCCGCGCCCGCGTCGTCGTCGAGCGCGTCGGCCTGGACCTGGTTCCACTGCGCACCCGGGCGAGGCGAGCTGCGGCCCAGCAGGGTGCTGACCACCTCGCCCCGCTCGCCGGCGCGCGCGGCCGCCTCGACGTGGGCCATGGCCGCGGGAAAGGCCCGGTTGATGCGGGGCAGGACGGCCGCGCTCTGCCCGGTGGTGCCGCCGTAGAGCGCGCCCAGCATGCCCAGCTTGGCGTGGTCGCGGGAGTCGACGACACCCGCGTCGACCATGCCTTGGTAGAGGTCGCGTCCGCGCCCCGCCTCCGCCATCTGCTCGTCGCGCGCCAGCCCCGCCAGCACGCGCGGCTCGAGCTGCGCGGCGTCGGCCACCACCAGCCGCCAGCCGTCGTCGGCCCGGACGGCGCGGCGCACCTGCTTGGGCAGCTGCAGCGCACCGCCACCGCTCGACCCCCAGCGCCCGGTGACGACGCCACCCACCACGTACTCGGGCCGGAATCGCCCGTCGGGCACCCACCGGTCCAGCCAGGTCCAGCCGTTGGCGCTGTTCAGTCGCGACAGCTTCTTGTACGCGAGCAGGGGCGCGACGGCGGGGTGGTCCACACCCTGCAGCTCCCACTTGCTGGTGGAGTTCACCGCCAGCCCGTTGCGTCTCAGCTCGCGCAGCACGTCCGGCAGCGAGTCCGGGTTGAGGCGGGGCGCGCCCAGCTCGGCGCGCACCTGCTCGGCGAGCTCGGCCATCCGCGGCGGACGCGCGTCGCCGAGCGGGCGCGGGCCGAGCTGCTCGGCCAGCACCTCGTCGTGCACCGCCCTGTCCCACGGCAGGCCCGTGTGGCGCATCTCCGCCGCGGCGAGCGCCCCCGCCGACTCGGCGACCAGCAGCAGCCGCAGCCGCGCGTGACCGGCGACCGCCTCGTCCTGCGTGCCGATCTCGGCGAGCAGCTCGTCCGCGCCGGGCCGGTCCTCCGTGCGGGCCACGTCGAACAGCGAGTCGACCGCATCCGGCTCCGGCGGCGCGTCCGGGGTGCCGTCGAACGGTCCGACCGGGCCGGTCGCGAGCCGCGAGCCCGCCGTCGTGGCCGAGCCCCGCAGCAGGCGGTGCGCGAGCCGCAGGTCGAGGCACCGCTCCACCCGCACTCCGTCGGCCAGCAGGCGCGGGTACCAGCGGGCGGTGTCGTCCCATGCCCAGCGCACGGCTTTCTCCCCGCCCACCGCCGCGCCGACCACGCCGTGCGGCGCGACGTCGCCCGGGACCTCGCCGACGCGGACCAGCCCGTCGGCTCCCTCGGGACCCGCGCGCACGGGCGCGGGCGGGGCGACGACCATGAGCACGCCCTCAGCCTGCCGCACACCGCCCACAGCCCAGGTCACCGGCACCGACGGGCACCGGCAGCGACGGGTACCGGCACCGAGGGTCACCGGCACCGAGGGTCACCGGCACCGAGGTGCGGCTGCACCGGCGTGCGGGTTGCACCGGCGCGCGGCAGCGCCGACGCCCCGCTAGCGTGAGGCCGCCATGACGCGCCGCTCCGCAGTCCCCCGCTGGTCGGTCGCCTCCGCGCTCGCCGCCCCTGTCGCCATGATCGGCGGCTGGACGATCGCCGCCGCGCGCCAGCCGTCCTTCGACCCGGTGGCCAGCACCATCAGCGACCTCGCCGCGACCACGGCGACCGACCCGTGGATCATGACCGCCGGTCTCGCGGTCACCGGCGTCGCGCACGTGCTCACCGCGGCCGGGCTGCGGCCGGTGCCGAGGCCTGCCCGGGTGCTGCACGCCGTCGGCGGTCTCGCGACGCTCGCGGTGGCGGCCCTGCCGGTGGACACCTACCCGCACCCGCACGGGGTCGCCGCCGCGGTGGGCTTCGGTGCGCTCGCGCTGTGGCCCGCGCTGGCCTGGCGGCGCGGCGGCACCGGCGCGCTGCGGCCCGCGGTGGGGATCGCCGCGTCCGTGGTGCTCGTCGGCCTGCTCGGGGCCTTCGTGCTCGAGCTCCAGCGCGACGGCGACGCCGTCGGCCTGACGGAGCGCCTGGTCGCGGGCGCGCAGGCGCTGTGGCCGCTCGCCGTCGTCGTCTGGCTCCGCCGCCGCTGAGCTCGTCACCCCGAGCGCGCTATCGGCCGGCCGCCGCCGCGACGTCCGGCCGGGCGTCGGCGCTGGGCGGCGACGCGACGACCCGGTCGACGAGGCGCCATCGGGTGGCCGGCGGAGCGGCCGTCGCCGCGGCGACCACGGGGTCCAGGTGCACCACGAGGGCGCGGTCGGCGAGCCCGTCCGCACGGTCCTCCCCCGCGACCTCGAGCGCCTCCGCGAGCGAGCCCAGCAGCGTGACCGAGGGACCGCGGATGCCGAGCGCGGTGCCGATCCGGCCCGCGGGCGCGTTGGCGAGCGTGTACGGGAAGGCACCGGGGGCCGCGAGCGCGAACCCCGTGGTCCGGGCCGCGGCCCAGAACGCGAGCGCCTCGCCCGCGCCCGCCTCGCTCGTCGCGACGTAGAGCGCGTCGAACCCGGCGTCGGGGCCCCACAGGTCGAGCAGCGTGGCCGCGGCCCACGCGCTCACCGCGTCCCCGGCGGCGACCAGCGGCGGCGACACGACCTCGCTCATGCCGCACGCCCCAGCACGAGGGCGGAGTCCAGCCCGCCGAACGCGTACGCGCAGTTGAGCACCCAGCGCACGTCACCCGGCCGCGGTGCGGCGACCACGTCCAGGCCGAGGCCCGGGTCGGCCGACGGCCCGTTCACGTTGGGCGGCACCACCCCCGCCTCGAGAGCGCGCACGGCGATCACGGTCTCGACCGCGGAGGCGGCGCCCATGGTGTGCCCGATCGCGCCCTTGATCGAGGAGACCGGCACGCCCGCCGGGAACTCGGTGCGGAGCGCGGCGGCCTCGGCGGCGTCGGACTGCGGCGTGCCGGTCCCGTGCGCGCACACCCAGTCGACGTCGTCGGCGGGCACACCGCTGCGCGACAGCGCCGAGCGCATGGCCGCCGCCATGCCGGACCCGTCCGCACGCGGCGACGTGGGGTGGTGCGCGTCGGAGGCGAGGCCCAGGGCGCCGACGACGGCGCGGGCCTGGCCGGCGCGCGCGGCCGACGTGATGACCACGAAAGCCGCACCCTCCCCCAGCTGCATCCCGCGGCGCCCTGCGACGAAGGGCCGGCACAGGTCGGGCGTCATGGCCCGCATGCGCGCGAACCCGACCATCGCGATCCGCGAGAACGGCTCCACGCCGCCCGCGATCGCGACGTCCACCCGTCCGGCGCGAACCGCCGCCGCGGCGGCCCCGATCGCGTAGTTGCCTGCCGCGCACGCGGTGCCGTACGCCCGCACCGGGCCGGTCGCGCCGACCACCCCGGCGACGTGCCGGGCCAGCGCCGCGCCGTTGTGCTCGTCGGCCGCGAACGCCGTGGTGGCCCGCTCGTAGCCCGCCGACTCCCCCATCGTCGTGCCGACGTAGACCCCGACGCGGTCGGACGGGACGCCCGGGAGCGCCCCGGGAGCCATGGCCAGCGCGTCGGCCAGGGCGGCGGACGCGAGGTCGCGCCCGCGGCGGACGGGGTCACCCGGCGGGAGCGACGTCACCCGGCACGCGGTCGTCACCGGGAAGCCCTCGTCCGCCAGGTCCTCCCAGCTCCGCGCGGCCGTGGCGCCCGCGAGCACGCCCGCCCAGGTGTCGTCGGCGGCCCCGAGCGCGGTGATCGCGCCGTAGCCGGAGACGACGGCGGTCATGTCGGTCACGGTCGGGTCCGGTGCTCGGCCACGTACGCCGCGAGGGAGTCGAGCGTGGCGACGGCCTGCCAGTCCTCGTCCGGCACGACGAGCCCGAACGCGGCCTCGACGCGGGCCACGAACTCGAGGACGTCGAGCGAGTCGATCTCCAGGTCGTGCTTGAGCGTCGCGTCCGCGGGTGCGGTCGCGGCGATGTCCGGGCGGACGGAGGCCAGCTCCGTGCGCAGCCGGGCCAGGACGTCGGTGTCGACGGTCGGCATCAGGGCACCTCCAGCTCAGGGTCCAGCTCAGGGTCGGGATCGAACGCCGGGTCGTCGAGCAGGGGGGCCGTGGGGTCGCCGACGATCCGGTAGAAGTCGGCGTGCGGGTCCGCGGCGGCGGCCGCCGCGACGAGCTCGCCGACCGTGGCGGCGCGGGCGGCGCCGTCGGCCACGCGCAACGCCCACCGGGCATTCGCGGTGTGCAGGGTGGGGCCCGTGGCCCCGACGGCCGAGGCGGCGACGCCGCGGACCACCAGGGCCTCGGTGAACGACAGCCCGGTGCGCTGCCTGCTCGCGGTGCGGCAGGCCAGCGACAGGACCGCGCCGACGGGGGCCCCCGGCGCCGCCGGGAAGTGGTGCGCCCGCAGTCCCGCGTAGCCGACCCACCCGATGGAGCGGCCGTGGCCGACGTAGACCGCGAGCGCGGGACCGCGCCGCAGGCCGGCCACCAGGTCGTCGCGCACCACGTCGTAGGACGTCCACCGCCGCACGGGTCCGTGGGCGGAGGCGACGCGCGCGATCCGCCCCGCGAGGTCGTCGTACCGGGACAGCCGCTGCCCGAGCACCGCGACGGTTCGGCGCCGGGATGCGCGGGCGTGCACGGACGCCGCCGCCCGCGCGAAGCGCGCGGTCGCCTCGTCGGACACCAACGGCAGCCACGCCACCGGGACGGGGCGCCCGTCGTCGAGCACCACGGGGCCGGGCAGGACGGTGCGGGGCGCGCGATGATGCGAGCCCGCGACGAGCACCGCGTCCGCGCCCCTCACCACCTGGTCGATCGGGGCCGACGGCGACGCGTAGGTCACCGACCAGCACGCCGTCAGCGGCGCGAGCAGTGCCCGCGCCGCCGACGGTGCCACCAGGACGACGTTCACGACGCCCGGACGGCCTGCACGTAGGGCTCCCACGCCGCGACCTCGGCCGCGGGTCGGGCCTGGAGCACCGCCCGCACGAACCAGTGCATGAGGATCTGGCCCTGCTGCTCGCGGTTGAAGTGGTCGAAGTCGCCGCCCGCCGCGATGAGGTCGTCCTGCGCGCCCTCGCCGGTCGCCTCGCCGCGGTCCTCGTTCCTGGTGGTGCCGGCGTAGTCGGTGACGATCGAGACGCTGGCGACGCCCTCGTCGTACCCGTAGTTGTAGCCGTCGCCTGCGATCTGGGCGTGGATCGCCTCGACCAGGTAGAACGGGCCCGTCGTCTTGAACTGCCAGACGTGGGTCAGCTCGTGGATCATCTTGCGGCGCTCGAGCGGGCCGTCGTCGACGTCGAAGTTGATCAGCGTGTCGGTGACGAACGCCCGGGAGTCCGGGTTGCCGGTGAAGAAGTCCTGGATGCCGAAGATGACGTCGTTGGTCAGGCTCTCGGTGGCGACGTACACGTCGGACAGGTCGAGGGCGGGGCCGAACACGAGCGCCGCGTCGGCCTTCTCCTGCGGCGACATCTCCCGGTAGGACGCCAGGGTCCGCAGCAGGATCGCGATGGCGGAGGCCACGGCCCCGCCCACGATCTCGAGGGCTGCCTCGAGGATCTCGACGACCCCGCGGCCCACCTCCTTGGCAGCGAGCACGAACCGCTCCCACGCCTCGCCCCCGATGCTCCACACGTCGTCGGCGATCGTGGAGAACGCCTGCCCGAGCGCGTCGAGCGCCTGGAGCAGGTTGCCCAGGGCGTCGCCCGGGTGCAGCAGCGTCGCGACGACGAGCTGGCCGATCGTGGCCCCCGCCGCCAGCAGCGCCTCGACGGCGGTCCGCAAGGTCGCCGCGGCCCGCTCGACCGCCCAGGCGATGATGCCGGCGATCGCGGCACCGGCACGCAGCGCGCCCTTGATGACCGAGGCGATCGCCGGCAGCACGTCGTCCTCGATGTACGACAGCACGTAGGACAGCGAGTTGCCGATCTTCACCGTGACCTCGCCCAGCCACTCGAGCGCCGCGGCACCGGCCGCGAGCGCCCAGTCGATGACCTCCGCGATGGCCGAGCCGACCGCCTCGATCGCCTTGACGATCGTCTCGAAGACCGCCTTGGCCTGGGTGAAGGCCCACGACAGGATCTCGTTGACGGCGTTCTTGACGAACCGGACCGCGAGCACCGCCTGTCGCCACAGCTCCGAGGCGAGGTCGGCGCCCCGGGCCAGCAGCCACCCGAAGACGGACGCCACCGAGCCGAGCGCCTGCAGGATGCCGTTGACCATGCGGCGGAACACGAAGTAGCCCTGCTCCACGACGGACTCGAGCAGGTCGGCCACCGCGGCGCCCGCCGCGATCGCGGCCTCCACGAACCGGGCCGCGGCCCGGTAGGTGTACCGGACCATCTCCGCCGCGAACTCGGCGATCGTCTTGCCCAGCTCGAACGCGGCCTTGAGGACGTCGCGCAGCGTGCTGACGACGGCCTTGGCCAGCTCCTTGAGCAGGTTCCCCAGCGTGCGGCCCAGCTCGAACACCGCCGCGACCACCTTCTTGAGCACCGCGAAGCCCACCTTCGCGACCTCGATGACGAGGCTGATCAGCGAGTTGGTGGCGGCGAGGATCCCGGCCACGACGGCCTTGACCGCGGCCGCCGCGGCCGTCGCGATGAAGGTCGCGAGGTCGGCCAGGGCCGCACCGATCGCCGCGGCCGCCTGCGCCATCTTGCGCAGGAAGTCCAGGCCGAGGGCGAGCGCGTCCTGCAGCAGCTGCCCGATCGCGCGGCCCAGCGAGACCAGGGTGGACACCACCTGCTTGAGCAGCTCGAGCGACTTCGCGACGATGGTCGCCAGGATCTCGCCGACGGCCTTGCCGAGCTCGACGAGCGCGCGCACCACCTTGTCCACGAGGGACAGCGCCGCGGCCGCGGCCTGCTCGATGAGGTTGCCGATCGTCTTGCCGATCGCCAGCAGCGCGTCGATCCCCTTGCGCACCAGGTCGGCGGCCTTGTTGACCAGGTACGACAGCAGCTGTCCGAGCGTTCGGCCCAGGCTGTCCATCGCCCGCAGGATCGACACGAGCGCGTCGCGCGCCAGCGCGAACGCCGCGTCGAGCATCTGGAACATCGACTTGCCGATGTCCTCGAGCCCCTTGACGATCTTGCGGAGCACCTCGTAGCCGGCCTCGATCACCTTGGTGAACAGGTCGGCCAGGGTGGCGAACGCGGCCACGAGCGACCGGGCCAGCGCGGCGACCTCGGTGGCCACCCAGTTGACGACGTCCGCGATCGCGGCGACGAAGTCCTCGATGGCGTCGCCGATCGCGTCGATCACGGAGCTCACCGCGTCGGAGATGGCGTCGCCGACGTCCTCGATGAAGTCCACGATCGCGTCGTCGTGGTCCTCGGGCGGCGTCGGGGTCTGAGCGGCGAGCAGCTGCTGGCCCGCGTCGCGCAGCCACAGGCCCACCGATGTGGCGCCGGCCTTGTCGATCGAGCCGTCGGGCTTGTGCAGCAGGTCCGCCATGATCGTGCGGCCCTCGGCGCGCGGCAGCAGGCCGACGGCGTGCACCACGGCCTGCGCCTGGCCGGCCTTGCGATAGCCGTCCACGAGCGAACGGTGCTCCCCTGGTTCCAGCTTGGCGGCCGCCTGGAACAGCTGGCGATGGTCGTCGAGCGTGGGCAGCGTCTTCGCGTAGGCGCTGGCGAGCGCGACCGCGCGGTTCGGACTCCTGCCGAACGCGTCGCTCAGTGCTGGTGCGAGCTCGACGGCCTTGAAGCCCGAGCCCGCGATGCTGGTGGCCATGGCGTCGACGTCCTTGAGCGGGATCCCGCCCGTCGCCTCCGTGATCCGGTTCATGCTGCCCTCCCCCTTGTGGGCCGTCCGGTCGGCGACCGGAGGTGTCACAGAAGGAGTGCCCGAGCCGTCGCTGTGATACCGGCTCTCTGGGCGATCAGGGCGGGGGGCGATCGGTGCACGCGCGCGACCGAGGCAGGAGTCGCGACCGCGGGTGAGGCCGCCCCCTACCCGGCCCCACCCTCGATCGCGACTCCTGCCCCCACCTCGTGAGTGCCCGCTCGAGCCTGCGGCGTGACGCCTCGTTAGAGTGATCCACGTCACATGTGCGGATGCGCACGGGCGGTCTAGGTTCTGCCTGACCGCGGAGGGGAGGCGTCGTGCACCGCGTGATCCATCTGGCAGCGAGCGGCATGCTCGTCGGCGCTCTCGTCGTGACTGCGGCGGCGACGTCCACGGCCGCGCACGCCGACGAGGACGACGACTCCGTGGCGCTCGTCTTCTCCGCGTCCGCGTGCCCGGACGGCCGGCTGTGCCTGTGGACCGTCGCGCCGTACGCGGGCGTGATGGTGAGCACCTTCTCGACCGCGGTGTACGACACCGGGCTGTCGACCGCGCGGTCGGTCAGCAACCGCGCCTCGACGGCCGCGCGCGTCTACAGCGGCCTCGACGGCACCGGGACCAGCCGCTGCTACCCGCCGGGGACCCGGGTCAGCGCCACCTCGGTGGCGGCTCGCTCGTTCCGTATCCTCGGAACCACAGAGTGCTAGACGGGTGCTAGCCGTGGCGATCCGACCGGGGGGTGGCGTGGTGCTCGACGCGCTGGCGCCCGGCCACGCGGAGGCGGCCGCGTCGTTCGAGGCGCTGTTCCGCGAGGTGGCCCCGCGCGTCCGTCGGTACGTCGCCCGCACGGTGGGCGACGACGCCGCGGACGACGTGGTCAGCGAGACGTTCACCACCGCGTGGCGTCGCTGGGCCGAGCTGCCCGAGGACCACGGCATGCGCCGCGCCTGGATCTACCGCACCGCGCACTACGAGTGCGCGCACGCGCTCCGCTCGCGGTCGCGGCGCCAGCACACCGCGGAACGGGCCGCGGCGCGGCGCGAGCTGGGCGACGACCCGACCGACCGCGTGGTGGGCGACGACCGCGTGGCCCGCGTGCTGGCCGCGCTGCCCGACACCGACCGGGACGCGCTCGAGCTCGTCGTGTGGCACGCCCTGACGCCCGCCGAGGCGGCCTACGCGCTGGGCTGCAGCCCGACCGCGATGCGCGCGCGCCTCAGCCGTGCGCGCCGCCGCCTGGCCGCCGTGCTGGGCGAGGGCGACCTGCGGGAGGTGGGCTCGTGAGCACGGACGACGACCTGCGCGCCGACAACGAGGCGCGTCGCCTGCGCACGCTGCTGGGTGCGCCCGAGCACGCCCCCCGGGAGCCGCTGAGCACGGCCGACGAGGCGCTGCTGGCCCGGATCCTCGCCACGCCGGTCGCGGTCCCCGCCGAGCCCGCGCGCCGGCCCTGGGCCGCGCGCGGACCGGCGCGCATCGCGGTCGCGGCGGCGGTCGTGCTCGGGCTCGTCGTGGCGGGCATCTCCTGGCAGTCCCGCGGGACGGGCGCACAGGCCGGGCCGCCGCCCGTGCTCGAGTTCTCCGCGGGCACCGTCGACGATGCGCTCGCCGACACCCTGCCGTCGGCGCGGGACACCCTGACCGCCATCTCCGGCGCGGCGGCCGCCCAGCCCGCGACGGGCGGCTCGGGCGTGCAGCGGATCCAGTCGTACGCCTGGTACCTCAACTTCGACGCCGCACGCCAGGACGCCGAGCTCGCCACCACGTTCACCGACCTGCGGATCTCGCCCGACGGCTCGGTCGTCAGCCGCGAGGTGCGGGCCCCCGCGCTCGACCTGCACGGCGACGTCATCGACCCCGACCGCTACCCCCTGGGCGGCGCGGCCAGCGTCGATCGGCTTCCCGCGGGCACCATGGACGCCGACTACGCCGCCCAGCTGCCGCGCGACCCGGTCGCGTTGCGCGACGCCTTCCTCGCCACCGACCCGCAGTGCCGCGCCTCCACCGACGACGAGGAGCGCTGCCTCTACTACGCCATCACCGACCTGTACGGCCGCGCGGTGGTCCCGGCCGACCTGTCGGCGACGGTCTGGGCGATGCTGGCCGACGAGCCAGCCGCCCGCACCCTGGGCACGACGCGCGACCGTGTGGGCCGTACCGGCGAGGCGGTCGTCATGCACGGGCCAGACGCGACCGACGCGCTGCGGCTCCTGGTGATCGACCCGGCGACCGGGCAGCTGCTCAGCTGGGAGCTGGTGGGCACCGGGCTGCCCGGGACCGTGTTCGACGAGCCCACGGTCACCAGCTTCCAGGCCATCACGTCGGCGCAGTGGGTCCCCGAGCGGTGACCGGAGCGGTGACCGGAGGCTTCGCCGGGCGGACGTACGCTGGTGTCTTCCCGCGGCACCCCTGGGGGTCGAGCACGCCGCACCGCTGATCGAGAGGCTGTCGATGTCGGGCGCGCCCGTGCCGGTTGCGGGCGCACGCGCACCCTCGATCGGCTCGGCCGGTCGCAGCGCCATGGCGGTCTGGACCTGTGCGGTGATCGCCTACTTCGTCGGGGTCACGCACCGCACCGCGCTCGGCGTCGCGGGCGTCGAGGCGATCGACCGGTTCTCGCTGTCCGCGACCGGCCTGGCCGCGCTGTCCGTGACCCAGCTCGTCGTGTACGCCGGCATGCAGATCCCGGCGGGCCGGCTGCTGGACCGCTTCGGGCCGCGCGCGGTCATCACCGCCGGCTCCCTGGTCATGGCGTCCGGGCAGCTGGTGCTCGCGCTCGCCGACTCGGTGCCCACGGCGCTCCTGGCCCGCGTGCTCATCGGCGCGGGCGACGCCGGGCTGTTCATCAGCGCCATCCGCCTGGTCACCGAGTGGTTCCCCGCCCGGCGCGTGCCCGTGATGGTGCAGGTGACCGGCCTGATCGGGCAGTCGGGCCAGCTGGCGTCCGCCATCCCGGTGGCGTGGCTGCTGCACTCGCGCGGCTGGGAGGCCACGTTCGGCTCGCTCGCCGCGGTGGGCGCGGTCGCGGGCGTCGTCGCGTTCGTCGGCATCCGCTCGTCGGGCCGCGTGCAGCCCGCGCCCGCGTCGAGGTTCATGCCGGCCGTGCGCCTCGCCACGCGCCCCCCGGGCACGCGACTGGGCTTCTGGAGCCACTTCGTGACGCCGTTCAGCGCGAACGTCATCGCGCTGCTGTGGGGGGTGCCCTTCTTCCTCACGGCGCAGGGCTGCACGCGTGCCCAGGCGAGCCTGCTGCTCACCATCCTCACGCTCACGGCGATGGGCACCGGACCGGTCGTCGGCATGTTCGCGGCCCGCCACCCGCTGCGCCGCAGCTGGGCGGTGCTGACCAGCTGTGTGGTCACGCTCGCGGCCTGGGTGCTGCTGCTGGCACCGTCGACGCCGCGGCCCATGTGGGTGCTCGTCGTCTTCGTGATCGCCGTGGGGGCGGGCGGGCCGGTGTCGCTCGTGGGCATGGACTTCGCGCGGACGTCCACGCCCGCGGCCTCGCTGGGCACGGCCACCGGCTTCGTCAACACGGGCGGCTTCATCTCGACCATCGGCGCGGTCCTGGCCGTCGGAGTGGTGCTCCAGCTCGCCTCGCCACCGGGCGCGACCACCTACTCGCTGGACGCCTACCGTCTCGCGTTCAGCTCGCTGCTGGTGCCGTGGCTCATCGGCGTCGCGGGCGTGCTGCACAGCCGGCGCCGCACCCGGGCCCAGCTGCTCGCCGACGGCACCATGGTGCCACCCGTGCGCCAGGTGCTCCGACGCCGCCGGACCCGCGGCACGTGATGCGGCCCGTCACCGCGCACCCACAGCCCGGTCGCCCTACCGTGGTGGCCGTAACCGAGGAGGAACCATGGGGAAGTCCCCGCTGAACGGCCGTCGCGTCCTGGTCATCGTCACCAACTACGGCGTCGAGCACGACGAGCTCGTGGTCCCGGTCGCGCACCTGCGCTCCTCGGGGGCCACGGTCACGATCGCCGCGGTCAAGGGCAAGAAGAAGATCCAGACCCTGACCGGCGACAAGGTGCCCGCCGACACCATCAAGCCGGATGCCAAGCTGGGCGAGGTGGAGGCCGGGTCCTACGACCTGCTGCTGATCCCCGGCGGCACCCTCAACGCCGACGCGCTGCGGCTGTCCACCGAGGCCCTGGGTCTGGTGCGGTCCTTCACGACGAAGGGCAAGCCCGTCGCCGCCATCTGCCACGGCCCGTGGGCGCTCGTCACCGCGGACGTCGTCAAGGGCAAGACGCTCACGTCCTACGCCTCGCTCGAGACCGACATCCGCAACGCCGGCGCCGAGTGGAAGGACGAGCCGGTCGTGGTCGACCACGAGGGCGGCTACGCGCTCGTCACGTCGCGCGACCCCGGCGACCTCGACGAGTTCCTCGGCGCGATCGACGCCCTGCTGGTCTAGCGCGCGAACGGGCCGCTCAGCGCGGCCCACTGCAGCAGCATGACCGTCTTGGCGTCGACGATGCGCGTGCCGATGCCGGCGAGCGCCTCGTCGAAGCCGAGCTCGACCACCTCGATGTGCTCCCCCTCGTCCGCGATCCCGGCGCGCGAGCCGCCGGGGCTGCCCGAGTACGGCGCGGCGTAGAAGTGCAGGCGCTCCGTGACCGACCCCGGGCTCATGTAGATGTCGAAGACGTGCTCGATGTCGCCGATCTGCACGCCCGTCTCCTCGGCCGCCTCGCGGCGCACGGCCTCCTCGGGCGCGTCGTCGTCGAGCAGGCCGGCGGCCGTCTCGAGCATCATCCCGTCGGGGTGCTCGTTGACGTAGGCGGCGTAGCGGAACTGCCTGGTGAGCAGCACCGTGCGCCGCTCGGGCTCGTACAGCAGCACGGTGGCCCCGTCGCCCCGGTCGTAGGTCTCGCGGCGCTCGGTGGTCACCGAGCCGTCGTGGAGCCGGTGGTCGTAGGTGGTGGCGCGCAGCACGTACCAGTCGGAGGCCAGCAGCTCCACGTCGCGGACCACCACGTCCGGGTTGCGGTCCAGGTCGCGGCCGGTCAGGTGCAGGCCCGTGCGGCCGCGCCGGTCGGGCACGTCGACGCCGGGGACTCCGGAGGCGCCGGAGGCTCGCGCGGCGCCCGTCATGCGTCCGCCCGCCCCGGTGCGATGACGCTGCCGAAGACGATCTTCCGGCGCACCTCGAAGCCGAGCCCCTCGTAGAGCCGGATCGCTCCCTCGTTCTCGGAGGCCGCGTGCAGGATCGGGAGCTCGCCGCGCGCGCGGATGCCGTGCGCCACCGCGAGCACCAGGCGGGAGGCCAGGCCCTGGCCGCGCGCCTCGGGGTCCGTGCACACCGCGCTCACCTCGGTGGCGCCCTCGGGCCGCATCCGCTCGCCCGCCATCGCCAGCAGCCGGCCGTCGCGCCGGATGCCGCGGTAGGTGCCCATGAGGTAGGTCTCCGGGGCGAACGGGCCGGGTCGCGTGCGCGCGGTGAGGTCGAGCATGTCGGGCACGTCGTCGGCCCCGAGCACCACGGCCTCCTCGTCGGGCGCGCCGACGAGCCGGTCGGTCCCCACCATCTGCACGCCCGGGATCGTCCAGCCGCGGGTCCAGCCGTCGGGCGCCTGGTCCGGTCCCCCCGCGATCGGCACCGCCTGGCCGGGCCCGACCAGCGCCGCCAGGTCCGCCCAGGACGCCGGGTCGCCCACGTCACGGAGTGCGGCGAAGGGCGACACGGCCGGTCGGTAGCGGCGGGCGTCGCCCGTTCCCTCGGCGAGCGAGGCGTGAGCCCCGGTCAGGGAGTGCCAGGCGGGATTGTCGAGCGCCTCGTCGATGGCCGGAATCGTCGTGTCCTCTCGCAGCGGGCTGAGCTGCGAGTCTAGGACGGACGACTGACATCACCTGGCACGTCGCTCCGCGGTCCCCGTGAACGCCGTCCACGACTCGGGCGGCAGCAGCACCGTCGACCGGTCGTCGTGCAGGACGCCGTCCAGCTCGAGCTGCGCCACGTGGCGCTCCGCCGTGGCCGCGGCGTGCGCGGGGCCGGGCTCGGCCGCGACCGTGTCGGCGGTCACCCGGATCCCGCCCGTGAGCGCGAGCGCGGACCCGGGGTGCAGGAGGTCGACCTCGACGGCGTCCGTGGACCGGTTGACCAGGAAGATCGCCGTCGCCTCGTCGTCCGCCACCACCGCGGCCGTCACCAGGGGCACGGCGCCGTGCCGCTCGGTGGGCATCGTCCCGCACGTGACGCGTGCGTCGAGGACGGTGCCGCGGGCCAGCCGCGCGGTGGCCGCGAACGGGTGGAAGGTGGGCTGCCGCCACGCCGGGCCGCCGGGCTCGGTCATGATCGGGGCGATGACGTTGACCAGCTGCGCGAGGCACGCCAGCGGCACCCGGTCGGCGTGGTTGAGCAGCGTCACCAGCAGGTCGCCCACCACGACGGCGTCGAGCGCCGAGTACACGTCCTCGATGATCCGGGGCGCCCCGTCCTGCACCGGGAGGTTGTCCGCACCGGGGAAGCGGGACAGGTACCAGACGTTCCACTCGTCGAACGAGATGGTGAGCCGGCGGTCGGAGCCCTTGCGCGCCGCCACCGCGTCCGCCGAGGCCGCGACGCGGCGGATGAAGCGGTCCATCGCCGTGCCGGAGGCGAGGAACGAGGCGCGGTCCCCGTCGTGCTCCTGGTAGTAGGCGTGCATCGAGACGTGGTCGACGACGTCCCACGCGTGCTCCAGCACCGTCTGCTCCCAGTCGCCGAAGGTGGGCATCTCCATCGACGAGGACCCGCACGCGATCAGCTCGATGCTCGGGTCGACGCGCTTCATGGCCTTGCCCGCCTCGGCGGCCAGGCGCCCGTACTCGTCGGCGTCCTTGTGCCCCACCTGCCACGGGCCGTCCAGCTCGTTGCCCAGGCACCACAGCCGCACGCCGTACGGCTCGACCCTCCCGTTCGCGACGCGCAGGTCCGCCCACCGCGTGCCCGCCGCACCGTTGCAGTACTCGACGAGAGCGGCAGCGGCCTCGACCCCGCGCGTGCCGAGGTTCACCGCCATCATCGGCTCGATGCCGTGCCGCTCGGCCCACTGCAGGAACTCGTCCGTGCCCACGGTGTTGGTCTCCACGGTGCGCCAGCCCAGGTCCAGGACGCGCGGCCGGTCGGGCCCCACGCCGTCCTCCCAGACGTAGCTCGAGACGAAGTTGCCGCCCGGGTAGCGGGCCGTCGTGATGCCCAGCTCGGAGGCGAGCGCGGCGACATCACCGCGGAACCCGTGCTCGTCGGACGTCGGGTGGTCGGGCTCGAAGATGCCTGTGTAGACGGCCCGGCCCATGTGCTCGACGAGCGTCCCGAACAGCCGCCGATCGACCGCGCCAACGCGGAAGCCGGGATGGAACAGGACGCTGGCGTGGTCGGGCATGACTCCCCTTGGGTCGGCTCGGCGGTGGGCATCGATAACGATATCGGTCCGTTCGCCCCGCCGAGGGCCGCGCCGCCCCTAGCCCTCGCCCGCGATCGCTTGGGACCGCTTGCGCTCGATCAGCCAGCGACCGTCGTCCGCCCGCGCCAGCGTCAGCCGGAAGCGGCTCGGCACCCCGCACGCCGTGGCCTCGTCGAGGTGGGTGTAGCACTCCTTGCCCGACAGGATCGCCGTCGCGTGCGCGCCGTCCACGCTGATGCCGGCGAACTCGTCGAGCTCGAAGCTCGCGTCGGTGTAGCCGAGCTGCGCGGCGGTGCTGGGCTGCTTGACGAGCGTCGCCACGCCCTCCTCGAGCCGCGGAAGCACCATGGCGACGCGCGAGGGCGCGGCGACCGCCGCCAGCTCCGATCGACGACGTTCGGCCGCAGCATCGGACAGGTTGAGCTCGGCCGTCGCGCGCCCGTCCGCGTCGAGCACCAGCCGGCCGACGTTCTCCTCGCGCGCGATCGCGTCCGGGAGCGAGCTCCTGATGGCCTCGACGTCCGCCGCCGGGCCGTCGTCGGCGAACGGCTGGAACGGGCCCGGCTGCTGCGCGCAGGCGGCCAGACCGAGGGTCGCGCCGACGACGAGGAGGGCAGCGAGCCGGCGGCGCAGGGCAACACGCCTGGCGGGGCGGGCGGGACTCGTCGTGGGTGCGACCATGCGCGCATCCAAAGCCCCGGGCGTCGGCGCCGTCAAAACCGGGGCGCTCGACGCCCGCCGCGCACCGGACCGCGGGCCGGTGCGGTGCCCATGCTGGTTCGGCCTGGACACCGACGAGACGCGCCTGGTACGCCTGTTCTTCCAGCCCGTGCTCAGTTCCGTTGGTCGACCGCTGCGTGGCGTCGACGTCCCGCGCCTGACGAGCATGGACGCATGCGATCGTCGGACCGGAGGAGCACCCGTGGGCCGCCTGCACATCGACCTGTTCACCACGCTCGACGGCGTCGCGCAGGCGCCCGGCGCGCCCGAGGAGGACCCCTCCGACGGATTCACGTTCGGCGGATGGCAGGCGCCTCTGGACGACGAGATGGTCGGCGAGCAGGTGGTCGCCGGGATCGCCGCGATGGATGCGCTGCTGCTGGGCCGGCGCACCTACGACATCTTCGCGGCGTACTGGCCGCTGCACGAGACGGGCCCGATCGGCACCGCGCTCGCCGAAGTGCCCAAGTACGTGGCGAGCCGCGGCACCCCGGAGCTGACGTGGCGCAGCTCGACCCTCCTGGGACCCGACCTCGCGGGCGAGGTCGGGGCGCTGCGGGAGCGATACGAGAACGTGCACGTGATCGGCAGCGTCGACCTGGTGCAGACGCTCGTGGCCGAGAACCTGTTCGACGTCCTCACCTTGTGGGTCTACCCGGTGGTGCTCGGGCAGGGGAAGAAGGTGTTCCCGGACGGGGCGACCCCCAACCGGCTCGAGCTGCTCGAGCCGCCGCTCACCGGCAGCCGCGGCACCGTCCAGCTGCGGTACGGGCCCACCGGGGCTCGGCCGACGACCGGGGACATGACCCTGACCGAGCCGGGCGAGGGCCCGGGCGCCTAGGCGGGGGTGCCGCGCGCTCGCGGCACCCCCGCCCGTGCTCAACGCACGACGCGGATGTACGCCGTCGCCTTCGAGGACCGCAGGCTCCCGTTGCCCGCGTAGGTGGCGGTGACCGCCACCTTCGAGCCTGTGCGGGTGAAGACGGGGAGCACCACCGTGGCCCGGCCGCGCGACAGCGAGACGGTCGAGACCGTCTTGCCGTCGACCTTGATCGCCACCCGGCCCGTCGCGTAGACCGACGCGCCCGGCACGGTCACGGTGACCGTGGCCCTCACCTTGGTCTTCTTCGCCGTCGCCGACTTCGACGAGAGCGCGAGCGCCACCTTGGTGGTCGCCTTCGCCACCGTGACGCGCGCGGCCGAGCTCGTCGCCGGGAGCAGGCTCACGGTGCCGGCAAAGGTCGCCGTGACGGACGTCGCGCCCGCCGTGGTGAACACCGGGAGCGTCACCGTGGCTCGACCACGGGACAGCGCGACGGTCGAGACCGTCCTGCCGCCGACCTTGACCGACACCTTGCCGCCCGCCACGAGCGCGGTGCCCGGGACGGTCACCGTGACGGTGGCCTTGACCCTCGTCGTCAGGGCCGACGGCGCGGTCGACGAGAGCGCCAGCGCGACCTTCGTCGGCGCCTTGGTGACCGTCAGCGTCTTGCTGACGACCGCCTCGTTGGCCTGCGCGCTGCCCAGGTACTCGACGCGCACGGTGTGCCGGCCGACCGCGAGCGTGCTCGGGAGCGCGATGCTCGCCGCGCCGGACGCCAGCGGCTTGGTGGCCACCGGCTTGCCGTCCACGTCGACGCGCACCGAGCCGGTCGCGGCAGCGCCCAGCGCGGTCACCCGCGCCTGGACCGTGGCCGGCTTGCCGTAGGTGGTGCTCGACGTCGCGGTCACCGACAACGTGGCCGCCGCCTTCGACACCGTGAACGCCACGGCCGTGCTGGACGGCCGCGTCCGCTCGTCGCCCAGGTAGGTGACCTCCGCGGTGTGCGTGCCCGCCGACAGGTCGGACGGGAGCGTCACGCTCGCCGCGCCGCCCGACAGCGTCGCGGTGGTCGCGGCCCCCTCGTCCACGCGCACCGTGACGGACCCGTGCGCGGCGGCACCCCCGGCACTCACCGAGACCGAGGCGACCGGGGCGGTGCCCACGACCACGGACGACACCGTGGCGGTGGTCGTCGAGTCCACGACGTCGTAGCCGGTCGTGAGCGTGACCGCTTGCGACGTGGCACCCGCGTAGGTGTCGGCCACGGCGCCGGCCGGCGTGAAGACGGCCGAGTAGTGCGTCGTGGTCTCGGGCGCGAGGCCCGTGACGGGGGTGGACGCCACGCCGTCGACCAGCGCGACGGTCGCGAGCGGCTGCCCCTCGGGCGTCGACGAGGCGTAGAACGCCACCGTGCCGGAGACGTCGGTGAGGACCGCGCCCCCCGAGTCCTCGAGCGTCGCGGTGAGCGAGCCGCTCGTGGTGGTGGCCACGGCCGCCGTGAGGGCGAGCGTCGTCGGCATCGCGCCGACCGTCCCCGTGAACGTCCGGGTGCTCGGGGTGCCGACCCCGTTCTCCGCGGTGACCGTGAACGAGAACGCGCCGCCCCGGGTGGGCGTGCCGCCGAACGAGCCGTCGTGCAGCGTCACGCCCGCGGGCAGCGCCCCGGCCGTGACCGTGAGCTCGACGCTCGGCGTCCCGCTCGCTGACAGCGAGCCGGTGGCGGGCGTGCCCACCGTCCACGCGGGCAGCTCGCCCGTGATGGCTCCCGGCGCGAGGTCCTGGTGCACGCCCGGAGGCAGCACCCGGAACGCGGCGAGCCCCGAGCGGCCGGCCGCCCACTGCGTGCTGACGGCGACGTACCGCACGGTCGCGTCGACGTCGATCACCGTGGTCGTGGCGTCACCGGCGGGCGCGCCCACGTCGTGGAACGTGAGTCCGTCGTCGCTGGTGGACACCACCGCGTCGGGCACGTCCGTGCCGTCCCAGACGAGCGCGACCTGGCCGACCGCGCGGGCCGCGCCGAGGTCGACGACCATCCGGCCGTCAGGCCCGGGCACCCAAGAGGTGGTCGCGTCGCCGTCGACGGCGAGCTGCGGATCCGTCATCCCCGGGGGCAGCACCGAGGCCGGGAACGTGAGCGTGCTCAGCGCGAGATCCTGCACGGGGTACGCCGTCGCGTCGGCGAACCGGAGCGTCGCGGCCTCGTCCGTGACCTGGGCGCTGAGGTGCGCACCGGTCTGCACGTTCTGCACGTCGAGCGTCGCCGGCTGGGCTGACGACACCTCAACCGACCGCGCGTCCCGCACGTCGGCGACCAGACCCGCCGCGGCCGCCGCGCTGCGCGCGACGTTCATCCGCGGAGCCAGCACGGCCGAGGAGCGCGCGGGCACCGTGACCGTGAGCGTGGAGGAGTCGGCGCCCAGGGTCTGCGACCCGGCGAACAGCGAGACCGTCTCGCCCGAGTACGGCAGCGTCACGTCCGTCGTGACGTCCGCGCCCGTGAGGTTGAACAGCGAGAGGTAGCCGTCGAGCGTGCTGGCGAGCACGCCGTCGGCGCCGACGGTCGGCTGCGCCTGCGCGGCCTCGGCCGCCGTGCCCGCGGCGTCGGTCGGCAGCATCTCCACCAGGAACGGGTGGCTGCCCGTGGTGGGCGAGTCGGCAAGGCGGATCACGTGGTGCGCGTCGTCGGCCTTGGACACCGTGATCTGCGCGCCGGAGCCACGCACGACGAAGCCCGCGGCGCCCTCGACGTTGAGCCACCCCTGGTCGGTGGCCGTGATCTGGTCACCGGTGTAGCGGAAGTGCGCCGCGTCGGTCCACGTGCTGCCGTCGAGCGAGGTCTGGATCAGGTAGTCGCGTCCGGCGGCCACCTCCCAGGCCAGCTGCACCTTGGCGACATCCTGAGCCGTGCCGAGGTCCACCTGGATCCACGAGTCCGCGCGGGGCCGCTCCTCCTTGGAGACCGCCCACCGCGTCGTCGAGCTCCCGTCGGTCACCGTGGTGGCCGCGTTGCCCGACGCCGCGCTCGACGCCGTCGCGGGCTTGCCGGCGGCGAGGTCGAGCGTGCCGGCCGCGCCGTAGACGCGGAAGTTGTACAGCGAGTAGCCGTACCCCGCGTCGCCCTGGATGCCCTGCATGCGCACGTAGCGGGCCTGCACCGGCGCCGGCTCCGAGCCGCCGGCCGGCGTCAGCGCGACGCTGTCCACCCGCGCGGCGTTCGCGTCCGCGGCGTTCTCGGGCCCGTACCGGACCTGGTCCGTCCACGTGCTGCCGTCGTCGGACGTCTGCACCAGGTACTGCGTGCCCGCGCTGGCCTCCCAGGCCAGGCGCACCCCGCCGACGGTCTGCTGCGAGCCGAGGTCCACCTGGATCCACGAGTTCGCGCGCTTGCGGTCGGCCGTGGAGACGGCCCACCGGGTGGAGGCGGTCGCGTCGGTGACCTTGGACGCCTGGCGGCCTCCGGCCGCGTCCTCGCTGGAAGCGGTGGCCGTGCGGCCGGCCGCGAGGTCGGTGGTCGACGTGGCGTCCGCGCCGTAGACGTGGAACGCGTACATCGAGTACCCGAAGGTCGCGTTGCCCTGGATGCCCTGCATGCGCACGTACCGCGCACTCACGGGCGCGAAGCTCAGGTTGTCGACGCGCGCGGCGCTGACGTCGAGCGGGTCGGCGGCCCGGGTCACGGGCAGAGACGCCGTCTGCGAGCCCTCGGCGGTGGTGTAGGTGCGCGAGCCGTCGAGCCCGGCGAACCCGCCCATCGCGAGGTTGCGCACGGTGAGCGCGCCGTCCTCGCGGCCGGCCCCGCTCGTCGCGTAGATCGCCGAGCCGGTGGGCAGCGTCACCTGGCCCGCGGAGGAGCTGCCGGTCGTGAACAGGGACGCGGTGCCGTCGAAGCCATCGCGCGGGCCCGTGTAGACGGCAGTGGTGCGCTTGTCGACCGTCGCGGCGGGCGTCGGGTAGAGGAACGGCGTCGCGCCCGACGTCTGGAACAGCCACGGGTTGTGCCCGGGTGCCCACGGGAACTTGACGTACCCCTGGCGGCTCGAGGCGCCGGCCCAGGACTTCTCCGACTGCTGCACGGTCAGGCCCGGCTCGTCGCCGTAGTCGCGCACGCCGGACAGCCGCGCGAAGTACTGGTCCGCGGGCGTCGGCTCCACCGTGCCCTCGTCGGACTCGGCGGCCGCGACGTGCAGGAGGTAGGCGATCGCGACCTCCGCGCGGGCCTCGGGCTCGTACTTGGGCTCGCCGGAGAACTTGGCCAACCGGTCCACCGGTGCGTACGCCTGGTACGCCGCCAGGGAGGCGGCCATGTTGGCCTCGGCACGCACGGCGTCGGGGTTGCGCAGCACCTGCCCGACGAACGCGAGCGGGATCACGTCCCGCCCGTACAGGAACTCGCGGTCCGCGTTCATGGACATGAACGGCTCGCCCTGCTGGCTCATCATGAGCTGCAGGGAGCGCCACAGCTCGGCCGAGTTGGGCTGGTGCTTGATGATCTCCGGCACGGGCTTGCCGTTGAGGATGAACTGGATCGAGTTGCGGCCACCCGAGCGCCAGAGGTCGGACTGGTAGTGCGGGGCCACCGTGTTGTGGTTCTCGGTGACGTACGTGTCGTAGATGTTGTGCAGCAGGTTGGTCGAGATGGCCTTGCCGCCCACGACGGCCGGGTTGTTCGCGTCGGCCGTCGGCTGGGCCACCGCGTTGCGCACCCAGTCGTTGAACTGCGCGCTCCAGGCGGCCGAGCTCGCGTCGTCCTCGGACCACGCGATGCCCGGGGCGAGCGCCTGGCTGTAGACGCCGGACTCCTCCGCGGCGGTGTCGCGCTCGAACCGGCCGACGGGCCACTCGGGCGTCCACGAGCCCGACATCGGGTCGTCGCCGTAGTTCAGCCCTGCCGTGTAGGCCGCCTGCCCGGCGGCGATCGTCTTGAGGCTCGCCTGCGTGGTCGCGTCGAGGTCGTCCCACAGCAGCTTGCCCGCGTCGAGGAAGTAGGACTGGAACGTCGAGTCCCAGAACAGCTGCTTGCCCCAGGTGCCGCCGGTGGGGTTCACGAACCGGTTGCGCGCCGCGTAGTAGGCGATGGTCGCGACCGTCCGCGCGCGCAGGGTGGCCTTGGAGACGCCCGCGAGCGACTCGTCATAGTCGCCGTGCGTCACGAGCACGGCGTTGCCGAGCACCACCGCGAAGTTGAAGTCGGCGGCCTTGTACACGCCGAGCGTGGAGTCGAAGACGGACTCGGTCCACCGGGTGTGGCGCAGCAGCGCCGCGTAGTAGTCGGCGGCGATGGCGTCGGGAGCCCCGAAGGCGGGGGCGTCGGCGGCCGCGGCGGGGGACGCGGGCGACAGGACGGCAGCGGGCAGCGCCACGGCGAGCGCGGTGGCGCCCACGACGGCGCGCTGAAGCAGGCGCGAGCCGTGGGCGCGCGGGACGGATCTGCGTGCGAGCGGCAACAGGGACGTGCGCGGGAACCGCGTCAAGGGAACCCCTCGATTTCTTCGTCGGAATCGGAACAGCGACAGCGCTGTGCAGGTGAGCGCACTCACCATGGCCGCAGATGACAACGCTGTCAACCGCCGTCCGGGTACTACACACGTCCGGGTGGCGGGCGAGTGGGAGCGCCCGCCGTCCCTCCCAACCCGTTCCGCGATCCTGGCGACGGGCGGCCCCAGGACTGGGAGGATGGCGTATGCCCAGGATCGTGATCCGACGACGTGTCACGCGCATCGACCTCGACGGCCCCGTGCGCCATGCGGAGGACTCACTCGCCGCGGAGGAGCCCCTCGAGATCCGGGTGGGCGGGCGTCCCCTCGCGGTCACCATGCGCACCCCCGGCCACGACGTCGAGCTCGCCGCGGGCTTCCTGGTGTCCGAGGGCGTCGTCGGCGCTGCGCAGGACGTCGCCGCGGCCCGCTACTGCGCCGGGACCGACGACGCGGGCGCCAACACCTACAACGTGCTCGACGTGACGCTGGGCCGCGGCGTGCCGCCGCCGGAGCCCAGCCTGGAGCGGAACTTCTTCACCACGTCGTCGTGCGGGCTGTGCGGCAAGGCGAGCATCGACTCCGTGCGCACGCGCTCGCGCTGGACGGTCGCCGACGACGACCTGGTGGTCCCGGCCGAGCTCCTGGCCACGTTCCCGGACCGGCTCCGCGAGCAGCAGGCGGTGTTCGACCGGACGGGCGGCCTGCACGCGGCCGGGCTGTTCGACGGACGCACCGGGGAGCTGCTGGTGCTGCGCGAGGACGTCGGGCGGCACAACGCGGTCGACAAGGTGATCGGCTGGGCGCTCGCCCACGGCCGGCTTCCGCTGCGCGGCACGGTGCTCATGGTGTCGGGACGCTCGTCGTTCGAGCTCACGCAGAAGGCGCTCATGGCGGGCATCCCCCTGCTGGCCTCCGTCTCCGCACCGTCGTCGCTGGCCGCCGAGCTCGCGCACGGGTCCGGGATGACGCTCGTCGGGTTCCTGCGCGGGACGTCGATGGTGGCGTACGCCCGGCCCGAGCGCGTGAGCGCGCCCGCGCCCTCCGCGCCGCTCGCTCACCCCGAGGAGCCCGCGCCGAAGGTCGCCGTCTGATGGCCGACGAGCACCTGAGCGTCCGCCCGCCGCAGACGCACTCCGTGGGGATCCCGGCCGTCGTCAACGCGCTGTCGTTCGCAGTCGACGGCATGGGGCCCACCCGGACGCTCAAGCTGCTCAGCCAGCTGAACCAGAAGGACGGCTTCGACTGCATGAGCTGCGCGTGGCCGGACCCGGGTCACCGTGGCCGGGCCGAGTTCTGCGAGAACGGCGCCCGCGCGGTGACGTGGGAGGCGACGCGCGCGACGGTCCCGACCCGGTTCTGGGCGGAGCACCCCGTGAGCGACCTGCTCGAGCGATCCGAGTACTGGCTGGGCCAGCAGGGACGGCTCGTCGAGCCCGTCCACAAGGCCGCCGGCAGCGACCACTACACGCCCATCACGTGGGAGGACGCGTTCGCGCTCATCGCCGACCGGCTGAAGGGCCTCGACTCCCCGGACCAGGCGGCGTTCTACACCAGCGGCCGCACGGCGAACGAGACCGCGTTCGTCTACCAGCTGTTCGTGCGCGCCTTCGGAACCAACAACCTGCCCGACTGCTCGAACATGTGCCACGAGTCCACCGGCGCCGCCATGGGCACGACGCTCGGCGTGGGGAAGTCGACCATCGCGTACGACGACTTCGCGCGGGCCGACCTCATCGTCGTCATGGGCCAGAACCCGGGCACCAACCACCCGCGCATGCTCACCGCGCTCGAAGCCGCCAAGCGCGGCGGGGCGAGCATCGTCGCGGTCAACCCGCTGCCCGAGGCCGGCCTGCGGCGCTACAAGAACCCGCAGACGCTGCGCGGCACGGTGGGCCGCGGCACCGACCTGGCCGACCTGTTCCTGCAGATCCGCAGCGGCGGCGACATGGCTCTCCTGCAGTGGGTCTCCAAGCGCGTGCTCGAGGCGGAGGACCGAGCACCCGGCACGGTGCTCGACCACGACTTCCTCGAGCGGCACACGCTGGGGCTCGAGGAGCTGCGGACCCACCTCGCGGCGCTGACCGAGCAAGAGGTGCTCGACGCGACCGGGCTCACGACCGCCGAGATGGACGAGCTCGCCGACCGCTACCTGGCCGCCGACCGCGTGATCATCACCTGGGCGATGGGCATCACGCAGCACCGCAAGGGCGTCGACACGATCAAGGAGATCGTCAACCTGCTGCTGCTGCGCGGCAACATCGGCAAGCCGGGCGCCGGGGCGTCCCCCATCCGTGGGCACAGCAACGTCCAGGGCGACCGCACGATGGGCATCTGGGAACGGATGCCCGACCGGTTCCTGGACGCCCTGGCCGCGGAGTTCTCGTTCGAGCCGCCGCGCCGGCACGGGCTCGACTCGGTGCAGGCCGTCCAGGCCATGCAGCGCGGCCAGGTCAAGGTGTGGTTCGCCCTCGGCGGCAACTTCGTCGGGGCCATCTCGGACACGGCGGCGGCGGAGGCCGCGATGCGCGGCACCGACCTCACGGTGCAGGTGTCGACCAAGCTCAACCGGTCGCACGCCGTGACGGGTGCCGAGGCGCTCATCCTGCCCACCCTGGGACGCACGGACGTCGACCTGCAGGAGACCGGCCCGCAGCTCGTGTCGGTGGAGGACACGCTGTGCGCCGTGCACGCCTCGCACGGCGCGCTGGCACCGGCGTCGGAGTCGCTGCTCTCCGAGATCTCGATCGTCACGCGTCTGGCCCGCGCGGTGCTGGGGGACGACGGCCCGATCGACTGGGCGGGCTTCGAGCGCGACTACGACCTGATCCGCGAGTCGATCTCGCGCGTGGTGCCGGGCTTCGAGGACTTCAACGCCAAGATCCGCACCAAGGACGGGTTCATCCTGCCCAACGGGCCGCGGGACTCGCGCACGTTCCCCACCCCGACCGGCAGGGCGATGATCACGGTCAATCACCTGGTCCCCCTGGAGTGCCCGCCGGGGCGGCTCATCCTGCAGACGCTGCGCTCGCACGACCAGTTCAACACGACGATGTACGGCCTGAACGACCGGTACCGGGGCATCCGGGGCGGCCGCGACGTCGTGTTCGTCAACCCGGAGGACCTGGTGGAGCTGGGGCTCGCCGACGGCGAGCGCGTGAACGTCGTCAGCGAGTGGCCCGACGAGCCGGACCGCGAGCTGCGCGACGTCCGCGTCGTGGCCTACCCCACGTCGCGCGGGTGCGCCGCCGCGTACTTCCCCGAGGCCAACGTGCTCGTCCCGCTCGCGAGCACCGCGCTCGGGAGCAACACCCCGGCGTCGAAGGCTGTCGTGGTGCGCCTCGAGAGGGCAACCAGCCCCGCGTAGTCCGTTTTGCCCCTCTCACCAGGGCTTTCATCTCAAGCGGTGGACTTTTCGGTGTCCATCGTTGACGCGCGATCCCGCAATCGCATAGAAATCAGCAACAAAGTTGACCTATCTGGTCGGCAATGGTCACGAGTGTCTCCGCCAAGCCCCGGCTCGGAGACCGGCAACCCTCCGTCCGTGGCGGGGTGCCCCGGGTGACGACCAGGTCGTCGCGCGCCGCGCGACGACAAGCACGGCGACACCGTCGCCACGATGCGACGAGGAGCACGACATGAGGCGCGAGGGCGAGCACCGCCGATGTCGCTGTCGTCTCACGTCGATCTCCCGGCGTGAGGTCCTCCACCACACGCGCAGCACCACTCCCCTTACCTGAGGGTCGAGACCTCCCACGGTCTCCGGGGCCCTCGCACGAACGGAGCACCCCCTTGAACGCATGGGACGCCATCGCGCTCGCCGTCACCGTCGGCCTCTTCGCCGGGATCTTCGCACTGTCGCGCAAGCGGCTGAACTTCAGCGTGCTGACGTTCCTCGCGCTGTTCCTGGGCGTCGGGGTGGGCGTGGTGTTCCGCGACCACGTCGAGTACGTCCAGCCGCTGGGCCGCGTCTACGTCAACCTGCTGCTGACCATCGTCGCGCCGCTCGTGATCGTCTCGATCCTGTCGAGCATCACGTCGTTGGGCTCCACCGCGCAGCTCAAGACGATCGGCGGGCGCTCGGTCTACTGGCTGCTCAGCCTCAACCTGGTCGCGATCTTCCTCGCGCTCGGCACCGCGCTGGCGGTCGGCCTGGGCAAGGGCGCGGAGCTGGCCACGACCGGCGTGGACACCCGCTCGCTCGACTCGGTCAAGAAGCCGTTCTCCGAGGTGTTCATCGGGTTCTTCCCCACGAACATCGTCAAGGACATCTCCGAGAACAACATCATCCCGATCATCCTGGTGAGCATCCTCGTGGCGGTCTCCGCGTCGCTGATCGCCGACAAGAACCCGCAGAAGGTCGCGCCCTTCAAGGGCGGCGTCGAGGCGTTCCGCGAGATCGTCTACAAGGCCGTCGGCTTCGTCATCAGCCTGACGCCGTACGCGGTGCTCGCCCTGACCGCCTCTTTCACCTCGACGGTCTCGGCCGACACCAGCCAGCTGTGGCCGCTGTTCACGCTGCTCGTGGTCGCGTTCGTGGTCTGCTTCGCGCACACGTACCTGGTCAACGGCGTGTTCCTGCGCGTCTCGGCCAACGTGAGCCCCACCGCCTTCTTCCGCAAGATCCTGCCCGCGCAGCTGGCCGCGTTCAGCACCCAGAGCAGCGCCGGCACCCTCCCTCTCACCACGAGCCTGCTGCGCAGCCGGGTGGGCGTCCCGTCGGAGATCGCCGGCTTCACCGCTCCGCTCGGCACCACCATCGGGATGCCGGGATGCGCGGGGATCTGGCCGATCCTGCTCGCCGTCTACGCGATCAACGCGCTCGGCCTGCCGTACGGCCTCGGTGACTACGCGGTGCTCGTCGTCCTGGGCCTGCTCGTCTCGATCGGCACCGCGGGCGTCCCCGGCACCGCCACCGTGACGGCCACGACGGTGCTCGCGGCCGCCGGCCTGCCGCTCGAGGTCATCATCCTGACGCTGCCCATCAGCGCGCTCGCGGACATGGCACGCACGACGAACAACGTGACGTCGGCGGCCGTCGCGGCGACGATCGTCGCCCGCAAGGAAGGCCGTCTCGACGACGCCGTCTTCCGCGCGCCCGACGCCGACGTGACCGCGAGCCTCGCCAGCCCGGGCGACGAGCCCCGGGCGGCCGACGCCGCCCAGCCCGCGCCGCTCCCCGCCGACGACGACCTGTGGGGCGGTGTGCCGGTCGGCGCCTGCGCCATCGACCCCAGCCCTCGCGAGCGCGTCGGCGCCCGCTGACCCACCGCACGCCTTCCCCCGGCCCAGAAAGCACATCACCGTGAACCTTCTCCACCTCGGCCACCGCGCTCGCGTGCTGGTCGCCGCCCTCTTCGTCACCGCGATCGGCATCGGCTTCCCGATCATCCAGGCCGCGCAGGCCGAGGCCGCGACGGTCGCCTGGGTGGACGGCGGCGACGACCAGATGTGCCTCCAGGACGACATGGGGGCAGCGCTCACGAGCCTCGCCGAGGACAAGTTCTGCCAGCCGATCCCCACGTGCCACGAGTACGACGGCAACAACCCCAAGTACAAGGGGCGGATCGTCCAGAGCAGCGCGAGCACCGGCATCTGGCAGGGCGACCCCAACGACGTGCTCTACGCCGACAACCTGCCGGCGGACTACAACCTGACCACGCCCACGCCCACCAAGACCCCGACGCCCACCAAGACGCCGACCCCCACCAAGGCGCCGCCCAGCAGCAAGCCCACCAAGGCGCCGACGAGCACGCCGTCGTCCGGCACCAAGGACACCTCGGGCGGCAAGACCGGGAGCACGGGCACCACGGGCACGGGCACCAGCACGGGGACCAAGACCCCGGGTACGACGACGACCACCACGACCACCACCACGAGCCCGACCGACGACCTGGGCATCGACCCGAACGAGACCGTCGTCGCGGGTGCGCCCTCCGCGCCCGGCACCCCGACCCTCACGGTCGACGGCTCGACGATCGTCGTGACCTGGAAGCCGTCGGCCGACGTGGACCTCGACGGCGTGACGGGCTACGTCGTCCAGCTCAGCGGCGACAACCGCGCCGAAGTGGACGCCGAGACCACCACGTACGAGTTCCGCGACCTGCCCGACGGCAGCTATCGGGCCGCCGTGCGTGCGGTCAACGCCACAGGCGAGTCGGCCGCGTCGACGCCGTCCGAGGCCGTCACGGTCGGCACCCCCGTCGCCTCGGTGGTCGGCACCCTGACGTGGGCCGGCGACATCACGCCGGGCTCGACCGTCACGCTGACCGGGTCGGGCTACGCCCCGAACGCCGCGCTCGACATCGAGCTGCACTCCGACCCAGTGCTGCTCACCACGGTCACCACGGACGCGCAGGGCGCGTTCAGCACCGACGTCGTCGTGCCGGCCGATGCACCGCAGGGCGAGCACCACTTCGTCGTCGCCTACCAGGGCACGGTCATCTCGGAGAGCCCGGTCACCGTCGCGGCCGCCGCACCCGTGTCCGGGGCCGCCGCGGAGGAGGCCGCTCCGGCGGCGGAGGTCGTTGAGACCGTGCCGCCGCTGACCGGCGTCGTCATCCTCGTCGCCCTGGCCCTCGCCGGCGTGCTGCTGCTGTTCACGCACTACGCCCGCGGCGGGTCGCGTCGCTCCGGCGCGGCCGCGCCCGCCACCCCGGCGGCGCCGGCCGCCAACGCCGCTCCGGTGACGGCCACGTTCGCCCCGATCCAGCTCGACAAGCCCAGCATCCCCGCGTTCCTGTCCGGGAGCGCCGTCGCACCCCCGCCTCGTCCGTCGTCGGAGTCCCTCCGCCCGGCGGAGCAGGTCAGCACCAGCACCACCAGGTAGTCCGCTCCACCCTCTCCACCACCGCGAGCACCGGCCGGCACCTGTCGGCCCGCTCGTTGCACGGACCAGACCCCACCCTGATTCCCCCTGCCCTCGGGCGGGAGAAAGTGATGCCCTCATGTCTGCCTCTCCCCTGCGGCGCAGGATCGCCGGGATCGTGGTCGCCACCCTGGCGGCCGCCCCCGTGGTCGCCCTGACCGCACCCGGCGCGACCGCCGCGACGCCGCCGCCCGTCACGTCCAGCGTGGACTTCGACTACCTCGCGGACGTCTTCCCGGCGCTCGCCGCCGAGCGCGGCCAGCACGTGTTCGAGACGATCACCATCGAGCGCCTGAAGTACCTGCTGCGCTTCAAGTCCGGCAAGTACGCCGTCCTGATCGGCGACCCCGAGGACGCCAGCGTCCAGGCGGAGATCGGCTCGATCAATGCCGCGGCCAAGAGCATCGGCGTGCAGAAGATCTACGTGTTCAACCCGCGGATCGACGGCAATGCGCTCAACGTCTTCGACTGGAACGAGCTCGCCACCCAGCTGGGCGGCGACGGCCTCGCGTACTGGAAGGCCGAGGGCGCGGTCGCGACCACGGGCGGCCCGCTCATCGACCTGATCAACGGCAACAGCCCCACGCCCGAGTTCGTCCGCACCGACGGCGTGGTGAGCAGCCCGTACCTCGTCGTGCTCGACAAGGACCGCACGGACGGCGAGGGCAACGACGACCACGTCGTCTCCTCGCTGTCCGACCGCAAGACGGCCGCGGACCTCGACACCGCCGAGGAGCGCGCCGCCTACGAGGAGGCCGTGAAGCAGACGCTGCTTGACGGCGGCACCGTGACCACGCCGGACCTGAGCGTGAACACCCAGTTCGAGTTCTACAAGGACGAGGTCAACCGCCGCCACAACGCGACGTACGCCACGACCGACGCCGACGCGGTCAAGTACGGCCGCGACATCCTGGGCGACGCGGACGGCGAGGGCGGCTGGCGCGTCCAGCAGCTGTCGTACCCGGAGACCATCGACCTGCTCAGCAACCCGCGCTACGCGAGCAGCGACGTCCCGCTGCTGTTCGGCGGCACGTGGTGCCACAACACGCGCGCCGTCATCGGGCACCTGAACGCGGACGCGCAGGCCAACGGCGTGAAGACGATCTACAACCTGGACTTCTCGCTCTTCTCGGCGGGTAACGGCGGCACGACGTACGACCACATCCGCACCAGCGGTGCGCCCAAGGTCCTCGGCGACAAGGTGCTGGCACCGGGTCACCTCTACGGCGAGCTGTTCAACACCTACCTGTACAACGCGGTCGCCGAGTACGCGAACGACGGCGAGCCGGGCGCGAGCCCCAACCGGTACTACCCGGGCGGCGACACCACGCAGCCGGTCAAGACCGCACGCCGCCTGCAGGTCCCCGCGCTGCTGGTCTACAACCCGAGCCACAAGGACGCGCTCGGCAACGCCGCGCCGGTGGTCGACGAGGCCATCCGCACCAACGACGACGGCACGTACACCGAGTACATGACCGAGCACTGGTTCGTGGCCGGTCACGACCTGCCCAACACGCCCGACACCACGCTCAACGGCAGCTACGTCGCCGGTGGCGACCGCCTGGCGAACGCGCGTGACTTCGCCACCGAGGCGCTCGACGCGTACGCCGACGTGCTGGGCTCGCTCGGCTCGACGCACTACACGAGCTCCACGTCCGTCCTGGTCGACGGCCAGCCGTCGACGGACCTCGTGCCGGGCACCACGCCCACGCTCGCCATCTCGGTGAGCGCGGCGGACTACGCGCCGTTCATCACCTTCAACAAGACCGGGGCCGACGTCCCGCGCAGCACCGCGACCGGCAAGCCGGCCGGCTACGTCGTCGTCCGCGACGCCGACGGGAACCAGGTGGGCAACGCCACCGCGCTCAAGCGGGACGGCTCGGCGGTCTCCGTGACGCTGCCGGCCATCTCCTCCGACCAGATCGGCGACGAGTGGACGGTCACGTACCTGGGCCGCGGCTACTCGATCACCCCGTCGACGACCACGCTGCGGGTCGGCAAGCAGTCCAGCGTCGCCCTGACCGGCACGACGTCCACGTCGTACAGCACCGCCGCGGCGTTCACCGCGACGGTGACCGCCGGCGCCACGGGCAACGTCTGGTTCCAGGGTCTGCCCGGCGCGCCGGTGAGCGCGACCATCGTCGACGGCACGGCGACGTTCACCGCGCCCGCCACGCTCCCGGTGGGCACGTACACGGTCACGGCCGCGTACTCGGGTGACGCGCTCTACGCCTCGTCGGTCTCCACGCCGCTCACCCTGACCGTCAAGAAGCTGACGGCCAAGGCCACGGTCTCCGCGGTCACCAGCAGCCCGTACGGCAAGGCCGTGAAGGTCACGGTCAAGGTCGTCGACGCCAAGGGCAAGCCCGCGACGGGCAAGGTCACGCTGTCCGGCGCGGGCACCGCCCGCACCGTCACGCTCAGCAGCGGCCTGGCCGCCGTGACGCTCCCCGCGTCGCTGCCGGTGAAGTCGTACACGCTCAAGGCGACGTACTCGGGCAGCAGCACCGTGTCGGCCACCTCGGCGACCCGCACCCTCAAGGTCACCCAGGGCAAGGTGTCCAAGGTCGCCACCAAGGTGACCCGGATCCCGACGACGAAGGCCTACGGCAAGGCCACGGTCACCGTCACGACGGCGTCGGGCCTGGCCCTGGCGACCGGCAAGGTCAAGGTCACCATCTCGCGCGGCGGGCTCAAGGCGACCGAGACCTTCACGCTGAAGTCCGGCAAGGCCACGTTCACGCTGCCCAAGCTCCCCAAGGGCACGTGGAGCATCTCGACCAAGTACGTCGGCTCCACGACGTACGCCCCGGCCACCGCGACGACGGTGAAGTTCAAGGTCGTCAAGTAGCTCCGGCTACCGCCTGACCGCACGGGTGGTGGTGCCTGCTCCTCGCAGGCGCCACCACCCGTCCGTCGTCTGCGGGATCAGTGCACGCCGTCGGTGGCCAGCGCGTCCGTGAGCAGGCTGACGAGCGCCTCGAGCTGGACGTCGGTCGCCACGGCCTCCTCGTCGGCCGCTCCGTCCAGCGCCCGCGCGGCCAGCGCCGACTTGCTGTCGATGAGCTCGGCGATCTTCGCGTCGATGGTCTGCGCGGCGATGATGCGCCACGCGGTGACCGGCTCGTCCTGGCCGATGCGGTGGATGCGGTCGATGGCCTGGGTCTGCTCGGCGTCGGTCCACGACAGCTCGGCCAGGACCAGGTTGGAGGCCACCTGGAGGTTGAGCCCCACGCCGGCGGCCATGAGCGAGCACACCACGATCGACACCTCGGGGTCGTCCACGAACGCCGCGATGTTCTTCTCGCGCACCTTGGTGGTCTGGTCCCCGCGGATCGAGGCGTAGCGGATGCCCCGGTCGGCGAACGTCTGCTCCGCCTGGTCCATCACGTCGACGTGCTTGGCGAAGAACACCACCTTGCCGACGTTGCGGGCCAGCTGCGCCGCGTAGTCGGCCGCGAGTCCGGCCTTGGCCTGGCCGATGCGCCGGACCATGGTGAACACGTTCTCGCCGCCGGTCTTCGAGCTCGAGTCCTTGAGCTCGGCGGCCGCGACCCGGCGCACCAGCTCGGCGTCGATCCCGTCGCCGGCCGCGTCCCCGCGGAACTCCACCGCGGCCCGGTACTGGGACACGAGTCGGCTGACGAGCGCGACCTCCGCGGCCCGGATGCTGCGGCCCGCGGCCCCGTCGAGCTCGACCGGCAGGTCTGCCACGCGGCGCGCGGGGATGTCCGCGACCACGTCCACTTTGCGGCGTCGCACGATCCCCATCTCGATGACGGCGGCTCGCGCGGCCGCGTAGAAGCCCGGGTCCGCCGGCGTCAGCCCGGTGTCCTCCAGCGCCGTCATGAGCGCGCCCTGCGGCGTCTTCTCATCGATCCATCCGAGGAACTGCCAGATGGCCCGGAAGTCCTCGATGTCGTTGATCAGCGGGGTGCCGGTGAGGGCCATGAGCAGCGCGCGCGGGGTCCGCTCGCGAATGCGCTGCGAGAGCGCGAGCACGTGCTGCGAGCGCTGCGAGGTCTTGTTCTTGATGAAGTGCGCCTCGTCGACCACCATGCCGCGGAACCCGAGGTCGCCCAGCCACCCCACGTGCCGGTCGAGCAGCTCGTAGTTGACGATCACCACGTCGGCGAAGGCGTCGACCTGCTCGCCGTCGCCGTGCACCACCGTGGCCGTCCGCGACGGGGTCCACAGCCCCACCTCGTGCGCCCAGTTCGTCTTGACCACGTTGGGCACCACCACGAGCAGCGGGTACGCGTCGGCGGCCTGCGCGGCGAGCAGCGCCTGCGCGGTCTTGCCGAGACCGGGCTCGTCGGCGAGCAGGAACGTGCGGTGCCCGCCGGCCGTCGCCGCGACCACCTGCGCCTGGTGCGGCATGAGCTCGCGGCCCAGCGGCCCGCGCACCAGGCGACCGTCGGGCAGCCGCATGCACGCGGGCGCCCCGTTGGCCGCGTACTCGAACGAGCGGAACAGCGGCTCGAGCAGCTCCCAGCCGGCCAGCCGGCGGGGACGCGCGGCGATGCGCTCGGCCGCGGCCTCGTAGTCCGGGGCCAGGAACGGGTTGGCGAGCTGGCGCGAGAGCACGGACTGCGGCACGACGCGGGTCGTGGCGTCGGGCGCCGGCGCGGCGGGCGGCTCGGGCTCGGGCTCCTCGGGTGGCTCCATGCCGCCGGCCCGCATGACGGTCGCCTTGAAGGCGCGCGCCGCGTCGGAGACCCGGGCATCCTCGGCGAGCAGCTCCAGCAGGGAGGTGTCCCGCGCGGCCGTCTTGGCCAGCATCGTCGCGACGCCGTCGAGCCGCTTGAGCTGCTCGGTCCTGCGCGCGTTCGTCAGCTCGGCGTCGGCCATCACCCGGGCCCGCTCCTCGCGGACCAGCAGCGCCACCACCTGGAACTTCAGCCGCACCGCAGGGCGCGTGGGCGGTCTCTTGACCGCGCCGTCGACCTCGCGCGCCACGTCGGCGAGCACAGGGATGAGCCCCTGCTCCGACCGCTGCGGACGTCGGCGCTGCGCGCCCGAATCGGTGCGCCCGCGGCCGGACCGGCCCTGGCCTGATGCCACTGCTCCTCCTTCGCAGGCTCGATGCCTGCGTCGCGCGCGAGCCCTCGCTCACGCCGCCGACGGCCGACGCCGCACCTGCGGACGTCGGTCCTCACTCGCTCCCCCGCCATGACCGTGCGGCCACGACCCCTGCCGACCACAGGCTGAGCCCGGCCGGACGACGCTCCGCGTCCGAGTCACCGGGTCCGGTGCTCACCCTGCACGGAGCCCCACCCCGACCGCCCCCGCGTGCGGGGGCGCGGTGCGGGCGACGCCGTGCACGCAGCAGCGTGTCCCCGCCGGTCGGTGGACGCTCCGGGTGTTGCCAGTCCGAGAGGTACGGCCGGCACCACGGGTGTGCCAGCCGGTTGCCTTCGGCTGCGGGTCCAGGGTACGACGCCCCGGGCGTGCGCAGGCGTCGGCGCGCGGCGGTGCGCCCGTTGGCGCAGGACGTCGGCGATCCCATCCGGACAATTCGCCCCAAGTCGCCTATAGCGGGCGTCCAACTTCTGCAACACACTTGCGGGATGAGCCCGCCCGAGGCAGTCCCGCCCACGGCCGTGGCGAGCCGCTTCCACGTGCTCCTGGTCGGCGCCACGAACGTGGGCGACTCACTCGCGGCCGAGCGGCTCCTGCGCGCCAGGCTCGGGGCGGACAGCGCCGTGACGGTGACCAGCGCGGGGATTCACGCCACGCCCGGCGATCCGGTGCCCGAGCACCTCAGCGAGCTTCTCGCGCGCGAGGGGGTGGCCGTCGACGGCCACCACGCGCAGGAGCTCGACGCGGCCATGGTGGAGTCGGCCGACCTCGTCCTCACCGCCACCCGGGACGAGCGGGCGGCCGTGGTCCGCAGGGTTCCGGCCGCGGTGCGGCGCACCTTCACCCTGTCGGAGATGGCCCGGCTCGCCACGTCCCTGGGCCCGTCTGCCCTGCCCGAGGGGGATGCGGCAGCGCGGCTGGCCGCGCTGGCCCGGGTGGCACCGGCGCAGCGGGGCGCACGGCCGGTCGCCGAGGACGACGACATCCCCTTCCCCGCCGCGGCCGGCCCACGCGGCTACGAGGAGTCGCTCGACCAGGTCCGCGCCGCCGTGGACGGCATCGTGTGGACGGTGCTCTCGCCTCCCGACGAGCCGGGACCGCCGCCCGCACCCCCGCGCCGGCCGGAGCCGCCGCCGCGCTCCCCCAGCCACCGCGGCCGGAACATCGCCATCGCGGTCGTCGGGTCGCTCGTCCTCCTGATCGTCGTCGCCATGGCCGGGGCGCTCGTCGTCGTCGGGGCGCTCGACAACCGACTGGAGCGCTTCCCCAACCCGATTCCAGCGGCCGACCGGCCGCCCCCGTTCACGCCCGCCGAGGTGGGCGGGCCCGTCCCCGTCAACATCCTCGTGCTCGGCTCGACGGACGACGTCCGCACCAAGGGGGACCAGGACTGGGCCGAGGCGGCCGCCCAGACCGACATCGTCATGCTCGCGCACGTCTCGGCTGACCGGTCCAGCGTGCAGGTCATCGCGATGCCCCCGGACCTCGCGGCCGACGTGCCGGGTTCGGGCCCGGGAACGCTGCGATCCGCCTTCGCGGAGGGCGGCCCGACCGGCGCGGTGCAGACGGTCGAGCGGCTGACGAACGTGCGCCTCGACCACGTGGCGCTCACCGACTCCGACACGTTCGCCCAGGTGACCGACGAGCTCGGCGGCGTGGAGGTCGACCTGGACGCGGACGTGGTGATCGACGGGCGCGAGGTGTCGGCCGGCCCTCAGGTCCTCACGGGCGAGGAGGCCCTCGCCTGGGTCCGCGCGGACGGCGTCGACGACGTGACGGGGGCGCGGCGCTCGGCGGTGTGGCTCCGCGCGATCCTCGACCGGTTGGGGGACGACGACGTCCGGCGCAACCCCGTTACCTGGCTGCGGCTGCTCCGAGTCGTCTCCGGATCCGTCGCCGTCGACCAGGCGTTCGACCGGTCCGAGCTGGTCGGACTTCTGACCAGCGTCCGGAACGTGGGTCCCGGGGAGGTGCGGGTGGTGCCGGTCCGGACGAAGGTCGTGACGACCGGTGACTCGGCCGCGACTGTGCCTGAGGCCGCGCCCTTTGCGGCGCTGATTGATGCGCTGCGGACGGACACGCTGGACGCGCAGCCGGCTGCCCCGATCTCGTGAGCGCGGGACGGCTCGACCAGCTCGAGCCGTCTCGACGCTAGGAGCACCTCGGGCCGTTTCCGATGATGCCCATGGCGGTCTTGTCTTGCCCCGCGCGCCGCTTGCCGCTCTCCTCGTACACGACACGCGTCGCCTCGAAGCTCGCATCGTCGGTCAGCGCGCGCATCGGCTGGACGATCTCCCAGAGTTCGCCAGGCTGGAGAACGCCCTGCTCCAGGGGAACCCTGCGTGGCCACGCGGCCGTCGCCCACGTGTCGCCTTTCGACGGCGGGACGAAGCCGCTGACGGTGTACCACTTCCCGCCCGGGGGATGAGGAAAGGTGGGTCGATCTCCAAGTCGTGAGGGGCGACAGGCTCGACCTTGACGATCTTGATAGGCGACTCGCCCGTGTTCTTGACCCACACGGCCGCCAGGGCGCGCGTGCTGCGCACCCCGGGTCCGAGCAGTTCAGCTCCTCGCTGCCCGGGCCGATGCTCAGCGACCCGGCGGAGATCCCCTCCGAGCCACTGCACGCTCCGACCGTGGCTGCGACGCCGACCCAGAGCAGTACGGCAAGGACGTGGGCTGACCTTGCTCGCATGTGCGCCTGGGCAGATTCGAACTGCCGACACCCGCTTTAGGAGAGCGGTGCTCTATCCCCTGAGCTACAGGCGCGTGAGACCGGGAGCCCACCGAGAAGCAGCCGGCAAGGGCGCTGCTCCGCAGACCAGAAGACCCGGTCACGCTCGGACCGCCGACCCTCAACCAGAGGCCAGCGACCGCACGCCAGGCTACAGGAACCGGCTCTGCCACCCGAAGCGGGGCAACAGCCAGTGACCCCGGCATGATGTCCCGGTGACGAACACGAGGGCCCGCACGTGAGCCCGTCCCTCTGGCTCGCCCTCGTCGGCGCGTGCCTCGTCATCTCCTGCACCCCGGGCGCGGGCGCCGTCAACACGATGTCCAACTCGCTCGGCTCGGGCTGGACCCGGTCCATCTGGGGGATCCTCGGGCAGCAGCTGGCCCTGGTGGTGCACATCGCGATCGTGGCAGCCGGCGTGGGTGCGCTCGTCAGCCGCTCGCAGGTCGCGTTCGACGCGATCCGCTACATCGGCGCCGCCTACCTCGTCTTCCTGGGTGTGCGGCAGCTTCGGGCGTCCACCGCGGCCGACGACAACGCACACGTGACCCGCGAGCCCGCCTGGTCGATGTTCCGCCGCGGGCTGCTGGTGAACCTCACCAACCCCAAGGCGATCGTCTTCTTCCTCGCGTTCATCCCGCAGTTCGTCCGCCTGGACCGTGCACTGGTCCCGCAGTACGCGATCGTCGCGGCGACGGTCGTGGCCGTCGACATCCTCGTCATGTGGTTCCTGTTCGCGGTGGCGGCGCGGGGGCTCGTGCGGTTCACGGCGCGCGAGGCGGGGCGCCGCACCGTCAACCGGGTGTTCGGCGCGTTGTTCGTCGGCGTCGGAGTAGCGCTGGCCGCCGTGCACTGACGCCCGCCCGGTGCGCCCCAGCCAGGACGACCGCGCGCACACGTCGTCGGGCGGCCACGCACGGGCGGGCGCACCGGTCAAGGATGGGGCAACGGGGGCGTCGTGGGCCGCGCCAGGCCGCGGCGCTTCTGCTCGCCCCACTCGGTCTTGCCGCGGACGATGTCGACGTACCCGAGCAGGCGCCACGTCAGATGCAGCTGGTGGAAGCCGATGCTCTCGATCACGGTGTACGCCATCAGCCTCAGCACGTCGCGCCGGCGCGAGTACCGACCGAAGCTGAGCTCCTCGATCGCCAGCGCTGCGGTGGAGAGCACCACCCCCAGGACGACGGACACCGCGAGCATCGAGAGCAGATAGCCGGCCGAGACGACGCCCAGCACGTATAGCAGCACCGTCACGAGCAGCCCGAGCAGGGCGAAGACCGGGCTGAGAAACTCGAACACCGCGAAGTAGGGCAGCACCAGGGTGCCGACCACCCCGTACCGGGGTCTGCCGAGCATCCCTCGGTGCCGCCGCAGGGACTCCCACAGCCCCCGCTGCCAGCGACGGCGCTGGCGCCCGAGCGTCGCGACGTCCTCGGGGACCTCGGTCCAGCACGCCGGGTCGTCGACGAAGGCGATCCGGTAGGGCTCACCTCGCTCGCGCAGGTACTTGTGCAACCGGATCGTGAGCTCGAGATCCTCCCCGACCGTGTCCACCCACAGCCCCCCGACGGTCTGCAGGAGTGCCCGCTCGTAGATCCCAAACGCCCCGCTGATGAGTCCCAGGGCGTTCAGTCGCCCCCAGCCGACGCGCGCGACGAGGAACGAGCGGATGTACTCCAGCGTCTGGATGACCGCGAGCCTGTTGCGTGCCAGGCGCACCTCGACGACCTGCCCGTGCTGGATGTCGCAACCGTTGGCCACCCGGACGGTGCCGCCCGCCGCGACCAGCGAGCCCGGGTGGTCGAGCAGCGGCTTGGCGATCTTCAGCAGGGCGTCCTGCTCGAGCAGCGAGTCGGCGTCGATCATGCACACGTACGGGTATCGGGCTGCGTTGATGCCGGCGTTGATGGCGTCGGAGCGCCCGGCGTTCTCCTTGTCCAGGACCAGCAGCTCCTCGTGCGGGCGGGACACGTACGCCGTGCGGATGGCCGCGGTCGCGATGCCCTCACGGATCGCCTGTCGGACCGGCACCATGTCGAACGCCTCGACGAGTGCGTCGATCGTGCCGTCCTTGGAGCCGTCGTTGACCACGACAACCTCGTGCCGCGGGTAACGCAGGGCCAGGAGCGACCGCACGCTCTCGACGATGCCGACCTCCTCGTTGTACGCGGGGACGATCACAGAGATGCCGGGCGTCAGCGGGGAGGCGAACACCTCGTCGAGGCCCAGGTAGTTGCGCCGCCAGATCTTCTTGCGCAGGTCGACCCAGGCCAGGGCCGTCAGCGTGAGGTACAGCAGGTCCAGCACGACGAAGTAGGCGAAGGACAGCACGGAGAAGACGACGAACGCCGTCTCGGCGCCGCTCACAGCAGCAGCCGATCCGCCGCCTCGACCAGGTGCTGGCTGGCGTCGGACTGTGCTGCCACCGTGATCACCAGCGCCGGGTCGATGCGCGCCAGGGCTCGTGCAGCCTCGGCGGCCGGGTCGAACTCGTCCCGACGCGCGACGTCGAGCAGGGCGGCAGTGGCGGTGCGGCCGCCGATCTGCCCGAGTGCGCGGGCGGCCGACGCGCGCACGAACGGCACCCGGTCGCTCAGGGTGGCGACGAGCTGGTCGCGGGCGTCTGCACTCCCGAGGCGGCCGAGCGCCACGGCGGAGGCCGCGCGCACGTCCGGGGATGCGTCGCGCAGACGGGTCGGCAGCGCGTCGGCGTCGTTCGCCGCGCCGAGCAGTCCCACCAGCTCGGCGGCGTCGGCGCGCACGTGAGGATCCTCGTGGCCGAGCAGCACGAGCAGCTGCCCCACCGCCGGCGAGCCGATCTCGAGCAGGGCGGCTCCTGCGACGGCGCGAGGCAGCCGCTGGGCGACGGATGCGGCGATGACCGGCTCGACGGCCTCGGTCGCACCGATCCGGCCGAGACTGCGCGTCGCGGCGGCACGTACGTCCACGCTGCGGTCCTCGAGTGCTGCGAGCAGTGCGGGCACCGCACGCGCGGAGCCCATGTCACCGAGCCCGAACGCCGCTTCGACCCGCACACGCTCGCGCCGGCTGCCCAGGTGGCGCACCTCGCGATCGACGGCCCCCGTGTCCTCGAAGTACGCGGCGATCCGCTCGTGAGCCTGGCCGCGGAGCCCGCGCGCGTAGCGCACGAGCAGGTCGGCGAACACGAGGGCCTCCGGAGCCGACAGCCTGGGCACCGGCGTCACCTCGCCGTCGACGAGGTCGATGGCGACCGCTCGGAGCCGCGTGGCGATCTCACGTCGCCGGGCTTCCCGCCGCGCGAGCCGGCGACGGTGCGCGAGAGCCGCCAGAACGCCCACCGCACCCAGCAGCGCCAGCACCGCGATCGTGATGAACAGGGTCACGGCGTGCCCGTCAGCGTCGGCCGAGGATCGCCTGCACGCGGGACCGGAGCTCCTGCGGGCTGAACGGCTTGCGCACGTAGTCGTCGGCGCCTGCGTCGAACCCCTTCTGGACGTCCGAGTCCTGCACGCGTGCCGTCAGGAGGATGACGGGGATCCTGCTGGTCGACTCGTCGGCCCTCAGGGCGCGAGTCACCTCGTACCCGTCCATCTTCGGCATCATGACGTCGAGCACGATGAGGTCCGGCAAGGTCTCGCGCGCGGCCGCCAGCGCCTCGGCACCGTCATGTGCCCGCACGACGGCGTAGCCGGAGCGCTCCAGCCGGAACGCGACCATCTCGAGGATGTCCTCGTCGTCGTCGGCGGCAAGGATCACGGGCTGCCTTCCCGCTGCGTCGTCAGCGCTCATCGTGCTCCTCCATCAGCTCGACGGTTCCTGCGCTCGCGCGCTCTCGCGCGGGCAGCTGGACATTGAAGGTCGTCCCCACGCCCTCGGTGCTCGAGACCGCGATGGTCCCGTCGTGCACCTCGACGATCGACTTCACGATGCTCAACCCCAGGCCCGTCCCGGCGACGGCACCGACGGTCGACGTCCGGAAGAACCGTTCGAAGAGGTGAGCCACCTCGTCCTGCGGGATGCCCATCCCCGTGTCCTGCACGACGACCAGCAGGATGTCGTGCTCCGCGCGCACCTCGACGTCGACCGTGCCACCGGGCGGGGTGAACTTGACGGCGTTCGACAGCAGGTTGTCGAACATCTGGCTCAATCGGCCGGCGTCCGCCCACACCTGCGGAACGGGGTCCGGCGCGGTGAGGGTGACCGCTACCTCGTTCTGCTGCGCACGGGCCCTGACCGTCTCCAGGCTCGCGGCGGCGATGGTCGGCACGTCCACCCAGGCGCGCTCGAGCGACAGCTTTCCGGCGTCGACGCGCGCGACGAAGAGGATGTCGTCGATGATCCGGTTCAGCCGCCGACAGTTGCGGTCGATGACCTCGGCGAAGTGCCGTTGGTCGGCGGTCAGCTCGCCGGCCTCGCCCTCCAGCATCATCTCGATGTAACCGCCGAGGGAGGTCAGCGGCGTGCGCAGCTCGTGCGAGACCGAGCTGACCAGCTGGTCCTTCATGCGGTCGAGCTCGCGAAGCTGAGCGTTCTGCGCCGCCAGGCTGGCCGCGCTCGCCTTCTGCGCCTCGATGAGCCGCTCGCGCTCGAGGGCGACGGACAGGCCTCCGGCCACGTTGCCCAGCGCGTCACGGACGCCTCGCCACGTCGCCGCCTCACGATCGGCGACGATCCACGCGGTGACCTCTCCGCCGACCTCGACGGGGACGGCGAACTGCGTCGCTTCGTCCACGCCACCCTCGCCCCGGTCGACGACCCGAGCGCGCCCCGCGGGGGCCAGCTCGGCGACCGTCTGCGCCGCGACGGCGAGAAGGTCCGCCCGACCGCTGTGCTGGAGCATCGCCGACGTGAACCGGCTCAGCACCGCCCCGCGGCGCGTCGCGGCGCGACTCTGGCCGGCGAGGTCGATGAACCGTGCGAGCACCAGGCCCACGATGAGCACCAGGGCGAAGATGGTGATCCACGCGTTCTGCACGTCGCCGATGACGGCCTGCACCGCGAGCACGGCCACCGGAACCATGCTCACGAGGTAGAGGGACACCACGCGGTGCACGCTGTACTCGGGCACCCGGACCTCGGCGGGCTCGGTGGTGAGCTGCGTCATCGTCGGGTGCAGCCCCGCGAGCCCCATCACGAGCACCCCGGCCATGAGCAGGGCATCGGCGCCGGTCGTCGATCCGGACGTGGTGAACGCGTCCGTCACGCTGTAGACCACGTCGCCGGACAGCACCAGGCAGAGGCCGAGCGCGAGCATGACCAGCGACGGAGTCCGCCACTGCACGGCCAGAAGGAAACGCACCGCGAGGGCGAGCACCAGGACGTCGGCGAGCGGGTACGCGCTGGCGACGATCGTCGGCGCAAGGGGGATCTCAGGGTCGTTGATGTACTGATTGGCGATCAGCAGGAAGGCGAACAAGCCAGCCGTGACCGTGATGATCGAGGCGTCGATGAGGCCGCCGCGATCGCCCTGGGGAACACGCGACGTGCTTGCCACGTGCAGTCCGAGCGCGAACAGGGGGTACGCCGCGAGGTAGAACACGTCCGCCAGCGACGGGAACGGGTCGACCCCGACCACCTGGAACAGCCCGTACACCAGGTCGGCGATGCCGAACGCGACGAGCCCCACGGCGATCAGCAGCCACGCCGACGGCGCCCGCGGCCGGTAGCGCCGCACGCCGACGAGGACGGCGGCCGCCGCGAAGAAGTCCCCGGCGGGGTAGAGGACCACGTGCTTGACGACGAGGAGCTGCGACGGGACCGCCAGCCATGCCACCCACAGGCCGACGGCCGCGACCGCGGCCCCCCGCCACAGACGGTCCACCCCGTAGGTGGGCGGCTGCGGTCCCTCCGTCGCGGTGGCCACGTTCGATGCTTGCACACGCGGTCGGGCAGCGGCTAGAACTCCTCGCCCACCCGGTGTGCGCTCGCCAGGAGAAGGACGCGCATCGCGTGCAAGGATCGGGGAATGACGACGCAGGAGCAGGCCGCCGCCCCCGTACCCGCCAACGCCGCAGGCACGCGGCTGTGGGTGGAGCGCACGGGCGGGCGGCGCTACGTGGGCCGCAACTCGCGCGGGGCCAGCGTGGAGATCGGCGACATCTCCTACGACCAGGCCTTCACGCCCGGCGAGCTCATGAAGATCGCGCTGGCCGGGTGCTCGGGCCTGTCGGCCGACACCGCCGTGGCACGCCGGCTCGGCGACGACGTGGCCGTCACCATCGAGGTGGAGGGCCCGGCCGACGACGAGCAGGACCTCTACCCCCGACTGACCGAGCGGTTCAGCGTCGACCTGTCGGGCCTCGAGCCCGAGCAGCGCGAGCGCCTGCTGACGGTGATGCACCGGGCGATCGACCAGCACTGCACCGTGGGCCGCACGCTCAAGGCGGGCGCCGAGGTCGAGCTCACGGTCATCGGAGAGCGCTGATGGCCGGCGTCGTCGACGAGGCGCTCGCCCGCGCCGTCGCCATCCCCTCCTCGACCATCCACGCGCACGTGGAGAAGGTCCGCAGCCGCAACCCCGAGGCGTCTCCCGCGCAGATCATCCGACTGCTGGAGAAGGAGTACCTCATGGTCGTCGCCGGGGCGGGCGGCGCGGTGGGCGCCGCGGCGGCCGCACCCGCGGTCGGCACGGGCGTCGCGCTCGCGCTGACCGCGAGCGATGTCGCCACGTTCTTCGGGGCGTCGGCCGCGTACGTGCTGGCGGTCGCCTCCGTGCACGGCATCGACGTCGAGGACTCCGAGCGCCGCACGGCGCTGCTGCTCACCAGCCTGCTGGGTGAGTCGGGCGCCAAGGCGGTCACGGACATGACCGGTCAGGGCGCCGCGGGCGTGGCCCGCGTGATGCTGACCCGGATGCCCATCGCGACGGTCAAGAAGGTCAACAACACGCTCACCCGCCGCATGGTGCGCAAGCAGGTCGCGCGGCAGGGCGGGCTGTTCTTCGGCCGGCTGATCCCCTACGGCGTCGGCATGGTCATCGGCGTCGCCGGTGCACGCGCGCTCGGCCGCACCGTCATCGAGGGCGCCCGTGCCGCGTTCGGCAACGCGCCCGCGACCTTCGGGCACGTGATCGAGGTCGAGCCGGCAGCGGCGAAGCAGCTTGGCGAGGGTGGCCGCCCGCAGCTCGACGCTCCGGAGGGCCGGATCAACGTGCAGGCGAAGGAGAAGAAGAAGTGGGGCTCGCGCCGCTGACCCCCTGGGACCGCGCGGCGTTCGACGACCTGCGATCCCGGCTCCACGTGCGCTACGACGACGCCCTGCGCCCGGCCAGCTTCAGCGTCGAGGCCGCTCGTCGGCCCCACGGCCGCGGCCTGGTGCGCGAGATCACGCTGACCGTCTCCGGCGACCGGACCACGACGCACACCTGGCCCGTGGACACCCGGGCGTGGACCGGCACCACCACCCAGGACGCGTCGCTGGACCAGGTCGAGGCCGAGATCTCGGCAGCGCTCGACCGCGTCGCCCGCTGAGGACTCACCAGCGCGAGGCGACGTGCTCCGCGATCCGCGAGTCGTAGATCCCCCGCAGCCGGTCCAGGGCGTCCGCGGGCAGCGGCTCGAGGTCCGCGGCCGCCGCGTTGGCTCGCGCCTGCTCCGCGTTGCGCGCGCCGGGGATCACCACGGAGACGCCCGGCTGGTCGATGATCCAGCGCAGGGCCAGCTGCGCGGTCGTCGCGCCGGACGGGGTGAGCGCGGCGACCTCCCGCGCGGCCGCGACCCCCACGTCGTAGGGCACGCCCGCGAACGTCTCGCCCACGTCGAAAGCCTCGCCGTGCCGGTTGAAGCTGCGGTGGTCGGAGTCCGCGAACTGCGTCGACAGGTCGTACTTGCCGGAGAGCAGACCCGACGCGAGCGGCACGCGCGCGATGATGCCGACGCCGGCCTCGAGCGCCGCGGGCAGCACCGCGTCCAGCGGCTTGCGGCGAAACACGTTGAGGATGATCTGCACGGTCGCGACGTTCGGGCGGGCGATGGCCGCGAGCGCCTCGTCGACCGTCTCCACAGAGACGCCGTACGCGGCGATGCGGCCCTCCTCGACCAGCGTGTCGAGGTCGTCGTAGGTGGACTCGCGGTGGAACACCGGCGTCGGCGGGCAGTGCAGCTGCACCAGGTCGATCGTGTCCACGCCCAGGTTGGTGCGCGAGCGGTCGTTCCACGCGCGGTAGGCGTCGAGGGTGTACGCCTCGGGCGTGTGCGGGTCGGCTCGTCGGCCCATCTTGGTGGCGACGGTCAGGCCCGCCGACGGGCGGGACGCGAGGAACTCCCCCACGAGCCGCTCGGAGCGGCCGTCGCCGTAGACGTCCGCGGTGTCGAGGAACGTCACCCCGGCGTCGACGGCGGCCGCCAGCACGGACAGCGCCGCGTCCGACGACACGTCGCCCCAGTCGCCGCCGAGCTGCCAGCAGCCCAGTCCGACGACCCCGACCGGCCGCCCCGTCCGTCCCAGCACACGCGTCTCCATGCGGGCGACGTTACCGTGGCACGCATGGCCCCTCCACGCGTGCCCGACCCGGCGCCGGCCCGCCCGCACGGACGCACCTGCGCGCGCCGGGACGCCCGATGATCCGCGCCACGCGCACGCTGCCCGTGCCGGCCGACGAGGCGTGGGAGCTGCTCACCGACGCACGCAACCACGCGCGCTGGATCCCGCTCACCCGGGTGCAGACCGACGGCCCGCCGCGGGTCGGCACGCGGATCGTGGCGACGTCGGGCCCGGGCGCCCGACGAGGGTGGCCGGGACTCGTGGATCGCATGCAGATCACGCGCGCCGACCCGCCCGGCCCGGACCGCGTCGCGGTGTTCGTCAAGCGTGGACCGGTGCTGCTGGGCGAGGCACGCATCGAGGTCAGCGCGCTCGACGACTCCCACGCGCGCATCGTGTGGGCCGAGGACGTGTACCTCGCGCACGTGCCCTCCGCGCTGGGCCGCGCCCTCGTGCGCCCCTTCCTGGGCGCCATGCTGCGCCGTGCGCTGACTGCCGCGGCTGCGGAGTCAAGCGCAACGGATCGCCGTTGCTGAGCCGGTAGGCGCAACGAATCGCGCCCATACGCGCAACGCGGGTTGTCGGATCGACGCGGTGGCGGCTCGTACCCTCGATGCAGACCTGCGCTCCCCCGCGCACTGCCCCGAAGGAGCCCGATGACCGTCGCCAGCGCGCCCGGACGTACCGCCCGCCACTACCTGATGTGCGAGCCGGTGCACTACACCGTCTCCTACGAGATCAACCCGTGGATGGACAAGACGCGGTACACCGACGCCGACCTGGCGGTCCGGCAGTGGCGCACGCTGCGGGACACCTACCTGGACCTCGGGCACCGCGTCGACACCATCGACCCGATCGCCGGCCTGCCGGACATGGTGTACGCGGCCAACGGCGCCACCGTGGTGGACGGCGTCGTCTACTCCGCCCGGTTCCGCTACCCCGAGCGTCAGCCCGAGGGCCCGGCGTACCAGAAGTGGTTCGCCGACCAGGGCTTCGTCACCCACACCGCCGCGCAGACCAACGAGGGCGAGGGCGACCTTCTGGTCGTCGGCGACGTCATCCTGGCCGGCACCGGCTTCCGCACCGAGCGGGCCGCGCACGCCGAGGCGCAGGAGCTGTTCGGGCGGCCGGTCATCTCGCTCGACCTGGTCGACGCGCACTACTACCACCTCGACACCGCGCTGGCCGTGATCTCGAGCAGCGCCGAGGACCCGCAGATCGCGTACTTCCCGCCCGCCTTCTCGGCCGGCAGCCGGGCCGTCCTGGAGCAGCTGTTCCCCGACGCGATCCACGCCACCGAGCAGGACGCGGTGGCCCTGGGCCTCAACGCGGTCTCCGACGGCGAGAACGTGGTGGTCGCCCCCGGCGCGGTGGACCTCGCCGGCGCCCTGCGCGAGCGCGGCTACACCCCGATCCCCGTGGACACCAGCGAGCTGCTCAAGGGTGGCGGCGGCGCGAAGTGCTGCACGCTCGAGATCCGCTCCTGACATGACCGTCACCTCGACTCGGTCGGCGCTGGCGCACAACTACCACCCGCTGCCGGTCACGCTGGCCTCCGGGTCGGGCGCATGGGTCACCGACGTGGACGGCCGGCGCTACCTCGACCTGCTGGCCGGGTACTCGGCGCTCAACTTCGGGCACCGCAACCCCATGCTGCTGGAGGCGGCGCACGCCCAGCTCGACCGGCTCACGTTGACCAGCCGGGCGTTCGACCACGACCTGCTCGAGCCGTTCGCCGGCGCGCTGGCCGCGCTCGTCGAGCCGCTGCTCGCCGGCCCGTCGCTGGTGCTGCCCATGAACACGGGCGCCGAGGCCGTCGAGACCGCGATCAAGGCCGCCCGCAAGTGGGGGTACGAGGTCAAGGGCGTGCCGGACGACCGCGCGACGATCATCGTGGCCGACGGCAACTTCCACGGCCGCACGACGACCATCGTCTCGTTCTCCGACGACCCGGACGCACGCCGGCACTTCGGCCCGTTCACCCCCGGCTTCCAGTCGGTCCCGTACGGCGACGCGGCGGCGCTGGCCGCCGCGATCGACGAGACCACGGTCGCCGTGCTGCTCGAGCCCGTGCAGGGCGAGCAGGGCGTGGTCGTCCCGCCCCCGGACTACCTGCCCGCGGTGCGCGCACTGTGCACCGGCGCGGACGTGCTGCTGATCGCGGACGAGATCCAGTCCGGGCTCGGTCGCACGGGCACCACGCTCGCGTGCGAGACGTGGGGCGTCCGGCCGGACCTGGTCACGCTGGGCAAGGCGCTGGGCGGCGGCATCGTGCCCGTCTCCGCCGTCGTGGGGCGCGAGGACGTGCTCGGCGTGCTGACCGCCGGGACGCACGGCTCGACGTTCGGCGGCAACCCGCTGGCCTGCGCGGTCGGCCTGGCCGTCGTCGGGCTGCTCGGCACCGGCGAGCCCCAGGCGGCGGCCCGCTCGCGTGGGCTGCAGCTGGGCGAGAGGCTCGACGCGCTCGTGGCGGCCGGCTCGCTCGCGTCCGTGCGCCGGCTCGGCCTGTGGGCCGGGCTCGACGTCGCCCCGGGCTCCGGCCCCGCGACGGGCCGCGAGCTGTGCGAACGGCTGCTCGCGCGCGGGGTGCTGGCCAAGGACACGCACGGGCGGACGGTGCGACTCGCGCCGCCGCTGACGATCGCCGCGGACGACCTGGACACCGCCCTCGACGCCCTCACGGACGCGCTGGCCTGACTCAGAGGAAGCGGACGGCCCCGAACAGCCAGCCGTCGTTCACAGCGCCGCCCACAGTCATGCGCGTCACGCCGCGGCGCAGCATCTGAGCCTTGTGCGGGGCCGAGTGGGCCCAGGCGCGCACCATCGTCCGGGCGCTGTCGTCGCTCACGCAGGCCACGATGTTGTCCCTGCCCGAGTGCCAGATGCCGCCGGTCGTCGCCATGCGCTTGGCGTGGTTCACCAGGGTGGTGGAGCGCGAGACCCGGAGCGTCCGCAGGCCGTGGCTCTTGCGGTAGGAGTTGATCGCGGCGCCGATGGCCTTCACGCGCTGCTCGGCCGCTCCGGCGCCGCCCGAGCCGCGGCACACCAGGCCGCCCGACGGCACGCGGGCCGGCGCCTTGATGGCCGCCGCGCGGACCGAGGCCAGCTTCGCGGCAGCCGCCCTCTTGGCGGCGGCCTTCTTGGCAGCCGCTCTCTTTGCGGCGGCGGCCGAGGACGCGGACAGCGCTCGGGTGCTGGCCGCGGACCGCATCGTCAGAGGGACGGCGTCGCGGTAGACGGCGGGCGCCGTGGAGGCACCCGCTCCCGCCGCCGGCAGCGCGGCCACCGGCGCCGTGGTGGGCGACACGCTGGGCGTGGGCGAGGCGCTGGGCGCGGGCGCCGCGGTGGGCTCCGGCTCGGCCGTGAGGGTGGGGTCGAGCGTCGGCTCGGGCGTCGCGGACACCGTGGCGGTGGGCGCGGGTGCCGACCCGGCGGACCCCTCGGTGTCGCTCCACGCCGCACTGGCGCCGGCCGCGATCACGGCGGCCGTCACGAAGACTGCCGTGACCGCCCTCGAGTTCTTGTCCCACGCACGCATCTGAGCTCCCTCGGCAATCCACGTGAACCCGCGCGGAGCGGGCTCGCCTGAATCCCCGAGATCGGCAGTCGACGACGGCAACTTGAGCCACTATGCCCAATTGGGTCCGTTATCACACTGGTTGTCGCCCGAGGTCACCAACACACCGCGCGATCCGCGAGGATGTGCAGGTGCCTGACATCGACGATCTCGACCTGGCGATCCTGCGTGTGCTGTCGGTCGACGCCCGCGCGACCTTCGCCCAGGTGGGCCAGCAGGTCTCGCTCTCGGCGCCGGCCGTGAAGCGCCGCGTGGACCGGCTGCGCGAGCGCGGCGTCATCCGCGGCTACACCGTGCGGCTGGATCCCGCCGCGATGGGCTGGCACACCGAGGCCTTCGTCGAGATCTTCTGCCAGGGCTCCACGAGCCCCGCGACGATGCGGACCGCGGTCGAGCAGTACCCCGAGGTGGTCGCGGCGAGCACCGTGACGGGCGACGTGGACCTCGTGGTGCAGGTGCGGGCGCGCGACATGCGCCACCTGGAGCAGGTGGTGGAGCGGTTCGCCGCCGAGCCGTTCGTCTCGCGCACGCGCTCGACCATCGTGCTCTCCGCGCTCGTGCGGCGTCCGGAGGTCCCGCAGCAGCCCTGAGCGCGCCCAGGCCCGATCGGCGGCCCGGTCAGCGGCCCTCTGGCTCCTCAGCCCGCTCCGGCGTCGCGTCGCAGCGGTTCGTCACGACCATCACCGGGCACCGCGCGTGGTGCAGCACGGCCTGGCTCGTCGAGCCGAGCAGCAGCCCGGCGAACCCGCCCCTGCCGCGGGAGCCGAGCACGATGAGATCCGTCGCCACCGAGAACTCCGTGAGCAGCTCCGCCCCGGTCCCGTCCAGCGCGTGCCGCTTGACCACGACGTCCGGGTAGTCGAGCAGCGCGCGGTCCACGACCACGTTGAGGCCCTCCTGCATGTCCTTGAGCACCTGCTCGTGGTCGACGGCGGCGGGCAGCCAGGCGAGGACCCCCGTCATCGACCCGACCGGGACGCCGGCCACGGCCGTGAGCTCCGCCCCCCACGCCTGCGCCTCGCGCACCGCGTAGCGCAGCGCACGCTCGGCCTGCTCCGAGCCGTCCACGCCCACGACGATGCGCCGCAGCGGCCGCACGGGTGGCACCTCGGCGTCGTCGGCCAGGGCGTGGCCCTCGCCGTCGCGCAGCGGGACGACGACCGTCGGGCAGTGCGCGTGCGCGGGCAGGGCCGACGAGACCGTGCCGAGCAACCGGTCGGCGAACCCGCCCCGGCCGCGCGTGCCCACCACCGCGAGACGGGCGGTGTGCGACAGCTCGATGAGCACCCCGGCCGCGTCGCCCGTGTGCACGTTGCTCCGCACGGGGACGCCCAGGTGCGACACGCGCGCCGTCGCCTCGGCGAGCACGGCCCGGGCGCCCTCCTGGATCGCCGAGTCGTCCAGGGCCGCGTAGCCGCCGTCGAGCGAGGCCGCGGTGAACGAGGGCAGCGCGTACGAGCAGACGAGGTACAGCGACCACCCGCGCCGGGCCGCCTCGGCGCCGGCCCAGTCCAACGCGTGCAGGCTGGGCGTCGACCCGTCCACCCCGACCAGGATCACGTCGTCCCGCATCCCCGCTCCTTCGCGCTCACGGCGGGCAGCGTGCGTCAGCGGCGAGCTCCCCGTCGCTCCAGTGTCTCGCGATCGGTCACACGACGACATAGGCGGACCATAGCGGGTCTGCCCGCACGGCACCGCTGCCGAACGCGACCGACCACCGCGGGGCCCGCGGGGTGAAGGGCAGCTCCCACCCCAGCTCGTGCAGCAGCCGGTCGGCCTTGCGGTGGTTGCACCGCACGCAGGCCGCCACCACGTTGGTCCACTCGTGGCGGCCACCCTTGGAGCGCGGGTGCACGTGGTCGACGGTGTCCGCTCCGCCGCCGCAGTAGGCGCAGCGGTGCGAGTCGCGTTGCAGCACGGTGCGGCGCGTGGGCGGCACCGGCCGCCGCCTCGGCACGTGCACGTAGCGCGTCAGGCAGATCACCACGGGGACCGGGACCTCGACGTGGGCCGAGTGCAGGGTGCGCCCGTCCGTCTCGAGCACGGTCGCCTTGCCGCACATCATGAGGAGCACGGCCCGGTGCACGCTCACGATGCACAGGGGTTCGAGGCTGGCGTTGAGCAGCAGCGTGCGGGCCTGGGAGGCCGGCGTGGGCAGGGGCGCAGGCAACTCGGGTACGACCTGTGTCAGCACGGCAATCTCCCGACCGGGGGGTCGGACCGGCTGGCTGCCGGCCCGCGGAGCGAAGTGCAGCGTGGTGCTCGCCCAGAGTAACCACAGGCGGTGGCCGGGATGCGACGAGGCCCCGACGACCGTGTCGTCGGGGCCTCGTCGAGAAGGCTGTGCGCGTCAGCCGACGCGCAGGAACGTGGGGTTGCTCTGCCAGATCCCACGGAACTGGATCGTCTTGCCCGGGCGGGGCGAGTCGATCTGCTGGTTGCCACCGGCGTAGATGGCGATGTGGCCCGGCGTCCAGATGAGGTCGCCCGGCTTCGCCTCCGAGCGGGAGATCACGTGGCCCACGCCGCGGATGCCGCTCGACGAGCGCGGCAGCGAGATGCCGAGCTGCTTGTAGACGTAGGACACGAAACCCGAGCAGTCGAAGCCACCGGGAGCGGCGCCGCCGTAGACGTACGGCGTGCCGACGTAGCGGGCCGCGACCTCGAGGACCGCGTTGCCGGAGACCGACTGCGGGATCGGGTTGTTGGCAACGTCGTCGTTGCTCGAATCCGAGGAAGCGGTGCTGCGCAGCGTGCTGCGGGAGACCTGGGGGGCGGCCTCGCGGGTCTCGACGACGACGACCTTCTTGACCTCGGGCTTGACGGCCTTGACGATCGGCGAGTCGATGGTCCACTTGGCGTCGGCCGGGGCGCTGACGACCGGGCCGGAGGCCAGCACGGCCTTGGCCGAGGCGGTCAGCGCGTCCGTGTCGACGGCCGCGAGGGCGCCGGTGACGGTGTCGTCGGTGGGGGCCGCCGCCATGGCGGGCGCACCGATCATCGAGACCATCAGGCCCGACGATGCTGCGACGACTGCCGTGCGACGGCCGACGGTGCCCAGCTGGTCCGACGCGGCGGACGCCAGCTCGGTCAGCGGCGTCGATGGCCGCCGTGCTGCCCGGTGACGGGCGCGTGTGGTGGTGCTCACGGTCACGCGAGTGCCTCTCCGTGACGCCTACGAGGTGAGCTGTCGGGTTCGGGTGGGAGAAACACCCGGCCTCGACGGCCGACCTGGAGGTCGTTCGTCGGGGCTTCACCCCAAGGACACCGAGACTTCCGGTGCCCACAATTGGGTCCCCCGCCCCTGCCGGCGGTTTGTACGGACCTCGTGGCGGCGGCAGGGTTCGGCGTTCCGCTCGAGGGCTTCTGGGAGGAGGGGTTCCTAGAAGCAGGATGAACGTACCTGACGTCCGGCGGGATTGTCACGTTCCGATCACGAGAAAATGGCTCCGATCTGAACAATCGACCTGCATGAGTGCGCGACGGGCGCGTTGTCCCAGGTCAGAGCGCCGTGGAACGCACCGGGTGGAGTTCATCCGACCGGGTGACACGCCCGGACAGGTCACGATTCGGGCATAGACGCAGCAAACGCCCCGTCCACCCGCCCTCACGGGCCGGGGGCGGGGCGTCCGCGAGCGCGTCAGCGCGTCGTGACGAAGATGTGCCGCGCGACGTCGTCGGGCAGGTCCAGCACGGAGGCCGACCCGGGCGCGCCCACGGTCACGACGCCGATCCCGCGCTCCACCGTGATCTCCGCGTTCGGCAGCACGCCGGCCTCGGCGAGCCGCGTGAGCAGCTCGACGTCCACCTGCAGCGGCTCCGCGATCCGCGCGACGGTCGCCTTGCCGTCCGGCAGGCCGCCCTGGTCGACGAGCGTGAGCACGGACGCGACGCCGTCGAGGAAGCCGACGCGGGTGGACTCCTCACCGATCTCGCCCAGCCCGGGGATGGGGTTGCCGTACGGGTCGAAGTGCGGGTGGTCGAGCAGCGCGGCCAGACGCTTCTCCACGCGCTCGCTCATGACGTGCTCCCAGCGGCAGGCCTCCTCGTGGACGAAGGGCCACTCGAGCCCCACCACGTCGGTCAGGAGACGCTCGGCGAGGCGGTGCTTGCGCATCACGCGCATGGCCTTGCCGTGGCCCGCGTCGGTGAGCTCCAGGTGCCGGTCGCCGGAGACCACGACGAGGCCGTCGCGCTCCATGCGCGCCACGGTCTGCGAGACGGTGGGGCCGGAGTGGCCGAGCCGCTCGGCGATGCGTGCGCGCAGCGGGGTGATGCCTTCTTCGGTGAGCTCGTAGATCGTCTTGAGGTACATCTCTGTCGTGTCGATCAGGTCGCTCACCGCTGGCCTCCGCGTCGTCTCGCCCGTGCCCGTCCCCTGTGCCCGTCACGGGGGGTCACGCGAGGGCGAGCCTCGCGTGCGCACGTGCGCTCAGGGTAGTTGCTCGCGCGGACACTCGGGGGCCCCTCCCGTGAGGCGTCCACCACCGAGCGCGCGCGCCCGGACGAACGACGCCCGCCCGGTCCGCTGGTGCGGACCGGGCGGGCTTCGAGAACCCTGACGGGTGTCAGGCCTGCGTGCGGCGCTGACGGTTGACCAGCAGGACGGCTCCGGCACCGACCACGACCAGCGCTGCGCCGCCGATCAGCAGCGGGGCGACGTTCGAGCCGGTCGCGGCGATCTCGCCCGGAGGGAGCGGGTTGTCGACGAGCACCTGGGTGTCGGGCGGGCTCGTCAGGCACGCGGGGCTGGACGGCGGGTAGGCCACGGAGACCGACATCTCCGGGTTCACCTGGAACAGCACCTTCACGGAGGGCCGGACCCAGTCGAACTCGTCGCCCTCGACCCAGACGCCGTTCTCCAGCCGCCAGCCGGGCCAGTCGATGGCCTCGCCGTTCGCGCCCTGGACCGCGCCGGGCCACAGCACCGTGCCCGACAGCGGCAGACCCGACTGGACCACGTCGTCGCCGTCCGGGTTGATCCACGTGATCTTGACGGTCGTGTTGGGCGAGCCGACGGCCTCCACCTGGTACTGCAGCTTGGGCACGTTGTTGTCGCAGATCGGGTTCAGCACCTGGATCTTGAGCTCGCACGGCAGGGGTGCTCCGTACTCGTCCTCACCGTCGATGCAGCCGTAGCCGGTGGGCGACGGCGACGCGTCGGCCGCCGGGACGCTGGCCGCGCTCGTGGCCGCCAGCGCCGCCCCGGGAGCCAGGAGCATGAGGGCCAGCGCAGCGACGGCTGCGAGGCAGGCTTTGGCGGTTCTGGCCATGACGGTCTCCCCCTGAGGGTGGTCGGATTGCGGTGTTTCGTCGTTATCGTCACCCCGCGGGCGACGCAACGATAGCGGCAGATCGGGTGATTTCGGACATTTACGCTCAGGGGCTGCCGAATTCACCCCTTCGTGCAGGTGGCCCCCACGTAGCCCGAGCCCGTGACGGTCGGCGTGGTCCAGACGTCGACCTGGCCGTGCCGCACCGGCACCGTCATCTCGTAGACCGTCGAGCCGCCGGGAGCAAGCACGGACGTGGCCGCGAGCGCGCGCCTGCCGGCCTCCGTGGCGGTCGCACCGGCCACCAGGTCACCGTCCTGCCGTACGGCGTCGAGCTGCGCGCCCACGGGGGCGTAGAAGAGCAGTCCGGTGGCGAGCGAGCCGGGCGGCACCGCGCGCGGGCGTGCCCCGCGCGCGAACTCGGGCAGCTTCTCGACGTCCTTGGGCGGCTCGTAGGACAGCGTCACCCGCACGGTGGCGGTCGACGCGTCGGCTGAGCACTGCACGCTCACGTCGGCGTCGAGGTAGTAGTCGAGCTTGCCCTCGGTGGCGTCGTTGAGGAACACGCCCGCGGCGTCCGGGTGGTCGCCCGTGAGGAAGGCACTGCCGAGGCCCGTGGTGACCAGCGCGGCCTGCTCGTCGTCGTGCGCCGACCACAGCCGGAACCGGCCCTGGTCGCTCGCCGTCTGCACCGCGTCCACGAGGCCGGTCGTGCTGCCCGCTCCTCCCGTCAGCGCGCCGAAGATGCTGCCGGCCACCGAGGAGAACAGCGCGTCCGCCTGGGCCCCGCTCGCCGCGTTGCGGTAGGCGTCGCGGAGAAGGAGCTTGAGGATCGAGTCGGCCTGCAGCGTGCGGCCGTCGGCCGCCTTGACGGGCCCGAGCGAGCGCAGCACCTCCTGGACCGCCACGGGGTCCGTCGCCACGACCCCGTCGACCTTCCCGTGCACGTCCCGCTCCCACCGAGCGGTGATGAGCTGCGCCGAGCGCGGGAAGTCCGGCGTGGCCACGGCGTTCTGGATCCACCGGCCCAGCCGGTCGCCGTGCAGGGTCGTCTCGGCCGGCGTGAGCGGCACGACGGGCTCGGCGATGCCCTTGAGCTGCGCGGTGCTGATCTGCCGGCCCAGGGCGAGGCGCCCGTCGTCGGCCTTCACCTCCAAGATGCTGCCGACGATGCCCCCGGCGCTGCGCAGCTCGGCGGAGTTCAGCGCGAGCACGAGGTAGGTGCGCGGGCCGTCGCCGCCGAGCATGGGCGGCAGCAGGGAGGCGGCGCTGTCGGCGGCGGTGAGCAGCCCGGCGACGCTGGCCAGCCGCGTCTCGGCGTCGCCCACGGGACCGGCGAGCGGTCCCACGAGGTCGGACGTGTCGATGGACGCGACGCGCGCGTGCGCGGAGCGCGCGACGGCTGCGGCGTCGGTGAGCGCGGGCGCGGCGGCCGCGAGCGCCTCGACGTCGATGCTTCCGTCGTCGCGGCGCAGGCCGCTGCCCTGGACCAGCTCGGCGATGTCCCCGACCGCCGGGAGCGCGTCCTGCGTCAGGTCGTCGAGCGCCGAGGACACCGCGCTCACGGCGTGGAGCTGGTCGCCGGCCCACGGCACGTGCTCGGCTAGCTTCCAGACCGGGTCCGAGGACGCGTGCCGCGCGCGTGCGGTCGCCTCCTGCGCCTGCGGCAGCGCGGCGGTGAGGGCCGCGGCGTCGCGCTGGTCGACGCCGGACTCCATGGTGCTGACCACGTCGCGCGCGTCCATGAGCGCGCCCGTGGCCTGCACCGCGCGAAAGGTCACCCAGCCGGCGGCGATCACGAGCACGACGAGCACCAGGACGAACCCCAGCGCGAAGCGTCGGCCCGCCTTGCCCCTCGGCCGCGGTGCGGACGAGTCGTCGTCCAGCTCGGCGGCGCTCGTCTCGCCGTCCACCTGTGCGCTCACGGGTCGATCGTCACATACCGGACATCTCGCGCGGCCGTCGCGGGGCCCGATTCACCCGCCCGCCAGCAGGTCAGGCGGCCGAGGCCTCGTCGCCCGCGTCCTGGGCACCCACCCGGGCGACGTCCAGGTCGCGGCGGCGCTGTCCGAGGTGCACCACGTCGAGGTGCGGGCTGTGCAGGTGGTACCGCACCCGCAGGCCCCACGCGCGGCGGGCCCACAGCGCGGCGCCCAGCGCGACCAGGATGGCGGTGATCGAGCCGATGCCGATGGCCCACCGCGGCCCGAACTGCTCGCCGATCCAGCCCACGACCGGCGAGCCGACGGGGGTCGCCCCCAGGAACACCATCATGTAGAGCGCCATGACCCGGCCGCGCACCACGGGGTCGGTGCTCATCTGGATGGTGGAGTTCGCGGCGGTCATCATGGTCAGCGACGCGAGCCCCACGGGGATGCAGGCGATCGCGTACGACGTGTACGTCGGCATGAGCGCCATGACGCCGGTCGCGATGCCGAACGCGAAGGCCGAGCCGATGACCAGCCGCACCCGCGGGCGCTCGCGCCGCGCGGCGAGCAGCGCGCCGGTGAGCGAGCCGATGGCCAGGATCGAACCGAGGATGCCGTACTCCCCCGCCCCCTTGCCGAACTCCGTGCGGGCCATCATGGCGCTGGTCAGCTGGAAGTTGAGCCCGAAGGTCGACACGACGCCGACGACGACCATGATCACGACGATGTCGCTGCGGCCGCGCACGTAGGCGATGCCCTCGCGGATCTGCCCCTTGGCGCGCGACGCGGTGGGCATCGGCCGCAGCTCGGACAGGCGCATGCGGGTCAACGAGGTGATCGTCGCCGCGAAGGTCACGGCGTTGATGACGAACACCCAGCCCACGCCGACGCCGGCGATCGCCAGTCCCGCGATGCCGGGGCCGATCAGCCGCGCCGCGTTGAACGAGGCGCTGTTCAGCCCCACCGCGTTGGAGAGCTTGGCGGCGGGGACCAGCTCGGCGACGAACGTCTGCCGCACCGGGGCGTCGACGGCCGACACGCAGCCCAGCACCAGCGCGAACAGGTAGACCTGCCACAGCTGGGCGTTGCCGAGCAGCACGAGCGCGCCCAGGCCGGCCGCGAGCACGCCCTGCGCCACCTGCGTGCCCATGAGCAGCTTGCGCCGGTTGACCCGGTCGGCGAGCAGCCCCGCGTACGGGGAGAGCAGCAGCACGGGAGCGAACTGCAGCGCCGTGGTGATGCCGACCGCGACGCCGGACTCGTCGGACAGCTGCGTCAGCACCAGCCAGTCCTGGGCCACGCGCTGCATCCACGTGCCGATGTTGGCCACGAGCGCGCCGGCGAACCAGAGCCGGTAGTTGCGGAACTTCAGGGAGTCGAAGGTGCTCACGAGTCGGCGAGCCTCCGCAGGATGTCGGCGGCGGCGGCGAGGTGGGCGCGTTCGTCGGGCGTGAGCGTCGCGAGGTGCGCGGCCAGCCAGGTGTCCCGGCGGCGGCGGGTCTCGGCGATCTCGGCACGGCCCGCCTCGGTGAGGCTCACGACGACGGCGCGCCCATCGGTGGGGTGCGCACCCTTGCTCACGAGGCCGTCCTCCGCGAGGCAGTTCACCGTGCGGGTCATCGACGGCGGCTGGATGCGCTCGAGCTCGGCCAGCTGACCGGGGGTCAGGGGGCCGCGCTTCTCGATCCACAGCAGCACGGAGAACTGGTTGTCCGGCAGGCCCGCGTCGCCACGCTCGGCCCGGATGCGTCGCGACGCGCGACCGACCGCGACACGGAGCTCGGAAGCGAGGGCGGGGGTGGGCATCTCCTTACCCTAACTCATTACCTCCGGTAAGTACATGCCGAGCGGAGCTGGCGCCCGGGCGGCGAACCTGTCCTTGTCCACGGTTGGCGGCTCGCAACCGTGGAAGACGTCAGGTTCGGCGGATGGAGGTCGGCAGGCCAGCGGCCGAGCCCGTGGTTGTCCACGGTTGGCGGCTCGCAACCGCGGACAACGTCAAGTTCGCCGGACGGATGGCGGCGGCCGGCAGCCCGGGTGCCGAGCCCGTCCTTGTCCACGGATGTCAGCTCGCAACCGCGGACAACGTCAGGTTCGGCGGACGGATGGCGGCGGCCGGCAGCCCGGGCGGCGAGCCCGTCCTTGTCCACGGATGTCAGCTCGCAACCGCGGACAATGTCAGGTTCGGCGGTTGGGGGTCGGCGGCACTGCGGCCGAGCCCGTGGTTGTCCACGGATGGCGGCTCGTAACCGTGGATAACGTCAGGGTCGGCGGGCAGGGGCGGGCCGGGGCCGGACAGGCCGGGGGGTTACGGGCGGCCGAGGGCTCGGTAGGTCCAGCCCGCCGCGCGCCAGCGGCCCGGGTCCAGCACGTTGCGGCCGTCGAGGATCCGCCTGTGCGCGACCACCTCCGCGAGGGCGTCGGGGTCGATCGAGCGGTACTCGTCCCACTCGGTGGCCAGAAGCACCACGTCGGCGCCGCGCGCCGCCTCCAGCGCGGTGGGCGCGAAGCGCAGATCGGGCCACTTGGCGGCGGCGTTGGTGATCGCCTCCGGGTCGGTGACGGTCACCTCGGCGCCCTGCAGCTGCATCTGGGCGGCCACGGACAGCGCGGGCGAGTCGCGGACGTCGTCGGAGTTGGGCTTGAACGCCGCGCCCAGCACCGCGACGCGGCGGCCGACGATCGAGCCGTCGCACACCTCGCGCGCCAGGTCCACCACGCGCACGCGGCGCCGCATGTTGACCGAGTCGACCTCCTTGAGGAAGCCCAGCGCGTCGCTCACGCCCAGCTCGCCCGCGCGGGCCATGAACGCTCGGATGTCCTTGGGCAGGCAGCCGCCGCCGAACCCGAGGCCGGCGTTGAGGAAGCGGCGGCCGATGCGGGCGTCGTAGCCGATCGCGTCGGCCAGGCTCGTCACGTCGGCGCCCGTGGCCTCGCACAGCTCGGCCATGGCGTTGATGAACGAGATCTTGGTGGCGAGGAACGAGTTGGCGGCGACCTTGACCAGCTGCGCGGTCGCGTAGTCGGTCACCACCAGCGGGATGCCCTCGGACAGCGGCGTCGCGTACACCTCGTCGAGCACCTTCCGGGCGTGCGCGCCGTCCTCGGTCGGCTCGCCGTCGGCCGACTCCACGCCGTAGACCAGGCGATCGGGGTGCAGCGTGTCCTGGACCGCGAAGCCCTCCCGCAGGAACTCGGGGTTCCAGACGAGGTGCGCGCCGGTCCCCACGAGGCGCTCGGCGAGGTCCTCCGCCGTCCCCACGGGCACGGTGGACTTGCCGACCACCAGGTCACCGGGCCGCACGTGCGGCAGCAGCTCGGCGAACGCCGTCTCGACGTACGTGAGGTCGGCGCGGAACTCGCCGCGCTTCTGCGGGGTGCCGACGCAGAGGAAGTGCACCGAGGCCCCGGCGGCCTGGGCCATGTCCGCGCTGAAGCTCAGGCGGCCGGTGGCCGACGCCTCGGCCAGCAGCTCGGGCAGTCCCGGCTCGAAGAACGGCGCCCTCGCGGCCTGGAGGGCCTCCACCTTGGCGGCGTCGACGTCGATGCCCACCACCTCGTGGCCCAGCGCAGCCATCGCCGCCGCGTGCACGGCGCCCAGGTAGCCACATCCGATGACGCTGATCCGCACGGCCGTCCTCCAGTTGTCTCAGGATGTGCGCGAGCCTATCCGCGCCACGAACGGCCCGGGCGAGGCGCCTCGCGTCAGCCCAGCCAGGTTTGGAGCGGTCCGCGGATGAAGTACAGGACGAACAGCAGCGCGATCAGCCACATCAGCGGGTGCACCTTGCGCACCCTGCCGACCACCACCTGCAGGATCACGTAGAAGATCACGCCGGCGCCGATGCCCGCCGTGATCGAGTAGGTGAACGGCATCAGGACGATGGTGAAGAACGCGGGCACCGCGATCTCGTAGCTCTTCCAGTCGATGCCGGTGACCTGGGTGACCATGAGGTAGCCGACGACCACCAGGGCCGGCGCGGCGGCCTCGGACGGGATGATGTTGACCAGCGGGGCCAGGAACGTGGCCAGCAGGAACGCGATGCCGGTCACGACCGACGCGAAGCCCGTGCGCGCGCCCTCGCCGACGCCCGCGGCGGACTCGATGTAGCTCGTGTTGCTGGAGATGCCCGCGGCACCACCGGCGGCGGCGGCCACCGAGTCGACGATCAGGATCTGCTGCGTGCGCGGCGGGTTGCCCTTCTCGTCGAGCAGGCCCGCCTCCGAGCCGACCGCGACCATCGTGCCCATCGTGTCGAAGAAGTCCGCGAGGAGCAGCGAGAACACGAGCAGGACGACGGCGACGAGGCCGATCTTGTCGATCGAGCCGAACAGCGAGAAGTGCCCGAGCAGGCCGAAGTCGGGGGTGTCGATGACCTTGTCCGGCCACGCCGGCACGTTGAGCCGGAAGCCCTCGGGGTTGGGCGTGCCGTCGGCCGTGAACGCGCCGCCGACCTTGGCGATCTGCTCGACGACGATCGCGACGATCGTGGTGACCACGATCGAGATGAGAATGGCGCCGCGCACCTTCTTGGCCATGAGGATGACCATGAGCACGAGGCCCACCACGAAGACCACGAGCGGCCAGGTCGAGATCGACCCGTCGGGCCCGAGCTGCACGGGCGGGCTGTCGGCCCCCGTGCTGCGGATGAAGCCGGAGTCGACGAGGCCGATGAACGCGATGAACAGGCCGATGCCGACCGAGATCGCGGTCTTCAGCCAGACCGGGACCGCGTTGAACACCGCGCGCCGGAACCCGGTGAGCACGAGCACCAGGATGATCAGGCCCTCGAGCACCACGATGCCCATGGCGTCGGCCCAGGTCATCTCCGGGAGCGCCGCGATCGAGAACGCCACGACGGCGTTGATGCCGAGGCCGGTCGCGAGGGCCAGCGGGAAGTTGGCCACCGTGCCCATGAGGATCGTCAGCAGGCCGGCGACCAGGGCGGTGGTCGCCGCGATGGTGGCCTGGGGCGCGAGGGGCGCGCCCGTGCCGTCGTTCCCACCCAGGATGATCGGGTTGAGCACGATGATGTAGGCCATGGTGAAGAACGTGACGAGACCGCCACGGACCTCCGTGCCGATCGTGGAGCCACGCTCGGTGATCTTGAAGTAGCGGTCGATGACGTTGCCACGCGGCACGTCACGCTGGGGCGCCGCGGGCGCCTTCGAGGTCGAGGACATGGCGCGCAGTGTGCCAGGTCGGTGTTTCACCTGTGTAGCCGTGACCGAGTGTCGGTTGCCACAGCCACCCGTCGCGCAGGAGTGACGCGGTTCGCCCGATCGGGTCGATCGGGTCCGTCCATCGGTGCGACCCGCGGGTGCTCGGCAGAATGTCGAGCGTGGCCCCTCCCGCTCCCCTGCGCGTCCTCGTCGTGTGCACCGGCAACATCTGCCGGTCGCCCGCGGCCGAGCGGCTGCTCGCCGCGGGTCTGGGCGCGACGTTCCGGGGGCAGGGCGACGGGCGCCTGGCACCCGCCATCGAGGTGTCCTCCGCCGGCGCGGGCGCCCTGGTGGGCTCCCCGATGACCGACCAGATGGCCGAGCTCGTGGTCGCGCACGGCGGCGCGGTCACCGGCTTCTCGGCACGCCAGCTCACCCCGGCCATGATCCAGGCCGCGGACGTGGTGCTCACCGCGACCCGGCGGCACCGCTCGGCGGTCGTCGAGCTGGTGCCCGGCGCCGTCCGCCGCACCTTCACGCTGCGCGAGCTCGCGCGCCTCGCCGCCGCCGTCGACCCCGCGGAGCTGCCCGGCGCGGGCTCGACCACGGCCGACCGGCTCGCGGCGCTGGTCCCACTGGCGGCGGCGCGACGCGGCACCGCGCGGGCGCACGCGCCGTCCGACGACGACGTGGTCGACCCGTACGGCGGCACGCGCGCGCTCTACCAGCGGGCGTTCGGCGAGCTCGAACCCGCCGTCCGCGCGATCGTGTCGGCGGTGCGCCTGTGAGGTCTCAGATGACCAGCAGCGAGAATCCGCCCGAGCCGTAGCCCGCGACCTCCATGTCGAGGTCGGTGCGACGCACGTAGGCCAGCACCCACGTCGCGACGTCCGCGGGCAGCGGCTCACCCGGCTGGTAGATCCGGTCCAGCCGCACGTGCGGCGCGCCCTCGAGGTTGAACAGCGACGCCATGACGTTGAGCACCTCGCCCGCGTTCTCGGACAGGGCCTGCGGCAGCTGGCCCAGCTCGGCGGCCTCGGCCGCGACGTGCACCGGGACGAGCCCGAGCGCGGCGCCGATCGAGGCGGCGAGCGGCACGTCCAGGATCACCAGGGCGACCAGCGCCAGGCGGCGGTCCACGTACACACCGGTGAGCCCGCCCGCGGCGGGGTCCACCATCGCGCCGCCCGTCGCGACGTTGACGTCACGCCCGATGAGGCCCTCGATGAGCTCGCGGACCTCCTTGGCGCTCGGGAGCGGGGTCGGGATGCTCATGCCAGCACCGGGTCGATGACCTCGCGGAAGGCCTCGGGCGTGAAGGGCTTCGCGATGAGGAACAGGGCGCCGGCGCTCTCGGCCGCCGCACGCATCTCCGGGGAGCCCTCGGACGTGACGAAGCCGAACGGCGTCTGGTAGCCGGCCGCGCGCAACGCGTGCAGCAGCTCGATGCCGGTCATGTTGGGCATGTTCCAGTCGGACAGCACGACGTCCGGCTCGTCGGCCTTGATGGCGGCCAGTGCCTCCACGCCGTCGGACGCCTCGCGGACGTCCCAGTCGTAACCGGCCTGGCGCAGGGTGCGGACGACGATCTGCCGCATCACGCGGCTGTCGTCGGTCACGAGGACGCGGATCATGGCTTCTCCTTCAGTACGAGCGGCGTGACCCAGACGTCGATGACGAGCAGGCGTCCACGCCAGGACAGGGGCAGGTGCTGGGAACGGACGGCGCCGTCCAGCGGGGGCAACGCGTCGCCCACGTGCGGCAGGCCGAGCGTCCCCGGAGTCGGCAGCAGCGACTTGAGGTTGCCGCCGACGACGTTGGCGATCTCGCCGAGCGCGTCGACGAGGTCGTCGGGCGACACCTCGTCGCGCGGGTCCAGGTCGAGGAGAACGCGCGCGAGCTCCAGGGCGGTCGGGCCGGCCGTGACGAGGACGGCGCGGCCGCTCCACTCGCCGTGCAGGTCCACCCAGGCGACGAGCGCGTCGTCGATCTCGGGCAGGTCACCCTCCCAGGGCAGCAGAAGACCCAGGTCGCCGTCGACCATCGCGGAGAAGACCTCCTGCGCGATGCTCAGCACCTGGTCGTGCTCGACGGTGGCGGTCATGCCATCTCCTCCACGGGGACGAGGCCGAGCAGGTCCAGCTTGTCGCGGATCGCATCGGTGGTGAACGGCTTGATGAGGTACTCGTGAGCCCCGGCGGCCAGGGCGCGCACGATCTGGGAGTGCTCCGCCTCCGTGGTGACCATCATCAGTGTGATCCCCCGCCACGCCGGATTCGCGCGGACCTCGGTGACGAACGTCAGACCGTCCATGACGGGCATGTTCCAGTCGACGCACGCGAGATCGATCTCGGCGCCGCCCTCGAGCTGGTCGAGCGCGTCACGCCCGTGCTCGGCCTGCAGGGTCTCGAACCCCAGGCCTTCCAGTGCTCGCGCGACGATGCGACGCATCGTGCGCGAGTCGTCGATCACCAGGGCCTTCATCGAACTGCTCCTCGGGTCAGTGGCACGGCCGCGGTCGGCACGCGTGAGGGGACGGACGGGGACACCGGAGCAGCGGTGCGCGGTGTCGGGAGGGTGGGGGCCAGCGCGCGCTGCGGCGCGAGCGGCCGGTAGACGGAGGTCCGTCCGACGGTCGCCCGCTCCCAGCCCTCGTGCACCCCGAGCGTGGTCTCGGCGGCGCCCAGCAGGAGGACGCCGTCGGGCTTGATCACCCGCAGCACCCGGTCCAGGATCGCTCGCTTGGTGGCCAGGTCGAAGTAGATGAGCACGTTGCGCAGCAGCACCACGTCGAACGGCCCGGGCGGGGGCACGTCCAGCAGGTTGTGGGCGCGGAAGCTCACCATCTGGCGCACCGCCGCGGACAGCTCCCACTCCGTGCCGGCGCGCACCAGGTGGCGCACCAGCAGCGGGGCCGGCAGCCCACGGTTGACCTCGAGCTGGGAGTACCGCCCGGTGCGGGCGCGGGTCAGCACCTGCTCGGACAGGTCGGTCGCGACGATCTCGCTGGTCATGCCCGGAGGCAGGTGGTCCAGCATGGTCATCGCCACGGAATAGGGCTCCTGGCCGGTCGAGCACGCGGCCGACCAGACCCGCAGCCGGCCGATGCCGCCGCGCGCCGCGACGAGCCGCGGGAGCTCGTCCTCGCGCAGCGCCTGGTACGGCGCCCCGTCACGGAACCACGACGTCTCGTTGGTGGTCATCGCCTCGACGACCGCGTCGACGTCCGCGGGCAGGGCGCGCGTGCGCAGCCGGGTGACGTAGGCCTCGAGGCCGAGACCGGCCTCGCGGGCGAGCGGCAGGAGCCGGCTCTCCACCAGGTACTCCTTGCCGGGCGTCAGCTGGATCGCGCTGCGCCGACGGACGAGGTCCGCGACGAACGCGAACGCCTCGGGGGACAGACTCATGCGAACGCTCCCGTGGATGCGAGCTGGCGCTCGATGGTCGCGGCGACCTCGGAGACAGGGACGATCCGGTGGGCGAGGCCGGCCTGCGCGACGGCGCCGGGCATGCCCCACACCACGCTGGTCGGCTCGTCCTGGACGACGACGGTGCCGCCGGCGGTCACGACGTCCTGGCAGCCGGCCCGGCCGTCCGCACCCATGCCCGTGAGCACGACCGCGAGCAGCTCGTTGCCGTACAGGCGCACGGCGGAGCCGAACAGCACGTCGACCGAGGGGCGGCAGTAGTTGACCGGCGGGCCGTCGGTGAGCACCGTCTGCGTCTCGGCACCTGCGCGGCGCACCTCGAGGTGGCGGTCGCCCGGCGCGATGTAGACGGTCCCGGGGCGCAGCGTCTCGCCGCCCGCGGCCTCGACCACCGTTGCGGGACCCAGGCGGTCAAGGCGGGCGGCCAGCTGGCGCGTGAACACCGGCGGCATGTGCTGGACCACGAGCACCGGCGCCGCGGGTGCGGTCGTGAGGCTGGACAGCACGCGCGAGAGCGCCTCGGGGCCGCCGGTGGACGACCCCACGACGACCGCACGCACGGGGTGCGGCGCGGGCGCCGGCCGGACGACGACGGGACGTCCGGGGGCCTTGACCGCCGGCCGCGGTGCGGCGGCGGTCGGGGACGCCCCGGCCCGCCCGGCGACGGCGCCGCCCGGGTTGGGGACGAGCCCCCGCAGTCGCGGCACCAGCTCGCCCGCGACCCGTGCGATCGACTCCTGGACGCTGCCGACGTTCGACGGCTTGGCGACGTAGTCGGTCGCACCGGCCGCCAGGGCGTCGAGCGTCGCGGCCGCTCCTCGCTCGGTGAGCGTGGAGAACATGACGATCGGCATGCGGTGGCCCGTCCGCCGCAGCTCGCGGACCGCCTCGATGCCGTTCATCTCCGGCATCTCGATGTCCATGGTGACGGCGTCCGGTCGCAGCTGGGCGACCTTGGCCTGTGCGAGCCGGCCGTTGGCGGCCACACCGACCACCTCGATGCCCGGCGCCTGCGACAGCGCGTCGCTGACCAGGCGCCGGACGACGACGGAGTCGTCGACGACCAGCACGCGGATGTCGGCCATCAGAACCGGAACCCGGCCACGCGGTCACGCAGGGCGACGGACAGGACGGCGAGCTCGTCGACCTGGCCGCCGACACCGGCGAGCACGTCGGAGGAGCGCGTCGCGGACGTGGCGACGCCGGTGATGTTGGTGGCGATCTCACCCGAGCCGGTCGCGGCCTCGGCCACACCACGCGACATCTCGTTCGTGGTCGCCGTCTGCTCCTCGACCGCCGAGGCGATCGTCAGCTGGTAGTCGTTGATGCTCGCGATGATCGAGCTGATCTGCCCGATCGCCGCCACCGCACCGGTGGTGTCAGCCTGGATGGCCTCCACCCGACGAGCGATGTCCTCGGTCGCCCGCGCCGTCTCCGACGCCAGCTCCTTGACCTCACCAGCAACGACCGCGAACCCCTTGCCCGCCTCACCAGCACGAGCAGCCTCGATCGTCGCGTTCAACGCCAGCAGGTTCGTCTGCTCCGCGATCGAGGTGATCACCTTGACCACGTTGCCGATCTCCTGCGACGACGCACCCAGCTTCGCGACCTGGTCGTTCGTCGAAGCAGCCACCACCGTGGCCTGCGAGGCAACCTTGGCCGCATCCGTCGCGTTCTGCGCGATCTCCCGGATGCTCGCACCCATCTGCTCAGCACCCGCAGCAACCGCCTGCACGTTGCGCGAGACCTGCTCAGCAGCAGCAGCAACCACACCCGCCTGCGCACTCGTCTCGCCCGCCGCGTCGGAGACCTCCGCGTTGGCGCCGGTGAGCCGCTGCGCGGACTCGGCGACGTCGCGGGCCGTGTGGGCCACGTCGGTGAGCGTCGCGCGCAGACCCTCCTGCGCACGCCGGAGCGAGGCGGCCATGCGGCCCGTCTCGTCCTGCTGCTCGGAGACGGCCTCGACGGTCAGGTCGCCCTCCGCCATGGCGTCGAGCGAGGTGGCGACCGAGCCCACGGCGCGGCCGATCCGACGGATCACCGCGGCGGCGAGGCTGCCGGCGACGAGGGCCGCGAGCACGAACGCCACGCCCAGGATCCAGATCATGCGACGCACCTCGGCCTGGCCGGCCTCCTGGATCGCGATGACCTGCGCGTCCGTCTGTGCCGAGGCGAGCGCGAGCGCGCGGCCCGCCCAGTCGGGGTCGGCGGCACCGTCGGCCGCTGCGGCGGCGGCGAAGCCCGCCGTGTCGCCCGCCTCGGCGAGCGGCACCAGGGTCTTGTCGCGGAACGCGGTCCACGCGGCCCAGCGGGTGCGGAAGTCCTTCCACTGCGGCGTGACCGCGGCCGGGAAGGTCTCGACCACGTCGGAGCGGGTCTCCACGACGCTGTCCACCCACTGCGAGGCGGTGAGCAGCTGCGCGCGGGTCGCCGCGTCGGCGGTCGACGCCTGGCGGAGCAGCAGGTGGCTGCGCGCCTGGGCGACCCCCAGGTCGGCGAACGCACGCTGCAGGGAGGTGTTCAGGTCGGACATCTCCGCGAGGTTGCGGCCGGAGTTGACCAGCGACATCGCGCCGATCCCGCCGACGACGGCGAACGTGCCGCCGAGCACCAGCATGGCCGCCGTGAACTTCACCGCGATGGGCCGGTCCCAGAACCAGGCGGCGCGGCGCCGGGGTGTCGTGGTGGTCATCAGCCGACCTCTTCTGCCGTGTAGTAGCCGCCGTCGACGAGCAGTCGGCGGTAGTTGTCCTTGTTCACTTCCTGGGGCGCGAGCAGGTAGGAGGGGACCACCTTCACGCCGTTGTCGTACGTGGCGGTGTCGTTCACCTCGGGCTGCGTGCCCTTGAGCAGCGCGCTGACCATCGCGACGGTCACCTCCGCCAGCTGGCGGGTGTCCTTGTAGACGGTCATGTACTGCTCGCCGTCCGCCACCGACTTCACGGCGGGGATCTCGGAGTCCTGGCCCGTCACCACCGGCACGTAGCCGAGGGACTTCGCCGACGCGATCGCCGCCTGGGCGAGACCGTCGTTGGGCGCGAGGATGCCGTCCAGGTGCCGGTTCTTGTACGCACCGAGCAGCGAGTCCATGCGCTTGCCGCCGGTCTTCGGGTCCCAGCTGGCGATGGCGACGTCCTCGCGGGCGACCTGCCCGGACGGCACCACGAGCACCTTGGAGTCGAGGTAGGGCTTGAGCACCGACATCGCGCCGTCGTAGAACACCGTGGCGTTGTTGTCGTCGGGCGAGCCGGCGAAGACCTCGATGTTGAACGGTCCCTTCTTGCCCGTGGGGGCGCCCGTCGCGTCGAGGATCCCGAGGCCGCGCAGCAGGGCGTTGCCCTGCATGACGCCGACGCGGGCGTTGTCGAACGACGCGTAGAAGTCGACGTCCTTCGAGTCGCGGATCAGGCGGTCGTAGGAGATCACCGGGATGCCGGCGGCGTGGGCCTGGGCCAGCACGCCCGCCAGGGCCTTGCCGTCGACCGACCCGATCACCAGCGCGTCCGCGCCCTCGTCGATCATGGCCTGCACCTGGGCGACCTGACCGGCGACGTCGTTCTCCGCGTACTTCTTGTCGACCTGGTAGCCCAGCGAGGTGAACTGCGCCTCGAGGTTGTCACCGTCGGCCACCCACCGGCTCTGCTCGGTGGTGGGCATCGCGAGCCCGACGAGGGGTGCCTCGTCGGAGCTCTCGCCCCACGAGCAGCCGCCGAGCACGGCCGTCATGCCGAGCACGAGCGCGAACGCCGTGCCGGTCCTGCGTGTCCCGCTTCGCATGTCCGTGCCGCCCGTCAGTAGGTGAACGCTGCGACGCGAGTGCGCAGGTCGGCGGACATGCGGGCCAGCTCGGAGACGGCCGAGGCCATCTGGCCGAGCGAGTCCGCGGTGGACGCGGTCGCGGTGGCGACGCCGGTGATGTTGGTGGCGATCTCACCCGAGCCGGTCGCGGCCTCGGCCACACCACGCGACATCTCGTTCGTGGTCGCCGTCTGCTCCTCGACCGCCGAGGCGATCGTCAGCTGGTAGTCGTTGATGCTCGCGATGATCGAGCTGATCTGCCCGATCGCCGCCACCGCACCCGTGGTGTCAGCCTGGATGGCCTCCACCCGACGAGCGATGTCCTCGGTCGCCCGCGCCGTCTCCGACGCCAGCTCCTTGACCTCACCAGCAACGACCGCGAACCCCTTGCCCGCCTCACCAGCACGAGCAGCCTCGATCGTCGCGTTCAACGCCAGCAGGTTCGTCTGCTCCGCGATCGAGGTGATCACCTTGACCACGTTGCCGATCTCCTGCGACGACGCACCCAGCTTCGCGACCTGGTCGTTCGTCGAAGCAGCCACCACCGTCGCCTGCGAGGCAACCTTGGCCGCATCCGTCGCGTTCTGCGCGATCTCCCGGATGCTCGCACCCATCTGCTCAGCACCCGCAGCAACCGCCTGCACGTTGCGCGAGACCTGCTCAGCAGCAGCCGCAACCACACCCGCCTGCGCGCTCGTCTCCTCCTGCGTGGACTCGAACTGGTTCGACGTCGCCGAGAGCTGCTCGGCGGCCGCGGCGACCGTCTGCGCGGTGTCGACGACCCCCGAGAAGGTGGAGCGGACGGACGTCTGCGCGGTGCGCAGCGCGTCGGCCATCCGGCCGAGCTCGTCGCCCGACGTGGTCTCCGCCTCGACCGTGAAGTCGCCGGCGGACATGGCCTCGAGCGAGGCGTGCACGCGGGCCACCGACCGGCGGATGTTGCGTGTCACGATGTAACCGAGCGTGAGCGAGACGACCAGCGCGATGGCCAGCGAGACCAGGAGGATCGTCGACGCACGGGCCGTGCGGTCCGTCGCGGTCTGCGCCACCTGGGCGACGTAGGCCGTGATCTCGGACGCCACGGTGTCCAGGTCGGTCACGTACGCCTCGATCGCCGGCTGGGCGCTGTCCTCGCGCACCTGGGCGTAGGCGGCACGGTCGCCGCTCATCGCCGCGGGGACGAGCTCGTCGTCGCGGATCTTGAGCCACGCGGCGTAGTGCTCGTGGAAGGAGGTCCAGCTGGCCGACAGGGCCGCGGCGGGCGTGGTGTCGTACGACGCGATCGCCCCGTTGAGCTCGGTGTCGTTCTCCGCCAGCTTGCCGGCCCACTCCTCGCGGCCAGCCTGGTCGGGCGACGCCGCGATCTGCGCGATGATCATGCGCGCCTTGAGCTGGTCCTGGTGGGCCAGGTTGCGCACGTCGGAGATGGTCTCCTGGATCGTGGAGAGGGTCTGCAGGTCGGACTTGCTCTGGTTGAGCGAGGCGATGGCGAAGATGCCCGAGCCGATGGCGACGATGCCCAGCAGAGCGAAGACCGTGATGATCTTGGTCTGGATGGAACGGTCGGAGAACCACGCGCCGCGGCGGCGCGGTGCGGGTGCGGGGGTCGTGGTGGTCATGTCAGTGGCTCCTTGGCGAGGGACGTCGTCGGCCGATCGATCGGCCGGTCGGACGTGGGTCTGAGTGGTGTCGTCGCGCACGCTGCTGCACGACGGTCGGGAAGATCAGGCGGCTGCGGCCTCGTCGACGTCGAGCACCAGCAGCAGCCGGTCGTCGAGGGTGCAGGCGGATCGGATGAGCGGGCGGATGAGCACGTCGAGCGTGTCCGGCGGTGCCTCCACGCGGCCCGGCTCGACGTCGACGACGTCGCCGATCTCGTCGACGAGGAGGCTCACGGTCTCCCCGCCCACCTGCACGACGACCATCATCTGGTCGGCGCCCTCCCCCAGCGGGGGCAGGCCCAGGCGCGGGCGCAGGTCGACCGTCAGCACCACCTGGCCGCGCAGGTTGACGAGGCCGGACACCCCCTCGGGGGCGAGCGGCACCCGGGTGCGGGCGTGCGCCCGCAGGGCCTCCTGCACGCGCTGGACGTCGACGCCGTAGAGGCCGTCGTCGACGGTGAACGTCACGTAGCTGCTCATCGGGTCGCTCCCACGAGGTCGGCGGTGTCGTCGAGGACGTCGAACACGTCCCCGCTGTAGAAGTCGCGGTCAGCGGCGAGCACGGCCGAGCGCACGTCGAGCAGCTCGGTGACCCGGTCGCCCAGCACCGTCGAGCCGGTCAGGCCCGCGTCGTCGATGCTGGAGTGGCGGCCCACCTCGTCCTCGACGATGTCGACGATCTCCTCGACGACGAGGCCCACCGAGCGACCGCCGCGCGTGTACACGACGAGCAGCAGCTCGTCCGTCTCGCGGGCATAGGTGCCGAGGACCCGGTCGAGGCGCGCCAGCGGGAGGATGGTCCCGCGGTACTGGACCACCTCGCGGCCGCCCACGAGCTCCACCTGGTCGGTGCGCACGTGCTCGAGCCTGGCCACGGACGCCAGCGGCATCGCGACGCGTCGGCCGCCGCCGATGCCGGCCACGAGGACCTGCTCGGTCTGCACCTTGGCCGCGGCGAGGTTCTCGGCCGCGACGCGCGCGGCGAGCTCCGGGTCGCGCACCAGGGCGCGCCGGGCGATCGCCTGCACGTCGAGGATGAGCGCGACGCGCCCGTCCCCCAGCACGGTCGCCCCCGAGTACACGCCGATCGCCTTGAGGCGCGCGGCCAGCGGCGTGACGACGATCTCCTCGGTGGTCAGCACGCGGTCGACGAGCAGGCCGAAGCGCTGCTGGTCGGCCTGCACCACCGCGATGACGGACTCCGACTCGGGCGTGGACGCCTCGACGCCCAGCACCCCGGCCAGGGACACCAGCGGCAGCAGCTCACCGCGCAGCCGGTAGACCGGCGCGGCGTGCACGTACTCGACGCCGGCGTCCGAGCGCTGCGTGTCGAGCGCGACGAGCTCGACCACGTGCACCTGCGGGAGCGCGTACACGTCGCCGGAGCACTCGACGGACAGCGACGGCATGATCGCGAGCGTCAGCGGGATGCGCAGCCGCCAGACCGTGCCGGTACCGACGGTCGACTCGACGTCGACCGTGCCCCCGATGGACTCGATGCGCGTGCGGACCACGTCCATGCCGACGCCTCGACCCGAGACGTTGGTGACCTTGTCCGCCGTCGAGAAGCCCGGCAGGAAGAGCAGCTGGAGCAGCTCGTTGCTGCTCATCGCCGCCACCTGGTCGGCCGTGCGCAGCCCCTTCGCGACGGCCTTCGCGGCCACGACCTCGGGGTCGACACCGCGGCCGTCGTCGCGGACCTCGACCGAGACCTGGCCACCGGCGTGCGAGGCGCGCAGCTCGAGCACGCCGACCGGCGGCTTGCCGGCCGCGACGCGATCGGCGGGCGACTCGATGCCGTGGTCGACCGCGTTGCGCACGAGGTGCGTCAGCGGGTCCTTGACCGCCTCGAGCAGGCCACGGTCGAGCTCGGTGTCGCCACCGACCATCTCGAGGCGGACCTCGCGACCGCACAGCGCGGCGAGGTCGCGCACGACGCGCGGCATCTTGGACCACACGTGCTCGATGGGCTGCATGCGCGTGCGCATGACGCCCTCCTGCAGCTCGGACGCGATGAGGTTGAGCTGCTGCGCCGAGCGGGCAAGGTCCACGTCCTGCGCCGACGACGCGAGCCGGCTGATCCGGTTGCGCGCCAGCACCAGCTCGCCGACCTGCCGCATGAGCGAGTCCAGCAGCTCGACGTCGACGCGGATGGAGGAGTCGGCCGCGCCGCGCAGGGTCCCGGTGTCCTCGAGGGCCGCGGCCGGGGCGGTGGAGGCCCGGGGTGCGGCGGGTGCCGCCGGCGCCCCGGGGGCGGGCGCAGCGGGGGCGGGCGCTGCAGGTGCAGCCGGCTCGGCCGCGCGGGGCGCCGGGACGAGCCCGACGGGCGCGGCCTCGGCGGCCGGCCGGTCGTCTGCGGCCCCGACGGGCGCGGCCTCGGCGACGGGCTGGTCGTCGGCGGGGACCGGCTCGACCTCGACCTCGACCTCGACCACCGGAGCGGGGGCGGCCGGCGCCGCTCCACCCTCCTGCACGGCGACGATCGCGGCGCGCGTGGTCTCGACGTCGACGTCGCCCTCGCCGCCGGTGCTCTCGATCGCGGACAGCAGGTCGCGGACCGTGTCCACCATGCGCAGCAGCACGTCGGTGGTCGGCTGGTCCATCGAGCGCCGGCCGTCGCGCAGCTCCACCAGCAGGTTCTCGCCCACGTGCGTGAGCTGCTCGAGCCGGTTGAACGCGAGGAACCCGCTGGTCCCCTTGATCGTATGGATGGTGCGGAACACGCTGCTCAGCAGCTCGCGTGAACCGGGGTGCTCCTCGAGTGCTACGAGGTCGCGGTCCAGCTGGTCCAGGTTCTCGTGACTCTCGACCAGGAACTCGCGGACGATCTCGTCGATGTCCTCCACAACGCCCTCCCCGCCGGGCGCTGATGGGGTGTACCGCTCCGGCTAACCCCTCATCGGTCGGGCCGGGGTGCTGCTGAGGAGTCCGTCGCGGACGGTGTGACGGAGGCTCCTGCGGGCGGTGCGACCAGCCGGCGCAGGTCCTCGACCGCGCCCTCGGACGCGGCTGCGGCGTCCACGTTGGCCGCCTCGACGGCGTCCAGCACCTCGGCGCGGTGGACGCGCACCGAGCGCGGCGCATCGATGCCGAGGCGCACGCCGTCGCCTCGCACCTCGATGACGGTGACGACGATGCCGTCCCCGATCACGAGGCGTTCACCCACACGGCGGCTGAGCACGAGCATGCGGCGACACTACCGCCAGCGCGGCCTCTCGCCGCGTCGTGGCGCTCAGTCCCAGGACTCCCGCCCGCCGAGCGCGCCGTCGAGCACCGCGGCCCACGCGACCGGACCGGCCGGGATGCCGTCGAGCCACGCGACGGGCACGCCCAGGTCGAGGAGCGTCCCCGGCTCGCTCGTGTCGAACACGCCCCGGGCCGCGACCGCGTCGAACGGGCCGACGGCCGCCATCCACGCACGCGCGTCGATCGCCTTGGTGCGTGCGTCCACCACGGCCCAGGAGCGGTTGGCGCCCAGCGCGCGCAGCAGCTCGGCGCCGGCCGCTCGCTCGTCGGCGTCGGGCGCGACGGCCAGCGCCACCACCCACGGGTGCGGCGCCTTCGCGGCGCCGGCGCGCCACTGCCGGGCCTCGTCGGGCCCGGTGGGACGCGGGCGGGCCTTGCCCCGCGGCTGCGGGACCGACGGGCGCGCCGCGGGCGTCCCGGCGTGCACCACCGCGGCGGGGTCCAGGTTGAGGCGCTCGGCCAGCAGCCGCGCGACGGCGTCGGCGTCCTGCGCCGCACCCACCACGGCGATCACGGAGCCGGGACGACGGTCGAGCTCGGGCGCCTCCGGGATTCCCGCGAGCGCCTGCGAGAGGGTGCGGGGCCGCTCGACGAGCAGCCGGGCCGGGACGCCCAGCGCCGCGAGCCGGTCCGCGAGCGCCTCGGCCGGGGACTCGGTCGGTGCGGCGCGCAGCACCACGGGCTCGGGCACCGGCTGGGGTGCGGCCGCGGGCCGGGCGGCGGCCTCGTCGCCCCCGACGAGGGCCCGGACCTGCTCGAGCACGTCGGCGAACGCCGGGCTGCCCGTGGAGACGACGGGCAGCCCCGCGTCCTGCGAGTCCGCTGCGTCGAGGAGGTCGTCGAGCCCGGTGCGCGCCGCCGCCTCGGCGAACCGGCTGGCCCGCGGGCGCTGCGTGGCCGCCTCGGGGGCTTCGGGGACGTCGACCGTGAGCTCGAAGTGCTCGCGCGTGAAGAACCCGGCCACCCCGCCCGCGCGCACGCGCTCGGCGCGAACCACGCGCGCGCCGGGTCCCAGCTCGTCGGCGACCCGCGCCATGAGCGTGGCCAGGTCGGTGCCCTCAAGCAGCAACCGCGTGCCCACTGCTCACCACCCCCATCGTCTCGATGGTGACGCCGGCGCCGGTGACCTCGCCGTAGGACAGGACGGGCAGGCGGGGCAGGCCGAGCGTGACCAGGCGGCGCAGCGCGGGCCGGATGGCGGGCGCGCACACCAGCACCACGGTACGACCGCTCGCCTCGGCGTGCGCCACCGCGTCGCGCAGCTGAGCCAGGATCATCTCGACGCGCGAGGGGTCGACCAGCAGCTGCGTGCCGTTCTCGGCCGGGCGCAGCTGCTCGACCAGGTGCTGCTCGAGCAGCGGCTCGAGCGTGACCACGCGGAGCGCGCCGTCCTGCACGTAGGCCGCCGAGAGCGCGGGGCCGAGCGCGGCACGCGCCGCCTCGACCAGGCCCTCGGGGTCGGTGCCCGTGCGCGCCCGCAGCGCGAGCGCCTCGTAGATGCGGCCCAGGTCGCGGATCGGCACCTCCTCCGCGAGCAGACCCTGCAGCACGCGCTGCACCTCGCCCAGGCTCATGAGCGAGGGCACCAGCTCCTCGACGACCGACGGGTTGACGCGCTTGAGGCCCTCGGTGAGCACCCGCACGTCCTCGCGGCCCAGCAGGCGCGCGGCGTTCTGGGTGATGAGCGCGCCCAGGTGCGTGATGAGCACGGACACCCGGTCCACGACGGTCGCCCCCGTCATCTCCGCCGCGTGCCGCAGCTCGGCGGGCACCCACTTGCCCGCGAGGCCGAACACCGGCTCCGAGACGACAGAGCCGGGCAGGGCGGCAAGGTCGTCGCCGAGCGCGAGCACGCGGCCGGCGGGCGCCTGCCCGCGGCCCACCTCGACGCCCGCGATGCGCACCGAGTAGGTGGCGGGCGGCAGGTCGACGCTGTCGCGGGTGCGCACGGGCGGCACGACGATGCCCAGCTCGAGCGCGGTCTTGCGCCGCAGGCCGCGCACGCGCGCCAGCAGGTCCTGCTCGGGCCCGTCGCCGACGAGGTCCACGAGGTCGGGCGCGAGCAGGATCTCCAGCGTGTGCACGCGCATCTGCTCGATGAGCTGCTCGGGCGTGTCCGCCGCGGGCGCGGTGCTGGGCGCGGCGACAGCCGACGCCTCCTTCTCCTGCCGGGCCAGGGTGGCCTTGGTGCGCTGCGCGACGATGACGAGCAGGATGCCCACCAGCAGGAACGGCAGCTTGGGCATGCCGGGCAGCAGCGCGAGGCTGATGGCGCCGATGCCGGCGATGAGCAGGGCGTTGCGCGACTGGGTGAGCTGCTTGGACGCGGCCGTGCCCATGTCGCCCTCGGCGGTCGCCCGGGTGACCACGATGCCGGTGGACACCGAGAGCAGCAGGGCGGGGATCTGGGTGACCAGGCCGTCGCCGATCGTCAGCAGGCTGAACCGCTGGAGCGCCTCGGCGGGCGACATCCCCATCTGGAGCATGCCGATGACGAACCCGCCGATCAGGTTGATCACCGTGATGACGATGCCGGCGATGGCGTCGCCCTTGACGAACTTGGAACCACCGTCCATGGCGCCGTAGAAGTCGGCCTCGGCGGCCACGTCCGCGCGGCGCTGGCGCGCCTGGTCCTCGTCGATGAGGCCCGAGTTGAGGTCCGCGTCGATGGCCATCTGCTTGCCGGGCATGGCGTCGAGCGTGAACCGGGCGCCCACCTCGGCGACGCGTCCGGCACCGTTGGTGATGACCACGAACTGGATGACCACCAGGATCAGGAAGATCACCAGGCCGATGACCAGCGACCCGCCCACCACGAAGTGGCCGAACGCGTCGATGACCTGGCCCGCGTAGCCGTCGCGGAGCACGAGGCGCGTGGACGCCACGTTGAGGCCGAGCCTGAACAGCGTGAACACGAGGATGAGCGAGGGGAACACCGAGAAGTCCAGCGGCCGCTTCACGTACATGCTGGTGAGCAGGATGACGAGCGACGCGGTGATGTTCACGGCGATGAGGATGTCGAGCAGCGCCGCCGGGAGCGGGACGACGAGCATGAGCACGATGCCGACGACGCCCGCGGGCACGGCCATCGGAGCGAGGGACCGGTTCTTCATGGCTGGGCCTTCGGTGTCGCGCCGGCGCGGGCCGGCGGGCGGCGGGCCGCGCGTGCGGCGGCCCGGTGGTCGGTGGTGTCGTCGGGCGGCAGCGCCGAGCCGCCCTGCAGCTTGTGCTGGCCGGCGGCGGCGCCGCGACGACGCAGGGCCATCACGAACGCGAGCACGCGCGCGACGGCGGTGAACAGGTGCGCCGGGATCTCCTGGCCCATCTCGCACGCGGCGTGCAGCGCGCGTGCGAGGGGCACGTCCTCGACCATGGGGACGCGGTTGTCGGCCGCGGCGGCGCGCATCTTGGCGGCGACGGCTCCGGCGCCCTTGGCGACGACGCGCGGTGCGCCCGTGCCGGGCTCGTAGCGCAGGGCGACGGCCACGTGCGTGGGGTTGACCAGCACGACGTCCGCGGTCGCGATCTCGGACATCATCCGGTTGCGGCTCATCGCCATCTGCTTGGACCGGATCGCTCCCTTGAGCATGGGGTCCCCCTCCGAGCGCTTGTGCTCGTCCTTGACTTCCTTGAGCGACATCCGGGTCTGCTTGCGGTTGCGGCGGATGACCACGACGACGTCGAGCACGGCGAGCAGCACGCCCGCCGCGATGCCCCAGCGGAGCAGGGCCTGGACTCCCCCGGAGGCCTCACCCAGCAGGTGGGTGAGCGGCAGGCGGCCCGAGCCGATCACCAGCGGGACGAGCGCCTTGACCGAGATGTAGAGGACGAGCCCCACCACGGCGGTCTTGAGCAGCGTCTTGACGCCCTGCCACAGCGCCTGGGGGCCCACCAGCCGCTTGATCCCCTTGACGGGGTTGAGCCCCTCCATGTGCAGGCGGAACCGGCGCGGGCGCCAGCCGCCCTGCGCCATGCCCACGGCCAGCGTGACGCCGACGAGGACGGCGAACAGCGGGCCGAGCGTGGTCAGGACGCTCGAGAGCCCGTCGCGCAGCACCTCGACGGCGGCGGCGGGCGTGGGGTCCTGCGCGACGTCGCGCAGCGCGGCGAGCTGCTCGACGGCGGCCGCGCGACCGCGCGAGACGACGCTGGGGATCATGAGCGCCGCGGCACCGAGGCCGAGCCAGGCGGCCAGGTCCTGGGACCGGCCGAGCTGCCCCTTGCGGTGCAGCTCCTTCATGCGCCGCGGTGTGGCCTTCTCGGTCTTGTCCTCGCTCACGGCAGCACCCCCAGCAGCTGCACGACGGACTTGCCCGTGAGGGCCTCCATGACGGCCGGGAGCCCGATCAGGGCGAACCCGCCGAGGCCGAGCGTGATCAAGATCTTGAGCGGGAAGCCGAGCGCGAACGCGTTGAGCGCGGGGGCGACGCGCGTGAGCAGGCCGAGCCCGGCGTCGGCGAGGAACAGCACGACGACGAGCGGGCCGGCGATCTGCAGCGCGGACACGAACATCTGGGTGAGGCCGTCGGTGAGCGCGTGGGCCAGCGCGGCGGTGTCGAGCAGCGCGCCCAGCGGGAGGGCGTCGAACGAGCGGACCATGCCGGCGATGACCACCTGGTACCCGTCGGTGACGAACAGCAGCACCATCGCGGTGAGCTGGTAGAAGCGCTGGAAAGGCGCGCCGCTGGTCATGCCCATGGGGTCGAACGCGGTGGCCATCTGGAAGCCGCCGGACATGTCGATCATCGCGCCGGCCGACTGCACGGCCGAGAACACCAGCATGACCAGGAACCCGAGCGCCGCACCGGTCACGGCCTGCAGCACCAGCGCGCCCAGGAACGCCGGCGTGGTGTCGGACGGCAGCGGGTCGAGGTGCGGGCCGACCGCGAGCGCGAGCGCCATGGCCAGCCCCACCTTGACGGTGGAGGGCACGGCCCGGTGCGAGAACGGCGGCGCGATCACGAAGAACGCGGCGAAGCGCACGCTCGCGAGCATCACGGTCTCGAGCCCGCCCAGCGGCAGGGTCAGCGCGATCGGGCCCACGTCAACCGCCCACCAGGGCGGGGATGCGGTCGAACAGGTCGTGCGTGAACGTCATCAGCTCGGAGATCATCCAGTGGCCGCACACCAGCAGCGCGACGCCCGCGGCGAGCGCCTTGGGCACGAAGCTGAGGGTGACCTCCTGGATCTGGGTCACGGACTGCACGAGCGAGACCACGAAGCCCACGACCAGCGCCGTGACGAGCACGGGCGCGGCCAGCTTGGCGGCGAGGACCAGGGCATCGAAGCCGACGTCGAGGACGGCGTTGGCGTCCATCGTCAACCACCGCCCGAGTACGAGCCGATGAGCGAGGTGACCACCAGGCCCCAGCCGTCGACGAGCACGAACAGGAGCAGCTTGAACGGCAGCGAGATCATCACCGGGGGCAGCATCATCATGCCCATCGACATCAGCGACGCCGAGACCACCAGGTCGATGACCAGGAACGGCACGAAGATGACGAAGCCCATGATGAACGCCGAGCGAAGCTCGGAGAGCAGGAAGGCCGGGACCAGCGTGGTCATCGGGACGTCGTCCGGCGTGGCCGGGTTGGGCTGGTCCGCCGCGCGGGTGAGCAGCGCGAGGTCCTGCTCCCGGGTGTGCGACTCCATGAACCCGCGCAGCGGGTCGGAGCCGGCGTCGACCGCCTGGGAGAACGTCATGGTGCCGTCCAGGTAGGGCTGCACCGCCTCGGTGTTGATGTCGCCGATGATCGGGGACATCACGAACAGGCTGAGGAACAGCGCGAGCCCCGCGAGCACCTGGTTGGGCGGCACGCCCTGGAGCCCGAGCGCGTTCCGGGTGAACGCGAGGACGACGAAGATCTTGGTGAAGCTCGTGGTCATCAGCAGCAGGGCGGGCGCGACCGACAGCAGGGTGATCGCGATGAGCACCACGACGGACTGGCTCGGGGTGCCGTTGACCCCGTTGACCGCGACGGTGACGCTGTCGCCGACGCCCGACGGGGCGGCCGGCGGCGTCGGGGACGCGGGATCGGTCGGCGCGGCGGACGCCGCACCCGCGCCGACCACCAGGGCGAGCCCGGCGACCGCGGCGACGACGAAGACGCGCCGCAGCACGGCGGGCGCGGTCACCGTCTGACCGTCCGGTCCTGCAGCGTGCGGACCAGGGTCCGCCAGGTCTCGGGCGACAGCACCGAGCCCTGCAGCGGGCCGTCGGAGGACGCGGCGGCGGCCTTGGCGGACGCCTTCGCGACCGAGGTCTCCGCGGACACGCGCGGCGAGGGCAGCGTGGGCAGGCTGAGCCGCGGCTTCGCCCGGGCGTCGCCGGCAGCGGCCGGCGTGCGCGGCGCCGCGGGCAGGGGCGCGGTCTCCACCACCGGCGCGAGCTCGGTGAGCATGGTGACCTGCTGGTCCCCGTAGCCCACGAGCATGCGGCGGTTCCCGACGGCGACCACGGCGACTCCCGAGTGCCGGCTGACGGACTGCTTGCCGACCACCCGCACCTCGGCCTCGCGCTGCGTGCGCTCGCGGCGGGGGCCGTTCATGCGCCGACCCGCGTACCAGATGAGACCGACCACGCACGCGAGCGACAGGATGACCCTGGCGGCGAGCATGAGCGTGTCCATCAGCGGGTGGCGTCCTCGTCGTTCACGATCTCCGAGACGCGGATGCCGTAGACCTCGTCGACCACGACGACCTCGCCGCGGGCGATGAGCTTGCCGTTGACCATGACGTCGGCCGGCGCGCCCGCGGCGCGGTCCAGCTCGAGCACGGTGCCCGGCGTGAGGTCGAGCACCTGGCGGACGGGGAGCGTGGTGCGACCGAGCTCGGCCGTGAGCACCATGTCGACGTCGTAGAGCATGCGCATGCTGCCGCGCTGCGTCGGCACGCCGCGCAGCGGGGCCGGGGGCTGCGGGCCACGGACGCGCAGGGCGAACCAGGCGACGGTCGCGCCCTCGTCCTGCAGGGCGAACACCTCCGCGCCGGCCACGGCCGCACCGGCCGCCTCCGTGCGGCTCGCCTCGAGCACGCCCGCGCCGACCTCCTGGCCCGCCGCCTCGAGCGCGGGGCGCAGGGCGTCGAGCGTGGTGAGCGCGCCGCCGGCGGCGGCCGTCACGTCCCCCAGGACGTCAGAGGCCACGAGGACGAGGTCCGCGCTCGGGGCGCCGACGAGCGTGGCGACCACGGCGACGGCGTCCGCGGGCACGTCCGCGTCCCGTGCGGGGACCACCGCGAGGGCGGCGATCGCGGGCACGAGCGCCGCAGCAGCCTGGGCGGCCGCGCTCGCGACCCCCGTGCTGCGGCCCGCGGCGGCCAGGGTGGAAGTGCTCAGCGAGTTCATGCGGGGTTCTCCTCGACGGTGACGACACGGCACGCGAGCCGCGATCCGTGGCTGCCGATGGCGGCCTGGGCAAGCACGACCCCGTCGACGACCACGTCCAGCGGGGTCGACGACGGGTGGGACAGGGTGAGGACGTCCCCCACCTGCAGCGACAGGACGTCGCGGGGCTGGACGGTCCGCGGGGCGAACTGCACGCCCACCCGCACGGGCACGCCCTCGACGGCGTGCTCGAGGTCGGCGTGGGCGAGAGCCGCGGCGAGACGCTCGTCGTCGGACTGGGCGCTCGCGCCGTCGACCGCGTTGAGCGCGGCGAGCATGGTGTCGGCGGGCAGCATGAGCGTGACGGCGTCCTCGCGCTCGCCCACCCGCAGGGTGAACGACGCCACGAGGACGGTCTCGGAGGCGGCGGCCGCCTGCACGAACTGCGGGTTGTACTGCACGCCCTGCACGGAGACGACCAGGCGGGTGAGGCCGGCGAACGCGTACTCGAGGTCGCCGAGCGAATGCTGCAGCAGGTCGCGGACCAGCGTCAGCTCGATCTCGGTGAGCTCGCGGCCCTCGCGCTCGTCGCCGCGTCCGTTGCCACCGAACAGGTAGTCGATCCACACCATCGTCGCGCCCACGGGCAGCTGGACGACGGCGGTCTGACGGCTGCTCTCGAGCGTGCACAGCACCATCGCGGTGGGGCTCGGGAGGCGGTTCACGTACTCGTCGTACGTGTGCAGCGCGACCTGGTCGAAGGTGAGGTTGCTCATCACCCGCAGGCGCGCGGTCAGCTGGTTGCCGAACTGGCGCGCGAACCGCTCGAACGCCATCTCGAGGTGGCGGGCGTGCTCGCGCACGAGCGTCAGGGGACGGCGGAAGTCGTAGGTCTCCACCTGGCCGCGCGCACGCCTGGCTGCGGGCACGCCGGTGGCAGCGGTCGGGGCTGGGGCGTCCTGGACGGTCACGAGCCACCTATCGGCGGGCGCGCAGGCTTGATGAGCGATCGCGTCGGACCAGAATCTCCGCCCCACCCTTCGTGGGTGAGTTCGGGTCCCGGTGCGGGACCCGGCGGAGCGGTGCGGCGCCCTCCGTGGCGCCAGTGAACGACCGGACGAGCCGGCTACTGCGTGACGTAGTTCGTCAGGTAGACGCCCATCACCTCGCCCTCGTACACGGTGGCCAGCTCCTTGGCGAGCTGGTCGCGCAGCTTCTCGCGGGTCTTGGGGTTCGAGACGTCCTCGACCGTGCGGCCCGAGAAGACGGAGATGGCGTGGTCGATGGCGCGCGACGTGTCAGGCGCCTCGGTGACCTCGGTGGTCAGCTGCAGCGCGATGCCCAGACGCAGGTAGTGACCGCCCGCGAGGTTGAGGCTCACCGGGTCGACGGCCAGCACCTCGCCCGGCTCCGGCTTCGGCTCCGCCTCGGGCCCGGCCGCACCGCTGGGGCGCAGCAGGAAGAACCACGCGGCGCCGAGCGCCACGAGCACCACGGGCACCACCAGGAGCACCAGCTTCTTCTTCGACCTCTTGGGCTCGGACGCCTCCGCCTCGGCGGCGGGCGCGCTCGAGGCACCGCCGATCTTGCCGCCGATCTTCGGGGCGATCTTGGGTCCGGAGACCACGCGCTGCTCGATGGGCATGGACCTACTCCTTGCTCACGGCGGGCAGCAGGGCCCGCACACTCTCGGGGGCGTCCGACAGGACGACGAGGTCGACGCGGCGGTTGGCCTCGAGGGCCGCCGCGCTGCGTCCGGCCATGAACGGGCGCTTGTCGCCGTAGCCGACGGCCATGATCTGCTTGCCCGGCACGCGGTCCTTCTCCACCAGGTGGCGGAGCACCTGCGTGGCCCGGTCGGAGGACAGCTCCCAGTTGGTGGCGTAGCGGCCGGAGACGGGCAGCGTGTTGGCGTGCCCCTCCACGGAGATCTGCTCGTCGATGTGCCGCAGCGCGGGCGCGGCGGTGTTCAGCACGCGCCGTGCGACGGTCGTGAGCTCGGCGCTGGCCGGCGCGAAGAAGACGTCGTCGGCCACGAGGCCGAGCACCAGCCCGCGCTCGTCGATCCGGAAGCGCACGGCGTCCTGCAGGTGCCGCTTGCTCAGCTGGGCCGCGATGGTGTCGCGCAGCTTCTCGAGGTGCGCGGCCTCCTTCTTGGCGGCCGCGAGGACGTCGGGGTCGACGCCCTGCTTCGGCGGGTTCGTGGTGGGGTTCTCGGCCTGCGAGCCCAGGTTCGCGTCGGCGTCGACGATCCCGGTCGTGTCCGCCTTCGGCGCGTCGACGGAGACGGTCTCGCCCGTGAGGGCGCCGTCGCTGCCGTCCAGCACGGAGTCGGTCCCGGTCTGGTCCTGGAACCCCGCGCTGAGTGACTCGCGCAGGGCGATGTACTTCTCCTGGTCCACCTGGCTGATGGCGAAGAGCACGATGAACAGCGCCATGAGCACGGTGATCATGTCGGAGTAGCTGATCAGCCACCGCTCGTGGTTGACGTGCTCCTCCTCGTGACCGCCCGAGCGCCGCCCGCGGCCCCGGCCGCCCGAGTGCCCGCTCACGCCGCAGCCTTCTTGTCAGGCGCCGCAGGCGGCAGCAGGCTGCGCAGCCGCTCGCCGACGAGGCGGGGGTTGGCGCCGGCCTGCACCGCGAGGAGGCCCTCGAGGGTGACCTCCATCTGGGTGCACTCGAGGTCGGAGATGCGGCGGATGCGCGCGCCGAGGGGCAGCCAGATGACGTTCGCCGACAGGATGCCCCACAGCGTGGCCACGAACGCGGCCGCGATGGAGTGCCCCAGCTCGGCCGGCTCGGAGAGGTTCTCGAGCACGTGCACCAGCGAGATGACGGTGCCGATGATGCCGATGGTGGGCGCGTAACCGCCCATGTCGGCGAAGTACTTGGCGTGCACGCGGTCAGAGCTGCGCTTGGTGGCGATCCGGTCCTCGAGGATGACCCGCAGGTCCTCCGGGTCCGTGCCGTCGATCGCCGCCTGCAGGCCGCTGCGCAGGAACTCGTCGTCGATGGTGCGCGCCGCGTCCTCGAGCGAGAGCAGACCCTCGCGCCGGGCGCGGTCGGCCAGGCCCACGACGGTCTCGACCGTGGTGGCCGGGTCCGGCGCCTTGCTGCGCAGCGCGCGCGGCACGGCGGCGAACGCACCCTTGACGTCCTTGAGCGTGTGGCCCGCGACCCCCACGCCGATCGTGCCGAGCCACACCAGCATCAGCGGTGCGGGCAGCATGATGGACATGGGGTTCGCGCCCTCGAGGAAGAGGGCGCCGAAGATGGCGACGAAGGCGACGCCGATGCCGATCAGTCCGGCCGGGTCCATCACACGCTCCTCGGTCGTAGCGGAAGGGTCTGGGCGAGCGGGGCGTCGTCGTCGTCCTCGTCGTCCTCGGGCTCGGGCACGAGCTCGATGTGGGGGGTCGCGCGCATCTCGTACGAGCGCGCGAGCAGCGCGGCGCGGTGCTCGTTCACCCGCGCGATGACCTCGAGCATGGGCTCGGCGACGATGTACTTGGTGCCGTCGACCAGCGTCAGGATGGTGTCCGGCGCGCTGTCCACGCGTTGGATCAGGTCCGGGTTCACCCCGAACTGGGCGCCTGTCAGGCGAGTCACGACGATCACGGCAGATACCCATCCTTGGTCACGGTGCGGCGGTCGCCGCGGGGCCCATCCATGGGCCCTCGATGCTCTCTACCCATCGGTCGGTACCCGGCCGGTGTGAGGGGTCGCTCCCTCACACCGGCTGTCACGGTCAGCGCTTGAGGTTGACGAGCTCCTGGAGCACCTCGTCGGACGTCGTGATGACGCGCGAGTTCGCCTGGAAGCCGCGCTGCGCCACGATCAGGTTGGTGAACTCGCTGGAGAGGTCCACGTTGGACATCTCGAGCGCGCCGCCCTGCAGCGTGCCGCGGCCACCCGTGCCGGCCGTGCCGATCGCGGGCTCGCCCGAGTTCACGGTGGTGCGGAACAGCGACCCGCCGGCCTTCTCCAGACCGGCCGGGTTGGTGAACGCGCCGAGCGCGATGCGGCCGATCGTCTGCTTGAGGCCGTTGCTGAAGGCGCCCGTGATGGTGCCGTCCGCGCCGAGCGAGAACGACTGCAGCGTGCCGGCCGGCTGACCGTCCTGCGACTGCGCCTTGACGGTGTCGAGGCCGGAGAAGCCGGTCAGCTTGGAGATGTCCACGTTCACGCCGCCCACGCTCAGCGTCGTGGGGGTGGTGAGCGACCCGTCGGCCGCGAAGGTCATGGCGGCCGGGGGCACGGTCGCGCTGCCATCGCCCGCCCCGACCGTCCAGCCGGCGGCCGACTTGGTGAAGGTCAGCGTCAGCGTGCGCTCGTTGCCCTTGCTGTCGTACACGTCGACCGTGCGGTTCAGCACCGTGCCGTCGGCCGCGGCCGAGTCGAGGTTGCCCCCGTAGGTCGCCTTGGTGGACGCGACGGCGGCCATCAGGGTGCCCGCGGGGACGCGCAGGTCGGTGAGCGGGCCGTTGGTGTCGATCACGCCGTTGACCGCGGCCCAGCCCTGCACCAGGGCGCCCTCGCCCGGGAGCACCATCTGGCCGGTGGCGTCGAAGTCGAACGAGCCCGCCCGCGTGTAGAACGTCTCGTTGCCCTTGCGCACGGTGAAGAAGCCGTCGCCCTGGATCATCATGTCGGTGCTGCGGCCCGTGGACTGCGAGGCGCCCTGCGAGAAGCTGGTGGTGATGCCGGCGACGCGCACGCCGAGGCCCACCTGCGCCGGGTTGGTGCCGCCGACGCCGCCCTGCGCGCCGCCCGCGTTGATGAGCACCTGGCTCAGCGTGTCCTGGAACTGCACCTGCGAGGACTTGAAGCCCGTGGTGTTGACGTTGGCGATGTTGTTGCCGGTGACGTCGAGCATGGTCTGGTGGCTGCGCAGACCGCTGATGCCGGAGAAGAGCGAACGAAGCATGTCGGGTTTCCCTTCGGGAGCCGGCCGGTGGTTCGGCGCGGCGGGTCGGACGGTGAGGTGGCTGCGATCAGGAGTGGGTGCTGGGGGTGGCCGGTGCGCCGGTCTCGGCGGTGACCGCCGAGACCTGGTCGAGCGGGACGTCCTTGCCGTCGATCGAGACGGTCGGGACCGGCCCGGCGAACGAGACGCCGGCAGCGACCCCGGAGTGGTCGACGCCGTCGGCGTCGGTCCACGACACCTGCTTGCCGACGAAGGACGAGGCCGCGACGCGCATCTGGAGCGCGAACGACTCGCGGGACGTGTCGCTCAGCTCCACGAGCTTCTCCATGGTGGTGAGCTGCGTGGTCTGCGCCATGAGCTGCGACGAGTCCATGGGGCTGCTCGGGTCCTGGTTGCGCAGCTGCGTGACCAGGAGGTTCAGGAACGCCTGCTTGTCCAGGTCGCCGCTGGGGGCGCTCGCGGGGGTCGACGCGCCTGCGGCCGCGCCGGTGGGCGACGTGGCGTACGAGGTGTCGATGGACATGGTGCCTCCGGAGAAGTTCGGGCGGTACGGGTGCCGGCGGGTTCCGGCGGTGTGTGGTGCGGCCGGTACGGCCGGTACGGCCGAGGGACGGTCAGACGAGAAGGTCGAGGCGGCCCGGCGACGCGCGGGACGTGGTGGGGTCGGGCCGGTGCCCCGCTGCATCGGCCGGCCGGGCGCCGGTCGTGCCGCCGCGGCGGTCGTCGGCCTGGCCGGCGCGCCCCCCGCCCTGGTGGCTTCCCGGGGCGTCCCCGAGCGCGTCCTGCGCCGAGCCGCCGCGCGGGCCGACGTCGACCTGCACGCCGGCGGCCGTGAGGTCGCGTCGCAGGTCGGCCAGGGACGACTTCAGCGCGTCGCGCGCGGCGTCGGTGGCGCCGACCAGCTCGACGCGCACGGAGTCGGGGCCGATGTGCGCGACGATCCGCACGGGTCCGAGGTGCTCGGGATCCACCGGGACGGTGAGGATGTGCGTGCCCTTGGCCAGCCCGTTGAGCGCGGTGAGCCGCGCTCCCAGCTGCTCCGCGAGCGGCGCGGGCGCGGGTGCCGTCGGGACGTGCGCGGGCGCCACGGCCGCGGCTGCCGGTGCCGGCGCGGGAGCGGCGGTCGGCACGGCGATCGAGGTGGCGACGACGGGCGCGGGCGACTCGTCGCCCGACGGGGTCGGGATCGCGGCCGGGCGCACGGCGGCCTCGGGGCCGGGCGTCGCCGCGGCGACTGCGGGCGTGGGCACGCCCGTCGCGGCGGTGGGCGTCGCGGCAGAGCTCGCCGCGGTCGCCGGTGCCGGCGCGGGGAGCGCGTCCGCGGCCGTCGCCGAGGCGTCGGCGAGCGGCGTCGCGACCGGTGCGTCGTCGGGTACGCCCGACGGGGCGCCGGTGGCCGGACTCGTCGGGGCTGCCGCCACCGGGGCGGTCGGGGTGGGCACCGTGGCCGCGGCGAATGCACCCGTCGGGCCGGAGGCCGGCACGGCGGACGCGTCGGCGGTCGTCGGCGCGACCACGGGCTCGGCCGGCGGCACCGTGGGCGCCACCTGAGCGGCGACCGCCAGCGCGGCAGCGGTGTCGATCGTCGCCGGGGCGGGCACCAGGGGTGCGGCAGGCGCGGTGGGCTCCGCGACAGGCAGCTCGACGCTGCTCGCGGCAGTGTCCGAGCCGGTCGCGGTGGCGTCGTCGGCGGCGGGCACGCGCGCCTCCTCGTCGTGCTGGCCCTCAGCGCGCCCGGCGCCCTCCGCACGGGCCGCGTGCGGCCGCTGCGTGCGGGGCTCGGTCGACCGCTGGGCCGGGGGCTCGGGTGCGGACGCGTCGCGCAGGGCGGTCGCGAACGGGTCCGCGGAGGCGGCGGCACGCTGGCCGCTCGTGGAGCGCACCGACGTGGCGGACGCCGCGGGGCTCGTGGCGACGGCTGCGGGCATCATGCCGCCGCTCCCGACAGGAGGTCCCACGCGAGACGCGAGGAGTCGGTGCCGCGGCTCGCGTCCTGCGAGACCTCGCCGGCCTGCGGCAGGATGCGCCGGATGGCCGTCGGCTCCGCGTAGACCTCGCGGATGTTCACGTGCTTGCCCGGCTTGGGTGCGTCGATCATCGTGCCGTTCCCGAGGTAGATCCCGATGTGGGTGCCGCCGTGGAACACGAGCAGGTCGCCCGGCTTCGCGGCCGCCATGGAGGGCACCGCGGTGCCGAGGTGCATCTGCTCGCGCGCGGTGCGCGGGACGCCCGTGATGCCCAGGTCGGCCAGCGAGCGCTGCACCAGGCCCGAGCAGTCCAGCCCGCCCTCGGCCAGGGACTCGCCGCCCCACACGTACGGGACGCCGAGGTACTTCTTCGCGGTCGCCACGAGGTCCTGCGCGGTGACGTCCGAGGCCGAGCCGGCCGACGAGACGGTCGACGACGGGACGGCCGAGACCGTCGAGGGCGCGGACGTCAGGGCAGCGGGCGACGCGCCCGCCGCCGACGTGCCGATCGCGGAACCGCCGCTCGACGTCTGCGAGGACGCGGCCGCGAGCGCGGCCTGGAAGTCGGCGGACGCAGCGGCACCGGTGGCACCGGTCGCGGCACCGGACACCGACCCGGCCGGCATGGCGGACGCGGACGGCCCGGCGAGCAGCGCGCGCAGCTCCTGCACGCGCGCCTGCACCTGGGCGATGGGATCGATGCTCACAGGGCGCCGCTCCCCACCCGGAGGGCGGCGGCCGCGCGCGCGCCCACCTCGTCCAGGACCACCTGCTCGGCGTGCAGCTCGGCCGCGCGCTCGGCGAACGCGTGGCGCTCCTCGAGCAGCTCGAGCGCGCGTGCGTCGCGGCGGGCCACGGACCACGCCTCGGTGCAGTCCTGCGTCACTTGGGTGGCCTGCGCGGCCAGGCGGTCGCGCTCGCACAGCAGCGCCGCGAGGGTCGTCCTGCTGGAGACGGCGGCGACCCAGGCGATCGCGTCGTTGGTGGAGGGCAGCCCGGCGCCCGCGAGCGCGGCCGCGGTGGCGCGGCGCAGCTCGGCGGCGCGGGCCTCGTCGCGACGCGCGACCGCCAGCTCGGCGACGGCTCGCTCCTCGGCGCGGCCGCGCAGGCGCAGCAGCCCGGCAAGGGGGAAGGCGCGGGTCATGTGAGGTCTCCCAGGGTGTGCACGAGCGCGGCGAGGCGCTGCCAGGACTCGTCGGACGTCGCCCGCTCGTCCATGGACTGCTGCAGGAATGCGTCGATGGCGCGCCCGTGCGCGACGGCCGCATCCACGAGCGGGTTGGATCCCGTCACGTACGCGCCCACGTCCAGCAGGTCCTGCGCCTGCCGCCGGGCGGCCATGACGAGCCGCAGCTGCCGGGCCAGGTCCCGCTGCGCCTGCGAGGTCACGCGGGTGGCGACGCGGCTGATCGAGCCGAGCGCGTCGATGCTCGGGAAGTGCCCGGCGACGGCCAGGCGGCGGTCGAGGACGACGTGGCCGTCGAGGATGGACCGTGCGGCGTCGGCGATCGGCTCGTTGTGGTCGTCGCCGTCCACGAGCACCGTGTAGAGCCCGGTGACCGAGCCCGTGGGGCCGGTCCCGGCGCGCTCGAGCAGCTGCGCCAGCAGGGCGAACGTGCTCGGCGGGTAGCCGCGCGTGGCGGGCGGCTCGCCGACGGACAGGCCGATCTCGCGCTGCGCCATGGCCACGCGGGTGAGCGAGTCCATCATGAGCACCGCGTGCCGGCCCTCGTCGCGCAGCTGCTCCGCGATGCGGGTCGCCACGAAGGCGGAGCGCAGGCGCACCAGGGCCGGCTCGTCGGACGTCGCGACGACGACCACGCTGCGGGCCAGCCCCTCGGGGCCGAGGTCGTCCTCGAGGAACTCGCGCACCTCACGCCCGCGCTCGCCCACGAGGGCGATGACCGACACCTCGGCCTCGGTCCCGCGCGCGATCATGGACAGCAGGCTCGACTTGCCGACCCCGGAGCCGGCGAACAGCCCGAGGCGCTGGCCGCGGCCCGCGCTCACCAGGGTGTCGAGCGCACGGACGCCGAGGCCCAGCGGCTGGTCGACGCGGGCGCGCTCCAGCGGGTGGGGCGCCTGCCCGTCGACGGGCACCCAGGCGTCCGCCCGCAGCGGCCCACGGCCGTCGATCGGGCGACCGAGGCCGTCGAGCACGCGGCCCAGCAGCCCCGATCCGACCGGGACGCGCAGGGCGCCCGCCGGCGTGACCGGCGTGCCGGCGCGCAGCCCGCGGGTCGCGCCGAGCGGCATGCAGCGGGCCGTGCCGGCCGACGACGCGACGACCTCGGCGAGCACGGCGTCCGGACCGGTCCCGATGCGGACGAGCTCGCCCACGGCCGAGCCCGTGCCGACCACCTCGAGCGTGAGCCCGACGATGGCCTGGAGCCGGCCCACCTGCTGCGGGCGGCCCGCGGCGAGCACCGACTGCGGCAGGGACGCGGTGAGGGTGGTGGTGGGACGCTCGGCGACGGCGGTCATGACGCCACCTCCAGCAGGGCGGCACGCGCGCGCCGCAGGGCGGCACCGATCCGTGCGTCGAGATGACCGTCGGCGTGCTCGGCCACGGCGTCGCCGGGCTCCAGGCTCGGGTCGGCCTCGAGCACCACGTCGACCGCGTCGGCGGTGCCGCTGGCCAGCACCGCGGCCACGTCACGCGGGTGCAGGCGGACGGTCACCGGGCCGGGACCTAGCTCGGCGGCGCGCACGCGCGCCAGGGCGGCCCGGGCGGAGCGCTCGTCGTCGGCGAGCTCCACGCCCAGCACCACCTCGGCGAGCTCGAGGGCCGCGGCGTGCACGGCAGCCGTGGTGTCCGTGAGCACCGGCGCGGCGATCTCCCGCACCACGAGCGCGGCGCGGGACAGCCCGCGCAACGCCTCGTCGACGCGGGCGGACGCCAGGACCGCGGCGCGCGCGGCCTCGGCGGCGACGGCCTCCGAGGCGACCCGCGCCTCGCGGTTGGCACGCTGCACCCCCGCCGCGTAGCCGGCGGCGAAGCCCTCGGCGCGCGCGTCGTCGTACGCCTCGGCGCGCGCGGGCGTGCTGCCCAGCGGCACGGGGCGGAACGTACGGACGTCGTCGTGCGACCCCGCAGGGGTCGACGACGCGCCCGGTGCGGCGACGTGGAACTCAGGCAACGTACTCGTCCTCGCCCTCGCGCCGGACGGTGATCTGGCCGCTCTCCTCGAGGCGTCGGATGGACTGCACGATCTCGGCGCGCGCCTCCTCGACCTGCGACAGGCGCACCGGTCCGAGCAGCTCGATCTCCTCGACGAGGTTCTCGCGCGCGCGCTCCGACAGGTTGCGCAGCACGGTCTCGCGGACCTCGTCGGCAACGCCCTTGAGCGCGACGGACAGCTGGTTGGTCTCGACCTGGCGCAGGACCATCTGCATGGCCCGGTCCTCGAGCAGCACGATGTCGCCGAACACGAACATGCGGCTGCGCACCTCTTCGGCGAGCTCCTCGTCGCGCGTCGCGAGGCCCTCGAGGATCGCCTTCTCCGTGGTCGGGTCGGCGCGGTTGATGATCTCGACGAGCGGCTGCACGCCACCGACGGCGGCGAGCTCGCGCGGCGCGAGCACGGTCGACGCCTTGCGCTGGAGCGCCTCGGCGATCACGGTGACGACGTCCGGCGAGGCACGCTCCATGAGCGCGATGCGGTGCGCGACCTCGCCCTGCAGGTTCGGCTCGAGCCCGGCCAGGATGGCGGACGCGTGGTCGGGGCGCAGGTGCGCCAGCACGAGCGCGATCGCCTGCGGGTGCTCGGCCGAGAGCAGCGAGACCACCTGGCGCGCGTCGGCGTGCTGGAGGAACTCGAACGGCTGGCCGGCCATGCTGATCTGCAGCCGCTCCAGGACACCCGCGGCCGCGTCGGCGCCCAGGGCGCCCTCGAGCAGCTGCTGGGCCATCCCGAGGCCGCCACCCACGCCGGGACCGATCACCGAGGCGGCGTAGAACTCCTCGAGCACCTCGTCGGCGACGCCCTGGTCGATGCGCTCCAGCCGCAGGATCTCGGCCGTGAGCTCCTCGATCTCCGCGACGTCGAGCGTCGACATGACGCGCGCGGCTCGCTCGCGGCCCAGCTGCATGAGCAGCATGGCCGCCTTCTGCGAGCCCGTCAGTGCGACGGCCATCAGCGCGCCCCGCTCGGGGATCCGAGCCACGTCCGCAGCAGGTCGGCGACCTCTTCGGGCTGCTCGTCGGCCAGGGCGGTGATCTCGGCGCGCTTGAGCGCGATCGGGTCCGGCTCGAGCGGGCGCGGTGCCGGGGGCAGCACGGGCAGCTCGTCCGCCCCGACGCCCTCGATGCCGAGCGCGGCCGCGCCGGGCGTGCCCAGCACGGGCAGCTCGCCGAGGTCGACGGCCGTGCGCCGGGCACGGCGCGAGCGACGAGCGAACACGATGAACGCGATGATGGCGAGGAGCACGAGGCCGCCGGCGATCGCCAGCTCGCGCACCTTCGCGTTCTCCGCGGCCACCTTCGCGTCGGCGTCGGCCTGGGCCAGCGCCGTCGCGGCGGCATCGGCCTGCGTGGTGTCGAACGCGGCCGCCTGCACGGCGAGCGTGTCGCCACGGGTGGTGTCGATGCCCGCGGCAGCGGCGATGGTCGCCTGCAGCTGGGTCAGGTCGAGGGCGGCCGCGGCCTTGTCGTCGACGACGACGGCCACGGACTGGCGCTCGACGCTGCCGGGGGCGGCCTTGACCACCTCGGTGGTCTTGTTCACGGCGTTGGTGAGGTCCTCGGTGGTGGACTTGTACGCGCCGGACTGGTCGTTGCCGTTCGGCCCGACGACGTTCTGGTCCGGGCCGAGCACGCCGGTCGCGGAGGAGTTCGAGCCCGAGTACTGCTCGGTCTTCTTCGAGGAGGCGAGCGGCGGGGTGTTCTTGGTCGCGTCGAACTTCTCGGTGGTGCGCTGCGCCTCGTCGAAGTTGAGCGACGCCGTGACGGTGACCGCCGACTTGCCGGGGCCGATCACGCGGTCGAGCAGGGTCTGCACGGACGTGCGGACGCGCTCCTCGTAGTCGGTCTCGCGGCCGCCGCTGACGCCGGTGGTGCCGGTGCCGACGGCGGAGAGCACCTTGCCGCTCGCGTCCACCACGGACACGTCGGTGGGCTGCATGTCGGGGATGCCGGCCGAGACGAGGTGCACGATCGACTGCACCTGGTCCACCGACAGCGTCTTGCCGGCACGGGTCCGCACGAACACCGACGCCGTGGGGTCCTGCTTGGTGTCCACGAAGACGGTGTCCTCGGGGATCGCGAGCTTGACGGTGGCCGCGTCGACCCCGTCGATGGAGCCGATGGTCTTGGCCAGCTCGCCCTCGAGGGCGCGCTGGTAGGTCTTCTCCTGCTGGAACTCGCTCGACGTCATGGGCATGTCGTCCAGCAGGGAGTAGCCGGCGCCGTCGGCGTTGGCGGGGATGCCGGCCGCCGCGAGGTGGATGCGCTGGCTGTACAGGTCCTTGGCCGGCACGAGCACCGTCGACCCGCCGTCGGCGAGCTGGTAGGAGACGCCCTGCGAGTCGAGCTCGTCGACGACGGCGCTCGCGTCCGCACCCGAGAGGCTGGTGAACAGCGGGCTCATGCTGGGACGGGACATCCAGCTGCTGAGGCCCACCGCACCGAGCACGAGCACGGCGACGCCGATGATCGCGAGGGTGCGCTGGGCGACGGAGAACTGCTTGACCGCGCCGGTCAGCCTCTCGAGCGCGGCCTGCATCTGCGCGGGCATCAGGCCTGCATCCGCATGATCTCGGTGAACGCCTCGACGGCCTTGTTGCGCACCGCGGCGGTCAGCTCGATCGCGAGCGAGGACTCAGCCGCGGCGATCGTGTAGTCGTGCACGTTCTCGAGCGAGCCGGTGGCGGCCTGCACCGCGAGGTCGCTCGTCGTCGACTGCAGCTGCTGCAGGCTGTCGACGGAGCCGAGGACGTTGTCGAAGGCGGCGCCGTGCGACGCGGGCATCGCGGAGGGAGCGGCCACCGAGGTGGCGGGCGCCGCGGCGGTGACCGCGCTGACGGCGGCGACGGGGAGGGTCATCAGGAGCGTCCGATCTGCAGTGCTGCGGTGTAGGTCTCCTTGGCGCGGTCCACCACGGCGGCGTTCGCCTGGTAGCCGCGCTGGGCCATGATCAGCTGGGCCATCTGGCTCGACATGTCGATGTCGGGGTAGCGCACGTAGCCCTGCGCGTCGGCCAGCGGGTGGTCGGGCTCGTACACGAGGCGACCCTCGGCGCTGCCGAACTCCACGCCGGCCACCTGCGCGCCGCCCTCGGCGCCCGGGGTCTCCTGCGCGACGACGTAGCGCTGCTGGAAGGCCGCCTCGGAGGTGGAGCGCACGGTCGAGACGTTGGCCAGGTTGTCGGACACCGCGTCGAGCCAGGTGCGGTGCACGGTGAGACCGGACTGCGCGATGCCGATCGCGCCGAAGATGCCCATCAGGCGGTCCTCAGCGCGGCGCGCATGGAGGCGAAGTCGCCCGAGATGGCCTGGGAGGCCACCTGGTAGCGCAGGTTGGTCTCGACGTTGAGCAGCGTCTGCTCGTCGAGGTTGACGTTGTTGCCGTCCTCGCGGGTCGCGGCGAGCGAGCGGTGCATCTGCGCACCTGCCGCGCCGTTCCCGTTCCGCACCGCACTCTCGAGCGCGCCCTCGAACTCCACGACGCGGGCGTGGTAGCCCGGCGTCTGGAGGTTCGCGACGTTGTCCGCGATCGCCCGCTGCCGCAGCGCGAGCCCATCGAGCGCGCTGCCGAGCGCGACATGGCTCACCGAGTCCATCAAACCCATGACAGGGTCACCCCATCGACGATGTGTGGTGCGGCCTGTCCGTGGCCTGAGAAGCGAGCGATCCGTGCTCGCTGTCCCCATCGGGCCGGTTCACGGCCATGTGAGGATTTCGCTGCGCGAGTTCGCGCGGCACTGCGCGAGGGTGGTCGTGCAGGTCAGGCCTGCGTGTCGACGTACACCGCGACCTCGTCGGGACGCGTGCGCAGCGCGTCCAGGGCCACCGAGTGGCGGCGGCTGCGCGTGATGGCCTCGACGGTCACCTGCGCCGCGCGCGTCTGGCGCTCGAGCAGGGCGGTGGCGCGGACCGTCAGGCTCGCCGGGAGCGGTCCGAGGCCTGTGGGCGGGACCCACGCGGCGAGGCGCGCGACCTCGGCGGGCGCGGGGAGGTGGGCGCTGCGCAGCGTCTCCTCGACCCAGGCGACGTCCAGCTCGAGCGCGTCGAGCGCGCTCGTCCAGGACGCGTCCCAGTTCCCGGTCGTGGACATCAGCCCACGCCGAGCAGTCCTGCGCCGTGCGCGTCGGTCGCCGCGGTGGTCTGCGGAGCGCTCACGGAGACGGCCTGAGCGGCGGCGTGCCATGCGGCCCGCAGCGGCTCGACCATGTCGCGGCACTCGGCCACCTTCTCGGAGTCGCCCTGAACGCCGGCGTCGACCAGCGTGGTGAACAGGTAGCGGTAGATCGCCATGAGCTGCTCGCCGCCGTCCCACACGCGCTCGTCGAGGCTCGACATGAGCTCGGCGACGATGTCCTGGGCGTGCTGCAGGTGCGACGCGCCGGTCAGCCGGTCGCCCATCACGAGCGCGGAGCACCCGCGGTCGAGGTCGAGCAGCAGGCGGTCGTACAGCATCGTGAGCAGCCTGGCAGGGCCGACGGTGGAGACGGCGTCGGTGACGTAGCGGGAGCGGGCGTCGATCATGGCGGTTCCTCGGTCAGCTCGACGTGGGGAGTGAGGACAGCTGGCCGGCGAGCCAGCTCGACTGCGACTTCAGGCCCGAGAGGGTGACCTCGAGCGCGGAGTAGGTGGCCTGCAGGCTCGCGCGGCGCAGCTCGAGCCGGACGTCCCAGTTGTCGATCTGGCTGCCGAGGTCCTTCACGAGCGTCTGCTGCCCGGCGATCTGGAGCGTGAGCGAGCCGTCGACCGAGTCGGAGGCGCCGTCGGCGACGTCGGCCACCCGCTGGGCGACCCCGGCGACGATCTTCTGGACCTGGGCCGGGTCGGCGGCGAGCGCCACGCTGAACGCCTTCTCGTCGAACGAGAACGTGCCGTCGCGGCCGATCACGATGCCGACCGTGGACGGTGACACGCCGTCGACGGGGTAGGAGGCGGCCTGCTGGAGCCGCTGCGTCAGCTCGCGGGTCGCGGCGCTGCCGGAGAAGATCCCGCCCGTGACGACGGAGCGGCCGTCGTCCCCGGTGGTCGTGGTGCTCCCGCTGCGGCTGGCGATCTCCGACAGGACCAGGCCCACCTGGCTGACGAGTCCGGACGCGAGCGACTTCGCGGCGTCGGTGTCGCGGGCGACGTCCAGGGTCACGGGCTTGCTCTCGACGGCCGAGACCGTGATGGAGACACCGGAGAGGACGCCGTCGAACGTGTTGGTGGACGACGTGACCGGCAGCGCGGCACCGGTGCCGGACCACAGGGTGATCGCCGCGTCGCCCGCGGCGCGCAGCGTGGTGGTCGCCAGCGCGGGCTTGCCGGCGCTGGCCGCGGCGGGACCCGCCACGAGCTCGAACGCCTTGCCGGCGCCCGTCTCGGCGCCCGTGAGCTGCAGGCGCGTCTGGCCGCCCGCCGTGACGACGGTGGCCGTGACGTTGGCGCCGGAGCCGCTGATGGCGCTGGCGAGGTCGGCGGCGCTGGAGCCGACGGCGACCTCGGTGGTCGAGCCGTCCGGCCGGCGCAGCGTGAGGGTGGTGGCGCCGCCGAGCCCGGCGACGAGGTCGTCGTACGAGACGAGCGAGACCTGGCTCGCCGCGACGGCGTCGACGGTGAAGGAGAGGGAGGACGGCGTCGCACCGGCGGTGGTGGTCGCCGTGACCGAGGTGGCGGAGGAGGTGGCCTTGGTGACCTGCCACGACGACGCCGTCGCGGCCTTGGTGGCGGCCTCGCCGAGCGAGGCGACCTTGGTGTTGAGCGCCTGCAGCGCGGTGACGAACGACGTCGTCTGCGTCTGCTTCGTCTTGAGCAGCGACTGCGGCGCCGACTCGACCTGCATGAGCTGGTTGATCAGGCTCGTGGTGTCGAGCCCGCTGACCAGCCCGTCGATGCCGAGCGAACCCATGTCTTCCTCCGTGCGAGTCAGGTGGCGCCCGGCGGCGGGCGACGGTCTGTCAGCCCGCCACCGGGCGGTCGAGCACCGGTCCGGGTCCGCGGCGTGGATGTGGTGCCTGCGGACCCGGCCCGGTCGAGCGATCAGCTCAGGTCAGGTCACCGCAGGAGCGAGAGCACGCCCTGGGGGATCTGGTTGGCCTGCGCGAGCATCGCCGTGCCGGCCTGCGACAGGATCTGCGAGCGCGTGAAGTTGACCATCTCGGAGGCCATGTCGGTGTCGCGGATGCGGGACTCCGAGGCGGACAGGTTCTCGACCGCGACGTTGACGTTCTTGATGGTGTGCTCGAGGCGGTTCTGGTCCGCACCGAGCTTGGCGCGAGCGGTCGAGACGTTGCCGATCTCGGTGTCGACGGTGCCGATCGAGGCGAGTGCCTTGGTGGCGTCCGAGACGTCGAGGCCCTTGACCGTGGCGCCCAGCGTCTTGATGTTCGCCATGTTGACCGTGACCTGGTCGTCGGCGGCCGTGGAGCCCGCGCCGACCTGGAACGTCAGCGACGCCTTGGAGCCGTCGAGCAGCTTGGTGCCGTTGAAGTTGGTCGAGCCACCGATGCGCGTGAGCTCGTCACCGAGGGAGTCGATCTCGGTCTTGATGTTGGCGCGAGCCGCCGCGTTGTTCGAGTCGTTGCCCGCCTGGACGGACAGGTCGCGCACACGCTGCAGGATGGAGTGCACCTCGGTCAGGGCACCCTCAGCGGTCTGCACGACCGAGATGCCGTCCTGGGCGTTGCGGGCCGCCATCTTCAGGCCGCCCACCTGCGAGCGCAGGCCCTCGGAGATCGCCAGACCGGCCGCGTCGTCCGCAGCGCGGTTGATGCGGAAGCCCGACGAGAGCTTCTCGAGCGACTTGCTCAGGTCGTTCTGCGTGTTGGACAGGTTGCGGTACGAGTTGACGGCCGCGATGTTCTGGTTGATCGAGAGACCCATGATGATCTTCCTCCTGAATAGGGGTCGGACTGCCCATCCGTGGGCATGTCCCTCCTATCGACCGCGCCACCGGGCCGATGAGGGTTTCTTCTGAAGCAGCTGCAGACATGAGAAGACCCGGCGGCCGGCCGGCACGAAGCCGACCCGCCACCGGGTCTCGTCGGGTGGTCGCCCCGAGGGGCTACCGGTCAGGTCACCGCAGGAGCGAGAGCACGCCCTGGGGGATCTGGTTGGCCTGCGCGAGCATCGCCGTGCCGGCCTGCGACAGGATCTGCGAGCGCGTGAAGTTGACCATCTCGGACGCCATGTCGGTGTCGCGGATCCGCGACTCCGAGGCCGACAGGTTCTCGACCGCGACGTTGACGTTCTTGATGGTGTGCTCGAGGCGGTTCTGGTCCGCACCGAGCTTGGCGCGAGCGGTCGAGACGTTGCCGATCTCGGTGTCGACCTTGCCGATGGAGGCGAGGGCGTTGGCCGCGGTGTCCACGGTCAGGGCCTTGACCTTGCCACCGAGGGCGCTGATGTCCGCCATGCCGACGGTGACCTGGTCGTCCGCGGCGACCGAGCCGGCGCCGACCTGGAACGTCAGCGAGGCGTTGGAGCCGTCGAGCAGCTTGGTGCCGTTGAAGTTGGTCGAGGCACCGATGCGGGTGAGCTCGTCGCCGAGGGAGTCGATCTCGGTCTTGATGTTGCTGCGAGCGGCCGCGTTGTTGGAGTCGTTGCCCGCCTGGACGGACAGGTCGCGCACACGCTGCAGGATGGAGTGCACCTCGGTCAGGGCGCCCTCGGCGGTCTGCACGACCGAGATGCCGTCCTGGGCGTTGCGGGCCGCGACCTTGAGGCCACCGACCTGCGAGCGCAGGCCCTCGGAGATCGCCAGACCGGCCGCGTCGTCCGCAGCGCGGTTGATGCGGAAGCCCGACGAGAGCTTCTCGAGCGACTTGCTCAGGTCGTTCTGCGTGTTGGACAGGTTGCGGTACGAGTTGACGGCCGCGATGTTCTGGTTGATCGAGAGACCCATGATGATCTTCCTCCTGAATAGGGGTCGGACTGCCCATCCGTGGGCATGTCCCTCCTATCGACCACCCCCGCGGGGCGATGAGGACTTCTCCCGTGGGATTCTCAGGCAGACGCGGGCTGCGCGGTGCGCGCCTCAGCGGCGTCCGACGCACCCACGGGCGTCGGCACGAAACCCAGACGCTCGCCGGCGAGCTGCGAGCTCTGGGCGGCGCGCGTGGCGATCGCCGCGAAGTAGGTCTGACGGCGACGCTCGGCGACACCGTCGGGGCGCTCGGCCTCGGCCACCAGGCTCGGCTCGAAGTGCGTGTTGAGCCCGTCGCGCAGCAGCAGCAGGGCCTCGGTGCGCAGCTGGCTGATGCGCGACTGCGTGACGCCCAGCGACTCGGCCACCTCGGCCACGGGGCGGTCCTCGAGGAAGATCGCGGTGACCACGCCGCGCAGGCGCTCGGGCAGGGAGTCGACCGCGGCGCGCAGCCACTGGATGCGCTCGGAGGCGAGCACCGACTCCTCGGGCGTGCTGGTGGAGTCGACGATCATGTCGGCGATGACGCCCTCGCTCGCGTCGATGCTCAGCACCCGGCGCTCCGCGTCCCCGCGGGTCTTGTCCACGGTGCGCACGTCGACGCCGAGCGCGGTCGCGAGCTCCTCGCGCGTCGCCGCGCGTCCCAGCGAGGCGGCGAGCTGCTCGGAGGTGGCCGCCAGCTCGCGGACGCGGGTGCGGGTCCCCCGGGTCGCCCAGTCCATCGATCGCAGCTCGTCCACGAGCGCCCCGCGGATCCGCAGCGACGCGTAGCGCGCGAACGGCACGCCGGTGCTGGGGTCGTACGCCCGCGCCGCCAGCACGAGGGCGAGGCTGCCCGCCGAGGCGAGGTCGTCGCGCGAGACGGTGGGGGGAACCCGCCGCAGCACCTCGGAGACGGCGTAGCCGACGAGCGCGAGGTTGGCCACGACGAGGTCGTTGGCGGAGGAGGTCTCTTGGGTCACAGGTCATCGCTCGGCGTCGCGGCCGCGAGGCTTAAGCAACTTCGTAAAGAAAGTTTTCGAGCGGCCGACTAGGCCGAACGGGGACTTTCGGCCCTGGTCCACAGTGTGACCTGGGCAATTACTGGCCTGTCAGCCACTGGGGGCTAGCACCCAACTACGGTGTGACATGAATCACACTCCGGCGTGGCGTCAACTGGACGTTTGTCTACGTTCTTCCGCTAGAACACGCACCACGCCCTCTGCCGGCTCGCGGCGACTCTGGACCGGTCGGGCAAAACGGGCTCAACTGGCCTCCCAGAAGATTCAGGACCACCACCCGGTTGCCGATAGTTCAGGGCGGAAGCGCGCCGACACCCCTCGTGCCGGCCGCGCGCAGACGACAGGAGGAACCGATGGCTCTCAACAGGCTGTCCGAGGTGCTGTGGCACGAGCGGAACCTGCTCGAGCTGCTGCTCTTCAAGCTGGAGGAGGAGCAGCTGCTGCTCACCAGCGGCCGTTCGCGCTGGCTCGCCCACGCGACGCGCGAGGTCGAGACGGTGCTCGCGCAGATCCGCGACGCCGAGCTCGGTCGCGCCGTGGAGGTGGCGACCGTCAGCGCGGAGCTGGGCCTGCCCGAGGGCGCCAGCCTCTCCGCACTGGCCGAGGCCGCGCCCGAGCCGTGGTCCGACCTCCTGCGCGCGCACCGCGAGGCCTTCGCCTCGCTGACGACCCAGATCTCCCAGCTGGCCGACGGCAACCGCGAGCTGCTCGCGATGTCGCACCGCGCCACGCAGGAGACTCTCGCCTCCCTGCACGACGTCCACACCTACGACGGCAGCGGCCAGAGCGCGGCCGCCGAGCCGGCGGCTCGCCTCGTCGACCGCACGTTCTGAGGAGAACGACACCGTGAGCACCTTTTCCGGCCTCGGCACCGCGCTGAGCTCCCTCGTCGCCCAGCGCCAGGCCCTCGAGGTCTCGGGGCAGAACATCGCCAACGCCAACACCGTGGGGTACACCCGCCAGCGGGCCACCCTCACGTCGATCTCCGCCACCCAGGGGGCGTCGATGTTCTCCACCGGCACCGGTGTCGGCCTCGGCACGCGCGTGAGCAGCGTCGACCGGCTCGGCGACATCTTCCTGGACGCGAAGGTCCGCACCAGCACGTCTGCGTCGTCCTACCTCGCCGCGCGCGCCGAGGCGTACGCGGCGCTCGAGAAGGGCGTGGGCGAGCCGGCCGACACCGGCCTGGCGTCGCAGCTGTCGACCATGTGGTCGGCGTGGCACGACGTGGCGAACGCTCCCGACAAGGCCTCGACGCGGGCCGTCCTCATCGAGGACTCCAAGGCCGTGGCCGAGCGCGTCGGCACGCTGTACTCCACCGCGGAGACGCAGTGGAACCAGACGCGCTCGACCACCGTCGCGCTGGTCGACCAGGTGAACACGGCCGCCGCGGGCATCGCCGACCTCAACAACCGCATCCTGCAGATCACCAACTCGGGCGGCACCGCGCACGAGCTCGCGGACCAGCGTGACCAGCTCGCGACCCAGCTCTCGAGCCTGGTCGGCGCCTCCACCGAGGTGCGCCCCGACGGTCGCGTCGACGTCTTCGTCGGTGGCAACGCCCTGGTCTCGGGCAACCGCTCCAACCCGCTGGCCGTGACCGGTGCCACCACGTTCGGCGAGGTCACCGCGAGCCCCGGCACCGCCGTCTCGGTGGTCTGGGCCGACCGCCCCACGCAGGGCGTGGGCCTCGAGGGCGGCCGGGTCGCCGGCCTGCTCTCGGTGCTCGCCCCCGCGGACGCGACCGGGACGGGCGGCGTCCTGGCCGAGGCCGCCGCGCGCTACGACGCTTTCGCCCAGACGCTCGCGACGCAGGTGAACGCGCTGCACGGCTCCGCGGTCACCCCGGGCGGGGCCGCGGGCGGGGAGTTCTTCACGTTCACGCCGGGCGTCCCCGCGGCCCTCGGGCTGCGCGTCGCCATCACCGACACCGCGGACATCGCCGTCGCCGCGCCGGGCGCGGGCGCGTTCGACTCGTCGGTCGCGGACGCGATCGCCGGGCTCCGCACGCGGGACGACGGCCCCGACGCCACGTGGAAGCACACCGTCGTCGAGGTCGCCACGCGCACCGCGAGCGCGGGCGCACGTGCCACGGTCGCCGAGGCGGCCCGCTCCACCGCCGAGGGTCAGCAGCTCGCGCAGGCGAGCGTCGACACCGACGAGGAGACTGTCAACATGCTCGCGTTCCAGCGTGCCTACGAGGGCGCCGCGCGGGTGCTGTCGGCCATCGACGAGATGCTCGACACCCTCATCAACCGCACCGGTCTGGTCGGAAGGTAGAACCCATCGTGATCACCCGAGTGACCCACCAGTCGATCCAGCGCAACACGCTGGCCAACCTCCAGGGCAACCTGACGGCCATGTCCGCGCTGCAGTCCAAGCTGTCGAGCGGCAAGAACATCACGGTGCCGTCGGACGACCCTGCCGCCGCCTCGGACATGCTCCAGCTGCGCGGCGACCAGCGCGCGATCTCGCAGTACCAGCGCAACACGTCCGACGCCGACTCGTGGCTCACCACGGTCGACTCGGCGTTGACCGGCTCGCTCGCGACGCTGCGCCGCGTGCGGGACATCACCGTCCAGGGCGGCAACGGCGCGCTCGGCACCACGTCCCGCGAGGCTCTCGCCGCCGAGCTGGACGGCCTGCGCTCCGCGCTGCTCGCGCAGGCGAACACCACCTACATGGGGCGCACGGTCTTCGCCGGCACCTCTGACGCGGGAGTCGCGTTCGACGCCTCGTACTCCTGGACCGGCACGGGCGCGCCCGTCGAGCGCCGGGTCGGCGCCGACGCCACCGTCCGCGTCGACGCCGACGGTGCCGCCGTCTTCGGCACGGGCGCGGGCTCGGTGTTCCAGCTGATCGACGACATCGCGACGACCCTGCGCGCGGGCGGCGACCCGACGTCCAGCCTGGGCGCGGTGGACACGCGCATGGACGCGATGCTCAACCAGCTCGCCGGCGTCGGCGCGCGGCACAAGCAGGTGCTCGACACGCAGAGTGCCCTGCTGGGCGACGCGCTCGACGTGAAGGCGCACCTGGCCAGCGTCGAGGACATCGACCTGGCCGAGGTCATCCTCGAGCTGCAGACCCAGGAGGTCGCCTACAAGGGGGCCCTCGGGGCAGGGGCCAAGGTGCTCCAGCCGACGCTGCTGGACTTCCTGCGATGAGCACGGCGACCGTGCGCGTCGGGGACCACGACGTCCCCGCCGTCCTCGAGATGGTCGAGGCGATCCCGGGCCTCCCCGGCCGCTCGACGTTCGGCCTCGAGCCGCTGGACGACGCGGGCGTGCTGTTCGCGATGCGCTCGCGCGGCGACGAGCCCCCCGCGCGGCTCTTCGTCGTGGACCCGGCCGCGCACTTCCCCGACTACGCGGCGCAGGTGGGCGCGGACGGCCAGGCCCTGCTCGTCGTCGTGCACCCCTCCGCCGCGGGCGAGCCGCCCACGGCGAACCTGCTCGCGCCGCTGGTCGTCGAGCTCGGCACGGGCCGTACGCGGCAGACCGTGCTGGACGAGGACTGGCCGCTGCGCGCACCGATCGGCTAGATGTCTCACGTCTGAGCGCTCCCGGCCGATGGGCAGGCCGAGTGCTCAGTCAAGGAGGCAGTCGATGTCATCATCCAGCCGCGTCGCGATCCAGCGGCAGGCCCTCGTGCACGGCGACGGCTCCCTGTTCGGCTACGCCGTTCGCGCCAGCGTGACGGACCCGCAGGACACCGCGACCGTGATGACCCCGGCCGCCGAGGAGCGCCTCGCCGACGAGGCCTACGCCGCGACGGACTTCCGCCAGCTGGTCGGCGACCGGCCCGTGCTGCTCCGCATGGGCTCCCGGATGCTGCAGGGCCACGAGCCCCTGCCGGCCACGCCCCGTGCCCTGGTCGCCGAGGTGCCCAGCGCGGTCGCGCGCACGGAGGGCGCCGACGAGCTGGTCGCCTCGCTCCGCGACCGCGGCGTGGGTGTCGCGCTGGCCGGGTACACCGCGAGCCTCGCCGAGGACGAGCTGCTGCCGCTGGCCGACCTCGTCAAGATCGACCTGCGCCGCGACCGCGAGCACCTCGCCGACCTCGTCGGCCGCATCCACGACGGCGGCGCGTGGGCCGTGGGCGAGCACGCCACCACGCGCGAGCGGTCGGCCCTGGCCAGCGAGCTCGGGATCGACCTCGTGCAGCGCCCCCTCATCCAGCGCCAGGAGCCCGGCCGCGGGCGCGCGCTGTCGGCCGGCGAGGTCCAGCACCTCGAGCTGGTCCGCCTGCTCGCGGCCGAGGTGCCCGACCACGCCCAGGTGGTGCGCGCCGTCAGCTTCGACCCCGAGCTCTCCATGCGCGTGCTCCAGGTGGTCAACGCGTCGGCCACCGGGCTGAGCCACCACGTCGACTCCCTCCCCCGCGCCGTCGGGCTGCTGGGCCCGCGCCGGCTCGGCACGCTCGTGTCGTCGATGCTCGTCGGCTCGGAGCCCGCGCCCGTCGACGTGCTCTGGTCCGTCCTCACCCGCGCCCTCGCGTGCTGGCGGCTCGCGTCGAACGACGACGCGGCCTACACCGTGGGGATGCTGTCGGCGATGGCCGGCGCCCTGGACGTGTCGATCGAGTCCGTCGTGGAGCGGTCCGGCGTCTCGGCGGAGCTGGCCCGCGGTCTGCGCGGCCAGGGCGGCTTCTACGGGTCCGTGCTCGACGCGGCGATGGGCCACGAGGCCGACGACCCGGCGGCGGTGCGCGCGGCGGGGTTCAACCCGATCGAGGTGGCGCGCACCTACCTGCGGGCCATGCCAGAGGCCCTCTCGGCCGCGACCGCCATGGGCGCCGGGGTGCAGCAGGCCGCGTAGGCTCGTCGCGTGGCTGCAGCTCCCCGACGGCGACCCGTCGACGACCCGCCCCTGGTCCCCCTCGAGGTCGACCTCGCGCGGGTGATGGTCGTCGGCACCGCGCTGTGGTCCGTGGCGCTCGTCGTGAGCGTCGTGCTGTGGCTCACCGGCACCATCGGCGCGATCCCGGTCGCCGTGTGCGCGGCCGGCGCCGTGCTGGGCGTGCTCGGCTGGGACTGGGCCCGCCGGCACCGCCCCCCGGCGACGCCGCCTGCGCCCTGACGAGCGCGGAGCCGGGCCGCAGCAGGAGCTACGGGAGTTGGTCGAGCGCCGCCTCGACGGCGCGGGCCGGATCCACGAGCACCGCCTCGAGCGCGTAGCGCAGGTCCCATCGACCCGCGCACTGCGCGAGCGCCGACGCGAGGCCGGCCAGGTGGACCGCGTGCGGCTGGCCGTCCTGCACCCACCACTCGACGGGGACGCCGTCGACCGTGAGGTCGTCGTGCTCGGTCCACGCGCGCGGCGCGTCGCGCAGCAGCAGGTGCACCGCGTCGGGCACCGGTGCGACCACGCCGCCGCTCCCGACCTGGCCGGGCGCGAGCTCCGCGGCGCGGGGCAGGTCGAAGACCGCCGCGGCCCGGCCCGCGTCGGACGCGGGGACCATCGCGGCCACGTCGGTGCGCTGCCACCACATCGGTGCGTCGGCGACGGCCGCCTCGACCGCGGGCACCACCTCGATGCGGCCCGGCGCGACGAGTGCGGGCAGGTGGTCGGGCACCTCGTCGGGCGCCGCCCAGCGCCACACCGCGGTCGCCGCGTCGACCGGCACCTCGGTCCCGGGCTCCCAGCGCGCCAGGATGCCGCTCCACGCCCGGGCGTCGAGCTCGCCCGGACCCGTGACACCGCCGAGGGCCCGCTGCAGCTCGGGATCGAGCCCGCGGACCGCCTCGGGCGCGCTGCGCACCAGCGGACCGTGGGCGCCGACCAGCAGGAACGGCTCACCCAGGTCGAGCCCGGAGCGCTCGCGCAGCCACCACGCGGTGTAGGACGACGCCGTCCCCCCGGTCTCGGAGCGGACCGGCTCGAGCACGGCGCGGCGCAGCTCCGGGTCGCGTGCCAGTCGCGCGAGCACGTCGACCAGCCGGCCGTCGTCCACCGCGTCCAGGTCGGCGATCGCGGCGACCTGGCCGACGTAGGCACCGTCGCCCAGCACCCGGCCCAGGTGCTCGAGGTAGTCCTCCCACCCGTCGAGCGACTGCCCCTGGAGCGCGGCCGGGTCGTCCCCGTCCCCCAGGGACGCCGGGTCGGCCAGCACGTCCTCGACGGTGACCACCACGAGGTCGCGCCGCACGCCGACCGCCACGAGGGCGTCGGCGCCCCACCGGTCGAGCACGTCGCGCGCCAGGGGCGCCATCACGCGGGGGTCCAGCAGGTCGGCCGCCGCGGATCCGGGCAGGACCAGCCCGTCGGCGGGCGTGAGCTCGCCGTCGGCCGCGGGGAGCTCGAGCAGCCCCGTCCAGGCGCGGACGTCGTCCGGCAGCGGGCCCGCCGACGCCAGCGCGAGCACCGTCTCGGTGGTCTGCTCGTCGTCCGGCGCGTCGAGCGCGGCGCGGCGCACGTCGGCCCGTCGCAGCAGGGCGACCGCGTCCGCGCCCTGCGCGCCCACCCGCTCCAGCAGCGCGTGCGCCGCCCGCGGGTCGACGATCCGGACGCCCCATCCCGCGAGCACCGCGAGCGCATCGGCGTCGAGGTCGGGAGGCACGACGAGCGTCCCGCGTGCGCCCCGCACGACGCGGCCGTCCACGAGCGGGACCGGCAACGAGCCGAGCGCCTCGCGGGCGGCACCATCGTGCGCGAGCGAAGCCAGCGCCTCGTACAGCTCGAGCCACTGCCCGGGCTCGGCCGCGGGCACGTCCTCCACAAGGTCGGCGAGCGAGCGGACGTCGACGCCGAGCGCGCGCGCCTGCGTCTCCCGGCCGTGCGGCAGCGTCACGAGGCCGGCGATCCGACCACCGAGCGCGGCGAGGGCGTCAGGGCGCACCGGACCCGCGAGGGCGACCGCCAGCGCCGCGGGCACCAGGCGTCCGGGGTCGGCGGCCGAGGTCAGCAGCGGCATGCGACCGAGCGCGTCGAGGACGCGCGGGCGCAGGGCCGCATCGACGGGGCCGGCGGGCAGGCCGGTGGGGACCAGCGCGAGGGGGTCCTCTCCCGCAGCAGCGAGGGTCGCGGCGAGCGCCGCGTACACGGCCGAGGCGTGCTCGAGCACCGCGTCGGCCAGCGGTCCGGCGGCGACGTGGCGGCGCGTGGGGTCGAGCGGCAGGGTGGCGACCAGCAGCGCGGGCAGGTCGAGGGGGTCGTCGGTCGGCGTCGGCGCATGCACGACGCGAGGAGCGCCCCCGTCGGGCGCGCCCCCGCGCGGCACGGCCCACGTCACGCGCCACGACCGCGCGGCGCGCTCCTCCACCGGTCGGTCGGCCAGAAGCGCGAGTGGCAGCTCGCCCTCGTCGGAGGCGACCGTCCACCGCTCGTGCACGCCGGCGATCCGGCGCGGCGGCGCGTCGGCGTCCTCGACCAGGATCTCGACGAGCCCGGGCAGGGCGAGCAGCAGCGGGTCGCCCACGGCCCGCAGCAGCACGCGCACCTCGTCGGCCGCCACCTCGTCGCGCAGCTCGAGCACCACCGCGGTGTCGTAGCCGCTGGGCGGGCTGCCGTCGGTGGGCAGGGGCAGCCGCAACGCCGGCAGCGAGCCGTCGCGGCGTCGCACCTCCTCGGCGAGCGCGGGCACCCGTGCACCGGCCTGGTCGAGCATCGCGGCGGTGTCCCGGAGGCTGAACCGCACTCCCCCGGTCGTCGACAGCACGCTCACCTCGTCGGCGACCGCGCGCACCGCGGCGAACCCGACGCCGAACCTGCCCACGGCCCGGGGACCGGCGTCGCGCTTGGACGACGCACGCATCGAGGCGAGCGAGGCGACCCCGGACTCGTCCAGCGGGGCGCCCGTGTTGGCCGCGACGAAGGTCGTGCCCTCCTCGGTGCGCGCCAGGCGCAGCAGGAGCCGACCGGGCACACCGGCCCGCAGCGCCGCGTCGGCGGCGTTCTGGGCGAGCTCGACCACCACGCGGTCGCGGTAGTAGCCGCGCGCGTGGTCCTCCTCGACGTTGGCGTCCTCGCGCAGCCGCGCGGGTGAGGCCTGCCACGCCCCCAAGGCGGCCGCGCGGACGGCGGCCGTGCCGAAGGGGTCGACGGTCACTGCTCCGGGTCGGGGACCGCGTCGGCAGGGGGCGTCGACAGCGCCGGGATCACGTCGATCCGCAGCTCGTCGATCAGCGGCGCGGGCTCCGGCCACTCGGTGGGCACGGGCTCGTTGCCGGTCTCCGAGTGCGCTCCGCAGCCGTGCTCGAGGCTGACCACCTTGCCGTCGTCGGGCGACCACTCGTTGGCGCACACGCCGAACACCAGACCGAGCGAACCCTGCAGCGGCACCAGGAACCCGCAGGTCTGGCACGCCGCGCTGGACGCGAGCGAGCCCGGGCTCGTGGGGCCGTGGGAACCGCGGAACCACCGCTCGGCGGCCTCGTCCCGCCCCTGCGGGGACAGCACGCGCACGCGGGCGAGCGCGAGCTCGTCGATCGCGACCTCGTCGAGCTCGGGGTCGCCCGAGGGCGTCCAGCCGGGCTCGAGGCGGGGGTCGTCGGCACGGAACGGCAGCACGTCGCCGGGGCCCACGTCACCGGGGCGCAGGCGCTCCGACCACGGCACCCAGGCCGCGCCGAGGATCGCGTCGTCGCCGGGCAGCAGCTCCGCCTCGCACACCGTGGCGATGCGACCGCGCGGGACGCGTGACACGGTCACGGTCCACTCCCAGCCGCGGTAGCCGCGGGCCAGGCAGGCGAACCGGTGCGAGATCAGCCGCTCGCCCTCGACGACGACGCCGAGGTGCTCGCCCACGTCGGCCGCGTTCCCCGCGAGCTCGATTGCGACCTCGCGCGCGAGGTCGACGGCTGAGCCGAGGACGGCGTCCTTGGTGGCGGTGGCCACGCTCAGGCCTCGAGGTCGGCGGCGACGGCCCGCAGCAGGGTCGCGTACTGCGCGGCGCGCGCCTTCTCGGGGTACCGGCCGCGGCGAAGGTCGTTGCCCACCCGGTCCAGCACCTTGATGAGGTCCTCGATGATCACGGCCATGTCGTCGACCGGCTTGCGGCTGGCCTTGGCCACCGAGGGCAGCGGGTCGAGGATCTTGACGGACAGCGCCTGCGGGCCGCGCCGGCCGTCGGCGACCCCGAAGTCGACCTTGGTGCCGACCGAGGGCGTCACGCCGTCGGGAAGCGCGGAGGCGTGCAGGAAGACCTCACCGCCCGCGTCGTCGGCGATGAACCCGAACCCGCGCTCGGCGTCGAACCACTTGACCTTGCCGGTGGGCACGGCATACCTCGTTCTTCAGTAGCTGCTGTGGATCTGACTCGTCTGCTCCCTAGGCTACCGGGCGGCGCCGCCGTTTATCGCGCGACGGCCTCGTCGCCCAGGCGGTCGAGCGCGAGCGCCGCGAGCAGGGCCGGGCCGATCGCCAGCGCGTCGTCGGAGAACCTGGCCTGCGCGGAGTGGTTGTACGGCGCCGTCCGCGGGTCCAGGCCGGGCAGGGTCGCGCTGACGAAGACGAACGCACCGGGCACCTCCTGCAGCACGAAGGAGAAGTCCTCCGCGCCGGCGAGCGGCTCGGGCATCGTGAACCAGGCCTGCTCCCCGAACAGCCCGCGCGTGAGCCGCGCCGTGCGGTCCACCTCGCCGGGGGTGTTCACGGTCACCGGGTAGCCCCGGCGGTAGTCCACCGTCGCGGTGAGCCCGTGCGCGGCGGCGACGTGCTCGCACACGTCGGTGAGCAGCGCGGGCGCCGCCTCCCACGACTCGCGGGAGAACGTCCGCACGGTGATCTTGAGCTCGGCCGACGACGGGATGATGTTGTCCGCCGTCCCGGCCTGGATCGAGCCGACCGTGACCACCACCGGGTCGAACACGGAGAACCGCCGCGTGACCATGGACTGCAGCGCGAGCACGATCTCGGCGGCCACCGGCACGGGGTCGAGCGCGCGGAACGGCGCCGAGCCGTGCCCGCCGCGCCCGTTGACCACCACGCGCACGCTGTCGGCCGCCGCCATGGCCGTCCCGCCGCGGCCGGACACGACGCCCGGGGGCAGCAGCCCGGCCGCGACGTGCACGCCGTACGCCGCCATGACGCGCTCGCCCGCCGCGTCGAGCACGCCCTCGTCGATCATGTGCTGGGCGCCACCGTCGCCCTCCTCGCCGGGCTGGAACATGAAGACGACCGAGCCCGCGATCTGGTCCCGCCGGGCCGCGAGCAGCCGCGCCGCGCCCACCAGGCCGGCGACGTGCTGGTCGTGGCCGCACGCGTGCATGACGCCGGGGTGCTCGGACGTGAACTCCTCGCCGCTGTCCTCCGTGACGGGCAGCGCGTCCATGTCGCCACGCAGCAGCACGGCCGGGCCCGGACGCGCACCGCGCAGCACGGCCGTCACCGAGTGCAGCCCCCGGCCCGTGCTGATCTCGAGGTCCAGGTCCGCGAGCGCCTCGAGCACGAGCGCCTGCGTGAGCGGCAGCTCGAGCCCGATCTCCGGGACGCGGTGCAGCGCGTGCCGCAGCGCGGCCACCTGCGGCAGCTGGGCGGACGCGTCGGTCCGCAGGTCGGCCAGGAGCTGGTCGGACAGTGGCACGCGGGGCTCCGGTTCGTCGTGGTGGGCGCTCTCGACGCGTCGACGTTACCGCCCCCGTAAGGTGGGACGGATGTCCACGTTCACGGGGTTCCTCCGCTCCCGCACCGACGACGAGCTCGTCGCGCTGCTGCGCGGGCGGCCGGACCTCGCGTCCCCCTCGCCGACGACCATCGCGTCGCTCGGCGTGCGCGCCACGAGCCGCGGAAGCCTGGAGCGCGCGCTCGCCTCCGTCGACGCCGGGGTGCTGCAGGTGCTCGAGGCAGTCGTCGCGCTCGGGCCGGGGTGCGACCTGCACGCCGCGATCGCCGACTCCCCCGCCAGCGCCGCGCTGGTGGACCAGGCGCTCGCGCGGGCGACCGAGCTCGTCCTGCTGTTCCGCGACGAGGAGGGCCTGCACCCCGCGCCCGGCCTGGTGGAGCTGCTGGGGCCGTACCCGGCGGGACTGGCCCCGGCGGGCCCCACCGACCCGCCCGCGGGCGTCGTCGACGTGCTTCCGGAGGCCCCCGCGGGCGTCGCGCCCGTGCTCGAGGCGCTCACGTGGGGCCCGCCCGTGGGCCTCGCGCCCTCCCACGCCACCGCTACCGCCGCCGCCGTGGACTGGATGGTCCGCCGCCGGCTGCTGGTGATGGGCGACGGGCGGCACGTGATCCTGCCGCGCACCGTCGCCCTCGCGCTCCGCGGCGGGCGCACGCACCGGGCGGCCGCCGTCGCACCCACCCCCGTCGTCCCCGTCCGCCGCGCCGCCACCGTGCTGGCCGAGGGCGTCGACGCCGGGGAGCGCGTGGTGCGCCTGGTGACCCAACTGGGGCGGCTGTGGGAGGAGTTCCCGGCGAGCGTGCTGCGCTCGGGCGGCCTCGGCGTGCGCGAGCTGCGCCGCGTCGCCGCCGAGCTGGACGTCGAGGAGCGCCTCGCCGCGCTCGTCGTCGAGCTCGCCGCGGCGGCCGGCCTGGTCGGGGACGACGGCGAGGAGCAGCCGACGTTCGTGCCGACGGTCGCGATGGACGAGTGGTCCGTGCGACCCGTGGCCGAGCGCTGGTCCGCGCTGGCCGCCACCTGGCTGGCCACGCCGCGCACGCCGTGGCTCGTGGGCGGGCGCGACGAGGCCGGCGTCGTGCGCCCCGCGCTCAGCCCCGACCTGCAGCGTGCGTGGGCACCCCGGCTGCGGCGCTCCGTGCTCGGCGTCCTGGCGGAGCTCGAGCCCGGCGCGGCACCGAGCCCCGACGCCGCGCTCGAGGTGCTCGCCTGGCGCACCCCGCGCTCGGTACCGCCCATCGCGGCCGTGGCGGCCATCCTCGCCGAGGCCGCCGACGTGGGCGTGCTCGGCGCCGGCGCCCTGTCCGAGCCCGGTCGCGCCCTGCTCTCGTCGGCCGACGAGGCGGCCGCGGCCTTCGACGCGGCCCTGCCGCCGTCCCTCGACGAGATCCTGCTGCAGGGCGACCTCACGGGCATCGTCCCCGGACGGCCCAGCGACGAGCTCGAGGCCCTCCTGGCACGCACCGCGCGCGTGGAGTCCCGCGGCGGCGCCGTGACCGTGCGCTTCACGGCCGACTCGGTGCGGACGGCGTTCGACGACGGCGCGACGGCCGAGGGGCTCCTGGCCGAGCTCGGGCGCTTCGCGCGCGGCCCGGTCCCGCAGCCCCTGGAGTACCTGGTTCGGGACGCCGCGCGCAGGCACGGGCGGCTGCGGGCCGGCGCCGCGTCGAGCTACCTGCGCAGCGACGACCCCGCGCTGCTGGCGGGGCTCGTCGACAACCCGAGGCTGTCCGGCCTCGGGCTCTTCGCGCTCGCGCCCACGGTGCTGGCCGCGCACGCGCCGACGCGTGAGCTCATCGACGCGCTGCGCGCGCAGGGCCTCGCGCCCGCCGCCGAGACGCCCGACGGGCACGTGCTGCACATCGCGCGGGAGGTGCGGCGGGTCGGTCGGCGGGGGCGGTCGGCGGCGCGCCGCCGCGAGGGTGGCGAGGCGCCTGCGTCCGCCTCGGACGCGCAGCTGGCAGCGCTCGTCGCGCGCCTCCGCGCTCCGGAGCCCGTCGCCCCGGAGCTTCCGGCCGCGCCGGCGACCGCGGCCGACGAGCAGCCCGAAGGAACAGACGAGCCGGGCGACGCGTTGCTGCTGCTGCGCGAGGCGGCGGCCGACAAGACCGAGGTGTGGGTCGAGCTGGTGGGTCCCACGGGACGGCCGGAACGGCGCCTGCTGCGGCCCCTGCGCATCGACGGGGGCCGGCTGCGGGCGGCCGACGTGCAGCGCGAGTCCGAGCTGACGGTCGCGGTGCACCGCATCGCCTCCGTGCGCCGCGTCCGGCCCGCCGCGGCCGACGACGCCACCACCGACGAGGAGACCGCGTGACCAACGGACCGCTGATCGTGCAGAGCGACAAGACGCTGCTGCTCGAGGTCGACCACGACCAGGCGGACGCCTGCCGCCGCGCCATCGCGCCGTTCGCCGAGCTCGAGCGTGCGCCCGAGCACGTGCACACGTACCGGCTCACGCCGCTCGGGCTGTGGAACGCGCGCGCCGCCGGGCACGACGCCGAGCAGGTGGTCGACGTGCTGCTCGAGTACAGCCGCTACCCGGTGCCGCACGCGCTCCTGGTCGACGTCGCCGACACCATGTCGCGCTACGGGCGGCTGCAGCTGGTCCAGCACCCGGTGCACGGCCTGGTGCTGCACGCGCTCGACGCGGCGGTGCTGGCCGAGGTCACCCGCTCCAAGCGCACCGCGGGCCTGCTGGGCGCGCGCCTGGACGACACCGACGTGATCGTGCACCCCTCCGAGCGCGGCCACCTCAAGCAGGTGCTCCTCAAGCTGGGCTGGCCCGCCGAGGACCTGGCCGGGTACGTGGACGGCGAGGCGCACGCGATCGCGCTCGACGAGGCCGGGTGGCAGCTGCGGCCGTATCAGAAGCAGGCCGTCGAGGGGTTCTGGCACGGCGGCTCCGGCGTCGTGGTCCTGCCCTGCGGCGCGGGCAAGACGCTCGTGGGCGCGGGTGCGATGGCGAAGTCGTCGACCACGACGCTGATCCTCGTGACCAACACGGTCTCGGCCCGGCAGTGGCGCGACGAGCTGGTCAAGCGCACGTCGCTCACCGAGGACGAGATCGGCGAGTACTCGGGCGCCCGCAAGGAGATCCGTCCCGTCACCATCGCCACCTACCAGGTGCTCACCACCAAGCGGAAGGGCGTCTACTCGCACCTCGAGCTGCTCGACGCCCGCGACTGGGGTCTCGTCGTCTACGACGAGGTGCACCTGTTGCCCGCGCCCATCTTCCGCATGACCGCAGACCTGCAGGCCCGGCGCCGGCTCGGCCTGACCGCCACGCTGGTGCGCGAGGACGGCCGCGAGGACGAGGTCTTCTCGCTCATCGGTCCCAAGCGGTTCGACGCGCCGTGGAAGGACATCGAGGCACAGGGCTACATCGCGCCGGCCGACTGCGTCGAGGTGCGCCTCACACTGCCCGACCACGAGCGCATGCTGTACGCGACCGCCGAGCCGGAGGACAAGTACCGCCTGGCAGCGACCGCCTCGGGCAAGAACCACGTCGTGGAGAAGCTCGTCGCGCAGCACGAGGGCGACCAGATCCTGGTGATCGGGCAGTACCTGGACCAGCTCGACGAGCTCGCGGAGCACCTCGGAGCGGACCTCATCACGGGCCAGACCCCGGTCGCGGAGCGGCAGCGGCTGTTCGACGCGTTCCGCACGGGTGAGATCCACAAGCTCGTGGTCTCCAAGGTCGCCAACTTCTCGATCGACCTGCCGGAGGCGTCCGTCGCGATCCAGGTGTCCGGCTCGTTCGGCTCGCGCCAGGAGGAGGCGCAGCGGCTCGGCCGCATCATGCGCCCCAAGGGCGACGGCCGCACGGCGCACTTCTACACCGTCGTCTCGCGGGACACCGTCGACCAGGAGTTCGCGGCGCACCGCCAGCGCTTCCTGGCCGAGCAGGGCTATGCGTACACGATCGTCGACGCGGAGGACCTGGGCCTGGGCGAGCGCGCGGCGGACTGACCGCGGAAAACGCTGGCGCGCGTCCGGGAGAATGGGTCCCATGGCAGCGACCGTGCAGGTGAAGGGGGTCGCCGCCGGCTTCGGCGACCGGGAGCTGTTCACCGGGGCCGACCTGGTGGTCGCCCCGGGGGACGTGGTGGGTCTGGTCGGGCCCAACGGCTCGGGCAAGTCGACGCTGCTGCACATCCTGGCGGGGCTGCGGGTACCCGAGGCCGGCTCGGTGCAGGTCGCACCCCCGGGCGCCGCGCTCGGCCTGCTGGCCCAGGAGGTGGAGCGCCGGCCGGACGAGAGCGTGGCCGCGCACCTCGAGCGCCGCACCGGCGTGACGGATGCGCAGGCCGCGATGGACCGGGCGGCCGACGCGCTCGCCGCGGGCGAGCCCGGCGCGGACGACGAGTACTCCCGTGCCCTCGACCGCTGGCTCGCGCTCGGCGGCGCGGACCTGGACTCGCGCATCGGCACTGTCGTCGACGAGCTGGGGCTCGACGTGGACCTCGAGCTGCCGATGACCGCCCTGTCCGGCGGTCAGGCCGCGCGCGTCGGCCTCGCCGCGCTGCTGCTGTCCCGGTTCGACCTGTACCTGCTCGACGAGCCGACCAACGACCTGGACGCGGCCGGCATCGCGCTGCTGGAGGACTTCGTGCACCGGGCCGACGCGCCCGTCGTCGTCGTGAGCCACGACCGGGAGTTCCTCAGCCGGACGGTCACGTCGGTGGTGGAGCTGGACCGCAGCCTGCTCCAGGTGCGCGTGTACGGAGGGAGCTACGACGCCTACCTCGAGGAGCGCTCGATCGCCCGCCAGCAGGCGCGCGCCGCGTACGAGGGCTACGCCGCGCGGCTCGAGACCCTGCAGGCGCGGGCCCGCACGCAGCGCGCCTGGATGGAGAAGGGCGTGCGCAACGCCCGCCGCAAGGCCACCGACCCCGACAAGCACGTCAAGCACTTCCGGGGCGAGACCTCGGAGAAGCAGGCCGCCAAGGCTCGGCAGACCGACCGGGCGATCGAGCGGCTGGACGTGGTGGAGGAGCCCCGCAAGGAGTGGCAGCTGCAGATGAGCATCGCGAGCGCACCGCGCTCGGGTGCCGTCGTCGCCGTCGCGCGCGCCGCCGTGGTGCGACGCGGCCGGTTCACCCTCGGGCCCGTCGACCTGCAGCTGGACTGGCAGGACCGCGTCGCGGTGACGGGACCCAACGGGTCGGGCAAGTCCACGCTGCTCGCGCTCCTGCTGGGCCGCCTGGCGCCCGACGAGGGCAGCGCGTCGCTCGGCGCGGGCGTGCTGGTCGGCGAGGTGGACCAGGCGCGGCGCGCGTTCGAGGGCGACGAGCCCCTCGTCGACGCGTTCGCCGCGCAGGTGCCGGACTGGCCGACCGCCGACGTGCGCACGCTGCTGGCGAAGTTCGGGCTCGCGGGCCACCAGGTGCACCGGACGGCCGCCTCGCTGTCACCGGGCGAGCGCACGCGCGCGGCGCTGGCGCTGCTGCAGGCGCGCGGGGTCAACCTGCTGGTGCTCGACGAGCCGACGAACCACCTCGACCTGCCGGCCATCGAGCAGCTGGAGGCGGCGCTCGACGCGTTCGACGGGACGATCCTGCTGGTCACGCACGACCGCCGGATGCTCGAGACGGTCCGGCTGACGCGCCGCTGGCACGTCGAGGACGGTCAGGTCACCGAGGTGACGCCCGACGAGGGCTGAGGCTCAGGCGCTCACGCGCGCGGCCGCGACCGCCCGCACGTGGTCGACGAAGCCGCCGACCAGTGCCTCGCCGATCCCGACCAGCTCGGCCTCGCGCTCGGCGTACTCGGCGAGGATCGCCTCGGTGTCGACGTCGCCGTCCCGCGTCGCCCACTCGCGCAGCGTCGCCGCGGACGCCTCGGGGTGGAACTGCACGCCCCACGCCGAGCCGATGCGGAACGCCTGGTAGGGGTACTGGTTGGAGGATGCCAGCCACACCGCGCCCGCCGGGAGGTCGACGACCGCGTCGGAGTGCAGCGTCGGCTGCGGCGTCGCGCGGCGCTCCGTGAGCCCGGCGACGAGCGGGCCCGCCACGGGGTCCGAGACAGCCTCGACACGCCAGTAGATGGTGACCACGCCGGCCTCGGTCCCGGGAGGGGCCGCCACCTGTACCCGGCCGCCGCGCGCGACGGCCAGCAGCTGCGCGCCCAGGCAGATGCCGAGGGTGGGGACCTCGGACCGGGAGGCGTCCGCGAGCAGCTGGCGCACCGCGGGCAGCCAGGGCGCGGCGCTGTCGTCGTACGCGTGGTGGTGGCCGCCGAGCACCACGAGACCGTCGCCGAGCTCGTCGACGGCGGGGATCGGCTCGCCCAGGTCGGCGCGCACGACGGTGAGGGTCGCGTCCTGCGCCCAGCCCTCGAGACGGTCGAGGGGGACGTCCGGCGCGTTCTGTACCACGGTCAGCACGAAAGTCACCGTTCGACGGTACCTGCCGACCGCCGCACGTCCGAAATGCCGGAGTGGCGCCCGTCGACGCCATGCGGGCGACATCCAGCGAACTCCCAGGCATCGGGGCCATGATGCGGCCATGACTGCGCACGAGCCCGAGGCCACGCTCCTGGTGGTGGACGACGAGCCGAACATCCGCGAGCTGCTGGCCACGTCGCTGCGCTTCGCGGGGTTCGAGGTGCATGCGGCCGCCGACGGGTCGACGGCCCTGCGGATGGCGCGCGAGATCGAGCCCGACCTGCTGGTGCTCGACGTCATGCTGCCGGACATGGACGGCTTCTCGGTCACGCGCCGGCTGCGCGAGAAGGGTCAGCACACGCCCGTGCTGTTCCTCACGGCGCGGGACGACACCGCGGACAAGGTGCAGGGGCTGACGGTGGGCGGCGACGACTACGTCACCAAGCCGTTCAGCCTCGAGGAGGTCGTCGCCCGCATCCGGGCGATCCTGCGCCGGACGGGTCCCGACCGCGACGACGACGCGCGCATCCTGCGCTACGCCGACCTCGAGCTCGACGACGACTCGCACGAGGTGCGCCGCAGCGGACGCGAGATCGACCTGTCCCCCACCGAGTTCAAGCTGCTGCGGTACCTCATGCTCAACCCCGGGCGGGTGCTGTCCAAGGCGCAGATCCTCGACCACGTCTGGCAGTACGACTGGGGCGGCGACGCGAACATCGTGGAGTCCTACATCTCCTATCTGCGTCGCAAGGTGGACCAGGTCGACGACGGCACCGGGACCCGGCTCCCGCCCCTCATCCACACCAAGCGCGGAGTGGGCTACCTGCTGCGCGCGTCGGCATGACGTCAGCGGCGGCGCACGAGGTCAAGAACGCGCGTCCGACCCGGCGCCCGGGCCGCTGGTGGGCGGGCGTGCCGCTCGTCGCGCGGCTCGTCGGCCTCATCACCATCCTGCTCGCGGTGGGTCTGACGCTGGCCGGCCTGGTGAGCGCCACCCTGCTGAGCCGCTCGCTGGTGGCACAGGTCGACGAGAAGCTGGTGACCGAGGGCGCCCAGCTGGGGCAGATGGCCGTGGACCCGTTCGCCGGGGGCGGCGCGGCGGACACGCTGCCCACCGACTACTACGTCCAGCTCACCGGTGAGTCGACGGCGACGCAGTGGCGGGCGCGGCCCACCGTGATGCGCACCTACGGCCGACCCACGGTGCCCACGCTGACGCCGGCGCAGGCCGATGCCCGCGCCGGCGTCCCGTACACGGTGTCGTCCTCGAAGCCGGGCTCGCGGTGGCGCGTCGTCGTCTACCCCGTGCAGGTCGGCTCGTTCGTGGGCGTGGTCTACGTGGCCCTCCCCCTCGGCGACGCGCACGACACCGTGGAGCAGATGACGCTCACGCTGGTGCTGTCCGGCCTGGGCATCGTGCTCCTCGGTGGCGGGATCGCGGCGCTCGCGGTGCGCCGCACCCTGCGCCCGCTGCGGGAGATCGAGACGACGGCCGCCGCCATCGCCGCAGGGGACCTGACCCAGCGCGTCCCGGCGGCACCGTCGTCCACCGAGGTCGGCCGCCTCGGCGACGCGCTCAACGGCATGCTCACGCAGATCGAGCAGGCGTTCGGCGCCCGCACCGCGTCCGAGGCGCGGATGCGCCGCTTCGTGGCGGACGCCTCGCACGAGCTGCGGACCCCTCTGGCCACGATCCGCGGGTACGGCGAGCTCTACCGGATGGGCGCCCTGACCGAGCGCGACCAGGTGGACGACACCATGCGGCGCATCGAGGAGTCCGCCACCCGCATGGGCGGGCTGGTCGAGGACCTGCTGTCGCTGGCCCGGCTCGACGAGGGCCGCCCGTTGCAGAGCGCGCCCGTCGACCTGACCGTCCTGGCCGCGGATGCGGTGAGCGACCTGCACGCCCTGGACCCGTCGCGCAGCCCGCGTCTCGTGCCGCTCGTGGACGGCGGGCCGAGCGGGCCGTGCCTCGTGCTGGGCGACGAGGCGCGGCTGCGCCAGGTGCTCGCCAACCTGGTGGGCAACGCCGCGCAGCACACGCCCGCCGGCACCGCGGTGGAGATCGCCGTGGGCACGGACGGCGCGCGCGGGATCGTCGAGGTCCGCGACCACGGCCCCGGCATCGACCCGGAGCACGCCGCGCGGGTGTTCGAGCGGTTCTACCGCGTCGACGCCTCGCGGGGCCGCTCGTCGGGCGGCTCGGGGCTGGGCATGGCGATCGTCGCTGCGATCGTCGCCGCGCACCATGGGAGCGTCGAGCTCGCCGAGACGGCCGGCGGCGGGACGACGGTCCGGGTGGCGCTCGCGTCGGCGGCCCCGCCAGCGGCGGACTGAGCCGCCGCTGGCTCAGCCCCAGGTGAGCAGCGGCTCCCCGGCACTCACGGTGTCGCCCGGTGCAGCCAGTCGTGTCACCGCGTCGGCGCCCGCGTCGAGCCCGACGACCGGGCAGACCGGCGAGCGGCCGCCGGAGGCCACGGCGTCCGGGTCCCAGCTCACGACCACCTGCCCGGCGTGCACCTGCTCGCCCTCGGCCGCGTGCAGCGTGAAGCCCGCGCCGCCCAGCTCGACCGTGTCGATGCCGAGGTGCACCAGCACCGCGCGCCCGTCGTCGTGCTGGATGACGAACGCGTGCGGGTGCAGCTTGGCGATGACGCCGGCGATCGGTGCGAGCACCTGCGAGCGCGGCTCGCGCGTCGGGTCGAGCGCGATGCCCGGGCCCACCAGCTCGGCCGAGAACACGGGGTCGTCCACGTCCGCGAGGCTCAGCACCTGGCCGGCGACCGGGGCGAGCACCGTCAGTGCGCCCATCAGCGCAGGTCCTCGATGTCCGAGGCGAGCGTGTCCGCCTCGGGCCCGACGATCACCTGCACCGCGATGCCGGAGCGCACCACCGCGATGACACCCGCGGCGCGCAGCGCCGGCTCGTCGACGAGCGCGGGATCCTCCACCTCGACGCGCAGTCGCGTGATGCAGGGCTCGAGGTCGAGCACGTTGGCGTCTCCCCCGAGTGCGGCGAGGATCTTCTCGGCCTTGCTCATGGCTGCTCCCGTCCGTGTCATGAGGTCACATCAGCTCGTCGAGGTCGGTGGCGATCAGGTCCACGTGCGGACCGACCACGACCTGCACCACCCGGCCCGAGATCATCACGCCGAACGCGCCCGCGGCTCGCAGCCCGGCGGCGTCGACCCGTCCGGCGTCGCGCACCAGCGAGCGCAGCCGGGTGGTGCACGGCTCGATCTCGTCGATGTTGTCGACTCCTCCGAGCGCGGCGAGGATCGCCGCCGCCTGTTCCCTGCCTTCGGGCCTCATGGCCGTCCTCCCGATGCTCCGGCGACTGACGCGGCCGCCGGGGTGGTGGCGTCTGCCGCAGCGGGCGCCGCGGCAGGGGATCGCTCGTGGTCGACCGGCCGGGCGTCGTTGTCGCGGCGGCGAGGGACGAGCGTGGGGCGGGGCGCGCGCAGCGGCACCCAGACGCTGTAGCGGTCGGCGCGGTAGCAGGCGCGCGAGAACATCGCGGCACCGTCGACGCTGTAGGTGCGCCGCTCCGCGCGCAGGACGGCGCGCGCGTCGCCGAGCCCGAGCAGGGACGCCTCGGTGTCCGTGGCCTCGTCGGCCGAGAGGGTGTCCTCGCCCCACTCGGGCGCGAGGCCCCGGTCCCGCAGTGCCGTGTACATGCTGGCCGGCGGCCCGTCGTCGAACAGCCCGGGGGCGAGCGCGACCGGCACCCAGACCTGCTCGATGCACATGGGGGTGCCGTCCGCGCTGCGCACGCGGTAGAGGTAGTGGACCTTGTCGCGCGGCTCGATCTCGAGCGCGGTCGCCACGTCCGGGGTCGCGGAGACCACCTGTGCCGTGAGCACCGTCGTCGCGGGGGTCATCCCCCGGCTGCGCATCTCCTCGCCGAACGTGGTGAGGCGCATCTCGAAGTCGATGCGCTGGGGCGCGACGAAGGTGCCGCGGCCCTGCTCGCGGACCAGCACGCCCTCGGTGACGAGGGTGTCCACGGCCTGGCGCACGGTCATCCGCGACAGGCCGAACTGCTGGCTCAGGTGCCGCTCGGACGGGATCGCGTCGCCCACCCGCAGCTCCTGGGCGACGAGGGAGGCCAGGTGGTCGCGCACCGTCAGGTACTTGTGCGCAGCTGCCTGCTCGGGCTCCTCCACGTGCGGTCCACTCCTTCGTGCGCGCTCCGGTCGACCCCGCCCCGGGGCGATGCCCTGAGGACCGGGGCCTCCGTCGCCCGTCGCGACGTGACCCTTGACACATCATGAGGTCTAGACCAGTCTGCTCGCAACTGGTCCAGACCAGACACATGCCACCCGGGTGAGGAGCCCCCTCGTCACCCCGCCATCCCGGGCGAACGGCACGCATCGTTCCGCCGCCCGGCTGCCCCGCACGTCATCGACACGCAACGAGGAGTGCTCCATGACCACCGCCACCGCAGACGTCGCTCAGCGGCGAGGCTTCCCTGGGCTCGCCCAGCTCCAGCGCATCGGCCGCTCGCTGATGCTGCCCATCGCCTCCCTCCCGGCGGCGGCCCTGCTGCTGCGCCTCGGGCAGCCCGACATGCTCGGCGCCAAGGGCCTCGGCGCGCACGCGTCGTGGCTGCTTCCCGTCGCCGACGTCTTCGGCGCCGCGGGGAACGCGCTGTTCAAGTACCTGCCGCTGCTGTTCGCCGTGGGCGTCGCCGTCGGCTTCGCGCGCAAGTCCGACGGTTCGACGGGACTCGCCGCCGTGGTGGGGTACCTGGTCTTCACGGGGGTCACCGCGGCGCTCTCGCCCCACGTCCTGGGCGTGGCAGCCGAGGGAGAGACCCAGGAGCTCATCGACTACGGCGTGCTGGGTGGCATCACGATCGGGCTCGTGACCGCGCTGCTCTACCAGAGGTACTACCGGATCAAGCTCCCGGCGTACCTCGCGTTCTTCGGCGGCCGACGGTTCGTCCCCATCGTCACGGCGGGCGCGTCGGTGCTGATCGCCGTCGCGGCGTCGCTCATCTACCCCGCCTTCAACGCGGGCTTCACGGCCGTGGGTGACTGGGTGACCGGCTCCGGACCGCTCGGTGCGTTCGTGTACGGCACGCTCAACCGGCTGCTCGTCCCCCTCGGCCTGCACCACATCCTCAACTCGCTGCCGTGGTTCCAGTTCGGCACGTACACCGCCGCGGACGGCACGGTCGCGCACGGCGACATCAACCGGTTCCTGCTCGGCGACCCCACGGCCGGCACGTTCATGACCGGCTTCTTCCCGATCATGATGTTCGCGCTGCCCGCCGCGGCCCTGGCGATCGTGCACACCTCGCGCGCCCGCAACCGCAAGGTCATCGCGGGCATCATGGGCTCGGCCGCGCTCGTCGCCTTCGTCACCGGCGTCACGGAGCCGCTCGAGTTCGCCTTCGTCTACGTCGCCTACCCGCTGTACGTCATCCACGCGCTGCTCACCGGCACCTCGATGGCCCTGGTGAACGCCCTCGGCATCAAGGACGGCTTCGGGTTCTCGGCGGGCGCGATCGACTACGTGCTCAACTTCCGCATCGCGACGATGCCGCTCCTGCTGATCGTCATCGGGCTGGGCTACGGCCTCGTCTACTACTTCCTGTTCCGGTTCGTCATCACGCGGTGGAACCTGCGGACCCCGGGCCGCGAGGACGACGACGGCAGCGGCCTCGCGCTCGACCCCACGGCCGACCAGAGCGACCACGACGACGCGGCGGCCCAGCGTCGGGCGGCCACGAGCGCAGGACCCGTCCCGGCGGACCGGGCGCTGCTCGGCGACGAGAGGCCCGTCGGCCGATGACCGCCCCGTCGAGCCTGGACTCGCCCACCGCACCGGCACCCGCGGTGCTGCGCGGCTTCGGGGTGAGTCCGGGCCGGCGGGTCGGCACCGTGGCGCGGATGCCCGACGCCGCGCCCGCACCGTCTCCGGAGCCGGCAGCACCGGGCGCCGACCTGGAGGCGGGCGCCCGGGCCGTCGACGCGGCCGCGGCGCGGGTCAGGCAGACCCTGGCCCGCGCCGCAGAGGCGGCCACGGGCGAGGCGGCGGACATCCTGGGCGTGACGGCAGCGATGGCCGCCGACCCGTCGCTCGCTGCCGAGGCGGCCCGGCGGGTCCGGGAGAACCGCTCCACGCCGGCCCGCGCGGTGTGGGACGCCGCCGAGCTGGTCGCGGAGCAGCTGCGTGCGCTGGGCGACCTCTTCGCCGAGCGAGCGCGCGACGTGCAGGACGTGCGCGACCGGATCATCGCGGAGCTCCTGGGGCTGCGGCCACCGGGAGTCCCCGACCCGGGCACGCCGTTCGTCCTCGTCGCCCGCGACCTCGCGCCGGCCGACACCGCCCGCCTCGATCCGCAGCGCGTGCTCGCGATCGTGACCTCGGGCGGGGGGCCCACCGCGCACACGGCCATCCTGGCGCGGTCGCTCGGCATCCCGTGCGTCGTCGCGGCGCCGGGCGCCGACGCGATCGCCGACGGCGAGACGGTCCTGGTCGACGGCGCGAAGGGTGAGGTGCTCCGACACCCGGGCGCCGATGCGATCGCGCGCGCCACGCGGGTCCGGCAACGGCCCTCGCGGCTCGAGCACCCCGGACGCACGGCCGACGGTCGGCCGGTCGCGCTGCTCGCGAACGTCGGCGACCCCGCCGGCGCCAGGGCCGCCGCCGCGGCGGGCGCCGAGGGCATCGGGCTGTTCCGCACCGAGTTCGGCTTCCTGGGCCGGCAGTCGCCGCCGTCCGTCGACGAGCAGGTGGCCGCGTACTCGCAGGTGCTCGAGGCCTTCCCCGGCGGCCGGGTGGTCATCCGCACCCTGGACGCCGGTGCGGACAAGCCGCTGCCCTTCGTGACCCCGCAGGGGGAGCCGAACCCGGCCCTCGGCGTGCGCGGGCTGCGCACGTCGTGGTCCTACCCCCAGGTGCTCGAGGACCAGCTCACCGCGATCGCGCGTGCGGCCGCGTCGGCGACCGCCCAGGTGTGGGTCATGGCGCCCATGGTGGCCACCGCCGACGAGGCGGACGCCTTCGTCGCCCGGTGCCGGGCCCTCGGGCTCGACGACGCCGGGATCATGATCGAGGTGCCGTCGGCCGCGCTGCGGGCCGGACAGCTCCTGGCGCAGGCGCAGTTCGCCAGCGTCGGCACCAACGACCTCACGCAGTACGCGATGGCCGCCGACCGCGAGCTCGCCGAGCTGGCGCAGCTGTCCACCCCCTGGCAGCCCGCGGTGCTGGACCTGGTCGCGGCTGCGTGCCGCGGCGGCGCGGCGGCGGGTCGACCGGTGGGCGTCTGCGGCGAGGCCGCCGCCGATCCCGCGCTGGCGCCGGTGCTCGTCGGCCTCGGCGCCTCGTCGTTGTCCATGACGGCTCGGGCGCTGCCCGACGTCGGCGCCGTGCTGGGCGCCGTGACCGCACACCGGTGCCGGGAGCTGGCCACCCTCGCGCTCGCGCAGCGCACGGCGGACCAGGCACGCAGCGCGGTGCGCGCGGCGCTCCCCGAGCTGGAGGAGCTCGGCCTCTAGCCCTGGCCATTGGTGGTCTAGACCAATATGCTCGCCATGTCTCGTCGTTCTCGAGCAGGAGGAACACCCATGCAGCGCTCCGTCGTCGTCGCGCTCTCCGAGGGGCTGCATGCGCGGCCCGCCGCGCAGTTCGTCGCGGCCGTCGGCCAGCAGCCGGTCGCGGTGACCATCGCCAAGGGCGACGGCGCCCCCGTGGCCGCCGGTTCGATCCTCGCCGTCATGATGCTCGGGGTGGGCGCCGGCGACGAGGTGGTGCTGGCCACGGAGTCGGACGACGCGACCGCGGCGGCATCGCTCGACGCGCTCGAGCACTTCCTGAGCAGTCCCGTCCTCGCCTGACGGACGACCCGGCCCGACCGGCCCGCAGCGGGCCATCGCCGGGGCTACGATGGCGCGTCCTAGTCACCGTCGTGAGGTTCATCCATGGGCGTCCATGACGCACCGCAGTGGTTGCTGTCAGCCTTCCAGCGAAGCGCACGCGGGGCCGGTGCCACCGCGACCGACGAGCAGGTCCGCGACGTCGGGCAGGCACTCGTCGACCGGTGGTCCGAGCCGGGTCGCGAGTTCCACAACCTCAAGCACCTGGTCGACGTGCTGGTGCGTGTCGACGAGCTCGCCGAGGAGACGCACGAGCCGGACCTGGTGCGGCTCGCCGCCTGGTACCACGGCGTCGTCTTCGACCTGGCGGACGCGAAGTCGTACGCGAACAAGGGCGGCGAGGACGAGGCGGCCAGCGCGAGCCTGGCACGCGCCGAGCTGACCGCCCTCGGCGTGCCCGAGGACCGCGCGGCCCGCGTGCACGACCTCGTGGTCGCCCTGGTGCGGCACTCGCCCGACCCCAGCGACTTCGACTGCGCCGTGCTGTGCGACGCCGACCTCGCGATGCTGGCGGCCGAGCCGCAGCGCTACAAGGCGTACCTGCACGACGTCCGCGCGGAGTACGCGCACCTGCCCGTCGAGGACTACGTCCGGGCCCGCATCCGCATCCTCAAGAAGCTCCTCGCGCGCCCCACCCTCTTCTCCTCGCCCCTGGGCGCGGCGTGGGAGGAGCCGGCGCGCCAGAACGTGTCCGCCGAGCTCCAGCGGCTCGAGAAGGAGCAGGCGACCTTCGACGCGGGCGTCTGAGGCTCGCGGGCGTCTGAGGCTCGCGGGCGTGTGCGCTCGCGAGCGGCTGAGGCTCGCGGGCTGCTGAGGCTCGCGTCGCGGCTGAGGCTCGCGGGCGCCGCGACGCGTCCACAGCCCCTCGGTCTGCCGCCATCCCGCCCTGGGACGACGGCGGGCCGCCCTCGTGCCGCGCCCCGGACCTACCGTCGACGCCATCGGGGCCATCCCGGCGCCGCGGTCGCAGGAGGCAGCATGAGCAGGTACGAGGTCGACAGCGCACAGGTCACGGCCACCGCGGCGGCCGTGCAGTCGCGGGCCACTACCATCCGCTCCGAGGTCGCCGCGATGCAGCGCCAGCTGGTGGCGCTGCAGGACACCTGGCGTGGATCCGCGGCGACCCAGTTCGCCGCGGTCATGCACGAGTGGTCGACCGCGTCGGCACGGCTCGACCACGCGCTGGGACGGATCGGCGACGCCATGCAGGCCGCGGGCCGCACCTACGCGGACGCCGAGGCGCAGGCGGCGCGCATGTTCACGCCGTCGTGAGCGCAGTCCCGCCCACCGGGAACGGCCGTACGCTCGGGTGGTGACGGTGCTCGTGGATCCCCCGATGTGGCCGCGGCACGACCGGCTCTGGGCCCACCTGGTCAGCGACTCCTCCCTCGAGGAGCTGCACGCGTTCGCGGCCCTCGCGGGCATCCCCGAGCGGGCGTTCGACCAGGACCACTACGACGTGCCGGACAGCCGGTACGACGAGCTCGTCGCGCTGGGGGCGACGCCCGTCAGCGCGGGCGACCTGATCCGTCGGCTGCGTGCGTCCGGCCTGCGCATCCCGGCGCGTGACCGGACCGGGCACCACTAGCTGCCCTGCCCTACCGGTTCTGCTGGGCCCCGACGTCGGCCGGCTCGCCGTGCGCGGCCTCGCTCCGCTCGCCGAGAACGCCCGCGCTCTGCTCCTCCCGGCCGACCGCGGTCGCTGCCGGGTCCGCGAGGTCGGGTCCGCCTCGTGCGGGTGCGTGCTGGGCTGCGTGCTCGACTCCCCGCTCGGCAGGGTGCTCGCCTGCCCGTTCGTCGGCACGCCCGGTCGGCTGGTCGGTGGCGCGCCCCGCGGGTTCCTGCCTCGGTCGTCCGAGGTACAGCCGGGCCATCTCGTCGAAGCCGAGCGGGCCGGGCGCGTCGGCACCCCGGCGCGCGAGGGCCGGTGCGAGCAGGACGCGCACCAGCAGCACCACGGCGAACACCACCACGGGGGCGATGGCCAGCAGCGGCCGGAAGAAGCTGTGCACGGCCACCACCCAGATCACGACCGCGGCGACGCCCGCAGCCATGCCCCATCCCAGTGCTCGTCGCATCGTGGGCCCCCCGGCCAGTGGATCTCCCCTTCGGCAGACGGTATCGCGCACCCCCGACGCGATGGCAGCGTTTACCTGACGGCGAAAGGCCGCAGGTCGTGCGCCTCGACGCGCGCGCGCCGGGCCGGTCTACCCTGCGACCATGCCGTTGCGCCCCCTGGACCAGTCGTCCAAGCTCAAGAACGTCCTGTACGAGATCCGCGGCAAGGCCCTCGACGAGGCCGCCCGGCTCGAGGCCGACGGCTACAGCGTGCTCAAGCTCAACACGGGCAATCCCGCCGCGTTCGGCTTCGACGCCCCGCACCAGATCGTGCGCGACGTGGTCGCGGCGATCCCGAGCGCGCACGGTTACACCGACAGCCGGGGCATCCTGTCCGCGCGCCGGGCTGTGGTGACCCGGTACGAGACGGAGCCCGGCTTCCCCCAGCTCGACGTCGACGACGTCTACCTCGGCAACGGGGTGTCGGAGCTCATCACCATGGTGCTGCAGGCTCTGCTCGACGAGGGCGACGAGGTGCTCATCCCCTCGCCCGACTACCCCCTGTGGACCGCGATGACCTCGCTGTCGGACGGCAGGCCCGTGCACTACCGCTGCGACGAGGCCGCCGGCTGGCAGCCGGACCTCGAGCACCTCCGCTCGCTGATCACCCCCCGCACCAAGGCGATCGTCGTCATCAACCCCAACAACCCGACGGGCGCCGTCTACTCGCGTGAGGTGCTGGAGGGCATCGCGGCCATCGCGCGCGAGCACAGCCTGCTGCTGCTGTCCGACGAGATCTACGACCGCATCCTGTTCGACGGCGCGAAGCACACCCCCATGGCGACCGTCGCGCCCGACCTGCTGTGCCTGACGTTCAACGGCCTGTCCAAGACCTACCGCGTGGCCGGCTACCGGTCGGGCTGGCTCGTGGTCACCGGGCCCCGCGACCACGCCAAGGGCTTCCTCGAGGGCATCACCCTGCTCGCCTCGACGCGGCTGTGCCCCAACGTCCCCGCGCAGCACGCGGTCCAGGCGGCGCTCGGTGGCGTCCAGTCGATCGAGGCACTCGTCGCCCCCGGCGGCCGCCTGCACGAGCAGCGCGAGGTCGCCTACACCGGGCTCACCTCGATCCCCGGCGTCACGTGCGTCCGGCCCGACGGCGCGCTCTACCTCTTCCCGCGCCTCGACCCTGAGGTGCACGAGATCCACGACGACTCTCGGCTGGTGTACGACCTGCTGGTCAGCGAGCACATCCTGCTGGTGCAGGGCACGGGCTTCAACTGGCCCGAGCCGGACCACCTGCGGATCGTCACGCTCCCCGAGGCGCGGGTGCTGGCCGAGGCGGTCGAGCGCCTCGGCAACTTCCTCTCGTCCTACCGGCAGTAGATGGGCGCGCGGCGTCGGGTCCTGGCCCTGGTGGCCGGCGCGATACCGGAGCGTGCCACGCCCGTCCTCGTGGGGATCGACGGGGTGGACGGCGCCGGCAAGACCTGGTTCGCCGACGACCTCGCACGCGTGGTCGACCTGCCGGTGCTGCGCGTCTCGCTCGACGACTTCCACCGCCCGCGGTCGCAGCGCTACGCCCGGGGCCGCGACTCGCCGGAGGGCTTCTGGCTCGACTCCTACGACTACCCGGCGTTCCGCGAGCGCGTCCTCGCGCCCCTGGCCGAGGGCGGCTCGGGGCTCGTGCGCACCGCGTCGCACGACCTCGCCTCGGACGCCCTCGTCGACCCCGCGCCCGTCCTGGTCACCGGCGCGGCCGTCGTCCTCGTCGACGGTCTGTTCCTGCATCGCGACGAGCTGGTCGGCGCGTGGGACGTGTCGGTGTTCCTCGACGTGCCCTTCGAGGTCACGGTCGCCCGGATGGCCGTGCGCGACGGCGCGTCGCCCGTGGTCGACGACCTCACCAACGCGAGGTACGTCCAGGCGCAGCGTCACTACCTGCGCACGTGCGACCCGGCCGCCCGTGCCACGCTCGTCGTCGACAACACCGACCCCGCCGCCCCGACGCTGCGGCCCCGCACCGTCCGCTAGCCGCCCGAACGCTGAGCCTCGGGTGACGCGGCCCGGTCCCGCGGCAGCGCGGCGGCGGCCACGATCATGAGCAGGGCGACCACGAGCACGGCCACCAGGGCGCTGCGCACGGCGCCCTGCAGCTGCGCAGGATGGGTGTCGCCGTCGAGCCCCCGCAGCGAGGCGTTGACGATCGCTCCCATCACGGCGACCCCCACCGCGGAGCCGATGGACCGCGCGAACAGGTTGGCGCCCGTGACGACGGCGCGCTCGCCCCAGTCCACGCTCGACTGGGCCGCGATGAGCGTCGGCGACGCCGTCAGCCCAAGCCCGAGCCCGACGACGAGGCAGGCTCCCCCGACCGCCCACACGGACGGCGAGCTCGCCGCGAGCAACAGCCCCGCGCAGCCCAGCGCGCAGATCGCCGTCCCCACCAGCGCGGTGAAGCGGAACCCGAAGCGCAGGTAGAGCCGGCCCGACTGCGAGGCCGAGATGGGCCAGCCGATGGTCAGCAACGCGAGCGTGAGCCCGGAGACGAGGGGCGTCACCCCCAGCAGGGCCTCGAGGTACGACGGGATGTAGGACGTGAGCCCGATGAGCACCACGCCTACGCCCACCGAGATGAGCGCCGCGGTGGCCAGGAGGCGGCGCGAGAGCAGCCGCAGGGGCAGCACGGGCTCCTGCGCGCGCTTCTCGACGACCAGGAACGCCGCCATGAGCACCAGGCCCGTGCCGAGCACGAGGACGCTGGCCGTCGAGTCCCACGCCCAGCCGTTGCCGCCCTCGAGGATGCCGAGCACCAGGAGGCTGAGGGAGGCGGTGAGCAAGGCGCCGCCCGCCCAGTCGATCCGGTGCTTGCGCCGCTCGACGTCCTCCTGCAGCCGCCGCCAGAGCAGCCACGCGGCCACGACGCACAGGGGGATGTTGACGAAGAAGATCCACCGCCACGACAGCACCTGGCTGAACAGCCCGCCGAGCGTGGGGCCGACCACCGAGGACACGCCCCAGACGCTCGCGATGTAGCCCTGCACCTTCGCGCGCTCGGCCACCGTGTAGATGTCTCCGGCGATCGTGACCGCCATGGGCTGCACCGCGCCGGCACCCAGACCCTGCACCGCGCGGAACGCGATCAGCGCCGGCATCGACCACGCGAGGCCGCACAGCACCGAGCCCAGCCCGAACAACGCGATGCCGACGAGCACGACGGGCTTGCGACCCCACGTGTCGGCGAGCTTGGAGTAGATGGGGACGGTCACGGCCTGGGTCAGCAGGTACAGGGAGAACAGCCACGGGAACGACGCGAAGCCGCCCAGGTCGCGCACGATCGTCGGGACCGCCGTCGCCAGGATGGTCGAGTCGATGGCGACCAGTCCCGTGGTCACCATGAGCGCGACGAGCACCGGACCCCGCTCCGAGCGGAAGCCGACGGTCGAGCGGTCCACCTGCGCGGTCACCCTTCCGTCCCCGTGTGCACCCGCACACTCAACGCGCCGCTCCGGCCGTCGGCAACCCGATTCCACCGCGGGACGTGGTCATCCGATCCCGCGTCGGCCACGATGGGCACAGCATGTCGCCGACGAAGGAGCGCTCCATGACCGACAGCACGCCCGACCCGGCTGACCGCTACCGCGTGCTGCCCGAGCCCGTGCGGCTCGTCGACACGGTGGCGCTGGTCGACACCACGACCGCCCCCGACCCGCAGATGGGTCGCGACACCGAGACGGAGTTCCTGCTCCGCAACGCGGGCTAACCCCGCCGGCCGCCGCCGCGGCGGAGTGCGGACGACCGGTCCATGACGCACGACGGGCCGGCCACCCGAAGGTGACCGGCCCGTCCGAACGGCCGAGCGGCTCAGCGCCGCCGGAGGTTCAGCTGCGGATCAGAAGCCGCCGCCGAAGTCCTCGCCGCCGCCACCGGCCGGAGCAGCAACCTTCTCCGGCTTGTCGGCCACGACGGCCTCGGTGGTGAGGAAGAGCGCGGCGATGGACGCCGCGTTCTGCAGCGCGGAGCGCGTGACCTTCACCGGGTCGTTGACGCCCGCGGCGAGCAGGTCCTCGTACGTGTTGGTCGCGGCGTTGAGGCCGTGACCCACGGGGAGGTTGCGCACCTTCTCCGCGACGACGCCACCCTCGAGGCCGGCGTTGATCGCGATCTGCTTGAGCGGGGCCTCGATCGCGAGCTTCACGATCGCAGCACCCGTCGCCTCGTCGCCCTCGAGCTTGAGGCCCTCGAACGCCGTCTTGCCGGCCTGGATCAGCGCGACGCCACCACCGGCGACGATGCCCTCCTCGACGGCCGCCTTCGCGTTGCGCACGGCGTCCTCGATGCGGTGCTTGCGCTCCTTGAGCTCGACCTCGGTGGCCGCGCCCGCCTTGATGACGGCCACGCCGCCGGCGAGCTTGGCGAGGCGCTCCTGGAGCTTCTCGCGGTCGTAGTCCGAGTCGGAGTTCTCGATCTCGGCACGGATCTGCGAGACGCGACCGGCGATCTGCTTGGCGTCGCCCGAGCCCTCGACGATCGTGGTCTCATCCTTGGTCACGACGACCTTGCGCGCCGTGCCGAGGACCTCGAGACCCACGGTGTCGAGCTTGAGGCCGACGGTCTCCGAGACGACCTGACCACCCGTGAGGATGGCGATGTCCTGGAGCATGGCCTTGCGGCGGTCGCCGAAGCCGGGCGCCTTGACGGCGGCCGACTTGAACAGCCCGCGGATCTTGTTGACGACGAGCGTGGCCAGGGCCTCGCCCTCGACGTCCTCGGCGACGATGAACAGCGGCTTGCCGGCCTGGATGACCTTCTCCAGGAGGGGCAGCAGGTCCTTGACGTTCGAGATCTTGCCCTCGACGAGCAGGACGTACGCGTCCTCCAGGACGGCCTCCTGGCGCTCGGGGTCGGTCACGAAGTACGCCGACAGGAAGCCCTTGTCGAAGCGCATGCCCTCGGTGAGCTCGAGCTCGAGGCCCAGCGCGCTGGACTCCTCGACGGTGATGACGCCTTCCTTGCCCACCTTGTCGAGGGCCTCGGCGATGAGCTCGCCGATCGCGGTGTCACCGGCGGAGATCGCGGCGGTCGCGGCGATCTGCTCCTTGGTCTCGACGTCCTTGGCCTGCGAGAGCAGGGCGCCCGTGACGGCCTCGACGGCGGCCTCGATGCCCTTCTTCAAGGCGATCGGGTTGGCGCCGGCCGCGACGTTGCGCAGACCCTCGCGCACGAGCGCCTGCGCCAGCACGGTGGCGGTGGTGGTGCCGTCGCCAGCGACGTCGTCCGTCTTCTTGGCGACCTCCTTGACGAGCTCGGCGCCGATCTTCTCGAAGGGGTCCTCGAGGTCGATCTCCTTGGCGATGGAGACACCGTCGTTGGTGATTGTGGGAGCGCCCCACTTCTTGTCCAGGACGACGTTGCGGCCCTTGGGGCCCAGGGTGACCTTGACGGTGTCGGCGAGGGTGTTGAGACCCCGCTCGATGCCGCGACGGGCCTCCTCGTTGAAGGCAATGATCTTGGCCATGGGGCTGTGATCCTTCACTGTGTGCGTGGGTGGGTCGCCGATGCCCGCGACGGAAAGACCGGCGACCGCGGTCATGTCCCGCGCGCGCCGAACCTCATCGGACGACCGAGGTGGTTCTGTCACTCTCAACCCGAGAGTGCTAAGTCAATGGTTAGCACTCGGCACCGGAGAGTGCAAGCAGGTTCGCTCTCGGCAGTGCGGCGCAGGCCCCGTGGAGCCGCCTCAGCCGTTGGGGTCGGAGACCAGCACGACGCTGACGCCGTCACCCGCGTCCGAGGCGGACAGCTCGAGCGCGTCGATGCCCAGGGTCTGGCCGACGAGCGCCGCGGTGGGCTCGAGGTCCTCGGACGCGTAGTAGATCGTCGATGCGGCGGGCTTCGTGCCCGAGAAGTTGGTGCTCGTCACCGAGGTGAAGCCGGCGGCCTCGAGCTCGCCCGCGGTGCTCTTGGCGAGACCGCTGATACCGGCGGCGTTGTACACGACCACGGGCGTGCCGAGCTCGGCGGTTGCGGTCGGCTCCTCGCTGGCGGGGGGCTCGCTCGTGGTCTCCGTCGACGGCTCCTGCGACTTCGGGGTCTCGCTCGTGCCCGGCGACCCCGACGTCGCCGGGGCGCTCGCCGACGAGCTCGGCTCGCCGCTCGCGTCGTCGTTCGTGCTGTTGTCGCGCGACGCCCACGTCACCAGCGCGTACGCGAGGGCGGGGACGAGCACGATGACGACGACGAACGGCCACCAGCGGCTCCACGCCGACCGGGGCGCCCGGTGCACGCCGCGCGGGACGTCAGGTCCCGCGGGTGCGTCGAACTCGTCATCGGCGTAGGGGTAGTCGGCCTTGCTCACGGCGGCAAGGCTAACGGCTGCGGGACCCGGCGGGGGTCAGTGCCAGGATCACGGCCCGGCGTGGCGACCGAATGCGGCTCGCCACGCTCGGATCAGGCGAGTGACGTGGTGCGGCTCACGCCGCGCGCGGGCCTCTCAGCCCTGCGAGTCAGCCTTGCCAGTCAGCCCTGCGCGCCCAGGCGCCGGGCCGTGCGGGCGCGCTGGCGCGAGGAGCGCATGCGGCGCAGGCGCTTGACCAGCATCGGGTCGTGCGCGAGCGCGGCCGGGTCGTCGATGAGGGCGTTGAGCACCTGGTAGTACCGGGTGGCCGACATGTCGAACAGCTCGCGGATGGCCTGCTCCTTGGCACCGGCGTACTTCCACCACTGCCGCTCGAAGGCCAGCACCTGCTCGTCCCGCTCGGACAGGCCGGAGGGCGCGCCGGCGGAGGGCAAGGACTCGAGCGTGATCGTCGCGGCGTCCATACGTCCTCCGTGATGTCCCGAGCCGGGGCTCGTCCGTGCGTGGTGCCGAGCGGCTCCCCGCTCGTCGTCGGACATCGTACGGCCGGAATGACACGCATGTCATTCGCCCCGGCGAGTCTGCCGCGACCCGCCGCGTGTCGGGCCGGGGCGGTCCGAAGTCGAGCCCGTGCTGACCGGTCACGCCCGGTAGCGTCGGGCCCGTGGAGACCCTCCCACTCGACCAGCTCGTCGCTCCGGACTGGGCTCGGGCGCTCGCCCCGGTCGAGCCCCAGGTGCACGCCGCGGGAGCCTTCCTGCGCGAGGAGCTGGCCGAAGGACGCACCTACCTCCCGGAAGGGCCGGCGGTGCTCCGCGCGTTCCAGCGCCCGATGGCGGGGGTGCGGGTGCTCGTCGTCGGTCAGGACCCCTACCCCACCCCCGGGCACGCGATGGGCCTGTCCTTCTCGGTGCGCCCCGACGTCCGCCCGGTGCCGCGCTCGCTGGCCAACATCTTCCGCGAGCTGGTCGACGACACCGGTGTGCCGATGCCCACCACGGGCGACCTCACGCCGTGGGCGGACCGTGGCGTCATGCTGCTCAACCGGGTGCTCACCGTCCGCCCCGGCGAAGCCGCGTCCCACCGCCGGTGCGGCTGGGAGGCCGTGACCGACCGGGCGATCGCGGCACTCGTCGAACGGGGCGGACCCCTGGTTGCCGTGCTCTGGGGCCGCGACGCGCAGTCCCTCAAGCCCGCTCTCGGTCCCGTGGCGACCGTGGAGAGCGCCCACCCCAGCCCGCTGTCCGCGAGCCGTGGCTTCTTCGGATCCCGACCGTTCTCGCGGGTCAACCAGCTGCTGGTCGCGCAGGGCGCCGAGCCGATCGACTGGTCCCTTCCGTGACCTGGAGCCGCCGCGCAGGAGTCCGCTGCCTCGTCCCGAGGACGCCGCTGCGCCTACCCCGGTGCAGAATGACGCGGTGAACACGCCGAACGACGCACCCCGCTGGAGCCGCTACGTCGCCATCGGCGACTCCTTCACGGAAGGCCTGTGGGACAGCCCCGACGGTGCCGACCAGGCGCAGCGCGGGTGGGCGGACGTGCTGGCCGCCACCCTGAGCGCGCGGCGGGTGGCCGCCGGGGAGACCCCGCTGGAGTACGCGAACCTCGCGATCCGCGGCAGGCGGCTCCGGCCGATCCTCGTGGACCAGGTGCCGCTGGCTCTCGAGATGAAGCCCGACCTGGTCTCGCTGATCGGCGGCGGCAACGACATCCTGCGGCCGACGGCCGACGTCGACCGCATGGCCCGCAACCTCGAGGCCGCGGTCGTCAGGCTCCGGGACGCGGGCATCGACGTGCTGCTCGGCACCGGCGTCGACGCCGCCGACAGCCCGTTGGTGAAGGCCACCCGCGCGCGCGTCGGGATCTTCAACGCCCACGTCTGGTCCATCGCCCGTCGTCACGGCGCGCACGTGCTCGACCAGTGGGGCATGCGCTCGCTGCGCGACTGGCGCATGTGGGCCGACGACCGCATCCACCTCACCACCGACGGCCACGCCCGGGTGGCGCAGGCGGCGCTCGTCGCCCTCGGCCTCACGCCTGACGTGCCGGACTGGGACGACCCGCTGGAGCCCCTGCCGCCACTGCCCCGCGGTGACCGCATGCGCGAGGACGCGCGATGGATGCGCGAGCACGTCTACCCCTGGGCGACGCGACGGCTGCGCGGCCGCTCGTCCGGCGACCTGCGCGTGCCGAAGCGACCGGAACTGCGTCCGGTGGAGTGAGCTAGCTGCACAGGCGCCCGGCGGCCCGCCGGTCCGAGAGCGTGATGTACACGTTGGGGGTCGCGCCGAGGTTCGACCCCTCCCGGCCCGTGATCTGCGGGAGCGCGTCGCACGCCGACGTGATCGTCGCGTTGTTGTTCACGCTCGTCACGCTGCTCGTCGACCAGTCCCACCAGGCCGGCTTCGAGGCGCTCGGGACGGTGAGGTCGAACGCGACGTACTGGTTGACGGCGATGCCCGGGGCCGAGAAGTCGGCCGTGAGACTCCCCTGCCCGGAGCCGGGCGATCCCCAGAACTGCGCGCTCACGCTGGTCACGGTGCAGGGCTTCGACGCGTCGAGCGAGCCCGAGGCGTTGCGCACGGTGCACGTGAGCGGGCCCTGCCAGGTGCCCGTGCTCGCGGTCGCGGTGACGTAGGCGGGATCAGTCCACGCGGCGCTCGTCGGGCCGACCCCGGCCAGGGCCGCGAGGACGCCGACGAGCGCGACGGCGAGCGCGGAGAGGCCGACCGCCCGACGTCGGCCCGCACGAGAGATCCTGCTCAATACACCGCCGCCGTGACCGGCTCCATGACCCACACCCTGCTGCGGTTCGCGGCCGTGCAGTCGCGCACCCGCGCGGTGGTGCCGGTGACGACGCTTCCCGACGGCACGTCGAGGCAGCGCGCGGCCCCGCCCGTGCCGTTGAGGCGCGAGCGGATCGTGACGGTCCCGGTCCCCGCCGTCTGGACGTACCACTTCTGGTTCGCCTGGGTGACGCTTCCCGCGGTCATCACGCACGTGCGGATCTGCAGCGCGATGTCCTGCCCCGTGCTGGAGCCCGGCACCTCGAGGCAGCGGGGGGTGGGGTTGTCCGTGGCGTTCCACTGACCGGCCGCCTGGTAGACCTTGAGCGACTCGTCCGCGTTCAGCGTCCAGATCTGGGCCGGCGTCGAGTTGCACGCGTAGATCTGCACGCCGAGCCCGTCGGTGTTCTCACGGTTGAGGACGTCGAGGCACAGCTGCGTGCCGGACAGCCGGATCTGGTACGCCCACGTGCCGGTCGCCGGTGCCGCGGTCGCGAAGGCCGGGTCGGTCCACGCCGCGCGCGTCGCCGACGACGACGCACCGAGCCCGATCACCCCGGCGACCGCGAGCGCCGCGCCGAGCGCGATCGCGGCGACGGCCCCGAGCCGTGCGCGCCTCACGACGTGGTCCCGGTGAACTGGAGGACCAGGGAGCCCGTCTTGTTCTGGCAGGTCAACGGCAGGTTCGGCACGGTCACGGTGACCGTCATCGTCGTGGTCGCCCCCACCGCGAGAGTGGTGGCGCCGAGCGCCGTGGTCGTGACCGTGAGCGCGCAGGGGGCGGTGAACAGGTCGCCGGTCTTGACCGGGGCGACGGCCGCCACGGTCAGCGGCACGCTTCCCGAGTTCTTCAGGTACACCGTCAGGGGGCCGCGCGTGGTGTTCGGCCGCAGGTCGGCCAGGCTGCTCGACAGGTCGACCGCGACGCCCGCGTCCGCGGTGTCGGCGTCCAGCCACGTCGTGCCGTTCGTGCTGGCCTGGAGGTCGACGCTCGCCCCGCTCGCTGAGGCCTGGAAGTAGGCCGAGTTGGTCCAGAGCGCGGACGTCGCGGCGGCGCCGATGCCGAACAGTGCGAAGGCCGCCAGCACCAGCTGGACCATGCGGCGCCGCGGGATCCGCCGCCTCACGGCTGGCCGTCCGCGTCGTCCTGCCGGCGGCGGCGGCCGACGAGCAGGAGCACCACCCCCACCACGCCGGAGGCCAGGGCGCCGAGCAGCAGCGGGGTCGTGCTGCCGCCGGTGAAGGCGAGCCCCGCGTCGGCCTCGCGCACGCGCAGGCGGCCCTCGAACTCCTGCGACGTGTTGGGGTCGATCTGCTTCACGGTGACGCCGACGCGCAGCTGGTACGTCCCGGCATCGAGCAGGTCGCCCGTCCGGAGCGCGGCCAGGTCGACGCAGTCCGCGCCGCTGGTCGGGCACAGGGTCGCGGTCCAGAGCAGGCCGCCCGACGCGACGGGGTCGACGACGATCGACGTGACCTCGGCCTGGTAGTCGAGCGACACCGGCCAGGACTTCTCCGCGTGGGCGCCCGCGTGCAGCTCCGTGAAGTCGACGTGCAGCGGCACGTCCTGCGGCAGCGCGTCGGACCCGCTGGCACCGAGCACGACGCAGCCCAGCGCGAGGGCGGCCGCGAGGGCGGCGCTCAGCGCGGGGAAGCGACGCGGGTTGGTGGTCACGACGGGACAGGCACGCTTTCGTTCTCGGCGGGCTCGGCCTCGAGCTCGGGGGTCTCACCGGGGTCGGCGGTCTGGTCGGGCTCGGCGGTCTGGTCGGGCTCGGCGGTCTGGTCGGGCTCGGCGGTCTGGTCGGCGTCGGCGCCATCGGCCTCGTCGCGGCCGTCGGGCGTCTCGTCGCGGCGGTCGCGGGACTCGCCCGGGAAGAGGGTCAGCGCCATGAGGGCCAGCAGCGTCACGCCCAGGGGGATGACGACGGACGGCTCCGTCAGGCGGGCGACGACGCGGCCGCCACCGGGGATCTGCAGGGCGGGCTGCCAGACGTCGCCCGTGACCTCGTAGACCTCGCCGTCGGGCGACTTGTTGGCGTCGCCCTTCATCGAGAACAGCCAGGTGCCGTCCTCGGCGCGGTCCTTCTTGATCACGCGGTGCGTGACGATGTTGCCCGTGACCTCGGAGTGCAACGAGGTCACCTGCCCCACGCGAACCTCGGACGGGTCGTGGGGACGGGCGATGAGGAGATCGCCGGTCATGATCCCGGGCTCCATCGAGCCCGAGATCACGACGAGGGGCTTGAGGTAGCCCATGCTCGTCCCGGCCCAGACGAGGATGCTCGCCAGACCGACCGCGGCGACCACCCAGAGCAGGGCGTTGCCGAAGAACCGTAGGACTCGCATCTCTACCTCCTGGGTCGGAGCCGCCCGGCCCGGTCAGACGCTGCTGACCGGGCGGGCGGCCTCGCGGTGCTCAGCGGATCACGGAGCGGCGACGGCGGGCGTCGCGGTGCCGGTGAAGGTGATGCGCACAGCCTGCGACTTGCCCTGGTTGGTGCTCGCCCAGGTGGTCGGCGTCGTGACGGTCACGGTGACCGTGGTCGCGGCCGAGTTGGCGGCCAGCGACGTCGGGGCCCCGGTGAACGCAACCGTCGGCGCGGTGGTGAAGTCGCTGGCACCGGCCGCGACCCACGCGCTCGTCGTCGCGATGTCGAGCGGCACCGAGCTCACGTTCTTGATCTTGAGCGTGAAGGTGCGCTTCTCGCCCTGCACGAGGTTCTGCAGCTGGGCGGCCGGGATCACGATGGACGACGCAGAGTCGTCCGCCGAGACGAACGCCGGCGTGGCGGCGAAGTTCTCGCCCTGGAGGTCGATCGTGGCACCCGTCGCGGTCGCGGAGAACCAGGCGTCGTTGGTCCAGTAGGCCGACGTCGCGGCGGCACCGATGCCGAGCAGCGCTGCGCCCGCGAGCGACAGCTTGATGATCGCGCCGCGCTTGCGCTTCTTGCGGTCGGTGTCCGTGGCGTCCGCGGGGCGCGGGGTGGTGGTGGTCATGGTGACTCCTGGTGGCGTGAGGATCGACTGGGCGAGCCCCCGGACGACCCTCCGAGAACCCGTTCACGGCCGCCCTGTCCCCCTCAGCAGCCGACCGCGAACGTAAATGTCATCGGAACGCACGAACGTGCTGGGCTGGGTGGCAGCACCCCCACCGCCCGAAACGCCGGTTTCTTTCATCCGCCTCGTATCGGCGCAGACCCCGACAAGTGCGGGCGAACGTTAGTGCCCCGTACGGGTGGTCGTCTCTCCGCCGAACGGGGGACCCTTGCGTACCGGTCGGTAGCAGGTCGCGTCAGCCACCGACGAGCGGGATCCGCGCCTCCAGGCGCGCCCCGCGGGTCTCCCCCGGCGTCAGCGCGAGCGTGCCGCCTACCATCTCGAGCCGGTCCCGCAGCCGGGCGGTCCCGGAGGCGATGCCCGCCGTGAGCGGGTCGTACAGCTCGCCGTCGTTCTGCACGGCGACGACGAGCGCGCCGTCGACGACGTCGAGGGTCACGGCCACCAGCGAGGCCGGCCCGTGCTTGAGGGCGTTCGTCACGCCCTCCTCGACGACGCGGACGGCCAGCAGCTTCTCCCCGACGGACACGTCACCGGCCACCGGGTCGTCGATCGCGCGGACGGCGTCGGAGGCGGTGAGCCTCGTCGCGATCGCCGCCGGGAGCCGTCCCAGCAGGGCGCGGACGGCGGGCACCAGGCCCAGCTCGAGCCGCTCGGGGTAGAGCAGCCGGCTCATCTGGCGCACGTCGATGTCGCGGGCGACCTCGAGCTCCTCCCGGACCCAGGCCAGGGCGGCGACGTCCTCGTCGGACAGGGTCGGCGCGTGCTCGATGACCTCGCGCAGCCGCGCGTCCACGAGCACGAGCTTGGCCTGCAGCGTGCCGTGCAGCCCTTCGGCGACCTCGCGCCGGACGCGGATCTCCTCCTGCTCGAGCGCCTCGACGGCGAGCTCGACGTGCACCGCGCGCCGCTCGGAGGCCCGGATGCGGCTGCGCGCGCGCCTCCGGGCCACCACCGTCCAGCTGCCCGCGCTCGCCGAGATCATCGCGGTGATGAACCCGCCCATGAGCTCGGCGTCACGCACGGACTGCGTGGGGTCGTCGTACACGCCGAGCACCGTCTGCGCCCACCACCGCAAGACCGAGCAGACCGCCGCGGCGACGGCGCTGCCCGCCAGGAGCAGCCAGAGCGAGCGCGCCCGGTACACCCGGAGCAGCGCCAGGACGCCCACGAGCGTGACCACGGCGACGAAGTTCGCGCCGATCCGGGACCAGATGGAGATCTCGGTCCACGCCGGGATCGCCTGCGTGTACACGTACGCCGACTGGAAGGACGCCCCGAGCGCGTACCCGGTGGAGACGATCGCCGTCGCGCGCAGCAGCACGGTCCGGTCGTTGCGGACGTCGTCCGCACGCTGGGCGGTCACGAGGGCCAGCTCGGTCACGGCCGTCCCTTCGTCGCCGTTCCGGCGCGCATCCCCGCGCGCCTCTGGGCGCAGACGATACTGGCCTGGATGAGCATCCCCAGCACTCGCCCTCTGCGCGTCGTCGTGGTCGAGGACCAGCCGCTGTTCCGCTCGATGCTGGAGCGGACCTTCGCCGGCACGCCCGGCATGCAGGTCGTCGCCGCACTCGGCACCTCGACCGAGGCCCTCCGCATGGTGCGGCCCGGTTTCGCCGACGTCGCCGTCCTCGACATCGACCTGCCGGACGGCAACGGCATCGCGCTGGGCGTGAGCCTGCGGCGCCGGCAGCCCACGCTCGGCATCCTGCTGCTCTCGGCGCACGACGCCATGGCGCTGCTGCTCGACCTGCCGTCGGACGTCGCCGCGGGCTGGGGCTACCTGTCCAAGACCTCCTCGACGAGCGAGGCCGTGCTGATCGGAGCGGTGCGCGCCGCGGCGGTCGGGGAGACCGTGCTCGACCCGGCACTCCTGGCCCGGATGACGCCGCGCGCCGGGTCGGACGTCGCACGGCTCACCGACCGCCAGTACGAGGTGCTCCGGCTCCTGGCGGCGGGCCTGTCGAACGCCGGCATCGGCGAGAAGCTCGGCATCACCGAGAAGTCGGTGCAGAACCACGTCAACGCGATGTACGCGACGCTGGGCATCGACGCCGACCCGCAGCGCAACCCCCGAGTGAGCGCCACGCTCCGCCTGCTCGAGGAGACCGGCCCAGCGCACTGAGCCTCGCTCAGCGCACCAGGTAGTAGTCGTTCGAGGTGTCGTCGAAGCCCACGAGGTTCTTGCCGGCCACCATCAGGCGGTCGACATGGGCCGGGTACGCGGCGCGGAACAGGCGTTCGCCCGAGCTGGGGTCGAACGCGACCAGGAAGTGGCTCCCCGGCTCCCCGCCGCTCTCGTAGGTCGCGACGACGCGCCTGCCGTCGGTGAGGACGCCGGTGGCCTGCTGATCCGGCTTCGCGTCGCTCGACCAGCGCACGTCGCCCGTGCGACCGTCCACAGCCATGAGCGCGCCGTCCACCACGGTGTACACGACCCCCCGCAGGACGACCGCCTCCGACCGGAACACCTGCGACCCGCCCTCGAGGCTCCATCGCGGTCGGCCGGTGGCCTCGTCCCAGGCACGGATCGTGTCGTCCTGAGTGAGCACGAGCCCGGGCACGCTCCCGTCGTCGACGGTCATGGGCACGAGTCCCCCGGTGAGCTGCCGGTCGCGCGCGGGAGCCGCGTCATCGCCGAGGAGGATGACGCTCGACCCGCCGTCCGTGCCCGACGTGGTGCACACGACGCCCACCGAGGGCTGCTCACCGCACGAGACGTAGGCGCTCGCCTGGTCGCCGCCGGCAAACCTGCGCACCTCGGTGCCATCTGGGCGCAGGAAGGTGACCTCTGTCTCGGACGCCTGCACGGCGAGCAGTCCTGCCGCACGCCCCACGGAGACGCCGCCCCACCCCGAGTCGCCCCGCGGAGGAGCCGTGCTCGGCCGGTACGACCACCGCTGCGCACCGGTCTCGATGTCGTACGCGGTGACAGCTCCCGGACCGCCGTCAGGCGGAAGCGCCCCGACCGCCACGAGATCACCCAGCACGGCGACGCTCGCCTGGTGCGGGACGGCCCACCGCGCCACGGCCGTCCCGTCCGCCGCGTCGAGGACAAGCACGTCCGACCGCCTCGCCGGCACCTCCGAGCTCATGACCGGGTCGTCAGGGGCCTGCACCCAGCCGCCGTCGCTCACGGCGCACACGACGAACCGCGCGGTCGACGCGCCCTCGGGCGGTGCCGTGTCGGGCTGGCACCAGGAGGTTGCCTGGGCGTCCGCGGCGGCGAGCGCCGGAGTCGGCCCCATCACGGTCGCGGTCCACGACCCGCCCGGACTGCCGGCCGACCAGGTCAGCGTCTGCGCGCCGTCCGCGTCGAGCACGGCGGGCCGTCCACCACCCAGCAGCGGCCCGAGCACGGCCTGCATGGTCGGGCTCGCCACCAGCTCGGCCCCGAGCGGGCCGACGACCCCCGGCAGGGACAGCAGCCGCGCGACGGCGGCCCCCTCCCGCCGGTCGACGACCCACTGCCCGGCCACCAGCGCGAGCACGACGGCGCCGACCGTTCCGCCGACCCACCAACTCGCGCGACGGCGCTTCGGCGACCGCGCCGCCTCGGCGGGCGCGTCCTCCAGCAGGACGTGCTGCATCTCGTGCCCCCGCGCCATGTCGGGAGACTAGACCCGCCGCGCGGCGAACGGGGGCGGTTCCGGCGCTACTCGCCGCGCAGGATCGACGCCATCTTCTTGCCGCGCGCGACCTCGTCCACCAGCTTGTCCATGTACCGGATCTTGCGCATCAGCGGGTCCTCGATCTCCTCGACCCGCACGCCGCAGATCACGCCGGTGATGAGCGACGCGTTCTCGTTCATGGCGGGCGCCTGCTCGAAGAAGGTCTCGAGGTCCACCTCGTCGGCGATCGCCTTCTCCAGGCCCGCCTCGTCGTAGCCGGTGAGCCAGGTGACCACCGTGTCGACGTCGGCGGGGTCGCGGTCCTTGCGCTCGACCTTCTTGACGTAGAGCGGGTAGATGCTGGCGAAGCTCATCCCGAAGATCCTGTGCCCGGCCATGCCGTCCTCCCCGAGGTCGTGCTCTGGAGCCCCCTATCGGATTCGAACCGATGACCCCCTGTTTACAAGACAGGTGCTCTGGCCAGCTGAGCTAAGGAGGCGGGTGTGACCAGCGTACCGAGGCCGGCCCCCGCACGTGGCGAGGGCCGGGCCCGTGGTCACTTCGCGGCGGCGGCCGCCTCGACGGCGGTCTTGAGCTCGCCGGGCGTCTGCCAGCTGCCCTCGTACGCCTTGTCGTCGATGAGGATCGTGGGCGTCGAGACCTTGCCGATCACGCTCTGCATGGTCGCGGTGTTCGAGGTGATCCACGGCGAGAACGTCCGCCACGTGCCGGACTTCTCCTCGTCGGAGCCGTTCACCTTGTAGGTGCCGTCGACCGTGTCCGTGAACGTGTCCGAGACGGCCGTGGGGACGCCGGCCTCGGTCGCGATGGCGGCGATGTCCGGGTCGGGCAGGCCGTCCGTGTTCTCGGCGGGCTGGTTCGAGTACAGCGCCGTGAGGAACGCGGTGAAGTGCTCGGGGTCCTTGTCGGCCACGATGGACGCGGCGTTCGCGGCCCGGGACGAGTAGTACGTGCCGTTCGACATCGAGTCCAGGAACTGCACCGGGAAGTACTTCACGGTGATGCCGTCCTCGGCCGCGAGCGCGTCCAGGTCGGCGCCGTTGACGGCGTCGAACTGCTGGCAGACCGGGCACTGCAGGTCGAAGTAGACGCTCAGCGTGGTGTCGCCGTCGCCGGCCGTGCCCACGCCCGCCTTGCTGACGGGGATGAACGCGCCGTCCGCGGTCGACGGCGCCTCGGGGTCGGTGGGGGGCACGACGTTGTCGGCGCCGCCGCCGTAGGCGACCTGTCCGTACTGGTCCGCCTTGTCGGCGTTGGACTTGAGGATGAAGGCGACGGCGGTGCCGAGCGCGAGGACGACGACGACGCCGAACGCGATCACGAGCAGGCGGGTGCGCTTGGCCTTGCGCTCCTGCTCGATGCGCATGAGGCGCGCCTTCTCGCGCGCCTCGTCTCGTCGCTGGTTCTTGCTGGGCCGCGGGTCGTTGGTGGGCATGGTGCTCCTTGTGGCAGTGAGGGGGTGGCGGGGGTCAGGCCGCCACGGGAGGCCCGCGCCGGGCGATGCCGCCCACCAGCACCCGCGCCACGGGCCGGGCCACGAGAGGGACCAGGACGAGCGGCCGGCGCTCGACGGCAACGGTCGGGCGGTCGCTGCGGGCGACGGACGGCAGCACCAGGCGGCCGACGAGCCGTGCGAGGCGCGCGACCGCCGCGACGGCGCCGAGGCCGCCGATCGCGAGGACGACGTACGCCGCGAGCACGGGCAGGGCCACGCTGAGCAGCACCAGGGCCGTCGGGCCGGCGCCGAGCGTCCCGTCGGGGCAGTCGGCGACCCGGCGCAGCACGGCGAGGCGCAGCCCTGCGGCACCGAGAGCGTCGGCCTGGACGCAGCCGTGCAGGAGCAGGCGCGTGGAGGCGGCCATGAGGCCGGCCACGACGAGGGCCGTCGTCGCCAGGGCCACCGCGAGCGCCGGGCGCGCGGCGGCGGCCACGGGGCGTCGTCGCGCGGTCATGGGCACAGGGTAGAGGCAGGAGGTGTGGAGCGGGTTCACGGGTAGGTGGGCGGGGTGAGCGGCGCCCACACGATCTCCACCTCGTTCATCACCAGCGCGACGAGCACCACGCACGCCACGAGGCACAGGCCCACGAGGATCGCGGCCCCCAGGCCTCCGGGCGCGACGATGGCGAGCACGCGCCGCGCGCCGGTCCGCGTCATGGCGGACAGCGGCCCGAACCACACCACCAGGACGCCGAGGAGCACGACCGAACCGGCGAGGATCGACGCCTGCGTCCCCTGCAGCTCCTGTCCCGAGGTCAGGTCCCCCAGCACCCACGTGCCCTCGTCGAACAGCCACCAGATGACCCCGACGACGATCACCATCACGCTCGCGCTCACCACGAGCGAGGGCACCAGGCCGGCGGCCGCGCGCACCAGGTGCCACGGGCCCGTGGCGACGGCACGCGCGGCGTCGCCCCGGCGCACGCCCGACCGCTCGCGGCGCGCGTGCATGGACTCGATCGTCGATCCGATGGTGCGGACGACGAGCAGCGCGACCCCCACCACGATGAGCACGATCACCGGGAACAGCGCGCCGGCCGCGCCCACCAAGGCGCCGAGCGCGAGCACGGATCCCCACCGCCGGCGGGCGGGAGGGCGCTCGTACCCCGACCCCTCGGGGGCCTCGCCCTCGGACGCGTCGAGGTCGTCCTCGATCCAGTCGACGCCGTCCGGCTGCTGCGGGCCGTCGGCGTCCTCGTCGTCCCAGCCGTCGTCGGCCGCCGGCTCCACAGGGAACGCGACCGTGCGGCCGTCCCGCGGCTCGGCGACGGGCGGTGCCGCGACCACCGTCGTCGCGCCTGCCATCGGGACGGCCGTGGCGACGCCCGCGTCGAGCACCACCGTGCCGTCCTCATCGGGCGGCAGGTCCCCCTCGGCCGCCACGGTCGTCAGCGCGGCGATGACGTCCTGCGGGTCCGTGCGCAGGGCCGGGTCCGGCTCGAGGGCACCGCGCAGGGTCGCGGCGGTCAGGGCACCGAGCCCGTCGACGTCCACCTCGCCGGTGCGGGCCCGCGCGAGCACGGCCTCGACGGGCCGCGCACCGAACGGCGGACGGCCCGTCGCCGCGAACGCGAGCACCGCCGCCCAGCCCCACAGGTCGCTCCCGGCGGACGGCTCGTCGCCGTCCAGCAGCTCGGGTGCCAGGTAGCCCGGGGTGCCGATCACCAGGCCAGCGGACGTCAGGGGCGCCGTGTCGTCGGCCGCCTGGGCGATCCCGAAGTCGATGAGCACCGGACCGTCGTCGGTGATCAGCACGTTGGACGGCTTGAGGTCGCGGTGCACGACGCCCGCGCCGTGCACCGCGGTGAGCGCGTCGAGCAGACCCGACGCAAGCTCCAGCAGGTCGCCGGCACCCAGCGGCCCGCGCTCCCGCACGTGGTCGGCCAGGTTCTCGCCGTCGACGAGCTCGGTGACGATGAACGCCTCGGTGGAGTCGGCCTCGGCGTCGAGGACGGCCGCCACCGCCGGGTGCCGCAGCCGCTGCAGCGCCGCCACCTCGCGGCGCAGGCGCTCGCGCCCCGCGGCGTCGGCGCCGACATGGGGGTGCAGCAGCTTGAGCGCCACCGACGTGCCGCCACCGTCCACAGCCCGGTAGACGGTGCCCATCCCGCCCGCGCCCAGCGGAGCGACGACGGTGTACCCGCCGATCTCCGACCCCGGTGTCAGACCGATCCGCTCCATGAGCGGCCACGCTATCCGCCCGGATCGCGAATGCACGCCACGATCGCGGGCGTGCCGCGACGGTGGCGACTAGGGTCGTGGACAGATCCCGAGGAGTTGATGCTGTGCCCTTCGCTGCGCCCGCCCGCGGCTATGACCTGGTGGTCGTCGCCAACCGCCTTCCCGTGGACGTGAGCGTCGAGGACGACGGCACCACGAGCTGGGTCCGCTCGCCCGGCGGGCTCGTCACGGCGCTCAACCCGGTGATGGCCCAGGCCGACGGCGCGTGGGTCGGATGGGGCGGCGCGCCCGACCTCGAGCTCGAGCCGTTCGCGGTGGACGGCACCGAGCTGATCCCCGTGACGCTCTCGGCCGAGGACATCGCGAAGTTCTACGAAGGCTTCTCCAACGACACGCTGTGGCCGCTGTACCACGACGTCATCGCCTCGCCCACGTTTCACCGCGCCTGGTGGGAGGCCTACCAGCGCGTCAACCGGCGCTTCGCCGAGGCCGCCGCAGCGCAGGCGGCGCAAGGCGCGACGGTGTGGGTGCACGACTACCAGCTGCAGCTGGTCCCCAAGCTGCTGCGCGAGCTCCGCCCCGACCTGCGCATCGGCTACTTCCACCACATCCCGTGGCCGCCGCTGGAGCTGTTCAGCCAGCTGCCGTGGCGCAAGCAGGTGGTGGAAGGGCTGCTCGGGGCCGACCTCATCGGCTTCCAGCGCGGGGGCGACGCCGCGAACTTCGTCCGCGTGGTGCGCCGGCTCACGGGCCTGACCACCCGCGGCCAGGTCATCACCCTGACCAAGCACGGGAAGGTCGAGCGGCACGTGCGGGCCGCCGCCTTCCCCATCTCGATCGACTCCGGCGCGTTCGACGAGCTCGCCCGCACACCGGAGGTGCAGGCGCGCGCCAAGCAGATCCGGGCCGAGCTGGGTGACCCCGAGGTGCTCCTGCTCGGCGTCGACCGGCTGGACTACACCAAGGGCATCCGGCATCGGATCAAGGCCTACGGCGAGCTGCTGCACGACGGCCGGCTGTCGACCGTCTCCACCACGCTGGTCCAGGTGGCGAGCCCCAGCCGCGAGAACGTCGACGCGTACGTCCAGCTGCGCGACGAGGTGGAGCAGCTGGTGGGCCGCATCAACGGCGACTACGGGCAGGTGGGGCACGCGCCCGTGCAGTACCTGCACCAGTCGTTCCCCATGGAGGAGATGGCCGCGCTGTACCTCGCGGCCGACGTGATGCTCGTGACGGCCCTGCGCGACGGCATGAACCTCGTGGCCAAGGAGTACGTGGCCGCCCGCTCCGACGACCGGGGCGCGCTCGTGCTCTCGGAGTTCACTGGCGCCGCCGACGAGCTGACCGGCGCGATCCTGGTCAACCCGCACGACATCGACGGGATGAAGGACGCGATCACCTACGCCGTCCACATCGACCCCCGCGAGTCGCGCAAGCGCATGCGCCGGCTCCGGCGCCGCGTGCTGGGTCACGACGTGAACGCGTGGTCGCAGGAGTTCCTCGCGGTGCTCACCGCGGTCCCGTCGCGCGAGGGTCGGGGGGGTCATGTCTGAGCACGTCTCTGATCTCGTCTCAGCGCTCGCCGCGACGCCGCGGCCCCTGCTCGTCGGGCTCGACTTCGACGGAACGCTCGCACCCCTGCAGGACGACCCGAGCGCGTCGCGGATCATCCCCGCGGGCGTCGAGGTCCTGGCGCGGGTCGCCGAGCTGCCCGACGTCTCGCTCGCGCTCGTGTCCGGCCGCGCGCTGCACGACCTGCACGCGATCGCCGAGGTGCCCGAAGGCACCTTCCTCATCGGCAGCCACGGCGCCGAGCGGGCGCGCGTGACCCGCTTCGGGCTCGACCGCGACGTCGTCCAGCTCGCCGACGAGGAGGCCGACCGGCTCGCCTCGCTCGGCGCACGCGCGGCGCAGATCGCCCGCGGCAAGGACGGCGTGTGGGTGGAGACCAAGCCGACGGCCGTCGTCGTGCACACGCGGCTCGCGCAGGACGAGGACGCCCGCGCGGCCGAGGAGGCCGCGCTCGCCCTCGGCGCCGAGCTGGGCTCCGGTGTGCTGCACGGCAAGGACGTCGTCGAGATCTCCGTGCTGCACGCCAGCAAGGGCGAGGCGCTGGCCGCCCTGCGCGACGAGCTGGGCGCCGCGGCGGTCGTCTACGCCGGCGACGACACCACCGACGAGCACGCGTTCGCGGTGCTCGGCGACGGGGACGTGGCCGTGAAGGTGGGGACGGGTGACACGGCCGCCGCCTACCGCGCGGACTCGCCCGAGGCCCTGGTCGAGGCGCTCGCCACGCTCGCCTGACGGCGGCTCGCAGAATCACCCCCTGGCGGCACGCGATCCCCCGGCCCCGGCCCGGCGCCTGCGCACGTCCGGGACTACCGTCGAGGCATGTCCGCACCGATGCGGTCGGTGGAGCTGGTGGAGGCCGACGAGCCTGAGGCGGCGACGCCCGAGCCCACCCGATCGTGGGCCCGGCGCCACGCGTGGTGGGGTGCTGCCGTCGCGGTTCTGCTGGCCGTGACGCTGGTGGCCCTGCAGGCCCGGGCGGACGCGGCCGAGCGGGCACACCTGCGTGCGCTGGCGCTGGTGCCCGAGGTGCTGCACCCGGTGGACGACGCGCTCGACGTCGCCTGGCGGCTCGACACGCGGCACGCCGGGGCCATCTGGAACGGACCGGCCGACGGCGTGCTGGTGTCCGGGGCGAGGGTGGGCGCCGCGTTCCACCTGCAGGGCACGGACGTGGAGACGGGTCGCGAGCGATGGAGCACCCCGGTGCGGCCCAGCCCGGGCCCCGCGGCGTGGACGTGGTGCCTGCCGCTGGGCGCGGGGTCCACGGCGACGTTCGTGTGCACCGCCGGCAGCAACTCGGGCCTGTGGGACGTGACCGCACCCGACCCGGTGCTCTGGGTGGTGCAGCCGGCGACCGGCCGGCTGCTCGGGCAGCACGAGGTGCCGGTCACGGCGCAGATCGCCGCGCTGGGCCGCCACCTGCTGCTGGTCCGCGCCCTCGACGAGAACCGGTGGCGGCTCGAGGCCGTGGACCCGGTGACCTGGGTACCGGTCTGGACGTTCACGACCGAGCCGGTGCCGGGCCTGACCACGCACCTGCTCAACCCTCCGCAGCTCGTCACCACCGCCGACGCCGTGGTGCTGTCGGTGCCCGGTCACGCGTGGTCGGTCGACCACGCAGGCCGGCTGCGTGCGGTGGTGCCGCTCAGCGGGGCCACGTGGTGGTCGGCCCTGCGCGCCGGCGTCGCGCTCGGCGTGACCCAGCCGTCGGACGATCGGTACGGGAGCGTGCTGCTGCTGCCCGGCGGCTCGCGCGTCGACGGCACGGACGGCGAGCTGCGGGTCTCGCCCGACGACGGCACGGCCCCGGACGTCTTCTTCACCACCGAGCACACCGACGGCGGCTCGCTCGTGGCGCGGTCGGCGGTCGACGGGGCCGTCCGCTGGCGCGCCGACGAGACGCCCACCGCGGCCCTGCTCGTCGACGGACGGCTCGTCGTCGCCACGGGTGACGCGGTCGTCGCGTTCGACGCCGAGACCGGCGAGGAGCGGTGGCGCCGCACGCTGGCCGGGCCCGCGACACAGATCTCGACCGACGGGCGCACGGTCGTGGTGGCGCACGAGTCGCCCACGGTCGACGCCCTCGCGCTGCACGACGGCACCCCCGCGTGGTCGACGGACGTCCGCACGGTCGTGGGGGACGACGTCGGCTCGGTCGGGTTCTACGGCTCCACCCGCTACCTGCTGGTGGCCATGGCGAGCGGGGCCATGGTGGCGCTGCGATGAGCCGCGCCTCCATGCACGACGTCGAGCTCGTCGAGCAGGACCGGGCCGACGAGCGGACCGCGGCACCGCCCAGGCTGCGGCGCTACCGCTGGTGGGCCGCCGCCCTCGTCGTCGTGCTGGCGGGCGGCGCCGTCGCGTGGCAGCACCGGAGCGACGAGCGTGCCGACGCGCGCGCGGCGCGGCTCGCCGCGGTCACCGGCGTGCTCGCCTCGCCCGCCGGGTCGCTCGAGCCGATGTGGACGCTGCACCATCCCGACGCGGCCGTCGCGTACGGGCGCGCCGCCGACGGCGTGCTGCTCGGCGGGTCGTCGGTGGACGGCGACGTCGAGCTGCACGGCGTCGACGCAGTCACGGGCACGGTGCTGTGGCGGACCCCCGTCACGGTGCCCGTCGACGAGACGCTCTGGGCGTGGTGCGACCCCGTGCACGACGCGGAGGGCCGCATGCTCGCGGTGTGCACCGCCGGGCCGGACGCGCCGGCGGCGGCCGTCGCGCTCTCGTCGCGCACCATCTGGACCGTCGAGCCGCGCACGGGCCGGATCCTCACGTCGTGGCACGTCCGCGGCGACACCACCCTGCTCGTCACGTCCGACCAGCTGGTGGTCGCGGAGACCACCGGCACGGGCACCTGGCAGGTGCGGTCCCTCGACCCGGCGTCCGGCGAGACGCGCTGGTCGTTCGCGCCCCCGGGCGCGCACGGGCGCGGCGGGCTGGTCCAGCCGCAGCTGATCGACGACGGCGGCGGCCGCGTGCTCGCCTCGGTCGGGAACCACGTGTGGGTGCTGAGCCGGTCCGGCGCGCCCGTCGTGGACCGTGAGACGCCCACCGACACGTGGTGGGTCGCGCTGCGCGCCGGCTCGTCGATCGGGCGCTCGTTCCCGCCGGGCCGCGAACCGGAGGGGCTCACGCTCCTGCCGGGCCGCACCACGGTGCCGCTCGCGGAGCAGCCGGTGTACGTGTTCCCGGACGACGGCAGCGCGCCCAACCTGATCTTCACGCTCGGTCCCCGCCTGGACCCGGAGCTGGTCGCGCGCTCGACCGCGACGGGGCGCGTGGTGTGGCGGTCGGCCGACAACGTCCTCACGTCGTTGCTGATCGACGGCATCCTCTACGTCGGCACCGTGCGCGAGATCGTCGCCCTCGACGCGACGTCGGGAGCGGTCCGGTGGCGCCGCGACGTCGGGCACGCCGTCGACCAGATGACGACCGACGGCGAGGACCTGCTCGTGGTCGCTCCCCCGACGACCGTCGCGACCTACGCGCTCGACGACGGCCGGCCCGGCTGGGCGGTCGACGTCCGCGACGCGCTGGGCCCCGCAGCCGGCCCGATCGCCTCCGTGGGGTTCGCCCCCGGCACGCGCACCGTCGTGGCGTGGAACCAGAACGGCTCCGTCACGGCTCTGGGCTGAGGCCGTCCGAGCCCGGGGCGCTGACCACGACCCGAGACGGGACTGTGACCTAGGTCATTGTCCGCGTGTGCGATCATGGACGCAGTCCGAGGGGGGCCCGACGGCCCGCCTCGTTCTGTGTCAGTGAAGACACTGCACACCTTTCACGACGGATCGTCCGGCACGTACCTGCCGGTGGAGGGATGGGTTTCACCATGGCCACTGTCACTTTCGACAAGGCGACCCGGGTCTACCCCGGGACCGAGCGCCCCGCAGTCGACGCGCTCAACCTGCACATCGAGGACGGCGAGTTCCTCGTCCTCGTCGGCCCCTCGGGCTGCGGCAAGTCGACCTCCCTGCGCATGCTCGCGGGCCTCGAGGACGTCAACGCGGGCCGCATCCTCATCGGCGACCGCGACGTCACGGACGTCCAGCCGAAGGACCGCGACATCGCGATGGTCTTCCAGAACTACGCGCTCTACCCCCACATGTCGGTCGCCGACAACATGGGCTTCGCGCTGAAGATCGCCGGCACGCCGAAGGCGGAGATCCGCCAGCGCGTCGAGGAGGCCGCCAAGATCCTCGACCTGACCCAGTACCTCGACCGCAAGCCCAAGGCCCTCTCGGGTGGCCAGCGCCAGCGCGTCGCGATGGGCCGCGCCATCGTGCGTCAGCCCCAGGTGTTCCTCATGGACGAGCCGCTGTCGAACCTCGACGCCAAGCTCCGCGTCCAGACGCGTACGCAGATCGCCTCGCTGCAGCGCCGCCTCGGCGTCACGACGGTCTACGTCACGCACGACCAGACCGAGGCGCTCACCATGGGCGACCGCATCGCGGTGCTCAAGGACGGCCTCCTGCAGCAGGTCGGCACGCCGCGCGAGATGTACGACACCCCGCAGAACGTGTTCGTCGCCGGCTTCATCGGCTCGCCGGCCATGAACATCGGCACGTTCCCTGTGCTCGACGGCCACGCCTCGCTCGGCCGGGCCCGCGTGCCGCTGGCCCGCGAGATCATCGCCAAGTTCACCGAGGAGGACCAGAACCACATCACGTTCGGGTTCCGCCCGGAGGCCCTGGACGTCGTCCCGGCGAACACGCCCAACGCGATCCCGGTGGTCGTCAACATCGTCGAGGAGCTCGGCTCCGACGCGTTCGTGTACGGCTCGCTGACCAACGAGTTCGGCCGCGCGGCGACCGTCCACTCCGGCGCCGGCGACGCGCAGATCATCGTGCGCGTCGACCCCCGCCAGGTCCCCGCCAAGGGCGAGACGATCGGCGTGACCATCCGCGCCGGCGAGTCGCACCTGTTCCACGCAGGCTCGGGCGAGCGCTTCTGATCGACCGCAGCACCTCCACGACGGCGGGTCCGGATGTCCGGGCCCGCCGTCGTGCTGCGCGGGCCGCCCGCGGCCCGGCTCGTGTCCGCGACGACGAGGTGGACGACGGCTGCGAGGATAAGCGCATGAGCCCCCACCCGCAGCAGCTGCAGATCACGGCCGCGCGGCCCGACCCCGCGCTGCTGGACCTGCCCTGGGACGTGCCGCTCGAGGAGTGGCCCGCCGAGACGCTGGCCGCGCTGCCCCGCGGCATCTCGCGGCACATCGTCCGGTTCGCACGCCTGTCCGGCCGCGTGGTGGCGATCAAGGAGATCGGCGAGACGGTCGCGTACCGCGAGTACGAGCTGCTGCGCCAGCTGGACCGCCTCGACGTGCCGTCGGTCGAGCCGGTGGGCGTCATCACGGGGCGTCGCAGCCCCGACGGGGAGCCGCTCGAGGCGGTGCTCATCACCAAGCACCTGCAGTTCTCGCTCCCCTACCGCGCGCTGTTCAGCCAGTCGCTGCGCCCGGACACGGCCACGCGCCTCATCGACGCGCTCGCCGTGCTGCTGGTGCGCCTGCACCTGGCCGGCTTCTACTGGGGCGACGTGTCGCTGTCCAACACCCTCTTCCGCCGCGACGCGGAGACGTTCGAGGCCTACCTCGTCGACGCCGAGACGGGCGACCTGCACGAGAAGCTGTCGGAGGGCCAGCGCGGCTACGACCTCGAGGTCGCGCGCGTGAACATCATCGGCGAGCTCATGGACCTGCAGGCCGGCGAGTTCCTCGAGGCCGACGTGGACGCCGTCGCCATCGGCAACGCGCTGGCCGAGCGGTACACGGACCTGTGGAGCGCGCTGACCGAGGTCGAGTCGTTCGGGTTCGGCGAGCGGTGGCGCGTGCAGGCCCGCATCGACCGGCTCAACGACCTCGGCTTCGACGTCGGCGAGCTCGACATCACCACCGACGTCGACGGCACCACCGTGCGGATCCAGCCCAAGGTCGTCGACGCCGGTCACCACTCCCGCCGGCTCATGCGGCTCACCGGGCTCGACGTCGGCGAGAACCAGGCACGCCGGCTGCTCAACGACCTCGACGAGTTCCGCGCCGCCACCGACCGCCAGGCGGAGGACGAGTCCTTCGTCGCGCACGACTGGCTCACGGGCGTGTTCGAGCCTGCCGTCCGCCGCGTGCCGCGGGAGCTGCGCGGCAAGCTCGAGCCGGCCCAGATCTTCCACGAGCTCCTCGACCACCGGTGGTACCTGTCCCAGCAGCAGGAGCGGGACGTGCCGATGAAGGAGGCGGCGAAGAGCTACGTGAAGAACATCCTGCCCAACCGCCCCGACGAGCAGTCGATCCTGGGTGTGCAGGCGGGCGACCTGCGCGAGACGGGCCAGGTGCCGGCGGTCGACGAGGACCAGATCATCGGCTGACGCCGGTCGACGTACTCCCCTGTCAGGGCGAGTTGGGCTCGTCGGCCGACGAGAGGCGCCCGACGCGCGCCTCGGCGCCGTGCTTGCGCGCCGCCGCCGCCGACCGCTCCGCCTGCTCGCGGGTCAGCGGCCCCGACGTGTACGTCCCCGACGACTCGGTGACGAACGTCATCGCCTCGAACCACGTCAGCCCCGTCGAGGCGAGCACCTGGATGGCGCGCAGCCGCCCCATGGCCGCGACGTCGCGGATCTCCACGCCCCACGAGGCGTCGGCCGGCGCCATGTCAGGCACGCTGCCGGCTGACCTCGTACAGGGCGATGCCTGCGGCCACGCCCGCGTTGAGCGACTCGACGGCCGAGGCGATCGGGATCGAGGCGATGGCGTCGCACTGCTCGCGCACCAGGCGCGACAGGCCCTTGCCCTCGGAGCCCACGACGAGCACCAGGGGGTCGGTGGCGTAGGGCAGGTCAGCGATCGCCACGTCGCCGCCGCCGTCCAGCCCGACGACGAACGCGCCGGCCTGCTTGTACGCCTGCAGCGTGCGGGTCAGGTTGGTCACGCGCGCCACGGGCACCCGCGCCGCGGCACCGGCCGAGACCTTCCAGGCCGACGCGGTGACGCCCGCGGCCCGTCGCTCGGGGACGAGCACGCCGTGCGCGCCGAACGCGCCCGCCGAGCGCAGGACCGCGCCCAGGTTGCGCGGGTCGGTCACGCCGTCGAGCGCGACGATCAGCGGGGCCTGGCCGAGGCTCTCGGCGACGTCGAGCAGGTCCTCGTCGTCGGCGTAGGCGTACGGCGGCACCTGGATGGCCACGCCCTGGTGCACCGAGCCGTCGGTGAGGCGGTCGAGCTCGGCACGGCTGACCTCGAGCAGGGGGTAGCCCTCGTTGCCCGCCACGGAGATGATCTCGCGCGTGCGGTCGTCGGCCTCGAGCCGAGAGGCCAGGTACACCGTCGAGACCGGGATGCCCGCCCGCAGCGCCTCGACCACCGAGTTGCGCCCTGAGACGATCTCGTGGGTGGACGACCCGCGGCCACCGCGGCTGCCCGCCGCGCTGCGCGAGCTGCCCGACGCCGGGCGCCCCGAGGTGGCGCTCTTCTCGGCCGAGACCGGCTTCTTGTACGCCTTGTGGTAGGTCCGGTCCTCCGCCTTGGGCGTCGGGCCCTTGCCCTCGAGCGACTTGCGCCCGTGACCGCCCGTACCGACCCTGGCGCCCTTCTTCGAGCCCGCCTTGCGGGTCGCGCCGCGGCGCTGGGAGTTGCCGGCCATGAGATGACTTCCTTCGTTCTGCGTGTGGGTCGTGCGTGGTCCGTCGAGCCGGACCGCAAGATCAGGGTGCTGCGAGCGACCAGCGCGCGCCGGTCGGTGAGTCCTCTACCACGATGCCGGCCGCCGCGAGGCGGTCCCGGATCGCGTCGGAGGTGGCGAAGTCGCGCGCGGCACGCGCGGCGGCGCGGGCCTCCAGCTCCGCTGCCACGACCGCCTCGAGCGCGGCCGCGTAGCGCTCGTCGGACCCCTTGGCCCGCCACTGCGCGCCGCCGGGGTCGAGCCCGAGCACGTCGAGCATGGCACGGAGCACGACCATCGCCGAACGCGCGCCGTCCAGGTCGCCCGCCGCGAGCGCCGAGTTCCCCGCCCGGAGGTGCTCGTGCACCACCGCGAGCGCGGCGGGCACGTTGAGGTCGTCGTCCATCGCGGCGACGAACTCACCGGGCAGCTCGACCTTGGCCACCTCGTCGTCGTCGGCCACGCCCACCTTCTCGGCCGCGCGCTCGACGAACCCGGCGAGCCGATCCCACGTCGCCTCTGCCTCGGTCAAGGTGTCGTCGGTCCACTCGAGCATCGAGCGGTACTGCACCGCGGTCATGGCGTAGCGCAGCACCGCCGGGCGCACGTGCGCCAGCACCGCCGTCACGAGCAGGCCGTTGCCGAGCGACTTGCTCATCTTGGCGCCGCCCTGCGTCACCCAGCCGTTGTGCAGCCAGTGCCGCGCGAAGCCGTAGCCCGCCGCGCGCGACTGCGCCTGCTCGTTCTCATGGTGGGGGAAGCGCAGGTCCAGCCCGCCGCCGTGGATGTCGAACTCCTCGCCCAGGTAGCGGTGGGCCATGGCGGAGCACTCGAGGTGCCAGCCCGGCCGGCCGCGCCCGTACGGGGTGTCCCACGAGGCGGTTGCCGGCTCGCCCGGCTTGGCCGCCTTCCAGAGCGCGAAGTCCCGCTCGTCGCGCTTGTCGCCGCCCGCGGGCGCGGCGTCGGGCGCGGGCACCATGTCCTCGACGCGCTGGTTGGTGAGCGCGCCGTACTGGTCGAACGACGCGACGTCGAAGTACACGTCACCGGAGTCGAGCGCGTAGGCGTGCCCCCGCTCGACGAGCCGCTCCATGAGCTCGACCATGTCGGGGATGTGGCCCGTCGCGCGGGGCTCGTAGGACGGGGGCAGCACCCCGAGCGCGTCGTAGGCCGCCGTGAACGCACGCTCGTTGATCGCGGCCCAGGCCCACCACGGCTCGCCCGCGTCGGCGGCCTTGGCCAGGATCTTGTCGTCGATGTCTGTCACGTTGCGGACGAGCGTCACGCGGTGCCCCGTGCGGCGCAGCCAGCGCACCAGGACGTCGAACGCGACACCCGAGCGCAGGTGGCCGATGTGCGGTGGCGCCTGCACCGTCGCACCGCACAGGTAGATGCCGACCTCGCCCGCGGTGAGCGGGACGAAGTCGCTCACCTGGCGGGTGGCGGAGTTGAACAGGCGCAGGGTCACCGGGCAAGGCTACCGGCCGCGCTGGTCAGCGACCGTGCAGCGGCCTGCCGTGCCGGGCGCGGGCACGGACGCGCCGAGCGGAGTGCGACCGTAGGCGTCCGCCGGGCCGGCTGGAGTGCGCTCCGCCGGGCCTCAGCCGAACGTGCCGCCCTCGCCCCGGTACGTCGGAACGCTCGCCTCGATCGCCTCCCCGCGGACGAGGTGCGCGGTGGCGAAGCGCTCCATGACCTCACCGGACTTGGCGTGCCGGAACCACACCCGGTCCCCCACCCGCAGGTCGGTGCCGGAGGACAGCCGCAGGGGGGTCTGCACCTCGCCGGCGCCCTCGCGGTCGGTGAGCGCGAGGCCGGCGGGCCAGACGGGGCGCGGCTGGCGCGACTTGGTGGCAGGCCCCGAGGCGATGTACCCGCCGCCGAACGCCGTCGCATACCCGGGCGCGGGGATGCGCACCACGTCGAGCCCGAAGAACGCCGCGGGGCGCGGCTCGAAGGAGCGGTACTCGTCGAAGAGCGTGGGCACGAACAGGCCCGAGCCGGCGGTCACCTCGGTCACCGACGGCGCGGCCGCGCTGGTCTGCACCGAACCCGACCCCCCGGAGTTGACCAGGTCGAGCGGGTGGCCCACCGCGGCGGTGACCGCGTCGACGACGGCCGACCGGCGCGTCGCGAGGTCCGCGATGGACAGCCGCTTGACCATGCGCACGGCCGGCGAGGTGTCGGGCAGCCCGGCCACCTGCGCCTCGTAGAACATCACGCCGCGCACCTCGATGCCGTCGCGGCTGGCGATGAGCGCCGCGAGCTCGCCCGCGTGCTCGGCGGTGTGCACGGGCGAGCGCCGCACGCCCAGGTGCGCCCGCCACGGACCCACCTTGACCTGGAGGGACGCGTCGATGTCCAGGCACACCCGCAGCGTGGTGCCGTGCGCGACGGCCGCCTTGGCCGCGAGGTCCACCTGCGCGATGTCGTCGACCATCAGCGTCACCGCGGCGGCCGCGCGGGGATCGGCGGCCAGCTCGTCGAGCGCGCCGGTGTCCACGGTCGGGTAGCCCAGCAGCACGTCGTCGACGCCCTGGGAGACGAGCCAGAGCGCCTCGCGCAGCGAGTAGCCCATGACACCCGCGAAGCCGGGGCGAGCGAGCACGCGCGTCAGCACCTCGCGGACGCGGACCGACTTGCTCGCGACCCGGATGGGCATGCCCCCCGCGCGGCGCACCAGGTCGTCGGCGTTGGCCTCGAGCGCGTCGAGGTCGACCACGGCGAGCGGGGCGGGCAGGTGGCCGGTCGCGGCGTCGAGCCGGGTTCCGAGGGTCATGCGGGTACCTCCGTGCGCGGGGCGGACACGTCCCTGGACACTCCCGGCCGGCCCGCGAACCCGCCGGCGATCACGGCGACCAGCAGGGCGAGCACGAGCGGGAGCGCGAACGCGACGCGGTAGCTGGTGGCGGTGCCGATCAGCGGCAGGAGCACGGCTCCCAGCAGCGTGCCCACGTAGTTGAAGACGTTGAGGCGCGCGACGACGGCATCGGCATGGTCCGGCGCGAGGACACCCACGGTGGCGAAGCACAGCGGCGCGACGAGTCCCAGGCCGGCGCCGGCGACGGCGAAGCCGAGGATCGCGACGAACGGCGCGGGCGCCGCCACCACGAGCACGAACCCGGCGGCGCCGATCAGCGACGCCGTGCGGACCACGCGCACGCGGCCCCACCGGCGCACCCAGGCGTCGCCGACCAGCCGCGAGGCGAGCGTGGTCGCGAGGTACGCGGCCGCACCCAGCGGCGCGACCGACGACGAGGCGTCGAGCGTCTTCTCCAGGTAGGTGGTGCTCCACGACTGGGTGCCGTTGTCGATCGCGAAGTAGGCCACGACCGCGATGGCGAGCACCCCGACGGCGGCCCAGGGCACGTGCTTGCCGGGCTTGTCCTCGGCCGACACCGGCGCCACGTCGTGCGACCGGCGACCGTGGCGGAGCACGAGGAACGCCGCGACGAACGCCACGGGGATCGCCGCGAGGAACAGCAGCGTGACGGGCTCCACGGCCAGCCGGTCGCCGTCCAGCGCCGACAGCAGCGCCGCCGCGATGCCACCCACGGACCACGCGGCGTAGAAGCTGGACAGGAGCGGACGCCCGTAGGCGCGCTGGACGGCGACGGCCTGCATGTTGGACGCCGCGTCGACCATGCCGAGCGCGACGCCGTAGAGGGCGAACGCCGCAACGGCCGTGACGAAGCTGGGTGCGACCGCGATGAGCGGGATGAACACGCCGATCAGCGCGAGGCCGGCCGCGAGCGCCACGCGGCTGCCGCCGCTCGAGCGCGCGATGCGGTCCGCGATGCCCGTGCCGAGGGCGGCCGCCAGCAGCACGCCGAGGATCGCGTAGGAGATGGTGTCGTCGTCGACCCCGTACCTGTCCTGCACGCTGCCCAGATTGGTGAGCAGGAGCATGAGCCCGAAGCCCTGCGCGGCGAAGGCGCCGCTCGTCGCGACCCGGGCGCGCGCGTCGGGTGTCACGCGGGGGACTCGTCTGACTGCGGGGCGACTGCGTCGTCGTCCATGGGTGCACCGCTTCCGGGAGCGCCGTTCTCGATCGGGACCGCGAGCGTAGCGAGGTAGCCGCCCAGGCCGCGCAAGCCACGCAGCGCGAGGTCGGCGTTGCCGTCCACCAGCCAGCCCAGGGAGTAGCCGTCGACCACGGCGACGACGATGCGGGAGAGCTCCTCCGACGGCAGCGCCCACGTGACGCCGGCGGCTTTGCCCACGACGTCGAGCACGTACTCCGCCGCGGCCCACTGGCCGCGGTACTGCTCGATGGCGACCTGGTTGAGCTCGGGATGGCGCAGCGAGGACGTCGTGAGCTCGTAGCTGAGCAGCTGGGAGCCCCGCGTGGAGCTGATCGAGGCCCACAGCGCGTCGATGGCGAGCTCGAGGACCTCGGCGACCGGCAGGCCGCGCGGGATCTGGTCCAGCCCCTGCACGGTGTTGCGCTCGGTGATGGCGTGCGCCATGGCGCGCAGCAGCTCGTCCTTGTCCTGGAAGCAGTAGTGCACGACGCCCAGCGAGACGCCCGCCTCGGCGGCGACGGCGCGAACCGTGGCGGCCTCGATGCCGTCCCGGCTCGCGACGGCCAGTGCGGCCTCGACGAGCTGCTCACGCCGCTCTGCGACGGGCATGCGGTTCATGCGGGTCCCCTCCCTCACGCGCACCGGCCCCGCGGCCGGGCGCGCGCCCCTGCGTTCCTGCCCCAGTACAGCACGTCGCGGACTTGACTTGGACAACCGCCCAAGTCACTGTCTGTAGTTATGGCACACACACAGGGCGCGACCTGGCGTAACTGGGCGCGCACTGCGGCCGCCTCTCCGTACCGTAGCGAAACCCCCCGTGACCTGCAGGAATTGTCGTCGCTGGTGGTCAGCGGAGTGTCGGGCGGGCACCAGGTGCGCGCGGTCGGGGGCGGGCACTCGTTCACGCCCGCGGCCGTCACGGACGGCATCCACCTGCACCTCGACCACCTGAGCGGCCTCGAGAGCATCGAACGCTTCGGTGACGGCACCGCCCACGTCACCGTGGGTGCGGGCACGCGACTTTTCACCCTCAACGCGCTGCTCGCCGCCCACGGGCTCGCGATGCGCAACCTGGGCGACATCGACAAGCAGACCGTCGCGGGTGCGATCTCGACGGGCACGCACGGCACGGGCGCCCGCCTGGGCGGGATCGCCACGCAGGTGGTGGGCGTCCGGCTGGTGACCGCGACGGGCGACGTCGTCGACGTCTCGCGCGACGCCCAGCCCGAGCTGTTCGAGCTCGCGCGCCTCGGCCTGGGGACCGTGGGCGTGCTCGCGGCGGTCACGCTCGAGGTGGTGCCCGCGTTCCGGCTCGAGGCCCGCGAGGAGCCCTGGGCCCTGGACGCGGTCCTCGACGGCCTCGACGAGCTCGTCGACGGCAACGACCACTTCGAGTTCTACTGGTTCCCGCACACGCGACGCGCGCTGACCAAGCGCAACAACCGCGTGGGCGACGACGTCGAGGCGCGGCTCAACCCGGTGCGGGCGTGGGTGGACGACGAGCTGCTGGCGAACGCCGTGTTCGGCATGGTCAACCGGCTGGCGACGCTCGTCCCGCCCGCCACGCCCGCCATCAACGCGGTGGCCGCGCGCGCGCTCAGCGCCCGGCGCTTCGTGGCCCCGTCCGCGGAGGTCTTCATCTCCCCGCGCCGCATCGTGTTCCGCGAGATGGAGTACGCGGTGCCGCGCGCGGAGCTGCGGGGCGTGCTCGCGGAGATCGACGGGTGGCTGCGCTCGTCGGGCGAGCACGTGCCGTTCCCGCTCGAGGTGCGCTTCGCCGCGGCCGACGACCTGTGGCTGTCCACCGCGCACGGACGCGAGACCGCCTACGTGGCCGCGCACCAGTACGTGAAGATGCCGTTCAAGCGCTACTTCCAGGCCGTCGAGCGGATCATGGCCCAGGTGGACGGTCGGCCGCACTGGGGCAAGATGCACTGGCTCGACGCCGAGCGGTTCGGGCAGCTGTACCCGCGCTTCGCCGACGCCCAGCGCGTCCGGGCCGAGGCAGACCCCACCGGGGTGTTCGGGAACCCCTACACGGACCAGGTCTTCGGGGCGCGTCACCCGCAGGGGTGAACCACGCCCGGCGCGCCGGGGCGACCTGGCGCCTCCGGGGTGGCCGGTGCACTCTTTCCGGGTGACATCCAACCGCGTCGTCGTGGCCACGGCCTTCGGCGGTCCCGAGGTCCTGCAGCTCGTCGACGGCCCCCGGCTCGAGCCCGGCGCGGGCAACGTGGTGATCGACGTCCGCGCGGCCGGCGTGAACCCGATCGACTGGAAGACGTACGCCGACGGGCCCGGCACCGACCCCTCGCGGTTGCCCCTGCGGCTCGGCTTCGAGGTGGCGGGGGTCGTCAGCGCGGTCGGTCCGTCGGTGCGCTGGCTCGCCGAGGGCGACGAGGTGATCGCCTGGCGGGTGTCGGGCGGCTACGCGGACCGGCTCGAGGTGGCCGAGCAGGTCACGGTCCGACGCCCCGCGGATCTCGCGTGGTCGGCAGCGGCCGGCCTCATGCTCACGGGCTCGACGGCAGTGCACACGCTGACCGCGACGAACGTCGGCACCGGCGACGTCGTGCTGGTGCACGGCGGCTCGGGCGGAGTGGGACGCATGATCGTCCAGCTCGCGGAGCTGCGCGGCGCGGCCGTCGTCGCGACCGCCTCCCCGCACGCGCACGACGACCTGCGCGCTCTGGGGGCGATCCCGGTGGAGTACGGACCCGGGCTGATCGAGCGCGTGCGCGCCGCGGCGCCGGGCCCGGTCACGGTGGCGATCGACACGGTGGGCACCGACGAGGCGCTCGACACCTCGGTGGAGCTGGTCGCCGACCGCGACCGCATCGCGTCCATCGCGGGCTTCCGGCGGGGACCGTCGCTGGGCATCCGGATGCTCGGTGGCGGACCCGGCGCCGACCCGGGCACCGCCGTGCGCGAAGCGGCGCGGGCCCAGCTCGTCGACCTCGCGGCGGACGGCGTGCTCGACGTGCGGGTCGCCCGCACCTACCCGCTCGCCGCGGTCGCCGACGCGCACCGTGAGGGCCGCGGCGGACACCCGAGCGGCAAGCTGGTCCTGATCCCCTGAGGGCGGCGGGCGGTCCCCTCAGGCGGCGATCTCGGAGGCCACCTGCCGCAGCTCGTCGAGCACGCGACGGACGGCCATGCGCTCGGCCCGGTCGGCCCGGAGCAGGACGTCGATGCGGCGTCCCGCGCGCACGCCGGTGAGCGGCAGCAGACGCAGGCCGGCGGCGTTCCCGAAGGAGTGCCGCGGCAGCAGGGAGATCCCGTGCCCCGCGGCCACGAGCGCAGCGGCCACGTGGAAGTCGTTGATGCGGTGCACGATGCGCGGGTCGGTCCCGGACGCGGCCGCGACCGCCGCCAGGACGGTCGAGACCGGGAAGCCTTCGCGCACCGAGATCCACGCCTCGCCGTCGAGGTCCGCGGGCTGCACCCGTGCCTGGTCCGCGAGCCGGTGGTCCCGCGGGACGGCGACGTCGAGCGGCTCCCGCAGCAGCGGCTCCACGCGGACGTGCTCGCCCCAGGTGCCCGCGCCGTCGGGGCGGTGCGCGACCACGAGGTCGATGCGGTCCGTGAGGCCGGCGAAGTCGGCCTGCGCGACGTCCTCGTCGGCGCACTCGATCTCGATCCCCGCGGGCATGCGGTCGAGGAGGCGCGGGAACAGCAGCTGCGCGGCGCTCGCGAAGGCGCTCACGCGCACCGTGCCGCGCGGCTCCACGAGGAAGGCGTCGCACGCGGCCCGGGCGCGCTCGAGGGCCACCGCGACGTCCAGGGCGGCGTCGGCGAGTGCCTCCCCCGCCGGCGTGAGCCGCACCCCTCGACCGACGCGCTCCGTCAGCGCCACCCCCGTCTCGCGCTGCAGGACCGCGACCTGCTGCGAGACCGCCGACGGCGTCAGGTGCAGCGCTGCCGCCGCGGCCGTCACGCCGCCCTGGGTGCCCACGGCCCGCAGCGTCTCGAGCAGGCGTGGGTCCATGTAGCCACGCTACATCGTCACATCAGAACATTTCGATGGTGCTACGTGCTTGAGCGACCCCATGATCGGTCCATGACCCACCGCGACCGCCTGCTCGCCGTGCTCGTCGCCGTGTGCTGGGGGCTCAACTTCCCCGCGATCCACCTCTCGCTGGGCCAGTTCCCACCGTTCTTCCTGGTCGCGCTCCGCTTCGCGCTGATCGCGGTGCCCACGCTGCTGCTCGTCCCCCGGCCGGCCGTGCCCGTGCGGTGGCTGCTCGGCTACGGCGCGGGTTTCGGCATCGTCCAGTTCGTCTTCCTCTACTGGGCGATGTCGGCCGGGATGCCGACCGGGCTCGCGTCGCTGGTGCTGCAGTCGTCCGCCCCCTTCACCGTCGTGCTGGCCGCGGCGCTGCTCCGCGAGCGCCTGACGCTGCGGCAGGGGGCCGGGGTGCTGGTGGCCGTCGCCGGCCTCGCGGGGATCGCGGTGCACCGAGCGGGCCTGGACGGCGGCGCGACGCTCGTGCCGGTGCTTCTCACGCTGTGCGGCGGACTGGGCTGGGCGTTCGGCAACCTGGCCAACCGGCTGGCGGTCCGCTCGGCCCCCGGCGAGTCGTTCCGGCTCATCCTGTGGATGTCGGTGGTGCCGGTGCTGCCCATGCTGGCGCTGTCGTTGGTGATCGAGGGCCCGGACCGGATCGCCGCGTCCTTCACGCACCTCGGCAGCTCGACCGGCCTGCTCGCGCTGGCCGGCCTCGCCTTCACCGTGCTCGTCGCGACGTTGCTGGGCACGGGGTTGTGGACCGCGCTCATGAGCCGCAACCCGTCCAGCACGGTCGCCCCGTTCTCGATGCTGGTGCCCGTGGTGGGCATCGCGTCGTCGTGGCTGCTGCTCCGCGAGCGCACGTCGGGCGTGGAGCTGGCCTGGGGTGCGCTCGTGGTCGCCGGCGTGCTGCTGGGCAGCCTGCGGCGTCAGTCGCGCGCGACGACCAGAGCGGTCGCGATCGCCGCCACGCCCTCGCCGCGCCCCGTCAGCCCGAGCCCGTCCGTGGTCGTCGCCGACACCGCCACGGGCGCACCGGCGGCCGACGAGAGGGCGGCCTCCGCCTCGGCGCGCCGCTGACCCAGCCGGGGCCGGTTGCCGATCACCTGCACGGCGACGTTGCCCACGTCGTACCCCGCCTCGCGGACGCGACGTGCGGCCTCGGCCAGCAACGCGGTGCCCGCGGCGCCGGCCCACTGCGGCTCGGCGGTGCCGAAGTTGGAACCCAGGTCGCCGAGCCCCGCGGCGGACAGCAGGGCGTCGGCGGCCGCATGAGCGGCGACGTCTGCGTCCGAGTGCCCCGCCAGCGGGCGTTCCCCGGGCCAGGCGAGGCCGGCCAGGTGCAGGACAGACCCGGGTCCCGCGTCTTCGTCGTACGCGTGCACGTCGACGCCGATGCCCGTGCGGGGGATGCCCGACATGTCAGGAGCCTTCCTCGGTGGCGAGCAGCTGGGCGATCGCCAGGTCCCGCGGGGTCGTGATCTTCGCGGCCCGCTCGTCGCCGGGGACCACCCAGACGGGCAGCCCGAGGCGCTCGACGAGGCCCGCGTCGTCCGTGGCCGGCGCGTCGGCGCCCGCGGCGTGCGCGCGCTCCAGCAGCTCACGGGTGAAGCCCTGGGGCGTCTGCACCGCCCGCAGCTCGGCGCGGTCGACGGTCGCGTTCACGGGCCGCCCGTCGTCGCCGCCCGGCCCCACGCGCTTGATCGTGTCCGCCACGGGCAGGCCAGGGACCACGGCGTCGTGCCCCGCCTCGACGGCGGCCACGACGCGCTCTGCGAGCTCCGCGGGGGCGAAGGCGCGTGCCGCGTCGTGCACGAGCACCACGTCGATGCCGTCGGGGGGCAGGGCGGCGAGGGCCGCGGCGACGGACTCCTGCCGCGTCGACCCGCCCGGCACCACGACGACGTCCGGGCCCAGCAGCTCGGCGAAGGCCGCGACGTGCTCCGCGGGTGCGGTGACGACCAGGGCAGCGAGCGGCAGTCCCGCCGGGCGGGCCGCGAGCAGCCGCCGGGCTGCGTGCACCACCACGGGCACGGCCAGCACGGGCACGAGCGCCTTGGGCAGGGCGTGGCCGAGCCGCGAGCCGCTGCCCGCGGCGGTCAGGATCGCAGCCGTGCTCACCATGTCGTCATCGCCCACCGGACGCGCACCAGAGACGACTCGACCGCACCCAGAGGCGGTCCCACGCGTGGTGGCGGACCCCCGGGTGCGGTCGAGCAGCGTCTCTCAGGAGGCGAGGACCTCGTCGAGGATGGCTTCCGCCTTCTCCTCCTCGGTGTGCTCGGCGAGCGCGAGCTCCGAGACGAGGATCTGACGGGCCTTGGCCAGCATGCGCTTCTCGCCCGCGGACAGCCCGCGGTCGGCGTCACGACGCGAGAGGTCACGGACGACCTCGGCCACCTTGATGACGTCGCCGGAGGCGAGCTTCTCGAGGTTGGCCTTGTAGCGGCGCGACCAGTTGGTCGGCTCTTCGGTGTACGGGGCTCGCAGGACCTCGAAGACGCGGTCCAGGCCCTCCTGGCCCACCACGTCGCGGACGCCCACGAGGTCGACGTTCTCGGCCGGAACCTCGATCGTCAGGTCGCCCTGGGCGACCTTGAGCTTGAGGTAGAGCTTGGCCTCCCCGCGGATGGTCCTGGTCTTGATCTCTTCGATCAACGCTGCACCGTGGTGCGGGTAGACAACGGTCTCCCCAACAGTGAAAGTCATCTGCAGGTGTCCCCTTTCGCAGAGGCGCATCTTATCACGGGGGGAATTGCCCAAATCCGGCGATGGCGGTTGTCCGCGCTGGTCACGGGGCCGCCCCGAGCCGGCGCCTCATGCGGGCGAGCCTCCCTCCTGCGGGCATCCCTGCCAGCCATTGGAGAACAGTCCGGCGATGTCCACGGCGTCGAGCCGCCGTGAGTGAGCCGGATCACGAGCAGGACCGCCCGGTGAGGTGCCGACCCGACGCACCCCGTGCACCTGTCCGGCTACGCTTGCGTGGCGACCGCGCGCCGACGTGCCGGTCGCGCGCATCTGCCGCCCCCCTCGCACCGAGGAGTCATCGTGACCTCGCTCCGCCCCCGCTCCCGCCTCCTGCTCGCCGCGGGGCTGTGCATCGCCGGCGTCGCCCTGTCCGGGTGCTCCGCGACCAACGAGATCACCACCGAGAAGCCGTACAGCGCCTCCAACGGCGTGCGCGTGGCGCTCGGCGACGTGCGGGCCTCCGACCTCCTGGTGGTCGCGAGCGGCGAGGGCGCCGAGGGCCTGCTCCTGGGCGGCCTGACCAACGACGGCGACGACCCCCGCACCGTGACCCTGACGTTCGGCGACCAGACCGCCACGGTTCCGGTGGAGGGCCACGCGACCGTGCTGCTCGACGGCACCACGGGAGACGGTCACGCGGACGTGCGGGTGACCGCGGTCTCCGTGCCGCCCGGCGCTCTGCTGCCCAGCACCATCGCGACCGACGCCGCCGGCAGCCAGGACGTGGGCATCCCCGTCCTGGACGGCTCGCAGCCGGAGTACGCGTCGCTGGTGCCCACGCCGCCCGCCTCCTGATCGACGACGAAGGCCCCGGACCGCGGTCCGGGGCCTTCGTCGTGCGTGCGTCAGCGGCTCACCCGAAGCGGCCCGAGATGTAGTCCTCCGTCGCCTGCTCGCGCGGGGCCGAGAAGATGGTCGCAGTGTCGTCGATCTCGATGAGGCGGCCCGGCTGGCCCGTGCCCGCCAGGTTGAAGAACGCCGTGCGGTCCGAGACGCGCGCGGCCTGCTGCATGTTGTGCGTGACGATGACGATCGTGTACTCGGACTTGAGCTCGGCGATGAGGTCCTCGATCGCGAGGGTCGAGATGGGGTCGAGCGCCGAGCACGGCTCGTCCATGAGCAGCACCTGCGGCTTGACGGCGATGGCCCGCGCGATGCACAGGCGCTGCTGCTGACCGCCGGACAGCCCGGAGCCCGGGCGGTCCAGCCGGTCCTTGACCTCGTTCCACAGGTTGGCGCCCTTGAGCGACTGTTCGACCATGTCCTGCGCGTCGCCCTTGGAGATCCGCTTGTTGTTGAGGCGGACGCCCGCGAGCACGTTGTCGGCGATCGACATGGTCGGGAACGGGTTGGGGCGCTGGAACACCATGCCCACCTGCCGACGCACGGCCACGGGGTCCACGTCCGCGCCGTACAGGTCCACGCCGTCCATCGCGACGGTGCCCTGCACGTGCGCCCCGGGGATCACCTCGTGCATGCGGTTCAGGGTGCGCAGGAAGGTGGACTTGCCGCAGCCCGAGGGGCCGATGAAGGCCGTCACCGAGCGCGGCTCGACGGCCATCTCGATGTCGGCCACAGCGCGGAAGTCGCTGTAGTAGATGTTCAGGTCCTTGACGTCGATGCGCTGTGCCATGGGGGGGTCCTTAGCCGAAGTTCTTGGGAGCGAAGAAGCGGGTGACGAGACGGGCGACGAGGTTGAGCAGCATGACGATGAGGATCAGCGTCAGGGCTCCGGCCCAGGCCCGGTCGTAGGTGATGGTCGCGATGCAGTTCGCCTGGTCGGGCGCGCACGGCACGAGTCCCTGCTGGAACTGGCGGTAGACGTACACCGGGAGGGTCATCATCCGGCCCTCGAACAGGTTGTAGTTGATCGAGTCGATGACGCCGACCGTGATGAGCAGCGGCGCCGTCTCACCGATGACGCGGGCCACCGAGATCATGATGCCCGTGACGAGGCCGGCCACGGCCGTGCGCAGCACCACCTTGATGACGACGAGCCAGCGCGGCACGCCGAGCGCGAGGGCGGCCTCGCGCAGCTCGTTGGGCACGAGCCGCAGCATCTCCTCCGACGAGCGGACGACCACCGGGATCATGAGCACCGACAGCGCGACCGAGCCGACCACGCCCATCCGCACGCCGGGGCCGAGGAAGACCGCGAACAGCGCGTAGGCGAACAGGCCCGCGACGATCGACGGGATGCCCGTCATCACGTCGACGAAGAACGTGACCGAGCGAGCCAGCTGGCCCCGGCCGTACTCGACGAGGTAGATCGCCGTCAGCAGGCCGATCGGCACGGAGATGAGCGCCGCGAACAGCGTGATCTCGATGGTGCCGACGATCGCGTGGTAGACGCCGCCTGCGTCCATGCCGCCGTACACCCCGCGCATCGAGTGCGTGAGGAAGTAGGCGTTGAAGCGCTCGATGCCCTTCGACACGACCGTCCAGGCCACGGACACCAGGGGCACCACGGCGAGCACGAACGCGAGATAGACGAGGCCCTTCATGAAGCGGTCGACACGGTGCCGCTTCTTGTCGACCTGCCTGAGCAGGGCGCGCAGCTCGGGGTTGCCCTGCTGCGGGCTGCCGGCTTCGGGGGCGATGGTGGTCATCAGTTGGCTCCCGAGAAGTCCTTGCGGCGCGCGACGATCGCGCGCGCGGCGACGTTGACCACGAGGGTGATGGCGAACAGTGCGAGACCCGTCGCGATCAGGGTCGAGACGCCGAGCGGGTCAGCCTCGGGGAACTGCGCCGCGATGTTGGCCGCGATGGACTGCTGCTGGCCCGCCTCGAGGATGTGGAAGGAGTAGAGGAACCCGGGAGACAGGATCATCAGCACGGCCATCGTCTCGCCGAGCGCGCGCCCCAGGCCGAGCATCGCCGCCGAGATCACGCCCGAGCGCCCGAACGGCAGGACCGCCATGCGGATCATCTCCCAGCGGGTCGCGCCGAGGGCGAGGGCCGCCTCCTCGTGCAGCCGCGGGGTCTGCAGGAACACCTCGCGGCTCACGGCCGTGATGATGGGGAGGATCATCACCGCGAGCACGATCGCGACGGTGAGCAGCACGCGCGCCGTCGGCGAGACCTTGCCCGCGAACAGCGGGAACCAGCCGACGTTCTCGTTCAGCCAGGCCCACACGGGCTGGACGATCGGCGAGAGGACGAGCGCGCCCCACAGGCCGTAGACCACGGAGGGGACCGCGGCGAGCAGGTCGATGACGTACCCGAGCGTGCTGGCCAGGCGTCGCGGCGCGTAGTGCGAGGTGAACAGCGCGATGCCGATCGCGACCGGCACGGCGAAGATCAGCGCGAGCGTCGCGGCGAGCACGGTGCCGAAGATCAGCGGGCCGACGTAGTCGAGCAGCGAGCTCGAGTTGCGCAGCAGCCCGACCTTCTCGACGAGCTCGTCCGACGGCATCGAGATCGCGGGCCACGCCTTGATGACGAGGAAGACGGCGACGGCGACGAGCAGGATGAGGATGAGGGCACCGGCGCCGGTCGCGAGCCAGCGGAACGCGCGGCTCGCGCCGCGGTCCGAGGAGCGAGCGCCGCGCCTGCGGCGTCGAGGGCCGGCGGGCTCCAGGCTGCTCGTGGCGGCCGGGCCGGGAGCCGGCGGACTCTGGGTGGTGGACACGAATGCTCCGTCTGTGGTGGGGGGGACGTTCGCCGGTGGTCGGCCCGGGTCCCCCCCGGGACGGGCCGACCACCGGCTGCTGGCTGCGGTCAGGCGCCCTTGATGGCGTCTGCCGCGGTCTTCGCGTCGGCCGCGAGCGCGTCCGGCAGGGGCGCCGAACCGGCGGCCGCCTGCGACGCCGCCTGGCCCTCGGGGCTGACGATGAAGCTGATCAGGCCCTTGACGAGGTCTGCCTTGGCGGCGTCGGGGTAGGTGCTGCACGCCACCGCGTAGGAGACGAGGATCAGCGGGTAGGCGCCCGCCGCGGTGGTGGTGCGGTCGACCTTCACGACGACGTCGTTCGTGCCGCGCGTGTCGTCGCGGGGCGAGGCGTCGACGGCGACCGCGGCGGCCTCCGCCGTCGGGCCGACGAACGCGTCGCCGACCTTGATGCTGACCTTGCCGAGCGAACCGGCAGCGGACTCGTCGGCGTAGCCGATCGTGCCCTGGCCACCCTGCACCGCCTGGATCAGGCCCGAGGTGCCCGTGCCGGACTCACCGCCCTGGAGCGGCCAGTCGTCACCGGCCTCGTCGGCCCACGCGCCGTTGCCCGCCTTGTTCAGGTAGTCGGTGAAGTTCTTCGTGGTGCCCGACCCGTCCTGGCGGTGCACCGGCGTGATGTCGCTGGACGGGAGGGTCGCGTCGGGGTTGTCGGCCTTGATGGCCTCGTCGTCCCACTTCGTGATCTTGCCCGAGAAGATCTTGGCGATCGTCTCGGCCGAGAGGTTCAGCGAGGTCACGCCGTCGAGGTTGAACACCACGGCGATCGGGCTGACGTAGACCGGGATGTCGATCGCGTCGCTCTTGCACGTCTCCTTGGCCTGGGTCAGCTCCTCGGGCTTGAGCGCCGAGTCCGAGCCGGCCCAGTCGGCGCCACCCTCGATGAACTGGGTGCGGCCGGCCGAGGAGCCCTGTGGGTCGTAGTTGACGGTCACGTCGGGGTTGGCGGACTGGAACCCGGCGCGCCAGGCGTCCATGGCCTTCTCCTGCGCCGACGAGCCGACGCCGTTGATCTCGCCGCTCAGGGAACCGCCGCCGTTGCCGCCGGTCGTGCCGCTCGCGCTGGGGCTGTCGCCGACCGGGTCATCCGATCCGCACGCCGTCAGCGAGAGGGCGAGCACACCGGCAAGGGCGACCGCACCGACGCGGCTGGGAAGGGAGAGCTTCACTGTGAGTCCGTCCGTTCGTTGTCGAGCGCACGTGGGGTGGTGCGCAACGAGACAGACGCTAGGAAGCGGATGTGACCACTCGGTCGGTCCGAGTTGAACCCCGGGTGAACGCTGGCCGACGGTTGCACGAGCGTCCAGGTCCGGACGGAGCCCTCGACGAGCGCCGGTCAGACCCGGTCAGCCCTCCGGGGTGAGCTTGTAGCCCAGTCCCCGCACCGTCACCAGCAGCGTGGGGTTGGCGGGGTCGGGCTCGACCTTGGCGCGCACGCGCTTGACGTGCACGTCGAGCGTCTTGGTGTCGCCCACGTAGTCCGAGCCCCAGATGCGGTCGATGAGCTGCCCGCGGGTGAGCACCCGGCCCGCGTTGCGCAGCAGCAGCTCCAACAGCTCGAACTCCTTGAGCGGGAACGAGACGAGCTCGTCGTGCACGCGCACGGTGTGCCGCTCGACGTCCATCCGGATCGGACCGGCCACCAGCAGGTCGTCGTCCTCGTCCTCCAGCGGCGCGGCACCGCCGCCCGACGGGACGCCCACGACCGAACGGCGCCGCAGCACCGCGCGCACCCGGGCGAGCAGCTCGCGCGACGAGTACGGCTTGGTGATGTAGTCGTCGGCCCCGAGCTCGAGGCCCACCACCTTGTCGATCTCGTCGTCCTTGGCGGTGAGCATGATGACGGGGACGTCGCTGGTGAGCCGGATGGTGCGGCACACCTCGGTGCCCGACAGCCCGGGGAGCATGAGGTCCAGCAGGACCAGGTCCACTCCCCCGTCCGCGAAACGGTCGAGGGCGTCCGTGCCGGTGGCCGCCTCGACCACCTCGTACCCCTCGCGGCGCAGCTGGTAGGTCAGCGGGTCGCGGTAGGACTCCTCGTCCTCGACCACGAGGATGCGCGTCATGACGCGTTCCTGTGCACGTGAGCTCCTTCGGTGGATGCTGCGGGGGCAGGTGCTTCAGCGGGTGCTGCGGGGGACGCCGCGCGCGGGAGTCGCAGCGTGAAGGTCGAGCCGCGGCCCGGCTGGGACCACACGGTGACGTCGCCGCCGTGGTCCGCCGCGACGTGCTTGACGATGGACAGGCCGAGGCCCGTCCCGCCGGTCTCACGCGAGCGGGCCGGGTCCACGCGGTAGAACCGCTCGAAGACGCGCTCCTGGTCGGCGGCGGAGATGCCGATGCCCTCGTCGACCACGGCGATCTCGACGATGTCGCCGACCAGCCGGACGCCCACGCCCACGTGCGACGCCTCGCCCGAGTAGGCGACGGCGTTGTCGACGAGGTTGCGCACCGCCGTGACGAGCAGGTCGTGCTGGCCGAACACGGTGACGCCCTTCTGACCTCCGACGGACAGCCGCACGTTCTTGCCGTCCGCCGTCGTCCGGGCGCGGTCGACCGCCTCGGCCAGCACGGTGTCCACGTCGACCGCCGCGAGCTCCGTCAGCGCGCCGGCCACCTGGAGGCGAGAGAGCTCGATGATCTCGTGCACCAGCGCCGAGAGCCGCACCGCCTCCGTCTGCATGCGGCCCGCGAAGCGGCGCACCGCCTCGGGGTCGTCGGCCGCGTCCTGGACCGTCTCCGCCAGGAGGGTCAGGGCGCCGACGGGCGTCTTGAGCTCGTGCGAGATGTTGACGACGAAGTCGCGGCGGATGGCCTCCAGGCGCCGCGCCTGCGTCTGGTCCTCGGCGAGCACGACGAGGTGGCCCGGCGTGACCTGGGCGACGCGCACCTGGACGAGCAGCGTCCCGCCGCCGAGCGGGCCGCGGGGCACCTCGAGCTCCTCGTCGCGGATCACGCCGTCGCGTCGCACTCCCGCGATGAGGTCGCGGATGGCGGCCGGGACGACCACGCCGTCGCGCACCAGGCCGAGCGCATACGCGGGCGCGCTCGCGCGCACCACCCGGTCGGACTCGTCGAGCACCACGGCCGCGGACCGCAGGACCGCGAGCATGCGCACGAGGCCGTCGTCCAGCTCGGGCGCGGGCTGCTCGGGGATGCCGTGCAGCTGGCGCTGGCTCAGCCAGTAGGCGGCGACGGCGAAGGCGCCGACGAGGATGCCGAGGCACCCCGCGACGATGAGCTCCCAGCCGTCCGCGTTCACGCCCCCAACCCTAGAGCGCGCGCCACACCCGATCCGCGCCGATGGGGTGTTGCGACGGCCAGTCGCCGACGAGCATTCACCGAGCGTTCACCGAGGCGGGCCGCACGGCGACAATGACCAGGTCAGGCGAGCAGCCTCTCCTTGGCGGCGGTGAACTCGGCCTCGTCTAGCACGCCCGCCGAGTACAGCTCCGCGAGCTGGAGCAGCCGGGCGGTCACGTCGTCCGGGGCCGGGGGCGCGGCGGTCTGGTCGCCCTGTGCGGCGGCCTGGCGTGCCGCGGCCTCACGCTGTCGCTGCTGCTCCGCCGCGTCGAGCTGCTGCTGCTCGAAGGTGGCCTGCTCGTGGCTCGTCCGCTCGTCGGCTGCTTGGTCCCTGGCGGCCTGGCGCCTGGTGACCGCGTTGGCGGTCGCGGTCGCGGTGCCCGAGATCACGGCCGTGCGCGCCATGGTGCCGATCAGGCCGGGCCGGCCACGGCGTCTCAACGGAGGCATGCGTGCTCCTCAGCTCTGGGGGTGGGTGTCGAGCTCGAGCTCGGCATGGTCGAGCTCCGCGAGCTCGGCGACGGCGGTGACGACCTCGGCGGGGATGCGCTCGGACGTGAGCAGGATGCCGCCGCTCGCGCGCACTGCGTCCGCGACCCCGCTCGCCCACAGGTGCTCGAGCACCAGGATCACCGCCGCGGTGCCCGGCAGCAGGTCGGACGCGATCTGGTCGATGTCCTCCTGCCCAGCCAGGCCGGCGCCCTTCAGCTGGGGCTCGACGAAGTCGAGCTCCTCGCTCAGGTCGGACAGCTCCACGACCTCGATCGTCGAGGGGTCGGGCCGCCGCACGCCGACGAGGTCGACGATGCGCACCTGGTCCGTCGCGACCAGGTGGGCCACCTCGGCCCTGACCGCGTCGGGGACCCGCAGCTGCGGGAACGCGAACGCGACGAGCTCGACCGGACCGAACTTCTCAGGCACGTGCTACCTCCTGCGTCGGGGTCGTCCGGGGACGTGGGGTCAGGTGGCGGGGCGGTCAGGCGGCCGAGCGGTCGTCGGCGTGCACGACGACGGCCCAGAGCACCACGACATTGAGGCCGATGATCACGAGCGACCACGTGGGGGTCACCGGGATCGAGAGGAACTGCGCGACGAGGCTCAGCAGGACCAGCAGCACGGCCGCCGTGCGCGCCCACGCCGCGCCGCCGCGGAGCGCGAGCGCGACCAGGGCGAGTGCCACACCGATGACGAGCTGCACCCAGCCCCAGGCCTCGACGTCCACGATCTCCGCACCCGTGCCGCTCCAGCGGATGAGCTTCGCGGAGTCCAGCACGGCCACGAGGCCGGTGATGACGTTGAAGAGACCGACCGTGAGGAGGGTGAGCGCGGCGAACGACACCCAACCCGCAGACCTGGAGACCTGGTTCGTCGTCATCGATGCCCCTCCCTGAGGTGTGCTGAGCAGGGCGCGGGCCCTCCGGGAGCCCGTGCGGAGCCCCGGTGAGCCGCGTGACCTGCGTGTCGACCGCCAGTCTGCACCCTCACCGCCCGACATGTGCCGTTTTGCGCACATCGGCACGCTCAACATCCAAACGCCGCTGGGCGTTCACCTGACAGGGCCCCGCCGTTCACCTGCCGGTGCGACCCTGGCCGTCGCCATCCGGCACCAGCACGAGAGGGAACCCATGCGGGACATCTTCGAGGCCGAGCTCACCCAGCTCGGCGAGGACCTTGCGGCCATGAGCCGCCTGGTCGAGCACGCCATCACGAATGCCGGCATCGCGCTCCTGACCGCCGACCTGGCGCTGGCCGAGTCCGTGATCGTCGACGACGCGGCGATCGACGCCATCGAGGCGGACATCGACGAGCGCTGCGTGCAGCTGCTGGCGCAGCAGGCCCCCGTCGCCACCGACCTGCGGGTCGTCGTCTCCTCCCTGCGCGTCAGCGCGTCGCTCGAGCGCATGGGCGACCTGGCCCGGCACGTCGCGCAGGTGGCGCGTGGCCGCTACCCCCGCCACGCCGTCCCGCAGAGCATGGCCGGCACGTTCGCGGAGATGCACGACGCCGCGGTCCGCGTGGCCCGTCGCACGTCCACCCTGCTGACCAACCGTGAGCTCGCGCTCGCCGAGAGCATCGAGGCGGACGACGACCTGCTCGACGAGCTGCACGAGGACACGTTCACGGCGCTGCTCGGCGGCTCGTGGGCCGGCACCCCGCAGGAGACGATCGACGTCACGCTCCTGGGCCGCTACTACGAGCGGTTCGGCGACCACGCGGTCTCCGTCGCCAAGCGCATCGTCTACCTGGTCACGGGCGTCACGTCCGACGACCTGGACCGTTCGGCCACCTGAGCGTCTGGCCACCTGGCGGGGGTAGCGTCGGTCCGCATGAGCGAGCCGACCGTCCGCCAGCTGCGCGTCGTCCTGACCGTCGCCGACCTCGATGCCGCGATCGCGTTCTACCGCGACGCCCTGGGCCTGCGTGAGCAGGACGCGTTCAGCGATCCCGACGGCCGGGTGGTGATCCTCGAGGCGGGCCGCGCCACGCTCGAGCTGTCCGACGAGCCGCACGCGCGGTTCATCGACGAGGTCGAGGGCGTGGCCGCCGGAGACCCGCCGCGCGTGCGGCTCGCGTTCGAGGTGGAGGACGGCGCCGGCAGCACGCAGCGGCTCGCGGCCTCGGGCACCCTGGTCGTCGCCCCGCCCGTCCGCACCCCCTGGGACTCGCTCAACGCCCGGCTCGCCGGGCCCGAGGGCATGCCCGTGACGCTGTTCGAGGAGCTGCCCCCCTCCGGCTGACGCAGCACGACGCCCCGGTCACCCGCACAGGGTGACCGGGGCGTCCGCGTCGGCTCAGCTTGGCGCCGGCTCAGCGACCCTGGTTGGCGACGGCCTTGATGGCCTCCGCCGCGGCCTCGGGGTCGAGGTACGTCCCGCCCGGGTTGGTGGGCTTGAGCGTCTCCTCGTCGAGCGTGTAGAGCAGCGGGATGCCCGTGGGGATGTTGATCCCGGCGATCGTGCCCGAGTCGACGTCGTCGAGGTGCTTGACCAGGGCGCGGATCGAGTTGCCGTGCGCCGCCACCAGGACGGTCTTGCCCGTCTTGAGGTCGGGGACGATCTCGGACTCCCAGTAGGGCAGCGCGCGGACCAGCACCTGCTCCAGCGCCTCGGCGCGCGGGATCGGCTCCCCCGCGTACCGCGGGTCGCTGTCCTGCGAGAACTCCGAGCCGAGCTCGATGTCCGGCGGCGGCACGTCGTACGAGCGGCGCCAGAGCATGAACTGCTCCTCGCCGTACTCGTCGAGGGTCTGCTTCTTGTCCTTGCCCTGCAGCGCGCCGTAGTGGCGCTCGTTGAGGCGCCAGGACCGCTTGACGGGGATCCAGTGCCGGTCCGCCGCGTCGAGCGCCAGGTTGGCCGTGGTGATCGCGCGGCGCAGCAGCGACGTGTGGACCACGTCGGGCAGCACGCCCGCGTCCGTGAGGAGCGCGCCGCCGCGCTTGGCCTCCTCGACGCCCTTCTCCGAGAGGGCCACGTCGACCCAGCCGGTGAAGAGGTTCTTCGCATTCCACTCGCTCTCGCCGTGGCGGAGCAGCACGAGGGTGTAGGTCATGGGTTCATCCTGCCGCAGCCCGGACCCCACGGCGCAGGGACGTCAGTCCCTGGACGGTGTGCGCGGCTCGCGCGCCACCGCGTAGACCTTGAGCAGCTGGTCGGCGGCCGTGTCCCAGCCGAGCCTCTCCGCGACGGGCCGCGCGGCCTCGCCGAAGGCCTGCAGCCGCGCGCGGTCGGCGAGCAGGTCCGCCAGCTCGTCGGCCCAGCGCGCCGGGTCGTGCCCGCGCACCAGACGGCCCGACACGTCGTGCTCGACGATCGAGCGCAGGCCACCGACCGCGGCGGCCAGCACCGGCACGCCCGACGCCTGCGCCTCGGCGGCCACGAGGCCGAACGACTCGGAGCGCGACGGCATCGCGACGACGTCGGCCGCGTGGTACCAGCCGGCCAGGGTGTCGCGGTCGGCGGGCGGGCGGACGACGACGTCGTCCGCCACCCCGGCCACGGACGCGAGCGCGAGCAGCTCGCGCACCGACGTCGACCGCCCGGACGGGCCGCCCAGCACGACGAGCAGCGGCACCGGGCGGCCCGTGGCGCGGAGCACCCCGAGCGCGCGCACCAGCACGTCCGGCGCCTTGAGCGCCTGCACGCGGCCTGCGAACAGCACGACGTCGCGGTCCACCGGGAGCCCGAGCGAGCGACGTGCGGCGACGCGCTCGGCGGACGGGACGGGGGCGAACCTGCGCAGGTCGACCCCGGGCTCCACGACGTGCACGCGGGCGGGGTCGGCCCCGTACAGCTCGACGAGCTCGGCCGCTTCGGTGGGCGTGGAGGCGACGAGCGCATCCGCCTCCGCGACCACCTGCTCCTCCCCCAGCTCGCGCGCGGGCGGCTCGGCGTCGTCCCCGGGCGCGAGCGCCGCGTTCTTGACGCGCGCGAGCGTGTGCGCCGTGTGGACGAGCGGCACCTCCCACCGGTCGGCCGCGATGCGACCCACCTGGCCGGAGAGCCAGTAGTGCGAGTGCACCACGTCGTACCAGCCCGGACGGCGCGCCGACTCGGTGCGCAGCACGCCGGCCGCCATGCCGCACAGGACGCCCGGCAGGTCGTTCTTGTCGAGGCGCTCGAACGGCCCCGCGGGCACGTGGTGCACGAGCACGGGCGGCACCACACCGGGCGGCACGTCCTCGTCGAGCAGCACCGCGCGACTCTCCTCGGGTGCGAGCGGGGCACCGGAGGCGTCCGCCCCGGGGAGGACCACGGTCTCGGGCAGGTCGGAGGAGGTGGCGCGCGTGAAGACCTCGACGCGGGCGCCCCTGGCCGCGAGCGCGCGCGAGAGCTCGAGCACGTACACGTTCATGCCGCCCGCGTCGCCCGTACCGGGCTGCTCCAGGGGAGAGGTGTGCACCGAGAGCATGGCGACGCGTGGGGCGCGGGTCACGTGGGCTCCTGTCGGCGGGCGGCTGCTGCGCTCATTCTCCCGCACGCCGCGGGTCCTCGCGCTGGGACCTGTGGACGTCTCGGATGGTGATCGGCGGTGCGGACGGTCAGCGGGCGCGCACGACGCACGCGGGCGCCGGGAGGTCCAGGCGCGACGCCACCGCGCCGTCGGGTCCGAGCACGGTCAGCGCGGCGCCCACCTGCTCGGCGACCACCGTCCACCCGTCCACCACCTCGTGGTGCCGCGGCCAGCCGCCCGGCAGCCGGTGGTGGACCGGCTCCGCCAGCAGGCCGTCGGCGCCCACGGTCAGCTCGGCGATCGTGTCGCTGATGCGGACGCCGACGAGCAGCCGCTCACCGTCGAGCAGCACGTGGGACAGGAGCGAGTCCGTCGCGACAGGCACCGACTGCACGAGCGTTCCGGTCGTCTCGCGCCACTCCAGCACGTGCACCGCGTTGTCGAGCTCGCCCACGACGTAGGCGTGGAGCCCGTCGGGGGCGAAGGCGAGGTGCCGCGGACCCGTGCCCGGCGCGAAGGTCATGGCGATGCCGTCGGGCACGAGGCCGTCGTCGGTGCGGCGGTAGCGGCGGATCTCGTCGGTACCCAGGTCCACGACCAGCACGTGCCTGCCGCCCGGGTCCAGAGCCACGAAGTGGGCGTGCGGCGACTCCTGGCGCTCGCGGTTCGGACCGCTGCCGACGTGGCCGAGCACCGTCGCGTCACCCGCGAAGCCGCCCGTGGCGTCCAGCGGGATCGCCGCGAGCGTGCCGGAGCTGTAGTTGGCCACGAGCAGCGTGTCGCCGTCGACCACGACGTGGCACGGGTCGTCGCCACCCGAGGGCACCGACCCCCGCTCGCGCAGACCGTCGGGCGTGACGTCGAACGCCGTGACGGTGCCGTCGCTGTGCTCGTTGACGGCGTAGAGGGTGCGGCCGTCGGCGTGGACCGCCAGGAACGAGGGCGACGGCGTCGCGGCCAGCAGCCGCTCGCCGGACAGCTGGCCGGTCGCGGCGTCGAGCTCGACGCTCCACACCCCCTCACCGAGCCCGACGGGCGTGCCGGCGCCCGCCGACGGATAAGTACCGATCCAGAGCGTGGTCACGGCGGACGAGCCTACGGCGTCTCGGCCAGCCAGTCCGCCGGGTCCGCGAGGACGCGGCCCAGCTGGGCCAGCGCGCCCCCGGTCATCGCGGGCAGCTCTCCCGCGCGGGCCACGTCCACCTGCGGTGCCGCCCAGGGCGAGGCGAGCACGTGGGTGCGCAGCGCGCTGAGGACGGGCTCCCGCAGCCAGGGCGCGAGCCGCGCGTAGGTGCCGCCGAGCACGATCCCCGAGACGTCGACGAGGTTGACCACGTTGGCCAGCGCGAGGCCGAGCGTGCGGCCGGCGAGCTCGATCGCCTCGGTCGCGTGCGCCTCCCGCCGGCCTGCGGCGTCGACGAGCGCGTCGAGTCCGCCGTCGGGGTCGAGCCCCGCCGCGCGCAGCAGCGCGTCCTGGCCCGCCACCTGCTCGAGCGTGCGGCCGCCGGGGACGACGGTGTGACCGATCTCGCCCGCCCAGCCGTGGCGTCCGCCGAACAGCTCACCGTCCAGCACGAGCGCCGCACCGATGCCGATCTCGCCCGAGACGTACACGAAGCTGGGCCGCTCACCGGCGGGCCCACGACGCGCCGCAGCCTCCGCGCGGGCGGCCAGGTCGGCCTCGTTGGCGAGGGCGGGCGGGGACGTGGCGGCCGTCGACGAGGCGGCGGCGAGCAGCCGGACGACGTCCGCCTCCCGCCAGCCGAGGTTGGGCGCGAGGCGCAGGATGCCGGCGTCGCGGTCCACCAGCCCGGGCAGGGCCAGGGTGGTGCCGACCAGGCGGGGCGCGGGGCCGATGGCCGCGGCGGCCTCGTCGAGCAGCGTGCCGAGCATGCTCAGCACGGCGCCCGGCTCGCTCTCGCGCAGGTCGAGGTGCCGGACCCGCTCGTGGAGCACGCGGCCCGAGAGGTCCAGCACGCGCACGCCGAGGTAGTCGACGTTGACCTCGGCCCCCACGGCGGCGAGCGTGCCGGCGGGAGCGACCAGCGGCACGGCCGGCCGGCCGGCGCGCAGCGGGGCAGCGGGGGCGAGCTCGGCGAGCAGCCCGCCGGCGACGAGCCGGTCGACGAGCGCCGAGACGGTCGCCTTGGCCAGACCGGTGGTGCCGGCGACGTCGGCGCGCGAGGGGGCCACCTCGGCATCGAGGACCGTGCGCAGCACCAGGCCCAGGTTGTGCTCGCGCAGGCTGCCCTGCCGCGCCGCCGTGGCTCTCATGGGGCTTGACCCTAGCGGCTTTCGCGCATAAGTTCATTCATACAACTAATCCCGTCTCAACGTTGAGAGGTCGCCTGATGGTGCGCAAGCCCACCCCCGCTGACAAGTTCTCCTTCGGCCTGTGGACCGTCGGCTGGAACGCCCAGGACCAGTTCGGGTCGGCCTCGCGGCCGTGGCTCGACCCGGTCGAGTCCGTGCACCGCCTGGCCGAGCTGGGCGCGTCGCACGTCACGTTCCACGACGACGACGTGGTGCCGTTCGGCTCCTCCGAGGCCGACCGCGAGCGGATCCTCGACCGGTTCCGCGGCGCGCTCGCCGAGACCGGCATCACGGTCGAGATGGTCACCACCAACACGTTCAGCCACCCGATCTTCAAGGACGGCGCGTTCACGTCGAACGACCGCCGCGTGCGCCGCTACGGCCTGCGCAAGGTGGTGCGCAACGTCGACCTCGCCGCGTCGCTCGGTGCGGACACCTTCGTCATGTGGGGCGGCCGCGAGGGCGCCGAGTACGACTCGGCCAAGGACCTCAACGCCGCGCACGACCGGTACGCCGAGGGCATCGACACCGTCGCCGCGTACATCAAGGAGAAGGGCTACGGCCTGCGCATCGCGATCGAGCCCAAGCCCAACGAGCCCCGCGGCGACATCCTGCTGCCGACGGTCGGGCACGCGCTCGCGCTCATCGCCAAGCTGGAGCACGGCGACATCGTCGGCCTCAACCCCGAGACGGGTCACGAGCAGATGGCCGGCCTGAACTACACCTCGGGCATCGCGCAGGCGCTGTGGGCGGACAAGCTCTTCCACATCGACCTCAACGGCCAGCGCTCCATCAAGTACGACCAGGACCTCGTGTTCGGCCACGGCGACCTGTTCTCGGCGTTCGCCACCGTGGACCTCATCGAGAACGGCTTCCCGTCGGGCGGACCCCGCTACGACGGCCCCCGCCACTTCGACTACAAGCCCTCGCGCACCGAGGACTTCACGGGCGTGTGGGACTCGGCTGCCGCCAACATGTCGACCTACCTGCTGCTCAAGGAGCGTGCGCAGGCGTTCCGGGCCGACCCCGAGGTCCAGGCGGCCCTCGAGGAGTCGGGCGTGCTGGAGCTGTCGCAGCCGACGCTGGCGCCGGGCGAGACGCTGGCGGACCTGCTGGCCGACACCAGCGCGTACGAGGAGCTCGACGTCGACGCCGTCGCCGCACGCGGCTTCGGCTTCGTGCGCCTCAACCAGCTGGCGCTCGAGCACGCGATCGGCGCTCGCTGACCCACACCCCTCGGCGTCCGGGCGGTGCTCACCGCCCGGACGCCCTGTCACCTCGGAGGTTCGTCGTGCCGCTCGTCGCCGGCGTCGACTCGTCGACGCAGTCCAGCAAGGTCGTCGTGCGCGACGCGGAGACCGGCGCCCTGGTGCGCTCGGGACGCGCCGCGCACCCCGACGGCACGTCCGTCGACCCCCGGCACTGGTGGGACGCGCTGCAGTCCGCGATCCAGGAGGCCGGCGGGCTCGACGACGTCGAGGCGGTCTCGGTGGGCGGGCAGCAGCACGGCATGGTCGCCCTCGACGCGTCGGGCGAGGTGGTGCGCGACGCGCTGCTCTGGAACGACACCCGCTCGGCCGGCGCTGCGCTCGACCTGATCGACGAGCTCGGCGGCCCGCAGGCGTGGGCCGACGCCGTCGGCTCCGTCCCGGTCGCCTCGCTCACGGTCACCAAGCTGCGCTGGCTGCGGGACGCCGAGCCGGACAACGCCGCGCGGGTCGCCGCGGTCGCGCTCCCCCATGACTGGCTGACCTGGCGGTTGTCCGGAGCCGCCGGTCTCGACACGCTCGTGACGGACCGGTCCGACGCGTCGGGCACGGGCTACTGGTCGCCCGTGGACGAGGGCTACCGGCGGGACCTGCTCGAGCTGGCCCTGGGTCATGACGCCCAGCTGCCCCGGGTGCTCGGCCCGTCCGAGTCGGGGCTGCGGTCCTCGGCCGGGGCACTCCTGGGCCCCGGCGCGGGCGACAACGCCGCGGCCGCCCTCGCCCTGGGCCTGGGGCCCGGGGACGTCGCGGTCTCGATCGGCACCTCGGGCGTCGTGAGCGCCATCAGCTCGGCCCCGACGGCCGACGGCTCCGGGCTCGTCACCGGCTTCGCGGACGCGACCGGGGCCTTCCTCCCCCTCGCGTGCACGCTCAACGCGTCGCGCGTGCTGGACGCCGCGGCCCGCATGCTCGGGGTCGACCACGCCGGCCTCTCCTCGCTCGCGCTGTCCGCCCCTGCCGGCGCCGAGGGCCTGGTGCTGGTGCCCTACCTGGAGGGCGAGCGCACGCCCAACAAGCCCGATGCCACCGGCGCGCTGCACGGCATCCGCCTGGCCAACACCACGCCCGCACACCTGGCCCGCGCCGCGGTGGAGGGCATGCTGTGCGCGCTGGCCGACGGCCTCGACGCGCTGAAGGCGCAGGGCGTCGACGTGCGCCGGCTCTTCCTCGTGGGCGGCGGCGCGCAGTCCCAGGCGGTGCGGGAGATCGCGCCTTCCGTCTTCGGGCTGCCGGTGCACGTCCCGACGCCCGGCGAGTACGTGGCGGACGGCGCGGCCCGCCAGGCCGCGTGGTTGCTGTCCGGCGCCGCGGAGCCGCCGGCCTGGTCCGCCGCGGCGGCCGCCGAGGTGCACGAGGCTCCGGCCACGCCGGAGGTGCGCGAGCAGTACGCCGCGGTGCGCGAGCTCACGGGCGTGCGACCCGCGTGACGGCACGAGCCCGGCCCCCGTCAGGCGGGGGCCGGGCTCGTCACTGCGGGGTGTGAGCGGGGTGTCAGCTGTCGGCCTCGAACGCCGCGCGCACCTCGGCCGAGATGCGACCGCGCTCGGAGACCGCGAGGCCGCGGGACTTGGCCCACTCGCGGATCGCGTGGGCGTCGGAGGCGGACGAACGACGTGCCGCCGGCCGGGAGCTGCTGGGACGCGAGCTGCGTGCGCCGACCTTGCGTGCGTGGCCCACCCACTGGGCGAGCGCGTCGCGCAGCTCGGCGGCGTGCGCCGTGGTGAGGTCGATCTCGTAGGTGACGCCGTCGAGACCGAAAGTCACGGTCTCGTCGGCCGTGCCGCCGTCGATGTCGTCGACGAGCAGGACCTGAACCTTCTGTGCCATCGTGGGCTCCGTTTATGCGTGCGGACCGAGGTGTGCCCCCAGTGGGCAAATTGCCCGACCTGAACAGCATCGCATCGCGCACAAACGGCGGTCAAACGCTAGTCGTGATTCTTTTCCCGCTCGTCCGCCGCGGCCTGCTGTTCGGCGAGATCCATTCGCGCCAGCGCCTGCCGCTCCGTGCGGTCGGCATTGATGACCGCACGCATGCCGAACCAGAACAGCAGACCCACGCCGATCGACGGGATCAATGCGGCAAGTGCCGGTCCCCATCCGTCCATGGCGATCAGGCCTGCGGCTTCACGAGCGGGAAAAGGATCGTGTCGCGAATTCCGCGGCCCGTGAGCGCAATGAGCAGCCGGTCGATGCCCATTCCCATTCCGCCCGACGGGGGCATGGCGAACTCCATGGCGGTGAGGAAGTCCTCGTCGATCCGCATCGCCTCGTCGTCGCCGCGCGCCGCGAGCGCGGCCTGCGCCTCGAAGCGCTCACGCTGGATCACCGGGTCGACGAGCTCGGAGTACGCCGTCGCGAGCTCCATGCCGCGCACGTACAGGTCCCACTTCTCCACGAGCCCGCGCTTGGTGCGGTGGTCGCGCGTGAGCGGAGACGTCTCGACGGGGAAGTCGACGACGAACGTGGGAGCGACCAGTCCGCTGCCCACGTGGTGCTCCCAGAGCTCCTCCACCATCTTGCCGTGGTTGCGCTGGGCCGGCGCGAGCTCGATCTCGGCCTTGTCGAGAAGTCGCAGCAATACGTCGTCGGGGCTGTCGTGCGTGATCTCGTCGCCGATTGCGGCGCTCAACGAGTCATACATCGGCAGACGCGCCCACTCGCCACCGAGGTCGTATTCCGAGCCGTCGGCCAACGTGACGACCGTGGAGCCGAACGCGTCGTTCGCGGCGGTCTGCACCAGGTCTTGCGTGAGCTCGGCCATGGTGTGGTAATCGCCGTACGCCTCGTATGCCTCGAGCATCGCGAACTCCGGGGAGTGCGTCGCGTCGACGCCCTCGTTGCGGAAGTTGCGGTTGATCTCGAACACGCGCTCCACGCCACCCACCGCGGCACGCTTCAAGAAAAGCTCGGGCGCAATTCTCAGGAAGAGCGGGATGTCGAACGCATTCATGTGCGTCTCGAACTGACGTGCCGCCGCACCCTCCGGCCGCACCTGCAGCATCGGGGTCTCGACCTCGATGAACGAGCGGCGGTGCAGGTTCTCCCGCACGGAGCGCAGCACCGCGGCGCGCTGACGCACCATGTCCCGCGAGCGCTGGCTGACCACCAGGTCCACGTAGCGCTGGCGCACCCGCGCCTCCTCGGAGAGCTCCGTACCCTCGTAGAGGTTGGGCAGCGGCCGGATCGCCTTGGCCGCGAGCTGCCAGGCGTCGGCGAACACGGACAGCTCGCCGCGCCGCGAGGCGATGACCTTGCCGTGCACGAAGAGGTGGTCGCCGAGGTCGACGTCGGTCTTGAACGCCGCGAGCCGCTCCTCGCCCACCGCGGCGAGGCTCAGCATCGCTTGGAGCCGGTTGCCCTCGCCGTCCTGCAGCGTGGCGAAGCAGAGCTTGCCGGTGTTGCGCAGGAACACGACGCGACCGGCGACGCCCACCTCGTCGTCGGTCTCCGTCCCGGCCTCGAGGTCGGGATAGGTCGCACGGACCTGCGCGATGGTGTGCGTGCGCGGCACGGAGACCGGGTACGCCTCGGTGCCCTCGGCGAGGAGTCGCGCGCGCTTGTCGCGGCGGATGCGGATCTGCTCCGGGGTGTCGTCGGCAAGATCCTGGGGTGCGTCGCTCACCCGGTGATCCTACCGACGCCGCCCGAGGCTCCCGTCCCCGGGGGATGTCTCTCGCATCACGCGGTGGTGAGGTCCAGGGCGAGGTCGAGGATGGGCGACGAGTGCGTCAGGCCGCCGACCGACAGGTAGTCGACGCCCGTGAGGGCGACGTCGCGCGCGCGGTCGAGCGTCAGGTTGCCCGTCGCCTCGAGCTCGACGCGACCGCTGGCGGCCTCGCCCTCCCGGACCGCGGCCACGACCCGAGCCAGCAGCGGCGTGGCCATGTTGTCGAGCAGCAGGAACCGGGCGCCCGCGGCGATCGCCTCACGGGCCTGGTCCTCCGTGTCGGCCTCCACCTGGATGGCCACCCCGGGGAACCGTGCGCGCACCGCCTCGACCGCGGCGGTCACGGAACCGGCGGCCGCCACGTGGTTGTCCTTGACCATCGCGACGTCGTACAGGCCCATCCGCTTGTTGGTGCCGCCGCCGCAGCGCACGGCGTACTTCTCGAGCGCGCGCAGGCCGGGGGTGGTCTTGCGGGTGTCCAGCACCAGCGCGCCGGTCCCGGCGAGCGCGTCGGCCCAGCGGCGCGTGTGCGTGGCGACCCCGGACGCGCGCGAGGCGAGGTTGAGCAGCGTGCGCTCGGCCACGAGCAGCACCTGGACGGGACCGGTCAGCCGCGCCAGCACGTCCCCGCGGCGCACGCGCGTGCCGTCCGGGACGACCACCTCCACGGTGGCACGCGGCAGCGCGAGACGCCGCGCCACCGCGTCGAGCACGACGGGGACCACGACGAGCCCCGCGACGACACCGTCCGCACGGGCCACGAGGTCCGCGGCACCTCGCTCGTCGGGCACGATCGTCGCCTGCGTCGTGACGTCCCTGCCGGCCCCGGGGCCGAGGTCCTCGTCGAGCGCGGCGGCCACCACGCGGTCGATGGCTGCCGGGTCGGGCCCCGGATCTCCGGGCAACCCGCCCACCACGTCGCTCACCCGGCCCACGCTACCGGCCCGCCCACCCCGGGCCGCGCCGGCGCCCGCCGCCGGACCTGCACACCCGCCGGACGTCTTGCGTGGCCGAGCCTCAACCTGTGGGCGGTTTGGCGGGCGTCAGCGCCCGCAGCTTGAGGCTCGGCGACGAGTTAGCGGCGGACGAGGGCGTAGAGCGGGCTCGGTAGCCCGGGGCACGAGAGGCCAGCGACCGGCATCCCGCACCGGTTCAGCCGGGGGGCGTCCGGTCGGCCGAGAGGCAGCCGTCGGGCGTGAGCGAGAGGTCCAGCCGGAGCCGCCAGGCGTCGTCCCGGAGCGGGAAGTCGGTGCGGGCGTGGCCGCCGCGGCTCTCCTCGCGCAGCAGCGCCGCGTACGTCAGGGCGGTGGCGACCTGGTGGATGTTCGTCGTCTCCCACTCGGCCACCTGCGGCACCGCCAGCATGCGTCCGTCGTCGTGCCGGGAGTGCGCGTCCGTGGGCACCGCGTCCAGCCGGACGAGCGCGGCGCGCAGCCCGTCCCCGGAGCGCAGCACGCCCGGACCGTCGCTGGCGATGCGCTGCACGCGGGCCCGGGAAGCTGCGGCGACCAGCGCCTCGGGTCCCGGCCGCGGCACGGGCTCCACCTGCGGGAGCGAGCCGTCGGCGACGCGCGCGGCGATGTGCCGCGCCGCCCGCGTGGCGAAGACGAGGCCCTCGAGCAGCGAGTTGGACGCGAGGCGGTTGGCGCCGTGCACGCCCGAGCACGCCACCTCGCCCACCGCGTACAGCCCGGTCACGGACGTGCGCCCCACCAGGTCCGCGACGACACCGCCCGAGTGGTAGTGCTGCGCCGGGGCGACGGGGATGAGCTCGGTCGCCATGTCGATGCCGCTCGCGGCCAGCCGCTCGTGGATGGTGGGGAACCGCTTGCGCAGGAACTCCGCGCCGAGGTGCCGCGTGTCGAGCCACACGTGGTCCGACCCGGTCTCCGCGAGGCGGCGGACGATGGCGTGCGCTACCACGTCGCGCGGCGCGAGCTCGGCCATGGGGTGCACGTCGGGCATGAACCGGACGCCGTCCGTGTCGAGCAGCAGCGCGCCCTCGCCGCGCACGGCCTCGGACACGAGGGTCAGCTGCCCCTTCATGCCCGAGCCCAGCCACAGCACGGTGGGGTGGAACTGGACGAACTCCACGTCGCCGAGCACGGCGCCCGCGCGCAGCGCCGCGGCGATGCCGTCGCCCGTGGCCTGCGCGGGGTTGGTGGATGAGCGGAACACCTGCCCGATGCCGCCCGTGGCGAGCACCACCGCGCGCCCGAGCGCGGCTCCGACCCCGTCGCGCTGCCCCTCGCCGATCACGTGCAGCGTGACGCCGCACGCCGCGCCGGGTCGCCCGTCCGGCCCCGGAGGGCCCGTGAGCACGTCGAGCACCAGGGCGTGCTCGATGACCTCGATGCCCGGGTCGTCGCGCACGGCCTCGATCTGGGCGACGAGCGCGCGCGAGATCTCGGCGCCGGTCGCGTCCCCGCCCGCGTGCGCGATGCGGTCGGCGTGGTGGCCGCCCTCGCGGGTCAGCGAGATCCGGCCGTCGGGCGCCGTGTCGAACACCGCGCCGCGGGCCACGAGCTCGCGCACCCGCGCCGGGCCCTCGGTCACCAGCACCTCGACGGCGCGCGGGTCGCACAGGCCGGCACCGGCGTCGAGCGTGTCCTGCAGGTGCGCCTCGGCCGAGTCCGACGGGTCGAGCGCCGCGGCGATGCCGCCCTGCGCCCACACGGTCGAACCGGAGGCGAGCGTGTCCTTGGTGACCAGCAGGACGCGGGGCACGCGCGTGCGCAGCTCGAGCGCCGCGGTCAGGCCCGCGATGCCGGAGCCGACGACGACCGCGTCCGCCTGCACGGTCCAGCCGGGCCCGGGCGCGGCGAGACGAGCCGCCAGCCGGGGTGGTTCGACGGGCGGGCGGCTCACCGAGCGATGCCGGCGTCGGGCGTCGGGAAGTCGTGCGGGTGCTCGACCAGGTCACGCCCTCGGGCGAAAGGGACGCCGCTCGCCACCAGCCCCGAGCGCTCGGTCCACTCAGCGGGCACCTGCCCCGGGTCCTCGCTCAGGTCGACGATCCGGTTGTCGGCGTCGACGAGCACCACGTGGGGTGCGTAGGTGCGCGCCTCGGCGTCGGACATGACGCCGTAGGCGATGAGGATGACGACGTCGCCCGGGTGGATGAGGTGCGCGGCCGCGCCGTTGATGCAGACCTGGCCCGAGCCGGCCTCGCCCGCGATGGCGTACGTGGTGAGGCGCGCGCCGTTGGTGACGTCGACGATGTCGACCTGCTGGCCGGGCAGCAGGTCCGCCGCGGCGAGCAGGTCGGCGTCCACGGTCACCGAGCCGACGTAGTGCAGGTCGGCCTGGGTCACGGTGGCGCGGTGGATCTTGCCGGTCATCATGGTGCGCTGCAGGGTGGTCACGCGCGCTCCTCCTGTCGGTGTGCGCCCAGCACGAGCGCGGTGTTGTCGATGAGTCGCGTGCTGCCGAGGCGGGCCGCGAGCAGCAGCAGCGCCTCGCCGGAGTGGTCGTCGGGCACCTCGTCGAACGAGTCCGGGTCGACGAGCGCGACGTAGTCCACGTGGTCGACGGCGTGGTCGACCGCGTGCAGCCGGGCGCGCGCTGCGGCCCGCACGGCGTCGGCGCCGTCGCCGGCCGCGGCGACCCCGGCCGCGAGCGCGGCCGAGAGCGCGAGCGCGCTCGTCCGCTGCTCGGGCGAGAGGTAGGCGTTGCGGCTGGACAGCGCGAGCCCGTCGTCGTCGCGCACCAGGGCCGCGCCGACGATCTCGACCGGCACCTCGAGGTCGCGCACCATCCGGCGGATGGCGGCGAGCTGCTGGGCGTCCTTCTGGCCGAACAGCGCCACGTCCGGCTGCGTGAGGTGCAGCAGCTTGAGCACCACGGTGAGCACGCCGTCCAGGTGCCCGGGCCGGACCGCGCCCTCGAGCACGTCCCCGATCCGGCCCGCGGAGACGCGCACCACCGGGTCGCCGCCGGGGTACATGACGGCCACGTCGGGGGCGAACACGACGTCGTCAGGACCCAGCAGGTGGGGACCGGTCAGCAGCGCGAGGTCGGCCTCGAGGTCGCGCGGGTAGCGGGCCAGGTCCTCCGTGGGCCCGAACTGCAACGGGTTGACGAAGATCGTGACGACCACGTGGTCCGCGAGCTGCCGCGCCTGCTCGACGAGGGACAGGTGTCCGGCGTGCAGCGCGCCCATGGTCATGACGACGGCACGGCGGTACGGGCGGCCACGTCCGGGGGTCAGGTCCTGCCCGACGAGGGCAGCCGCGAGCTCGTCACGCGTCCGCGCGAGCGTCGTGGTCCGGGTGGTCATTCCTCGTCCTCCTGCGGGTCGTCCTCCTGCTGCAACGATCCCGCACCCGGTTCGATGCCCGCGACCGGGGTGTCGTGGATCGCATCCAGCACGCCGGTGGCGGCGGCGTCGGAGATGAGCCCCGCCGCGAGCGCCCGACCGGCCGCCGAGCGCGCGAGCGCGCGGTAGTCGGCGACCACGTCCACGGCGCCGGTCGCGGCCGCGAACGCCGTTAGCGCCACCTGGTGCTCCCGCACCGTACCGGCATCGCCGCGCCGCACGGGCCCCGTGAGTGCTCCGATCGCGCCGACGCCCCGCTCGGCGACGGTCGTCTCGGCACGCAGGGCGCCGTCCAGCGCCGCCTCCAGCAGCGGGGTGAGCAGGCGACCGGGGTCGTCGACGCCGGCCGCCGCGAGCGCCTGGGCGGCCTGCGCGACGAGCACCACCAGGTGGTTGGCCCCGTGCGCGAGCGCCGCGTGGTAGAGCCCGCGGTCGGCCTCGTCGACGACGACGGGCTCCGCACCCACCTCGACCACGAGCGCCTGCCCGATGGGCAGGACCGGCGCGGGCGCCGTCACGGCGAACGACGCGCCCACCAGCCGGGCGAGGTCGAGCGACGTGCCCGTGAACGTCATGGCGGGGTGCAGGGCGAGCGGGATGACGCCGGCGGGGCGCGCCGGCGCGAGCACGTCGGTGCCGAACCGCCCCGACGTGTGCGCCACGATCTGGCCGGGCTGCCACGCGCCCAGGTCGGACAGGCCCTGGACCAGCCCCGGCAGCACGTCGTCGGGGACGGCGAGCAGCACCAGCTCGGCGCGACGCACCACCTCGGGGACCTCCACGACGGGGACGCCGGGCAGCAGCAGCTCGGCGCGCTCGCGCGAGGCGTGCGAGATCGCGCTCACGGCGACCACCGGGTGGCCCGCCGCGCGCAGGGCGTTGCCGAGCACGGCACCCACGCGGCCCGCGCCGACGACGCCGACGCCCAGCCGGCCGGGACGCCGGGAGGGTTCCGTCATGCCGACGGCCCCGTCATCCACTGCTCGGGGACGGCCGCGGCTCGGGCGGTGCGCGCGCGGGCCGCCTGCTCGTCCAGCAGCGCGGCCGCGACCTTGGCGTCCAGGTGCGCCACCGAGGGGCTCACCGGACCGGGCGTGGAGTGCACGACGAACGACGCGAGCCCGAGCCGGCGCTGCAGCGGCCCCTGCGCGAGCCCGAGCGACTGCGTCCGCTCGTGGGGGACGACGTCGAGCTGCCGGAAGACGCGACCGGAGCGGGCCAGGAGGGCGCGCTCGGTCACCAGCACGCCGTGCCGCCGCCAGCCGATCGGGTCCACCCACCGAGCCGCGCGCGGGGCCGCCGTGAAGCCGCCGTCCTGGTCGCGACCGTGCAGCGCGGCGTCCAGCGTCGCCTGCGGGCTGTCCACCCCCAGGTCCGGGAGCACGAGCCAGACCGCGACCATGGCCTCCTCGAGCGTCGCCACGGGGTGCAGCACGGTCTCGCGCGCCTGGTCCTCGCCGTGGCCGTAGCCCGCGACGTTGATCTCGATGCGCCACCAGTCGCGCGCTCGCCACCAGGGGCTCTGGCTCAGGCGGATGGCCTGCACGCGGCCCGGCGGCACGGTCTGGGCGCGGGACTCCGTCAGGCCGTGACGCAGGCGGATGCCGTCGGGCGAGAGGGCCGCGCGGAAGCTCGCGCCCTGGTTGATCCGCGTCCAGATGAACCCCGCCGACGCGAACAAGCCGGGCACCAGCACGAAGGCCGCGCCGACGTCCCGCGAGAGGATGCTGACCACGACGGCACCCACCGCGAGCACCGCGAGGCCCACCATGGCTCCGGACCGGAGGGTGGCGACCAGCAGGCGCGGCATCGGCACCTCGTACATCGCCCGCTCGGGCGCGTCCGCGAAGGCGGCCCGCGGCAGGGCGGCGGGCAGCGCCTCCGGCTCGGCCTCGGCCCGCACGGCGTGCGGCCGCTGGAGCCCGGCGGCGAGCGCCAGCAGCTCCGCGCGGAGCACCTCCGCGTCGTCCTCCTTGAGGAACGCGAGCGAGACCGCGGAGCCTGCGCCGCCCGCGACCTCGAGCTTGAGCTCGGACAGGCCGACGAGCCGCGCGAGCAGCGGCTGCACCACGTCGACGGCCTGCAGGCGGTCGAGCCGCGCCTGGCGCTGCTGACGGAACAGCACGCCGGAGCGCAGGTGCACCGCGTCGTCGGTCACCGCGAAGCGCGTCGAGCGCCAGGCGAGTGCCGAGTAGACGAGCCCGACGAGCCCGACGGCCACCAGCGCGGCGACCAGGACGAGCCACACGTGGCGGACCTGCTCCAGCGCGTCCAGGTTGTCCAGCAGCTGGTAGCCGACGATCGCCAGCACCGCGACGAACACCTTCCACGCCTTGATCGCCGGCGTGACGGGATGCATGCGCCGCCACGCGGTCGCGTCGACGCGCTCGGCGGCGACCGCCGCGTCGGCCGCGGCCTCGGCGGCGGCGTCCGTGACGGCCGCCGGGACCGGGCCGGTCGGACCCCCGGTGGTCGCGGAGTTCGCACGCACGTCGTCGGTGGTCACAGACCCGCCAGCCGCGCCTCGCCCCGCGACGCCAGGCGCTCCCGCAGGCGCGCGGCCTCCTCGGGTGCCAGCCCGTCGATCGTGGCCGTGGTGGCGGGCGACGCGGTGTGCAGCTGCACCGCGGCGATGCCGAACTTGCGGGCGAGCGGGCCGGCGCTGACGTCGACGTACTGCATGCGGCCGTAGGGCACCACGACGAGCTCGCGGAACATGATGCCGCGGCGCACCAGCAGGTCGTCGGCGCGCTCGGCGTACCCGATGGCGCGCACCTGGCGGCCGATCAGCAGCACGAGCCAGAGCAGCACGGCCGCGAGCACGGCGACCGGCAGCCACACCCAGGGCTCGCCGGTGAGCACGGCCACGACGACGAGGATCAGCAGCGGCACCCCGAACACGATGCTCGTGGTGGTGATCCGTGCCGCGGCCAGGCGGGGCGAGACGCGGGTCCAGGTGACGTCCGCCGGGTCGAACGGTTCGCTCATGCGCCCATCCTTGCACCGGCCGCGACCTGCACGTCCTACCGGGCCGCGGGGCCGACCTCGACGTGCGGCTCCGCCGGCGGGACGCGGCAGAAGCCCTCCGCGACCAGCCCCACGACCGCCATCGCGAGCGCGCCCGCGGTGGCGAGCCCCGCCGCCCACGCGCGAGGGGCGGAGGCGGGCATGTCGAGCGCACCGAGGCGCACCGCGAGCTGTCCGCCGTACCAGCCCACGAGCATCGCGCCCGTGTAGGCGCACGCCTTGGCCAATACCGCGGTGCGGGCCGCGCGGATGGGGTTGAGGGTCGGGCGCTTCCCGCGCAGGAACTGGCGTACGGCCCAGCCCATGGACAGCACCACGCCGGCGATGAGCAGCTCCACCGGGCCCACCAGCCACGAGACCTCGGGGATCGTGGTGCCGCGGTCCCTCAACGACTCGAGCAGCCACCAGGTGACCGCGCCGACGCCGAGCGCGACGGCGACGAGCGTGGTCCAGCGGGTCCGGCTGATCACGCCGGCTGCACGTCGCCGGCGGGATCGGCGGGCGTCGTCGGTGCCGTCAGCCAGTCGAGGGCCAGCCACCGCACGCCGTCCCGGTCCGGGGCCGTCGCGGCGAGGACGGCGACCGGTCCGCCGCCGAGCCCGGGCAGCACCGCGTCGGGGGCCACCTGCGCCCACGGCTGCAGCACGAACGCGCGCTCGTGGGCCCGCGGGTGCGGCACCTCGAGGTCGTCCGCGACCGCGGTGAGGCCCCCGTACACGATGATGTCGACGTCCAGGGTGCGCGGGCCCCAGTGCTCGTGCCGCTCCCGGCCGTGCGCCTGCTCGACCGCCTGCGTGGCGCGCAGCAGGTCACGGGCGGACAGCACCGTGCGCGCGAGCACCACGGCGTTGAGGAAGTCGGGCTGCTCGGGGCCGCCCACGGGGGCCGTGCGGGCCAGGGGCGACACGTCGACCACCTGGACTCCCGGGATCGCGCCGAGGTCGGAGACAGCCCGGCGCAGGGTGTCCTGCGGGGCGCCGAGGTTCGAGCCGAGCGCGAGCACCACGTCCACGGGAGCGTCCGGCGTGCGGTCGAACGCGTCGACGACGACCTCGCCGTCGACCGGGCGCGCCGCGACGCCGTCGGGCAGCGCTCCGCGCGGCGCGGGCGCGACGATCACCGGGCCGCTCGGGTTGTCGACGCCCGCCGTGGGCGCGAGGGGCGCGGCAGGGGTCGGGGCCGGCACCGCGGGCAGCGCGGCGGTGGGCGTGGGCCCTGCGGGTGCGACGGTGGCGGGTGCCGGGCCTGCGGGTACCGGGCCTCCCGGTGCCGGCGCGGCGGCTTCCGCTCCGGCGGCCGACCGCGCCGTGTACGGCTCCGCGGCGGGGAGCTTGGTGCGGTCGCGACGGATCGCCACCACCACGTCGCCGAAGGGCACCTCGATGGGCGCCTGGGGCTTGTGCACGCTGACGTCCACGGCCTGCACCAGGGCGTGCGCGAGCACCGTCGCGGCGATCCGCTCGGCGACCGTCTCGATGAGGTCGACCGGCTCCCCCGACAGGACGGCCGAGACCTGGACGGCGAGCTCGCCGTAGTTGAGCGTGTGGGCGAGGTCGTCGCGGGCGGCCGCCCGGCGCGTGTCGAGGTGCACCACGACGTCCGCGACGAACGTCTGGCCCTCCCGGCGCTCGTGCTCGAACACGCCGTGGTAACCCGTCGCGGTGATGCCCGTCAGGCGGATCTGGTCCAGCTTGCGTCGCTGGTCGTCCGCCACGGCACCTTCGTCGAACTGGCTCACGGGCCCGTCCCTCCTGTCCTCGCCTCGTCGTCGACAGCGAGCTCGTCGTCCACACCCGATCCCGGCGCAGGCTGCTGCGCAGACTGCCATGCCGCCGCCACGCGCACCGCGTCGACCGAGGCGGGAACATCATGGACCCGGACGCACCAAGCCCCGTGCACCGCGGCGAGCGCGGTCACCGCGGCGGTCGCCCCGTCACGGGCCAGGGGCGGCGCCGGGGTGCCGTCCGCATCGGCGAGCAGGTGGCCCAGGAACCGCTTGCGGCTGGCGCCCACCAGCACCGGGAAGCCGTCCGCCACGAGCTCCGGCAACCGGGCCAGCAGCGGCCAGTTGCTGGCGCCCGGCTTCGCGAAGCCCAGGCCGGGGTCCAGCACCACCTGGTCGTCGTGGACTCCATGGCTGCGCAGCACCGCCCGGCGCTGCGCGAGCTCGTGCCGCACGTCGGTGACGACGTCGTCGTAGTCGGCCAGCTCGTCCATGACGTCCGCGTGGCCCCGCCAGTGCATCGCCACGTAGGTGACGCCGGTCTCCGCGATCACCCGAGCCATGTCGTCATCAGCGAGCCCGCCGGAGACGTCGTTGACCAGCACCGCCCCGCGGTCGACGGCGGCGCGCGCGACCTGCGCCCGCGTGGTGTCCACGCTCACGGGCGCGCCGCGGTCCACGAGCGCCTCGACCACGGGCAGCACGCGCTGCAGCTCCTCGTCGACCGGGACGCGGCGGGCGCCGGGGCGGGTCGACTCGCCGCCCACGTCGAGGAGGTCCGCGCCCTGCTCGAGCAGCGTGAGCCCGTGCGCGACGGCCGCCGCGGGCGTGTACCAGCGCCCTCCGTCGGAGAAGGAGTCGGGCGTCACGTTGACCACGCCCATCACGAGCGTGCGCCCGCGCGCGAGGTGCGCCGGCAGCCGCGGCGGGCCGAGGGGACTCACGTCAGCGATCGTAGGGCGGCGTGCCGGAGCGGCGGTCAGCGACCGATGACCAGGCTCATGGCCTCGGCCCGGGTCGCGACGTCGCGCATCTGACCGCGCACGGCCGACGTGACCGTGCGCGAGCCGGGCTTGCGCACGCCGCGCATCGACATGCACAGGTGCTCGCACTCCACGACCACCAGCACCCCGCGCGGCTGGAGCGCCTCGACCAGCGCGTCGGCGATCTGCGACGTGAGCCGCTCCTGCACCTGCGGCCGACGCGCGTAGACGTCCACGAGGCGCGCGAGCTTGGACAGCCCGGTGATCCGCCCGTCGGCACCCGGGATGTAGCCGACGTGGGCGACGCCGTGGAACGGCACCAGGTGGTGCTCGCACGTGGAGTACACCTCGATGTCCTTGACCAGCACCATCTCCTCGTGACCGAGGTCGAACGTGGTGGTCAGGACGTCGGCCGGCTCCTGGAAGAGGCCGGCGAAGATCTCGCGGTAGGACCGCGCGACGCGCGCCGGGGTCTCCCGCAGTCCCTCGCGGTCGGGGTCCTCACCGACCGCGAGGAGCAGCTCGCGGATGGCCGCCTCGACCCTATCCTGGTCGTACTCGCCCACGGCGTTGCCGGGCGCGCTCACCGGGTCGACCATCAGGCGTCCGGGGTCTGCGTCGGAGGGACCTCGATGACCTCGGTGGCGGGGTGCTCCTCGTGGGCCGCCGCGGCCTCGTCCTCGGGGACAGTCGCGTGGCCGTTGAGCAGCTTCTTCTCGCCGGGCCCCAGCACGGGCGGCCGGTCGGAGACCGCGCGCTGGTCGCTCGAGAGCCACACCGTGCGGGGCTCGCGCTTGACCACGGGGGCGAAGATGCGCGCCAGCTGCTCGGCGTTCAGGGTCTCCTTCTCCAGGAGCTCGAGCACCAGCTCGTCGAGCACGTCGCGGTACTCGACCAGCACCTCCCACGCCTCGTCGTGCGCGCGCTCGATCAGGGCGCGCACCTCGAGGTCGATCGACCCGGCGACGTCCTCGGAGTAGTCGCGCTGGTGCCCCACGTCGCGGCCCAGGAACATCTCCGAGGACTCGGCACCCAGGCGGATGGCGCCCAGGCGGGCGCTCATGCCGAACTGCGTCACCATGCGACGCGCGGTGGCGGTGGCCTTCTCGATGTCGTTGCTCGCGCCCGTCGTGGGGTCGTGGAACACGAGCTCCTCGGCGACACGGCCACCCATCGCGTAGGCGAGCTGGTCGAGCAGCTCGTTGCGCGTCGTGGAGTACTTGTCCTCGAGCGGCATGACCATCGTGTAGCCCAGCGCGCGCCCTCGCGGCAGGATCGTCACCTTGGTCACCGGGTCGGTGTACCGCAGCGCCGCCGCCACCAGGGCGTGCCCGCCCTCGTGGTACGCGGTGATCTTCTGCTCCTTGATGTTCATCGCCCGCGTGCGCTTCTGCGGTCCGGCGATGACGCGGTCGATGGCCTCGTCGAGCGCGTTGTCGTCGATGACCTGCGCGTTGTGCCGCGCGGTGAGCAGGGCCGCCTCGTTGAGCACGTTGGCCAGGTCGGCACCCGTGAACCCGGGCGTGCGACGCGCCACGGCGAGCAGGTCGACGTGCGGCGCCATGGGCTTGCCCTTGGCGTGCACCTGCAGGATCCGCTCGCGGCCCTTGAGGTCGGGCGGGTCCACGGCCACCTGGCGGTCGAACCGGCCGGGGCGCAGCAGCGCGGGGTCGAGGATGTCGGGGCGGTTGGTCGCCGCGATGAGGATGACGTTCGTCTTGACGTCGAAGCCGTCCATCTCGACCAGCATCTGGTTGAGAGTCTGCTCGCGCTCGTCGTGGCCGCCGCCGAGGCCCGCGCCGCGGTGACGACCCACGGCGTCGATCTCGTCGACGAAGATGATGGCGGGGCTGTTCTCCTTGGCCTGCTGGAACAGGTCACGCACGCGGCTCGCGCCCACGCCGACGAACATCTCGACGAAGTCCGAGCCCGAGATGGAGTAGAACGGCACGCCCGCCTCGCCCGCGACCGCGCGGGCCAGCAGCGTCTTGCCGGTTCCGGGCGGGCCGTACAGCAGCACGCCCTTGGGGATCTTGGCGCCGACCGCGAGGAACTTGGCCGGCTCGGAGAGGAACTCCTTGATCTCCTGCAGCTCGTCGAGAGCCTCGTCGACCCCGGCGACGTCCGCGAACGTGACCTGCGGCGACTCCTTGTTGGCCAGCTTGGCGCGCGACTTGCCGAAGCTCATCACCTTCGAGCCGCCGCCCTGCATGTTCGACATGAGGAACCAGAAGACGGCCAGGATGATGATGAACGGGATCACGATGCCCAGCAGGCCCGACCACCAGGACGGCTGCGGGTTCACCGACGAGTAGCCCTTGGGCGGGTCGGCCGCGGTGATCGCCTCGGCCACCGTGGTGCCCTGGGGCTCGGTGTAGCTGAAGTACACCCGCTTGCCCTTGTTCTCCTTGCCGTCGACGAAGTCCTGCGACAGCGTGAGGTCGACGCGCTGGACGCCGTCCGTCATCTTGGCCTGCTCGACCGTGGTGCCCTTGAGCAGCGCGAAGCCGTCGGAGATGTCGATGCTGGAGACCTTGGGCGACGCCAGGGTGCTCATGCCGATCCAGATGAGGATCACGGCGAGGAGCACCCAGAGGAAGGGGCCACGAGTGAGGCGCTTGAGGTTCATCGGCGGTCGGGGCGAGCCCTTCCTCCTGTGTTCGCAGGGCTGGTCGGCTCGAAACTACACGGTGAATCTGTAGGCTCCGGCCGCTGTTCGCCCAGGGCACACACCGCTGAGGCCGTGGCTCAGGCCCCGTAGACGTGCGGCGCGAGCGTCCCGACGAACGGCAGGTTCCGGTACTTCTCGGCGTAGTCCAGGCCGTACCCGACGACGAACTCCGGCGGGATGTCGAAGCCGACGTAGCGGACGTCCACCTCGACCTTGGCGGCCTCGGGCTTGCGGAGCATCGTGGCGATCTCCACGCTCGCGGGCCCACGGCTGCGCAGGTTCGACAGCAGCCAGGACAGCGTGAGCCCTGAGTCGATGATGTCCTCGACCACGAGCACGTGGCGGCCGGTGAGGTCGGCGTCCAGGTCCTTGAGGATGCGCACGACCCCCGACGACTTGGTGCCGGACCCGTACGACGAGACGGCCATCCAGTCCATCTGCACCGACGAGTGCAGGCGGCGGGCCAGGTCCGCCATCACCATGACGGCACCCTTGAGGACGCCGACGAGCAGCAGGTCCTTGCCGGCGTAGTCGGCGTCGATCTGAGCGGCGATCTCGTCGAGCCGCGCGTGCAGCTGCTCCTCGCTGAGCAGGACCTTCTCGAGGTCGTCGCCCATGTCCGCAGGATCCACCGCTACTCCTCGTTCGTGTGCCGGTTCTGGACATCGCGCCGCCGGCCCGCCATCCGCACGCCCGAGAGGGCCGCGGGCGAGCCGATGACAAGCCTGCCACACGCGCGCGCACCCGCCAGCCCGCCCGGCAGCGCCGCGGCGCCCTGCCCGCGCCAGTCCGTGACCAGCGCGTCCAGGGCCAGCACGTGCACGCGGTGCAGCGAGCCCGGCGGGCTCCCGGCCTCGACGGCCGCGGCGCGCAGCGCCCGCCTGCGGACGGCCGTCGCGGCGCGCCCGAGCACGTCGAGATCGAGCCAGACCACTGCTGCCGCGGCCTGGCCGCTTTCGTGGGCGGTGTGCGCGGGGCGCTCGTCGCCTTCGTGCCCGGTGCGCGCCGCGCTCGCGTCGTCCGCGTGCCCGGTGCGCGCCGCGCTCGCGTCGCCCGCGCGCCCGGTGCGCGCCGCCCTCGAGTCGTCACTTCCTCGTCGGGTCGCTACTTCAATGTCACGGTTCGAGGCGAAAGCGCCGACCCGTCCGGGGTCCAGCGACGCGGTGTGCGGCGGGGCCCCGACCGTCGGGGCGTCCGGGGGGGCGACGCGGGACGCCGCGAGGAGCTGCGACGCGAGCGCGTCGAGCGCCTCCGCGTCCTGCGCGAGCTGCTCGGCCGTGCGGGCGAGCGCCTGCGGCACCCCGGGCCCGAGGACGCGCGCGAGGGCCGGCATCACCTCGGCGCGCAGCCGGCTGCGCACGGGGTCGTCGGGCGCTCCCGCGTTGGTGGGGTCGTGCCACGGCTCGAGCCCCTGCGCGCGGCAGGCCGCCTCCGTCTCGGACCGCCGCAGGCCGAGCAGCGGCCGCCGGAGGATCCCCCGGACCGCCGGCATCCCGGCCAGCGAGCGCGCGCCCGAGCCGCGCGCGAGCCCCAGCAGCACGGTCTCGGCCTGGTCGTCGAGGGTGTGGCCGAGCAGCACCGCCCCCGCGCGCTCGTCGTCCGCGGCCTCCTCGAGCGCCGCGTAGCGGGCGTCGCGCGCCGCCTTCTCCGGTCCCCCGCCGCCCGACACGTCCACGCGCCGCACCAGGACAGGGTCCAGGCCGAGCGACCGGCACGCGTCCGCGGCCTCGTTCGCGACGTCGGCCGAGCCCTGCTGAAGGCCGTGGTCGACCACGACGGCCCCCGCGCGCAGCCCGGCGCGCCGGGCGACGAACGCCGTGGCCGCCGCCAACGCGAGCGAGTCGGCGCCGCCCGAGCACGCCACCAGCACGAGCGCACCGGCGGGCAGGTCGGCGGTCGCGTCGGCGACCGCGACCCGCGCGGCGGCGACCGCCGGGTGCGGCCCGCTCATCTCGTCAGCCGTGCACGCGACGCACCCACGCGGGCGGGTCGGCGATCTCGGCGGCGGTCGGCAGGTTGTGCGGGCCCGCCCAGACGGCGTTGAATCCGCCGCGGCCCACGTCGCGCTGGACCGCACGGACGAACCTCGCGCCGTCCCGGTACTGCGCGAGCTTGGTGTCCAGGCCCAGCAACCGGCGCAGCACGCGCGCCGCACCGCCGGCGGAGGCGCCCTGGTCGCGCTTGGCCTCGAACTTGGCACGGATCTTCTTCACGCTCGGCACCACCCACGGACCGACCTCGTCCATCGCGTGGTCCGCGTGTCCCTCGAGCAGCGCCATCGCAGCGCCCATCTCCTCGAAGATGCCGCGCTGGTCCTCGGTGAGCACGTCGAACACCGAGCCGCCGTTCAGCACGCTGCGCACGGACATGACCAGGTCCCCGCGGCGCTCGTCGGTGAAGTCGCCCAGCAGCGCCGCGGACCGCTCGGCCAGGTGGCCGGCGAGCCACGGCGCGGCGGCGAACTGCAGCGCGTGGGTCTGCTCGTGCAGGGCGACCCACAGACGGAAGTCGGCGGGCTCCACGCGCATGGTGCGCTCGAGGTGCAGCACGTTCGGCGCGACGAGCAGCAGGCGCCCGCGGCCGTCGGCGGTGGGCGTGAACGGGTCGAACTGACCCAGCACCTTCCCGGCGAGCAGCGCGAGCACACCGCCCACCTGCGTCGCGGCCGCCAGCCGAGACGCGCTCGTGGTGCGCTTCCCCGCGTCGGCGAGCGGTGCCGCCATGACGGCGAACATCTGGGTGTTGGCCCGGGCCCAGCCGGGGCGGTCGACGACGAGCACCCGGGAGACGTCGGCGGGCGGCCTGCCGTCCGCCGGGACCAGATCCGTGGTCCGCGAGACGTGCTCGGCCGCCGGGCCGGCCACGTCGCGCAGCTGCCCGACGAGCTCCTCGAGCTGGACGCGCGCGGCGCGCGGCCCGGGCGGGGCGAGCCGGCCCGCGACCCTGGCGGCGGCGTCCCAGTCGACCGGCTGATCCATGCGGGCCACGCTAACCCGGCGGGCCGGGGTTCAGCCGTGGTTGCGCCCAGCGCGCAATCGGCGGCTCAGCTGCAGCCGCAGGCCGCCAGCCTGGTGGCGAAGGCGTCGACCGCCGTGCGGGGGACGGCCTGCCCGATGGCACCCGTCTTGTCGGCCAGGACGGCGAACACCAGCTGCCGGCCCTCGGCGTCGACCACGGTGCCGGACAGCGCCGTGACCGACTGCAGGCTGCCGGTCTTGGCCCGCAGCAGGCCGCGGGCGGGCGAGCGCGTGAACCGGTCGGCCAGCGTCCCGGTCAGGCCCGCGATCGGCATCCCGATGGCCACCGGCCGCAGCATCGGCTCAGCCGGGTCGGTGGAGAGCCGCACCAGGTCCGCGAGCATCGCGGGCCGCAGCCGCGAGCCGCGGGCGAGGCCCGACGCGTCGGCCAGGTGCGCGCCGGTGGTGTCCACGCCGGCCTGCTGCACCGCCCGCAGCACGGCCTGCGTGCCGCCCTCGAAGCTCGCGGGCAGCTCCTGGTGCACCGCGACGATCCGGGAGACCACCTCGGTGATGGTGTTGTCCGAGGTGTCGAGGAAGTAGTGCACGATCTGCTCGAGGGGCGCACTGCGCACGACGCCCAGCTCCTGCGCGTCGGCGTCGGCGAGGCCGCGCGTCGGCGTGCCCTGCACGGTGATCCCGGCGGCCTCGAGCCGTGCCGCGAACGTCTTCGCCGCCTCGAACGCGGGCGCGGCCGAGCGCGGCGGGTAGTCCTCGCTGCTGCGGAACGGCCGCGTCGCGGCAATCTGGACCGCGAGCGGTGTCACGGGCGCGACGTAGCCGGCCACGACGTCCGCCGGGTCCCAGTCGGGGTTGATCGTCGGCCCGGAGAAGAGCGAGTCGTCCCACTGCACGCGCACCGCCGTGGTCCCGGCGAGCTTGAGCTTGGCGGCGACCGAGCGCGCGAGGTCACCCAGCCCGGCATGGCCGAGCACGGCGTCGGGGTCGCCCTTGTCGGCCGCGAGCATCATGTCGCCGCCGCCCACCAGCACGACGGTGCCCGCGCCGGCCCGGACGACACGGGTCGGCAGCGTGGTGTCCGCAGGCAACGACGCGAGCGCGGCGACGGCGGTCACCAGCTTGGCCGTCGACGCCGGCGTCCGGCCTCGGTCGGGCAGGTGCGCGCCCAGCAGGTCCCCCGTCAGCCGGTCGGTCACCACGACGCCCACGTGCGACGGGGTGCCCAGTCGGTCGTCGGTCGCGACCTCGTCGACCAGCGCCTGGATCCGGGTGGCCGTGGGGACCGGCGCCTGCGGGTCGAGGTCGCTCAGGGCGGGCTCGGCGTCCGGGGCGTCGACCGCTCCGGGAGCCGTCGGGAACGGGGGCGGCGGCGTGGGCGACGGCTCGAGGGTGAGCGGACCGGGGACCACGTCGTGCGCGTCGCCCGTGAGGTAGGCACCCGCCGCGAGGCTGAGCACGAGCACGAGCGTGCCGGCGACCCGCGCGCCTGTGGCCATGATCACCTGTCCTCACCCAGAACCGACGGAGCACGCGCCCCGGCGGTGCGTCAGACTACTGTCCGAGACAAAGGCGCCCCCGACACCCAGGCGCGCCGTCACCACGACACGTGTCGCGCGTCGCAAGGCCCCGGGACCCGGTCGCCGTCAGCGCGGTGGAGGAGAGCTGTGGAGTTCGACGTCACGATCGAGATCCCGAAGGGCCAGCGCAACAAGTACGAGGTGGATCACGCCACCGGGCGCATCCGCCTCGACCGGATGCTGTTCACCTCGACGCGCTACCCCGACGACTACGGGTTCATCGAGGGCACCCTGGGCGAGGACGGCGATCCCCTGGACGCCCTCGTGCTGCTTGAGGAGCCCACGTTCCCGGGCTGCCTCATCCGCTGCCGCGCGCTGGGCATGTTCCGCATGCGCGACGAGGCCGGCGGCGACGACAAGGTCCTGTGCGTGCCCACGGGCGACCAGCGCGCCGCCTGGCGCCAGGACATCGACGACGTCTCGGACTTCCACCGCCTGGAGATCCAGCACTTCTTCGAGGTCTACAAGGACCTCGAGCCGGGCAAGTCGGTGGAGGGCGCGCACTGGACCGGTCGCGCCGAGGCCGAGGCCGAGATCGAGCGGTCGCGTCAGCGCGCGATCGACGCGGGCTACAACCACTGACCCACGACGAAGGCCGCCCACCCCTGCGGGGGTCGGGCGGCCTTCGTCATGCTGCGGCGGCCGATCAGCACGCCGATCCCGCATCACCTCGCCGATTCGAGTCGGCGAAGCGGTGCGCATCGGCGAAGCGATGAGCAATCGGCGAAGCGATGTGCAATCGGCGAAGCGTGGGCAGGCGGCGACGCGATGAGCCGTCAGCACGCCGATTTGGCATCAGTACGCCGATTCGAGTCGGCGAAGCGATGAGCAATCGGCGAAGCGATGAGCAATCGGCGAAGCGTGGGCAGGCGGCGACGCGATGAGCCGTCAGCACGCCGATTTGGCATCAGTACGCCGATTCGAGTCGGCGAAGCGATGAGCAATCGGCGAAGCGATGAGCAGTCGGCGAAGCGTGGGCAGGCGGCGACGCGATGAGCCGTCAGCACGCCGATTCCGCATCAGTACGCCGATTCGAGTCGGCGAAGTGATGCGGAATCGGCGAAGTGACGGGTAGTCGGCGAGGTGATGAGCAGCCGACGACGTGAGGAGGGGCGGCCCGGGGTGACCTGGCCGGACCGGGCCTGGACGTCGCCAGGCAGCCAGAGCCGCGGTCAGGGGCGGCCGGCGTACGGCATGGTCCCCGCCCATCGCATGGGGACCAGCCGGAGCGGCTTGCCCGGCCGCGCGGCCTCCATGATCTGCCCGTTCCCGGCCCACATCGCCACGTGGTAGATCGCGTCGGCGCTGCCGGGGTCGGAGGACCAGAACACCAGGTCGCCCACCCGCAGGTCGTCGTAGCGGATCTTGAGCACCTGCTTGTACTGGTCGCGCGAGGTGCGGTTGAGGTACACCCCCGCCGCCCTCCACGCCGACATCGTCAGGCCCGAGCAGTCGTAGCCGTCGGGGCCGGTCCCGCCCCAGATGTACGGCAGCCCGATCTTGGTCTTGGCCCACGCCAGCGCCGCGCGGCCGCCGGAGGCCGAGCCGCTCGACACCCCGGTGCCGAGCCCGTACGCAGGCGCCTGGGTCGGCTTGGGGGTCGGCTTCGGGCTGGGTCGCGGAGGAGCGACCGTGGGGTTCGCGGTCGGCTGCGGGTCCGCCGTCGGCCGAGGCTCCTTGGTCGGCTTCGGGTCCGAGGTCGGCTTCGGGTCGGAGGTGGGCTGCGGGTCCTTCGTCGGCCTCGGGTTCGAGGGCGGGTCGGACGGCGGGTTGGACGCGGGCGGGTTGGACGCGGGCGGGTTCGACGCGGGCGGGTCGTCGGTGGTGTCGTTCTCCCGCTCCTGGCGCGCCTCGTCGTCAGCCCGCTGACGACGGTCCGCGTCGAGCTGGTCCTGGCGCGCGCGTTCGACCGCCACGCTCGTCTGCCGGGCGGCGGCGAGCGCGCCGATGAGCTCGTCGCGCTCGATCGCCGCACCCGCGACCGCCTCGTCGGCCTCCTGCTGCGACTTCTCCGCGGACTTCAGCGCAGCCGCCGCAGCCTTCGACGTGCGGGTCGCCGTGGCCGCCGTCGACTTCGCGTGCTCCTCGAGGGTGGTGGCCACGAGGGTGGCCGCGCGGAACTCCTGCACCGCCTCGTCGGCCTTGCCGCTGACGCGGTCGAGCGCGCTGGTGCGCTCCGCCACCTCCTGGAAGCCGTCGGCGGACAGCAGCGCCTCGATCTGGTCCGCGGAGCCGCCCGAACGGGCCATCTCGCGCGCGATGGCGACGAGCGTGCGCCGCGCCTGCTCGGCCTCGTCCGCGGCGCGGCGAGAGGCGGCCGCGGCGTCCTCGGCCGCGTCCTGAGCGTCCTGCGCGTCGACGAGCGCCCGGGTGTAGGCCTCGCCCACCTGCTGGACCTTCAGCTCCGCCGCGTCGCTCGCGACGCTGAGCTCGGCGAGCCTGACCTCCATCTGGGCGACCGAGCGCTTGGCGTCGTCCACCGCGCTGCGCGCGTCCCGGACATCGCTGTCGCTGGGCGGCGTCGGGTCCGCGCTGGCCAGCGGCGCGCCGCCGATGAGCAGCCCGGAGACCGCGAGCGCGGCCACGAGACTGCCCACCACGGGACGTCTGCGCGCGCTGCTGCCCTGCGTCACTGGCCACTCCCTCGCTCGGCGCTCAGGCGGCGCACAGTCGGGGCCGCCCCGAGGGACGCTACCCGGGCGAGTCCCAGAAGTGAACACCAGTCACACGAGTCACACCCGTCACACGGTCCGCAATCGGGCATATCGGCCACCGGTGAGCCAGGATCACCCGTTCGCCGCACGCGCCCGCGCGCCGCGCGGCCGGGCGTCGCTCAGCGCGGGCGCGACGGGGCGCCCACGCGGCGGAACGTGACCAGCGCGGGATCGACCCGCGCCGTGACCGCCAGCACCGCGAACGTCCGGCAGGCGTACTCGCACCGCACCCGGCGGTCCTGGTCGCCGATCCCCTCGGCCACCGGCACGCCGTCCGCCTGGAGGACCCAGTGCCAGCGGTAGGTGTCGGTCAGCCGGAGCACGGTGCTCAGGTCGTCCAGGCGTCCGACGACGGTCGCGACCGCGTCCCGCGCCTCGTCCAGCGATCCCACACCGTGGGGCATGCGCGCCACGCCGCGGCCGTTGGGGCTCACCAGTCGCCACCAGACGAGGTCGTCGTCGGAGAACCGGTAGAGCTGGAACGTTGCCGGCACCGCGCGGACCCCCTCGTCGCGGCCGCCGTGCGCGGCCCCCGAGGTGGCAGTCCACCGTGCCCCGCCGGTGCGTGGGCGTCGGGCGGGCGACGGGTGGACGAACGGCAGGCGACGATCGGCCGACGGCTCTCCGCGCCCGGCGCCGGCCGGCCACGCGTGGTGACCGACCGGCGCCGGGTTGTCAGGTGCCGGGCGTCAGCTCCTGACCGTGAGGTGCACCGTCGGAGCCTGGTCCTTCGCGACGAGCGAGGAGCCCAGGTAGAACACCTTGAGGTGGTGCGTGCCCGGCGAGAGCCGGGGCAGCGTCGCCGTGATCTTGCCGTGGTGCGAGCTCGTGAGCGTGACCGTCACGAGCGGCGTGCTGCCGTCGTAGACCCGCACCTTTCCGGTCGGCGTCACACCGGGCGCCGTCACGACGACCTTGACCTTGCCGTGCGCCGTCCGGCCGATCGTCGGGGCGACCAGCGCCGCCCTTGCGGTCGCCGTCGCCTTGACCACCTTCACGCGCACCGACGTCTTCGACGGCGCCAGCGCGGTCGCGCCGCTGTACTTCACGGCGAGCGTGTAGGTGCCCGGCTTGAGCGCCTTGGCCTTGAGCGTGACCTTGGCCTTGCCCGACGACAGCGCCGCCTTGCCCACGAGCTTCGACCCCTTGAACACCGACACCGTCCCCGTGGGGGTGACGCCGACGGCCGTGACCTTCGCCGTGAGCTTGGCCGTCTTGCCGTACCGCCACACGCTCGGCGCGACGGCCGTCGTCTTCGTGGTCCGGCTGGTCAGCGCCAGGAAGTGGTAGCCACCGCCGGCGAGCGCCGAGTACCGGGTGCCGGCCGGCGCCGCGGGCACGTCCAGGAGGCCGTTCGCCGAGCTGCCCCACGTGACGATCTTGCCCTTGTTCGTCAGTGCGGCGCCCGTGAAGTACGTCGCGGCGACCGCGACGAACTTCGATCCGCTCGGCGGGTGGGGCGGGGTGGCCTGGCCGTCGGAGTTGTAGCCGAAGCCGACCACCTTGCCGTCGGAGCGCAGCGCCAGCGTCAGGCCGTAGGTCGTCGTGACCGCCGTGTAGTGCACGCCGCTCGGCGGGTTGGCGATGGTCGTCTCCCCCGCGATCGGCGAGCCCCAGGCGACGATGCGGCCGTCGCTGCGCAGCGCGGCCGCGTGCGCGTAACCCGCCGCGACCGCCGTGTACCGCAGGCCGGCGGGGAGCGCGGGCACGGTCGTGGTGCCGTACCCCGTGTACCCGGCCGCTGCGATCCGGCCGTCCGACCGCAGCGCCAGGCTCCAGTAGTTCCCCGCCGAGACGGCCTTGTACCGGGCACCAGCCGGCAGGGCCGGGAGGTTGAGCTCGCCGTACGTGTTGTCCCCCGAGCCGCGGACCTGGCCGTCGGAGCGCAGGTAGAGGTAGTGGGCCGAGCCCGCCGAGACGCCGATGTACTTCTGCGACCCTGCGAGGGCCGGTGCCGTCGGCGAGCCGTAGCCGAATCCGGCCACCTGACCATCGGAGCGCACGGCGAGGCTCGCGGAGTCCCCGCCGCTGATCGCGCGGTAGGCGACGCCCGGCGGCAGCTCGGGCACGGTGGTGCGACCGTCGCTGGCGAGGCCCCACGCGACGACGTCGCCGCCCGTGGAGACGCGAGCACCCTCGGGGACGGCGTGCGCCGGCCCGAGGGTGGTGAACGTGAGTGCTGCGGCCGCGAGCAGTGCGACGCCGGTGCGTCGCAGAGCCGGGGCCTTCGAAGCTGTCTGCATGATCGTCCCCTCGTCGTGCGGCGCATCGGTGCGCCGCTGGCATGCAGATCAAGGGCGGAGCGTCGGTGCGCCAGATACGGGCGCGAGAGTGGACGTCTCGGATGTCAAGATGGGCGTTCCACCCACAGGGACGAGCGCCCTACCCTCGGCGCATGACCTGCCGAATGTGTCGCTGACCAGCGCACGCTCGGCTGTGCCCGCGGGCAGGTCGTCGCCGTCGATGACGGACGGACGACGCACCCCGCCACGAGCCTCGCTCGATCCGTGCGCCCCTTCGATCCCCCCGCGGGACGGGCAGCAGCGCGCACAGCTCCCCCGCGGTCGTCCACCCGACTGATCCCGCAGACCTGAGGAGCACCACCGTGAGCAACGAGAACTGGAACTTCGAGACCCGCCAGATCCACGCCGGCCAGACGGCTGATCCGGCGACCGGCGCCCGCGCGCTGCCGATCTACCAGACGACCTCCTTCGTCTTCGACAGCGCCCAGCAGGCGGCCGACCGGTTCGCGCTCAAGGAGCTCGGGCCCATCTACACGCGCATCGGCAACCCGACGCAGGAGGTCGTCGAGAACCGCATCGCCTCGCTCGAGGGCGGCGTGGGCGCGCTGCTCGTCTCGTCGGGCCAGGCGGCCGAGACGCTGGCGATCCTCAACATCGCCGAGGCTGGCGACCACGTGGTCGCGAGCCCGTCGCTCTACGGCGGCACCTACAACCTGCTCCACTACACGCTGCCCAAGCTCGGCATCGAGACGACGTTCGTCACCGACCCGCACGACGCCCAGGCGTGGAAGGACGCGATCCGCCCCAACACCAAGCTGTTCTTCGCGGAGACGATCCCCAACCCCAAGGCCGACGTGCTCGACATCGAGCTCGTGGCGGGCGTCGCGCACGAGTACGGGGTGCCGCTCGTCGTGGACAACACGGTGGCCACGCCGTACCTCATCAACCCGCTGCAGTGGGGCGCCGACGTGGTGGTGCACTCGGCCACCAAGTACCTGGGCGGGCACGGCTCGGCCATCGGCGGCGTGATCGTGGACGGCGGCTCGTTCGACTACGCGCAGTACCCGGAGCGCTTCGCCAACTACAACACCCCCGACCCGTCCTACAACGGGCTCGTGTTCGCGCGCGACCTCGGCGTCGGCGGCCTGTTCGGCGTCAACCTCGCCTTCATCCTCAAGGCGCGCGTGCAGCTGCTGCGCGACCTCGGCTCGTCGCTCTCGCCGTTCAACGCGTTCCTCATCGCCCAGGGCATCGAGACGCTCTCGCTGCGCGTGGAGCGGCACGTGGAGAACGCGGCCAAGGTCGCGGCGTGGCTCGAGGCCCGTGACGACGTGCTGGCCGTGCACTACGCGGGCCTGGAGTCCTCGCCCTGGCACGCCAACCAGCTCAAGTACGCGCCGCGGGGCGCGGGCGCGGTGCTCGCGTTCGAGGTGGAGGGTGGCGCCGCCGCCGGCCAGGCGTTCGTCTCGGCGCTCGAGCTGCACTCGAACGTGGCCAACATCGGCGACGTGCGCTCGCTCGTGATCCACCCGGCCTCCACGACGCACAGCCAGCTGACGCCGGAGGAGCAGGCCTTCTCGGGCGTGACCCCCGGGCTCGTCCGCCTGTCGGTGGGCATCGAGCACATCGACGACATCCTCGCCGACCTCGACGCGGGCTTCCGCGCCGCCAAGGGAGCGTGATCGACGGTGGGCGGGCCGGGGCTGCCCGTCCCGCCCACCGGTCGGCGCCCGCTGGATCCCGACCCCTTGCGTAGATTGGTCGCCGTGCCCGACGATCTCCCCTCCTTCGCGCCCTCCCGCGCCCGCGCCTCGACGCGCGCGAGCCGGGTGCCGGTGCCGTCGCGACCCGCGGTGCCGGCCACCGCGGCGTGGCGTGCGGGAGACCCCGTCGGCCGTCGACAGTTCGCCGACCTCGGGCCGTTCGCGCTCGAGTCGGGCGGGCGCCTGCCCGCCGTCCGGCTCGCGTACGAGACGTGGGGCACCCTCAACGAGGACGGCACCAACGCGGTCCTCGTCCTGCACGCCCTGACCGGCGACTCGCACGTGATCGGGGACGCCGACGAGGCGCACCCGACGCCCGGCTGGTGGTCGTCGATGGTGGGGCCCGGTGCGCCCATCGACACCGACGAGTGGTTCGTCGTCGCGCCCAACGTGCTGGGCGGCTGCCAGGGCTCGACCGGCCCCGCCTCACCCGCTCCGGACGGCCGCCCGTGGGGCAGCCGCTTCCCGCTGCTCACCGTCCGCGACCAGGTGGCCGCCGAGGTGCGGCTCGCCGACCTGCTGGGCGTCGACACGTGGGCCCTCGTCATCGGCGCCTCGATGGGCGGGCTGCGCGTGCTCGAGTGGGCGGCCTCCGAGCCGCATCGGGTCGAGGCGTTCGCGGCCATCGCGACAGCGGCTCAGACGTCCGGCGACCAGATCGCCGGCTTCCACACCCAGCTCGCGGCCATCGCCGCCGACCCGCGGTTCCGCGACGGCGACTACTACGACGCCGCGGACGGCGACGGCCCCCACGTCGGCCTCGGCCTCGCGCGGCAGATCGCGCACCAGACCTACCGCAGCGCCTACGAGCTCGACGAGCGGTTCGGCCGCATCCCCCAGGGCGGCGAGGACCCGCTCGAGGGCGGGCGGTTCGCGGTCCAGTCCTACCTGGACCACCACGGCGACAAGATCACGCGCCGGTTCGACGCCAACACGTACGTGACGCTGACCCGGTCGATGATCACCCACGACCTGGGCCGCGACCGCGGTGGGGTCGAGGCGGCTCTGGCGAGCATCACGGCGCGCGGGCTGGTCATCGCGGTCGACTCCGACCGGCTGTTCCCGCCCGCGCAGTCCGAGCGCATCGCGGCGGGCGTGCCCGGCGCCGGGCCGGTGCGCACCGTGCACTCCGACTACGGCCACGACGGCTTCCTCATCGAGGAGGACCAGGTGGGCCGGCACGTCTCGGAGTTCCTCAACGAGTCCGTGCGGGTGCGCTGACCCGATTCACCCCGCGGGGACTGCCCGGTGCGGGCAGGATGAGGGCGTGAGCGCCACCATCGCCGAGGCCTCGTCGGCCCTGCACGCCCAGTGGGACCGCCTGCGCGGCTGGATCGCGGAGGTGGTCGACGACGAGGTCGGGGCCCAGCAGTCGGTGCTCGAGGGCTGGTCGGTCGCCGAGCTCGTCGCGCACCTGGGCCGGGCGATGGACGCCCTCGCCGTGTGCACGCCCGCACCCGCCGGCACGGTCCCGCTCAGCCTGGCCGAGTACCTGGGCACGTACGTCGCGCGCGCCGCGGACATCGCGCAGACCACGCGCGAGCTGGCCGCCCAGATCTCGGGCAACCCCCTGGCCTGGGTCGACCAGCACGCCGCGGCGGCGTTCGCGCGGCTCGACGAGCTGGGCCCCGGCGACCTCACGGTGCAGGCGCGGCGGGGGCCTGTCCTGCTCTCCACGATGACCATCTCGCGCGTGATCGAGCTCGTGGTGCACGCCGACGACCTGGCGGGCTCCGTCCGTCGCGCGGCCGCCGCCGGAGCCGGCCCGGACCCGATCGACCACGCCGCGCTGACGCTCGTCGCCGACACGTTGCTCGGCATCGTCGTGGCCCGCGGCGGCTGGGACCTCGAGGTCGCCGACGAGAAGCGCTGGCTCCGGCTCGCCGCCGGGCGCAGCCCGTACGACGTCGACGAGCTCGCGCGTGCGCTGCGGCCCCGCTACACGTCGGAGGGCGTCCCCGACCTCGGGCTCATGCTGCCCGTGCTCTAGACCTGGACCAGCAGCTGGCGCCCCACCAGGCCCACGGTCCGGGCGAGCGCATCGCGCGCGGCCCGCGAGACGAAGCCGATCTCGCGCACGGCCCACAGCGTCACGGCGGACGCCCATGCGGCGTCGCGCGCCTTGTCGATGGAGAAGGTGCTGACCAGGTCGGCGACGGGCGACAGCGGGGCGCCGGCCTCGACCACGCACCGGTCGAGGAACGACTGGCGGATCGGCCGCACCACCTCGGCCAGCACCCCGTTGACGCGCTCGAAGTCCGCGTAGACGCCCGCGCTCGCCGGGGTGACCCCGCGCGCCTCGCACGTTGCGACCACCGCGAGCGCGAGGTCGTGGTTGATGTGCGCGTTCATGCCGGCGAGCGCGAACTGGACCGGCTCGATGCCGCGCAGACCACGCCGCTCGACGAGCGGCGCCCACGCCCTGTTCACGCGGCGGCCCGCCGCGAGGTCCCGGGGGACGTCCAGGAACAACCCCGCGAACCGCACGTCGAGGTCCTCGACGAAGCGGGGATCGCGGAACGTGGTCCCCGCCACGCGCTCCTCGACCAGCACGGTGACGCGCCGGTAGACGTCGAGGAACACCCCGAGCCCGTCGTCGCGCGCCCACCCGCCCCGCACGCGGTCCATGGCCGCGACCACCTGCCCGATCGGCGTCTGTGACATGTGCTCACCCTGCCCACTCCCGTCGCGACCGACCAGAGCTAGGTTGGGTCCGTGATCGCTGCCTACGCCGCCCGGTTCGCCGACGACGCCGTCTCGGGGCTGGAGGTGGGCGAGCGGCCCGCCCCCACCGCGCGCGACGGGTGGTCCGTGGTGGACGTGCGCGCAGCCGCCCTCAACCACCACGACCTGTGGTCGCTGCGGGGCGTCGGCCTGCGCCCCGAGCAGCTGCCCATGATTTTGGGCACCGACGCGGCGGGCGTCACCGCCGACGGACGGGAGGTGGTGCTGCACGGCGTGATCGGCGGACCGTCGGGCCGCGGCGTCGACGCCGACGAGCCGCGCTCGCTGCTGTCCGAGCGCTACGACGGGACTCTCGCCGAGCAGGTCGCCGTCCCGACGTGGAACCTCGTGGACAAGCCGCCCGAGCTGTCGTTCGCCGAGGCCGCCTGCCTCCCGACGGCCTGGCTGACGGCCTATCGGATGCTCTTCACCGCCGGCGGCGCCACACCCGGTCAGCGGGTGCTGGTGCAGGGCGCCGGTGGCGGGCTCGCCACCGCGGCGATCCTGCTGGGCGCCGCGGCGGGGCTCGAGGTGGTCGTGACCAGCCGGTCGTCGGCGCGCCGCGAGCGCGCGCTGACTCTCGGCGCGGCGGCGGCCGTCGAGCCGGGAGCGCGCGTGCCCCGGGTCGAGCTCGTGCTCGAGAGCGTCGGCCGCGCCACGTGGTCGCACTCCGTGCGGTCGGTGCGGCCCGGCGGCACGATCGTCGTCGCGGGCGCGACGAGCGGCGACGCGTCCCCCGCCGAGCTCACGCGGATCTTCTTCACCGAGCTGACCGTGCGGGGCGTCACGATGGGTTCGCGCGACGACCTGCAGCACCTGCTCGCGTTCCTGGCCCGCACCGGCGTGCGGCCGCTGGTCGACTCGACGTTCCCGTTGACCGACGCACGCGGGGCGCTCGGCCGGCTCGCGGAGGGTGAGCAGTTCGGCAAGATCGTCGTGGAGCCCTGACGCCGTGCCGGTCGAGTGGGTCCCGGACGTCCTGGGCGACGGGTTCGAGGTGGCGACCCTGGAGCTCGTGCCCGACGAGGAGGGCCCCGTCGTCGCCAGCCTCGTCCGCTACCAGCCGGCCACGCCCGAGCCTCAGCGCCCGTCCCGCGCGGTCGTGTACCTCCACGGCTGGTCGGACTACTTCTTCCAGACCGCGCTCGCCGAGTTCTGGCACGCGCGCGGCGCGGCGTTCTACGCCCTCGACCTGCGCAAGTACGGGCGCAGCCTCCGGCCGCACCAGACGCCGGGCTACGTCGACGACCTGTCGGCGTACCGGGCCGACATCAGCGCCGCACTCTCGGTGGTGCGTGCGGAGATCGGCGCGCACGGGCGCGTCATGCTGCACGGGCACTCCACCGGCGGGCTGGTCGCCGTGCTGTGGGCACACCACTTCCCCGGCACGGTGGATGCGCTGGTGCTCAACAGCCCGTGGCTCGAGCTGCAGGGGTCCTCGGTGATCCGGCACCTGTCGGGCCCGGCCGTCGCCCAGCTGGCGCGCTTCCAGCCCAAGACCCCGTTGCCCAACATCGACCCCGGCTACTACAACCGCACGCTCAGCATGGACTCGGGCGGCGAGTGGACGTTCGAGACCCGGTGGCGGCCCACCCCCGCCTTCCCGGTGCGCGCGGGCTGGCTCCGCGCCGTGATGACCGGGCACGCGCAGGTGGCCCGCGGGCTGAGCATCCGCGTGCCGGTCCTGGCCCTGATCTCTGCCCGGTCGCTGATCAGCCCGCGCTGGAGCGAGGACATGCGCAGCGCCGACATCGTGCTGGAGGTCGACCAGCTCGCACGCCGCGCCGTGCAGCTGGGCTCGCACGTCACGGTGGTGCGGATCGAGGGCGGCATGCACGACCTGGCGTTGTCGGCCCGCCCCGCGCGTGAGCGGTACTACGCCGAGATCGACCGCTGGACGGCGGCGTTCGGCTGGGGATAGATCGTTGGGGGTTGTCGTCGACGTATCAACGATATATCGTTACGTCGTCTGGTCGACGCCCCCGTGTGCGGACCGTCCCGGACGCCCTCCGACGAGCACCGCTCGTCCCCACACATCCCCCAGGAGTTCCCATGACGTACGACCACATACCCCGCCACCCGGGCGACCACCGCGAGCGCGGACCGCGTCGCCCCGACGTCACCGACCCCCTCACGGGTCGTCTGGCCGGGCGCCGCTGGCGCCCCGAGGGCTTCGGCCCGCAGGGCTTCGGCTCCCAGGGCCACGGCCCGCGGGGCCACGGCCACGGCTTCGGAGGCCCGCACGGCCAGCCCGACGAGGCCCGCGGTCGCGGTCCCGGCCGGGGCCCCGGCCGTCGGGCCGGCCGCGGTGACATCCGCGCTGCGGTGCTGCTCCTGCTGTCGGAGCAGCCCATGCACGGCTACCAGCTCATCCAGGAGATCGGACAGCGATCGGGCGGTCGGTGGCGACCCTCGCCGGGTGCCATCTACCCCGCCCTCGCGCTGCTCGAGGACGAGGGCCTGGTCGGCATCACGGCCGACGCGGGCCGCAAGCTCGCCTCCCTCACGGATGCGGGCACCGCCTACGTGGCGGAGAACGCCGCGGAGCTCGGCTCCCCGTTCGACGACGCCCAGTCCCGCCCCGGCCACCCGGGTCGGCCGCTGCGAGACGCGCTCGAGGCACTCGGCGCCGCCGCGGGCCAGGTGGGCCGCACGGGAACGGACGAGCAGGCCGCCGCGGCACTCGCCGTCCTGGACCGCGCCCGCCGCGACCTCTACCTGATCCTGGCCGGCGAGCCACCCACCGCCTGACCGGCCACCCGGCCCGGCCACCCGGCCCGGCCGGCTGCCCGGGCCGAACCTGTGGTTGTCCACGTCTCGCGGTCCGGGAGCGAGGACAACCACAGGTTCGACTCGAGCCGGCCTGGCCGGCGGGTCAGGTCAGCGCCGCCACGAGGCGGGTGAGGAACGCGTCCTGGCCCGCGACCAGAAGGGGCGCCGCCGCCGCGGGGGTCAGCCACGCGGCGCGGTCCAGCTCGGGCACCTCCAGCTGCCGGCCCGAACGGGGCGGCCACTCGATGACGGCGGTGTTGCCCACGATGCGCGCCACGTCCAGGTCGCCGCGGCGGGCCCAGGCCCGGACCACCTTGCCGCTGCGCTGCCGGACCTCGCCGAGGTCGATGTCCGGCTCCGTCGCGGCCGGGACCGCGACGCCGAGCTCCTCCGCGAACTCGCGCAGGGCCGCGGCGTGCGCGTCCTCGCCGGGCTCGATCTCCCCCTTGGGGATGGTCCACGCGCCGGCGTCCTTGCGGGCCCAGAACGGGCCGCCCATGTGGCCCGCCAGCACCTCGACCCCGGAGTCGGCCGCCCGGAACAGCAGCAGCGCCGCGCTGGTCCGCGGCACGTCAGATGGTCGTGGTGTCGATGACGAACCGGTAGCGCACGTCGCTCGCGACGACGCGGTCGTAGGCGTCGCCCACCTCGTCGGCCTTGATCGTCTCGATGACGGAGCCGATCCCGTGCTCGGCGCAGAAGTCGAGCATCTCCTGGGTCTCGGCGATGCCGCCGATGTTGGAGCCCGCGAGCGACCGACGTGCGCCCACCAGCGCGAAGACCCCGAACGTCTGCGGCTGCTCCGGCAGGCCGACGAAGACGAACGAGCCGTCCAGGCGCAGCAGGCCGAGGTACGCGTCGAGGTCCAGGTCGGCCGAGACCGTCGACAGGACCAGGTCGAACGATCGGCGCAGCTCGCGGAACGTGGCCGGGTCGCTCGTCGCGAAGTAGTGGTCGGCGCCCAGCCGGCGACCGTCGGCCTCCTTGGACAGCGACTGGCTCAGCACCGTGACCTCGGCGCCCATCGCGTGCGCGATCTGCACCGCCATGTGCCCCAGCCCGCCCATGCCCACGATCGCGACGCGGCTGCCCGGGCCCACGCCGTAGTGGCGCAGCGGGGAGTAGGTGGTGATGCCCGCGCAGAGCAGCGGCGCGGCCACGTCGAGCTCGAGCCCGTCCGGGATGCGCAGCGTGTAGGCCTCGTCGACCACGATCTGCGTGCTGTAGCCGCCGAAGGTGCGCTCGCCGTCGTAGAACTTCCCGTTGTAGGTGGCGACCATGCCGCGGGAGCAGAACTGCTCCTCGCCGGCCAGGCAGTTCTCGCACTCGCGGCAGGAGTCGACGAAGCAGCCCACGCCCACCCGGTCCCCGACCGCGAACCTCGTCACCTCGGGACCCACCTCGCTCACGACGCCCGCGATCTCGTGCCCCGGGACCATGGGGAAGAGCCCCGCACCCCACTCCGCGCGAGCCTGGTGGATGTCGGAGTGGCAGATGCCCGCGTACGCGATCTCGATGCGCACGTCGTGGCCGCGCAGGTCGCGGCGCTCGATCGTCGTGCGCTCGAAGGCCGCACCAGCGGCCGGGACGGACAGGGCGGGGACGACGACGGGCACAGCGGACCTCCGGACGTGACGGGACGGATCGGCGCCCGGGTCAGCTCGTGGTGAAGCCGGTCGCCTCACCCAGTGTCGGTCCGCCGTCGCCGAGGCGCCAGGCGCGCCACCCGTCGATGACGCTGTCCGTGCCGATCGCGGCCGCCGCGGCGTGGCCCGGGTCGGCGAACACCTGGCCCGCGCCGAGCTGGATGAGGCCGTCGTTGCGGAGCATGGCGAGCACGCGCTGGTTGCGGCGTTCGCGGTACCAGACGAGGGTCGTCATCGCCCGCCGCTGCTTGGCCAGCGTGGCCAGCCGCGGATGAGGCACATCGACCAGGCCGGGCGCGGAGATGGCCGGCACCGCCGGCTTCGGCGCGTGGTTGACCGGTGCCGGCGGGACGAGCTCGGCGGGCGACGGCCCGGCCGGGATGGGGGCCGGGGCGGTGGGAACGGGGGCGGCCGGGGCCGCGGGGGCAGGGACGGCAGGCGCCGCGGCGGCGGGGGCCGGGGCGGCGGGTCGCTCGGGCGCAGTCGGAGCGGCCACCACGGGCGTCGGTGCGGTGGTCACCGGCTGCGGCACGAGCGGCGTGGGCGCGGGAGCCCGCGGCATGGGCGGCGGCGAGGGCACCGCGCGCAGCTCGCCCGACGACGGGTGGTCGGCCCACGGCCGGCTGGGGATGGGCGGGAGGACCCGCCGCTCCGGCTCGTGCGCCATCGCGGACGCGAAGGTGGTCTCGCTGGCGCGGACCAGCCGCAGCGCGGTGGGCTCGACCGCGCGCCGGCTGCCCTCGTGCTTGGCCAGCGGGGAGACGTCGATGAGCCGGCGGTCGTCGCTGCCCCGGACGACGCCCACCTGCAGGATGTCGACGTGCCGACCGGGTCCGCGCAGGAACCCGAGCGTGTCCGTGGCCTCGGCCGCGACCTCCGAGCACAGCAGCACCAGGCGCACGCCCTCGCGGCGGCTGGTCTGGGCACCGAAGGCGACCTGCTCGCGGAAGGCGGCGAACTCCACGCCGAACCGGCTGGGGTCGGCGTGGTAGGCCCGCGACAGGTCGGTGGTGGTCATGCGGGCGGCGGCACCCGCGTGCCGCAGCGCGCTGACCACGGCGTCGTCGTCGACGACCTGGACGATCTCGACGACCACCGGACGGCCGGTCGCGTCGAGGGCGAGCAGCGCAGGCAGGTGCGCGTGGTCCGGGGCGCCCGTGCGCGAGCGGACCGGGAACAACGGCTCACCGGCGATCGCCGTCAGGTGGTGCGTGAGCAGCGCCTCGCACTCCTGCGCGAAGGATCCGGCCAGCGGCTGCATCGGCTGGACGAGACGCGGGCGCCCCTCGTCGAGCTCGAAGATCGGCATCCCGTCCTGGCCTTCCTGCGCGGCTCACGTGCGCGCGTCATCCCCGCCGATCGGTCCTCGTCCCAGACCCGGCGCCCACACTCTGGCACAGCGCGAGGGCCGCGTCAGCCCGCCGGACGGGTATGGCATGCGGGAGATTCACCACACCCGCGTCAGCCCTCGGCGAGGCCGGCCTCCACGCGCGCGACCTTGGCGTCGAGCTGCCCGGTGTGCCCAGGGCGGATGTCCGCCTTGAGCACCAGGCTCACGCGGTTGCCATGCCTGCCGACCGCCTCGGTGGCACGTTTGACCACGTCCATCACCTCGTCCCACTCGCCCTCGATCGTGGTGAACATCGCGTCGGTGCGGTGCGGGAGCCCGGAGTCGCGGACCACGCGCACGGCATCGACGACGGCCTCGGTGACGGACTCGCCGGCACCGAGGGGGGCGACGGAGAAGGCGACGAGCATGCCCCCACCCTCACCCGACCCGGGTGCCGATGTCCAGGCGTCGGGTGCTACGCGCCCGCCGGTGCGATGCGGCTGGCCAGCAGCTCGGCCAGGTGCACGCCGGCGGCGCCGGCCAGCTGCTCGCCCTGCGTCCGGCACGAGAACCCGTCGGCCAGGTACACGTCGCCCGGCTCGGCCGCCCGGAGCGCCGGAAGCAGGGCGTTCTCCGCCACTGCCACCGACACGTCGTAGTGGCCCTTCTCCATGCCGAAGTTGCCGGCGAGACCGCAGCAGCCGGACAGCGCGGAGAAGCTCGCCCCCGCGTCCGTGAGCAGCGCGCGGTCCGCGTTCCACGTCATGACCGAGTAGTGGTGGCAGTGCGGCTGCACGACGGCGGTCACGTCGGACAGGTCGGGGACCTGCCAGCGGTCGCCGGGGCCGACGGGGGCCGGTGCCGTGAGCAGCTCGGCGAGCGTGCGCGTCTCGCGCGCCACGGCGGCCGCGCGCGGGTCCTCGGGCAGCAGGTCCAGCAGGTCCGACCGCAGCACCGCGGTGCAGGACGGCTCGAGCCCGACGATCGGGATCCCGTTGACCGCGAACGGCCCCAGCACCTCGAGCAGGTGCGTGAGCTGCGTGCGGGCACCGTCCAGCTGGCCCGTGCTGATCCACGTCAGCCCGCAGCACGCCTGGTGGTCCGGCACGAGCACCTCGTAGCCGGCGTCGCGCAGCACCACGACCGCCGCCTGGGCGACCGACGGCGACAGGGCGTCGGAGAACGAGTCCGTCCACAGCAGCACGGGCGGCCGCGGCACCTCGGGGGCCGCGTGCCCGGTGCGCGGCGTCGCCGCGTGGTCGGCGGCTCGACGGGCCACGGTCACCTGACCCGCACCCTGGCCGCGCACCCAGCGGCGGAACGGCTCGGGCGCGAAGCTGACCATCGCGCGCCTGGTGTCCATGCCCCCGCCCGCCAGGACCGCCTTCGCGACGGGGCGGACACCGAGCACGGAGTTGACGAGCGTGGTGAGGGCGCGCGACGAGGTGACGAGACGAGCCCACCGGGGCAGCCAGCCCAGCGCGTAGTGGGAGCGGGGACGGAGCCGCCGGCGGTATGTACGGTGCAGCACCTCGGACTTGTACTGCGCCATGTCCACCCCTGCGGGGCAGTCCGACGAGCACGCCTTGCACGACAGGCACAGGTCGAGCGCCTCGTGCACCTCGGGCGAGGACCACCCGCGCGAGACGAGGGACCCGTTGGCCATCTCCTGCAGCACGCGCGCCCGGCCGCGCGTCGAGTCCTTCTCGTCCCTCGTCGCCACGTAGGAGGGGCACATGAACCCGCCGGCCGCGGTGTTGTCCGCGCGGCACTTGCCCACGCCCACGCACCGGTGCACGGCCGTGGTCAGGTCGCCCGCGTCGTGCGCGAAGGAGAAGCCGGTGGTCGCGAGCAGGGGCCGGGCCGCGGGCCGGCGCAGGTCCGCGTCCAGGGCGGCCGGTCGCACCAGCACGCCCGGGTTGAGCAGGTCCCGCGGGTCCAGCAGCGCCTTGAACTGCCCGAACAGCGCGATGGCGCGCTCCGAGTACATGACGGGCAGCAGCTCCGAGCGGGCGCGCCCGTCGCCGTGCTCGCCGGACAGCGAGCCCCCGTGCGAGGCGACGAGGTGCGCGGCGTCGGTCATGAACGCGCGCAGGGGATCCCCGGAGCGCTCCATCGGGACGTCCAGCCGCAGGTGCACGCAGCCGTCGCCGAAGTGCCCGTACGCGAGGCCGTCCACGCCGTGCGTGGCCATGAGCGCCTCGAGCTCACGCAGGTAGGCGCCCAGCCGGGCGGGTGGCACCGCCGAGTCCTCGAAGCCGGGCCATGCCTGCGCACCGGACGGCGTGCGGCCGCCGAGCCCGGCGCCGTCCTCACGGATGCGCCACATGGCGGTCGCCGCCGGCCCGGGCGGGAACACGGCGACCGCGGAGGTGCCGGCGTCGGCGGCCAGCGCGCCCGCGGCGGCCATCGCCTGGTCGAGCGACTCGCCACCCACCTCGACCATGAGCCAGCCCGCGCCCGGCGGGAGGTCGGGGACGGCCGCAGCACCGCGCACCCGGCGCACCACGTCCACGAGTCGCGAGTCCATGCCCTCGATCGCCAGCGGACCGTGCGCCAGCAGGGCGGGCACCGCGTCCGCAGCGGACGGCATGTCCGGGTAGCCGAGCACCACCAGGACGGGCGCGGCCGAGATCGGGACCAGGCGCACGGTGGCCCCGAGGAGCGTCCCGACCGTGCCCTCCGTGCCGACGAGAGCCTTGGCGAGGTCTGCGCCGCGCTCCGGGAGCAGGTGCTCGAGCGAGTAGCCCGACACCTGGCGGCCGAACCGCCCCAGTTCAGTACGGATGACGTCGAGGTTGCTGCGGACCAGAGCGTCCAGACCCGGCACGGGGTCGAGCGACCCCGCTCCGGCGGTGAGGCGCCGACCCGTGCCGTCCACGACGTCGAGCGCAAGCACGTTGTCCGCCGTGCGTCCGTACGCCACCGCGCGCGGACCGCAGGCGTTGTTGCCGATCATCCCGCCGAGCGTCGCGCGCGCCTGCGTCGAGGGATCGGGGCCGAAGCGCAGCCCGTGCGGGGCCGCGGCCTTCTGCAGCGACGCCATGACGACGCCCGGCTCGATGCGCGCGGTCCGGGCGTCCGGGTCGATCTCGAGGATGCGGTTGACGTGCCGCGAGAAGTCGAGCACCACCCCGGTGCCCACCGCGTTGCCCGCCACCGACGTGCCGCCGCCGCGCGAGGTGATGGGGACGCCCGCGTCCCGTGCCACGACGAGGGCCGCCTGCACGTCGTCGGGGTCCTGCGGGAAGACGACGATCTGGGGGACGACGCGGTAGTTCGACGCGTCGGTGGAGTACTCGGCGCGCCGGCGGGTCGAGTCGTCGACCGCGCCGCGCACGGACGAGCGCAGCGCGGCCACGACGTCGGTGCGGGTTCGCAGGTCGTCGGTCACGGCAGCCACGGGGGCATCTTCGCACCGCGGAGCGGTGGGTCTGCCGCGCCGTCCGCTGCGGAAGACGTGCGGCACCGCTGGTCCAGCACGGACGGGCGGCTCCGCAGTGACCCGCCCGTCCGTGCAGGACGCACGGCGCTCAGCTCGTCGTGATGTTCACCAGCCAGCTGACGCCGAACTTGTCGACCAGCATCCCGAAGGTGTCGCCCCACGGTGCCACGGCGAGCGGCATCGTGATGGTGGCACCGTCGGACAGACCTTCCCAGAAGCGGGTCAGCTCTGCCTGGTCCGCCGCGCCGCCGCTCAGCGACACCGAGTGCGCGCTGCCCGGGGTGTACGCCATCGACTTCGGCGTGTCCGAGGCCATGAGCACCAGGCCGCCCGGGCCCTCGAGCTGTCCGTGCATCACGTTGTCGGCCTCGCTCGGGTCCTCGCTCGCGTGGAACTCGGCGAAAGTGCTGATGGTGAGGTCACCGCCGAACACCGAGTGGTAGAACGTCAGCGCGTCGCGGGCCTGGTCGCGGAAGCCCAGGTACGGGTTGAGCGTGGTCATCTCAGGACACCTCCAGCGTGATCTCCGTCCCCGTGAGCGCCTTGCTGACGGGGCACGTGGCCTTGGCGGCCTCGGCCGCCTGCCGGAATCCGTCGGCGTCGAGACCGTCCGTCTCGCCGCTGACCTTGAGGACGATCCCCGAGATGCGGAAGCCGCCCGCGGGGTCGGGACGCAGCGTCACGTCGGCCGTGACGTCGAGCGAGACCGGGGTCCCGCCCGCCTCGGCGACGAGTGCCGACAGCTGCATGGCGTAGCAGGACGCGTGGGCGGCGGCGATGAGCTCTTCCGGGCTCGTGGTGCCGCCCGCCTCGTCGGCCGCGCGCTTGGGGAACGACACCTCGAACGACCCGGCACCCGAGCTGGTGAGCTCGGTCTGACCGGCACCGTCGGCGAGGGTGCCCTTCCAGGCGGTGTGTGCAGAACGCGTAGGCATGCGGGCTCCTCCGTGCGGCGTAGGGGGCCGGTCGACCACCAGCACCCCACGCTAGGAGCACCCGCCCACGCGCGCGAGGTCTAGCCGGCGTACTCCCAGTGCCACGCCTCCGGCTTACCGCCGCCCGCCTGCGCCCACGCCGGGTGGTGCCATCCGAACGCGGCCGCGTGGTCCACCATCCACTGGTGCTGGCGGCTGCCGAACGTCTGGATCCCACCCGCGAAGTCCACCGCGACGCCGCTGCCGTGGTTGGACGTGCCGGGGACCGCGCACAGGGAGCCCTTGCGCGCACGGCAGGAGACCTGTCCGGCGTACGACCGGTAGGAGTCCGTGAGCTCGACGTTGCGCCCGAACTGCGCGCGGTAGGCCGTGTTCAGCTTCTCCAGCCCCTGTGCGGCATCGCAGCGCAGCAGCGCGTGGGCGTCGAAGGACGGCCGGCACAGGGCACTCGCCGGCACCTGGCCGTTGGGATACCCCTGCAGCGACCTCTTCCAGGCGGCGCGCTGCGCGGCGGCCCGACGCTCGGCGGCCTCGTCGGCCTTCTTGTGCACCTCGGCGCTGTGCTCGACCGAGGCCGTGATCGCGACGACGTCCTCGACGGCGTCGCGCAGCTGCTCGGTGGTCGCGTCCTCGGGTCCGGTCACCGCGGGGACGACGAGATCGTCGACGGAGTCGGGCCGTCCGCTACCGGCCGCCGCAGCGGCCGACGGGCTGAGGTCGAGCGAGAAGACCTGCGCGGACTCGGCGGCCGACGTGAGCGGGCCGTCGACCTCGGGGGCCCGCGGCGCGACGTCGGGCGCCACCGGAGCGCTCGCGGCGGCGTCCGGGGTCGCGGCCGCCGCATCGGACGCTGCCGACGTGGACCGGTCGGCCGGCTCGGACGACGAGCCCGGCTCCGGTGCCAGGCGCGAGGCGGACCGCGACGCCGCGGCCTGCTTGCGCGGGGCGGCCGTCACGGGGGTGGTGCGTGCCTTCTCGACGAGCGCCTCGAGCTTCACCGTCGCCGCCTTGAGCTTCGTGAGCTGCGCGGTGTCGACGTCGGTGGCCTTGCCCGTGGACTGCGCGGCGCGAGCGACCTCGACCGCGTCGGCGGCGACGTCCACCACGGCCGTCCGCGCCGCGGCGACCGTCCTCGCGGAGTGCGTCGCGGACGACGACACGCCGCCCGTGCCACCGCCCGTGGCGCCGGCCTCCGCCGCACGCCCGGAGGCGACGAGCGTCGAGGCGGACTCGCCGGGGTTCGACTCCGCGACCGTGGCTGTCCGCGCCACCGCCGCCGTGGCGGTCAGCCCGCCGGCGAGGACGGCGACGAGTGCGCCCTTGGTCAGGCGCACGGCAAGTCGCTCGGCGCTCCGAGTCACGTTACTCATCCGTAACACCGTAAGGGGTCGAATCGGTCGTGAATCCGGACAAAGGGCCTGATCAGGGCACTATTCGGCGTGACCCTCATCACGTTTGCGCCGCGCATTCGGGGGGTGCGTGCGCGACTAGTGTTCCTCCCGTGCACGCCACCTCCGGCAACCTCGACGACCTCTACGACATCGGCCGTCTCGCTCACCGCCTTGAGGTCGAGAACGCGACGATCCGCGTGTGGCTCTCGCGGGGCGTGCCGTGGCTCCCTCGCCCGGACGGTCGCCTGAACGGCGGCGCCGTGTGGCGCGCGAGCACGCTGGAGGGCATCGAGGACCGCCGCGTGAAGGGCCGGCCAGGCCCCAAGCCCCGCGCGACCGTGGCCGCCCCGGTCTCCGTCGTGGCCGCCGTCCCGGTGGCGGCCGACGCGGGCTGACGCGTCTCTCCACTGCCCCATAGGACCGCCGTCGACGACGGGCCTAGCGTGGTGACCGGTGGCATCGCCACACGGTGCCGCGGGACGGAGCCGGTCATGTCGCACGTGCAGGACCCGGACGACGACGCCGTCGCCCGTGCGATGCGCGCCCAGCCCCGCGCCCGGTTCCTCCCGCGTCGCCGGCGCCCGTTCGCTGCGCAGGACCGGCCGCTGCCGCTGTGGCACGGCCAGACGAGCTCGCAGCCGAGCACCGTCGCGGCGATGCTCCGACTCCTGCAGGTCAACCCGGGTGCGGCGGTCCTCGACGTCGGGGCCGGATCGGGATGGACCACGGCGATCCTCGCGCAGCTCGTCGGGCCGACGGGCGAGGTGCTGGGAGTCGAGCTCGACCCCGAGCTGGCCGCCTGGGGCGCGGCCAACCTGTACGCGAGGGGTATGGGCTGGGCTCGCATCGAGCGGGCCGTGCCCGGCTCCCTCGGCCGCGAGCGCGCGGGCGGGTGGGACCGGATCCTCGTCTCCGCGGCCGCGACCGAGCTGCCCGCCGCACTCGTCGAGCAGCTGGGCCCGTCCGGACGGATGATGATCCCGGTCCGCACCACGATGCACCTGGTGGAGCGGACCGCGGACGGGGTCACGGTCAGCACGCACGGCTCGTACTCGTTCGTCCCGCTGCGATGACGCAACGAGACGGAAACGTCCGAAGTCTTCCGAAACTCCGTACCGGTAAGTAACGTGCCCCCCGGCGCCCTCGGTGAACCAGGTCACACCTGCGTTCGGCCTGGGGCGCACCGTGTCGTTCGAGCTCTCAGAGGTGTGTGCGCATGATCCGTCGACCGATCCTCGCGTCCGTCACTGCCGCATCGGTGGTGCTCAGCGCAGCCATGCTGGCCAGCCCAGCAACCGCCGCCCCACCACCCGACGTCCCCTCACCGAGCAAGCTCAGCGACGTCTCGTCCTCGCTGCGCGACAAGGCAGCGAAGGACGCGCGCAAGGTCGTCGGCCTCGCCGGTGCGACGGGCACGGTGACCGCGTTCGTCCAGCTCAAGGCGCCCTCGGGCGTGGAGGTTGCGAAGAAGGCGGGCACGGACGACGCCGACGTCAAGGTGGCCGCCCGCGAGACCCGGGCCCTCGCCGCCGACGTCGTGCCCGCCACGCTGACCAAGACGAACGTCGACAGCGCCGCGCCCAAGCGCCTCGGGACGCTGACCAACCTGGTCGCCGCCACCCTGGTCACCGGCGACGCCGCGCGGATCCGCGCGCTCGCCGCCGACCCGGACGTGGTCGCCGTGTACCGAGTCGCGCGCAAGAAGGTGGAGAACGCGAACTCCGACGCCTTCACCAAGGCGCTGGACACGTGGAAGGCGACCGGCAACACGGGCTACGGCGTGCGGATCGGCATCATCGACACCGGTCTCGACTACACGCACGCCGACTTCGGCGGCCCCGGCACGGTTGCCGCGTACAACGAGGCGTACGGCACCAACGGCACGGCCCCCGTGCCCGACGGCTACTTCGACCGCACCAAGTTCATCGGTGGGTACGACTTCGCGGGCCCCCTCTACAACGCGGACCCCGACTCGCCCGACTACAACCCGGTCCCCAGCCCGGACACCAACCCGATCGACTCGCTGTCCACGTCGGACAACTCGGGTCACGGCACGCACGTCGCGGGCACCGCTGCCGGCTACGGCGTCGACGCCGACGGCAAGACGTTCACGGGCGACTACTCCAAGCTCGACTCGCTCGCGGGCTGGGAGATCGGCCCGGGCACCGCGCCCGAGGCGCAGCTCTTCTCGCTGAAGGTCTTCGGTGACATCGGCGGCTCGACCGACGTCACGGCGCTCGCGCTCGACCGCGCGGCCGACCCGAACAACGACGGCGACTTCTCGGACCGGCTCGACGTGGTCAACCTGTCCCTGGGCAGCGACGGCACCCCGGCGGACGACCCGGACAACCTGGTCATCGACAAGCTGAGCGCCCTCGGCACGGTGGTCGCGATCTCGTCGGGCAACGCCGGCGACATCACCGACATCGGCGGCGGCCCGGGCAACGCGGCCAGCGCGCTGACGGTCGCGAACTCGGTCGCGACGCCCGTCCTCGACTCGGTCGAGGTCACCGCGGCCGGCGACGACTCGCTCGAGGGCAAGAAGTTCGGGGCCCAGAACTCGGTCGCCTACACCGGCACGTCCGACGTGACGGCGCCGGTCTGGTACTCCGGCAACCCGGCGTTCGACGGCTGCACCCCCTTCACGGCGGAGCAGGCTGCGGGGGTCGCCGGCAAGATCGCCTACCTGTGGTGGGACGACAACGACGCGACGCGCAACTGCGGCTCCGTCGTGAGGTTCACCAACGCGGCCAACGCCGGCGCCGTCGGCGTCATCCTGCCCACCGAGGTCCCGGTGTTCGCCGCCGGCATCTCGGGCATCGCCAGCATCCCCGGCGCGCAGCTCATCGCCTCGGCGACGGATGCGCTCCTCCCGGAGATCGTCGCCGGCACCCTGACGCTGCACATCGGCCCGAGCCTGGCGATGACCGGCGTCCAGGACGGCGCGGGCGACCTGCTCAACAGCAGCTCGTCGCGCGGCGTGCACGGCTCGCTCGGCGTCATCAAGCCCGACGTGGCCGCTCCCGGCACCGGCATCAGCTCCGCAGCCTCGGGTGCGGGCGACGCTCCGCACGTGCTCTCCGGGACGTCCATGGCGTCGCCGCACGTCGCGGGCATCGCGGCTCTCGTCGTCCGGGCCCACCCGGCGTGGAGCAGCGCGCAGGTCAAGGCCGCGGTCATGAACACGGCCACGCACGACGTCACCACGGGCCCCGGCGGCACGGGGCTGAAGTACGGCCCGCAGCGTGTCGGTTCGGGTCGCGTCGACGCTCTCGACGCCGTCAACACCAAGGTGATCGCCTACAACAAGGCCAAGCCCGCGCTCACCTCGGTGACGTTCGGCGTGGTTCCCGTGGGCGCCGCCAAGGTCGTGCAGAAGCAGGTCGTCACGGTCAAGAACTTCGACACCAAGGCCGCCAAGACCTTCACGACGGGCGTGACGCTCGCGACGAGGTCGGGCGGCGCGACGATCACCGCCTCGCCCGCGACGATCTCGGTGCCGGCCGGCGGCAGCGCCGACGTCACCCTGACGCTCACGGCGGACCCCGCCACCCTGAAGAAGGAGATCGACCCGACCTCGGAGAAGGAGGTCAGCGGCATCCCGCTCGACCGCGAGTTCGTCACGGAGGTGGCCGGACGCCTGGTCCTCACGCCGCCCACCGGCACCGAGCTGCGGGTGCCCGTGCAGGCCGCTCCCAAGCTGGTCAGCGCCCTGACGGCCACGTCGCCGGTGTTCGCCTCGTCGGCGGCCTCGTTCGGGGAGATCCCGATCAAGGGCCGGGCCGTGACCACGGGTGGCTTCGACTCGCTCAGCGCGCCGTTCATCCTCGCGGCCACCAGCCCGAAGATCGCGGTCAACCCGGCCCTGCACACCTCGCAGTCCGCGCTGGCCTCGGGTGACCTGAAGTACGTCGGCTGGTCCTCCACGGTGCCGTTCGTGGCCGAGCTGGACGACCCGACGCACATCCCGCCGGCGGCCTACAACAAGCTGGAGATCGGCATCGCCGTCCACGGCAACTGGGCCTCGCTGGGCCGGGTGGTCACGCCGGTGATCGACATCGACATCGACAAGGACGGCACCCCGGACGTCGAGGCGATCGTCACCAAGCTCAACGCCGACAGCGACCTCACCACGGTCGAGTCGTACGACTACGAGTCGGGCGACCTGCTGGGCATCGAGCTCGTCAACGAGGAGGCGGGCGACGTCGACACGAGCGTGTTCGACAACAGCGTCCTGGTGGCACCGATCAACCTGGCGGACAACGGGATCACGGCCGGCGCCAAGCCGTCCATCAAGGTCTCGACGTACTCGTCCTACGCCTCGGCGGAGGACGGGCTCGTCGACACGACCCCGGCCTTCACCGTCGACCCGTTCGCGCCGCCGTTCTGGTTCGTCACGGACGACTTCGCGAACACGTGGATCGACGGTTCGGACGTCACGTCGATCACCGTCCACAAGGCTGCTGGCGTCACGTCGGGCAAGCTGCTCGTCCTGACCCCGCAGAACTCCAGCCCGACCACCCGGGCGCAGGTCGTCGACGTCAAGACGGCGTCGAGGACCAAGCTGGCGATCAGCCCGACCGCCGTGAAGTTCGGCACCGCCGCCAAGGCCACGGCCACGGTGACGGGCTCGTCCGCACCCACCGGCAAGGTCGAGTTCCGCGAGGGCAGCAAGGTGCTCGCCACCGCGACCGTCGTGGTCAGCGGCAAGACGGGCACGGCGAAGGTCACGCTGCCGAAGTCGCTCAAGGTCGGCAAGCACACCCTGACCGCGGTGTACCTGGGCAACACCTCGGTCGCGTCGTCGAAGGGCACGGCGAGCCTCACGGTCGCCAAGGCGACTCCGTCGCTCACCCTCTCGACGAGCTCGTGGACGGTGAAGAAGAACAGCACGCCCAAGCTGTCCGTCACCGTCAAGGGCTCCACGGGCGCTCCCCTGCCCACGGGCAAGGTGGTCGTGACGGTCGGCTCGAAGTCGGTCACGGCGTCCCTGTCCAGCGGCAAGGCGACCGTCCGCCTGCCGAAGATCACCAAGGCGACGACGGTGACCGTCACCTACAAGGGCAGCAGCAGCTACACCTCGGTGTCGAAGAGCCACTCGATCAAGGTGAAGTGACCTGACAGCCCAGAAGGGGCCGCGCCGACCACCCGGTCGACGCGGCCCCTTCGTCGTCCGCCCTCAGGGCGTACGCCACGGTCCGAACGGGGGAAAAGCGCCCGAGCCGGTCAAGCGCCCGCCGGACGAGGTCGATGCTCAGCCCATGGACCTGCTCCCCTCGCCGCACCTGCCGGGTGACGACGAGCCCTCCGGGTGCACCGCTCCGCTCAACGCGGCCGAGCAGGTGTGGGCGGCACAGCACCGCGAGCTGGTCTCGGAGCTGTGCGACGGCGACGTCGACGAGTGGACGGTGGGCCACCTGTTCGACCGCGTGCACACGACGTGGCTCGAGTCCGAGGAGCAGCCCGACCCCGCTCCCCTGGTGCACGCCTTCGGCGTCGCCCTGGGAGACCTCGTGCTGCGCGAGGTGCGCGGCCTGGCGTGGGTGTCCTACCGCGACGACGACACGCGCGTCACGCTCGCCCTCTCGAGCCCCGACAGCCCCCTGGTCGTGTTCCCCATCGCCTCGGTCGAGGAGCACTGGGGCATCGCGGCCGACGGGTGGTTCACCGCGCACGTGCACGCCGTGGTGCACGAGACCGTGCGCCAGCTACGACGTTCGACGGCCGACCGCTCAGAACAGGGTGTCGACGACTGACCCCGCCTCGACCGGCACGCCGACCGGCCCCGAGGGCACATGGCTGCCGTCCCGCATGGCCCGAGCCGCGATGCCGGCCAGCTCGTCGGCCCGCTCGTTGAACCGGTCACCCTGGTGCCCACGCACCCACACGAAGCTCACGGGCCCCGGACGCTCGGTGATAGCCCGGTCGATCGCCTGCACCAGCGCGAGGTTCTGCACCGGGCTGCCGCCGGCGGTGCGCCAGCCCTTGCGCCGCCAGCCGTGCACCCACTCCGACGCGCACTTGATGGCGTACTGCGAGTCGGCCTGGATGCACAGCGGCTCGTCGCCGGGGTGCGACGTGATGGCCTCGAGCACCGCCATGAGCTCGGCGATCTGGTTGGTCCCCGCGGCCACCGCACCGCTCGCGTGGGAGCCGTCGTGGTTGGCCCAGGCCCAGCCGATGGCCCCACCCGGGTTGCGCAGGCAGGAGCCGTCCGTGCTGACCGTGATCACGGTGCGCCATTCTGCCCTGCCGGCACCGGATCTCGACGCGCGGGCCACATGGGCTAAGCCTCGAGCCCGTTCCGTCCGATACTGGAACGTATGACGATGTTCGAGGACCTCGATCTCGCAGAGGCGTTCGGCGACGACTTCCCAGCGCAGGACGATCCGCCGCGCCGTCATGCGGCCTGGATCACCGTGGTGGCGCTCGGTCTCGCCGTCCTGCTGGTCGCCGGTGGCCTCCTGTGGCTCGGCGCCAGCCGGCACTCCACGCCCCCGGCCGCCGTCGTCACGCCGGTCGTCGCGCTGCCCGCGCTCGGCGAGCCCCAGACTCCCTCCGACCAGATCAGCGCGACCGGCCTGGACGGCACCGGCGTGCGCACGGCGAGCACCCGGTTCCTCGGGCAGACCGACCTGGGCCGCGTCTACGCGGGGGTGGGCGCCGACGACAAGCTCTGCCTGCTCGCCGTCCCCGAGGGGGACCTCACCTCGACCACCTGCCTCACGCCGCGCGAAGGCTCCGTCCTGGAGCTGCGGCCGGACGCCGACGGGCCGGGCATCGCGCTCGTCACCACCGGCGGCACCGCGCCCGACGAGGCGGACGGCTGGACCGAGACGAGCCCGGGACTCTGGGTCGTGCCGGCCTCGTCCTGACGCGCCACGTGCCGACCGGCCGGTCCTGAGCCTCTCTTCGACCCGGCCGCGTCAGCCGGCGAGCACGTCCACGAGCCGCCGGACGCTCGACGTCAGCCCCCACCGCTCCGCGAGCGCGACGAGCGCCTCGGGGTCGGCCGGCGTCGCCGGCAGCCGGTCGTCGACCACCGCGACCGGCGCGTCGGGTGCCACGCGCACCACGTTCGGTGCGACCGCCAGATAGTCGGCGGCCTCGGTCAGACGTCGCAGCTGCGTGGCCGTGAGCCCCTTGTCCTGCGCGTCGCGCGCCTCGAGGATGCCGACCAGCGAGCCGTACCGGTGCACCAGGGCTGCCGCCGTCTTCTCGCCGATCCCGGGCACGCCGGGCAGCCCGTCGGAGGGGTCGCCGCGCAGCACCGCCATGTCGGCGTAGCCCTGGCCCGTGGCGACGTCGTAACGCTCGGCCAGGCGCGCCTGGTCCACCGCCTCGAGGTCCTTGATGCCGCGCACGGTGTACAGCACGCGCACGTGGGCCTCGTCGTCGACCAGCTGGAACAGGTCGCGGTCACCGGTGATCACGTCGATCGCGTCGCGCTCGGCCGGCGCCTTGGCCCGCTCGCGCGCGACCAGCGTGCCGATGACGTCGTCGGCCTCGTACCCCGCCGCGCCCAGCCGGGCGATGCCGAACGCCGCGAGGACGTCCGCGATGACCGGGACCTGCGGCGCCAACGTGTCCGGGATCTCCTCGACGTCGCCGTCGGGGCGCTCTTGCGCGACACGGTGGGCCTTGTAGGAGGGGATGGCCTCGACGCGGAACGCGGGTCGCCAGTCGTCGTCCCAGCACGCCACCAGCCGCGTGGGCCGGTGGTCGGCCACCAGGCGCGCGATCATGTCGACCAGACCCCGCACGGCGTTGACCGGCGTGCCGTCGGGCGCCTTCACCGAGTCGGGCACACCGAAGTACGCGCGGAAGTACAGCGAGGCGGTGTCGAGCAGCAGCAGGCGTCCGGTCGGCGCGGTCATGGCCCGAGTCTGTCAGGCCGGCCGCGTGAGGTCGCCACCCTCGCCGCGGCCCACGGGGTGCGTCCCGGCGGCCGCGACCTGGAGCCGGCGCCCGAAGAAGCGGCGCTGCACGTACCAGCCCGTGCCGGCCACGCAGATCCACACCAGGAACATGACGGTCTGCTGCCATCCCTGCTCGGGATGGTCGAGCGCGCCCATCTGCTCGGGCCACACCACCGCGACCCCGGTCATCGCGACGCTCGCACCGCCCAGCGCGGTGGTCCACAGGATGACGCGGCGGCCGAACCGGTCCGCGAGCATCGCCGCCGCCGCCGCCACGGCGAGCACCAGGACGACCGACAGGAGCACGTTGGTCTGCCGGTTGCCCAGCGCGGCCCACAGCTTCGCGCCGATCACCGCTCCCGTGACGGCGCCGATGACGAACGGCGCGAGGTGGAAGACGTACATCGCGACGAGCCAGACGATGACGGCGGACGCGACGGCGACCCAGATCGCGTCCCAGTCGGTCGCCCCGAACGCCTCCGCGAGCAGGTAGGCGCCGCCGAAGCCGGAGGCGAGGAGCGCAAGGTTGATAGAGACGATGCCGCCGAAGCACAGCACGAGGCCGACGGCGACGACGATCAGCCCGGACACCATCCGTCCACGCTAGGCGCGATCGAGCCACCCGGCCCGGCGGGGAGACGAGAGGGACCGGCCGACGCCCCTCCGCGACGGCCGGTCCACCTCGAGCTGGGTCAGCGGGACGCGAAGTCCAGCTGCTGGTCGACGACGGCGACGACCGACCACGTCGATCCGTCCGTGCCCGTGAGCTCGTAGCTCGGGACGAGCGTCGTCGAGCCGTCGGGCGCTGTCTGCGTGGCCAGGCCGAGCCGGGCCTTGGTGATCGTCACCTCGGTCACCGGCCAGCTCAGCGGGTCGCCGGCCGACGCCGTCGGCGGCACGGTGGGCTTCGGCTCCTGGGTGGGCGCCACGGCCACGTCGTCGGAGGCCGAGGCCGAGGCCGCGACGCCCTCACGCGCGGCGTACGGAACGGGCCCTCCGCCCGACGCCCCGAAGCGCGGGTCGCCGAGGCGCTCCACCGCCTGCGCCGGGCTCACCACGTCGTAGCTCCCCAGCCCGACGAGCGGCGCGACCGGCCCGTTGACGGACGAGACACCGTCCGCCACCAGGCTGACCGACCAGGGGTTGTCCGTGCGCTGCCCGTCGACCACCCGGTAGGCGATGACCGTCGTCATGCGGTCGTCGCCGTCGCCCTGCGACTCGAGCTCGAGCGCCCCGGTGTCGACCCCGAGCGACTCGAGGACGTCCTTGGCCTCGGCGACGGCCTTGGCCCCGCGCGGTGCCGCGTCGCCGTCGCACTCGATCGCCGCCGACCCGAGGTCCGACGCGACCTCTCCCGCGGCGGGCGTCTCGATCGAGTCCGGCGCGGACTTGTCGAGGCACGCCCACGGGTCCTTGGCGGGGTCGTAGTAGCTCATGCTGGCGACGCCGTCGGGCGCGAGCGACACGGTCGCACCCGTGCCGTCGTTCGGGCCGACGGTCCAGCCCCAGTCCTCGCGCGGGGTACCGGCCACGCCGAGGGCCTCGGCGAGGCGCGCGGCCGTGCCGGCGGAGTACACCGAGGCCGCGTCATAGGCCCAGGAGTCGGCAGACGAACCCGCGGTGGACAGCCCCCGCGCGGTGAACACCGTGTGCAGCCCGTAGCCGGCCGGGAAGAACGAGGAGGCCACCCGCTTCGAGGAGTCAGCGCTCGCGGCCGCGCCGACGCCGAACGGGTTGGACTGCGGCGCGATCTCGCCCTGCGCGCTCTGGGCGTCCTGGGCGCCGGCGGCCTGGCGGGAGGCCGAGTCGCTCAGGGAGATCGGCGGGGCGCCGGCCACCGTGCTCGCCGAGTCGCGCTGGTTGCCCAGTGCGTAGCCACCGCCGCCGACGAGCGCCACGCCCGCCACGGCCGCGGCCACCTGGATCCAGCGCGGCGTGCGCCGCGAGCGCCGGGCGGCGAGCTCGTCGTCGCCCAGCTGCACGCCCGTCGACTCGGCCAGGGCGGCGTGCAGGCGAGCGAGGTCGGGAGCGGAGCCGGCGGCGGGGTCGGCCGCGCGCACGGCGTCCAGCGCGTTCTGGTCGTTCTCAGGCGTACTCACCATGGGCTCCGAGGGTCACGAGGCGGTTGCTTCCACCCCGTCTGTGTCCCCGGCTCGGCGAATCTTGCAGCCGCGACCAGCAGCGCGGGCTCAGCCCTGCGCTGCCCACGCCGCGGCGAGTCTGGAGCGGGCGCGGCTCAGGGCGGCGTCCGCCCCACCCCGGCCGATCCCGAGGACCTCCGCGAGCCCGTCGCCGGTGAGTCCCTCCCAGGCGTGCAGCAGCACGATCTGCCGGTCCCGGGGGCTGAGGGCGGCCAACGCACGGCGCGCCTGGTCGTCGCGCACGGCGAGCAGGGCGGGGTCGTCGTCGTCCGCGTCCTCCGGGACGTCGGCCATCAGCACCGGACGTGACTTGCGACGGTGGTTCGCGACCACGAAGCCCGCCGTGCGGTACAGCCAGGGCAGCTCGGCGCCGGAGGGCACCTCCTCGCGTCGTCGCCACGCGATGGTCAGCACGTCCGCGGTCAGGTCCTCGACGTCGTCGGCCGCGACCCTGCGCGCGAGGTAGCGGTGCACGGGCGTGGCGTGGTCGCGCACCAGGGCCTCGAACCACGGCGCGCCCCGCTCGGCGCGCGGCTCATCGCCCTGCTCGCGCTCGTCGTCCACGCCCACCGCGGCTTCCTCGGTCTGCACGCCCACCCTGCCCCCTGCGCTGCACCAGCGAATCGACGGGCGACAGACGTCGCCCCACCCGCTTGTGTGGCGGCCGGGTCGAATCTTGCACGGTGGGAGGAAGCAGCCGCTACAGGCCGTCGGCGACGACCGCCGTCGCCCGCAGCCACGCCTCCCGGGTGGCCGGCTTGAGGCTGTCGTAGTCGATCGGTCCGCCGGCGACCAGACCCGAGTCGTGGGGAACCTCGACGATCGCGCGGGTGAGGGCACCGAAGTGGCTGCGCAGCCGGCGTCGCAGGTCCTTGTCCACCTTGCGGTCCGGCTCCGAGAGCACGGTCACGGCCCGGCGGACCGCGTCCTCGTGGCCCGTGGCGCGCAGGGCGTCGAGCGCCCACGCGGCCGACTGCGCGGTGTCCTCGCGGATGGTGCTGACCACCACGATCTGGTCCGCGGCGGCGACGGCCGCCTGCCAGTTCGAGGCCCGCATGTTGTTGCCCGTGTCCACCACCAGCACGCGGTAGAAGCGCGAGAGGACGTCGTGCAGCGACGTGAACGCCGCGGCGTCGATCGAGGCGGCGGACGCGGAGTCCTCGTCGGACGCGAGCACGTCGAACTGCTGCGAGGACTGGGTGCGCACGTACCCGTCGAGGTCTCCCACGCGCACGGTGCCCTCGTCGCCGAGCGTCGGCAGCGCACGCAGCAGGTCGACCGCGGTGTTCGCGTGGTCCGTGTGCGCCGAGCGCCAGCCCAGCGTGCCGCGGGTCTCGTTGTTGTCCCACGCGAGCGTGTAGCCGCCCCGCTCGAGCCCGAAGGTCGCGGCGAGCATCATCGTCGCGGTGGTCTTGTGGGCCCCGCCCTTGGGATTGATCACGACGATCGTCTTGGGCCCGTCGAAGCCCCGGCGCACCGCCGCCTGCTGCACCCGGTGGCGCTGCTCCGCGCGGCCCGGGCCCGGCGAGACGGCGCCGAACGTCACCCGGCGCAGGCCCACGCGCCAGCCCCGTTCCGCCGGCCCGGCCGTCACGGGGTGCCGCGCGGCGAGCAGGTCGTCGAGCGTCGGCAGCGTGGCTGAGCGGTCGCGCGGCGGGACGGCGGCAGGGATGAGCCCGGCTGGTGGCTCGGTCGCGGCGGCCGGCTCCGGCGCGGCGTTTTCGGGGGCCGGGACGGGGTCCGGGGTCGCGGGCATCGGGTTCGCAGGCTCCGCCGCGGCCACCGGCTCCGACGGCTCGTCGACCGCGGTCACGGGCCCGGAGGTGGGCGCCGGTGCGGCCGGCTCGGATGCGGCCGCGGGCAGATCGGCGGGCTCGTCGACCGGCGCCTCGTCGACGGTGCCGTCAGGGTGGATCAGCAGCGCCCACACGCCCTCGGGGTCCTTGACCTGCACGGGCAGCGGCTGGCCCACCTCGTCGGCGAGCTCGGCGATCCGGGTGGTGATGGCGGCGCCGGCCTCTTGGAGGGTGTCGCGCTGGATGCGCTCGATCCTGCCGTCGACGGAGATCTCGCCCGTGCCGTCCTCACGCACCTCGGCGCTGATCTGCGGCACCCGGATCGTCGTCACCACCCGCTGCACCTCGTCGTCGCTCATCCCGGTCCCACTCCTCACGTCACGCACGTCCCGTGGCCGAAACTACGCGAAACGGGCCGAATGTCCAGGCCAGAGCGGTCAGGCGTCGGCGTCGACCTCGAACCACACCGACGTCCCGGACTCGTCCGGCCGGGTTCCCCAGGACCCCGAGAGCGCCTCGACGAGGGCCAGGCCGCGGCCGCTCGGCGCGGTCAGCTCGGGATGGCGGACCGTGGGCGACCCGTGGCCGGTGTCCTGGACCTCGACCCGCACGCTGGACCCGGCGACCCGCAGCTGCACCCGGATCTCACCCCCTTCGGGTCCGTGCACCACCGCGTTCGAGACCAGCTCGGCCGTGAGGAGCTCGACCACCTGGTTGGCCGCTCCGGTCACCCCCAGGCCCGCGATGGTGCGCATCACCCAGTGCCGCACGGCGCGCGGCGCACGAGGCTCGGCCCGCAGCACCATCTCGTCCTGGAACGACGGCGTCTGGCGTTCGGCTCGGCGCACGCTCGGCGCGCTGCGCAGATCCCTGACGTCTCCCACCTGACCAGGGTGCACGACGGCGCCGCGATCCGCCGGGTGGGAGCGCCGCAGGAGCAGGACTGACACCCGTCTGAGGTACCTCAGACCACCTCAGAGCGTTCTCGGCGCCAGAACCCGTCGATCGTCCGATCCGCCGGCTGCGACCTCAGGACGAGAGTCGTGGGTGTCAGCAGGGACCGGAGCACCGGCCCACCGAGCGGAGGAGAAGTCGATGAACGAGATCTGGGGACCCGGGCTCGACGCCGAGCTCGCCTACCGGCGCGAGAGCATGCGCGCGGACGTGGCCGGCACACGCGCACGCCGGACGGCGCGACGCACCGCCAAGCGCCGCGACGGCTCGGGCGCCACCGCGCGTCGGTGGCTGCTGCGAGGATCGGGGGCATGGCACGCGGCCCGATGAACGCACCTTTCGTCGCCCGCGCGGACGAGGTCGCCTTGCTGGTGGAGGCGCTCGACCGCGCGGGCACCGGCATGGCTGGAGCCGTGCTGCTCGCGGCCGACGCCGGCGTGGGCAAGACGCGGCTGCTGCAGCACGTCGCGGCGCTGGCCGCGGAGTCCGGGGCGCACGTCGTCGTCACGCACTGCGTCGACCTGGGCGACGTCGGGCTGCCCTACCTGCCGTTCGCGGAGACGCTCGCGCAGCTGCGCGCGCTGGCTCCCGACACGGTCGACGAGATCGTCGCCGCCCGGCCCGCGCTCGCGCGCCTCATGCCCGGACAGGCGCCGGGCGACGGCTCGGCCAACCGCCTGCAGCTGTTCGAGGGCCTCGTGGAGGTGCTGGGCGCGGTGGGGGCCGAGGGCCGGCCGCTGCTGCTGGTCGTGGAGGACGTGCACTGGGCGGACGCGTCGAGCCGCGACGTGCTGCGCTTCCTCGTCTCGCGACTGCGCGACCAGCACCTGCTCGTCGTGGCGAGCTACCGCACGGACGACCTGCACCGCCGGCACCCGTGGCGCCCGGCCGCGGCCGAGCTCGTGCGGCACCCCCGCGTGCAGCGGCTCGACCTGCCGCCCTTTACGCCCGAGGAGCTGCGCGAGTTCACCGTCGCGGTGACGGGGTCGCCGGTCGCCGAGCAGGAGCTGCGCCGCGTCGCGGACCGGTCCGAGGGCAACGCCTACTTCGCCCAGGAGCTCCTGGAGGCGGGCGCCGACGCCGACGAGCTGCCGTGGTCCCTCGCGGACGTCCTGCGCACCCGGCTCGAGGTGCTCGAGCCGGAGGTGCAGCAGCTGGTGCGCGTCGCGTCCGTGGCCGGGCGGCGGGTGGACGAGCGGCTGCTGCGCGCGGCCGTCGGCGAGGGGTTCGCCGGCTTCGACGCCGCCCTGCGTGAGGCCGTCGCGCACCACGTGCTCGCCGTCGAGGACGACAACCACCTCGCGTTCCGCCACGCCCTGCTCGCCGAGGCCGTCGCGGCCGACCTGCTGCCGGGAGAGGTGTCGTCGCTGCACCGCGCGTACCTGCGCGCGCTGCAGGCCGACCCGACGCTCGGGCCGTCGTCGCAGCTCGCCAGCCACGCGCTGCGCGCTCCCGACCTGCCCGTGGCCTGGTCCGCGTCCCGCAGCGCAGCGCACCAGGCGCACGAGGTGCTCGCTCCCGCCGAGGAGCTGCGGCACCTCGAGGCCGTGCTGCGCCTGTGGGACGCCGTCGGGGAGCCTGCGACGGCGGACGGGGAGGACCACGCGGCCGTGCTGTCCGCCGCCGCGACGGCCGCGAGCGCGGCAGGTCTCGTCGACCGGTGCGTGCAGCTCGCGCGTGCGGCCGTCGAGGACACCGCCGACGACGTCCCCCGCCAGGCGGGCCTGCGCACGCGGCTGGCTCGGCACCTGCTGGCCGCCGAGCACCTCGAGGAGGCCATGCTCGAGGCGGAGCGGGCGCTCGAGGCGGTCGGGGACGACCCCACGCCCGCCCGGGCCTGGGCGCTGGCCACCTACGCGCGGTGCGCGCTCAACGTGGACCAGGACGAGGCGGCGGTCGAGGCCGGTGAGCAGGCCGTGCGCGTGGCACGCGAGGCGGGCGCGGGCGACGCCGAGTCCGACGCGCTCACCACGCTCGCCGTCCTGGTGGTCGACGACGCCGACCGCGCGGCGACGCTCCTGGCCACCGCACTCGATCGCGCGCGGGAGGCGTGCGACCTCGACACCGAGCTGCGCACCACCTACAACCTTGCGCTCAACCGCTTCTACGCCGGCCACCTCGCCCCGTCGCTGCTGCTCGCCCGCGAGGGCCTCGACCGGGCCCGGTCCGTGGGACTGGGCACGAGCACCTACGGCCTGGAGCTGGCCCTGTCGGTGCGCCTGATCGAGTACACGCTCGGCGACCTCTCGCCCTCGCCGCCGGTCGCGGACGTGCCCGACGACCGCACGGGCCCGCTCACCGCGGTGGACCTGTACGCCGCGACCGCGCGCGGCGACGACGACGTGCCCGAACGGGCGGCGGCGCTGCAGCCCGAGTGGGTGCGCGACGGCTTCCACGCCCTCGTGGCGGGAGGCTGCGCGGCCGACGCGCTGACGTGGCGCGGGGCGTACGACGAGGCCGTCGCGATGGCCCTGCAGGTCATCGACTTCCTGGGCCGCGCGTGGACCGACTACTTCCTGGGCGGCATCTGGCTGTCGGCGCTCGGGCTCGCCGCGCTGGCCGACGCCGCGGCGGAGGACCGGCTGCAGGGCCGCGACCCCGCGCCGCGCCTCACCGTGGGCGACGCGCTGCTGGAGCGCGCGCTGACCACCGCCGAGCGCGGCCGCCCGCGCGGCGGACGCCTGGGTCCCGAGGGTCGCGCGTGGCTGGCCCGCGCCCGTGCCGAGCACGGGCGGCTGCTCGGCCCGGCCGGCAACGACCCCGCGCTGTGGGCGGACGCGCTGCGCGAGTTCGACTACGGCTACCGCTACGAGCTGGCGCGCACACGGTTCCGCCTCGCCGAGTCGCTGCTGGAGCAGGGCGACCGCGACGGCGCGCGCGAGCACGCGGCGATCGCGCTCGCGGAGGCCGACGACATGGGGGCGGTGCCGCTCGCGGGCGCGCTCCGCAGCCTGTCGAGGCGCGGTCGCCTCACGCTCGTCGGCGTCCCCAACCCGGGCGCCGACGTGCTGACCGCACGGGAGGCCGAGGTGCTCACGCTGGTCGCGCAGGGCCTGTCCAACCGGCAGATCGGCGAGAAGCTGTTCATCTCGGGCAAGACCGTCTCAGTGCACGTGTCCAACCTGCTGGCCAAGCTCGGCGCGTCCGGTCGGGCCGAGGCGGTGTCGATCGCGCACCAGCGAGGGCTCATCGGACGCGCGTGAACCCCGGCGGGTGTGGGCCCCCGGGCCTACGGTGAGCAGCATGCCGACAAAGACGCCCGCCGTGGAGCTCGAGGTCGAGGGCCGTACCGTGCGCGTGAGCAGCCCGGACAAGGTCTACTTCCCCGAGCGGGGCATCACCAAGCTGCAGGTCGTGGAGTACTTCGTCAGCGTGGGGGCCGGGATCCTCGGCGCGCTGCTGGACCGGCCCACGACGCTCGAGCGGTGGCCGAAGGGCGTCTTCGAGGGCGCCAAGCTGGCCACCCGGGCGGACTCGTCGGGCGACGCGTTCTACCAGAAGCGCGTGCCCGCGGGCGCCCCGGAGTACGTCAAGACCTCCCGCATCGGGTTCCCGAGCGGGCGGACCGCCGACGAGGTCGCGCCGAGCGAGGTCGCCGTGGTCGCGTGGGCCGCCAACCTGGGCACCCTGACCTTCCACCCGTGGCCGGTGACGTCCTCGGACGTCGACTCGCCCGACCAGCTGCGCATCGACCTCGATCCCCAGCCGGGCACGGACTTCTCCGACGCCGCGCGCATCGCGCCCCGCGTCCGCGAGCTGCTGACCGAGCACGGGCTGGAGGGCACGCCCAAGACGTCGGGCGGCCGCGGGATCCACATCTTCGTGCCCATCCAGCCGCGCTGGTCGTTCGTCGATGCGCGCCGCGCGACGATCGCCCTGGGGCGCGAGCTCGAACGGCGCATGCCCGAGGAGGTGACCATGAAGTGGTGGAAGGAGGAGCGGGGCTCGAAGATCTTCGTCGACTACAACCAGATGGCCCGCGACCGCACCATCGCCTCGGCGTACTCCATCCGCTCCAACGCGCGCGCGACCGTCTCCGCCCCGCTGACGTGGGACGAGGTGCCCGACGTGCACCCCGACGACTTCGACGTGCTGACGATGCCCGCCCGCTTCGCGGAGGTCGGCGACCGGTTCGCCCCGCTCGTCGCCCACACCGAGCCGCGCGGCTCGATCGAGTCGCTGCTCGAGCTGGCCGACCGGCAGGCGGCCGACGAGGGCCACGGCGACCTGCCCTACCCGCCGGAGTACCCGAAGATGCCGGGCGAGCCCAAGCGCGTCCAGCCCAGCAAGGACCGTGACCGCCCCCGCTGACGCACCCGCCTACGCCTCTGCGCGCGGGCGGTGGGTGCTGCTGGCCACGGTCCTCGGTTCGGCGATCGCCTTCATCGACGCGACGGTCGTCACGATCGCCCTGCCCCACATCGCCGAGGACCTGGACGCGACCACGGGACAGCTGCAGTGGACGGTGAACGGCTATGCGCTCACGCTCGCGGCGTTCCTGCTGCTCGGCGGCTCGCTGGGTGACCGGTTCGGCCGCAGGCGCGTGTTCCTGGTGGGGGTGGTCTGGTTCGGTCTCGCGTCCGTGCTGTGCGCGCTCGCTCCGGGAATCACGGCCCTGATCGTCGCGCGCGTGCTGCAGGGCGTGGGCGGCGCCCTGCTGACGCCGGGGTCGCTCGCGCTCATCCAGTCGACGTTCGTCGGCGAGGACCGCGCCCGGGCGATCGGCGCGTGGTCGGGCCTGTCCGGCGTGGCCGGCGCGCTCGCACCGTTCCTCGGCGGCTGGATCGTCGAGCTCGCGTCCTGGCGCTGGATCTTCGCGATCAACGTCCCGCTCGTCGCCGTCGTCGTCGCCGTCACCCTGCGGCACGTGCCCGAGTCGATGGACAGCTCCGCGGCCAAGCGGCTCGACGTCGGCGGCACGGTGCTCGGCGCCCTCGGGCTCGCCGGCCTCACCTACGGGTTCACGGCGTGGACGGACCACGGCTCGGCCACCCCCGCCGTCGTCGCGACGCTCGCCGGCGGGGTCCTCGCGCTCATCGCCTTCGTGGTCGTCGAGGCGCGCCACCCCGCACCCCTGCTCCCGCCCGCTCTGTTCCGCTGGCGGCCGTTCGCGGGGGTGAACGGCGCGACCCTGCTCATCTACGCCGCACTGTCGGGCGTGTTCTTCTTCGTCGTCGTCACGTTGCAGGTGGTCTCGGGGTACTCGCCTCTCGCCTCGGGGCTCGCGCCCCTCCCGGTCACCGTCCTCATGTGGCTGCTCTCGCCCCGCATGGGCGCGCTCGCCGTGCGCATCGGCCCCCGCCTGCCGATGAGCATCGGCCCGGTGGTGTGCGCGCTCGGCGCGGCGCTGCTGGCCGGCATCGACGCCTCCGCGCCGTACGTCACCGCCGTCCTGCCGGGGATCCTCCTGTTCGGCATCGGCCTGTCGATCACGGTGGCGCCGCTGACCACGACCGCGCTCGCTGCCGCACCCGACCACCTGGCCGGCGTGGCCAGCGGTGTGAACAACGCGGTCGCCCGCATCGCCGGACTGCTCGCGATCGCCGTCCTGCCCCTCGTCGCGGGAGTCGGCTCCTCCCTCACGGACGCGGCGACGCTGGCGCCCGCCAACCGGACGGCCATGCTGGTGTGCGCCGGCCTCCTGGCCGCGGGGGCGCTCGTCGCGTTCGCCACCATCCCCAGCTCGTCCGCCGCGGTCCGGCCCATCGACACCGCGAGCTGACGCTCCTGGCGCGGGCGGTCGTGCGCGCTGGTGCGTCCACGACGGCCGGCCGCGCGGAGCCCGAGGCACCCATACGGTGGAACCACCCGACGGTGCCTCAAGGGCGACGGCGATGACGCCGATCTCCCCGGCATGGTGCCTGCTCCGGTCGTCGTGGGGATGCGCCCGCTCACGCCCGCGGAGCACGCTCACCTCGACCGCCTGCGGGAGTTCCTCGCCGCGAGCAGGACCGACGTGAGCGACGCCCGTGCCCTCGGTGCGCTGCTCGACACGCAGCGTGCCCGGTGGGAGGCCGCGGGCTCCTCGGAGCTGCCCGAAGCCGTGCTCGCCGCGTTCGGCGTCGGCATCGGCGACCTCGTGCTTGCCTCGGCCGACGACGCGCACTGGGTGCTGCGGACCGCGAGCGACCGTCCGGCGCCCGCGCTGCTCGCCGAGGGCGGTGCCGCGGTGGTGCCCCTCGACGACGTCCGCGACCGGTGGATCTCCGGCGCCCGCGACTGGGTGCCCGCGTACGTGGCCGCCGCCGCCCGGCACCTGTCCCCCGTCGCGGACTCGCCGGCCGCCGACACACCCGCGCCTGTTCCCACGCCGCTCGCCGGCGCGGCGCCGCCCGCGGTCCCGACCCCGCTCCCGAGCCGCAAGCCGGCGCAGCCGGACCTGCCGAGCCGGCGCTCCTCGCGCGTGCCGCGGCCGCGCATCCCCGCCGACCTGCCGGTCCCGCCGTCGGTCCGCGTCCAGATGATCGCCTTGCGAGCGCTCGACCAGGGGCTCGAGCTGGCGTGCGCGTCGCCCGATCCGGCCGGGCTGGCGTTCGTGGTGCACGGCTCGGAGGGGGCGCTCGTGCCCGTCGCGAGCCAGGCCGCGGCACGGCTCGCCGCAGCGGGCGGCGGGGCCGAGGTCGCGGCGGTCGTCTGGGTCTCGAGCCTCGACGACGAGGGCCACGTCGGTGCCGGTACCCCGGCCGTGCTCGTCGAGGCCGGCGAGCGCGGCGTCGCCACGCTCGTCGTCGCGCACCGCTTCGCGGCCGCTCCGGTCGACGACCTGGTCATCGTCGGGCAGGGCGCCCCGCTGCTGTAGCCGGACGACCGCGTCGCGACCGGGCGGCGCGGCCGGACGCGGCGCTCAGGCGCGCAGCGGCAGCCAGCGCGCACCCCAGCGCCGCGTCACCTGCCGTCCGCTGATGTCCGCGAGCTCGTCGAGCCGCGCCAGGACGCCCCACCCCACCTGCCGCGCCGTCTGGTCGTCGGGCGCGTCGAACCGGAGCGTGACGCGGGCCTCGCCCCGCACCACGGCCAGGTCGAACGCCTCGACCACCACGCGCTGCTCGGCGACGGCCACCGCCTCCGGCAGCACCTGCGCGGCGTCGGTCCCGGGCTGCAGCAGCCCGACGGCGGCGCTCACGCGATACGACGGCATGCGCCCATCCTGCCGGGCGGCGGAGCGCCGGCGGACCTCAGGCCCAGAAGCCGGCGAGCGCCCCGGCGCGGGCGAGGCCCTGCTCGTAGCCGGCCAGCGCGGCCGGCGTGCGCAGCGTCGGATCCATCGCGTCGACGCCGAACAGGTGCTCGGCCGCGGCACCCGGGAACAGCGTCTCCACGGTGCTCCCCTGCGCCCGCAGCTCCTCGACCTGGGTCGCGAGGTCGCTGCCCCAGGCGGACGGGTGCCTCGACCGGCCACCGAAGGGCGACAGGACCAGCACGCGCGCGTGCCCGGCCGCGAGGTCGGCGTTCTCGTTGCGCCGGTAGCCGCCGTCGATGAACCGGCCGTCACCGATGCGGTACGCCGCGCCGCTCGAACAGCTGGCCGCGACGGCGTCCGCGAGATCGACCCCGCTCGTCGCGTCGAACACCACGGGCGCGCCCGTCACGGCGTCGACGGCCGTGAGGATCACCCGGCGCGCGGGCCACTCCTGGCGGGGCAGCCGCGCGGCCACGATGGCGCGCCACCGCGCACTGCGAGAGCCGTCCGGCTCCAGGTCGAGCGCCGCGGCACCGAGCCGGCGGCGCATGTCGGCGGCATCGCTGGAGGCGTCGATGATCTCCCGCGTCCGGGCGAGGTGGTCGACCACGGGTCCGCGCGCTGCGCCGGCTGCCCCAGACCGCTGCGGGACCTGCGCGTCGACGATCTGGGCGAACAGGGCGGGCGGGTCCGCGGCGGTGAGCTGCGCAGCGGCTGTCGCGCCCGCGGACGTACCGACCAGGAGGTCGGCCTGCGTCACGTCGAGCCCCGCCTCGTACAGGCCGGCGACGACGCCGATCAGCCAGGCGTTGCCGGTCGACCCGCCTCCGCCGAGCACGAGCGCCCGTTCAGGAGTGAGAGGCGGCCGAGGGCTGGCATCAGGCGTCGCGGAGCGGACCGAGGACGGCGCGGGGCGGACGGCGGACGTCGCGGGGCCGACGGCGGACGTCGCGGCGCGGACCGAGGAAGGAGTGGTGTCCATGGGGGTGGCCTTTCACGATGAACCGGAGGGCTCCCATGGCTGCGACGGGTTCAGTCGCGCGGTCGTGCCTGACAGGGAGCGCCGGGGGCGGGAACTGCATTCACGGGGCTCACCTCCTCAGGACGGTCGACGATCGACGGTCGACGACCAGCGGTCGACGATTCGCGGCGACGCTAGCATGCGGCACGGGCGCGGCCACAGGCCTTTGTCCGGCGCCATCGGGGGCGTCAGGATGCCCAGCACGCCGAACCATGCCCCCGGGAGGGACCGTTGACCACCACACCCGCGTGGAAGCCCGCCGACGCCGACCAGGGCGGCCGGGCGTTCACGGCCACCGTCGGCGACACCGCCGTGCTGGTGAGATTCGCGGGTGACCCCACGGGCGCGCTCGCCGGCCCGTGGACGGCCCATGACGCCGACCACGGCACGCTGCTGCTGGAAGGCACCGACCCCGACCTCGTCGGCACGCGCTCGGCCGTGCAGGTCTACGCGTCCCTGGTCGCGATCTCGCAGCGACTGTCCGAGCTCCTGGTCCTCGCCACGGCTGCCGGTCCCGTCGTCGAGTACCGGCTCCTTCGCCTGCCCGACGACGACCGGGCTCCGTCTTTCGCGCCGGTCGTCGAGGCTGCGCTCGCCGAGCACGCAGCCGCGGGCTGGCGCCTCGTGTCTGTCAACGGTCCGTGGGCCTACCTCGAGCGGCCGCTCGAGTACTGAGGGGATCAGCGCGGCGCGATCGGTTCGTCCTCGCCGTCCAGGGTGTCCTCGAGGCGGGCGTAGAGCAGAGCGTGAACCCGCTCGACCCGGGGGATGTCGTCGAACTCGAGGGGGTCGTCGGAGGCGGACTCGATGATGAGCGTGCCCGTGCGCAGCATCCGGTCGATGAGCCCGTGGCGGAACTGCACGGAGTTGATGCGGCGCACCGGGATGTCGATGCCGGAGCGCGTCAGCACCCCCTTGCGGAACATCACGCGGCGGTCGGTGATGACGAAGTGGGTCGTCGCCCAGCTGATCAGCCGGAGCAGGAACAGCACGAGGACCACGAGCCACACCACGGTCAGCGCGATCTGCAGCGGCGTCCGCGCGCCGTCGACCGAGTCGCTCGTGCCCGCCCAGGCGGCACCCCAGCCGCACAGGACCGTCGCGAGCAGCAGCAGCAGTCCTCGGCCGACGAGCGCCTTGATGTGCGGGTGGTTGTGGACGACCACCTGCTCGCCGTCGGTCAGGACGTCCTGGGGGTAGCTCACGGATCTCCTCGTCGGGGTGCCCGGTACATCGCGTCGACGGCAGCATCCCACCTGAGGGCGGGCGCGCACGGGATCTCGCGACCGGCGCACCGGGCACTTCGCCTCGTCGACCAGGCGCGCGACATCCGAGCCACGGGACGCCAGCACTTGACAGCAGGGCGCATGGTGAAGGGGTCGTCGGCTTTCTGAGCCTGCTCACCTTCGAGTGGACCGTCTTAGATGAACGGCTCGCAGCAGCCGGACCGTCGCTGGTCCCCGAAGGATCGTCACCATGAACGACACGTCAGCCGTCCCTACCCCGTGCTCGGGGATACGGGCGACCGCGTCCGACGCCGAGCTCCTCGTCACCTTCGCGGGCGAGCTCGACATGTCGCTCGCCGACCACTTCGCGCCGCTGCCCGCGCTCGTCGAGGCTCGAGGGCTGCCGCTGGCGGTCGACCTCAGCGAGGTGACGTTCTTCGGCGCGTGGGCCGCCGACGCCCTGGTCGCGCTGCGAGCGGCCGCTCCGGCGGGCGCGTTCTCGGTCCGCGGAGCGAACGAGGCCGTCCGCCGCACCCTCGAGGCGTGCGGGCTGGCCGCCGCCTCGAAGGTGAACATTCTGCACGTATGACCGTGCGGCCGTCGTGCCGGCATGCGCACGGCCTCGTCAGGGCACATGATGTGCCGGGTGCGGATCTCGCACCTGTCTTCCGGGAGCACGTCCGTGCGTTTCATCGCTCACCCCTCTGCCATTCCGCACGCCCGCCACTGGGCGGCGGAGCAGGCGCGCGTGCACGGTTTCGCCCCGCACTCCGTGCACACCGTGGAGCTTCTCGTCACGGAGGCGGTCACCAACGCGGTCATGCACGGCCCGCCCGCGGGCGCCGTCCAGGTCAGTCTCGACCCGACGGGTGCCACGCTCCGCGTCAGCGTCCGCGACGACAGCGATGCCCTGCCCGTGCTGCGCACTCCCCCGCCGACCGCGCTCAGCGGGCGCGGGGTGCTGCTGATCGACCGGCTGGCCGACGCCTGGGGAGTGCAGCCGCACACCGACGGGGGCAAGACCGTCTGGTTCGAGGTCGTGCGCGAGGAGGGAACCGTCCCCGGACCGCGGAACCCGCACGCTGCGGGGTGACCGAGGCGCCGGCGGGCCGCGCACCCGGCGCCCGCCCGGTCCGTGTCTCGCCGCGCTTCACGACGAAGGCCCCGCACCAGCGTTTCCGCTGGTCGGGGCCTTCGTGGTGGAGCCGCCTAAGAGAATCGAACTCTTGACCTTCTCATTACGAGTGAGACGCTCTGCCGACTGAGCTAAGGCGGCATCGTCGGGGCCCGAAGGACCCGGCGAGCGCGCCCACTGTACCCGCCCGGACGGGCAGGTCCAAAGCGGAGTCAGCAGCGGGTGCCGTCGTCGGGGACCTTCCCGTCCACCAGGTACGCGTCGACCACCTTCGCGATGCACGTGTTGCTCGCCCGGTAGGCCGTGTGGCCCTCCCCCTCGTAGGTCAGGAGCACGCCCGACGTCAGCGTCTGCGCGAGCGACTGGGCCCACGCGTACGGCGTCGCGGGGTCGTTGGTGGTGCCCACGACGAGCACCGGCGGTGCTCCCTTCGCGCTGTAGTCGTCGAGGCCGCCGACCTCGGGGACCGCCCAGTCCGCGCAGCCCGTGGCCCCGTAGGAGAAGAACGAGCCGACGGTGGGGGCCACCTTCTGGATCTGGGCGGCCTCGGCGCGCATGACGTCGAAGTCCGGGTCGCTGCGGTCGTCGAGGCAGTTCACCGCACGGAACGCCTCGGTCGAGTTGGTGGAGTACGTGCCGTCCTCGTCGCGGTCGTAGTAGACGTCGGCGAAGGACAGCAGGATCGAGCCGTCGTTGTCGTGGATCGCCGCGGCGAGGCCCTGCGTCAGCGCGGCCCAGTAGCTCTGCGAGTACAGGGTCACCGCGATGCCGGAGAACGTCAGCGACTGGGTCAGGTCACGGTCCGTGCCGGTCGGCAGCGGGTTCACCTTCGCGCGGTCGAGCAGCGCCCGGATCTGCGTCATCCCGTCGTCGACCGAGCCCGTGAGCGGGCACGAGCTGCCCTTGAGGCAGTCGGCCACGTAGGCGCGCAACGCGTTCTCGAACCCGCCGGCCTGGCCCGACTCGATCTCGCCCTCGGAGAGCGTGGGGTCGAGCGCGCCGTCGAGCACCAGCCGCCCCGCGGTCTTCGGGAAGAGCGCGGCGTACGTCGCGCCCAGCTTGGTCCCGTACGAGAAGCCCAGGTAGTGCAGCTGGTCGTCGCCGAGGGCGGCCCGCATGATGTCGAGGTCCTTGGCCGCGCTGATCGTGTCGACGTGGCCGAAGACGTCGCCCGAGCGGTTGACGCACTCCTTGGAGAAGGTCGCGCTCTCGTCGATCATCGCCTGCAGGCCCGCATCCGTGGAGGTGTCGGGGTCGAGCGCGATGATCCGGTCCATCTCCTCCGGGTCGACGCAGGTGATGGGCGCCGAGCGCTGGATCCCCCGCGGGTCGAACCCGACCAGGTCGTAGTTCTTCTTGAGCTTGCTGGTCGCCTCGCCCAGGAACGACTCGAGGAAGTCGATGCCGGAGGCGCCGGGGCCGCCCGGGTTCATGAGCAGCGAGCCGATCGGCGTCCCCTCCGCGGCGTGCCGCGAGATCGCCAGGCTGATCGTGGGGCCCGACGGGTCGTCGTAGTCGAGCGGCACGGTCACCTTCGAGCACTCGCCCGCGTCGCACGTCGTCCAGTCGAGCTGCTGCCCGTAGAAGTCGGCGAGGTCGCCGTAGTCCTGCGCGGGGACCGACGAGGACGCGCTCGCCGACGAGGCCGGGGCGGTGACCTGGTTCTTCCCCGGGGCGCAGCCGGCCAGCACGAGGGCCGCGATGCCGACCAGGACGACGAGGGGGCGCAGCGCGCGAGGGGTCGGCATGCGACGAGGGTAGTGCGCGATCCTGACAAGCCGGGAACCGCGCGGAGGCCTCAGCCCTGCGGTCGCAGCGCGATCGTCATCGCCTCCACCGCGAGCAGCGGCGCGACGTTCCCCGCCAGGCGCGTGCGGGCCTGGCCCACGGCGTCCATGCGGCGCAGCGTCTGCTCCGCCGTGCTGCTCCGGGCCAACCGCCGCACGTCCTCCGCGTGCTCGGTGTTGACCAGCTCCACGTCGGCGCCGAGCTGGACCACGAGCACGTCGCGGTACAGCGACAGCAGGTCGACCATGGCGCGGTCGAGGACGTCGCGCTGCGCGCGGGTCGCGCGACGCTTCTGCTCCTCCTCGAGCGTCTTGACCTGCGAGCGGACGGCGGGCGGGAGCGTGGCCGCCCCCTCCGCGCCGAGCGAGCGCAGCAGCGCGGCGCGCTCGTCGGCGTCACGCTCCTCCGTCGCCGCCTTCGCGTCGGCCTGCGCGGTCGCGACGAGGTCACCCGCCGCGAGGACCGCGTCGCCCACGCCGCGGATGCGCGCCGCGACCGACAGCACGGCGTCCCGGCGGGCCCGAGCCTCAGGGTCCCGCGCGAGGCGTCGGGCGATGCCGACGTGCGACTGCGCCGCACGCGCGGCGACGGCGGCGACCTCGGGCGCGACGCCGTCGCGGCTGACCAGCAGCGCGGCCACCGCATCGACCGGCGGCACGCGCAGAGCGACGGACCGGCTGCGCGAGCGAAGGGTGACCAGCACGTCCTGCGGGCTGGGGGCGCACAGCATCCACACCGTGCGGGCCGCCGGCTCCTCGATGGCCTTGAGCAGCGCGTTGCCGCTCGTGTCGTTGAGCCGGTCGGCGTCCTCGACGATGATCACGCGCCAGCGGCCCTGGGACGGCGCGCGCTGCGCGAGCTCGACGAGCGGACGAGCCACCTCGGCCCGGATGAACACGCCCTCCGTGGCCACCACGGTGACGTCCGGGTGGGTGCCGTGCAGCGTGGTGAGGCAGTCGTGGCAGTGCCCGCAACCGTCGTCGGCGCACTGCAGCGCCGCCGCGAACGCACGAGCCGCGTTCGAGCGCCCGGAACCCGGCGGGCCCGTCAGCAGCCAGGCGTGCGTCATGGCCGCGGCGTCGGCGACCGCGGCGCGCAGCACCTCGACCGTCGGCTCCTGGCCCACCACGTCGTCCCAGACGCTCACAGCAGCCCCTCGACGCGCGCACGGACGGCGGTGGCCAGCTCGTCCGGCCCGCGGGAGGCGTCGAGCACGAGCCAGCGGGCCGGGTCGGCGGCCGCGCGGTCCAGGAACGCCTGCCGGGTGCGGCGGTGGAAGTCGTCCCCGGCGCGCTCGAGACGGTCGGGCGCGCCCGTCAGGCGTCGCTGCCCCTCCACGGGGTCCAGGTCGAGGAGCACGGTGAGCGCGGGCAGCAGCCCGCCCGTGGCCCACATCGACAGGCGCTCGACCTCGTCGGCGCCCAGGTCCCGGCCGCTGCCCTGGTACGCCACCGAAGAGTCGAGGTACCGGTCGGTGACGACGACGGCGCCGCGCTCCAGGGCGGGCCGCACCAGCGACGCGACGTGGTGAGCACGGTCGGTGGCGTACAGGAGCGCCTCGGTGCGGGCGTCGACGTCCTCGCCGTGCAGCACCGCGTCGCGCAGCGTCCTGCCGAGCTGCGTGCCCCCGGGCTCGCGCGTCAGCACCACCTCGCGGCCCGCGGCCACCAGCCAGTCCCGCAGCTTGTGCGCCTGGGTCGACTTGCCCGCACCGTCCCCACCCTCGAGGGACACGAACAGGCCTGGTGACGTCACGTGCGACAGAGTAGCCGCGCGTGCCCACACCGCCCGGCCACCCGTCCACCGTCGGCGCACCCACGGGCTGACGTCATCGGGTGGGCAGCGAACTTCCCGCCCGGCGGGCAGAACGCTGCCCGCCGGACGGGAGCCGGCATCACTCGCCCGGGTAGACGACGCCCACCTGGGAGCGGATGGTGTCCATGGTCCGCATCACGTCGAGCGTGCCCTGCCACGTCATGCGCGGGCTCTCGAGCACACCCTCGGCGACGCGGCGCGCGACCTCGGCCGCCTCGAACTGCAGGCCCTTGGGGCCGGGCTGGTCGAACTCCCAGATGCGCCCGTCGCGGCGCTGCACGCGGAACGACGTGGGCCCGTAGAAGTCGCCCGCGACGGAGATGAAGCCCTCCGTGCCGGAGATCGTCGCGATGGTCGGCGTCTTGGCCCACAGCGTCGTCGCGAGCGTGGCCAGCGTCCGCCGGCCGTAGGACAGCACCATCGAGATCTGCCCGTCGACGCCCGTGTCGGTGAGCGTGCCCACCGCGGTGACGGAGTCCGGGACGCCCAGGAAGTCGTGTGCGAACGCGACCGGGTACACGCCCAGGTCCAGCAGCGCCCCTCCCGCGAGGTTCGGGTCGTACAGGCGCGAGGCCGGGTCGAACGCCATGAACTGGCCGTGGTCCGCGGACAGGTTGACGATCTCGCCGATCTCGCCCGCGTCGATGACCTGGTGCAGCGCGTCGACGTGCGGCAGGAACCGCGTCCACATCGCCTCCATCACGAACACGCCGGCCGCCCGCGCCGCGTCGAACACCTCGCGCGCCTCGGCCTCGTTGCGCGTGAACGCCTTCTCGACGAGCACGTGCTTGCCGGCCCTGATCGCGAGCAGCGCGTGCTCGCGGTGCTCGGAGTGCGGCGTCGCGACGTACACGGCATCGACCTGCGGGTCCTCGACGAGCTCCCGGTAGCCCACGTGCGTGGTCGGGATGCCGTGCGCGGTGGCGAAGCGCTCGGCCCGGTCACGGTTGCGGGATCCGACGGCGACCAGCTGGGCGCGCGTGTGCTGCGTGACGCCGCTGGCGAAGACGGAGGCGATGCCCCCGGCGCCGAGGATGCCCCAGCGGATCGGAGGTGCGGTACGGGGGTCGGGAGTGCGAGCCATGCGGTCAACCTATCCGTACGGTGGGGCCATGGGCTGGGTCGAGCACGCCGTGTGGTGGCAGGTGTACCCCCTGGGGTTCGTCGGGGCGGTCGATGAGGATCCCGCCGACGCACCGGCAGACGCGCACCGGCTGCTCCGGCTCGTCGGCTGGCTGGACTACGCGCGCGACCTCGGCGTCTCGGGCCTCGCGCTCGGCCCGGTCTTCGCGTCGAGCACGCACGGCTACGACACCGTCGACCACCTCCGGATCGACCCACGCCTGGGGACGCTCGACGACCTCCGCACGCTGGTCGCCGAGGCGCACGCACGCGGCCTGCGCGTGCTCCTCGACGGGGTGTTCAACCACGTCGGGCGCGCCCACCCGCTGGTCGCGCAGGCGCAGGCCGCAGCGCGCGAGGGGGGCGCCGGCCTCATCCGCCTGAACGACGACGGCACGTGGCACTCGTTCGAGGGGCACGAGGACCTGGTCACCCTCGACCACTCCGCTCCGGCGGTCGCCGACCTCGTCGCTGAGGTGATGACCCACTGGCTCGACCTGGGCGCCGACGGGTGGCGGCTGGACGCGGCCTACGCGGTGCCGCCCGAGTTCTGGAAGCCGGTGCTGGCGCGGGTCCGGGCCGCACACCCCGACGTCTACGTGGTCGGCGAGGTGATCCACGGCGACTACCCCGCGATCGTCGCGCGCTCGGGCTTCGACTCCGTGACCCAGTACGAGCTGTGGAAGGCCATCTGGTCCGCGCTCGCCTCCGCCAACTTCTGGGAGCTCGCGTGGGCGCTGGACCGGCACGCCCCCTTCGTCGAGGCCTTCGCGCCCTGGACGTTCGTCGGCAACCACGACGTCACGCGCATCGCCACCCAGCTCGACGACGACGCGCTCGTGGCACTCGCGCTCGTGGTGCTGTTCACGGTCGGTGGCACGCCCGCCGTCTACTACGGCGACGAGCAGGCGTTCCGCGGCCTCAAGGAGGAGCGGTTCGGCGGCGACGACGCGATCCGCCCCGAGCTCCCTGCCTCGCCCGACCAGCTCGCACCCGAGGGCTGGTGGGCCTACCGGCTGCACCAGGAGCTCATCGGCCTGCGCAGGCGGCACCCGTGGCTGCACCGGGCGACCACCCGCACCGTCGAGCTGAGCAACGAGCACCTGCTCTACGAGGTGCGAGCGGGCGACCAGGCCCTCCTCGTCGGCCTGAACCTGGACGCCGGGGAACCCTGGACCTGCGCGATCGGCTCTGCGACGCTGAAGGCCGGGCTCGCCGAGCCCGTCGGCCCGGACTGGACCCTGCCTCCCCGTGGGTGGGGGGTGTGGGAGGCAGCGTGACGACCGCCGACGAGCCCGAGCGCGTGCTCGGCTGGGGCCAGCAGCTCATCCAGGTCCACGACGCGCTGCGAGCCGACCTCGCGCGCGTCCGGGAGTCGCTGGGAGAGCCCGGGGTCACCCTGGCGCCCGACGTCCGCCTGCACTGCGCGACGTTCTGCCAGGCGGTGGGTGAGCACCACACGCGTGAGGACGCGGGCATGTTCCCCGCGCTCGCTGCGGCGCACCCCGAGCTCCGCGAGACGCTCGACGGGCTCGCGCAGGACCACGTCGCGATCCACAGCCTCCTGGGCCGGCTCGAGACCGTGCTCCAGACCGCCGGCGCGGGCGGCGCGACCGACGACCTGCGCGCGGAGGTCGACGGTCTCGCGGCACTCCTCGTGTCGCACCTCGCGTGGGAGGAGCGCGCACTCGTCGCCGCGCTGGACGCGACGCCCCGCTGAGCCGGTTACTTCTTCTTCGCCGTCGCCGCCTTCGCGCGGGCCGGCGCCTTGCGAGCCGGTGCCTTCTTCTTCGCCGGCGCCGACGCGCGCTTCTCCGCCAGCAGCTCGATGGCCTGCTCGGGCGTGATCGACTCCGGCGTGAGGTCGCGCGGAAGCGTCCGGTTGGTGGTGCCGTCGGTCACGTACGCGCCGAACCGGCCGTCCTTGACCACGATGGGCTTGCCCGACGTGGGGTCGTCGCCCAGCTCGCGCAGCGGCGGCGTGGCCGTGGCCCCGCGCCCGCGCTTCGGCTGCGCGTAGATCGCCAGCGCCTCCTCGAGCGTCGTCGTGAACAACGCCTCCTCCGAGGCGATGGTCCGCGAGTCGGTGCCCTTCTTGAGGTACGGCCCGTAGCGGCCGTTCTGCGCGGTGATCTCCGCACCCGACTCGGGGTCCACGCCCACCACGCGCGGCAGCGAGAGCAGCTTCAGCGCGTCGTCGAGCGTCAGGGTCTGCAGGCTCATCGACTTGAACAGCGAGCCCGTGCGCGGCTTGGGTGCCGCGGCGAGCGCACGCTTGCGGGCCGCGGCCGACAGGCCCTCCTCCAGCTCCGGCTCGGGCAGGATCTCGGTGACGTAGGGGCCGTACCGGCCGTTCTTCGCGACGATGGTCGTGCCCGTGACCGGGTCCTGGCCGAGCACCAGGTCGCCCTCGGGCTGGGTCTCGAGCAGCTCGCGCGCCCGGGCGGGCGTGAGCTCGTCGGGTGCCAGCTCGTCCGGGACCGACGCGCGCTTCGGGTTGCCGTCCTCGCCCAGGGGCGCGTTCGCGTCCTCGAGGTACGGGCCGTACCGGCCGACCCGCAGCGTGATGCCGTCACCGATCGGGATCGAGTTGACCTCGCGCGCGTCGATGTCGCCCAGGTTGGCCACCAGGTCGCGCAGGCCCTCGCCCTCCTCGCGTCCGCTGCCGTCGCCGAAGTAGAAGCGCGTCAGCCAGGCCACGCGGTCCTGGTCGCCCGCGGCGATGGCGTCGAGGTCCTGCTCCATCTCGGCCGTGAAGTCGTAGTCGACCAGCCAGTCGAAGTTCTCCTCGAGCAGCCGCGTCACCGCGAACGCGAGCCACGAGGGGACGAGCGCCTGACCGCGAGACGTGACGTAGCCGCGGTCCTGGATCACGGAGATGGTGGCGGCGTACGTGGACGGCCGGCCGATGCCGCGCTCCTCGAGCGCCTTGACGAGCGACGCCTCGGTGTAGCGCGGCGGCGGCGACGTGCGATGCCCGGCGGCGGCCAGGTCGGACGCCGTGAGCGGGTCACCCTCGGCCATCCGCGGCAGGCGCGCGTCGCCCTTCTCGGCGTCGGCCTCCACCTTCTCGTCGTCGCGCGACTCGTCGCGGCCCTCCTCGTACGCGGCCAGGAAGCCGCGGAACGTGATGACGGTGCCCGAGGCGGAGAACACGGCGTCCTGCCCCGTGCTCGCCACGGCGCCCAGCCGCACCGAGGCGGTCGAGCCGCGCGCGTCGCCCATCTGCGAGGCGACCGTACGCTTCCAGATCAGCTCGTAGAGCCGGAACTGGTCGCCCGACAGCTCCTTGGAGACCTGCGCCGGCGTGCGGAAGTGGTCGCCGGCGGGCCGGATGGCCTCGTGCGCCTCCTGCGCGCCCTTGGCCTTGCTCGCGTACGTGCGGGGGGCGTCCGGGACGTACTCGGGCCCGTACAGCTCGGCGGCCTGCCGACGCGCGGCGTCGATCGCCTGCGTCGAGAGCACCGGCGAGTCGGTACGCATGTAGGTGATGTAGCCGTTCTCGTACAGCGACTGCGCGGTGCGCATGGTCTGGCGCGAGGCCATGCGCAGCTTGCGCGAGGCCTCCTGCTGCAGCGTCGAGGTGGTGAACGGGGCCGCGGGGCGGCGCGTGTACGGCTTGGTCTCGAGCGAGCGGACCTCGAACGGGGCCTCGGCGAGGCCCGCCACGAGCGCGGTCGCGGTCTCCTCGGTGAGGTGCGTGGTGTCCGACGAGCGGAGCACGCCTCGGTCGTCGAAGTCCCTGCCGCTGGCCACGCGGCGCCCGTCGAGCGCCGTGAGCCGGGCGGGGAACACGGGCTCGCCCGCGTCGGCCACCGCGAACGTGCCGTTGACGTCCCAGTAGTCGGCCGCGACGAACGCCATGCGCTCACGCTCACGCTCGACCACGAGGCGCGTCGCCACGGACTGCACGCGGCCCGCCGACAGCCCCTGGCGGACCTTGCGCCACAGCACGGGGCTGACCTCGTACCCGTAGAGCCGGTCGAGGATGCGGCGGGTCTCCTGCGCGTCGACCATCCGGTCGTCGATCTCGCGGGTGTTCTCCAGCGCGCGCCCGATGGCCTCGCGGGTGATCTCGTGGAACACCATGCGCTTGACCGGGACCTTCGGCTTGAGCTCGGAGAGCAGGTGCCAGGCGATGGCCTCGCCCTCGCGGTCCTCATCGGTGGCGAGGTAGAGCTCGTCGGACTCCTTGAGCAGCTTCTTCAGCTCGCTGACCTTCTTGCGCTTGTCCGCGTCCACGACGTAGTACGGCGCGAAGCCGTTGTCCACGTCGACGGCGAACTTGCCGAAGGGGCCCTTCTTCATGTCCGCCGGCAGCTCCGACGGCTGGGGCAGGTCGCGGATGTGCCCGACGCTCGCCTCCACGTCGTACCCCTCGCCGAGGTATCCCGCGATCGTGCGCGCCTTGGCGGGCGACTCCACGATGACGAGCTTTCGCCCTGCTGACATGCGACGGCCTTCCCTACCGGTTCACGAGCCGGACGACTCGTGCGAACTCCACCGAGGCGGACTCTACGACCATCCGTCAGCCTCGTGGCAATCCTGATGCCGCCGCGTGACGGAGCGCGAGCATCACCGCGAACGCCAGGCACGCGGCCGAGGCGGTCCCCGCGGCACCGCCCAGGTAGGCCGTGAGCAGGTCGTCCCGGCCGCTCACGTCCGGCAGCCGCGACCACGTCGCCGACAGCGTGACGCCCGCGACCGCGCCGGCGACGAGGCCCACGGCGACGAGCGATGCCAGCGCGACCCGGGTGGCCCGCGGCACCGCGCCGCGGTCCCCGGGGAGGCCCCAGCGCGGCACCAGCACCGCGAAGGCGCACGTGGCGGCCGTCCACGCGAGCACGACGAGCACGGCGGCCACCACGTCGGACGGACGGTGCCAGCGGCCGATGAGGGTCGAGACGCCCGTCGCCGTCGTGTACGCGGCCCCCAGCACCGCCGCCCAGGGCCGCACGCGCGGCGAGACGACGAGCATGAGCACCACCGAGATCGAGGCGGCCGCGGTGGTGTGCCCCGAGGGCAGCGTGTTGCCGTACCCGCCGGGCACGCCCAGCTCGGGGCGCTCGAAGACGTACTCCTTGAGCACCCGGGTGGTCAGGTTGGCGCCGATCATCACGATGGCGGCCTGCACGGCCAGCTCCCAGCGGTGCCGGACGACAGCGATCACGACGGCCGCGAGCAGGACCACCGCGATGAGCCCGACCGACACCACGTCGAGCACCTTCTCGGCGACGCGCCACAGCTGGTTCTGCCCGTAGGTCGCGCCCTCGATGACCGCCTGGTCCACCGACTGGCCCGCCCAGGTGCCGACGAACACGCGCCACAGCACCCACACGCCCACCACCGACACCGCGGCCACGACGATCGAGACCGCGACCAGCGGGACGGGTCGGCGCGGGCTCACGCGGACCACGGTAGGTCACGCGGCGGCCGCGCTCGCCCCCGGCGGCGGTGCGCCGGGGGCGAGCTGCTCCGATCGGTCAGCGCAGCGCCAGCCGGTCCGGGACCGGCTGCGGGGTGAAGCCGGCGGCCGCGACCGTCTCGGGCTCGTGCCGGAGGCAGGCGACCGAGCGCCGATGGTCGTCGCCCGCGACGGCCGGGTGCACGAGCTCGGGCGTGATGTGCGCGCACGCGTCGAACACGAAGGCGCAGCGGTCGCGGAACGGGCAGCCCGTGGGCAGCTTGCGCATGTCCGGCGGCGAGCCCGGGATGCCGCCGAGCTCGCGGCGCTCGCCGCGCAGCGGCGGGAACGAGTGCAGCAGCCCGTCGGAGTACGGGTGCCGGGGACGCCGGTACACGTCCTGCGCCGAGGCGTCCTCGACGATCTCGCCCGCGTACATGATCGCGATGCGGTCCGCGATCTCGATGAGCAGCGAGACGTCGTGCGTGATGAAGATGACCGAGAACCCGAGCCGCTCGCGCAGCTCGGCGATCTGCTCCACGATCTGCCGCTGCATCACCACGTCGAGCGCCGTGGTGGGCTCGTCCATGATCAGCACCTGGGGGTCCAGCGCGAGCGCCATCGCGATCATCACGCGCTGGCGCATGCCGCCCGACAGCTGGTGCGGGTAGTCGCGCAGCCGGTCCGCCGAGATGCCGACCATCTCCAGCAGGTTGGCGCTCCGCTCGAGCGCCTCCTTCTTGGTGACCTGCGGCATGTGCGCCTGGATGCCGTCGGCGATCTGCCGACCGATCCGGAACACCGGGTTGAGCGAGTTCATGGCGCCCTGGAAGACGATCGCCAGGTCCTGCCACCGCGAGGCCCGCAGGTCCTTGTCGTTGAGCGCCAGGATGTCCGACCTGATGCCGTCCCGACCGGTGAAGATCACCTCGCCACCGGTGATGAGCCCGGGGGGCGGCAGCAGCCGGGTGGCGGCGTACGCGAGCGTCGACTTGCCGCAGCCCGACTCGCCCGCCAGGCCGAGCACCTCGCCGCGGTTGAGGGTCAGCGACACCTGGCGCAGCACGTGCGTCGGGTCGTCGTAGCCGTAGTCGACCGACAGGTTCTTGATCTCCAGCACCGGGTCGGTGCCGGACGCGGCCGCACGGGGGGTGCGGGACTCGGCCAGGGTGCTCATCCCCGGTCCTCCTTGGCCTCGTAGACCACCGGCGTGAAGCCGATGCGGGGGCGGATCTTGCGCTTGCGCAGCGACCGGGCGTTGAGGCCGGTGCTCCGCAGGCGGGGGTTGACGAACTCGTCGATGCCGAAGTTGATCAGGGTCAGCGCCATGCCCAGCAGGGCGATGCACAGACCGGCCGGCACGAACCACCACCAGGCGCCACGCTGCAGCGCGAGCTGCTGCTGGGCCCAGAACAGCACCGTCCCCCAGTTCCAGTCGCTCACGCTCGTGATGCCGATGAACGACAGCGTGATCTGCGAGAGGACGGCGAAGCCGACCGTGCCGACGAAGCCGGCGGCGATGATCGCGGTGAGGTTGGGCAGGATCTCCGCGGTGATGATGCGCCACGTCTTCTCGCCGTTGGCGCGCGCGGCCTCCACGAAGTCGCGCCGTCGCAGTGACAGCGTCTGCGCGCGCAGCACGCGCGCGCCCCACGCCCAGCCGGTCGCGGCGATGACGAGCGCCACGGTGAGACCGCCCGCGGACGGCAGCTGCCCGGCGATGATGATGATGAGCGGGAGCTGCGGGATCACGAGGAACACGTTGGACAGGGCCGACAGGCTCTCGTCGCCCCAGCCGCCGATGAAGCCGGCGGTCACGCCGATCAGCACGCCGATGGTGGTCGCCACGATGCCGGCCACGAAGCCGACCACCATGACGCCACGGGTGCCGACCACGATCTGGGAGAAGATGTCCTGCCCCACGTGGGTCGTCCCGAACAGGTGCGCCATCGAGGGCGGCTGCAGGATGTCCTTGCTGCGCGCGTTGGGGTCGTACGGCGCGATGTACGGGCCGATGATCGCGATGAGCGTGAAGAACCCGAGGATCACCAGGCCGGTGACGGCCTTGGCGTTGCGCATGAACAGGAACTTGCGGCGCCCCTGGTCGGGTGCGGTCGCGTCGGTCGCGAGGTCCACCGTGTCGTTGATGACGGTGTTGTCGACGGCGGTCATGTCAACCCTCCTGACGCGTGCGCGGGTCGAGCACGCCGTAGACGAAGTCGGCCAGGATGTTGGCGAGCAGCACCGCCAACGTGATCACCAGGAAGCACCCCTGCATGAGCGGGTAGTCCTTGGCGTTCACCGCGTTGAAGAGCATGAAGCCGATGCCCTGGTAGGAGAACACGATCTCCATGACCAGCGTCCCGCCGACGATGAAGCCGAGCGAGAGGGCGAAGCTCGAGATCTGCGGGAGGATCGCGTTGCGCGCGGCGTAGCCGAACAGCACCTTGCGCTCCGAGAGGCCCTTGGCCTGCGCGACGGTGACGTAGTCCTCGGACGAGACCGTGACCATCATGTTGCGCATGCCGAGGATCCAGCCGGCGATGGACGAGATGACGATCGTCAGCGCGGGCAGGGCGCCGTAGTAGATCACCGAGCCCACGAACTCCCACGACCAGTTGGGGGCCATGTTGCGGTCGTAGCTGCCGCTGGCCGGGAACCAGCCGAGGCCGACCGAGAAGATCGCGATGGACAGCAGCGCGAGCCAGAAGTACGGCACGGCCGAGAAGAACGTCGAGATGGGCAGCAGCGAGTCGGCCCAGGTGCCGCGGCGCCAGCCGATGCCGCTGCCGATCAGCGTGCCGATGACGAAGCTGATGATGGTCGCGATGCCGACGAGCCCGATGGTCCAGGGCAGCGCGTCCTTGATGACGTCCGTGACCGCGAACCCGGTGTAGCTGAACGAGACGCCGAGGTCGCCGTGCAGGAGCAGGCCGAGGTAGTCGACGTACTGCGACCAGAGCGAGGCGTCCGGGTCCAGGCCGAACAGCGCCTCGAGGGCGGGGATCGCGTCGGGGCTGATGGAGCCGCCGGCCGCCGCGATGGCCGCCTGCACCGGGTCACCGGGCATGACGCGCGGGATGAAGAAGTTGATGGTGATCGCGGCCCAGAGGGTGATCAGGTAGAAGATGATGCGCCGGACGAAGAACCTCATCGGCCCTCCTCCTCGGTGTCGGCGCCGCCGGTGACCGGCAGCAGGCTGATGTCGACCGGGGGGCGCTCGCCGAAGGCGTCGAGGACGGAGCCCAGCACCGGGCGGTCGGGACGGTCGGCGTAGCCCCAGCAGGCCGCCTCGCGCCCCTCGCCCACGGGCAGGAGCGGCGGGACCTCGGCGCGGCACACGTCGGTGGCGAACGGGCAGCGCGGGTTGAACCGGCAGCCGGACGGCGGGCGCACCAGGCTGGGCGCCTCGCCGCGGGCGCCGCGAGCACGGGCGTCGAGGTCGTCCGGGTCGGGGGCCGACCGCACGAGGAGCTGCGTGTAGGGGTGCTTGGGGTCCTGCGTCACGGACTCCGAGTCGCCGGTCTCGACGACGCGACCGGCGTACATGACCATCGTGGTGTCGGCGAAGTACCGGGCCGACGCGATGTCGTGCGTGATGTAGAGGATGGCGATCTGCAGCCGGTCCCGCAGGTCGCGCAGCAGGTTGAGGATGCCGAGGCGGATCGACACGTCGAGCATGGAGATCGGCTCGTCCGCGAGCAGCACCTCGGGGTCGGCGGCGAGCGCGCGGGCGATCGCGACGCGCTGCCGCTGCCCGCCGGACAGCTCGTGCGGGAACTTGTCGATGTACCGCTCGGGGGGCGTGAGCTGGACGCGCTGCAGCAGCGTGCTGAGCGCCGTCTCGAGCTCCTCGCCGCGGAGCCGTCCCTGGTGGATCTTCACACTCCGCGTCAGCGTGTAGCGCACGGTGTGGATGGGGTTCAGCGACCCGAACGGGTCCTGGAAGATCATCTGGACGCGGCGCACGTAGCGGCGGAACGCGCGACGGTTGCCCGCCGTGGCGTCCTCGCCGTGCAGCAGCAGCTGGCCGCCCGTCACGGGCATCAGCTGCGCCAGCAGGCGCGCGATCGTCGACTTGCCGGAGCCGGACTCGCCCACCAGGGCGACCACGCGGCCGCGGTGCAGCTCGAGGTTCACGTCGTCGACGGCGTGGACCACCTGCTTGGAACGGAAGCCGCGCACCGGGAAGTGCTTGCGCAGGTCCACCGCCGCGAGGACGGGGACTTCGTCGGACGGGGCCTTGCCGAGGCGGGACGCCGGTGGCAGGCCTGTGGGCTGTGCACTCATCAGATCACCTGGGGGGATTGGGCGGGGCGGCACGATGGTGCGGCGGGCGCGGGATCCGCGCCCGCCGCACCTCCATCGTCAGATCCTCATGCGAACCTGAGGATCAGTCCTCCGTCGGAACGAGCTTCGAGAGGATGAGCGCCGCCTGCGGACCCGTCGGCTGCGGGTTCGCGTACGGGTCCTCGTCCGTCGGGAACCCGGTGTAGTTGACCGTCGAGTACTGCGCGACGGCCGGACGCGACCAGATGACCAGGCCGGGGACGTCGTCGACGAAGTGCTTCTGCACGACCGCGAGGGCGTCGGTGCGCTGCTCCTCCGAGGAGCCGCTCTTGAAGTCGGCGAGGGCCTTCGTGACGTCGTCGTTCTTGTACCGGCCGAAGTTCCACGTGGCCGGCTTCTTGAGCGGGACGTACGAGGCCCCGTCCATGATGTTGGAGTACATGTTCCACGGCGTGCTGCCACCGTCGGTCCAGTGCAGCGACGCCTGGAAGTTGCCGAGCGGGATGATGTCGTTGAACCACGTGTCCTGGACGGCACCCTTGACATCGGCGGAGGCACCGAGCTTGACGGCACCCTCCTTGATGATCGCGAGAGCGTCGAGGTAGTCGGTCCAGCCGGTGGGGTTGGTCAGCGTGAAGGAGACCTTCTCGCCGTCGGGGTCGAGCAGCGCGCCCTTCGAGTCCCACGTGTAGCCGGCCGTCGTCAGGACCTGCTTGGCCCCGTCGACGTCGACCGACAGCTCCTTGCCCTGGTACTCGGGCGAGATGAACGGGTCGCCCGTGCCCGGCGGCAGGCCGGTCACGCTCTTGATCTCGGGCCACACGCCGTAGCCGGCGGTCGCCGAGATGTCCGTGCGGTCGACGACCATGTTGAGCGCCTTGCGGAACGCCACGTCGTTGAACGGCTTGGTCTCGTTGTTCAGGTAGAGCACGTCGACGCCGAAGCCACCGCCCGCGACCTGGTGGTAGTGGTCGGGGTCCTTGGCGATGAAGGTGTTCTCGAAGTCGGGGATGAACACCCAGCCCCACTGCGCCTCACCGGTGGTGAGGGCGGTGGTCAGACCGTTGTTGTCGTTGAACGTGTCGTAGCGCAGGCCACCGACGAGGGGCTTGGTGCCCCAGTAGTCGGCGTTGGGCTCGAGCGAGACCGACTGCGGCGTGAACTGCTTGAGCTTGAAGGGGCCGGTCCCGATCATCTCGGGGTCGGTCCACGTCACGGGGTCCTGGCCCTCCCACAGGTGCTTGGGGACGATCAGGAGCTTGAGCAGCTTGGCCTGGTTGACGTACTGGCCGGTGGTGAAGCTCACCGTGACCTTGTTGCCCTCGACCGCGATGTCCTTGTACTGGTCGGGGAAGTCGGTGTTCAGCTCCTTGTGGTCCTTGCGGAGCTGGATCGAGTACGCGATGTCCTCGGCGGTGAACGGCGTGCCGTCCGACCACTTCACACCGTCGCGAGCCGTGATGACGGCCTCGGTCGAGTCGGCGTTCCACTCGACGGACTGGGCGAGCCAGGGCGTCGGGGGGTCGGTCGGCTTGAGCTCGTTGACCTGCATCAGGGACTCGTAGACCGCGAAGGCGTAGCCGAGCGACAGGGAGGCCGAGCCCGGGGCCAGGGGGTTCTGGTTCGGCTTCTGCTGAGCGTTCGGCATGCCGATGGTGAGGATCTTGTCGGACGCCTTGGGCGTGCCCGAGCCGTTGGACGCGGTGCTGGCCGGGTCCTTCGGGTCGTCGTTGCTCTTGTTGTCGGACGTGCATGCCGTAGCGAGCAGGGCGATCGTTGCCACACCGGCCACGATGCCTGCGAGCTTGTGCTTTCTCACGAGTGCCTCCTTGCACTTTCGGGGAAACTGCGGGGACTGCGGGACATGTCGGGAACTGCATCGACGTGACTGCGGATCACGTCGAGGGAGGGGTGGTGCAGGACTAGCTGTCCGGGTCCGCCGGGAGCGAGCCGGGGTGGCTCACCTCGACGGTATGACGCAGGTCGCTCACCGAGCGGCCGACGCGGATCCGGTACGGGCCGGGCGGGATGACCCAGCCGGACCGTGCCGTGTCCCAGGTCCGGAACGCCTGCGCGTCCACCCGGACAGGGACGGTCGTGCGCTCGCCAGGCTCGGCGTGCACGACAGCGAACCCGCCGAGCCAGCGCACCGGGCGGTCGCCCGAGGGCGCCTCCGGGGGCTCGACGTAGACCTGGACGACCTCGCGACCCGCGCGGCGGCCGGTGTTGCAGACGGAGACCTGCACCGTGACGCTGCCGTCGTCGGCGAGCGCGGCCGCGGCGTCCTCGTGCTCCCACGTGGTCCAGCCGAGCCCGTGCCCGAACGGCGCGGCGGGCGTGCGGCCCAGCCGGAGCCACGAGCGGTACCCCACGTGCACGCCCTCGTGGTAGTCGATCACGCCGTCCACCGGCACCGCGTGCGGCACGGGCACGTCGGTCTCGTCGGCGGGCAGCGTCCAGGGGAGCCGGCCGGAGGGCTCGGTGCGTCCCGCGAGCACGTCCGCGAGCGCCTCGGGCCACTCCTGGCCACCGAGCCAGGCCCACAGCACGCACGGCACCTCGTCGAGCCACGGCAGGAGGACCGGCGCGCCCGCGTTGACCACGACGATGGTGCGGGGGTTGGCGGCCAGGACCGCCTTGACCATCTGGTCCTGCGTGCCGGGCAGGGCCAGGGACGTCCGGTCGTAGCCCTCGGACTCGATCTCCTCGTTGGTCCCGACGACGACGACGGCCAGGTCGGCCGCCTCGGCGGCCTCCACGGCCGCGGTCAGCAGCTCGTCGGGCGACGTGCCCGGCGTCCGGTGGACCAGCTCGGCACGGGCGAACGAGGCGTACCCCACCGGGTGGACCGCCTGCACGAGGGCGTCGACGACGACCGTGGTGGGCTCGTCGACGTCGATGGACAGGATCGCGGGGGCGGGCGCGTTGACGCTCGAGTCCAGGATCACCTCGGCACCCACCACGGTGTCGCCCGTGGAGAGCACGACCCCGCCGACCTCGATGCGGTGGCGCCCGACGGTGCCGACGCCCACCTCGTGGTGGCCCGGCTCGTCGAGGGCGACCGTGGTGCGGATGCGGACCGAGGCGGCGTGCTCGGCGGGCTCGCGGAGCCAGCCGTGCCACGCGGTCACGACGCGCGAGTCGATGACCGAGCCGTCGGCGTCCAGCACCTCGACCAGCGCACCGACCTCGCCCTGCGGCGTCCGGCAGCGGCCCGCGAGGTCGAGCTGCGGGGGCAGCATGCGGGACACGGCACCGGCGTGCACGGACACGTCGGCGCCGAACGCCTCGGCGAGCGCGTCGGCCGGCGTCGAGGTGCGGTCCGGGCGGACGTACGCGGAGCCGCCGCCCTGCACGAAAGGCGAGACGGCGTTGGGGCCGATGAGGGCGATGCGGGTGACGGCCTCGGTGGCGAGCGGCAGCGCGTGCTCGTCGTCGCGCAGGACGACCATGGAGCGGGACACCAGGCGCCGCAGCACCGCGGGGACGTCGACCGCGAAGACCTCGTCGCGCAGGGCCCCGGCCGGCTCGTGCCCGGCGAGCGCGCCCACACGCTGCGCGAGCAGCAGCAGGCGGTCCACCTTCTCGTCGACGAGCGCCTCGTCCACGGCGCCCGAGCGCACGGCCTCGAGCAGCCCGTCGCCCCACACGCCGTCCGGCCCCGGCATCTGCAGGTCCAGGCCGCCCTCGAGCGCCGCACCCACCGACTTGGTGGCGACCCAGTCGCTCACCACGACGCCGTCGAAGCCCCACTCGTCCTTGAGCACGCCGGTCAGCAGGGGCCGGTGCTCGAGGACCGGCGCGGCCGTCGTGCCGTCGTCGATGCCCGAGTACGCGCCCATCACGGACCAGGCCTGCGCCTCGTGCACCAGCCGCTCGAACGGCGCGAGGTACACCTCGCGCAGCGTCTTCTCGTCCACGCGCGCCAGGTAGGAGGTGCGCTCGGTCTCGGAGTCGTTCGCCACGAAGTGCTTGACGCACATGCCGACACCGCGCTCCTGCGCCGCGCGCACCACGTGGACCGCGATCTCGCCGGTCAGGACCGGGTCCTCCGAGTAGCACTCGAAGTGGCGGCCGCCGACCGGCGTGCGCTGCAGGTTGACCTGCGGCGCGAGCACCACGTCGACGCCATGCCGGCGGGCCTCCGACGCGAACAGCGCGCCCACCTCGTCGGCCAGGTCGGCGTCCCACGTCGCGGCGAGCGCGCTCGGGGCGGGGAACGAGGCCGAGGTCTCGGACACGTCCTCGGAGACGCCGCGCACGCCGGCGGGACCGTCGGAGACGAACACGGAGCGGAGGCCGATGTGCGGGATCGCCGTGGTGTCCCACAACCCGGCACCGACCAGGAGGCGGACCTTCTCCTCGAGCGTGAGCTGCGCACGCAGCTCCGCGAGGGGAGTCGCCGGCCGGTCGGCCGTGGGCTGAGTAGCTGTGTCGAGAGACACGGAGTGGTGCTCCATCCGGGACGTCGTTGTCATCTGGCGATATGTAAGCACATCTTGCTGACTTGTCAGTAAGGCGTTCGGTCACAGTATGGTTGCAGTCATGGACGACGACGTACCAAGGGTGCCCGCGGGCACGAACCGCCGATCCCCGGTGCGCAACCCGCGCAAGGGCACGGCGGAGCGACGCGCTGAGATCCTCCGCGCCGCCGCCCACACCTTCGGGTCGAAGGGCTACAAGAACGGCTCGCTGGCAGACGTCGCCGAGCAGGTGGGCATCACCCACGCGGGCGTGCTGCACCACTTCGGCACCAAGGAGCAGCTCCTCATCGAGGTGCTCGAGTACCGCGACCTCGAGGACGTGCGCGACCTCGAGGGGCAGCACATCCCCGACGGGATGGAGCTGTTCCAGCACCTGGTGCGGACCGCGCGGCACAACGTCGAGCGCCGCGGCATCGTGCAGGGGTACACCGTCCTGACCGGCGAGTCCGTCACCGAGGACCACCCCGCACGGAACTGGGTCACGCACCGCTTCAGCGTGCTGCGCGGCGAGATCGCGCGCGCGATCCAGGAGATCGCCGAGCAGCCCATCAGCGACGAGCAGGCGCTGCGCGCCGCCAACGCGATCATCGGCGTCATGGACGGGCTGCAGATCCAGTGGCTGCTGGACGGCACCGTGGACCTGGCCGAGTCGACGGCGTTCGCCATCGAGGCGATCCTGTCGGCCGTGCTTCACCCCGCGGGGGTCACGCGCCTGCCGGGCTAGCCTCTCAGGAAGCTCACAGGTCCAGCACAGGGGTTCGGCAGCGACGCGTCGGAGGCTGCTCCCATGACGATCACGACAGGCAACCGACCCCAGGCCCTCACGCGTGCCGACGGCTCGCCCGTCCGCGCGCTCGTGGTCGACGACGAGCCCACCCTCGCGGAGCTCCTGTCCACCGCGCTGCGCTACGAGGGCTGGCAGGTGGAGCACGCCCTGTCCGGGCAGGCGGCGATCAAGCAGGTCAAGGCGACCGACCCCGACGTCATCGTCCTCGACGTCATGCTGCCGGACCTGTCCGGCCTGGAGGTGCTGCGCCGCGTCCGCGCCACGCACCCCGACGTGCCCGTCCTGTTCCTCACGGCGCGGGACGCGGTCGAGGACCGCATCGCCGGGCTGACAGCGGGCGGGGACGACTACGTGACCAAGCCGTTCAGCCTCGAGGAGGTCGTCGCCCGGCTGCGCGCGCTGCTGCGTCGCACCGGCGCCACGACGGCCCGCGAGGACGCTGTGCTGGTGGTCGGCGACCTGGTGCTCGACGAGGACAGCCACGAGGTGTCGCGCGGCGGGGACGACGTCCGGCTGACCGCCACCGAGTTCGAGCTGCTGCGCTACTTCATGCGCAACCCGCGGCGGGTGCTCTCCAAGGCGCAGATCCTCGACCGCGTGTGGCAGTACGACTTCGGCGGTCAGGCCAACATCGTCGAGCTGTACGTCTCCTACCTGCGTCGCAAGATCGACAAGGGCCGTGAGCCGATGCTGCACACGCTGCGCGGCGTCGGGTACGTGCTCAAGCCCGCGTGATGCGCACGCCGTCGCGCTGGACCCTGCGCCGGCGGCTCGTCGTCGTCCTGGTGTCCCTCGTTGCCGTGGTCGCGCTCGGCATGGGCGCCGTCTCCGCCCTCGCCCTGCGCGGGTCGCTGGTGCGGCAGGTGGACGACCAGCTGCACGCCGCGAACCAGCGCGCCGTCAACGCGCCCGCGTGGGCGCGCGACCCGAGCACCGACGGCCCTGGCGCCATCGACCGCCCGAGCCCCGGCAACCGGGTGCCCGGCCAGGCCGCCGGCACCATCAACCTGTTCCGGCAGGGCGACGAGGACGCCGTGCGCGCCGACTACATCGACGAGTCGGGCGAGCGCCAGTACCTCGACGACGCCCAGGTGGACACCCTGCTCGCCGTGCCCAGCGACGGCGAGGTCCACCCGGTGGACCTGGACCCGCTCGGTCACTACCGCGCCATCTCGACCACCACGTCCAGCGGCGCGACCGCCGTGACGGCGCTGCCCACCGCGGCGGTGACCAGCACGGTCACCCGCTTCGTCGTCGTGGAGCTGGTGGTCGGCGTCCTCGCCCTCCTGGCGGCCGCCGCCCTTGGCCTGCTGCTGGTGCGGCGCGAGCTGCGGCCGCTGGACCGGATGGCCGCGACCGCGACGCGCGTGAGCAAGCTCCCGCTGGACCGCGGCGAGGTGGTGCTCGCGGAGCGCGTGGCCGAGCGCGACACGGACCCCGCCACCGAGGTCGGCCAGGTGGGCTCGGCGCTCAACGAGCTCCTCGGTCACGTGGCCGAGGCGCTGACGGCCCGGCACGAGTCCGAGTCGCAGGTGCGCCAGTTCGTGGCCGACGCGAGCCACGAGCTGCGCACGCCGCTGGCCTCGATCCGCGGCTACGCCGAGCTGGTGCGCCGCTCGCCCGAGGTGCTGCCCGACGGTGCGGTCACCGCGATGGGCCGCATCGAGTCCGAGGCCGCGCGCATGACGGCCCTCGTCGAGGACATGCTGCTGCTGGCGCGCCTCGACGCGGGGCGCACGCTCGAGGCCGCGCCCGTCGACCTCGGCATGCTCGCGATCGACGCCGTGGGCGACGCGCACGCGGCGGGTCCGGACCACGAATGGCTGCTGGACCTTCCGGAGGTGGACGAGGACGACGACGGGCCGCTCGTGCTCGGCGACGAGCACCGGCTGCGGCAGGTGTTCGCGAACCTGCTCACCAACGCGCGCCTGCACACGCCCGCCGGCACCACCGTCACCGTGCAGGTGCGCAGTGTCGGCACGGACGTCGAGGTGCGGGTGACGGACGACGGACCCGGCATCCCCGACGAGCTGCGCGACTCCCTGTTCCAGCGCTTCACGCGCGGCGACGAGTCCCGCACGCGCGGCACGGGATCCACGGGCCTGGGGCTGGCTATCGTCGACGCCGTGGTGGGCGCGCACGACGGCCGCATCACCGCGGGAGCCGGACCGCGCGGCGGGACGACGTTCACGGTGCGCCTGCCCGCGGCTGCGCGCACGTGAGCAACCGGTCGGTCAGAGCGGGTACGCGTTGTAGGCGTTGACGACGTCCTCGACCGCCGTCACCAGACGGAACACCGAGGTGCGGTTGGTCCACACCGCGACGCCGGTGCCGTCGCCCCGGTCCTGGATCACGAAGGTGCCGACCTTCGTGCCGCCTGCGCTGACCTCGCCCGCGGCCGGCAGCCCGGCGTCGGCGTCGACCGTGCCGTCGCCGTCCAGCAGGGTCTTCGCGAACGCGGTCGCCTCCTTGGCCGTCGGGAACTGCCCGGCGTCGACGACGAGCGTGCCCGTGCCACCGTCGGAGTAGGTGTCGGTCACGGCCTCGACCGCGCCGGCCTTGGCCCACGCAGCAGCCGGCTTCTCCCCCGTGAACGCGTACTGGAGCACGCTCGCGGGCAGCGCCGCGGTGAACGCCGTGGGGTCCTTGCGCTGGGCGGGTGTGACGGTCGGCGTGGGGACTGGTCCCACGATGGTCGGCGTCGCGACGGGCGTGCCCGCCGGGTCGGCGTCGCCGCCCCGAGAGACGACGACCGCGACCACGATCCCGGCGACGACGACCACCGCGGCCACGACGGCGGCCGGGACCAGCCAGGCGGGGCGGTTCCTGCTCGTCGCGCCAGTGCCGTCGGGCGCGGCCGGCTCCGGTCCGTCCGCGTCCGGTCCGGGCCGCACGGGTCCCCCGGTGTCGCTCATCGCTGTCCCCCTCGTCGTGACGTCCGGTGCCGGACGCCCGCAGCCTATCCAGGGCCCGAGCCCGCCCTCCTCAGGCGCCCAGATCGCGTCGGCGGAAGCCGGCCAGCCCGCCGAGCGCGAGCACGAGGGCGACGAGCGTGCACGCCACCACGGGTGCCCAGCTCATCGGTTCCGCGGGAAGGGCGGGCAGGTACGTGAAGGGCGACGCGACGTCCGCCCCGTCGGGGAGCAGCTCGCCGAACATCGCCATCACGCCGACGTAGGCGACGTAGGCCCACACCAGCGGGAACGCGCGCGGAGCGCACCCGAGCACCAGCACGGCGAAGGCCAGCACGCACAGCACCCCCGGGACGGTCACGGCCGTCGCACCCACCAGGGTCGCCACCTGGCTGTCGTCGTCCAGGCTCGCCGCAGCCGTCAGACCCATCACCACGCCGGCCACCAGCAGCATCGTCACGGCCGCACCCAGCGCGAGCCCCAGCTGTGCGCCCAGCCAGCGCGTGCGGGACAGCGGCAGCGCCAGCAACGTCTCCGCCCGGCCGGAGGTCTCCTCGTGGCGGGCCGCACCGACCGCCGTGGTGACGTACGCGGACGCCAGCACCGCCAGGAAGACGCTGTAGAGCGCGAAGGCGGCGGCCGTCGCACCGCCCACGCCCCCGGGGTAGAGGTCGGCGAACGCGGGCTGCTCGGCCACGAAGTCGACCAGCTGCGCCGCGAGCACACCCACCAGCAGGCCGGACAGCACGATGGCCGCGCCCCACGACCAGATCGCGGTGCGCTGACGCCTCCACGTCAGCCCGACGACGCCGCCGACCCGGCCGTGCTCGCGCCCCGGCCGGTCGGGCAGGAGGCCCGTGCCGAGGTCGCGCCGACCCGCGAGCGCGAACGCGACGGCGATGCTCACGGCGGTGGCCGCGAGGCCGAGCAGCAGCGGCCACCACCGGTCGACGGTGTAGGGCGCGGTGGCCTGCGACCAGCCGAACGGCGACAGCCAGGACCACACGCTCGTGCTTCGGGGGCCTTGGACGTCACCGACCGCCCGCAGCACGAAGGCAGCTCCGACGGCAGCCATCCCCAGCGACGACGCGGTGCGTGCGTGGGTCGAGAGCTGGGACGCGACAGCGGACGCCCCGGCCAGCACGAGCGCGACGACGACGACCGAGGCGCACATGAGGGCCGACCCGGCCGGGTCGAGCGACGTGGTGAGCAGGCCGACGAAGGTGAGACCACCGACCGCCAGCACCGCCGCGGCCGCCGCCACGAGCCCCGCGACGACCGGCGCCGCAGACCCGACGGGCTGCGACCGCACCAGCTCCAGGCGGCCGTCCTCCTCGGGGGCGCGCAGGTGCCGCGTGACCGCCAGGACGGCCATGATCGCGACGGGCAGCATGATCCACAGCGCGAGCTCGTTGGCCGTCATCGCGCCGATCGTGTAGTCGTCGAGCCCGTACCCGGGGCCGGCGAGGGCCGTCGCGGCGGGTGACGCGATGAGCTCGGCGCGCGCGGCCCGCGACTCCGGCGAGGTGTAGACCGTCTCGAGCGCCTGCACCGAGACGACGCTCAGCCAGGCGACCGCCACGGCCCACACCGCGATGCGCCAGCGGTCCGCCCGCAGTGCCAGCCGCACCAGGCCGCGCGTCCCCGCGAGCGGGTCCGACGTGCGCTCGGCGACCGCCGTCACTGCTCCGCCTTCATGGTGGCGAGCTCCTCGCCGTACTGCCGCAGGAAGAGGTCCTCGAGCGTGGGCGGGTGCGCGACCAGGGAGTGCACGCCGTGCGCCGGCAGTGTCGCGAGCACGCCGTCGAGCGCGTCCGCATCGACGTCGAACGTCACGTGGCCGTCGTCCTGACGCGCGTGGTGGACCCCGGCGCGCGTGCTCAGCGCCGCGAGCGCCCCGTCGGGGTCCCGGACGCCGACGGTCACCGAGGTGCGCGTCAGCGAGCGGAGCTCCTCGAGCGACCCGCTCTGCACGGCCCTGCCCGCGCGGATGATCGTGACGCGCCGGGCCAGCGCCTCGACCTCGGCCAGGATGTGGCTGGACAGCAGCACCGTGCGCCCGTCGGCCGCGGCCTCCCGCACCACCTCCTGGAACAGCGCCTCCATGAGCGGGTCGAGGCCGCTGGTGGGCTCGTCCATGAGCAGCAGCTCGACGTCCGCCGCCAGCGCGGCGACGAGCGCGACCTTCTGCCGGTTGCCCTTGGAGTAGGCGCGCCCCTTGACCTTGGTGTCCAGCTCGAACCGGTCGACGAGGTCGGCCCGGCGTCGAGGGTCGAGGCCGCCGCGCAGCCTGCCCAGCAGGTCGATCGACTCCCCGCCGGACAACGTCGGCCACAGCGTCACGTCCCCGGGCACGTACGCGAGCCGGCGGTGCAGGGCCACGGCATCGCGCCACGGGTCGCCACCCAGCAGCGTGACCTCTCCGGCGTCGGCCTTGAGCAGGCCCAGCAGCACCCGGATGGTGGTCGACTTCCCGGCGCCGTTGGGCCCCAGGAAGCCGTGCACCTCGCCGCTCGCCACCTGCAGGTCGAAGCCGTCCAGCGCGCGCTTGGGGCCGAACGTCTTGACGAGCCCGGTGGCACGGATGGCGTCGGTCATGGCTCGTCCTTCGGGTCGGCGCGCAGCAGGCAACCCCTCCACCCAACACCTGCGCGGACTCGCCGGCCAAGGACTCGCCGATCCCGGCGTTCGAGCGGCTCGTGGCATCCTGTGGTGCGCCGCGACCTCGGGGGTCGCACCGGGTCGGATGAGGAGACGGATGACCGACGCCATCGACGCGCGGTGGGACGCACGGACGCGCGCGACGCTCTTCCCGTCTCTCGGCTTCTACGGGGCCAAGGTCGTGGACCGCGTCGAGGTCGCCCTCCCGCCCGACCTCGTCGCCCTGCGGCTGCAGCTGCCGCGCACACCGCAGGAGAGCCTGTCGGTCCGGCTCATCGAGCTCGCGCGCGGCAACGCGCTCGTGAAGGTGCCCGCGTCGGCCATCGTGGCGACGGCCAGCTCGATCGCCAAGACCCGCCCGCAGGACCCCGCCGCCCCGCTGACCGGGGGGACCCCGCTGACCACCCGCAAGCAGGCCGGGCCGTGGTGGCAGGTGAGGTTCGTGGAGCCCGTCGGCGCCACCTCGCTGCGCCTGTACAACCGCCGCGACGGAGCCGGCCGGCGCAGCCGGTCCATGGTGGTCAAGGCGCGGGTGGGGTCCCCGGACGCGCCGTGGACCACGCTGTGGGACCTGCAGGACGACGACCTGGCCGCGGCGGTCGCGGTCGTCGAGCGGCTCGTCGGGCTGCGGCTTCGCCCTCCGCGGTGGCGGCGGGCGCAGTGGGCGCAGCGCACGCGCGCGGCCGTCCTGGCCCACCTGGTCGATGCCGCCGGGTCCGGGAGCATCGGCACCACGAGCCGCGAGGACCTGCGCCTGCTCTTCGCGCTCGTGCCGAGCAGCCCGCGCCCCGACGCACCCGGCCTCACCGAGGCGGAGTCGCACCTGCTCGCAGCCCTGCTGGTGGCGCAGCGGGTGGCCGTCCCCCGCACCGCCACCAGCATCCGCTCGTTCGGCGACGTGCTCCCCGACCGGGCGGCCCTGCGCAGGCTCACCGACGACGTGAACCGGTTCGCCGCGTGCGCGGGCCTGGGGCCGCACGCGATCACGCGCCACGGGGTGTCCGAGCTGGGCGCCCTGCAGACCGACGCGGACGGGCACCTCGACCTGGTCGAGCGCCTCTCGACCGAGTTCGCCGAGCTGGGCCACCCGCTGGTCCTGGCCTACGGCACGTTGCTGGGTGCGGTGCGCGAGGGCGACTTCCTCAAGCACGACGACGACATCGACATGCTGTTCCGCCTCGACGCCACCGACGCGGCGGCGGCCAAGCCCGCGCTCGACGCGCTCAAGTCCCAGCTGCGCAGCCGGGGCTACGGCATCTGGAGCAACCCGACGGGACTCAACTTCCACGTCATCGAGCGCGCCACGAAGCGGCACGTCGACGTCTTCCCCTATCTGGTGGACGGCGAGCTCGCGACGCTGCACATGACGTCGATGCGGCTCGAGACGATGGCCCTCGACGTCCTCGAGCCGCACGGGCGCCGTGAGCTGCGCGGCCGGGACGTGCCCGTGCCGCACCGGCCGGAGGCCTTCCTCGAGGAGCGGTACGGCAGCGGCTGGGGCGTGGAGGATCCGTACCACGACTGGACCTGGCCGCTGTCGTCCTGACTGCGGGACGCGTCACGTCGTGCGGGTGGCGGGCCCGCCTGACGGGGTGTGTCGGTGCGGGCGGCTACGGTCCGTGGCATGAGCACCACCGCGACCCGCCGCGCCGAGAAGGCGGCCCGCCCCGGCTTCCGCTGCACCGAGTGCGGCTGGACCTCCGCGAAGTGGGCGGGTCGGTGCGGCGAGTGCCAGGCGTGGGGGTCCGTCCTCGAGGACACCGGCCCCGGCGGCGGCGCACCGCGCACGGTGGCGACCGCGCCCACGCGCGCGCCGGCGCGGCCGATCAGCGAGATCTCCGTGGAGTCGGCGCACGCACGGCCCACCGGGGTCGACGAGCTGGACCGCGTGCTCGGCGGCGGCCTGGTGCCGGGCGCCGTGGTGCTGCTGGCCGGGGAGCCGGGCGTCGGCAAGTCGACCCTGCTGCTCGACGTCGCCGCACGGGCAGCCCGAGGCGGCCGGCGCGTGCTGTACGTGACCGGCGAGGAGTCCGTCGCGCAGGTCCGGCTGCGAGCCGGTCGCATCGACGCGCTCGACCCGAACCTGCTGCTCGCCGACGAGACCGACCTGGCCACGGTCCTGGGCCACATCGAGCAGGTGGACCCCGACCTCTTCGTGCTCGACTCCGTCCAGACCATCGCGTCGGCGGCCGTCGAGGGCACGGCGGGCGGCGTCGCGCAGGTCCGCGAGGTCAGCGCCGCGGTGATCCAGGCGGCCAAGTCGCGGGACCTTCCGGTGGTGCTCGTCGGCCACGTCACCAAGGACGGCTCCGTGGCCGGGCCGCGCACGCTCGAGCACCTCGTCGACGTGGTCTGCCAGTTCGAGGGCGACCGCCACTCGCGGCTGCGGATGCTGCGCGCCACCAAGAACCGCTACGGCCCCACCGACGAGGTGGGCTGCTTCGACCTCTCGGAGCAGGGCATCGTGGGCCTCGCCGACCCCTCGGGCCTGTTCATGTCCCAGGCGCACAGCCCCGTGCCGGGCACGTGCCTCACGGTGACGCTCGAGGGCCGGCGCCCGCTCGCCACGGAGATCCAAGCGCTGGTCGCCCCGTCCCAGGTCCCGAACCCGCGGCGCACGACCAGCGGGATCGACTCCTCCCGCCTCGCCATGGTGCTCGCCGTGCTGCAGCGCCGCCTGGGCGCGCGACTGGCCGACCAGGACGTCTACCTCTCGACGGTGGGCGGCGCGCGGGTCGTCGAGCCCGCCGCGGACCTCGCACTCGCCCTCGCCGCGGTCGGGTCGCGCGAGAACACCTCGCTCCCGCGCGGACTCGTGGCGATCGGCGAGGTCGGACTCGCCGGGGAGATCCGCAACGTCACGGGTGTCGGCCGCCGCCTGGCGGAGGCCGCCCGGCTCGGCTTCACCCGCGCGATCGTGCCGCACGCCTCGGTCGCCGGGCTGGCCGTCCCGACCGGCATGACCGTGCTGGGCGCCTCCGACCTGGCGCAGGCCGTGCAGGTGGCGAGCATGACCGACAACGTGGTTCCGCTCCGGCGGGACTGAGCTGTCTCAGCCGAGCGCGGCGATCTCGTACGCGTCGCCGTACACGTGCCAGCGCAGCGGCGGATCCAGCTCCAGGTTCCCCGCGTCGAGGAACACGCGCTGCGCGTCGTCCACCCGGGAGGTGTCCGAGTGCGCCTCCTCCTTGTTCATCTCGACCACCCGCTCGTCGAGGAACGCGGCGAGGTAGGCCGTCTCGTCGCCGCCGGCAGCCGGGGTCGCGGCCTCAACCAGCGCGCGGGAGCGCACGCCCTGCATGCCGTCGAACCCGTGCATCACCGCGGCGTCGTAGTACGCGAACTGCCCGAGCGCGCCCAGTCCGTCCGCCTTCGCGAGCGCCACGGCCGGGTCGAAGTAGACGGTGTCGCGCTCGCGGTCCTGCGCCGCCTGGAAGACGGGATCGTCGGCGGCCTGCTTCCAGGCGGGGACGAAGCCCGGGTCGAGTCCCTCGTGGGAGTCGCTGCCGTCGACGGCGCGCAGCGCGGGCAGGTACGGCGCGAGCGGGTTGTCGGGCGAGGTCGCGGTGTACGCCCCGACGAGCTCGAGCATGTCCGAGGTGCCGGAGCAGAAGCCGACGATGCCCGCGGTGTAGCCACGGCCGTCGCCGATGTCCTCGATGTAGCCGTACTGCGCCCTCCAGTCCAGCGACGAGTTCTCGGCGCTCGACACGAGCTCCATCGCCAGCTCCTTGTGGCCCGGCTCGTCCAGGCCCACGCGCGCCGGGGGTGCAGTCGCCACTGCGGAGGGCGTCGATGCGGGCGGCTCGGCGGTGGTCGGCGTGCTCACGGTCGACGACGGACCGGCGGAGGGCGTCGACGTGCAGCCCGCGCACGCCAGAGCGATCGCGATCGGCACCGCGACGAGCGGTCGTGCGGGCACGGCGGGCCTCCTCGGTGCGGGCGGGCTCAGGTGGCGAGCGCGGCGTGGGCGCCGACGGTCGAGCGGACGCGCTGCTCGGCGGCGGTGCCCGCTCCCGCCGCCTCGACCACCAGCAGAGCAGCACCGAGCACGGGGCGCTCGGTGACGAACGACAGCACGGCACGCGGTGCGGCCGCGACGATCCGCGAGCGGATGCCGTCGGTGAGGATCGCGTCGCGCGCCGCCATGACCCCGCCCCCGAGCACCACGGGGACGTCGGAGTCCATCAGGTCGAGCCGGGCCAGGGCGGCGAGCGCCAACGCGGCGATCTCGTCGGCCTGGCGCTCCACCACAGACCGGGCCACCGCATCGCCCGCGGCCGAGGCGGCGAGCAGCACGGGCGCAAGGAGGGTGTAGGCCCGGTCCGAGAGCCTGCCGAAGTGCAGGTCCTCGATGACGGCGAGCATGTCGGTCCGGTCGAGCGCGGACGGGACGAGCGCCGTGAGCGAGGTCGTCGGGCCGCGCCCGTCGAGAGCGCGGGCCGCGTGCCAGACGGCCTGCTCCCCCAGCTCCCAGCCGCCGCCCCAGTCGCCCGAGATGCGGCCGAGGGCGGGGAAGCGGGCCGTGGCACCGTCGGCTCGTCGGCCCACGCAGTTGATGCCCGTCCCGCACACCACCGCGACGCCCTCGTCGGCCTGCGTGCCCGCCCTGAGCAGGGCGAACGTGTCGTTGTCCACCACCGCCGCGTCGCGCGGGAACCACGGCAGGGCGGCGAGGGCGGCGGTGAAGGTCGCGATCTCCACGGGCAGGTCGAGGCCCGACAGGTACACCCCGGCGCGGACCACCCTCGCCCCCGGCACCTCGTCGAGGACGGTCGTCACGAGCGCGTCGACCACCGCGAGCGCCGGGTCTACGCCGATGACCTGCGGGCACGAGCCGCCGCCGCGGGCATGGGCGAGCACCGTGCCGTCGAGCCCGATCGCGAGCACGTCGGTCTTCGAGCCGCCGCCGTCGACGGCGAGCAGCACCTCGGTCATCGGGCCCAGGCCAGGTGGTCGCGGTTGGCGTCGAGGAGCAGGTCCGTCAGGCGAGCGGCCCTCTCGTGCTGACCCACGAGGGGGTGCGCGAGCAGGGCGCGCTCGACCCGCGACCGTCCTCCCTGCAGCGCCGCGTCGAGCGCGAGCCGCTCGTAGTCGGCGACGTGCGCGACGAGTCCCGCGGCAGGCGAGGCCAGCGGGGCGGCGGGCAGCGGAGCGACGCCGTCGGCGCCCACCACGGCGGGCACCTCGACGACGTGGTCGTCGGGCAGGAACGGCAGCACGCCGTCGTTGCGCACGTTGACCACCTGCACGTCGCCGCGGTCGGCGGTGAGCGAGGCGAGCAGGTCCACCGCCGCCTCGGAGTAGAACGCGCCGCCGCGGCGGGACAGCGCCTCGGGCTTGGTGACCACTCCGGGGTCGGCGTACTGCGCGAGCAGCTCCGCCTCGACGTCCATGACGGCCTGCGCGCGACTCTGCCCGCCCGCGAGCTGCTCGGCGAGCACCTCGTCGTGCGCGTAGTAGTAGCGCAGGTAGTACGACGGGACGCAGCCCAGCAGGTCGAGCAGCTCGGGCGCGAGCTCGACCTCCTCGGCCAGCTCCTTGCGGTGGGCCGCCAGAAGCCCGGGCAGGCGGTCCACACCGTCCGCCACGGCCCCGCGCTCCCAGGTCAGGTGGTTGAGCCCCACATGGTCGAGCTGCACCGACGCCGGCGCGACCCCCAGCAGCGCGGCGAACCTCCGCTGGAAGCCGATCGCGACGTTGCACAGCCCGACGGCCCGGTGCCCCTCGTTCAGCAGCGCGCGGGTCACGATCCCCACGGGGTTGGTGAAGTCGACGATCCACGCGCCCGGTGCCGCGTGCCGCCGTACCTGCTCGGCGACCGAGAGGACCACCGGCACCGTCCGCAGCGCCTTCGCGAGCCCTCCGGGTCCGGTGGTCTCCTGACCGAGGCAGCCGCAGGCGTGCGGGAAGGTCTCGTCGGAGTGCCGCGCCGCCTGGCCCCCGATCCGCAGCTGCAGGAGGACGGCCGACGAGTCGGACACGCCCGCCGCCACGTCGGACGTCGTGGTGACGCGCACGTCGTACCCGGCGTGCGCGAACATGCGCCGCGACACCCCGGAGACGAGCTCCAACCGGGACGCGTCCGGGTCCACCAGGCACAGCTCGGTGAGCGGCAGCAGCTCGCGCAGCCGCGCGAAGCCGTCCACCAGCTCGGGCGTGTACGTCGATCCCCCGCCGACGACGGTGAGCTTCATCCCTTCACTCCTGTCAGGGTCACGCCGCGCACGAACGACCGCTGCGCGAGCAGGAAGACGAGCACCACCGGGACCATCGCGATCAGGGTCGCGGCCATGGTCAGGTTCCAGTCCACCGAGCGGGAGCTGCGGAACTGCGCCAGGGCGTACGAGACCGGCCAGGCGTTCTCGTTCTCGGAGGTGTAGAGCAGCGGCCCGTAGTAGTCGTTCCACGATGCGAAGAACAGGAAGATCGACGTCGCCGCGATGCCGGGCCGGGCCATCGGCAGCACCACCTTCCACAGCGTGCGGACCTCGCCGCAGCCGTCGATCCGCGCCGCCTCGGTGTACTCGCGCGGGATGGTCAGGAAGAACTGGCGCAGCAGGAAGATCGAGAACGCGTCACCCAGCAGGTTGGGCAGGATCAGCGGCCACAGGCTCCCGGTGAGCCCGAGGTTCGACCACATGACGTACAGCGGCACCGACGTGACCTGGGGCGGCAGGAGCATCGCGCCGATGATCGCGAACATGAAGAACCGCGATCCGCGGAACTGGATGCGCGCGAGCGCGTACGCCGCGGGGACCGACGAGAGCAGCATGAACAGCGTCGCCGCGCCCGCGTAGAGGAACGAGTTGCCGAAGTACTTGAGCATCGGCAGCTTGTCGAAGACCTGGGCGAAGTTGTCCCAGTGCCACGACGTGGGCCACGCGAACGCCGTCCCGGCCTGCTCCGGCGACATCACGGCCGTGAGCAGCACGAACACGAACGGCGCGAGGAAGATGACGGCCAGGGCGATGAGCAGTGCGTGGTCCGCGATGAACACCAGCGGCGTGCGCCTGCGCAGGCTCGCGCCGTCGACGTTGGGACGCGAGGCACGCACGCGGGACGCCGGTCGGGTCAGGGTGGGCGCGCTCAACTGGCCACCTCCGGGGTGAACGAGGAGAAGCGGCGCAGCAGGACGGCGGTGGTGACGCCCGCGACGAGGAACAGCACGACCGCCATCGCCGAGGCGTACCCGAACAGGTTGGCGCCGAACGCCTTGGAGTACAGGAGCTGGCCGTACGTGAGGGTCGAGCCATCGGGCCAGCCGAGCAGCTGGCTCGTGCCCGCCCCGACGGAGGACTTGCCCATGGCGGTCGCGGACGCCACGGCCGGTTCGGTGAAGTACTGCAGCGCCGCGATGACTCCCGTGATCAGCGCGAACAGCAGGACCGGCGCCATGTTCGGCAGGGTGATGTGCCGGAACCGCTGCACCCCGTTGGCGCCGTCGAGCTCGGCCGCCTCGTACTGCTCGGTGGGCACGTCGAGCAGCGCGGCGAGGAAGATCACCATGATGTCGCCGAGCACCCAGAGCCCGAGCATGACGAGCGCGGGCTTCGACCACGAGGGGTCGGTGAACCAGCCCGGTCCCTCGATGCCGACCGCCGCGAGCGCCCGGTTCACCGGGCCCGTCGCGGGGTTGAGCAGGAAGACGAAGGCGATGGTGGAGGCCACCGGCGGCACGAGCGCCGGAAGGTAGTAGACGGTGCGCAGCGCGCCCGACGAGCGGCGGGCGCGAGTGAGCGCCCACGCGACGAGCATGGCCCCGGCGATCCGCACCGGCACGAGGATCGCGACGAACCACAACGTGTTCAGCGCGGCCTGGCCGATGAGCGGGTCCCCGCCGAACAGGAACTTCCAGTTCGCGAAGTTGTTCCACCGTGGCGGGTTCGACAGGTCGAACGCCGTGAACGAGTAGACGACGGTCATGATCAGCGGGAAGACGAAGAAGATGACCATGCCGAGCAACGACGGTGCGAGGAACGTGTACGCCGTCAGCGTGCGACGGCGGCGGATCGCCGAGGCCATGGCTCAGCTCCCGGCCTGGAGCTGCACGGCCGCGTCGATCTCCTGATCGACGGTCTTGAGCATCGCCGGCAGGTCGGTCTCCTTGCCGGACTGCCACTTGGCGGTGTGCGTGCCGAAGATCGTCTGGTACTCCGCCCCGATGCCGCTGGGCGGCGTGGTCGCGGAGTGCTCGTTCTCGAAGATGTCCAGGAACGTCTGGAACTGCGGCGAGACCTCCAGGTCCGGGGACGCGATCGCGTCGTGCATGGTCGGCACGTTCTTGAGCCCGTTCGACAGCTTGACCTGCGCGTCGGTGTTCGTCGTCAGGTACTTGACGAACGCCCACGCGGCCTCGGGGTTGGTCGAGCCCTTGCCGATGCCGACGATGTTGCCCGTGATGTACCCGCCGCCGTACGTGCTCTCGAAGCCCTGCGCGGACGGGAACGGCGCCGTGCCGTAGTCGAGGTCCTCGGCCTGGTCGTCGATGAACGCCGTGCGGTACTCGCCGTCCAGGTTCATCGCGACGCGGCCGGTCTGGAAGTCGTTCTGCGCCGAGAACTCCTCGCCGAGCCCCGCCTGGAACTTGGCGAGCTTGTCGTAGCCGCCGAGCTTGGCGATGAGGTCCTTCTGCCACTCGAGCAGCGTGGTCCAGCCGGGCGATCCGCTGATCGCCGACGTGCCGTCCTCGTTGAGCCATTGCGCGTCCGCCGACGGCGCCCAGTGCGCCTCCGCGTTCTCGTAGTAGCCGAGCAGCGGCATGAAGCCGAGCGTCTTGATGGAGCCGTCCGCCTTGAACGTCGTGAGCTTGACCGCCATGTCCGTCAGCTCGGCGAGCGTCTTGGGCGGCGCGGTGTAGCCCGCGTCGGCCAGCAGCTTCTTGTTGTAGTAGAGCCCGTAGACGTCGGCCAGCGCCGGCATGGTGCAGCGCTTGCCCTTGTACTCGGTGTACCCCAGCACGGTGTCGGGGATCTGCGTCAGGTCCACCTTGTCGCGCTCGATGAAGCTCGCGAGGTCCGTGAAGTCGCCCGACGAGCACAGCGGGCCCACCTGGTCGGTGGAGTAGCTCAGGCCGACGTCGATGGGCTGCCCGGCCGAGATGGCCTGGCGCATCTTCTGGTCGTCCTGCCCGGACTTCACGACGACCTTCACGCCGGGGTTGGCGGCCTCGAAGTCGTCGACGACGCCCTGGATGACATCGGCCTCGCGGTCGGTGAAGAAGTGCCAGAACTGGATGGTGCCCGACACGGTGGGCGGCGCCGAGGCCGCCGCGGTGGGGCCGTCCGAGGGCGAGCCGCTGCACGCCGCGGTGGCGAGCGCGAGCGACACGAGGGCCGGGACGACGAGGAGCGCACGTCGTGATCTCACTGCGGTACTCCGTTCAAGGTGGCTGCGCGGGCCGCTTCAGGGTGTGAGCCATCGACGTCCGGCGCAGGAGCGCGGGCGGTGCGGGATGTGTGGGTGGTGTGGAGCGCTAGGTGGTGTGGGGCGCTAGGTGACGAGGTCGAGCAGCCGGTCACGAAGATCGGCGCCGATCACGGCACGGGCTCCACGAAGGACCGGCTGATCAGGCACGGAGCTCGCGGAGATGGACGGGGACCAGCGGGTGGTCCTGCGGATGTGGCTCCTGACCTGGTCGGCGAGGGCCTGACCGCCGGCCATGCCGGTCGGTCCGCCAAGCACGACCCGATGGGGCTCGAGCACGGCGAGAACGGGGAGCACGGCCTCCGCGACGCGGGGGGCCAGCTCGGTCAGCACGGCGTCGCGCGCCGGGCTCGTGGCCAGGGCGGCCAGGGCGTCCGAGAGCCGCCGGCCACGGACGCCGTGGGCACGCGCGACGCGGGCGACCGCGATGCCGCCCGCGACGTCCTGGAGGTCGTCGGCCGTGGGGTCGATCTGCGCGGCCGAGCGCGAGACCGGCAGGTAGCCGATCTCGCCGGCCCCGCCCGCCGCGCCGCGGTGGAGCTCGCCGCGCAGATGCAGCGCGACGCCGAGCCCGTCACCGAGCCAGAGCAGCGCGAAGTCCTCGTCGGGAGCGACGGAGCCGTCGTTCCGCTCGGCGACCGCGGCAAGGTTCACGTCGTTGTCGATGCGCACCGGGATGCCGAGTCCCGCCTCCAGCTCGGCGCGCACGTTGCGCCGCGGCCAGCCGGGCATCAGACCGGTGAACGCGAGGTCGTCGGTGCGCGGGTCCACCGCTCCCTGCAGGCCGACGACCGCGGTGACCACCGTCGCGGGGTCGGTGCCTGCGGCGGCGCACGCGGCATCGATCGCGGCCCGGATGTCAGAGACCGCCGATCGCCCGGACGCCGCCTTGGCCAGCGGCACGTCCGCGACGGGGTGCTCCGTGCCGCAGGGGTCGACCACGGTCGACACCACCTGGTGCGGGCGCACGTCCACGGCGACCGCGTGCAGCCGGCCGCCGCGCGCGCCGTAGGTGACGGCGCTGGGTCCGCGGGTGGCGGCGACGGACCCGACCACCTCGATGAGGTCCGCCGCCTCGAGGCGGGCGACCACCTGGGACGCCGTCGGCTTGGACAGGCCGGTGCGGTCACCGATCTGGGCACGGGTGAGGGGGCCGTCGTCGAGCAGCAGGGCGAGCGCGGCGCGGTCGTTCATGGCGCGCAGCAGGCCGGGAGTACCGGGCTGGTTCGCCGTGCCTGCCATCGTGCTCCGATCACCGTCGACCGAGGTCGACGCGAGCACGCGTCGACCCCGTCAAACTAATAGGTAAGTTTCCTAACAGTCAACGGGGTCGACGATTCAGGCGCGTCTCGGTCCGGTAACGAGGTGGTTACCGGTGCGAAGCGAGGACGTGCTCAGGGGCCCTTGGGGGGGCCGTCGGTCTCGACGACCTGCGCGGTCTCGCCGTCGTCGAGCACGCCGTCCTGGTGCCGGTGCCCGGTCACGTCGCCCGTCACGTCGGCGTCATGGCGGTGCCCGGTCACGTCAGCGTCGTGGCGGTGCCCGGCCTCGGCGAGCCCCTCCCCCTCGACCACGCGAGCCGTCTCGCCGTGGTCGAGCACCTCGTCACCGTCGTCCGGCACCAGGTGCCCGACGGCGTCGCCCTCGACGATGCGAGCCGTGTCGCCGTCGTCGAGGACGTCGGGCTTGCCGTGCGTGGTGGTGCTGGGCATCGCGCTGATGTCGTCGTTGCTCATCGCGTTCCTCCTCGGGTCGAGTGCTGCGCCGGGGGTGTCGGCACGCCTTCAGCGTGCGCTCACCGGCCACGTCCCGCACGGCGAGGCCTTGTCGCGCCGCCCCGCGCGGTGCCACGGTGGCCGGATGCCCCAGCCTCAAGGAGCCGGCGGCGTCTTCGACCGCGTCGCCGACACGTACGACGCGGTCGGCGTGCCATGGTTCACCCCGATCGCCGCGGGACTCGTCGAGCAGCTCGCAGTCCAGCCCGGCGAGCGCGTGCTCGACATCGGCTGCGGGCGTGGCGCGGCACTCCGACCCCTTGCGGAGGCGACCGGGCCGCACGGGCGTGCCGTCGGGATCGACCTCGCGCCGCGCATGGTCGAGCTCACCGCCCGTGACCTCGCGGACCTGGCCCAGGTGGAGGTGCTCGTGGGCGACGCGCAGGCGCCCGCGTTCCCGCCCGCGTCGTTCGAGGTGGTCTCCGCGTCGCTCGTGCTGTTCTTCCTGCCCGACCCCGCCGCGGCGCTCGCCGCGTGGACCGCCCTCGTGGCGCCAGGCGGGCGGGTCGGCGTCACCACGTTCGGCGCGCAGGACGAGCGGTGGCGGGCGCTCGACGAGGTCTTCCTGCCCTACCTCCCGCCCGCGCTGCTCGACGCCCGCACGAGCGGGAGGACCGGACCGTTCGCGACGGACGCCGGGATGGAGGGGCTGTTCGCCGGCGCCGGGCTCACCCAGATCCGCACCGTGACGCGCGCGGTGCACGCCGTGGCGCGGGACGCCGAGCACCTGCTGGCCTTCACGCGGTCGCACGGCCAGCGCGCGATGTGGGACGCGGTCCCGCCCGAGGCGCACGACGACGTCCGGGCCCAGGTCGTCTCCCTGGCGGACCGGCTCGCCACCGACGGCGGCATCGCGCTGGGCCAGGAGGTCCGCTACACGCTGGGTGTGCGACCCGTCGCTTCGTAGGTTCGGCATCATCACGCCGGTCCGAACCGGCGTGACGATGCGGGATCGGCGAGGTGATCGCCGCGCGTCGGCGCGCCCCTGGGTGGATGTGCAGGCTCGAGGGCGGGTCGCGGGGTCCGCGCACCGTCGCCGCTCGTTACCATGCTCACGTGCCGTCCACCCCGCACGCCCCCGACGACCTCATGAGGTCCACGCTCGCCGCAGTCGCACCCGGCGGGGCGCTGCGCGACGGCCTGGAGCGGATCCTGCGCGGCCGCACGGGCGCGCTCATCGTGCTCGGCTTCGACAAGACCGTGGAGTCCATCTGCTCGGGCGGGTTCGTGCTCGACGTGGAGTTCTCGGCGACGCGCCTGCGCGAGCTGGCCAAGATGGACGGCGCGGTGGTGGTCGACCAGGACATCAGCCGCATCGTGCGCGCCGCCGTGCAGCTGCTCCCGGACGTGACCATCGAGACGACGGAGTCCGGCACCCGCCACCGCACCGCGGAGCGGGTGGCCAAGCAGACCGGCCTGCCGGTCATCTCCGTGTCCGCCTCGATGCGGATCATCGCCCTGTACGTCGGGGACCAGCGCTACGTGCTGGAGGGGTCCACCACCATCCTGTCCCGCGCCAACCAGGCGCTCGCCACCCTCGAGCGGTACAAGTCGCGGCTCGACGAGGTCAGCGGCACCCTCTCGGCGCTGGAGATCGAGGACCTGGTCACGGTGCGCGACGTCTCCGCGGTGGTGCAGCGGCTGGAGATGGTGCGCCGCATCTCCGAGGAGATCGAGGGCTACGTCGTCGAGCTCGGCACCGACGGCCGCCTCCTCACGCTCCAGCTGGACGAGCTGGTGGGCGGCATCGGCTCCGACCGCGAGCTCGTCATCCGCGACTACGTGGACACCAGCCGCCGCGACATCGACTCCGTGCAGGCGGCCCTCGCAGAGCTGGACTCGACGGAGCTGCTCGACATCGCGCACATCGCCCGCGTGCTGGGGCTGCCCGGCGGCGGCGACGCGCTCGACGCGGCGGCGGGCCCGCGCGGCTACCGCCTGCTCTCGAAGGTCCCGCGCCTCCCCGGCGCCATCGTCGACCGTCTCGTGTCCCACTTCGGCGGGCTCCAGAAGCTGCTCGCGGCCGGCATCGACGACCTCATGGCCGTGGACGGCGTGGGCGAGCAGCGGGCGCGCGCGGTGCGCGAGGGCCTGTCCCGGCTCGCCGAGTCGAGCATCCTGGAGCGGTACGTCTAGCAGGCCCGGTCACCCGCGGTGCGCCGGACTCCCGGCTCAGCGCAGCCGCAGCACCACCGGCGCCGCGTTCTCGCCGTCCAGCGAGTACGTCACGGCGTAGGTACCGGTCTTCGCGGCGGCCGGTGACGCCGCGCAGGCCTCGCTCGACCGCACGCGCTTCCACGTGACGTCCGTGGTGGCGCTCTTCCCGGCCGACAGCAGCAGCGGGTGCGACCGCGAGCCCGCGGCGGCGCAGTGCTGGTTCGACCAGACGTCGTCGTCGCCCGAGGTAATCACCAGGACGGCGTGCGCGGTGCCGTCGTCCACGAGGCAGGCGGCGGACCCCGTGTTGGTCACGGTCATGGTCAGTCGAGGGTTCTCGCCCGCCGAGTAGGACTTCGCGTCCGCGCTCAGGTCGAGGTCGACCGAGTCGCAACCCGGCACGTTGGGGGCCACCGTCGGAGTGGTCGCCGTCGGCGTGGGCCTCGTCGGCTTCTGCTTCGTCGGCTTCTCCTTCGTCGGCGCAGCGCGCCGCTCCGAGGCGGGCGCCTTGCCGGTGGCCGCGACGGTCGGCGTCGCGGCCGCGGCGGGCTCACCAGCGGAGCCGCGGCCCACGAGCCAGACGACGAGCGCGACCAGCAGCAGAGGCAGGCCCAGGACCACGAGCCGCCGACGGCGGTACACGTGCGGTGGCGTCACGCCCGTCGGACGTCCCTGACTCATGGCCACCTCCCCCTCGCTCGCCTACCGGGCCGTGCCGGCCACCCGCCCGTGCCGGCCACGCGCCCGACGAGAGCCGTGGTCCGACCCGACCACGGTACGAGCGGGCGCACGTGGACCGGGCGAACGCGCGCGGCGCGCCGCCCGATCCGCGTCACGTCAGGAGCGACGCCTCCGGGCGACCCCGACGGCGAGACCACCCAGCAGCACCGCGAGCAGCGCCACCCCGAGCGCCGGCGCGACGTCGGAGCCGGTGCGCGCGAGCGACTCGTCGTCCGGAACGGGCTTCGGTGCCGGGCCGCCGGGCGTCGGCTCGGTCGGGTCCACACCCGGCCGCTCGGTCGGCTCGACGACGTCGACCGCGTGGAACGGATCGGCGTCCGTGACGCGCACGGGGGTGCCGTCGTCGTGCGTCGCCACCACCGGCCGACCGCGCCCGCCCAGGGACGGCGCACCGGTCGGGACTCCGCCGGCGTCGACCGCCGGGACCACGACCGTCGCCGTGGCGGTCACCGTGTCGGCGTGCGCGCCGGTGGCCAGCGTCAGCGTGCCGGTGCAGAAGAACGAGGCGGACGGCGGGAGGAGCCCGTGCCAGGTGCCGCGCGACGGCGCGAACGTCGCGGGGCCGCCGAGCTCCGACAGGTCACAGGTGATCCCGGTCAGCGCCGGGCCGTCCCGGGTCACGTCGACGAGGTCGACGTCCGTCAGGGTGGTCGATCCCGTGTTGGTGACGACCCAGCGCACCGGGCTCGGCGCCCCGGCGGGCAGGTGCACGGCGTGGGCCGCGTCGTTCGCGTCCTGCGCCGGGTCCACGAGCGGCTTCGCGGGGATCACCCAGTCGCCGCCGTCCCGGACCACCGGGTCGGCGTGCGACCCGTCGTACTTGATCACCTGGATGGCGCCCGTGAACGCGTGGTAGTCGTCCCTGTCGTCGACGCGCGTGCCGCTCGCGACACCGACCGCGTCCACGCGCGCACGGTCCACGTGCGGCGCGTCGCCGGCCCGCACCGTCAGCGTGGCGATCCCGGTGATCACCGCACCCGGGGCGAAGGAGGTGCTGCCGTCGAAGGTCGCCTCCCAGCGGGCCTCCCAGGCGCCGCTCACTCGATCCGCCAGCGCCGTGCTGCCGTCGGGGAACGTCCAGCGGATCGCCGTGACGTCGGCGCCGGAGACCGTGCTGTCACGCAGGACGACGTCGCGCAGACGCTCGGTGCCCGTGTTGGCGACGGTGAGCACCACCCGGCGCCGCTCGCCGGGCGCGTAGACCTCGCCGTCGGCCATCGTGTCGGCGTCGTGCGTGATGGTGCTGCCGACGCCGTCACCCTTCTCGATGTCGACCAGCGGCGTGACCGCGGTCGGGTTCTCGAGCGTGACCTCGACGGTGGTGCCGTCGCCGATCGTCACACTGTCGACCTCGACGCCGCCCACGAGGAAGCGCGGCGTGCCCCACGTGGCGCCGGCCGGCAGGCCGACGAGGGGGCGGGCCTCGCTGAGCGTGACCACCGTGCCGGCGGGCAGCTGCGGCGAGGCCCAGCGCTCGCCGTCGTGCACCGTGATCGTCTCAGGCTGCGCGCCGGGGTGGCTGTAGGTCACCGAGAAGGCGGGGTCGCCCTCGAGCACGCGACGGCCCTCGCCGACGACGCGCTTGGTCACCGCGAACGAGCCGAGCACACGCGCGGTCGGGTTCGTCAGCGTCACGGCGACGGCCTGGTCACCCACCACGAACGACGCAGAGCCGTCGCCCTGGACGGTCACTCCCGTGCCGCTCCAGACCGGGTTCCCCCACCGCACGTCGGCGGGCGCTCCCGTGGGGCTCACCTCGTCGAGCGTCACGACGGCGCCGCGGGGAAGGCCGGCGAACGCACGGGTGGGGTCGGCCGTGGTGAGCGTGATCGGCGGCTGGTCGACGCCGTCCAGTGCGTAGCGCACGGTGAACTGGAAGGTCGGGGGCACCGACGCGGATGCGTCACCGGTGACCGCCTTGGTCACCGAGAAGCCGCCCACCAGCTGCGTGGTCGGGTTGGTCAGCTCGACGTCCGCGACCACGCCGTCGCCCACGACGAGCGTCGCCGTGCCGTCGCCGTTGTCCGTGACCCCGGCGCCGCCCCACACGGGCGTGCCCCAGGAGAGGTCCGGTGCACCGGCGGGGCGCGTGCCCTCCCACAGCAGCACCTCGGTGCCCGCGGGGATCCCGGTGACGCCGTCGGTCTCGTCGGCCGCCATGCTCAACGTGCCCGACGTCGTGCCGTACGCGTAGTGCACCGTGTAGTCGGCGTCCGGTGCCGAGCCGCTGGCCGCGCCGGTCACGCGCTTGGTGATGTCGAAGCCGCCGGTCCGCTGCGTCGTGGGGTTGGTGAGCGTCACGGCAGCGGTGCTCGCACCGACGACCAGCGTCGCCGACCCGTCGCCGTTGTCGGTCACACCGGTCCCCGCCCAGCCGGGCGCGCCCCACCGCACGTCGGCGGGTGCGCCGGTCGGGGTCGACTCCGAGAGCGTCACGCTCGTGCCGAACGGCACGCCCGCCACGCCGTCGGTCGGGGCGGACTTGCTCAGCTCGAGGTCGCCCGTGACGTCGGCGCCGGCAGCGTCGACGTACGCGTAGTGCACCGTGAAGGCGAAGTCGTCGGGCACCGAGCCCGCCGCCGCGCCCGCGACGTCCTTGGTCACGGAGAAGCCGCTCGACACGAGCGTCGTCGGGTTCTCCAGCGCGAGGCCGATGTCCGTGCCGTCGCCGATCGTCACGGACTGCGTGCCCGTCGAGGTGGCGGAGCCGATGGTCCACGTCGCCGCGCCCCAGACCACACCCGTGACCGCGGGGCGCGGGGCCTCGCGCACCAGCACGGTGCTGCCGGCCGGCAGCTCGGGAGAGGTGACCGTGGCGCCGTCCGCGACGGTCAGCGTCTTCCACGTGCTGCCCGCGTCGGTGCTGTACTCCACCGTGAAACCCGTCCCCGCGGGGACGTAGGCGGCCCCGGGGCCCGTGACGCTCTTGTGGACCGAGAAGGTGCCCGGCTCCACGAGCGTGTTGGTCACGGTGACGAGCTGCGGCTGTCCCGTGCTGAGCACGGCGAACGAGCCCGCGGGGTCCACCGTGGCCGGCGAGCGCAGGCCGGTCGTGGTCGTCTCGGTCACCTCCACGCGCGTCCCGAGCGGCACGCTCACGGTGTGGCCGTTCCCCGAGCCCACGCTCACGTCGAAGTCGGTGTCACCGGCCGGCAGGCTCAGCGGCTCGCCGCGGAAGCTGGTCGCCTGCACGTGCATGGCGAAGGTCGCGCCGGGGTCCGCGGTGCCGCCGTCCGGGCTGATGGCCTTCTCGACGGTGAAGGAGGCGTCGGCGACCAGGCCGACGTCGAGCGTGTGGTCGTTCTCGCCCGGCCCGCGCACGGTGTACGTGAGCGTCCCGGTCGTGTCCGCGTCGGAGTCCACGGTGTCGTCGCTGCCGGCGTCCTGCGTCGTGAAGCTCAGCCTGCTCCACGGCACGTCGCCGAACGCGCCGCCGGACCACGAGCCCGTGCTCGGCCGCGTGAACGTGAGGGTGTAGGCGCCGAAGGCGTCGAAGCCGTCGGTGTCCGAGCGGAAGTAGTACTCGCCCGACGCGTCGGTGGTCCTGGTCGCGACCGTGGTCCCGCCCTGGTCGACGAGCCCGACGACGACACCGGCGACGGCCGGCTCGTCGGCGTCCTGGATGCCGTCCTGGTCCGCGTCGAACCACACGCGGTTGCCGATCTCCACCGGTGCCTCACCGGCGAGCGCCTCGATGGCGCCCAGCCCGCCGCCCTTCTGGAACGTGCGGCTGCCCGACGTCTGCGCGGTGTCGAGCGTGTGCTCGTAGCCGCGCACCGCGGCGCCGGTGGTCCCGTTGAACCACATGAGGCCCGCGAGCCGGATGCCGCCGAGGGGGTCGAACACCGTGGCGAGCACGGGCTGCGGCGCGCCCGGGAAGGAGACCGCGCTGCCCAGCGTGGTCTCGTAGTGCGTGGCACCCGTCCCGAGGTTCTGCTGGTCGGCGTAGAACTCGCCGCCCCCGGGGCCCTGCCCGTTGCCGACCTGCCCCGAGCGCACGACGCTCGCACCGAGGTAGTTGTACCCCGTGACCGAGCCGTTGGACTCCGCCCGGAACTGGGTGTGCGCCACGTCCGTCGCACCGGCGATGAGCATGTCGCCCGCCGAGACCGACTCGAACGTGCCGGTGACCGCGGGGTCGGACGCGCTGTTGCGGTTGCCGCCCTGGATCGCGGTGCGGTCCGCGAGGCTGAGGATCAGGAAGCCGTCCTGGTCGAACGTGAGGTCGGTGAGCACGGCCTGGGGGTAGGCGTGCACCGGCCCCCAGCCGGCCGCGCCGGAGGCGTCCGGAGCGGCGAAGCCGACCGCCCCACCCGCGAAAGTCCACGTGTCGGACCACGTGTTCCACCGCTTCACCTGCGGCTTGGTGTCGGCCCAGTACGTCCCTCGGCCGGACCAGCCCGAGATCGGGTTGCCCTTGGTGTAGCCGAGGGCCACGCCGTCGGTGCCGTCACCGTTCTTGACGACCGAGGTCCACACGGGCGACCCCGCCAGCACCGCGGCCTCGGACGCGACGCGGACGTGGGCGCGCAGGCCGGCAGTGCCCGCCGGCTGGCCGGCCACGGCGCCGGTGTCGGTCGACCCGACGTAGACCTTGCCGCCGCGCACCGAGAGCGCCCAGGGCTGCTCCCCCGCACCCGCTCCCGAGCCCACGCGCAGCGCCGTGCGCGGGGTCGCGGTGAGGTCGACCGCGTACAGCTGCGCGTCACGCAGGTTGACGAAGTAGAGCACGGTCCCGCGGGCGTTCAGCGAGATGCCGCCGATGCCCACCTTGGCGGCCTTCGCGAAGGCGTCGGCGTCCGGCGCGAGGCTCGACGACGAGCCGAGCGCCGGCCGTGCGGCCGTCCCCACGTCGATGAGGTTGCCGTCCTGGTCGCGGAGCGTCGTCACGTCGATCGTGCTCATCGCGGGCGTGGTGCGGACCGTGCCGTCGTCGGCGGTGAGGTCGGCGAAGCGGTAGATCGCCCCCAGGCCACCGGGCCCGAGGTCCGCGTGGCGCTTGTAGGTGGCCGAGACATACAGGTCGTCGGTGACCCCCGAGTACGCGGTGGACCAGACGGAGCCGACCTGCCCGTAGGTGGCGATCGTGGTCCGCGCGGCGAACCGCGAGTAGTCGTTGGCGCCCGAGTCGTTGCGCGCCACGTCCCACGGGGTCGCGGTGACCGCCGCCAGGTCCTTGACATCGGCCCCTGCGCGGGTGCCCGCGTACTGGATCGTCGTCACCAGCGGGACGTGGTCCTGCGTGTGGTCGGCCGGGACGTTGACGCCGTAGTCGACGTCCGTGGCGCCCGCCTCGACGAACTGCACCGAGCTGCGGTTGGCCGAACCCACCGCCGAGGTCACCAACGCGTCCGGGGTCTCGAGCTGCACCCGGAACCGTGGACCGGTCAGCGAGGTGACGTCCGCGGTCCACTGCCCGGTCGGCCCGGTCTGGACGGTGGTGCTCGCGCCTCTGCCGTCCGTGACGACGACGTCGACGCCGGGCAGGCCCACGTCCTTCGCGACGCCGACGGCCACGACAGTGTCGTACGCGCCGTTGCCGTTGAAGTCCCGGTACACCCGGCCACCCACCGTGTCGGTCGCGGCGCTCGCCGTGCTCGCGCCGGCGACGAGCCCCGTCGCGAGCAGAGCCGCGACGGTCACGCCCGAGACGGCTCGGCGGGCGGGTCGGATGACATTCAGGTGCACGAGGCGAGATCCCTTTATCGATGGGCCGTCGAGGAGCCCTTTGTGCGAATTCGCCCATTTTGGGCGCGGTCGCGAACGGCGGTCGGGGCGAAAGCCAATCACGCGGCGAATTTCCCGCCCGGAGGCTGTCCGATGTGCCTGGGTGGTACCGCCCATCCGGCCCATCACAATCACCCGACGGAGTGTGACCAGCGCCTCGCGGCTGCCCCGGAGCGGCCACCTAGACTCACCCCGTGCGCCCCCGCCCCCGCCTGATCCCGACCACGCTCGCCGTGGTCCTCGGTGCGGTCGCGGCGCTGTCGGCGGGTGCGTGCAGCTCCTCGCAGGGGAGCCAGGAGCTTGTCCGCGTGCCCGCGGACGCAGCGACCATCACGGACGCCGTCGAGCGCGTCGCTCCCGGTGGGACCGTGCTCGTCGCCGCCGGGACCTACCCCGAGCAGGTGCTGCTGAGCACCACGGACGTGACGATCCGCGGCGAGGACCGCAATGCGACGGTCATCACCGGGGAGGGGAAGCGGCCGTACGGCATCGTCGCGACGGCGGACGGTGCCCGGATCGAGAACCTCACGGTGCGCGAGACCACGTTCTACGGCGTGCTCGTGACGGGCCTGCACGACGAGAACGGCCCGTCGGCGCACAACGGCGACGGCTACACCCGGCTCGACCCGGACAAGTTCCCGCCCGTCCGCCGGTTCTCGATCGACCACGTGACCGCTGCCAACAACGGCCTCTACGGGATCTACGCGTTCGACGCCCACGACGGCGTCATCCAGGACTCCTACGCGTCGGGGTCGGCGGACAGCGGTTTCTACGTGGGCCAGTGCCGACAATGCGGGATCCTCGTGACCGGAAATGTCGCGGAAAGAAATGCCGTCGGGTTCGAGAATGCCAACGCGTCCGACTCGGTGATGATCGCCGGGAACAGGTTCTCGGGAAATCGCGTCGGCATGACGCTGATCTCGAACTACCAGGAGGCGTTCACCCCGCAGCGCGCCAACACCGTGGTGGGCAACCTGCTCGCGGACAACGCCGAGCCGGACTCGCCCGCCCAGGCCAGCGGCTCGTTCGGGCTCGGCCTGGGCATCAGCGGCGGCATCGAGAACGCGCTCACCCGCAACCGGATCAGCGGCAACCCCGTCGCGGGCGTCCAGCTCGCCAACACCGAGGACCTCGCCGCGGCGTCCAACGCCTTCACGGGCAACGCCTTCGAGGGCAACGGCGTGGACCTCGCCAACACCTCGGCGACGCGCGCGCCCGCCGCCGGCAACTGCGCCGACGGGACGCCCACCACGTCGCCCGCGGACCTCCTGGCGCCCTGCCCCGGCACGGCAGCACAGCCCGCCGCCCCGCTGGAGGGCACGAGCGTCCCGCGCGGCACCAGCTTCCTGCGCGTCGCGTCGCCGGTCGCCCAGCCCGACATGGGCGCGTGGACCGGCCAGGCGGCCCCCCTGCCCGCACGGGTGACCATGCCGGACCCGGCCGGCTTCCCGGTGCCCCCCGCGGACTTCCTCGCCGCGATGTCGGGGACCGCATGAGGCGCGTCCTGGTCACCCTCCTCGCCGCCGGGCTGCTCGGCGCGTGCGGCAGCGGGGGCGACGAGGCGCGCCCCGTGACGTCCGAGGAGGCACAGACCCTCGCGCAGGTGCGGTTCCGCAACTACGACGCGGGCGCGCGCGTCGTCGCCGCGTCCACCGAGGACGCGCAGGGCCCGGTGCACCTCGACGGCTGGGTCGACTTCGTCGACCACGTGGGCTACGCCAGCCTCGACCAGGAGGGCGCGGCCCCGAGCCTGCTCACCTGGGACGGGGAGTCGGCGGCGCTCGCGCCGGCAGCAGCCGCCACCGCACCGCTGCCCCCGCCAGCGGAGCTCGCGTCCGCGCAGCGTTCGCCGCTCGACGCCTCGGCGTCGGCCGAGCACGCGCTGCTGCTGGTGCTGCTCGACCTCGGCTCGGACCGCCCGGAGAACCCGCTGCTGCTCCAGCAGGGCGGCGCTCGGTGGCTGCGCTCGGACGAGGTGCAGGGGGCGCCCGTCGACGTGTTCACGGCCACCAGCGCGGGCAACGCGCGCTACTGGGTGGACGGCGACGGGCTGCTGCGACGGGCCGAGGTGCTGGTGGGCGGCGAGTGGGTGACCATCGACCTCGGCGACTCGCTCGACCCGAGCCGGCTGGACGCCCTGGTCCCGGCGGAGGGCTCGTGAGCCCCGAGCTGAGCCGGCGCTCGCTGCTGCTGGGCGGTGGTGCGCTCGTCGCCGGGGCGACGCTCGCCGCCGCCGGAGCCGCGGCGGCGATCGACCAGGCGACGCCGGAGCCCACCGGCCGGCGACTCTCGGCGGCGGGGCGCACGCAGGCGGGCGTCGCGCGGCCGGCCACGCCGCAGCGCAACGCGCTGCACGCGGTCTTCGCCGTGCCCGACACCTCGAGGCTGCAGCGCGACCTGGCCGCGCTCGGCTCGGCGATCCTCGCCCTGCTCGACGGCCCGAGCCAGACGCCGAACCCGACCCTGCCCGACGGACCCGGCGACCTCACGGTGCACGTCGGCCTCGGACCGAGACCGCTGCGCGCCATCGACCCGTCGCTCCCCGGCGCGACGCCCATGCCGTCCTTCGCCCGCGACGACGCGATCGCCGCCGACCGCCGCGACGGCGACCTGCTCGTCGCGCTCGCCTCGAGCGACGCCGGTGCGCTGCGCCCCGCGCTGGACCACCTGCTCCAGGCGGTCCCGACGCTGGTGCCGCTCTGGGCCGAGCACGGGTTCCGCGCCGCCGGGGAGGGCACGGTCGCGCGCAACCCGCTCGGCTACCTCGACGGCATCATCGTGCCCGAGGGCCAGGACGAGCTCGACGAGAACGTGTGGATCACGTCGGGCCCGCTCGCCGGTGCGACGGTGTGCGTGCTGCGCCGGCTGCGGCTCGACCGGCGCGCGTTCACGGCCCTGGACGTGCCCGCCCGCGACGGCGTCATCGGGCGTCACGCCGACGGCCGGCCGCTGTCCGGCGGCGGACCCCGCACGCAGGTGGACCTGCAGGCCAAGACCCCCGAGGGCGAGTACCTGGTGCCCGCGCGTGCCCACGCGCGGGCGGCCCACCCGTCGTTCACCGGCAGCGCGCTCATGCTGCGCCGGGGCTACGCGTTCGACCGGGGTCCCGACCCGACGTCGGGCGTCGACGACGCGGGCCTGCTCTTCGTCTGCTTCGCGCGCGACCTGGACGCCTTCGTGCGCACCCAGCTGCGCCTCGACGAGGTCGACGACCTCATGACGTACGCCACCGCGACGGCGAGCGGCAGCTTCCTGGTGCTGCCGGGCTTCTCCCGCACCCGTCCGCTCGGTTCCCCCCTGTTCACGTGACGCCGAGAGCCCGCGTCGCGGCGGCAGCGGCCCACCCTGCGGAGGCCGCGCCGCTGGTCGAGCGGGTCGTGGCGTGGTTCGAGGAGTCGGCGCGGGACCTGCCCTGGCGCGCGGCGGACCGCAGCCCGTGGGGCGTGCTGGTCAGCGAGGTCATGCTCCAGCAGACGCCCGTGGTGCGCGTCGAGCCCGCGTGGCGAGCCTGGATGGCCGCATGGCCCACGCCGGCGGACCTCGCCGCGGCGTCGACCGCCGACGTGCTGCGCGCCTGGGACCGCCTGGGCTACCCGCGCCGCGCGCTACGGCTCCAGGAGTGCGCGCGAGCGATCGTCGCCCGGCACGGGGGCCGCGTCCCCGACGACGAGGAGGCGCTCCTGGCGCTGCCCGGCATCGGTGCGTACACGGCGGCGGCGGTGCGGGCCTTCGCGTTCGGGCGACGGTCGGTGGTGCTCGACACCAACGTGCGCCGCGTGCTGGCGCGCGTGGTGGCCGGGGCCGCCCTTCCCGCGCCCTCCCTGACGGCGGGCGAGGTCCGGGACGCGGCCGCTCTGGTCCCCGCGGACGACGTGGCGGCGGCGCGCTGGGCGGCCGCCTCGATGGAGCTGGGCGCACTGGTGTGCACGGCACGCTCGCCGCGGTGCGAGGTCTGCCCGGTGGCCTCGTCGTGCGCGTGGCTCGCCCGGGGCCGTCCGGCCGACGACCACCCCGGCCGGCGCCGCACGCAGGCCTGGGCGGGGACGGACCGGCAGGTCCGCGGACGCATCATGGCCCTGCTGCGCGACGCGCTGCACCCGGTGCCCCTGCACGCCGTCGACGCGGTCTGGCCGGACGCCGCGCAGCGGACCCGCTGCCTGGAGTCGCTCGAGGCTGACGGCCTGGTCACTCGGGTCCCGCCCGCGAGCATCGACGACGAGCCCACCTTCACGCTCCCGGCCTGAGCCGCGTGGGCGGCACCCGGCGGGTCGACGCGCGGCCGTGCGGACGGTGAGGATGGCGGGATGCACATCTCGGTGATGCCCTCCTACCCCGTCGAGCACTTCGGCTCCGACGGCGTGCAGATGGACGCGCTTCCCCCCGCCGTCGACGGCGCCTCGACCCAGGTGCACGTCGCGCGGGTGGCCGCCGGCGGCACCATCGGGCGGCATCCCGCGGTGCGCAGCCAGGCGTTCGCGCTGGTGAACGGTCGGGCGCGCGTCGAGGCGCCGGACGGCGTGCGCGAGATCGGCCCGGGTGCGCTGGTGGTCTGGTCACCCGGGGAGGAGCACCAGACGTGGGCGCTCACCGAGGTCGTCGCCGTCATCGCCGAGACCGACGGCACGTTCGACCTCTACCACCACCCGGCCGAACCCTGAGCAGCCGCGGGCGGCGCTACAGCTCGATGAGCATGCGCGTGTTGCCCAGGGTGTTGGGCTTCACGCGCGCGAGGTCGAGGAACTCCGCGACGCCGTCGTCGTGCGAGCGCAGCAGCTCCGCGTAGACCTCCGTGGTGACCGGGGTCCCCTCGATCACGTGGAAGCCGTGGGCCGTGAAGAAGTCGACCTCGAACGTCAGGCAGAACACGCGGCGCAGGCCCAGGGCGCGGGCGCGCTCCAGCAGCCCCGACAGCAGCGCGTGCCCCACCCGGCGGCCGCGCTGGGACGCGTCGACCGCGAGCGTGCGGATCTCGGCCAGGTCGTCCCACATGACGTGCAGCGCGCCGCAGCCGACGACCTCGTCGTCGATCTCGGCGACCAGGAACTCCTGCACGGCCTCGTAGTAGCCCACCCACTCCTTGGCGAGCAGGATGCGGTCGTCGGCGTACGGCTGGACCAGGGCGCGGATCGCGCGGACGTCCGCGGGCAGCGCGGGCCGGATGAGCACGTCGGTCGAGGTCACGCGCTCACGGTAACCGGGCTCACGCCCGGGCACGTGCCCGCGTCCGTGCACTGTCCACCTGCTCGAGGAGCAGCGCCGCGGTGATCTCGTCGACCACCAGGTCGGTGACCACGCCTGCACGCAGGGCCGCGAGGAGCGGAGCCACCTTGTTGTCCCCCGCCACCACGCACAGCCTGCGCGGGACGTGCTCGAGCTGCTGCGGGTCGGGCCCGGTCGCACGGGCGTTGAGGGCGACGTCCTGCCACGACCCGTCCGCGCGCAGGAACACCGTGCAGACGTCGCCCACCACGCCCTCGCGGTGCAGGAGCTGGACGTCCGCGTCGTCGAGGTAGCCGGCCGAGTAGACGTGCGACGGCACCGCGCCGGCCACCGCGCCGACCGAGAAGACGGCGATGTCGGCGCGCTCCTGCATGTCCACGACGCGGCGCACGGACCGCTCGCGCCACATGGCTGCCTTCGTCTCCGGGTAGTCGAAGAACGCCGGGACCGAGAAATGGTGCACCGCGGCATCGAACGCGCTGCCGAATGACGAGATGAGGTCCGACGCGTACTCCACGCCGCTCGTGCGCATGTTCGCGGCGCCGTTCAGCTGCACGACCGCCGCCCCTCGCGTCGGCTTGGGCACCAGGAACCGGGAGACCGACGCGAGCGTGGTGCCCCACGCGACGCCCATCACCATGTCCGAGTCGAACCACGACGACAGCAGCCGGGCGGCCGTCATCGAGACCTGGGTGAGCCGCTCGATGTGGCTGGACGAGTCGGGCACCGGCACGACGTAGGAGTCGATCCCAAACGCCGCGGCCACCGACCGGCCGAGCCCGGGGGCGCGCGTGCTCGACGGTCGCAGCGTGATCTCCACGAGCCCGGAGGCGCGCGCCTGCTTGAGCATGCGCGAGACGGTGGACCGCGACGTGCCGAGGTGGCGCGCGATGACCTCCATCTTCAGGTCCTGCAGGTAATACATCGATGCTGCCCGGAGCATGTCCTGCTCCCGGTCGTACTCCATCAGGCCCCCCGTGCACGTTTGTGCGCCCCGGTTGCGCGTTCGTTCTGGCATGGCGACGATAGCGAGCAAGAGCCGGTGGCGCGAGCGCCGCCCGGCTGCGCCACGCCGAGGAGACATCGCCCCATGAGGACCGCACCGCTCACCGCCCAGGCCCGTTCCGACGCGCTGGCGGCGTTGCGGGGCAGCGCGACCCGGGACGACGAGCTCGACGTCCTGGTGATCGGCGGGGGCGTGACCGGCGCCGGAGTGGCGCTCGACGCCGTGACCCGCGGCCTGTCGACGGCCGTCGTCGAGGCGCAGGACTGGGCCTCGGGAACGTCGTCCCGGTCCTCGAAGCTGGTGCACGGCGGCCTGCGCTACCTGCAGATGCTCGACTTCCACCTGGTGCGCGAGGCGCTCACCGAGCGGGACCTGCTGATCAACCGGCTAGCACCGCACCTCGTCAAGCCCGTGAGCTTCCTGTACCCGCTGGAGAACCGCGTGTGGGAGCGGGCCTACGTGGGCGCCGGCGTCGCGCTGTACGACACGCTCGCGTCGGTCAACGGCGGCAAGCGCGCGATGCCCATCCACCGCCACCTCACCCGCAAGGGCATGGAGCGGCTGTTCCCCGACCTGCGTCACGACGCGGCCATCGGCGCCGTCCGGTACTGGGACGCGAGCGTCGACGACGCACGGCTGGTCGAGACGATCATCCGCACGGCGGTCAGCTACGGCGCGCACGCCGCGTCGCGCACCCAGCTGGTCGACCTGCACACGACGACCGGCGGCGCGGTGACCGGCGCGCGGCTGGTGGACCTGGAGACGGGCGAGCAGTTCGACGTCCGGGCGCGTCAGGTCATCAACGCCACCGGCGTGTGGACCGAGTCGACCGAGTCGCTCGCGGGGTCCGAGGGCGGCCTCAAGGTGCTGGCGAGCAAGGGCATCCACATCGTGGTGCCGCGCTCGCGCATCGCCGGGGACGTCGGCCTGATCCTGCAGACCGAGAAGTCGGTGCTCTTCGTCATCCCCTGGTCGCGCTACTGGGTCATCGGCACCACCGACACCCCGTGGGAGCAGGAGCTCACGCACCCCGTCGCCACGAGTGCGGACATCGACTACGTCATCGAGCACGCGAACGCGGTGCTGAGCCGACCGCTCACGCGCGAGGACGTGATCGGCACCTGGGCGGGCCTGCGGCCGCTGCTGCAGCCCGGCACCAAGGAGGGCACCTCGTCGGCCAAGGTGTCGCGCGAGCACACCGTCGCGTCGCCGACCCCGGGCCTCACCGTCATCGCGGGCGGCAAGCTCACCACCTATCGCGTGATGGCCAAGGACGCGGTCGACTTCGCGATCGGTTCGCGCGCCACCACGCTGCCGTCGATCACCCACGAGGTCCCGCTGGTCGGTGCCGAGGGCCTGCGCGTGTTCCAGCGCCAGGCGCGGGCCATCGGCGCGCGGTTCGACTGGGACCGCAAGCGCATGGACCACCTGCTGCACCGGTACGGCTCGCTGCTCGGCGAGATCATCGACCTGTGCGAGGCGAACCCCGAGCTCGCCAAGCCGCTCGTCAACGCGAGCGCGTACATCGGGGCGGAGATCGTCTACGCCGCCAGCCACGAGGGCGCGCTGCACCTCGACGACATCCTCATGCACCGCACGCGCCTCAACTACGAGCAGGCCGACAAGGGCGTGGGAGCCCTCGAGGAGATGGCCGACCTCGTGGCGCCCATCCTGGGCTGGGACGCGGCCACGCGCGCCAAGGAGATCGCCGCGTACCGCGCCCGCGCCGAGGCCGAGGAGGCCGCGGCCTCGCAGCCCGACGACCACAGCGCCGAGGTGGCCCGCCTGGAGGCGGACGACCTCGCGCCCATGCAGCCGCTCGGCCGCGGTCCCGCCGGCGGCACCAAGCCGGGCTCGCCCGCGGGCAAGGGCTCGTCGCAACCCGCCGGGACCTGACAGAACTCCCCGCGCCCGGTGCGCGGGGTGCACGTGACAACGTCGTCCGTACAGAAGGGATAGCTCAGTGAGCACACTGATGTCTCACGCGTTCGTCTCCGAGATCCTGGGAACAGCGATGCTGATCCTGCTCGGTGCCGGAGTGGTCGCGAACGTGATCCTGCCGAAGACCAAGGGCTTCGGCGGTGGCTGGCTGCTGATCAACTTCGGTTGGGGCCTTGCCGTGTTCGCCGGCGTCTACGTCGCGTTCAAGTCCGGGGCGCACCTCAACCCGGCGGTGACCGTCGGGTTGTGGACCGCGGACCAGCCGTTCTACTCCGTGACGGGACCGGGCGGGGCGGTGACCGCGTCGCTCCTGCCGACGTTCGGCAACGCCATGTGGTACTTCCTGGCGCAGCTCATCGGCGCCTTCATCGGTGCCGTCATCGCCTTCCTGGCGTACAAGAAGCACTTCGACGAGGAGGCCGAGCCCGGCATCAAGCTCGCGGTCTTCTCGACGGGTCCCGAGCTGCGGTCCTACGCGTGGAACTTCATCACCGAGGTCATCGCGACCTTCGTGCTGGTGTTCGTGATCCTGTGCTTCGGCCCCACCCCTTCGGGTCTCGGGCCGCTCGCCGTGGCGTTCCTGGTGGTCGGCATCGGCGCCTCGCTCGGTGGCCCGACCGGCTACGCGATCAACCCGGCGCGTGACCTCGGTCCCCGCATCGCGCACGCCGTGCTGCCGATCCGCGGCAAGGGCGGCAGCGACTGGGGCTACTCGTGGGTGCCGGTGCTCGGCCCGCTCGTCGGCGGTCTGCTCGCCGGTCTCGCGGCCAGCGCGTACGTCTTCTGACCCACCCCTGATCGACCTGGGACGGGCCCCGCGTGAGGGCAGCCGCGCGGCCCGTCCCGCCTCAGCAGACCAACAACTCGGAGGAAGCCACCATGGCGGACAGCAAGTACGTCCTCGCGATCGACCAGGGCACCACCAGCAGCCGGGCGATCATCTTCGACCACGGCGGGCAGATCGTCGCGACCGGTCAGAAGGAGCACGAGCAGATCTTCCCGCGTGCGGGATGGGTGGAGCACGACGCGGCCGAGATCTGGGTCAACGTCCGCGAGGTCGTCGGCCTGGCGCTCGCCAAGGCGAACCTGACGGCGCGCGACATCGCGGCGGTCGGCATCACCAACCAGCGCGAGACCGCCGTCGTCTGGAACCGCAAGACCGGTGAGCCGGTCTACAACGCGATCGTCTGGCAGGACACCCGTACGCAGAAGATCGCCGACGAGCTGGGCGCGCTCGGCGGCGGCGCCGACCGCTACAAGGAGAAGGTGGGGCTGCCCCTGGCCACGTACTTCTCGGGCCCGAAGGTGCGCTGGATCCTCGACAACGTCGACGGCGCGCGGGAGGCCGCGGAGGCCGGCGACCTGGCGTTCGGGAACACCGACTCGTGGGTCCTGTGGAACATGACGGGCGGGGTCGAGGGCGGCATCCACGTCACCGACGTCACCAACGCCTCGCGCACGATGCTGATGAACCTGGACACCCTTACGTGGAACGAGGAGATCGCGGGCGAGATGGGCATCCCCGTCTCGATGCTCCCGGAGATCCGCTCGTCGTCCGAGGTCTATGGCAACGGCCGCGAGGGCGGCCTCCTGGCGGGCGTGCCCATCGCGGGCATCCTCGGCGACCAGCAGGCGGCCACGTTCGGCCAGGCGTGCTTCGAGGTGGGCCACGCCAAGAACACGTACGGCACCGGCAACTTCATGCTGCTCAACACGGGCACGACGCCCATCCCGTCGAAGAACGGCCTGCTGACGACCGTCTGCTACAAGATCGGCGACCAGGACGCGGTCTACGCGCTCGAGGGGTCTATCGCGGTCTCGGGCTCGCTCGTGCAGTGGCTTCGCGACAACCTGGGGATCATCAAGTCCGCCCCGGAGATCGAGGAGCTCGCCAAGACGGTCGACGACAACGGCGGCGCGTACTTCGTGCCCGCGTTCTCGGGACTGTTCGCGCCGTACTGGCGCTCGGACGCGCGCGGTGCGCTCGTCGGGCTCACGCGGTTCGTCAACAAGGGCCACATCGCCCGGGCCGCGCTGGAGGCCACCGCCTTCCAGACCCGCGAGGTGCTCGAGGCCATGAACGCCGACTCGGGCGTGGACCTCACCGAGCTCAAGGTCGACGGCGGCATGGTCCAGGACGAGCTGCTCATGCAGTTCCAGGCCGACATCCTCGGTGTGCCGGTGGTCCGGCCGAAGGTCGCCGAGACGACCGCGCTCGGTGCCGCCTACGCGGCCGGCATCGCAGTCGGGTTCTGGTCCGGCGAGCAGGACGTCATCGACAACTGGGCCGAGGACAAGCGCTGGGAGCCCTCGATGGAGGACGCCGAGCGCGACCGGCAGTACCGGCTGTGGAAGAAGGCGGTCACGAAGACGTTCGACTGGGTCGACGACGACGTGAGCTGACGCCTCGCACGACGACGACGGCCGCGCCCCGCCCGGGTCGCGGCCGTCGTCGCGCCCGCGCCGCCCCTCGCCGCGCGCCCTCGCCGCCCCTCGCCGCCCCCTCGCCGCGGCGAGTCGTCACTTTCGCGTCGGGTCGCCACTTTGAAGTGACGACTCGGCGAGAAAGTGACGACCCGTGCGGGCCAGGCGCATTGGAGTGGCCTCCCGCGTACGACGGGTGGCGTGGGTGCCGGCGGGTAGCGTGCGCGCATGCTCGTCGCCACGTGGAACATCAACTCGATCCGTGCTCGTACCGACCGCGCACTCGCCTTCCTGGAGCGCACGGGGGTCGACGTGCTCGCCCTGCAGGAGACCAAGTGCAAGGACGAGCAGTTCCCGCGAGCGGAGTTCGAGGCGCTCGGCTACGAGGTGGTGACCAGCGGCTTCAGCCAGTGGAACGGCGTCGCCATCGCGTCGAAGGTCGGCATCGACGACGTCGAGGTCGGCTTCGCGGGGATGCCCTCCTGGGGCGACCCCGCCGCCGCCGAGGCCCGCGCGATCGGTGCCACGTGCAACGGGGTGCGCGTCTGGAGCCTGTACGTGCCGAACGGCCGTGAGCTCGACGACCCGCACTACGCCTACAAGCTCGAGTGGCTGGCGCGCCTGCGGGACACCGCGGGCGGTTGGCTCGCCGCCGACCCCGAGGCCCAGGTGGCGCTCGTGGGCGACTGGAACATCGCGCCGCTCGACACCGACGTATGGGACATGGGGTTCTTCGCGGGCCGCACGCACGTGAGCCCGGCCGAGCGGGAGGCGTTCGCGGCCATCGCCGCCGCCGGGTACACCGAGGTCTCGCGCGAGCACGTCCCCGCGGAGCACACCTACACGTACTGGGACTACCAGCAGCTGCGGTTCCCGAAGAACATGGGCATGCGGATCGACCTGACCTACGCCTCCCCGGCGCTCGCGGCCCGGGTGACGGGCGTGACGATCGAGCGCAACGAGCGCAAGGGCAAGCAGCCCTCGGACCACGTGCCCGTGGTGCTCCGGCTCGCCGACTGAGCGGCCGCGACGGACGGACGGGCGCGTCGAACGTTCGGTAGGTTTCCGTCATGAGCCCCGAGCCTGGCGAGCCGTCCGAGCCGAACCCGTTCGCACCGCCCACGTCGCCGGACCTGCGCAAGGCTGCTCCGCCCGAGCCGTCTGCCGCGACGGGCATGCCCGCCCCGCCGCCACCGAGCGGGTACGAGGCCCAGCTGCCGGCCACTCCGCCGCCCCCGGCTCCGTACGCGGTGCCGTCCGGCGACGCCCAGCCCGCTGCGCCCGCGCCGTCTCCCCAGGTGCAGCCCGGTGACGGCCAGCAGCCCTACGCTCCCCCGCAGCCCGGCTACGGCCAGCAAGCCTCCGCCGCGGCCCAGCCCGGCTACAGCCAGCCGGCCTACCCCCCGGCGCATCCCGGCTACGGCCAGCCGGCCTACCCCGGGGCGCAGCCCGGCTACGGCCAGCAGTCCCCCTACGCCGCGACGCAGCCCGGCTACAGCCAGCCCGGCTACGGCGCACCCGGCGGCCCGGGCGCCTATCCGCCGCCGTACGGGCCCTACGGCTCGTACGGCCAGCCGGCCGCGCAGACGGACGGTCTCGCCGTGGCCTCGCTGGTCACGAGCCTCAGCGGCATGGCCATCGGCGTCTCGTTCCCGGTGGGCCTCGTGCTCGGCATCGTCGCGCTCAACCGCATCAAGAAGAACGGCAAGGGCGGTCGCGGTCTGGCCGTCGCCGGGATCATCATCGGCGCGCTCGGCACGCTGGCCCTACTGGCCCTCGTCGCGCTCGTGATCGCCCTCATCGCGTCCGGCGACACGAGCAGCGGGACGTGGGAGTGGTCGACCAACGCCGCGGGCGTGATCGCGCCGGCGGTGGTGGGGGGCCATGTCCTCGCCTGACTCCGGCGAGGCCGGCGGCAGCTGGCCCGGCCAGCAGCCCGCAGGGCCGGGCGGCTATCCACCGCCCCCGACGCCGCCCGGTCCGGTGCTGCCCGCCGGCTACCCGGAGACGTACTACGCGCCCGGCTGGCAGGAGCCCAAGCCGCCCACCGACGGCGTCTCGATCGCGGCGCTCGTCACGGGCCTGCTCGCACTCGGGCCCGTGGCGGTGGTGCTGGGCCTCGTGGGCCTGTACCGCACCACCAAGCGCGGCACCCGCGGGCGCGGCCTGGCGATCGCGGGCATCGTGCTGGGCGCCCTCGCCACGGTCGCCTGGCTGGTCCTCGTCGCCGTCGTGGTGGTGACGCTCATGCAGACGCGGCCGCTCCCGGCAGACGTGAGCTCGCCACGCAGCGCGCACGTCGGCCAGCTGGTGGTCGGCAACTGCCTCGCCACGCTGCCACCCGACGGCGAGGTCGACACCGTGCAGGTGGTGCCGTGCGCGCACGACCACGCCGCCCGCGTCTCGTCGGAGTACGACTTCCCGCAGGACGCGGTCTGGCCGGGGCAGCCCGCCGCTGACGCGCGCGTCGCGCGGGCGTGCGTGCTCACGGAGCAGGAGCGGGCCGACGGCGCGACGGTGGTCACCTGGGCGCCCACCGAAGACGGCTGGACCCGCGGCGACCGTGCAGGGCTCTGCCTCGTGAAGACCTCGTAGTCCCCTTACCACGTGGTAGGTATCGCGCTACCCTGGCGCCACCGCAACGCACGAGGAGGTGCCGCATGTCACGCGAGGTGTTCGACGTCGAACGAGTCCTGGCCGGCCTGACGCTCGAGGAGAAGGCGTCGTTGACCTCGGGCTCCGACTTCTGGCACACCCAGGGGGTCGACCGCGCCGGGGTTCCGGCGGTCATGGTCACCGACGGGCCGCACGGGCTGCGCAAGCAGGCGGAGGACGCCGACCACCTCGGCCTCGGCGACTCGGTGCCGGCCACGTGCTTCCCTCCCGCCGCGGCCCTCGGCTCGTCGTGGGACACCGGGCTGCTGCGTCGCGTCGGCGAGGCTCTCGGCCGCGAGACCCGCGCGAACGACGTGGCCGTGGTGCTCGGGCCAGGCGTCAACATCAAGCGCACGCCGCTGTGCGGGCGCAACTTCGAGTACTTCTCCGAGGACCCGTACGTCGCGGGCGCGCTGGGCACGGCGCTCGTCGCGGGGATCCAGAGCCAGGGCGTGGGCACCTCGCTCAAGCACTTCGCCGCGAACAACCAGGAGACCGACCGCATGCGGATCTCCGCCGACGTGGACGAGCGCACCCTGCGCGAGATCTACCTCCCGGCGTTCGAGGCGATCGTCACCGGCGCCCAGCCGTGGACGGTCATGTGCTCGTACAACAAGGTCAACGGCACGTACGCCTCGGAGAACCGCTGGCTGCTCACCGAGGTGCTGCGGGACGAGTGGGCGTTCGAGGGACTCGTCGTCTCGGACTGGGGCGCGGTGCACGACCGCGTGCCGGCGCTGGCGGCGGGCCTCGACCTGCAGATGCCGTCGGTCGGCTCGCGCCCCGACGACGAGGTCGTCGCCGCGGTGCGGGCCGGGACGCTCGACGAGTCCGTGCTGGACGGCGCGGCGCGCCGCGTGCTCCGGCTGGTCGAGCGCGCGCTGCCCGGGCTCCGCAGCGACGACTCCTTCGACGTCGACGCCCACCACGCGCTCGCCACCGAGGCGGCCGCCGCGGGCACTGTGCTGCTCAAGAACGAGCCGGTGGACGGCGCTCCCCTGCTGCCGTTGTCCGGCGACTTCGTGGTGGTCGGTGAGTTCGCGCGCACGCCTCGCTACCAGGGAGCCGGTTCGTCGCAGGTGAACCCGACGCGGCTCGAGTCCGCCCTCGACGCGCTCGGTGACGTGCCCTTCGAGCCCGGCTTCACCATCGCCGGCGGCCCCGACGGCGACGACGCGACGTTGCGGGAGGCCGCGGTGGCCGCCGCGCGCACGGCCGGGACGGTTGTCGTGTTCCTCGGGCTGCCGGGGCCTGACGAGTCGGAGGGCTACGACCGCCCGCGCCTGGGGCTGCCCGACAACCAGGTGGCGCTGCTCGAGGCCGTCGCGACGGTCAACCCGCGCGTCGTCGTCGTGCTGGCCAACGGCTCGGCCGTCTCCCTCCCCTGGGCGCCGCACGCGCCCGCGATCCTCGAGACGTGGCTGGGCGGGCAGGCCGGTGGCCGCGCCGTCGCCCAGGTGCTGCACGGCACCCGAGCCCCGTCGGGCCGCCTCACCGAGACCATCCCGCACCGGCTCGCGGACACCCCGGCGTTCGGCAGCTTCCCCGGCGAGGCCGGTCACGTCCGCTACGGCGAGGGGGTGCTCGTGGGGTACCGCTGGTACGACACGCGGGAGCTCGACGTCGCCTTCCCCTTCGGCCACGGCCTGTCCTACACGACGTTCGTGTACTCCGACGTGCGGGCGGTCCTGACCGGCGAGGGGGCGAGCGCCTCGGTCGAGGTGCGTGTCCGCGTGACCAACACGGGCGACCGAGCCGGTGCCGAGGTGGTGCAGGTCTACGTCCGGGACCCGGAGGCGTCCGTGGTGCGGCCGGTGCGCGAGCTCAAGGGGTTCGCCAAGGTCGAGCTCGAGCCGGGCGCCTCGCAGGAGGTCGCGCTCACCCTCGACTCGCGCGCGCTGGCGTACTGGCACCCGGGGCTGCGCCGCTGGGTGGTCGAGGGCGGTGCGTTCGTCATCGAGGTGGGCGCGTCGTCCCGCGACATCCGCGGCTCCGTGCAGCTCGACGTGGCGGGCGAGCCGTTGTGGGGACCGCTCGAGGCGATGTCGACGATCGCGGAGTGGTTCGCCCACCCGGTGGGTGGGCCCCTGCTGCGGGCGACGCTCGTGCCGCCAGCCGAGGTGGTCGTGGACGAGACCATGCAGGCGATGATGCTCGGCATGCCGGCCAAGACCGTGGCCGACTTCGGCCTGACGGGCTTCGACCACGCCACGCTGGACCGCCTCGTCGAGCAGGTGGCCGCGCAGGCCTGACGGGGGGCCGGACGCCGCTCAGTCGACGAGCAGGCTGCGGTACAGGGCGCGGATGGTCGCGCCCATGTCCACGCGCTCGCCGGCGCCGTCGGCCTCGAGCAGCCACTGCAGCTGCAGGCCGTCCATCCCGGCGACCACCAGCCGCGCCGCGGTGCGGGGATCGACGCCCTGCCGGAGCCGCCCCGCCGAGCGCAACGACTCCAGCTCCCTGGTCGCCCCGTCGAGGACCGTGACGTAGCGCTCCTGGAAGTAGCCGTGCGCCGGATGCTCCGGCGACGTCGCCTCGGCGGAGAGCGTGGCGTACAACGCGACGATGCCGGGCCGCGTCGCGTTGCGGTCCGCCAGGCGCGCGAGCGCGTCGAAGAACTCGACACCGCGCTCGAGATCCTCGCGGAAGTCGACGCGGTCCACCTCGTCGCGCCGCTCGAGCACGGCTGCCAGCAGCACCGCCTTGCTGGCGAAGTGGTGCAGGAGGCCGGGGTGGGAGATTCCCACGCGCGAGGCCACCTCCCGCAGGGACGCCGTGTGGTACCCGACGTCGCCGAACAGGCGCATGGCCGCGTCGAGGATCTCCTCGCGAGTGGCCCGCCCCCTGGCGTAGCCCTGGCGCGCCTGGAGCTCGGTGGCGTCGGTGGTCATGGCGTCAGCATCCCACCCGGGATGGCCCGGAACAGCCGGGGAGGGCAGGTCGGCAGGGGGCGGGCCGGAGCCAAGACCCGCCCCCTGACCGCGCGCTACTTCACCTTCAGCGACACCAGCTTCCCGGCACCGAACACGTCGGTGGAGACCCAGAGCTTGCCGTGCGCCCACTCCACGCCTGCGGGCTGCGTGAGCGACACGAACGGACGGACCTTGCCGTGCCGGTCCACGCTCGAGACCTGGTTGCCGTTGAGCTCCGCGACGAAGATCCGGCCCCGCGGCCCCACCGCGAGCCCGGTCGCGCCCGCGAAGCCCTTCGCGACCAGCGAGACCTTGCCCGACCAGGGATCGACCTTCACCAACCGGCCCTGGGAACCCAGGCTGCCGTCCTCGGGACCACCCGGCAGCAACGTCACGTAGAGGGCGCCACCGTGGCCCACCTCGACGTCCGTGGGGACGGCCTCGAAGTAGTACTTCTGCCCGACCACGCAGTCAGGCAGGCCGAAGGCGGTCGCTGCGGCCGCGGTGACCGTCACGGGCACGGCGGGCAGGACGGCGACGGTGCTGACCGTTCCCTTGCGGTCCACCTTGAGGATGGCGTTCGCGCCGGCGTCGGCGAGGTACGTGACACCGCGACCCGTGTTGGCCGAGCCGTACACGTGCGAGTCGATGGTGCCGGTGTACGGCTTGAACATGTCGGGCACCTGCGCGAGGCACGCGGCGTCGAGAGTGCGGAAGCCGTACTGGACACCCTTGTCCGGGTTGGCCTGCTTCTCGAACGCCAGGACGTCGATGTCCGCGACCCCGTCGCGCGTCTGGCGGTGCAGCACCGAGGCGGTGACCGAGGTCTCGTCGCCAGCCCGCTCGGCCCAGGTGAGCACGCCCGGCCGCACGTCGACGGCGGCCACGTCCGCCCCCGTGGCGGCCGCGCCCACCACCTGCGGCGCGGCGTTCGCCGTGTGCTTGGTGACGATGCCCGCGAACGCCTGCCCGACGTAGACCGAGCGCGCACCCACCCCGAACGTGAGCGGACCGGCCAGGTCGGAGGCGACGACCTTCGGCGTCCCCGCCGTCGGCTGGTGGTGCGTGTGCGTGTGCTTGGCCGGGTGCCAGACGACGCCGTGGCCGAAGTGACGCGCGTTCGTGACGCGATGAGAGGCGAGTGCCGGACTGCTCCCGGCGGCGATGAGCCCCGCAGCCGCCACCACGGCGACCGCTGACATGCGAAGACGACGCATGGGTTTCCTCCTCGTCGAGGAACGCGCGCCCTGCGGCCCGGGTTCGGGCCTGTCCAGAAGCGGGCGAACCGCCCGAAACCGGGCGGCATCTACTGTGCTCCGGGTGTCGGGCGTCGTCTAGGCCCGTACCCCGCCCATCTCGACGAGCACCGCCCGCGCGCCGGTGTGCGGCGGCGGCCGACGACCCGTCGCTCGGTGGCGCGCCCCCGACCGGCCACGACGTTATCGATAACGTTATCTGCACGATAGGCTCCGGGACGTGGAGAGCGGCGCGCGCGTGAAGATGCAGGATGTCGCGCGAGCGGCGGGCGTGTCGGTCGCGACCGTGTCCAAGGTGGTCAACGACCGCTACGGCGTCTCGAAGGCGACGCACGACCGCGTCACCACGGTGATCAACGAGCTCGGCTACGAGACGAGCCTCGGCGCGCAGAGCCTGCGCAGCCACAAGACCAACGTCATAGGCGTGCTGGTCGCCGAGTTCGAGCCGTTCAGCACCGAGCTCCTCAAGGGCGCGTCGGCGGCCATCGGCTCGACCGGCTACGAGCTGCTCGCCTATTCGGGCGGCCACCGCGGCGGCGCGGTCGGCTGGGAGCGTCGTTCTCTGTCGCGCCTGGGCGGCACGCTCATCGACGGCGCCATCATCGTCACGCCCACGGTCGTCGGCGCCTCCAACGGCGTTCCCGTGGTCGCGGTGGACCCGCACACGGGACCGTCCGGCATCCCGACCGTCGACTCGGACAACTTCGCGGGTGCCGTGCTGGCCACCGAGCACCTGCTCGGCCTGGGGCACCGGCGGATCGCGCTGCTGGGCGGTCGTCCCGACCTCGAGTCGGCGCGCCTGCGCGAGGACGGCTTCCGGCACGCGATGGCGGCGGCGGGCGTGCCGGTCGACGAGGACCTCGTGCGCCTGGGTGGCTACCGGCCCGAGACCGCGGCGGCGCCGGCACGCGAGCTGCTGACGCTCCCCGAGCCGCCCACCGCGATCTTCGCCGCCAACGACCTCTCGGCCATCCGCACCATGGAGGTCGCGCAGGAGCTGGGTCTGAGCGTCCCCGACGACGTCTCGGTGATCGGCTTCGACAACGTGCCCGAGTCGGCGCTCGCCAGCCCGCCGCTGACCACGGTGGACCAGCCGCTGCAGGCGATCGGCGCTCGCGCGCTCGAGATGCTCGTGGAGCTCCTCGAGGGCCGCGAGCCCGCGACCCCGCACGTGCGGATGCCCACGGCCCTCGTCGAGCGCGCGTCCTGCCGGCGGATCTGACCCCGCGAGGCGAGCCGCCCCGCGGGGTCACGAGCCGCGCTCAGACCACGAGCGTCGTGGTCCACCGCTCGTCGGCGATGCTGACCTCGTGCACGCCGCCCACCAGCGTGACGGTGCCCTGGGACTCCTTCGTGGCGCACGACGGGCCGACCCACACCTCGACGTCGCCGGGCTCCACGATGCGCGTGCCGGAGCGACCCGTGAACGCGAGCCGGGTGGTCGGGATCGTGAGGTCCACGACGACGCTCTGCCCGGCCTCGAGGCTCACGCGGCGGTAGCCGAGCAGCTGCGCCACCGGCCGCGTCACGCTCGCGACGACGTCGCGGCCGTAGACCTGCACGACGTCGTCGCCGGCACGGTCTCCCGTGTTCGTGACGCGCACCCGGGCGCGGATGGCGCCGTCGGTCCCGGCCTCGGAGTCGAGCTCGAGCGCACGCGCGAACGTCGTGTACGACAGGCCGTGGCCGAACGGCAGCGCGGGCGTGCTGCGCAGGTTGGTCACGTCGCCGTTGCCGCCGAGCGCGGGGTGCAGGTAGGAGTACGGCTGGGCACCGGCCGAGCGGGGAAGGCTCACGGGGAGGTGCCCCGACGGGTTGACGCGTCCGGTGAGCACCCCCGCGACCGCCGGGCCGCCCTCCTCGCCGGGGAAGAACGTCTGGACGGCCGCGGCGCACCGGTCGAGCGCCCAGTCCACGGCGTACGGACGGCCGGTGAGGAGCACGAGCACCACCGGGGTGCCCGTCGCGAGCACCGCCTCGACCAGCGCGCGCTGCACGCCCGGCAGCTCGAGGTCGTCGCGGTCGCAGCCCTCGCCCACGGTCCCCCGGCCGAACAGACCGGCGTGGTCGCCCACCACGACGACCGCGACCTCGGCGGCCTCCGCAGCGGCGACGGCTGCCGCGATCCCCGACTCGTCCTGGTCGTCCACGGCACAGCCGCGCTCGAACGTGACCGACGCCGACGGCAGCTCGGCGGCGAGCGACTCGCGTACCGTGCGGACCTCCAGGCCCACCTCGGCCTCGGGGTGGTGCGCGAGGACGTGGTTGACGAACGAGTAGCAGCCGAAGAGCGCGTCGTACCGGTCCGCGTTGGGCCCGATCACGGCGACCGACGCGGGTGCCCGCAGGGGCAGCGTCCCGTCGTTGGTCAGCAGCACCACGGACTCCTCGGCCAGCCGTGCGGCGATGCGGCGGTGCTCGGGGGTGTCCAGGTCGATGGTGGCCGGCGGCTCGTCGTCGAACGTCTCGTCGAGCAGACCCAGGTCCTCCTTCTGCTGCAGCGCCCGGAGCACGGCCCGGTCGACGAGGGCCTCGTCGACCGCACCCGCGCGCACCGCGGCGGCGAGCGGCGCCAGGAAGGCGTCGCCGGTCGGGAGCTCGATGTCGACGCCGGCCGCGAGCGCCTGCCCCGCGGCGTCGCCGAGATCGGCGGCCACGCCGTGCAGCAGCTGCAGGAAGGCGACGCCGAAGTAGTCGGCCACGACCGTGCCGTCGAACCGCCAGCGGTCGCGCAGGACACCGGTGAGGAGCTCGGCCGACGCCGCCACGGGCACGCCGTCGATCTCCGCGTAGGAGTGCATGACCGAGCGCACGCCGCCGTCGAGCACCGCCATCTCGAACGGCAGGAGCAGCACGTCCTCGATCTCGCGAGGCCCCGCGTGCACGGGTGCGAAGTTGCGTCCGGCCTGGGAGGCCGAGTACCCGACGAAGTGCTTGAGCGTCGCGTGCACGCCCGTGGACTGCAGCCCCTGCACGTAGGCGGTGCCCAGCGAGCCCACGACGTACGGGTCCTCGGAGATGCACTCGTCGACCCGGCCCCAGCGGGGGTCCCGGATGACGTCGAGCACGGGAGCCAGGCCCTGGTGGATGCCGAGGGTGCGCATCGAGCCGCCGATGGCCGCTCCCATCTCCTCGACCAGCTCCGGGTCGAAGGCCGCTCCCCATGCGAGCGGTGTCGGGAAGGTGGCAGCCCGCCAGGCCGACAGGCCCGTCAGGCACTCCTCGTGCACCAGGGCCGGGATGCCGAGCCGGGTCTCGCGGACCAGCCGGCGCTGCTGCGCCCACAGCCATCGCGCGCGGTCGCCCGCGTCGACCGGGCGCGTGCCGTACGGCCGGGTCAGGTGCCCGAGGCCGTGCCGGACGGCGTCGTCGAGACCCTGCTCCACGGCGAACTCGCCCTGCAGGGGGGCCACGACCTCGCCGTCGCCCTTCTCCCAGAAGCCGACCAGCTGCGCGAGCTTCTCGTCCAGGGTCATCCGGGCCAGCAGCGCGTGCGCGCGGGAGGTCCCCACGACCGAGGGGGTCTGCAGATCCGTCACGGATCGATCTCCTTCGAAAGTGTTGAGTGGGCGCTCAGCCCTTGACGGCGCCCTGGAGCCCGTTGACGATCCGCTTCTGCAGCGCGAGGAAGAACACCAGCGCGGGGATCATCGCGAGCGTCGTGAAGGCGAAGACCCCGGCGGTGTCCGACGCGTGCTCCGAGGAGAAGTCGGCGACACCGAGCGGGAGGGTCTTCATGTCGTCCTGCAGCAGGAGCAGCGGGAGCAGGTAGGCGTTCCACGAGCCGACGAAGGCGAGCACGCCGACCGTGACCATGCCCGGGCCCGAGAGCGGCACGAGGATCCGCCAGAAGAAGCCGATGCGGGACGCGCCGTCCAGCAGCGCCGCCTCCTCGAGCTCGTTGGGCAGGGCCATGAGGAACGGGCGCAGGATCACCACCGTCATGGGCAGCGCGAACGCCGCCTGGGGCAGCGCCACCCCCCACCACGTGTTCCCCATGTTGAGGTCCTTCGTGATGAGGATGAACAGCGGGATGATCGCCACCGTGGCTGGGAAGAGCAGGCCGAGCACGAACACGAGGAACAGCGGCTCGCGCCCGCGGAACTTGTACCTGGCCAGCGGGTAGGCCGCCATCATCCCGAAGACCACCACGATCGTCGTGGTGAGCAGGGCGATGACGGTCGAGTTCACCGCGTAGTGCCAGAAGCTCGGGTTGGTCAGCACGCCCGTGTAGTTGCTCAGCACCCAGGGTGAGGGCAGCGCGGCCGGCTTGTCGGCCAGCTGCGCGTTGGTGCGGAAGCCGCCGAGCACCCCGTAGAGCACCGGCCCCACCGTGAAGCCGACCACGACCAGGGCGATCAGGTAGATCAGCGGGCTTCCCCCGCCGTGGCGCTTGATCCGCCGCGTGTGCGTCGCCTGCCGCTTCGGCGCGGCGACCGCGTCCGTCATCATGCCCGCGCTCATCGCTTGGCCCTCTTGTTCCGGGGGGCGTCCTGCGAGTCACGGCGCAGGACGAAGTACTGGTACAGCAGGGCCATCACGAGAGCGACGACGAAGAGGATCACCGAAGCCGCGGAGGCGATGCCGTAGTTGGACCGCTTGGTGCCCTCCGTGATGAGGAAGGTCGCCATGGTGGTCGTCGAGTTGGCCGGTCCGCCGCCCGTGAGGATCCAGACCATGTCGAACAGCTGCAGCGAGCCGATCATCGACAGGAACGCCCAGGTGCGGATGGTGGGGCCGAGCAGGGGGATCGTGATCTTGCGCTGCACCTGCCACCAGGTGGCGCCGTCGATCGAGGCCGCCTCGTAGAGCTCCTCGGGAACGCCCTGCAGGCCGGCGAGGAACAGGATCACCGCGAGGCCCAGGTACTTCCACGTCAGGACGGCGATCACCGTGTACAGCGCGACGTCGGGCGTACCGAGCCAGCCCTCCTCCGGGCCGTGCAGGCCGATCGCACTGAGGATGGTGTCGATCACGCCGTACTGCGGCTGCAGCAGCTGGAACCACACCACGCCGGCGATGACCTCGGCCAGCACGTACGGCACGAAGATGATGGTCCGCAGCGCGCTCTGACCCCACATCTTGCGGTTCAGCAGCAGGGCGATCGCCAGCCCGAGGGGCAGCTGGATGAGGATCGAGAAGACGACGATGGTGATGTTGTGCATGAACGCGTCGGTGAAGACCTCGTTCTGCAGCACCGACGCGTAGTTCTTCAGGCCGACGAAGTCGACCAGCGGGCCGTAGCCCTTCCAGCGGTACACGGAGAACTGGACGGCCTTGATGATCGGCCAGACCACGAAGAACAGGAACACCAGCAGGGCCGGTGCCACGAAGAACAGGATCTCGAGGCGCATGCGGACCGACGTGCTCGACCGACGGCGCCCACCCGGGACCGGGCCGGCCGGCCGCGCCGAAGCGCGACCGGCGGCCGGGGCCTGGGGAATGGACGTCGCAGCCGAGACGGTGGTTCCGCCAGAGGCGGTCGTGTCGTCTGCCACGTCGGTCACTTCTCTGCGTCAGCTGCCTGCTGCGTGGCGTCGACGATGTCCTGCGGGCTCGCCTTGCCGGCGAACATCAGGGCGATCTCGTCGTTCATCGCGCCACCGACCGCGGAACCGAACGCCGTGTCGAAGTAGAGCTGGACGTACGGGGCCGCGTCGCGCACCTTGAGCAGGCCGGCGAGCGCCGGGTCGGACACGTACTGCGAGGCCGTCGAGTTGGTGGGCAGACCCATGTCCTGCTCGGCGAAGCCCTTCTGGACCTCGTCGGACAGCAGGTACTTGACGAACTCCACGGCCTGGTCGGGCGCCTTCTGCGAGACGGCCCACGCGTCGCCGCCGCCGAGCTGCGCGGCCGGGTCACCCTGGCCACCCTGCACGGACGGGAACGAGAACCAGCCGGTGTTCTCGCCGAGGCCCTTCTTGTCCTCGGTCAGCCCCTGCATGACGCCGGGCTCCCAGTGCCCCTGCATCTCCATCGCGACCTTGCCGGTGGCGAGCAGGCCGGAGGCGCTCGTCGGGCCGGTCTGGGCCGGGGTGGACAGGAAGCCCTTGTTGAACGGCTTCGCGGCGATGACCTTCTGCAGGTCCTCGCCGGCCTTGATGAAGCAGGGGTCGGAGAACTCGAGCGACTTGACCGCGTCGGTCAGCACCTGCTGCGAGCACTCGCGCAGCGCGAACTGGTACCAGTAGTGCGCGGCGGGCCACTTGTCGCCCGCACCCACGGAGATGGGCTCGATGCCCGCGGCCTTGATCTTGTCGATGTCGGCGTACAGGTCGTCCCACGAGGTGGGGGTCTCGGTGATCCCCGCCTGCTCGAAGAGCGCCTTGTTGTACCAGAAGCCCACGACGCCGACCGAGAACGGCAGCGCGTACGTCTTGCCGTCGACCTGCCAACCCGCCACGGAGCCACCGATCTTGTCGATGACGTCCTTCGCCGACTCGGAGATGTCCTTGGTGAGGCCCGCCTCGACGTGGTCGGCGAGCTCGCCGCCACCACGCTCCATGTAGATGTCCGGGGCGTCGTCGCTCTGGAAGGCGGCGTCCAGCTTGGTGAGCATGTCCTCGTGCTGCATGGCGCTGACCTTGATGGTCACGCCCGGGTTGGCTGCCTCGAAGTCCTTGGCGACCTTGGCGTAGTAGCTCATGCCGGGGTCGGTGTTCGAGTTGTGCCACCACGTGATGGTCACGTCCTTGGCACCGCCCGAGGCGGACGTGCTGGGGTCCGCCTCGTTGCTGGATCCGCCCGAGCTGCACGCTCCGAGCAGTGCGAGACCCACGCCGACGGCCAGGGCACGCAGGACTGGCGTCCTCTTCATCTTTGAACTCCTCGTCGTCACTGAGAGGGATGGACGACGCAACGTTGACAGTTCGCGGGGCGCTCTGTCAATCGTTAGCGATAACGTTATCGAAACGTTGCTCCGCCCGGGTGACCAGCGTCTCTGCTCGTCGCCAGGACCTCTTGGACACGTTTCGATAACGTTATAGGTAACGTTATCGAAACGTGTCCGATTTCTGCGTAGCCTCCCGGGCGGGGTGGGACCCGAATCGCGCAAAGGAGCGCTGATGAGACCGGTACGAACTCTCAGGAGGATCGGTACGGCGATCGTCGCCGTCGCCGTCGCGGCTGTGACCGCCGGCGTGACCACCGGCCCGGCCGTGGCCGCCGACGACGGCCCGGCGACGCTGATCGCCAACGACTTCGAGTCCGGGGGTGCGACGCCGTGGGGCCCGCGCGGACCCGTCTCCCTGACCGTGGTGGACACGGCCGCCCACTCGGGCAGCCGCAGCCTGGCCGTGACCGGCCGCACGGGTGACTGGAACGGGCCGGCCACCGACGTGAGCAGCCTGTTCCCCGCCGGCTCCGCCGTGACCGTCTCCGCGTGGGTGCGGCTCGCGCCCGGGACCACGGGCTCGTCGGCGATGCACTTCACCGTCGAGCAGAGCCCCGCGGACAACCAGTTCGCGTGGGTCGGCTCGCCCGTCACCGTGACCGCCGACGGCTGGGCGCAGCTGACCGGCACGTACACCCGCGCGGCGTCGGTGACGTCCGCGTCGCTCTACCTGGAGGCCGCGCCCATCGACGGCGCGAACCCCTCCTTCCTGGTCGACGACGTCCTCGTGACGACCCCCGGCGGCGGAGCCGACCCGGACCCCGACGTCGTGCCCGGAGGCGCCGTGAACCCCGTGCCCACCCCCGTCTCGGCCGCGCGCGGCACCGGCGACGTCGCGGCGCTCACGTTCGACGACGGCCCCAACGGCGCCACCACGGGCGCGTTGCTCGACTTCCTGGCCGAGCAGGGCATCCACGCGACCTTCTGCGTCATCGGCCAGAACATCCAGGCGCCGGGCGGCGCCGAGATGCTGCGCCGGATCGTCGCGGAGGGCCACACGCTGTGCAACCACACCACGTCGTACGCCGACATGGGCAGCTGGTCGGCGGCCCAGGTGCGGGCGGACCTCGTCGAGAACCTCGCGATCATCCGTGACGCGCTCGGCGACCCGCAGGCGAAGGTGCCGTACTTCCGCGCCCCCAACGGCAGCTGGGGCCAGACGGCGCAGGTGGCGGTGGACCTCGGCATGCAGCCGCTCGCGGTGACCAACACCATCAGCGACTGGGAGACGCAGGACGTCTCGACGCTCACCACCAACCTGCGTGCCGCGATGAAGCCCGGCCAGGTCGTGCTCGCGCACGACGGCGGAGGCGACCGCTCCGGGACGCTCGCCGCGGTGCGCACGGTGGTCGCCGAGCGCCTGGCCGCCGGCTGGTCGTTCACGCTGCCCGCCGGCGGGGCCGACGGGGACGGGACGGTCCCGACGGCGCTGTCGACCGGCTTCGAGGACGGCCTGGGCGTGTGGTCGGCGCGCGGCAACGGCACCGCCCCGGTGGTGGCCGTCTCCGACGTCGCGCACGGCGGCGCACACTCGGCGAGCGTGACCGGCCGCACCGACGGCTGGCACGGCCTCGGCGCCTCGGTCACCGACGCGTTCGTCAGCGGGCGCACGTACGCGATCTCCGCCTGGGTCCGCCTCGCGGCGGACGAGACCGCTCCCGCCGACGTCCGCGTGAGCGTGCAGCGTGACAACGGCGGCACCTCGTCGTACGACACGGTCACGACGGCGGAGGACGTCACGGCCGATGCGTGGACGCGCCTGACGGGCAGCTACACCATGACCTCGGCCGACACCGCCCTGCTCTACTTCGAGACGGCCTCGGGCACGGCGTCGTTCCTGGTGGACGACATCGTGGTCACCGGGTCCACCGCGCCTCCCGTCCAGCAGGACATCCCGTCGCTCAAGGACGAGCTGCCGTGGCCGGTGGGCGTGGCCATCGACGAGCGCGAGACCGCCGGGCCCGGCAAGGAGCTGGTCACCAAGCACTTCGACCAGCTCACGCCCGAGAACGTCATGAAGCCCGAGGCGATCCAGCCGACGGAGGGCACCTTCACGTTCGAGGCCGCCGACCAGCTGGTCGACTTCGCGATCGCGAACGGGCTGCGCGTCTACGGGCACACGCTCGTGTGGCACAGCCAGACGCCGGCGTGGTTCTTCCAGCACGAGGACGGCACGCCGCTCGCGGACAGCGCCGACGACAAGGCGCTGCTGCTGGGGCGCATGACGACCCACATCGAGACCGTGGCGAACCACTTCCGCACCAAGTACGGCGAGTACGGCACGGCCGGCAACCCGATCGTCGGTTTCGACGTGGTCAACGAGGCGATCGCGGAGAGCGAGAGCGACGGCCTCCGCCGCAGCGAGTGGTACCGGACCCTGGGCTCGGGCTACATCAAGGACGCCTTCGAGATCGCCTCGCAGGCCTTCAACGACGGTGACGTCGACGGTCCCGTGAAGCTGTTCATCAACGACTACAACACCGAGCTGCCCGCCAAGCGGCAGGCGATGTTCGACGTCGTGGACGGGTTGCTCACGTCCGGCACCCCCATCAACGGCGTGGGCCACCAGTTCCACGTGAGCCTCGCGCAGCCGGTGGACCAGATGCGCACGTCGCTCGAGAAGTTCGCGACGCTGGGCGTCCTGCAGGACGTCTCCGAGCTCGACGTGCAGATCGACGGCACGGTCACGCAGGAGAAGCTGGTGGCGCAGGGCTACTACTTCGCGAGCGTCTTCTCCATGCTGCGCGAGTTCCCGGACCTGTTCTCCGTGACGGTGTGGGGCCCGTACGACAGCCGCAGCTGGCGCACGGGTGCACCGCTCGTGTTCGACGACGAGCTGCAGGCCAAGCCCGCGTACTGGGGCATCGTCGACCCGAGCAAGCTGCCCACGCTGACACGCGCGGCCAACGCACAGCAGACGTCGCCCGACGACAGCTGGGCGCTGCTGCCCGACGTCGAGATCTCGGGTGGCACGGGCTTCCAGCTGCGCTGGTCGGGCAGCCAGCTCACCGCGCGCGTGCACGTGGTGGACGCGACCGACGACGGCGCCGACGACTCGGTGACGCTGTTCGGCCCCGGTGAGCCCGTCGTCGTCACGCGCAGCGAGGCGACTTCGACGAGCACGGGCTACGACGTCGTCGTGGACGTGCCGCTCACGGCACCGGGTGCCGTCGGCGCGACCGTGCCGTTCGACGTGCGCGTCGCCGACGGCAGCGGCAGCACCGCGTCGTGGAACGACCTCTCGAACCACCAGGAGACGGGTGGGGCGCTGGGCGTGGTCACGCTCATCGGGCCGATCGGCGTCGTCGACGTGCCGCGGACGGCCGCGGCACCCACGATCGACGGCGTGGTCGACGCCGCGTGGGCGGACGCCCCGAGCGTCCGGACCGACGTGCAGGTGGAGGGCACCGGCGGCGCGTCCGCGAACGTGCGGCTGCTCTGGCACGGCGACTCGATTGACGTGCTCGCCGAGGTGACGGACCCCCACCTGGACGCCACCAGCTCCAACGCGTGGGAGCAGGACTCGGTCGAGATCTTCCTCGACCCGGTCAACGCCAAGGCAGGGGCCTACAACCCGGCCGACGGCCAGTACCGGATCAGCTACACCGGCGCGGAGTCCGTCAGCGGCGACCTCTCGGTGATCGGCGACCGGCTGACCAGCGCCACCCGCGTGGTGGACGGCGGCTACGTCGTCGAGGCGTCGCTCTCGCTCGGTCACGCCGTCACGGCGGGTGACCTCGCTGGGCTCGACTTCCAGGTCAACGACGCCACCGCGGGCGTCCGGGACGCGGTGCGCACGTGGTCGGACCCCACGGGACGCTCGTACCAGGACACGAGCCGGTGGGGGGTGGGCCGGTTCGTCGAGCCCGCCGGTCCGCAGCCGGCGGCACCGGCCGTCACCCGGCAGCCCGCGTCCGTCACCGGGACCCTCGGGTCGACCGTGAAGCTCACCGCCGCCGCCAGCGGCGTGCCGGCCCCCACGGTCCGGTGGCAGCGCCTGGGCAGCACCTGGGTCGACGTCCCGGGCGCGACGAGCCCGTCACTGGCCGTGACGCTGTCGGCCAGCACCGACGGGAGCCGCTACCGGGCGGTGTTCACCAACGCCTCGGGCGTGGCGACCACCGCGACGGCCGCGGTGAAGGTCAAGGTGCAGGCCCCCAAGGTCACCACCCAGCCGCGGTCCACGCAGGCCCGGACGGGACGGTCGGTCACCCTGAAGGCGGCGGCGAGCGGGTACCCGGCTCCCACCGTGCGGTGGCAGAAGCGCGCCGCCGGGTCCACGACCTGGCGTGCGGTCAGCGGGGCCACCCGGCCCTCGCTCACGGTGACGGTCGGCGCCACGCGGGTCGCGTACCGCGCGGTGTTCACCAACCGGGGCGGCCAGGCGGTGACGAGGACGGCGACGGTGTACCCCACCCCGGTGACGCCCCGCATCACGAGCCAGCCTCGGTCCGTGCGGGTGGCCAGCGGGACGACCGTGCGGTTCTCCGTCACGGTGTCGGGCACGCCGGCGCCCTTGCTCCAGTGGTACCAGCGAGCGCCCGGCAGCTCGTCGTGGTACCGCGTCACGGGGGCGACCGGCCGGACGCTCGTCGTGAAGGCCGGCGCGCGCACGGACGGGACGTCCTACCGGGTGGTCGTGCGCAACCGCGCCGGGTCGGTCACGTCGCACACGGCAGTGCTGCAGGTGAGGCACCGCTGACCTGAACCGCCGAGGGGCACCGGTCGACTCCCACCCTGACCGGGGCCCCTCGGCTCCAGCAGGACCCCGCGAGCGACCCGGCAGCTGCCGGGTCGCTCGCGGCACGTCAGGCCAGTGCGGCCCGCACCAGCGTCGAGAGCTTCTTGCCGTCGGCCGAGGCGCCCGCGCGCGCGGTCGCCTCCTTCATCACGGCGCCCATGTCGCGCATCGAGCCGGCGCCCGTCTCCGCGATCACGGCGGCGACCAGCGCCGCGAGCTCGTCGTCCGACAACCGGGCCGGCAGGTACGTCTCGAACAGGTCGGCCTCGGCGGTCTCGGTCGCGGCCCGGTCGGTGGCGCCCGCGTCGGTGTAGATCTGGGCGGTGTCGCGGCGCTTCTTGACCTCGCGGGACAGCACCTTGAGCACGTCGTCCTCGGACAGCTCCTTCTCCACGGGGCCCGCCTTGGCCTCGGCGCGCACGGCTCCGATCGCCTGCCGCAGCGTGTTGGTGCGCGCGGCGTCGCGGGCCTTCATCGCGGTGGTGAGGTCGGCGGTCAGGCGGTCCAGCGTCTCGGAGCTCATGGGGCCATTGTCGCGCGGCCGCCCGGTGAGCACGAGAGAGATACGTCCGACGGCGATGAGTCCGAGGCGGCCCGGCGGTATGTACCGGTGCGGGACCCTCCGCACACCGGAACAACCGAGGAGCACGCCATGACCACACTCGAGTCGACCAGACCCATCACCGAGGCGGAGGCGGACGCCGTCGTCGACGTCCTGGTGGGGATCGCGGCCGCCTGGGCGGCCCAGGACGCCGACGCGTCCGCGGAGCTGTACGCGCAGGACGCGACCGTCATCACGGCCGGCACCTGCACCGAGGGACGCGAGGCGATCCGTGCGTTCATGGCCGCGGGCTTCGCGGGGATGCTCCGGGGGACGTCCCTGCTGGAGACCGAGCGCCACGTGCGGCTCGTCGCGCCCGACGCGGCCGTCGTCACGACGCTCGGCGGGATCGTCGCCGCCGGTGAGAGCACCGTCCGGCCGGCGATGCTGCGCCGTGCGACCTGGACGCTGGCCCGGTCCGGGGGCACCTGGCGCGTCGCCGCGTTCCAGAACTGCCCGGCGTGAGCGGTCGGACCGGGCGGTCCCACCGCCCGGTCCGGCCGTGGTTACATCGAGCCACCACCGACCTCCGAGAGGCCACGCGTGCCCCGCACCGACGACTTCGAGCGTCAGACCGCTCCGTACCGCCGTGAGCTGCTCGCGCACTGCTACCAGATGCTCGGGTCGGTCCACGACGCCGAGGACCTGGTGCAGGACACGCTGCTGCGGGCCTGGCGCGCCTACGACCGGTACGACGAGCGACGCGCCTCGATGCGCACGTGGCTGCACCGGATCGCGACCAACGCGTGCCTCACGGCGCTCGACGGCCGCCGACGCCGGCCACTGCCGTCCGGCGTCGTGGCCGCGAGCGACGACCCGCGGGCGCCGCTCGTCCCTGGCGCGGAGCCCGCGTGGCTCGAGCCGATCCCGGACTCGTTGCTCAGCGGCGACGCGGGCGACCCCGCCGCGGTCGTCCTCGCGCGCGGCCGGCTGCGGCTCGCGCTCATCGCGGGGATGCAGCTGCTGCCCGCCCGGCAGCGCGCGATCCTCATCCTGCGCGAGGTGCTCGAATGGTCGGCCGCCGAGGTCGCCGTCGCGCTGGGCACCACGCCGGCCGCCGTGAACAGCGGTCTGCAGCGGGCCCGCGCGCGGCTGCGCGAGACGGGGGTCGGCGAGGACGGTGTGCGCGAGCCCAGCTCGGCGGAGCGCCGCGCGCACGTCGACCGGTACGTCGACGCGTTCGTCGGCACGGACCTCGCCGCCCTGGCCTCGTTGCTCACCGACGACGTCGTGCTGGAGATGCCGCCGGTCGCCGTCTGGTACCGCGGGCCGGCCGACTACGTGGCGTTCATCGCCCGCGCGCTCGAGCTGCGTGGCACCGACTGGCGCATGCGGCCCGTGGCGGCGAACGGCCAGCCGGCGGTCGCCGCCTACACCCGGGTGGACGGGGCCTACGCGCGCCACTCGCTGCAGGTCTTCGACGTGGTCGCGGCCGGGATCAGGCGCGCGGTCGTGTTCACGGAGGCCGCCACGCTCGACGCCTTCGGGATCCCTGCCGAGCTGGCTCCCGGCCGCTGACGGCCGGGAGCCCCAGAGCTCAGCGCGCGGTGACCGACAGCCCGGCGCCGGACCGGTCGACCACCACGGTCTGCCCGTCGCGGACCTCGCCGGACAGCAGCGCTCGCGCCAGCCGGTCGCCGATCTCGCGCTGCACGAGCCGCCGCAGCGGACGCGCGCCGTACGCGGGGTCGTAGCCCTCCAGCGCCAACCACTCCCGCGCGCTCGGCGTGACCTCGAGCGTCAGCCGCCGCTCGTGCAGCCGAGCGGCCAGCGAGGCCACCTGGATGTCGACGATGTGGCCGAGCTCGGCGATCGACAGCGGGTCGAAGAGCACCACGTCGTCGAGCCGGTTGAGGAACTCCGGCTTGAAGGCTCCCCGGACCGCACTCATCACGGCCTCGCGCTTGGCCTCCTCGGACAGCAGGGGGTCCACCAGGAACTGCGAGCCCAGGTTCGAGGTGAGCACCAGGATCACGTTGCGGAAGTCGACGGTCCGACCCTGGCCGTCCGTCAGCCGGCCGTCGTCGAGCACCTGCAGCAGGACGTCGAACACCTCCGGGTGGGCCTTCTCCACCTCGTCGAGCAGCACCACCGAATACGGCCGGCGTCGCACGGCCTCGGTGAGCTGGCCGCCCTCCTCGTAGCCGACGTAGCCGGGAGGCGCCCCGACGAGCCGCGCGACCGAGTGCTTCTCGGCGTACTCCGACATGTCGATGCGGACCATGGCGCGCTCGTCGTCGAAGAGGAAGTCCGCGAGCGCCTTGGCCAGCTCCGTCTTGCCGACGCCCGTGGGGCCCAGGAACAGGAACGAGCCCGTGGGCCGGTTCGGGTCGGAGATGCCCGTGCGGGCACGCCGGACCGCGTCGGAGACGGCACCGACCGCGGCGCTCTGGCCGATCAGCCGCTCGCCGATCACCTCCTCCATGCGCAGGAGCTTCGCCGTCTCGCCTTCGAGCAGCCGGCCCGCGGGGATGCCCGTCCACATGGCCACCACCTCGGCGACCTCGTCGGGCCCCACCTTGTCGGCGATCATCGGAGTGCCCTCGGGGAGCTCGTCGTCCACCGCGGCCTCCGACTCCTCGGCGCGGCGGATCTCGTCCTCCAGGGCGGGGATCTCCCCGTACTGGAGCCGGGCGGCGGCCTCGAGGGAGCCCTCACGCAGCAGGCGCTCGGCCTCGGTGCGCAGGGTGTCCAGCCGCGCCTTCAGGTCGCCGACGAGGTTGTGGCCCGCCTTCTCCTTCTCCCAGCGGGCCGTGAGCGAGGCGAGCGCCTCGCGCCGGTCGGCGAGGTCGGCACGCAGCCGCTCGAGCCGCTCGGCGGAGGCCTCGTCGTCGGACTCCGAGAGCACGACCTCCTCCATCTCGAGCCGGGTCACGGCGCGCTGGAGCTGGTCCACCTCGATGGGGCTCGAGTCGAGCTCCATGCGCAGGCGGGAGGCGGCCTCGTCGACCAGGTCGATCGCCTTGTCGGGCAGCTGGCGTCCGGGGATGTAGCGGTCGGACAGCGACGCGGCCGCGACGAGCGCGGCGTCGGAGATGGTGACCTTGTGGTGCGCCTCGTAGCGCTCCTTGAGCCCGCGCAGGATCGCGACGGTGTCCTCGACCGAGGGCTCGCCGACGTAGACCTGCTGGAACCGGCGCTCCAGCGCGGGGTCCTTCTCGATCCGCTCGCGGTACTCGTCGAGCGTGGTGGCGCCCACCAGGCGCAGCTCGCCGCGCGCGAGCATGGGCTTGAGCATGTTGCCGGCGTCCATCGCGCCCTCGCCGCCCGCGCCCGCGCCGACGACCGTGTGCAGCTCGTCGATGAACGTGACGACCTCGCCGTCCGAGCTGGTGATCTCCTCCAGCACGGCCTTGAGGCGCTCCTCGAACTCGCCGCGGTACTTCGCGCCGGCCACCATGGCGGCCAGGTCCAGGGCGATCAGGCGCTTGCCACGCAGCGACTCGGGCACGTCACCGGCGACGATGCGCTGCGCCAGGCCCTCCACCACGGCGGTCTTGCCCACGCCCGGCTCGCCGATCAGCACGGGGTTGTTCTTGGTCCGCCGCGACAGGACCTGCACCAGGCGGCGGATCTCGGAGTCGCGACCGATCACCGGGTCCAGCTTGCCGTCGCGCGCGCGCTGGGTGAGGTCGAGCCCGTACTGCTCGAGGGCCTTGAACGTCCCCTCGGGGTTGGGGCTCGTCACGCGGCCGGTGCCGCGCACCGACGGCAGGGCGGCGGCCAGGGCGTCGCGCGACGCACCCGCGGCGCGCAGGGCGTCGGCGACGCCCGACTGGCCCGCGGCCAGGCCGAGCAGCAGGTGCTCGGTCGAGACGTAGTCGTCGCCGAGGGCCCGGGCCTCCGCGTTCGCCGCCTCCAGGGCGGCGGCCGTCGCGCGCGAGGCCGACGGCTGAGCCACGGTGGACCCGGAGCTCGCGGGCAGACCCACCAGGACGGCGCGCGTCGAGCGCGCGAGCGCGGCACGGTCGGCCCCGACGGCGTCGAGCAGCGCCCCGGCGACACCGCCCTCCTGCTGGAGCAGGGCGTTGAGCATGTGGGCCGGCTCGAGCTGCGGGTTGCCCGCTGCGGACGCCTGCTGGATGGCGTCGCCGATGGCCTCCTGGGACCGCGTGGTGAACTTGGCGTCCACATGACCTCCTGGTGGTCGGGTTCGGATGACTGCCTGTCACAACCCTAACCAGAGTTGAGTCTATTCCGCTCAAGTCTGCCGATGGCTGCGCCTGCTGGTGCCGCGTGGCACGATCCCGACATGGCGAACGACGTGGACGTGCTCGGCCCGGGATGGACGGTCACCACCCTGCCCCTGCGGCCCGACGGCGGCACGCCGGACCCCGTCGCGACGCTGGTCCGCCGGGTGGCAGCGCCGTCGCGGCGCGCGGTCCTGTACGTCCACGGGTTCGTCGACTACTTCTTCCAGACTCACGTCGGCGACGCGCTCGTGGGCGCCGGCTACGACTTCGCGGCGCTGGACCTGCGCGACTTCGGGCGCTCGATCCGGCCGGGCCGCCGCCCCAATGCACCGACCGACCTGGGCGCGCTGGCCGAGGAGATCGACGCGGCCGTGCGCCTGCTGCGCGCCGACCACGACCAGGTGGTGCTCATGGCGCACTCGATGGGCGGCCTGGTCGCGTCGCTGTGGGCCGACGCGCGCCCCGGCGTCGTGGACGCGGTCGTGCTGAACAGCCCCTGGCTGGACCTGCGGGCGAACTGGTTCGAGCGCGCGGTGGCCGCCCCGCTGATCGACGTCGTCGGCCGGTTCGCGCCGTCGCTGCGGGCTGCCAGGCTGGGCAAGCACTACGGCGAGGCACTGCACGCCGAGTGGGGCTACGACCTGGCCTGGAAGCCGATCGAGGGGTTCCCCGTGACCGCCGGCTTCATCAGAGCGGTCCGGCGCGGCCACGCCCGCGTGGCTCGCGGCCTCGCGATCGACGTGCCCGTGCTGGTGCTGGCCTCCGACGCCACCGGCCCGGACGACCGGTGGCACGAGGAGCTGCTCACCACCGACTCCGTGCTCGACGTCGCGCACATCGCGAGCCGAGCCGTCCGGCTGGGGAGCGACGTCACGTTCGTCGAGGTGCCCGGCGGTGCCCACGACCTGGCGCTGTCCCCCAGCCCGACGCGCGAGCGCTACCTGGACGAGGTCCTGCGGTTCCTCGCGGGGCACCTCGAGCAGGACTGACGTGGGCGTCCGCGAGCGTGGTCTGCGGACCTGGGAGTCCGTCCGTGACACCTGGGGCGGCCGGCTCGTGGAACGGATCGCGCTCGACCTGGCCCGGCTCGAGGTCTTCGACCGCGCGATGACCCTCGCGGCACAGGCGTTCACCTCGATCGTCCCGCTCATGCTCGTCGCGGCGACCGTCCGTCCCCGCCAGCCCGGGTTCGGCTCGCTCGTCGCCGACTCCCTCGGCCTGTCCGACCAGACGCGGGCCGCGCTGGCGGGATCGGTGCCGACGGACGCGACCGCCATCGGCTCCATCGGCGCGTTCAGCATCCTCGTCGCCCTGCTCAGTGCCACCTCGTTCTCCCGGGCGCTCGAGCGTGTGTACCTGCGCACGTGGGGCGTGCACAAGGCGAGCGTCCGCACGGCGTGGCGATGGCTCGCCACCGTCCTCGCCGTGGTCCTCGCGGTGCTGGCGATCGCGTTCACCCGCTCGACGCTCGAGGGAGACGTGTGGCGGGGCACCGTCGCGGCGATCCTGGCTGTGGCCGTCTGGACCGCGCTGTGGACCTTCGTGCCATGGATGCTCCTGCAACGGCAGGTCCCCGTGCGCATCCTCGTGTTCACCGCGGCCCTCACGGCGATCTGCCTCGGCGTCCTCAACCTCGCCGGCAGCATCTACCTGCCGCTCGCGATGGAGGCCGGCGCCCGCCAGTTCGGGGTGCTCGGTCTCGTGTTCGCTTACATCGGCTGGCTGTTCGCCATCGCCCTGGTGATCGTCGCGACGACCGTCATCGGTCGTGCGTGCGCGGAGTCGGACGGGCCGATCGGCCGCGTGGTGCGCGGCGCGAGTGGCTCGGGTGGCTCGGGCGTCACGCCGGCGTCGGGCGACTGACCTCGGGCTCGTCGGGCTCCCCCGGGGCGCGCGGCTCGGCCGCGAGCTCGGGCGCGATCATCACCGGGCGGTTCGCCACCATCAGCCACGCGCCGAGCGAGGCGAGCACCAGGACGGGCAGCAGCACGGGGTCGGGGATGGCCGCGAGCGCCATGAAGATGCTCAGCCACCCGCTGCGGCTCACGGCCACCACGAGCCCGACGATGCCCGCGCCTACGGCGAGCGGCAGGGAGACGGACGGGAAGGCGGCGCTCACGGCGAACCCGAAGGCGGCGCCCGCGAAGACCGCCGGGAAGATGCGGCCACCCCGGAAGCCCGCGGTCGAGGCGACCAGCAGCGCGACGACCTTGACCATGCCCAGCCCGAGGAAGCCCAGCGCCGTCATGGTGCCGATCTCGGCCGGCAGCTCCTTCATCTCGTCGAGGCCCTTGAACAGGCTGAGGGGCCCACCGATCGCACCGAGCACCCCGAGCAGCAGGCCGCCGACGGTGATCCGGACCAGCGGGTCGCGCAACCGGTGGAAGAGCCCGTGCATCGGCGCGAACACCGCCGACGCGAGCACGCCCACGACCGCGGCGCCGACCGCGACCGCGAGGGCGATCAGCAGGTCCCACCGGTGGAAGGCGTAGCCGGGCAGGTCGATCACCAGGCTCAGGTCGGAGAGGCTGAGCGTGACGATCGAGCCGGCCGTCGCCGCGACGAGCGGGGCGAAGAGCCGGTCCCACAGGGGGATGCGCCGGTCGCCCACGTCGAGCTCGGACAGCATGAGCGCCGCTGCCACCGGCGTGCCGAACATCGCCCCGATCGTGCCCGCGGTGGACAGCACCACCCAGTGCGGCACCTTCGCGGCGGGCAGCACCTTGCCTCCGAGCCACACCACCAGGGCGGCGTTGATCGCCATGATCGGGTTCTCGGGCCCCAGGCTCACGCCGCCCGCGAGCATGAGCACGAGGGCGAGCGCCAGGCTCGGCGTCACGGAGGGCGACGGCGGCGGTCCGACGAGCCCGTGCGTGGCGGGGTCCGGCCCCGCGTGGCCCGGCACGTACTTGACCACGAGGCCCACCGCGACGCCGGTCACGGTCAGCACGGACACGATCCACCACGGTGAGTCGGAGGCGATGCCGAGCGCGTCCGACAGGTCGTCCCAGATCAGGCCCTGGAGCGTCTCGGCGACGAAGGACAGGCCGATCAGGAGCAGCGAGCACAGCGCGCCGACGGCCGCCGCGGGGACGATCGCACCGAGCAGCTGCCCGACCGGCACGTGCGGTGCCGCATCATCGCCCTCGAGGGGTTCGGTCACGTCGCACCACCCGGATCGAGCGAAGCCTCCTCGGGCTCGGACAGGGAGAGGATCGCACGCACGATCGCGGGGTGGCCAGAGATCCGCCGCTCCAGCTCGGCGAGCTGGTGCGAGGCGAGCGTCTCGTCCGGGTCACCCTCCAGGTCGACGGCGGCGACGAGCGAGAGCTTCTGCGCACCGACGTACTGCAGCGACAGCGACGTCACCCGGGCGATCTCGGGCTGCTCGAGCATCTGGCGCACGACGGCGTCACCCACCCGGGAGTCGGCGTACTCCCCCACCAGGAACCGGCGGTTGCGCTGGATCAGCACCACGGCGACCACGCCCAGCAGCACGCCCACAAGGATCGAGCCGACGGCGTCGGGGATCGCGGAGCCGGTCGCCTGGTGCAGCCCGATCCCGGTCGCGGCGATGGCGATGCCGACGAGCGCGGCCGCGTCCTCGAAGAAGACGGCGCGGACCGTCGGGTCGGACGTGGCGAGGATGTGGTCCAGCAGCTCGGTCTCGCGCGCGGCAGCCTCGCGGCGCGCCTGCTTGTGCGCCTGCAGGAACGAGATGCCCTCGAGCACCGCGGACACGGCGAGGACCACGTAGGCGACCCCGAAGTCGGTGGCCGGCTCGGGGTGCACGAGCTCCTGGACGCCGTGGGTGACCGAGACGCCCGCGCCCACCGCGAACAGCCCGATGGCCGCGAACATGGACCACACGTAGACCTCGCGCCCGTACCCGAGCGGGTGGGCGTCGTCCGCGGGTCGGGCGGCCTTGCGCTGGGCGATGAGCAGGAACACCTCGTTGCCCGCGTCGGCCCACGAGTGCGCGGCCTCGGCGAGCATCGACGCCGCACCCGTGATCACGGCCGCCGCCGACTTGGCCAGGGCGATCAGCACGTTGGCGCCGAGCGCGACGACGACCGTCAGCGCGCTCTCGCCTCCTTCGGGCCTGCCCGTTGCGTCCTTCGAGGTCATGCCTCGTGGGTAGCACACGAGCCGTACGCACGCCCGACGGATCCGGCGGCGGGGACGCCCGCGAGGGTGTGGGATGAGGCCATGACCACGCACCGCGACCCCTGGCCCGCCGGGACGCCGGCCTGGACGGACCTCACCGTGCCGTCCCTCGATGCGGCACGGGCGTTCTACGGCCCCCTGCTGGGCTGGGAGTTCGACGTGGGCGGGCCCGAGACGGGCGGCTACACGATCGCGCACCTGGGGGGTCGGCGGGTCGCGGGACTGGGTGAGCCGATGGGCGAGCAGACCTCTCGTGCGCAGTGGTGCGTGTACCTCGCCACCGACGACGTCGAGGCGAGCGTGTCCACCGCGGCAGCAGCCGGGGCGCGCGTGCTCGTCGGCGCGACCCCCATCCCCCCGATGGGAGCCATGGCCATCGCCGCCGACCCCGCCGGGGCCGTCTTCGGCTTCTGGCAGAGCCGCGCGCACCGGGGCTGGGACGTGGTCGACGAGCCCGGCGCCGTGGCGTGGACCGAGGTGATGTCGCCCGACCAGCCGCTCTCGCTCGCCTTCTACCAGCACGTCCTGTCGCTCGAGGCGGACGACATGAGCGGCGACGGCTTCGTCTACGCGTCCCTGCGCCGGGACGGGGTGCCCGTGGCGGGCGTCGGCCAGTCCCCAGCCCCCGCGGCGTGGATGGTGTACTTCGCCGTGCCGGACGTCGACGCGGCCGCCGCGCGGGTCGCCGAGCTGGGCGGCGCCCTGCTCGACGGGCCGTTCGACTCCCCGTTCGGCCGCAACGCGCGGGTGCGCGGCCCGTTCGGCGAGGCGTTCGCGATCATCACCCCGCCGTGACGTCCGTAGGCTGGGTGACCGTGCCCCTGCCCTCCGACGCCTTCCGCCACGTGGCGTCGCGCCCGCACGAGCCGCTGCGCACGTTCCACCCGCGCCGCGCACCGCTGAGCCGGGACCGCGAAGAGTCGCTGGCGAACCTGTGGCCGCGCCTCGGGTTCTCGGTGCACGACGCCGAGCACCCGTTCCCCACCACGAGCGACGGGATGCTGGACACGGTCGCGCTCTTCGGCCGCGCCGCGCCGGTGGTGCTCGAGATCGGCTCCGGCATGGGAGAGACCACCGCGGCCATGGCGGCGGCCGACCCGGACCGAGACTACCTGGCGCTCGAGGCCCACCTGCCGGGCATCGCGAGCCTGCTCGGGCTCGTCGACGCGGCGGGGCTGACCAACGTGCGCGTCGGCCATGGCGACGCCCTGGACCTCGTGCGCCGAGCCCTCGCACCCGGCAGCCTCGACGCGGTCCACGTGTTCTTCCCCGACCCCTGGCCCAAGAGCCGCCACCACAAGCGTCGGCTCGTGCAGCCGGCGCACGTCGAGCTGCTCCGTAGTCGGCTGCGCCTCGGGGGAACGCTGCACTGCGCCACCGACTGGCCCCAGTACGCCGAGCAGATGCGCGACGTGCTCGCGGCCGACCCCGACCTGGACAGCAGCGGCCTGGTGGACCGGCCCGCCCACCGCCCCGTCACCAAGTTCGAGCAGCGCGGCCTGGACCTCGGCCATCCCGTGCACGACGTGATCGCCCGGAGGATCCGATGACCTTCCGCATCCTGCTCGTCCCGGGGGTCAACCCGGACCGCTGGCTGCGCGTGTGGGCCGAGCGGCTCAGCGACGTGCCGGCCACGCTCGTGCACGCGGAGCCCGCCGACGCGGTGGCGCGGCTGCGCGCCGGCGACGCGGACGTGGCGCTCGTGCGGCTGCCGGTCGACCGTGAGGGCCTCGCGGCGATCCCGCTGTACGAGGAGACCACCGTCGTCGTGGTGCCGAAGGACCACGTCGTCACCGTGGTGGACGAGGTGCCCGTGGCCGACCTGGCCGACGAGACGCTCGTCGTGCCGGGCGACGACCTGCTGGCCTGGGCGCAGGCGCCCGGCACGCGGTTCGCGGGCGGCGAGGTGCCGACGACGGCGGACGCGATCGACCTGGTGGCCGCGGGCGTCGGCATCGTGCTCCTGCCGCAGTCGGTCGCGCGGCTGCACCAGCGCCGGGGCCTGGTGGCGATCCCCGTCCCGGAGGCCCCGACGACGTCGGTCGCGCTGGTGTGGCCCGAGGACCGCTACGACGACCTCGTCGAGGAGTTCATCGGCATCGTGCGGGGCCGCAAGGCGAACTCCTCACGCGGCCGGGGCGCGCCTGCGCCCGCGCCGAAGCAGGAGAAGACGACGAAGAAGCCCAGGCCGGCCGCTGCGGCGAAGAAGCCCGCGCCCGGCGCGTCGGGTCGTACGCCCATGCGCCAGAGCACCACCAAGCACCGCCCTCGCAAGGGCCGCTGAGCGGGACCTCAGCCCTTGGCAGCCTGCGCCGCGCGGCGGTCCGCCTCGCGGGACTCGAGCCGCCGCTCCTCGCGGCGCACCTCCTCGAACGTCGCCCGCTCCTGGACCAGCCACTCCGGCGGGTCGGCGATGAGCGCGGCGATCTCGTCGGTGGTCAGCGGGTCGGTGATCCCGGCGCGGGCCAGGCCGCTCGTCGAGACGCGCAGCCGCGCGGCCACGACGCCGCGGGGGTGCGGTCCGTTGCGACGCAGGTCGGTCAGCCACTGCGGCGGCGTGCGCTGCAGCTCGGCCAGCTCGTCGCGCGTGATGGTGCTGTCCTGGAACTCCTGCGGCGTGGCCGGCAGGTACACGTCCAGCTTGGCGGCGGCGGTCGACGCCTTCATCTCCTGCGACTTCTTGGGGCTCACGGGCTCACCGTAGTTCCCCCGGGTCCGCGGTGGCGAACGACGACGCCCTCCGACCCGGGAAGGTCGGAGGGCGTCGTCGGGGCCGTCGTCGCTGCGCCGGTCAGGCCGGGGGCACCGGCGGGGTGTGCCAGATGCGATCGATGTAGTCGCGCATCGAGCGGTCCGACGAGAAGAAGCCACCGCGGGCCACGTTGAGGACAGCCGAGCGGGTCCACTGCTCGGGGTCCGCGTAGGCGGCGTCGACGCGGGCCTGGGCGTCGATGTACGCCTGGAAGTCCGCGAGCGCCAGGAAGCGGTCCTCGTGCAGCAGGTTCGAGACGATCGGCTCGAAGACCGCGCGGTCGCCGTTCGAGAAGGCACCCGACGCGATGAGGTCCAGCGCGCGCCGCAGGCTCGCGTTCGTCTCGTAGTACGCCGACGGGTGGTACCCGCGGTCGACCAGCTGCTCCACCTCGGGCTCGGTGAGGCCGAACAGGAAGAAGTGCTCGTCGCCCACGAGGCGGCGGATCTCGACGTTCGCCCCGTCGTCCGTGCCGATGGTCAGGGCGCCGTTGAGCATGAACTTCATGTTCCCGGTGCCCGACGCCTCCTTGCCGGCGAGCGAGATCTGCTCCGACAGGTCCGCGGCGGGGATGAGAGTCTCGGCGAGCGTGACGTTGTAGTTGGCCGGGAAGACGACCGAGAGGCGGCCCTCGAGGGCCGGGTCCTCGTTGATCGTGCGCCCCACGGCGTTGATCAGCCCGATGATCTGCTTTGCCAGCAGGTAGCCCGGCGCCGCCTTCGCCCCGAAGGCGAACGTGCGGGGCGTGACGGAGCCGATGTCGAGCCTGCCGGACGTGACCTGCTCGTACAGCGACACGATGTGCAGGAGCTTGAGGGTCTGGCGCTTGTACTCGTGCAGCCGCTTGACCATGACGTCGAACATCGTGTCGGGGTTCACCACGGTGCCGTCCCGCGTGGCCAGCACGTCCGCGATCCGGTGCTTGTTGTGCAGCTTGATCTCACGGAAGCGGCGCCGGAACTCGGCGTCCTCGGCCAGCGGCTCCAGGCCCGACAGCTTGTCGAGGTCGGTCACCCAGCCGTCGCCGATCGCCTCGGTGATCAGGCCGGAGAGCGCGGGGTTGGCCAGCCGGACGAACCGTCGGGGCGTGACGCCGTTGGTGACGTTGGTGAACTTGTCGGGGTAGTACTCCGAGAAGTCGTTGAGGACCTTGTCCCGCAGCAGCTGCGAGTGCAGCTCGGCCACGCCGTTCACCTTGGTCCCGGCGACGGTGGCGAGGTAGGCCATGCGCACCGCGCGCACCGGGTACTCGGCGATGATCGACATGCGGCGCACGCGCAGCTCGTCGTCCGGGTACTCCTGCCGCAGCTCTGCCAGGAAGGCGTCGTTGATGCGGTAGATGATCTCCAGGTGCCGCGGGAGCAGGCGGCCCAGCAGGTCGACGGGCCACACCTCGAGCGCCTCGGGGAGCAGGGTGTGGCACGTGTACGCGAAGCACTTGCTGGTGACCGACCAGGCGTCGTCCCAGTCCCAGCCCTTCTCGTCGACCAGGATGCGCATGAGCTCAGGGATCGCGATCACCGGGTGGGTGTCGTTGAGCTGGAAGTTGATGCGGTCCGGAAGGTTGTGCAGGTCGAAGCCCTCGGGCAGCACCTCGTCGATGAAGTTCTTGAGCGACGCGGCGACGAAGAAGTACTGCTGCTGCAGGCGCAGCTCCTTGCCCTGCGGCGTGGAGTCCTCCGGGTAGAGCACCTTCGTGATGTTCTCGGCGAAGGTCTGCGCCCGCACCGCCTCCGCGTAGTCGCCCGAGTTGAAGATCGCGAGGTCGAACGCGTGCGTCGCCTGCGCGCTCCACAGGCGCAGGGTGTTCACCCGGCCGTTCTCGAAGCCGGGGACCATGTAGTTGTAGGGCACCGCGAGCACCGACCAGCCCGGCACCCAGCGGCGCCGGACGACGCCGTCGTCGGCCTGGTACTGCTCGACGCTGCCGCCGAAGTTCACGCGGACCGCCGCCTCGGGGTGCGGGAACTCCCACGGCGAGCCGAGGGCCAGCCAGTCGTCGGGCTTCTCCACCTGCCAGCCGTCGACGAACGTCTGCTGGAAGATCCCGTACTCGTAGCGGATGCCGTAGCCGATGCACGGGACGTTCATGGTGGCGAGCGAGTCGATGAAGCAGGCGGCCAGACGGCCGAGACCGCCGTTGCCGAGACCGGGCTCGACCTCCGCGTCGCGCAGCGTGGCGAGGTCGATGCCCAGGCTGGACAGCCCCTCCTCGACGATGTCCTCGAGCCCCGAGGCGAGCAGTGCGTTGTCCAGCTGGCGGCCCAGCAGGAACTCGGCGGACAGGTACGCCACCGACTTGGCCTGCAGCTCGCCCTGCCGGCGCAGCGTCTCCAGCCACCGCACCATGAGGTAGTGGCGCACGGTGCGGGCCATGGCCAGGTACTGGTCGTTCACGGATGCTCGGGACAGGTCTACCCCCTGCCCGAAGTTCAGCTCGCGCAGGAACTCCCGCACGAAGCCGTCGACGGTGCGCTCACGCGTGGCGATGGGTGTCGAGTTCTCGGTCACCTTCGTCACGGTAGCCGGGCTACGTGTCCAGGTCATCACCAACGCGTGACCTGCATGACCTGCGGCTCACGCCCCCGCCGCCAATGCCCAACGCCGCGACCGCGACCGCGAGGCCTGCGGCACGAGCGCGGGTGCGGCGGCGCCATTCGCGACCGCGGGTGCTACGGCACGAGCGCGGGTCGCGCGCCACGCGCGGTCGCGGCGGGCGACCCGCGCTCGGCGGACGCCGGCCAGGCGGCGGGTGGCTACGCGCCCGGCTTCCTGCCAGTGCAATAACTCGCCCGCGACGCGATGCCTGCGCACCATCCGCCACCGCGCCTCGGCCGCACATGATTCGCGACCGCGGGGGCTGCGGCACGAGCGCGGGTCGCGCGCTACGCGCGGTCGCGGCGGGCGACCCGCGCTCGGCGGACGCCGGCCAGTGGGGCGTGGGCTATGCGCCCGGCTTCCACTGCCAGTGCCACGACTCGCCCGCGACGTTGTCGACGAAGCCGTAGTCGTCGGCGTGCGCCTTCATCCACGACAGCGCCCTGGCGTCGAGATGGAGGTCGGTCGCGACGCCCCAGCCGTGCATCGACGTCCCCGGCTGTGCCGCCAGGCCGCCGTGGCCGTACAGCCCCTTGGTCTTCACCATCGCCTCCTGCCGTTCGTACGAACGGTAGGAGTCGTTGATCCCGATCGAGACGCCGTCCTTGGCGGCCGCGGCACGCAGGTCCTCGAGCGCACGCGCAGCGGGGGCCCACAGCACCGCGTCGGTGCCCGCCACGTTCGACAGCGCGCTCGCAGGGACATGGCCGTTGCCGAACTTCTTCAGGACGAGCGGCACACCCGTGGCGTCGACCGCCGTGCTCCCGGCCGTGCGGTCGGTCCCGGCCGACGGTGCCGCGGCTCTCGGTGCCGCGGCGACCGGCTGGGCAGCGGCGGTCTGCGCCGTCGCATCCGCGAGTGCCTGGGCGAACGCCGCCCCGCTGCTGCCGCTCGACGCGCCGACCGGCTGGCTGACCTGCGCGGGCGCAACCGCCTGAGCGGTCTGTAGGGAGCCGATCTGCGTCTGGATCTGCGCGATGCGCGCGGTCAGGGCGCTGATGCCGTCCAAGAAAGGGCCTCCTCGAGGGCTCCGGGCAGAGCCGCGACTCCACCTATCGGCACGGCCGGCGCATCGATGAGCGGATCACCCACCGCCGTTCTCGTCGTGCTCACTCCACCGTCATGGGTGCAGGACTGGCAGGTGACCACGAACGACGAGGTTGCCGCCGACGAAGACCGGCGGCAGCGAGCACGCGAGGCGCGCGAACGCGCGGCGGAGGTCGGCAAGCGCGCCGAGGAGCTGCGCAGTCGTCTGACGCCCACGGAGGCCGACGTGCAGCTGGGCGTGGAGCGAGCGCAGGCCGCCGCGGAGCACGCCCGCGAGGGGCACATCCGTGCCGTCCGGACCCACGACCGAGCGGCGCAGACGCTCGAGCATCTCGCCGACACGTACGACGGCCCCGAGGAGGGTGAGCGGCGAGCCGCCGCGCAGAGGCACCGCGATGCCGCGGCCGACGACCGGCAGGCCGCCGAGAGCTCCGCCGACTGACGGGCTCACGTCGCCGCTGCGCGCGTGGACGGGTCGCTCCCGCATCGGAATGCGTCGCAGACTCGAGAACGCCCCGCCCCTGCTGGGGTGCAGGTGGCGGGGCGTTTCCTTGCTGTGCGCCCGAAGGGACTCGAACCCCCAACCTTCTGATCCGTAGTCAGATGCTCTATCCATTGAGCTACGGGCGCATGGCCTTGCGGGCCGCGGTAGACGATACCGGGTCGAGAGGCCGGAGCCCAAACCGGGCGCACGTGACCCCGCGCACGTCCGCTGGCAGGATCACCGCCATGGACACGCTGTCGGGCCGGTGGGGCATGCGGGCCGACGTGCTCAGGCACGGCGACGGCCGCGACTCGAGCCGCGTCGGCTACATCGAGCTGTTCTTCGACCTGGTGTTCGTCTTCGCCGTCACGCAGCTGTCCCACAGCCTCATCGCGCACCCGGACGGCTCCACCCTGCTGCACACCGTGCTGCTGGGCTGGGCCGTGTGGTGGCTGTGGATCGACACCACCTGGGTCACCAACTGGCTGGACCCCGAGCGCCTCCCCGTGCGCGCCATGCTCATGGTGCTGACGCTGCTGGGCCTGCTGATGTCGAGCGGCATCCCCGACGCGTTCGAGGACAAGGCGCTGATGTTCGCCGCCCCGTACGTCGCGATCCAGGTGGGACGCACGGCGTTCACGGTGTGGGCGATGGGACGGCACTGGCCGTCCAACGCCATGAACTTCGTCCGGATCCTCGTGTGGGTGTCGGTGTCGGGCGTGTTCTGGGTCACCGGGGCGCTCGCGCACGACGAGTCCCGGCTGTGGCTCTGGGTCGTCGCCGCTCTCATCGACATGACCGGCCCCCGTGCGCTGTTCCGCGTCCCCGGGCTCGGCGCGACCGATCCCGGGACGTGGGAGGTGCGCGGCGCGCACATGGCCGAGCGCGTGTCGCTGTTCCTCATCATCAGCCTGGGTGAGTCCATCGTGGTGACGGGTGCGGCGTTCGCCGAGCTGGAGGTCTCCTCGACGCTGATCTGGGCGTTCCTCGCCGCGTTCGCCTCGACCGTGCTGATGTGGTTGCTGTACTTCGACCGCTCCGAGCACACGGGCAGCGAGTACATCGAGTCGCGCGACCAGCCCGGCATGGTGGCGCAGGTCGCGTACACCTACGTCCCGTTCCTGCTGGTCAGCGGCATCGTGCTCACGGCGGTGGCGGACGAGCTGGTGCTCGCGCACCCGCACGGCGAGGAGGGGGCGACACCGGCCTGGACCGCCGGGCTCATGTGCGGAGCGGCCGCCGTCTACCTCGTCGGGAACGCGTTGTTCCGGCGCGCGACGGGCGGCCGCTGGTCCGTCCCGCACCTCGTCGGCGCCGTGGCCGCCGCGGCCGTCGCGCTCCTGGCGCCGGCCGTGACCCCGCTCGCGCTCAGCTGGGTCACCAACGCCGTGCTGCTCGAGGTGATCGTGGGCGACGTGGTCCTCGAGCGTCGCCGGGCACCCGAGCTCGCGGCCGCGGCCTCCGTGGACGGCTGATCGGCACTCGCTCGTCGCCGGGGACGACGAAGGCCCGGTCGCAACGGACCGGGCCCTCGTGAAGCGGAGACGGTGGGATTTGAACCCACGGAAGGGTTGCCCCTTCACGACCTTAGCAGGGTCGCGCACTAGACCTGGCTATGCGACGTCTCCAGGCCAGCACAGGGTACCCGTGCGCGTCGTCGGGCGGCAAAACGGGCTGCGCGAGGCCTCTGACCAGCGAGAACGTCAGCGCTCGAAGCCCCAGGTGGGGTCGGTCAGCATGCGCGCGACCGCGAGGCCGATCGAGAGCGCGACGACGACGAGGGCCGCCTGGACGCCGTAGGCGAGGGCCTGGACCGTGTCGCCCTCGGACAGCGCGAAGACCGACCGGTAGGCGGCCACGCCCGGCACCATGATCACGACGGCGGGGACGGCGACGGTCACGCGGGGGACGCGGATGCGCGGCGCGACGTACGCGGCCAGCAGCCCCACGACGAGCGCGGCGGCCGCCGCCGCGGCCTGCACCACGGTGCCGGCGTCGACGAGCTCGAGGCGGCCCAGGTTGGCCACCATCCCGATGAGCGCCGCGGCGAGCGCCATCCGCCACGGGCTGTTGAACATGAGCGCGAAGCCGAGCACACCCAGGAAGCTGGCGATCGCGCGCAGGACCAGCAGGAACGAGTGGTCCAGGCCGAGCGGGGCGGGCGGGACGGGCGTGAGGCCGACGATGCTCGACACCCCCCACACGGCGAGGGCGGCGGACGTGAGGATCATGAGCGCGTAGGTCAACCGCGACAGCCCCGCCGAGAAGTCGAGCCTTGCCAGGTCGAGCGCGGCCGTGACGAGGGCGAACCCGGGAATCAGGAACAGCACCGCGGAGACGTAGCCCGCCTCGTGGCGCGTGGTCAGCACCCCGGCGGCGTGCAGCGTCGTGACCAGGCCCAGGTAGGAGAAGCAGGCCACCGCGGCGGCGATCATCGTGACGCCGAACTGGTTCCAGCCGCGGTGCAGCAGGTCGCGGCGGACGCCCTGACCCAGCGTCGCCGCGACGAACACGCCCCCGATCTCCACCAGCCCGCCGTTGTTGAGGAAGGCGAACGCGGCGCACGCGATCCCCGACCACAGGGCGTTGAGCAGCCGCGGGTACAGGGGCGGCGCGGAGGCGATCGCATCGAGGCGGGCCTCGACGTCGTCCACGGTCGCCTCGACGCCCGTCGTGCGGGCACGGCTCTCGACGTCGGAGACCATGATCTCGAGGCGAGCCAGCCGGTCGGCGTTGATCCCGACCGTGCGGACCTCGGCGACCTCGGTGCGGAACGACCGGCCGCGGTGCGAGGTCGTCGTGATCTCGGTGAGGGTCACGTGGGCCTCGTGCCGGTCCACGCCCATGGCGTGCGCGAGACGGGCCATCGACGCCTTCACGCGGTAGCTGCCCGTGCCGGCCGACAGGCTCAGGCGGCCGGCACGCAGGGCAGCGCCGGAACGACGGATCAGCTGGAGCTCGTCGTCGTCCGGGGTCGTCGGCACCCGCACATCATGGCGCGGGCTGCGCCGTCGCGGCGTCCACGGCCGCGGATCGGGCCAGGTTCAGCCGCCGGGGCGTCCGGGGCATTCCCGATCCGCGTGCGATTCCGCTCACAGCCAATCACCTTGACGGAACCGGCCAGTTCCGTATGTGCTGGCCCTTGTCCGTCGGGGTCAGCCGACGGCGAGTGCGACTCACAGGTCGTGTCAGAAGGTCCGGATACGGTCCGGATCAACCGCTTGTCCCCTGGCGACGCCGCCTCCCCATCTCTTCGTGCCTGGAGCATCCGTGTCCGAAACAGCTGCGACCACGGTCGCACCCGAGCCTCCTCACGAGGCCGACCACACCGAGCCCGACCCACGTCGGTGGATCATCCTGGCGGTCATCGCGATCGCCCAGCTGATGATCGTGCTCGACTCGTCGATCATGACCATCGCGCTGCCGAGCGCCGCGGTGGACCTCAAGATCTCGCAGGAGAACTTCCAGTGGGGCATCACCGCCTACACGCTCGCCTTCGGCGGTCTTCTCCTGCTCGGCGGTCGCATCGCCGACTACGTCGGCCGTAAGCGGGCGTTCGTCATCGGCCTGCTGGGCTTCGCCGGCGCGTCGGCGATCGGCGGCCTCGCCGTCAACCAGGGGATGCTCTTCGGTGCTCGTGCGCTGCAGGGTGCCTTCGCGGCGCTCCTCGCGCCGGCTGCGCTGTCGCTCATCACCGTGACGTTCACCGAGGGCAAGGAGCGCGCCAAGGCGTTCGGCGTCTTCGGTGCGATCTCCGGCGGTGGCGCCGCCATCGGCCTCATCGCCGGCGGAGCACTCACCGAGTACCTCGACTGGCGCTGGTGCCTCCTGGTCAACCTGCCGATCGCACTCATCACCGTCGCGTTCGCCATCCCGATCGTGCGCGAGTCCAAGGCCCACGGCGACACCCGCTTCGACATCCCGGGCGCGCTCCTGTCGATCCTCGGCCTCGTCGCCCTCGTCTACGGCTTCACCGAGGCCGCCAAGACCACCACGGGCGCCGACGGCGTCCCGCACGCGGTCGGCTGGACCGACCCGACGGTCATGGGCTTCATCGGGCTGGCCGTGGTCTCGCTGCTCATCTTCGTCCTGGTCGAGACCAAGGTGAAGAACCCGCTGCTCCCGATGCGGATCCTGCTCAACCGCAACCGCGGTGGGTCCTACCTCGTCTTCCTGCTCGTGGGTGCCGGTCTGTTCGGCATGTTCCTGTTCCTCACGCTCTACTTCCAGAACGTGCTGGGCTACGAGCCGCTCGAGGCGGGCTTCGCCTTCCTGCCGTTCTCGATCGGCATCATTCTCATGGCCGGCGTGGTCGCGCAGCTCATGCCCCGCGTCGGGCCCAAGCCCCTGATGCTCATCGGCCTGGGCATGGCGGCGACCGGCCTGCTGCTGCTCCTGCGCACCACGCCGACGTCGTCGTACTTCGGCTCGGTGTTCCCGGCCCTGGTGGTCATGAGCCTCGGCATGGCCGCGGTGTTCATCCCGGCGTCGAGCACCGCGCTCGTCGGGGTGGGCGGTCACGACGCGGGCATCGCCAGCGCCGTGCTGAACACCGCGCAGCAGGTGGGTGGCTCGCTCGGCCTCGCGCTGCTCAACACGTTCGCGCTGACCGCGACCGCCAACAAGATCGGCGACCTCGCCGCCGGCGGTCAGGACCCGTCCGCGCCCGCGACCGTGGCGACCGCCCAGGTGGCCGGGTTCCACGTGGCGTACATCGGCTCGGCGTCGATGCTCATCCTGGCCTTCCTGGTCGCGGTGGTGCTGATCAACGCCAAGAAGGACGAGCTGCCGACCGAGGGTGCCGTCGCAGCCTGAGCCGCTGCTGCATGACCTGCTTCACCTGGTTCACCTGCTTTACCTGACTCACCTGCACCACCGACGAGGCCGGTGCCCACTGCGGGCGCCGGCCTCGTCGCACGTCCGGCCGTCCGGCCGCCCGGCGTGCGGAGCCGAGCGTCGTGAACCCGGCGCCGACCTTCGTGAACCGGGCGGCGACCTTGCGGTTGTCCTCGGATAGCGGCCCGATAGCGTGGACAAGGTCGAGGTCGCGGGCCGACTAGGGCAGGCGGGTGCGGGACATCCCTTCGACCTTGCGGTTGTCCACGGATAGGGGCCCGATGGCGTGGACAAGGTCAAGGTCGCGGCGACTGGACCCAGTGACGTCGACCCGTGCGGCCGCGGGTCAGGAGCGGGGGGTCCACTGGTTGGCGCGGCGGCCCGCGGCGGCCTCGCGGGCGATCTCCTCGAGCCGGCTCGTCCGGGTGGCGGCGCGCTTGGCGTGCACCAGCCACTCGAGCAGGGCTCGGCGCGCGCTGGGTGGGAAGGCGTCGAAGTTCTCACGCGCGCCGGGGTGCTGGCCGAGGGCGGCGGCGAGGTCGTCCGGCACGACGAGGTTCTCGACGTCGTCGAGCAGCGTCCAGGACCCGTCGGCGCGCGCAGCCTCGATCATGGCGCGGCCGGCCGGGGCCATGAGCCCGGCGGCCTCGAGCTCGACGACCCGCGCCTTGTTGGTCCGCGCCCACCCGCTGCCCTTCTTGCGGCGGGTGATCCACAGCATCGACTGCCGGTCGTCGAGCGCCTTGCCGCTGGAGTCGATCCAGCCGAAGCACAGCGCTCCGAGCACCAGCTCCTCGTAGGTGACCACCGGTCCGCCCGAGCCCTGCTTCCAGGTGATCGCCCAGACGCCGGGAGGCTCGTCGGCGTGGTGCTCGGCGAGCCAATCACGCCACTGGTCGGTCGACTCCACCACGAGCCGGGGAGCGTTGTCGCGCGCCATCGCCCCAGCCTGCCAGCGCCGGCCGCGTCAGTCGACGGCGAACCGCACGCGCCGGTCGGCGACCGACGCGTCGGTGAGCCGCACCCGCACGCGGTGGCCCAGCGGCAGGTCCACGCCGTCGACCCGGGCCCGCACCACCGGGTCGGCCAGCTGGACGACGCCGGAGCTGCCGCCGTCGGCGACGTCGACCACGACGCCGTCGAACACCTCGCCCACGCGGTCGCGCAGCAGCACGGCCTCGACCAGGTCGAGCCCGCCCCGCTCGTAGGCCGAGGCGCGCCGGTCACCACCGGCCATGAGCTCGGGCAGGGACGGCAAGGCCTCACGCACCCAGTCGTCCGGCGTACGGCCGGCGGCCAAGGCGACGCAGGTGGCACCGACGAACCGGTCGACGAGCCGGCGCAGCGGCGCGGTGGCGTGCGCGTACGGCGCGGCGATCGCTGCATGCAGCGGCGCCTCCGGTATCTCGCCGTCGAACGCGACGTAGGCCGCGCCCCGCAGCAGGGTCGTCGCCTCGGCGAGCAGCGCCGCCTGCGCCGGCACGGCGGCATCGAGGCCGCGCACCACGTCGCCCACCTCGGCGCCGGACGGCCAGTCGACGCCGAGCGCGAGGGCGACCCGGCGCAACCGTTCGACGTCCCGCTCCTGGGCCGCGGGCAGCGTGCGGAGCACTCCCACGCGGCCGTCGAGCATCAGCTGCGCGGCACACATGCCCGTCAGCAGGGAGATCTGGGCGTTCCAGTCCTCGACGGGCAGCGTCGCTCGGCTCCGCAGCGACCACCCGTCCTCGTCGTGCTCGACCACCTGCTCGGGGCTGGGCAGGGTGATGCCGCCGCGGTCACGCTCGGCCTGCTCCCGCAGGCGGCCGATGTCGCGCAGGAGCGCCAGCGAGTCGTCGGCCGAGCCGTCCTCGATGCTCCGTTGCACGCCCTCGTAGGTGAGCTGGGCGCGGCTGCGCACGGTCGCGGCACGGACGTCGACGCCGGTCGGCGCGCCGGAGGAGTCGAGGTCGATGGTCCAGAGGATCGCGGGAGCGGCATGGTCGGGCAGCAGGCTCGCCGCTCCTTCCGAGAGGGCCGGCGGGTGCAGGGGCGTGCGGCCGTCGGGCGCGTAGAGCGTGACCACCCGCCGGCGAGCCTCGGCGTCGATCGCTCCACCGGGGACCACCCAGGCGGCGACGTCGGCGATCGCGTAGCGCACGCGGAAGCCGCTCCCCTGCCGCGAGAGGTGCACAGCCTGGTCCAGGTCCATCGATCCGGGCGGGTCGATGGTGACGAACGGGACGTCCGTGGCGTCGGTGCGCTCGGCGGGAAGCGGCCCGTCCTTGATGCGCGCGTCGGCCTCGGCCAGCACCGCCGAGGGGAACTCGGTCGGGACGTCCAGCTCCGCGCGAAGGTCAGCGAGACCCCCGCGGATCTCGTCGTCGGTGGACTGCGCAGGGGCGAGGTGGACGCGGCGACGGGGCACCAGCCGAGCGTAGGTCGCCGAGCCCCGATCAGCAGGGCGTCAGCCCAGCGCGGCGACCACCGCCGCGACGCGACGCGCGCGCGTGGCCTCCGCCTTCGCCTCGGTGACCCCGCGCACCCACTCCTTGCGTCGCGACGGAGCTGCACCGTCGAACTGCTCGCGCAGTCCTGCATCGGCCAGCGCGGCCGCGAGGTCATCCGGAACGTCGACCGTGCGCGGCTGGTCGTCGAGCACCACCGTGACCTGGTGCTCCTCGCCGCCGGCCACGCCGGCGGCGGCGCGGACGGCCGAGGACACCGACACGAGGTACCGGCCGCCCATGGATGCGACCGAGGAGCGGTAGGTGTGACCGTTCAGCGTCACGACGACGGGCGGGCGCTTGCCGGCGCCGAGCTCCAGCAGGATCTCCTCGGGGACCACGATCCCGACGTTGTTGCCGATCTGGGCCAGCACGGTCGTGTAGGTGGGCATCTGCTCACCTTGCCACGGCCGGTGATCTCAGTCGCAGTTGTCGCAGCGGCCGGTAGCGGGCAGCTGCGTGAAGCACGTCGGGCACACGGCCGGTGCCGGGGGCGCCGCAGTGGTCGAGGCGCGCGGCTGAGAAACCGGCGCGGAGACCGCCGACGCGTGCTCGCCGGGGATCCGCTTGGCCGGGCGGGCGGTCGCGGTCCGGGTGGGTCGCGTCGTCGAGGAGCCCTCCGCGCGGGGGGAACGCGCGGCGCTGCCCGCCACGCGCGAGCGGGTCGCGGCGCGGACCAGGGTGGTGCGCGGGCGTGAAGGCTCGCCGCCGCCCGGGGGGATGTCAGCGCCGAACTGCTGGTGACACCTCAGGCGCTCGACAGCGGCGTGCTCGTCGGGGTCGGTCGGCCGGTGTCCCGTCGCTGCGACCACGGCCCGCGCGTAGCCGGGGCCGACGCTGCCGTCAGCGCGCACGCACAGAGCCGAGAGCAGCGGCTCGTCGCGGGCGGCGCACTCGGCGGTCACGCGGGCGAGGACCTCGTCGACCCACTGGAAGACGGACTTGGTGGTGCGCACGCCGGTCTCGCTCTGGACGCGCTCGCCGAGAGCGGGATAGGTGAGCACGGCGTGGTAGTCCGCGGCGGTCTCGAGGAGAGCCTCGCGCGCCGCCAGCGCCCAGATGCTGACGGCGGCATCGAACGTGACCGGCTTTCCGTCACTCTCGTCGTAGGTCCGGACCTGTCCCGCGGCGTTGGTCGTGTCCTGCACCCCACGAGTCTGCCCCAGATTCGGCGAGCCACGATGCGCGAGGGACGTCAGAGCTCGCGCACCACTCGAGCCGGGTTGCCCACCGCCAGGACGTTGGCGGGCAGGTCCCGCGTGACCACCGAGCCGGCGCCCACCACCGTGTTGTCGCCGATCGTCACGCCGGGACACACGATGACGCCGCCACCGAGCCAGACGTTGTCCCCGATGGTGATGGGCTTGGCCGACTCGAGCTTCGCACGTCGCGGCTCGGCCTCCAGCGGGTGGATGGGCGTGAGCAGCTGGACGTTGGGCCCGATCATGCAGTCGTCGCCAATGTGGATGGGGGCGACGTCGAGCAGCACCAGGCCGTAGTTGGCCCAGGAGCGGGCGCCGAGGTGGGTGTGCCGGCCGAAGTCGACGTAGACCGGCGGCCGGATCCAGGCGTCGTCGCCGACGGAACCCAGCAGCTCGCGCAACGCTGCTGCGGCGGCCACCTCGTCGGTCCGGGCCAGCTCGCCGAACCGCTCGGCGCGCGCCTGGGCCGCTCGCACCATGCCGCTGATCTCCTCGTCGCCGACGTACCAGTCGCCGGCCAGCACGCGCTCGTACTGCGATCGGGTGTCCTCGCTCATGGTCCTCGAGCCTACGTTCAGCCGTAGCGCCGCATTTGCGGCCACAGCACCGCCCAGGGCTGTCGGGGGCTGGTCGCGACCACGACCGGAGCACCCTGCTCCTCGTTGTCCACGTCGAGACCGTTGTCGATGCGGCCGACCACGTCCACCTCGCCGAACCACTGGCTGAGGACGCTCGGGCGCAGGCCCACCGCCACCACCGTCGTGGTCCCTGCGGGTGGCGGTCCCCAGCTGCTGAACGCGTTGTGCCCCGAGTACACCGGCGCGGCGTCCCCGCCGAACCGGGCGACGGCCCCCGCCTCCCCGTAGTTCGACGTCAGCACCACGGCGTGCGCGCTTCGGTCGTCGGGCAGGGCCTCGACCGCCTCGTCGACGGTGGCGGCGAGGCGGGGCCATCCCACCATCTCGACCGAGTCCGGGTTGATGTCGGGGATCGGGGTCTTCGCCAGCAGGGTCGGTGGCAGGACGGGTAGCGCGATGACGCCGCCGACGACGAGCGACACCGCCAGCCCCACCGCGAGCACGGACCTTCGCACGCGCGCCAGCACGGGAACCGACCCCGCCGCGAGCAACGTCGGGTACACCCCCGCCATGTAGTACGCCTTGCCGCCGGTCGCGAGGAAGCCGACGAACAGCACGGCGTAGGCGACGGGCAGGAACCGCGCCCGACGGACCGCGGGATCACGCCACAGCCGAACGAGCCCCGGGACCCAGACGAGGACGAGGATCGGCGATACCTGGACCAGCTGCAGCACGACAAACTCCAGCGGCGACGAGCTGGTGGCGGACCCGCCCTCGGCGATGGCGCGGCTGAGCTCGAGCTGGGGCCAGCCGTGCGTCGCCTGCCAGGCGAGGTTGGGGGCCCAGAGGGCAAGCGCGATGCCGACACCACCGAGGAGCCACCACGAGCGCAGGGGCGCGCGTGGGCCGACGACGAGGAGCGCCACGAGGCACGCGACGAGCAGGGCCGCCACCAGCGTCTTGGCCTCGAGCCCGATCCCGGCCACGGCGCCCACGAGCAGCCAGAGCCGGCCGTCCCCCGGCTCCCGGACGATGCCGATGCAGCGCAGCACCAACCAGAGCAGGACCGACCACACCACCAGGTCGACCACCGTCGTCGTCATCAGGTGCGCCGGCGCCAGGGTGGTGCCCGAGATGGCGACGCACACGGCCGTCAGGATCTGCGCGTCGCGTGCGCCGCCGAGCTCGCGGGCGATCAGACCGGCGACGACGACGAGCACGCCCCCCAGCAGGGCCGCGACGGCGCGCAACGCGACGAGGGACCCTCCCGAGACGGCGTCGACCCCGTGCGCGAGCAGGGGCACGAGCGGAGGCTGGTCGACGTAGCCCCAGGCGGGGTGGTCGCCGGCCACCAGGAAATAGAGCTCGTCGCGGTGGTAGCCGTAGCGCGCACTGACGAGCAGCAGCAGGATGCTGGTCGCAGCACCGACCAGCGCGAGGGGCCTCCGGGCCGTCGGGGGCATGAGGGGCATGCTTGCCCCCCCGTCGGGTCCGCGCAACGGTTGCCGGTCGTGACTGTGGGAGACTCAGGCGCCGATCCGTCGGCGTGGAGGGCTGGCTGAGTGGCCGAAGGCGCCCGCCTTGAAAGCGGGTGGGGCGGTGACCCCGTCCTCGCGGGTTCGAATCCCGCGCCCTCCGCCGAACCACCCGCCGCGGCGGGCGTGCGTGGCTAGGCCGGCGCGCCCGCCGGCGCGGGGCGTGGGGCATCCGGGGTACCCGCGAGCGACCACCTGATCAGCTTCGTCACCAGCGAGCCGGCCCGCAGCGAGGCTCCGTCACGGCGCGCGCTGCGCTCCCGCCCGGGCTCGACCATCGCCCGCGCCCACGGCTGCAGGCTCGACACGGCCAGCGCCGAGAGGCCCTTGTACGGAAGGCGGAGTGTCTTCGGTACAGGTGGCTCGCGCAGGAGGAAGTCGATCGTGTCGCGCGCTTGCGAGCTCACCGCGAGCTCCGCCCGATAGTCCTCGAGCTGGTCGTCCAGCGCCGCGACGGTGGTGGGTGCGTCGATCACGCCGAGTCGGTCGGCGACCGTCGCCATCTGCGCGACGTACCCGTCGTACCCGGCGTCGTCGAGCGGGTGCTCGCCGACCAGGCGGTGCGCGGTGACGAAGCTGTCGATCTCCGCCACGTGCACCCACCGCAGCAGGTCGGGGTCGCTCGCGCGGTATCGCACGCCGTCGGGCGACGTCCCGCGCACCCGCTCGTGGATGGCGCGCACGCGGTCCACGGCGGCCTGCGCGTCGTCGGCCGTGCCGAACGCGGTGACCGCCAAGAACGTGCTGGTCCGGGCCAGCCGACCCCACGGGTCGCTCTTGTAACCGGAGTGCCCGGCGACGCCGGCCATGGCGGCCGGGTGCAGCGCCTGCAGCAGGAGCGCGCGGATGCCGCCGACGAACATCGAGGCATCGCCGTGCACGACCCGGACCGGCGAACCCGGCTCGAACCAGCGCGGTCCGGGGGTCTCGTGGATGCGCGCACGGGCCGCGGGACCGTCCGGCCCGGCCACCCGGGCGAACAGCGCGTCGCCGGCGCGGCGGCGAAGGGGCGAGAGGACCACGCACCCATCGTCTCCCGTCCGGCTGCGCGTCGCACCCCGCCCGCGGCGGCCCCGCTCACGTACGGCTTCGCTCACGCAATGCGCCGCACCCGAGCACGCATGGGCAGCGTTGTTCCCGCTCAGCGGGACGAACGCTGCCCGGCGCCCTCACCCCTCGCTCACGCCGTGCGCTCACACCAGGCGCCGCGCGCCGCCCCGCCTCCCTCACGCCATGCGCCGGGGGCCCGCCCCCGAAGGCGCTTGGGCAGTGTTGTTCCCCCTCAGCGGGACGAACGCTGCCCACCGGCCCGGACGGAGCGGCCCGGCGGACCCCCCGTCACGCCACCCAGGGGGTCGGGTCGACCTCCCACCAGCGCGGCACGCGGCCCGGCGTCACGACCGTCAGCCCGTACAGCGCCGCGACGCGCGCCAGGTGCACGTCGTACGTCGCGACGGCGTCGACGTCCGGGTCGGCCAGCGCGATGCCGACGTGCAGCGCGACGAAGGGCAGCAGCACGCCCGACACGTCGGTCGCCTTGCGCACCGCCTGGTCCGAGAAGCGGGCCACGGGTACCCGGAATGCGACATCCGCCGCGATGGCGGGCGCCTCACCACCCCGCATGCGGGCGATGCCGCGCAGCTCGGTGATCCCGAGCGGTGACGTGACCAGGCGCGCGAGGTGCTCGTCGGCCCAGGTGGTCCACTGCTGACCGTGCGGCGCACCCGGCAGGTACCGCGAGAGCGCGGACCCGTCGGCGTAGATGCGCGTCGGTCCCTGGGGCACGCGCCCATGATTCCGCATCGGCCCGGGTCACGGGCGCGGCCGCGTCAGTCGCGGCCGGCGACGATCGCCTCGGCGTGGGCGGACACCCAGTCGACGAGCGGCAGCAGGTGCTCGACGAGCCCACGGCCGAGCTCGGTGAGGGAGTAGTCGACCCGCGGCGGCACGCTCGGCGTGACCTCGCGGAGCACGATGCCGTCCGCCTCGAGCGTCCGCAGGGTCTGGGCCAGCATCTTCTCGCTGATGCCCTCGACGACGCGGCGCAGCTCGCCCCAGCGCATGTCGCGCTCGGACAGGGCGACGAGGATGAGGACGCCCCACCGGCTCATGATGTGGTCGAGCACCACGCGCGTCGGGCAGCCACCCGCGAACTTCCCGTCGGTGAGCATCCGCTCCAGCATGCTGACCTCGTTGCTTACTGTCACGTGCGTACCTGATCTCAAAGTGGGTACCGCTCTGCGGGAAGGTGCTCAGCGTACGCCCGGTTACCGACGGCGTACCCACTCGCGCTTGACCGGAAGGAACGTCATGACCATCGCCGTCACCGGAGCAACCGGCCACCTCGGCCGCCTCGTCGTCGAGAACCTGCTGGAGGCCGGGGTGTCCCCCGACCAGCTGGTCGCCACGGGCCGGAGCGTCGAGCGCCTGTCCGCGCTCGCCGAGCGCGGCGTGCGCGCCCTCGTCGCTCCCTACGAGGACCTCGCCGCGCTGACGACGGCCTTCGCGGGGGTCGACACCCTGGTCCTGGTCTCGGGCTCGGAGCCGGGCGTGCGGGTGGCCCAGCACACCAACGTGATCGAGGCAGCGCGCGCGGCGGGCGTGGGACGCATCGTCTACACGAGCATCGCGCACGCCGACACGTCCGACCTGCTCCTGGTCCCCGAGCACCGCGCGACGGAGGAGGTGCTGCGCTCGTCGGGCGTCGCGTGGACGCTGCTGCGCAACAACTGGTACTCCGAGAACTACGTCGCGACGGTGGCGCATGCGCGCCAGACGGGGGTCGTGCTCACCAGCACCGGCACCGGGCGCGTGGCCAGCGCGAGCCGCGCCGACTTCGCCGCGGCGGCCGCCGCCGTGGCTCTCGGGACCGGCCACGAGGGACGCACCTACGAGCTCAGCGGGGACGTGGCCTGGAGCTTCGACGAGCTCGCGGGCATCCTGACCGACGTGCTGGGCAGGCCCGTGTCGCACCGGAGCGTCGACACGGCCGAGCACGTGCGGCTCCTGGTGGAGGCCGGCCTCGACGAGGGCACCGCCGGCTTCGTGGCGGGGCTCGACGCCGGCATCGCGCGCGGTGATCTCGCGGACGCGACCCGCGACCTGCGCACGCTCATCGGCCGGCCCACGACGCCGATCGCCGACTCGATCCGCGCGTTCGCCGCACAGGACTGAGGACGACGACGGCCGGTCCCCGAGATGTCGGGGCCGGCCGTCGGTCGTCCTACGGGCTCAGCGGCTGCGCAGTCGCTCCATCGCGAGCTGCACCAGCGAGATGAGCGCCTGCTTGGTGGCCGCACGCGAGCGCGCGTCCGTGTACAGCACCGGCACGTGGGGCGGGATCGCGAGGGCCTCGCGCACGTCCTCGAGCTGGTGCTTGGCGACACCGTCGAAGCAGTTGACACCCACGACGAACGGGATGCCACGGCTCTCGAAGTAGTCCACGGCCGGGAAGCACTGGTCGAGCCGGTCGGTGTCGACGAGGACGACGGCGCCGATGGCACCGCGGACCAGGTCGTCCCACATGAACAGGAACCGGTCCTGCCCGGGGGTGCCGAACAGGTAGAGCCAGAGCGACCCCGGCAGAGCGATGCGACCGAAGTCCATCGCCACCGTGGTGGTGGTCTTGCGGTCCGACACACCGCCGGCGTCGTCGACGCCGACCGAGTGCTCGGTCATCGCGGCCTCGGTGTTCAGAGGCTCGATGTCCGAGATGGAACCGATGAAGGTCGTCTTGCCGACGGCGAAGCCGCCTGCGACGACGATCTTGACGACAGTGGGGGCGACAGACGCGGCGGTTCCGGCCGGAGCGGCCACCGCGGCGTCAGAGGGCGGAAATGCCATTGAGAACACTCTCCAGCACGCTCAGGGACAGGGCGGGGGACTCACCGGTGTTGACCTCGACCGGCTGTGAGGCGTGCACACGCACATACTGCTGGTCGGCAAGATCGGACACGAGGATCCGGATCACGCCGAGCGGAAGGTGGAGCAGGGCCGAGAGCTCGGCGACCGAGATGAAGTTGCTCGCTGCGTGCTGCAGGATCGCCTTCTTCTCGGGCGTCAGGCCACGGCTGACGACGGCATCCGGCATCGCCTCGACCAGTGCCTCGAGAGGCAGGTCGGAGCGCGCCGAGCGCACGCGGCCACCGGTCACGGCATAGGGCCGGACCGTTCTGGCCTCGTACTCGATGTGCTCGCTCATGGCTGCCCCGTTCAGGCGACCGGTGCTCGGACCGCACCGTCGACGGGGAGCTGGCCACGCATCTCGGAGATGAGCTGCGGGGTCAACGTCGCCTCGGTGCGAGAGACGAGCATCGCCATCTCGTAGCCGATGAGCCCGACGTCGCAGGTCGACTCGGCGACCACGGCGAGGACGGAGCCGTTCGAGACGCTCATGAGGAAGAGGAACAAGTTGTCCATCTCGATGATCGCCTGACGCACCTCCCCCGCACGTAGCTGCCGTGCCGCTCCACGGGTCAGGCTCGACATGCCGGACACGATGGCGGCGAGCTGGTCGCCGCTGGTGCGGTCGAGCTGCTCCGACATCGCCATGAGCAGACCGTCCGCCGACACCACGAGTGTGTGGCGAGTGCCGGGCACGGTCCGGACGAAGTTGTCCAGGAGCCAGCCGAAGTTGGCTGCCTCGGTGCTGAGCGCGGTCACACTTCCTCCTTGCTGGTGCAGTTCATGACTGCGGGTTCAGACGTCTCCGTGGTGGAGGCGGCGGTTGGGCGGTTCACTGGTTGGTGCTCTCCGCCGGGTCCCCCGCGGCGCGACGGCCGCGAGAGGTACCGGACTGGAAGTTCGACAGGCGCGAGCGGAGCTCGTCGGCGTCACGCTGCACGGGGGCGGCGGACTCCTCAGGACCAGGCGTCGAGGCCGGGACGGCCGTCGGCACGCGCTTGGTGAGGCGCTCGGCCTGACCACCGACCGCTGAGGGGCGGTAGGCGGACAGTTGGCTGAGCTCCGACAGCGCCTGCTCCTGGATGTCGGAGCGAAGCGCGAGCATGGCCGCGACGTCGTCGTCCAGCGTCCCGATCCGCGGTGCCACCGACGGCGGCAACGACGGGTGCGGGACCGACGACAGCGGGGCTGCACCACCGGTGGCGGGACGAGCCCACTCCGGAGCGGACCACGAGGGGTGGGCGGCAGCCGGCTCGGGCGCCACCGGGGTGAGCTCCGGCGCCGACGGCGCGCTCCACGAACCGCCCCACGACCCGGCGGCCGGGGCCGCCTGCGGCTCAGGTGCGGGAGTCGTCGCCGGCTGGGCCCAGGCGGACGCGCGGACCGGGTCCGGCGTCGTCGGCGCGACGGCGGGAGCGGCCTCGGCCGCGACCTCGTCCTGCTTGCGGCGACCGAAGAGGCCGAAGCGCTTGCGACCCTTCTCCGGGGCCGTCTGGACGACGTCGGCGAAGCCTTCGGGAGCCTGCGTGGTCGCGACGACCGCCGGGGCCCACGTCTGCGGCGCGAAGGCCGCGGGCTCGGGCTGGAAGGCGGGCGCCTCGCTGACCGGCGAGAAGACCGGCTCGGCGGGAGCCTCGACGACGGGCGCCTCGGCGACGGGGGAGAAGACCGGCGCGGCCGGGGTCTCGACGACGGGTGCCTCGGCGACCGGCTCCGCGACGCGACGCGCCAGCGGCTCGACGGCACCGGCCGCCTCGACCGGCGTGAAGAGCTGCGTGGCGTCGTCCTCGACCACCTCGGGGGTGGACCAGGCGTGGTCACCCCAGGCAGGCGTGGTGGGCGCCCAGGCGGGCTCGTCCTCGGCCTCCGGCGCGAGCTCGGCGACGGGCTGCTGCTCGACGACGGGCTCGGCCTCGACGGCCGGCTCGGCCTCGACGGCCGGCTCGGGCTCGAAGGCGGGCTCGGGCTGTGCGTCGACCGTGGGCTCGGCGATCTCGGCGGCCGGCTCGTCCCACGACGGGACGGCGTCCCAGGTGGGCGTCGGCCAGGCTTGCGAAGCCTCAACTGCGGCAGCCGCGGGCTGGGCGACGGTCGGGATGGCCCCGGTGTGCCAGGCGCGCGCCTCGTCGAGCGTGCGCTCGAAGTCGGCCGTGGACTCGGCGGCGGCAGCAGCTGCTGCTGCCGACCAGCCGGCGTAGCCGCTGTACGACGTGAAGGCGCGAGCAGGCTCGGCGACCGGCTCGGCCACCTCGGGAGCGGTCCACTCGGCGACGGGCTCGGCGGCAGCCGGCTCAGCCACCTCAGGAGCTGCCCACTCGGCAACCGGCTCGGCAGCCTCGGGAGCCACCCACTCGGGCGCAGTCCACTCGGCGACGGGCTCGGCGACCTCGGGCGCAGCCCACTCGGCGACGGGCTCGGCAGCCTCGGGAGCCGCCCACTCGGGCGCTGCCCACTCGGCAACCGGCTCGGCAGCGACCGGCTCGGCCACCTCAGGGGCACTCCACTCGGCAACCGGCTCGGCGGCCTCGGGAGCCGCCCACTCGGGCGCGGTCCACTCGGCAACCGGCTCGGCGGCCTCGGCGGCAACCGGCTCGGCCACCTCAGGGGCACTCCACTCGGCAACCGGCTCGGCGGCCTCGGGAGCCGCCCACTCGGGCGCGGTCCACTCGGCGACGGGCTCAGCAGCAACCGGCTCAGCAGCCTCGGGAGCTGTCCACTCGGGCGCGGTCCACTCGGCAGCAGGCTCGGGCGCAGCCCACTCGGCGGCGGGCTCGGCAGCAACCGGCTCGGCCACCTCAGGGGCACTCCACCCGGCAACCGGCTCAGCAGCCTCGGGCGCCGTCCACTCGGCCGCAGGAGCAGTCCACTCGGCCGCAGGAGCAGTCCACTCGGCAGCGGGCTCGGCCACCTCGGCCGCAGTCCACTCGGCGGCGGGCTCGGCAACCTCGGCGGCAGCAGGCTCCTCTACCGCCTCGTCGGCAGCAGACTCGTCGGCCGGCTGGGCCGCCTCGGGAGCGGTCCACGACTCGGCGGCCTCGTCGCTCGCGAGAGCGGGCGCCTCGTCGACGGGGGCGTCGGCGATCGTCGGGGCCCACGGCTCGTCGTCGTCGTCGACCAGGTCGGGGATGACCATCTCGGGGACGGGCGCGGCGTGCTGGCCGCCGAGCGACATCCACGGAGCGCGCACGGGATCCGGCGTGCTGGGGTCGCCGGCGTTGTCGTCGGCGGTACGGCCACGGAAGCCGGAGAACAGGCCGGCACGGGCGGCCGGGGCGGGCACCGACGCGGACGACGCGGGGGTTGCGGGCTCCTCGGGCTTCTGCCAGGCCGAGGTGCCGGCACGCGTGCGGCTGGGCAGGCCACCGGCGCCGGGCGCCACCACGTCGGGCGACCAGTCCGCGCCGTGCGTGGAGATGTCGGCGGACAGGTTGCCGCTGGGAGCGTCGGGCAGGACCAGGTTGTCCTCGTCGAACGTCTTGCGCGGGCGGGCGGGGAGGCCGGTCGCGGCGGAGACGCCCTCGACGGGGATCGGCGCGGAGTCGGTCGACGGCTCGTCGCCCTCGCCGCGACGGCGGCGCGGCAGGCCCTGGGAGGTCGAGCCGTCCGTCAGCGCGTTCAGGTCGACAGCGGTGACCTCGGGCGCCTCGCTCTCGACGAGCGCGGCGAGCTCGGCCGGCGAGTCGGGCGCGGTGCCGTACGTCGAGGTCTCGGTCGCGGCGAACAGGTGCGCCGGGAACAGCACGGTCGTCTCGGTGCCCGTGCCGCCCTCGGCCTTGGCGAGCTGCACGGCCGCACCGAGGCGGTGGGCGATACGGCCCACCACGAAGAGGCCGAGGCGCTGCGCGCCGAGCATGTCGCCGGCGCCGGTCGAGGCGATCTTCGCGTTGGCCGCCTCGATCTCCGCGTCGGTCATGCCGAGACCGTGGTCGACGACGCGGACCGCGACGTACTGGCCCAGGATGCCGGTGGAGACCGTGACGGGCGTCTCGGGCTCGGAGAACACCGTGGCGTTCTCGAGCAGCTCGGCCAGCAGGTGAGCGGCGCCGAGCGCGTTGAAGCCGAGCATGTGCGGGTCGGTCTGGAGGTCCAGCTCGATGCGGTCGTACTGCTCGATCTCCGAGGAGGCGGTCCGGATCACGTCGGACAGCGGCATGGCGTCGCGCAGGCGTCGACCGGAGTCGATGCCGGCGAGCACCAGGAGGGACTCCGCGTTACGACGCATCCGGGTGGCGAGGTGGTCGAGGCGGAAGAGGTTGGCCAGCGTGTTCGGGTCTTCCTCAGCGCGCTCGAGCGAGTCGATGAACGACAGCTGGCGGTTGAGGAGCACCTGGTCGCGTCGGGCGACGTTGACGAACATCTCAGCGATCGAGCCACGCAGGGCGGCCTGCTCCTGGGCGACGGCGACGGTGGTCGCGTTCACCGAGTTGAACGCGGCGGCCAGGCGGCCGACCTCGTCCATGGACGTCACCGGGATGGGAGCCAGGGTGATCTCGGGGCCCTCACCGGGGGTCGCCACCTGCTCGACCAGGCGGGGCAGCTGCTCGCGGACGTTGGAGGCCGCCGAGGTCAGGCGCCGCAGCGGCGTCACGATGCCGCGGGCGACGAGGAGGGCGAAGAAGAGGGAGAACGCGGCGGCGCCGACCACGATGGCGATCGTCAGCCAGGCGGTCTGGGCGGACGCGTCGACGTCCGCCGAGGCGAGGTCGTCGGCCGTGGCGAGCACCGCGTCGCTGGTCTCGACGATGCCACCCAGCTGGGTCTGCACGTCCTCGGTGTAGTGCGGCACGTCGAGCTTCGACACCAGGTCCACGTCGTTGGACGAGAGCTGGAGGCGGGCCTGGGTGAACCGCGACGAGGGCTGACCCGACGGCATCTTGATGCCGTTGTCCATGCGGGCAACCAGCGTGGCCGCGTCGCCGCGGGCCCGCTCGGTCTCGTTCGCGGCCGAGACGTAGCGCTGGTTCGAGATGTCGTTGACGCCCTGCGGGCCGCTGGCGAACATCGTCAGACCGGTGATCATCTCGGTGACGACGACGTTCGAGACCTCCTGGAGCGCCCGGAAGGCGCTCAGCGAGGCGCCGACGCGGCGGTTCTCCATGAACTCGGCGATCTCGGCGACCAGCTCGAGCTCACCAGCGGTGATGGTCTGGTAGTTGTACTGGACCGCACCGGCGCCGGTGCCGGCGTCGGCAGCCTTGCGGGCGGTCGGTAGGTTCGTGTTGTAGCTCTCCTGCACCTGGCGGAAGTGCGTGGACAGCGCGGAGGGGAAGGCGCCCAGGTCGAGACGTGCGGTGACCTCACGCACGTCCGTCAGAGCCGCGTCCGTGGCCTTGCGTGCCGCGGCGATCTCTTCCTTCTTCCCACCCGTCAGGGTGGCGACACGCTCGGTCTCGACCGCGGTCGACAGCGGCTTGTACGCCTCGAGCGTCTTGATGACCTGCTCGGCGGCCTGCGCGTCGCGGAGGTTCTGCACGGCGCCGTACGAGATGTACGTACCGGCCAGGAGCAGGACGATCATGGGGACGGCGAGAACCGCCATCACCTTGGCGCGGATGCCAAGCCGTCGCAGCATGTCGATCCCTTCCTTCACCCGACTCTGGGTGTGACCACGGTCGGCCGGCTTTCCGGCTAATCCGTGGGGTTCCCCGTTCGCACCTCATCGGCTCCTGGACGCGGGACCATTAGCCCGCGGCAGAGTTTGCCATGGACCTCACCCCGGCGGATACGCCGACCTCGCCCCGCTCTGTCGCGGTTCGTCCCGGACGAATCGGGCGGAGTCCGGGAGGATACGGTCGACGTCGTGCGAGCAATCGTGATCACCGAGCCGGGCGAACCGGACGTCCTGCAGCCCGCAGACGTCACGGACCCGGTACCGGGGCCTGAGGATCTTCTCATCGAGGTGGCCGCTGCGGGGGTCAACCGCGCCGACGTGTTGCAGCGTCTCGGCCAGTACCCGCCGCCGCCCGATGCGCCGCCGTGGCCCGGCCTCGAGGTGGCCGGGGTCGTCCTGTCGGGTCCCGTCGGGTGGGCCGCGGGATCGCCGGTCGCCGCCCTGCTCGGCGGCGGCGGGTATGCCGAGCGCGTCGCCGTGCCCGCCGCGCTCGCACTGCCGGTCCCGCCCGGGCTCACGCACCGCGCTGCGGCCGCGCTCCCGGAGGCGCTGGCCACGGCGTGGTCCACCTTCGACGCCGCGGGGCTGCGGTCCGGCGACACCGTGCTGGTGCGGGGCGGATCGGGCGGCGTGGGCTCGATCGCCGTCCAGATGGCCGCTGCCGTGTTCGGGGCCCGCGTGCTCGCCACGGCGGGCGGTCCCGCCCGGACGGCGCGGCTGACCGAGCTCGGCGTCGACGTCCCGCTCGACCACCGCGCGGACGACCTCGTCGACCAGGTGCGCGCGGCGACCGGCGGCGCGGGCGTCGACGTCATCCTCGACGTGCTGGGTGCGGGTGGGCTGGCCGACAACGTCGCGATGCTGGCCGACGGCGGCCGGCTGGCTGTCATCGGCCTGCAGCGCGGCCGACGGGCGGAGCTGGACCTGGGGCAGCTGGTCGCGCGCCGGTTGACGGTCCTCGGCACCGCGCTGCGCTCGCGCGCGCCTGCCGACAAGGCGCGGATCATGGCGGGCGTGCGGGAGCACGTGTGGCCCTCGGTCGCGTCGGGCCGCATCAGACCGCTGGTGCATGCCGCGCTCCCGCTGGACCAGGCCGCCGAGGCGCACCGGCTGCTCGACTCGGGGGAGGTGTTCGGCAAGCTGGTGCTCGAGCCGTGATCAGGCGGGTGGCGGCGCCTCCTCGGCCGCGTCCGACGAGCGGGCCGTGAGGGCGATCGCCCCCGACACGAGCAGCAGACCCAGCACCTCGAGCCCGTGCGGCACCTGGTGCAGCGCGATCGCTCCCACCACCGCCGCCGTGGCCGGGAGCAGGGCCAGGAGCACCGCAAACGTGGCGGGGCGGACGCGGCGTAGCACCACCTGCTCGATGGCGTAAGGGATCACCGACGACAGCACGCCGACGCCAACCACCGCCGCCGCGAGCGAGGCGTCGTGCAGCACCGCGGTGGCCTGCGACGCCAGGAACGGCGCGAACGCCACGGCGCCCGCGGTCATCGCGAGCGCCAGGCCCGTCACGCCGCCGCTGCGGGCGGTCGCGACCCGCCGTCCGAGCAGGATGTAGGCCGCCCAGAACACCGCGGCCAACGCGATGGCGACCAGGCCCGTGCGGGCGTCCGGACCCGCGTCCAGGCTCACCCCGGCCAGCAGCACCACGCCGACGGCGGCGATCGCGATGGCGACGCGCTCGCGCCACCCCCGCCCGGTCACTGCCGCGACCGCGACCGGCCCCGCGAACTCGATGGCGACCGCGGTGCCCAGGGGCAGGTGGTCGATCGCGACGTAGAACGTCACGTTCATCGAGGCGAGCACCACGCCGAACAGCGCGACGACACCCAGCTCGCGCCGGGTCCAGCGCGTGCGCCACGGCCGGCGCCACCCGACCAGCACGAGCGCCGCGACGACGATGCGCAACCACGCGACCGCGGGTGCGGCGATGGAGGCGAACAGGCCGACGGCCAGCGCGGCGCCCGCGTACTGCGTCAGCCCCGACAGGACGAACAGCAGCGGCGCGGGCACCTGACCAGGCTAGGCGTCCCGGTGGGAGCCGCACGCCCCGGTCGTCACCGCGTGATGACGATGCTGCGCTGGTAGGTGGTCTGGACCGACCTGTAGTAAGGACCGGTCGGCACGTTCCACGTGGTGCTCACCGCCCGGATCACATGACCCGTCGAGCCGAAGCTCAGGCTGGCCTTGCCGGTCGAGCTCAGCTTCCACGAGGCGGTGAACGCCGGTCCCACCGCGCCGCAGTAGTACTTCGTCGCCGGGGCCTTCGGCAGCAGCAGCGCGGCCGCCGCCTGGCCGAGGCCGATCACGTAGGGCCCCGGCACGGGGATCTGGGTGAGCGCGCGGGAGACCGCGAGCGGGGACAGCTTCTGCGGCTTGGTGTTGCACGCGATGGCCGTGAGGTGCACCTTGCTCGCACCGACCTTGTTGACGATGACCGCCATGCCGCGGGAGTCGACCTTGGCCTTGCCGTCGAGCACCCGGTACGCGAGCTCACCGTGCCGGGCCGTGACCGTGAAGTGCAGCGGCTTCCACGTCTTCGTCTTCGGGTCCTTGCACGCGAGGACGGTGATCGTGTGGTTCGCGATCGGTGAGTTCTTCGAGTAGTAGTAGCGCTCGGTGACCTCGACCTTGCCGGAGTAGTCGAGCTTGGTCTGGAAGTCGTAGGCCGTCGCGGTCGCGTGCACCGTCATGCTCGTGCTCCTGGTCGCGGAGCACGCGGCCGCTCCGGCGCTCGACGCTCCCGCGACCGCCGCCGTCGACGCCAGGGCGACGGTGGCCAGCACGGCAGTCGCCCGTCTCGTCCAGCTGAAGACCTTCATGCCCGCTCCCTCGCCCGTCACCGATGACGCCTCGGAGTGTTCCAGCGGCCGGCCGGACCGGCAACGCGGGGCGCACTGGCCCTGCCGCTCAGGCCAGCAGGCTGCGCAGCACGGCGAGAGCGCCGTCGTCGTCGATGGTGCCGGTGACCTCGTCGGCCGCCGCACGGACCCGCTCCGTGGCGTGACCCATCGCGACGCCGCGCGCGGCCCACTGCAGCATCTGGACGTCGTTGCCGCCGTCGCCGATGGCCACGGTCTCGTGCGGCTCGACGCCGAGCCCGCGCCGGATCGACTCGAGCGCGCTCGCCTTGGACACGCCCCCCGGCGTCAGGTCGAGCCACGCGCTGTACCCCACCGCGTACTCGACCTCCTGCAGGCCCACGCGCTCGACCAGGGCGTGGAACTCCTCGGGGCTGCTGCCCGGCGCGCGGATCACGACGCGCGTGGCGGGCGTGGCCAGGAGATCGTCGAACGAGACGACCTGCACGTGGCCCGACAGCTCACCGGCCGGGAACTCGCCGGAGACACGGAACCCGGCGGCCAGGTCCTCGACGGCGTACAGCGCGTCCGGGAGCTCGAGCGCGAGCGCCCGCAGCGCGGGTGCCGGGTCGAAGCGGATGACCTCGGTGACCTCGAACCCGTCGGGTGCCGAGGGGTCGAGGCGCGTGGTGACCGCACCGTTGGAGCTCACGGCCCAGCCTGCGCTCAGGCCGAGCTCCCGCGCCACCGGCAAGGTGGCGTGCAGCCCGCGCCCGGTGGCGAGCACCACGTGCAGGCCCGCGTCGCGCAGCGCGGCGACCGCCTCGCGCACCGGTTCGGAGATCACGCCCGCGTACGACATCAGGGTGCCGTCGACGTCGAGCGCGACCATCCGGGCGCGGCTCAACGCACGGGCTCCAGCACCTCGAGGCCCCCGAGGTACGGGCGCAGCCCGACGGGCACGCGGACCGAGCCGTCCTGCTGCTGGTGGTTCTCGAGCAGCGCGACGAGCCAGCGCGTGGTGGCCAGCGTGCCGTTGAGCGTGGCGACCGTGCGCACCGAGCCGTCCGCGGTCCGCTCGCGCACCCCGAGGCGGCGCGCCTGGAAGGTGGTGCAGTTCGAGGTCGACGTGAGCTCGAGGTAGCGCTGCTGGCTGGGCAGCCAGGCCTCGCAGTCGAACTTGCGCGCGGCGCTCGAGCCGAGGTCGCCCGCCGCGGTGTCGATCACGCGGTACGGCAGCTCCGCGAGGGCGAGCATCTCCTGCTCCCAGCCGAGCAGGCGGCGGTGCTCGTCGGCCGCGTCCTCGACCGTGGTGTAGACGAACGCCTCGACCTTGTGGAACTGGTGCACGCGGATGATGCCGCGCGTGTCCTTGCCGTAGGACCCGGCCTCGCGCCGGTAGCACGCCGACCAGCCGGCGTAGCGCAGGGGACCGCCCGACAGGTCGAGGATCTCGCCGCCGTGGTAACCCGCGAGCGCCACCTCCGAGGTGCCCACCAGGTACAGGTCGTCCGCCTCGAGGCGGTAGATCTCGTCGGCGTGCGCCCCGAGGAAGCCGGTGCCCGCCATGACCTCCGGCTTGACCAGCGTGGGCGTGATGACCGGCGTGAACCCGGCCGCGAGCGCACGGTCGACGGCCGCGTTGAGCAGCGCGAGCTCGAGGCGCGCGCCGATGCCGGTCAGGTAGTAGAACCGCGCGCCCGAGACCTTGGCGCCGCGCTCGGTGTCGATGGCTCGCAGGCCCTCACCCAGGTCGAGGTGGTCGCGCACCACGAAGTCGGCGCCGTACTCGGCCGCGAAGTCGCGGGGGGTGCCGACGTGCTCGAGGACCACGTAGTCGTCCTCCCCGCCCGCGGGGACGCCGGGCTCGATGACGTTGCCGATCCGGCGCGCGAGCTCGGTGGCCTTCTGCTCGGCGGCGTCCGCGTCGGCCTGCAGGGCCTTGACCTGCTCCGAGAGCCGCTTGCCGTGCGCGAGCAGCGCCTGCTTCTCGTCGCCCTTCGCCGCGGCGACCAGCTTGCCGTGGGACTTCTGCTCGGCGCGCACGGTCTCGAACTCGGTGAGCGAGGAGCGGCGCAGGGCGTCGGCGGCGAGCACCTGGTCGACCAGACCGGGGTCGTCACCGCGCGCGACCTGGCTGGCGCGCACCACGTCGGGGTCATCACGGAGCAGGCGGAGATCGATCACCTGCGCCACCCTACCGACGAGCCGGACCGCCTCCGACCGCGAATTCCTGTCGGCCCGGGCCGCGCTACCCGTAGATTGCCCTGGTGACGTGGGTGGGGTGGGTGGCGATCGCGGCGGGTGTGCTGGCGGTCGCCGCCATCGTCATCGCGGTCATGGTGTACCGCGAGCAGAACAGCCTGCACCGCCGGCTGGAGGCCGGCACCGTGAGCCCGGCCGCCCGGGGCCTCGCGCGCGAGGTGGACGAGGGCGGCACCATGGTGGCCTTCGTGGCCAACCCGTCCAAGCCCGAGGCGGCCGAGCTCCGCGAGGCGGTCCGCCGCACGGCCGCCGAGCTGGGCGTGTCCGAGCCGATGTGGCTCGAGACCACCATCGAGGACCCCGGCGTGGGGCAGACGCGCGCCGCGGTGGACGCCGGGGCGGACGTGGTGGTCGCCGTCGGCGGGGACGGGACCGTGCGTGCGGTGGCCGAAGGCCTGATCGGCACCTCGGTGCCCATGGGCCTGGTGCCGATCGGGACCGGCAACCTGCTGGCGCGCAACCTCGACCTGCCGCTGGGCGACCCGCTCTCGGCCCTGCGCATCGCGCTCACCGGCCGGGACCGCAGCATCGACGTGGGCTGGCTGCGTGTGCTGCGCTTCGAGTCCGACGTGCACGACAAGGTCGCCGAGGCCGCGGACGAGCGCCCCGCCGACCCCGACGCGCCGCGCGACCACATCTTCCTGGTCATCGCGGGCCTCGGCTTCGACGCGGCGATGGTCGCCGCGACCGATCCGCACCTCAAGGCCAAGATGGGTTGGATCGCCTACTTCGTGGCCGGCATCAAGCACCTGCGCGGCGACCGCACCCGCGTGCACGTGCGGGTGGACGGCGAGCGGTCGACCACCGCCCGTCTGCGCAGCCTCCTGGTGGGCAACTGCGGCAGGCTGCCCGGCGGCCTGACGCTGCTCCCCGACGCGGAGCTCGACGACGGCTGGCTCGACCTCGCGGCCATCGACGCGCGCGGCGGGATCGCGGGCTGGGCCCAGCTGTTCGGGGAGGTGGTGCTCCAGGGCTTCGGGGTCAGCACCACCAACGCCCCGAAGATCGGCCGCATCGACCACCGGCGCGCCAAGGAGGTGCAGATCGTCGTCCCCGCCGGCGAGTTCGCGCAGGTGGACGGCGAGATCGTCGGACGCGTCGTCGAGGTGGCCGCGCGCGTGGACCCCGGCGCCCTCGTGGTGCGCGTGGCCGCGCTCCAGCCGCAGACGTCGGGCGTCTAGGTCGCAGTCCCCCCGCGCACCTCCCGCAGCCACGACCGCGCCTCGACGAAGTCCGCGTCCGCGGTTCCGACGTGCACGGTGGGCTCGACGGCGTCGGCCCGTGGGTAGGAGCCCAGGAAGCGCACGAACGGGCACCGCCGGTGCAGGCCCATGATCGCCTCGCCCACGCGCTCGTCGCGGATGTGCCCCTCGGCGTCGATCGAGAACGAGTACCGGCCCAGCGAGTCGCCGATGGGGCGGGACTCGATGCGCGACAGGTTCACGCCGCGCACCGCGAACTGCTCGAGCATGGCGAGCAGCGCGCCGGCCTCGTTGTCGGGCAGGTGCACCACGAGCGTCGTCTTGTCCGCACCCGTGGGCGGGGGCACGTCGCCGGGGTGCCCGACGACCACGAACCGCGTCACGGCGGAGGCGGTGTCCGCGACGTGCTCCGCGAGCGTGGTCAGGCCATAGGTCTCGACCGCAGGCGGCGGCACGAGCGCGGCGTCGAACGGCAGCTCGCCCGAGCCGCCCGAGGCGATCAGGGCGGCCGGTGCGGTGTTGGACGTGGCCGGCACGTGCACGGCGTCGGGCAGGTGCTCGGCGATCCAGCGGCGGCACTGCACCCACGCGTGCGGGTGCGCGGAGATGCGCCGGACGTCGGCCAGCGTCCGGCCGGGCGCCGCGGCGAGCGTGAACTGCACCGGGACCAGCACCTCGCGCAGCAGCACCAGCGGCTCGCCCGAGGCGAGGCTGTCGAGGGTGGCCGTGACGCCGCCCTCGGCCGTGCTCTCGATGGCGACGACGGCGAAGTCGGCGTCGCCCGCGCGGACCGCGGCGATGGCGGAGGTCACGTCGGTCTGCGGCAGGTAGACAGCGTCGTCGGGCGAGACCACCTGGCGCAGCGCGGCCTCCGTGAAGGTTCCGGCCGGGCCGAGGTAGGCGTAGCGGGGCAGTGCCATGGTTCTCCCGTCAGCTGGTGCGCTGGTCCGCAGGGTAGTGCTCGCCCACCTCGCCCTGACCAACGGTTTCGGTACGGCCAACGGTTTCGGCCTGGTCGCCGGGCAGCGGCGCGCTGCGCGCGAGCAGCACGCCGAGCAGCGGCAGGAGGGCGGCCAGCACCGACGTGGCGATCCGGATGCCGTAGTCGTTGACCAGCGAGCCGCCGATCGCGGCCACCAGCAGGGCGAACATCGTGGGCCGGACCAGCGGCCAGTGCCGCTCGAGGCGGTCCCAGGCGGCCCAGCGCAGGGGCGAGCCCTTCCACACCAGCAGGACACCGACCACCAGCAGCGCGAGCGTCACCCACGACACCCAGCCGCCGCCGATCGTGCGCGCGGCGTACCCCAGCTTGCGGCTGATCGTGTCCCAGGCGGTCCCGTCCACCACGGACTGCACGAAGATGCCGAGGTGCGTGCGCTGCGGCGCGGGCCGCAACCAGTCGAGGATGCCGATGCCCGCGACGAGCAGCACACCGGCCACGCCCGCGACCAGCAGCTTCTGCCAGGTGATCCGGATGCCGGCCACGGCGAGCACCACGATGGCTCCCGCCGGGAGCAGCACCAGGCCGCCGCCGACGTCGGCACCCAGGCTGGGCCACAGGTCGACGACGAGCGCGGCCCCGGCCACCAGCGCCGCCCCGGCGCCGGCCACCCAGCGCCCGTAGCGGCGCAGCCAGGTGCCCAGAGCCGCGGCACCCAGCAGGGCGGCCACCACGTAGACGGAGTAGGTGGGGTTGCCGAACCCGTAGAACCGACCGCCCAGCGTGGGCGCGGGCCCCAGCAGGCTGCCGCGGTGCAGCGGCGTGCCCAGCAGCGCGTCGAGCGACAGGATGCCGAAGGTCACGAGCGCGACGATCCCCGGCCCGCCGATCACGGGACGCCACGGGACGAGCGCCGCCGCGGCCGCCACCACGAGCGTGCAGCCGAGCACCGACCACCACATCACCGCGGTCGGCGACGCGAACCGCCACCACGAGGTGGCCGTCATGAGGAAGACCCCGGCGGGCAGGCAGGCCAGCAGCAGCATGGCGGCGTCGGCCGCGCGGCGGACCGCGAGCTCGGTGCGGGGCTGCAGGCGGGCGACCGTGGGCGCGAGCAGCATGCCGAGGATGAGCAGCAGCGCGACCACGAGGGGCGTGGTGGTGACCTTGCCGGCCGTCCCGCGCAGCGCCTGGTCGCGCACCGTGAGGTCCGCGAGCTGCCGCGCGGCGGTCGCGGCTTCCGCCGGCCGGTCCTCACCCACGGTGATCGCGGACCCGGTGAAGACGTCGGGCGGCTCGATGCCGACGGCCGTGAGCAAGGTCGCGGGGAGGTCGAGCAGGCGCACGACGCCCACCCACCGCGTCGAGGGCGTGGACCAGTAGCGCGTCCCCGTCACCTCGTCGGAGTCCAGCAGCCCCACGCCGAGCGACGGGCGCGCCGGTGCGGGGTTGCCGGTGTCGACGATCATGACGGTCGAGCCCGAGGGGATGACCGTGAGCAGCGTGCGCACCTGGGCGTCGAGAGCAGCGAGCGAGCGCGCCCGCAGCTCGGGCACGTCGCGAGCCGAGTGCGGCACGGTGCCGACGCTGACGAGCGTCAGCGGGCACGAGAACGCGTCGGTCGGGTTCGTGGTCGCCTGGTCGAGCGTGCGGTAGCGCGCCACGCTCGCGTCGCTGCGGGCCAGCGCGAGCGCGGCCGTCGGGCCCACGGCGGTGGCGCAGACGCCGCCGTCGGCCAGGGTGTCGCCCAGCCCGCCGATGATCGGGTGGAACACCGAGCGGGACTGGAGCGACTCGAGCCCGTCCCAGCCCTCGACGGTCACGCCCTCGCCCGCGGGCGTGATGTCCCAGGGGGCGCAGAGCCAGTCGCCGTCCACCGACTCGCCCGTCACGGGCGCCTGACCGGCGCTCAATGCCAGCCAGCCCGCCGAGACGCACCAGGACGACCGGCCGGTCACCCCGGGGGAGACGGCACCGGCCGCCGCGCCGTCGCGCAGCAGCCCCCACAGCGTCGGCGTGCTCGCCCGGTCGACGTCGGCCCAGGTCAGGCCGGCGGTCCCGATGACCACCACGGGCTTGCCGGCAGGCACGGCGGCCTGCCCCCCGCCCGCGGTGACGGCGCCGGCGACGGCGGTCTGCGCCGGAACGGTGATCGTGACGAGCAGCAGCACCGCGAGCAGCGCGCCGCCCGTGGCGACCACCACGGCGGGCATGCGCCGCAGCGGGGAGTCGGCCTGGGACGGCACCGTGGTGGCGGGAAGGCGGTCCCAGGCGCTGGCGAGCGCGGACAGGACCAGGCTGACGCCCGCGAGGCCCAGCACGGAGATGGCGACCACCACGCCGCTGTCGTTGACGAGGGCGCCCAGCAGGGCCGCGACGACGACCGCCGCGAGCACGGCGCGCAGCAGCGGCCACGAGGCGTACGCGCGGCGCAGGTACCCCGGCCGCCAGCGGTCCGGTCCGACGAGCACCGCGCACACCGCGAGGCACGCGAGCGCGGCGAACGCCCCGGCGGGCTGGTCGACCGTGGCCCAGGCGCCGCCGGCCTTGCCCGCGATCACCGGCCAGGCGTCGCCGTCGATGACGCGCTGCACGAACAGCCCGAGGTGGGAGCTGCGGCCCGGGCGGACCCAGTCGACGACCGCCACGGCCGTGACGGCGACCACGGCGCCGACGAGGATCAGGACCGCGCGCTTGACGGTCACGGTGGCACCGGCCACGGCCACGACGAGCACCGCGAAGGCCGGGATGAGCGCGAGCACGCCGCCGAAGTCCGCGCCGAACGTCGGCCAGCCGTCGACGACCACCGACACGAGGCCCACCGCCGACACGGCGAGCACCGACGCCCACCGCCGGCCGGACGAGCGCAGCCACGCGCCGACCGCACCCGCGAGCACCAGCGCCGCGGCGGCGTAGACCCCGAACGTCGTGTTGCCGAAGCCGTAGTACCGGGCGCCGGCGGCCGGCGTGGAGCCGAGCACGGAGCCCTGCTGCAGCACGGTGCCGGTCACGCCGTCCACGGTCAGCACGAGCCACGTCGCACCGGCGACCGCCGCCGCGAGGCGCCACCGCCCCGCGGGCAGGACGCGGGAGGCGAGCAGCGCGACGAGCGCGACCAGGACCGTCGCCACGACGTACCAGCCCGTCGCGGCGAACAGCGGCGCGGGGGAGCCCCACCAGCGGGAGAGCGCCGCCAGGTGCGCCCCGACGGGCGTGCAGACGCCGAGCAGCAGCGTCGCCAGCACCACTCGCCGCGTGGCGGGCGCCGGCGTGCGGTGCCGCCGGCGCGCGAGGGCCACGGCGCCCAGCGCCAGCAGGGTGGCCGCGGCGGCGGTGAGCAGCAGCACCGGGAGCAGCTGCGGGCTGATGGTCGTCATCTCGGTGAGGTAGCGCCGGTTCTCGACCGTGCGGTCCACGCTGATGCGGCGCTCCGAGTCCACCACCAGCGGCGAGCCCTCGAGGTCGCTCGTGTCGGCGCCGCCCGCCTCGGCGAGCGTCGCTCCCAGGTCGGCGAGCGTGACGATGCCGGAGGAGCTGCGCGTCGAGCCCGACGAGAGCCAGCCGACCGGCCCCCCGCCGCGACGCCACTCGACCACCACCTGCAGGCCCGTCTCGCCCGTCGGGCTGTCGGAGACGCCCGCGACCAGCACGCGCGTGCCCACCGGCACCGTGCGGGCCACCAGGGCGAGCGCGTCGTCGAGAGCGGTGAGCGCGTCCGAGCGCTGCGTCCGGTCCGCGGGCAGCTCACCCGCGTCGAGGACGGTCACGGGGCAGGCCGCGAGCTCGGCGGCGCTCAGGGATCCCGGTGCGGCCGCATATCGCTGGACGCGTCCGTCGGCATCGGCGAGCGCGATGGCGGCGCCGGGAGCGGCCGCGGTGGTGCACGTACCGGCGTCGGCGATGCGCTGGCCGATCGTGCCGGGCACGCCCAGGTCCTTGGTGCTGGTGCTCGAGAGCCCGGCCCAGCCGCGGACCTTGTGCGGCGAGGGGTCCGGCGACGACGACGCGGGCGCGACCTCGGGGAGCGGTTCGCACTCCACGGGGACAGAGTCGGAGCCGTCCGCCTCGTCGCCCTCCGGCGCGGGGACGGCCACCTTGCTCGCGGCCGAGATGGTGAGCCACGCGTCGAGCGGGCACGTCACCGGGCTGGGGGTGTGCACCGAGATGGAGCCGACGGACCCGCCCGTGATCATCCGCCACAGCGTCGGCGTCGCGGCGCGGTCCACGTCGGACCAGTGCAGCCCGCCCACACCGACCAGGACGAGCGGAGCCGGGTCCGCGGCGTCGTCGTCGGCCACCGCCTGCCCGGCACCGAGCGCCACCGCCAGGCACGCCACGAGCGCCGTGATCAGGGCACGGGCGGACCGGCGGAGCAGCGGGGGCACGGGCCCAGGTTACGGGGCGGGCTCGTCAGCGGTGGGTCTGCGGTCCGGGCGCGGGGGTGACCTTGCGCTTGACGGCACCCGCCGCGGAGCGCACGCGCCGCGCGTTCACGGCCAGCTGCACGTCGCGGTACTGGGCCGCCCGATGGAGCTGGCCCTTGAGGTCCGTGCCCGACGCCCGGTGCCGCAGGTCGCACGGCACCTCGACCACGCGGAAGCCGCGGCGCAGCAGGTCGATGGTCATGCCGGTCTCGACCCCCCAGCCGCGGGCCAGCGGGGTCGCGGCCTCGAACGCCTCGCGGGTCAGGCAGCGCATGCCGGACAGCGGCTGCGTGGGGGTCCAGCCCGTCATGGACTGGATGGCCCGCCGCGCGGCGCCCACCACGATGCCGCGCCCTCCGGCGCCAGGCTGCGGCGGGATGAGCGCGATGGCGAGGTCGGTGTGCCCCTCGACGACGGGGGGGACCAGCGGTGCGGTGTTGACCGCCGTCTCGCCGAGGTCGCCGTCGATGAACAGCAGCACGCGCGGGAGCCGGTCGGGCGCGTCCCGCATGGCGACCACGGCGGCGCCGGTCTCCATGGCCGCCGCCTTGCCGCGGTTGTGCGAGTGCCGCACCACCACCGCCCCCGCCTCGCGGGCGACGTGCTGCGTGTTGTCCTCGGAGCCGTCGTCCACCACGAGGACGAGGTCCACGTGCGGGATGGCCTTGGCCGAGCGCACGGTGGCGGCGATGCGCCGCGACTCGTCCTTGGCGGGGATGACGACGGCGACCCGCTGGCGCGCGCGGGGGGCGCGCGGCGCACGGGGCGCCTGCTGCGGCGCGGGCGACGGGAGCTGCGGCCCAGCCGGCTCTGTCGGCTCGGGTGCCTCCGGTGCGGCGGTCGGCTCGGCGGCCGTGGCCGTGGGCTCCTGGCCTGTCGTCGCCGCCGTCCGGGTCCGAGCGGCCCGGGAGCGAGCCCGCGGGCGCGGCGTCGCGGCCCCCTCGTCGTCGGGGGTCTGGGTGCCCTGGGCCATCACGGCGGTCAGCCTAGCGAGATCGCGTGCGCGACGACGCCCGGGCAGCGACGGAGCAGCGAGTCGTCCACGCGGGCGGTCAGCGCAGGGTGACCTGGCGGGCCACGAGGCCCGCCCGCGCACGCCGCTCGTTGGCGTCCAGCGGCTCGGTGCTGGCCAGCGCCTCGGCGAAGCGGGGGGCGAACTGCGCGACCGCGTCCTCGATGTCCTCGGCCTCCGTGCCGCGCGGCAGCTCCCAGACGGGCACGACGAGCCCGCTGGAGCGGAAGTAGCCCACGAACTTCGCCCCGTCGAAGCCGGACTCGCGACGAGCGTGCAGCCGCGCCAGGCCGTCCAGCACCACCTGCTCCTCGTGCGGCTGGGCCCAGCGCAGGAACTCGCGCGCACCCATGCGGCACCAGTACGCCGAGTCGGCGGCCGCCAGCTTGCGGGTGTCGATGATGCCCGCGTCGGCCTCCTCGATCGCCGCGGCGAGGTCCTCGGTGCGCTCGACGTCGGGCGCGAGCCAGTAGGCGAACGTGTCCCGGACGGTGACCTCGAAGGGGACCGACAGGTCGAGCACGTCCTGCAGGCGGGGACCGGGCTCGGGCAGGCCGGTCAGCTCGATCGCGGTGCCGGGCTCGGCGTCGATGGCCTCGAGCAGCGCGGCCGCGAGGTCGCGGCTGGCGTCGCCCGAGCTGCTGGCCGTCTGCAGGGCCAGCAGCATCACGCCGTCGGCGCGGTGCAGCGCGGGCCAGGCCTGGGGCAGCACGGTGGTGACGAGCACCTCGCGGGAGCCGTACTCCTTCGTCGTGCGCGCGGTCCCGGTGGCCGCCGGGACGACCTCCTTGAGCGCGACCCAGTCGGGCTCACCCGGGAGGCCCTCGAACGGGCGCAGCACGAACTCTCCAGTGTTCTTGGCCATGGGGCCAGGCTACCGGGGCCGGGCCCGTGCATTGTCGCTGCGGCTGCGGAAGGATCGAGGCATGCACCCGCGCGCCGGAACCCCCGCCCTGCCCGAGGACCTCGTCGACATCGACGCGCTGCTCGGCGCCTACTACGACCTCGAGCCCGACGTGACCGACCCCGACCAGAAGGTCGTGTTCGGCACCAGCGGGCACCGGGGCGGCGCGTTCAGGCGCGCGTTCAACGAGGCGCACATCGTGGCGATCACGGCCGCGATCGTCGAGTACCGGCGCGGGCAGGGCACCGACGGGCCCCTCTTCATCGGGCGCGACACCCACGGCCTGTCCGAGCCGGCCCAGCGCACGGCCGTCGAGGTCCTCGTCGCGGCCGGCGTCGAGGTGCACGTCGACGCCCGCGACTCGTACACGCCCACGCCCGCGGTGTCCCTGGCGATCCTGCGCCACAACGGCGCGGGCACGTCGGAGGGCGTCCGGACGCGGGGGCCCGGGCTCGCCGACGGCATCGTCGTGACCCCCTCGCACAACCCCCCCACCGACGGCGGCTTCAAGTACAACCCGCCGCACGGTGGTCCCGCGGGCTCCGACTCGACCAACTGGATCGCCGACCGCGCCAACCAGATCCTCGCCTCGGGGTGGCGCGCGGTCCCGCGCGTGCCGTACGAGCGGGCGATCGCCTCCGAGCTGATCCGCAAGCACGACTACCTCTCGGCGTACGTCGACGACCTCGCGGACATGATCGACTTCGAGGCGATCCGGTCCGCGGGCGTGCGCATCGGCGCAGACCCGCTCGGTGGCGCGGTGGTCGACTACTGGGGCGCGATCGGCGAGCGCTACGGGCTGGACCTCACGGTGGTGAACCCCGAGGCGGACCCGCGCTGGCCCTTCATGACCCTCGACTGGGACGGCAAGATCCGCATGGACTGCTCGTCGCCGTACGCGATGGCCTCGCTGGTGACCCGGATGACGGCCGAGGGCGGCGCCGCGCCGTACGACATCGCCACGGGCAACGACGCCGACTCCGACCGCCACGGCATCGTGACCCCCGACGGCGGGCTCATGAACCCCAACCACTATCTCGCCGTGATGATCGACTACCTGTACGGCGGTGCGCGCCCGCAGTGGCCGTCGGACGCGGGCATCGGCAAGACCCTCGTCTCCTCCGACCTCATCAGCCGCGTCGGGGCGCGCCTGGGCCGCCGCGTGATCGAGGTGCCCGTCGGCTTCAAGTGGTTCGTGCCCGGGCTGATCGACGCGTCGATCGGCTTCGGCGGCGAGGAGTCCGCCGGCGCTTCGTTCCTGCGCAAGGACGGCACCGTGTGGACCACCGACAAGGACGGCCCCATCGCCGCGCTGCTGGCCTCGGAGATCCTGGCCGTGACCGGCAAGTCGCCCTCCCAGCGGCACGCCGAGCTCGTGACCGAGTTCGGCGAGTCCTGGTACGCCCGCGTCGACGCCGAGGCGACGCGCGAGCAGAAGGCGACCCTCGCGGCGCTCTCGCCCGAGCAGGTGTCCGCCCAGACGCTCGCCGGCGACCCGATCACCGCCCGGCTGACCCGTGCGCCCGGCAACGACGAGGCGATCGGCGGCCTGAAGGTGACCACCGCCAACGCCTGGTTCGCCGCGCGCCCGTCGGGGACCGAGGACGTCTACAAGATCTACGCCGAGTCGTTCGTCTCCGCCGACCACCTGGCCCAGGTCCAGGCGGAGGCCAAGGACGTGGTCTCGGCCGCCCTCGCCGGCTGACCCCCCCTCGGCGGCCGGCTGTCCGCCCGGCCGGGCCGCCGAACCAGTGGTTGTCCACGCTCCCGAGTGCCGAACCCGTCGTTATCCACGCTTCCGGCCACTGAACCGTGGACAACCACAGGCTCGATAGGCGAGGCGGGGCGGGCCGGCGTGGCGGGGGCCGGTCGGCAGCCGGTCCGCGCACCAGCCGATCCGCGCACTAACCGGTCGGCGGGCGCCGAGCCTCACGTTGTGGCCGCATCGACCCCTCCAACCGCCCGCAACGTGAGGTTCGCGGCACCTCCCGCCCGGCCGGCCCCTCGAGCCGGTGGTTGTCCGCGCTTCCGGCTGCCGAACCAGTCGTTATCCACGCTTCCGGCCACTGAACCGTGGACAACCACAGGCTCGACCAGCCTTCGGGCCCGTGGACCAGCGGACGACCATCGGGCCGACCGGCGACCGGCCGGCGGGCACGTGTCGCGGGTCAGGAGGGGCCGACGAGGTCCTGGTAGTCCGGGTGGCGGGCGATCCAGGCCTTCACGTACGGGCACAGCGGTGCGACGCGGCGGTTGCCCTGGGCGCGCACCGAGTCGAGGGCCGCGCGGACCAGCTGTCCCGCGACGCCCTGCCCCTCGTACTTCTCGTCGACCTCGGTGTGCGTGAACGCGACGGTGGTCCCGATGACGTCGTAGAAGGCGACGCCCATCAGCTCCCCGTCCTGCCCGCGCGCCTCGAACCGCGACTCCTCCGGCACGTCCACCACGTCGATCGTCACGCGCCCATCCTGCCTCCCCGGCGCCGCCCACGCCCGCGACGAGCAGGCTCGCGGACGGGTGAGAGACTGGGCGGGTGCTCGGGCCGTACGGAGATGTCCTCAGACGGCCCGGAGCCCTCGCCTTCTCCGCGGCCGGTGCGCTCGCGCGACTCCCGATGTCGATGGTGGGCATCGGCATCGTCCTCATGGTCTCCGCGCTGTACGACTCCTACGGCCTCGCCGGCCGGGTGTCGGCGGTGTACGTCATCGCGCAGGCGGTCTGCTCACCGCAGCTGTCGCGGCTGGTCGACCGGCACGGGCAGGCGCGCGTCATGCGGCCCGCGGTGGCCGTCTCGGCGGCGGGGCTCGTCGGACTCGTGGTCGCGGCGCTCGCGGACGCGCCCGAGGTCATCCTCTACGTCACCGCGACCGTCACCGGCGCGGCGATCGGGTCGTTCGGGTCGTTGGTCCGCGCGCGCTGGTCGAGCACGTTGAGCGACCCGCGCCAGCTGCACACCGCGTACGCCCTGGAGTCCGCCGTCGACGAGCTGGTCTTCGTCGTGGGACCCGTCGCCGCGACCCTGCTGGCCACGGGCGTGGACCCCACGGCGGGGCTGGTGGTGCCGCTGGTCGCGATGGTCGTGGGCGGCTACTGGTTCTGCGCGCTGCGCGCCACCGAGCCCCCGGTCGCCCCGAAGGGTCAGCCGCGACCGCGCGGCTCCGTCCTCCGCACACCCGCGATGCTCGTGCTCGTGCTGGTGTTCGTCGCGATGGGCTCGATCTTCGGCGCCAACGACGTCTCGACGGTCGCCTTCGCGGAGGAGGCCGGGCACAAGAACCTGGCCGGCCCCGTGCTCGCCGTGTTCGCCGCGGGGTCCCTCATCGCGGGCCTGCTGTACGGCACCCGGCACTGGAAGCGTCCCCTGCACCAGCGGTTCGCGAACGGGATGATCGCGCTCGCCGTCGGGGTGTCGCTGTTCTTCCTGGTCGACTCGCTGTGGGCGCTGGCCGCCGTCATGTTCGTCACGGGCTTCGCGATCGCGCCCACGCTGATCAACGGCAACGCGCTGGTGCAGCAGCTGGTGCCCGCCGAGCGGCTCACCGAGGGCCTGACCTGGATCGGCACCGCGCTGGGCGTGGGCGTCTCCGTGGGCTCGTCGGTGGCCGGCGCCCGGATCGACGCCGAGGGGTCGCACGCCGGGTTCCTCGTGGTGGTGGTCTCCGCCGTGGTCGCGGTCGTCGCGGTGCTCGCGTCGTACCGCACGCTGCGCGGCGACCACACCGGGCACGTGCACGACGCGGTCGAGGACGGCTCGCCGTCGGCCACGGCGGGTGCGGCCGTGGCCGCGACCGAGCTGGCCGAGTGCGTCGAGCCCGACCGGTCGGGGCGCTAGCGTAGGCGCGTGACCAGCAGCGATACGCTTTCTGCCCTCGTCGCACCCGTCGGCCGGCTCACCGGGTTCGAGCGCCTCACGGGCGGGATGTTCGCGACGACGTACCGCGTCACGCTCGAGGACGGCAGCCGGGTCGTCGTGAAGACGGCGCCCACCGACCTCGACCGCCTGCTCACCTACGAGCTCGACCTGCTGCGGACCGAGGCGCTGGTCTACGAGCTGGCCCACGAGCGCCCCGAGCTGCTCATGCCCACCGTGCTGCACACCGACTACACGCGCACCGTCCTGCCCAGCGACGTGCTCGTCGTCAGCCACCTGCCGGGGACGCCGATGCTCGACGCGGGGCTCGGCGCGGACGACCCGCGCACGGAGCGGCTCGAGCGCGACCTGGGCGCCTACCTCGCGCACCAGCACACGCTGACGGGCACCCGCTTCGGCTACCCCAACGCGGAGACCGGCCTGCAGGCGGACGCGTGGCCGGAGGCGTTCTCCCTGATCGTCGAGGCGCTGCTGGCCGACGCCGCGCGCTGGGGGACGGCGCTGCCCGACGACGAGATCCGGGCGGCGCTGCGACGGCACGCCGGTGCCCTCGCCCACGTGACCACGCCGGTGCTGGTCCACACGGACCTGTGGCCCGGCAACCTGTTCGTCGACCCGGCGACCGGCGAGCTGCTGGGCGTCATCGACACCGAGCGCGCGATGTGGGGCGACCCGCTGCTCGACCTCGTGGGCATCGACCCGATGTGGCACGGGGTCTCGCCGCGCGTGCTCGCCGGCTACGGCGCGACGAGCGGCGCCGCGTGGGACGTGGAAGAGCCGGACGCAGCCGCCCGGCTGCTGCTGTACCGCCTGCTCATGGCGCTGATCATGAAGGTGGAGACCGCTCCGCGCGCGTACGAGGGTGACTGGGTCGCGGACTTCGTGGCCCGCTACGAGGAGAACCTGGCGCGGGCGCTGACCGCGTTGGCCTGAGGCCTGCGGATGCGGGAGGGCTGACCGCCGTTGACGATGGATCGATGTCCCGTCGAACCGTTGCCGACCAGCTGGTCGCCCAGATCATCGCCGCCGGAGCACGCCACGTGTACGGCATCGTCGGCGACAGCCTCAACCCCGTGGTGGACGCGGTGCGGCGCGCGGCCGACGACGGCGCCGACATCGCCTGGGTGCACGTGCGCCACGAGGAGGCCGGTGCGTTCGCCGCCGCGGCGGAGGCTCAGCTCACCGGCCGGCTCGCGGTGTGCGCGGGCTCGTGCGGGCCGGGCAACCTGCACCTGATCAACGGGCTCTACGACGCGCACCGCTCGCGTGTGCCGGTCCTCGCGATCGCGAGCCACATCCCGAGCACGCAGGTGGGCACCCAGTACTTCCAGGAGACGCACCCGGACCGCCTGTTCCTGGAGTGCTCGGCCTACAGCGAGATGATCACGTCCGCCGCGCAGGCGCCGCGGGTGATCCGGTCGGCCATCCACCACGCGTACGGCGCGCCCGGGGTGGCGGTCCTGACGCTTCCCGGTGACGTCGCGGAGCTGGAGGCGGCCGACGACGGCATCGACGTGCTCACCCCGCCGCCGAGCCCCCGCGTGGTGCCGTCGCAGGAGTCCGTGCAGGCGCTCGCCGCCGCCATCGAGGCCGCCGAGAAGGTCACGATCTTCGCCGGCGCCGGCGTGCGGGGTGCGCGCGACGACGTGCTCGCGCTGGCCGAGCGGCTTGCCGCACCGGTGGGCCACTCGCTGCGCGGCAAGGAGGTCATCCAGTACGACAACCCGTTCGACGTCGGCATGACCGGCCTGCTCGGGTACGGCGCGTGCGCGGCCGCGCTCGAGGGCGCCGGCCTGGTGCTGCTGCTCGGCACCGACTTCCCCTACGACACCTTCCTCCCGGACGTGCCGACGGCGCAGGTGGACATCGAGCCGACCCGACTGGGTCGGCGCACGCGCAACGACGTGGCCGTGGTGGGCGACGTCGGCGAGACGATCCGCGCCGTGCTGCCGCTGCTCGAGCCCCGCACCGACCGCTCCTTCCTCGACTCCATGCTGGCCCGCCAGGAGAAGGCGATGTCCGGCGCCGTCGGCGCGTACACCCGCGACGTGGAGGACCTGCGACCCATCCACCCGGAGTACGCCGCCGCGGTGCTCGACGAGGAGGCGCCCGACGACGCCGTGTTCACCGTGGACACCGGGATGGGCAACGTCTGGGCGGCCCGGTACGTGACACCCACCGCGAGACGGCGCGTGATCGGGTCGTTCCTGCACGGCTCGATGGCCAACGCGCTCCCGCACGCCATCGGCGCGGCACTCAGCCAGGCGGCGTCGACGTCGCCGGGCGACCCCGCGGGACCGCACGGCTCGGGCGACGAGCCGGCGCGGCCCCGCACCGTCGTCGCGATCGCCGGCGACGGCGGCCTGTCCATGCTGCTCGGCGAGCTCATCACCCTGCGCGCCCTGGACCTGCCGGTGAAGGTCGTGGTCTTCGACAACGCCTCGCTCGCCATGGTCCGCCTCGAGATGCTCGTCGCGGGTGTGCCGTCGTACGCCACGGACTCGCCGCCGGTGGACTACGCCGCGGTCGCCGCCGCGCTGGGCATCCCGTCGGTCCGCGTCGAGGACCCCCGTGAGATCCGGTCCGCGCTGCGCACCGCCTTCTCGCACGACGGACCCGCGCTCGTGGACCTGGTCACCGACCCGCGCGCGCTGTCGCTGCCCCCGAAGATCACGCGCTCCCAGGTCTCGGGATTCACGCGCGCCATGGCGAAGCAGGTGATCGGGGGCGGCGTCGCCGACGTGGTCGCGATGGCACGCTCCAACCTGCGCAACGTCCCCCGCTGACCGGTCACCAGCCCGAGGACGAGTCCGGGTGCATCGGGGCGCACGCGGTGGCCCCGTCCGGCAGCTTCTCGAAGTGCCACAGCTCGTTGGCGTAGGTGCGGCACAGCCCCAGCTCCAGGCCGTGCTCGCCGAGCCACAGGGCTCCGGAGGTCGGCCCGACGTCGACGGCGAGCCCCTTGACGTGGGCCGACGACCCCGGCGGGAGCACCCAGCGGTGCGCCTCACGCTCGGAGCCGTACCGCTCCACCGCCGCCTCGACCAGCTCCTGCTGCTCGGCCGCCGAGCGCTTGCCCGACGTCAGCGTCAGCCGGACGCCGTCCGCCGCGGCGACCCGCTGGGCGTGCGCGAAGCGCGCGGCGAGCTCGTCGTCGAGCCCGGCGAGCACCGGGTCGCCCGTCTCGGGCGGCGCGTCGGACGCAGCGACGGGCACGAGCGGCTCGGACGCCCCCGACGGGTCGGCCAGGCGCAGCGCGACGCCGACGGCGGCCGCCAGCAGGAGCAGCACGATCAGGGCCCGGGGGCGGCGACGGGCGGGTCTCTCGGGACGGCCGTGGACGTACGTGGTCATGGCACGAGCCTGCGTGCCGAGGCGTGCCGCGCACATCAGCCCGCGGGCCCATCCGCGGGCGGGGGCCGTCAGGCGACGGGATGACGCGCGTCGTACTGCCAGAACGAGCGCTGCCAGCGCACCAGCAGCCACAGCAGCACCACGCACAGGGACCCGCCGAGGACGACGGCCCAGGCCTCGCCCACCCACTCCGACAGGGAGCCGATCCACAGGTCACCCAGCCGCGGGCCGCCGGCCACGACGACGATGAAGACGCCCTGCAGCCGCCCGCGCATGTCGTCGGGCGTGGCGGTCTGCAGGATGGTCTGGCGGAAGATTGCGCTGATCTCGTCGGACGCGCCCGCGGCGACGAGCGTGCAGCACGCGATGACGAGCGCGCCCCACAGCACGTGCTCGGGCTTGTCCCGGCCGACCGCCACGAGGACCAGCCCGAACGCGACCACCGAGAGCCCCCAGCCGGTGATGGCGAACGTGATGACGCGCGCCTGCCAGCGCACGCGCGCGAGCCCGCCCGAGAACGTGCCGGAGAGCACCGCGCCCACCGCGAGCGCCGCGGTGAGGATGCCGGTGGTGGTCGCGCCCCCACCCAGGTACCAGATGCCCACGGCGGGGAACACGACGCGAGGCATCGCCACGATCATCGCGATGAGGTCGACCGCGAACGTCATGCGCACGTTGCGCTGCGTGCCGAGGTAGCGGAGCCCGTCGACGACGGAGCCGAGACCCACCCGGGCACGGCGCGTGGAGGAGGCCTCGGGCAGGACCGGCGGAAGGCGGAGCACGGCGACCAGCGCGAAGGTGAACAGCAGGAAGTCCACCGTGTAGGCGAGGCCGTAGTCGAACGCGGCGACCAGCGCGGCGCCGATCAGCGGCCCCACCGTGAGCGACGTCTGGAAGCCGATGGCCTGCAGCGCGTTGGCGGCGGGCATGAGCCGCGGCTCGAGCAGACGCGGGATGATCGCGCTGCGCGCGGGCGCGTTCACCGCGTTGGCGCCCGACTGCACGGCGACCAGCGCGAAGAGCAGACCGACGTGCTCGTTGCCCGCCCAGCCCTGCACGGCCAGGACCGCGATCACCACCCAGCTCACCAGCGAGGCGTAGAGCGCCACCTTGCGCCGGTCGTAGTGGTCGACGATGGCGCCGCCGTAGAGCCCGAAGATGATGAGCGGCACCAGGGCGAACAGCCCGAGCACGCCGACCGTGAACGTCGAGCCGGTGATGTCGTACACCTGCAGACCCACGGCGACGACCGTCAGCTGCGTGCCGAGGTTCGAGATCGACAGGCCGAGCCACAGCCGCCGGAAGGCCGGGCTGATGCGGAGCGGCGTCGTGTCGACGACGAGGGATGGCACCGCGCGAGTTTAGTTGCCCCCGTCCACCACCGCGGCTCGTGCCCACGGTGCGGGAAGTCGCCGTGCCGCGCGCCGGCGCCTGCCAAGGTGGCGCTCGTGAGCGAGCACGTGGTGGTCATGGGGGTGTCCGGGACGGGCAAGACGACCGTGGGCCGGCTGCTGGCCGAGCGGCTGGGGGCGACGTTCGTCGAGGGCGACGACCTGCACCCGGCCGCCAACGTCGCCGCGATGCGCGCGGGTTTCGCGCTCACCGACGCCCAGCGCGCGCCCTGGCTGGCCCGGGTGCGCGAGGCCATGGACGACGCCTCCGGCGGCACCGTCGTCGCGTGCTCCGCGCTGCGGCGGCCCTACCGCGACGTGCTGCGGGAGGCGCGCGCGCCGGTGCGGTTCGCGCACCTGGTGGTGCCGCCCGACGAGCTGGCCCGGCGCCTCGCGGCGCGGACGGGCCACTTCATGCCCGCGACCCTGCTCGCCTCGCAGCTGGCCACGCTCGAGCCGCTCGAGGCCGACGAGGTCGGCATGGAGGTCTTCGTCGACGCGACGCCCGACCAGGTGGCGGCCCGGATCTGGGCCGCGCACCCCTGAAGGGTCAGAACCGGCGCACATTCGGGTCGAGCTCGTCCTCGGGGACGGCCTCGACGACGATCTCGTCCGGGTCCGGAGTGCTCTTCGCGTTGCCCATCGCCGCCCACGCGGCGTCGACCGCGCGGTCCTTGAGCGCGGCGCCCTGCTCCTTGGCGAACTGCGTCGCCTGGGCCTCCATGTCCTTGACGTAGCCCTGCACGCGCGGGTCGAGCCACATGTCGCCCGCCCACGACTTGATCTTCTCGAACTGGCCCCGCCCTGCCCGGGTGCCGAGCAGATAGCCGAGCCCGGCTCCGGCGACGAATGCGACCTTGCCCTTCATGTGCGCTCCTCGTTGGTCGGTCCTGCCCGAGCCTAGGCACGTCCGGCGCGGGTCCGCAGCACGAGCGACGCCCGGGCCGCACGCGTCAGATCACCCGTCGGGTGGACTGACCCGGCGGGCCGGAGGAGGCAGGATGGGCTGCGGCCGGCATCCGAGCTGCCCCCCTGCGCTCGGGTGCCGGTCCCTCCACGTCACGGCACGGCGAGGCGCGCCGAGGCCGTGGGCGCCGTTCAGCGCCGAGCCGTCACCGTGTCGTACACGCGGGCGTGGGCGCGTACGGCCGCCTCGACGTCGCCCGAGCGCACGGCCTCGGCGAAGCGCACCAGCTCCTCGCCGTCGTAGGCCTCGAGCGCCTGCGGGTCCCGCACCAGGTACCAGCGCGCGCGTGCCTCGAGCAGGTCCATGGCCTGGGTCGCGACCAGGTTGTCGCCGGCCGCGGTGATCGCGGCAGACAGCTCGTCCACCGCGGCGATCCGCTCGTGCAGCGACGCCGCGCCGCGGATCCGGTCGAGCGTGGTCCCCCAGGCAGTCGGGACATCGACCTTCCCCGACAGGGCGTCACCCAGGCTGACCCTCCGCAGGACGCCGAGTGCGCGCAGCACGTGCACGAACTCCTCGTGGTCGAGGGTCGCCACACGCGCCGGTCGGTGCGTCTCGAGCGTCACGAGCCTGCGGGACGCGAGGAGCGCGAGCGCGTCGCGCACCGGCGTCCTCGAGATGCCCAGCCATGCCATCAGGGCGGACTCGCGCAGCTGCTCGCCCGGCTCGAGCGTGCCGTCGAGGATCGCGCGCTGGATGACGGTCGCGGCACGCTCGCGCAGGACCACAGGCCGCGCGGGCGGGGCCACGTCGGCCGGGGCGTGGACGAACGGCGCCGCCGTGTGCTCGACAGCGGCATGCCAGGCCGTCAGCGCGGCGGCTGCGTCACCCTCGAGCGCCCCGTCGATCGTCGCGACGAGCGCGCGCCGCCAGCCGGTGACGTCGAGGGCGTGCTCGTTGTGCGCGAGCGAGCGCTCCACGTAGGGCCACGTCTGCTGGCACAGGCTCCGGTACTCGTCGTTGCCCGTCCGGCCCACGATCACCGAGGGGAACTGCACCCAGTACGTCGCGTCGGTCAGAGTCGCGAAGGCCGTCGCGTCGTCACGCAGGCCGATGTCACGGAGGTCGAGCAGGTTGCTCGCGTCGTCGGCGGTCAGACGCCCCGCGGTCTCGACCAGGGCCTGCCCGACGACGGCGCCCAGGAGCTCGAGGCACTCGGCAGTGCGGCGCGGATCGATCGGGGTCACCTCGGTGAGCTGGCGCGGGACCACCCGCACGAGCCCGAGCGTCTCGAGCCTGTTCAGCGCCTCGCGCAGCGGCACTCGCGAGGCATCGGTCGTCGCGAGCAGCTCGCCGTCCCTCAGGCGGGACCCGGGCGCGAGCTCACCGGTGACGATCCGGCGCAGCAGGAGCTCGAACACCGCATCGCGTGCAGGGGCTCCGACGAGGTCCACGCGTTCAGTCGGAATGGGCACGGCTCCATTCAACTGCCCTGCGTGCTGAAAGTCAGGACCTTCGTCACTGATCGTGAATGTGGTTGCTGAAATACATTCGAGATGTCGGAAGCACACTGAACAAGCCAAGGAGATCGACCTCATGTCCACCACACGTCGCGCAGCTGGCCGGACCGCCGCACTCGCGGTCTCGACCAGCCTCGCGCTCGTCCTGGTCGGAGCCGGCACCGCCTTCGCGACGCCCGGACACCCCGGAACGCCCGACGACCCCACCGTGGTCTTCCACGAGAACTTCGAGAACGCCAACCACAGCGGGCTGCGCACCGAGCTCGCCGACTACCGGGGCACGGGTGGCCAGAGCTACACCGCCGACGCCTACTGGCTCAATGCCGTCAAGGCGAACGGCCTGGTCCTCTCGTGGGACAACACCCGCGCGGCCAGCGACGCCACGGGAGCGAACAACGGCACGGAGGTCACCGCCTTCAACACGCTGCGCCAGCTCACCGAGGCGCTGGGCAAGGTCAACGGCACGTCGAACCCGCAGCAGAACATGGCCATCTCGGCTTACACGCAGTCCACGGGCGCCGTGCCCGCGGGCGGCAAGATCATGTTCGCGACCAAGGACGACATCAGCCTCAAGGACTCCAAGGGCCGGTTCCTGGCGTTCTCCCTCGCAGCGGCCGCGACCAACGCGAAGAACGCGGCACATCCCGATCGCGTGAACCCGCAGCTCACCTTCGCCGTCGCGCAGAACGGCGTCGAGCGCGCCCTGACCACGAAGGCCATCGACCCGATCACCGATCCCCGCGGCCACGTCGTCCCGGTGACCAGCCTCGCGAAGGGCGCAGCCGAGCCGGTCTATGCCGGCAGCTTCGCCTCCGACCAGTCCTTCCTCTACGACGGCGGCCAGTTCGGCATCGTGATCCGCAACCTGACCTCGGCCTACCTGGGCAACGACGGCGCGTTCGACGACATCAAGGTGCTCGACGTCACGCCACAGCTGGACAAGTCGTTCTCGACGTCGGCGGCGACGACCGGCGACACCGTCCGCCTGACCCTGACGGTGACCAACACCGCCGAGAAGGCCGAGAAGAAGGGCTGGTCGTTCACCGACTCGCTCCCCGCCGGACTCGTCATCGCGGACGAGCCGAAGCTCGTCGCGAGCTGTGACGCCTCGAAGGTGTCCGCTCCCGCGGGGGGCACCGAGATCGCCGTCGCGGAGGGCAGCCTCGACGCCGGGCAGACGTCGTGCACCGTCTCGGTCGACGTGACTGCCGCGCAGCCGGGGACGTACACCAACGGTGCCGCCAACATCACGGTGCGCCGCGGCCTGGACGCTCCCGACGCGGCGACGGTGACCTTCACGGACGCGGCCGCCGGCGACCTCGTCGTCCGGTACGTCGACGAGCACGGCAAGCAGCTGGCGCCCAGCGACACCTCCTCGGGCAAGCCTGGCGACACGTACACGACGTCCGCCAAGCGAATCGACGGCTACGAGCTCGTCGCCGAACCGGCCAACGCCGCGGGCGAGCTGACCGACGGCTCGACCACGGTCACCTACGTCTACCGGCCGATCCCGGCACCGGCGACGGGCGAGCTCGTCGTCCGGTACGTGGACGAGAACGGCAAGCAGCTGGCCCCCTCGGACAGCTCGTCGGGCAAGGTCGGCGACGACTACAGCACGCGCGCCAAGGACATCGACGGGTACGTGCTCAGCAAGGTCACGGGCGACGAGTCCGGGCAGCTGGTCGACGGCACCACCGAGGTCGTCTACGTGTACGCGCCCGCCCCGGTCGCCGAGGGCTCGCTCGTGGTCAGCTACGTCGACGAGCACGGTGCACCGCTCTCGCCGTCGGACACCTCGACGGGTACGCCCGGAGACGCGTACACGACGCACGCCAAGGACATCGACGGGTACGAGCTGGTGGCGACGCCGGCGAACGCCTCCGGCGAGCTGACCGACGGCACGACGCAGGTCGTCTACGTGTACAAGCCGGTCCCCGCGCCGGCCAAGGCGGACCTCGTGGTGCGGTACGTCGACGAGAAGGGCAAGGCGCTGGCGCCGTCGGACACCTCGACCGGCACGCCCGGCGACGACTACACGACGCACGCCAAGACCGTCCCGGGCTACGAGCTCGTGCGGGTGCCCGCCAACGCGAGCGGGTCGCTCGCCGACGGCACCACGACGGTCACCTACGTCTACAAGCCGGTCGTGGCCCCGAAGCCGGCCGACGTCACCGTCCGCTACGTCGACGAGAAGGGCAAGCCGCTGGCCGACCCGACCTCCTCGACCGGCACCCAGGGCGAGCACTACACGACGTCGCCGAAGTCGATCGACGGCTACGAGCTGGTGGCGGTCCCCGCTAACGCGAACGGCACCTACACGGACGACACGCCCGACGTGGTCTACGTCTACCGGCCGATCGTCGTCGAGCCCACCCCGACGCCCGAGCCCACCCGGACGCCGGTGAAGCCCACCCCGGAGCCGACGAAGCCCGTCTCCGGTCGCGGCGCGTCGACCCGGCCCACGACCCCCGTCGCGTCGAGCCCTGTCGCATCCAGGCCGGTCGTCGTCGCGAAGCCCTCGGGCCACCTGGCCCAGACCGGCTCGGACGCGGGGCGCCTGGTCGCCCTCGGCTCCGCGCTCGTGCTGGGTGGCGCCACGCTCGCGGCGGCCCGTCGCCGGAGCGCAGCCGACTGACGTCTGGCACCCCCTGCGGCCGCCCCCACGCCCCCCCGCGGGGGGGCCGCCCCCACGCACACCTGCGTGGGGGCGGCCCTCTGGCGTCACGGTGGCTCGCGGTCCGAGACTGGGCCCACAGCCGGACGTGACGTCGCGAGGAGCAGACCCATGACCAGCACGCTCGTGGAGGCCGACAGGACCACGCGTCCCTACGCCGAGGACCCGGACGCGGTGCTGCGGGCGCTGCGGTCGTCGGCGGACGGCCTCACCGACGAGCAGTCCGCCGCCCGGCTCGCGCAGGTGGGGCCCAACCGGCTGCCCGAGGCGCCGCGCCGGCCCGCGCTGCTGCGCTTCCTGAGCCACTTCGACGACGTGCTCGTCTACATCCTGCTGGCCGCCGCCGTCCTCAAGGCCCTCCTGGGTGACTGGGTCGACTTCGCCGTGATCCTGGCGGTCGCCGTGATCAACGCGCTGGTCGGCTTCATCCAGGAGGGCCGCGCCGACGCCGCGCTGTCCAGCCTCTCGACCATGCTGTCGCTGGACGCCAACGTGCTGCGCGGCGGTCGCTGGGCCGAGATCGACAGCCAGCACCTGGTGCCCGGAGACGTCGTGCGAGTGCGGTCGGGCGACAAGGTGCCGGCGGACGTGCGGCTGCTCGAGGCCACGAACCTGCAGGTGGAGGAGGCGGCACTGACCGGCGAGTCGGTCGCGGCCAGCAAGTCGGTGGACGCCGTGGGCACCGACGCGGGGGTCGGGGACCGCTCCTGCATGCTCTACTCGGGCACGATCGTGACGGCGGGGCGCGGGCTCGGCGTGGTCACCGACACGGGCGCGCGCACCGAGATCGGGCGGATCCAGTCCCTGGTGGCCGGCGTCGAGCACCTCCAGACGCCCCTGACCCGCCAGCTCGCCCGGCTCGGCAAGCAGCTGTCGTGGTTGATCCTCGGCATGGCGGCGCTCATGCTCGTCATCGGCCGACTCATCCACGACTTCGCGCTGGACGAGCTGATCTCCGCAGCGATCGGGTTCGCGGTCGCGGCCGTGCCCGAGGGCCTCCCGGCGCTCGTGACCATCACGCTCGCGCTCGGCGTGCAGCAGATGGCCCGCCGCAACGCCATCACGCGCAAGCTCACGTCGGTCGAGGGGCTGGGGTCGGTCACGACCATCTGCTCGGACAAGACCGGCACCCTGACCCGCAACGAGATGACGGCACGGACCGTGGTGACGCACGACGGCCGGTACGACGTGGACGGGATCGGGTACTCGCCCGAGGGCCACGTGCTGCTTGACGGCCGGCCCGCCCCGCTCGACGTTCACGGCGACCTGCGCGCGCTCGTGGAGGTCGCCGCCCTGGTCCCGGACGCGCATGTCGACCTCCAAGGCGACCACTGGACGCTCGTCGGGCAGCCGACCGAGGGCGCGATGGTGGTGCTCGCCCAGAAGGCCGGGGGCGGCACCCCGGGCGCGACGCGCCGGGGGGCCGTGCCCTTCGAGTCCGCGACCAAGTACTCCGCGACGCTCGACGAGCTGCCCGACGGCACGCGGCGCGTGCACGTGATGGGCGCCCCCGACCGTCTCCTGGACCGTTGCACGACGCAGCGCACCTCCACCGGGGCGGCCGCCCTGGACCGGGCGCGCTGGGACGCGGTCGTCGACGAGCTGGGCGGCCAGGGGCTGCGCGTCCTCGCGACTGCCCGGCGGCCGGCCGCACCCGACGAGGGCGACGCGTTCACCGAGGTCGGTCACGAGCTGGAGTTCCTCGGCGTGGTGGGCATCGTCGACCCGCCCCGACCCGAGGCGGTCCAGGCGATCGCGGACTGCCACCGCGCGGGCATCGGCGTGAAGATGATCACGGGCGACCACGCGGGTACGGCGATCGCGATCGCCCGCGAGATGGGCATCGTCGGCGAGGGCCACGTGGAGGCGCTGACGGGTACCGAGCTCGAGGCCATGTCGCAGGAGGAGCTCCGGCAGCGGGTCGAGCACGTCGACGTGTTCGCGCGGACCTCCCCCGAGCACAAGATCCGCATCGTGCGTGCGCTGCAGTCGCACGGCGAGGTGGTCGCGATGACGGGCGACGGCGTCAACGACGCACCGGCCCTCTCCCGCGCGGACGTCGGCATCGCGATGGGCATCAAGGGCACCGAGGCGACCAAGGAGGCCGCCGACATCGTCCTCGCCGACGACAACTTCGCGACCATCGAGCGCGCCATCGAGGAGGGGCGGCGGATCTACGACAACATCCGCAAGTCCGTCGTCTTCCTGCTGCCCACCAACGGCGCGCAGTCCCTGGTGATCCTGGTCGCCGTGCTGGCCGGCCTCGCGCTGCCGCTGACGCCGGTGCAGATCCTGTGGGTCAACCTGGTCACCGCGGTCACCCTGTCGCTCGCGCTCGCGGGCGAGCCGGCCGAGCCGACGATCATGGCCCGCCCGCCGCGCGCGGCCGGCGAGCACGTGGTGTCGCGCAGCGCCCTGGCCCTGATCCTCGTGGCCTCCGCGACCATCGGCGCCGCGACCTTGTTCACCTTCCTGCTGGAGAAGGACCTCGGGGCCGACGACGGCCGCGCGCAGACCACGGCCGTCACCACGCTGGCGCTGGGTCAGATGGGCTACCTGTTCACGTGCCGGTTCCTCGGGTCGTCCAGCATCACGCCCAGGGTGCTCGTCGGGAATCCGCTGATCTGGGTGGCGACGGGTGCGCTGCTGGTGCTCCAGCTCGTGTTCACCTATGCGCCGTTCATGCACGACTGGTTCGAGTCGGCGCCCATCGGCCTGCGCGACTGGGGCATCGCGCTCGCCGCCGCCGTGTGCGTCTTCGTGCTGACCGAGCTCGGCAAGTCCGTGAGTCGCCGCATCCTGGAGTGACCGTACCCCCGGGCGCGCGGGCGCGCATGGTGCCGGTTAGCGTGCCTTCATGAAGCGACTGCCGGCGTCCCTCGCCTGCGGGTCCCTCGTGGTGGCGGGGCTGCAGAACTGGCAGTCCGAGTTCCTGGCGGTCGCGAGCATGGTGGTGCTGTCCATCTACCTGCGCGAACGGGGCTCGCCGGAGTCCAAGCCGGTCGGAACATCGCACGAGGCCACGGGGGTGGAGGGATGAGCGCCGAGCGCGGAGCCGTCGAGCTGGTGCTGGTGCGCCACGGGGAGAGCGTGGGCAACCTCGCGGCCGCCGCGGCCGCGCAGGCCGGCGCCGACCGGCTCGAGCTCGACACCCGTGACGCGGACACCCCGCTCAGCGCGCGGGGGCTGGAGCAGGCCCGCGCGCTGGGCGAGTGGCTGGGGGCCCTCCCGCCGGACGAGCGCCCCGACGTCCTGTGGTGCTCGCCCTACGACCGCGCCCGGCAGACCGCGGAGACCGCGCTCGCCACGGCGGGCTTCGACGTGCCCCGGCGGATCGACGAGCGCCTGCGCGACCGCGAGCTCGGCATCACCGACCGCCTGACCACGAGCGGCATCGCCCGCCTCCTGCCGGAGGAGGCCGCGCGCCGGGCACTGCTGGGCAAGTTCTACTACCGGCCGCCGGGCGGCGAGTCGTGGGCCGACGTCGCGCTGCGCCTGCGCTCCGTGCTGGCGGACGTCGACCGCCGCGAGGACGGGCGATGCGTGCTCGTCGTCACGCACGACGCCGTGATCGCGCTGGTCCGCTACGTCTTGGAGGACCTCACCGAGACGCAGCTGTTCGACCTGGTCCGCGAGCGCAGCGTGCGCAACGCGTCCGTGACCATCCTGACGCGCGGCGGCGACGCGTGGACGACGAGCAGGTTCGACGACGTCGCGCACCTCGCGGCCCTGGACGCACCGGTGACCGAGCACGAGGGGACCGATCCGCATGAGTGAGCACGGCGCCACCGGGCCGCTGACGGCCGCCCTGCTGCGGGACTGGCCGCTGCCCGACCGCTCGGGGTCCAAGGACGAGCGTGGGGGCGTGCTCGTCCTCGGCGGCGCTCGTGGCACCCCAGGGGCCGCGATGCTGTCGGGGCTCGCCGCGCTCCGGGTGGGTGCCGGACGCCTGACGCTCGCCGTCGCGTCGTCGGTGTCGGGTCAGGTCGCGGTCGCGGTCCCGGAGTCGGGGGTGCTGGCTCTGCCTGAGTCGTCCAGCGGCTCCGTCGCCGGGCTGCCCGACGACGACGCCGGCGAGCTGGACCGCGCGGACGTGGTGCTCGTCGGCCCGGGGCTCGACGAACCGGACGGCACCCGGGGGCTCATCGAGGACGTGTGCGCGGCGCTCGACGACCAGACGCCCGTCGTCTTGGACGCCTTCGCGCTGGGCGTCCTGCCGCAGATGACCGACGCCCGCCGCGCGCTCGCCGGCCGCCTGGTGCTCACGCCCAACGGCGAGGAGGGCAGCCGCCTGCTCGACGGCGACGAGCGGGACCCGAAGGAGGCGGCCGCGGCGATCGCCGACCGCTACGGCGCCGTGGTCGCCCTGTCCGGGCACGTGGCCGCACCGGACGGCCGCTCGTGGCAGTCCGCCAGCGGCTACTCGGGCCTGGGGACGTCCGGGTCGGGCGACGTGCTGGCCGGTGCCGTCGCCGGGCTGGCTGCGAGCGGCACCGACCTGGCGCGCGCCACCGGCTGGGGCGTCGCCCTGCACGCCGGGGCGGGTGACCGGCTCGCGGCCTCGGTCGGTCCCGTCGGATTCCTGGCACGCGAGCTGGTCGACGCGCTGCCGCACGTGCTCCTGGAGTTCCAGGTCACCTAGCTCCGGGTCACCCAGGCGCGCCTCAGGGCGCGGTGAAGCCGATCGCCTTGTGCGTGCCGTCGCAGTACGGCTTGATGGCCGACGCGCCGCAGCGGCACAGCGCGACGGTGGCCCGACGGCGCTCGACCGGCTTGCCCTGCTCGTCCACCAGCTGGGCGTCGCCGCGCACCAGCAGCGGGCCGTCGGGGCACGCGACGACCGACACGGGGCGTGAGTCCTTCACGCTGCGGGCCTCAGGGCCGACGCGCCCGCGGTCCAGGCGGTCAGGGTCTGCTCGCCCGCGAGGTCGTCGAGGTAGAGGCACGCGGCCGCGCCGAACAGGATGTCGTGGCACAGCTCGGGCTCCTGCTGGGCGAGCTCGCCGGCCAGGTCCCGGCCGGCGATCTGCTCGTGCACGGCGTCCGCCTCGACGTGCTCGTCGAAGTACAACGTGGTGGCCTCGTCGAAGCCGTGCCGCCGGAACCCGTCCCCGTACAGCCGGTTGGGCAGCGAGGACGTCATCTCGAACGCCGCGAGGTGTCCCGCGGTCGCACCGCGCAGCCGACGGTGCAGGCCCACCAGCGACATGAGGTTCAGGGCGGCGAGGGTGAGGGCGGGGATCCGCTCCACGTAGGCGCCGTAGGCAGCGTCGAGCCCGACGCCCCGCATGGTGCTGGCGAACAGCTCGCAGTGCATGCGCTCGGCGTCGCCGCCCCCGTACTCGTCGGCCTGGATCTCCACGAGCGCCGCCTTCGGCTTGCCCGTGAGCCGCGGGATGGCCCACGTGTGCGGGTCGGCCTCCTTGAGCTGGTAGATGGAGCGCAGGACGAGGAACTCCTCGAGCTGCTCGCGGGTGGCGCGCTTGGCGACGTAGCGGGCCACGCTCGGCCCGGGCGACGGTGCGGTCATCGCGAACAGCGCGGCGGCCACCGCCCCGCGCTCGGGAGCCACGTCGCCGGGCACCTCGACGCGACGGCGCAGGTCCTCCTCGAACGCGCCCTCCACGACGCGGCGCACCCGGAGGAGCTCCGGGTCCCACTCCCAGTCGTCGTCGACCCCGTCGAACCCGCGGTAGGCCAGCTCGTTCATGACGTAGAGGGCGAGCTGGACGTCCTCGTCGGTCAGCAGGTCCGTCGTCGCGTCCACCGCCGCCCGGGCGACGTCGGGCGCGCGCACGTCTGCGGGCTGGTCCACGGGCGACGCCACGAGGGTGCGCACCGCGTCGCTCAAGGGACCGCGCGGGGAGGGCAGCTTCATGACGATGGCTCCGGGGGGGTAGGTGCGGTCGCCCGTGTCCTGAGCGTGCCTCGCGATCAGGCTCGCACGCGGTGCCCCGTCCGCAAGTCGAGAGGGTCAGCTCGGCGGGAACGGCGCCCCTGCCAGCAGCTTCGCCAGGTGGGCGGTGTTCGACGCGAGCGTCGCGGTGGCCGTCGCGACGGGCTCGGGAGTCTCGTCCAGGTCCTGGTAGTCCTGGGTCTCCATCGCCCGGCCCACCCAGTACGTCACGGCACCCGGCGCGAGCGAGAAGCCCACGTCGTTCAGCGCCTGGAACAGCTCGGCGCTGGTGTGGTGCGCGCCGTCCTCGTTGCCGACCACCGCGACCGCGGCGACCTTGCCGTACGTCAGCAGGCGACTCTGCTCGTCCTGCTCCGAGAGCTCGGCGTCCAGCCGCTCGAGCACGCGCTTCGTGACGCTCGACGGCTGCCCCATCCAGATGGGCGTCGCGAGCACCAGGATGTCGGCCGCGAGCACCCGCTCGCGGATGGCCGGCCACGCGTCGCCCGGGCCCATGTCCTTCTCGACGCCCGGCCGCACGTCGTGGTCGACCACGCGCACCACCTCGCCGCTGACTCCGTGCTCCCCGAGCGCGGCGAGCACCTGCCGGCCCAACAGCTCGCTGCTGGACGGCGCCGGGGACGGCGTGAGGGTGCCGACGAGGACGAGGGCGGTGAGCGTCGAGGTCATCTACTCAGCGTGCGTCGGGCGGCGCCGGTGCGCGAGCCGTATCACCGACGCGCGGTGTCACTGACGCGCGTTGCGCCGGCCGACCCCGGTCGCCGCGGTGGGGGGAGCGAGATACCGTCCGAAGGGTCGCGCGGACGGCGCGAGGGGCGGCAGGTCGCCGCGCGGCGGGACACCCGGCGCCGCCCACCAAGGAGCTTCAATGAAGAAGCTACGACTCGTCATCGCACTGCTCGCGGCGCTCGCCCTGGTCCCGTTCGCGGCCCTCCCGGCCGGCGCGCACGGGGGGCCGGCCAGATCGCTGCAGTTCACCCTGAACGCGAGGGTGCTCGACTCCGGCCAGCAGATCGTCTCAGTCACTCTCGACACCAGCCGCCTCGGGGTCAGGGCGTCGAGCCTGACCGCCGACACGTTCAGCGTCCACGCCAAGGGCACCAACCCGTACACCGTCGAGCCCGGCACGGTCTTCGGCGAGTACGACGTCGACCGTACCGTCACCGGGGTCCACCTCGACCGGCACGGCCGGGTCGTCATCGACCTGCTGCACGGCTACGAGGTCGAAGGCGCCTCGACCCTGGCCTGGTGCACCAGCTGCGACACGGGCCGCAACCTCGTCCTCGACCTGACCTACACGCTCACGCAGAACAAGCCCCTCACCCTGCGCAACGGCAAGGCGGTCACGCTGACCCGCTTCAAGCAGGGCGAGGTCGTCGACCCTGAGGTGGACGCCTACCGGGACGGCAAGGCTGCGGGGCTCTCCTACCGACTCTTCACGCCCGAGGGCCGCGGTGCGCATCCGCTCGTCGTCTGGCTGCACGGCGGCGGTGAAGGTGGCTGGGCGCAGGCGCAGGACAACGACCTGCCGCTGCTCGCCAACCGCGGCGCCCTGGGATTCAGCACGCGCGAGGCGCAACGCATCTTCGGCGGCGCGTACGTGCTGGCGCCGCAGGCCACCGACTACTGGCTGAACGACCCCGCGATGGGCTACTCGGCCAAGCTGAAGGCGCTGATCGACAAGGTCGTGAGGACCAACCACGTCGACAAGCGCCGGATCTACGTGGTCGGCGCATCGAACGGCGGGTACATGACGCCCAAGCTGGTCGTCGACAACCCCCGGTTCTTCGCCGCGCAGGTGCCGATCGCCCCCGCTCTCGTGTTCAACGGCACCACGATGATCTCCGACGCCGATCTCGCGGCCATCAGGACGCCCACGTGGGTGGTCCAGTCGAAGGACGACGACACCCTGCCGTTCGAGGCGAACGGGCTGCACATGGCGGACACGATCCCGGGAGCGCTGCTCACCGCCTACGACCACGTCACCTGGGACGGCGTGACGTATCCCGGCCACTGGTCCTGGATCTACGTCGGGCGCAACGACCCGACGACCGCCTCGGGCGTCCACATCTGGCAGTGGATGGCGCAGCAGAAGCTCGGCTCCGGCCACCGCCGCTAGCGCCTTGCGACGACGAGCGGGCGCCATCCTCGGCGCCCGCTCGTCGTCAGCGACAGACAGACGCTGATCTCAGCTGACGTCCCCGCGCCACGCACCGGTCGCCGCGCCGCGGGACTCGATGAACTCCTTGAACCGCTTGAGGTCGCTCTTGACCTGCGCGTCGTCGACGCCGACGGCGGCACCGAGCTTCTCGACGAGCGACTCCGTCTCCCAGTCGATCTGCACCATGACGCGCGTCGTGGTGTCGCCGAGCCGGTGGAACGTCACCACGCCGGCGTGCGTCGTGCCGTCGACGCTCTTCCAGGCGACCCGCTCGTCTGGGTGCTGCTCGGTGATCTCGGCGTCGAACTCGCGCTCGACCCCGCCGATCTTCGTCTTCCAGTGCGTCAGCGTGTCGTCGAGCTGCGTGATCGACTCCACCCCTCCCATGAAGTGGGGGAAGGACTCGAACTGGGTCCACTGGTTGTAGGCCGTCGAGACGGGCACGTCCACGTCGATGGACTGCTCGATGGTGGGCATGGAACCTCCTGCGGTTCGGACGTCGGTCGGACGTCGTTCGGACGCCGCCACGGTAGGTCCGCTCCGCCCGACGCGCGCGTCGGGGCGATCCCGACCTGCCCGAGCGGGCGCACGGGGTCCTGGCGCTCCGACGCCTACGCGGTCTCCGACTTCCCCCGCCGCCAGTAGCCCATGAACGCCACGGCCTTGCGGTCCACGCCGCACTCGGTGACCAGGTGCCGGCGCAGCGTCTTGATGACTCCCGACTCGCCGGCCAGCCACGCGTACATCGCGGCCATCTCCCTCAGGGGCCGGCCGTCCTCGTCGACGGGTACCTCCCACAGGTGGTCCTCGTCGACGTCCTCCAGCTCCACCCGGTAGGCGGGCGCCTGCCCCGGGAGCATGCGTGCGGCGGCGGCCCGGACGGCCGGCACCAGCAGGTCGCCGTGTGCGCGGCCGTCGCGGCCGAGCCAGCGGATCGTCATGCCCGCGGGCGCCGCGAGGTCGATGCGGTCGGCGGACGACGGCATCTCGATGAGCGCCTCGCCGCGCGAGTCGTCGGGCAGGCGCTCCAGGATTCCCGCGATGGCGGGGAGCGCCGTCTCGTCGCCCGCGATCAGCAGGCGGTCGGTGACGGCGGGCGGCACGAAGTCGACGCCGCCGTGCGGGCCGCTGGCCGCCGCGTTCGGTCCGGCGAGCACGAGCTCGTCGCCGGGCGTCGCCGTCAGCGCCCAGCGGGAGGCCGGTCCGAGGTCACCGTGCAGGACCACGTCCACGTCCACCTCGCGGCGGTCGTGACGGACCGCGCGGGCCGTGTACGTGCGCATGGGGTGCCGGCGGTCGTCCGGCAGCGAGCGCCAGTGGCCGTACCAGTCGCCGGAGTCCTCGAGCGAGAGCAGCTCGTCGTACGAGGCGCTCTCGAGCGGCAGGAAGAACTTGATCCGCTGGTCGAAGCCGTTGTCGGCGAAGCGGTCGAGGTCGTCACCGGTGAACGTCACGCGCAGCACGCTCGGGCACAGGTGGCGCACGGCGGCGACCTGCACGGCGAACATGCGGAAGGTGGGCTCGGTGGCGGTGGCGGTCGTCACGGGCTCAGCATAAGCACGAGGTGAGCCTTACCTAAATCCCCTGCGGGAGTGATCCACGGCACGATCTCCTCATGGGGAGCGCGCGCCGGACCGCTGGAACGCGGGCGTTCTGGGACGTCGTCAGGGGCTGGGCCGGCTACGGACGGACCCCCGAGGACGACCTGGCGGACCTCGCGCGAGGCGTCGACCTGGTGCTCGCGGTGTACGCGCTCGACGACCGCACGCACCGGCGGTACCTGCTCCTGGGCGACCACGACGAGGCGCGCGCGTCGGTCGAGGCGCTCATCGGCCCGGGCCCGCACCGGGTGTTCCGCACGGACCGCGACGCACCGCCTCCCGTCGAGCCGGACTTCCGGATCGTCGAGGGCGTGGACGGGCGGGGGGAGGACTGGCGCCTGGCCGTCCCCCGCGTGGACCTGCCCGTGCTGCGCGCGGCGCTGCTCAGCATGTGGCCGCGGCCCGACCGGCGCGGGCTCGAGGCGACGGACCCGCGCCCCTAGACCACGCCGCCGAACGCCAGGCCCAGCAGGTAGGTGGCCGCGGCAGCGCCGAACCCGATGGCGAGCTGGCGCAGCGCGCGCAGCCCGGGCGAGGCCCCCGACAGCAGGCCGACGGTCGCACCCGTGCCGAGCAGCGCCAGGCCGACGAGCGCCGAGGCCCACGCCACCGCGACCAGCCCCTCGGCGCCGAAGAGGTACGGAAGCACCGGGATCAGCGCGCCCGAGGCGAAGAAGCAGAAGCTCGCGGAGGCCGCGCCGATCGCGGTACCGATCGTCTCGTGCTCGTCGACGTCGGGCGCGGCCTCGTCGCGGCCTCCAGGGATGCCGAACGCCCCCGCGGAGGATCCGGCCGTCAGCGTGCTGAGCACCGTGTCGGCGCGCGCCTGCGCCTCGTCGGGAGCCATGCCGCGCGCCCGGTACACCAGGGCGAGCTCGTTGGCGTCGACGTCGAGGTGCGGCAGGGCGGCGCGCGCGCCGGGGCCCGGCCGGGACGCCTCCAGCAGCTCACGCTGCGAGCGGACCGAGACGTACTCCCCGGCCCCCATCGACAGGGCACCGGCGAGCAGGCCCGCCATGCCCGTGAGCAGCACGGCGGCCGCCGAGGCGCCGCTCGCGCCGATGCCCAGCACCAGCGCGAGGTTGGAGACGAGGCCGTCGTTGGCGCCGAAGACCGCGGCCCGGAACGTACCCGACATCCGGTTGCGGCCGCGCGCGGCGAGGCCACGGACGACCTCCTCGTGGATGCGCTCGTCGGCGGCCATCTGGGCGGTGGCGTCCTCGTCGTCCTCGTACCCCGAGCGGGCCTCGGCGCGCTGCGCGAGCGCCAGCACGAACACCGAGCCGAACCGCCGGGCGAGCCACCCGAGCGTCCGGGTGCGGACGTCGCCGCGCGTGGGCCGGCCCACGTCGTCGCCGAGCAGGTCCAGCCAGTGCTGCTCGTGCCGCCCCTCCGCCTCCGCCAGCGCGAGGAGGATGTCCCGTTCCTCGCCCGAGCGCCGGGAGGCCAGGTCGCGGTAGACGGCCGCCTCGGCGCGCTCGTCGGCCAGGTACTGCCGCCAGCGGCGCGCCTGTGCCGCGGTGGGCGTGCTGGGGGTCATGGCACCCATGGTCGCAGGCAGGATCCGGACATCTCGGGCATCCTAGGGAGTTCGACTTGCCGAATCGGTGCGTCCGATGAACCGTGGCAGGGCACAGACGAGCAACAGGGGGCAGGACATGCGCGCCGAACGGACGGTGGACCCGCACTACACGGCCGTCGCGCCGGCGCGTCACTGGGCGGCGGAGCGCCTCGAGGAGGCCGGGATCCCGGCCGAGCGCCGCGAGCTGCTGGTGCTGCTGGTCTCCGAGCTGGTGACCAACGCCGTCGAGCACGCCTGGCCGCCGGTGGTGCTGCGGGTGGACGTCGACGACGAGCGCATCCGCGTCGAGGCCTCGGACAGCCACCGCGACGAGCCGGTGCTGCGCGACGCCCCGCCCACCGACCCGGGCGGCCGCGGCGTGTGGCTCATCGACCGGCTGGCCAGCTCGTGGGGCTCTCAGCTCGACCGCTCCGGGGAGTTCAAGACGGTGTGGTTCGAGCTGCGGGCCGACGACGACCGCGGCGTGACCGCGTTCGGCGCCTGACGCCTCAGTCCTCCCAGGGCGGGGTGTCGCCCAGCTTCGCGTAGTACTTCGCGAGGTGGCTCTTGACCCGGTCACGGTCCTTGGCCGGGAGGTCCACGCCGCCGCGCGAGCCCTGCATCACGGCGGCGGCCGCGAAGAACCCCCGCGGCACCGCCGTGAGCCGCCCGTCGACGACGTCGGCGATCAACAGCTTGTAGGCGGTGAAGTTGTCCTTGGCGTCGGCGTCGTACCAGACGTGCGCGTCGCGGTACTTCGCGTTCGGCTCGTCCTGCGCGTCGGCCCACGCGCGCACACGCTTCTCGGCGGCGGCGCCGTCCCACTCGCGGTCGCGGTCGGCCAGGGGCAGGTCCTGGAAGCTGGTGACGGCCATGGTCATTCCTCCTTCGGTGCGGCGGCCCGGAGGGCCTCGAGCAGCGGGCCGGCCGCCTCGTCGAGGAAGCGCTGCTGTCCCTCGTCGCCGATCTGCACGATGGCGACGTCGGTGAAGCCCGCCTCCCAGAACGCGGCGACGGCCTCCACGTGCGCGTCGATGTCCGGCCCGCACGAGATCGAGTCGGCGACGTCCTCGGGCCGCACGAACTGGCTCGCGGCGGCAAAGCTCTCCGTGGTGGGCAGGTCGGCGTTCACCTTCCAGCCCCCGCCGAACCAGCGGAACTGGTCGTGCGCCCGCTCGACGGCCCGGTCCCGGGACGGGTCCCAGCTGATGGGCACCTGGCCGATCGTGCGGGACGGTGCGCCTTCGTGGGCCTGGCCCCAGCGCTCGATCAGGTCGGCGTCCGGCTCCACCGCCACGAGGTGGTCGGCGAGGGGCGCGAACCGCTCCACCGACTGCTCGCCCGACACGGCGACCCCGATCTGCACCGGCGCGGGCGGCAGGTCCCACAGCTTGGCCTGGTCCACCCGGAAGTGGTCGCCCTCCCACGTCACGCGCTCACCGTCGAGCAGGTCGCGGATGATCACCAGCGCCTCCTCGAGCATGTCGTGCCGCTCGCCGACCGCGGGCCAGCGCTCGCCCACCACGTGCTCGTTGAGGTTCTCCCCGGCTCCGAGGTTGAGCAGGAACCTGCCCTCGGACAGCAGCGCGAGCGTCGCGGCCTGCTGCGCGACGACGGCGGGGTGGTACCGGATCGTCGGGCACGTCACGTACGTCATGAGCTCGACCGTGCTCGTCGCCTGGGCGACCGCCCCCAGCAGCGTCCAGGCGTTCGACGCATGCCCTTGGCTGTCGAGCCACGGGAAGTAGTGGTCCGAGCTCACCAGCAGGTCGAAGCCGGCCCGCTCGGCGTCGGCGGCGTAGCCCACGAGCTCGCGGGGGCCCGACTGCTCGGTCATGAGGGTGTACCCGAATCGCGTCATGCATCGACGGTCACACCGCGGGCCGCCGTCCGCATCTGGGGAGACCGCTCGCCGTGCGCGGACGACGGCGACGCGCCACGATGCGGCCATGGGCTCGATCCTGCGGCACAGCGCCGTCGTGGCGCTGGCGCTCGGATCGCTCGCGCCGCTCGGGTGGCTCGCCGGGTGCTCGGTCCACGGCGAGACCGGCTCCGGCGCCACCACGCCCATCGGTGAGGCCGTCGACGAGGCCTCGTCGGCGGTCGCCTCTGCGCAGCTCACCTCCGACCTGCTGGCCCGCGGTCGGCTCACGACCACGGTCGCCGACACCACGTTGCGCGACCAGCTGCACGTCCTGCAGGGCGCGACGGGAGCCCTGCTCACGGTGGTGCCAGGCGACGCCGAGTCCGTGCGGCTGCGCGCCGATGCCCTGCGCGCGGTGTCCGAGGCCCAGGCCGGCGTGGCCGACGCGCGCGTGTGGGTGCGGGGCGGGCCGGGCTCGCCCGCGAGCGTGGCGGCGCGGCTCGACGAGAGCGGCGACGCGCTCTCGTCCGTCTCGGACGCGGTCGAGGCGTCGTGAAGCGTCTCCTCGGCGTCGCGCTGGGCGTCCTGACCGCGATCGGCGGCTTCCTCGACATCGGCGACCTGGTGACCAACGCCGTCGTCGGCTCGCGGTTCGGCCTGTCCCTCGCGTGGGTGGTGGTCGTGGGCGTGGTCGGCATCTGCCTCTTCGCCCAGATGTCCGGGCGGGTGGCGGCCGTGAGCGGACGCGCGACGTTCGAGATCATCCGCGAGCGCCTGGGCGCCCGGGCTGCGGGGGCCAACCTCGCGGCCTCGTTCGCGATCAACATCCTCACGCTCACCGCCGAGGTCGGCGGCATCGCGCTCGCGCTGCAGCTCGCCAGCAGCGTGGACCCGCGCCTGTGGATGCCGGTGGCGGCGCTGGCGGTGTGGCTGGTGCTGTGGCGCGTGAAGTTCTCGATCATGGAGAACGTCACAGGTCTGCTCGGGCTCACCCTGGTGGTGTTCGCCGTGGCCCTGTTCCAGCTCGGACCGGACTGGGGCGAGCTCGCGCAGCAGGCCACCACCCTCGCCCCGTCGGGCACCGAGACGTGGCCCTCCTACTGGTACTACGCGATCGCGCTCTTCGGTGCGGCGATGACGCCGTACGAGGTGTTCTTCTTCTCCTCCGGTGCCGTCGAGGAGCGCTGGACCGCCAAGGACGTGGGCCAGTCGCGGATCAACGTGCTGGTCGGGTTCCCGTTCGGCGGGGTGCTGTCGATCGCCATCGCCGCCTGCGCGGCGGTGGTGTTCCTGCCGCGCGCCATCGAGGTGTCCTCGCTCTCGCAGATCGTGCTCCCGGTGGCCCTGGCCGGTGGGAAGCTCGCGCTCGCGGTGGTGATCGTCGGCATCGTGGCCGCGACCTTCGGGGCGGCGCTCGAGACGTCGCTGTCGAGCGGCTACACGCTCGCGCAGTTCATGGGCTGGTCCTGGGGCAAGTTCCGGCGGCCCGCGCAGGCGGCCCGCTTCCACCTCACGATGATCGTCGCGCTCCTGGTCGGGCTGTCGATCCTCATGACGAGCGTCGACCCCGTGAAGGTCACGGAGATCTCGGTGGTGTTCTCCGCCATCGCGCTGCCGCTGACCTACCTGCCCATCCTCGTCGTCGCCAACGACCCCGAGTACATGGGCACGCACGTCAACGGCCGGGCGACCAACGCGCTCGCGCTGGTCTACCTGGTCATCATCGTCGCGGCGTCGGCCGCCGCGATCCCGCTCATGATCGCGACGGGGGCAGGCGCATGACGATCGCCCGCAAGACGCACGACCGCACGACGTACGAGAAGGACGCACCGCAGCCCGGACGGGTGCTCGACGCCCGGCTGCACCTGCTCGACCGCCAGCTGCTCGACGTCGACGACGTGCCCGTGACCACCATCGACGACCTCGAGATCCACGCCACCGGCGGCGACGCGGACCCCGTGGGCGGGCCGGCGGTGCTCACCAACCTGCTGACGGGCCCGGTGCTCGGCACACGCATCCTCGGTGGGCGCCCCCCGTCCTCGCGGCTCGAGCGCATCGCGTGGTCGCACGTGCGCGCGGTGGACAGCGCCGTGAAGCTCGGCATCCACGGCTCGCAGCTCGACGCCACCTGGGTGGAGCGCTGGGTGCGCGACCACGTGATCGGGCGCATCCCGGGAGGCCGTCATGATCCTGAGTGACCTGCTCGACCAGCCGGTGCGCGAGGCCGACGGCACCCCCGTGGGGTACGTGATCGACGTGCGGTTCGTGCTCGACGGCCCGCCCGTCGGCCCGCTGGCGACGCCGCGCGTGCACGGTGTGCTGGTGAGCCCACGCACGGGCAGCTCGTTCATGGGGTACGAGCGCGTGGACGTGCGCTCACCCGCGCTGCTGGCCCGGTGGTTCGCCTGGCGGCACCGCGGCACGTTCCTGGTGCACTGGCAGGACGTCGCGGCGATCGACGAGGACGGCGTGACGCTGGCTCGCGACGCGCGGCGCTGGGCACCCGGGTACGAGCGACCCGCGCCCGCCTAGCGCTGCCGCGCGCTCGTGCGCGAGGGCGCTGGGCGCTGGCACCTTGACGTGGACCCGCCGGTATCTCTATGCCTGGTTTGTCCCCCTTATGGGTGACAACCATCCCCGCGCGGAGGAGTCCGGCGATGACGCTGTGGGACGACCTGCCCGGGTCGGCGACCTCCGGCGGCGCACTCGACTCCCTGCGACCGCTGCTCGACTCGGTGGACTCGCCCTCGTCGACCGAGCGTCCGGAGGAGGACGGCACCTGGCGGATCTGGTCGACGACGATCGGCGGGGACCGCTCACTGGAGATGGACCTGAGCAGCGGCGCGATCAGCCACGGCGGCTCCACCGGCGACGGGGGAGCGATCGAGCTCTCGTCGGGCTTCGGGATCGAGCTGGGCCTGCGCCTGACCGCGGGAGGCACCGACCCGGACGGCACCATGCGACTCACGCTGACCGTCCCGAGCTCGTCGATCCGCGTGCCCTTCCTGCGCGGCGCCGTGCTGGACGCGCAGGGTCAGCTGCGTGCGGACCCGTCGCACCCCGCCGTCCGGTTCCGGCTGCCCAGCGTCAAGGTGCGCGTGCTCCGCCCCGCGGGCGGATCGGTCGGGGTCGACCTCATCCCCGTGCCGAGCGGGGGCACGCCCGACGAACCGGTGCTCGACCTGGTGAGGATGGAGCCGGCCTACGCGCTCATCGGCCCGGACGACGTGGTCGGGTTCGCGTTCCGGGCCGCCGTGCTCGACCTGTCCGGCACGGCCGGGCCCGCAGGGGTCCCGGACGGGGCGCGGACCATGCCCGACGAGTGGCAGGGGCTCTACCTGCCCGAGGTGCGGCTCTTCGTCGCGCCGCACGGGGTCGAGGGCCTCGCCGTCAGCGCCGGCGTGCGCAACCTGTGGATCGGGTTCGGCGTGCACGCGGGCGTGACGGGGGATTTCAACGCCGAGGTCGTCAACCGCGGGTCGGCGCCGTCGGTACGGGTCCGGTTCCAGACGCCCGCGGGCGAGTGGATCGGGGTGCAGGACACCGACCCGGTGCCCGCTGTGGAGCTGCCCGAGAGCGTGACGATGTTCGTGGACGGCGGCGGGGGCGTCGCGCCGCTGCGCATCCGGCTCCTGGTGGACGGCAGCGAGACGGTCTCCGACCGGGTCGCGCTCACCGTGCCGGACACGGGCAGCCTCCACGTCGAGGTCACGGTGTCCGACGCGGGCTCGCACTCCACCACACGGTCCTTCGACGTGCGCCGACGCTCGGGCGCGGGTCACGCCTCGTCCTCGGCGCGCGACGTGGTTCCGACCACCACGTCGGACGTCGGGTACCGCGTGGTGACGCAGCCCGCGACCGGCAGCACGGTGACGGTCTCGCTGAACGAGGACCCGCAGGGCACGGTGGTGTGGACGTGGGCCGGGCACGCCCCGGTCACCGCCCCGACTGCCCAGATCGAGGTGACGACCGGCGCACCGGTCGACGTCCAGGCACGCATCACCCGCACGGGCGGCGGCGGCACGACGACCGTCGACGCCTACTTCTCCTTCGACCATCCCACTCCCGCCGAGATCGCCAGCGGGCCGTCGACGCCCTGGTGGATGACGCCCGGCAACATGCGCTCGCAGCCGTGGCGCACGCGCACCGACCCCGGAGCCGCTCCCGACCTGCTCAGCCCGGACGGACTGGCGCGGCTGAACGCGCTGCCCAAGGGCGCGCACTGGACCGTGGAGGGCTGGGCCTCCTACGAGGGCAGTTCCGGCACGGCCGCGCACAACCTCGGCCTCTCCGAACGCCGGCGCGACGCGCTCGTCGCCCTGCTCGCCGACGCCTCCCGCCCCGAGCTGCACTTCACCGACGTCACCCCGGTCACGCCGGGGCACGGCGAGACCGTCGCCCAGGCGAGCGGACCGCACGGCAACCCGCCGCAGGACGCGCCCGACTGGTGGCACGCCCGGGCGAGCGCCGCCGTGGACCAGACCATCGACGTCACGGCCCACCTCGAGCGGCCGGCGGCCGACCCTCCGCCGCAGCAGGTCGACCCGCGACCCACCCCGACGCCCGTGCCCGCATGCTTCCGCAAGATCGGCGTCACGGTGGAGCTGGTGCGCTCGACCTTCGTCCGCGCGGAGATCTACGGCGAGATCGACATCCAGACCGCCGCCGAGAACCAGATCGCCTCGGCGAGCCCGGGCGCCACGATCCCGCCACGCGACAACCCGAGCGACGGCATCAGCCAGTTCCTGCTCCGGCTGCGGATCGCGGAGGACCGCTCCGGGTGGGACGTGACCGCGCAGTTCAGGGCCATCGAGGACGACAAGGACGGCCTCTGGCAGCGCAGGCGCGGGACGGGTGACCAGACCGGCCTCGACATCCTCGGTGCGGTCGCCGTGCTCTCGCCGCTGCTCGCCGCCGTCACGCCCGCGTCACCCACCGCGGGCGAGCTGGTGCCCATGGTGCTCGTCGGCGGCGCGGCCGTCGCGGTCGGGGCGGCGGGGGTGATCACGACCCAGAAGATCACGCTGCACGGCGGGCAGCTCATGGTGACCGACGGCCTCGTCGACCCCGCCACCGGCGTGGGCCCGCGCAGCACGAGCATCAGCATCCTGCTCGACGTCGAGACGGCCTTCACCTTCGACATCGGCATCCTCCGCGTCGAGCCCACCAAGCCGTTGACCGCCCGGTACAAGGCCGTGGGCGTGCGCTCGCAATGGCGCTCCGACCCGCAGCCCGACGGGACCGTCCAGTACGTGCCGCTGCCCGTGTTCGACCCGTCGGCCGGGTACTCGCTCGACATCCCGATGGGCTCGCTGGTGGGCCCGGACGCGCTGCGGGACATCCTGCGCGTGGTGGGCGGCCGGATCAGTCGCGACAACCCGCTCTACCTCGAGGTGGAGGTGGGCCTCGGCGTCGACCTCGGCATCGTGACCGTCGACTCGGCGCGCGTGCGGGTACGCCTGGACCAGGCCGAGTTCCCCCAGCTCACCGCGCTGGGCGCGAGCATCGACGTGCCGGACGTCCTGCACGGGTCCGGGTACGTGAAGATCGACGAGACCGGCTTCGAGGGCGCCTTCGACGTGACCCTCACCCCGGTCAAGCTCCGCATCGCGGCGCAGATCGCCGTCAAGCAGGACCAGGGCGTCACGGGTGTGCTCATCGGCGCCGAGGTGGAGTTCCCGGTGCCGATCCCGCTCGCCAACTCCGGCCTGGCGATCTACGGGTTCCTCGGGGGCGTCGCGGTCAACTTCGCGCGCCGGGAGGAGTCCTCGTCGCAGGTCCCCGCGCTCGACTGGCTGCAGACGCAGCTGAGCGAGCCGAACCCGTCCGTCATGAAGCCGTCCGGCTGGAAGGTGCAGCCCGGGGCCTTCGCGGTGGCCGGCGGCATCCTTCTGGGCACCGCCGAGGGCGGCTTCATCGTCAACCTCAAGGGGCTCGTGCTCGTCGAGGTGCCCGGGCCGCGGCTGCTGTTCGCGATGAAGGCCGACGTCATCAAGATCCCGCCCGCGTTGAAGGACCCGAGCCAGCAGGCCACCTTCCTGGCGGTCCTGGACCTGGACCTCGGCCGCGGGACGATCACCATCGGGCTCGTCGCGTCCTACGAGGTCAAGAGCCTGCTGACCATCCGCGTGCCGGTCACGGCGTTCTTCGACGCCCACCACCTCGACCAGTGGTTCGTGGACCTCGGCTCGAACACCAACCCCGTGACCGTGAGCGTGCTCGACGTCTTCGAGGGCACCGGCTACCTCATGGTCCACGGCGACGGCACGACGATCCACATCGAGGGCCTGCCCCTGGTCACCACGGGCATCACCGTTGCGGTGGGCTTCCACATCAACGTGGTGCTGATGGGCTCCAAGGCGGTCGGGCTCTACCTCGAGGTCGCCGCGGGCTTCGACGCCATCGTGGCGTTCTCACCGTTCGCGATCGGCGGTCGGATCTACGTCTCGGGTGAGCTGCGGCTGTGGATCATCGGGATATCCGCGAGCGCGGAGCTCACCGTGCTCGTGGGCCGCCAGGTGGTCGACGCCGGGCTGCCCAGCGAGCACACCGAGGACCGCACGTACGTGCACGGCCAGGTGTGCGGCGAGGTCGACTTCTTCTTCTTCAGCGTCAAGGGCTGCGTCGAGCTCACCATCGGCGACGACACCCCGCTGCCGCTGATCCCGCCCCCGCTGGTCTCCGGCGTGAGCCTGGTGTCGCGGTCGCCGGCGCTCGTGGACGGCTCGGCGGTCGACCGGGCGGTGGACGGCGTGCTCGGCCGCGCCGTCGAGGTGGGTGCGCCCGACGAGCTGCCGAGCGTGCCGCTGGACGCGATCCCCGTGGTGCTGTTCGAGACGGCACCCGGGGTGAAGGCCGGCAACGTGGTGCTGGGCGGGGTCGCACGCGGGGCGAACGGGCTGCCCGCCAACCCGTGGATTCGGCGCGGAGAGTCCTGGTTCCGCTACCGGATCACCGGTGTGGAGCTCGTCGGCGAGCTCACCGCCGGCGCGACGCCCGCCACCTGGTGGGCTCGCGCGCTGGTCGGCGACCCACAGGTGGGGCCGGCGCTCGCGCTGCTGTCCTGGCTGCCGACCGCGACGCCGCGGGCCGTGGCGCTGGGCCGCGAGCTGACCACCACCGTCGAGGAGCGGTGGGGCACCATCTGCACCCCGGTCGCCAAGGCCGTGCCGGTGCTGTGGACGTTCGACGAGCAGGCCACCGGTCCCTCGGCGCGCGGGTGGGTGCTGCAGGGCGTGGCCTGGCCCGACGAGCCCGGCACGTGGCGCTCGGCACCCGCGGACTCCGAGGCCGTGGTGCGCGAGCCGTGGCGCACGGGCGACGCGTTCGTCGACCTCCTGCAGGGCACCGACCCGGCCGTGGTGGTGGGCGACCGCGTGACGTGCCCACGCAAGGACCGAGGTCCCGTGGTCGGCGCCCGTCAGGAGGCGCTCGCCGTGGGCACGAGCTCCACCTTCGGCCCGGGCGCGCTGCCCGCCGCGGGAGCCGGCACCGACGACGTCATGACCCTGCTGGCGGGCGGCGTCTCGCTGCAGGACGCCAACGCGGCGTGGGGGCGCATCGCCACGGGCGACGGCCAGAGCACGTGCGAGGGACGCATCCTGCGCTCGCCCACCGGCGACGAACCCGAGCCCGCGCCGGGCGCGGACGACCGGGAGGTGGAACAGGTCAAGACGGCGTGGGACACGCTCGGCTTCGCCCCCTCGGAGCTCGCGGACGCCGTGACCCTGCGCGTCGAGGGCGGTCTCGGCTCGTTCGACGCGCTGCTGCTGGTGCCACGCCGCGGCGTCGAGCGCGGCCTCGTGGCCCGGTTCCGCGACGCCGACGGCACCCTGCTCGACGAGTACCGCGCGTCCGGCGCCGACATGGTCGGCCCGAGCCACCCGATCCCCCCGCAGTGGCTGGCCGGGCCGTGGTCCGACCCGGTGCAGCGCGCGGCGCAGATCGCCGGCCGCGTGATCGCCGCGGGCGGCGGGCTCCTGCCGGTGCTGCTCTCGCCCAAGGTCCCCGACGGCACGGTGGTGGTCGAGCTCGGCTGGGACCGCGACGCCAAGGACCTCGTCGGCCTCGCCTTCTGGGTCGTGGCCGCCGCGGGCACCACGGCCGCGGAGCTGCACCGGGAGGACTGGGACACCACGACGATCACCTCGGACAAGGACGCGGTGACGACCGCCGTCACCGACGACCCGGACGACCACGCGCTCCTGCTGCCGGGGCGCGAGTACACGGTGCGGGTCAGCTGGGAGGCGCAGTCCCTCACCCAGGAGGCGAGGCCGGCGGCGAACGCCCCCGAGGCCTACACCGCGGGGACTCCGCAGGAGTTCCGCTTCCGTGCCGACGGCGCCGACCGCGCCCCCGAGCGCCTGGATCCGTGGCTGCTCACCACCGCGCCGGGCGTCGGCGAGACCGGTGTCCTGCTCGACGAGCCCCTGCGGATCGCGCTGGCCACGCAGAAGGTGGGTGCGTTGTTCGACGCCTACGGCGAGGAGCTCCGCGTCGTCGTCCGCTCGGCGTCCGGCCGGCACCCGTCCCCGCCGGGAGGTGGCGCCCCCGGCTCGTCGCTGACCATCCCCGTCGAGCTCGATGCCCATCTCCTGGTCGAGGCGGAGGGCACGGCCGTCATGACGCCGTGGCAGGAGACCGTGACCGCGCTGCTGGACGCGCTGCCGTGCACGCCCGGCACCGGCTCGCGGACCTACCACTCGGTCATCACGCTCGACTACCCGCTCGAGCCCCTGACCGACTACCTGCTCGACGTCCTCGCCGTGACGAAGGGCGCACCGGAGGGCGCGGCCGGGCGGCGCCTGTACCGGGTGCCGTTCACCACCTCCCGGTTCCACGACGTGCCCGAGCTGGCCGGGCTGCTGTCCGCCACCCGCGTCGCCCATGCGCTCGTCCCCGTGCCGTCGGCGCTCGCGGCGCTCGGCGAGCGACCCACGGGCAACCAGCTCGACGACGCCTTCCAGGCCGCGGGCCTGCCCGTGCCCGAGGTGCCGCGCTACCCCGCGGTCCAGGTGCTCTGGTCGCCGGACACCGTGCCGCAGCCCGTGGCCGTCGTCGTCGAGGGCAGCGAGGCGCTGTGGCGCTCGCGGCTGGTCGCGACGCGCGTGGAGGGCCCAGCCGACGCCGAGGACCCGTCGCACGAGTGGTGGGCGCCGCGACCCGGTCCGTGGCTGACCCTGGAGGTCCCGGGCGGGGGCGCTCCCGTGACGCGCGTCGTGCGCGGGCCGGGCGACACGCGCGCCGTGATCCTGCTGGGCGCCGGCGCTCGCGGGACGCAGCTGACGGTGCAGCTGGTGCGCGCGGCCGACGAGCTGGCGGGCACCCCCGCCAAGCCCGCGACCGCCGTGCAGGTGCTGCTGGAGCGGGCCCCCTGGGAGGTGGAGGACTGATGGATCGCATCTCCCGTCCGTACTGGCTGCGGGCCACGGGGTCGCAGGTGCCGTGGGCGACCGTGCTTCGCGCGCAGATGGTGGGCGTGCCCGGCCTCGCCGCGACCACGCACGTGTCCGACACGGCCGCCCCCTGGGTGCGGGCCGCCGCGGCCCAGCTCAAGGACCGCGCGGTGGACACCCAGCTGCGGTGGCAGTGCAACCCCGCGCTGGGCGTGCCCTTCGGCCCGTTCACGGTGTGGGTGGGCCGCCCACGCCTCGAGGCTCGCACGGTCGACGTGGTGGTCCGCGAGCACGACGACGGTCTGCTGCTGCGCCTGCCGACCATCGCGGCGGTCGTCGTCGTCGACGCCCAGGTGATCGACCCGAGCCGGCCCGTCGGCATCCTGGGCACGTATCGCGGCGGGGGCTTGACCGAGGCCATGGGCGCGGCGGCGGTCCAGGTGCCGGGCGGTGGGCGCGCGTTCCTCCAGCTCAAGACCGCAGGGATCACGCGCGTGCTGCTCACCAACGGCACCGACCCGCAGGTCAGGGTGGTGCCCCTCCAGGACGTCATCGACGACCCCGGGTGGAAGCCCGTCGAGCTGGTCGGCCTGCCGGTCGACACGCCCTGGGCCGGCACCGACTACGACACCTCGCAGCAGGGCATCCTCTCCGCACTCACGGACCCGCTCACGGCCGCGCACCAGCGTCTGGACCGGGGTGGCCCTCCGTTGGGCTGGGCGCCCGTGACCTCGACGGGCCACGCCGTGAGCCCCCCGTGGCGCGCCCCCGACCCCACGGCGCTCCTCAAGGAGATCACCGCGGACCTGCTGCCCCGGATCGACCGCCTCTACCGGCCGGGCCGCACCCCGGCCGACCAGGCGGCGCTCGCCGACTCCCCGCCGGTGGACCCGCCGTCGTCGGGCACGAAGTCCTCCTCGCTGGCCACCAGGGCGACGCTCTCGCCGCTGTCCCTCCTCACGCTCCCCGCGTCGGCCGACCCGTTCCTCGCGCTCGCCACGGGATTCGGCACCGCCTACCCGGCCACGCAGCTGCCCCGGGGGGAGGGGCTGGAGTTCATGGTCACGGCGGACTACCCGGACACCCCGATCGGCACGGGCCCGGTGCAGGTGGCCGCCTACGTCCCCGAGCCGGAGCCGCACATCGCCACGACCACCCCGCACGCCCTGACCACCCGGCGCTCCGGGCTGCTCGCACCCGCGGTGCGCGACGCCGCGTGGCGCGAGTCGGTGCAGGTGCAGTGGGACCGCGTGCCCGGCTCGGTCGCGATGGGCCGCCCCACGTCCGGGGTGGTCGCACGGTTCGAGGGCGCGTCTCCCGCCGAGGTGCTCGTCGAGGAACGGCTCGCGGGCGACCGGCGCGCGCTCGTCCTGGTGCCGGACGGGCCCGCGCCCACGCCGGCGTTCGGCCGCACGTCGATGGTCGATGCCGACGCGGAGATCCCGCTGGGCAGCGGCGGCCGTCACGTGGGCTACCCCGTGGCGGTGCAGGACGTGTTCGGCGTCTGGTCGCCCTGGGCCGACGCCCCGTGGGACGGCGACGAGCCCGGACCTCCCGGGCCGCACGTGGTGGGCGTGTCCCTCACGAGCGAGTACGCCGGGACGACGGCGTGCCCCGCGGTGCTCACGGTCGAGGTGGCCGTGGAGTGGCGGGACCGCACGCCCCTGGGTGTCGACCTCGCCGCGGTCCTCTTCCGCACGCCCACCGCGGCCGCACCCCCACCCGCCGGCGTCGACCCGGTGCTGCCGGCTCCCGCCGGCGCCTTCCGCCGCGACGTCACGCTGACCTTCGCGGGCGAGACGCTCGACGGTCCCGTCGACGTCACCGTCGAGCACCTCAACGAAGCGGGCGACGCAGTCGTCACACCGGGGACCGCGCAGGGCGACCACGGCCGCCGCTACCGCCTCACCATCCCCGTGCCGACGCTGGACTTCTCCTCGACCCTGCGCTGGGGCGTGCAGGTGTGGGCCCGGGTGCCCCTGTCGGTCGTCGGGGACGCCGGCTTCCTGCCGGACCCCGCGCACCCCGCGCTCGCGGGCGTGGCCAGCCCCGTCCCGGTGCCGCCCATCCTGCCGCCGGCCCCGCCGGGGGTGCCGCTCGGCTCGACGCCCGACGCGCAGGGCCGCAGCCACGTGCGGGTGCACTGGTCGATCCCGTCGGGTGCCGCGCTGGACACCCGCAAGGGGATCGCGGTGTGGGAGTGCGCCGAGACCGCGCTGCGGCAGTCGGCCGGGCTGTCCCAGCGGGCGCCCGACGGGACGCTGCCCGGTGTCCGGCTGGCGCAGCTGTGGGACACGTACGACGCGATGACCGCGGTGCAGCGCCGCGCCGCCTTCCGCCGCATCCTCGAGCTGCCGGGTACGTCCCGGGAGGCAGATGTCGCCCTGCCCGCGGGATCGACCGACATCCACCTGTTCACCGTCACCACCCTGTCGGCCACCGGCGTCGCCTCCGACTGGCCCACCGGCTCGCCGGCGCACGCCGTGCTGCAGTCGGTGGCCGCCCCGCGGCTGCGCCGCCCCGGACCGCCGCGCGTGCGCACGGTCCTCGGAGCCGCGGGCACGGTGTCGGTGTCCCTGACCGCCGACTCCGACGTACCGGTCGCGACCTTCCTCCTGCATCGCACCCGCTCGGCCGAGGCGGCGCTGCGTCCCGAGACGATGGGGCCCGCGTTCGCGTCCGTCCCGGCCGTCGCGCCGGCACCCGGTGCGCCGGTCGACCCCGCGTCGGGTCACGCCCTGTACACGGGCTCGTGGTCCGGCGGCTTCGACGAGTCCTGGGACGACTGGCACGTGCGCGCGGTGGCCGTGCCCGTGGACACCGTGCCGGTCGAGGCCGTGCGGGGGCTCCCGTCCCCCGCGAGCGACGTGGTCGTCGTCCGGGTGCGCCCGTCCGCGCCGCCGGACCTCGCCCCGCTCGTCGCGACCGTGCTCGGTGGGGCGCACGACGGCGTGCTCGTGACCACCTCGACGGCGTCGCCCGCGCGGGCCGTGCCCGACGGGGCGTTCCGGGTGTCCGCGAGCGCGGTGGGCGTCGGGGGGGCGGCGATCGGGGCCGTGGACCCGCTGGCCCTGGGCCTCGTCCCGCCGGGGCCGGTCTCGGGGGGTGCCGCGCCCGGTCCGTTCGCGCTGGTCGCCGGCACGCGAGCCGCCGGTCGCACGCCGCTGGCCCTGTGGTTCACGCGGCCCGTCGCGGCCGACCCGGTCGACGTGCAGATGACCCTCGTCGATCCCGCCGGACGCACGTCGGTGCAGGCGGTGACCGTGCCCGGGTGGGTTCCCGACCCGCCGTCGCTGGAGCTGGTCGACGTGAGCCCGGAGGTCGGCTACGTGCTGGCCCGCATCGCGTCGGACGCGTCGCTCACGGACCTGCCGCCCACCATCATGACGATCACCGTCTCCGCGCCGCGCAGGCCCTTCCCGCCCTTCCGCGTCCCGATCGGGCGGATCGAGCCGGTCGCGCCCGAGGTGCGCGAGCTGGTGGGCGACCGGTTGCTGCCCGATCTCCCCCTGCGCGGGCTCCCCGGCGTCGTCACTCTCCCGGTCTCGCTCGAGATCGCGCTGGCGGACATTCCCCGCCGGGCGCGGATCAGCACCGCGCCCATCGTCGTGACCCGCAGCACCACGGACCCGCCGCACGAGTACCGCGCCGTGATCCGGGTGACGCCGCCCTTCACGCTGCGCGTCTCGCTCCTGACGGGCGACGGTCGCAGCACGCAGGTCTCGCGCGCGGTGCGCTGACCTACGCCGCGACGGGCCGCCTCCAGACGTCGCCGGCACGCTCGAAGCCCACCCGCTCGAGGTAGGAGCGGGACGACGCGTCGTCGCCGTGCTCGAGCGTGCGGAATCCCTTGGCCGCGAAGATGCCGCTGGTCCGGTAGACGAACTCGCCCGGCGTGAAGTCGCGGAAGCGGGGCGTCACGTAGTCGATCTCGACCCGGCCCACCCCGTCGCCGGCGTCCCGGACGACGACGATCCCCACGGTCTCGTCGCGGCGTGCCACGACCCACACCGAGCGGTCGTCGCCGGTCGGGTCGAGCGTGTCCGGGTGGAACGTGGCGAGGTCGTCCCGGTGCACGGCCAGGATGTGCCGCCACAGCGCGTCGTCGATGCCCACCTCGATCACCTCGTACGTGACGTCGTCATGGCGCTCGCGGTGCAGGCGGAGCACCCAGTAGACGTCGATGATCGTGATGACGCCGTTCATGACGGCGAACGGCCACACGCCGATCACCGCGTTGTACACCGTGGCGAGCGCGGCACCCACCAGGTTCAGCCAGCGGAACCGCAGCACGCGCGCCTGCGTGAGCGACAGGATGACCAGCAGCGAGCCGGCCCATCCGAGCAGGTCGAACCATGTCATCGGCTGCTCCACTCCTCGCGTGCCGTCCGCACCGGCGCGCCCGTGCGCCCGGCCTCCTCGATGGCCAGCCCGAGCAGGTGGTCCTGGCACCCGTCGGCCAGCGGGTAGGGAGGAGGCGCGTCGTCCTGCAACCAGGCCGCCGTCGCCGCCAACAGACCGGCGACGGCCAGGTCGTCGTCCGCGAGCCGGGCGCCGTGGAACTCGTTGCGGTAGAGCACCCGCCCGTCGAGGCTGAGGTGCTCGAGGTCGAAGCCGTCGAGGTTCTGCTCGAGCCCCGAGACGCGACGGCTCATCGTCGACGTGAGCACGGTCCGCGGGTCGACCCACCGCGTGACGGCGTCGTCGACGAGCTCGCCGTGCGATCCGCGGACGACGATCCGGTTGGTGCGCAGCGGGTTGTGCCACTGGTTGTCGGTGAAGTCGTACACGGTGTGCCGGCCGTCGCCGAAGTCGAGCGTGGCGAGGATGCTCCAGGCGTGGCGCGGCTCCGTCGCACCGGTGAAGCCGTCCCGGCCCATCGGGTCCAGCAGCCGCTCCCCGGTGACCGTCGCCCGCACCTCGACCTCGTCGAACCCCACGCCGAGGAAGCGCCGCATGAGCGAGACTGCGTGGTACAGATGCGTGGACGAGATCTGTACGCTGCTCGGCGTCCCGATGATGCCGTCCGCGACCGCGGCGAGGCGAGCGGCGTGCGCGGGCATGAACGGGCTGTGCTCGGCGACCTGCACCAGGCCCGATGCCCCGACGTCCGCCCACAGGGCGCGCAGACCTGCGGCGTCCGGGGCTGGGGGCGTCTCCGCGAGGACCGGGACGCCCCGGTGCACGAGCTCGCGGATCGCATCCGGCGTCACGGGCCACGGCGTCGCCACGACGACGACCTCCGGCCGGTCGAGGTCCGAGGCGGCGCGGACCGCCGGCACGTGCCACTCGCGCTCCACCTGCGCGCCGCGCTCGGCGGAGCGCGTCACGACACCGACGCAGGTGAACCGGTCGGGAAGAAGCCGCGCGATGCGCACGAAGAACTCCGCGCGCCAGCCGCTGCCGACCACGCCGAACCTGATGGGAGCCATGAACCGTCCTCGTCGTCGGTCGAACCCTGCTCCCGGCACGCTACCCGGCTCGGCGCAGCGGTTCCCCGTCCACAGCCTCGCGGCCACGCGCCGCGAGGTGTGGGGAGCGCCGCCTAGGGTGACGCCACCCGACCCGAGGAGGACCCCGCGATGCCGAAGACGCACGAGGAGACGCTCGCGCTCATCCGCACGCTGCTGGCCATCGCGGACGGCGGCTCGCCGCACGAGGCCGAGCGCGACCTGGCCCGGACGCGCGCGGAGCGGCTGATGCTGCGGCACAGCATCGACGAGGCCGGGGTACGGATGACTCGCGAGCAGGCGCACGAGCCCGTCAGGACTGACACCGACATCGTCGGTTCCTGGGCGATGGACCGCTTCGACCTGCGCGCCGCGGTCTACCGGGCGTTCGGCTGCCGGTCGGTGCGCGCGCGCCGCCACGGCGCACCCCTCACCCACATCGCGTTCGGCTTCGCGGCCGACATGTCGATGGCCGCCGTGCTCGCCGACTCCCTCGAGCCGCAGCTTCTCCTCGAGATGGCGGCGCACGGCGGGAGCCCCGGCGACAAGCGGGCCTTCGCGGCCGGGTTCACCGCCGTGGTGGAGCAGCGCCTGAGCGCCTTCTACGCCGAGGTGCTGACCGAGGCCGAGGCCGACGGGACGTCGAGCGCGCTGGTGGTCGCCGCTCGCGACGCGCGCGTCGACGAGGCGGTCGCGCTCGCGTTCCCGTCCCTGCGCCGGGCCACGCGCCGGCTCAGCGGGAACGGCTACGCCGCCGGCACGGCGGCGGGGGCGCGGGCCGACATCGCCGTCTCCGGTCGCAAGGTCCAGCGCGCCGACGTCAGGGCGCTGGGCGCCTGACGGCTCGTCGCGTGGGCGCGGCGGCTGACTCCCGCCCGCGTGGGCGCTCGCCGATACGGTCACGGGCATGTTCCTCCTCGACGACGGCGCGCTGGTGCTCAGCCCCAGCGACCTCACGCTTGCCGCGACGTGCGAGTTCGCGCTGGTGCGCGCGCTCGACGCCCGCCTCGGCCGCGGCGCGCCGGTCCGCCTCGAGGCCGACGCCATGCTCGAGCGCGTCGCCCGGCTGGGACAGGTGCACGAGGCGCAGATGCTCGCCTCCTACGGGCCGGACGCCGTGCGCATCGAACGGCCAGGCTGGGGTGCGGCCACCGACCGCGCCGCGCTGGTGGAGGTGCAGGGGCGCACGGTCGCCGCCCTGCGCGCCGGCGCCCCCGTGGTCTACCAGGCGGGCTTCTTCGACGGGACGTTCAGCGGCTGGGCCGACTTCCTGGTGCGGGACGAGCAGGGCCGCTACGCCGTGCTGGACACCAAGCTGGCGCGCAGTGCCAAGACGACGGCACTCGTGCAGCTCGCCGCGTACGCGGACCAGCTGCAGCGGGCGGGCATCGCCACGACGCCCGACGTCCACCTGGTGCTCGGTGACCGCACCATGTCCCGGCACCGGCTCGCGGACCTCCTGCCCGTCTACCGAGACCGCCGCGCACGGCTCGAGGCGCTGCTCGACGAACGGCGCGCCGACGAGAGCCCGCTGCGGTGGCGCGACGAGCGCTACGTGGCCTGCGGCACGTGCGACGTCTGCAGGCCGGAGGTGGCGGCGAGCCGCGACGTGCTGCTGGTGGCGGGCGTGCGCAAAGTGCAGCGCGCGCGGCTCGCGGCGGCGGGCATCGAGACCATCGACCAGCTCGCGCAGTCTGACGAGGCCGTGCCCGGCATGTCCGCCGCGACGCTGGCCGGCTTGCGGCTGCAGGCCCGTCTCCAGGTGGGCCCCGGCGGTGCGACCCGGGAGGCCCCCGACGCCGAGCCGCTCGCGTTCCGGGTGCTCGACCCGGCCGCGATCCGCGCACTGCCCTCGCCGAGCGCGGGCGACATCTTCTTCGACTTCGAGGGTGACCCGCTGTGGGCCGACGACTCCCTCACGGCGCAGCCCACCGAACGATGGGGCCTGGAGTACCTGTTCGGCCTCGTCGAGGCACCCGTGGGCGGGGCGGACCCCGCGTTCCGCGCCTTCTGGGCGCACGACCGAGCCCAGGAGAAGCAGGCGCTCACCGATTTCGTCGCGTACGTCCAGGAACGTCGCGCGCGGTACCCGGATCTGCACATCTACCACTACGCGCCCTACGAGCGCAGCGCGCTGCTGCGCCTCGCCGGGAGGCACGGAACCGCCGAGAGCGTCATCGACGAGTGGGCCCAGAGCGGCGTCCTCGTCGACCTCTACGCCACGGTCCGCCACTCGCTGCGCGTGGGCACCGACTCGTACTCGCTCAAGAAGCTCGAGCCCCTGTACATGGGAGCCAGCACGCGCGACAGCGAGGTCACCACCGCGGCGGCGTCGATCGTCGAGTACGCCGAGGCCTGCGCGGAGCGCGATGCCGGACGCGTCGGGGAGTGGGAGCGGCGGCTCGACGCGATCGCCGAGTACAACGAGTACGACTGCGTGTCCACGTTGCGGCTGCGTGACTGGCTGCTCGACCACGGCGGGGGCCCGCACGCACCGGTCCTCGTCGAACCGACGAGCGAGCCTGCGCCCGACCACCTCGAAGCCCAGCTGCTCGCAGCGGCGGCCGACCTGCGCGACCAGGGCGCCGCCCGCGAGCCCGACGCACACGCGCTGGAGCTCCTCTCGGCCGCCCTCGCGTACCACCGGCGCGACGACAAGCCATTCTGGTGGGCGCACTTCGCGCGGTTCCGCGAGCCCGTCGACGAGTGGCCGGACACCCGTTCCACGCTCGTGGTGGACGGCCCGGCGGAGATCGTCACGGACTGGCACGTGACGGGCAGGGCCAGACGTCCGCGCCGCGAGCTCCGGCTCTCCGGGGTGCTCGAGCCGGGGTCCGACATCACGGTGGGCGCCACGGTCTTCGCGCTCTACGACGACCCGCCCGGCTTCACGCGCGTGCCTGCGAACGCCCTGCGCGGATCCACGGGCGCGGTCGTGCTGGCGATCGACGGGCGGGAGGGCGGACGGGTGGTGGTCACCATCCGCGAGACCCGCGCACCCGAGGACGAGGGTGGCGACGCGACGCCGATGGCGCTGACACCGGGTGCCCCGCCGCAGACGTCGGGCATCGCCGCCGCGATCCGCGACGTCGCATCCCGCATCGCGGCCGGCCTGCCCGACCTTCCGCACCACGCCGGGGCGGACATCCTGCGCCGCGTTCCCCCGCGCACGCGATCAGGCCTCGCGTTGCCGCGGCCGGCCTCACCCGAGGGGATGACCGAGGCGATCACCGACGCGGTGCTGGACCTCGACCGCTCCTACCTCGCCGTCCAGGGGCCGCCGGGGACCGGGAAGACCTACACGGGTGGCCACGTGATCGCCGCGCTCGCCGCCCAGGGCTGGCGGGTGGGCGTGGTCGCGCAGTCCCACGCCGTGATCGACAACATGCTGCGCTCGGTGGTCGCGGCGGGTCTCCCGCCCGAGCGCATCGGCAGGAAGGGTGACGCGGCGACGGCTGCGTCGATGCCGTGGACCGTGCTGGGCGACTCCGGCTACCGCTGGTTCTACGCCCAGCCCGGCGGCCTCGTGGTGGGCGGCACCACCTGGGACTTCGTCAACGCCAAGCGGCTGCCCCCGGACCCGTTCGACCTGATCGTGGTCGACGAGGCCGGTCAGTTCGCGCTCGCCGACGTCGTCGCCGTGTCCGGCGCCGCGCGCAACCTGCTGCTGCTCGGCGACCCGCAGCAGCTCCCGCAGGTGAGTCAGGGCACCCACCCGTTCCCCGTCGACCGGTCCGCGCTGGGCTGGCTCGCGGACGGCCACGACACCCTGCCGGACGAGCTGGGCTACTTCCTGGACCGCACCTGGCGCATGCACCCGGCCCTCACGGCCGCGGTGAGCCGGCTCTCCTACGAGGACCGGCTCACGTGCGTGCCGGCCACCGCCGCCCGCCGGCTGGAGGGCGTCGCGCCCGGCATCCACGTGCTGCTGGTCGACCACGCCGGCAGCTCCGTGAGCTCGGTCGAGGAGGCGGCCGTCGTCGTCGATCAGGTGCGTGCGGTCGTGGGCCGTCGCTGGGTCGACCCGTCCTCGGGCACCGACAGGCCGCTGACCAGCGCGGACGTGCTAGTCGTGGCGCCGTACAACGCCCAGGTCGCCACCGTGCGTCGGGCCCTGACCGCGGCCGGCCTGGGCGATGCGCGCGTGGGCACGGTCGACAGGTTCCAGGGCCAGGAGGCGCCCGTCGCGCTGCTGACCACCGCCGCCTCGTCGCCCGACGACGTGCCCCGCGGCATGGAGTTCCTGCTCAACCGCAACCGGCTCAACGTGGCGATCTCGCGGGCGCAGTGGTGCGCCGTCGTGGTGCGCTCGCGCACGCTGACCGACTACCTGCCGGGACATCCGGCGCAGCTGGCGGAGCTGGGCGCGTTCCTGGGCCTCGGCGCACCACCCGACTGAGTGACCACGGCGCGGTGCACCCAGCAGACGTCCAGGTTCATCGCGTACGGTTCCGGGGTCCGCCGCCTCGTCGTCCGGGGTGGAGCCCCCGAAACGACGGAGTACCTCGTGCGTCGCACGACTCGAGCCCGCGGCCTGGCCGCCGGTGCCCTCGCCCTGACCCTCGCCGCGACGCTCGCCGCCTGCGGCACCGACTCGGGCGACGACAACGCCGCCTCCAAGCCGTCCGCCTCGGCCAGCTCGCCCGCGCCCACCACCACGGCGGCCCCCACCGCCAGCGCCGCGGACGTCGCGCTCGTCAGGCAGATCAAGGTGGTCGGCGAGGCCGGCAAGGAGCCGAAGGTCACGCTGCCGAAGACCCCGTTCGCCGTGGGCGGCATCGTGGTCAACCTCCTCGAGGACGGCACGGGCGCCGCGATCAAGGACGGCCAGCAGCTCAGCATGCAGATCGCCGTGATCTCCGGCGACGACGGCAAGGTGCTCCAGTCGTCGTACACCTCCAGCCCGCAGCTGTTCACGGCCGGCGCGACGCAGATCCCCGACCTGGACAAGGCGCTCGAGGGCACGCACGTCGGCTCGCGACTGATCCTCGCCGCGCCGTCCAACCCCCAGGCCACCGCGGCGCCGTCCACGCAGGTGTTCGCGATCGAGGTCATCGACGCCAAGGACATCCCGACCCGCGCCGAGGGCACGGCCGTCGCCCCCAAGGACGGCCTGCCCGTCGTCACGCTCGACGGCTCCGGGAAGCCGGCCATCACCGCCTCCAAGGCCGACAAGCCCACGACCCTCGTCGCGCAGCCGCTCATCAAGGGCAAGGGCGAGAAGGTCAAGGCCGGCCAGACCGTGACCGTGAAGTACTCGGGCTGGACCTGGGACGGCAAGCCGTTCGACTCCTCTTGGGAGCGGGACCCCAGCACGTTCGACGTGACCAACATCGGCCAGGCCCAGGTGATCGCCGGCTGGAACGAGGGACTGGTCGGCCAGACCGTCGGCAGCCAGGTGCTGCTCGTGGTCCCGCCGGACAAGGGCTACGGCGACTCGGCCAACGGCGAGATCCCGGCCAGCTCGACGCTTGTCTTCGTGGTGGACATCCTCTCGGCGACCTGACCTGCCCCAGGACGGCCCGCGGCACCACCGGCGACGGTGGGGTCGCGGGCCGTCCTGCGTCCCCTGCGGCCTGTGCGTACCCTCGGCAGCATGGCGCGCTATCTGGACGTCCACCCGGAGAACCCGCAGCCGCGGTCGATCTCCCAGGTGGTGGAGATCCTGCGCAAGGACGGCGTGATCGCCTACCCGACGGACTCCTGCTACGCGCTGGGCACGCGCATCGACAACCACGAGGGCGCGGAGCGGATCCGCAAGATCCGCCACCTGGACGACCGCCACCACTTCACGCTCGTCTGCTCGGACTTCCACCAGCTGGGGCAGCTGGTGCACCTGGACAACAGCGCGTTCCGCGCCATCAAGGCCGCCACGCCGGGGCCGTACACGTTCATCCTGTCCGCGACGCCGGAGGTGCCGCGGCGGCTGGCGCACGCCAAGAAGCGCTCGGTGGGGGTGCGGATCCCGCAGCACCCGGTGGTCTCCGCGATCCTGCGTGAGCTCGGCGAGCCGCTGCTGTCGAGCACCCTGCTCCTGCCCGGCGCGGACTGGCCGATGACGGAGGGCTGGCAGATCAAGGAGGAGCTCGACGACGTGCTCGACGCAGTGGTCGACGCCGGCGACTGCGGGACGGTGCCGACGACCGTCGTCGACTGGACCGACGGCACGCCCGAGGTGGTGCGCGTCGGGGCGGGGGACCCGGACCGGTTCTAGTGCGCGACTCCCTGGCCGTCCTCGACGCCGAGGTGGTCGCGTGCCGTGCGTGCCCGCGGCTCGTCGCCTGGCGCGAGGAGGTGGGACGGGTGCGTCGCGCGGCCTTCCGCGACGAGACCTACTGGGCGCGCCCGGTCCCCGGTTTCGGCGACCCGCAGGCGCCCGTGCTCGTGGTGGGGCTCGCGCCCGCGGCCCACGGTGCCAACCGCACGGGCCGGATGTTCACGGGCGATCGCTCCGGAGACTTCCTGTTCGCGGCCATGCACCGGACCGGCTTCGCGTCGCAGGCCACGTCCACGCGCATCGACGACGGCCTCACGCTCACGGGGATCCGGTGCACGGCACCGGTGCGGTGCGCGCCGCCGGACAACGCACCCACCCCGGACGAGCGTCGTCGTTGCAGCCCCTTCCTCGCCCGCGAGCTCGAGCTCGTGAACCCACGGGTGGTCGTCGTGCTCGGCGCGTTCGGCTGGCAGGCGCTGCTCGCCACGCTCCGCGAGCTGGGCTGGGACGTGCCGCGCCCGCGCCCGGCCTTCGCGCACGGAGCCGAGGTGCAGGTGACGCGCGGCACGGCGAGCCTCACCCTGCTCGGGTGCTTCCACGTGAGCCAGCAGAACACGTTCACCGGGCGCCTCACGCCCGGCATGCTCGACGCGGTGCTGCTCCGGGCGCGCGCACTGTCAGAGGGCTGAGCCATCCTGGCGAGATGGACATCTCCTTCGTGGCTGGCTTCGGTCCCATCACCCGCGACGACACCGCGCGCGCGTTCTGGTCCGAGGGCGGGCTCGGCATCCCGCTCGAGGAGCCCGCTCCCGGGTACTTCGCGAACGACAGCCTCCAGGGCGTGAAGGCGTTCGCCCTGTGGCCCCTGGCGCAGGCCGCGGAGTCGACCTTCGGCACGACGACGTGGCCCGAGGACCTGCCCGTACCGCAGGCCTGGCTCGAGCTCGACGTGGCGAGCCCGCAGGCCGTGTCCGACGCGATCGCCGAGCTGACCGCGTCGGGCCACCGGGTGCTCAAGGCCGTGACCGAGGAACCCTGGGGTCAGACGACGGCTCGCCTCCAGAGCCCGGAGGGTCTCCTGGTGGGCGTGACGTTCACGCCGTGGATGCACTCGGGGTCCGAGTAGGGGACGCCACGCGCCCGGGAATGCGGATCCAGGGCCGTCCGTTGTCGTGGACATGCCCCTGACTGGTGAGTACGCGCCGAGCACGTCCGAGCACGCCCGCAAGCAGGCCGAGCAGTACGAGGCCACCGACGGCCGCGAGGCCAACACGATGCGCGGCAAGCCGGTCATCGTCCTCACCACGCTGGGCGCCACCAGCGGCAAGCTCCGCAAGATCGCGCTGATGCGCGTCGAGCACGAGGGCCACTACGCGATCGTCGCCTCCAAGGGCGGCGCACCCGAGCACCCGTCCTGGTACCACAACGTGGTGGCGAACCCGCTGGTCGAGCTGCAGGACGGCGCCGTCAAGAAGGACTACCTCGCGCACGAGGCGACCGGCGCGGAGCGCGACGAGTGGTGGGCGCGGTCGGTCGAGGCGTGGCCCGACTACGCCACCTACCAGACCAAGACGGATCGCCTGATCCCCGTGTTCGTGCTCGTGCCGGTGGAGTCAGCCGAGTAGGAGCTTCCAGCCGTGCTCGTGCCGGTGGAGTCAGCCGAGTAGGAGCTTCCAGCCCCCGACGCCGATCAGCCCGCCCAGCAACGGCGCCGCGACGGGAACCCAGCCGTACCGGAAGTCGGACCCGCCCTTGTGCTTGAGCGGGAGCAGCGCGTGCACGATGCGCGGCCCGAGGTCTCGCGCGGGGTTGAGGGCCGGCCCGGTGGGCCCCCCGAGGCCCGCCACGAGGCCCCACACCAGGAACCCGATCGCGACGTGCGCGACACCCGGCTCGTTCGCGGTGAGCGGCGAGTGGACCAGGGCGAGCGCGCAGGAGAACAGCACCACGGATCCCAGCAGCTCGTTGGCGAAGCCGTTGAGGCGGGACCTCGCGGCGTTGATGGTCGAGAAGGTGGCGAGCACGTCCTCGCTGCTCGTCGTGAGGTCGTAGTACGGCTTGTGGGTCGCGACGATCGCCACCTGGCCGGCCATCGCGCCGAGCATCTGCGCGACCACGTACGGCGCCACGTCGGACCACGGGAACAGCCCCCACGACGCCAGCCCCAGCGTGAAGGCGGGGTTGATGTGGTTGCCGCTGATCCCGCCGAACATCACCGCCGGGATCATCACCCCGAACCCGTAGCCCATCGCGATGAGGGACCAGCCGCCGCCGTACCCCTTGGACCCCCGGAGATGGACGTTCGCGACGGTGCCGTTGCCCAGGATGATGAGGATCGCCGTGCCGATGAACTCGCACGCCGCCCGGGTCCACAGGTCGTAGGAGGGGTCCATGGGGCCCAGCCTGGCAGGCGGCGGCTGGCCGGGCCAGCATGCGCGGCGCTCGTCGTCGCGCGGAGGTCCTGGTCAGCCGCGCCGGGCCGCGGTCCGCGGGGTCAGCGGGCCCGGTCCGCGTCGACGTGACCACCGGTGCGTGGCCTCGCTCCGCGCGGCCCGCGCCGCGCCAAGGTCATCGCGTGTGGGAACGGGTGAAGGAACGGGTGCGGGAGCAGGCGCGCGGACGGGCGGTGTGGGCGGCGCTGCTGGCGGCGTGCCTGGTCGTCGGCCTCGGCGGCCCCTGGTGGGCGCGCACGCGCTCGCTCGCGCGGTTCCCCGTCTCGTCGGGGGACCTGTCCGCCGGGCAGGCGGCGCTCGCGGCGCTGCCCGTCCGCGCCCCGGCGTCCTCGGACGGGTACGAGCGCTCGCGCTTCGGAGCGGCGTGGGCCGACGAGGACCACAACGGCTGCGACACCCGGGACGACGTGCTCGCCCGCGACCTCGCGGGCGCGGTGCGGGACGCCTGCACGGTGCTGCGCGGGGTGCTCGACGACCCCTACACCGGCGAGCGCATCGTCTTCGCCCGCGGACCCGGGTCCGCGGAGGTGCAGATCGACCACGTCGTGGCGCTCGCCGACGCCTGGCGCACCGGCGCCGCGCAGTGGACCGCCGCGCGACGCCGGTCTTTCGCGAACGATCCGGCCAACCTGCTGGCCGTCGCCGGTGGCGCGAACCAGGACAAGGGCGCGTCCGATGCGTCGGCGTGGTTGCCCCCGCTCGTCGGCTACCGCTGCGTGTACGTGCTGCGCCAGGTCCGTGTGAAGGCGGCCTACGGCCTGTGGGTCACGCCCGACGAGCGCGGGGCGATGCGCCGTGAGCTGGGACGGTGCGTGGTCGGCCGGTGATCTCAGCGCAGCAGCCAGTACCCGCCCACGACGAGGCACGCCAGGCAGACGAGCAGCAGCACGCCCACCCAGAAGCCGCCGGGGAGATGCGTGAGGCCGCCCAGCACGCCGGCGTCGGAGGTGTCCGGGCGCCCACGGCGACGCAGCGCACGGCGCTGGCGCTGCATCTCCAGCACCGCACGCGGAGCGCCCAGCAGCAGGAACCAGGTCAGCGCGTGCGCGGCCACACCCTGCACCTGCGGTGATCCCCACAGCGTCACCGCCACCAGCACCGCGCCGCTGACCAGCACCGCCCACAGCCCGTACCAGTTGCGGATCTGCACCAGCACCAGGACCACCACCAGCAGCAGACCCCACAGCACGCCGAGCGTGTAGCCCCCGGACAACGCCCACGCTGCGGCGAGGCCGACCAGCGCCGGGCCGGGGTACCCGGCGGCCGTCGTCGCGACCATGCCCGGGCCGCGCGGCTTGCCGACCGAGACCGTGAGGCCCGAGGTGTCCGAGTGCACGCGGATGCCCGTCAGGCGCCGGCCCACCAGCAGCGCGACGAACCCGTGCGCGGCCTCGTGCACGATGGTCAGCGCGTGCCGCGCCACGTGCCACAGGCTCGGCGGGAGCAAGCACGCGAGCACCACTGCGGCGATGACCAGCGACGCGAGGGCGGAGGGCACCGGCTGGGGTGTGGTGACGTCGTGCCAGACGTCGGGTAGCCAGTCCACCCCTCAGCTCGCGGCGGTCAGGGTGACGTCGGTGCCCGCGGCGGTGATCCGCAGCCCGCCGTCGCCGACCTGCGCGTCGGTCAGGACGAGTCCCTCCGGCAGGTCCTCCACCGGGATCTCGATGCCCTGCACGCGATCGCCGAGGTTGCCGGGCAGGTCGTCCGGATCGACGGCCAGCCCGCCGAGCGCCATGCCGGTGACGTCGGCGAGCAGCCGACCGTCTTCGACGCGCGGCTCGACGGTGGCCGTCAGCGCCACGCCCAGCACGGTGCCCGCCACCTTCAGGGTGTCGCCCTGCGAGGTCACGGTGAGGTCCAGCGAGGTGCGCTCGGTCACGGCCTTCTGGATCTGCTCCGGCGCGATCGTCGCCTCGACTCGAGCACGCTCGGCCGTGTATGGCTCGCTCGTGCTCACCCCGGTCGCGGCCAGGTCGATGTCGGTCAGTGCCAAGCCGTTCAGCGTGGCGCCCGGGACGTGGGCCGTGATGCCGTCGAGAGAGCCACGCGCCACCTGGGTGAGGAACGGGAAGTCACCGACGTCCACCGTCGGGGTGCCCACCACGTCGTCGAGCTCCTGCCCGATGCGCTCGACCGCGCGGTCCTCGGTCTCGTTCGCGGCCCACCGATCCGCCACGACGGCGCCACCGCCCACCACCGCGACGGCCACCACCAGGCCGATCACCACGCCTCGCGCGCTCACACGCAGTCCCGTTCGCCCACGGGGCCACCGTAGGCGAGTCGCACCGGTCCCACCTGCGCTCAGGGACGGAACTCGCACCCCACGCCGTCGCCGTCGCGATCCAGCCTGCGGCTGTAGCCGGGGTCGCCCACGCGGACCGGGGCGGCGCCCGCGGCCCACGCGGCCGTGCAGTTGGCGTACGGCACGTCACTCGCGGCCTCGTTCGGGGGCTCCCTCGGCGGCTGGGTCGCCTGCGTGGCCGGCGCGCGGCCCAGCTTCGCGCCGCCCGGGCCCGGAACCGGGTCGCCGGTGGGGAGCTTCCGCGTCGGGCACGTCGACAGGACGCGCTGCATCGCCGCGCTCTCGGCGCGGGTGACCCACAGGCCGTAGCGCGTCTTGACCGCCACCTGCCGCGCGACGTACTCGCACCGGAAGGCCTTGTGGGGCGGCAGCCACGTCGCGGCGTCGCCGTCGCCCTTCGACTGGTTGAGCGGTCCGTCGGCGGCGAGCAGGTTCAGGGGGTCGTTCGCGAAGGCGGCACGACGCTCGTCGTCCCACTGCTGCGCCCCCTTCTGCCACGCGTCGGAGAGGGCCACGACGTGGTCGATCTGCACGTCGGCAGAGTTCGGACCGCGCACGAAGTGGACGTCATGGCCCGAGTACCGGTCGTGCAGCGTGCCGTAGGCGAGCACGCACTCGCGTGTCCGCGGCTTGTACCCCGCGTCGACGAGATCGCGACCCAGGATGTCGTTGCGGGTGTCGCAGCCGTTGCGGTCCACGTCCTGCCACGCAGGGCCGAAGTCGTCGCGGTCGTATCCCGTGCGGGGCGCGCGGCCCTTGACGGGCAACGCGGCCGCCGCCGCCAGGGCTGACCCGGCGCCGTGGGGAGGCGTGGGCTTCGATGCCGGCTCGGGGGTCGCCGTGCGCGCGCTCGTCGGGGCGGGCGTCGGGGTTGGCGTGGTCGACCTCGTGGGCACGCCCGCGCCGTGGGTCGGTGTCGAGGGCGTGGCGGAGCGCCCGTGCACCTCGGGCCCGGCACCCTGCGCGGCCGTGCTCGCACCGGTGGGTGAGCCGGCGGAGATTCCGCAGCCGGCCAACGCGCCGACGACGATCAGCGCGCCCGCCGCCAGCGCGGCGACCCGCGACCTCGTCCCCGTGCTCACGTCATCCCATCGGCGTCGATCGATACGGTGCTGAGTCCCAGCCGGCCTGGCGTGTGTCACACCGCGGACCTAACCTGACGGGACACGCACGACGAGGGACACCCGATGACGTGGGTTCTGCTGATCTTCGTCCTCCTCCTTCCGGCGGTGGCGTTCTGGCTGGCGTTCCTCTGGATCCCGTCGCCCGACGAGCCGCCGCGATGGCGCACGGCCCTCGCCTCCCGCCTGGAGGCCGCGGCCGACCGGCTCCGGCGTCGCCAGCCCGCCACCGCCGACCCCTTCGAGGCGCTGCGCGTCCAGGAGCGGCTGGGCGCCGTCGCCGAGCACGTGCTCGCGCTGGAGGGTGACCCGCACAGCTTCGCCCGCGCCGAACGGATCATCGCCTCGCAGCTCGCGTACGACCAGCTCCTGGCGGAGGCCTGCAAGCTGGCGGGCGTCGAGGTCGAACCGAGCGCCCTCGGGGACCCGTACGAGCGCTTCCGGGAGGAGGTCGAGCTCACGGCGCGCGGCTGGTCCTGGTAGGCGGTGCTGGTAGACGGTCCGGGTAGGCCCTGCTGGCAGCCGGTGCTGGTCGGCGATGCTGGTCAGCGGTCCTCGTCGACGGTGAGGGGACGACCATCACGACGCGAGGACGCGGAGCGTGCTCGGCCCCTCCGGCAGCGGACGGACCTCGATCCGGTCGGCGATGGTCTGCTTGAGCGTGTCCACGTGCGACACGACGCCCACCACCCGACCCCCGGCGCGCAGCTTGCCCAGCTCGGCGAGCACCTGGTCCAGGGTGTGCGGGTCGAGCGTGCCAAAGCCCTCGTCGACGAACAGCGTCCCCAGGTCGATCCCGCCGGCCTCGGCGGTGACGACGTCGGCCATCCCCAGGGCGAGGCAGAGCGAGACGTAGAAGCTTTCGCCCCCGGACAGCGTGCGCGGGTCGCGCGGCTGCTGGGTGCGGTGGTCGACCACCCGCATCGACAGGCCGGTGCGTCGCGAGCTCACGTCCTCCTTCTGGTCGCTGCGCGTCAGCTCGTACCGACCGTCGGACATCGTGAGCAACCGCTCGTTCGCGGCGGCGACCACGTCCTCGAACCGCCGTGCCAGCACGTAGGTGGCCAGGGAGAGCCCCTTGCCGTTGTCCCCACCGGTGCCCGACGCGAGACCGGCGAGCCGCGTGACGGGTCCTCCCGCACGCCACGCCGCGCTCAGGCGCTCCGCGGCCGAGTGCACTCCCGCGGCGGCCGCGGTCGCGGCGTCCCGCCGCTGGTCGGCGACGCGTGCACGCCCCTCGGCCGCCGTGGCCTGCTCGCGGGCGACGCGCTCCGCCTCGACGACGGCGGGGAGGTCGACCGCCGCGTCGGCCGCCAGGCCCGCGATCTCGTCGTCCGCGAGGCCGGCCCGCACGCGCTCGACCGCCGCGGCGTACGCGGACACCGTGCGCTCGAGCTCCGCCAGCTCGGCGGCGCCCACCAGGGCGGCGCGCGCGGCCTGGGCGTCGGCGAAGTCCCGCTCGGCGAGGGCCGCGTCGAGCTCGGCGGCGCGGTCCGCGAGGTGCCGCTCGGCGTCGTCGCGGTCGGTGAGCGCCGCGAGGAGCTCGCCGGCCGCGGAGACCAGCGCCAGCAGCACCGACTGGCGCGCGACGACCGTGGGGAACCCGGCGCACGCGACCGTCACCTCCGCCTCGATGGTGCCCAGCGCCTGCGCGAGCACCTCGATGCGCCCGGACTGGTCCGCGAGCCGCTCCGAGGCCTCCTGGCGCGCCGCCTGCCGACGGGCGGTCGCCTCGTCGTGCGCCGCCACCTCGTCCGAGAGGCGCTGCACGTCGGCCGCCGCCGCGCGGCAGTCGGCCAGCAGCGCGCGCGTGCTCCGCAGTGCCGCGGCAACCTCGTCCGGCGTCGAGTCGCCCAGCGCCTCGCGCGCCGCCTGGACCCGCTCGGTGAGGCGGGCGTGCCGGTCGCGCGCCCGCGCGAGCCGGTCCTCCGCCGCCGTGCGCACGCGCTCGGCCTCGGCGACGTCGCCCGGCGACACGTGGCCCGCCGCGAGCGAGGCCTTGGCAGGATGCTCGGCCGCGCCGCACACGGGGCACGGGTCGCCGTCGGCGAGGTCGGCAGCGAGCTCGCCCGCGAGTCCGGCGATCCGCGCGGTGCGGAGCGTGGCCTCGCGTGCCACGGCTTCCGCCGCGGTGCTCGCCGCACTCGCGCGCGCGGCCGCGGCCTGGTCGAGGTCCGACACCAGCGCGGTCAGGTTTACGTGCGCCGCCGCAGCGTGCTCGAGCTCCTCCTCGCGGCGCCCGTGCTCGGGCGCCACCGCGGCGCGGGCCGTCGCCGCGGCCAGCTCGTCCGCGAGTGCCGTGCGCAGTGCCGCTCGCGTGGACAGCCACGCGTCGTCGGCGGAGATCTCGTCGCGCAGCGTGTCCGCGAGGTCGCGGGCCTCCCGCAGGGTGCGGCGTTCGTCGTTCAGCGAGGCCTCGAGCCCGACCACGCGATCGAGCGCGGCCGCGTCGCGCACCGCGTCCTCGCGCGCGGTCCGCAGCCGGGCCAGCACCGTCGCACCGGGGACGTCAGTGGCTTCGGCGACGAGGGCGGCGAGGCTCTCGGGCGCGGCGTCGAGCGCGGCGCGCACGGTCTTGCGTGCGGTCGCCACATCGGCCGCGGCCCTGTCCACCCCCTGCAGGAGGGGCCGGACGGCGGCCGCCGACCGCGCCCGCTCCAGGAGGACCACCGCCTCGGTGTGCTGCGCACCGGCCGCGTCGAGCGCGGCCTGCTCGTCGAGCAGACTCCGCCGGCGGGTGATCAGTCGCTGGGTCGCGGTCGCCTCCTCGAGCGCCCGAGCGGATGTCACGCGCAGGGTCTCCGCCTCGTCCGCCGCGACGCGCAGGCTCGCGGCGTCCGCGGCCAGGTCCGCCATGCGCTCGGACACCAGCGCCAGCAGGGCGTGGGTGCCGGACCCGTCGGCCGCCGTGAAGCCGGACATGGCCTCCGCGTCGTCCTCGCCCAGCTGCGCCGCGCCCACCAGGTGCGCCGTCGCGCTGGTCAGCGCGACCCGTGACGCCTCGATCTCCCGATTGGCCTCCGCCCGCATCTCCGCGAGGCGCTGCTGCATGCGCTCGTAGACCTCGGTGCCGAAGATCTTCTGGAGCAGACCGCGCCGGTCCTCGGGGTTCGCGCGAAGGAACCGCGCGAACTCGCCCTGCGGCAGCACGATCGTCTGCACGAACTGGGTGCGGGTCAGGCCCACCACGCGCTCGATCTCGAGGCCCGCCTCGTCGAGCCGGGTGATCGGCTCGCTCCCCGGGAGGTCTCCCGTCGGGTCGTCGGGCTGCACGCGCCACATGCGCACCGACGCCTGCTGCTTCACCGTGCCGGTGCCACGCTTCTTGGCCCTGTCGTAGGCGGGCGTGCGCCGCACGCGGTAGATCCCGGAGCCGACCTCGAACGTGAGGTCGACGAAGCTCTCGACGTCGTCCTCCGCGTAGGCGGACCGCAGCCGGTCGTCGCTCGCCTCGGCGGAGGCCACCTTGCCGTACAGCGCGAAGACGACCGCGTCGATCAGCGTCGACTTCCCCGAGCCCGTGGGGCCGTCGAGCAGGAACAGGCCGGACGCGCCCACCGCCTCGAAGTCGACCGTGTGCTGCCGCGCGAACGGCCCGATGGCTTGCAGCGTCATGGTGCGCAGGTGCATCAGGCGCTCCGCTCCGCCGCGGCCACGTGCTCGTACGCGGCACGGAGCACGGCGAGCTCGTCCGACGACGCCACGCGGCCGGTCACGTGCTCCACGAAGTCGGCACCGACCGCGACCGGGTCGTGCGCGGCCGTGACCGCCACCGCCCGAGCAGGCCCGGCGGCCGACTCGGCGCGGTGCTGCACCACGAGGGCGTGCGGAAAGCGGTCGCGCACGCGGCGGTACAGGTCCGCGGGGCGGTGCGCGTCCGTCACGGTGACACGGGTCCACGCGTCGACGTGCGGCTCGCCGGCCGCGCCCAGCAGCTCGTCGAGCGTCCCGGTGACGTCGGCGAGCCGACGGGGAACGGGCGCAGCGACCAGCTCGGTGCGGACCTCGCCACCGGTGCCACCGGTCAGGTCCACGAGCACCGAGGACTTGCTGTGGTGCTGCTCCGAGAACGAGTAGGCCAGCGGCGACCCCGAGTAGCGCAGCGTGGTGCCCCGGGGGCCGGACACGCGCTGGGGGCCGTGCAGGTGACCGAGGGCCACGTAGTCGACGCCCGCGAACACGCCGGCGGGCACGTGGTCGACGCCACCCACCCGGATGTCCCGCTCCGACTCGGACGGCTCGCCGCCGACGACGAACGCGTGCGCCGCCACCACGGCGCGGTGACGGCCGGGGCGCGCGGCGAGGTCGGCACGGATGCGCGCCATCGCCGCGGTGGTCACGGCCTCGTGCGAGCGCGCGGGAGCGGCGCCCTCGTCGTCCGCGAGCGCGTGCCGCACCGAGTCCGGGTCGAGGTACGGCACGCCGTACACGAGCACGTCGCCCGGCAGCTCCACCGGCTGGGCCAGGCTCGCGACGCGCGTCCTCAGCCGCACCCGCTCACGCATGACGGCCGACCCGAAACCGAGCCGGGTGGCCGAGTCGTGGTTGCCGGACGTGACCACCACCGTGGCGTGCTCGGCGACCTGCGCCAGCGTCTCGGACAGCAGCGTCACCGCCTCCACGGGCGGGATCGCACGGTCGTACACGTCGCCGGCGACGACCACGGCGTCGACCCGCTCGGAGCGCACCACCTCGACCAGGTGCGCGAGATACGCCGCCTGGTGGTCGAGGAGATCGACCCCGTGCAGCGTCCGGCCCAGGTGCCAGTCGGAGGTGTGCAAGAACCGCATGGTCGGACGGTAACCCGCGCCACCGACAGACCGGCGGCGACCGGCCGGGGGTCAGGAGAGCGAGGCGTCCGCGTCCCGCAGCTGGTCGGAGTAGCCGATGATCTCCAGCACCTCGCGCAGCACCCGGCGGGGATCGCGCAGGCTGACGTCGATGCCGGCCTCGCTCGCCGCGTGGTGCAGCTGCATCACGAACGCGATGCCGGAGGAGTCGATGAAGGTCGCCTCAGAGGCGTCGATCACCACGGGCCGCTCGCTCGTGAGGGCCAGGGCCATGCACGCGCTCGCCTCCGCGCGCAGTGCGGCGTCGATCTCGCCCGCGAGGCGCACGACCGTGACGTCCGGGGCGGCTTCCACGCGGATGCTGCCCGCCGCAACCAGCTCGATCACATGCACTCCTCGGTCGTCGTCCGCCGGTTCCGGCGCGTTGACGGTACGCCGGTCTGCGCCGAACGCCAGTCGAGAGGTCCAACGACCAGGACGGACGGGGCGTTCCCGAGCAGATCGACCGGCTGACCAGGGCTACGGCGCAGCCGCAGGCTCAGGGTCGGTGACGTCGGCGACCGTGGCACCCAGCGCGCGCACCAGGGCCGACCCGTCGAGCCCGGCCGAGACGCCGTGCGCTCCCGCGCCGATCGAGATGTAGCCACCCGGCACCCGGGCGTCCGCGACGACCGGCCACGGGTGCAGCGAACCGAACGGGGTGATCGTGCCCCGCTCGTAGCCGGTGACGTCCTTGGCCACCGCCGCGTCAGGCATGGAGATCCGGTTGACGTCCAGCAGCTCGCGCAGCTTGGGCCAGCTGATGGTCCGGTCGCCCGGCACCAGGACGAACACGTAGTCCCCCTCGCCCCGCCGCACCACGATCGTCTTCACGATCCGCGCCGGTTCCACGCCGCGCGCCGCGGCGGCCTCCGCCAGCGAGGACACCCGCCCGTGCCTGGTCAGCCTGTACGTCAGCCCGCTCGCGTCCAGCGCCGCGACCGCGCGCTGCTCACCCTCCGTGATGTCCACCCCGTCACCGTACGACGAGCGGGGCCCGGATGTTTTCAGGGCGCGGAGGACCGGCGAGGCCTGGGAGGATGGACGATCGTGACCACGTCCCCGCCGCCCCCCGCCACCGGGGGCCGCCGTGGCCGCGGCCGGACCAAGGGCCCGCGGCACCCCGAGCGGCAGGCCGCTCGCCGGCAGGGACCCAGCGACGAGCAGCGCGAGGCTCGTCGCGCGCGGGACGCCCAGCGCCGCGCGGCCGTCGAGCTGCCGCCGCTGCACTTCCCGGAGCAGCTGCCGGTCAGTGCCCGGCGGGACGAGATCGCGGCCGCCATCCGCGAGCACCAGGTCGTGGTCGTCGCGGGCGAGACCGGCTCGGGCAAGACGACGCAGCTGCCCAAGATCGCGCTCGAGCTCGGCCGCGGCCGGGCGGGGCAGATCGGCCACACGCAGCCGCGGCGCATCGCGGCGCGCAGCGTCGCGGAGCGGATCGCCGACGAGGTCGGCACGACCCTGGGCGAGGTCGTCGGCTACCAGGTGCGGTTCACCGACCAGTCGTCGGACTCGACGCTGGTCAAGGTCATGACGGACGGCATTCTCCTCGCGCAGATCCAGCGCGACCCGATGCTGTGGGCGTACGACACCCTCATCATCGACGAGGCCCACGAGCGCTCGCTCAACATCGACTTCATCCTCGGCTACCTCACGCGGCTGCTGCCCCGACGCCCGGACCTCAAGGTCGTCATCACCTCGGCCACCATCGACTCCGCGCGGTTCGCGGCCCACTTCGCGGATGCCGACGGCGCGCCCGCGCCCGTGATCGAGGTCAGCGGCCGCACCTACCCGGTCGAGGTCCGCTACCGGCCCCTGTCGCCCGACGCGCTGGGCACGGACGGCGCACCGATGAAGGGCCAGAAGGACCGTGACCTGCCGACCGCGCTGGTCGAGGCGGTCGACGAGTTGATGGCCGAGGGACCCGGCGACATCCTCGTGTTCTTCTCGGGCGAGCGCGAGATCCGCGACGCCGAGGACGCGCTGCGGGGATCGCTCGGCACGCGCGTCACGGACCCGCGGCACCCGCAGCACGTCGAGCTGCTGCCGTTGTACAGCCGGTTGTCCGCCGCTGAGCAGCACCGGGTGTTCGAGCGGCACCAGCACCGGCGCGTCGTGCTGTCCACCAACGTCGCCGAGACCTCGCTCACGGTGCCCGGCATCCGCTACGTCGTCGACCCCGGCACCGCGCGCATCAGCCGCTGGTCGAAGGCCACCAAGGTGCAGCGGCTGCCGATCGAGCCGATCTCCCAGGCGTCGGCGAACCAGCGCTCCGGCCGGTGCGGCCGCGTGGCGGACGGCATCGCGATCCGGCTGTACTCGCAGGAGGACTTCGAGTCGCGGCCGCTGTACACCGAGCCGGAGATCCTGCGGACCTCGCTGGCCTCGGTGATCCTGCAGATGATCGCCGTCGGGGTGGCGACCACGCCGGAGGACGTCAACGACTTCCCGTTCGTCGACCCGCCCGACGACCGCTCGGTGCGTGACGGCGTCCAGCTGCTGACCGAGCTGGGCGCGCTCGCCACCGCCGACGGCGCCACGCGCCTGACCCAGACGGGTCGTGCCCTCGCCCAGCTGCCGATGGATCCGCGCCTGGCACGGATGATCGTCGAGGGCGGGCGGCGCGGCGTGGCCCGCGAGGTGATGATCGTGGCCGCGGCGCTGTCGATCCAGGACCCGCGCGAGCGCCCGGCCGAGGAGCGCGAGCGGGCCGACCAGCTGCACGCCCGGTTCGCCGACCCGACCTCCGACCTCCTCGCGTACCTCAACCTCTGGCACTACCTGCGTGACCAGCAGCGAAACCTGTCGGGTTCCGCGTTCCGCCGGATGTGCCGCGCGGAGCACCTCAACTACCTGCGGATCCGCGAGTGGCAGGACGTCGTGACGCAGCTGCGCGAGCTCGCCAAGCCGCTCGACATCGTCGTCGGCCCGCCGCGCGCGCCCGAGGAACCGGCGCAGGACGACACCGTCCGCACGGGCCAGCACGCGCTCACGTGGGACGGCGACCGGATCCACATCGCGATCCTTGCGGGCCTGCTCTCGCACATCGGCATGCAGGAGGCCACCGAGGTCGCCGCGCCGCGCGGTGGCCAGTCGAAGGGCAAGCGACCCGACCGGCGGGCGCGCAACGAGTACCTGGGTGCGCGCGGCGCCCGCTTCGCGCTGTTCCCCGGCTCGGGGCTGAGCCGCAAGCCGCCCGCGTGGGTCATGGCGGCCGAGCTCGTCGAGACCTCGCGCCTGTGGGGCCGCGACGCCGCCCGGATCCAGCCGGAGTGGGCCGAGGAGGTGGGCGCCCACCTGGTGCGGCGCACCTACTCCGAGCCCGCGTGGTCGACGCGTCAGGCCGCCGCGACCGCGTTCGAGAAGGTGCTGCTCTACGGCGTCCCGATCGTCGCGCAGCGCCGCGTGCAGTTCTCCCAGGTGGACCCGGTCCAGGCGCGCGAGCTGTTCATCCGTCACGCCCTGGTACAGGGCGAGTGGACCACGCACCACGCCTTCTTCCACGAGAACCGCCGGCTGCTGGCCGAGGCCGAGGCGCTCGAGGCCCGGGCCCGCCGTCGCGACCTGCTGGTGGACGACGACGTGCTGTTCGACTTCTACGACGAGCGCGTGCCCGACGACGTCGTCTCCGCGCGGCACTTCGACCAGTGGTGGAAGGTGGCCCGCCGCGCCACCCCCGACCTGCTCTCGTTCAGCCGCGAGCTGCTGGTGGCCGACGACGCGGCCCAGATCGACGAGTCGGCGTTCCCGTCGCGCTGGCCGCAGGGTGACCTCTCGCTGCCGCTGACCTACCAGTTCCAGCCGGGCACCGAGGCGGACGGCGTCACGGTGCACATCCCGATCGGTCAGCTCACCCGCGTGCAGGCCGACGGGTTCGGCTGGATGGTGCCCGGCCTGCTCGACGAGCTGACCACGGCCACGATCCGCGCGCTGCCCAAGCCCGTGCGCGTGCAGCTCGTCCCCGCGCCGGACGTCGCGCGCCAGGTGGCCGCGTGGGTGCGCGAACACATGGCCGACTGGATCGACACCGTGCGGGCGGGCGACTCGGCGCCCTCGTTCCACGACGCCTTCCGCTCGGCCGTGCGGGCGCTCCGCGACGTCGAGGTGGCCGAGGACGACTTCGCGGACGACCGCCTGCCGAGCCACCTGCGCATGACGTTCCGGGTGGTGGGGGACAAGGGCGGCGTGATCGACGAGGGCAAGGAGCTCGCGGTCCTGCAGGACAGGCTCGCGAGCCGGGCGCAGCGCGCGGTCGACGACGCCGTGCGGACGGCCGTCCAGGCCGCGATGGCCGAGGCGCTGACCGCTGCGCCCGCCGCAGGTGCCACTCCGGCCGCAACCCGTGTGCCGACCCCACGTCCGCAGGGCGCGACCGACCCGGCATCCGCGACCGCCGCCCCCGCCGTCGACCTGGTCCGCACGGGCCTGACGACATGGCCCGCCGATCTGCCGGAGCTTCCCGCCGTCCTGGAGGCGGCCGGCCCCGGCGGCATCGTCGTGCGCGCCTTCCCCTCGCTGGTCGAGGAGCCCGACCGCTCCGTGTCCGTGCGTGCGCTGGCCGACGAGTCCGCCGTGCCCGCCGCCCACCGCGCGGGCCTGCGCCGGCTGCTGCTGCTCGACGTCGGGCTCCCCTCCGCCCGCGTCACCACCCGATGGACGGGCACGCAGGCGCTCACGCTGGCCGCGAGCCCGTACCCGAGCACCTCCGCGCTCGTGACCGACGTGCAGCTGGCCGCCATCGACCTGCTCGTCGGGCAGCGCACCGCCCGCGACGCGGCCTCCTACGCCGCCCTGCGGGTCGCCGTGCGGGACGGGCTCGAGGACGCGGTGCACGACCTCGTCGGCACCCTCGTCACCGTGCTGACGGCCTGGCGCGAGCTCGACGTGGACCTGCGCGGCGCCTCCAGCCTCGCGCTGCTGGCCACCGCCCAGGACGTGCGCGCGCAGGCCGCGCGGCTGGTCCACGACGGGTTCGTCTCGCGCGTCGGCGCCGCCCGCCTGCCGCAGCTCACCCGCTACCTGAGGGCGGCCCGGTACCGGCTGGCCAAGGCCGCGGACAACCCGCAGCGCGACGCCGACCTCGGCTGGCAGGTGCGCGACGCCGCCGAGCAGCTCGAGTCCGTCCGGCCGGGGGCCGACCCTGCCAAGGTCGACGAGATCCGCTGGCTGGTCGAGGAGCTGCGCGTGAGCCTGTTCGCCCAGCAGCTCGGCACGCCCGTGCCGGTGTCGCCGACGCGCATCCGCAAGGCGATCGCGGCCCTCTGAGCCCCCTCAGCGCTGACGTCGGAACAGCAGGCCGGCGGCGACCCAGCCGACCAGCAGCAGCCCGACGCACCATGCGATGGCCGCGCCGGCGGACGACCCGGCGGGCGTCCCCAGCAGCAGGGCACGCAGGGTGTCGGCCACGGGCGTGACCGGGTTCCCGTGCGCCACGTGCTCCAGCGCCGAGGGCATCGACTCGACCGGGACGAACGCGCTGGAGACGTAGGGGATGAAGAGGATGGCGAACGTGAACCCGCTCGCGGCCTCGGGCCCCGACGCCACGACGCCGATGGCCACGGCGATCCAGGTGAGTGCGGCGACGTACAGCGCGATGAGCCCGATCGCCGCGACCCACCCCAGGAGCGAGGCGTGCGCGTCGAAGCCGATCAGCAGCGCGATGCCGACGACGAGGGCCGTCGAGACGGCGTTGCGCGCCATGCTCGCGACCACGTGGCCGGTCATGACGCCCGTGGCCCGGATAGGCATCGAGCGGAACCGGTCCATGATCCCCGCGGTGACGTCGGTCGCCACGTCCACGGCGGTGGTCGCCGCGCCGTAGCCCGCCGTGAGCAGCACGATGCCCGGGACCACGAAGTCGATGTACTCCATGCCGGCGTCGAGGGCCCCGCCGAACACGTAGACGAACATCAGCAGCAGCATGACCGGGAGCATCACGGCCAGCAGAAGCGTGTCGAGCTGGCGGGTGGACCGGCGCAGGCACCGGCCGACGAGCGCGGCCGTGTCGCCGAGGGAGCCCGTGGGCGACTGGGCGGTGCGGGGGGTCAGGTCGAGCGTGGTCATCGTGTCTCCTGGAGCTCTCGGGTCTCGGTGGCGGGTGCGCCGGCGGGTACCGACGGCCGGCCGGTCAGGGTGAGGAAGACGTCGTCGAGCGTGGGTCGCCGGACCTCCCACGCGGTCACGTCCAGGCCGCGACGCTCGACGTCGGCGAGGATCCGGCGCACGTCGCCCACCGAGCCGTCGGTCTCGATCCGCTCGATTCCCTCGGGCGTCGTCAGCTCGACGTGCGCGGCGCCCACCTGTGCCTTGAGGGCGGACGCAGTCCCGCTCGCGATGACGCGGCCGTGGTCGATGACGGCCACCCGGTCGGCGAGGCGGTCGGCCTCCTCGAGGTACTGCGTGGTCAGCAGCACCGTGGTGCCAGCGCGCTGGACGTCGCCGATCACGGCCCACAGGTCGTTGCGGCTGCGTGGGTCGAGGCCCGTGGTGGGCTCGTCGAGGACCAGCACCTGCGGGCGGCTGAGCAGGCTCGCCGCGAGGTCGAGGCGACGACGCATGCCGCCCGAGTACGTCTTGACGGGCCGTCCGGCGGCACCGGTGAGGTCGAAGAGCTCGAGCAGGGCCCCCGGACGGGTGCGGCGCTCGGCGCGGGGCAGGTGCGCGAGGCGAGCCATCAGCGCCAGGTTCTCCGCGCCGGTGAGCAGCTCGTCGACGGCGGCGTACTGGCCGGTGAGGCTGAGCGCGGCGCGTACGTGGCCGGGGCTGCGCACGACGTCGTAGCCGGCGACCGTGACGGTCCCCGCGTCGGGCCGCAGCAGCGTGGCGAGGATGCGGACGGTGGTCGTCTTGCCCGCGCCGTTGGGCCCGAGCAGAGCGAGCACCTCGCCACGCGCCACCTCGAGGTCGAGGCCGTCCAGGACGGTGACGCCGCCGTAGGACTTGCGCAGCCCCTTCGCGACGATGATCGGAGCGGTCATCGGATTCCCCTTCTGCGTATGCCGTAAACTGTGTGTGTATGTCATACACACTATTAAGATCGGCCGTCAAGGAGGTGCCGTGGGCGAGCGGGAGATCGGGCACGAGGACGAGGCGCAGGGCCAGCGCGACGCGGACGGGGCGCGGCGGGAGGCGGAGGACGCCCGCCGCGAGGCGGAGGACGCCCGCCGCGAGGCGGAGGCGTTGCGTCGCGACCGCGAGCGCGACGAGCGCGCCGCGCAGAAGGAGGCCGAGCGCATGCGCCGCGACGCCGAGAAGGCGGAGCGCACACGCGCGAAGGACGCCGAGCAGGCCCGACGCGAGGAGCAGCGGCGCACCGAGGACGCCGCGAAGGTCGCCGAGGCCGCCCGCCGCGACGCCGAGCGCCGGGAGCGCGAGCGGACGCGCGCCGAGGAGAACGTCCGCAAGGAGCGCGAGCGTGCGGCGCGCGACGCGGCACGCGAGGCCGGCCGGGCGATGCGTGAGGCGGCCAAGGCCGAGCGGGCGGCCGCGCTCGCGCAGCAGCGCGCCGCGCGGGAGGCGGAGAAGGCGAGGATCGGCGCGGAGCGTGCGGGCGACGTCCCCACGCCCGACATCGCCGGGCTACCGCGCGACCTGGCCGTGCTGTGGCGTACTCCGACCCCGAGCCGACGCGGGCCACGGCCCGGCCTGACCGTCGAGCAGATCGCCCACGCCGCCATCGCCCTGGCCGACACCGAGGGCATCGGGTCCGTCTCGATGGCCCGGCTCGCCGAGTCCCTCGGTTTCACCACGATGTCGCTCTACCGCTACGTGTCGTCGAAGGACGAGGTGCTCGCCCTGATGTCCGACGAGGCCGGTGGGCGGCCGCCGAGCGTCGGGCCCGAGGTGGGGGACTGGCGCGCGCGCCTCGAGCTCCTGCTCGAGGAGCAGCGGTCGGTGGTGCAGGCCCATCCCTGGCTCGCGCACACGACGACCGTGCTGCACGCGCTCGGGCCCAACCGGCTCGCGTGGATGGAGGCCATGCTGGCCGCGCTCGACGGCACGCCGCTCTCCGAGGCCGACCGGCTCGGGGTGGTCGGCACGCTCGCGGCGCACATGCTCGACGAGGCCCGGGTGGCGACGGCGATCGCCGACCGGCGCCAGGCGCTCGCCGACGAGGCAGCGCCCTCGCCCGACGAGCTGGTGCTCATGCTCGCCGACGAGCGGACGCATCCGGCACTCGTCGCGGCGGCACGAGCCGGAGCGTTCGCCGCCCCCGCGCCCGAGGGGCTCTCGTTCGGCACGCACGTGATCCTCGACGGCGTGGCGGCGATGATCGCGCGGGCCTGAGACCCCCTCCGGGCGACCACAGCCCCGGCGGTCGACCCGCCGGTCCACCGCGTCGCCCCGAGCGCGATGCGGTGTGGGCGCCACGGGGCACACTCGCTGCATGACGGACCTCGCCCTCGACGCCGCCGGCACCGCGCCGGCCCTCCTCGCCGTTCGCTGCTTCGGCGAGGGCAACCCGCTGTACGAGACGTACCACGACGAGGAGTGGGGAGTCGCGGTGCACGGCGAGAACGCGCTGTACGAGCGCGTCACGCTCGAGGCGTTCCAGTCCGGGCTGGCGTGGATCACCGTGCTGCGCAAGCGGCCGGCCTTCCGCGCCGCCTTCGCGGGGTTCGATCCCGAGGTCGTCGCCGAGTTCGGTGACGCCGACGTCGCCCGGTTGATGGCGGACGCGTCGATCGTGCGCAACCGCGCCAAGATCGACGCCGCGATCGCCAATGCACACGCCCTCCGGGCACTGCACGCGTCCGGCCGCACGCTCGACGAGATCTTCTGGTCCCACGCGCCGGACCGCTCGGGCCACGAGCGCCCCACCTCCTGGGCCGACGTCCCGGCGACGACGCCCGAGTCGAAGGCGCTCGCCAAGGAGCTGAAGTCGCTCGGGTTCCGGTTCATCGGCCCGACGACGGCTTACGCCGCGATGCAGGCCTGCGGCGTGGTGGACGACCATCTGGCGACCTGCCCCGTCGTGGTCGCGCGCGGCGCACGCTGAGCGTTCACGGAGCCCCAGGACGCGCCGTCGGGCACGCGCCGTTGCTCCCCTCGGGTGACGTTTGCCGCGGGGGTTCTGTCCGGTCGGTGTGTCGGGTTAGCCTGCCGCGCATGACCGATCCGCACCGCAACGACGCCGGCGACGACGCCGTGCGCATCGCGCGCGAGGCGCTGGTCGGCACCACGGCCCCCGATGTGTCGGTGCTCGCCGCCGTCCAGGACGGCCTCCTGTCCGTCCCGGCCGGCCCGTCGAGCGGCTGGTTCGACGTCCCGTCGCAGCGCCAGCGTCCCGAGCCGTTCGCGCCCCCACGCCGCCGCGCCTGACGACCGCGCCCGACGACCGCCCGGCGGGACGAGCGCCAGCCTGGCAAGAGCAGACCTGACGACCGCACAGCCCTCGTGGGCGGAGTCCGCGACAGCCGCCCAGATCGCCCCGTGCACGGTGACCATCGCGCCGATCTGTGGCAGCGTGGCCCGTGCCGGACGAGCGCGCGGGCGCGCAGATCGCGCCGACGACGCCCGCTCGCCGATGGCCGAACGAAACCGTCTCACGCTGTGGGAAACCTTGCCCACGATGCGAGAGCGTGGCTACTCTGCAGCCAACCATCCAGAGCGGCCGAGAGACCTGGCTCATTGACGCCGCAGCAACCCCCTTCGCGACGAGGGTGTGGGTGCTTCCGCCAGGACCGATGGAGTGAACCATGTCGCAGACCTCGCGTCTGAGCATCCTCCGGTCGCCCGCGTGAGCGCCGCGACCGTGGAACCGCGTACCCCGGGCACGCACGCCGCGCCCGAGCGGCGCCCCCTGGCATCCGTGGACCGGCCGACCGTCTCGTTCGAGCTGTTCCCCCCGCGCAACCCGCATGCCGCGCCGCGCCTCTGGGAGACCATCCGCGCGATCGAGGACGTCCGACCGGACTTCGTGTCGGTGACCTACGGCGCCTCGGGCAAGACGCGCGAGACGAGCCGGACGCTCGTGACGCAGCTGCTGCGTGAGACGGCCCTCAACCCGATCGCGCACCTGACGTGCGTGGGCACCAGCCGCGCGGAGATCACGACGATCGTCGAGGAGTTCCTCGACGAGGGCGTGCGCTCGTTCCTGGCGCTGCGCGGGGACCCACCGGTGGGTCAGCCCGACTGGCGCCCGCACCCCGACGGCGTGGACACCGCGGGTGAGCTCGTCGAGCTGCTGCGGGAGATCGAGTCGCAGCGCTGCATCGCCAGCCCCTCGCAGGCGGTCCGCGCCCGCGTGCGCCCCTTGTCGATCGCCGTGGCCGCCTTCCCGCGCGGGAACGCCGCGACCGGTGGCACGCGCGCGCAGGACGTCGCCTCGCTGCTCGCGAAGCAGGAGGCGGGCGCCGACTTCGCCATCACGCAGGTGTTCTACGAGGCCGACGCCTACCTGGGCCTCGTCGCCGAGGCGCGCGAGGCGGGCGTGGTCATCCCGATCATCCCGGGCATCATCCCGGCCACGGACCCGGCCCGGCTGCTGCGCGTGCAGGAGCTCTCGGGCGTCCCGGTGCCGTCGTCGTTGCTCGATCTGCTGGGCAACGCCGACGACGACCTGGACCGGCACCGCCGCGGCATCCGCGCCGGGGTGGACCTGATCAACGGCGTCCTCGACGGCGGCGCCCCGGGCGTCCACCTCTACACGTTCAACAAGCACCACGCCGCACTCGACCTGCTCGAGGGCGCGCAGCTGACGGGCTCGTCCCGCAGCGCCACCGACTCAGCACCCACGCACGCAACACCGACTACCCCCGAAGGCTGATCCCATGAGCAACGTCCCCCAGTTCCCGGCCGGCTCCGTCCTCGGCTACCCGCGCATCGGGCCGCGTCGCGAGCTCAAGAAGGCCATCGAGGCCTTCTGGGCCGGCAAGACGACGGCCGACGAGGTCGAGGCCACCGCTGCCGACCTGCGCCGCCGCACGCGCACCCACCTCGCCGGTCTGGGCCTGCCCACCGACGTGCCCGCGATCCCCAGCGCGTTCTCGTTCTACGACCACGTGCTCGACGCGACCGCCGTCGTGGGCGCGATCCCCGCGCGCTTCGCCGACCTCGTGACCGACGGTGGCCTGGACCTGGCGGGCTACTCCACCGTGGCTCGCGGCCGGGGCGACGACCTGCCGCTCGAGATGACCAAGTGGTTCGACACCAACTACCACTACCTGGTGCCGGAGATCGGCCCGGAGACGGTGTTCAGCTACTCGAGCGACCGCCCCGTGCGCGAGTTCGCCGAGGCCCTCGCCGACGGTGTCGTCACGCGCCCCGTCGTCGTCGGCCCCGTGACCTACCTGGCCCTGGCGAAGGCGACCGAGGGCTCGCCCGAGGACTTCGCGCCCATCGACCGCCTGCAGGACATCCTGCCCGTCTACGTCCAGCTGCTCTCCGAGCTGGCCGCCGCCGGCGCCACCTGGGTGCAGCTCGAGGAGCCCGCGCTGGTCTCCGACTCCATCGAGGTCCCGGCCGAGCGCCTGCTGGCCGCCGTCGTCGAGGCCTACGGCACGCTGACCGCCGCCGAGACGCGCCCCGCCATCTTCGTCGCAGCGCCCTACGGCGACCTCGGTGCGGCGCTGCCCGTGCTGGCGGCCACGGACGTCGAGGCGATCGGCATCGACCTGGTGCGCGGCGACGTGCCCGCCGAGGCGGTTCCCGGCCTGGAGACCAAGACTCTGGTCGCCGGCGTGATCGACGGCCACAACATCTGGCGTGCGGACCTGGACGCGAAGCTGGCGATCCTCGAGCGCCTCGAGAACCTGGGGGCCGCGGCCGTCACGGTGGGCACCTCGACGAGCCTGTTCCACGTCCCGCACACCACCGCGGACGAGCCGAACCTGGACGCGACGCTGAAGACGTGGCTCGCCTTCGCGGACGAGAAGGTCCGCGAGGTCGTCGTGCTGGCGGAGGGCCTGACGGAGGGCCGTGAGGCCATCCACGAGCAGCTGCTCGAGGCGTCGGACGCCGTCAACAGCCGCAAGACCGCCCCCGGCGTGGTGCGCCCCGAAGTGCGTGAGCGCGTCGCCGCGCTCACCGAGGACGCGTTCAACCGCGGCGACTTCGAGACGCGCAAGAAGGCTCAGGCGGACCGTCTCGACCTCCCGCCGCTGCCCACGACGACGATCGGCTCGTTCCCGCAGACGCCCGAGATCCGCAAGGCGCGTGCCGCCTTCGTCAAGGGTGAGCTCACCGCCGCGCAGTACGAGGACGAGATGAAGGCGGAGATCGCCCGCGTCGTCGAGCTGCAGGAGCGCATCGGCCTTGACGTGCTGGTGCACGGCGAGCCCGAGCGCAACGACATGGTGCAGTACTTCGCCGAGAACCTCGACGGCTTCGCGGTCACGGAGAACGGCTGGGTGCAGTCGTACGGCTCGCGCTGCACCCGTCCCTCGATCCTGTGGGGCGACGTGTCCCGCCCGGCCCCCATCACGGTGGCCTGGGCGCAGTACGCGCAGTCGCTGACGAAGAAGCACATGAAGGGCATGCTCACCGGCCCGGTGACGATCCTGGCCTGGTCGTTCGTCCGCGACGACCAGCCGCTGGGCGACACCGCCAACCAGGTGGGGCTGGCGCTGCGCGACGAGATCGCAGACCTCGAGGCCGCCGGGATCGCGATCATCCAGGTGGACGAGCCCGCGCTGCGCGAGCTGCTGCCCCTGCGCGCCGAGGACCACGCCGCCTACCTCGACTGGTCGGTCCGCTCGTTCCGGCTCTCGACGGCCGGCGTGCGCGAGGACACCCAGATCCACACGCACCTGTGCTACTCGGAGTTCGGCCAGATCATGGGCGCGATCGACGGCCTGGACGCCGACGTCACCTCCATCGAGGCCGCCCGCTCCAAGATGGAGATCCTCGGCGACATCGCCGCCGCGGGCTACCCGCGCGCGGTCGGTCCCGGCGTGTACGACATCCACTCGCCCCGCGTGCCCTCCGAGGCCGAGGTCACCGAGCTGCTGTCCGACGCCGTCAAGGCCATCGCGGTCGACCAGCTGTGGGTCAACCCGGACTGCGGCCTCAAGACCCGTCGCTACGAGGAGGTCACACCCTCGCTCGAGCGGATCCTCGCCGCGACCCGGACCGTGCGCGCCACGCTCTGACGCTCCCCGTCCGAAGGCCCCGGCCCGCCACGCGCGGTCGGGGCCTTCGTCGTCCGGGGCCCGCTAGCCTCGGCCCATGGCAGGGGCTCGTGGACACGGTAGCGCCCTCGAGCTCTTCGCCGGCCGACGGGGACGGTTCTTCGCGACCCTGCTGCTCGCCGAGCTGGGCGCCGCGATGCAGGGCATCGCCTACTCGACGGTGCTGCCCGTGGTCGCCGACGACCTCGACGGTGCGGCGCTGTACGGTGCGACACTCGCCGCCGGGAGCATCGCCGCGGTCCTCATGCTCTCCGTCACGGGCGTCGTCCTGGCCCGGGTGCGGCCGGCGACGGTGCTGCTGGGCGCGACCGCGCTCTACGTGGTCGGTGTCGCGCTGGCTGTCACCGCGCCGACCATGGGGTGGGTGCTCGCCGGCACGCTCGTGCGCGGGGTCTCGGCCGGGCTGCTCGGTGGCTTCGGCACGTCGGCGCTCGGTGCGCTGTACGACGAGCGGGAGCGGCCCCGGGTGTTCGGGCTGTTCGCCTTCGTCTGGATCCTGCCGTCCGTCGTCGGGCCGGTGCTCAACGCCGCGATCGTCGAGAGCGCCGGCTGGCGATGGGCGTTCGCGTGGCCGGCAGCGCTGGTGCTGGGCGCGCGGGTGCTCATGGGCCGCTACGTCGGGGCGATCCCGTGGGACCGCGGGAGGCAGCCCTCGCAGCTGGGTACGGGGCTGCTGGTCGCCGCGGGCCTGGGCGTCGGCGCGTGGGGCTCGGGTCAGGGCGGCACGCTCGGCGCGACCGTCCTCGTCGTGGGACTGGCCGCGGCCGCCGGAGGATTCGTCGCGTTCGTCGTGCGTGGCTCCCGTGGCGACGGGGCACCGGTCCGAGCGCTGCTGGCGTTCGGCGCGACGTGCGCGGCGTTCTTCGGCATGTACGAGCTGTTCTCGCTCGCGGTCGTCGAGGGGCTCGAGGAGCCGCTGTGGTGGGCGTCCGCCGCCCTGACCGGTGGCCTGCTCGGTTGGTCGCTCGCGGGCCTGCGCCCCCGGCCGGCGGCGCGACCGGACCGGGCCCTCGTCGGGAGCGCGCTGGTGCTGGCGGGAGCGGCGGGCGTCGTGGTCGCGCTGGCGTGGGCCGGCGGGGCGGGCGCGCTCGCCCTCGTCGTCGGGGCTGCCGTGACCGCGGGGGTCGGCATGGGGCTCGCCTACCCGCTGCTCAGCGCGGCGCCGTTCGACGTGACCGCACCCGAGCGCGTCACGGCGGTCGGTCCGCAGATCGCCTTCGCCGAGACGGCGGGTACGGCGTGGTCGGCACTCCTGTGCGGTGGGATCTACTCGCTCGCGGCCGCCGGCCACGCGCCGCACCGGGCCGTGCTGCTCGCGTACGTCACGGCTGCGGCCCTGGCCGTCGTCGCGGTCGTGGCCGTGGCCCGGCGTCGGCTATCGCCCGGGCGCTGACGCCCGAGCCGGCCAGGGGTTGATCGCCTCCACGATCGGGACGTCGGCATCGAGCCAGGGCACGGAGAGCCACTGCCCTGGTCCGAGCCAGCGCAGTTCGTCGTGCGCGACGAGGGGAGCCGGCTCCGGGTCCGGGGAGGCCAGCTCCGCGAACCACAGGCGCATCACGTAGGTGCTGGAGAGGCGCCACGAGCCGTTCTCTGGACCCGTGACCTCTGCTCCGAGCCGGAGGCTCACACCGAGCTCCTCGCCGATCTCGCGGTGCACCGCCTCGATCGGATCCTCTCCGGCCTCCACCTTGCCCCCGGGAAACTCCCAACGGCCTGCCAACGACGCCGGGACGGAGCGTCGGGCGGCCAGCAGAACCCGGGGATCGTCGAGGTCGTCCACGATGGCGGCCGCAACGACGAGCACGGGTTCGGTCATGCGTGCGAGTGTGCCAGGAGGGTGCCCCTGCACCCGCGATGGCTGTACGAGGTGGGTGCTGCTCGTCCTGCTGGGGTCAGCGGATGCCGTGCTCGATCGCCCAGGCCACGGCCTCCGAGCGCGTGGACACGCCGATCTTGCGGTAGACGCTGCGGACCTGCGACTTGACGGTGTTGCGCGTCACGAAGAGGCGGGTCGCAATCTCCTCGAGGGTCACATCCTCGCCGAGCTCGGCGAGCACCACACGCTCGCGGCGGGTCAGGGCAACGGTGGCGGCCTCGGTGGCCTGCCGGCTCGTCTCCAGGATGGTCATGATGTCCTCCGGTTCTTGCGTGTCCCGGCTTCTGGCCGGGTCCACGATGGGCTGAGTACCGGATGAGAGCGGGTGAGAAGCGCGTTATGACGCCACTTTTCGGATCCGTCTCGATCGTGCCTCGCTGCCCCCACCGCGGCGTCGTGTTCTGCCGTCAACAATGAACCGACTCCGGGCCCGGTGATACACGGAGCCCGACTTCACGCGCCGATTCACTCGGATGGGCCACACCAATTCGCCCAGATGGGCGCAGGTGCCGCCCGGTCGCGGTCAGCCCCCGGACTGAGCCGCGTACTCGTCGGCCGTGAGGACGGGGCCCGTCTCGGTGACGTCCACCTTGAGGAGCCAGCCCGCGCCGAACGGGTCGGAGTTGACCAGCGAGGGGTCGTCGACGGCGGCCTGGTTGACCTCCGCGACGGTCCCGCTCACCGGCGAGAAGAGCTCCGAGACCGACTTGGTGGACTCGATCTCGCCGATCACGGATCCCGCGGAGAGCGTCTCGCCGACCGCGGGCAGCTCCAGGTACACGATGTCGCCGAGTGCGTCCGCGGCCACCGACGTGATGCCGACCGTGGCGGGAGCGGCGTCGTCGAGCCACTCGTGCTCGACGGTGTACTTGAGGTGGGCGGGCAGCTCGGCGGTCATGGCGGTCTCTCTCTGGGGGCTGTGCTCGGGGCTGGCTGTGCTCGGGACTGGCTGTGCTTCTGGCTAGCGAGAACGACGGTAGAAGGGAAGTGCCACCACGCGCACCTGTTCTCCACGGCCGCGCACGTCGACGAGCAGCTCGGTGCCCTCGGCCGCGTGCTCGGGCGTGACGTAGGCCATGGCGACCGGGTGGCCGAGCGTCGGGGACGGGGCGCCGGACGTCACCTTTCCGATGACCTCGCCACCGGGCGTGGTCACGGGATAGCCGTGCCGGGCCGCCCGTCGGCCGAGGCCCTGCAGCCCGACGAGCTGACGTGCCGGCTCGGCTTCGGCGCGGGCCGCGAGGGCGTCGCGCCCGACGAACGGCACGGGCCGCCCGTCGGCGTCGACCTTGTCGAGCTTGACCACGCGGCCGAGGCCCGCGTCGTGCGGGGTGGTGGTCCGGTCCAGCTCGTTGCCGTACAGCGGCATGCCCGCCTCGAGGCGCAGGCTGTCGCGCGCGGACAGACCGGCGGGCACCAGGCCGTGCGGCTCGCCGGCCTCGAGCAGCGCGGCCCACAGGGCGGGTGCGTGCTCGGCCGCGACGAACAGCTCGAAGCCGTCCTCGCCGGTGTACCCCGTGCGGGCGACGAGCGCGTCGATGCCCGCGACGGTCGCGTTCACGCTCGCGTAGTACCGCAGGGCGGCGACCGCCTCGGCCTGCGGCGTGAGGCCGGTGAGGATCTTCTCGGCGAGCGGGCCCTGCACGGCGACCAGCGCGGTCGCGAGCGAGTTGTCGACGAGCAGCGCGTCCTCACCCAGGCGCTCGACGAGCGCCTCGCGCACCACCGCGACGTTCGACGCGTTCGCGACGACCAGGTAGCGGTCGGTGCTCAGGCGGTAGACGACGAGGTCGTCGATCACGCCCCCGTCCTCCGCGCAGATCATCGTGTAGCGAGCGCGCCCCGGCTCGAGGGCCGAGAGGTTGCCCACGAGCGCACGGTCCAGCGCCCTGCCGGCGTCGGTGCCGGCGACCTCGAGCTCACCCATGTGGGAGAGGTCGAACAGCCCGGCGGCGGTGCGCACCGCCTGGTGCTCGGCGATGTCCGAGGAGTAGCGCAGCGGCATCTGCCAGCCGGCGAAGCTCGTGAGTGCGGCCCCCAGCGCCACGTGCTCGTCGTGCAGCGGCGACAGGATGTCGTCGGACATCGCATTCTCCTTCACAGCGCTCGTCATCATTCGGCGAACGCCTCGACCGGCGGGCACGAGCACACGAGGTTGCGGTCGCCTCGTGCACCGTCGATGCGGCGCACGGGCGGCCAGTACTTCCCGGCCCGCAGGCTCGCGACCGGGAACGCGGCGGTCTGGCGCCCGTATGCGTGCTGCCAGACGTCCGACGATACCGACGCGGCGGTGTGCGGCGCACCCCTGAGCGGGGAGTCCTCCAGCGGCCAGGTCCCGTCGGCGACCGCGTCGATCTCCTTGCGGATCGCGACCAGCGCGTCGACGAACCGGTCCAGCTCACCCAGGTCCTCGGACTCGGTGGGCTCGATCATCAGCGTGCCCGCCACCGGGAAGCTCAGCGTGGGGGCGTGGAAGCCGTAGTCCATGAGCCGCTTGGCGACGTCCTCCGCGGTCACACCGGTGCTCTTGGTGATCTCGCGGATGTCGAGGATGCACTCGTGCGCGACGAGGCCGGCCGGGCCGGTGTAGAGCACGGGGAAGTGCTCGTTCAGACGCGTAGCCAGGTAGTTAGCGGCCAGCACCGCGGTCTCGGTGGCCGTCCGCAGCCCGTCAGGACCCATGAGCGCGACGTAGGCCCAGGAGATCGGCAGGATGCCCGCCGATCCCCACGGCGCGGCGCTGACCGGCGCGACCCTGGTGGTCGCACCCGGCGTCGGGTCACCCGGCAGGTAGGGCGCCAGGTGGGCCGCGACCGCGACGGGGCCGACACCCGGGCCGCCACCGCCGTGCGGGATGCAGAACGTCTTGTGCAGGTTCAGGTGGCTCACGTCGCCGCCGAACTCGCCGGGCCGCGCCAGGCCGACGAGCGCGTTGAGGTTGGCGCCGTCGATGTAGACCTGCCCGCCGGCCTGGTGCACGAGGTCGCACACCTCGCGCACGTGCTCCTCGTAGACGCCGTGCGTGGACGGGTACGTGATCATGATCGCCGCGACGCTCGGGCCGTGCTGCTCGAGCTTGGCGCGCAGGTCGTCGAGCTGGATCTCGCCGTCGTCGGCCGTGGCGACCACCACCACGCGCATGCCCGCGAGCGCGGCCGAGGCGGCGTTGGTGCCGTGCGCGCTGGCCGGGATGAGGCAGATGTCGCGCGCCTCGCCATTGGCCTCGTGGAAGGCCTTGATCGCCAGCAGGCCGGCGAACTCGCCCTGCGACCCGCCGTTGGGCTGGACCGAGACGGCCGCGTAGCCCGTGATCTCGGCGAGCCAGTCCTGCAGCTGCGTGACGAGCTCGGCGTAGCCCTGCGTCTGGTCGGCGGGGGCGTAGGGGTGGATGCTCGCGAACTCCGGCCAGGAGATGGGCTCCATCTCGACCGTCGCGTTGAGCTTCATGGTGCACGAGCCCAGCGGGATCATCGTGCGGTCCAGCGCGAGGTCCTTGTCCGAGAGCTTGCGCAGGTAGCGCAGCATCGCGGTCTCGGAGCGGTGCAGGTGGAAGACGGGGTGCGTGAGGTAGGCGTCGGTGCGGCGCGCCCGCTCGGGCAGCGCCGAGCCACCGTCCGCCCAGGAGAAACCGCCGGTCCCCGGCCGCTCGACGTTCGTCACCCCGGCCTCGACGAACGCCAGGAAGGCCTCCGTCACGTGGCCGGGGTCCGTCACCTCGTCGAAGGACACCTGGACATGGTCGGCGTCCGACGCCCAGAAGTTCACACCGTGCCGGACGCCCGCGGCGACCACGTCGGCGGCCTTGCCAGGGACGTGCACGCGGATCGTGTCGAAGTAGCTCTCGTGCACCACGGCGACGCCCGACCGCCGCAGCAGGTCCGCCAGAGCGACGGAGCGCCCGTGCACCCGTTCCGCAATCGCCCGGAGGCCGTCGGGGCCGTGGTAGACGGCGTACATCGAGGCGACGATCGCCAGCAGCGCCTGGGCGGTGCAGATGTTGCTCGTCGCCTTCTCGCGGCGGATGTGCTGCTCGCGCGTCTGCAGCGCGAGGCGGTAGGCGGCGGCACCGTCGGCGTCGATCGACACCCCCACCAGGCGGCCGGGAAGCATGCGCTCGAGGCCGGTGCGCACGGCCATGAAGGCTGCGTGGGGGCCACCGCCGAACAGAGGGACGCCGAACCGCTGCGCGGACCCGACGCTCACGTCCGCACCGAGCGTGCCGGGGCTGGTCAGGAGCGTGAGGGCCAGCAGATCCGCGGCCACGGTGACGAGTGCGCCCCGCTCCTTCGCCGCGGCGATCACGGGTGCGAGGTCGCGGACCTCGCCCGAGGCGGCGACCTGCTGGACGACGACACCGATGAGGTCGCCCTCGACCTCGGGCAGGCCCTGGCTCAGGTCGGCGACAACCACCGGCAGGCCGATGGCCTCGGCGCGCCCCAGCGTCACGGCCAGCGACTGCCCGAAGAGCTGGTCGTCGAGCACGACCGTGCCCGCCTTGTTGCGCTGGCCGCGCCACATGAGGGCCACCGCCTCGGCGACCGCGGTGGCCTCGTCGAGCAGCGACGCGTTCGCGATGTCCAGGCCGGTCAGGTCGGTGACCATCGTCTGGAAGTTGAGCAGGGCCTCGAGGCGGCCCTGGCTGATCTCCGGCTGGTACGGCGTGTACGCGGTGTACCAGGCGGGCGACTCGAGCACGTTGCGACGGATCACCGCGGGCGTGATCGTGTCGGAGTACCCCTGGCCGATCATCTGCGTGAGCACACGGTTCTTGCTCGCGATGGTCCGCAGCGCGGCCAGCACCTCGACCTCGCTGCGCGCCGAGGGCAGGTCCAGCGGGCGCCCGCTGCGGATGGACTCGGGGACGGCCGCGTCGATGAGCGCATCGAGGGTCTCGTAGCCCACGGTCGCGAGCATCCGGGCGGTCTCGGTCCCGCGGGGGCCGATGTGGCGGTCCGCGAAGTCGGCGGCTGCGGGCGTGTGCTCGACGGCGGTCACCGGCACCGACTCGGCGTGGATGGGCGGGATGAACTGAGGATTCGTCACGTGCTGCTCCGCAGGGGCTCGCCCGGCTGACGCCGGGACGGACGGTGGGCCTCCCCGCTCTGTCATCCGTGTGCGGGCACACGACCTGAGAGTTTTGCCGGTCCGCCACGCCCTGACGGGCTCGGGGCGCGCCGGCTTGCACCGTCGGTGGGTCCGTCGCCGGACCGCTTTCCAGAGTTGCCTCGCCGCGGCGGTACAGGGGCCTGAGAGTTTCCCGGGGAGGGTTGCTCCTTCGGCGTCCCGCCACACGTGCGGGAGCTCTCCCGCCGCGGTTCGAGCAGCGTGTTCAGTTGTGCGGCCCAGGGTACCGGCCCGATCTGCCGACCGGCACCGCCGCCCACGTGGCGGGCCTCCACGGACCCGGGCCCGGCTGCGACGTGGCCAGCGCCGGGTTGGGCGACCGAGGTCCGGGTTACGCCGGGAGCGTGTCGTGGCCAGCGCCGGGTGTGGTCGGACCGAGGTCCGGGTTGCGTCGCGGCCAGCGACGCCCTCGGCGTCGGGATCAGCCCCGCGATCGGCGGGCGGGGATTCGGGCGCGCAGGTGCTCGAGCAGGATGTCGAGCTCCTCGTCGCCGGCCGGCGCGAGGCCGCCCCCTCGACGGCCGCGCGGGCACACGACGAGCGTGACGCCCGACCGCAGGCCGATGGCCAGCCCGCGCGCGCCGAGGTCTCCTACGCGCGCGTCGACGACCTGGACGGCCGCCACCGCCTCCCATCCGACGCGGAGGAGGCGGGAGGGCCGCCGTCCGCCGTCCCAGAGCTCGACCTCGCCGGTGCACCAGGTCAGGACCAGGGGGGCGACGCGACCCGGTGGTACCGAACGCTCACCGCCCGCCGCGGCCACTGCTCCCGGCAGTGACTGGTCGGCCCACGCGGCGACAGCGTCCCACCCAGGTCGACGGGCGCGGACGCGGCGGATCCGCCCCTCGTGCCCGCGCGAGAGCCCGAGCATCACCGATCCCACGAGGAGCACGTGCCCCGCCAGCCACATGGCCGCGTGCAGGCACGTCTGCGCGCGTTCGGCCCGTGGTGCGGTGCCGATCCAGAGCGCGGTGGAGGCGGCGAACATGCCACCGACGGTCGCGAAGGGCACGAGCCAGGGCGCTCGTTCTCTCGTCATGTGCGGGGAACCTTCTCGTGCGGAGGGGCAGGGGTGGGGCTGGGGGCCTTGACCGGATCCACGGTGTCGACCGTCTCGACGGTGTCGACGATGGCGTCGAAGAGGTCGAGGAAGCCCGCGGCAGCGTCGACCATGGGGGTGCCGAACGTGAGCAGCACGATGTCCGCAGCGCCCGGCAGGTCGAGCCAGTAGTCGGCGCGGAAAACGGGCGCCCCTGGCACCGGTGATCCGGGCGGCGCGCCGACACTTGTGCGACGCAGGAGTGCACCGCGCTCGGCCGTGACGAGCACCGCAGTGTTCGGACCTCGCGCGAGCTCGTCCGCCAGGGCGCTCAGCTCGTCGCCTCCCGCACGCGGGACGCGGTAGCCGGCGAGCGCGGCCGGCAGCGGCACGTCGCGCCACTGCATCACCGACAGCGCCAGCAGGAAGGCCCCCGCACGGGCAGCGGTGCGCGCCTGCTGGCCGAGCGCGGCGCGCGCCTCCGCGCGCAGTGCTGCGCGGTGGTCGCCGCCGAGTCGCTGCTCGACCAGGGCGGCGATCGAGCGTTCGCGCGCCCGGTCCGAGGTCGGGTCGACCAGCCACCACGACGCCGGAAGGAGGAGCGTCACGGGAGCCCCGGAAGCAGGCAGGTGTTCGGCGGGCACGCTTCCAGCAGGCACGCTTCCAGCAGGCACGCTTCCAGCAGGCACGCTTCCAGCAGGCACGCTTCCAGCAGGCACGCTTCCAGCAGGCACGCTTCCAGCAGGCACGCTTCCGGCTGGCGCAGTGCCGGCAGGCGCTCCAGCCCGCGGCGCGCCGCCTTGGACCGCCTGGTTGCCGGTCACGGGCCGACCGCCGGGAGGTGCAGCACCCGCCGCGCGTCGCCGTCCCCGTGGATGTTCCCCAGGCTCTGCAGCGCGTGGAGCGCACCCGGCGCGTAGTCGTCCGGGCCGAAGGCCCAGTCCGCCAGGTCCTGCGGGCCGACCACCGCGTCGGTGGACGTGAGCGCGTACGCGCCCGCCGCGGTGCGCCGCCATGTGTGCGAAGCCCGGACGGCGGCGGCCGTCTCCGGCGAGACCGCGAGGAGGGTCGGAGAGATGCTCCGCACGGCCTCGATGTCCTTGGCCAGCTCCGGGTCGCCGAGCATGCGGACCGCGAACGTCGCACCCTTGCTGTCGGCCCACCACTCGCGCAGCGTCTTCGACCCCCGGATCTCGCGCCCGTCGCGGATGGCCCGCAGCTCGACCCGAGGATCGAACGCGTCTCGGAACGCCTTGCGGCCGCTTGCCGCTGTCATCGCCTCGATGGCACCCGCCCGCGACAGCAGCTCGGGCGGTTCGCCGACGAGCCCGCGCAGGACGTCCTGGGAGCTGCCGGTGCGAGGGACGCCGGGCGGCCGGAGATGCGGCGGGCGGGCCGCGAGGCGTCCGGCCTCGCGCCGCGCGGTGCCGGCAGCGACCTTCGTCGTCGTGCGGGCCATGGTCCCGACGCCCTTGCCCACGCCGCCGGGAATGAGGCCCGCGGCGTCCCACACCACGTCGCCCCAGGTGACGTCGTCGTCCGCGGAGGCGAGCGCGATGTCCGCCACCAGCTTGACCGCTGCCGCGAGGAACGCGGCGAGCGCGAACAGCTCCCCGAGGCCCGGCACCCAGCACCCGATCAGGGCGAGGATGCCGCACACGTTCGCCACGACGTCGGCCACGGCAGCGACCGTGGTCAGCACCGTCTTGCCCCAGTCCTGCCACCAGCCGTCGCCGAGCCCGTCGTGCAGCGACGCGCGGATCTGCTCGGCCGCGGTCCGGGCGGCGGCGTCCCGCGCGGCCGCTGCGCGTTCGAGGTCGGAGCGCGCAGCCTCGACGCGGCGGCGTGCCTCCTGCTGGTCGTCCGCGGCCGCGGCGAGCTCGCGTGTGCGAGCGGGGACCTCGTCGGGTGGCGCCGCTTCGAGCGCGGCACGAGCCGCCGCCGCCCGTGCGTCGGCGTCGCGCGCGTCGACGTCGGCCGACCTGCCGGCGCGCACCGCCGCGCTCGCTGCACCCTGGGCTGCGTCCAGCCGCACGGCGTACGCACCCAGCGCCCGTCCCGCGTTCGCGTAGCGGCCGCGGGCGCGGTCGATGCGCTCCGCGACGTCGGACGCCTTGCGGGACGCAGCCTCCACCGACTCCGCGACGTCCCGGCGTCGCGCGGCGATCTCGCGCAGGCGCCGGGCGGCCACGGCGATCGTGTCGGCGACGTCCGAGTACCGCTGCGAGGCACGTCGGACCGCCACGGGGTCGCCGTCGAGCGGGAACCAGGACGTGGTCACGACCCGCCCCGGAGTGCGGCGGCGAAGGCCCGGTCGAGGTTCTCGAAGCCCTCGCCGATCGCCTCGCACGCGCGCGCCAGCCACGCGATGTCCTGAACCATCTCCGCGCGGCGGTCGTCCCAGCCGTGGGCGAGGTCGCGGACCGCCGCCGCCAGGTCCGCATCGCCGACGGCGTCGGCTACCGCTTCGCTGTGCGCGTTCGCCGCGTCGAACTCCTCGGCGACCGCGCGGAGCGCCGCCCCGGCCTCGCGCAGGCCGGCCGTGTCGACCGCGAGCCCGTCGCCCATCTCGTTCCCCCTGGTCCGCGTGATCAGCCGCGCAGCGCTGCCGCGAGCTGCTTGTCGGTGTCCTCGAGCGCGTCGGACGCCTTGCGCAGGTAGTCGCCGAGGCTCGACAGGCCGCCGATCAGCTCCGTGGCACCGTGCGAGAACTTCCGGTACGCCTCGCCGAACGCCACCGACGCCTGGTCGGTGACGAAGCCGGACGAGACGAGGCCCTCGATGAATCCCTTGAGCTCGTGGAGCGTGGTGGTGATGTCCTCCTGACCCGTGCTGAGCCGGGTCGCCGCGTCGCGCATCTCGCCGTAGGAGACGTTGAGGTTGGCCATGTGTTCCTCCAGGTGGTGGGGCCGGCAGACGGTGCCCGCCTGGCTGCACCGTAGGAGGGATCGAGTCCGCTTCGTCCCGGTTTTCCACAGGCTCAGTCGGCGACCGGGACCTGCACGCGGCGGAGCCGTCCGTGCTCCACGTACACGCCCCGCCCCGGTGGGAACTCGGAACGGGCCGAGCGAGGGAACGGGGTCCGGAAGAGGGCGTCGCCGTCGAGGTAGTCGGGCTGCAGCACGAGCCCCCGACGGGCCGCGCGGGCCTCCGCGACCAGCGGCCACGAGGAGGACCACGCACTGGTCTCCGCCTCGGCCAGCACCAGCTGCTCTCCGCCCCGCGCCGCGCGGACCAGGTCGGTCAGGGGCTGCTCCGCCGGTCCGCCCAGGAAGTCGGCAAGGCCTTCGACCACGATCAGGAGGGGCCGGTCCGTGAACGACCCGAGCACCGTGCGAGCCAGACCTGCGGCGGAGTCCGGGTCCAGGGCGACGTCCGTCCAGCTGCCGGCCGTGGGCACGGGCGAGCGCCGGATCCCGACGTAGTACCTCGGCAGGTCCGGCCGCCAGCGCCGGAGCGCGGCGCACAGGGCGAGGAGCGCCGTCGTGCGGCCGCTGCCCGGCATGCCGGCCAGGATGAACGTGCCGCGCGGCTCGAACCCGAGCGCCGCGAGCGTGTCGTCGGCGATCCCTAGCGCGGGCCGCCCGGACACCGTGGCCGGAAGGTCGGCCAGGGAGACGAGCGCCGGCAACCGTCGCACGGGCTCGGGTCGCTCGCGCGGGGGCATCGCGGCGGCGACGGCAGCCAACGCTCGCGCCTGCTCGGCCGGGCTGCTGGCTCCCCCGGGGACGGCGATCTGGATCTCGGCGCCCTGGCCCGCGAGCACGGCGCGACCGGGCGGCGACCCGGGGTGGAGGACGTCCCTCGGCGCGTCGAGGAGGCCGTAGGCGGACTCGTCGGCCTGCCGCAGCACCAGGCGGCGCTGCACGCTCCCGGCGAGCGCGGTGGGGAGCGCACCCGGACGCTCGCACGTCAGCACCACGTGGATCCCGAGCGGACGCCCTTCGGCGACGACCCGCTGCAGCGCCGTCCAGGCACCGGATCGGCCGACGTCCGCCTCGTACGTCTCGCGGAAGGCCGCGAGCCCGTCCACCAGCAGCAGCACGCGCGGTTCGTCCGGCCGCGCGGCGAGGCGCCGGTACTCGGCGAGGTTTCCCGCGTGCGCGGCCGCGTACCGCGCGCCCCGCTCGTCCAGCAGGTCCCGCAGCCGGTGCAGGAGGCGGACGACGCGCTCGGTGTCGGCGCCGTCCACGACTGCCCCGACGTGGGGCAGCGCCTCGAGCATGGCCAGCCCGCCCGCACCGGAGTCGATGGCGTAGACGTGCACGGTCCCGGCGGCCGCACCGCAGGCGAGCGTCCGGAGCAGGGTCGACTTCCCCGAGCCGCCCGTGCCGAACACAGCCAGGCAGCCGTCCTCGTCGGGCCGCCACTCGGCCACCGGCTGGCGCTGCCGGGCGGGCTGGTCGGCGAGGCCGAGCACGAAGCCGTCCCCGGGAGCCTCGAGCGCGCTGAGGTCGATCGATGCGGGCAGCTCGGGCAGCCAGGGCCGCCTCGGCGCTGGCATGCCGACCGCCGCGCCGCGCACCGCGTGGACGACCCGTTGCAGGTCGGTGGGCCCGTCGTCCGTCTCCCCGCTCCGCTCGACGGGTGGGTGCTCCCACCGTTCGCCGGCCCCGAAGGAGAAGCCCTCGACGGTGACCGACGGGCGGCGCGGCCCGGCTGACGAGCCCGACGCGTACGCGGACTGGAACATCGCCACGCGACCCGGGCCGGTCCGCACGGCGGCGCGCCCGGGGATGGCCGGGTCGAAGCCCGCCGCGAGCGCGGTGCCCAGCACGTCGATCGAGTCGTTCTCGTCGGCCATCCGCAGCGCGACGCGCAGGTTGGTGTTCGCGCGGAGGTTGTCCTTGATGACGCCCGCGGGGCGTTGCGTGGCCAGGATCAGGTGCAGGCCCAGCGACCGGCCGCGCTGGGCCACGTCGACGACGCCGTCGACGAACTCGGGGACCTCGGTGGCGAGCGCCGCGAACTCGTCGACCACGATCACCAGCGCCGGAGGCGCCTCCGGGTCGCCCGCCCGCTCGAGGTCGAGGAGGTCCTTGACGCCCTTGCGGTGGAACAGGTGCTCGCGATGACGCAGCTCCGCGCGCAGGGAGGTCAGCGCGCGGCGTACGAGGTGCGGCGACAGGTCCGTGACCAGGCCGACACAGTGCGGCAGTCGCACGCAGTCCGCGAAGGCGGCGCCGCCCTTGTAGTCGACGAGCAGGAAGGTCACGCGATCCGGGCCGTGCGCCGCGGCCATGCCCAGCACCCACGCCTGCAGGAACTCGCTCTTGCCCGAGCCCGTGGTGCCGCCGACGAGCGCGTGCGGGCCCTGCGCGCGCAAGTCGAGCACGAGCTGACCGGCCGACCCGAGCCCGACGAGCGCGCGCAACCCCGCGTCATGCCGGCGACCCGCGGACGGAGGCGTTCCGGCCAGCACCGACCCCGTCTCCCGCCACCGCTCGAGCACCGCGGGCGTGCGGTCCGCGATCTCCGGGCCGGCGAGCTCCAGGAAGCCGATGCTGCGCGGCAGGTCGTGCGCGTCGAGCACCGGCGCACCGGCGTCCACGACGGCGGCCAGCCTGCGCGCCACGTCCCGGGCAGCGTCGAGCCGCTCCGGACGCACCGTCGTGGCGGTTTGCGCCACGACGTCGCTCACGACCGCCGAGCCGTCGGGCCGCGAGCTGACGAACGTGCGGCACGCTGCGGGCAGGCGTTCCGGGCTCGCCGCGCGCCACAGCACGTGGACGCCGACCGCGGGACCGACCTCGGCGAGCCGGACCAGGCGTGCCCGGTCGGCCTGCGCGTCGTCCTCCACCACCAGCAGAACGGCGGGCACGGCCTCGTCCCTGCCGGCAACCAGACCCTCCAGCCGCGTGACGAGGTCGGTCGCCGCGGTGGGGTGGGCGGCGAGGTGCGGGCCGACGAGCGGGCTGTGCGGCGACTCGGTGTGCGGCAGCCACGCGAGCCACTCCCATCGGTGCCGGCTCGCCGGCCCCGCGACGGCGACGACCACCAGCTCGGCGGGCGAGTGGAGGCAGGCGAGCTGCGCGACGAGCGCCCGCGCCACTTCCTCGGACCCCGGACCCGCGACACCGATCGCCCCGCAGGTCCGCAGGTCGGCCGTGATCGGCACCTCGTCGATGTCTGCGTGCCTGGCGCGCATCGCGGCCAGCGCGCGCCAGTGCCCGACCGCCGAGCGTCCACGCGCCGGCAACCGCACCGTCGTCCGCGAGGCCGCGCACCCGAGACCGAGGCGCACGTGCAGGAACTCCGCGTGCTCGGGTCGCCGGGACCAGAGCAACGGCGTGCGCTGCTGCGCGGCCGCGACGGCCTCCTGCGTGGACGGGTGCTCGGCGAGCCGGGCGGCTCGCTCCGCCCGCGCGGAGGCGGCGAGGTCCTCCTCGAGTGCCGCCAGGGTGGCGGCGAACTCGGCACCGTGCTCGCGCTCGCGGCGACGGGCGCTGCGGCGCTGGTCCGCGAACGCCGCCACCGCCAGCAGCGGGCTCAGGGCCAGGAACACGAGCGTCACGGCGCTGCGCATGACCGCGAACAGCACGACGCCGATCAGCAACGGCGCGACGAGCGCGAGCAGCGGCAGCCGGGCCGGCGGCGCCGGATCGGGCGGGGTGGGTGCCTCGACCGTCCGCTCGCTGAACGTCGGGACCAGGCGCGGGGAGCGGTTGAAGGCGACGACGGCGCCGTCGCCGTCCCCTGGCTCGGCGGCGAGCGGCGTCACGCGCAGCACCGAGTCGCCCAGCAGCACGTAGTCCGACGGCCCGACCACCGCGCGGTCCACCCGTCCGCCGTCCACCACGACGCCGTTCGAGGAGCCCGCGTCGATGATCTCCACGCGAGCGCCGACGTGGATCCGCGCGTGCGTCCGCGAGACCATCGGGTCGTCGAGGAGCACGTCGCAGCCGTCGCCCCGTCCGACCGTCGCCAGGCCCCGCGGCAGCTGCACGTCGAGCCCCGCGACCGGGCCCGTGACCACCTGCACGCGCGCGCCCGCCACCCGGTCGTCGTCCGCCGGGGCGACGAGCCGGACCAGCGAGCCCGCGTGCAGCGCGACCTCGCTCGCGAGGCCCGCGCGCGGCAGCACGGCGGCGAGCTCGTCGCCGGGGTGCTGGACGTGCAGGGTCAGCGTGCCCTGCTCCGGCACCGACGCGAGCGCGTCCGCGACGTCACCCACCGTCGCGTCCGCGTCCGCCGCGACGACGACGTCGAGCGACTCGTCTCCTCGCACCAGCGTGATCCTGGTCCGCACCCGTGCCCCTCCTGCCCGTACCTCCGCTCCCGGCCAGAGCCGCTGCCGGTCGGCGGGGACGCTAGCCACCCTCGGGCGCAGGCGTCCCGCGTTGTCCCCAGGTGCGTGGATCGACGCGTCCGGCAGGCAGCGGCATGGTTACCCTGGCCACGTGCCCGTCGCCCGTAAGGCCGTCGTCGTGGTGGTCTCCGACCGCTCGGCCGCTGGCCTGCGCGAGGACCGCTCCGGGGCCGTCGCGCGTGAGCTGCTGGAGGCCGCAGGGTTCGAGGTCGAGGTCCGCGTGATCCCCGACGGCGCCGAGTCGGTGCAGGCCGCGCTGGCGTCGGCGACGGGCGCGGCCCTGGTGCTGACGTCCGGCGGCACGGGCGTGACCCCGAGGGACCAGACGCCGGAGGGGACGCGCCCGTTGCTCACGCGCGAGCTGCCCGGCATCCCCGAGCTGCTGCGACGCTCGGGCTCGGTCGCCACCGCCGTCCTCTCCCGCGGGCTGGCGGGGGTGACGGCCGGCGGCACCGTGGTCGTCAACCTTCCCGGCTCGCCCCACGGGGTGGCCGAGGGCGTGGAGGTGCTCCTGCCCCTGCTGCCCCATCTGCTCGACCAGGTGGCGGGCGGTGACCACCGATGATCGCGCGGATCCAGGAGGAGCCGCTCGACCTGCTGTTTCACGTGGAACACGTGGGTTCGCCGATCGCCGGGGCGGTGGCGACGTTCGCGGGGCTGGTCCGCGACCACGATCCATCGGTCGAGGGCCGGGTCGTGGCGCTGGAGTACTCCGCGCACCCCGACGCGGCCGACGTGCTCGCCCGCATCGCCCGTGAGGTCGCCGACGACGACGACGTGCTCGGCGTGGCCGTGAGCCACCGGCTCGGCCACCTCGAGGTGGGGCAGGCGGCGATCGTCGCGGCGGTGTCCAGCGCGCATCGCGCAGCCGCGTTCGAGGCGTGCCGCCGCCTTGTCGAGACCGTCAAGGCGGAGCTGCCCGTGTGGAAGCGTGAGATTCTCGCGGACGGCTCGCACGTGTGGGTGGGGATGGCATGACGCTCGTCGACAGATTCGGCCGCCCGCACCACGACCTGCGGATCTCGCTGACGGACCGCTGCTCGTTGCGCTGCACGTACTGCATGCCGGCCGAGGGCGTCCCGTGGCTCGCGCGCTCCACCATGCTGAGCACGGAGGAGATCATCCGCGTGGCCCGCGTGGGGGTCGAGAACGGCATCACCGAGATCCGGCTCACGGGCGGGGAGCCTCTGCTGCGGGTCGACGTCGTGGACATCGTCCGCCGGCTCACCTCGCTGCCGGGAGCGCCCGAGGTCTCGCTGACCACCAACGCGCTGCGGCTGCCGGCGCTGGCCGCGCCGCTCAAGGACGCCGGGCTGAGCCGCGTGAACATCAGCCTCGACACGCTCGACCGCACGCGCTTCATGGAGCTCACCCGCCGCGACCGGCTCGTCGAGACGCTCGCGGGCATCGCGGCGGCCGACGCTGCCGGCCTGCACCCGGTGAAGATCAACGCGGTGGCCATGCGGGGCGTGAACGACGACGAGGTGGTCGCTCTCACCCGGTTCGCGGTCGACCACGGCTACCAGATGCGCTTCATCGAGCAGATGCCGCTCGACGGCGGCCACACGTGGGACCGGACGCAGATGGTGACCCAGGCCGAGATCCTCGACCGCCTGACCAGCGCGTTCACGCTCACCGAGGTCGAGAGTCGGGGTGCGGCCCCCGCCGAGCTCTGGTACGTCGACGGCGGCCCGCAGACCGTGGGCGTCATCGCGAGCGTCACGGCACCCTTCTGCGGCGCGTGCGACCGCCTGCGGCTGACCGCCGACGGCCAGCTCCGTGCCTGCCTGTTCTCCGAGGCCGAGGTCGACACGCGGCAGATCCTGCGCACCGGCGGCGCCGACGAGCAGCTGGCCGACGCCTATCGCCGGTGCCTCGCCGGCAAGAAGGCCGGTCACGGCATCGGCGAGCCCGGGTTCCACCAGCCCGACCGGCCGATGAGCGCGATCGGCGGCTGACCCGCCCTCAGCCGCCCGCGAACGGGGGCAGCACGTCGAGGGTGGCGCCGTCGGGCACGGGCTCGTCGGCCTCGACGCGGCGGCCGTCCGCGAGCAGCGCGCACCGCTCGAGCACGCCGGCCAGCGCGGGGTGCCGCTCGACCAGCACCGCACCGACGGGCCCCGCCGGCAGCTGCTCCGCGTCCACGCCGGCGGCCTCGGCAGCCGCAGCGAAGTAGCGGACCGTGATCACGCGGAGCCGTCCAGCCCGGTGGCCCACTGCGCAGCATGCTGCTCGACGATCCGCAGGATGCGCTCGACGTCCTCGGACGTCCCGCCGGCGGACGCCAGCCCCGCGACGAACAACGACACGGGCACCGCGGGCCGCGCCACCTGGTGCGCCACGTCGCTGGCCAGGTCCAGCACGCGATCGATGTCCACGAGCGCGCGGTCCACCCCGACCTCGGTGGTGAGGCGGTCCACCCACGCGGGCAGGTCGGCTCCGGGCGCGCGTCGGGGGTCCTGGCTCATGGGCTCGATCGTGCCACGCAGCTCGGCGTCCAGACGATGCACGTCGGACCAGGTGTCGGCGTCCGCACCCAGGTTCGCGTCGTCGGGGACGTCCACGAGGTCGAGCCCGGCCACCAGCGCGCGCGTCGCGCGGCCCGCGGGGTCACCGAGGCGCGAGAACGCGTCGTCAAGCGCGGCGCGGGAGTACACCGCGAGGAGGTGCTGCGGCCGTCCGTGCGTCACGAGCCGCGCGCCGTCGGTGCCGTCGACCGCCGCGAGCAGTGCCGGGAGCGCCGCCGGGCCGCGGGGGGCGTCGCAGGCCAGCACCGCGACGAGCGGCGAGGTGGACGCGCCGAGGTGTGCGAGCCCGGCCGCGAGCCCCGCCACCGGGCCGCCTCCAGGGGGCGACTCGAGCACGCGGTCGATGCCCGGGCGCGACACCTGCGGCGGTCCGACGACCACCACCGAGGCCGCGTCCGCGAGGCCGTCGAGCACGTGGTCGAGCATCGCCCTCCCGGCGACCTCGACCTCGGCCTTGACGACGCCGCCGAGCCGGGTCCCGCCGCCGCCCGCCAGGACGACGGCATCGAATCTCACGCGCGCACCCAGTCGCCCGACTTCCCGCCCGTCTTGGCCTCGAGCCGCACGTCCGCGATCGACACGGACTTGTCCAGGCCCTTGACCATGTCCACGACCGCCAGCGCGGCGACCGACACGGCGGTGAGAGCCTCCATCTCGACGCCGGTCCGGTCCGCCGTGCGGACGGTCGCCGTGAGGTGCACGCCGTCGTCCTCGACCGACAGGTCGACGACCGCGCCGTGCACACCGATCACGTGCGCGAGCGGCAGGAGCTCGGCCGTGCGCTTGGCGGCCGCGATGCCGGCGATGCGCGCCACGGCGAGCACGTCCCCCTTCGGCACGTCGCCCGAGCGCAGCGCGGCCACGACGTCGGGCCCGCACGCCACGCGGCCCGAAGCCGTCGCGGCCCGCACCGTGGGCTGCTTGTCCGTGACGTCGACCATGCGGGCGTGACCGGCCGCGTCGAGGTGAGTGAACCTGCTCATGGGACCACCTTCAGCACGTGGAGCGTGTCGCCGACGAGCACCTCGTCGACCTCGGCAGGGACGACGGCGAGGCCCTGCGCCTGGGCCAGCCGTGCCACCAGGTGCGAGCCCGAGCCGCGCGCGGTCGCGGGTGCCACGCGGTCGTCGCGCACGAAGCGCACGGGCATGAGCTGCGCGCGCCCCGGCGGCGTCCGCCAGCCCTCGTCGGCCACCGCCGCGACGGCCGGCCGCTCGACGGAGGCGAACCCGAGCATGCGGCGGACGGCGGGCCGGACGAACAGCTCGAACGAGGCGAAGGAGCTCACGGGGTTGCCCGGGAGGGTCCAGATGGGGGTCCCGGCCGGGAGTCGCCCGAGCCCCTGCGGCTTGCCCGGCTGCACCGCCACGGGGACGAACTCGACGCCGGGCTGAGCCAGCAGCGCGGCCTTGACCACGTCGAACGCGCCCATGCTCACGCCGCCCGAGGTCACGATGCCGTCCACCGACTCGTCGGCGTCGAGCTCGAGCAGCAGCGCCAGCAGCGCGGCGGGGTCGTCGGCCACCGGGCCCAGGCGCAGCGCGGTGGCGCCCGCGTCCGTCACCGCGGCGGCGAGGAGCCACGAGTTGGAGTCGGGCAGCTGCCCACGGCGCACGGGCGTGCCGGGAGCGACCAGCTCGTCGCCCGTGGACACGACGGCGATCCGCGGTCGGCGGTGGACGAGGGCGGTCGCGCGGCCCGTCGAGGCGAGCGCCGCGAGGTGCGGGGGACGCAGCTCCGCCCCCGCGACCAGCACCAGGTCGCCGGGGACCGCGTCCTCGCCCGCGCGCCGGACGTGCGCCGCGGGCACCGGTGTCACGCGGATCTGCACGTGCGTCGTGCCGCCGTCGGTCTCCTCCACGGGGACCACCGCGTCCGCTCCGGCCGGGATCGGCGCGCCGGTCATGATGCGGGCCGCGGTGCCCTGCGCGACGACCGCCTCGTCGGCCGAGCCCGCCGGAAGGTCGACGACGACCGGCAGCACCACCGGCACGCTCAGGACGTCCGCGCGCCGGACCGCGTACCCGTCCATCGCGGAGTTGTCCCAGCGCGGCAGGGGCTCGTCGGTGCGGACGTCCTCGGCGAGGACCAGGCCCAGCGCGTCGGCCAGGGGCGTCTCGACGGCGCCGAGGGGAGCGGCGAGGGCGAGCGCGACCGCCCGATGCTCGTCCAACGTCCGCACGCCATGCCTCCCGTCCCGCTGTGATCCTGCCAGAGCGCGCTACGACGGTACGCGAGTGCTCCACGCCTGGATCCCGCCGGCCAGGTGGGCGGCGTCGACCCCGGCGGCGCGCAGCACCTGGGCGGCGACCGCGGACCGGGATCCCACGGCGCAGTGCACGACGACGGGCCGCCCGCGCGGCACCTCGTCGAGGCGGCTGCCGTCCAGCAGTGCGCCGAGCGGGATCAGGCGCGCGCCGGGGATGGACGCCACGGCGGCCTCTGCCGGCTCGCGCACGTCGATCAGCACCACGTCGGCGCGCCGGGCGACCAGCTCGTCGACGGTGACGGTGGGGACCCCGTCGTCCACACCGAACGCGGGGTCCTCCCCATCGAACGCGGGGTCCTTCACACCCAACGCGGCGGAAGCGGCGGAAGCCGCGGGAGCAGCGCCCACGGGACGCTCCCGCCCACCCGCGCGCGCGCCCACCAGCGGCACCTCGCTCCATCGCGCACGCAGCGCGTCGACCACGAGCACGCGCCCGAGGAGCGGTTCGCCGACGCCCGTGACCAGCTTGACCACCTCGGTAGCCATGACCGAGCCGACCTGCCCGCACAGTGCGCCCACCACGCCGGCCTCGGCGCACGACGGGACCGAGTCCGGCGGGGGTGGTGCCGGGAACAGGTCGCGCAGCGTCACCCCCGCCCGGTCCCAGAACACCGCCACCTGTGCGTCGAACCGCAGCACCGATCCCCAGACGACGGGCAGGCCCAGCCGGGCACACGTGTCGCTGACCAGGTAGCGCGTCGGGAAGTTGTCCGTGCCGTCCACCACGAGGTCGTACCCGGCCAGGATCTGCTCGGCGTTGCCGGCCGTGAGCCGCACCGGGTGGGTGATGACGTCGACGCCGGGGTCGAGCGCCGCGATCGCCGACCGTGCGCTGTCCACCTTGAGGCGCCCGACGTCCGTCGTGGCGTGGATGACCTGTCGCTGGAGGTTGCTCACGTCGACGAGGTCGTCGTCCACGATGCCCAGCGTGCCGACGCCGGCCGCGGCGAGGTACTGCAGCACGGGGGCGCCAAGCCCACCGGCGCCCACCACACACACGCGCGCGGCACGCAGGCGGCGCTGCCCGGTCACGCCGATGCCCGGAAGCAGCAGGTGCCGCGAGGCGCGCGCGGTCTGCTCGGCCGTGAGCGGTGGGCCAGGTTCGACGAGCGGGGCGATCACCCGCCCAACCTACGTCCACCGAGCCGCACGGCCGCGGGGGTCACGCGGTGAGCGTGGCCTGCCAGGCGGTGATCCGGTCCGCCGCCTCGCGCACGACGTCCACCGACGAGGCGAACGAGAGCCGCACCCACCGGTGCCCGTCCACCGGGTCGAAGTCGGTGCCCGGCGTGAGCGCCACTCCCGCCTCGTCGAGCAGGCGTGCGCACCACGTCACCGAGTCGATGCCCGAGGCGGAGATGTCGGCGTACAGGTAGAAGGCACCATCGGCGGGCGCGACCCGCGACCAGCCCAGCGCCGGCAGCCGGGACAGCAGGAGCGCGCGCGTGTCGGCGTACCGCTCGACGTTCGCGCGCGCGGCGGCCATCCCCTCGTCACTGAACGCCGCCACGCCGGCGTGCTGGGCCAGCGCCGGCGGGCAGAGGGCGACGTTGCCCGCGAGCGCGTCGACCGGCGACACCAGGTCGTCCGGCAGCACCAGCCATCCCAGGCGCCAGCCCGTCATGGCCCAGTACTTGGAGAACGAGTTCACGACGACGGCACCGTCGCCCAGGTACCGCGCGGCGGTCGGCACCGGCTCCTCGGAGTAGACGATGCCGTGGTAGATCTCGTCGCTGATCAGCCGCACGCCGTGCTCGCCGCACCACTGCGCCAGCGCGGCGAGCTCCGCCGCGTCGATCATGGTCCCCGTCGGGTTCGCCGGGCTGGCGACCACCAGGCCCTCGACCGGCTCGTCGAGCGCCTCGAGCTGCGCGACCGTGGGCTGGTAGCGGGTCTCGGGACCGCACGGCAGCTCGACCACCTCGCACCCGAGCGCGGCGAGGATGTTGGTGTAGGCCGGGTAGCCGGGACGGGCCAGGGCCACGCGGTCACCGACGTCGAACGCCGCGAGGAACGCGAGCAGGAAGCCGCCCGACGAGCCTGTGGTGACCGCCACCCGCGCCGGGTCGACGTCGACCCCGTACCAGGCGCCGTAGTGCCGGGCGATCGCCGCGCGCAGGCCTGGTGCGCCCAGGGACTCGGTGTACCCGAGGTCGCCCGCGGTGAGCAGCTCGATCGCGCGGTTGCGCACCACGTCCGACGCGCCGGTGGACGGCTCCCCGGCGCACAGGTTCAGCACGTGCTCACCGGCGGCGCGCCGGGCGTTGGCGGCGGCCAGGATCTCCATCACGGCGAACGGCGGGACGTGTGCTCTCGCGGCGACCTTCACGCGGCCATTGTTCACCCGGCGGCGTCAGGGGGCGGGCTGGTACCGCAAGCCGTCGAGCACCAGCCGGAGCGGCAGCCTGCTGGCGGCCGGGTCCTTCGAGTCGCCGGCGGCGACGCACACGCCGCTGACCGCACGCAGGACGTCCATCGTCTCGACGTCCGTGCGCACGGTGCCCTCGGCCTGAGCCGCGCCCAGCAGTGCCGAGCCCGAGGTCTGCAGCTTCTCGTGCACGTCCGCGAACACGGTGGACGCCCCGTCCCCGAGTGCGGAGCGGAGCGCGCCGGCCAGCCCGCGCTTGGAGGCCGCGTAGGCCACGAACTCGAGCAGCCAGGCCTCGAGCGCCTCGCTGGGCGGAAGGGCCGCCCGCAGGCGATCGCCGGACGCGCACAGCTCGTCGACGTTGTGCCGGTAGACCTGCTCGATCAGCTCGATGCGCGTCGGGAAGTTGCGGTACAGCGTGCCGACGCCGACCCCGGCGCGGCGGGCGACCTCTTCCAGCGACACGTCGGTGCCCGCCTCGTCGAACATGTCGCGGGCGGCGGCGAGCAGCTTCTCCCGGTTGCGCGCGGCATCGGCGCGCAGCGGCCGCGCGCTCCCCGTCGTGACACCTGCCGGACCCACGCGCACCCTTCCCCGACGTCGACAGCAAGAAACCGGTTGCTAAACGGAGGGAGCCTCCGTATAGTTCCAAGCGGAGGCTCTCTCCACTTCCCCACATCCTACGCCGCGGAGGCCCGCGTGTCTGTGCACCCCTCCTCCGCCGGCCGACTCGCCTCGCCGCGACTCGTGCTGGCGGCCATCCTCACCACTCAGCTCATGCTCGTGCTCGACGCCACCATCGTGAACGTCGCACTTCCCGACATCCAGGAGTCGCTCGGCTTCACGCCCACCGGGCTGTCCTGGGTCATGAACGCCTACACGCTCGCCTTCGGAGGACTGCTGCTCCTCGGGGCTCGCGCCGGAGACATCCTGGGCCGCCGCCGCGTGCTCATCACGGGGGTCGGGCTGTTCACGCTCGCCTCGTTCGTGGGCGGCTTCTCGCAGTCGCCCGGCCAGCTGCTCTCCGCGCGCGCGGTCCAGGGGGTCGGCGCCGCGCTGGCGGCCCCGTCCGGCCTGGCCCTGCTCATGGCCCGGTTCCCCGAGGGCCGCGAGCGCACGCGGGCCATCGGCTACTACTCGGCGGTCTCGATCGGCGGCTCCGCGCTGGGCCTGATCGCCGGCGGCATGCTCACCCAGTGGGTGTCCTGGCGCTGGGTGCTCTTCGTGAACGTCCCGATCGGCATCGCGCTGGTGATCCTCGCACGCGCCGTCCTGCCGGAGACGCCCCGTCACCGCGGCCGCTTCGACCTCATGGGTGCGGCGACGTCGACGATCGGCATGACCTCGCTCGTGTACGGGTTCGTGCGCGCAGCGACCGAGGGCTGGACCGACCCGGGCACCGTCGCGGCGTTCACGATCGGCGCGCTGCTGCTCGCCGCGTTCGTGCTTGTCGAGCTGCGCGCGGAGGCCCCGATCACGCCGCTGCGGCTCTTCGCAGACCGGCAGCGCTCGGCCGTCACCGTCGCTCGGCTCCTGCTGGTGGCCGGGATGATGGGCATGTTCTTCTTCCTGACCCAGTTCCTGCAGGACGTCCTCGGCTACTCGCCGCTCGCGACCGGCGTCGCGTTCCTTCCTCTGACGCTCATGCTCTTCGTGATGTCCCGGGTGAGCGCCACGCTGATGCCCCGCCTCGGCATGCGCAGCCTCATGGTGGGCGGCCTGACCCTCTCCACGGCCGGGCTGCTGATCCTGTCCCAGATCTCCGCGGACTCGGGCTACGTCGCGGTGCTCGTCCCGCTGCTGCTGTTCGGCACGGGCAACGGTCTCGCGTTCGTGCCGCTCACCGCGGCCGGCCTGGCGGGTGTCGCCCCGCAGGACGCCGGGGCCGCGTCGGGACTGGTGAACGTCAGCCAGCAGGTGGGCGGCTCGCTGGGTCTCGCCATCCTGGTGACCGTCGCGACATCGGGTGCGACGAACGCGACCCCGACGGGATCGACGGCCGAGCAGATCGCGCAGCATGCGTTCGTGGTCGGCGCCGACCGGGCGTTCCTGGTCTCCGCGCTGTTCATCGCGGCGACCGTCCTGCTGCTGGCGCTCACCGTCCGCCCTCACCGGTCGACTGCGCCCGCGACGGGCGCCTCGGTCGTCACGCCGGCGGACGAGCGGGACCTCGCGCTGGTCGACTGAGCGTCCGATCGGCCGCGGCCCCGCGCGGGGTCGCGGCCGATCCACGCGTCACGCCGTCGCGGCCCGCACGTGCTCCACCACGCCGTCCGCGGCCGCCTCGAGCTGGGCCAGGCAGACCTCGAAGTCCTCCGGACCGCCGTACCAGGGGTCGTCGACGTCGAGGTCGTCCGGGTCGGCGGCCGGGTCGAACTGTCGGTACATCACCACGCGCTCGGCCACCTCGGGGTCTGCGGCTCGACGCAGCGCCCGCGCGTGCGCGGCGGTCATGGCGAGCACGAGGTCCCGCGCGGGCAGGTCCGCCGGCGAGAAGCGGCGCGCCCGGTGCGAGCCCGCCGGGTCGTACCCGTGCGCGACGAGCACCGCGCGAGCCCGCCGGTCGATCGGGTTGCCCCGCTCCTCGTCGCTGATCCCCGTCGAGTCGACCTCGACGTCGAGGCCGGCAGCCTCGAAGCGGGCCCGCAGCACCACCTCGGCCATCGGCGAGCGGCAGATGTTGCCCGTGCAGACGGTCATCACGCGGTAGGTCACACGGGACAGCATGGCTGACCACGGTGCCGGGCGCAGCGTGCAGCGCGCCCGGCACCGCGACGCGTCAGCGCACGCGCACCTTGTGGGTGACGCTCACGCGGACGTAGGACGACGAGCCCTCGTAGGTCGCCGTCACCGTCGAGGCCCGCACGATCCGGGGCAGCCGCACGGAGACGCGGCCCGAGTGCACCGCCTTCGTCGCGACCTTCTTGCCGTCGACCCGCACGGTGACCGAGCCGCTCGGCGCGACCGGTCCGCTCACCGTCACGGTCACCACCGGCCGGGCGTGCTTCTTCACGGTCCAGGCGGCCGACGAGATCGCGACCTTCGGCCTGGCCTTGGTGACCGTGAGCGACACCGCGCCCGATGAGCCGGTGACGGTCGTCGTCCCGGCGTAGACGGCCCGGAGCGCGTGCTTGCCCACCGCGAGCGTGCGCGGCAGCGTGACGACCGCCTTCCCGGTGCGGCCCGTGACCACGAGGCGGCCCGTCGCGAGCCGCTTGTCGCCCTCGCGGATCTCGACCGTGCCCGTGGCGGGCGCCGTCGCACCCGCGACGGTCACGGTCGCCGTCGCGGCGGTCCCGAACGAGGTGGTGGGGACCCTGACCTTCGTGGTGCTCGCCGAGCGGGCGATCGTCACGGTCGCGACGGTGGACGTGGAGCCGGCCCAGTCGCTACCGGACGGCGTGAACGTCGCCGAGAGGGCGTGGGTGCCGACGCCGAGCGCGGTGCTCGTGACCGCCGTGCCGGCCGCGACCGGCACCGTGCCGAGCGAGCGCGTGCCGTCCCGGAAGGTCACGGTCCCCGTGGCCGCCTGCGGCGCGACGCTCGCGGAGAGCGTCTGCCGGGTCCCGTAGGAGCGCACGCCGCTCACGGCGAGCGCGGTCGACGTCGCCGCCGGGCCGAACACGTGGCTCGTGCTGCCCAGGCGCAGGAACACCGTCTCGCCCGTGGCGTCGAGCACGCCGTCGTTGTCCGTGACCGCGTAGACCTGGCCGTCGATGCCGATGGTCAGGCCCTCGAGCTTCTCCTGCGTCCACCCCGCGGTGGCCCGCAGGTCGGGAAGCACGTCGTGCGCGAGCGTCTTGGTCAGGGGTGCGACCGCGCCGGGGGCCGGGTCGGCCGGGATCTCGACCGTGTAGATGCGCTTGACCGCGGCCGCGGGCCCGTTGAGCTTGTCCCGCTCGATCACCGCCAGGGTGTCGTCGTCGACCGCCACGACCTCCGAGAGCCCGAGCCAGTCCCCGGTCACGGCGGTGGTCTCGAGCGGGTAGGCGAACCAGGTCCAGGCCTGCGTCGCGACGTCGTACCGACCGAGCCGCGCCGTGCCGGCCAGCCCGCCGGGATCGGTCGACAGCCCGCGCTGCAGGGCGACCCACACGTGCTCGCCTGCGTCGTCCGAGAGGGTCGTGACGCCCTCGATGCCCCACTTGTCCAGGCCCGCGGCCACTTCGGCGGGGAGGCTGACGCGCTCCTCGACGGCCCCGGCGTCGGACGTGCGCACCAGCTGGTTGCCTGCCCCGGTCGCCCCCTCGACGCCCAACCAGAAGCCGCCGGCGGGACGCGAGGCGATGCCCTCGACGTCGAGCGTGACGCCCGCACCGCCCTCGGTCACGCGCACGGCACGGTCGATCACGACCGGGGTCTTCGAGACGTCGAGCGACAGCAGGCGCGTGTCCGCGTACGCCGCGTCGGTGGCCGACCACAGGTGCGTCGCATCGGCGCGGTCGGGCGTGAGCGCACCGAGCGCCCCCCAGCCGATCGGGCTGCCCGCGACGTCGGCCGACACGACCGACGGGAACGTCGCCGGTGCGGAGGCGAAGGCCGGACCGCGGCCGAACACCGTCACGGACGAGCGCACGTTCTTGGCGGCGTCGTCGGTCTCGCTGGAGACCAGCAGGAGGTCGCGCGAGGGGACCGGAAGGATGCCCTCGGGCCCGTTGGTGGTGGCCAGGACCTGCACGAACGCCGGGTCGAGCGCATCGCTCACGTCGTAGACAGCCACGAAGTTGGACCGCTCGGACCCGACGAACGCGTACGGCGTCCCGCCGAGGGTGGCGACGGCCAGGCCCTCGATCTCGACGCCCTTCTTGGCCGCGCGGTCCTCGGAGTGCAGGCCGGTGCGCACGGCCAGGCGCTCGAGCGAGTTCCCGGCGTCCCACACGGGAAGCCCGGTGGTGGTGTCGAACACGGACCAGCCGCGCGTGCCGCCCTTCCAGTCACCCTCGTTGGCCGTGGCGACGTGCGTCGCGTCGAGCCACGCGATCGCGTCGGGCTCGCGCGGCGTGGCCGGGATCGAGCCGGTCTGGTCGATCACGGCGTTCTTGACCACGTCGATCCCGCTGACCGCGACCGAGCCCGCGGTGAACGCCTTGTCGATCGTCCCGCTCGCGATGTCGATGAGGACGACGCCGTTGTTCTCCTGGAGCGTCAGGGCCACCGTCGAGCCGGTCGGGTCGATGGCCACGTACTCGGGCTCGGGGTCGGACGGCGCGGTCACGCCTGCGAGCGCCGACTCGGGGAGGTCGACCCGGCGCAGCGACCAGTCCGCGGGCGCCGTCTTCGAGGGGAGGTCGACGAGCTGCACGAAGCCGCCGGGGGCCTGCGGCAGGTCCCCCTTGCTCCCGCCGGCCGGCTTGAGCTCCTCGTCGCGCTGGTTCTCGATGGCGATCGCCGCGTGCGTCTTGTCCGGGCTCAGCGCGATCGAGTCGGGCTGACCGCCCAGCTCGAGCGTGCGGACGACGGTGTGGGAGGCGAGGTCGACCACCACGAGCACGCCGCTCGGGGCGGTGAAGCTGGGGCTCGTGTCCACGACGACCAGCACGTAGCCGCCGACGACCGCGACCGACGTGGGCTCCGCGTGCGCGGCGAGGCCCAGGTCGGCCGCGAGGTCGAGCGTGCCCTTGCCGACGGGGTGGGCCGGGTCGGTGATGTCGACGAAGCCGATCCGGCGCGCCAGGGCGTCGGTGTGGACGAAGGTGGTCCCGTCCTCGCTCACCGCGGAGATCTCGGCGACGGTCGGGTCGGCGAGCGCCGACGTCGCGGGCCGGTTCTGGAACACGGGGTAGGTGGCCAGCCGGTGGAAGGTGCGGTCGGCGGGAGGCGCGGTCCAGCCTGCCTCGGACCACCCAGGCTCCGGGGTGTCCGCCTGTGCGCCGAGCGCACCGGTCAGGGTGGAGACGGCGGCGACGGCGAGAGTCGCCGCCGCGGCGGTCAGGGTGCGGCCACGACGACGCGGGGGCACAGGCAGCATCGAGTTCCTCCAGGTGGCGGGGGTGTCGGTCGACGCTCTCGGCTCCGGGTGTCGCCGGGCGAACGTGCAGGTGAACGGCGGCGGACGGTCGAGCGACGAGCTCGGTGTGGCCAGACGCGACATAGACGCGATATATTCGCTCCAGAACATTCGATCGCGAGGAGTGACGATGGCCGGGAGGACGCGCAACAACCCGCTGGCCCTCGCCGTGCTCGCGCTCCTGTGGGAGCGACCCATGCACCCGTACGAGATGTCGATGACGCTGCGCGAGCGGCGCAAGGACGAGTCGGTGCGCCTGAACTTCGGCTCGCTCTACTCGGTGGTCGACTCGCTGGTGAAGCACGGGCTCGTCGAGGCGGCGTCCACCGAGCGCGAGGGCAACAGGCCGCAGCGCACGGTCTACCGGATCACCGACGCGGGCGCCGCGGAGGCGGTCGACTGGATGACCGACCTGGTGCAGACACCGGTCAAGGAGTTCCCGCAGTTCGAGGCTGCGCTGTCGTTCCTCCCCCTGCTGCCCCCCGACGACGTCGCGCGCCTGCTCCGCCTTCGAGCGGCGAACCTGGACCGCGCGATCACCGTCCTTGCGACCACGGTGGACGGCGCCCGCGCCCAGGGGCTGCCCGACGTCTTCGCGCTGGAGGCCGACTACGAGCTGGCCGTGCTGCGCGCGGAGCTCGGCTTCGTCAACGGGCTCGCGGCCTCCATCGCCGACGGCAGCCTCGGTGGTGTCGAGCTGTGGCGCACCCTGCACGCGCAGTCCCCGGGCGGCCGCATCGATCCCGACCAGCTCGCCGACGCGCTCGCGCCGTTCTTCGAGGGCGGCTGACTCAGACCACCCGGGCAGTGCCCGGGCACAAGATCGGCCCAGGTGCGGCAACACCCGGGCCGATCGACGACGAACCGACCGGGTTCCCCCGTGCGATCCGCTGCACGCTCAGCATAGGTGGGCCCCGGTCTCCGCCCCCGCCGCCCGGCGGGGGGACACGACCCGAGAAGGCGATCACCCATGTCTGCATCCGCGATCGAGGCTCACGACCTCGTCAAGACCTATCCCGGCGGCCGAGGCCGGCCGGACGTCCGGGCCCTCGACGGCCTCACGCTCACGGTCCCCGCCGGGACGGTGCACGGTCTGCTCGGCCCCAACGGCGCGGGCAAGTCCACCACCACGAAGGTGCTGACCACGCTGTCGACCCCCACCTCGGGTGCGGCGCGCGTCGCCGGCCAGGACGTCATACGGGAGCCCGGGCAGGTGCGGCGCCGCATCGGCTACGTGTCGCAGGGCACGGGCGCCGACCAGCTGCTGACTCCCCGCGAGAACCTCGTCATGGCGGCCCGGCTGCGCGGCCTGGGCCGTGCGGCGGCCTCCGCCCGCGCCGCCGAGCTCGTCGACCGGTTCGGGTTCGCCGAGTACGCCGACCGCGGTGCGGCCACGCTGTCGGGCGGCACGCGGCGCAAGCTCGACGTCGCGCTCGGGCTGGTGGGCTCGCCTCATGTGCTGTTCCTCGACGAGCCCACGACGGGCCTGGACCCCGAGGCTCGCGCGGCCATGTGGGACGAGATCCGGCGGCTGTCGGGAGAGGACGCGCTCACGGTCCTCCTCACGACGCACTACCTCGAGGAGGCGGACCGGCTCGCGGACGGCCTCAGCATCGTCGACCGCGGACGGGTGGTGGCGGCGGGCACGCCCGACGAGCTCAAGGCGACCCTCAGGGGCGACACCCTCACGGTCGACCTGGTCGAGCCCGACGCCGACCTGGTCCGGCGGGTCGCGGGCGCCGTGCCGGGCCTCGACGAGGTCCTCGTGCACGTCGAGGGTCCAGCGGGCCGGCTCGTCGCGCGCACCCCGGACGGCCCGATGCTGGTCGGGCCCACCATCGCCGCGCTGCAGTCCGCGGGCGTGCGCCACGGCGCCGTCGCCGTCTCCCGACCCACCCTCGACGACGTGTACCTGCGCCACGCCGGGCGCTCGTGGACCTCGGCCGAGACCGTGGAGGTGGCCCGATGAGCGCCGCGACCGCGGGCTGGGGAACCCAGCTCGACCAGGTCACGCGGCGGTGGGTGACCGACGCGATCCGCCAGCCCTGGGGGCTCGGGGTGGCCATCGTGCAGCCGGTCATCTGGATCGTGCTGTTCGGCAACGTCTTCCAGTCGGTCGCGCAGGTCCCCGGCTTCGGGCACGACGACTACCTCACGTTCCTCGTGCCGGGCATCCTCATGATGACCGTCCTGTACTCCGGCGCGTGGGCCGGGACCGGCTTCATCGAGGACATCCGCTCGGGCGTCATGGACCGGCTGCTGTCCTCTCCGGTCTCGCGCTCCGCGCTGGTGCTCGGGCAGCTGGTTCAGCAGCTGATGATCTGCGTCGTGCAGGGCGTGATGGTGCTCGCCATCGGCGCGCTCGCCGGCGCGCACTACTCCGGGGGTGCGGTCGGCATGGCCGTCGCCCTCGGCGCCTCGGTGCTCCTCGCCGCGGCGTTCTGCTCGGTCTCGGCGGCCGTGGCGCTGCTCGCGCGCGACCAGACCGCGCTGATCGGCATCTCGACCATCGTGGTGCTGCCCGCGACGTTCGTCTCGACCGCGCTCATGCCGGCGCAGCTGCTCCCGGACTGGGTGGCGACCGCCGCGAAGCTCAACCCGCTCACCTGGGCCACGTCCGTCGCGCAGACCGCCATGTCACCGGACGTCGACTGGGGGCTCGTGGCGACGCGCTCGCTCTGGCTCACGGCGCTGGCCGCGGCGGTCGCGTGGTGGTCGCTGCGGGCGATGCGCAGCTACCAGCGCTCGCTCTGAGGTTCGCGCGGCGCGCCCCGGTCGTCACCTGAGACGATCGGGGCGTGCCTCCCGCCGATGCCCACGCCCACGTCACCGACCTCGCCGCCTTCGTCGCCGCCTCGCCGTCGTCGTTCCACGCCGCGCACGAGGTGTCCCGCCGCGCGGTCGCGGCCGGCTTCTCGGACCTGTCCGAGTCCGACGCCTGGCCGGCCGGGCCCGGCCGGCACGTCGTCGTCCGCGACGGCGCGGCCATCGCGTGGGTGGTGCCCGTCGGCGCGGGCCCGACGACGCCCGTCACGGTGCTCGGCACCCACACCGACTCGCCGGGCTTCACGCTCAAGCCCACCCCGGACGCCTCACGTGCGGGCTGGCGGCAGGCGTCGGTCGAGGTCTACGGCGGGCCGCTGCTCAACTCGTGGCTCGACCGCGAGCTCGCTCTCGCGGGCCGCGTCGCCACCCGCGACGGCGAGCACCTGGTGCGCACCGGACCTCTGCTGCGCATCCCGCAGCTCGCCATCCACCTGGACCGGCAGGCCAACGACGGGCTCGCGCTCGACAAGCAGCGGCACACGCAGCCGGTGTGGGGGATCGGCGACGCGCCGGGCCTGCTCGCCGCGGTGGTCGACGGCGTGTGCGACCCCGCCGACGTGCTGGGCTGGGACCTCTCGGTCGTCGACACCCAGGAGGCGCGGGTGTTCGGCGCCGACGACGAGCTGTTCGCCTCCCCCCGGCTCGACAACCTGCTGTCCACCCACGCGGCGCTGACGGCACTGCTCGCCACCGAGCCGGACGTCATCACGGTGCTGGCCGCCTTCGACCACGAGGAGGTCGGCTCGGCGACGCGCTCGGGCGCGGCCGGCCCCTTCCTCCAGGACGTCCTGTCCCGCATCCGCTCGGGCCTGGGCGCCGACGGTGAGCAGGCGCACCGGGCGCTCGCGTCGTCGCTGTGCGTCTCGAGCGACGTCGGCCACTCGGTGCACCCGAACTACGCCGAGCGGCACGACCCCGGCACCGTCCCGGTGGCCGGCGGCGGTCCGATCCTCAAGATCAACGCGAACCAGCGCTATGCCACCGACGCCGCGGGTGCCGCGCTGTGGCAGGCGGCGTGCGAGCGGGCCGGCGTGCCGAGCCAGGCGTTCGTCTCGAACAACGCGGTGCCGTGCGGCTCCACCATCGGCCCCATCACGGCGACCCGGTTGGGGCTGCGGACCGTCGACGTGGGCGTGCCCATCCTGTCGATGCACTCCGCGCGCGAGCTGTGCGCGGTCGTCGACCCCTGGTACCTGACCCGGGCGATGGCCGCGGTGCTCAGTCCCGCGCCGTGAGCACCACGGGCCCGTCGCGGGTGATCGCGACGGTGTGCTCCGCGTGCGCTGCGAGCGAGCCGTCCGCGGTGCGGATGGTCCACCCGTCGGGGTCGATCACGTAGCCGTCACCGCCCGCCATGAACCACGGCTCGATCGCGATGACGAGCCCGGCGTTGAGCTTGATCCCCGTCCGTGCGCGGCCGAGGTTGGCCACGTGGGGGTCCTCGTGCATGGTCCGCCCCACGCCGTGCCCGCCGAAGTCGGCGTTGATGCCGAAGCCGCCGGCGCGCCCGATGGTCCCGATCGCCTCGGAGATGTCGCCCATCCGGCCGCCCGGTCGCGCGGCTGCGATGCCCGCCGCGAGCGCGCGCTCGGTGGTCTCGATGAGCCTGGTCGCCTCGGGCGTCGTCGTGCCGATCTGGAACGTGAGCGCCGAGTCGGCGACCCAGCCCTGCACCTGCGCGGCGAAGTCGATGCTCAGCACGTCGCCGTCCTGCAGCACGTAGTCGCTGGGGAGGCCGTGCAGCGCGGCGTCGTTGACCGAGGTGCACAGCACCCCCGGGTAGGGCATCGCACCGAACGACGGGTGGTAGCCGAGGTAGACGGACTTCGCTCCGGCGGCGTCGATCATCTGGTGCGCGTGCCGGTCGAGGTCCTTGAGCGTCATCCCCTCGCGCGCGACGTCGCGCACGGAGGACAGCACGCTGGCGATGAACTTCCCGGCGGGACGCATCGCGTTGACTTCGGCAGGTGTCTTCAGGGCCACGACCCCACCTTGCCATGCTGCGGGCAGGGAACAGCCCGTGGGCCGGACCCTCGTCGAGGGCCCCGCCGCGATGGACGAGATCGCGGCTCCCACGGGCTGCGGTGACTGCCGTGAATTCGCTCGCCGCCTTGCCGGAGCGGTCCGGCGTGGCAAGCGGGCGGACTTGGCAATCCGTCCGAGTACTCGGGCGACTAGCGGACAGTCACCTCACGCGTCCAAGAAGACTTCATGTCTCAGACCACCTCCTTCCCGTGTAGCTCGACGGTACGTCCGGCTGCCGCGTGGCGCCAAGGCTTTTCGCCACCGGGGAACAGCGCGCCGCCGCCGCGGGTTGCCACGGCCATGACCACCATCGGAATCATCGGCAGCGGCCACATCGGCGGCACGCTCGCCCGACTGGCCGCGAAGCACGGCTACGACGTCGTCGTCTCCAACTCCCGCGGACCCCACACCCTCGTCGACCTCGTCGCGGAGCTCGGCGACCGCGCACGGGCCGGTACCGCCGCCGAGGCGGCCGAGGCCGGCGACCTCGTCGTCGTCAGCGTCCCGTTCCACGCGGTCGACCAGATCCCCGCGGAGCAGCTCGCGGGCAAGGTCGTCATCGACACCAACAACTACTACTGGGAGCGGGACGGCCACGTCGACGCGATCGACAGCGGCTCCACCACCTCGGCCGAGGTGCTCGCGGACCACCTGGGCTCCGCGCACGTCGTGAAGGCCTTCAACCACATCACGGCCGCCCACCTCGGCTCGCAGGGCGTGCCGAGCGGGACACCCGGGCGCCGGGCGCTGGCGATCGCCGGCGACTCCGAGGCCGCGAAGGCGACGGCCGCCGCCTTCATCGACCGCATCGGCTTCGACGTCGTGGACGCGGGCCCGCTCTCCGAGGGATGGCGCTACCAGCGGGACCTGCCCGCCTACGGGCCCGAGCTCGACGCCGCCGGCCTCACGCACGCGCTGGCGGCTGCCGCTCGCTGATGCGCCCTCGCCGGATCCCGCGCCTGCACGCGCGGGATCCGGCGCGGCGGAGCACCCTGGGTGCATGAGCGAGCCGGACGTCCCGCCCTCGGCGGTCCCGAACCAGCACGAGGGGCTGGAGTTCAGCCTCTCGGCCACTGTGCTCGAGTCGCGCGACGCGAACGCGCTCGCCGACTTCTACGAGGCGCTGCTCGGCTGGCGCCGCATCTACGACGAGCCCGGCTGGTCGATGCTCCGGCCTCCGCACGGTGGGTCCGGCCTCTCGTTCAACACCGACCCTCTCTACGAGCCTCCGGTCTGGCCTGCGACGGGTCCCCACCAGCAGATGCAGTCGCATCTCGACCTGCTGGTCAGCGACCTGCCCCGAGCCGTCGAGCACGCGCTGGCGCGAGGGGCCACGCTGGCCGAGTTCCAGCCCCAGGAGCACGTGCGGGTGCTCATCGACCCGGCGGGCCACCCGTTCTGCTTCTTCGACGAGAACGGCTGACCGCGCGGGTTGCGGGCCGTCTACCCAGCGAGGCGCGTCGCGATGTCGATGGTGCGGTGGGCCAGGTGGTCGAGTGCGGCGAGCTCGTCGGACCCGAGCGGCTCGTCGTTGTCGGCACCCGACGCGTGCGAGACGCCGTACGGGTTGCCGTCGGCGAACTTCACGGGATCCGTGTAGCCGGGCGCGACGACGAGCCCGCCGAAGTGCGCCACCATCCGGTAGATCGACAGCAGCGTGGTCTCCTGGCCGCCGTGCTCCGTCTGCGACGACGTGAACGCCGCGTAGACCTTGTCGGCGAGCTTGCCCTGCGACCACAGGGGACCCAGCAGGTCGATGAACTGCTGGAACTGGCTCGTGACGTTGCCGAACCGTGTCGGCGAGCCGAGCAGGACGACGTCCGCCCACTCGATGTCGGCGGGTTCCGCGACGGGCTCGTCGGCCAGCGCGGCCACGTGGGCGGCCCACTCAGGCCGCGACTCGATGGCCTCGCGCGGTGCGATCTCGCGCACGTGCCGTCGGCGCACCTCGGCCCCGGTGCCGGCGGCGGCCTTCTCCAGCCGCTCGGCCATGGCCTGCAGGCTGCCCGTGGCGGAGTAGTAGACGATCGCGACGCGGATGGTCATGAGGGCTCCTTCGTGGTGAGGACCCTTCGATCGTCACCCGCCCCGAGGCTGGCCGCACCTCGGTGAGGCCGCGACCGGACGGCACATCGCCGCACGCGCGCGGTGTGCCGCCCAGCCCTGCGCCGCTACGCCTGCTCCACCAGGAACTGCGTGTACGCGGGCACGGTGAGGAACGTCGGGAAGTCGTCCGCGAGCGCCACCTGCTCGAACAGGTTCGCGGCGTCGTCGAACCGGTCGCCCTCCGACCGGGTGACCGAGGAGAGCACCGACGCGAGCACCGCGCGGACGTGGTCGGCCGTGACGGGCGTGCCGGAAGCGGTCACCACGCCCTGGTGCACCCACTGCCACACCTGCGACCGGGAGATCTCGGCCGTGGCCGCGTCCTCCATGAGGTTGTCGATCGCCGCGGCGCCCACGCCGCGCAGCCACGACTCGAGGTAGCGGACCGCGACGGAGACGTTCGCCAGCAGCCCGGCATCCGTGACCGAGCCTCCTGCGGAAGGGATGTCGAGGAGCTCGGCCGCGGTCACGTGGACGTCCGAGCGCAGGAGGTCGCGCTGGTCTGCGCGGTCGCCGAGGAACGCGTCGAACGCCTCCAGGGCCACCGGCACGAGGTCGGGGTGCGCGACCCAGGTGCCGTCGAAGCCCTGGCCGGCCTCGCGGCGCTTGTCCGCGCGCACCTGCTCCAGCGCCCGCGCGGTGACCTCCGGGTCTCGCCGGTTGGGGATGAAGGCGCTCATCCCGCCGATCGCCTGAGCACCACGCCGGTGGCACGTCGCGACCAGCAGCTCCGTGTACGCGCGCATGAACGGCACGGTCATGGTCACCGCCGACCGGTCGGGGAGGACGAAACGCGGCCCACGGTTCCGGAAGTTCTTGATGACGCTGAAGATGTAGTCCCACCGCCCCGCGTTGAGGCCGGCGCAGTGGTCGCGCAGCTCGTAGAGGATCTCCTCCATCTCGAAGGCCGCCGTGATGGTCTCGATGAGGACCGTGGCTCGGATGGTCCCGTAGCGCAGCCCCAGGTAGGCCTCGGTGAAGCGGAACACCTCGTCCCAGAGCCGCGCCTCGAGATAGCCCTCCAGCTTGGGCAGGTAGAGGTAGGGGCCACGGCCCGCGTCGATGAGCGCCTGCGCGTTGTGGAACAGGTACAGGCCCGCGTCCACCAGGCTGGCGGAGGCGGCGGCGTGCTGCCCCGCACGGTCGACGAAGTCGAGGTGCTTCTCGGTCAGGTGCCAGCCTCGGGGGCGGAACACGATCGTCGGCGTCTGCTCACCGACCGTGTACGCACGGCCCTCGCTGGTCGTGAAGTCCACCTGGCCGCGGATCGCGTCGAACAGGTTGTGCTGGCCACCCACGACGTTGGCCCACGTGGGACTCATCGCGTCCTCGTGGTCCGCCAGCCACACCCTCGCGCCGGAGTTCAGCGCGTTGACGGTCATCTTGCGGTCGGTGGGCCCGGTGATCTCGACGCGCCGGTCCTCCAGGCCGGGACCCGGCCCGGCGACCCGCCACGTGGGGTCGGCGCGGATCCCCGCCGTCAGCGGCTGGAACTGCGGGTCCATGCCGTTCGAGAACCGGTCGCGGCGGTGCTGACGGCCGAGCAGCAGGTCGTGGCGGCGACCGGCGAACCGCGCGTGCAGGTCGGTGAGGAAGTCCAGCGCCTCGGGCGTGAGAATCTGCTCGGTCCCCGGGACCGCCGGGCCGGTCACGTCGAGGCGCGGGCGGGCGAACGGGTCGGTGAGGCGGTTGCGCGAGGGCGAGGGGGTGATGACGGTCATCGGTCTGCTCCTGTTCACGGCGAGTCAGTGGTGGAACTGGGCGGTCTCGGTCGAGCCCGCGAGCGCGAGGGTGGCGCTGTCGGGGGAGATCGCGGTGGCCACGCGGTCGAAGTAGCCCGTGCCGACCTCGCGCTGGTGGCGCGTGGCCGTGTAGCCGAGCGCCTCGGAGGCGATCTCGGCCTCCTGCAGCTCGACGTACGCGCTCATGCCCGACGAGGCGTAGCCGTGCGCCAGCTCGAACATCGAGTGATTGAGCGCGTGGAACCCGGCCAGGGTGATGAACTGGAAGGCGTACCCGTGGCCGGCCAGCTCGCGCTGGAAGCGCGCGATCTGCGCGTCCGACAGGTGCTGGCGCCAGTTGAACGACGGCGAGCAGTTGTACGCGAGCAGCTTGCCGGGGTGCCGCTCGTGGATGCGCTCGGCGAACTCGATCGCGAGCCCCACGTCGGGCGTCGACGTCTCGACCCAGATCAGGTCGGAGAACGGTGCGTACGCGGTGGCCCGCGCGACGACCGCATCGAGCCCCGGCCGCACGCGGAAGTACCCCTCGGCCGTGCGCTCGCCCGTGAGGAACCGGGCGTCGCGCTCGTCGACGTCCGACGTCAGCAGGTCGGCTCCCAGCGCGTCGGTCCGCGCGATCACGACGGTCGGCACCCCGGCGACGTCGGCCGCCAGCCTCGCCGCGGACAGGGTGCGCACGTGCTGGGAGGTCGGCACCAGCACCTTCCCGCCCAGGTGCCCGCACTTCTTCTCGGCCGCCAGCTGGTCCTCCCAGTGCACGCCGGCCGCACCCGCCGCGATCATCGCGTGCATGAGCTCGTAGGCGTTGAGCGGCCCCCCGAACCCGGCCTCGGCGTCGGCGACGATCGGTGCGAGCCACTCACGCGTGCGGCGGCCGTGCTCGGCGACGTCGATCTGGTCCGCGCGCAGGAGCGCGTTGTTGATGCGCCGCACGACGGCCGGGACGGAGTTGGCCGGGTACAGCGACTGGTCCGGGTACGTCTGCCCCGACAGGTTCGCGTCGGCGGCCACCTGCCAGCCGGACAGGTAGATGGCCTCGAGGCCGGCACGGACCTGCTGCACCGCCTGGTTGCCCGTGAGCGCGCCGAGCGCCGGCACGTGCGTCCGGGTGTGCAGGAGCTCCCACAGTCGCTCCGCCCCTCGTCGGGCGAGCGTCGGCTCCTCGCGCACCGACCCACGCAGCGCGACGACGTCGTCGGCGCTGTAGGTGCGGCGGACGCCGGCCCACCGGGGGTCCAGCTCCCAGCTCGCGGCGAGCTCAGCGGCGGGCTGCGTCTGGTCGCCCGGGCGGACCGTCGGGCCACCGTGCGTCGTCGCCTGGTGCGTCTGCGTGGACATGGCTCGCTCCTTCGATATGTGCGTTCTTCTCGGCCTCCTGGCCTGACCTCTACGTTCCTGGACGAGGAGCCGTTCTTCTCCGGCCGGGCGCGCAGAAGATCGGCGTTCCTTCTCCTGGACGGAAGCGTCCACACGTGTGACCGTTGATCGCATGACGACGACGTCCACCACGGCCCCCGGCGGGATCGACACGCTGGTCCTCGGCCGGCGCATCCGGCACCTGCGCACGGCGCGCAACATGACGCTCGACGACCTGGGTGCCGCCATCGGGCGCGCCGCCTCGCAGGTATCGATGCTGGAGAACGGGCACCGCGAGCCCAAGCTCTCGATGCTGGCCCTGGTGGCCGAGGCGCTCGAGGTGCCGCTGTCCGAGCTGCTGCGCACCGACCCGCCCAGCCGGCGGGCCGCCCTGGAGATCGAGCTGGAGCGTGCGCAGCGCGGGCCGTTGTTCGCCAACCTCGCGGTGCCGCCCGTCAAGGTGGGTCGCTCGCTGCCCGCCGACGCCCTCGAGGCGCTGGTCCGCCTGCAGAACGAGGTGCAGCGCCTGCTGACGGAGAACGCCGCGACGCCCGAGGAGGCGCGCCGCGCCAACGCGGAGCTGCGCGCACGCATGCGCGCCCAGGACAACTACTTCCCCGAGCTCGAGGACCACGCCCGTCGCCTGCTCGACGCGATCGGCCACCCGGGCGGCCCGCTCTCCCAGCGCTCGACCGCCGACATCGCGGCGCACCTCGGCTTCACGCTCCACTACGTCCCCGACCTGCCGCACTCCACGCGCACGGTGACCGACCTGGCCAACGGACGGATCTACCTGCCGCAGGGCAACCCCGGGTTCAGCGACGGCCGCTCACCGCTGCTCCAGGCCATCGCGAGCCACGTGCTGGGACACGCGGAGCCGGCCGACTACGGAGACTTCCTGCGTCAACGGGTCGAGGCCAACTACCTGGCCGCGGCGCTGATGATCCCCGAGGACGGCGCATCGGCGTTCCTGCAGGCGGCCAAGGGCGAGCGCCGCTTGTCGGTGGAGGACCTGCGCGACGCGTTCGCGGTCCCCTACGAGACCGCCGCGCACCGGTTCACCAACCTGGCGACGCGGCACCTGGGGATCCCGGTGCACTTCATGAAGGTCCACGAGGGCGGCACGCTGCACAAGGCGTACGAGAACGACGGCGTCGTCTTCCCGTCCGACCCGTTGGGCGCGATCGAGGGCCAGCCCGTGTGCCGGCAGTGGACCGCGCGCGTCGTGTTCACGCTCGCGGACCGGTTCACGCCGTACTACCAGTACACGGACACCTCGTCGGGCACGTACTGGTGCACGTCCCGCGTGCAGGCTTCGTCGCAGGGCGCGTTCTCGGTCTCGGTGGGCGTCCCGTTCGCGCACGTGCGGTGGTTCCGGGGCCGGGAGACCACGGAGCGGTCGGCGTCGCGCTGCCCGGACCCGACGTGCTGCCGGGAGGCGCCCGCGGAGCTCGCGGCGCGATGGGCCTCGCAGTCGTGGCCGTCGGCCCGGCCGCACGCCTCCTTGCTCGCGGCGCTGCCCGTCGGCGTGTTCCCCGGGGTGGACACCACCGAGGTGTACCGGTTCCTCGACCGGCACGCGCCGCACGACTGACGGCCCGCCCGTCGCGGCGGGCGGGCCGCCACTGCCGGACGTCAGCTGCCGAAGCCCTCCGGCGCGCACTCGGTGTCGATGACCGCGACCTGCTTCGGCAGGTCGAGCGTTGCCGTGTTCTTCTCGCCCGAGTCCGCGGCGGCGACGGCACCCGCGATCCGCTCGTGGATCGCGGTGTACGCGTCGGCCAACGGCGCCGGGGAGACCTTGACGGCCAGCAGGATCGACGCGTCGATCTCGCCGAGCTCGGCGAGCTGGTCGTCCGTGAGCGGCGTGCCCGCGTCCTGCGCGTCCATGGCCGGCGCCACGGTGGCGATGCGGACCTTGAGCGAGCTGTCGCCGCCGTTGTAGAACCGCCCGCACGCGAGCGTGAGGTTGGGCTCGGTCGCCGGGGCGGGCGCGCTCTGCGTCGACGCGGCGGAGGGCGTGGCGCTCGACGACGACGACGGCCCGGCGCTGTCGTCACCCCCGCTCGAGCAGGCGGCGAGTGCGGACGCCGCCAGAACGGCAGCGGCGAGGATGCGGGCAGGACGATTCACGGTGGAGCTCCTAGCTGACTTCGACGAACGGGGCCGGATGCGGCCCTCCCCCTGGTTACCACGTGGTAACAATTCGCCGAGTCTACCGAGCGTGCTCGGCCCTCGGCGCACTGGTCGAGCATTCGCCGAGGGATCGTGACGCGCAACGCATTTGGCTCCGCGCGACTGCCGGCCGCGGGCTACCGCTTCTGCTCGTCGAGGTACTGCTTCGCCTTGTCGACGACGTCGTCGACCTTCGCGTCCGTGCCGTCACCGGTCCGCGCCTTCACGGCCTCCGCGGCCTTGTCCAGCGCGTCCTTCGCCTGGTCCTCGTGGCCGTCGAGCGCGTTCTTCGCCTTGGCGACCAGGTCGTCGAGCCCCATCGCAGTCCCCTCTCGTCACGTTCCGTGCGGGCCTCCCGCCCCACCACCATGCGCTGCACGGCAACGATCCGCACGTGTGGGTGGTCGGCGAGAGCATGTCCGTACGTCCCGAACCGGGACAAACCTCCCGCACCGGCGAAGGGCAGAGTCATGGACATCCGCATCGAGCTCATCCTCATCCCGGTCACGGACGTCGACCGGGCCAAGGCGTTCTACGCCGACCAGGTCGGCTTCGTCGTGGACCACGACGTCCGCGTCTCCGAGACGCTGCGCTTCGTCCAGCTCACGCCGCCCGGGTCGGCCTGCTCGATCGCGATCGGCGAGGGCATCATCGACACCGTTCCCGGGTCGGTGAAGGGCATCCAGGTGGTGGTCGACGACGCCGACGCGACGCGCGCGTTCCTGGTCGCCAACGGGGTCGACGCCCCTGAGGTCGAGGACCTCGCGTGGGGGCGGTTCACGCGGTTCGCGGACCCCGACGGCAACGAGTGGTCCGTGCAGCAGCTCCCGGCGCGGGGCTGAGAGGTGTCAGTCGTTCGCGCGCTGGGTGGGCACGGCGTTGACGGTCCGCTGCATCGGCGCGACGCGTCCCTCGACGGTCAGGTGGCCGGTCTCGGACAGGAACGGGTTCGGCTCGGTGAACGCGTGGTTCCCCGGGGCGGTGGTGGCGACGGTGTCGTTCTCCTGGACGCTCATCGTCGTCCTCCTCTCTTGGGTCATCCTCTGCTGCAACGAGCTCCATCGGACCGCGTGATCGCAGGCTCTCGGTGGGACCAACGGCCGACTGTAGCCATCCCCTACGGCATCCGGACCTCGCAAATGAGGACACCCCCGGACAGCGCTACGTACCGCGTGGCGGAAATCACCCCTGCGCGGGGGGACGGGCGGCCCGCCGTCGGGCCCCACGTCCGTCCCGCGCCGGGACCGCGCACCGGCGACGTGGTGCCGGTACTCGTGCCGGTGCCGACGCCGGTGCAACCGCACCACCATGCCCGAGGCGACCTCGTGCGTGGGGGACCTGACGGGTCGACGCGCGAGTGAGCCGCCACCGGCGTGCCGCGGGCCGTCGTGTCAGTGGTCGGGCGCACCCTGGAGCCATGGTGACGATCTCCTGCTCGTGCGGCTCCGCCTCGACCACTCGCGCCAACCCGCTGCGTGGCCTGTCCCTGCCCGACCGGGTCGACCTCGTTCGAGCGGCGTACTCCGTGCACGCCGGGTTCCTCTCCCTCGAGGTGGACGCGTCCTGGCACCCGTCCCAGGACGACGCGGCCGAGTCGTGCGTCGTCCTGGTGGACCTGGATGCGCTCGATGCCACGGAAGGCCTCGACCCGGCGGACGCGCGCACCCTGCGCAACCTGCTGGAGGTGGCGCACGTGCGGGGCCGTCTGCTGCCCCAGGCGGTGGAGCACGGCTCGGTGCGCTTCCGGGTCGCCCCGGCCGACGACTTCGACGGCACGGTGACCTATCTGGTGCTCGATGGCGCCACCACGGTGCTCGAGCAGTCCGGCCCTCTCGAGCGGGACCTCCTGGACCAGCTGGTGGGGCTCTACCAGAGCTTCGGGGTCGCGGCCCTCGTGCAGGTGGACGGCCTCGCGCCCCGCCTCGGGCTGCGCTCGGCGATGGATGGCGTGCTGCGGGCCCGGACGCCCTCGGTGGCCTGAGCCGGGCGGTCGGTCGCCGGCGCGCGGCACCTGCCGTCGTCGACGGCCCCTAGAGGGCCAGGTACTGGTGCGCGAAGGCGATCGCCATCCCGCCCTCGCCCACCCCGGACGCCACCCGCTTGACCGATCCCGACCGCACGTCGCCGGCGGCGAAGATCCCCGGGGCGGTGGTCTCCAGCGCGAACGGCTCGCGCGGCTGCGTCCAGCGACCGGAGTCGCGGGCGTCCGGTCCGGTCAGCACGAAGCCGTGCGAGTCGCGCGCCACCTCGGGCGGCAGCCACGACGTGACCGCGTCCGCCCCGATCATCACGAAGAGCACCTCGGCGTCTCGCTGCCGGACCGTGCCCGTCCGCCGGTCGGCGACCTCGATCGCCTGGAGCGCGTCCTGGCCGTGCAGGGCCACCACCTCGGACCGCGTCTCGACCACGATGTGCCGGTTCGAGGCGATCTGGTCGATGAGGTACTGCGACATGCTTGCCGCGAGCGACTCGCCGCGGACCACCAGGGTCACCGACCGGGCGTGCCGGGAGAAGAACAGCGCCGCCTGCCCGGCGGAGTTGCCGGCGCCGATGATGAACACGTCCTGGCCGTGCGCCAGGCCCGAGTCGCTGCGCGCGGCGCCGTAGTAGACGCCGTTGCCGACGAAGCGGTCGATCCCCGCGAGGTCGACGTGCCGCCACTCCACACCGGAGGTCACGAGGACCACCTGCGCGCTGATCTGCGCCCCGCCGTCGAGGGTCAGCGTCCTCGCGGACGCGTCGATCGCCTCGATCGCCCGCGTCACCACGATCTCGGCCCCGAGCCGCTTGGCCTGGCGCATCGCCTTGCTCGCGAGCTCGTCCCCCGAGACGCCGAACGGGAAGCCCGTGTAGTTCTCGATGCGCGTCGACGTGCCCGCCTGACCGCCCGGTGCGAACCTCTCGACCACCAGGGTGCGCAGCCCTTCGGCGGCACCGTTGACCGCCGCGGTGAGGCCCGTGGGACCCCCGCCGATGATCACGACCTCGTAGTGGTCGTGCGCCGGGAACACCGCGAGGCCGCCGGCGAGCGCGACCTCCCGCATGCTCGGGTCCACGAGCCTGCGTCCGTCGGCGAGCTCGACGACCGGGAAAGGGCCCGCGTGGTGGTCGGTGCTGATCGTCTCGAACGAGATGCGGTTGCGGTTGAGGAACGTGCGGACCTCGTGGACCCGGGGGTCGACCGGGGGCCCGATCACCACCATGTCCGGCGTCGGCTTCTCCGCCGCGATCTCCTTGAGCCCCTCCATGCGGCCCTTGGCCAGCGCACCGACGGTCGCCACCACCTGCGGAGCCGTCGCGGCCAGCGTGAAGAACGTGCCCACGTCGACCCGCAGGATGCGTGACGGCTCCACGGCGACGCACCCGGCGGGCATGTTCATGCTCAGCATCACCGGCACCTCGCCGTACAGCTCACCAGGTCCACGCGGCCCGATCACCCGCTCGACGCCGTTGACCTCCTTGGTGAGGTGGACGAGCCCCTCGACCACCGCGTAGAGCGCCCGGTCGTCGCCCTCGTGCACGGCGTACTCGCCGGGCACCAGGGAGATGTCCTCCACCGCCCGGGACAGAAAGGCCAGCTGCTCGGAGGTCAGGTCAGCGAACAGCGGGATGGCCCTCAACTCGTCGGCACTGATCACGTGAGCCTCGCCCTCGCCTCGTGGACCTCCTGTCCCTGCATCGTGGCAGAGGGGCGAGCGCCGCGGGCCGGCTCCCGGTGGATCAAGTACCCCGGCCTGGAGGGACCTTGGACCCGCGAGCGCGACCAGGGCCGGGAGGAGCGTAGGACCATGGCTGCCCTCCTGGTCTTCGAGTCGATGTACGGAAGCACGGCCGCCGTGGCCGAGGCGATCGCCGCCGGGCTGGCCGACGTGCGGGTCGGGGCGACGGTGTGCGAGGTCGGGCTCGTGCCGCCCGGCGCGGTGCAGGACGAGACGACGCTGCTCGTCGTCGGCGCTCCGACACACCAGCGCGGGCTCTCCACGCCCCGCTCACGCTCGGCCGCGCGCCACGACGGCGACCCCACGCTCTCGCCTGGTGACGGGGTGCGCGAGTGGCTCGACGCACTGCCCGGCCGGTGCGCGGGACGGCCCGCCGCGGTCTTCGACACCGCGCTGCTCGGGCGGCGCGCCGGCTCGGCCGCGCCCGCCATCGCGCGCCGCCTCGGCAAGGCCGGTGCCACGCTGGTGGTGCCCCCGGAGTCGTTCGCCGTCAGCGGCCGCAGCTCCGGGCTGCTGCCCGACGAGCTCGAGCGCGCCCGTTCCTGGGGGCGCTCGCTCGCCCTCTTCGCGGCGGCTGCTGCGCGCTGACCACGCCACGGCAACGCGGACGGCGCCCGCTCATCCCGTCCGGTTCCTTCCTCGGTATCGCTTTTCGCCCGGTACGGTCGCGTGATGACCTCCCCGCAGCACGGCCGGTCGGCGGCCGGGCCCGCGCGCGCCACCCTGGTCTTGCGGGCGCTGGCGGTCGTGGCGATCGTCGTCGCGGTCGCCGTCGCGGCGGCCATGGTGGGGCGGGGAGCCGACACGGCGACGATCGAGCCGCCGCCCGCGGTGACCACCGGAGCACCATCCCCGGCCGCGTCGAACCCCACCCCGCTGCCGTCCGCGTCGCCGGCCGAGCCCACGGCCACCCCGTCCGCGCGACCAACGGCGAAGCCCAGCCCCACCCGCACGACCGAGCCGCGAGCGGCGGCCAGGCCCTCGTCCGCGCCCGCCCGGTCCCCTGGCACCCGCGCGGAGGCTCGTCCGAAGGCGACCCCGAAGGCGACCCCGAAGCCGACTCCGAGGCCGGAGCCCTCCCGGACGTCGACCACACGCCCCACGCAGGAGGGCCGGCCGGGACCCCGCTCGCTGGTCGACGAGATCGTCACCCTGACCAACGCCGAGCGCGTTCGAGCGGGCCTGCCCCGCCTGGCGGTGTCGTCGTGCGCCACGAAGCAGGCGGCGTCCCGCACCGCCGTGCTCGTCGCCCAGGACCGCTTCGAGCATGACCCGCTCGGCCCCGTCGTCGAGGCGTGCGGCACGGGCACCGTGGGCGAGAATCTCGCGCTCGGCTACACGTCGGCCAAGGCGACGGTGGCGGGCTGGATGGGCTCCCCGGGGCACAAGGCGAACATCCTCGGCACGCAGTACACGAAGATCGGCGTCGGCTGCACCCAGGGGCCTCGAGGCCCGCTGTGCGCCCAGGTGTTCCTGGGCTGAGGCGCCGCCTACCTCTACCCTCGGCGTGTGACCGGGGTTCTCGACGACGACAGCGCAACGGGTGTGGACCCCTCGGCCACGCTCGAGCCGGACGTCCCACGCGTCGCCTCCCGCACCGCCCGCTGGGCCGCCGCGGGCATGGCGACCGCCGCCGCGCTGGTCTACGTCGCGTTCTCCTGGTCGCAGTGGCGCCGCTGGGAGTCCCCGTCGTGGGACCTGTCGATCTTCGCGCAGCTGGCCAGGCGGTACGCGCACCTCGAGGCGCCGATCGTCACCGTCAAGGGCGCCGACTTCAACCTCCTGGGTGACCACTTCCACCCGCTGCTGGCCACGCTCGGCATCCCCTACGCGATCTTCCCCAGCGCGTTCACGCTGCTGGTGGTCCAGGCCCTGCTCTTCGCGGTCTCCGTCTACGTCATCACCCGCCACGCGATCCGGGTCGTGGGTCTCGGCATCGGGCTCGCTCTCGGTGCCGCGTACTCGGTGAGCTTCGGGCTGGTGGGCGCGGTCGCGGTCCAGTTCCACGAGATCGCGTTCGCCGTCCCGCTGCTGGCGTTCTCGCTCGTGGCGCTCACCCGCGAGCGCTGGGTCGCGTGCGCCGCGTGGGCCGCTCCGCTCGTGCTGGTCAAGGAGGACCTGGGCCTCACGGTCGTCGCCATCGGACTGGTGCTCGCGTGGCGCAGCCGGGAGCGGATCGGGCTGTGGCTCGCGGCGTGGGGCGCGGTGTGGCTGGTGCTCACCACCAAGGTGCTGATCCCGGCCATGAGCAAGGGCGGGCAGTGGGACTACGCGGGCAAGATCGACCTGCGCCATCTCGTGACCCACCCGTGGGACGCGGCCATCTGGTTCGTCGACGACGGCCGCAAGGTCATCACCGTCCTGCTGCTGGTCGCCATCACCGGCGTGATCGGCCTGCGCTCGCCCCTCATGCTCGTGGCGATTCCGACGCTGCTGTGGCGCATGTGGTCCAGCAACTACGGCTACTGGGGCCACACGTGGCACTACAGCGCGGTGCTCATGCCGATCGCGTTCGTCGCGATGCTCGACGGCATCCAGCTGGCCGGCGCCTCCCCCCGTGCCTGGCTGCGGCGCGCAGCGGTCATGGCACCTGCGGTCGCCGTGACGGTGGCGGTCATGCTGGTCCCGCAGCTGGACATCCACCGGCTCGGTGATCCCGAGTTCTGGAGGCTGTCCGACCGCGACGCCGAGGCCCGCCAGGTGCTCGCGCTCATCCCCGACGACGCCGTGGTCGAGAGCGACATCGGCCTCATGAGCCACGTCGTGGACCGCACGGACGTCTACTACATGGGCAACGAGGGCAACCCCGCGCCGGACTTCGTGCTGCTCGACACGATCGCGGGCGGCTCGGGCACCGGGCCCGGCGAGGCCGCCACCTGGGCCGAGGCCCGGCACCCCGGAACCACCTACGAGCTGGAGTACGACGAGGCGGGATACGAGCTCGCCGTGCGCACGGGCGGCTGAGCCACCCCGCACGTTCACCCCGTGGCGGGTAGTGCGCGCCCACCCTGCGCGCCGCGACGATCCGCGTGTGTACTCCGGGATCCATGCCAACGTCACGGCGCGCGACGCCGCGGACGTGGGCGCGCCCGGCCGGGTCCCGCACCCTGCCGGCGCCTCGTCGTGGGAGATCCCGCGCGGGACGGCCCGCGACCGCCAGCTAACCAGCAGCATCGAGAAGGGATCCGACCGTGACTGAGCAACGCAACGGGTTTGCCGTGGGACTGACGCTGTTCGCCGCGACGATGATGATCGTCACGGGTGTGCTCCAGGCGCTGCAGGGACTGGTGGCGCTGTTCAACGACACCTTCTACGTGGCGGGCGCCACGTGGATCTTCGAGTTCGACATCACGGCGTGGGGCTGGATCCACCTGCTCGTGGGCGTGCTCGTCGCGGTGGCGGGCTTCTTCGTCCTCAGCGGGGCCGTGTGGGCCCGGACCATCGGCGTGATCGTGGCGAGCCTGAGCATCCTGCTGAACTTCGCGTGGCTGCCGTACTACCCGTGGTGGAGCATCATCATCATCGTCCTCGACGTCTTCGTGATCTGGGCGCTCACGGCGCACGGGCGCGAGGTGGCCGAGTGACATCGCCCGGTGCGGGCGGTCACCGCTCGCTCCTCCCCGCGGCACTGAGCCTCGCGGGGTGTCTGGCACTCGTGCTCACAGCGTGCTCGAGCACGCCCGAGTCCGACCTCACGGTCGCCCAGGCGAACGTGACGGCCAAGGAGAAGGCGCTGGCGGACGCCGAGCAGGCGGCGGCGGACGCCGGGGACGCCCTGTGCTCCGCCAGCTCGAGCTACATCACCGCGCTCGACCGGTACGGCGACGTCCTGCACCAGACCGCGGTGACCGTGGGCGACGTGCAGACGGCGGGCGCAGACCTGGGCAAGCCCGCCGCGGCCACGAAGGACGCCGCGCTGGACGCGAAGAAGGCCCAGGACGACGTGGCGCAGGCCCAGGAGGACCTTGACGACGCCCAGGCGGCGCTCGTCGAGGCGCAGGCCTCCGCGAGCGCCACGCCGCAGGAGCCGGCGAAGGCGGAGACGCCCACCCCGCTCGCGACCCTGCCCGCCGGCAGCGTCTCGCGCGTCGAGGAGGCGGAGGACGAGTTCGAGGCCACCCAGGAGGGCATCTCGGCGGACACGCCGCTGGTCGAGGCGGCTGAGAAGTTCAACGCCGCCGCCGTGGCCCTCGAGGCGGCGTGGATCCACCTGTTCGCCGACTCGGGCTGCCTCAGCGAGGACCAGGCCAAGCAGGCGGACGCGAACGTGAGCGCGTACACGAAGGCGCTGCAGACGTCGCTCAAGGAAGCCGAGCTCTACAAGGGCGACGTCGACGGGATCTACGGCCCGCAGACGGTCGCGGCCGTCGAGGAGCTGCAGAAGGCCAACGACCTGCCGGTCACGGGGACCATGGACAAGGCGAGCCAGCTCGCCCTCCAGAGCACCCTGGGTGCGAAGGCCGGGGTCGACGCCGCCGAGAGCACCGCGTCGACGGCGGCGCTGCAGCAGACGCTCACGCTGGCGGGCTACTGGGACGGTCCCGTCGACGGTGAGCCGTCCGACGAGCTCACCGCGGCCGTGAAGCAGGCCCAGAAGGACCTCGGCGTGCCGGCCACGGGGGAGGTCGACGCCGCGACCGTCGCCGCGTTCGAGCAGGCGCTCGCCGACCTGCAGGAGCCGGAGCCGGCCGCGTCTCCCGACCCGGCCGAGACGGCCGAGTCCGACCCCACGCCCAGCGAGACGCCGGAGGACTGAGGACGAGCACGAGGACGAGCCGGGAGCCCTCGGGTTCCCGGCTCGTTCGCGTGCGGGTCAGGCGCGGCGCCGACCGACCAGCGCCAGCACGGCCCCGGTCGCGCACGCGAGCGCACCGGCGATCGCGAGGTCCCGCGGCAGCGAGTCGGGGATCCCGAGGAACACCGTGATGCCCAGGATGCGGTGCAGGCCCCAGGGCAGGAGCGCCATCTGGTCGTTCCACGTCGCCAGGACCTGTTCCAGCCCAAGCGCGGCCACCACGACGCCGCCGACGAGCAGCACGGCGCCACCCGCGAGCGCGACGATCCCGCCGGCACGTCGGCGGCTGATCGATCCCGCCGAGCGCAGTGCCGCGAAGGTCGCCACGAACAGCCAGCAGAACGCGGCGAACGCCACCGTCACGTACGCGGTCCGCTGCCCGGGCAGGGTCCAGAAGCCGAACCAGTACCGTCCCGGGCCCCGCCAGGACAGGACCGCGAGGAGCAGCGCGCTCCGCAGCAGCGCCACGCCGCCGACGGCCGCGAGCACGGTCCACCACGACCGCCGGCCCAGGACACGGGCGGCCAGCACCCCGGCGACCAGGGCGAACAGCAGCCACGCGCCGAGAGTGAGAGCGAGGTGCGCGGGTGCCGCGAACCAGGTGTACGCGCAGCGCGACAGGACGAGCACCAGGGCCGGCACACCGATCACGACGATCCGGTCCGCAGCGCCGGACGGTCCGTCCACGCCCCCCAGCCGCCAGGGACGCACCGCCCCCGTCCACAGCAGGTGCAGCCCGCGGTGGCCCGGGAAGCGCGGACGCCCCTGCCTCCACGTGCCCAGCCCGAGCGCGACGACGAGCACCGCGAGCAGCCCGCGCGCCGTCCATGCCATCGCGAGGTCTCGACCGGCTCGCTCCAGACCCAGGTCCGCGGCCGTGAAGTTGTACGCGGGAAGCCGCGGGTCCGCTCCGTAGCGCGCCTCGTGGGCGGCGCGTGCCGTCGCGAAGCGCTGCCGCGCCGCCAGGCCCGCCGCGCGCGCGCTCGGCGACCCCGTGTCCAGCCACTGCGCGTGGCGCAGCACGGTCTCACGGTAGGCATCGAGGGTCGCGAACAGGTCCTGCTCGTACTCGACGGACGCGAGGAAGGCGGTCCGCTGCTCGGGGTCGGTCCACCCGGACGCAGAGGTGCCCGCGACGACGTCCCGCATCTGCGCCGCGGTGCGCGCGGCTCGGTGCCCCTGCTCGACGGCCTCGTCCAGGTGGTCCTTGGAGAGGGAGTAGATGGTGTCGAAGGTCGCGGTGTCGCCGGAGACGATGTCCCACTCGAAGATCCACATCATGGGCGGCGGCTCCAGGCCGAGCGCCTTCACCGACTGCTGCGCGTACGGGCCGATGTACAGGCCGTCGGTGATCGCCGACCGCGACAGCGCGAAGGCGCGCGAGATGGCCGCGACGGTCGCGCGGTCGGAGGAGAGCGTCTGGCGCACCCAGTCGGCACGTGCGGCGGCGAGGTCCACCTCGGGGTCGGCGGCGATCCGCGACGCGAGGTAGGAGTTGAGGTCCCACAGCTGCCAGAACCCCTGGCGCAGGTAGAGCGCGCGCGGCCCGGCATAGAGCGGACCACCGGTCTGGGACCAGTTCCAGATGCCCTCGACGTTCGGGTTGTCGGCGAGGAAGCGGCGCAGCGCACCCTGCTCGAGCGCGCCCAGGTCGTCCGGAACGGCGCCCTGCCCCTCGAACTCGCGCCGGGCCTGCAGCTCCACGATGCGTCGGTGGTCGCCCACGTCGAGCGTGGGGTTGAGCGACAGGTAGCTGTAGAAGTCCCCCGCCGAGTACTTGGTGGACACGATGAGGTGCGGGTCCGTGATCTTACCGAGCACCGTCTCGTAGGACTCCGGGTTGGTGTGCAGGTCACCGACGGCACCCAGCCCGACCGTCCAGGTGCGGAACACCACGTCCTTGTCCTGCTCCCCGGCGGTGGAGAGCAGCGCGCGCAGCATCGCCTGCACCGCGTCGGGCGTGGTCACGGCCACCTTCGAGCCGTAGTCCCAGCCCTCGAGCTGGTAGGCCGACCCGCCCTCGCCGATGCGGATCATCAGCCCGTCGACGAACGGCATGCTCGCGAACAGCTCGCGCACCCCCGCCTGGTACACCGACCACAGCTTCGGCGACGTAGTGTCCAGGCTGCCGACCGTCCGGTGCAGGTACTCCTCGAGCGGTGGGTTCACCGCGAGCATGTCCGTCATCAGGTAGACCTTCATGCCCATGTCGTGCGCGTACTGCCACACCGGGCCGAAGGCGCGGACCATCGCCCGCGCACGCGCCACGTGCGGGTCGCCCGCGGGGTAGACGCCGAGCTCGTCGAAGGTCACGTACTCGAGGAAGCCCTGGACGACCACGCCGTTGTAGCCCTGCTCCATGGCATGGTCCACGAGCGCGTGGAACTGGGTCTCGATCTCGGCCACCGCGTCGGCGTCCACCCACGGCGCCGCCGGCAGGAGCGCGGAACCGACCACGTCGGAGTTGAGCGAGTAGTCGTCCCCGGTCGCGAACTTCGCCGCGTCGTCGTCCAGCCCGACGGCCCCCACGTCGGTCAGGCGCGTCCCGAGCCGCGGGCCCTGCGTGACGTCCTGCTCCGCGACGGGGACGACCGTGGTCGCCGAGCGGATCCGGTCGGCGACCGTGTACAGACCGGCGCGTGCGCCGGCGGGCGTCCCGGCGACGACCGTCACGCCCGAGCCGGCTCGCAACCGGAACTGCTCACCCGTGAGGCCTGAGGCGGGGTCGACGTCCGCCGCGATGGTGCAGCACGTCGTCCTGGCCGCCGCGTCCGACGACACCCGCGGCCGCGGCAGCCCGCGCGCGCCGTACGCCGCGGCCACGGACCGCGCCGCCAGCTGCAGGTCCGGCGCGTCGGGTGCGACCACGGTGCGGACCTCGGGCGCGGGCACGTCGTCCCGGGCCGGCGCGGACGACTGCTCCTCCGCGGGCACCTGGGCGGGGCTGTGGCTCACCCCGAGCAGACCGCCCACCTGCCACGCGACGAGGGCGCCCAGCGCGAGCAGCACGACGACGACCACCGCGAGGGTGGCCGGGCGGGCGGAACGGTCATCGGTCCGACGGATCACGCGCGAAGTGTCGCACCCGGAGTCACCGGCGCCCAGCAATGTTGGGCACGTGTCCAACTAGTCACGACCGTCGCCCCGACGCGAACAGGCCGGACCCTGAGGGTCCGGCCTGTTCGATGATGTCCGGCGAAGACATCCTGTGTGCGCGAGGGGGGATTTGAACCCCCACGCCCTTTCGGACACTGGCACCTGAAGCCAGCGCGTCTGCCGTTCCGCCACTCGCGCGCGCCGAGAACATTAACACGTTCCGCACCCCACCCCGAACGAGCGGGCGAACCGGCCCGCCCGGAGGCGTTGAGCACCCCGCACACGGGTCTCGCGGATACCATCAAGGCGGATCGACCGCGATCATCGTCGCGCCGCTCCCACCGTCCGCACCCCGCGGCACGGGCGACGGCGTGAGAAGGAGGTGGGCGTGGGCTTCCTCGACAAGTTCGAGAACGGTGTGGAGCGGGTGGTCAACAACGCCTTCGCCAAGGCCTTCCGCGGCGAGCTCAAGCCGGTCGAGCTGGCGAGCGCGCTGCGCCGCGAGGTCGACGAGCGGGCCGCCGTGGTGGGCCGCGACAGGACCGTGGTCCCCAACGAGTTCACGATCGAGCTCTCGACTGCCGACTACGACCAGGTGGAGGCATGGGGTGCGGAGGCGCTGGCGGACGAGTTCGCCGCGAACGTCACCGACCACGCCGCGAGCCAGCGCTACGCCTTCGTCGGCCCCGTCACCGTGAGCTTCTCCGAGGACACCGCGCAGGAGGCCGGCCGCTTCAAGGTGCACAGCGCCACCGTGCGCGGCGCCGTGGCCCCGGCGGCCAGCAACGCCCCCAGCGCGCGCCACCCCCTGGTCGACATCGACGGGCAGCGCTACCTGCTCACCGGGCCGGTGACCGTGATCGGTCGCGGCTCGGAGGCCGACATCATCGTCGACGACCCCGGCGTCTCGCGGAAGCACCTCGAGATCCGCGTGACGCCCGAGGGCGTCGTCGCGAGCGACATGGGCTCGACCAACGGGCTGTTCGTCGAGGGGCACCAGGTGCCCGCGGCGACCCTCCTGGACGGCAACACCCTCACCATCGGTCGTACCCGGATCCTGTTCTGGACGGGTGGCGAACCGGACCCGGACGAGTGACGCCGACGCGATGAGCGAGCTGACGATCACCCTGCTGCGGCTGGGCTACCTGGCGCTGCTCTGGATCTTCGTGCTGTCCGCCATCGCCGTGCTGCGCCGTGACCTCTACGGCACGCGCATCGTCGAGCGCCGCGCCGCCCGCAAGCGCGTGGTCCCCGAGGCCGCGCCCCAGCAGGACGCGCCCCGGCCCAAGCAGCAGGCGCTGCGGCTCGTGGTCACCGAGGGCCCGCTGACCGGCACCATCGTCCCGCTGGGCTCGTCGTCCGTGCTGATCGGACGCGCGCCGGGCTGCACCCTGGTGCTCGACGACGACTACTCGTCCTCGCGCCACGCGCGGATCTTCCCGCAGAGCGGGTCCTGGTTCGTCGAGGACCTGGGCTCCACGAACGGAACCTTCCTCGGTGACCAGCGCGTCGAGTCCCCGACACAGCTCGCAACCGGTACACCAGTCCGCGTGGGCCAGAGCGTGATCGAGCTGCAGAGGTGACCGTCGCGCTCCGCTACGCGGCGCGGTCCGACGTCGGGCTCGTCCGCAGCAACAACCAGGACTCCGGCTACGCGGGTCCGCACCTGCTCATGGTCGCCGACGGCATGGGCGGTCACGCGGGCGGAGACGTCGCCTCGAGCGTCGCCGTCGCCGCGTTCGCCCCCCTGGACGGCGAGTCGCACGGTCCCGACGACGCGCTCGACGAGCTCGAGGCCGCGATGGAGGCCGCGCGCGACGAGATCATCGCCCGCAGCGAGGCCGAGCCCGAGCTCGCCGGCATGGGCACCACCGTCATCGCGATCCTGCGGGCAGGCAACAAGCTCGCGATGGTGCACCTCGGCGACTCGCGCGGCTACCTCATGCGCGACGGCGTCCTCACGCAGGTCACCACCGACCACACCTTCGTCCAGCACCTGGTCGACATCGGCCGGATCACCCCCGAGGAGGCCGAGCACCACCCGCAGCGCTCGGTGGTGATGCGCGTGCTGGGCGACTTCGACGCCGAGGTCACCCCTGACATGTCGGTGCGGGAGGCGCGGCCGGGCGACCGGTGGCTGCTGTGCTCGGACGGGCTGTCGGGCTTCGTCAGCGCCGACACCATCGCCGAGACGCTGCGCACGATCGACGACGTAGACCAGTGCGCGGACCGGCTGGTCCAGCTCGCGCTGCGGGCCGGCGGCGGCGACAACGTGACGGTCGTGCTGGCCGACGTCATCGAGCTCGACGACGTGGCCGACGGCGCAGGCCCCACGACGAACGCGACCGTGGTCGGCTCCGCCGCCGCGACGTTCGACGCGCCGACGAGCGCCGCCGACGGACCGGCAGCCCGCGCGGCGAACCTGACCAAGCCCGAGGCCGACGAGGCCCCGGAGTCCGACGAGGACGAGCCCGCCGGCTCCCCGCGCAGGCGCAAGCGCGTCTGGGCGCTCGCCGTCGGCGTCGTGGTGCTGCTCGTGGCGGTCGGGGTCGGCGCGTGGGCCTGGACCCAGACGCAGTACTACGTCGGTGTCTCCGAGGGCCAGGTGGCCATCTTCCGCGGGATCCCGCAGGCGCTGGGTCCCATCGAGCTGTCGACCGTCGTCGAGACGAGCGACGTCGCGGTCGCCGACCTGCAGTCCGCCTACCTGCGCGAGCGTGTCGACGAGACCATCCGCGCCGAGAGCCTCGAGGCGGCCCGCGTCCAGGTGCAGCTGCTCGCGCTCGACACCACGGTGCCGCTGCCGTCGCCCGAGCCCACCGTGGCGCCCACGGCCACCCCCACCGCCACGGCAACCCCCACCTCGACGCCGTCACCGAGCTCGCCGACGGTGTCGACCGCGCCATGACGACGATCGAACCGCACCGCGTCCGGGCCGGCCGAGGCTCGGAGCTCGGGCTGCTGCTGCTCGCGCTCATGGTCGGCATCGGCGCGTACGCCCTGGTGGGCCTGGGCGTCGAGGGCGAGGTGCCCGCCGACGTGGTCGGCTACAGCACGGGCCTGACCGCGCTCGCCCTGCTCATGCACGTGGTCCTGCGCTGGCGCGCGCCCTACGCCGACCCGGTGATCCTGCCCCTGACGGTCGGGCTCAACGGCGTGGGGCTCGCGATGATCTACCGGCTCGACCTCGCCTACGCCGCGAAGCCCAACCACGACAGCGGCTTCGCCGGACGCCAGCTCGCCTGGACCGCCATCTCCGTGGCCCTGGCCGCCGCCGTGCTGATCCTGCTGCGCGACCACCGCACCCTGCGCCGCTACACCTACACCGCGATGGTCGTCGGCCTCGGCCTGGTCGCCCTCCCGCTCGTGCCGGGCATCGGCCAGCAGATCAACGGCGCGCGCATCTGGGCGCACATCGGGCCCATCGGCATGCAGCCCGCCGAGTTCGCCAAGATCGCGCTGGCCGTGTTCTTCGCCGGCTACCTGGTCACGCACCGCGACACGCTCGCGCTGGCCGGCAGCAAGGTGCTGGGCCTGCAGCTTCCCCGCGCTCGCGACCTCGGGCCCATCATCATCGTCTGGGCCGCCTCGCTCGCGGTCCTGGTCTTCGAGCGGGACCTGGGCACCTCGCTGCTGCTGTTCGGCATGTTCGTGGCCATGCTCTACCTCGCCACCGAGCGCCTGAGCTGGGTCGTCATCGGCCTGCTCCTCTTCGTGGGCGGTGCGGCGCTGGCCGCGACCGCCTTCTCTCACGTCGGTGCCCGCTTCGAGGCCTGGCTGCACGCGTTCGACCCGGACGTCTACGGGCGCTCGCCCGGCGGGTCGGGTCAGCTGGTGCAGGGCCTGTTCGGGATGGCCGGCGGCGGGCTGTTCGGCACGGGTCTGGGCCAGGGGCGGCCGGACATGGTCCCCTACGCGGAGTCGGACTTCATCGTCGCCTCGCTCGGCGAGGAGCTGGGCCTGACGGGCCTCATGGCGCTGCTGATGATCTCGCTCGTGCTCGCGGAGCGCGGCCTGCGCACGGCGATCGGCGTGCGGGACGGCTTCGGCAAGCTGCTGGCCGGTGGCCTCGCGTTCGTCGTCGCGTTCCAGACGTTCGTCGTGGTGGGCGGCGTCACGCGCCTCATCCCGCTCACCGGCCTGACCACGCCGTTCCTGGCGTACGGCGGCTCGTCCCTGCTGGCGAACTGGGTGATCGTGGCCCTCCTGCTGCGCATCTCCAACGACGCGCGCCGCCCGGCGCCCGTGGTCTCCGCACTCACGCCGGCCGGCGGCATCCCCGTGCCGGCGCCGCAGGACGACCCGACCGAGCGGTTCGGGCGAGTCCGATGAACCAGCCGCTGCGCCGACTGGCCACCGTCGTCATCGTCATGTTCGTGGCGCTCATGGCCGGGGCCACCTGGGTCCAGTTCGCCCAGGCCAAGGACCTCAACGCCGACCCGCGCAACGCGCGCACGCTCTACCGGGAGTTCGGCAACGCGCGAGGACCCATCGTGGTCCAGGGCAAGGCCGTGGCCGAGTCGGTCAAGGTGGACGACCCCTTCCAGTACCAGCGCAGGTACAGCGACGGCGAGCTCTACTCCGCCGTGACCGGCTTCTACTCGATCGTCAACGGCAGCACCGAGCTCGAGTACGCCGAGAACGACAACCTCACGGGCCGCAGCGACCAGCTGTTCTTCACTCGCGTCCGCGACCTGCTCACCGGGCGCCAGCCGGAGGGCGCGGCCGTCGAGACGACGCTGAACCGGGCGGCGCAGAAGGCCGCCTTCGAGGGCCTAGGCGACCAGGAGGGCGCGGTGGTCGCCATCGAGCCCGCGACCGGCCGCATCCTCGCGCTCGTGTCGACGCCGGGCTACGACCCCAACGACCTCGCGTCGCACAGCAGCAAGAAGGCCTCCAGCGCGTACGCCCGGCTGCGCGACGAGGACGGGAACCCGCTGCGCAGCAACGCGACGCGCGAGACGTACCCGCCGGGCTCGACGTTCAAGCTGGTCACGGCCGCCGCCGCGCTCGAGAGCGGCGAGTACGACGAGACGAGCGAGATCCCCGCGCCGGTGCGGCTCGACCTGCCGCAGAGCACCGCGAGCATCGGCAACTTCGGCGGCGGCGGGTGCGGGGCGAACCCCATCACCCTGGCCCAGGCGCTGCGCGTGTCCTGCAACACGGCCTTCGCCCAGCTCGGCATGGACCTCGGCGACGACGCGCTGCGCGAGCAGGCCCAGCGCTTCGGGTTCGACGACGCGGACCTCACCATCCCCATGGGCACCGCGACGAGCCACTTCCCGGCCGACGCGAACGCCCCGCAGACCGCGCAGTCCGCGATCGGCCAGTTCGACGTCGCGGCGACGCCGCTGCAGATGGCGATGGTCTCGGCCGCGATCGCCAACGGCGGCCGCCTCATGACGCCGTACGTCGTCGACCGGGTGCGGGCGGCCGACCTCAGCGTCGTCTCCGAGACCAAGCCGTCGCTCCTGTCCACCGCGGTGTCGCCAGGAACCGCGAGCGCGCTCAAGGAGATGATGCTCGGGGTCGTCGAGAGCGGGACGGGCACCGCGGCGAAGATCTCCGGCGTGCAGGTGGCCGGCAAGACGGGCACGGCGCAGAACGCCGAGGGCCAGGCACCGCACGCGTGGTTCACCGCGTTCGCGCCCGCCGACAAGCCGCAGGTCGCGGTGGCCGTGATCGTCGAGCACGGCGGCAGCGCGGGCAACGAGGCGACCGGCGGCCGCGTCGCGGCACCGATCGCCCGTGCGGTCATCGAGGCGGTGCTGAACAAGTGAGGACTGCGGCGGGCGTGGCCCTGGGCGACCGGTACCGGCTGGTGCGGCAGATCGCCGTCGGTGGCATGGGCGAGGTGTGGGAGGCGTACGACGAGTCGCTCGCGCGCTCGGTCGCGGTCAAGGTGCTCAAGGCCGAGTTCGCGGGCGACCGGGGCTTCCTCGACCGGTTCCGCACCGAGGCGCGCAACTCCGCGGCTCTCTCGCACCCGAACATCGCCCAGCTCTTCGACTACGGCGAGCAGGACGGCTCCAGCTACCTCGTCATCGAGCTCGTCCTCGGCGAGCCGCTGTCCGACCTGCTCGAGCGCGAGCCGGTGCTGCCGTCGCGCAAGCTGCTGCCCGTGCTCGCGCAGACGGCGCGCGGCCTGCACCACGCGCACGAGATGGGCGTGGTGCACCGCGACGTGAAGCCCGGCAACATCCTGCTGGGGCGGGGGAGCCGCGTGAAGATCACCGACTTCGGCGTCTCGCTCGCCCAGAACCAGATGGTGATGACGGCCACCGGCATGGTGATGGGCACCGCCCAGTACCTCTCGCCGGAGCAGGCGGTCGGCCGGGCGGCGACGCCGCTGTCCGACCTCTACTCGCTGGGGATCATCGCGTACGAGGCGCTCGTCGGGCACCGCCCGTTCACCGGCCCCACGGCCGTCGACATCGCCGTCGCGCACGTGAACAACCCCGTGCCGCCGCTGCCCGCGACGGTCGACCGGCCGCTCGCCGACCTCGTGATGCGCCTGCTGTCCAAGGACCCCGCCGCGCGCCCGCAGTCGGGTGCCGAGCTGGCCGAGCAGTTCGACCGCCTCGTGCCGCGCACGCCGCCGACCGGCGTCCCGGTGCTCGTCACGACGACGCCGGAGCGCGCGCCCGACCCGCTCGTGCAGCCGGTGCGCGGCAACCCCGCCGCCCCGCCGTCGTTCCCCCCGCCCGCCGACCGCCGTCCGCCGGCGCGCACCTCCGGCCACGGCGCGCACGTGCACCGCACCGGGCGCGGCGAGACCGGCGTCCAGGTGGGCACGCGACGATTCGGATGGCCCCTGATCGCCCTGCTGCTGCTCCTCGTCGGGCTGCTCGGAGCCGCCCTGGCCGACAAGATGCTGGGCGCCTCCGGTACCGGTCCGGACACGATCCTGCTGGTCGCGCCGCAGGTCGTAGCCGGGCCGACAAGCGATCAGTACCCTCGTGACGGCGCGTTCGGTGCGATGATCCCCCAGGGTGAGCGTGACGCGGGCCCTCGAGCGACGGAAGTGAAGGACGCCTAGTGGTGGACGACGGATCCCGGATCCTCGCCGGACGGTACGAGGTCGGCGAGCTCATCGGCCGAGGTGGCATGGCCGAGGTGCACATCGGCCACGACACCCGGCTCGGACGCACGGTCGCGATCAAGATCCTGCGCTCCGACCTCGCTCGCGACCCCTCGTTCCAGAACCGCTTCCGCCGCGAGGCGCAGGCCGCGGCCTCCCTGAACCACCCCGCCATCGTCGCCGTGTACGACACCGGCGAGGACGTGATCACCGAGCCCACCGGCGTCGTCGGCCACGTGCCGTTCATCGTCATGGAGTACGTGGAGGGCCACACCGTCCGCGACATCCTGCGGGACGGGCACGCCGTCCCGATCGAGGAGGCCGTGGAGATCACGGCGGGCGTGCTCTCGGCCCTCGAGTACTCCCACCACGCGGGCATCGTCCACCGCGACATCAAGCCCGCCAACGTCATGCTCACGCCCACCGGCGCGGTCAAGGTGATGGACTTCGGCATCGCGCGCGCGGTGGCCGACTCCGCCGCGACCATGACCCAGACGCAGGCCGTCATCGGCACCGCGCAGTACCTGTCGCCCGAGCAGGCGCGCGGCGAGACCGTCGACACCCGGTCCGACCTGTACTCGACCGGGTGCCTGCTCTTCGAGCTGCTCACCGGCCGGCCGCCCTTCGTCGGCGACTCGCCCGTCTCCGTGGCCTACCAGCACGTGCGCGAGGCCGCGCCGGTCCCCAGCTCGCTCGCCTCCGACGTCCCGGACAGCCTGGACCGCATCACGCTCAAGGCGCTGGCCAAGGAGCGCGACTCGCGCTACTCCACGGCCGCGGAGTTCCGCTCCGAGCTCGAGGCCGTGCTGCGCGGCGGCGCTGTCTCGGCGCCGGCGGTCGGCGCGATCGTGCCGGCCGTGGCCGCCGCCGAGGCGACCCAGCTGCTCGCCCCGCAGGTCCCGGTCACGCAGACGCTTCCGCCGGCGCAGCCGCCGTGGGGCACCACCGGCCTGGCCGAGGTCGCCACCGTGCCCGACGAGGAGGAGCGCAAGCGCCCCTGGCTCGTGTGGCTGCTGGTCGCGATCGCGGTGCTGGCCGTCGCCGGCATCGCGGCCCTGCTCATCGCGAACGCCAACAAGAACGCGGGGCCCACCACGGTGGCGGTCCCCAACGTGGTCGGCAAGTCGGAGGCGGACGCGGTGAATGCGCTGACCGCCGCGGACCTGGTCCCGGTGCGCGCCGAGGGCTCGTCGACGACCGTGCCCGAGGGCGACGTCATCTCGACCAACCCCCCGGCCGACCAGGAGGTCGAGGAGAAGTCCAACGTCACCTACACCGTCTCGACGGGTCCGGGTGAGGTGGACGTCCCCGACGTCACGGGACGCACGGAGGCCGACGCGACGAAGATGCTCACGGACGTGGGTCTCGTCGTCGACCCCACGCGCAAGGACGACGACAACCCGAACTACCCCAAGGGCCAGGTCACCAAGACCAACCCGGAGGGCGGCCAGAGCGTCGAGGCCGGCACGTCCGTCCAGCTCTCGGTGTCCACGGGCAACGTCGACGTGCCGAGCTTCGTCGGCAAGGACCAGAAGGAAGCCGTCGACACCCTGAGCAACAAGCTCAACATGCGGCCGAACACCAAGGAGGTCGAGTCGGCCGACGAGGAGCCCGGGACCGTCCTGAGCCAGGACCGCGACGGGCTGCTCAAGCAGGGCACCGTCATCACGCTCGAGATCGCGGTGGCCCCCACCAACGCCGAGGTCCCCAACGTCATCGGGATGACGTACGAGGAGGCGGTTCAGGCCATCAAGGACGCCGGGATCACCGGCACGCCGAAGCGGATCGACGAGCCGTCCGAGACGGAGCCGGCCGGCAACGTGCTGTTCCCCGACCCGGGCGTCGGCTCGCAGGTCGAGCTCGACCAGGTGATCGAGCTGCACGTGTCCTCCGGCCCGCCGCAGACCCCGCCGGACCCCACCACTCCGGGGAACGACGACGGCACGAACCCCTGACCCGAGGTGCATGCAACGAGGGCCGGTGACCCGATGGTCACCGGCCCTCGCGGCGTCTGCAGGCTCGACTCAGAGGCGGACGAGCGGGTGCAGCCCTTCCGAGCGGGCCACCGCGTCCGTCGACCCGCACACCTCGAGCCAGTTGGCGAGCAGGCGGTGGCCGCCCTCGGTGAGCACGGACTCGGGGTGGAACTGCACCCCGTGCAGCGGCAGGGTGCGGTGCTGCAGACCCATGATGATGCCGTGCGTCGTCGCGGTGACCTCGAGCTCGTCGGAGACGGTCCCGGCGACGACCGCGAGGGAGTGGTAGCGCGTCGCGGTGAACGGCTGCGGCAGGCCGGCGAGCACGCCCGCGCCGTCGTGCGCGACCTCGCTGGTCTTGCCGTGCATGAGCTCGGGCGCGTGCGTCACGACGCCGCCGAAGACCTCGCCGAGCGCCTGGTGGCCCAGGCACACGCCGAGCATCGGCGTACCCGTTGCCGCGCAGTCGCGGATGACGTCCATGCTGGCGCCCGCGTCGGCGGGCGTCCCCGGTCCGGGGGAGACGAGGATGCCGTCGAAGTCACCGCGCTCGGCGAGCGGGGGGACGGCGTCGTTGCGCACCACGACCGTCTCGGCCCCGAGCTGGTCGAGGTAGCCGACGATCGTGTAGACGAACGAGTCGTAGTTGTCGATCACCAGGATCCTGGTCATCACTCACCCACCGTGGTCTCGTTGAAGGGCATGTGCGGGGCGATGGCGGGGTACACCCAGGCGAAGCAGGCCACGAGCACCGCCGCCGCCAGGGCCAGCAAGATGAGCACGCGCACCACCGTCGGCCCGGGGAGGTGCCGCCACAACCATCCGTACATCATCGTCCCTTCCTGGCTCGTCCTCAGCCAGCGTTCGAGACCAGCTCGGCGGGGGTCCCGCTCGAGACCGGCGCCCAGTAGTCGAGCTCGAGGTGCACGATGAACCGCTCGCGCGCGGAGTACATCGGGTGGCACGTGGTCATGGTCATCATGCGCTTGGTGGGCTTGGCGTACGGCTCGTTGGGGACCGGCGCGATCACGTCCACGTCGGTCGGGGGAACCACCTGGGTCGACACCACCCGGTAGACGTACCAGGTGTCGGTACCCTCGCTGCCGTCCAGCGTCGTGGTCCGCACGACGACCGGATCGCCCTTCTTGAGCTCGAGGATGCGGTTGAACGGCTTGGCGTACGTGGTGCGGTGGCCGGCGACGGCGAAGTTGCCGATGTCGCCCGGCATCGCGGTGCCCTCGTAGTGCCCCACCCCAAGGACATCGAGCACGGTCGCGCGGTCGGTGCCCTCGCTGATGGGCCGCTCGGGCTCCCCGTCCCAGCGCGGCACCTGCATGGTCGCGAAGGTGGTCGCGTGCTTCTGGTCCTTGAGCACGGGCGGATCGTCGTGGCGCGGCTTCGCGACCACCTCAGCCGGCTTCGTGGATCCCGGCGACGGCGCGACGGTCGGCGGCGCCTCGCGCACCACCTCGCGCACGATCTCGGCCTGCGCGCGGTTGCCCTGCACATCGGTCCACCACAGCTGCCAGACGAGGAAGCCGAACAGCAGGAGGCCGAGAGTGATGAGGATCTCGCCGATGACGCCGATCACCCCGTAGACCACGCGCGAGGCGCGCGACCGGCGTCGCGCCGCCGGTTCCGCGGGTTCGACGGCCGTCACGGGCCCACCTTGCCCGGGACGCCGCCGGCGTCGTCGAGGGCCGGCGACGGCTCGCCCGCCGCCGGCAGGCCCGGGAGGATCGGCGTCCCCGCGGGAACCGTCGCCGCCGTCAGCTCCGTGGCACCCGCGTAGGCCGGGAGGTCGAGCGCGCTCGACCTGACGCTCCAGCCCAGCCCCACCTCGGAGGCGTCGCGCTGGTAGGCCGCCACGTCCGGCGACGCGTCGAGCGCGGCGCGCAGGAGGTCCGGGTCGCCGATCGCCCGCACCTCGTACGGGGGGGAGTAGAGCTGGCCGTGCAGCCGGAGCACGTTGCCGACGCACCGGAACGCGCTGGTGGAGATCACCCGCTGGTCCATGAGTGCCATCGCCTCGGCGCCGCCCGCCCAGAGCGCGTTCATCACCGCCTGCAGGTCCTGCTGGTGGACGACGAGCACGTCGGGAGCGATGTCCTCGCGCAGGCGGGAGTCGGCGGGGGCGTCGTCGAGCCGCACCGTCAGGCCGCGCCCCGTGACCGGCGTGGCGCCCGACTCCACCAGGTAGGCGGCGGACGGCGTGCCCACGGTGGTGCCCGACGCCTCGTTGGCCGCCGCGGCGAGCTCGTCGACGTCCACGTGCAGGTCGTCGACCTCGCCGGTCAGGGTGTCGACCCGCGACAGCTCCTGCTTGGCGAGGTCGTCGAGGTCCTGCGGATGGCGGTCGCCGGACGCCTGCGCGAACTTCGCGTTGGCGGCGAAGAGCGCGCCGGACAGCGCCAGCACGATCGCCACCGACACCGTCCCGCGCGCGACCAGGCGCCGCGCGCGGTGCGGGTGGTCGCTCACGAGGTCTCCGGGTGCTCAGGGCGGTCGCTGCCGCGCACTACGCTAGGCCATGGTTCGCACGCGACGACGCGTTCGACCACCCATGCCCCACGGCCACCCGCGAAGCGCGCGGACCGGCCGCCGTCGGACAGGAGTAACCGGACGTGCCTGAGTCGAGGTCCCGCAAGAAGGCCGCGTACACCCCGCCGCCCGCCAAGTCGGCCGGTCCGAAGGTCAACCCTCCGTGGTTCGTCCCCGTGATGCTCGGGCTCATGGTGCTCGGCCTCGTCTGGATCGTCGTGACGTACCTGTCGCAGTCGCAGTACCCGATCCCGGCGCTCGGGCGCTGGAACCTGGCCGTCGGTGGCGCGCTCATCATCGCCGGGTTCGGCATGACGACGCGCTGGCGCTGAGCCCACAGCTTTCCCCGGTCTGTGCACAGGAGTTGCGCACACTGTGGATAACTACACCGGTGTAATTCCACAGGTGTGAGTAAGTCTGGGGACGGCTCAGAGGCTCGCGAGCGTGAAGTTCGCGTAGGTGATCCGGACCGCCACGAACATCGCCGCGGCGAGTGCCACGGGCACGAGGACGGCCACCAGACGGCGCTGGTTCTTGGGCGCGTAGGCGTACGCCGCGCCGAGCACGGCGCCGGTGACGAGGCCACCGGCGTGCGCCTGCCACGCGATTCCCGGCACCACGAACCCGATGACCACGTTCAGGACGATCACGCCGATGATCCCTGAGGCGTTGCCGCCCAGCCGCCGCATCACGAAGAAGATGGCGCCGAACAGGCCGAACACCGCGCCCGAGGCGCCCACCACCCAGGTGGTCCAGCTGTGGGTGGCGGTGGCCAGGAGCACCACGCCCACCTGGCCGCCGACGGCGCTCAGCAGGTACAGCGTGGCGAACCGCAGCCGCCCGAGCGCCTGCTCGAGGTACGGACCGACGAACCACAGCGCGATGAGGTTGGACGCGATGTGGATGGTCGACGCGTGCAGGAAGGCGGCGGTGACGAACCGGTAGGGCTCGGAGTCGCCCAGCACGGGGTTGAAGGCCAGCTGGTCCACCCAGGCGGGATTCACGAGCCCGACGATGTAGCTCGCGACGCACAGGCCGAGGAACGTCAGGGTGACCACGGGCAGGCCGGGCCGCGCGGTACCGCCGAGCACCGTCCTGCGCGCCGGTGCGGCCGCGGCAGCCTGCGCGACGCAGTCGACGCACTGGACGCCCACCGGTGCCGGTCGCTGACAGTCGGCGCAGACCGGCCGACCGCACCTCTGGCAGCGCACGTACGACACCCTGTCGGGGTGTCGCGGGCACACCGGAGGTGCGGTCGGCCGGCTGGCGGCGACGTCCTCGGAGATGTCAGTCCTCGATCTCGATGGACTCGATGGTGATGTCCTCGACCGGACGGTCACCCGGGCGGGTGCGCGTGGTCGCGATCGCGTCCACGACCGCCCGGCTCGCGTCGTCGGCGACCTTGCCGAAGATCGTGTGCTTGCCGGTGAGCCACTCGGTGGGGGCGACCGAGATGAAGAACTGCGAGCCGTTGGTGCCGCCGGGCTTGCCGGTGATCGGGTCGAGCTGCTTGCCGGCGTTGGCCATGGCCAGCAGGTAGGGCTGGTCGAAGCGCAGCTCCGGGTGGATCTCGTCGTCGAACCGGTAGCCCGGGCCGCCGCGGCCGGTGCCCAGCGGGTCACCGCCCTGGATCATGAAGTCGGGGATCACGCGGTGGAAGACCACACCGTTGTACAGGGGGTCGGTGCGCTCCTCGCCCGTGGCGGGGTCGGTCCACGGCTTGGAACCCGTGGCGAGGCCGACGAAGTTCTCGACCGTCGTCGGCGCGTGGTTGGGGTAGAGCTCGATCCGGATGTCTCCGGCGGACGTGTGCAGGGTCGCGAACATGGCGCCCAGTCTGTCACGCAGGCCCGCACGCGTCCGTGTGGGTTGTGTGCGATGACCCAGTTCCACCCTGCGCGCGTGCTGGCGGGATGGCAGAGTGAGCAGTCAGCGCAGCCGACCGAAACCGGGAGTGGACATGCCCTTCACGCGTCATCCGAACCTCGACGTCGACACGGAGAAGCTCAAGGAACAGGCTGCGGACCTCAGCTCCACCCTCAGCGGAGCGGCGAGCCAGGCCGCCGCCGGTGCGAAGCTGGCCGCAGGCAAGGCGCAGGACGCCGCCGGGAGTGCCAAGGAGTGGACGACGCCCAAGGTCGAGGCGTTCGTCGACTGGCTCGTCCCGCGCGTGGAGCACCTCTACAAGGAGAGCGTGAAGGCCGCAGCACCCAAGGTGCAGACGGCGGCCGAGAAGGCCAGCCCGGCCATCGACACCGCTCACGACAAGCTGGTGGACGAGGTGCTGCCGCGCTTGGTCCAGGCCATGAACGAGGCGGCCGTGCGCGCGGGCGCCGCAGCCCAGCACGCCGTCGACGCCGCGGCCGTCAAGGCGAACGCCGGCTCAGCCGCCGTCGCCGCAGCAGCCGCCGCCAAGGCGGAGAAGAAACACCGCGGCGGCAAGGTCCTGCTTCTCGTCCTCGGCCTGCTCGGCATCGGCGCGGCCTTCGCCGCGGCGCGGCGTTCGCGCTCCACGGTGGACCCGTGGGCCGAGCCGTGGGAGCCCACCGACTCGTTCGGCAGCACCACGACGTCGAGCGGGCGGGCCGACCTCGGGCACGCCGCCGACGCGCTCGGTGAGGCGGCCGGTTCCGCCGTCGCACGCGGCCGCGAGGCCGCGCACAAGGCCGCCGACGCGGTCACCTCGGCCACCGAGTCGCTCGGCGAGAAGGCGACCGAGGTCAAGGACGCCGCCGCGGAGAAGGTGGCCGAGGCCAAGGACGCCGCGGCCGAGACCGCCAAGAAGGTCACGCGCCGGGCGGCGCCCAAGAAGCCCACGACGCCCACGACGCCCGCGACGCCCACTACGACGCCTACGACACCCACGACGCCCGGCGACGCGGAGGCCTGAGCCACCCGCACTCGAGTCCGAGAGCCGCGACTGCCCCTCGGGGCGGTCGCGGCTCTCGCGTGTGTACCCCCCGCAGCTGTCGACGGTGGCCCGGCCGGCGTCAGTCCAGGAACAGCGCGCGCAGACGCTTGGTGGTGAACGTGAGGCCGATCGCGATCATGGCGACGAAGTAGGCGACGTGGAGCCCGGAGGCGCTCGAGAGCTCGCCCGTGGTCAGGCCGCGCACCAGCTCGGTGCCGTGCCACAAGGGCAGCGCCTGGATGAGCCACTGGATGGGCGTCGGGTAGACCGTGAGCGGGTAGAACGTCGCGGAGAACAGGAACATCGGCAGCAGGACGATGTTGATCCAGTCCATGTGCTGGAAGGTCTTCATGTAGCTCGTGATCGCCATGCCGATGCTGGCGAAACCGAACGCGACGAGCAGCACCGCCGGAACCGCGAGGAACGCCGTCCACGCCAGGTTGAGGCCGAGCACCTGCATCACCGTGAGGAACCCGAACGCGTAGACGCCACCGCGCAGGAGGGCGTACAGGATCTCGCCCAACGCCACGTCGAGCGGCCCCATCGACGTCGAGAGCATCGCGTCGTAGAGCTTGCCGAAGTGCATCTTGAAGAACACGTTCCAGGTGGAGTCGTACACCGCGCCGTTCATCGCCGAGACGGCCAGCAGACCGGGTGCGATGTAGGCCGCGTAGGAGATCTCCGTGCCGGAGGGCAAGGTCACGTCGCCGATGAACGAGCCGAGGCCCCAGCCCATGGCGAGCAGGTAGAAGACCGGCTCGAAGAAGCCCGAGACGACCACCACCCAGTTCGTGCTCTTGGTGGCGAGTAGTCCTCGGGCGACGACGACCCGCGCGTTGCCCGAGTACAGGGCGCGCGCACCGCCGGACCGCGCGTCCACGTCCGTCGACGCGCTCATCCGCGCAGCCTCCGCACGAACGTCCGGCGCGCGAGCACCCAGCCGACGCCGGCCATGACGAGCAGGACGGCGAGGTGCGCCACCCAGGGCCAACCGCCGGGCGTCGATCCGTACGACAGCTGCCGGCCCAGCTCGCTCGCGTGCCACAGCGGCGAGATCCAGCCGATCCACTGCAGGCCCACCGGGACGCTGTCGAGCGGGTAGAACGTGCCGGAGAACAGGAACAGCGGGGTGAAGATGAAGCGCTGCACCACCGCGAACTGGCCGCCGTCCTCGGTGAGCGTCGCCGAGTAGGCGAGCAGCGGCAGTCCGAAGGCCAGCCCAGCCAGCAGGCCGACGAACGGCATGGCGAGCCCGGCCCACGGGTTGCCGACTGCGCCGAACGCGACCACGAGCGCGTAGTACACCGCCGTGGTGAACAGCATCCGCGCGGCGACGGACAGCACGAGCCCGCTGCAGATCTGCTCGGGGGAGACGGGTGAGGCGTTCATGCCCCAGAAGATGCGGCGCCAGCGGAAGCCGGCCATGACCACGTAGGTGAACTCCTCCGTCGCGACACCGACCGCGGCGGCGACGAGCAACGCGGGCGCGACGAACCACACGTAGTCGACCGGGCCGGCCGGGCCGCTCGCCACCGGCTGGTCGATGAAGGCCGCGAGCCCGAGCCCGATGCCGAGCAGGTAGACGAGAGGGCTGCCGACGCTGCTCACGACGATCGTCCAGCCGTACGCGCGCATGGCGCGCAGCTGGTGCTCGGCGATGTAGAGCGCGCCGAAGCGCTGCGGGCGCTCAGCCGCCTGCAGCGCAGATGCCGTCATCGGCTCGACGGTGGTCACTCGATCAGGCTCCGCCCCGTGAGCCGAAGGAACACGTCCTCGAGCGAGGAGCGCCGCACCAGGCTCGTGGTGGGGTGCAGACCCTGGGTGGCGACGTGCTCGAGGAGCGCCTCGCCGTCGTCCGTGTAGAGCAGCACCCGGTCGGGCAGCACCTCGACGCGCTGCGCCGCTCCCTCGAGCCGCGCCGCCGCGGCGCGTTGCGTTCGGACCCGAACCGCAGCTCGACGACCTCCCGGCTCGAGTACTGCCGGATGAGAGCGGACGGGCTGCCCTCGGCCATGATCTTGCCGTGGTCGACCACCACGAGCCGGTCGCACAGCTGCTCGGCCTCGTCCATGTAGTGCGTGGTCAGCACCAGCGTGGTGCCGCGCTCCTTGAGCCGGAAGAGGCGGTCCCACAGCACGTGGCGCGCCTGGGGATCCAGGCCGGTGGTCGGCTCGTCGAGCATGAGGATGCGGGGCTCGTTGATCAGCGCCCGGGCGATGGTCAGCCTGCGCTTCATGCCGCCCGACAGGTCGTCGACCTTGGACCGGGCCTTGTCCGCGAGCTGCGCGAACTCGAGCAGCTCGTCGGCGCGGGTGGCGCACGTGCGGCGCGGGATGCCGAAGTAGCGCCCGTAGACGATGAGGTTGTCACGCACCCGGAGCTCGGTGTCGAGGTTGTCCTCCTGCGGCACCACTCCCAGCTGGGACCGGATGGCGGGCCCGTGCGTGTCCGGGTCGAGACCGAGAACGCGCAGCGTCCCGGCGCTCCGGGACGACACCGCGCCGACCATGCGCATCGTCGTCGACTTGCCGGCACCGTTGGGGCCCAGCAGGCCGAAGGACTCGCCCGGCGGCACCTCGAAGTCGATGCCCGCGACCGCGGTGAGGGAGCCGTAGGTCTTGGTCAGGCCCTCTGCGGCGATGACGGGTGCACTCACGCCCGACAACCTACGTGGCGACGCCGACACCGGCGACCACATTCGGCTTGACCGCGGGGCGCGGCCCGTGGAGCGTGCCACCATGACCGCGCTCGCCGATCTCTGGCCACCCGCCGCCCTCGTCGTGACCGACGGCGAGCTGACGCTGCGTGCCATCGACGACACGCTCCTCGTCGGGCTCGCCGAGCTGGCCGCCGAGGGGGTCCACGATCCCGCCTCGATGCCGTTCGTCGTGCCCTGGACGAGAGGCACGCGGCTGGAGATCGCCCGCTCGGTGCTGACCTACCAGTGGGGAGTGCGGTCGCGGCTCTCGCCCGAGTCCTGGGCGCTCGAGCTGGCCGTCCTGCGCGGCGACGAGCTGCTCGGGGTCCAGGCGATCAGCGCGGAGACGTTCCCTGCCCTCCGCGTCGCCGAGTCGGGCTCGTGGCTCGGCCGCCGGCACCACGGCCGCGGCGTCGGCACCCGGATGCGGCTCCTCGTCCTGCACCTGTTGTTCGACCAGCTCGGCGCACAGCTGGCGACGACGTCGGCCTTCGTCGACAACCCCGCGTCGCAGGCCGTCACGTCCCGCCTGGGGTACACCTCCAACGGGCAGGACCTCGTGCTGCGCGAGGGCGCGTCCGCCGTCAGCCGCAGGTACCGCCTGGCGCGCAGCGACTGGCTCGAGCGGCCGGCCGAGCACAAGCTCGACGTCCGGTACGAAGGGCTACCGGCGCTGCGGGAGTTCCTGCAGATCACGTAGTGCTCGCTGGTAGCGCCACCGGTAGACGCGCTGCGCCACGAGGAGGGCCGGGAACAGCGGCCGCCACACGCCCGACCCGGCGCGGATCAGCGAGCGGAGCGTCAGCAGCACGGCACCGTCCGGACGTCGCTGCACCACGAACGCCTCCTCGCCGCTCACGGGGTGCCCGGGAAGCGTGCCGTACGCGAAGCCGCAGCGTGCAGCCGTCTCCACCACGGCGACCACCCGGACGGGCTCGGTAACCGTCACCGGCCCCAGCCGAGCCTGCAGCACGTGGTCGGCGCCGAGGGCGACGCGGCCCCCTGGTTTCACGTGGAACCCGCTGCGCGTCTTCACGCCCCAGACGAGCACCGACGACGCCGCCCGCTCCCAGGCCTCCTCGCCGTGCCCGATCACGACCGTCGTCTCGAGCGCTCGGTACCCGGCCGGCGGCTCCCACGTCTCGGACCCGGGGCGGGTGGCGCCGACGTCGCCGTAGGTCAGCGGCACGCCCGCAGGTGTGGCGTCGTCGGAAGGCACACCGGATCATGTCACGGTCGGCGGCCCGCCCCGAGAAGTGCAGAAGGCGGCCCGCTCGCGCGGGCCGCCGATGGTGGAGCCAAGGGGACTCGAACCCCTAACCCCCTGCTTGCAAAGCAGGTGCGCTACCAATTGCGCCATGGCCCCGAGGCGCCGATCGCCGCGCCCGGGAGGATCACTCGAAGGTGTCGGTGACCTCTGCCCACAGGTCCCGCTCGTCGCGGTCCTGGACGAACTTGGTGTAGACGACGTATCCGGCGGCAGCCACGGCTGCCAGGAGCAGGAGCTTCTTCAACGTGTCCCCCACGGTTGGTCGGGAGTGGGCCTAACAGGACTTGAACCTGTGACCTCTTCCTTATCAGGGAAGCGCTCTAACCGTCTGAGCTATAGGCCCGAGTGCGCTGCGCGCCGGTCGAGACTACCCCAGCCACGGGGCACCACCCAAACCGGCGGCCGAGCAGGTCAGGAGACGCTGGTCACTCGTCGGTCATGGTCACGTGCACGCCGCCGACGAGCGCCGCCACGATGTTGTACAGGAACGCGCCGATCGTCGACAGCGCCGTCAGCAGGAAGACGTCGATGACGGCGATGAGGGTCGCGGCGGAGATGACCTTCTGGAACTCCACGTACTGCAGGATGTCCGGGCCGCCGGTCTCCTGCCCCGTCACCTGCGTCACCAGGTCGTCGACCTTGGTGAACACGTGCAGCTCGTTGAGGGTGAACCAGCCGACCGCGACGCCGACGACGATCATGATCCCGATCGCGACGGACAGCAGGAACGACAGCTTCATGACCGACCAGGGGTCCAGCCGGGAGATCGCGAGCCGGACGCGGCGCGGACCCGAGCTGGCCTGGACAGTCGGGATCCGCCCGGTGCTCGGCCGTGCGGCCGCACCAGCGGGGTTGGCGCCGGCGACCGGGCGGGTGCCTGCAGAGGCGGGCGGGGTCGCGACCGGGATGCTGGTCATGGGCGTGTCCTCGGGACGGGGCCGGGAGGCCGTGGTGATCGCGGCCGAGGTGGCGCCGGCGACCTTCTTGAGCCAGGAGGTGGTCGAGTCGACCGCCACCATCAGGGGAGAGGGCTGGTCGTCGCCGTCGGGCTGACCGGTCGCGTCGTCGTCCTCGCGCGCCCGGGCGTCGTCGGAGGGCTTGGAGGTGTCGTCGCGCGTCTTCGCCGCGGCCGCTGCCGCGGTCGCCGACGAGCGCACCGGGGGCTTGGGGCGGTCGGTGGGCGGCTTCGCGCCGTCTCCCTTCGCCGCGGGCGGCGGCTGCGTGACGGTCCGAGTCGTCTCCTCGTGCGAGGTGCTCGTGTCGACGCTGCTCGGAGCCGTACCACTGGTGCCGGCCGTCTTCGACGACCCGCTGGTCGTCGAGCGCCCGGTCGCGGCCGGTGTGGTCGGCTCCGCGGGAGCGACCGTCCACGCCGTGGAGCTCGCCGGGTTCGCGCGCGACGACGTCGTCGACCGGCCCGTGGTGCTCGGGCTGGTCGGTCGCTGGCGTGGCGGGATCGACGGTGGCGTGGAGTCGGTCATGCATCCTCCGCGGGCGGGGCGGCGTCGGTGGTCACTTCGGTGTCAACGGGTGCCGGATCGGTCCCGGCAGCATCGACCACGGTACCTGCATCGTCGGCCAGGTGGCGTTCTGTGTTGCGCGCCACAGCGATGATCCGGTCGCCGGAGTCCGGCTTGGCGAAGATGACACCCTGCGTCGTGCGGCCGGTCGCGTTCACCTCGGTGACCGCGGAACGCACGATCTTGCCGCGCTCCATGATGACCAGCACCTCGTCGTCGGCGTCCACCACGAGGGCGCCCACGAGGTCCCCGTTCGCCTCGGGCAGGTTGGCCACGCGCACGCCCAGGATGCCGCGGCCCTTGACCGCGTAGTTCTCGACCGACAGCTCCGTGCGCTTCGCGACGCCGCCCTCCGTCACCGTGAAGAGGTAGGACCCTTCGCGCACGACGTCGGCGGCGAGCAGCTCGTCATCGCCGCGGAACCGCATGCCCGTCACGCCGGACGTCGCGCGACCCATGGGACGCAGCGCCTCGTCGGACGCGGTGAATCGCACCGACTGGCCCTTGCGCGAGACCAGCACCAGGTCCTGGTCGGAGTCGACCAGGCGAGCCGAGACCAGCTCGTCCGCCCGGCCCTCCTCGTCCTCGCGCAGGTTGATGGCGATCACGCCGCCGGACCGGTTGGAGTCGTACTCCGAGAGCCGGGTCTTCTTGACCAGTCCGCGCTTGGTCGCCAGGACCAGGTGCTCGGCCTGCTCGTAGTCGCGGATGTCGAGCACCTGGGCGATCCGCTCGCCCGGCTGGAAGGCGAGCAGGTTCGCCACGTGCTGGCCCTTGGCGTCGCGGCCGCCCTCGGGCAGCTCGTACGCCTTGGCACGGTAGACGCGGCCCAGGTTCGTGAAGAACAGCAGCCAGTGGTGGGTGGTCGTGACGAAGAAGTGGTCGACGAGGTCGTCCTCGCGCAGCTGCGCGCCGCGCACACCCTTGCCGCCCCGGCGCTGCGCGCGGTAGTTGTCCGACCGCGTCCGCTTGGCGTAGCCGCCGCGGGTGATCGTGACCACCATCTCCTCCTCGGCGATGAGGTCCTCGATCGAGACCTCGCCGTCGAACGGCAGGATCGTGGTGCGGCGGTCGTCGCCGTACTTCTCGACGATCTCCTCGAGCTCGGCCGAGACGATGTCGCGCTGGCGCTGCTCCGAGGCGAGGATCGCGTTGAGCTCGGTGATCTTCTCCTCGAGCTCCGCGTGGTCGCGCAGGATCTTGTCCCGCTCGAGGGCCGCGAGCCGGCGCAGTTGCAGAGCGAGGATCGCGTTCGCCTGGACCTCGTCGATGTCGAGCAGCTCGATCAGGCCGGCGCGCGCCTCGTCCACGTCCGGCGAGCGCCGGATCAGCGCGATGACCTCGTCGAGCGCGTCGAGCGCCTTGAGGTAGCCGCGGAAGATGTGGATCGCTTCCTCGGCCTTGCGCAGGCGGAAGCGCGTGCGGCGCTGGATGACCTCGAGCTGGTGCGCGGCCCAGTGCCGCACGAACGCGTCGATGGACAGGGTGCGCGGCACCCCGTCGACGAGCGCCAGCATGTTCGCTCCGAACGTGTCCTGCAGCTGCGTGTGCTTGTAGAGGTTGTTGAGGACCACCTTGGCGACCGCGTCGCGCTTGAGCACGATGACCAGGCGCTGACCGGTGCGCCCCGACGTCTCGTCGCGGATGTCCGCGATGCCCGTGACGCGGTTCTCGCGCACCAGGTCGGCGATCTTCTTGGCCAGGGTGTCCGGGTTCACCTGGTACGGCAGCTCGGTGACGACCAGGCAGATGCGGCCCTGGATCTCCTCGACCTCGACGATCGCGCGCATCGTGATGGAGCCGCGGCCCGTGCGGTACGCGTCCTCGATGCCGCGGTGGCCCAGGATGGTCGCGCCGGTCGGGAAGTCCGGCCCGGTGATGAGCGTGAGCAGCGCGTTCAGCAGCTCCTCGTTGCTCGCCTCGGGGTGGGCGAGGTGCCACTGGACGCCGGCAGCCACCTCGCGCAGGTTGTGCGGCGGGATGTTGGTGGCCATACCGACCGCGATGCCCGACGAGCCGTTGACCAGCAGGTTCGGGAACCGCGACGGCAGGACGACGGGCTCCTGCGTGCGCCCGTCGTAGTTGTCCTGGAAGTCGACGGTCTCCTCGTCGATGTCCCGGACCATCTCCATGGCCAGCGGCGCCATCTTGCACTCGGTGTACCGCGGGGCGGCGGCGGGGTCGTCGCCCGGCGACCCGAAGTTGCCCTGGCCCGAGACCAGCGGGTAGCGCATCGACCAGTCCTGGACCAGTCGCACCAGCGCGTCGTAGATGGCGGTGTCACCGTGCGGGTGGAACTTGCCCATGACGTCGCCGACCACGCGGCTGCACTTGGAGAACTGCCGATCGGGCCGGTAACCGCCGTCGTACATCGCGTAGAGCACGCGCTTGTGCACGGGCTTGAGACCGTCGCGCACGTCCGGCAGGGCGCGCCCGACGATGACCGACATCGCGTAGTCCAGGTAGGACCGCTGCATCTCGAGCTGCAGGTCCACCTGGTCGATGCGGCCGTGCTCGATGCCGTCGGGGCCAGTCGTCTCAGTCACTAGGTTCCTTTGAGTTCGCTACGGATTCCGGGCGGGCCTCCTCAGATGTCGAGGAAGCGCACGTCCTTCGCGTTCCGCTGGATGAACGAGCGGCGGGACTCGACGTCCTCGCCCATGAGCACCGAGAAGATCTCGTCGGCCGCGGCGGCCTCGTCGAGCGTGATCTGCAGCAGGGTGCGGTGCTCGGGCGACATCGTGGTCTCCCACAGCTCCTGGTAGTCCATCTCGCCCAGACCCTTGTAGCGCTGGATGCCGTTCTCCTTGGGCAGGCGCTTGCCGGCGGCGAGGCCGTCCTTGAGGTACGCGTCGCGCTCCCGGTCCGAGTACACGTAGTCGTCGTGCGCGTTGCTCCACTTGATCCGGTAGAGCGGAGGCTGCGCGAGGTACACGTGCCCGTGGGTGATGAGGTCGGGCATGTACCGGAACAGCAGCGTGAGCAGCAGCGTCGTGATGTGCTGACCGTCGACGTCGGCGTCCGCCATGAGCACGATCTTGTGATAGCGGAGCTTCGAGATGTCGAAGTCCTCGCCGATCCCGGTGCCGAACGCCGTGATGAGCGCCTGGACCTCCTGGTTGCCCAGCGCCTTGTCCAGGCGGGCGCGCTCGACGTTGAGGATCTTGCCTCGGATCGGCAGGATCGCCTGCGTCTTGGGGTTGCGGCCACGGACGGCCGAACCGCCGGCCGAGTCACCCTCGACGATGAACACCTCGCACTCGGCGGGGTTGTTCGACTGGCAGTCCTTGAGCTTGCCTGGCATGCCCCCTGACTCGAGCAGACCCTTGCGCCGGGTCGCCTCGCGCGCCTTGCGGGCTGCCATGCGCGCGGCGGCCGCCTGGATCGACTTGCGGATCACGTCGCGCGACTCGTTGGGGTGCGAGTCGAGCCAGTCCGCGAGCTGGTCGTTGACCACCTTCTGCACGAACGTCTTCGCGATCGTGTTGCCAAGCTTGGTCTTGGTCTGGCCCTCGAACTGCGGCTCGCCCAACTTCACCGAGATGACCGCGGTGAGCCCCTCGCGGATGTCGTCGCCCGTGAGGTTGTCGTCCTTGTCCTTGAGGATTCCCTTGTCCCGCGCGTAGCGGTTGATGAGCGTCGTCATCGCCGCGCGGAAGCCCTCCTCGTGCGTGCCACCCTCGGTCGTCGAGATGGTGTTCGCGTACGTGTGCACCGACTCGGAGTACGCGCTGGTCCACTGCAGCGCGATCTCGACCGAGATGCGCTGCGTGGTGTCCTCGGACTCGAAGGCGATGACCTCCGGGTGCACCAGCTCGACCTTCTTGGCCGAGTTCAGGTGCTTGACGTAGTCGAGCAGGCCGTCGTCGTACTTGTACGTGACCACGCGGCTGGTCGGCTGCTCGTCCTCGCCGGCGACCTCGTCGTCGGTCCCCAGGTGGGCGGGACGCTCGTCGGTGAGCGTGATCTGCAGACCCTTGTTCAGGAACGCCATCTGCTGGAACCGCGCGCGGAGCGTCTCGAAGTCGTACTCGACCGTCTCGAAGATCGCGTCGTCGGCCCAGAACGTCTGCTGGGTGCCGGTCTCCTCGGTGGCCGCGCCCTCCTGGAGGCCACCCACCGGCTTGCCGCCGTTCTCGAAGTCCATCTGCCAGACGTGACCGTCGCGCTTGACGACCGTCTCGACCCGCTTCGACAACGCGTTGACCACCGAGATGCCGACGCCGTGCAGGCCGCCGGAGACCGCGTACCCGCCGCCGCCGAACTTGCCACCGGCGTGCAGGATCGTCATGACGACCTCGACGGTCGGCTTGCCCTCCGTGGGGTGCAGCGCGACCGGGATGCCGCGTCCGTTGTCGACGACGCGCACGCCGCCGTCGGCGAGCAGGGTGACCTCGATGTGGTCGCAGTAGCCGGCGAGGGCCTCGTCGACCGAGTTGTCGACGACCTCGTACACGAGGTGGTGCAGGCCGCGCTCGCCCGTCGACCCGATGTACATCCCGGGACGCTTGCGAACGGCCTCGAGGCCCTCGAGAACGGTGATCGCGCTGGCGTCGTATCCGCCGTTGTTGTCAGGCTTCGGGGTGCTCTGCTCGGCCACGGGCGGTGGTGCTCCTCAACGGGGTTGCACGCCATCGAGCGCGCCGCCGGACCGGTGGGAGGGCGGATCACTCCATGACGCTGGACTTCCGGGCACCAGGGCGCCAGGAATGACCTTGTCAGTCTACCTGGCGGAAGGTGCTAGACCTCGCTCTTGGAGCCCTTTGGGGACAGGGCGTTCACATCATCCGAACGTGTCACGCTCACCGCGTCCCTTGACGCGCTTGGGCCCCCTGCCGAAGCCCGGTCCGCCGGGTCCCAGCACCACGATCTCCGTGACCGCTCCCTCACCCAGCTCCTCGGCGAAGTTGCGCAGCATGGCGGGCACGCTCCAGGTCAGGTTGGTGGCCCACGCGGTCGACGACGCCCGCATGGTCAGCACCCCGCGCTCGAACGACTCGTACGCCGCGTGCTGAGCCACCTGCTCGCCGAGGATCTGCGCCCACCGCGCCTGCATCGTGCCGCCGGTCACGCCGGCGGCCCAGCCGAACTGACCGACCACGGCCCCGAGCGTGGTGGACAGGGTGAGCGGGTCACGACCGCCGGCGCCCGAGCCGCTGAGCTGCGCCTCGAGAGGCCGGCGGGCGCGCGGCGGATCCCCCGGGCGGATGCCGCGACGCTGGGCCGCGTCGCGTGCCCGGCTCAGCGCGGCTGCCGCGACCTGTCGTTCGGGGACCAGGTCGACGATGTCGCGCAGCGGTGCGCCCTCGGCCGGGCGCCGCGGGGGGAGGCCCTCAAAGGACACGGGCCACCTCGCCACCCATCACGTCCACCCGCGCTCCGCTCAGGGGCTCGGGCACGTCGTCCGGCACGGCCGCGGTGATCAGCACCTGGCGCGCGGGCGCCACGAGCTCGGCGAGCTTCTCGCGCCTGCGCACGTCCAGCTCGGCGAACACGTCGTCGAGGATCAGCACCGGCTCGCCGTCGGGCCCCCAGTCGGCCGCGTCCCCGCCGTCCGTGAGCACGGTGTACGACGCGAGGCGCAGCGCGAGCGCGTAGGACCACGACTCGCCGTGGCTCGCGTAGCCCTTGGCCGGCAGTCCGCCGAGCGTGAGCACCAGGTCGTCGCGGTGCGGCCCGACGAGGCAGACGCCCCGGTCCAGCTCCTTGCCACGCAGTCGGCCCATGGCCTCGAGCAGCTGGGCCTCGACCAGCTCGACGGAGTCCCGGGGGCCACCCTCGGTCTCCAGCGCCGCGTCGAGTGAGGCCCTGTACGTGACCACCGCCGCGCCCTGACCCGAGCTGACCTGCTCGTACGCCCGTGCGACGTGCGGCGCGATGGTCTCGACGAGCGCTCGCCGCTCGACCACCAGCCGTGCTCCCACCTGCGCGAGCTTGGCGTCCCAGACGTCGAGGGTGCGCAGGTCGGACCCACCGCCCCGACGCGCCGCACCCGCGGACTTGAGCAGCGCCGACCGCTGCCGCAGCACGCGGTCGTAGTCCTGGATCACCGAGGCGATGCGCGGAGTGAGCTGCACCAGCAGGTCGTCGAGGAACCGGCGGCGCCCGTCGGGATCGCCCTTGACCAGGGCGAGGTCCTCGGGCGCGAACAGCACGGTGCGCAGGATCCCCAGCACGTCCCGCGCCCGCACCGGGTTGCCGCCGTTGACCCGAGCACGGTTGGCCTTGCCCGGTGTCACCTCGATCTCGACGAGCGTCGCGCGCGGGTTGCCCGCCTCCAGCTCGCGCACCACGCGCGCCCGCACGACCGCCCGTCCCGCGCCGGCACGCACCATGGCCGCGTCGGTCGGCACGCGGTGGCTGCCGAGCGTCGCCGCGTAGCCGATCGCCTCGACCAGGTTGGTCTTGCCCTGACCGTTGGGACCCACCAGCGCGGTGATCCCGGGGTCGAGGGCGAGATCGACCTGCGCGTAGGAGCGGAAGTCGGTCAGGTTGAGGTGGGCGACGTACATCTCTCGATCAGGCGGACGGTGGCACCGCGGCACCCGCAGCCGGTGTGGTGCTCGAAGCTGCCGGCCCCGTCGTGCCGGCCGGCTTCACGGCGTGACCGCCGAACTGCTGGCGCAGCGCGGCGACGGCCTTCATCGCGGGCGACTCGCCCTGGCGGCTCGCGAACCGCGCGAAGAGCGCGGCCGAGATGACCGGCGCGGGCACGGCCAGGTCGATCGCCTCGTCGACGGTCCACCGGCCCTCGCCCGAGTCCTCCACCCAGTCGTCGATCGCGGCCAGGCCCGGGTCCTGCTCGAGCGCCTGGACCAGCAGCTCCAGGAGCCACGACCGGACCACGGTGCCGTTGGTCCACGCCCGCATGGTGCCGTGCACGTCGGTGACCAGGTCCTTGGCGGCGAGCAGCTCGTAGCCCTCGGCGTAGGCCTGCATGAGCCCGTACTCGATGCCGTTGTGCACCATCTTGGCGAAGTGCCCCGCACCCACCGCGCCCGCGTGCACGAAGCCGTTCTCCCGCGGGCCCTCGGGGCGCAGCGCATCGAAGACCGGCATCGCCTTGGCGACGAGCTCGGCGTCGCCGCCGACCATGAGGCCGTACCCGTTCTTCAGGCCCCAGACACCGCCGGAGACGCCGGCGTCCAGGAAGCCGATGCCGTGCTCGGCGAGCAGGTCGGCGTGCGGCTGGTCGTCCTGGTAGTAAGAGTTGCCACCGTCGATGACGACGTCGCCGGTCGTCAGCAGGCCGGCGAGCTCGCGGATCACACCGTCGGTGATCTCGCCGGACGGGACCATGACCCAGACGATCCGCTCACCGGCGGGCAGCTTCCCGACGAGGTCGGCCAGGCTGGTCGAGTCGCTCACGTCCTGGTTGCGGTCATACCCCGTGACCTCGATGCCCGCACCGCGGATGCGCTCGCGCATGTTGGCACCCATCTTGCCCAGACCCACCAGACCGACGTGCATCGCGTTCGCCTCTTCTGTTCTGCTCCGTTGATGTGCGTGTGGTTGCGCACCGGCACCTGCAGGTCTCACTGTGCCCCGGCGTGGGCGCGCATGCACGCGCGTCCGGGAACGGCTGGTGCGCGGGTCGGCCGCGGCCAGGTCAGCTGGCGAACCGGATGGGGACCAGCAGATACCGGTAGTTCTTCTCGTCCTCGCCCTCGAGCGAGCCCTGGCCGGTGAACTCGACCGGCTTGTTGGGGTGCGTGAAGGACAGGCGCACGAAGGGCGTGTCGAGCGCACCCAGCCCGTCGAGGAGGAACTGCGGGTTGAACGCGACCGAGATCTCCTCGCCCACGAGCGTCGACTCGAGGGCCTCCGACGCCTGCGCGTCGTCGCCCTGGCCGGCGTCGAGCACCACCTGCCCCTCGGTGAACGACAGGCGGATGGGGGTGTTGCGCTCGGCGACGAGGGCGACACGCTTGGCGGCGTCCGCCAGCTGCTGGGTGCCGACGACGGCGTGGATCGGCGTCTCGTCCGGGAACAGGCGGCGCACGGCCGGGTAGTCGCCGTCGACGAGCAGGCTGGTGGTGTGCCGTCCGGCGGCCTCGAAGCCGATGAGGTCCACACCGCCGCCCGTGGAGAGCGCGACCGTCACCGAACCGGCGCCCCCGAGCGACTTCGCCGCGTCGGACAGCGTGCGCGCACGCACCAGCGCGACGGTCGAGATGTCCGGGCTGGCCGGCGTCCACGTGAGCTCGCGCAGGGCGAGGCGGTAGCGGTCGGTCGCCAGGAGCGTGATCTTCTCGCCCTCGATCTCCACCCGGACACCCGTCAGCAGGGGGAGGGTGTCGTCGCGGCTGGCTGCGACGGAGACCTGCGCCACGGCGTGCGTGAGCTCCTCGCCGTCGACCGTGCCGCTCACGGGGGGCATCGCCGGCAGGTTCGGGTAGTCCTCGACCGGCATCGTCAGCAGCGTGAAACGGCTCGCACCACAGGTGACGACGACCTTGGTGCCTTCGAGCACCACGTCGACCGGCTTGGCGGGCAGGGCCCTGGAGATCTCGGCGAGGAGTCGCCCGGAGACGAGAACGGTGCCGGGCTCCGAGACGTCAGCGGGGATCTGCGAACGAGCGGAGACCTCGTAGTCGAAGCTCGAGAGCTGGATGGATCCGGTCGCGTCCGCCTCGATGCGCACGCCGGCCAGCACAGGCACGGGCGGTCGCGTCGGCAGGCTGCGAGCCGTCCACGTGACGGCGTCTGCGAGAACGTCACGTTCGACCCGGAACCTCATGGACTCACCTCTCGTCGTGCACGTGTGGTGCAGCGGCCGGTGCCGCTCGTCGGCGTCGGCCCGTTGTCGTGCGTGGCTGATCGCGCCGTTCCTGTGGCCCCTCGTCATCGAATGACATGGATGTGTCCAGGCGGCGTCAGGCGAAGACTACGCGAGTGGTCCGACAGCCGGTACAGCCGAGGGGAGGAATGTGATTCGCCGCTCGCCGCAGCCGACGTCGCAGCCCAACGCCGGTGTGTGGATCAAGGACAGCAGAGAAGTGTCGTCGTCGTCATCGGTGGTGTGGAAACTGTGGATCGCGTCCCTCCGTGCAGGTCACGTCGCGATTTCTGTGTGGACGGTGCATGTGGCTGAGTTCGGGAAACCCGTGGACGCTCGTGGACGGCTGCGCGGCGGCCATCCTGCGTCCACCGAGACGTGTGCCGCCGTCCACACGCTCGACGCCGTCATCCACCGTCGTCCACAGGCGTGTGCACAGGTGTGAACATTCGTCCCATGCTTCTCTCAAGTTGGGGACGAATGTTGACGCAGCGAGCTCCGGCGTGATCGCCGCGTCCTTGACAACGACGTCATCTCGTGCACCGTTTGTCCGAAAAGGACCAGATCTGCAGGTCAGCGAGCTGGATTCGCGCAGGTTCAGCCGAATGGGTGAAGAGATTCACACATCCCCAGGTCGGATCACCTGGTTGTGGAAAAACCTGGGGAAAGTCAGCCCCGGCTTTGCTGCTTGATCCGGTTGGTGAGCTCGGTGACCTGGTTGTAGATCGAGCGGCGCTCCGCCATGAGCTCGCGGATCTTGCGGTTGGCGTGCATGACCGTGGTGTGGTCCCGCCCACCGAACGCCTGGCCGATCTTGGGTAGCGACAGGTCCGTCAGCTCGCGGCACAGGTACATGGCGATCTGGCGCGCAGTGACGAGGACGCGGGACCGGCTCGAGCCGCACAGGTCGTCGATGGACAGCCCGAAGTAAGCGGCGGTCTGGCCGATGATCTGCGTGGCCGTGATCTCCGCGGTCTCCTCATCGGTGATGAGGTCCTTGAGCACGATCTCCGCGAGCGACAGGTCCACCTGCTGGCGGTTCAGGTTGGCGAACGCCGTCACGCGGATGAGCGCGCCCTCGAGCTCGCGGATGTTGGTCGAGATCTTGGAGGCGATGTACTCCAGGACGTCCGGCGGTGCCTCGAGCCGCTCGCTGGCGGCCTTCTTGCGCAGGATCGCGATCCGGGTCTCGAGGTCGGGCGGCTGCACGTCGGTGATGAGGCCCCACTCGAACCGCGACCGCATGCGGTCCTCGAAGCCGTTGAGCTGCTTGGGCGGCAGGTCGGAGGTGATCACGACCTGCTTGTTCGCGTTGTGCAGCGTGTTGAACGTGTGGAAGAACTCCTCCATCGTCTGTTCCTTGCCCTGCAGGAACTGGATGTCGTCGATGAGGAGCACGTCGACCTCGCGGTAGCGGCGCTGGAAGGCGCCGGCCTTGCCCTCGGAGATCGAGTTGATGAAGTCGTTGGTGAACTCCTCCGAGTTCACATACCGCACGCGGACGCTCGGGTAGAGGTTCTGCGCGTAGTGGCCGATCGCGTGCAGCAGGTGCGTCTTGCCCAGACCCGAGTCGCCGTAGATGAACAACGGGTTGTAGGCCTTGGCCGGCGCCTCGGCGACGGCCACCGCGGCCGCGTGCGCAAACCGGTTCGAGGAGCCGATGACGAACGTCTCGAACAGGTACTTGGGGTTGAGCCGGGCCGGCTCCGCGGGGGCTCGGCGTCCTCCGCCAGTACTGGCGCGGTCGGCCACGGCAGCGAGGCGAGGCGTCTCCGTGTGCTCCTCGGCCACGGGATCGGGCTGCGTCGGAGCGACCACGCGGAGCGCGGGGGGAGCGTCGTCGGCGAGGTCCGGGTCGACCGTGATCGCAAACCGAGCCTCCCGGCCCAGCGCGACGCTCAGGGCGTCGCTCACCTCGGGGCGGACGCGGGACTCGAGGTAGTCCTTGGTCAGGTCGTTGCCCACGGCCAGCAGCAACGTTCCGTCGAGGAGACCGAGCGGCTTCGCCAGACGGACGAAAGCGAGCTGGCGGGGCGTGATGTCGGGGCTGGACTCGAGCGTCGACACCACGTGTCCCCACACTCGGGTCAGCTCTTCGTCCTGGGGCACGTCCTACCTCGGTTGTCTTGATCGCGTGGAGCGACGAGTCTCGCACGGCTCACGTTGTCCACATAGTTGTCCACACCTGTGAGCGGAGGGGACGTTGGCTATGTTGCTGACGACGACGCGGTGCTGGACACGTCTGCGTGTGCGGCTCGACACGCGTCGTTGCCCAACGGTCCACAGCTGTGGGCGGCGGGCGACCGGGGTCGATGCTAGTGCCGCGCGGCCGGGCTGCGGGAGGCCCCGACCGGGTGAGGTGCGCGACCGTGCGGCGTGTCGCTCCGTGCAGGTGTGAGGCAGGTCCCGTACCTTTCCGCCTCCCGGCATTTGACCGACCCCTGGCGGCGGCGTACCGTGGTCAAGCCTTTCGATGGCTCCTTCAGGCGCGCCCAGACGTCAACACGCCGTGCTCCGTGCGCGACGTGCTCGTGGAGTGGTCGATCTCAGCAGTCAGACCTGGCCGCGCGCACACGCGCGGCATCCCGATGGAGCAGTAGGAGAAACCTCGTGAGCAAGCGCACGTTCCAGCCGAACAACCGGCGCCGCGCCAAGACGCACGGCTTCCGTCTGCGCATGCGCACCCGCGCTGGTCGCGCGATCCTCGCCGCGCGTCGCCGCAAGGGCCGCGCGGAGCTCTCGGCCTGACACCAGCGCCGGTGCTGCCAGCCGCGCACCGGATGCGCCGTCCTGCCGATTTCGAGCAGGCGGTGCGGCGTGGTGCGCGTGGCGGACGCGACACGCTCGTGGTGCACATGACGGTACGAACCGACCCCGGGCCTGGCCCGGTGGTCGGTTTCGTCGTGTCCAAGGGTGTCGGCAACGCGGTCACCCGCAACCTGGTCAAGCGCCGGCTGCGAGCTCTCACGCACGCCCGGCTGACGCGGCTGCCCGAGGTGTCGTCGGTGGTCGTGCGGGCACTGCCTGCCTCGGCGACGGCGTCGTTCGCCACCCTCGGGTCGGACCTCGACGCCGCGTTGGCCACGGCGCAGCGTCGACTGAGCCGGGCAGGGTGATCGTGGTCGTCCTGCGGACCTTGCTCCGACTCCCTGCCCTGGCTCTGCTCCTGCTTCTGCGCGGCTACCAACGGTTCATCTCCCCGATGCGGCCGCCCACGTGCCGGTTCTACCCGTCGTGCTCGCAGTACGCGGTGATCGCGGTGCGCCGCCACGGTGCGCTGTACGGCACCTGGCTGGCGATCCGCCGGCTCCTGCGGTGCCATCCCTGGAACCTGGGTGGCATCGATGACGTTCCACCTGCGCGACGTGCGCACCACCATGTCTCTGTGGCTCAGCCCACGCACTGACACCTGACTGAGGAGCTCTGCCGATGGGCTGGTTCGATAGCCTGCTTCACCCGATCATGGTCGTGGTCGCCTGGATCATGGTCATGTGGCACAAGGGCTGGACCGCGATCGGTCTCGACCCCGACGGGGGACTGGCCTGGACGCTCTCGATCGTCGGCCTGGTGATCGTGATCCGGATCGCCCTGATCCCGTTGTTCTTCAAGCAGATCAAGGCGTCGCGAGGGATGCAGCTGCTGGCGCCGGAGATGAAGGCGATCCAGAAGAAGTACAAGGGCAAGACGGACCCGGCGTCCCGCGAGGCGATGAGCCGCGAGACGATGGCGCTGTACCGCAAGCACGGGACCAACCCGTTCGCGTCCTGCCTGCCGATCCTGCTGCAGTCGCCGATCTTCTTCGCCCTGTTCCGGGTGCTCAACTCGCTGCCGCAGATCTCCACCGGCACCTACCAGGGCGACCAGGACCACATCGGCCCGCTGACCAAGGAGCTCGCCTACTCGGCCGAGCACGCCACGATCTTCGGCGCCCCGCTGTCCGGCACGTTCATGAAGGCCGACGGGAACGTCAACATCCAGATCGTCAGCGCGGCGCTGATCATCGCGATGTCCGCGACCACCTTCCTCACGCAGCGCCAGCTGACCATGAAGAACATGCCGCCGTCGGCGCTCGAGGGTCCGATGGCGCAGCAGCAGAAGGTCCTGCTGTACGTCCTGCCGCTGATCTTCGCGTTCTCGGGCGTCAACTTCCCGATCGGTGTCCTCATCTACTGGACCACCACCAACCTGTGGTCGATGGGCCAGCAGTTCTACACGATCAGACGCATGCCCGCTCCGGGCTCCGCCGCCGAGAAGGCCGCGCTCGAGCGCAAGGCGCGCAAGGCCGCACATCGCGGAGGGGGCGCCCTCGCGGAGGAGGCCCCGGCTGCGGTGATCGAGGAGCGGCCGCGAGGTCAGCGCGAGCAGCCGAAGCGCAAGGACCGTTCCAAGCCGCGGCCCCTCGCCGAGCCGGGCGCCACCGCCGCGCAGCCGAGCGCAACGTCCAAGCCTGCCGTCGCTCCGTCGCCGCCCGCGGACAGCACGCCGCCGGCTGCGGGCGGTAGCACGGGGAAGTCCAAGCCGAAGCCGAAGCCGAAGAAGTAGAGCGCAGAGCGCTCGTTGATCGGAGACACCATGAGCACACCCCTGCCTGACGCTCCCACGGAGCCGACCACGTCGCGCCTCGAAGAAGAGGGCGAGATCGCCGCCGACTACCTCGAGGAGCTGCTGGACATCGCCGACCTCGACGGTGACATCGACATCGACATCGACCACGGGCGTGCGGCCCTCGAGATCGTGTCCGAGGACCCCCTGGACACGTCGCTGCGCCGGCTCGCCGGGCGTGACGGCGAGGTGGTCGACGCCCTGCAGGAGTTGACGCGCCTTGCCGTGCAGACCAAGACCGGCGAGCGCAGCCGTCTGATGCTCGACGTCGCCGGCTACCGAGCCGGTCGGCGCGCCGAGCTGGTGACCGTGGCGGAGGAGGCGATCGCGCGCGTGCGCGAGACCGGCGCCGCCGTTGCCCTGGCGTCCATGAACCCCTTCGAGCGAAAGGTCGTGCACGACACGGTCGCTGCGGCCGGGCTGACGAGCGACTCCGAGGGCGTCGAGCCGCACCGGCACGTGGTGATCCGCGGCGCGTAGGTGGGCGTCCGTGCTCGGGCTCGACGGCCTGGCTGCGCGGAGGTGGTCCTGGGGGCGGGGCGGCTGGTGTTTACCCGCCGCCCCGCCCTTGTGTGTGCTTCGGGGAAGGCCTGAATGGGAGGCGGTTGGGCGCCGGTGCTGCTCGTTCGGACGTGGGTTCCGACTGGCGCGGCTGTTCCGAGCGTTCCGCGCCACGGGCTCTGCGGCGGGCAGGCTGCGCACCCGGACCGGAAGCGGCGTGTGGTTGAGGTCGCAGCATCGAGGCGAGCGCCCGCGTACCGTCGCGCGTGCGCGGCCCCGAACTGAGCGCCGCGGGTGTTTCACGTGAAACACGGCGGGCGGTGCGAACCCATCACTCTCCAGGTTTGGCGCCGCGGTGATGCGCGGGTGGTGCGGTCGAGGGCGATGGGGTGGTGGGCGGTGCGCACGGCGCGTTGCGGTGGTGCAGGCGGTGCGAACGCCGCGACCCCGGGCGGTGGGCGTGCGCATGGCGCGACCCCGGGCAGTGGTGGGGGCGATGCGCATGGCGTGCGTGCCGCGGTGGTCTCCTTCGCGCGCTGGGCTGGTGCGGGCAAGCCCTCAATGAGTGCGGTGGAGTGTGGCGCCGCCGCCGCAGTGCCCGCGGGGGGGCCGCTACTCGTTCCGGTCCGTCCCGTAACGTGCGCATCGCCGTTGCTCAGTCCGTCCTCGTGGCGGCGCTTGGCATTGTTGTTTCACGTGAAGAACCGTCGGTAAACGAGGGACCGACCACATGTCTTCCGCCTAGACCGGTGGTGATCGGCTCCGCACCGCGTGCGAGCTCGTTTCACGTGAAACATCTCCTTGCCGCGGTAGGGCCGGGCGCTTCCAGGCGGCGGCCACGCTGATCCGCCTGAGGCGAGCCGGCGGTGTCTCCAACACCCACGGCGCGTAGCCTCCGCGGCGAACGACACAGTCCGTGGGGCTGTGGTGCCCGCTGCGCCTCGCGAGCGCGCTGCGCCTGCCTCTGGGCGCCGCGTCCGAGGGGTTGTGCACGGTCCCGAGTGGAGGTTCCGTCCAGCGTTAGGGTGGGGCGTCCCGCCCGCTCGCGGACCGACCGGCGCTGAGCGAGTGTTCACACGCGGGCAAGTGGTTTCACGTGAAACAAGGAGTGTGCCGAGTGGTCGAGGCGAACGACGCCACCGAGGTCGCATCAGACCCTCTGGACGGCGACCCGCGACTCCCGACGTACTTCGGTAGTGCGTGGCCGGCCGTGACCGGCTTTCACGAGCTGCTCGTCAGTGATGGGGTGCTCCGTGGGCTCATCGGCCCGCGGGAGGTGAGCCGGCTGTGGGAGCGGCATCTGCTCAACTCGGCGGCGGTGGTCCCCTTCCTGCCGGCCACGGGGCGGATCGTCGACCTGGGGAGCGGGGCTGGGCTGCCGGGTGTGGTGGTGGCTGCGATGCGGCCGGACGCCGAGGTCGTGCTGCTCGAGCCGATGGAGCGACGGACGGATTGGCTCAGCGAGGTTGCGGAACGCCTCGAGCTGGCGAATGTCGTGGTGCGCCGAGGCCGCGCGCAGGACGTCCACGGCGATCTGGTGGCCGACGCCGTGACGTCACGTGCAGTCGCCTCCCTGGACAAGCTCTATCGCTGGTCGCTGCCGCTGCTGTCACGCGGGGGCGTGCTCGTGGCGATGAAGGGCGAGAAGGCGCAGGACGAGGTGGACGCCGCCGCAGCGGTCGGCGCGCGTCTCGGAGCTGGCCCCGCCGAGGTCCTTGTGGCCGAGTCGCTTCCGGGCGTGGACGTGACACGCATCGTTCGAGCCGTCCGAGAGGACGTCAGGCGTGTTCGGTAGGAAGAAGAAGGAGCAGGGCGACTTCCAGCGGGCCGCCGACGCCGGTATCTCTCTCGGCCTCGCGGGAGCTTCGGACGGACGCGTTCTCTCAGGGGAGGACGGGGCCGCTGCCCACGTCTCGGTCCCGGGCGACGTCGATCATGCGATCGCGGACCCGACGGGCGCGGCCCGATCGTTCTCTGGCACGACGACGGCGACGGCGACTGTGTCGGACATCCCGGCGCGTGACGCCGCCCTCGACGGCGAGCGGACGCACCAGATGACGAACGCACCGGACGCGCAAGGCGTCGGCACCGACACGCCTGCGCTCCCGTACGGATTGGCCGAGGATCGAGCGGAGCGGCCGGACGGCGCAGTCGCGGATGTGCCCCGAGCCGCAGTGGCGTCCTCAGCGAGCGAGGGGGCGTTCGAGCACATCAGCCCGGGCATCGTGCCCGGCCCCACGATCGAGCCCCGCATCTACACAGACGGCGCTGCCGGTGGGGTGAAGGCACCTGATGTGCCAGGACGAACACTCACATCAGCTCACTCGGCCGCACTCGCCGCGCCCTTGACCCATAGCTCACCGCACGGCGGCTCCGTGTCGGCGCGCGTCACAGAGCCGCCAGCACCCGCAGCAGAGCTCGGCGGGCAAACGGCAGAGCTCGGCGGGCAAACGGTCGAGCCCGGCGCCGCAGATCGCACACACGGGGGAGAGGTAGCAGGCGATTCGGCTCCGGCAGTCCCTCCCGGCGCGGGAGCCACCGAGGAGCGGACGGATCCGGCCGGGCCCCGTGCAGCCCACGACCCGGTTGGCGGTTCAACGGATCACGTTTCACGTGAAACAGTGACCCCAGCGGATTCGCTCCGCTCCACGGACACGCCACACCCACGGAGCCATCCACCTGTGAACGAGATCGATCCCGACGAGCGACGCCGCGCCGCGCTCGTCGAGAGCCTCCCCGCTGTGAGCGACGAGACGCCCCTGATGGCGGAGCTGCGCCTTGATGCACGCCGGCGCATCGAGCTGCGTGGTCGACGATTCCCCGCGCCGCCCGAGACGCGCGTGATCACGGTCGCCAACCAGAAGGGCGGCGTCGGCAAGACGACCACGACGGTCAACATGGCAGCGGCCCTGGCTCAGTCGGGACTGCACGTTCTGGTGCTCGACAACGACCCGCAGGGCAACGCGAGCACCGCCCTCGGCATCGACCACCGCGCCGGGACACCGTCCATCTACGAGGTCCTCGTGGAGAGCAAGCCCATGGCGGAGGCGGTGCAGGTCAGCCCGCACATCCCGACGCTGTGGTGCCTGCCGGCGACGATCGACCTGTCGGGCGCCGAGATCGAGCTCGTGTCGATGGTTGCCCGGGAGACACGGTTGCGGACAGCGCTGGACGGCTACCTCGAGTGGCGGGCGGAGAACGGGCTGCCCCGGCTCGACTACGTGTTCGTCGACTGCCCGCCCAGCCTGGGGCTACTCACGGTCAACGCGTTCGTCGTGGGCCGGGAGGTGATGATCCCGATCCAGTGCGAGTACTACGCGCTCGAAGGACTGAGCCAGCTCCTGAAGACGATCGAGCTCATCCAGGCGCACCTCAACCAGGGTCTGCACGTGTCGACCATCTTGCTCACCATGTACGACGCGCGTACCAACCTCGCCCAGCAGGTCGCCGAGGAGGTGCGCACCCACTTCCCGGAGCGGACGCTGCGCACGTCGGTGCCGCGCTCGGTGCGGATCTCCGAGGCCCCCAGCTACGGACAGACAGTGATCACGTACGACCCGGGATCGTCGGGTGCGTTGGCCTATCTCGAAGCCGCGCGTGAGCTCGCAGAACGAGGCGCCGGCGCTGGACGCGAGACGACCCATGCCACGCAGGACGGCCAGGAGGCTGCACGATGAGTGAGAAGCGACGAGGACTGGGCCGCGGACTCGGTGCCCTGATCCCGACGGCACCGGAGGGGGACGCGCGCGCGAACGGGGGAGAGCGGCCCGCGGACCTGTTCTTCGGGCAGCCGCGCACCGGCACCGCGACCGTGGCTCCCGATGCGCCCCAGGTGATCGAGGCGAAGGAACCCGCGCTCCGCGACGCACCCCAGGATGCGGCCGCCGCCCAGGACCAGGACGGCCTCGTGCCCGTGCCCGGGGCACGCTTCGCGGAGCTGCAGGTCGGCTCGATCGTCCCGAACCCGCGGCAGCCGCGTACGGTCTTCGACGAGGACGCGCTGGCCGAGCTGGTCGGCTCGATCAAGGAGATCGGTGTCCTCCAGCCCGTCGTCGTGCGGCCGGTCGGCGACCACTACGAGCTCATCATGGGCGAGCGTCGGTGGCGTGCGACGCAGGAAGCCGGCCTGGAGACGATCCCGGCGATCGTGCGGGACACGGACGACGAGGACCTGCTGCGCGACGCGCTTCTGGAGAACCTCCACCGCTCGCAGCTCAACGCGCTCGAGGAGGCGGCCGCCTACCAGCAGCTGCTCGACGACTTCGGGTGCACGCACGAGGAGCTCGCGACCCGGATCAGCCGCTCCCGGCCTCAGATCTCCAACACCCTGCGCCTGCTCAAGCTGCCGCCCCTGGTACAGCGCCGGGTCGCGGCGGGCGTGCTGAGCGCCGGCCACGCACGGGCACTGCTGGCGCTCAACGACGGCGCGGCCATCGAGCGCCTCGCGCAGCGGATCGTCGCCGAGGGGCTGTCGGTGCGCGCCGTCGAGGAGATCGTCGCGCTCGGGCAGGACGACGCACCTCGTCGACGGACCGCTCCGCGCGCGGGCATCCGCAACGAGGCACTCGACGATCTCGCCTCACGGCTGTCGGACAAGTTCGAGACGCGCGTGAAGGTGAGTCTCGGCAAGTCACGGGGTCGGTTGACGGTCGAGTTCGCGTCCGTGCAGGACCTCAACCGGATCCTGTCCAGCTTGGCCCCGGAGGACCCCGGCCTGCTCAAGGACTAGCCCGAATGGGGACGTACCGGACGCCGATCCGCGCTTGTACGTGCCGGTCAGCGAGCCAGAGAAGCCGTTACGAGGGATCGGTACAACTCGCCGAGGTTGTGCCCAGCGGCCTCTGCGGCCTGGGGCAAGAGGGACGTCTCGGTCATTCCGGGCGCGACGTTCACTTCGAGGAACTCGACCGCACCGTCCGGCGCCACGATGAGATCCGTCCGCGACAGCCTGGACAGCCCGAGCGCGCGGTGCGCCGCGACGGCGACCGAGGCGACCTCTGTCGCGGCCGCATCCGACAGCCGGGCCGGCGCGAAGTACTCGGTGCGGCCGGGGTTGTATCTCGCGTCGTAGTCGTACGGACCGTCGGTGACGATCTCGACGGCCGGGAGGGCTTCCGGTCCCGAGCCGGTGTCGACCACCGAGACCGCGACCTCGGTCCCGACGACGGCGCGCTCGACGAGTGCGGTGTCGCTGTAGGAGAAGCAGTCGACCATCGCGCGCGGGAGGTCGTCCGCCGAGGACACGAGGTTCACGCCCAACGCCGAGCCGCCGCGGGAGGGCTTGACCACCAGGGGGAGCCCGAGGCGCTCGACGATCGCGGTCAGCACCCGCGAGGCCCCGAGCTCGCGGAAGAGCGACTGCGGGAGCGTGACGAACTCCGGCGTGCGGATGCCTGCGCGCGCGACGACGGTCTTGGCGATCGGCTTGGACCAGGCGACGCGACTCTCCCGCGGTCCGGTGCCCAGCAGGGTGAGGCCCAGCAGCTGCACCATGTCGCGCACGGAGCCGTCCTCGCCCGAGGCGCCGTGCAGCAGCGGCCACACGACGTCCGGGCGCAGCTGGGTGAGCGCGGGCACCAGGTCGGAGTCGACGTCGTGGACGCTCACGTCCACCCCGGCCGTGCGCAAGGCCTCGGCCACGCGCCGACCGGACCGGAGCGAGACGTCGCGCTCGTGCGAGAGGCCGCCGGCCAGCACGGCGACCCGTGGGGAGGCAGCAGCCATCAGGCGACGTCCGGGCCGGGAGCCTCGACCACGGCGTCCGGCGTGGAGGCTGTGGTGCCGAAGAGCTCGACGAGCTCGCGCTCGCCCGCGACGACGCCAGCCAGGCGTCGCACCCCCTCGCGGATGCGCTCGGGCGTCGGGTAGCAGTAGGACAGGCGCATGTGCGTCGAGCCGCTGCCGTCGTAGTAGAACGCGGTGCCCGGGACGTACGCCACGCGGGCGGTCACGGCGCGGGGAAGCATGTCCTTGGAGTCGAGCCCGTCGGGCAGCCTCACCCAGACGTAGAACCCGCCGTCGGGGACGTTCCAGGACGCCTCGGGCAGGTGCTCGCCGAGTGCCGCGATCATGGTGTCGCGACGTTCGCGGTAGAGCTCGCGGTAGGACTTGATCTGCCCCTGCCAGTCGCACGTGGACAGGTAGGTCGAGATGGCGATCTGGGCGGCGGTGGAGGGGCAGAGGATCGCGGACTCCGAGGCGAGCACCAGCTTCTCGCGCACGGCGTGCGGCGCGACCACCCATCCCACCCGGTACCCGGGCGCGAAGGTCTTCGAGAACGAGCCGAGGTACAGCACGCCCTCCTCGTCCAGCGAACGGATCGCCGGCCGCGGCGGGCCGTCGAAACCCAGCAGGCCGTACGGGTTGTCCTCGAGCACGAGCACGCCGTGTCGCCGCGCGATCGCGAGGATCTCCGGACGGCGGGCCGTGGACAGCGACACCCCGGCGGGATTGTGGAAGTTCGGCACGGTGTAGAGCAGCTTGACCCTCCGACCGGCGGCGGCGAGCCCGGCAAGCGTCTCCTCGAGCGCGGCGGGGACGAGCCCGTGCTCGTCGATGGGCACGTGCACCACGTCCGCCTGGTACGCGCGGAACACGCCGAGAGCGCCCACGTACGACGGCGCCTCCGCGACGACGACGTCGCCCGGGTCGACGAAGATGCGCGTGACCAGGTCCAACGCCTGCTGCGACCCGGTGGTGACCACGACGTCGTCGGGGTGGGCGTCGATGCCCTCGAGCCGCATGATGTCCAGGACCTGCTCGCGCAGCGTCTCGTCGCCCTGGCCCGAGCCGTACTGCAGGGCCTGGAGCCCGCGCTGGGAGACGACGCGAGCCGCGACGTCCGAGAGCACCTCGAGGGGCAGGCCGTCCAGGAACGGCATCCCGCCGGCGAGGGAGACCACCTCGGGACGGTTCGCCACCGCGAACAGGGCGCGGATCTCGGATGCTCGCATGCCGTGCGTGCGCTCGGCGTAGGAGCCGAGCCACGGGTCGAGGCGGGTGCCGGCGGCGGCGGCGGACGTGGGAGGGCCCGCCGTCTCGCCGGCAGGCACGATGCGCTCGATCATCCGTGCAGTGTCGCACGCACGCGCATCGGGCCCGGTCAGGCGGTCACACCGTGGCGAGCACGCCCTCGATCTGCTCGGCGATGCTGGCCTTGGGCCGGGCTCCGATGGTCGACTGCACCAGCTCGCCACCCGCGTAGATGTTGAGCGTCGGGATGGAGACCACGCCGTAGTCGCCGATCACCCGGGGGTTTTCGTCGGCGTTGACCTTCACGATCTTCACCCGACCCTCGTAGGTCTTCGAGAGCTCCTCGAGCACCGGCGCGACCATGCGGCAGGGACCGCACCAGGGCGCCCAGAAGTCGACCACCACGGGGATGTCGGAGCCGAGCACCTCGGCAGCGAAGGTGTCGTCGGTGACGTCGCGCATCATGCCTCCACGAGGACGGGGGTCTGGTCCGACAGGCTCGCCAGGTAGTGCTGCGCGTCGAGCGCCGCGGCACACCCGGAGCCGGCCGCGGTGATGGCCTGGCGGTAGGTGTGGTCGACGAGGTCGCCGCAGGCGAACACGCCGGACAGGTTGGTGGCGGTGGTGCGACCGATCACCTGCACGTAGCCCTCGTCGTCCAGGTCGACCTGGCCCACCAGCAGCTCCGAGCGCGGTACGTGGCCGATCGCGACGAACACGCCCGTCGCGGGGTGCTCGCGCTCCTCACCGGTGACGGTGTCGCGCAGCGTCACGCCGGTGACCTTGGCGTCGCCGTGGATGGCGACGACCTCGGAGTTCCAGGCGAACTCGATCTTGGGGTCGCTGGCCGCGCGGTCGGCCATGATCTTCGAGGCCCGCAGCTCGTCGCGGCGGTGCACCATGGTGACGCGCTTGCCGAACCGGGTCAGGAAGGTCGCCTCCTCGACGGCGGAGTCGCCACCGCCCACGACGATGATCTCCTGGTCGCGGAAGAAAAAGCCGTCGCACGTGGCGCACCACGAGACGCCGCGGCCCGACAGGCGCTTCTCGTCGTCCAGGCCGAGCTCGCGGTACGCCGAGCCGGTCGACAGGATGACGGAGCGCGCGGAGTAGGTCTCGCCGCCCGAGACGGTGATCGTCTTGACGGGACCGCCGAGCTGGAGCGAGGTGGCGTCGTCCCACAGCACCTCCGCGCCGAAACGCTCGGCCTGCTTCTGCAGGTTCTCCATGAGCTCGGGGCCCTGGATGCCGTCGGGGAAGCCCGGGAAGTTCTCGACCTCGGTGGTGTTCATCAGGGCGCCGCCCGCGGTCACCGAGCCGGCGATCACGAGAGGCGCGAGCCCGGCGCGGGCGGCGTAGATGGCGGCGGTGTAACCGGCGGGGCCGGATCCGACGATCACGACGTCGTGCACGGTGCTGTCCTGGGTCACGAAGATCTGTCCTTGCACTCGAGAAGTGGGCTGTCGCAGTCAACGAATCCTAGAGGCGATCTGTTCCTGCGAGCCGCACGATCACCGCTCAGGACAGCTCGATCTCCGCGAGCTCGAGCCGGAAGGCGCCGTCGCCGGCGGTCGGCAGCTGCGTGATCCAGAGCGTGAGGGTGCTCAGCTCGGTGGCCGGGTCGAGCTTGAGCACGGTGGTGGAGTCGAAGGACCCCGAGGCCAGCAGCTTGCCGCCGCTCGGGTCGTTCTTCCCCGTGGCGCGCACCTCGACCTTGCCGCCGCTGCCGTTGACGCGGAGCGTGACCTTGTGGACGGTCGCGGGGTCCTCGAGCTTGATGACGTATCCCACACCGTTCTTGAACCCGGCGAAGTCGTCCTGCTTGTAGGTCTGCGTGTACCAGTACGTCGACTCGTCGCCGTCGAAGGCGCGGTCGACGGCCTCCTCGTGCTCCCCGTCGTCGTCCGAGGGGTCGACCGTGGTCGCGGACGCGATGACCGGCGGGACGCCGTTGTCGGCCGGAGTGGTGGGCGTCTCGGACGGCGTCGGCGACTTCTCGGGCGTCGGCGTGACGCTTGCCGAGGGCGACGCGGAGGTGCGTTCCGCCGTCGGCGCGCCGCTGTCGAGCGAGCTGAACAGCGCCTTGAACGCGAGCACCACGCCGATCACGACGGCGATGCCGACCAGGATCAGCACGAGCGCCGTCGGGTTGAACCGCCGCCGCTCCTCGGTCTCGTACTCCTGCTCCTCGACGATGCGGTCGAAGTCGAACGGGGAGACCGGTGGAACCTGGGACGCCTGCGCAGCTGGGGGGACCGGAGCGGGTGCCGCCGGCGTCTGCTCCGCCCACGCGGAAGACGCGGCCGACATGGCCGACGTGGCCGACGCGGCACTGCTCGCGGCGGCCGCGCCGAACGCGCTGGTGCGCGTGGGCGCCGCAGGCGGAGGGGTGCCGGGACGGTTGACGCCCGCGGGCGGCGGCTGCGCGTCGTACGACGTGCGGATCGACTCGCGCTGCACCGCGATCGGCGCGGTGTCCTCCATGTCGTCGACCGTGAAGTCGTCGGCGAGACGCTGGGTCGCGTCGCCGGCCGCAGCTGCGGCGAGCGCGGCGTCCATGGCGAACGGCTCCGCGCTGGCCTCGGGCACCACGGGGATGGCGCCGGTGGTGACCTGCACCGCGCGGATGGCGCCCCACGGCTCGAGCTCGCGCACGAGCTCGCCCGGGGTGTGCGGACCGTCGTCGTTGGGGCCGAGGGTCACGGCGCACAGGGTGTCCAGGTCGCCCGGGACGTCGGGGATCAGGTCGGCGGGCGGGACGGGCCGGTCGTCGACGGTCGGCGCCGCGGGCAGGCTGACGTCGAACGAGGGCAGCGAGGCGTCGGGCGACCAGGTGCCCGTCAGCGCGGCGTAGAGCACCCGGACCAGGCCGACCGTGTCGGCGCGCGTCGTGGTGTGCGCGTCCCGCGTGATGATCCCGAGCATCCCGGCGTCGAGGCCGAGACCGCTCACCACGATGCGACCGTCGTCCGTGACGTGCAGCGACGTGGGCCGAAGGGCCAGGTGGTGCACGCCGCGACGGCGCGCGACCTCGAGAGCGGCGGCGGCTTCGCCGACGACCGCCCGCGCCTGGTCGGCCGTCAGCGGCCCGCGCGCGAGCAGGTGGGCCAGCGAGGGCCCCGTGACCTGCTCGGACACGACGTAGCCGTGCCCCTCGTGGGTGCCGACGTCGAGCACGCGGACCAACCGTGCGTCCGTCACGAGGGCGGCGCGACGGGCACCGTCGAGCGCGGCCGAGATCTGGCCGGAGGAGAGCACCTGCACACGCACGGGGCGGTCGAGGATCTGGTCGGTGGCCTGCCATGCGGAAGCGCCGGGGAGATCGGAGTCGACGGGCTGGATGACGCGGTACCTGCCCGAGAGCACGGTGCCCCGCCCGACGGCCTCGCTCACAGCACCTCCCGCATCATCGACCTGCCGCGATCCGCCCTCCGGCGGTCGCGGCCCTGAGGGAAGCCTAGACGCGCGGCCGCGGACCTTCGCGAGCAACGGCCGCATGAGGGCGTCGAGCTCGCCCACGTGCATCAACCGCAGCAGCACCAGGTAGGCCACGCCCATGACGGTGCCGACCACGACGCACTCGAGGATGGCGGACGTGTTGGTGCGCGGCAGCACGTGCGACATGACGAGGACGACGATCCCGCCGATCGCGGCCGCGACGACGCCCGCGAAGACGGCCTGGACGTGCACCCGCAGCACGCGGGGTCCGTCGACCGTGCGGATCCGGGACCGCAGCAGCCACAGCGCCAGGAGCGCGCCGACGAGGTAGGACAGGCTCATCGAGGCGCCGGCGCCCGCCACCCACCACCGCGGCTCGAGCAGCTCGCGGCCGAGGAGCGTGCCGCCGGCCACGATCGCGGCCATGACGATCTGGATGGGCACCATGCCGCGGGCGTCCTCGTACGCGTAGTACACCCGCTGGCACATGGACCAGGCGCCGAACGCCGGCAGGCCGACGATCATGGCGACCACCACGGGCGCCACGGCGTCCACCTGCCGCGGACCGGACGTCCACAGCAGGATCTGCGTGATCGGCACGGCCAGCACCGCGACCACCGCCGTGGCCAGCACGGTGAACAGACCGACCACGCGCAGCCCGCTGGACAGGGTCGCGCGCACGCCGTCGACGTCCTTCTCGTGCGCCTGACCGGCGAGCCGGGTGAACAGGGCGGTCGCCAGCGACACCGTCACCAGCGAGTGCGGCAGCATGAAGATGAGGAACGCCCAGTCGTAGGCGGCGTTGCCCGCGGTGGGACCCACGGCGCCCGGCGCGTTGGGGGCGTCGGAGGCGACCTGCGACACGACGATGTAGCCGAGCTGGCCGATGGCGAGCCCGGCGAGCGTCCAGCCGGCGACCTTGCCCGCACGGCCGAGACCCGAGTCGCGCAGCCCCCAGCGGACCCGGTAGTGCACGCCGGACGCGCGCAGCGCCGGGATCAGCACCACCGCCTGGGCGATGACGCCGAGCGTGGCCGCCCCCGCGAGCAGCGTGGTCTGCCCGACGGTCCAGTTCGCCGCGATGGCGATGCCGTCGGGGCCGGCCTTCGCTACACCGAACATCCAGATGAAGACGGCGAACCCGGCGATCGAGACGATGTTGTTGACCACGGGGGCCCACATGTAGGGACCGAACGAGCCGCGGGCGTTGAGCACCTGCCCGAGCAGCGCGTACATCCCGTAGAAGAACATCTGCGGCACGCACCAGTACGCGAAGGTGGTCGCCAGGTCCACCTGGGCGCTGGTGAAGCCCTTGCCGTAGATGTGCACCAGCAGCGGCGCGCACAGCGTGAGGACCAGGGTGATGCCGGCGAGGACCGCGAAGCCGAACGTCAGGAGCCGGTCGACGTACTCCTGCCCGGTCCTGCGCCGGTAGGCCTGGACGACCTGTGGCACGAGCACCGCGTTGAGCACGCCGCCCACGAGCAGCATGTACAGGATGTTCGGCAGCTTGTTGGCGACCGAGAACGCGTCCGCGGCCTGGCCGGTGGCGCCGATGGCGCTCGCGAGCACCATCTGCCGCAGCAGGCCCAGCATGCGGGAGGCAGCCGTGCCCGACGCCATGAGCGCGGCACCGCGACGCACGTCTCCCGAGCTGGTCCCGCTCATGGGCCGGCTTCCTCGTCGGGCACGCCGCCCAGCACGGGCAGCGGCGGGGCCGGGCCGGTCTCGGCCTCGGTGCGCGCGCCTCGGCGGGCGCTCTGCCCGCGGCGGACGGTGCGGACGATGCCGAGCACGAGCCCGATCGCGAGCAGCGCGCCCACCACGTACGTGCCGACGCTCTCGATGGTGGGCGCGACGCGTGCGCTGAAGACGCGCGGGAGGGCGACCGTCGCGCCGTCCGAGGACTCCAGGCTGGCCGTGACCTCGACGTCGCAGTTGGCGGCCGCGCGCAGCCGCACGGAGATGCTCGTGCTCGACACGGCGTCGACGGTCACCGGATCGATCGGCTCGACCCGCAAGCACGCCTTGCGTGGGGTCATCACCAGCTGCACCTCGGCGGTGACGTCCAGGTCGTTGCGCACCACCACGCGCATGTCAGCCGATGCGCTGAGCACGTTGATGTCGCTGAGCGGCGCGATCGACAGGCCCACGGTCCGGGCCGTCACGGTCTTGACGACCGCCTTGACCAGCTCGCCGCGCCCGGTGGGGTCGGCGCGCCACGCCAGGGACAGCGGTGCGAGCGTCTCCTGGTCCACGCCCGCCAGCAGCGCGGAGGGGTCGGGCGTGACGGAGGAGAACGCGACCGCGTGCTCGCGCGCCTCCGCAAGCGCGTCGACGGAGGCGGGTGCCAGCTCGGAGTCGTCGTGCCCGTCGCGCGGGCGCTGGGCGGCTTCGCCCGCGGGTCCGACGAGCAGCGTCGACGCGCTGTCCACCTGGACCCAGGGCGCGTCACGGAACGCCGTCATGAGCGTCGCGACCGCCGCGGGATCGGGGGTCGCGTCGCGGCCGGGGGTCAGCAGCACGGGGCGGGGCTGGTCGTCGTGCTCGCGTGCGACCACGGCCAGCTCGGCAAGGGCGCGCTGCGCGACGATCGCGGGAGTCCCGGCGGGTTCGACGGCCTTCGGGTCGACGAGCATGGCCGACAGCGTGCCGTCGGGGACGAGCCGGTCGACCCGCCCGGACTCGGTGTCGATGACCGAGTGGGTGTTGGACGACGCAGCGCCGATCGCCGGGTTCGCGGCCACCACCGCCGCGACCCCCGCACCGGCGGCGAGCGTGGCCGTGGGCTGGTCGAGCACCTGGCCGACGGCCGACCACGTCATCGTGCGGCGCCCGGTGCCCACCGCGTCGGACGTGCGGGACAGGGCCATCGCGGCGTCGAGGAGGTCGGGTCGGTCGGCCTGGGCGAGGGCCGAGACGTCGGGGTCCGCCCAGGGGAGCGTGAACGTGTCGTGCTCCGCGGCGGCCGCCGAGACCCGGGCCGCCCACGCCTCGGAGGCGCTGCCGCCGGCCTGCGCGCGCCCGACGAGCGAGGGGTCGACGACGAGCCCGATCGCGGGGTCCACCTCCGCCGCCTGCAGCGTCCGCCCGAGCGGCCCCTCGGGCGCGCTCGCGGCCTCGAGCGCGGTGTCCGGCTCGGTGGACAGCGGGTCCTCGGGCGGGCCGGTGAGGGGCAGCAGCACGGAGACGGGCACGGGGGTGACCGACTCCTCGGGGTACCAGAGGACGAACGTGCGCTCGAGGCCGACCCGCGTGCCGGAGTTCGTCGCCTCGACCGCCAGTCCGCGCGGCCCCCAGACGCCCGGCAGATCGAAGAAGGGGATCCGGGCGGCCGGGAGCGTGAGGACCACGCTCGCGCTGGCGCCGGGAGCGAGCGGGTCCTCGAGCGGCTCGACGATCTTGGACTGGCCCGCCAGGTCCGTGTCCGCCCGCTCTGCCCAGGCCCCGACGTCCTCACGGGTGCTGATGCGGAAGCTGTTGATGCGGAGCGCGGCGGCCGCGTGCTCGAGCGCGGTGGCCCCGTCGTTGTGCAGCGTCGCCCGGACTACCAGGTCCTCACCCGGGCGGAGCACGACGGGGGCGATCTGCGTGATCTCGACGCGGACGGGCATCACCGGATCGGCCGCCACGGCGCTCGCGGCGGGGCTCGTGGCGGCGCTCGCGGTGTCGCTCGTCGCCAGGGCGACCGCCGGCGACGCGGTCGCGGCCGCGGGGATCAGGAGGCCCCCCGCGACGAGCGCGAGCACCGCACTGCGCGCCCAGCGGCCCAGGCGCCTGCTCATGCCTCGCCGACGAGCACCACGAGGGCGGCCTCGGCGAGTCGTCGTTCGTTCGGGTACGCCAGGCGCTGCGGCAGGTCGGCGACCGCCACCCACTCCGCGTCCTCGGCCTCGCCGTCGGGGTCGCCCTCCACCGAGATGGTGCCGCTCACGGCACCGAGCAGGAAGTGGTGGACCACCTTGTGCACGCGCCGGTCGTCGCCGCTGAACCAGTAGTCGATGACGCCGAGGCGGCGCAGCACCTGGCCCACGATGCCGGTCTCCTCGGCGATCTCGCGGACGGCCGCCTCCTCGGGCGTCTCGTCACCCTCGAGGTGTCCCTTGGGCAGGCACCACTCGAGGCGGCCCGCGCGGTTGCGGCGGGCGATGACGGCCGCGTGGTACGTCCCGTCACGCTGGCGCACGACGAGCCCTCCGGCGCTCGTCTCGTCGACGACGGGCAGGTGCGGCACGGCCGCGCGCGCGATGGGCCGGGGGTCGATGCGCAGCGGATGGCCCCCGGGAGGCGCCGGAACACCCCGCGACGGCGAGGGATGGGCCGGACTGGACATGCAGGCCACTGTATCTACTGCATCTGCGCGACCCGAACCGGCGCGACGGAGCCGGTGGACTCGCGCCCTAGACTCGGACGAGTGCCCGCCGGACCGCTGAACACCCCACCGTCGACGTCGACCTCTCTGGTCGCGCTGCAGAAGCGCGCGATCGGCGTCCTGGCCGGGCTGCCCGCCGACGCCATCGAGCTGGGTGAGCTGTTCCGCGCCGCGGGGCACGAGCTCGCGCTCGTGGGTGGGCCGGTGCGCGACGCGTTCCTGGGCCGGTTGAGCGCCGACCTGGACTTCGCCACCTCCGCGACACCGGACCAGACGCAGGCGATCCTCGCGCGGTGGGGCGACGCGCACTGGGACATCGGTCGCGAGTTCGGCACCATCGGCGCGCGGCGGTTCGCCTCGCGGCGCGGGTCGACCGACGACGTCGTCGTCGAGGTGACCACGTACCGCACCGACGCCTACGACCCGACGTCGCGCAAGCCCGAGGTCGTGTTCGGCGACTCGCTGGAGGGCGACCTGTCCCGACGGGACTTCACGGTCAACTCCATGGCGGTACGGCTTCCCGAGCTCACCTTCGTCGACCCCTTCGACGGCCTGTCGGACCTGGCCCGCGGGCAGCTGCGCACCCCGGTGGACCCCCGTCAGTCCTTCGACGACGACCCGCTGCGCATGATGCGCGGCGCGCGGTTCGCGGCCCAGCTCGGTTTCACCCTGGACCCGGCCGCCGAGGCGGCGACGATCGACATGGCCGAGCGGATCACCATCGTCTCGGCCGAGCGGGTGCGCGACGAGCTGTCGAAGCTGCTGGTCGCCGCGCAGCCGCGGCTCGGCCTCCAGGTCCTGGTGGAGACCGGCCTTGCGCAGCACGTGCTCCCCGAGCTGCCGGCGCTGAGGCTCGAGATCGACGAGCACCACCGGCACAAGGACGTGTACGAGCACTCGCTCACGGTGCTGGACAAGGCGATCGCGCTCGAGACCGGCCCCGACGGGCCCGTGCCCGGACCCGACCTGGTGCTGCGACTGGCCGCCCTGCTCCACGACATCGGCAAGCCCAAGACCCGCCGGTTCGAGGAGGGCGGCGGCGTGAGCTTCCACCACCACGAGATGGTGGGCGCCAAGCTCGTCGCCCGGCGGTTGCGCGAGCTGAGGTTCGACAAGGCGACCGTGCAGGCGGTGGCGCGCCTCACCGAGCTGCACCTGAGGTTCCACGGCTACGGCGACGGGGAGTGGACCGACTCCGCCGTGCGGCGCTACGTCACGGACGCGGGGCCGCTGCTCGAGCGCCTGCACCGGCTCACACGCTCGGACTGCACCACGCGGAACGTGCGCAAGGCGGCGCGCCTGTCGGCGGCCTACGACGACCTCGAGGCGCGCATCGCGCGGCTCAAGGAGCAGGAGGAGCTCGACGCCGTGCGGCCGGACCTCGACGGCACGCAGATCATGGAGATCCTCGGCCTGCGGCCTGGGCGCGAGGTCGGCGCCGCGTACCGCTACCTGCTGGAGCTGCGGATGGAGCGCGGACCGCTGGGACCGGCGACCGCCCGCGAGGAGCTGCTCGCGTGGTGGGCGGCCCGGACCACGAGCACGCAGACGTCGTCCTCCTGACGGTCGACGAGCATCGCGTCGACGAGCGCGTCGCGCACGTGCGTCGCGTCGAGGTCGTCGTCCAGGCCCGCGAGGGTCTCGACGAGCTCGGCGATGCCCTCGCGCAGCCCGCGGTCGCGCCGCTCGATGAGGCCGTCGGTGTACATCACGAGCGTCGCGCCGTGCGGGATCTCGATCGCTCCGCTGATGCCGGGGCCGCCCGGGAAGAGCACGCCGAGCGGCGTCGTCGCGCCGTCCGCCAGCTGCCGGACCTCGCCTCCCGGTAGCCGGACCAGGGGCGGCGGGTGACCGGCACGCGCGTAGGTGAGCCGCGCACCGACCTCGCAACCCTCCCACCTGACGTAGGCGCAGGTGGCGATGTCCGCGATCTCGAACGCGCGGACCATCGCGTCCACCCGCTCCAGCGCCAGGCCCGGCTGGGCACCGTCCCACGCGGTCGAGCGCAGCAGCGAGCGGAGCTGACCCATCGCGGCGGCCGCGTGCATGTCGTGCCCCACCACGTCTCCGACCGCGAGGCCGACCGACCCGTCCGGCAGCGGGAGCACGTCGAACCAGTCGCCACCCACCTCGGCGAGCCGCGTGGAGGCGATGTAGGCGGCGGCGACGTCGACGCCGGGAAGGTCAGGGATCTCCGGGAGCAGGCTGTGCTGCAGCGTCAGTGCTGCCTCCCGCTCGGCGAGGAAGAGCCGGACGTTGTCCAGGGCGAGGCCGGCCCGGCGGCCGAGGTGGGCGGCGGTCACGACGCTCTCGGCGTCGAAGCCGTCCACCTCGCGCTGGACGAGGCACAGCACGCCGATCACCCGGTCGCGGGCGCGCAGCGGCACCACCAGCGCGGTTCCGAGTCCGAGCTCGAGCAGCGCCGCCGTCTGCGGTGCCGTGCTCCTCGAGGGGACCGCGGCCACGTCGATCGTGTAGGGGGCCGGGACGAAATCCGGCGGGCTGGCCAGCGCCTCGGCCATGCGGGGCGAGCGGATCAGCCACTCGACGCCGTGCTTCTCGAGCGTCCGGGCGGCCTGGGCGTGCGCCGGGTCGGTGACGACGACGTGGACGTGCTCGAACCGCCCGCGATCGTCGGTCACGGCCACGTAGCCCCACGATGCGAGCGCGGGCACGGCGATGTCGGCGAGCGAGTCCACGGCGGCGGCGTAGTCCAGGGTCGCGACGAGCTCGTCGGTCACCCGTGCCAGCAGGTCGAGCCGGGCGGTGGCCTGGCGCGCGGAGTCGAGCGCCGCGTCCTTCGCGCGGTCCGCCTCCACGCGCTCGGTGACGTCGGCCTGCACGCCCACGTGGTGCGTGATCGTGCCGTCCGCCGCGCGCACGGGGCTGATGAGCACCTGGTTCCAGAACGGTGAGCCGTCGCGCCGGTAGTTCAGCACCACCGCCGCGACCGTCCGGCCCGCTTCGACGGCCTCCCGCATCGCCGCGCGGGTGCGCGGGTCCGTGCCCGGACCCTGCAGGAGGCGGCAGTTGCGGCCCAGCACCTCGTCGGGCTCGAAACCGGTCAGCGCGGTGAACGCGGGGTTGACCCAGACCAGCGGGTGATCGGGGTGGAGCGCGTCGACGATGCTGAGCGAGACGCCGCTGTCCTGCACCACGCGGCCGTACTCGTCGTCGACCGACTCCACGCGCGCCTCACGCGCTGCCCCACGGCCCATGCCGTCTCCGTTCGTGCCTGCACTGCTCGTGTCTGCGCGGCTCGGCTCTGAACCACTCATGTCTGCACCGCTCGTGCCTGCACTGCTGTGACCTGCACTGCTGTTGCCTGCACTGCTGTGACCTGCACTGCTGTTGCCTGCAGTGCATATGGTCGCATCGCTCGGGGCGGCGGCGTGACGCGCGCGCCGCTCACGCCCCCGCTGCTCGTGCGCGGGCCGCTGGTTCGCGTGCGGATGGTGCGCGTGCCGCTCAAACCCACGTCGCTCGTGCGGGTGCCGCTGGTGAGCATGCCGCTCAAGCCCGTGCCGCTCAAACCCACGTCGCTCGTGCGGGTGCCGCTGGTGAGCATGCCGCTCAAGCCCGTGCCGCTCAAACCCACGTCGCTCGTGCGGGTGCCGCTGGTGAGCATGCCGCTCAAGCCCGCGCCGCTCAAGCCCGCGCCGCCGTGACGGGTCGCGGTTCGGGTACGCGTCGCGCGGCGGTGCCGTAGACGACGGCGCCGGCCGCGTACCCCAGCGCCAGGGTCGCGAACATGACGCGCTGGTAGCCCGTGTCCGGCAGCGTCACGGCCGCCAGCGCAGCCGCGGCGACGAAGGCCGCGTTGTAGAGGACGTCGTACAGGGCGAACGCCCGCCCGCGGTAGGCGTCCTCGGTGTCGCGCTGGACGATCGTGTCCACCGCGATCTTCGCGCCCTGCGCGGCCAGCCCGAGGAACACGGCCGCGATGACGACGATCGGCAGGTTGATGGTGACCACCAGCAGCACCTGGCTGAGGGCGGCGATCACCAGGCACGTGACGATCCACCCGTTGGGGCCGATGAGCGGCGTGATGGTGGGAGTGGCGATGACGGCGAGCGCGAACCCGACGACGGTCGCGGCGAGCACCGTGCCGAACGTGCGCAGGCCCGCGTCGGTGTCTTGAGGGTCGGAGAGCAGGTTGCGGCTGATGAGCAGGCTCGCGACGAACACCACGCCGTAGAGGAAGCGGTGCACGGCCATGATCGCGAGCGCACGTGCCGGGGTCCGTCGCGCGATCAGGTAGCGGCCGCCCTCGACCAGGCCGCGCGCGAGCACCCCCAGCTCGGTGCGCAGCCGGGCGGCGTCGGAGCGCTCGTCGGGCCCGAGCCGGTCGCGGTCCAGCCGGGTGGCGAGCGCGCTCGCGGCCGTCATGAGGAGCGCGGCCAGGACGAGCGACCACCCGTCGTGGGCCTGTCCGGCGGGCACCACGAGCCCGACGACGAAGCCGAGTCCCGCGCCGATGCCGGCCGCCGCGGTGCCGAGCGTCGGGGTGACCGAGTTGGCCGTCAGCAGCAACGGCCCGTCCACCACCTGCGGCAGCGAGGCCGACATCGCCGCCAGCAGGAACCTGTTCACGGAGAGGGTGACCAGCGCCAGGGCATACACGGCCGGCCCGACCCCCGCCGTCATGAGCAGGGCGGCGACCGTCAGGGTGAGCACCACGCGCAGCGCGTTGCCGTACAGGAGCACCTGCCGGCGCCTCCAGCGGTCCAGCAGCACACCGGCCCACGGGCCGACGATCGTGAACGGCAGCAGGAGCACCGCGAAGGCGATCGCGACGCCCGTGGCGGTGCTCGCGTGCTCCGGGGAGAAGAAGAACAGGGTGGCGAGGCCTGCCTGGAAGGTGCCGTCGGCGGTCTGGCTCACCAGCCTGACGGAGAGCAGGCGGCGAAAGTCCCGGACCGGCGCGAGCGCCTTGAGATCCCCGATCACCTGCACTTCGTCATCCTCGCATCCGGCGCAGACGTCTCGAGGTGATGCGACGGACCAGTCTGCAGCCGGCCCTGCGCAGACGGGCTGTCGTGGGCAGCGCTGTTCCCGCTCCACGGGCAGAACGCTGCCCACGGCGTCATGGGCCATGGTGTGACCGCCCACAGCGTGAGCGAGCCACGGCGTCATCGACCAGAGCGCCATCACTCGCGGCGCCAGCGCCCATGGCGTCAGACGGCGCAGCCGTCCGAGCACGGGCGGGGGTTGCCCGGCCAGCCCCGGCGTCGCAGCGCCGTGGCGACCTGTACCGCGGTCGTGCACGGGCTCACCGCGACGTGGGTCCAGCGGTAGCGCAGCGTGATCTCGTCGTGCGCCAGGACAACGGAGTTGTCGCGCCAGACGTCGTCGTCGGTGGCGCCGAACGGGTGCGCGAGCTGACCGTCCAGCTCCACCCGCACACCCTTGCCGGTGTAGACCCGGTCCGCGCGGATCCATCGGCCGGCGACGACCTGCCGCACCTGCGTCGCTCCGCGGGGCAGCCGGTGTGCGCGCTCGACGTCACGCCCGTACCGGAACTCGAGCGGGGACTCGATCGCGTCGCTGCCCGGCCCGAGCAGCTCAGCGAGCAGGCGTCGGTGTCGCAGCTGGGTGCGGCTGGCCGCCTCCGTCAGGATGCGGTCCGGCAGCAGCCCTTTGAGCACCGCGCCCGCGACGACCTGCACGGCAGCGTCGGTTCCTCGCGCTCGGTGCAAGAGGTCGACGACGGTGGCGTCCTCGCCGACGGACCTCAGACGGCCGACCGCGAACGGCATGCGCCGAGGTCGGTGGATCACGACGCCCGCCGTCGGCCGGATCCATCGCTCGTGCGCCACGCTGACCTCGACGAGCGGGCCCGGACGAGGCAGCAGCCCGTGCACGAAGGCCGCCGACGAGTGCGACAGCGCCGCCCCCGGACCGACGTACAGCAGCGCGGCATGCGCCAGCTCCCGCCACGACTGCGGCCCCGAGTGCAGGAGCACGACGCCCCTGTGGAGTCGCTGCCACTGCCCGGAGGATGTCTTCCGCGAGATGGCGCTCGTGGACCATCCCCAGGAGACGAGCTGACGCGCAGTGGCTACGCCGCCCTGGCGTGCGACGACCGCCGCGGCAGCTGACTGCACCGCCGCGGGCGCGGAGGGCGCGGCGTAGCTCACCATCGTGGTCGGCTGCCCGGTCCCGACGGCGTTCCGGCGAGGGTTGCGCGGTCGGCGCGGGACCCGACGGCGCGCCCGGCCCGGATCGGGCTGTCTCTCGCGGCTGGTCGCATGCCGCGATCGTCGTGGTTTCGCGCCCGGGCCGCTGGGCCCTCGCCGCTGCCTGTGGACAGCCGAGCTGCTCCGCGGGTTGTCAGCGCCTCGACGCGGGGAGGTTACGGTGCCGCAACGGCTCCGTGGGCAGCAAACGTCCCGTCAGGCGGGAACAACGCTGCCCACGACGTCGCGTGCGGCGCCCGGCCACGGCGGCGCGGGCGGTGGCGGCTCGGTGGGCAGCAAACGTCCCGTCAGGCGGGAACAACGCTGCCCAGTGGTGGAGGAGGCCCAGGGGCTCCGCTCGGGTGCGGCGCGCGGGTGGGTGTCCGCCTCGGGAACGGCGAAGGGCCCCTGCCGAGTCGGCAGGGGCCCTTCGTCACGCGGTGACTGGTGTCAGCGCTCGTTCTCACCAGCGATGAAGGCCTCCAGCTGGGCGCGGCCCAGGGTGTCCTCCATCTGGACCGGCGGGGACTTCATGAAGTACGTCGAGGCCGACAGGATCGGGCCACCGACGCCGCGGTCCTTGGCGATCTTCGCGGCGCGCAGGGCGTCGATGATGATGCCGGCCGAGTTGGGCGAGTCCCAGACCTCGAGCTTGTACTCGAGGTTCAGGGGCACCTCGCCGAACGCGCGACCCTCGAGGCGCACGTAGGCCCACTTGCGGTCGTCGAGCCAGGCGACGTAGTCCGACGGGCCGATGTGGACGTTGCGGTCCTCCTTCTTGCCGCCCAGCGGGCCGGACAGGTTGGAGGTGACGGCCTGCGTCTTCGAGACCTTCTTGGACTCCAGGCGCTCGCGCTCGAGCATGTTCTTGAAGTCCATGTTGCCGCCGACGTTGAGCTGGTAGGTGCGGTCCAGCACGACGCCGCGGTCCTCGAACAGCTTCGCGAGCACGCGGTGCGTGATGGTCGCGCCGACCTGCGACTTGATGTCGTCGCCGACGATCGGGACACCGGCGGCCTCGAACTTCGCGGCCCACTCGGGGTCGGACGCGATGAAGACCGGCAGGGCGTTGACGAACGCGACGTTGGCGTCGATCGCGGCCTGCGCGTAGAACTTCGCGGCCTGCTCCGAGCCGACGGGCAGGTAGCAGATGAGGACGTCGACGCGGGCCTCGCGCAGGGCGGCGACGATGTCGACCGGCTCGGCGTCCGACTCCTCGATGGTCTGCGCGTAGTACTTGCCGATGCCGTCGAGCGTGTGGCCACGCTGAACGGTCACGCCGAGCGGCGGGACGTCGGCGATCTTGATGGTGTTGTTCTCCGAGGCGCCGATGGCCTCCGAGAGGTCGAAGCCGACCTTCTTGGCGTCGACGTCGAACGCAGCCACGAACTCGATGTCACGCACGTGGTAGTCACCGAACTGCACGTGCATGAGACCGGGGACGGTCCCGTTCGGGTCGGCGTCGGCGTAGTAGTGGACGCCCTGGACGAGCGACGCGGCGCAGTTGCCGACGCCGACGATGGCGACGCGGATGGAGGTCATCCTCGCTCCTTCTCGGTGGTTCGCGCCGGGACGCTCGGGTCCGCGACGGTGGAAGCGGCATCGGTCGGGTGACCGTTGCCAGTGGGACGCACGCGGCGTCGGCCGCGCTCGTTGTCGATGAGCCCGTCGAGCCAACGGACCTCACGCTCGACCTGGTCCAGGCCGTGGCGCTGCAGCTCGAGCGTGTACTCGTCCATGCGCTCGCGGGTGCGGGCGACGGACTGTCGGACCGTCTCGAGGCGTTCGGTCAGGCGCGTGCGCCGACCCTCGAGGATCCGAAGCCTGGTCTCCGAGTCCGTCTGCGCGAAGAAGGCGAACCGGACGTCGAAGTTCTCGTCCTCCCAGGTGGAGGGGCCGGACTGCGCGAGCACCTGCTGCAGGTGCTCCTTGCCGTCGGCCGTCAGCTGGTAGACGATGCGGGCGCGCTTGCTGACCCCGTGGCCGCCGTCCGCCGACGACTCGGTGCCCACGATCCACTGCCGCTCGACGAGCGACTTGAGGCAGGGGTAGAGCGAGCCGTAGGACAGTGCACGGAACGAGCCGAGCACCAGGTTGAGGCGCTTGCGCAGCTCGTACCCGTGCATGGGCGACTCGTGCAGCAGCCCGAGGATGGCCGGCTCGAGCACGTCGGAACGACCGCGCACGGGGCACCTCCTCGGATGGGGCTAGAGTCTGCCGACGGCCCGGACGGGGCGCGGCGTGAGTCGATGTATCAACTCGATACATCCGCAGACTATGTCGCATGCGCGTCCCAGAACAAGTCCGCCGCGCCGTGGTGCGCGTCTCAGGACCGAAGTCCAGGCCTCTGACGTGCAGAAAGTGGCCCACGCCACATCGCGGCGCGTCTTCTGCGGCGGTGTGTGGCCAAGCCGGTGCCGATCGTGTGAAGGCGTCGCCCTGGCCAGGAAGTCGTCGAGGTCCCTCCCCCATACTTGGGCTCGCGGCTGCTTGCTGCCCGGACTCGACCGGGCGCGCGGCCCCCCGGTCGTCGTCAGGAAGGCAGCACGTTGGCAGGCTCGTCGAACTCGAGGTCCGCTCCCCCGCGGTCCCGTCGCAGCTCGTCCCGCGGCGCCCGCACGGCTGCACCGGCGGCCGCGGCGGGCGCAGCCGGCACAGCTCAGGGGAAGCGACGCTTCTTCGACTACCCGCGCTCCGGGCTGCACGGCCTGCACCGTTGGCTCCCGTCGTGGCGCGTCGTGCTCGGCACGATCCTGGGCGCGGCGTTCCTGGGGCTGGGCGCGGTGGTCGCGGCCTACGCGACGATCGACGTGCCGGAGCCCGGCGAGGACACCAACGCGCAGACGTCGACCATCTACTACGCGCCGAACGCGGACGGCTCGCGCGGTGCCGTCATGGGCACGTACGCGATCCAGAAGCGTCAGATCGTCGACTACGACACGCTCCCCGCCCACGTGGGCCGCGCGGTCGTGGCCGGCGAGGACCGGTCGTTCTTCGAGAACTCCGGCATCTCGATCACCGGCATGGGCCGCGCGCTGCTGCACAACGTGACCAGCAACGACGGCACGACCCAGGGCGGGTCGACCCTGACGCAGCAGTACGTGGAGCGGTACTACGTCGACAAGACGACGACGGACTACGTGGGCAAGGCCCGCGAGGCGCTGCTCGCGGTGAAGATCGCGCGCACGCAGTCCAAGGAGGAGATCCTCGGCGGCTACCTCAACACCATCTACTTCGGCCGCGACTCCTACGGCATCCAGTCGGCCGCGCAGGCGTACTTCGGCGTCGACGCCAAGGACCTGACCCTCTCGCAGGCCGCGCTCCTGGCAGCGGTGATCCCGTCGCCCAACAACTGGGACCCGGCGGTCGACGCCGCCAAGGCGGAGCAGCGCTGGAACATCGTGCTGGACGGCATGCAGGAGAAGGACTGGGTCACCGCCGCGGAGCGCGCGAAGCTCACCTTCCCCGAGACCGTGGAGTACAAGCGGACCGAGCTCTACCGCGGTCCCAAGGGCTACCTGCTGACGATGGTCGAGAAGGAGCTCGCGGCCGGTCCCATGCACCTCACCAAGGACGAGCTGATGCGCGGGGGCTACTCCGTGGTCACCACGATCCAGAAGCCGGTGCAGGACGACATGAACTCCACCGCGAAGGACTTCTTCACGGGCAAGCTCGTCGACGGCGACTCGAAGAAGGACCGCACGCCGAACAAGCGCACCAAGGTCGCGATGGCCTCGATCGACCCGTCCAGCGGCGCGATCGTCGGCCTGTACGGCGGCCGGGACTTCATCAAGGACCAGGTCAACCGCGCGACGGTCGACCAGATCCAGGCCGGCTCGACCTTCAAGCCGTTCACGCTCATCGCGGGGCTCGAGAACGGCAAGACGCTCACCACGCGCTACAACGGCCACAGCCCGCAGACCTTCCCCGAGTGGGAGAACGGCACCAAGCCGGTCCAGAACTTCGGGAACCAGAGCTTCGGCTACATCGACCTCTCCACGGCGACCGCCAACTCGGTCAACACGGTCTACGCCAAGCTCAACATCGACGTCGGCGCGGACAAGACGGTCGACGTCGCCGACCGCGCCGGGGTGACGACCCCGATCCCGGCCGTGCCCTCCAACGTCCTCGGCACCGCGACCGTGCACCCGATCGACATGGCGGGCGCCTACGCCACGCTCGCCGCGCGCGGCGTGCACCACGACCAGTACATCGTCGACTCGGTGGAGAACAGCGACGGCTCCGTCGCGTTCACCGCCAACCCCAAGGCCACGAAGGCGTTCAAGAAGGACGTCATCGCCGATGCCACCTACGCGATGACGCAGGTGGTCGAGCGTGGCTCGGGCGAGAAGTGGGTCAAGCCGCTCGGCCGTCCGATCGCCGGCAAGACGGGCACGACGACCGACAACCGTGCCTCGTGGTTCGTGGGCTTCACACCGCAGATCGCGACCGCGGTGGCGCTGAGCCAGGTGGGCGTCGACGGCAAGGCGCAGGACTCGATCTCCCCGGTGGGCTACGAGACCCTGGCGCAGGGCGAGGTCACCGGCGGCACGCTCCCGGCACAGATCTGGGCCACCACCATGGGCAAGGTCTTCGAGCTGCCGCAGTACTCCAAGATCGTGCAGTTCCCCGAGCGCGCCAACGTCGGACCGACGCCGACGGCACGTCCGACGCCGACGAGCACGCCGTCGAGCACGCCCACGCCGACCGAGACCGCCGAGCCGACGAGCGTCACGGTGCCCAGCGGCCTCGTGGGCAAGCTCCAGTCCGACGCGACGAGCCTGCTCGCCGCTGCCGGCCTCGTCCCGGCGATCTCCTCGGAGTACTCCGACACCGTGGTCGTCGGCCGCGTGATCCGCACCGAGCCCGGCGAGGGCTCGAAGGTGGAGCCGGGCGGGACGGTCACCATCGTCATCTCGACCGGCCCCAAGCCGAAGCCGACGCAGAAGCCGACTCCCACCCAGGAGCCGACGTCCGCCCCGACGCAGACGCCCAAGCCCACCAAGAAGCCGGATCCGGACCCGTCGCCCACGCAAGAGGCCGACGCCCCCTGACCCCACGATTTCGGGCTGACCGGCCCTGCCCGGTAGGCTTGAACACTGCTGTGCCCGCATCACTCGTCCGCCATCGGTCGAGCGCGGGAGCCCGACGAGGTCTCCTCGTCCCGCAGCGACGCACGAGAACCCTCCTGTCACGGATCGACCGTGACCGCGAAGACCAGAGGAGGTGGGTATGAGCCTGCGTCCGTACGAGATCATGATCATCCTCGACCCCGAGATCGAGGAGCGCACCGTCGCTCCCTCGCTCGACAAGTACCTGTCGGTCATCACGACCGACGGTGGCTCCGTCGACAAGGTCGACATCTGGGGTCGGCGCCGCCTGGCGTACGACATCAAGAAGAAGTCCGAGGGCATCTACGCCGTCGTCGACTTCAAGGCTACGCCCGCCACTGCCAAGGAGCTCGACCGTCAGCTCGGCCTCAACGAGGTCGTCCTGCGGACCAAGGTCCTTCGCGCCGACGCCTGAGTCTGTGCGCAACCGCTCCCGCGTGTCAGCCGACCCGGATAGCGTGCGCATCGACCACACACGACGTAATCGAACGAACGAGGAGATGGCATGGCCGGCGAGACCGTCATCACGGTGATCGGGAACCTCACGGGGGACCCTGAGCTGCGCTTCACCCCGTCGGGGGCAGCGGTGGCCAACTTCACCGTCGCATCCACTCCCCGCACGTTCGACCGCCAGAGCAACGAGTGGAAGGACGGCGACACGCTGTTCATGCGCTGCTCGATCTGGCGGGAGGCGGCCGAGTCGGTCGCCGAGTCGCTCACCAAGGGCACCCGCGTCATCGTGACCGGCCGGCTCGTCCAGCGTTCGTACGAGACCCGTGAGGGCGAGAAGCGAACCGTGGTCGAGCTGCAGGTCGACGAGGTCGGCCCGTCGCTCCGCTACGCCACGGCCAAGGTCACCCGGACCCAGCGTTCGGGTGGCGGCGGCTTCGGCGGCGGCGGTGGCTACGGCGGCGGCCAGGGCGGCGGCAACTCCGGTGGTGGCAGCCAGCAGGACGACCCGTGGGCCACGCCCGCGGGTGGTGCCGGCGGCTACTCCGACGAGCCCCCGTTCTGATCCCTCGGTAACCCCCAGACAAGACCCCCATCCCCGGGCACGGCAACGCCCGGGGCTCCACTCCACCAAGGAGGAGCACCACGATGGCTAAGGCCGTGGTCCGTAAGCCCAAGAAGAAGCAGAACCCGCTCAAGGCGGCGAAGATCGACGTCGTCGACTACAAGGACACTGCGCTGCTGCGCAAGTTCATCTCCGACCGCGGGAAGATCCGTGCGCGTCGAGTGACCGGTGTGTCCGTCCAGGAGCAGCGTGCGATCGCGCGCGCTGTCAAGAACGCCCGCGAGATGGCCCTGCTGCCGTACTCGTCGTCGGCTCGCTGAGGAAGGGGACTCTCATGGCCAAGATCATCCTGACCCACGAGGTCACCGGACTCGGTGCCCCGGGTGACGTCGTCGAGGTGAAGGACGGGTACGCCCGGAACTACCTCATCCCGCGCAGCCTGGCCACGCCGTGGACCAAGGGTGCCGAGAAGGACATCACCGCGATCCGTCGTGCCCGCAAGGCGCGCGAGATCGCCACGCTCGACGACGCCAAGGCGATCCGCGACTCGCTGCAGTCGAAGCCCGTCGTCGTGAGCGCCAAGGCCGGCGAGGCCGGTCGCCTGTTCGGTGCCGTCACCACCGCCGAGATCGCTGCCGCGGTCAAGGCGTCGGGCGCGCCGCAGATCGACAAGCGCAAGGTCGAGATCGGTCAGCCGATCAAGGCCCTGGGCGAGTACAAGGTCTCGGTCCGTCTGCACGCAGACGTGGCCGCGACGGTGACCGTGAAGGTCGTCGCCGCCTGAGCTGAGCTCTGACCGACGTGAAGCGCCCCGCCCCGGAGTGATCCGGAGCGGGGCGCTTCGTCGTACGTGGTGGCGACTCAGGCGACGCCGAGATAGGCCTGCTTGACGGCCGGGTCGGCGAGCAGGTCCTTGCCCTTGCCGGAGGTGGTGACCTCACCGGTCTCCAGGATGTACGCGCGGTCGGAGCGGGACAGCGCCTGCTGCGCGTTCTGCTCGACGAGCAGGATCGTGGTCCCCTCCTTGTTGATCTCCGTGATGATCCGGAAGATCTGCTGGATCACGAGCGGCGCGAGGCCCATCGACGGCTCGTCGAGCAGCAGCAGCCGCGGGCGGGCCATCAGCGCGCGGCCGATGGCGAGCATCTGCTGCTCGCCGCCGGACAGCGTGCCGCCCACCTGGCTGCGTCGCTCGAGCAGGCGCGGGAACAGGTCGAACACGCGCTCGACCGTCGAGTCGTGCTCCGCCTTCGTCTTGAACGTGCGCGAGTACGACCCCATCTCCAGGTTCTCGACGACTGTCATGCCGGGGAACACCCCGCGGCCCTCGGGCGCCTGGACGATGCCCGCCGTGACCCGCTCGTGCGCCTTCATGCGCGTGATGTCCTGGCCGTCGAACCAGACCGACCCGCGCGCCACCGGGCGAATCCCGGAGATCGCGCGCATCGTCGTCGTCTTGCCGGCGCCGTTGGCGCCGATCAGCGTGACCAGCTCGCCGTCCTCGACGGTGAGCGAGATGCCACGCACGGCCTCGATGCGGTCGTAGGAGACCGTCAGGTCCTTGAGCTCAAGCAGTGGCATCGTCGGGCACCCCCAGGTAGGCAGCGATGACGGCGGGGTCGGACGCCACCTCGGACGGCAGTCCGTCGGCGATCTTGCGGCCGAACTCCAGCACCACCACACGGTCGGTCACGCCCATCACGAGGCGCATGTCGTGCTCGATGAGGAGCACGGTGAAGCCGTCGTCGCGGATCTTGCGGATCAGGTCCATGAGGGCCTGCTTCTCGGCCGGGTTGAACCCCGCGGCCGGCTCGTCCAGGCAGAGCAGCTTGGGCTGCGTGGCGAGCGCGCGGGCGATCTCGAGCCTGCGCTGGTCGCCGTAGGACAGGTTGCGCGACTTCTCGGTGGCACGGCTGCCGATCCCCACGAACTCGAGGAGCGCCATCGCGCGGTCGAGGGCGTCGTGCTCCTCGTGCCGGTGCCGCGAGCTGCGGAAGATCGCTCCCGGCACCGAGGTGCGGTGCCGGGCGTCCGTGCCCACGACGACGTTCTCGAGCGCCGTCATGTCGGAGAACAGGCGGATGTTCTGGAACGTGCGGGCGATGCCGAGCCGCGTGATCTGGTTGCGCTTGACGGCGCCGATGGGCCTGCCGTCGAACAGCACGTTGCCGGACGTGGGGCGGTAGATGCCCGACATCGTGTTGAAGCACGTCGTCTTGCCGGCGCCGTTGGGCCCGATCAGTCCGAGGATCTCACCACGCCGGATGTCGAACGTGACGTCGTCGAGTGCCGTGAGGCCGCCGAACTTCACCGTCACGCCCTGCATCTGCAGCAGCGGCTCGCCCACGGACGCGTGGATGGTCCGGTCCGAGGCCACGACCTCCGCGACGTGCGAAGCGTCCGCCAGGCCGGGGTCCACGGCGGCGAGGTCGATCTCCACGCCCTCCTCGACACCGCCGTCCGGCAGGTACTCCTCGGCGATCGAGCCGCCGACCATCTCCTCGGTGCTGCGGAACTCCTCGTCGTGCTCGGAGCCGGCCCCGATGCCTCCGGGGTTGCTCATCGGGCACCTCCCTTGGTCTCGACGGCGGGCTTGCGCGAGAGCGCGAGCGCCGCCTTGCGCGTGGCGACGTAGATGGGCCGGCCGTACGCGAGCAGCTTCTGCCTCGCCGGGATGAGTCCCTGCGGCCGGAAGATCATGAGCACCACGAGGGCGATGCCGAAGAACAGGTACTTGTAGTCGGCGATGTCGTCACCGTTGATCGGGATGCCGAGCAGCTCCGTGCGACCCAGGAAGAAGTTGGGCAGGTACACGATGATGAACGCGCCCAGGATCACGCCCAGCTTGTTGCCCTGGCCGCCGAGGACCACGGCGCACAGGAACAGCATCGAGTTGATGACGTTGAACGAGCCCGGCACGACGAACTGCACCTGCCCCGCGTAGAGCGCGCCGGACAGGCCGCCGATCGACGCGCCGATGATGAACGCCCACAGCTTGAACTTGAACGTCGGCACGCCCATGATCTCGGCCGCGTCCTCGTCCTCACGGATGGCGACCCAGGCGCGTCCGACGCGGGACCGCTCGAGGTTCCCCACGATGAGCAGCACCACGATGATCAGCACGATGCTCAGCCAGAACCACCACGTGCCCGAGTTGAGCGGCGCGATGGTGTTGCCCGCCGAGAAGATGCCGTTGGGCCGCTCCTCGGAGACACCGACCACGGGGTAGGCGACCTGGGTCAGGCCCTGGCCGCCGCGCGTGATGTTGGTGAGGTTGTCCGCCAGCAGGCGCACGATCTCGCCGAACCCGAGCGTGACGATGGCGAGGTAGTCCCCGCGCAGACGCAGCGTCGGCGTGCCCAGGATCAGGCCCGACACCGCGGTGAACGCGATCGCGACCGGGACCGCGAACAGCCACGCCCAGTCCTGCGCGAGCCAGTCGTCCGTGAGGTTCCACGGGCTGACCGGGCTGGTGACCAGGGCGACGGTGTAGGCACCGATGGCGTAGAAGCCGACGTAACCGAGGTCGAGCAGGCCCGCCTGGCCGACGACGACGTTGAGGCCGATGGCGAGCAGCGCGAACATGCCGAACTGCGCCAGGACGCTGCCGAAGTCGGTGCCGACCGTCGTGAGCAGCGGTGGCTTGATGATCGGCAGCAGAGCGATGAGGATGATGAAGGGAACGCCGACCGCCCACTGCGTGGGCCGAGCGAGCGCGTCCCACCACAGGCGCAGCTTGTCGCTGAAGCTGAGCTGCAGAGCGGGTCTGGTGGAGTCGGTGCTCATGCTCGTGCCCTCCCGAGGGACTCGCCCAGGATGCCGGTAGGTCGGATCATCAGCACCAGGATCAGCACGACGAAGGCGACGACGTCGCGCCACTCGGTGCCGAACAGGGCCTGCCCGTAGAGCTCCATGACACCCAGCAGCAGGCCGCCGAGGAGTGCGCCGCGCAGGTTGCCGATGCCGCCGAGCACCGCGGCGCTGAACGCCTTGATGCCGAGGATGAAGCCTCCCGAGTAGATGATCCCGCTGGGGACCCGCAGCGTGTAGAGCATGGCGGCCGCACCGGCGAGCAGACCGCCGATGAGGAACGTCAGCATGATGACGCGCTCACGGGACACGCCCATGAGCGTCGCGGTGACGGGGTCCTGTGCGACGGCGCGGATGCCGCGGCCGAACTTGGTGAGAGTCACGAAGCGCTCGGTGGCGACCGCCAGGACGATCGCGGCGACCACGATCACGATCTCGACGTTGGTGACGTCGGCGCCGAACACGCTGAACTGGACCGAGGGCACCACGAGCCGGATCGGCTGCTGGGCGTTGACGCCGCCCAGCTTGTCGTTGGTGAGCTTCGGCAGGATGAAGTGCACGAACTCCTGGATGACGAACGAGGCGCCGATCGCGGTGATCAGGAAGACCAGCGACGGTGCACCGCGCTTGCGCAGGGGTCGGTAGGCGACGCGCTCCAGCCCCACCGCCGCGCTGCCGGAGACGATCATGCCCCCGATCATGGCGAGCAGCAGGTAGACGACGGTCAGGACCGTGCCCTCGTCGTACGCGTCACCGCGAGGGGTGAACCCCAGCAGCATGAGAACCGCGTACTGCCCGAACATGCCGAGCATGAAGATCTCGGAGTGGGCGAAGTTGATGAGTCTCAGCACGCCGTAGACGAGCGTGTAGCCCACGGCGACCAGGGCGTAGATCGAGCCGTAGGTGAGCCCGTCGATGGTGAGGGCCCAGAAGTTGCGGCCCAGGGAACCGATGTCGAAATCGATCACCCCGTCGGCCATGACCTGGCCGACCGTTTGAACGGCGCTCATGTTGCTCCTAGCAGTGTGGAAGGGGCGGTGCAGCACGGCGGCCGGGCCCCGTAGGAACCCGGCCGCCGTGTCGTCATCACTTGACCTGGTAGATCCAGATCAGCGCCGAGGCGAGCTCGCCGTCAGCGTTCCACTTGTAGTGGCGGGCAAGGCCGTCACCGTCGTAGTTCTTGACGAAGTCGACCAGGCCGGCACGGTCCTTGACGCCCGAGTCGATGCCCTTGAGCATGATCGTCGCGAGGTCGTAGGCCTCGACGGAGTACACGCCCGAGTCCTGGTTGAACTTGGCCTTGTAGTCGGCCGCGAACTTCTCGGGCGCCGGGCCGCACGGGCAGCTGAGGTAGGCGTCCTTGGCCGCCGAGCCGGCCTGCTTGACGAACTGCGGGTCGTTGGTGCCGTCGGCCGAGACGAAGGCCGCCGTCACGCCGCTCTCCTTGAGCTGTGCCGCGAACGGCGCGCCCTCGGCGTAGTAGCCGGCGTAGAACACCGCGTCGGGCGACTCGCCCTTGATGATCTGGACCGTGGCGGAGAAGTCCTTGTCACCGGTCTTGACCTTGGCGGCGCAGTTCGCGTCCGCCGCGGCGCCGAGGCCCTTGGTGATCTCGGTAGCCAGGCCCACGCCGTAGTCGGAGTCGTCCTGGACGACGCAGACCTTGGCGTACTTGAGGGTGTTGACCATGTAGGCAGCGACGGACGGACCCTGGACGGCGTCGTTGGCGAGACCGCGGAAGAAGTTCGTCCAGCCGTTCTTGACGAGGTCCGGGTTGGTGGCCGAGGCCGTCAGCGAGAGCAGGCCGGCCTGCGAGAAGACGGGGCCGACGGCCGCGGTCTCACCCGAGAACGCGGGGCCGAGCAGTCCGATGATGCTCGCGTCGCCGACGATCGTCGGCGCCACCTGGGTGGCCTTCTGCGGGTCACCCTCCGTGTCGAACTCCTTGACGGTGACCTGGCAGTCGGGGTTCGCGGCGTTGTGCGCGTCCACGGCCAGCTTGGCGCCGTTCAGGATGTTGATGCCGAGCGCGGCGTTCGGGCCGGTGAGGGCGCCGGCCATGCCGATCGAGACCGGGTCGCACTTGGCGGAGCCGTCGCCGGCCGGGTCGGCGGCGTTCGACGTGTCCGCGGCGGGGACCTCGGCACCCTTGGTGTCGATCTGCACCTGGGGCTGGATGCTGAGCGCGCCCGACGGCGCCTCGGCGCTGGTGCTCCCCGAGGGTGCCGCTGCGTCCTTCGAGTCGTCCTTCGAGGAACAGCCAGCCAGCACAAGGCCGGCGACGAGCACGAGCGCTGCGCCCGTCATCGTCGGGGTGGATCTACGCATGAGCTACCTCCGTGGGGGTGTGCACAGGTCACCGATGCCGACGCCTGTGTCCCGGCTGCGTGCGTGCCAGGGCTGGCTGCACCGTAGGGCGACAGAGTTACCGGCTAGTTACGTCTGGCGCAAGCAAAGTCACGATCAGGCACCGACGACGTCACGGATGAGTCACGACGACCACGCGGTCGGGTGAGCACGGATCGTGCCGGCGGCGCTGCCATGCACGTACTCTGACGGCTCGCCGCGGATCTCGCGCGACCCGGGCCCTTCAGCGTGTCGCGCTTCCCGTGACCATCCAGGCGGACCCGCGCGCCCGCCACCCCGTGGTGATCGCCCGGGCGGCCATGAACACGCCCGCGAACGCGACCCACAAGCACACCAGGCCGGCCGACCCGGCGGGGGCCCACGCGCGCACCGCCAGCGCCGCCGGCACGTACACGACGAGGGTGGCGATGCCGGCCCACGCCAGGAAGCGCCCGTCGCCCGCACCGATCAGCACACCGTCGAGGACGAAGACCCACCCGGCCATCGGCATGGTCACCGCGGCGACCAGCAACGCCGCGACGGCGGCGGCCCGGACGTCGTCGTCGGCCGAGAAGAGCCGCACGTACGCCCACGAGGCACCCCCGACGGCAACCCCCAGGACCGCTCCACCCGCCACTCCCCACTGGAGGGTGCGCCGCAGCACGGCACGCGTGCGGGCGACGTCCGCGGCTCCCAGCGCGTGCCCGACGAGTGCTTGCGCGGCGATCGCCAGCGCGTCGAGCGCGAAGGCGGCCAGCCCCCACACGGCGTTGACCACCTGGTGACCGGCCAGGCTGACCGCGCCCAGGCCCGTGGCCACCCACACGGTGACCAGGATGGCAAGGCGCAGGCTCAGCGTGCGCACCAGCAGCGGGCCGCCCGCGCGCGCGTTGGCGGCGATGCCGCGCGCGTGCGGGGGCAGCCGGGCGCCGGCCGCGCGGGCGCCGCGGCCGACGACGACGGCGAGGAACGCCCCCATCCCCAGCTGGGTCACCGCGGTGCCCAGACCCGAGCCGCCGATGCCACGGTCGAGCCCGTACACCAGCAGGACGTTGAGGGCCGCGTTCACCACCGCGCCCACCGCCGCGACGCCGAGGGGCGTGTGAGTGTTCTGCAGGCCGCGGAGCGCACCCGTGGCGGCGAGCACGACGAGCATGCCGGGCAGTCCCGGGGCGGACCAGTGCAGGTACGTCACGGCCTGGCGCGCCACCTCGTCGTCGGCCCCCAGCGCCGCGACCAGCGGCTCCGCGCCGAACCACAGCGCCGCGCCGAGCACCACGCCGGTCGCGAGGCCGAGCCACATCCCGTCGACGCCCATCTGCATCGCGCGCGATCGGTCGCCCGCGCCCAGCTGCCGTGACACCGCCGCTGTGGTGGCGTACGCGAGGAACACGCACAGGCCGACGGCCGTCACCAGGATGGTCGAGGCGAGCGCGAGACCGGCCAGCGCGGCGGTCCCGAGGTGGCCGACGACCGCCGAGTCGACGAGCACGAACAAGGGCTCCGCGACGAGCGCGCCCAGGGCCGGGACCGCGAGCGCGAGGATCTGCCGGTCGACGGTGCGGATGGGGTGTCCACCAGATGAAATGGGGCCGAACTCTCCGCTGGATCCACACCCGGTTGACGACGAACGTGCGGGTGACGGCCGCTTTCCGCCGCGGACGCGTCCCCTAGTATCCACATCGCTGTCCACGGTCTGTGGAAAGAAACGGACATCGTCCACAGCGCTCCCCACACCTGTCCCGGGCCGTATCCACAGCCTTCGCGCGGGTTTCCCCAGCGTCGCGCGTCGCTGTGCACAGGCGCACGACGAGGTTTGGATCCCGGCCCCGGGGCGCCTAACGTCGCGACCGCGAGGCGCCGTCCTGTGGACCGGCGAGCGGGGAATGTCAGACCCTCTCGGGAACATGTGTTCGAACGGCGACGATAGGGGCCCTGGTGACGATCGAAGATCTCGAGTACGGCATGCCTGCCGACACGAGCCGCGGTGGCGGCGGGTTCGACCGCACCCCCCCGCAGGACCTCGACGCCGAGCGGTCCGTCCTCGGCGGCATGATGATCTCGAAGGACGCGATCGCCGACGTCGTCGAGCAGCTGCGCGGCACCGACTTCTACCGCCCGGCGCACGAGGTGGTCTACGACTCGATCCTCGACCTGTACGGCCGCGGGGAGCCCGCCGACGCCATCACGGTCGCCGACGAGCTGACCAAGCGCGGCGAGATCGGCCGCATCGGCGGCGCGCCCTACCTGCACACGCTGATCTCGTCCGTGCCGACCGCCGCCAACGCCGGCTACTACGCGCGGATCGTGCGGGAGCGCTCGATCCTGCGCAAGCTCGTCGAGGCGGGCACCCGCATCGTGCAGCTCGGCTACGGCACGGACGGCGGGGACGTCGACGAGCTGGTCAACAACGCCCAGGCCGAGGTCTACGCGGTCACGGAGCGCCGCTCGTCCGAGGACTACGTCATCCTCGGCGACATCATCGGCGGCGCGGTCGACGAGATCGAGGCCGCGGGCCACCGCGGTGAGGGGATGATCGGCGTGCCCACGGGGTTCGCGGACCTCGACCGGCTCACCAACGGCCTGCACGCGGGGCAGATGATCGTCCTGGCCGCGCGGCCGGCCATCGGGAAGTCGACGATGGGTATTGACATCGCGCGTTCCGCCTCGATCAAGCACGGACTGACGTCTGTCGTCTTCTCGCTCGAGATGAGCCGCAACGAGATCACGATGCGTCTCCTCTCGGCGGAGGCACGCGTCCACCTGCAGAAGCTGCGCAACGGGCAGATGGGCGAGGACGACTGGGCGAAGATCGCCACCACCATGGGCAAGATCTCCGAGGCGCCGCTGTTCATCGACGACTCGCCCAACATGTCGCTCATGGAGATCCGCGCCAAGTGTCGCCGGCTCAAGCAGCGCCACGACCTGAAGCTGGTGGTCATCGACTACCTGCAGCTGATGACGTCGGGCAAGCGCGTCGAGTCCCGCCAGCAGGAGGTCTCCGAGTTCTCCCGAGCCCTCAAGCTGCTCGCCAAGGAGCTCGAGGTCCCGGTCATCGCCATCTCGCAGCTGAACCGTGGAGCCGAGCAGCGCACCGACAAGCGGCCGCAGATGAGCGACCTGCGTGAGTCGGGCTCCATCGAGCAGGACGCCGACATCGTGATCCTGCTGCACCGCGAGGACGCCTACGAGAAGGAGTCGCCGCGCGCCGGCGAGGCGGACGTCATCGTGGCCAAGCACCGAAACGGGCCGACGGACACGTTGGTCGTGGCGTTCCAGGGGCACTACTCGCGATTCGTGGACATGCAGGCTTAAGCCGCCGAGCGGCACGTCCGGCAGGTGTCGAGCAGCTGTCGAGATGCAAAATACTTCGTTCGACTATTCAGGCCAGCATCTGCCCCTACGTTCGAGGGAGCGCGCGCCGATGTCGTCTACTGCGGGCGAGCTCGTCACCGAGACGCTGGATTACGACGGAGGGCGGCAGGTCACCGCTTTCGTCCCCGCGGCTGAGGCCGAGGCGGTTGTCTTCGCTGGCGACGGGCAGCTGATCTCGTCGTGGGGAGAGGTTCTGGAGGCTGCCGATCTGCCCCCGACGATGATCATCGGCGCGCACCGCGTCGAGGACGAGACGCAGCGGCTGCACGAATACTCGCCAGGAGATAGCACGGCGGCGTTCGCCTTCGACCCCGAGCGGTTCGCCGCTCACGAGAGATTCTTCGTCGAGGACGTCCGGCTGTGGGCGGCGACTCACCTCGCCGTCAAGCTGCCGGCCGACCGAACCGCGGTGTTCGGTGTCTCGGCCGGTGCGGAACTCGCGCTGGCTATGGGGCTGCGACACCCCGACATCTATGGCGCGGTCTTCTGCGCTTCGCCTGGGGCAGGGTATCGACCGTCGACCGCGCTGCCGCGTCGGCTTCCGCGGACCTACCTCGTCGCGGGCACACAGGAACCGTTCTTCCTCACGAACGCGACCCGGTGGGCGGACGCGTTACGCGAGGCGGGTGGGGACGTTGTGATGTCCGAACGGGCCGGCGCTCACGGCGACGCCTTCTGGAAGCGTGAGTTTCCGTGGATGGTGGCGTGGGCGTTCGGACACTGACCTTCGAAGTACGGACCGGCGACGTCCGAGGTGAGGACGTCGACTCCGCACTCGGGGTAGCGGTACTACCGACCCCCGCGATGCCGCTGGTGACGCCCGGCTATCAGTGGTCTTCGCCGCCCGTCATCGCTGCGCGAGGCTGGTGTCAGGCGCCCTGCTCGACGCGCGCGGCGTACGCCGCCCGGGCCGCGAGGACCTCGTCGGTGTGCTGCAGGGACCACTCGGTCAGCGCCCGGAGCGGAGCGCGCAGTGTCTGCCCGAGGGCCGTCAGCTCGTAATCGACGCGGACCGGCACCCTCGCGTGCACGGTTCGGAGGACCAGCCCGTCGCTCTCGAGCGCGCGCAACGTCTGGGTGAGCATCTTCTCGCTGACGCCCGACAAGCGGTTGCGCAGCTCCGTGAACCGGGACCTCCCGTGCTCGCCGAGCTCGCCCAGGACGAGGATCGACCACTTGTCGCCGATCCGGTCGAGCAGGTCGCGCGACGGGCAGCCGCGCTCGTACAGGTCCCACGAGGATGTGGTTCCGATCACAGTCTCTACCGCTGACACTGCCACCACCTCGTTTCTTTCACGTCGGTGGTCAACTTACCAAAAGGTGGCTACTTACGATTGGAGAGCGCACAGGTCAGAGTAGCGGCGTGCCGCGGAGAGGCCGTGGCGGGAACGGGGTAGCTCGCATGTCGATCGTCGTCACCGGAGCCACGGGCCAGCTTGGCCGGCTCACCGTCGAGGCCCTCCTGCGGCGCGGTGTGCCGGCGGCGGACATCGTCGCCACGGGCCGGGACACCACGGGGATCAAAGACCTGGCCGACCGCGGTGTCGTGACCCGCCGGGCGGACTTCGCCGACCCCGAGAGCCTCGCCGCGGCCTTCGCGGGCGCAGAGAAGATGGTGCTCGTCTCGGCTTCCATCCCTGTGGACGAGCGCCTGGCGAATCACCGCCGTGCGATCGATGCCGCACTCGCCGCAGGGGTTTCCCAGATCGCCTACACGAGCATGACGCAGGCGAACACCGCCGGCACCACCCTCGCCGACTCGCACCGGGCCACCGAGAGCTATCTGCGCGAGCGCGGCGCTCCTGCCGTCGTGCTGCGCAACAGCTGGTACCTCGAGAACTACACCAGCCAGCTGCCGATCGTCCTTCAGCACGGCGCCTTCGTCGGCGCGGCGGGCGACGGCAGGGTCAGTGCCGCGACGCGCGCCGACTACGCCGAGGCGGCCGCGGTCGTCCTGACCACCGAAGGCCACACCGGGGCCATCTACGAGCTGGGCGGCGACCAGGCGTTCAGCCTGGCCGAGCTGGCCGCCACCGCGTCGGCGGTGGCCGGGCGGCCGATCACGTACACCAACCTGTCCGCGGACGAGCTGGTCGAGCTGCTGGCGGCGGCCGGCGTGCCGGCCGAGCTGGCCGGGGTTCTCGCCGACTCGGACCTCGGCCTGAGCCGGGGCGAGCTGTTCACCGACAGCGGCGACCTGCGCCGCCTGATCGGACGGCCGACCACGACTCTCGCCGACGCGATCGCCGCTGCCCTGAACTGACACGCGAGGGCCCTGACTGGAGGCGTGCGGGCGCCCCGCCGGAGGACGCCTGCCCTGCTCGGTCCTCCCGCCGGCTGCGGCTGGAGGACCGAGCAGCGGTGGCCCAGACGGCGTCGAGTGCGCCGGGCGCAGCGGACCGGTCTGGTCGAGGCGGCTCAGAACGCCGCAGAACCGCCCTCGCGGGTTACCGTGGAGGCACCCGCAGCAGGCGGTCGACGACGTGTCTCCGGCGATGGACGTGATGGATCGGCCCACGACCGAGGCCACGTGGTCGACGAAGCAGGCTGTGACGGTGCTCGAGGGACACGCCACCGCGCCCCGCACGGTGGAACGCCCCGCTGCTCGAGCGCCGCCACAGCGGAGCTCGAGAGGAGCGAACGGTGTCGCGGCTGACGCTCGGCAACGTCGTCAAGGTGACGGCCGTCTTCGTCTTCTGGCCCCTGCTCGCCTATCTGGTGCTCGTCATCGGCGCGGTGCGGAAGGACCTCAGGACCGCGCTCGAGGGCCTGCTCTACGCCGGGGCCTTCTCGATGGCGGTGTTCGTCCTCGACTTCTGGGGCCCACCCGCCCTGCTGGCGCTGACAGCCATGGGTGCCTCGGGCGTCCGCTCCTGGCACCTGCGGGACCTGTGGCTGCCTGCGCGTCGCCGGTGGTGGAAGCCCGAACCCAGGGAGGCATCCACCGTCGTCTATCCCGCCCACGCCCAGCGCACCATCCCCGCCGAGGGGTCGGAGCATCTGCCCTCGGCGGTTGCCTGGGTGCGCACGCATGCCGACGAGAACCGGCGCCGCCTGCCCGGGGACACGCACCGGACCGTTCTGCAGACCTGCCAGGTGCTGGACGCGCTCATCGCGGCCGAGGAACGGCAGCCCATCGGGGACCCGCGGTTCGAGTACGAGCTCGACGCCATGGCTCGGGAGTACCTGCCTGCCGTCCTTCGGGAGTACCTGGCGATCCCGCCCAGCAGAGTGCGTGAACTCCAGCCGAACGGGCGCACTCCCGACGAGGAGCTGACCGAGCAGCTGCGGCTGCTCTCACGGCAGAGCGACGCCCTGTACGCAAGCCACGACCGGCGGGCGGCGGCGGAGCTGAGCACCACCGGCAACTTCCTGCGGGACAAGTACGGGCACCTATAGCCCGCGGATGCGCGAGGGTCCGTTCGCCTCCTCGATCCCCTCGTCGTGCGAAGTGAGCGTGCCGGCGTCGTGACCTCCGGCTGCGTCCTGCGGCGCCCTGCCCGGAACTTCTGGCCGTTCGCGGGTCGCGCCTCAACTTTCGGATTCGGCCGGCTTACCCGAGGCTGGCACTGGCCCGGCGGCGCCGAGCTGAATGGCGTCGAGGTCGCGGACCGCGAAGCGATGGTGCTCCCACTCCTCCTCGAGGATGGTGTGCAGGCAGGAGCGGACGGTCTCCGGGTACTGCGGCGCGTGCGGGTTCCTGCGCTCCTCGGCCACCTGCTCCGCGGTCAGGCCGGCGAGGAAGTCGCGGACCATCCCAACCCGGTTCGCACGGGCAGCAAGCACCTCGTCGTAGGACGGCGCCTCCGTCGTGAAGACCGACAGGTCGACGTCGTCGGCCGCTGTGCCCACGTCCAGCTGACCGAGCGGGTGGAAGGGCTGGTCGAGCCCCAGGATCGCCTTGCCCAGCCAGGTGTCCGTGGCGAGGACCAGGTGCCGGAGCGTCTGCGCGAAAGTCCACTCCCCGTCGACGGAGACGTCCACCGTTCCTTCCGGCATCGCCGCGGCCCGGTCCAGCGTGGCGGCCCAGGTCTGCTCGAGCACGGCCCACGCCGCGCGCAACCCGTCGGGGTCCGCCGCCCGGCGCTGCGACCGCCCGGGGAAGCGTCGGTTGAGCTCTGCCTCGACGTAGGGGATGACGTCGACCCCGTTGACGCGGAAGTAGTCACCATGGGGCAGCCAGGGCGCGTCGATGTCCCCGTGGGCCACCTCGACCCCGCGCATCACGACGCCGGACAGGTCCGACTCGACGAACCGGGCGCCGCGCAGGTTCGTGCCGACGAAGGTCGACCCCTGCAGGTCGTCGGAGTGGGTGAAGGCTGCCATGAGGTGCTCCCCGTCGGTCCAGTCCGGTTGCCTCCATCGTTCTCGCGCCCACTGACATCCGCGACCAGACGGCGAAGCAGCGGCGGGCGTCGTGCGAGCGCTGAGGCGTTCTAGAAGAGCCCGACGACGTATCCGACCCCGAACAGCACGACGAGCGCCAGCACGATGCCGATGAGCACGAGGGCGAGCCCGTTGCCCCCGCCTCCGCGCGCTCTGGGTTGCCGCGTGGACAGCCCTTCGGTCGTGCTCGCCTCGCCCGGAGGCGTGTGCCCGACTGGGACGCCCCCGCCGGGCTCGAGGCCAGGCGTGGTGGCCGGATCGGGATCGGGACTCGACATGCTGGGCCTCCCTGGACCACCGTCGGTGGCACCGGGACCGGGCACCCGTCTGCTGCGGGAGCGGCCCCGGACCAGGTCCGGCTCTCAGCGTGCGCTGCGAGCCCGCGGCCCGCATCCCAGAGGCGGTAGCCACCGCTCGCGGGCACCGGCGATGGCGATCGGAGCGCCGGATGCGGTGGCCTCCACCGCCAACGCGCATTCCGGCTTTGCCGCGTCACCTCACTCGGGTGCGTCTGCTCTCCCTGCGATGCTTGTCGACGAACGCCCACACGACGACCACCGCGAAGAAGCCCACGATGGGTAGGCCTTCGGGCGCGACGGCAGCCATCGCCGGCCGGAAGTCGTCGCGCCCGTCCCCGGCGGCGTCGGCGGCGAAACCCAGCAGCACACTGATCGCCAGACCGGGCGCGATGGCCGCACCGATCCACGACGGCAAGGCCGCGTAGGAGATGAAGCCGCGTGGCGGACGGATCCACATGAGCAGCACCGAGATCTCTGCGAGCGCGGCGGGCACGAGCTGGACCGCCCGCGCGAACCGCCACACGTCCTCGGTTGCGACATACCGGTAGATCGTCTTGTGCGAGTACTTGCCCGCGATGCCGATCATGTAGCGCAGCTCTGTACCCGAGTACCCGGACGCGATCCGCGCGGCGGCCGCAGCGACGACGAGCGCCAGGACGAGCGAACCAGCGAGGATCAGCAAGGCGGTGCGTCGACGCCTCCGTGCCTGCGCGTCCCGCTGACGCTCCATCTGCTCGGCGTACTGGATGCCGAACTGCCGCGCTCGCTGCGCCGCTGATTCCTGCTCGGCGCGCCGCTTGGCCGCTGCCACGCGTCGCTGCCTGTTGACGCTCGCCGTGCTCACGCGGGACATCCTGCCCGGTCGGGCGGCCGCAGCGCCCGATCAACCGAGCGCCCCCGGGTGGTGCGACGGTCCCGGGAGAGGAGCTGTGCATCGCCAGCCCTGTGGCATGACCCGCGGCTCGGTGCATGCTGGCCGTTCAAGCTCGTCGGCCGCGCGCGCCGAGGGCAGAGTCCGGGCGCTCCCGCCGCGAACCACCTCACTCGAAGGGTCGACCCGATGCGTGACGTCCTCGCGCAGACACCGAAACCCACCGCGGGGCAGTACGCGCTGCTCATCCTCTGCGCCGTCCAAGCGGTGTACTGGACAGTGAGAGCCATCGCCGGGGACGACGCCGGCTTCGCGCTCATGCTCGGCATCGGGTCCGCGAGCGTGGCGGGTCTTGGCGGGGTCCTCATCGTCCGCGCGATGCGGATGGTGACTCTGGTGCTGACGGACGACGCTCTGCTGCTCGAACAGCGCTCGTCCACCACCACCGTCCGGCGGTCCGACATCCGAGCGGTCAACGGGGACATGCCGCACCGGCCAACCTGGTCCCAGTTCGTCATCATCGAGCTAGCCGACGAGGCGGCCAGCAAGCTGCCGCGCCTGAACAAGGCGCCCGGAGTGCTCATCCCGCGGATCCAGCGCTGGGCAGGTGTCGGGGAGGAACCACCCGCTCCGCTGTGAAGCCCACGAAGCCCACGAAGCCCCACGCCGAGCAGGCGAGCCGCGCTTCCGGGTCGAGCCGCGCCTCGGGACCTGCAGGGGGCGTCGTTGAACCCGTCGACGCAGTTTCCTTCGGGAGTGCGCGCGCCACCCCGGCCCCTACCTCCCGGACTTGGCCGTCGGCGCCGGGTACGGCGTCTTGCCCTGGGCGAGGGCCTCGGTGAGCTGTGCGATGCGCCGTGCGCGGGTCTCTGGGCGCACCGCCGTCTGGATGCGGTTCAGGACGGCGAACCGGTTGCGGCCGTCCAGCGCTGCGAAGACCGCCGTGAGGCCGGCCGCGGCCAGGGCGGCGGCGAGGTCGTCGGGTACCGCTGCGGTCGACGGGCTGTCGTAGGCGGCTTCCCAGCGGCCATCCGCTTTCGCTCTCTCCACCTCGGCCAGGCCCTCGGGGCGCATCCCCCCTACTGATGTGAGGCGCTCGACGCGCTCGCGGTTGATCTTGGACCAGAGACTCTTCGGCCGCCGAGGGGTGAACCGTTGCACGTACCACTCGTCGTCGACCCGGCGGGAGATGCCATCGATCCAGCCGAAGCAGAGCGCGACGTCGACCGCGGTCGTCCAGTTGATGGACGTGACGCCGGTGCGCTTCTTGGCCATGCGAACCCAGAGGTGCGTGGCGGTCGCCGCATTCTCGACGAGCCACGCCTCGAACGCCGAATCGTCCTCGAAGAACACGGCTTCGGAGTGGTCCATCGACATGGCGGAAGCCTAGGACTCGGCGTGGTCAGCGAGCCTCGGGCACCTGCTTGAGCCGCGCGAGGTCGCCGCGCACCGGGCCCGCGTCGCGCTCGTGCACGGGTGCCGGGCCTGTCGGCAAGGGCTTCAGGGCACGAGCACGACGCCACCTCGGCGGCCGGTGCCGCCCTCGACCTCGGCGTACGCGGCGGAGGCATCCCGGAGCGGATAGGTGGCGGCCACCCGCGGAGTGATGGTGCCGTCGGCGGCGAGGACGGCGAGCGCTTCGGTCGCGGCCGCGTCGCTGACGACGGCCAAGGTGGTGACACGGATGCCACGCTCGGGTGCGGGGGTCGCCGGACGGGTGACCGCGACGAACGCGCCACCGTCACGGACCGCGGCAAGAGCCGGCGCACCGAGCACCGCGGAGTCGAGGAGGCCGTCCGCCTGCAGCGCGTCGAGGGCGGTGCCGCGGACCGCGAGCGTGGCGCCCGTCCGTTCGACGAACGCGCGGTCTGCCTCCCGCGCGACGGCCAGGACGTCGAGGCCGCGGTGCCGGGCCAGCTCGATCGCGAACCCGCCGACGCTCCCCGCGGCGCCGGTGACGGCGAGCGTCGCGCCGACGGGCAGGTCGAGGAGGTCGAGGGCCCGGGCGGCGCTCAGCGCGTTGAGCGCGACGACGGATGCCTCGGCGGGCCCGAGGGCCGCGGGACGCCGGCCGACGGACGTCCGGGGAAGGACGACGGAGGAGGCCTGCGTACCCGTGAGCGTCTCGAACCAGTCGGACATCGCGAGCACGGGGTCGCCCGGCTCCAGGTCGTTGACGTCGGCGCCGACCGCATCGACGACACCAGCCAGGCTCCAGCCCAGCACGTACCGGTCGGCGGGCCGCAGGGGGAGGCGCCCCCGCAGTGCGGACACGTCGGTGGCGGTCACCGGGGCGGCCTCGACGCGGACGCGCACCTGCCGGGGTCCGGGTTCCACGACCGGGACGTCGACGACGTCCACCACGGCGTCGGGCCCGGGCACGGCGACGGTGACGGCGGGCATGGCATCTCCTCGGCTCGGTGTCCTCAGGCGTCCTCATCATCGTCCACGAGGCCGGCGAAGCTCGAGGTGCGAGGCTGGGGTCGCTGATGCCGGGGCGGCCAGGGCACCCCGGATCCATGTGTCGCGGCGAGGTGCGCCCGGTCCAGGTCCGCCGACCAGTCGTGCGTCGTGACGGTCCACTCCGCGCGGTCGTCGTCCACGGCCCCGATTTATGGCGGCGTCCCACCGCGGCTCGTAGGAGGATGCGCTCCGTGGGCGAACCCTTCTACTCGGACGCGGGGCTGTACGACCGGTTGTTCGCGAGCGGGAAGCCGGCTGTCGACTTCTACCGGGCCGCGGCCGATCGGCGCGGCGGATCGGTTCTGGAGCTCGGGTGCGGCACCGGCAACAAGCTGATCCCCATCGCGTCCGACAGCCACCCGAGCGTGGGCCTGGACCTCTCGACGGACATGCTTGCCGAGGCTCGGCGCAAGGCGGACGAGCTCGGCGTGGACGTGGACTGGGTGCACGGCGACATGCGGCAGTTTGATCTCGCCCGCACGTTCGACCTGGTGATCGTCGCGGCCAACTCGCTGCTCCACCTGCACGACGCGCAGGACCTGGTCGGCTGCTTCCGGTCGGTGCGACGGCATCTGGCTCCCGGAGGACAGCTCGTCTTCGACGTGTTCAACCCAAGCGTGCGCATGCTCGCCCAGGCCGACGGAGTCCGACGCAGGCGTGACGCGCTGTCGTTCGTCGACCCCGGTCGTGGTGCCGTGCACGTAGACGTCGCGGAGACGTACGACGCGGCCGCGCAGGTCACCCGCGGGACGTGGTACTTCTCGACCGAGTCCGAGGCGGACTTCACCGTCCTGCCGCTGGAGATCAGGAGCATCTTCCCGCAAGAGCTGCCGCTGTTGGTCTCGCGGGGTGGGCTCCGGCTCGTCGAGCGCCTCGGCGACTGGTCCGGTGGACCGTTCACGGCGGACTCTGCGGTGCAGCTCTGCATCTGCGAGCCGGACTGACGCGACGGAGACGGCGAGCGCCTACCCCCGGCGCAGGACCAGCTGCATCCCCGTCTGGTCGGCGGTGAAGGGCGTGAATCCCGCCTGCGCATACAGCCGCCGCCCAGCGTCGTCGGCGGTGAGGGTCACGTACGGCTCGCCAGGCGCCCGCTGGCGGATATCCGCGAGCAGGTGCGCCAGGACCACGCTGCCTAGCCCGCGCCGCTGGTGGACCGGCTCGGTGGCCATGTCGGCGACAAGGAAGTACCAGCCACCGTCGCCGATCACCCGGCCCATCGCCACGGTCGCGCCGGCGGCCGTCACGACGTGGCAGCACGACCAGCTTCCGCGGAGGGCTGCCCGCGCTTCGGCCGTCGACTTGGGCCGGAGGCCGGCCGCCGTCCTCAGGTGCACGTAGTCGTCGACCGGAGGGGGCTCCGCACGCAGCGCGTACCCGGCAGCGAGGCTCGTCTCCACCTGCCGATGGTGGCACCGGTGCGAGGTGTGCCGGAAGCCACGCACCTCGCACCGGTGGACATGGTCCGCGCTACTTCGCCGCCGCCCGGATCAGCGCGATGACGGCGAGGGGGTGGCTGATCATCGGGACGTGCGAGCTGTTGATCTCGACGGTGTGCGCCCCGGCGCGGGTGGCCATGACGCGCTTCGGCCTGCGGAGGGATGATCCTGTCCTGCTTGGCGACCATGTACCAGCTCGGGATCGTGCGCCACGCTGCCGGCCCCGACGGGGTGACGAGCGACGCGTACGACCCCGGCCGCTGGGAGGCGGCCATGTTCCGAGCGAGGGCCTTCGGCACGTCTCCCGCGAACAGCTGCGGGAAGAACACCGGGTCGATGTACGCGTCCGCGTCGCCCGGTCCGGCTCCGGGGAACGGCCGGGTGACCAGGTGGTCGGTCACCTCCGCGTGACCGCCGCCGAGGGAGTTGGCTGCCTGGACCGACTCACCTTCGTCCAGGGCGTAGGCGGCGATGTAGACGAGGGACTTGACGTGCGGGTTGCCCGTCGCGGCGTTGGTGATGACGGCCCCGCCGTAGGAGTGCCCCACCAGGACGACGGGACCGTCGACGGTGCTCAGGAACTGCCGCAGGTAGTCGCCGTCCTACAGCGGTCCCCGCAGGGGGTTCGAGAAGGCGAGGACGGGGAAGCCGTGCTTCCGGAGTCCGGTGGCGACCCGGTTCCAGCCGCTGGAGTCGGCGAACGCGCCGTGCACCAGGACGACGGTGGGCTTGGCCGCCTTGGTGGTCTGGATCTGCGCCGCCGGTGCGGAGGCGGACGCGGGGAGCACCCCGCCGAGCACGGCGACGGAGAACGCGGCCGCGAGGGCGAGTGCCGCCACGGCACCCTTGCGCTTGAGCAGGGTCATCATCGTTCCTCTCGATTCAGCTTCCTGGGGTGGTCGCCGGTCGGCTCACGCCGAGGGGACCGAGGTCGGGCGGGCGTGCGTGAGCGCCCAGTCGAGGGCGAAGTCGGCGACCTCCTCCCACCCCGGTTCGGCGCAGATCCAGTGCGACCGGCCGGGGAACTCGTGGTACTCGGTGACGGCGGGCGACTTGGCGTAGTGCTTCGCGTTCGACCGGTTCACCGACGGGGGCATGATGTGGTCCATCTCGCCGCCGATGAACAGCAGCGGGGCCCGGTCCGCGTCGTAGTCCACCCACGTCTCCTGGTGCCCGGGGCGGAAGTTCGCGATGAGTCCGTAGGCCCACACCCAGTGCCCCGGAGCGGGGATGGCGAACTCGCGCCACACGGCGTCGGACTCCTCGCGCGAGAGGGTGTTGGCGAACGCGTAGTGGAACTCCTCGGGCGTGAAGCCGACCGCGCGGTGGTAGTTGGCCGGGTTCTTCAGAGCCGGGAACAACGACTTCGCCTGTGACAGCGGGGTGACCCGCACGCCCTCGGTCGGCGCGGAGTCCACGACCACGCCGGCCGAGCCCAGTCCACGGGCGAGCAGCAGCTGGGTCAAGGTGCCGCCGAAGGAGTGCCCGATGATGATCGGCGCCTCGGGCAGAGCCTCGATCCGGGCGGCGATGTGGTCGACGGTCTCGGGCACGGTCAGCGTGGCGATGAGGTCGGGGTTCTCCCGCAGGGCCTCGACCTCGATCTCGAAGCCGGGGTAGCCCGGCACCAGGACGGTGTGCCCGAGGGCCTCGTAGCGCTGCTTCCAGCCGCGCCAGCTCCGGGGGGTCATCCACAGGCCATGCACGAGCACGATGGTGGTCATGGGGCGGTCCTCTCAGGCAGTCAGGGAGTCGATGAAGGCGAGCAGGTCGGTGTGGAGGCGCGCGCGCTCGGTGTCGGGCAGGCCGTGGGCGCTCCCCTCGTAGACCGTGAGGGTCGCGCCGGGGATCGCAGCGGCGGATCGCTTGCCGCCGACCTCGAACGGGACGATCTGGTCGTCGGACCCGTGGATGACGAGGGTGGGGACGTCCACCTTCGCCAGGTCCGGCCGGAAGTCCGTGGCCGAGAAGGCCGCGATGCACTCGTAGGCGCCGCGGTGGCCGCTGGCCATGGACTGCAGCCAGAACGCGTCCCGGACGCCCTGCGAGACGTCGTTCGTGCGGTTGTGGCCGAAGAAGGGCCCGTCGGCCAGGTCGCGGTACAGCTGGGAGCGGTCGGCGTTCTCGCCTGCCCGGATGCCGTCGAAGACCTCGACGGGCAGTCCCTCCGGGTTGTCGTCGGATGCGAGCATGAGGGGCGGCACGGCCGAGACGAGCACGAGGCCGGCCACGCGCGAGGTCCCGTGCCGCCCGATGTAGTGCACGGCCTCACCGCCGCCCGTGGAGTGGCCCACGAGCGTGATGCCGGTGAGGTCGAGGTGGGTGATCAGGGCGGCGAGGTCGTCGGCGTAGGTGTCCATCTCGTTGCCGTCCCAGGTTTGGCTCGAGCGGCCGTGCCCGCGCCGGTCGTGGGCGATGACGCGATGCCCGTGCTCGGCGAGGAACAAGGCGGCGGCGTCCCAGGCGTCGGCGTTCAGCGGCCAGCCGTGGCTGAGGATCACCGGCGTGCCGCCGCTGCCCCAGTCCTTGTAGAAGATCTGCGCGCCGTCCGCGACGGTGACATGGGGCATCGACGGTCCTCCTCGAAGTCGGGGCGGTCCGTCCCGCGGACCTGGACGCCACCGTGTCAGGGCGGAGTGGTCCGACTTCTCCCTGCGTGCACCGGTTCGTGCCTGTGCGTGCCGGGCGCAGGCTCAGCGCTGCGAGCGCTGCCACTCGCGCGGCGTGACGGCGGACCTGGCCCGAAAGCGCCGGCTGAAGTGCGCAGGCGTGGAGAACGCCCACTGGTGCGCCACCGCCGCGATGCTCTTGTGACGTCCTACGGGCGAGGCGAGCTCTCGCCGCGCGCCCGCCAGACGCTCGTCGATGATCCACTGCTCCAGCTGCAGACCCGCGTCCGCGGCCACGCGGTAGAGGAGCCGGACAGAGATGTGGTGGGCGGTGGCGATCATCTGCGGGCTGAGTGCCGGGTCGCGCAGGTGCTCCCTGACGAATGTCTGGACCCTCGGCAGCAACGAGTCGTGGAGCGCCTCGCGGGTCTGGGTGACGTCCCCCGCGGCCGAGGAGATCACCGCGCGGGACAAGGCGACGGTGGCCCCGCCGAGGTCAGCGGCGCCAGGGTCTTCCGTCAGTGTGGTCGCCGACCGCGTGAGCATCGCGAGGTGGCTCGCGTAGACGCGTTGCAGCGGAGTCGTCGCCAGCGCGGGCCGCGCGCGCCGGACGATCGCCGGCGCCAGCATCAGCGCATCGACGGGGATCTTCACGCACCACCCGTCCCGGCTGCTGTGGTTCCAGGTCTTGTGCGGGTGGTTGAGCTCGATCATGTCGACTGACCCCGGGCGCTGATCGATCCGGTGCCCGAACTGCTCGCGCGAGGCCTGGGCACGTGTGCCGAGCATCATGGCGACCACCGGTGCACAGTCGTCCCGCTCCCGCGAGACCTCGATGAAAAGGCCGGACCGGCGGACGTGGACGAGCTGGACGGCGCCGAGCTCGTGGACGCTCGTCGCCATGAACGCGCGCCCGGGGTCGTGCAGACGACCCTGGAGGCCAGGGCGATCTCCCGCAGGTGCGTGATGATCGCATCCGCGCGGTCGCGGACCGGCAGCGTGTCGGTGTCGAGTGCCTCCACCAGAGCTCCTTCGTGCTCTGCGACGCGTTGGCTCGAATGCTGGTCCACCAGCAGCCCTGCAGGCAAGACCCCGACGCCCGCGAGCGGTGCGGATCCTGGGCGACCGCCGCTCGGCCATCCCGATGGCGCGGCGCGGGGCGCGCGCTGATGATGGACCGACCGGTCGGGAGACGGTCGGGGGCGGCAGGAGGGCAACCATGAGCGAGACACCGCAGGATGGCACTGTCGAGGAGGGTGGCTACGGGTCACCGACGCTCGAGCAGGAGGTCACCCCGGAAGTGCTGCACCCGGGTGCCCGACCCGACGAGAACGACGAGCCCGACGAGGACGGCGAGGACGCCGTGCCCCCGCCCGGCGAGCTCCTGGACGACCCGCCGGCGGTCGAGCCGACCGACTGAGCGGGGTGGCCCCGGCCCACACCAGGGGCTCGTGGCGCGTAGCGCGCCCAGGACGAGACGCGGGGCCACGGCCAGCGCCAGCCGCTCGTCGGTCGTCGGTCGTCGCACGCGCCCGCCCGGTGGCGTCACCGCTGAGGAACGGTCTTGCTGACGCGGCTGAAGACCGTCCAGTAGAAGATCCCGATCATGAGCCCGCCGCCCACGATGTTGCCGAGCGTGACTGGCAGCAGGTTGTGCACGAGGAACCCGGGAATGGTCAGGTCGGCGTACGCCTGCTCGTCGAGCCCGGACGCGGCCCAGAAGTCGGCCCCCGCGGTGGATCTGATCAGCACCGCGAGCGGCACCAGGAACATGTTGGCCACGCAGTGCTCGAAGCCGGCGGCGACGAACAGGGCGATCGGCAGGGTCACGGCGACGACCTTGTCGGTGACGGTCCGACCGGCGTAGGCGGCCCACACGGCGAGGCACACCAGCAGGTTGCAGAGGATCCCGAGGGCGACGGCCTCGAGGAACGTGTGGTGCATCTTGCCGAGCGCGGTGTCGAGCACGACGGTGCCCCACGCTCCACCCGCGGTGTGCCACGTGCCCCCGAGGTAGACGAGGGCGGCGACCGTGAGAGCGCCCACGAAGTTCGCCCCGTACACGACACCCCAGTTCGTCAGCAGCTGGGCCCAGCTGATGCGCCCGCTGGCTCGGGCGGTCAGGGTCAGCGTGGACGACGTGAACAGCTCGGCGCCGGTCAGCACCACCATGGCGAGCCCGGTGGAGAACACCACGCCGCCAAGCACGCGAGCCACGCCGTACGGCAGCTGGTCGGCGCCCACCTGGCTCGTGACGAAGAAGACGAAGCCCAGGGCGATGTACCCGCCGCCGGTGAGGCCCAGCATGAACGACTTGAGCGGCCGCCCGGCCGCCTTCGCGTGCGCTGCGTCCTCGGCCGCCTCGGCCATCTGGGCAGGCGTGAGCATGGCGAGCGGCTGGGGCTCGGGCAGGTCGGGCATCACAGCTCTCTCGGTCGAGGTGTCAGGGTGCTCGCACCACGCATTGTCGACCCCTCGGACCCCCGGGACCAGGGTCGGTGGAGGTCAGACGGCGCACTCGCAGACGAGGTTGTACTCGACGACGCGATCGCCCTGGTCCGGCCGCGCCCATGCCTCGGCGTGCTCGCGAGAGTCGAACCGCCTCCCGGCGAGCCGCCCGTTCGCCATCAGGACGCTGAACTCCACCATCGTGCGGGGGTCGTCCGGATCGACCGCCGGCTCGCTGACCGTTCCCATGGGGCACCTCTCCTCGGCGTCGGATGCTGCCTCTGCCCAACACCGGTCCGCGCGGCGATCTTCCGCGAGGTCCCGCGCGGTGCTGGGCGTTCGCTCCTCCGAGCGGAAGACTGGGGGACGACACCGCACCGAGAGGCCACCACCGATGGGGCACGACCACGATCACGCGCCGCCCGGCGTCGGCGAGCACCGAGCCCGGCTGGCGGTCGCGTTCGGGATCACGACCGCCATCCTGGTCGCGCAGGCCGTGGGCGCGCTCATCACCGGCAGCCTGGCGCTGCTCGTCGACACCGCGCACATGCTCACCGACGCGGGCGGCCTCCTGCTGGCGCTGTTCGCGGCGTCGCTGTCGATGCGCCCGGCGAACGAGCGCCTCACGTGGGGCTACCGCCGCAGCGAGGTGCTCGCCGCGCTCGCTCAGGCGGCCGTGCTGCTCGCGGTCGGCGCGTACGTGCTGGTCGAGGGCGTGCAACGGCTGTTCGCGCCGCCGGAGATCGCGTCCGACCAGCTGGTCGTGTTCGGGATCATCGGCCTGGTCGGCAACGTCGCCTCCATCCTGGTGCTCGCCGCGGGTCGGTCGGCCAGCTTCAACATGCGCGCCGCCTTCCTCGAGGTCGTCAACGACGCCCTGGGGTCGCTCGCCGTGATCGTGGCCGCCATCGTGATCGCGACCACGGGCTGGTACCAGGCCGACGCTGTGGCCGGTCTGGTGATCGGCGCGCTGATCCTGCCGCGGGCCTTCACGCTGATGCTCGAGACCAGCGCCGTGCTGCTCGAGTCCACCCCTCCGGGCCTGGACCTGGCCGCGGTGCGCCAGCACCTGCTCGGCCTCGAGCACGTGCGCGAGGTCCACGACGTCCACGCCTCGCTCATCGCGACCGGGCTGCCGGTGCTGAGCGCGCACGTCGTCGTGGCCGACGAGTGCTTCGTCGAGGGTCATGCGGGGCGGGTGCTCGACCAGCTCCTGGTGTGCGTCGCGACGCACTTCGACGTGTCCGTGGAGCACTCCACCTTCCAGATCGAGCCCGCGACGCACCGCGCGCACGAGCACGCCAGCCACGCCTGACCGGGTCGGCCACCACACGCGCGCGCCCGTCGGTAGCGTTCGCACATGGGCGTGCGACAGCTGGGCTGGCGGCTCTGCTACGAGCTGCTGGGCGCTCGCGTCCGGCGACCCGAGTGGGCGTTCATGAACTACGGCTACGCGCCCGTCGAGCCGGGCGCAGCGCAGCTGGTCCTGGACCCCGCCGACGAGCCGGACCGGTACTGCATCCAGCTGTACGACCACGTGCTGGGCGGTGTCGACGTCGCGGGTGCCGACGTCCTGGAGGTCGGCTCCGGGCGCGGCGGCGGCGCGTCGTGGATCAGCAGATGCCGCGGCTCGCGGTCGACGACGGGGGTGGACCTCGCGTCGTCGGCCGTCGCCCTCGCATCGCGTGACCGCAGCGGTCCCGGCCTGCGGTTCGTCCAGGGAGACGCCCAGCACCTCCCGTTCCCCGACGCGTCGTTCGACGTCGTGATCAACGTCGAGTCCTCGCACTGCTACGCCTCGATGGAGGGTTTCGTCGCCGAGGCGCACCGCGTGCTGCGACCCGGGGGTCACCTGGTCTGGGCGGACCTGCGGGGCGCGGACGCGGTGCCCCGGACGCGTGCCGAGCTCACGTCGACGGGGCTCCTCGCGGTGCACGAGCGGGACATCACCGCCGAGGTGCTGCACGCGCTGCGGCTCGACGACGAGCGCAAGGCGGGCCTGGTGCAGGCCTGGATCCCACGCCCGTTCCGGCCGCTCCTGCGACCGTTCGCGGGGCTCGAAGGCACCCGCAACCACGAAGGCTTCGCCGCAGGCACGCTGCGCTACCTCAGCGCGCGGCTGCGGCGGCCCGACTGACGGCGACCGAGGTCAGCCGCCGCCTTCCAGTGCCCGCAGGACGGCGGCCGCCTCGGGAACCTCGTCGGTGCAGAACCCCGTCACACCGGCGCCCGCCAGCTCGCCGATCCGGCCGATGCTGACGTCCCAGCACCACACCCGCACGCCCGACCGGGCCGCGACCTGCCATCCCCAGGCCAGGTCACGCGCATCGCCCGCCTCGAGGGTGGTGAGGCCGTGCACCACCACGGCGTCCACCCGCAGGTTCGCGGCGGCCATCACGGCCTCGTGCAGCGGGTATTTCTGGCGCGTGATCCAGGCGGAGCGGAGCCCCGCGTCACGGCCGGTCGCGGCGATGGCGGGATCGAAGGACGACCAGAGCACCGGTCGCGTCTGCGCCATGGCGAGCACCTGCTCCAGGATGACGCGCTCGCCGTGCCTGCCCGGTCCCGCGGTGACGGGCAGCGGCTTGATCTCGACGTCCACGCCCAGGCCGGGCGGCAGGTCGGCGGACAGGTCGGCGAACCGCTCGATGCCGAGCTCGTCGAGCTCGCGGGCCGGCACGGTGTGGACGGGCCTGCCGCCCGCGTAGTGGTTGTGCCAGAGGAACGGCACGCCGTCCTGGGACGCGACGACGTCGAGCTCGACCCACTGCGCGCCGGCCTCGTGGGCCGCGACGAACGAGGCCCGGGTGTTCTCGACGAGCGCGTGCGCCGGCGGCCGCAGGGGTGCGAACGACCGCCCGCGCCCCCGGTGGCCCACCACAACGGGACGGGCGGGCAGCGCCGTGTCAGTCACGCGGCGGGCGCCACGGCTCGTGCGTGTGCGAGAGCCACACGGCCTGCGGCTCGAGCGCGCGCACCAGGCGCTGGCCCTCGGTCTGCGGGTCGTCGAGCTCGCCGAACCAGACCGCCATGTCGCCGCCGATGACGATGGGGCGCTCGCCCGTGTCGATGACCACCACCTGCGTCCCCCGGGTGTGGCCCGGTGCGGGCACCAGTCGGATGCCGGGAAGCAGCTCGAGCTCGCCGTCGACCGGCACGTACTGCACGCCGGGCGCGTCCACCCAGTCGCGGATCGTGTAGTCGTCCTGGGTGCGGGCGTCGGTGAGCTCCTGGCGCTGCACGTAGGTGGGCGTGCCGGCGAACAGGTGGTTCCCGCCGCAGTGGTCGAAGTGCAGGTGCGTGTTGACCACCAGGTCGATGCCGGCCACGTCGAAGTCCTGCTGGTCGAGCGGGTACGGGCGCGGGTCGAGGTCGGCCGCGAGGGGGTGGGTCTGCGTCAGCCCGGTGTCGACGAGCACCCGACCGTCGGGATGGTCGATGACGTGCACGTACACGGGCATCAGCTCGCCCTCCGCGACCAGGTCGGCGACGTGGACCGGCGTCACGGTGATCGGGGCGGGGGTGGTCATCGCGTTCCTCCTGGGCGGGTGCTGCCCAGAACCGGGTAGCGCAGGTGCGTGACGCCGTCACCGGCGATGACGGCGGGGTTGCCCAGCCTCGCAGGCACGTCCGACAGATCGTCGAAGAGCCGCACGCCCGCACCCAGCAGGACGGCCGCCAGGTCGATGGTGAGCTCGTCGAGGAGGCCCGCATCGAGGCACTGCCGGATGGTGTCGGCGCCGTGCACCCCCACGGCCTTGCCCCCGGCCGCCGCGCGCGCCTGGGCCACCGCGCTCTCGATCCCGTCCGTCACGAAGTGGACCGACGAGTCGGGGCGCGGCCACCCGGCCGGCACCGCGTGGCACAGGACGAAGGCCGGCCCCCACGCGTGGTTGCCGCCCCAGCCGCCGGCGACCTCGAAGGTGCGCCGGCCGGTGAGCACCGCCCCCAGCTCGGAGGTCAGGGCGCGGAAGTGCTCGGCGCTGGCCGGCGACAGCCGGAACGTCATCGGGTCCGAGCCGCCCGTGCGGAGCTCGACGTCGCCCGCGGTGTACCAGTCGAAGACCTCCGCGACGCCGTCGTCGGGATCGGCGACGTACCCGTCGAGCGACATGGACATGATGGCGATGACCCTGGACATGTGCGCTCCCTCGTCCTCGGCAGACCGCGACCAGCCTCCACCCGCGGGCGGTGCTGCGCCACGTGGCGATACCGGCTCACAGGTCGAGCTGCCGCCAGTCCTCGCCGAGGGGGTGGCTCGCGAGGGTGAAGTCGCCGCCGAGCCTGTCGGCCGTCGCCGGCGTGGGCAGCCCGCCGAGGGTGTCGGCCCAGTGCTCGGCGTCGTCGACCGGTTCGAAGCCGATGGCCGCCCCCGGGCCGAGGTCGACCACGCGGCGCGTGTTGCGCGAGACGCCCCACACGACGTGGTGGCCCGCGTTCGGCGTGGTGAGTGCGGCGAGCACGAGCCGCGTCGCGTCGTCGGGCGACAGCCAGCCGCCGAGGTCGTACGCGGCCTGGGGCTCCGTCGTCGCGTGCATGATCCGGGCGCTGATGACCGTCATGCCGAACCGGTCGGCGTAGAGGCTGCCGAGCGCCTCGAGCGCGGCCTTGCTCACGCCGTAGTAGGTGTCCGGCCGGGGTGCCGGGGCCCCGACGACCGCCGGGTGGGTGGGCAGGAACCCCGCTGCGTGCACCGAGCTGGCCAGCAGCAGGCGGGTGACGCCCGCCCGGCGAGCCGCCTCGCAGACCGCGCGAGTGCCGTCGATGTTCACGGCGAGGATGTCGGGCCACTCTCGCTCCTGCGCGTGCCCGGCCAGGTGGACGACGAGGTCGGCGCCGGCGAAGGCCGCGGCGAGCGCGTCCAGCTCCCGGATGTCGGCCGTGACGGCCTCCTCCCCAGGCGCGAGCTCGTCGGGCTCCGCGCTGTCGACCAGGACGAGCCGGTGCCCGGCGGCCCGCAGCCGGGGCCGGAGGAAGCCGCCGATGGCGCCGGACGAGCCGGTGATGGCGATGCGCGACACGTTGCTCCGATCGACGACGACCCGTGGCGACAGCCTGCCGTGCGCGCCGAGAATTCGCAGCCGCGCACTCCCGCTCGCACCCGCTCAGGCGTACGGTGCGAGCTGTGAGCACAGCGCCCGCCGGCTGGTACCCCGACCACGCCAACGCCGCGCGCCTGCGGTACTGGGACGGCGAGCGGTGGACCGGGTACCTGGTGGACCGCGACCGGCTGGACGTCGTCTACCAGGAGCCGGCCCCCTGGACGCCCGCGGTGCCGGGCTCGCTGAACGTCCCGATGTCCATCAGCCTGTCGCTGTTCAGCTAGGCGTGCCCTCGCGCCGCGCGGTCGCGTGAGCCCGGCCGCCGGACTCGAGCCGTTCCGGTTCGTCGCCGACGCGGCGGACCTGGCCGATCTGCGCGACCGCCTGCGCCGGACGCGGTGGCCGGAGCCGGCGACGGTCGGCGGCTGGGAGCAGGGCATGCCGCTCGACGCCCTGCGCACGCTGTGCGGCCGGTGGGCCGACGGCTACGAGTGGCGGCGCGCGGAGCGCTGGCTCAACGAGGCGGGCGCTCGGCGCACCCGCATCGACGGGCTGGACCTCCACCTGCTCCACGTCCGGTCGCCACACCGGGACGCCACGCCGCTCCTGCTCACGCACGGCTGGCCCGGATCCGTCCTGGAGTTCCGGCACGTCATGGCGCCGCTGGCGGACCCCACCGCGCACGGCGGCCGGGCCCAGGACGCGTTCCACGTGGTCGCTCCGTCCCTGCCCGGGTACGGCTTCAGCGCTCGGCCCGACCGGCCGGGCTGGGGCATCCGCCGCATCGCCGCGGCCTGGGCCGAGCTGATGACCCGCCTGGGCTACGAGCGGTTCGGGGCGGCGGGCGGTGACTGGGGGACGTCGATCACGACCGTGCTCGCACTGACCGTGCCCGAGCGGCTGATCGGCATCCACCTCGCGCCGCCGCTCGTCGCGCCGGACCCGGCGACGTTCGACGACCTCACCGCCGCCGAGCGCGCCGCGGTCGCGTCGCTGGCGCACGCACGTGACCAGGAGGACGGCTACACGGCCGAGCAGGCGACCAAACCTCAGACCATCGGGTACGCGCTGCTCGACTCCCCGGTGGCGCTCGCGGCCTGGGTCGGCGAGAAGTACGAGACCTGGACGGACGGCGGGCTCGCCTCCCTCCCGACGGACGAGCTGCTCGACACGCTCACCCTCTACTGGCTGACCGGCACGGGCGCCTCTGCCGCGCGGCTGTACTGGGAGTCGATCGCCGAGGTGCAGACATGGTTCACGTCGGGCGCCGGCGACGTCGTCACGGTGCCGACCGGGTGCTCGGTGTTCCCCGCCGAGACGATCCGACCCTCGCTGCGATGGGCGCGGCGACGGTTCGCCGACATCCGCTGGTGGGGCGAGCCGCCCCGGGGCGGCCACTTCCCCGCGTGGGAGCAGCCCGCCCTCTACGTCCACGAGCTGCGCTCGGCCTTCGCGGCGTTCCGCGGCTGACGGCACCAGGCACGACGAGCCCCCCGGTGGAGGACCACCGAGGGGCTCGAGGACGTGCGGCCGGTCAGACGCGGCGCTCGCGGCGGTAGAGCGAGCGGGCCCACAGGTAGCCCGCGACGCCGATGAGCACGCACCAGACGACGGCCTTCGCGACGGTGGCGCCGTCGAGCCCGACCCCGCCCGCGAGCAGACCGCGCACGGTGTCGATGATCGGCGTGAACGGCTGGTGCTCGGCGAACCAGCGCACCGGCCCCGGCATTGTCTCGACCGGGACGAACCCGCTGCCGAGGAACGGCAGCAGCAGGAGGATCAGCGGCGCGTTGCTCGCCGTCTCCACGCTGCGGGCATTCAGACCCAGGGCCACGCACAGCCAGCTGATCGCCACCGCCAGCAGCAAGAGCACCCCGAGCAGGGCGAGCCAGTCGACAGCGTCCGCCTGAGGCCGGTAGCCGATGGCGACCGCGGCGCCCAGGACCAGGACGAGCGCGGCGATCGACTGGACCACGGTGCCGAGCACCTGGCCGGACAGCGCCGACCCGGGCGAGATCGCCATCGTCTTGAACCGGGCCATGATGCCGCCGGCGGCGTCCATGGCGGCACTGATCGCGATCGACTGGCCGGCACCCACCACGGTCAGGACGAGCAGGGAGGGCGTGATGTAGGTGAGGTACGCCGCGCGTCCCTCGGCACCCGGCGCGACGCCGGGCGCCACGCCGGCTCCGAAGGCTCCGCCGAAGATGTAGACGAACAGCAGCAGCATCACGAGCGGCCCGACGACGACGAAGAGGGTCAGTCCGGGGTAGCGCACGGCGCGCAACAGGTTGCGCCGGAACATGGTCCGGACGTCGGCGAGGGGCTTGCCGCCCGCCCGGGCCGGTGCGGTGACGGTGATCGCGGTCATCGGACGGTCTCCTCGTCGGTCTCGGTGCGGGGGTCGGTCTCAGGTCCGGCAGGCGGCTCGGTGAGCGCGAGGAACACGTCGTCGAGCGAGCCGGCTGCGTGCACGGCCTTGAGCTCGGCGGGCGTGCCCTCGGCGACGATGCGGCCGCCGTGCAGCACCGCGACGGAGTCGGCCAGCTGGTCGGCCTCCTCGAGGTACTGGGTGGTCAGCAGGATGGTGGTCCCGTCGGCGACGAGCGCCCGGACCTCGTCCCACAGCGTGCGGCGGCTGCGCGGGTCGAGGCCCGTGGTCGGCTCGTCGAGGAAGACGACCGACGGGGTTCCGACCAGCGTCATGGCGAGGTCGAGCTTGCGCTTCATGCCGCCGGAGTAGGTGGCGACCGGCTTGTCGGCCGCGTCGGTGAGCCCGAAGCGCTCCAGCAGCTCGGCCACGCGCTGTCTGCCGGCCGCGCGGCCGAGGTGGTGGAGGTCGGCCATGAGGCGCAGGTTCTCGGCCCCCGAGAGCAGGTCGTCGACCGCGGTGATCTGGCCCGTGACGCCGATCGAGGCACGCACGGCGTCGGCCTCGCGGGCCACGTCGTGACCCGCGACGCGAGCCGTTCCCTCGTCGGCCCGCAGCAGCGTCGACAGGACGCCGACGGCGGTGGTCTTGCCGGCGCCGTTCGGCCCGAGCAGTGCGGTCACGGTGCCCGCCGGGACGACGAGGTCGACGCCGTCGAGCACCACCTGGGAGCCGGCCTTGGACCGGTAGGACTTGCGCAGGCCCGCGACCTCGATCGCCGGGCGGGTTGCTGGGATGGACACGACTGCTCCTTCGTGGTCTGCGTGCGATCGGGGGTGAGCGGATCGGCTCAGAGGCTGTGGGCGGCGATGTCGCCGGAGGACGTCGTCGCGTGGATCTGCACGTCCGGCGTGCCGCCCGTGTTGCGGAGCCCGTTCTGGATGCGCCCGTAGGCGGTGCCGGCGTCGAGCGTCGCGCTGGATCCGGCGGCGACGCCCACCGTCACGCTGCCGGCGGCGGTCCGCAGCACCAGGGAGCCGCGCTCCGCCTCGGCGATGCTGATGTCGCCCTGCGTCGTGGTGATCTCCGCGGCGCCGGTCAGGCGTCCGACCGTGATGTCTCCGGTGGCCGCGTCGAGGTGGACGTCGGCGGCCTCGTCGAGCTTCACCGTGCGGTACGAACCTGTCGTCCGCACGTCGCCCAGGCGTCCGACGCCGCGGACCTCGGCCGCGCCGATCGCCTCGACGTGCGAGCCTGCGGGGAGCTGGATCGTCACCTCGACCTCGCCGCTCGGCCCGATGAGCCGGTGCTGGACGGGGATGGACATGCGCAGCACACCGTCGCGGAGCTCGACCTCGGTGCGGTCGGCCGCCTTGACGTCGCGGCTCTTGCCGGCGTTCGCGGGCAGCACCTCGACGGTCGTGCTGACGCGCTCGGCGGCGATCAGCCGCAGGTGTGCCCCCGGCAGGTCGAGGACGGCTCGGATGGGGGTGGGTGTCTCGAAGGTGGTCATGGTTCTCGGCTCCTGAACTCAGTCAATCGTGATTTCCAATGCCCGAAACGCTACGACGGCTCGTGCACTGCGAGCAACAGGCATTTTGCAATGAGCGGATATCCCCGCAGATCAAAAGCGCTAAATCGTTGCAACGGAAGCGCGCGCAACGCAATATTCGCGATGTAACGCGTTGCATTCGGTGGCAGGTGAACGCTACGGTGGCGGGAGATGAGAGGAGGCATCACGTGCCCGGAGGCAGGCTCACCCAGCAGGAACGGCAGCAGATCGCGCTCGGCCTGGCCGAGGGGCTCGCGTACGCCCAGATCGCGCGGCGTCTCGACCGCCCGACGTCGACCGTCACGCGCGAGGTGATGCGCAACGGCGGCCCCACGTCGTACCGCGCCGACCTGGCGCACCGCGCGACCGAGCGGCGTGCGCACCGGCGTCGCGTTCCCACGACGAGCCGGACGCAGCAGGCACCCGGCACCCGCGACTCGGCGGCCGTCCGCGAGTACCAGGAGACGTTCACCACGCTGTTCATGCAGTCGGGGCTGCCCCGCATGGCCTCCGCCGTGCTGACCTGCCTCTACACGAGCGACGACGGCAGTCTCACGGCCACCGAGCTGGTGGATCGCCTGGGCGTCAGCCCGGCGTCCGTGTCCAAGGCCATCACCCTGCTCGAGTCGCAGGCGCTGGTCGTCCGCGAGCGCGGTGAGGGGCGCCGCGAGCACTACGTCGCGGACAGCGGCGTCTGGTACCAGTCGATGATCGCCGCCGCGCGGTCCAACGCGGAGCTCGCCGAGACGGCGCGGCACGGCGTCGCCGTCCTGGGCCGTGACTCACCGGCCGCCATGCGCCTCGAGAACATGGCGCGCTTCCTGGACTTCGTCGGCGAGAGCATCGAGCGCGCGGCCGAGCAGGCCCGCGAGCTGCTCATCCCCGAGACTGCGACCGGCCCCGCGCAGGACGAGAGCCCGGCGCTGGCGCCCGGCTGACCGCCAGCCGCAGCGGGTGCACGGCCGTGCGTGCCAGCTCGCCGATCGCCGCGTCCACCCGGGGCAGGTGCCGCTCGGCGCGCGCGGAGCGCGTGAGGACCGCCACCGCGACGGGGAGCTCACCGGGGAACGTGACCACGGCGGCCTCGTGCCGCAGTCGGCCCAGCGTCCCCGTCTTCCCGTGGATCGCGACGTCGTCGTGCGGGAATCCGGAGCCCACGCGGTGCCGCCACGCTTGGTGCGCGAGGGCATCGCGCACCACCGCGTGCGCCGGGTGTCGACGTGACCAGAGCAGCGCCAGGACCGCGCACAGGTCGGACGCCGTGGACGAGCTCGCGAGCGCGGCGTCGTACTGGCTCGTGAGCACGTCGTGTTCCACGTCCGCGAGTGCCCGCTCGGCGAGCGCCGTGCTCGAGGCGCCGGTGTCGCGCTGAACGAGCCGCAGCGTGTCAGCCGACCCGCGCAGCACAGACGTGTCGTGCAGCCCGTGGGTCGCGAGCCACTCGCGCAGCCACGCCGTACCCGTCCGCGCCAGGATGGCGTCGCCCGCCGCGTTGTCCGAGACCGCGATCATGAGCCGCACGGCGTCACGCATCGAGATCGACACGTCGTCGAGGAGCATCGCGATGCCCGTGGGTCCAGGCACCCGGCCGGCGGAGAGCGTGAGCCGCTCCCACGGGTCGAGCTCGCCCGCCGCCACGCGGTCGGCCCACGCGACCGCCAGGGGAAGCTTGTAGAGCGAGGCGATGGCGACCGGATGATCGCCTCCCAGGGTGATGGAGCCGGGTGGCCCGTCGAGCCGCTCGGCGTGGACCCACACGCTGATGCCGGCGTCGCCGGCGATCTCACGCAGCCGGTCCTCCGTGCTCACAGGCCCGCCTCGAGCGCGACCGCACACCTTTCGAGGTCGACGTGCGGTCGCCGGTCCGCGGGAACGGGCAGCACGACGCGCACGCGCAGCGGGATCACGCTCGCGCCCGACCCGCCGACGGCATCTCCGACGGACAGTCGCACCGCGCGCCCGGCCGCCACGTAGGCGGCGCGCGCCACAGGGTCGGCCTCCTCGATGACGGCGCCGCTGTGGCCCGCACGACGCAGGGAGTCGACGAGCTGGTCGTGGGCCGCTGGGTGATGGCGGCGAGGCGGTACGACGACAGGCAGGTCGATCCGCGCCCAGTCGTCGAACCCGTACCCGCGCGGCGCCTCCAGGCGAGTGGCGAGGGTGCGGACCTCCCGCGGGCGTGTCCCGTCCACCACGATCGGGTGCCTGAGCACGGCGAGGTCCAGCTGACCGTCCCGCACGCAGTCGGCCAGTGGGACGCTCCCGTCGACCGTCGGTGCCACGGTGAAGCCGGCATGTCTCAGGCGCGCGACGAGCGCCGGCACCTGCGACTCCAGGTCGGCGGCGAACCCGATGCGGATCTCGTCGGGCTCAGTCCATCGCCCCGCGTGCGCCCTCAGCTCCGCGGCCTCCTCGAGCATCGACTCTGCTCGCGGCAGCAGAGCCGAGCCGGCCGCGGTGATCCTCACGCCGCGCGCATCGCGATCGAACAGCCGGACGCCGAGCTCGCGCTCGAGACGCTGGATGCCCTGCGACAGCGGCGGCTGGCTCATGCCGAGTGAGACGGCGGCCTGGCCGAAGTGGCGCGCCTCGGCGACAGCGACGAAGAACCGCAGGTGCCTGAGCAGGTCCATGATCAGACCATACGCGTTTGCTATCGCTCCGGGACCATAAGACTCTTTGACTCTCGTCGCTGCGGATCGCAGGATCGACGCCATGTCCGTCCTGCGCCGCAACCTGCTGCTCGCCCTGGCCGCTGGCACCCTCTGGTGGGTGGCCGGGTTCCTGCCGTGGATCGTCCACGGACTGCGCACCGCAGTGCTCACGGGGGGCCCGTTCGCGCCGGACCAGGGTGTCGCGGTGCTGCGGATGGCCGTCCCCCTGGTCGCCGAAGCCCTTCCCTCGCTGGTGACCATGGCGGTCCTGGGTGGGGTCGTCGCAGGCCTGGTGGCGCGGCGCGGTGCCGGTTCGCGCGTCGCGGCGTCCGGTGCAGCGCTCGGAGGTGTCGCCGTGGCCGCCACGATCGCCCTCGCGCAGTCCCGCTCCGCCGCCGGCTCGGCCGCCGGTGCGTTCGCCTCGGACCCTCGTGTGGTGGCGGCCCTGACCGTGATCGCCGTGCTGGCGACCACGTGCGGTGTCGTGGCGGGTCTTGCCGCGGCGTTCGGACCGGTCTGGTTGCGTCCGATCGTGCTCGTCGCGCCCGCGGTCTTGCTTCCCGGGTGGATCGAGCAGCTGCTGCCCGGCGACCAGTCGGCCGCGGCTCCGTGGCTCTTCGCCGTCGCGGTGGGCCTGCTTCTCGGGACCTCCGTCACGCGCGGGCGGGACGCGCTCTCATGGGCGCCCGCGGCGGCCGTCGGCTGGGTGACGCAGGCCGCGCTGCCTGCCCTCGTCGTGGTCAGCAGCAGCATCAGGCCTGGGTACGGGCTGGACGACAACCCGTGGCTGCCCGCGCAGATCGGCCGGGAGGTCTTCCGCGCCGCGCTCACCGAGCCGACCGCTCACTGGCCGGCCGCGTGGGCATGGGCCCTGCTCCTGGGCGCCGCGGTCGCGACAGCGCGAGTGTCTGGGTTGCTCGGTGGCCGCCGAGAGCCAGCCGTCGCGGAGTGAGTGTCGCCGACGCGGCGGCAGCCGGCGAGCCTGCCCGACGGGCCGCGACTAGGTCAGCGGTCGCGTCGTCTCGCCCAGCACGAGCGTCGTCGCCAGGTTCGACTTCACGACCGACCCGGGCGTGGCGATCTGCGCCAGGATGCCGTCGAGCGCGGCCTGGCCCAGCCCGTGCTCGTCCTGCGCGACGTGCGTGAACGCCTGCAGCGCGTCGTCGTACGCGTTGTCGGGGGAGTCGAGGGAGACGATCGAGACGTCCTGGGGCACGCGCATGCCGAGCTCGAGGCATGCGCGACGCAGCAGCAGGCTCACGGAGTACTCGCCCCCGACGAACGCGGTCAGGTCCGGGTTGTCCTTCACGAACCGCTTGAGCCTGGCGACGTCGTCGTCCATCGAGGCCTGCGAGTGAGGCACGGTGGACCGCACGTCGCGGAACTCGTGCCGGGGGTCGAACGCCCGCCCGCGCGCGGCATGCGCGTAGACGAAGCCGGTGTGGCGGTCGTCGAGCGAGGTGACCCGACCGGCCGACGTGACGAGGCCGATGTTGCGGTGCCCGAGCTCGAACAGGTGCGCCGCTGCCTGCCGGCCGGCCCCGACGTGGTCGGAGCACACGGTCGCGATGGGCAGGCCCACCAGGTCTCGGTCGAGGATCACGAGCGGGCGTTGCTGGTGGACGAGCTCGAGGATGGCGGGCGGGATCCAGTCCGAGGAGCTGGGCAGCAGGATCAAGCCGTCCAGGTGCTCGTACTGCGCGATGAGCTGCTGCTCACGATCGTGGTAGCCCTCCGTGCGCGACAGCGCCACGTTGGCGGTGCCGATGCTGGCGTCGAGCAACCCGTGCAGCACGCGCGTGCCGAAGCTGTCGTCGAAGTTGGTCAGGATGCAGCCGATGGTCGGCAGGGCCTGCCGCGGCCGCGGCGACGTGCTCGACGCGCTGATCACGACCGAGCCGATGCGGGGTCGGCGCGCGATCAGTCCCGCCTCCTGCAGGAGCGCGAGCGCGTGCTTGACGGTGATCACCGAGACGCGGAACTCGGCCGCGAGGTCGCCCTGCGTCGGGAGCTTGTCGCCCACCGCCAGCTCGCCCGACTCGATGCGCGCGCGCAGGGCCTCGAACACCTTCGCGTAGAGCGCTACGTCCACGATCTGCCATCCCTGTGCACCGACCGCCCGGCGAGCCGTCCTTGGGTATATCTAGCACATGCTGCTCGGATCCAGGTCTAGATATATTCAGACATACAGGGCATGCTCAGTCGGGTCGGCGAGTCTCGTCGGCGCCCTCGACAACGGAGTGGGAGCAATGAAGCTGACACGACTGTTCACGACCACGGCCTTGGCCACCGGAGCGGCGCTCGTCGTCTCGCTCGGCGCCGCGGTGCCTGCCACGGCGTCGGCGAAGCACGACCGGAACGTCGAGCACGCCCAGGCGGCGTACGCCGCGATGCAGCAGTACCTCTACACGGTGGACGGCTCGAGCCTGTACCTCGAGCGCACCGTCCCCACCGAGGAGGACCAGAAGTACTCCTACGAGTGGCCCTTCTCGCAGGCGCACGTCGCGACGCTCGACCTCACCGGGATCCCCGGCCGGGTGGGCCGGTCGTTCACCGACGACCTCGCCGATCGCAAGGTCGGCCAGGAGCGCTACTGGAACGCGGGCGGCGGCAGCACCGGCCTGCCCGGCTACGACTCCTACGTGCGCCCCCCGCGAGGCCAGGGCGGCGACATGTTCTACGACGACAACGAGTGGGTCGCGCTCGCGAAGGTGCAGGAGTACCTCGCCACGGGTGACACCGCTGCGCTGAACCGCGCGAAGCGCCTCTTCGACCTCGTCGCCTCGGGCTGGGACACCGACGCGTCGCACGCGGCGCCCGGCGGCGTCTTCTGGACGCAGGCGCCGTGGAGCCAGGACCGCAACACGGTCTCGACGATGCCCGGGGCCGAGCTCGCCACGCGGCTCTACCTGATCACCAAGAAGAAGTCCTACCTGGACTGGGCGCAGCGCAGCGTCGCGTGGACGGACAAGCACCTGCTGGCGCCGAACGGGCTCTACTGGGACCACATCGGTCTCGACGGCACCATCGAGAAGACCCAGTGGTCGTACAACCAGGGCGTGTCGCTGGGTGCGCACGCCCTGCTGTACCAGGCCACCGGCGACCGCGCCTACCTCAAGCAGGCGAAGGCGATCGCGTCGAAGTCGCTGGCCTTCTACGCCCAGGACGGGCGCCTCGAGCGGCAGCCGATGTTCTTCAACTCGATCTACTTCAAGAACCTGCTGCTGCTCGAGTCCATCACCGGCGGCCACGTCTACCGCGACGCGATGCAGGCCTACGCCGACAACCAGTGGGCGGACGTGCGTGACCCGGCCACCGACCTGTTCCCGGTGGACGGCGCACCGACGACCCTGCTCGACCAGGCGGCGATGACGCAGATCTACGCCACCCTCGCCTGGCCGAGGGGCAAGGCGTCGATCCTCTACTGAGAACGGGGCAGGTCAGGACAGCGCAGGACGAGGGCGGGCGGTGACCGCAGCACGCGGAGCCGCCCGTCCTCGCGTCCCGGCGGTGCTACGCGGGCACGGTCGCCGCGACCGCGCTCACCTCGATCAGCGCGCCCGGTACGCCCAGGGCGGCGACGACCGCCGCGGTGACGAGCGGAGGCTTTCCCGGCCCCGCGAGCCGGGGCGCGACGGCGCCGTAGGCGGCCCGAAGGTCGGCGTCGGCGGCGATGAGCACCGTCCACTGCACCACGTCCGCGAGCGTGGCACCGGCCGCCTCGAGCGCGACCGCGACGTTCTCGACCGCGCGGACGGACTGCTCGGCGACGTCGTCCGAGACGACCGCGCCGGTGGCGTCGACGCCGTTCTGGCCGCCGACGTAGATGGTCGTCGCGCCCGCGGGGACGACGGCGACGTGGCTGAACGCGGGGCTCTGCACGAGCCCGGGAGGCTGTAGCCGTGTGATCTCCATCGATCCACCGTGGCACGGGCCGCCCACACGACCGACCCGAGGGTGGTTCAGCCCCGCGCGCGCACCAGCTCGACGCCGCGGTTGGCGAGCTGGTCGGCCCGCTCGTTGCCCGGGTCGCCGGCGTGGCCCTTGACCCACAGCCACGTCACGGTGTGCCGCGCGACCTCGGCGTCGAGCGCCTGCCACAGCTCCTGGTTCTTGACCGGCTTCTTGTCCCCGGTGCGCCACCCGTTGCGCTTCCAGCCGGCGAGCCACTTGGTCAGGCCGTTCATCACGTAGGTGGAGTCGACGTGGAGGACCACGTCGCACGGGCGCGTCAGCGCGCGCAGCCCCTCGATGACGGCCGTGAGCTCCATGCGGTTGTTGGTGGTCAGCTCCTCACCGCCGAACAGCTCACGCTCGTGGTCGCCGTAGCGCATCCACGCCCCCCAGCCGCCGACGCCGGGGTTGCCCTTGCAGGCCCCGTCGGTCCACATCTCCACGGTGGGCCGCTCGGTGCTCGTCACGTCCACACCCTAGTCAGCGCGAACCGAGCAGGATCGAAGAAGCGTCGCGCACGGGGCCCCACCTAGCGTCATGGACATGACCTCCATCGACTCCATCACCCTTCACGTCGACGACATCGACGCGGCCCAGCGGTTCTACGACGCGGCGTTCGGGCTCGGCCCGCGCGTCCGCCTGCAGCCCGCGGACGCGTCCACGACCGGCTTCCGGGCCTACACGCTCTCGCTCAGCGTGTCCCAGCCCGCGGCGGTCCGCAGGCTCGTCGCCTCCGCGCTCGCGGCCGGCGCCACCGAGCTCAAGCCCGTCCAGAAGTCCTTCTGGGGGTACGGCGGCGTCGTCCAGGCGCCGGACGGCGCCATCTGGAAGATCGCGACCACCTCCAAGAAGGACAGCGAGCCCGACGACGGGACCATCGAGAAGGTGGTGCTGCTGATCGGCGCGGACGACGTGGCGGCGAGCAAGAAGTTCTACGCCGACCAGGGGCTGACGGTGGCCAAGAGCTTCGGCAAGAAGTACGCGGAGTTCGACACCGGCACGAGCCCCATCGCCTTCGCGCTCTACGGCCGCAAGTCCCTGGCCAAGGACGCCGGCGTGGCACCCGACGGCGCGGGCTCGCACCGCCTGACCATCGGGGGCGACGCGGGGCCGTTCGTCGACCCCGATGGCTTCGAGTGGGCGGCCGCGCGCTGAGCGCACTGCTCGGTCACCTGCTCAGCACGGTCTCGGCGTCGAGGCGGCTCATCTTGTGCGGGTTGCGCACCGCGTAGATGCGGCTGATCCGCCCGTCCTCGATCACCAGGCTCATCACGGTGTTGAGCTCGCCGCCGAGGTCGACCCGCGCGGACGGGCTGCCGTTGAGCCACACGGGCGCGGCCTCGAACGCGCTGTTGAGCTCGGCCAGCTTGCTCAGGAACGTGGCCACCTTGGTGCTCCCGACGATCGGCCGGAGCGCCGCCGAGACCACGCCGCCACCGTCGGCCACGATCACGACGTCGGGCGCCAGCACGTCGAGCAGCTCCTGCAGGTCGCCGCCGCGCACGGCGGCGAGGAAGCGGTCGACCACGGCGGCCTGCTCGGCGGGGCTCACCCGGTGCCGCGGTCGACGTGCCGCGACGTGCTCACGGGCACGATGGGCGATCTGCCGCACGGCGGCCGGCGACTTGCCGACCGCCTCGGCCACCTCGTCGTAGGGCGCCCCGAACGCCTCGCGCAGCACGAACACCGCGCGCTCGGTCGGCGCCAGCGTCTCGAGCACGGTGAGCAGCGCGAACGACACGCTCTCGGCGAGCTCGTGGTCGTCCGCCACGTCGGGACTGGTCAGCAGCGGCTCGGGCAGCCATTCGCCCACGTAGTCCTCGCGCCGTCGGGCCAGCGTCCGCAGCCGGTTGAGCGCGAGCCGGGTGACGATGCGGACCAGGTACGCGCGGGGCTCGAGCACCCGGCCCCGCGCCGCGTCGTCGAGGTCGGCCCACCGCAGCCACGCCTCCTGCACCACGTCCTCGGCGTCGGCGGCCGACCCGAGCATCTCGTACGCGACGGTGAAGAGCAGGCTGCGGTGGGCGACGAAGGGGTCCTCGCTCATGCGCGCGACGCTACGCCGCTCGGCTGCGCGAGCGGGGCGAGGTCGCACGACGCGGCGAAGCCCTGCGACTCGATGCCGAGCGCGACGTTGGTGCGCGAGTAGAGGTTGGCGAGCGAGATCCACTCGGTGAGCTCGACGAGGGCGGTGGCGCCGAGCTGCTCGAGCAGCCTCGCCGAGAGCGCGTCGGTCACCGTGGGTGGCGTCTGGGACATCGCCTCGGCGTACTCGAGGACGTCGCGCTCCAGCCCGGTGAACACGTCCGACTCCCGCCAGCGCGGCACCTCGCGCGCCTTCGAGACGTCCAGGCCCGCGTTGTGCGCCTGGAAGTAGCCGAAGTCGAGGCACCACGTGCAGCCGATGAGGGACGCCACGGCCATGTGGGCGTACGACTTGAGGTCCTCGTCGCAGGCCTTCCACCGCGCCGACCTCTGGCCGAGGCCGAGGCTGAACTTCAGCACCGGCTTGCTGTGCCACAGCACGCCGAGCGCCTCGGGCACCTGGCCGAGCATCCTGGTGCTCACTCGCTTCACGACGGCGCCGTACAGGCCGGTGATCTCCGCGGCAGGGATCCGGGTGGTGCTGGTCATGTCTCCTCCTTCGTCGGTGGGTCGGCATGAAGACACCGGCCGGGCCGGATGTGTGACACCCGCTACTTGCCAAACTGGAAAGCACGGGTCTAACTTTCCACTATGGAAACGGGTCCTCGACCGCAGGATGCCGCGGAGGCGCTCCGGGCGTCCGAGCAGGCGCGTGCCGGCCTGGCGCACTCGTTGGTCACCCCGCCCGGGCACGACGTGGTCATCGGCGCGGCCGTCGCGGTGCAGGTCGCGACCATGGCGCTCGGACTCGCGGTGGCCGACGCGTGGGCGCGTGGGGTCCTCGTGGCCGGCGTCCTCGTGTTCGGCGTCGCGGCGGCGGTCGAGCTGGTGCGCTTCCGCCGTCGCAACGGCGTCCGGCTGGACGGCTTCACGAGCCGGGCGGTGCTCGGCACCGACGCCGCGGCGTCGATCGCCTACGCGGTCGGCGCCGCCACGACCTACCTCGCCGCGAGCCGCGAGGTGTGGTGGCTCGTCGGGCTGCTGGCGCTCGCGGCGGGCACGGCGTACGCCCTGGCGGGGCGGCGGTGGCTGCGCCGCTATCGGGACCAGCCGGCGGAGCGGGCGGGTGCGGAGTCGACCGCCCTGCTCGTGCTCGTCGGGCTCGTCGCCGTCGTCGGGCTCGTGCTCCTCGTGGTGTCCTCGTCGTGAGCGCGATCGACCCCCTGATCAACCCGCCTGCCCGACTCGTGCTCATGACCACGCTCACCGCCGTCACCGAGGCAGAGTTCGCGACGCTCCGCGACCGGCTGGACGTGAGCGACTCGGTCCTGTCCAAGCACGTCTCCGCCCTGGGGACGGCCGGGTACGTGACCAGCCGCAAGGGCACCCACCGCGGACGGCGCACCACGTGGATCGCGCTCACGTCGCGCGGCCGGGGCGCCCTCGCGGAGCACGTCGCCGCGTTGCGCGCGTTGATCGACGGGATCTGAACGGGACCCTCGACGCAGATCGGACTTCTGTGGTCGGATCAGGAGTGCCCGAGCCGCAGGCGTGCCGATGAACCTGGATGTCGACGACGTCGACCAAGCCGTCTCCACCGGCCTGCTGCCGGGATGGGACCGGGTCGACGAGCACGTCGCCGCGGCGTACGAGCGCAGCCGCGAGAACCACGACGGCGTGGTCGCCGACTACATCCCGGCGCTCGCCGCCGTCGATCCCGCGCTGTTCGGCGTCTCGGTGATCGAGGTGGACGGCGGGACGCACGTGGCGGGCGATGCCGACGTCGCGTTCTCCGTGCAGTCGATCTCCAAGGCGTTCGTGTACGCCCTGGTGTGCGAGGAGCTCGGGCACGACGCGGTGCGCGAGCGCGTGGGCGTCAACAACACCGGTCTGGCCTTCAACTCGGTGGTCGCCATCGAGCTGAACGACGGCCACCCCATGAACCCGATGGTCAACGCGGGTGCGCTGGCCACGACGGCGATGGTGCCGGGGTCGCCCGACGAGCAGTGGGACGCGATCCACGCGGGGCTCTCGCGGTTCGCGGGCCGCACGCTCGTTCTCGACGAGGAGGTCTACGCCTCCGAGGTGCGCACCAACCAGCGCAACAGGGCCATCGCCCGGCTGCTCGAGAGCTACGGGCGCATCCAGACCGACCCGGCGCGCGTCGTCGACACCTACACCCGGCAGTGCAGCCTGCTGGTCACGGCCCGCGACCTCGCCGTGATGGGCGCGACGCTGGCCGACGGCGGGGTCAACCCGGTGACCGGCGAGCGGGTGGTCTCGCCGGCCGTCTGTCGCGACACGCTCGCCGTGCTGGCCGCGAACGGCCTGTACGAGCGCTCGGGCGAGTGGCTGTTCGAGATCGGCCTGCCGGGCAAGTCCGGCGTGGCGGGTGGCATCGTCACGATTGCGCCGGGCAAGGCGGGGATCGGCACGTTCGCCCCGCGGCTCGACGCCGCGGGCAACAGCGTGCGCGGTCAGCGCGCGACCGCCTACCTCTCGCGCGTGCTGGGCCTCAACGTCTTCGCCTCCGCGGCGCACGTCCACCTCGGAGGAGGAGCACGATGACCTCGTCGCCGACGCCGGTCCGCACGTCCTGGGTGCCGATGGTGGGCCTGTTCCTGGCCCAGATGCTGATGTCGTTCAACGTGGCCGCTCTGCCCGTGTCGCTCGGCGGGATGGTCGAGGACTTCGACGTCGCGCCGACCGCCGTGAGCACCGCGATCGTCACCTACGGGCTGGCCGTGGCCGCGCTCGTCATGGTCGGCGCGAAGATCGGCGCGAAGATCGGCTGGATCGTCGCGTTCCGCATCGTCGTCGCGATGTTCGCCGCGTCGGCGCTCATGATGGTCCTCGCGCCCTCGGTCGGGTGGGTGATCGGCGCACAGGCGGTGGCGGGCGCCTCGGCCGCGATCATCGTGCCCTCGCTCGTCGCCCTCATCGCGGAGAACTACCGGGGCGACCAGCAGGCGACCGCAATCGGCTCGCTCGGCTCGGCCCGTGCCATCAGCGGCGTCAGCGCGTTCTTCATCGGCGGCGCGCTCGGCACGCTCGTCGGCTGGCGCCCGGTGTTCGGCATCGTGCTCGGGCTCGCGGTCGCCGTCTTCGTGCTGAGCTTCCGCCTGCGCTCGGACAAGGGCGACCCGGGCATCCGGATCGACGCGGTGGCGGCGGTGCTGATCGGCGCCGCGATCGTGCTGCTGACGCTCGGGTTCAACAACCTCAACGGCTGGGGCATCCTGCTCGCCCGGGACGCGGCCCCGTTCGACGTCCTCGGGCTGTCGCCGGCGCCGGTGTTCATCGTGGTCGGCATCGTGCTGGGCCAGCAGTTCTTCGTCTGGACCCGACGGCGGACGCGGGCGGGTCACATCCCGCTGGTGAGCCTGTCCGTGCTCCGGTCCTCCCGCGAGCGTGCGGCCGTGTACGCGATGTTCATCGTCGTGGCGATGGAGGCGGCGCTGAACTTCACGGTGCCGCTCTACATCCAGATCGTGCAGGGCCGCAGCGCGTTCGACACCGCTCTGGCGATGATGCCGTTCAACCTCACGGTCTTCGTCACCGCGACGCTCATCGTGCGGTTCTACAAGCGGTTCCCGCCGCGGACCATCGGGGTCTTCTCCTTCACGCTCACCACCGTGGCGCTGGTGTGGCTCGCCTTCGTGGTCACCAACAACTGGGAGACGCTACCCACCATCCTCGGGCTCTTCGTGTTCGGCGTGGGCCAGGGCGCGCTCGTCACCCTCGTCTTCAACGTCCTGGTCACCGCGTCACCGCGCGAGCTGGCGGGCGACGTCGGCTCCGTGCGCGGGACGACGCAGAACCTCGCCTCGGCCGTCGGCACGGCGTTCGCCGGAGCCCTGCTGGTCACGATCCTGAGCCTCAACGTGGGCCAGGCGGTGCTCGCGCACCCCGACCTGACCCCGGAGCTCGTCGCGCAGGTCAACCTCGACGACATCAACTTCGTGAGCAACGACAACCTTCGCACCGTGCTCGAGGGGACGGACGCCACCCCCGCGCAGGTGGACGCGGCCGTCCAGGTCAACACGGACGCCCGGCTCGACGCGCTCCAGCTGGGGCTCCTGGTGCTCGCGGGGCTCAGCGCGATCGCCATCGCGCCGGCGAGCCGGCTGCCGCGGTACCGCCCGCACGAGATCCCCGACCCCTCCCCGCCGTCGCCCGTCAGGCCGTAGCGGGCGGCTCGGGCACGGGCCCCGGGTCGGCAGCGGGCTCCAGACGGGCCACCTCGTCGCCTGTCAGCCACGAGTACCAGGCGCTCGAGGGGCCGCTCGGGAGCAGCACGGCGCGGGCCAGCAGCGTGAGCGGCACCGCCAGGATCGCTCCCAGCGGGCCGATGATCAGCGTCCAGAAGATCACCGACGCGAAGCTCAGCGTCACCGTGATGTTGACCGCGTCCGCGACGAACTTGGGCTGCACCAGCACCTGGAGCACCACGTTGACCGCGCTGTAGACGGCGATCACGGCGAGCGCGAGCGGCCAGCCGCCCACCACCAGGGCGAGCAGGGTGGGCGGGATGACGCCGATGACGAAGCCGATGTTCGGGATGAAGTTGGTGACGAACGCGAGCACCGCCCAGACGGCGGGCGCGGGCACGCCGAGCGCCCACAACGCGAACCCGTCGATCACAGCGACCACGGCCCCGAACGAGGCGCTCACCACGAAGTAGCGGCGCACGCCGCGGTCGAGGGTCGTCGCGCGCGCCAGCACGTCGCCGTGCGTCGCACCGAACAGCGCGTGGGCGTCCTCGTACCGCGCCGCGTCGACCGCCACGAAGATCACGTAGCTGACCACCACGAACAGGACGCCCAGGACGCCCACCACCGCGCTGCTCAGCGTGGTCGCCACGCCCAGCAGCTGCGCGGGCTCGAGCGCGGACGTGGCTTCCTCGACCGACGAGCGGGCGACCCCGAGATCGCCGAGCCACGACGCGACGTCGGCGACCTGCGCACGCAGCTCAGGCAGGTAGTCGGTGACCAGCGCGCCGAACCGGATGCCGGCGAACACCAGCATCGCGACCAGCGCGAGCAGGATCAGGTACACCACCACGATGACCACGGTGGTGGCGGCCCAGCGGGGCCAGCCGCGCCGTTCGAGCGGGTGCCGGACCGGGTGCACGATGATGACGAGCACCGCGGCGAGCAGCAGCGGCGCGAGCACGTCCCGCACGGCGTGGACGCCCGTGAGCACCACCACCGAGGCGGCGAGGAAGAGCAGCGTGCGGGTGGGGGCCGGCAAGGGTGAAGCCATCGGGCGCGCGCTCTCCTTCGGCGGTGCCCGGCGGTCCGGGCGGGTGGTCGCACAGTAGCGCCGGACCTAGCCCCGCAGGGGCACCTCGAAGACGGGGCTTGCAGGGCGAGTGGGCGGCGGTCGCCGCGGAGGCCTCGCGCGGGCGGGCACGACGGGCCACGCTGTGAGGACGGCGGCCACGGCCGCGACCCGGGACGAAGGAGCACGACCATGGCGGGGTTCACCGAGTCGTTCAGCGGCTTCTCCACCGACGACGTTCCCGCCGCCGCGGCCTTCTACGGCGACGTGCTCGGCATCGACACCGAGCAGGCCCACGGCATGCTCACGCTCCGCTTCGCGGACGGACACCACGTGCTCGTCTACCCCAAGGGCGAGGCGCACGTGCCGGCGACGTTCACGGTGCTCAACTTCCCGGTCGACGACGTGGCTGCCACGGTCGCGGAGCTGCGCGGCCGGGGCGTCCGGTTCGAGCGCTACGAGGGGACGCCCGGCGAGACCGACGAGGACTTCGTCTTCCGCAAGGGCGGCCCGGAGATCGCCTGGTTCACCGACCCCGCGGGCAACGTCCTGTCGGTCATCGCCCGGTGAGCCGCGGCGGCACCCGGTCCGCCGGGATGGACGTGAGCGTGACGGGCCCGATCTTCTACTGGCGGGGCCCGGCGCCGTACCACTTCGTCACCGTGCCGGACGAGGAGAGCGCCGACATCCGTGCCATCGCGTCCGAGGTCACCTACGGCTGGGGCATGATCCCCGTCGTCGCGCGGATCGGTGGGACCGAGTTCGAGACCGCGATGTTCCGCAAGGACGAGCTCTACGTGGTGCCCGTCAAGCAGGCGGTGCGGCGGGCGGAGGACGTCGAGGTCGACGACGAGGTGACCGTGCACCTGCGCATCACGCGCCGCTGACGGCCCCGTCCTTGCCGCGTCGGGCCTTCCACCAGGCCCACATCCGGCGTACCTGGGTGCGGAGCCAGTCGTTGATGCGACGGGCGAAGCTGAACTCGGTGCCGAGGATGGCGAGCCCGAGGAAGATGGTCAGCCACCCGGGGCCCGGCAGGACGAGCATCGCGGCACCGGCGAGGATGAACGCCCCGCCGACGCACGCCACCAGCACGCGCAGCGCCGTCCGACCGCCGGGGAGGTGGTCGACGCGCCGGTGCAGCGCGTCCACGCGGCGCGCGATGGCGCCGTGGTGGTGCTCGGCGGCGGCGATCTCGTCTGTCGCCGGTGTGTCTGTCACGACGTCTCGCTCCCTCGTACCTCCGACGTGCGGAGGTCCAACCTACGTCGTCGGGGCGAAGAGCTGCTGGCGCCGTCGGTCTCGCGGCGCGTGAGCGTGGGGTCGCGGGACCGACGCCCGCCGTCAGGCGCCCTCGGCCGCGTCGGTCGCGCCCTCGGCGGGATCCGTCGAGTGCTCGCGCGCGACGTCGCCCTCGACGTCGGTGATGTCACCCTCCGCGGGCTCCTCGGTGTGGGCGCGGGGGTCGTCGGGGATCGGGGTGCTCTGCTCGGTCATGGTGTCTCCCTCGTGCCGTGGGCTCGTCTGAGCTCGTCCGGTGAACTCGGTTCGATGATGCGCCGGAGCCGGGCCGACGGCACGTCGGGGGAGCGCCGATGAGAGGCTTGCTGGCGTGGAGAACGGGTACAGCCTGGTGATGGGTCCGCCACCGCTCGCGGACTACCTGCATCTACGTCGTGCTGCCGGGCTCTCGTCGCCCACCGAGGACCAGGCTCGTGCCGGTCTCGACGGGGCGTGGGCGGCCTGCCACGCGGTGCACGACGAGTCGGGCGCCGTGGTCGGCATGGGCCGGGTGCTCGGGGACGGCGGCTGGTACTTCCACGTCATCGACATGGCGGTGCTGCCCGCCCACCAGCGCCGCGGCATCGGTGACGCGGTGCTGAGCGCGCTGCTCGCGCGGGTCCGCGCGGACGCCCCGCCGGGGGCCTGGGTCAACCTGCTGGCGGACGCGCCGGGTCGCCGCCTGTACACGCGGCACGGGTTCACCGAGACCGCGCCCGACTCCCTGGGGATGGGGCTGCGGCTGGCGTGACGGCGGCCCGGCGCGCACCGCCGGACAACATCGCCGGATAACACCGTGGCGACCTCGGCGGCCGGCACTATCGTCGGACCATGCCGCAGCCCACCGACTTCCCCGTCGACGCCACCGCCTGGTCCGCCTTCCTCGCCACGAGCGTCGACGCAGGTCTCGAGACGGGTCGTGAGCTGATCGCTCGGCTCAAGGACGGCAGCCCGCGGAGCACCGCCGAGGTGCTCGCGCTGTGGAACGACACCGACATCGCGATCGGGACCGCCTCCGCCCGCGCCCACCTGTTCGCCGAGGTGCACCCCGACGCGGCCGTCCGTGAGGCCGCCGAGGCCAGCGCGCAGGCCGCCGAGGACCTGCTCACCGAGCGCGGCCTCGACCACGAGCTGTGGCAGGTGGTGGCGGCGACGGACGACGCCGGCCTGGACGCCGATGCGGCCCGCGTGCGCGAGCACGTGCTGCGCGACTTCCGTCGAGCGGGCGTCGACCGCTCGCCCGAGGAGCGCGAGCGGCTGCGTGCGCTCGCGCAGCGGTGCACCGAGATCGGCCTCGAGTTCTCCCGCAACATCCGGGACGGCGTCCGCACGGTCCGGCTGCGGCCCGAGCAGCTCGCCGGCCTCCCGGACGACTTCGTCGCCGCTCACCCGGCGGGCGACGACGGCCTCGTCGCGCTCACCACCGAGTACCCCGACATGGTCCCCTTCCGCACGTACGCCACCGACGCCGAGGCGCGTCTCGCGCTGACCCGCGAGTACCTGCAGCTCGCGTACCCCGCCAACGAGCCGCTGCTGGCCGAGCTGCTGGCCCTGCGCGCGCAGCGAGCCCAGCTGCTGGGCTACGCGGACTGGCCGACGTACGACACCGAGCCGAAGATGATCGGCACGGGGGCGGCCATCGCGGAGTTCATCGAGCGTCTCGACGGTCTGACCGCCGAGCCGGCCCGCCGTGACGTCGAGCAGATGCTGGCGCGGTTCCGCCAGGACGACCCGTCGGTGCAGGCCGTCACGTCGGCGGACAACCTGTACTACGACCAGGTGATCCGCCGCGAGGACTACGACGTGGACTCCCAGGCGGTGCGGCAGTACTTCAGCTACCCGGCGGTGCGCGACGGCGTCCTGGCCACCATCGGCACCCTGTTCGACCTGACGTTCGCGCCGGTCCACGCGCCCACCTGGCACGACGACGTCGCGGTGTACGACGTGACGGACTCCGGCGAGCGGATCGGCCGCATCTACCTGGACATGCATCCGCGGGCCGGCAAGTTCAACCACGCCGCGCAGTTCTCGCTGACTCCGGGCATCGCGGGCCACGCGCTGCCCGAGGGCGTGCTGGTGTGCAACTTCCCGACGGGCCTCATGGAGCACGACGACGTGGTGACGTTCTTCCACGAGTTCGGGCACCTGGTGCACGAGATCCTGGGCGGCCACCAGGCGTGGGCGATGTTCACGGGAGTGGCCACCGAGTGGGACTTCGTCGAGGCGCCCAGCCAGCTGCTCGAGGAGTGGGCCTGGGACACCGGCGTGCTGCAGTCGTTCGCGAAGAACGAGGCGGGCGAGCCCATCCCGGCCGACCTCGTGGCACGCATGCGGCGCGCCGACACGTTCGCCCGCGGCGCCTGGACCCGCCGCCAGCTGAACTTCACCGCGCTGTCCTACGGGCTGCACGCCGATGCGCCGGCCGACCTGGCCGCCTACACCGCGGCGGTGGACGAGCGGTTCGGGCCCTACGCGCCCATCCCCGGCACGCACCAGTACGCCGGGTTCGGGCACCTCGAGGGCTACGGCTCGGCGTACTACACCTACCTCTGGAGCCTGGTCATCGCGAAGGACCTGCGGTCGGCGTTCGGCGACGACCTCATGAACCCGGTGGTGGGCCGCCGCTACCGCGACGCGATCCTCGCGCCCGGTGGGTCCGCCGACGCCGCGGACCTGGTCGAGCGCTTCCTGGGCCGCCCCACCGCGTTCGAGCCGTTCGAGTCCTGGCTCGCCGAGGGCGCCTGACCCGCCCCATCCGACGACCGCCCGACGACCGCCCGACGACCCGGTGGTTGTTGTCCACGCTCCCGGCGCGCGAACCGTGGACAACCACAGGGTCGGGGTACCGAGTGGCGGGCGACCGGGTCAGGCGACCTCGACCGGTTCGCGGACCGACGTGCGGCGGGTGGTGTCGAGCACCTGGGAGGCGATCACGACGAGCACGCCCGCGACGGGCACCACGAGCAGTCCCGCCCGCAGCGAGGTCGCGTCGGCGATCAGCCCGACGATCGGCGGCGAGAGCAGGAAGCCGAGCCGCATGAGCCAGCTCAGCACGGCCAGCCCGGTCCCGGGGCGCAGCCCGGGCAGGCTGTCGGCGCCGTGCATGGCCGCGGGCACCAGGGTGGCGATGCCGAAACCCGCCGCGGCGAATCCCACGATCGTGCCCGGCACGGAGGGGACCGCGAGCGCGAGCCCCATGCCGACTGCGGTGAGCGCGCCTCCGGTGCGGGCCATCGCCCGCTGCCCGAACCGGTCGACCAGGCGATCCCCGAGCAGCCGCCCCACGAACTGTGCGCCGATCAGTGCGACGAACCCGAACGCCGCCACCGAGAGCGGTGCGTCGAGCGACGTCGACAGGTACACCGCGGCCCACGTGCTGCCGGAGTCCTCGACGATGCTGCCGCTCGCCGCGATGACCACCAGCGCGGTCATCGTCACGACGAGAGCCAGCCTGCTCATCGGGGGGCGGGCCGCGGTGGACGCACCGTCCTCCTCACGCTCCGCGTCCTCCGGCCCGGGCAGCAGGAAGCGGTAGCAGCCCAGGGCCATGAGCGAGAACAGGAGGCCCGAGACCGCGAGGTGGGCGGCGCGCGACATGCCGAGCGAGACGGCGAGCGCCCCCATCAGGCCGCCGCTCACCGCCCCGATGCTCCACACGGCGTGGAACGAGTTGAGGATCGAGCGGCCGTACCGACGCTGGACGCGCAGCCCGTGCGCGTTCTGGGCCACGTCGGTGATCGCGTCCATGGCGCCCGCCACGAGCAGCCCTGTCGCCAGCATCGCCCAGGTGGTCGACACGCCGGCCAGCAGGATCCCCGCGCCGGTCACGATGGTGCCCGCGACGGCCACGCGCGAGGAGCGGAACCGACGCACCAGCACCCCCGCCGCGAGGCCGGCCAGCAGGGCGCCCACCGGGAACGCGGCGATCGCCGCCCCGTACTGGGCGTTGCTCAGGCCCAGCTCGGCCTTGATGGCCGGGTACTCGGGGAAGAGGTTGGCGAAGATCGCGCCGTTGGTGAAGAACAGGCCCGCCACGGCCACCCGCGCGCGGCGCAGGGCGACGTCAGGAGTCGACTCAGGCACCGAGCACCTCCACGCCTGCGTGCCGGAGCTGCGCGATCGGTCCGGCGGGCGCGTCGGAGTCGGTGACCAGCACGTCGAAGTCCGTCATCGAGCACACCACCGACAGGGCCGTGCGACCGAACTTCGCCGCTTCCCCCACGAGGATGGTCCGCCGCGCGCAGGCCATCGCCGCACGCTTGACCGCCGCCTCGACGTCGTCGTACGCGGTCACGCCGTCGTCGACGGACATCCCGCAGCACGTGATGACGGCCGTGTCGACGCGCAAAGAGCGCAGGGACGCCTCGGTCATGGGACCCACGAGCGAGCCCTCGCCGAACCGGGAGGTCCCGCCGGGCACCTTGAGCGTGGTCGCCGCGCTGCTGGACAGGACGTGCGCCGCGGGCAAGGAGAGCGGGACGACGGTCAGGCGCCGGCCGACGAGCGCGCGGGCGACCGCGAGGCCGCTCGTGCCGCTGTCCACCACGACGGCCTCACCGTCGCGCAGCAGTCCCGCGACCACCTGCGCCATGGCGTCCTTGGCGGCCGTCGACTCCACCGACCGGAGCGCGAACGGCAGCTCCTCACCGCGCAGCAGCAGGCTGACCGCGCCGCCGTGCACCCGCCGCAGGGCACCGGCCGCGGCGAGCGCGTCGAGGTCGCGGCGCACGGTGACCTCGGAGGTCTGGAGCGCGAGCGCCAGGTCGGCCACGTCGACCCGCTCTGCCACCCGGAGCCGGTCGACGATGCGCTGCTGCCGTGTGCTGCTGTCCATGGAGCAAACATACACCGCAGACTTTCGAACGAAAGCACGTGATGATCGAAACGCCATGACAGATGCAGACGACCCCGCCGTCCTCCCGCCCGCCGGAGCGGGAGGGGACGGCGGGGTCGTGCGTCCGTTGCGCCCGGTCGGGGACCGGACCGGACGGGGGGATCGTCGATCAGACGGAGATCGCGGCCTTGTTCACCCGGATGAAGGTGGGGCTGCTCTGCCAGATCGAGCGGACCTGGATCGTCTTGCCCGGTCGCGGTGCATCGATCTGCTTGTTGCCACCCAGGTAGATCGCGACGTGCCCGGGCGTCCAGATGAGGTCGCCGGGCTTGGCGCTCTTGCGCGAGACCTTCTTGCCCACGTGGTGCTGGGCGGAGGAGGTGCGCGGCAGGTTCTTCACGCCGGCCTTCTGGTAGACGTACTTGGTGAAGCCGGAGCAGTCGAAGGCGCGGGGGCCGGACGCGCCGCTGCGGTACGGGGTGCCCACGTAACGCTTCGCGACGGACACCACCTTGGGCGTGCCCCTCTTGACCCGGAGCACGGTCGTGTCGGCCGAGCGCTTCACCGTGGTGGTGCCGCGGTAGACCGTCGTGATGCGGTGCTTGCCGGCCGAGATCTTCTTGGGCAGGCGCACCGCGGCCGTGCCGTGGTGCAGCGTGAGCGTCTTCCAGTTCTTGCCGCTGATGCGCACGACGACTTTGCCCCGGGCGGGCGAGGAGCCGACGTGCACCGTGGCGCGCACGCGGGCCGCCTTCTTGCCGCGCGTCTGCGTGTGCTTGGAGAGCTTGATGGTGGTGGTCGAGTGCTTCTTCGCCACGGGTGCGGGCGTCGACGTCGTCGCAGGAGCAACCTGCGAGCTCGCCGTGGCCGCCGAGGCGCCCGTGCTCGTCGCGAGCGGCGCCGCGACCACGAGGGCCAGACCGCCGGCGAGCACCGCGAGACGGCGGGAGATCCGCCGGGGACGTGCGGGGGTGGAGGGGACGGACAGGACGTGACCAGGGGTAGTGGTCGTCATGGGTGACCTCGAACGCCTACGAGCTGAGCTGTCGGACGCTCCGGCGCGAGTGTGCGGCCGGCGCGGGGCGAGGCCCCGTCGTGATGCGCCCCAAGTGCGGGAGAGCCGCACGTCAAGAGTGGGTCGCCCGTCGCTGCCGGGGGTATGGGGATCCGGGGCGGCGGCAGCGCTCGGCGTCCGTCCCGGAAGCTCGTCGGGTGGAGCCCCACGAGCCGCAGACGACGCTAGCCCAGCCGATGTGAAGGTCACGATCCGATCACGGGCGCTCAGGTGAGGGAGATGTGGAGATCGACGGACAAATCGGTCGAAAGCGGGCCGCCTGTGACCGCGGCCACGTCCCGACCTGCGCGGCACGGGCTGCCCGAGCGGCCGGAGCGGGGCCGTGCTGCCGCCGATCACCCGGCGCGCTCGCTCGACCCGGACAATTCATCCATTATCTTGATGAAGTGCCGCCACCCGACTGGGCCGGGCTGGCGCCAGGCACACGGACAAGGCGATGATGTCCACGCTCAGCCGGTTGTCGCGTCGGTGCGACGCGGCCGGTGATGCGGGGCGTGCGCCGCCCGACGACTCTCAGGGAGTGCGATGCGCCGAGGCACCAACCTGCCGCGCATGGCCGGGTTCAACCAGACCGTGATCCTGGACGTGGTCCGGCGGGCCGACGCAGGGCTGTCACGCGCACAGCTGGCGCGGCGCACCGGCCTGTCCGCGCAGACGGTGACCAACGCGACGCGGCGGCTCCTCGAGCAGGGCCTCGTGCGCGAGGAGGGCGAGACCTCCCGGCCGGGGCCGGGGCGTCCGGGCACGCTGCTCCACCTCGACGCGCGCGGTCGGTACGCGATCGGCGTGCACCTCGACCCGGCGGTGATGACGTTCGTCGTGCTCGACCTCGCCGGGAATCCGGTGGCCCAGCTCCAGGAGCCCACGCCCGTGCCCGACCAGCCGGAGCGCGTCGTCGCCGGCCTGGTCCGCGCGATCGAGGAGCTCGTCGACTCGAGCGGCATCGACCGCACGCTCATCCTCGGCGTCGGCATCGCGACACCGGGGCCGATCGACGTCGAGCAGGGCGTGGTCATGGACCCGCCGCACCTGCCGGGATGGCACGGGGTGCCGCTGCGCGACGCGGTCGCCGAGGGGACCGGCCTGCCGGTGATCCTGGACAAGGACACGATCGCGGCCGCCTCCGCGCACCTGTGGAACCCGGGCGTGCACCGGTCCACGGACTTCATGTTCTTCTACCTGGGCACGGGCGTGGCCATGTCGCTGGTGATCCGCGACGACGTGGTGCGCGGATCCTCGGGCAACGCCGGAGAGGCGGGCCACTTCGTCGTCGACCCCGGCGGTGAGACGTGCGAGTGCGGCAAGCGGGGCTGCCTGGGCGCGGTGCTCCGGGCAGAGACCCTGGTGAACCAGGGGGTCGAGGCCGGCGTGATCTCCCACCCGGGGAGCCTGTCCGACCCGCGCGAGATCGACACCGCCTTCAGCGCGCTCTGCGCGGCCGCCGACGCGGGCGACACGCGGGCCGTGAGCGTGCTCGAGGTGGCGGGCCGGCGGCTGGGCATGGCCGCGGTGGTCATCACCGACCTGTGCGACCTCGACACCGTGATCGTGGGCGGCCCGCTCTGGTCGCGCATGGAGCCGCACGCGATGCCCGCGCTCGAGAAGCACGTCGCCGCGCACCAGGTGCCCGGAGGCGCGCACTCCATCGCCGTGCTCACGTCACCGCTAGGCCCGCAGGTTGGGGCCGTCGGGGCGGGCTGCCTGGTGCTGGGACAGGCGTTCACGCCGCGTCCGTCGGACCTCATGCTCGACGCCTGATTCGTCCCGGATGATCGTTACCTCCCTGTGATCCGACATCGTTGACATTAATAAGTCCAATCGCGTTAATATGCGGGAACGGCGTGCGGCGACGAGGCCCGGCACGCGTTGCAGCACTGGAGCAAAGGAGCATCCATGCGTGGCAAGCCCGCACTAGGCATCCTCGGCGTGGTGGCGTTGACCGCCCTCGCCGGCTGTAGTGACGACGGCAGCTCGAGCGGTGACGACGCGAGTGGCGGTGCGACGACGGTCAAGGTCGCGTACCAGAAGACGACCGCGTTCCACCAGCTCGACGACATGCTGCAGAAGGCCAAGACCGAGTTCGAGGCCGCCCACAAGGGCATCACCATCGACCTGCAGCCCATCGAGGCCGAGCAGGACCAGTACTTCACCAAGCTCGCGCTGATGAACGGCTCCGACAAGACCGCCCCGGACGTCATCTACGAGGACACGTTCCAGATCCGCTCCGACGCGGCGGCGGGCTACCTGCTCCCGATCGACGAGTACCTGGGCAAGTGGGAGGACTGGGGCCAGTTCTACGAGAACGCCAAGCAGGCCGGCCTCGGCGACGACGGCAAGACCTACGGCGTCTCGATGGGCACGGACACCCGCGCGCTGTTCTACAACAAGGACATCTTCGCGAAGGCCGGCCTCCCCGCCGACTGGCAGCCGAAGAGCTGGGACGACGTCCTCGCGGCCGCGCGGGCGGTCAAGGAGAAGGTGCCGGACGTCACCCCGCTGAACGTCTACGCGGGCAAGGCGGCCGGCGAGGCCACCACCATGCAGGGCTTCGAGATGCTCCTGTACGGCACGGCCGACACGCTGTACGACACGGACCAGAGCAAGTGGGTGGTGGGCTCGCAGGGGTTCAAGGACTCGCTCGGCTTCCTCGAGACCATCTACAAGGACAAGCTCGCGCCGCCGCTCGACCAGGCGCTCGACGCCTCCATCGGCAGCCGCGTCAGCACGGAGCTTCTCCCGCAGGGCAAGCTCGCGATCGCGCTCGACGGGTCGTGGCTGCCGGGCGGCTGGATCTCCGGCGAGAACGCGTGGCCCGAGTGGGACAAGACGATGGGCTTCGCCAAGATGCCCACGCAGAACGGCGACGCACCGGGGGCCACGTCGATGTCGGGCGGCTGGACGCTCGCGGTCGGGTCGCACGCCAAGAACCCGCAGGCGGCGTTCGACTTCATCACGACCGCGCTCAACAAGGAGAACACGTTCAAGTACGACACCGAGAACAGCCAGATCGCGGTGCGCAAGGACGTGGCGGAGGACCCGGCCTACACGGCGTACAACCCGTCGTTCGAGTTCTTCTCCTCGCTGGTCGACGTGACCCACTTCCGCCCGGCGACCCCGGACTACTCGCAGATCTCGTCGAACATCCAGGTGGCCGCCGAGGCGATGGCCACGGGCCAGCAGTCGCCGGAGGACGCCGCCAAGGCGTACGACACCGCGGTCAAGGGCATCGTCGGCGACGACAAGACCACGACGGGCTGAGCCCGTGGTCGATGTCGCGCTGAAGCCGCGCGCGGGCCGCGGCCGGGGGACCACCACCCGGCCGCGGGCCAGGCGGGGGTTCGGCCGCAAGGTGCTTCCCCTCGTGCCGGCCGTGGCGCTCCTGATCGTGTTCCTGGCCGGCCCGATCGGCTACTCGCTGTACGGGTCGCTGACCAACACGGCCCTCACCGGGTACAAGGCGGCCAACCCGGACTTCATCGGGTTCGACAACTACACCGAGCTGTTCGCCAGCCCGGACTTCTGGAAGTCCGTGTGGCTGACCGTGCTGTTCGTCGGCGCGTCCGCCGTGATCGGGCAGAACGTGCTCGGGATGCTCCTGGCCCTGGTCTCCCGCTCGGCGGCCAAGCCGTTGCGGGCCGTGGTCGGGGGACTGGTGGTCACCGCGTGGGTGCTGCCGGAGATCGTCGCGGCGTTCGCGCTGTACGCGTTCTTCTCGACCGACGGCACCCTGAACGCGGTGCTCGGCTGGTTCGGGATCGACGAGACCACCTGGCTCATCTCCTTCCCGATGTTCGCCGTGATCGTCGCGAACATCTGGCGCGGCACCGCCTTCTCGATGCTCGTCTACAACGCCGCGCTCGCGGAGGTGCCGCCCGAGATCTCCGAGGCGGCAGAGATCGACGGAGCCGGGCCCGTGCAGCGGTTCTTCCGCATCACGCTGCCGATGATCCGTCGGTCCATCTCCACCAACCTCATGCTCACCACGCTGCAGACCCTCGGGGTCTTCACGCTCATCTGGGTCATGACGGGCGGCGGACCCGGGACCAACAGCTCGACGCTGCCCGTGCTGGCCTACCAGGAGGCCTTCAAGTTCTCGCAGGTGGGCTACGGCACCGCGATCGCGACCGTCACCCTGGCGGTCGGAGCGATCTTCTCCATCGTCTACATCAAGGCGCTGAAGCCGGAGGTGGACTGATGTCCCTCGTCAAGAACGTGACACCCGCCGCGGAGGCGGTGGTGGCGCCCACGCGCCGGCAGCGTGCGGCACTGGCCTCGCCCCGCCGCGCGCCGTCGCGGTGGATCTCGACGGCGGCTCTGGTGCTGATCGGCGTCGCCTTCCTGGTGCCGCTCGCCTGGATCCTGCTGTCGGCGTTCGACCCGGCCGCGACCGTGGGCATCAAGATCCCTGAGGACGCGACGTTCGACAACTTCAGCTCGGTGTTCACCGTCGACCAGACGCTACGCCCGCTGTGGAACTCGACGGTCATCTCGCTCGGCACGGCCGTCATCACCGTGGCCGTCTCCGTGCTCGCGGCCTACCCGCTGTCGCGCTACCAGATGCGCTTTCGGCGCTCGTTCCTGTACGGGATCCTGTTCGCCACCTGCCTGCCGATCACGGCGATGATGGTCCCGGTCTACTCGCTGTTCGTGTACCTCAACCTGCTGGACTCGGTGCCCGGAACCATCTTCTTCATGGCGGCGACGTCGCTGCCCATGGCCATCTGGATGACCAAGAACTTCATGGACTCGGTGCCGATCTCCCTCGAGGAGGCGGCCTGGGTGGACGGCGCGAGCGCCATGCGCGCCCTGGTGCGCATCGTGCTGCCGCTCATGCGCCCGGGCATCGCCGTGGTCTTCATCTTCGTGTTCACCATGGCCTGGGGGAACTTCTTCGTGCCCTTCGTGCTCCTGTACAGCCCGGAGCACCAGCCGGCCGCGGTCGCCATCTTCAACTTCTTCGGCACCTACGGCTCCGTCGCGTACGGCAAGCTCGCCGCCTTCTCCATCCTCTACGCCACTCCTGTCCTCGTCCTGTACCTGCTGGTGCAGAAGCTGTCGGGCGGCTCGTTCGCCATGGCCGGCGCCGTCAAGGGCTAGGCCCCCACCACCACCTCAGAGAAGAGGAGCACGATGCACGGCAACCCCTTGCTCACCGAGGAGCGGATCGACCGCTTCGTCCGCGAGCGGATCGTCCCGGCCGTCTACCGCGAGCGTCTGCCGCTGCGCCTGACCGCGTGGGACGCGCCCGGCGAACCGGTCCCGTTCGCGCAGGCCCTGGAGCAGGAGTACCGGCCCGTCGAGGTCGGGCTGGCCTGGGGTGCGCCGTGGAGCACGACGTGGTTCCGGGTGACGGGCGAGGTTCCCGACGGCTGGCCCGTCGCGGGCACGGCGGTCGAGCTGGTGATCGACCTCGGGTTCAACAAGGACAACCCGGGGTTCCAGGCGGAGGGCCTGGTATGGCGCACCGACGGGACGACCATCAAGGGTGTCTCGCCGTTCAACCAGGCGGTGCCGTGGTCCGACGGGACGTCGATCGACGTGCTGGTCGAAGCCGCGGGCAACCCGAACATCGCCAGCAACTTCGGCTTCGTCCCCACGCCGTACGGGGAGCTCGCGACCGCCGGCACCGAGCCCCAGTACGAGCTGCGGTGCGTGGACGTCGCGCTGCGGGACGTCGCGGTGTGGGAGCTGTGGCAGGACCTGACCGCGTTGGTGGGCCTGATGAAGGCGCTCCCCGCCACCTCGACCCGGCGGGCGCAGCTGCGCCACGGGCTGGACCGCGTGGTCGACGAGGTGGACCCCGAGGACGTCGCGGGAAGCGCCGAGGCGGCCCGGGAGCTGCTGCGCCCTCTGCTCGACGCGCCGGCCGCCGCGAGCGCCCACCAGGTCGTGGCGGTGGGCCACGCCCACATCGACTCGGCCTGGCTGTGGCCGCTGCGCGAGACGGTGCGCAAGTGCGCCCGCACGTTCTCCAACGTGCTGGCCCTCATGGACGAGGACCCCGACTTCGTGTTCGCGTGCTCGTCCGCTCAGCAGTACTCCTGGATGAAGCAGTTCTACCCGGACCTGTTCGACCGCATCCGCAAGAAGGTGGCCGCCGGACAGTTCGTGCCCGTCGGCGGCATGTGGGTCGAGTCCGACACCAACATGCCCGGCGGCGAGGCGATGGCGCGGCAGATGGTCGCGGGCAAGCGGTTCTTCCTCGAGGAGTTCGGGGTGGACACCCAGGACGTGTGGCTGCCCGACTCGTTCGGCTACTCGGGCGCCCTCCCGCAGATCGTCAGGTCGGCGGGGTCCCGCTGGTTCCTGTCCCAGAAGCTGTCCTGGAACGACACCGACCGCATGCCGCACCACACGTTCACGTGGGAGGGCATCGACGGGTCGAGCGTGCTCACGCACTTCCCGCCCGTGGACACGTACAACTCCGACCTCTCGGCGAAGGAGCTCCTGCACACGGAGGCCAACTTCGAGGAGAAGGGTGTCGCGGGCTCGTCGATCGCCCCCTACGGGTGGGGCGACGGAGGTGGCGGGCCGACGCGCGAGATGGTCGCGTCCGCCCACCGGTTCGAGAACCTGGAGGGCGCGCCCCGGGTGGAGCTGGGCAGCCCCAACGCGTTCTTCGAGCGCACCGAGCAGCAGTTCGAGCACCCGCCCGTGTGGACCGGGGAGATGTACCTCGAGTTCCACCGCGGCACGTACACGTCGCAGGCCCGCACCAAGCAGGGCAACCGCCGCACGGAGCACCTGCTGCGCGAGGCCGAGCTGTGGGCGGCGACGGCCGCTGTACAGAACGACACCGACTATCCGTACGACGAGCTCGAGACGCTCTGGCACACCGCGCTGCTGCACCAGTTCCACGACATCCTGCCCGGCAGCTCGATCGGCTGGGTCCACCGCCAGGCCGAGGAGACGTACGCCAAGGCGGCCGCCGAGCTGGACGCACTCATCGACGCAGCGGCGAGCAGCGCCCTGGGCAGCGGTGACACGCCGTTCCTGCTCAACGCGGCGCCGCACGTGCGCCAGGGGGTCGCGCCGCTCGCAGCCGCCGAGCCGCAGCCCGCCGAGGGCGACCCCGTGCGCCTGGTCCGCGAGCCCGACGGCACGGTCCGGGTGCAGAACGGCCTGATCGACGTGCACCTCACGGCGGGTGGGCAGATCGACTCGCTGCGGGACCTGGTCGCCGACCGCGAGGTCATCCCGGCGGGAGCGCTGGCCAACCTGCTGCAGCTGCACCGCGACCTGCCGGCCAAGTGGGACGCCTGGGACATCGACAAGGAGTACCGGCGGGTCGCCACCGACCTGCTGGGAGCCGACTCCCGCGAGGTCGTCGAGGAGTCCGCCGACGCGGTCGTCGTGCGCACGACGCGCGACTTCGGGGAGTCGCGACTCGTGCAGGAGATCACCTTCCGACGGGGGTCGGCGGCGATCGAGATCGTGACGGACGTGGACTGGCACGAGCGGCAGAAGCTGCTCAAGCTCGCGTTCCCGCTCGCCGTGCAGGCCGACCGGTCGGCCGCCGAGACGCAGTTCGGTCACGTGTTCCGGCCCACGCACGCCAACACGTCGTGGGACGCCGCGCGGTTCGAGACCTGCGCGCACCGCTGGGTGCACGTGGGCGAGGCCGGGTACGGCGTGGCCGTGGCGAACGACTCCACCTACGGGCACGACGTGACGCGCACCCCGGGCGCCAAGGGGACCGTGGTCCGCCTGTCGCTGCTGCGCGCGCCGATCTTCCCCGACCCCGAGGCCGACCAGGGCCGTCACCGCCTGACCACCGTGCTGCACCCCGGGGCGAACATCGCGGCCGCCATCGAGGACGGCTACCGCACCAACCTGCCCGCGCGGGTGGTCCGGGGCGCCCGTGCCGTGGAGCCGCTGGTCACCGTGTCGAACCCGGCGATCGTCGTCGAGTCCGTCAAGCTGGCGGAGGACCGCAGCGGCGACGTCATCGTGCGCCTGTACGAGTCGCTGGGCGGGTTGGCCCGTGGCACCGTGGTTCCCACGTTCGCGGTGGCCGGCGCTCGCACGGTCGACCTGCTGGAACGGGCCGTCGAGGTGCCGGAGGCCGACGTCTCCGACGCAGGGGTCACCCTGGCCCTGCGGCCGTTCCAGATCGTGACGCTCCGTCTCCCCCGGGCCTGACGGCCCCTCTCGAGAGGTCAGCATGAAGACGTTCACCTTGCCAGGGACCGACATCGTCGCGCCCAACGTCGTCCTCGGGCTCATGCGCATCGCGGAGAAGTCCGACGACGAGGTGCGAGAGCTGGTGCGCGCGGGGCGCGACGCCGGCATCGACTTCGTCGATCACGCCGACATCTACGGCCCGTCGCTGCACGCGTGCGAGCGGCGGTACGCCGAGGCCATGCAGCTCTCGTCGTCGGAGCGCGCGGCGACGACCATCCAGACGAAGTGCGGGATCGTGCCGGCGGCCGGCATGTTCGACTTCTCCTACGAGCACATCATCGCCTCGGTCAACGGCTCGCTCGAGGCGTTGCAGACGGACTACATCGACATCCTGCTGCTGCACCGGCCGGACATCCTGGTCGAGCCGGAGGAGGTGGCGCGGGCGTTCGACGAGCTCGAGTCGGCCGGCAAGGTGCGGGCGTTCGGGGTCTCCAACCAGACGCCCGCGCAGATCGACCTGCTGCGCAAGCACGTGCGCCAGCCGATCGTGGCGAACCAGCTGCAGCTCTCCATCACGCACGCGCCGATCCTGGCGCAGGGCGTGGCCGTCAACATGCTCGCCGAGGACCAGGCGGTCGTGCGCGACGGCGGCGGGATCGTGGAGTACTGCCGGCTGCACGACATCACGATCCAGGCGTGGTCGCCGTTCCAGGCGGGCTTCTTCACCGGGGTGTTCCTCGGTGCACCGGAGTACGCGGAGCTCAACGCGGTGATCGACCGCCTCGCGGCGGCGTACGACGTACCGCCCATCGCGATCGCCACCGCGTGGATCACGCGGCACCCGGCGAACATGCAGGTGGTGCTCGGCACGACGACCCCCGACCGCGTGACGGGTGCGGCGCAGGGCTCGGAGCTGCCGCTCACCCGGCAGGAGTGGTACGAGCTGTTCCGGGCGGCGGGTCACCTGCTGCCGTAAGCGCTCGGACCCCGGCGTCGCCCCGCACCGCCGCACTCGATAGCCTCGCGGCACGGGGACGGCGACCAGGGCAGGCGGCGATGGCGACGGTGCACGACGCGGTCAGGCCGGCGACGCTGGGGGTCGCCAGCCTGACCGCGGTCGTGGTCGGCTCGATGGTGGGCGCCGGCGTGTTCTCCCTGCCGGCGCAGTTCGCGGCCGAGACGGGGGTGCTCGGGGCGCTCGTCGGCTGGGCGGCGGCCGGGACCGGCATGTTCATGCTCGCGCTGTGCTTCCAGCGGCTGGCCGTCGTGCGCCCCGAGCTGGACGCCGGCATCTACGCCTACGCGCGGGCCGGCTTCGGGCGCTATCCCGGGTTCTTCTCGGCCTTCGGGTACTGGGCCAGCGCCTGCGTGGGCAACGTGACGTACTGGGTGCTGATCATGTCGACGATCGGCGCCGCCGTCCCGGCGCTCGGCGAGGGCGACACCGTGCTGGCGGTCGCGCTCGCGAGTGCCGGGTTGTGGGGGACGTACGCGGTCATCCGGCGCGGGGTTCGCGAGGTCGCGGCCGTCAACCGCGTCGTGACCGTGGCCAAGAGCGTGCCGATCGTCGTGTTCGTGCTGATCGCGGCCTTCGCCTTCGACCCGGCGGTGTTCGTGGACAACCTGCGCGGCGACCCCTACGCGGGGTCGTTGTTCGAGCAGGTGCGGGGCACGCTGCTCGCGACGATCTTCGTGTTCCTGGGCGTGGAGACCGCCAGCGTCTACTCGCGGCACGCGCGCAGCCGGCGAGACGTGGGCCGGGCGACGATCCTCGGGTTCCTCAGCGTCTTCGCGGTGTTCGCCTCGGTCACGATCGTCTCCTACGGCATCCTGCCGATGGCTGACATCGCGGCGCTGCGCGAGCCGTCGATGGCCGGGGTGCTGGAGGCGGCGACCAACGGCTGGGGCAGCGCGTTCATCAGCGTCGGGCTCGTCGTGTCCGTGCTCGGTGCCTACCTGGCCTGGACGCTCGTGGCGGCCGAGGTGATGCTCGTGGCGGCCAAGGACGACGACATGCCACGCTTCCTGAGCCGCACGACCGCGAACGACGTGCCCGTGAACGCGCTCACGCTGACCACGGCGCTGTCGCAGCTGGTGCTGGTGCTGACCCTCCTGTCGCAGGACGCCTTCACCTTCGCCCTCAGCATGACCAGCTCGCTGGTGCTGATCCCCTACGTGCTCGCGGCGGGGTTCGCCCTGAAGCTCGCGTGGGCCTTGCGCACGGGGCGCCTCGTGGCGCTGCTGGCCACGTGCTACACGGTGTTCCTGCTCGTGGCGGCGGGACCGCAGTACGTCCTGGTCTCCTCGATGCTCTATGCGCCCGCGACGGTGCTGTTCGTCCGGGCCCGCCGCGAGCAGGGGCTGCGGGTGTTCACGCGCGGCGAGCTGGCGCTGTGCATCCTGTCCGTGGTCGCGGCGGTGGTCGCGCTCGTCGCGCTCGCGGCGGGGTGGATCACCCTCTGAGGCTCGCGCCTCGCGCACGCGCCCTCAGGGACGGTTCCGACCCGACGTGGGCCACCTGCGGACCCCGGCGTGAGAGCCTGCTGCCGTGGCACACGGCATCGAGGACGTGGCTCGGGTAGCGGGGGTCTCCACCGCGACGGTCTCGCGCGCCCTGCGCGGGCTGCCCAACGTCGCGCCCGCCACGCGCGACCACGTCCGCGAGGTGGCGTCGCGGCTCGGCTACTCGGCGTCGCCATCGGCGGCGTCTCTCGCGTCCGGCCGCACCCGCACCATCGGCGTGCTGTCGCCGTGGATCAGCCACTGGTTCTTCGCCAACGTGATCGAGGGTGCCGAGCGCGCGCTGCGGGCGTCCGACTTCGACGCGCTCCTGCACACGTTCGAGCTGTTCCGCGGGGGGCCGCGCCGGCGGGTCGACCCGGTGGTGCTGCGGCGGCGGGTCGACGGCATCCTCGTCGTCGGGCTTCCGCTGGCCGCCGACGAGGTCGCCGACCTGTCCGGGCTCGACGTGCCCATCGTCTTCGTCGGCTCCGGACCGCCCGGGCAGATCCTGGTGCGGCTGGACGACCGCCTGGCGGCGCGCACCGCCACCGAGCACCTCATCGAGCTGGGCCACCGGCGGATCGCGCACGTCACGGGCGACCCGGGCGACGTGCTGCCCTGGTCGCCGGCCGAGGAGCGGCTGGTGGGCTGGCGGAGCGCGATGACCGAGGCCGGCCTGCCGGTGCCCGACGAGCTCGAGGTGCACGGCTACTTCGACGTCCCCGGCGCCCGCGAGACGGCGACCCGCCTGCTGACGCAGCACCCGGACATCACGGCGGTGTTCGCCGCGTCCGACGAGATGGCGATGGGCGTGGTGCTCGCCGCCGCGGACCTCGGGCTGCGGGTGCCGCAGGACGTCTCGGTGATCGGCATCGACGGGCACGACCTGGGCGACCTGATCGGCCTGACGACGGTGGCGCAGGACGCCGCGGAGCAGGGCGTGCGCGCGGCGACCATGCTGCTCGACCTCGTGGCGGGGGGCGTGGTTCCGCAGGTCACGACGTTCCCGACGCGCCTGGTGATCCGGCGGACCACGGGGGCGGTCCCAGTTCGGTGACCCAATCGTTACGCGGCTACGGTTGTGATTCGACGCCGTAAGCGCTTACATCGGGTGCACGGGTTCCGCCCAGAGCGGTACCAATCGCCTGCCACCCCAACGATGTGGAGTGCACGATGAGAAGTGTGCGTACGCGCGGCCTCGTGGTCGCGACGACGGGGGCCGCGCTCGCGCTGACCCTTGTCGGATGCTCGAGCGACGGCGACGACAACTCGTCCGACGGCGACTCGCCCGCTGCCTCGGCCGACTGCGCCGACTACACCCAGTACGGCGACCTCAAGGGCAAGTCGATCTCGGTCTACACCTCGATCGTCGAGCCGGAGGCCAAGCAGCAGACGGACTCGTACAAGCCGTTCGAGGAGTGCACGGGCGCGACCATCAAGTACGAGGGCTCGCGCGAGTTCGAGGCCCAGCTGCCGGTGCGGCTCAAGGCGGGCAACCCGCCGGACATCGCCTACGTCCCGCAGCCCGGCTTCCTGAAGTCGATGGTCGCGGACTACCCGAACGTCGTCGTGCCGGCTCCCCAGGAGACGGTCGACAACGCGAAGAAGTACTACAGCGAGGAATGGGTCAACTACGGCTCGGTGGACGGCAAGCTGTACGCCACCCCGCTCGGTGCCAACGTGAAGTCGTTCGTCTGGTACTCGCCGCAGGCGTTCGAGGACAACGGCTACACGGTCCCCAAGACGTGGGACGACCTGACGACGCTGACCGCCAAGATCGCCGCGGACCACCCGGACGCCAAGCCGTGGTGCGCGGGCATCGAGTCCGGTGACGCGACGGGCTGGCCGGCCACCGACTGGCTCGAGGACGTGGTGCTGCGCACCGCGGGCCCCGACGTCTACGACCAGTGGGTCAACCACGAGATCCCGTTCAACGACCCGCAGATCCTCACGGCGCTGCAGGCCGTCGGGAGCATCCTGAAGAACCCGGCCGACGTCAACGGCGGCCTCGGCGAGGTCGCGTCGATCGCGACGACGCCGTGGAACGAGGCGGGCAACCCGATCCTCGACGGCGCGTGCTTCCTGCACCGCGCGGCGAACTTCTACCAGGCCAACTGGGACGAGGACGTCAAGGTCCAGGAGGCGCCCACGGACAACGGCGTGTACGCCTTCTACCTCCCGGGCAAGAGCGAGTCGGACAAGCCCCTGCTGGGTGGCGGCGAGTTCGTGACCGGCTTCTCCGACCGTCCCGAGGTCGCGGCGTTCCGCACCTTCCTCGCCAGCCCGCAGTGGGCCAACGAGAAGGCCAAGGTCACCGGGCAGGGCTGGTTCTCGGCGAACAGCGGCTTCGACTCCTCCCTGCTGAAGAGCCCGATCGACCAGCTCTCGTTCAAGCTGCTGACCGACCCGAGCTACACGTTCCGGTTCGACGGCTCCGACCAGATGCCCGGCGCCGTGGGTGCCGACGCGTTCTGGAAGCAGATGACGGCGTGGATCGGCGAGGACCAGGCTGACCAGACCACTCTCGACAACATCGAGAAGGCCTGGCCGGCGTCCTGACGCACGAGGCGTGGGAGGAGTCGCCGAGTCCGGTGGCTCCTCCCACGCCTGTCCTCGAGGATTGCTTGCACCGCCGACCGCACGACGACGTGCCGACGAGAGGTTGATCGGATGGACTGGCTGCTGCACGCCGACACCACGGGGCACAAGCTCGCGCTGATGGTGGTCGCCATCCTGCTGTTCGTGGCAGTGATGAGCGTCCTGCTGTTCGGCGTCGACCGGATCAAGCGCGCGCCGACCTGGCTCGTGGTCACCGGCTTCCTGGGTCCGACGCTGCTGTTCCTGGCGTTCGGTCTCGTCTACCCGGGGCTCAACACGATCCGCCTGTCGTTGTTCGACGCCAAGAGCCGGAACTTCGTGGGCGCCGACAACTACGTGACCGCGTTCACCGACCCGCAGTTCCAGATCGTCCTGCGCAACACGGTGCTGTGGGTGGTCCTGGTGCCCCTGTGCGCCACCGCGATCGGGCTGGTCTACGCGGTGCTGATCGACCGGGCCCGGTTCGAGTCCTTCGCCAAGACCCTGATCTTCCTGCCTATGGCGATCTCCCTGGTGGGCGCCTCGATCATCTGGAAGTTCGTCTACGAGTACAAGCCGAACCAGGGCAACATCCAGCAGATCGGCCTGGCCAACCAGCTGCTCGTGTGGCTCGGCTTCGAGCCCCAGCAGTTCCTGCTCCACCAACCGTGGAACACGCTGTTCCTCATCGTCGTGATGATCTGGATCCAGGCGGGCTTCGCCATGACGGTGATCTCGGCCGCGGTCAAGGCCATCCCCGACGACATCGTCGAGGCCGCGCGCCTCGACGGCCTGCACGGGCTGGGCATGTTCCGGTACATCACCGTGCCGTCCATCCGGCCGGCGCTCGTGGTGGTGCTCACCACCATCGCCATGGCCACGCTCAAGGTGTTCGACGTGGTGCGCACCATGACCGGCGGCAACTTCAAGACGTCGGTGGTGGCCTACGAGTTCTACACGCAGAGCTTCCGGGCGGAGAACGCCGGGCTGGGCGCCGCGCTCGCGGTGATCCTGTTCGTGCTCGTGATCCCCATCGTCGTCTACAACGTCCGACAGCTGCGGCTCGCGGAGGAGGTCCGATGACCGTCATCCCGCCCACCGACCTGCTGGACTCGCAGGTCGGCGACTCACGCAAGGAGAGCAAGCTCTCGCGCGCCGACAAGCGCGCCATCGCCGTCAAGGGTCGGCTGTCGTCGCCGTGGGCCTCCGCGCTCGCCATCGTCATCGCGCTGCTGTGGACGATCCCCACGCTCGGCCTGCTGGTCACGTCGTTCCGCCCGCGTTCCGACATCCGCCGGTCGGGCTGGTGGACCGCGTGGCAGGACCCGAACTTCTCGTTCGACAACTACACCGAGGTGCTGTTCGGGTCCTCGACCAAGCTGTCCACCTACTTCATCAACTCGCTGGTCATCACACTGCCCGCGGTGGTCATCCCCATCTCGCTCGCGCTGCTGGCGGCCTACGCCTTCGCCTGGATCGACTTCAAGGGCCGCAACATCCTGTTCGTCGCGGTGTTCGCGCTCCAGGTGGTGCCGATCCAGGTGACGATGATCCCGCTGCTGACGCAGTACAACCGCTCCGGGGTGAGCGGCACGTTCTGGGTGATCTGGCTGTCGCACTCGATCTTCGCGCTGCCGCTCGCCATCTACCTGCTGCACAACTTCATGAAGCAGATCCCGCGCGAGCTGGTCGAGGCCGCCCGCGTCGACGGCGCCGGGCACGTGAAGATCTTCTTCCGCGTCCTGCTCCCGCTGCTCACGCCCGCCATCGCGTCGTTCGCGATCTTCCAGTTCCTGTGGGTCTGGAACGACCTGCTGGTCGCGCTGGTGTTCGGCGCGCCCGACACCGCGCCGCTGACCGTGCGCGTGGCCGAGCTCGCGGGCACGCGAGGCTCGCAGTGGCACCTGCTGTCCGCCGGCGCGTTCGTCGCGATGGTGGTGCCGCTCATCGTGTTCCTGGCGCTGCAGCGCTACTTCGTCCGCGGGCTGCTCGCGGGCTCCGTCAAGGGGTAGACGGGAGGACGGTGCTGGGCCCTCGCTGCGGAGGGCCCAGCACCGGGGCTCAGGCCTTGATCGTGAACCCGCCGCGCAGCAGCGACTCGTCGCGCGACGACGGCCCCACCAGCAGCTCGAACGCGCCCGACTCGACGAGGCGGTGGCCGTCGGCGTCCACGAGGGTGCAGTCCGCCGCGGCGACCTCGATCGCGACCGTGCGGGTCTCTCCCGGTGCGAGGACCACCTGCTGGTACGCCTTGAGCTCCTTCTCGGCCCACGTGACCGAGGAGACGACGTCGTGCACGTACACCTGCACGGTCTCGAGCGCGGGGCGTGAGCCGATGTTGCGGAGCGTCACCTGCGCGGCGATCGTGTCGTCGGCCGTGACGGTGGGCGTGAGGACCACGAGGTCGTCGTAGGCGACCGTCGTGTACGTCAGGCCCTCGCCGAACGCGAACGCCGGGCTCTGGGTGAGGTCCGCGTAGCGCTGGCCGTGCTGGCCGGGCAGCTGGTTGTAGAACGTGGGCTGCTGGCCCACGTGACGCGCGTAGGAGATCGGCAGCCGGCCCGAGGGCTCGATCAGGCCCAGCACCAGCTCGGCCACGGCCCGCCCGCCGCGCATGCCCGGGTTGGCGGCGTGGATGATCGCGGCCGCGTTCATCGCCGACGGCGGCAGCACCAGCGGCTTCGAGGCGATCACGACGACGACGAGCGGCGTGCCGGTCTCGGCGAGCGCGTCGAGCAGCGCCACCTGGCCGCCGATGAGGTCGAGCGTGGCCGTGGAGCGCCCCTCGCCGACCAGCTCGATGCAGTCGCCGACGACCGCGACCACGTAGTCGGCGTCCCGCGCGGCCGCGACGGCCTCGGCGATCAGGGCCTCGTCGGGCTCGGACGGCACGACCACCTGCGGTCGCGGCTGGCCGTCGGGGAAGAACGCACCCTCCGGGTCGGGTCCGACGGTCAGGATGTCGGCGCCGCGCGCGTGCGTCACGGTCCAGCCGGTGGGGACGTGGTCGCGGAACCCGTCGAGCACGGTCTGGGTCATGTGGCGCGGGTGGCCCTCGGGAAGCCAGTCGGCCTGGCCCGAGGCGCCGGCCCAGTCGCCCAGCTGCGCGTGCTGGTCGTCGGCGTTGGGGCCGACGACGGCCACCGTGCGGGAGGGGGCCGTCCCCGTCGCGCGCCCGTCGGGACCCGCGGTGAGTCCGCCCTCGAGCGGGAGCGTCCCGTCGTTGCTGAGCAGCACGAGCGAGCGGCGCGCGATCTCGAGGTTGAGTGCGGCGTGCTCGGCCGAGCCGATGTGCCGCTCCTGCAGCGCGACGTCGGGGTGGCGCGGGTTCTCGAAGAGGCCGAGCTCGAACTTGAGCGTGAGGATGCGTGCGACGGCCGCGTCGACCGTGGCCTCGGGCACCATGCCCAGCTCGACCGCCTCCTGCGCCCCGGCGAAGAAGTTCGGGGTCGTCATGACCATGTCGTTGCCCGCCTTGATGGCGCGAGCCGAGGCCTCGGTGTAGTCGGCGGCGATGTGCTGCTCCCACACCATCCGTCCGACGTTGTCCCAGTCGGTGACGAGCGTGCCGGTGTAGCCCCACTCGCCGCGCAGCACGTCGTTGAGCAGCCAGTTGTTCACCGTGATCGGCACGCCGTCCATGGACTGGTAGCCGAGCATGAACGTGCGGCAGCCCTCCTTGGCCACGCGCTCGAACGGCGGCAGGAACCACGAGCGCAGCTTGCGGCGGGAGATGTCCGCCTCGCTCGCGTCGCGTCCGCCCTGCGTCTCCGAGTAGCCGGCGAAGTGCTTGGCCGTGGCCAGGATGGCCGTCGGGTCGTCGAGGCCGTCTCCCTGGTAGCCGCGGACCATGGCGGAGGCCAGCTCGCCGATGAGGAAGGGGTCCTCGCCGAACGTCTCGCTCACGCGGCCCCATCGCAGGTCGCGCGTGATGCACAGGACGGGCGAGAACGTCCAGTGGATGCCGGTGGCGGCGACCTCGACCGCCGTCGCCCGCGCGACCTGCTCGACGAGCGCGGGGTCCCATGTCGCGGCCATGCCCAGCTGGGTGGGGAAGATGGTGGCGCCCACCCAGAACGAGTGGCCGTGGATGCAGTCCTCGGCGACCAGCAGCGGGATGCGCAGCCGGGTCTTCTCGGTCAGCGCCGCGGCCTCGCGGACCCGCTCGGGGGAGGCGTGCAGGATCGAGCCCGCGTGCATCTCCTCGATGGCTGCCCGGACGCCGTCCTTCGCGTTGAGCTGCAGCATCTGGCCCACCTTCTCGGCCAGCGTCATGCGGCTGAGCAGGTCGGCGACGCGGTCCGGCACCGGGAGCGTCGGGTCCTGGTACGGCATGTCGGCACTCATGGCGGTGCCCCCCTCTAGCGTGCGCCACGGCGCTGTGGTCGATGGTCGAAACGATTCGGAGAGCAGCGTAAGCCCTTCACCTACCGAACGGTAAGCGTTGGGATGATCTCGATGCTGCCGTCGCCGTCCGCGACCGACCGCCCCGCGTCAGGCGGCTCGTCGCCCCGCTGCCGACGCCGCGCCGAGCCAGGTGTGCGGGTTGCGGTCCCAGCACCAGCCCAGCTTCGCCCGACGCTCGCTGATCCAGACCGCGGGCACCCGCTGGTTGGTGCCCGTGCGGGAACCCATCAGCGAGAAGCAGCGGTTGGGACGCAGCATGTCCGGCCGGACGATCGCCAGGGCCACCCCCTCGTCGATGGTCAGGGGCGTGCGGCCGCGGGACGTGACGGCCGCGAGTGCGTCCTCGGGGCGCTCGTTGCAGAACTCCGACCCGGTGTCGATGCCCCACAGCAGGTAGGGACCGCGCGGGATCTCGAGCCCGGCGAGCGGTCGATAGGTGGCCGCCTCGTCGCGATCGATCACGCTGACGCCCACCTTCGACCCCCGGCGCATCGCGGGCGCGAGGTCGTTGACGTCGGGCACCGGCACGACGAGGAGGACGTCGACCGCGTCGTCCGGCCGGGACGCCGCCGCGGGCGGGAGGCCCTCGGCGGACAGCGGCGCGACGAGTGCGCGGAAGCCCGCCTCATCCAGGCCGAGGACCGCGGGCACGCCGAGCTCGACGTACGTGGTGACCTGGCGCTCGAGCTCCTGGGCCGGCGTCGCCGAAGGGTCGAAGGCCGTGGCTGCTTGCGACGGAGGTGCGGCTGCCGTGGGGAACGCGGGGTCGACGACCGTGACGGGAACGCCCATGGTGAACTCCTTGCGCGGTGGCGTACGGGGCTTGTACTCAACGCCCGTGCGAGCAGGCGGGTTCCCGCGCGCGGCGCGGTGTCGGCATCCTCCGCTAGCGTGCGTCCCAGCCGGCTGCCACGAGGAGGACCAGCATGTCGTTCCAGGCGTACCTCGACACGATCGAGGACAAGACGGGCCTGACGCCGCGCCAGCTCGTCGACCAGGCGCACGAGCGCGGGTTCGACGACCCCTCCGTCAAGGCCGGCGTCATCCTCGAGTGGCTCAAGTCCGACTACGGGCTCGGCCGGGGGCACGGCATGGCGCTGGTGCACGTCATCCGCAACGGCCCGACGATCGACGCGAAGTTCGTCGGCACCGAGGGCGTGCACCGCGACGAGTCCGACACGCTGTGGCTCGACGGCAAGGCCACGAAGCCCCGGGCGTAGCCCCGGCCGCGGGTCGGTGGCAGGCTGGCGGCCATGAGGCCGTTCGCGCCGCAGGACTTCGTCGTCAGGCGCCGCCGCGCGGCCGCCCAGGCGCGCGCCGCCGGGCTGGCCGGGATCCTCGTCGCGCCCGGTCCCGACCTGGCCTACTTCACCGGCTACGTGCCGACCGCGATCCTCGAGCGGCTCACGATGCTGGTGCTGCCGGCCGACGCCGACCCGGTGGTGGTCGTCCCCCTGCTCGAGCGCGGTGACCTCGAGGCGTCCCTCGGCAGCGGCCTCGAGGTGGTCGCCTGGAAGGACGGGGACGACGAGTACGCCACGGTGGCCCGGATGCTGCAGCCGGACGGGCGCTACGCGGTGTCCGACGGGCTGTGGGCGCTGCACGTGCTCGGGCTGCAGCGCGCTCTCCCGGGAGCCGGCTTCGCGGCGTTCACCGACGTGCTGCCCATGCTGCGTGCGGTCAAGGACGCCGAGGAGCTCAGCAGGCTCTCGGCGGCGGGGATGGCGGCGGACGCGGCGTTCATCGACGTCCTCAGCACGCGGTTCTCGGGACGTCGCGAACGTGACGTCGCCGACGACCTCGCCCAGCTCCTGCGCTCGCACGGGCACCAGCACGTGGACTTCACGCTCGTGTGCGCGGGCGAGAACGGCGCGAACCCGCACCACGACGCGGGGGACCGCGTGATCGAGGTCGGCGACATGGTGGTCCTCGACTTCGGCGGTCTCATGCACGGGTACGGGTCGGACACCAGCCGCACGGTGCACGTGGGCGAGGACGTCACCGCCGAGGAGCGCGAGGTGCACGACGTGGTGCGCGCCGCGCAGCAGGCCGGCTTCGAGGCCGTCCGGCCCGGTGCCACGTGCCAGGACGTCGACCGCGCGGCGCGGGCGGTGATCACCGACGCGGGCTACGGCGAGCGGTTCATCCACCGCACCGGCCACGGCATCGGCACCACCACGCACGAGCCGCCGTACATCGTGGAGGGCGAGGAGCGGCCGATCGAGGCGGGCATGTGCTTCAGCGTCGAGCCCGGCATCTACCTGCCCGGCCGGTTCGGCGTGCGGATCGAGGACATCGTCGTCGCGTTCCCGCCCGGGCACCCGCAGCGCGCCCTGCGGCTGAACGACAGCCCGCGCGAGCTGCTCGTCGTCGCCTGACGGGCTTGCCCCGTCCTGATCACGACGGCACGCTCGGGTGCATGTGGATCTGTGCGACCTGCGCGGTCGAGCACGACGAGCAGCCCGACGTCTGCGCGATCTGCGCGGACGAGCGGCAGTGGGTGCCCGCCTCGGGACAGGCGTGGACCACGCTGGCCGAGCTGCACCACGCGGGCGTGCGGATCGCGGTGCGTGAGCTCGAGCCCGACCTGTTCGCGCTGCACGCCAGCCCCGGGGTCGGCATCGGGCAGGAGTCGAAGGTCGTGCGCACCCCCGCCGGGCTCCTGCTGTGGGACCCGCTCGGCTACGTGGACGACGAGGCGGTCGCCGCCGTGCGTGCGCTCGGGGAGGTCACGGCGGTGGTCGCGAGCCACCCGCACATGTTCGGCGTGCAGGTGGAGTGGTCGCACGCGCTGGGGGACGTCCCGGTGCTGGTCGCTGAGCCGGACCGGCACTGGGTGGCACGCGAGGACCCGGTGATCGCCGCCTGGCAGGGCGACCTGGAGATCCTGCCCGGCGTGATGCTCTCCCAGCCGGGCGGGCACTTCCCCGGCAGCGCGGTGGTGCACTGGGCGGCCGGGGCGCAGGGGCGGGGCGTGCTGCTGAGCGGCGACACCCTCTTCGCCAACCCCGACCGGACGTCGGTCAGCTTCATGCGCAGCTACCCCAACCGCATCCCGCTGTCCGGGGCCGTTGCCGAGCGCGTCGCCCGCCACGTCACGCGGCGCCCGTTCGACCGGCTCTACAACAACTTCGACGGGGTGATCCCGGCCGATGCGACGGCGGTGGTGCTGCGCTCCGCGGCCAGGCACGCCGCGTGGACGCGCGGGGACCACGACGCGCTCACGTGAGACCGGGAGCGCGGTTCAGGCCGTCCGGGCGGGCGGAAGGGTCGCGACCAGGGCGGTGACGTCCGCCGCCGGGAGGTGCAGGCCCAGGTCGTCGAGGACCTGACCCAGCTCACCGTCCTCGACGGTCCGCTCCAGGAGGGGCTCGTCGGGCGAGTCGATGTGGAGCACGCGGCCGGTCAGCCAGCGCAGCACCTGGGAGTCCTTGCGCTGCACGCGGATTCCGTGCGTGAAGTGCGAGGTGGGGCTCGTCGAGGTCACGTGGTTGGCGCCCACGACGTCCACGAAGTAGGTCGTCTCCGGCGGCACGGTGTACAGCGCGACCCACTCGCCCCTGCGCCGCTCGGACAGCCGCCATGCACCCGCCACCAGGTCGGTGCGGAACGACCACGCGCCCTGCTGCACCACCGCGCCGTCGCGCAGCGGCACCGGCTCGAGCAGGCCGCCACCGAAGCCGGTGTCGGCGAGCCACGTCTCGCCGCCCTCGCGCACCAGCAGCACCAGGTGCGACCGTGGCCGTGGCTGCACGGCGGGGTCACCGATCCGGGCGAGGCGCCGCTCCACGTCGTGACCGAGCAGTTCGAGCGCCGCGCCGAGCAGCAGGGCGTGCTCGTAGCAGTAGCCGCCGCGCCCGTCGTCGACCACCTTGCGCGCGATGTCCGGCAGGTCCACGCTCACGCCGCGGCCGAGCATCACGTCGAGGTTCTCGAACGGCACGGCACCCAGCTGCGCCCGGTGGATCGCGGCGAGGTCGTTGTCGGCCGACGCCCCCACCCGCGTCAGGTACGCGTCGAGGTCGAGCCGGTCCGCACCCCACTCGTCGTCCACCTGGGCAGTGTGCCCGCGAACCGGGGCAGCCGGCGACCTCACGATCGCCGGCTGCCTGCGGGCTCAGTGGTAGAGGCGGAGGTCTGCCAGCGACCACCAGCTGCCCGTGGTGCCGGTGGACGTGACGCGCAGGTACCGCGCGGTCGCGTGTCGCACGTCCACCTGTGTGAGCTGCCCCGTGCCGGACCCGCTGGCGAGCGTGTGCCACGTGCGTCCGTCACGGCTGGCCGTCAGCGTCCACGCGCGCGCGTAGTCGCCGAGGTTGTCGCCCGAGTCGATCGCCACCTGCCGGAAGGGCGTCACGCGGCCGAGATCCACCTGCACGTACTGGCCGGGCGCCTGCGCGGTCCCGCTCGACCAGCGAGTGGAGGCGTCGCCGTCCACGGCCAGCGCTGCGTCGGAGGCGGCGTGCGACGCCGTCGCCGTGGCGCCGGTCAGCGGGACCTGGTGCAGCGCCGGCCGCAGCGCGTGGGACGCCGGCCACGTGAACGTGGCCAGGGCGCCGCCGGGCAGCGTGTACTCGAACGAGCGGTTCCCCACCTGCACCGCGAAGGAGCGCGGGTCGTCGTTCTCGTTGTGCACCACGAGGGCCGTCGAGCCGTCGGGGTTCCGGAACGCGACGTCCATGATCTGCCCGTTCCACCCCGTGGTCCCGAAGGACGTGGACCCGATGCGCACGGCGCCGGGCTTCACGAACTTCGAGAGGTGCCCGATCGTGTAGTACTCCGCGTCGGGGCGCACGCTGCCGTCGTCGGTGACGGTCACCAGACCCGTGCAGGTGTCGCAGCCGCCCAGGTGCGGGCCGCCGTCCTCGCGCAGGGCGATGTTCCAGTTGACCACCGACTTCGCCCAGTTGCGGGTCGCGCCGATGGTCAGCGTCCGGGCGTGCCAGGTGAGCGTGCCGCGGAAGATCTGCTCCGGGGTGTCGGTCGCGCCGTGCGAGCCGGAGCACTCGGTGAACCAGATGCCCTTGTTCGGGTAGGCGTCGTGCAGCGCGGTCTGCGCCGAGGGGTCGCCGTAGTAGCAGTGGTAGGCCGTGCCGGCGAGCCACCGCGAGGCCGAGCTGTCGAGGAGCTGGTAGGGGTAGTCGGTGCCGGGGTCTTCGCCGGGAGGCGTGTTCGCGGCGTCGTTGGGGTGCGTCTGCCAGTTGTGGTCGTAGCCGAGGATCCGGGTCCGGGGGCTCGCCTTCTTCAGCAGCGGGCCCAGCGCGTCGATGACCTTGATCTGCTGCGCGACCGGCATGTCCGTGCCCGGGTAGCCGCTGGGCGTGCGGTTCTGCGGTTCGTTCTGGACGGTCAGGTAGTCGACCGGGACGCCCGCGCGGGCGTACGCCTGGACGAACTTCACGAGGTAGCGCGCGTAGGCGTCGTACACGGCCGGGTCGTCCTTGAGGCGCCCACCCACGAGGGAGTCCGTGGTCTTCATCCAGGCCGGCGGGCTCCACGGCGTGGCGAGGACGGTGAGCTCCGGGTTGAGCCGCTTGGCCTGGCGCAGCAGCGGGAGCACCTGCTTCTCGTCGTGCGCGATGCTGAAGTGCTCGAGCGGGAAGTCGGTGTGACCGGGCGCCACGTCGTCGAAGGTGTAGTGCTGGTTCGCCGCCGTGAAGTCCGACGAGCCGACCGGCTGGCGCAGGAAGCTCACGCCGATCCCACGCCGCGGGTCGAACAGCTTGGCCATGGTCGCCTCCCGCTCGGCGCGCGGCAGGGCCGCCAGCAGGGACGCCGAGGAGTCGGTGATCGAGGCGCCGAAACCGTCGACGGTCTGGAAGCGCTGGGTCGGGTCGACGACGATCGTCGTGAGGTCGGACGTGCCCGCCTCGAAGGGGACCGGCGCGCGCTGGTGGAGCAGCTCGGCGCGGTCGACGGTGGTCACCCAGACCTGCGCCTGGGGGTCGTGCGGGGCGGGCCGGCCGTGCGCGGCGGCCGGGGTGGCCATCGCCACGACCACCGCGAGTGCGGCCGACGCTGCGGTGGCCGCTGCGAGTCTGGTTGTTCTCATCGCACTCTCCGTCGAGTCGTGTAACATCCTGAAACAGCGGGCGAACCGCCCGCAATCAGACAGAACACCGCGCGTTTCGACGCCTGTCAACTCGAAGGCCGCTGAAACAAGGGATGTAACAATGGAACGCTCCACGGTCCGGGACGTCGCCGCGCAGGCGGGCGTCTCCATCGCGACCGTCTCGCGCGTGCTCAACGGCCACGACAACGTCGCGCCCTCGACGCGGGCTCGCGTGGAGGCCGCACTGGCGTCGCGCGGCGCGTCGGCGCCCTCGCCGCGAACCCGGCCCGACCCCTGGTCCGGCACGCGGTCGGGTCCGGTGTTCGTCCGCTGCCCCTACGTCCTGTCCGACTACTTCGGGCCCATCGTCTCGGCGATCGGCGAGGCCCTCGACCTGCACGGCCGGGCGATGCTGCTCGACGCCGGGGAGTCGGCGCAGTCCACGCACCCGCTGACCACGGTGCAGGCGCGGGAGGTCGCCGGTGCGGTCCTCGTGCTGCCGCCGGAGGACGGCGACGAGCTCGTCGCGCTGCGTCGCCGAGGGTTCCCCTTCGTCGTCGTCGACCCGCGCCTGACGCCCCCCCGCGACGTCGCCGCCGTGTCGGCTGCGCACTTCGCCGGCGCGCGCCAGGTCACCCAGCACCTGCTGGCGCTGGGTCACCGGCGGATCGGCGTCGTGGCCGGTCCGCGCGAGTGGGTGGCGGGCAACGACCGCTACGCGGGGCACGCGGCCGCGATGGTGGACGTCGGCGTGCTGCCGCCCCCGGAGCTGGTGCGCTTCACGCACGCGACCGCCGCCGACGGCGAGCGCGCGGCCGGGGAGCTGCTGGACCTCGCCGACCGGCCCAGCGCGCTCGTCTGCTTCAACGACCAGAGCGCGGTCGGGGCGCTGCGCGCGGCCGCCGCGCGCGGGCTCGCCGTGCCGGACGACGTGTCCGTGACGGGGTTCGACGACCTCGAGCTCAGCCGGGCCACGGCGCCACAGCTCACCACCGTCCGGCAGCCGCTCGCCGAGATGGGGCGGATCGCGGTGAGCCTGCTGGTGCGGCTGCTGGAGCGGCACAAGCTCGACGCGCTGCACGTGGAGCTCGCGACGGAGCTCGTGGTCCGCGGCTCGACCGGGCCGGTCAGTGGACGCTGAAGAGGTCGCCCGGCTGGCAGGCCAGCGCGTCGCACAGCGCGGTGAGGGTGCTGAAACGGACGGCTCTGCCGCGGTCGTTCTTCAGGACGGAGAGGTTGACCACGGTGATGCCCGTGAGCGCAGAGAGCTGGACGAGGGTGAGCCCGCGCGCGGCGAGGAGGCGGTCGAGGTGGCAGACGACGCGGTGCTCCTCCGTCACACGAGCCCCTGAAGGTCGGCGGCCATCTCCTCGGACTCGCGCGTCAGTCGTTCCCCGGCGCGGAAGGCCGCGGCAACAGCCAGGACGAGAGCGCCGGTCAGGAGCGGGGCGAGCGGGACGGTGACTCCGTGCACGAGCTCCGTCTCGAGCCCGGTGCGCTGTGCGATGCGGAGCCCGGCGAGCTGGGACGGCAACGGGACGAGCACCCCCGTGACCGCGACCGTCACCGCGACCAGCGTGATGCGCCGTGCGTTGCCTCGGCGGAACGGCCGGCCTTCCGACAGCGCGACGAGCACCGGCCGGATGAGGAGCGCCCCGAGCAGGAAGCCGACCCCGCCCACCAGCAGCTCTGCGTTGGCCAGCGCCTGCTCGGGCGCGGTCGATCCCCACGCCTCGATCCGGAGCTGCCCGGCGGAGGGGCTCGCGGAGAGCCCGTCGGGCCCGTTGGCCGGGAGGAGCCACCCGTCGGCAAGCGTCACGCCAGGGAGCTCGACCCGGGCGTCCCCGCAGCATCCCGACGGCGCGACACGGACGGTCGCCTTGACGCTTGCCGAGACCTGCGTCAGCGCGTTGACGAAGTCCAGCACCCCGAGCGCTGCGCCGATGACGCCGATCGCGACCAGCAGGTTCGCCAGCCGCCGCACCCATGGACCTGTCATGTCCGCCCCTATCGATGATCGATATGGGGACCGTAGCGTACCGGGGTATGGGCGTCTACGACGGACCCGGCCGGACGTTCCCGCACGCGTTCCGACGCTGCGTGCAGCAGCCCTGGAAGCGCGACCAGTCGTGGACGCGATTCCCACGACTGACTCACCCGTCAGTGACGGTTGACACGCGCCGTCCGCCAGGTACGTTTTGTCCTATCTCACGGCCGACCGGCCGTCGTGACGGGGGGCGCCAACGTGGGCGCCCCCTCGCGCGCGGCAGGTCGCTCGAGCGAATCTCGACTGACCTCCAACGCTGAAAGGTCATCCATGCTGCCTCTCCCGCGCCGCTCGCACCGGCGGACGCACAGCCCCCGCACCAGCACCTCCGGCCGTCGCCTCGGTGTCGCGGCTCTCGCGGTCGCGCTCGCGACCACGGTTTCCGCCGCCGTCGCGACCCCTGCAACCGCTTCCAGCAAGCCCGACCCGGACCTCGGCCCGAACACCGTCGTCTTCGATCCCAGCATGTCCGTCGACGACATCCAGAAGACCGTGGACGCCATCCACGCCAAGCAGGTCGACGCCGAGATGGGCGACGGGCGCTACGCCATCCTGTTCAAGCCGGGCACCTACGGCACCGCCGAGCACCCGCTGCGCTTCCAGGTCGGCTACTACACCGAGGTCGCCGGCCTCGGGCTCAACCCGGGCGACGTGAAGATCAACGGCGCGGTCGAGGTCTACAACCGGTGCCTTCCGCCCGCGCCGGACCAGGAGAGCAACTGCATCGCGCTGGTGAACTTCTGGCGGTCCCTGTCCAACCTGTCGATCAACTTCGTCGGCGGCAGCGACGGCTGCCGCAACTCCGCGAACTTCTGGGCGGTCTCGCAGGCCGCTCCGATGCGTCGCGTCGAGCTCACGGGCGCGAACCTCTCGCTCATGGACTACTGCACGGCCGGCCCGCAGTACGCGAGCGGCGGCTTCATCGCCGACTCCAAGCTCCCGTTCGTGGTGAGCGGCTCCCAGCAGCAGTTCCTCACGCGCAACAGCTCGGTCGATGGCTGGAGCAACTTCGTGTGGAACCAGGTGTTCTCCGGCGTCGAGGGCGCCCCGGCCGGTGGACCCTTCACCGACGACAACAAGTACACGACCCTCGCCGCCACCCCGGTGTCGCGGGAGAAGCCGTTCCTCTACGTCGACGGCAAGGGCAAGTGGAACGTCTTCGTGCCGGACGCGGTGAAGGACTCCGCGGGCACGTCGTGGAAGAGCGGTACGACCGCCGGCTCGTCCATCCCGCTCAACCGCTTCTACGTCGCGAAGCCGGGTGACAGCGTGAAGAAGATCAACCAGGCGCTGTACGCCGGCAAGCACCTGCTCCTCACGCCGGGGATCTACCACAACAGCAGCCCGCTGACGGTGGTGCACCCCAACCAGGTGGTGCTCGGCCTCGGCCTGGCCACCATCGTCCCGGAGAACGGCTCGGTGGGCCTGCGCACGCTCGACGTCAAGGGTGTCAAGATCGCGGGCCTCATGTTCGACGCCGGCGCGACCAACTCGCCGTCGCTCCTGACGGTGGGCACGCGGTTGTCGAAGCTGGACGCGCTCGGCCGCAAGCCGCACCTGTCCGACCCGGCCAACCCGACGACGCTCAGCGACGTCTTCTTCCGGGTGGGTGGCGCGCACCAGGGCCGGGCCACGCAGTCCCTGGTGGTCAACGCCAACAACGTGATCATCGACCACACCTGGGCCTGGCGCGCCGACCACGGCACGGACGGCGTGGGCTGGACCGTGAACACGGCGGAGACGGGCGTGCTCGTCAACGGCAACGACGTGCTGGCCACGGGCCTGTTCTCCGAGCACTACCAGAAGTACAACGTGGTCTGGAACGGCGAGCGCGGCCGGACGATCTTCTTCCAGAACGAGCTGCCCTACGACGCGCCGAACCAGGCCGCCTGGCAGCACGGCAGCACGCTCGGCTACGCGGGCTACAAGGTGGGCGACAAGGTCACCACGCACGAGGCGTGGGGGCTGGGAAGCTACATCTACACCAACGTCGATCCGACGCTGCACGCCACGAACGCGTTCGAGGTCCCGGAGCGCAGCGGCGTCAAGCTGCACAACATGATCATCGTGTCGCTCAACAACGCCGGCACCATCGACCACGTCGTCAACGGCGTGGGCGGGCCGGCGGTCGCGGCACCGGGCGGCTCCACCACGGCCTACCTGGCCGAGTACCCCGTGGCTCCCTGACGGGCTCACGGGCACGGGCATGACGACGGGCGGGCACCGCCTGGGGTGCCCGCCCGTCGGCTCGTCGTGCCGTGCGCGCCCTCAGCGGAACGCGCGGACCTCCACGGGCAGCCGCGTCGCCTGGGCGAAGCGCCGCGCCCACGCCACCGCCTCGGCCTCGTCGTGCACCTCGACGACCGTGAAGCCGCCCACGTGCTCGGCCGTCTCGACGTAGGGGCCGTCGAGCACCACCAGCGCGTCGTCCTCGTGCCGCACGGTCTTGGCCCGGGTCGGTGGCTCGAGCCCGCCCGCGAAGACCCACAGCCCTGCCGTGCGGAGCTCCTGGTCGAGCGCGTCGACGTCCCGCATGATCGAGTCGAGGTCAAGGTCGGCCGGCGGGGGTCCGGCCGGCTCGACGATGGTCAGCGCGAACTTGGCCATGGTGTCCTCCTGGTGTCTCGGGTGATGTGGACATGACGCGCGAGCGTCCGCCGGATCGACAGCCTCAGGGCACGTAGTCGAACGTGTCCGGGTCGGGGCCCGTGCGCTCGTCGCGGTTCAGCGCGTCGATCGCCGCCATGTCCACGTCGTCGAGCTCGAAGTCGAACAGCGCGAAGTTCTCCCGGATGCGCGCCGCCGTGACCGACTTGGGGAAGACGATGTCGCCGCGCTGGATGTGCCAGCGCAGCGTCACCTGCGCGGGTGTGCGCTGGTGCGTCTCGGCGATGCGGACCACGGTCGGGTCGTCGAGCACCTTGCCTTGCGCGATGGGGGACCAGGCCTCCGTCGCGATGCCGTGCTCGGCCCCGAACGCGCGTGCCTCCGCCTGGGTCAGGTACGGGTGCACCTCGATCTGGTTCACCGCGGGCACCACGGTGGAGCCGTCGATCAGGCGCCGCAGGTGGTGCGGCTGGAAGTTGGAGACGCCGATCGACCGCGCGCGGCCCGAGCGGTAGAACTCCTCCATCGCGTGCCACGTCTCGACGAAGTCGGAGACCATCGCAAGCGGCCAGTGGATGAGGAACAGGTCCACGTGGTCGGTGCCGAGGGCGTCGAGCGTGCGCTCGAACGCCGCGGCCGCCGCCTCGGGGTCGTGCGAGTCGTTGTTGAGCTTGCTGGTGATGAACACCTCGTCGCGAGGCAGGCCCGAGCGACGCACGCCCTCGCCCACGCCGGCCTCGTTGCGATACATCTGCGCGGTGTCGATGTGCCGGTACCCGGCATCCAGGGCGGTGACGACGGCGTCGGCCGTCTCGTCGGGGTCGATCTGGAAGACGCCGAACCCGAGCTGAGGGATCGTCACGCCGTTGTTCAGGGTGATCAGTGGTGTGGTCGACATGCTGCCATTCGACCGCGCCGCGGCCCGGCGCGCACGGCGGCCGGCTGCCTGGCTCGCGCGGCCGCCTGTCGGGCTCGCGCGGCCGCGGGTCGAGCGGCCCGCGCAGCCGACGGTTGTGCCGCCCGCGCGGGCATGGCACCGTCGGCCGTCCCGCCCGTCGCTGCCTGGAGGCTCCCGTGTACGTCGTCCCCGACCAGAGCGGCCGCACGGCCGTCGTCACGGGCGCCAACAGCGGGACGGGTCTCGAGGCTGCCCGGCGACTCGCCGCGGCGGGGGCCCATGTGATTCTCGCGGTGCGCGACGCGGGCAAGGGTGACCGCGCCGCGGCGGGGCTGCGTGCCCGGCATCCGGGTTCCGTCGAGGTCCGGGTGCTCGACCTGGCCGACCTCGCGTCGGTGGAGAAGTTCGTGGTCGGTCTGGCCGACCTGCCGCACGTCGACCTGCTCCTCAACAACGCGGGCGTCATGGCCCCGCCCGAGCGGTTCGAGACCGTGGACGGGTTCGAGCTGCAGCTCGGCACCAACTTCCTCGGCCCGTTCGCGCTGACCAACCGTCTGCTGCCGCAGCTGCTCGCGGCGCCCGCCCCGCGGGTGGTCACCATGAGCTCGGTCGCCGCCCACTGGGGCCGCATCCGCACGCACGACCTGCACTGGACCACGCACTACGGCCCGCAGCGCGCCTACGGGCAGTCGAAGCTCGCGGACCTCTACCTGGCGAGGCACCTCGCCGCCGTGGCCGACCAGCGGGGGTGGGAGCTGCTCAGCGCCGCCGCGCACCCCGGCTTCACCCGCACCAACCTCCAGACCGCCGGCGCCTCCCTGGGCGGCCGCACGCCCCGGCGGTCCTTGCTCGACCTGCCGCTGGTCCCCGTCCAGGACCCGCCGCAGGGAGCCGAGCCGATGCTGTTCGCCGCCACCTCGCCCGACGCGCAGCGGGGCGCGTACTACGGGCCGAGCGGCGCCCTCAGCCTGGTCGGGCCCACGGGGCCGGCGTGGCTGAGCCGTCGCATGCGCGACGCGCGGGCCGCGGCGTGGCTGTGGGACGCCGCGGAGCGGATGACGGGGACCGGCCTGCCGGGGCGGTAGCCCCAGCAATCACCTCGTCCCATGTGGGTGGTCGCTTGCACACTTGGGGAGGAACGGTGAAGGGGTCACCCGAACGTCCACGCGCCCGGCCGGCGTGCGGCACGCTCGGGACTGGCCGCGCGTGACGCGCCCGCCACCACCGCGTTCGAGGGAGATCGATGGCGTCCGCCCGCAGAGCCTGGTCCGGTGTCGGCGCGCTCGTCCTGGTCACCGCGGCGCTGACCTCGTGCACGAGCGAGCCGCCGGGACCGCAGGCGGCGGCCGGCACGCTGGCGCAGGCGCTGGCCAGCGGGGACTTCAGCCGGGTCGCGCTGACCGCGACGGCCGACGCGGCGGCCGCGTCGAGCCAGCGCACCTCCACGTTCGAGGCGCTCGGCGACCGCCGGCCCGCGGTCACGGTCGCAGCCGTCGCGGTGGACCCCGAGGACGACGAGCGAGCCACCGCCACCCTCGCGTACACGTGGGACCTCGACGCCTCGGACGACGACTGGACCTACCGCGTCACGGCGCGGATGCAGCGCGACGACGACACGTGGCAGACGGCGTGGCAGCCGTCCCTGCTGGTCCCCGACCTGGTGGACGGGGAGGTGCTGTCCGTCTCGCGCGCGCGCGCCGCACGGGCGCAGGTGCTGGGCGCGGGCGACGAGGTCATCGTGGAGGACCGGCCGGTATGGCGCGTCGGCATCGACAAGACGCGCGTCGACGCGGCCGACACGAAGGCGGCCGCGCGGGCGCTGGCGACCGCGCTGGAGATGGACCCCGCGGCGTATGCGAAGCAGGTCGCGGCGGCGGGCCCCAAGGCTTTCGTCGAGGCCATCGTCGTGCGTGACGGCGACCCGGACTACGACGTCAAGGCGCTGGACAGGCTCGCGGGCGTGGACCCCGTCGCGGCGACCATGCCGCTGGCACCCACGCGGCTGTTCGCCCGGCCCGTGCTCGGCACGGTGGGTGACGCGACCGCGGAGGCGATCGCGAAGTCCGACGGTGCGATCGCGGCGGGCGACCTCACCGGGCTGTCCGGCCTCCAGCGCCAGTACGACGCGCAGCTGCGGGGCCTGCCCGGGCTCACGGTCGAGGCCGTGAGCGAGGACGGCTCGGCTCGTCGTGAGCTCTACGCGGTCGCGCCCACCCCGGGGACCCCGCTGCGCACGACGCTGGACGTCGGGATGCAGACCTCCGCCGAGAACGTCCTCGCGCAGGTACGACCCGCCAGCGCCATCGTGGCGATCCGCCCGTCCACCGGCGACGTGCTGGCCGCAGCCAGCGGCCCGGGGGGCGACGGCATGTCGACCGCCACGCTGGGACAGTTCGCGCCCGGCTCGACGTTCAAGGTGGCGTCCGCCCTGGCTCTGCTGCGCGCCGGCGCGACGCCGGACTCGGACGTCACGTGCACGCCCCAGGTGGACGTCGACGGCCGCGAATTCTCCAACTTCCCGGACTACCCGAGCGCGCACCTGGGTCAGATCCCGCTGCGCACGGCCTTCGCCAACTCGTGCAACACGGCGTTCATCGCCGAGCGCGACACGGCCACGCAGGACGCCCTCATCGACGCGGCCGGCTCGCTCGGCCTGGTGCCCGGCGCGGACCTGGGGTTCGCCGCGTTCCTCGGCGCCGTCCCGGCGGACTCGGACGGCACGGACCACGCGGCCACGATGATCGGCCAGGGCCGGGTCCTCGCCTCGCCGCTCGGTATGGCGACCGTGGCCGCCTCGGTGGCAGCGGGTTCGACCGTCACGCCTCGCCTCGTCGTGACGGACGACGAGCCCGCGCCGAGCCCGGACCCCACGGAGTCCGCGCGTCCGCTCGTGCCGCTCACGGGCGCCGAGGGAAGCACCCTGCGCGAGCTCATGCGCGGCGTCGTCACGGACGGTGGCGCGTCGTTCCTCGCGGACGTGCCGGGCGAGGAGGTGATCGCCAAGACGGGCACCGCCCAGTTCGGCCAGACCGAGGACCTGCGCAACCACGTGTGGATGATCGCGGCGCAGGGCGACCTGGCCGTGGCGGTGTTCGTCGACGAGGGCGACTACGGCTCGACGACCGCCGGCCCGCTGCTCGAGGAGTTCCTGCGCGCCGTCCGGTGAGCGGTTAGCGTGGCCGGCATGGGTCGCGTGGTGGTCACCGGAGGCAGCGGCAAGCTGGGGCGAGCGGTCGTCACGGAGCTCGCCGAGCACGGGTACGACGTGGTCAACGCCGACCTCGCGCCGCCTCCACCGGGCCAGCCCGCAGCGTTCACCCGCGTCGACCTCACCGACCTCGGCCAGGTGGTCGAGACGCTGCACGGCATCGACGACCGCTACCGCGGCGTCGACGCGGTGGTGCACCTGGCGGCGGTTCCTGCGCCGGGTCTGCGGCCCAGCGGGGCGACGTTCGCCAACAACGTGCTCAGCACGCACCACGTGTTCCTCGCGGCGCGCCAGGCGGGCATCCGCAACGTCGTCTGGGCGTCCTCGGAGACCGTGCTGGGCCTGCCGTTCGACGTGCCACCGCCGTACCTCCCGGTGGACGAGGAGTACACGGTGCGTCCGGAGTCGACCTACTCCCTCGGCAAGGCCGTCGAGGAGGAGATGGCTCGGCACTTCGCGCGGTGGGACCCGGAGGCGAAGTACATCGGGCTGCGGTTCTCCAACGTCATGGAGGTCGAGGACTACGCGCAGTTCCCCGCCTTCGCGGCCGACCCGCGCTCGCGGATCTGGAACCTGTGGGGCTACATCGACGCGCGCGACGGCGCGCTCGCCACGCGGTTGGCGCTCGAGAGCGACCTGACCGGCTTCGAGGCGTTCGTCATCGCCTCGCCCGACACCGTGCTCGAGCGCCCGACGGCCGAGCTCGTGGCCGAGTACCTCCCCGACGTCCCGGTGCGACGCCCGCTCGTCGGGAACGAGACGCTGCTGGGCATCGAGAAGGCCCGCCGCCTGCTGGGCTGGGAGCCGCAGCACACCTGGCGCTGAGCGCACCGACGGGCGGCCGGTTGACCCGACCGCCCGTCGCGCGTGCGCACTCAGTCCCGGTTGATGGTGAACGTGGACGTCGTGTTCTTGATGTCCTGGAAGTTCCCGGACATGCGCAGGTTGTGGAACGTCACCGACCCGACCGCCGGGCCCTGACCGGGTTCCGGCTGCTCGTTGGCCCAGATGCCGAACCCGGACTTGGCGTCCCACGCGTCGCCGCTCTTGCGGGCGCCGGTGATCGAGATGTTCGTGAACACCGTGTCGGTGATCGGGTTCTGCGGCGTGGAGCCCACGTAGTTCGTCTGGAACATGATCCCGGAGTACGTGGGATCGACGATGTCGACGTCGCTGACCCGGATGCCCTGGAACTTCTTCGAGGCGGAGAACACCCAGATGGCCGGGAACGTCTGGTTGCCCCAGAAGTGCCCGCCGGCGCGGACGATCGAGATGTTCTGGAACGACGTGGGTGACGCCGAGCCGAACTCGTCCATCGGGTAGCCGAAGTCCAGCGAGCTGATGGTGATGCCCGAGTAGACCAGGGTGTCCGCGATGTAGATGTTCCGGAACGTGTTGCCGTAGCCGCCGTAGACCGCGAGGCCCGCGGCGCGCCAGGTGACCAGCGAGGTGAGGTTCTCGTAGACGTTGCCGGTCTGGCCCAGTCCGCCGGAGTCGGTGGCGGCGAACAGGGCGAACGAGTCGTCACCGGTGCCGCGCGCCTCGATGTTGGCCACGCGGTTGTTGGCGCTGCCGTTGGTCATGTTGATGCCGTCGGCGAAGGTGTTGCGGATGCGCGAGTTGGTGATCGAGCTGTTGTCCATGTTGTTCGCCCAGAACATGCAGATCATGTGCTCGACCCACAGGTCGTCGACCGTCATGCTCGAGACGTTGGTGAAGTCCAGCACCTTGCCGGGACCGTCGATGCGCGACGTGTAGTTGCCCCAGTAGGAGAAGCTGCGGAACTTCGACCCGTTGGACGACGCCTCGGCCCGGAAGCCGATGTCGGTGTTCTCCTGGCCGCTCGGCGCGAAGAACCGGGTGAACCACGGCCCGGCGCCGACGATGTCGACCGCCTTGCCGTACACCTGGAACTTGCTCGCGGTGGAGTAGTCGCCGGCCGGCAGGTACACGCCCTTGAGCCTGCCCGTGGTGTCCTGACGGAACTTGTCGAGCGCGTTCTGCACGTCCTGGTGCGTGAAGCCGGCGGGCGTGATGTACGCGGCCGTGTCGGGGTTGGGCTTGGCCGTCGCCTGCTCGGTGTTGACGAAGTCCACGGTGACCGGGAGCGGGTTGCTCGCGGTCTTCTGCAGCCGGATGGTGGTCCCGGCCGGCACCGTGGTGCCGAGCAGCACATTGGCCTCGTCGTAGATGTGCCGCGGTCCGCCCGCGCTCGGGGTGTTGCCCGGGTTGGTCTCGTTGCCGTACAGCCACGCGAAGCGCGAGGTCAGGTCGAGACGCTTGAGGAACGTCCCGCCGGCGTAGATGTCGATCGAGCCGTTCTGACCCGTGCCCCCCGCGCTGTCCGGGATGGAGAACCGGGTCACGAGCGTGTTCGTCGAGCTCTTGAGCGTCCACTCGACGTAGGCGCCGTTGTCGGCGAGCGTGACCGCGCGACGCCCGGAGGCCTCGCCGGCGAGGTCGCCGACCGTGCGGTTGGCCGCGAGCACGGTGGCTCCGCCGCCGGTCCGGCCGTCCTCGGCCTCGTAGAAGTCGAACGGCATGCTGGCGCCGCGGCCGACGAAGATGCCGGCGGTCGCGGTGTTGTTGCCCTGCTTGCCGGCGACCTCGGTCGCGTCGGACGCTGCCACGGACGTCACCGTGTAGTTGCCGTTGGCGGCGGTCCACGTTCCCAAGGAGACCTGTGCACTCGTGGCGCCGGGGGCGACCGCGCCGCTCACCGCACCCGTGAACGTCTTGACGGTGGCGCCGGTGCCGTCCTTGAGCGTGACGGTGACGGCGTGCGATCCGCTGCCCGTCGCGACGTTGCCCGTGTTGGCGATCGCCGCGGTGAACGTGACGCTCGCGCCGGCCGACGGTGTGCTGGGGTTCCAGCTGACCACCGGGATGATGTCCGAGCTCGGCACGGCAGCCACCGTGAGCCTCGTCGGGTTGGTGAAGCCGTTGTTGGCCTCGTTCTGCTCGACCACGGAGTTGGCCGGGTCGACGAGGGCACCGATGGCGTAGCTGCCCGCCGCGCGAGCACCGGCGGAGGCGGAGACCGTGGCCTGGGCACCTGCCGCGAGCGCGCCGACGGCCACGGTGGCGGCGGCCTCGCCGTCGACCGTGAACCGCACGGTCGTCGCGGCCGACGCGAGCGTGCCGGAGTTGCGCACCACCGCGCTGAGGGTGATGGCGTCCGACTCGACCGGGCTGGCCGGCGACGCTGTCACCGCAGTCACGACCAGGTCCGGGTTGGGGGCCGGCGTGCCGACCACCTCGAGCTCGGCCACCTGCCCGTTGCCCGAGCCGGTGTTGCCGGTGAAGACGAGCCGCACGTCGCTGGCCGTGCCGCTGAGCGGGATCGTGACGCTGTTCCCGGAGCCGGGGGCGAAGGAGTACGACGCGGAGGCCTTGAGCGTCGACCACGAGCCGGTCCCGGTCCTGCCCTCGACCGCGAACGTCTGGGTGCGCGCGCCCCACGCCGCGTCGGGGTTGAGCCGGACCGTGACCCCGCTGAGCGTCGACGTCGAGGCGAGGCTCACGGCGAGCCAGCTCGGGTACTGGCCGCCCGCGCCTTCCCAGTACGTGGTGCGGCTGCCGTCCACGGCGTTGCCGGCCACGTACGTCCACTCGGTCGACGACGCCGTGGCCGGCCGGCCGAGCGCCAGGTTCTGCCCCTGCGGGGGCTCGACCGGACCGCTCGTGACGGTGAACGATCCCGAGGCCGCGTTGTTGGACTCGTTCGACTCGACGACCGTGTTGGCGGGGTCAGCGGTCGCGCCGATCGCGTAGGTGCCGGCAGCGCGCGCCCCGATGCTCGCGGTGACCGTGGTCTGCGCCCCCGCGGCGAGCACGCCGACGTTCACCGTGCCGACGGTCTGGCCGCCGACCGTGAACGCCAGGGTCGTGGCGGTCGACGCACCGTCGCCCGAGTTCCGCACGACGGCGGACAGGGTGACGTCGTCGCTCGGGGTGGGGCTACCCGGCGTTGCGGCGACGGAGCTGACCACGAGGTCGGGGCGGGCGGGCTGGGTGCTCGTCGTGCCCCAGACCTGGAGCTCGGCGACCTGGCCGTTGCCTGCACCCGTGTTCGCCGTGAACTGCAGGCGCACGTCGGTCGCGGAGCCCGTGACGGGGATCGTCACCTGGTTGCCGCTCGCGGGGCTGAACGTGTAGGCGGCCGAGGCCTTGATGGTCGACCACGCACCGGTGCCGGTGCGGGACTGGACCTCGAACGTCTGCGTGCGGCTGCCCCATGCGGAGTCCGGGTTCAGTCGCACGACGACGCCGGTGAGCGCGCTCGTCGCGGCGAGGTTCACGGCCAGAGTGCTGGGGTACTGCCCGTCGGCACCCTCCCAGTAGGTGGTCGCGCTGCCGTCCACCGCGTTGGCGGCGACGTAGGTCTGGGTGCTCGAGGACGCGCTCGCGGGCCGACCCTGCGCGAGGTTGCTCCCCGACGGCGGGTCCACGGGCGGGTTCATCGGGGCCGTGCCGAGGACCTCGAGCTCGGACAGCTGCGCGGCCGGCCAGCCGGAGTTGGCGGTGAACTGGACCCGGACGTAGCGGACGGAGGAGTCGGTCACGTCCACCGACACGGTGTTGGCGCTCGGCGCGAAGGCATAGGAGGCCTGGGCCTTGAGCGTCGTGAAGCTGCTCCCGTCGGCGGATCCCTGGACCGCGATGGTCTGGTTGCGCGCGCCCCAGCCCGAGGGCAGCTTGAGCGCGAGGTCGGTGACCGTGGCGGCGGCGCCGAGGTCGACCTGCACCCACTGGGGGAAGGCGTTGCTGCTCGACTCCCAGTAGGTGCCCTGGTTGCCGTCGGTCACGTTTCCCGACGCGTACGGGGCGTTGGTGCTGCTCGACGTCGTGGCCTTGCCGGCCGCGAGGTTGACGGTGGCCGCGTCGGCGGCCGAGGTCGCGATCGCGCCCAGGGGCACGACGAGCGCGACGGCGGCGGCGGCAACGACGGCGCTGCGGAACTTCCTTCTCATGAGACGTCCTCGTTCTCCCGCTCGTGGCGGGTGGAGCCGGGCACGCGTCGACGCTCCCGGCGGGATGGACTGCGATGGGCCAAGCAGGATTGCGTGGGCTGACGCGCGGCCGTCCGCGTGGGTGTGCGGGCGACGGTCGAAGGCGCTCGTTGAGCAGTTGCCGGTACCGCACAACTTTGTGCGGACCGACTGTCGAGTTCTTGCGAACTGCTGACCCGAGGCTACGAATCCGAAGCGGGCGAGTCAAGACGAACCGGCGATATCCGGCACGGGCGGTCGGAGGCGGCGCGCCGCATCGCCTACCCTCCAGCGATGAGCCTGCGCCGCACCCTCGCCCGCGCCTACTGGCGGGTCAGCCGCTGGAACCTGGTCACCGAGCGAGTCCCCACCGACCGGCCCGGCATCTTCGTCGGAGCTCCCCACACCTCCAACTGGGACTTCGTGCTGATGCTCGCCATCGGGGCGGAGGCGGGCCTGCGGTTCCGGTGGCTGGGCAAGCACACGCTGTTCAAGCCGCCGTTCGGCCCCCTCATGCGAGCGCTCGGCGGCATCCCCGTGGACAGGCGTGATCCCGCCGGGCTCGTGAACGAGCTCACCGCACGGATCGCCGGCGGTGACGTCTTCTCGCTCGTGGTCACCCCCGAGGGGACGCGGAGCGGCGACGGGTGGAAATCGGGGTTCTACCGCATCGCGCGGGCCACCGGACTGCCCGTGACGCTCGGCTACGTGGATCGCACCACCATGACCACGGGCCTGGGACCCACCATCCAGCTCTCGGGCGACGTGCGCGCGGACATGGACGTGGTGCGTGCGTTCTATGCGGACAAGGCAGGGTTCGCGCCGGAGCGCCGCACCGAGCCGCGGCTCCGGGAGGAGACCGCCTGATCCCTTCCGGATGCGCACTGCGTCGGACCGGGTTAGCGTCAAGACACAGCAAAGAGGCGGAGGTCAAGGATGGGTCTCGACGACAAGGCGAAGAACGTGGCAGAGGACGCCACGGGCAAGCTCAAGGAGGCGGCCGGCAAGGCCACCGACGACGAGCGGCTCGAGGCGGAGGGGAAGGCCGATCAGTCCAAGGCCGACCTGAAGCAGGCGGGCGAGAAGGTCAAGGACGCGTTCAGCTGAGACATCGGGCGCGCCGCAGCGGTGGGATGCAGCTGCGGTGCACACGCCCTACACGAGAGAGGGCCCTACCGCCTGCGGAGGGCCCTCTCTCGCGTCCGCCCGCCGCGGGGCTCCGGGTGCGTCGCGCAGCGCTCCAGGGGTGTGACCGCGGACACACTCGATGGGCTGACCTGCAGCGTTGTCATCTCACTCGCTCCTAACCGAGTCGAGGAGAGCGCGCACGCGCCGAGCGGGTGAAATGAACGGATGTCCGAATCACCCCGATTAGGACTCTTTCCTAACTAGGTGGTCAGTGGGTAATGTCCTACTTGTCAACGAAAACGGCAAACCCTCTGCAAGGAGGGGACGCAAAGCCACGGGACCTACAGGGTCAGCCGGGCTACCGAACAGACAGGACCCGTGTCATGGACACCACCGGATACCCCGCTGAGCCCATCGCCTTCCCCGCCAGCCGTACGGCGGCCTGGTCGGCGATCGCCTCCCGGCTCGCGGCCGTGAGCCACGTCCCCGCTCAGCGCGAGGACGTCGCGGCCTGACCGCACGCTTCACGACAGCCCCGCACGCCCCTCGGGCGGCGGGGCTGTCGTCGTCCGTGCCCCGTCACGCGCTCGGCAGCCGCTGCTGACGTCGCAGGTCAGCGCCCCATCATGGGAGGAATGACCCGATCGGGGTACATCGTGTCGAAACGGGCGGTTGTGGGCTAACCTCACACCACCGGGTCGCCAGCCGGGGCGACTCGACATCGTGAGAGAAGAACGCCGCATGGACAGCTTTTGGGACTGGTTCTGGCTCCTGATCTATTGGTTCCTCTTCTTCGCCTACCTCGTCATCCTCTTCCAGATCCTCACCGACCTCTTCCGGGACCGGGCGCTGAGCGGCTGGTGGAAGGCGGTCTGGATCATCGGTTTGATCCTGCTGCCATTCCTCACGGCGCTCATCTACGTCATCGCGCGCGGCAACAGCATGGCCGAGCGCCAGGTGTCGGCGATCCGGGCAGCCAAGGCGGACTCGGACTCCTACATCCGCGAGGTCGCCGGCAGCGGCTCGTCACCCGCGGCGGCGATCAGCGAGGCCAAGGCCCTGCTCGACGCCGGCGTGATCGACCAGGCGGAGTTCGCGCAGCTCAAGGCCAAGGCGCTCGCCTGACCTGACGCACCCGCGACGACGAGGCCCGGCTCCCTGGTGGGGGCCGGGCCTCGTCGTTCGTCAGCAGGTCAGAGCTCGCCGCTGCGCTGCAGGATGCGCATGGCCAACCAGCCCAGAGGGATGCGCAGCCAGTAGGTGACGACGCGGAACAGGATCGCGATCGAGGTCGCGATACCGAAGTTGATCCCGGTCACCGCCGAGAGCGACGCACCGAGCGCGGCCTCGATCGCGCCCATCCCGCCCGGGGTGGGCACCATGGCGCCGGCGGTGTTGCCGGCGAGGTACACGATTGCCACCTGGATGAGGCTGGCCTCCTGGCCGAACGCGTGCAGGCAGGCGTCGAAGGCGAGCACGTACCCGAGCGTCATGAGCAGGTTGCTGCCGACGGCCAGCGCGAGGCGCCAGGGCTGACCCAGCACCGCGATCAGGCGCGGCCACGTCTGGCGCAGGATGGGCAGGGTCTTCGCGACCACGAGCTGCCGCACGGCCGGGATGAGCAGCGTCGCCGCGACGCACGCCGCGACGATGCCGATGGCCAGCAGGACCGCCGGAGAGATCGGCAGCGCCGACTCCTGGTTGCCCGACGCCACGGTCAGCACGAGCAGCAGCGCCAGGGTCACCACGAACCCGCTCACCTGGACGAGCGCGACGGTGGCGCCGGCGAGGGTCGCGCTGACGCCTCGGCGCGTGAGCATGCGCAGGTTGAGCGCCGCCGGCCCGATGCCCGCCGGAGCCGCGAGCGCCACGAACGTCGCGGCGGTCTGGACCAGGACGGCCCTCCAGACGGGGATCTTGACGGGCGAGAAGGCGACGATGGCCAGCGCCGCCCCGAGCAGGGTGAGCAGCCCGAGCGCGAACGCGAGCACGCTCCAGCGCCAGTCGCTCTCGCCGACGGCCTGGGTGATCTCCTCGATGTTGATCTGCGTGACGATGAACAGCACCGCGAGGATGGGAACCACGATGGTGAGCACCGTCCGGGCCCCGAACCGCACCAGCTGCAGCGGCTCGACGTCGGCCTCGGGCAGGCGGCCCACGAGCGCGGTCCGCAGCTCGGCGAGCACCTGCTTGTGCGTGCGCATCTCCTCCCGCGTGCGGCGCGGGAGCGAGATCGTCTGCAGCAGGGGACCGATGGCCGCGAGGTCGTCGTCGGAGAGGATCCCGGCCGCGGAGTCGAGCGCGCGCGTCGCACCCACCCGCAGGGCCAGCAGGGCCAGCATCTGGCTGGCGTCCATGCGCCTGGCCAGCTCGGAGGATGCGACGTAGCCCTGCTCCCAGCCGGTCAGCCACACCACCGGGCTGCCGGCCACGGTCGCGACGAGCACGGTGTCGCTGGTCAGCGCACGGTGCGCGATGCCCGCCGAGTGCGCCAGGTTGAGCTGTGCCCAGACCTCAGCGAGCAGCTCGTCGGTCAGCTCGCTCGGATCCACCTCGGCGAGCGGGACGGCGTGCTCGGGGTGGCCCTGCACCAGCAGCATCGAGTCGTCGGCCTCGGACACCGCGAGCAGCTGAGGTGTCCTGACGCCGGCCGCGCGCACCGCGTACGCAAGCAGGGCCGCGCGCTCGGTGGCCTGCCGCAGGTTCACCACCGAGCGGCCCTCGAGCCCCCGCAGGCGTAGGGACCGCCACACTCGCGCGAGCATGCCGACCACCTGGCGGTCGCCGTCGATCACGACGAGGTCCAGGGCCGTGCCGTCGGTGGTGGTCAGGGCGTACGTGCGGTACCCGGACGAGCGGATCAGGGCCTGCGCCGCGGCGTCGGGATCGGGCCGTCGCGGGCTCGCGACCTCGCCCTCGACGACCGGGACCGGGGTGGTCTCGGCGTCGGGGTCGACGGGTGCCGCGAGCTCCGGCTCGGGCGCCTCCGGAACTCGGCGCAGCAACCTCGGCTCGAAGCCCGCCCGGCGCACGCCCGCCACGAGCACCTCGCCGAACGCCTGCTCCGAGCGCACCCCGGACAGGAACCGCACCGCGAGGCCGGCGACCCGGCCGAGGATGAGCGAGATCGCCAGACCCGGCAGGGAGACCTGGGCGGTGATGAGGAGCACGCCGATGGCGAACCACAGCAGGTTCCACGACCAGGCGACCGTGCGCCGACGCGAGCGCGGACCGGAGACCGTCAGGAGACCGGCGAGCATGGCGACGTAGCCGGGGAGCGTGACGGTCCACTCGCCGTCCACGCGGATGGACAGGCCGATGATGAGGTCGTCACTGCCCAGGTGGTGCACGAGCCAGAGCACGATCCCGTTGAGCACCACCGCGAGGACCGCGGCGCCCAGCGCGTCGAGCACCTGGCGACCGAGCCGACGGATCGCGAGCTCCGACAGCACGGCCAGCGGGACCAGCGTCGTGACCGCGCCCTCGAGCACCTGCACCGGCACGACGAGGATCTTGCGCAGCAGGTCCGCGAAGCCCTGGACGTCCTCCGCGACGCCCGTGGTGGTGTGCTGGGCGTAGGTGGCGAGCACCATCATGAGCCCGACGCCGAGGACGCCGATCGTGGCGCCGATCAGGTCGCTCGGGTGGTGGACGCGGGCCGGCGGGTCGTCGTCGACGATGATCTCGGCCGCGGACGGCGGGCCCGTGGGGCCGACGATCGTCGCCGTGCCGTCGACGGGGAGGTCGTTCGCCGCTGCGACGGCCGCGACGTCCGCGGCCGCGCGACGGGCAGGCGACGGCCTCGCGGACATAGAGGCGAGTCTAGGCAGCCGCCTCCTGCGAGGTGCGCCGATGTCGTTGTGCGTCGCACGACACCGCCGCCCGCGAACTCGTCCCGCCGTGTCGCGCCCTCGGCGTGATCTGTGCCACTAACGTGTGTTTCGCCCGTTCACGACGACGACCCAGGCCGCACGCACCTCGAGGAGATGCCATGACCGATCCCACAGCGACCGCGATCGCAGCCCAGCTGCGACGCTTCTGGTGGCTCCCCGTGCTCCGCGGCATCCTGCTGCTGGGGCTCGGTCTGTTCATGGTCTTCAAGCCCTTCGACACGCTCACCGCGCTCGTGTGGCTGATCGGTCTGTTCACGATCGTCGACGGCGTGCTGACGATCATCAGCGCGTTCCTCGACAAGCGGGACACCGGTGTGCTGTGGCCGGTCGTCGGCGGCCTGGTCACCATCGCGATCGGCGTGGTGCTGCTGGCGTGGCCCGGCCCGACCGTGAAGGTGCTGTTCTACCTGACCGCCTTCTGGGTGATCCTGCTCGGCGTGGTCGGGATCATCGGCTCGATCGTCTCGCACAAGCGCGACAACCCCACGTGGTTCTTCCCGCTGATCCTGGGGCTCATCAGCCTCATGATCGGCCTGCTGCTGGTGACGAACCCGCAGACGTCGATCGCCGTGGTCATGCTGCTGGTCGGGCTGTTCGCGCTGGTCGCCGGCGTGGTGCTCGTGGTCGGCGGGTTTGCGGCCCGGTCGATCGCGGCCACCATCGAGGACGACGCGAAGAAGGTCATCGAGCTCTAGCGCACCGTCTCCCGCCGCCGGGCCCTGCCGTGAGCGGGGCCCGGCGGTCGTGTGCGCGCGGCGCACCGGTCAGGTCAGACCCAGCGAGTCACGGACGTGCGCCGGGATCAGCGAGTACCCGACGAAGACCACGGTGTCCATCACGGTGTGGGCGACCACGAGGGGCATCACGCGTCGCCGGCGGCGGTAGTACTCGGAGAAGACCAGGCCCATCACGAAGTTGCCGGCCAGCGCGCCCCAGCCCTGGTAGAGGTGGTACGACCCGCGCAGTGCCGCGCTCGCGACCACGATGTACGGCTCGCGCCATCGCAGGTCCCGCAACCGCTCCATGAGGTAGCCGACCGCCACGACCTCCTCGAGCAGCGCGTTCTTGAGCGCGAGCAGCACGAGCATCGGGACGGTCCACCAGTGCGCGTCGAGCGCGGACGCCTCGACGCTCACGGCCAGGCCCATCGCCCGAGCCACGGCGTACAGACCCAGCCCGGGCAGCCCGATGAGCGCGGCGAGCCCGACGCCGACGCCCAGGTCCCGCAGCGGGCGGGCGAACGTGAGCCCGATCCGCCGGGTCGCCGAGCGTCCGCCGGCCGAGAGCAGGTAGAGGGCGAGCGCCACGGGCATGAGCGCGAACACGATCGCCAGGCTCTGGTAGACGAGGTCCAGCCAGGGCCGCGGCGAGAGCGTCGGGTTGAGCGTGGTGCTTTGGTCGGCGAGCGGGGGACCGGCGGTGAGCCGGTCGATGATGTTCACCACCGCGTACACGGCGGAGCGGCCGAGCGAGAGCCCGAGCACGATCCAGATCTCGACCGTGAGGCGACGTCGCACGGCCCGCTCGTCGGGCTGCGGCACCTTGTCCACCGGCTGCTGGCTCACGCGCGCAGCGTAGACCCGGGTGCTGGGCGCGGGCCGGGGGACACCGGCCCGCGCCCGCGGCTACGAGAAGCGCCGCAGCCGCAGCGAGTTGCCCACCACGAGCACCGACGACAGCGCCATGGCCGCACCCGCGATCATCGGGTTCAGCAGGCCGAGCGCGGCCAGCGGGATCGCGGCCACGTTGTAGGCGAACGCCCAGAACAGGTTCTGCCGGATCACGCGCAGCGTCCGGCGGGAGAGCCGGATGGCCTGGGCCGCCGAGCGCAGGTCGCCCCGCACGAGGGTGAGGTCGGCCGCCTCGATCGCGACGTCGGTGCCGGTGCCCATCGCGAGGCCGAGGTCGGCCGTCGCCAGGGCGGCGGCGTCGTTGACCCCGTCGCCCACCATCGCGACGTGCGCGCCCTCGGCCTGGAGCCGGGACACCACCTCGGCCTTGTCCGCCGGCAGCACCTGGGCGATCACGTCGGTGATGCCGACCTCGCGTGCTGCCGCCCGGGCGGCGCCCGCGTTGTCCCCGGTGAGCAGCACGGGTCGCAGGCCGAGCGCCCGCAGGTCGTCGACCGCCTGGCGCGAGCTGTCCTTGACCGGGTCGCGCAGCACGAGCGCGCCGCGCACGGAGCCGTCCCAGGCAACCATCACGGCGGTCGCGCCGTCCGCCTCTGTGGCGTCGAACCGCTCCTGGAGCGTCGCGGTGTCGATGCCCTGCTCCCGGAGCCACGCCGGGCGGCCCACCAGCACGCGCCGTCCCAGCCCGAGCCCGGAGTGCGCCGTGCGCACCACGCCGACCACGCCGCGCCCCGGCTCGGCCCGGAAGTCGAGCACCTGGTCGGAGCCGATCGGGACCCCGTCGGCGCCCACGTCCGACGACGCGTCCCGGACGGAGGCGGCCGCGATCGCCTGGGCGATGGGGTGCTCGGCGAGCTGTTCCACCGCACCGGCGTACCGCAGCACCTCGTCCGCAGAGCCGTCCGTGACGAGCACGTCGACGAGCGACATGCGGCCCTGCGTGACGGTGCCCGTCTTGTCGAGCACCACGGTGTCGACGGCGCGTGTCTGCTCGAGGATCTCCGGTCCCTTGATGAGGATGCCGAGCTGTGCGCCGCGGCCGGTCCCCACCAGCAGGGCGGTCGGCGTCGCGAGGCCGAGCGCGCACGGGCACGCGATGATCAGCACGGCCACCGCGGCCGTGAATGCCTGCTGGGCGTCCGAGCCCGCGAGCAGCCATGCCGCCAGCGTGCCGAGCGCGAGCACCAGCACCACGGGCACGAAGACGGCGGAGATGCGGTCGGCCAGCCGCTGCACGGGCGCCTTGCCGGTCTGCGCCGCGGCGACGAGGCGGCCGATCTGGGCCAGCCGCGTCTCCTCGCCCACACGCGTCGCGCGCACGACGAGCGCACCCGAGGTGTTGATCGTGGCGCCGGTGACCTCGTCGCCCGGACCCACGTCGACGGGCACGGGCTCGCCGGTGAGCAGCGACGCGTCGACCGCGCTGGACCCGCTGACCACGACCCCGTCGGTCGCGACCTTCTCTCCCGGCCGGACGGCGAACTCGTCGCCCACGCGCAGCTCGGAGACCGGAGCGCGCCGCTCGGTGCGCCGGCCGTCGACGGTGACCAGGAGCGCCACGTCCTTGGCGCCCAGGTCCAGGAGCGCGCGCAGGGCGTCGCCCGCCCGCCGCCGCGAGCGGTGCTCCGCGTAGCGGCCCGCGAGCAGGAACGTGGTGACCACGGAGGCCACCTCGAAGTACAGCTCGGGCGTCGTGCCCTCGTGCGCGGCGCGCGGCCACAGGGTCGGCGTCATGGTCATCCCGAGCTCGCCCGCGCCACCCAGCAGCAGCGCCCACAGCGACCAGCCCGTCGCGGCCACGATCCCGATCGAGACGAGCGTGTCCATGGTGGAGGCCCCGTGCCGCGCGGCCCGGAACGCCGCGCGGTGGAAGGGCCACGCGCCCCAGGTGACCACCGGGAGCGCGAGCGCGGCGACCACCCACTGCCAGCCGGTGAACTGCAGCGCGGGGATCATCGAGACCAGCACCACGGGGACGGTCGCCACGGCGGCGTACCGCAGGCGGGTGCGCAGCTCGGCGCCGCGCGCGTCGGTGGGGGCCGAGGTGTCCTCGTCGGGGTCCATGTCGTGGCCGGGGGCCATCGTGTGGCCCGACAGCGCGTGCTCGCGCGGGTCCATGCCCGCCATGCCGCCCGGTTCGTGGGAGGCGTGCGGAGCAGGGCGCCGGTCCTGGCCGGCCGGCGCGCTGGTGCGCAGCACCGTCGCGTCGTACCCGGCGGCACGGACCGCGGCGACGAGCTCGTCGGTGCCGGCGGGGCCCGCCTGCTCGTGCTCGGGCACCCGGACCTCGACGTGCGCCTGCTCGAGCGGCAGGTTGACGGTGGCCGAGACGCCGGGCAGGCGACCCAGCCGCTTCTCGACGCGCGCGACGCACGAGGCGCAGGTCATGCCCTCGATGGCGAGGTCGACGACCGCGACGGGGGCGCTGGTCGGCGGGTCGTTCGGCGGGTTGGTCAGCGGGGCGGCGGCCGTCACAGCAGCGACCTGCGCGGTGTCAGGACGTAGCCCGCCTCGTCGACCGCAGCCGCGACCGCGGCATCGGTCAGGGGCTCCTCGGACGTGACCGTCACCTGCGACGACCCGCCCACGACGAGCTGGATGTCGACGCCGGTCACGCCGGGCAGCGCCGTCAGCTCGGTGGTGACGTGCTGCACGCAGTGGCCGCACGTCATGCCGTCGACGCCGAACGTGGTGCTCTGGCTCATGGTTCTCTCCTCGGTGTCAGCTGCGGACGAGACGGGCGATGGCGTCGGAGGCTTCCTTGACCTTGGCGGCGCCCTCCTCGGGCGACTGCCGGGCGGCGTCGACGACGCAGTGGCCGAGGTGGTCCTCGACCAGGCCGATGCTGACCGCCTGGAGCGCCTTGGTCACGGCGGCGATCTGCGTCAGGACGTCGATGCAGTACACGTCCTCGTCGACCATCCGTGCGATGCCGCGCACCTGCCCCTCCACACGCCGCAGGCGCTTGAGGTAGTCGTCCTTGGCGTCGGTGTATCCGTGCACGGTGCCCTCCTCAGGATCGTGATCCGTCTCGCGGTCGACAACACGGTACCCCCTGGGGGTATTCCGGAGTCCTCGGGTTGGCGGCCGGGGGCGGCACAATGGCCCCATGCGTGTCTCGGCGAAGGCGGACTATGCGGTGCGGGCGTGCGCCGAGCTGGCGGCGAGCCCGCACGGCGACCCGGTGGCGGCGGACGTGCTGGCCGCCGGGCAGGGGCTGCCCGTGAGCTTCGTCGAGCGCATCCTCGGCGATCTGCGGCGCGCGGGCATCGTCGTGAGCGTGCGCGGGCGCGCGGGCGGGTACCGGCTGGCCCGCGCGGCGGGCGAGATCACGCTGGCCGAGGTCATCCGCGCGGTCGACGGCCCGTTGGTGACGGTGCGGGACGAGCGCCCGCCCAGCCTCGCGTACGAGGGCTCGGCGGCGGCCCTGCTCGACGTGTGGGTGGCGCTGCGGGTCAGCGTGCGCGGCGTGCTCGACCTGGTGACCCTCGAGTCGCTCGTGGCCGGTCCGCTGCCCGAGCACGTCCGGACCATGGCGGCGAGCGCGGGCGCGTGGGAGAACCCCTGACGCTTGTCCAGCCCGAGGGCGGATGTCTCACTGGGTGAGCAGCGATTTGAACACCGACCCCTCGGATCGGGATTATCGACGAATCGCGCCGGCGTCACCGGGCGGTGTCCCCCGCGCCTGAGGTAGGTCCCCCGTGCACAAGCTCGTGCTGCTCGCCGTCGTCGGGCTCGCCGCGCAGCTCGTCGACGGCAGCCTGGGCATGGCGTACGGCGTCACGTCGAGCACCCTGCTGCTGGCCATCGGGACCAACCCGGCCGCGGCGTCGGCCACCGTCCACCTCGCCGAGATCGGCACCACGCTCGCGTCGGGCGTCTCGCACTGGCGGTTCGGCAACGTCGACTGGCGCGTGGTGCGGCGCGTGGGCGTCCCCGGCGCCATCGGCGCCTTCGTCGGGGCCACGTTCCTGGCGAACCTCGCGATGGACACCGCCAAGCCGGTCATGTCGCTGATCCTGCTCACGCTCGGCGTCTACATCCTGGTGCGGTTCACCGTGAAGGGGCTCCGCAAGGACCGGCTGGGCCAGCCGCTGCGCAAGCGGTTCCTCGCGCCGCTCGGGCTGTTCGCCGGGTTCGTCGACGCGACGGGCGGCGGCGGCTGGGGCCCGGTCGGCACGCCCGCGCTGCTGGCGTCGGGCCGGATGGAGCCCCGCAAGGTGATCGGCTCCATCGACACGAGCGAGTTCCTGGTCTCGGTGGCCGCGAGTCTCGGGTTCCTGGTCGCGCTCGGATCCGCGGGGATCGACATGGTCTGGGTCCTGGCGCTGCTCCTGGGCGGCGTGATCGCCGCACCGATCGCCGCCTGGCTGGTCCGCCACCTGCCGCCGCGCATCCTCGGCTCGGCCGTCGGCGGCATCATCGTGCTCACCAACGCGCGCACGCTGCTGCGCAGCGACTGGCTCGACCTCGGCGGCACCGCCGTCGAGGCGTGGGTCCTCGGCGGGATCGCCGTGATCTGGGCGGCGGCCATCGCCTGGTCGGTGCGCGCGTACCGCCGCGAGCAGGCCGACGAGGCGCGCGCCGCCGCGGACCTGGCGACCGACGACCCGGCCGTGGCCGCGCCCGCTCCGGCGCAGGACGCGACCCCGCACCTCGACGAGCCGGTCGCCGCTCCCCGCTGACCCGCCGGACGCGGTCTCGGCAGTCGGGTGGTTGTGGTCCGAGCGCGGGCGATTCGGGTGGGATCGGGTAGATACTCGGCGCGATGACCAGAACTCCCGAGGGTCCCGGCCCGGACCCGGACGACGAGCAGCAGGGCGCCTCGCCGGCGGCCTGGCTGCCGACGCCCACCGTGCCGTTCCCGCGGCCCGCCCCGCTCGAGGAGCCGGTTCGCGGGGACGAGGAGCAGCAGCGTCGTCCCGCCCAGCCCCCTCGGCCGCCGTACGCGTCGTGGAGCCGCCGTGCCGCCGGCTTCGGCATCGACGTGGCCGTGATGACCCTCCCGCTGGTGCTCGCGCTCACCTACGACGACGCGGTCGTCGCGGCGCTCGGCGTCACGTGGTGGCTGGCCTGGTTCGTCGGCAACCGCGTGGTGGCGCAGGGCTCGTCCGGGATCACGCTGGGCAGGCGCGTGACCGGGAGCCAGCTGCGGCGCGCGGGCACCGGGCGCCCGCCGGGCTGGCGCGTGGCACTCGTGCGGGAGCTCGCGCACGTGGCCGACGCCGTGTGGCTGGTGGGGTTCCTGTGGCCGCTGTGGGACGAGCGCCGACGCACCTTCGCCGACTCGATGTGCGGGACGACGGTGGTGCGGACGCGCTGAGGCGCCGGCTCAGGCCGGGGCGACCGCTTGCGACGCCGCGCGTGCGGCCTGCGGGAGGGCCGCCTCGATCGCGCCGAGCGCCTCGTCGTCGTGCGCCGCCGAGACGAACCATGCCTCGTACGGCGACGGCGGCGCGTAGACCCCGGCCTCGAGCAAGGCGTGGAAGAACGGCGCGTACCGGAACGACTCCGTGGAGAGCACCGTCGCGTAGTCCTGTGCACCGTTCGTGGCCGCCTCGGCGCCGAACATGATCGAGAACAGGTTGCCCGCCCACTGCACGGCGTGCGGCACGCCCTCGGCGGCGAGCGCGGTGGTCACGGCTCCGCGCAGGCGCGCGGACGCGGCGTCGACGGTCGCGTACACGCCAGCGTCGGCGAGGCGCAGCGTGGCCAGGCCCGCCGCGGTGGCGACCGGGTTCCCCGAGAGCGTGCCCGCCTGGTAGACGGGGCCCGACGGTGCGAGCTGCGCCATCACGTCGCGCCGGCCACCGACCGCGGCGACGGGCAGCCCGCCGCCGATGACCTTCCCGAACGTGAACAGGTCGGGTGCCCAGCCCTCGCGCAGGCCCTCGAGGCCCCACCAGCCGGAGTAGCCCACCCGGAACCCGGTGAGCACCTCGTCCTGGACGAGCAGGGCGCCGTGCTCGAGCGTGATGCGGCGCAACGCGGCGTTGAAGCCGGGCAGCGGCGGGACCACGCCCATGTTGGCGGGTGCGGCCTCCGTCACGACGGCAGCGATGCGGTCGCCGTGCGCGACGAAGACCGTCTCGAGCGCGTCGACGTCGTTGTACGGGACGACGATGGTCTCGGCGGCGGTCGCGGTGGAGACGCCGGCGGAGTCCGGCAGGGCCAGCGTCGCGACGCCGGAACCGGCCTGCGCCAGGAGCGCGTCCACGTGGCCGTGGTAGCACCCGGCGAACTTCACCACGAGGTCGCGGCCCGTGAACGCGCGCGCGAGCCGCAGCGCGGTCATGGTCGCCTCGGTCCCGGTCGACACCAGGCGGACCGACTCGGCCGCGGGGACGCGGTAGCGGATCTCGTCGACGAGCTCGACCTCGGTGGTCGTCGGGGCGCCGAAGCCGAGCCCGCGCGAGGCGGCCTCCTGCACGGCGGCGACCACCTCGGGCCGGGCGTGGCCCAGCAGCGCGGGCCCCCAGGACCCGACCAGGTCGACGTACGTGCGACCGTCCACGTCGGTGACGTGCGCACCGCTCGCCGACGCCACGAACAGCGGCGTGCCGCCGACTGCACCGAACGCGCGCACCGGCGAGTTGACCCCGCCGGGGATCACGGACTGGGCGTGGGCGAACACCTCGGCGCTCGTCGTCGGGCTCATCGGGTCTCCTCTGCCAGCCAGCCGGCCAGCTCCGTCGCGTAGTACGTCAGTACGTGATCGGCACCGGCGCGCCGGATGCTGAGCACGGACTCCAGAATCGCCCGTCTGCGCTCGATCCACCCGTTTGCAGCAGCGGCCTCGAGCATCGCGTACTCGCCCGACACCTGGTACGCGGCGACCGGGACGGTCGAGCGCGCCGCGACGTCGGCGAGGACGTCGAGGTAGGACATCGCGGGCTTGACCATCACCACGTCCGCGCCCTCGGCGATGTCGATCGCCACCTCGCGCGCGGCCTCCCGGCGGTTGGCGGGATCCATCTGGTACGTCCGCCGGTCGCCCTCGAGCTGGGACTCGACCGCCTCGCGGAACGGCCCGTAGAAGGCGCTCGCGTACTTGGCGGCGTACGCCAGGACGGCCACGTCGGTGTGCCCCGCCTCGTCCAGCGCATCGCGCACCACCGCGGTCTGCCCGTCCATCATGCCGCTCAGGCCGACGAGGTGGGCCCCCGCCTCGGCCTGCGCGAGCGCCATCTGCGCGTACCTGACCAGCGTCGCGTCGTTGTCGACCGCCCCCGTGGGCGTGAGCACGCCGCAGTGGCCGTGGTCGGTGAACTCGTCGAGGCACAGGTCCGCCTGCACGACGAGGGCGTCGCCCGCCTCCGCGACGGCGTCCGCGATCGCGAGGTTGAGGATGCCCTCGGGCGCGGTGGCCTGCGAGCCGACGGCGTCGCGGACCTCGGGGATCGCGAACAGCATGACGCCGCCCAGTCCGGCCTCGGCTGCCTCGGCGACCGCCCGGCGCAGCGACTCGCGCGTGTGCTGGAGGACCCCCGGCATGGAGGTGATGGGGCGCGGCTCGGTCAGCCCTTCGCGCACGAACACGGGCAGCACCAGCTGCGCCGGGTGCAGGCGCGTCTCGGCGACCAGGCGGCGCATGGCGGACGTGGTTCGGATGCGGCGGGGGCGGACACGTCCCGGGGTGGCACTCACTCAGATCTCCTCGCGGGTCTGGACTGCGTGGGTCAGGGCCTCGACGAGCCCCGTCATGGTCTGGGTCGCGGCCGTGGCGGCGAGCGGGAGGCCGTGGCGGCGCACCTCGGCGGCCGTCGTCGGGCCGATCGCCACGAGCAGCGTGCCGGGCGGCGGGGTGCCGAGCTGGGTGACGAGCTCGCGCACGGTGCTGGCGGACGTGAGCAGCGCGGCCCGGATGTCGCCGTCGGCCCACGAGCGGCGGACGTCGGCGGGCGGAGGGTCGGCCGGGACGGTCCGGTACGCGACGACGTCGTCGACGTGCCAGCCGCGGGCCCGCAGACCGTCGGTCAGCGTGGGTGCGGCGAGGTCGCCACGCGGGAACAGCACGCGCGTGCGCTCGCCGTCGGGTGCGGGCCACACCCGGACGAGTGACTCTGCCGTGGACGGGGCAGGGGGCGTCAGGTCGACCTCGACGCCCGCCTCGCGCAGGGCGCGCGCCGTGCCGGGCCCGACCGCGGCGACCGTGACCTGGTCGACGAGGTCCGCGAGGGACCGCCCGCCGACCTCGGCCCGCGCCGCGAGCACGGGCACGGCGGCCGCGCTGGTGAGCACGAGCCAGCGGTACCAGCCGGCCCCGAGGGCCAGCAGCACGTCGTCGAGCGGCCCGGTGTCCTGCGGCGGCACTGTGGCGATGAGCGGCACCACCTCGGCCGTGGCGCCCGCGGCCGCCAGGGCCATGACGGCGGGGCTGGCTCCGGCGACGGGCCGGGGGACCAGCACGCGCCAGCCGGCGAGCGCCCCGCTCATCGAGCGGTGCCGAGCTCGGCCAGCTCGGCGGCCCCTGCCCCGAGCAGGTCCTCGGCGAGCCGGGCGCCTAGGGCGAGCGCGTCGGCCTCGGGCCGGTCGCCCGGCAGGGCGGCCGCCGACCGGCGCAGCGTCGCCGTGCCGTCGGGGCGGGCCACGACCGCGTCGAGGCGGATCTCGTCGGCGGAGACCGTGGCCAGCGCGCCGATGGGCGCGGCGCACCCCGCCTCCAGGCGGGCCAGGAGCGCGCGCTCGGCGACGACCGCGAGCCGCGTGGGCAGGTGGTCCAGGGCGCGAAGCGCCACGGCGAGGGGTGCGTCGCCGGGCTCGCCGGCACGCACCTCGACGGCGAGCGCCCCCTGGCCCGGCGCGGGGGCCATGACTGCCGGGTCGAAGAGCTCGGTCACCGCGTCGAGCCGGTCGAGGCGGGCCAGGCCGGCGCGCGCGAGCACCACGGCGTCGAGGTCACCCGGGCCGTGCTCGGCGCCCGCGACGCGGCCGAGACGTGTGTCGACGTTGCCGCGGATGTCCACCACGACGACGTCCGGCCGGGCGGCCCGCAGCTGTGCCGCGCGGCGCGGCGATCCCGTGCCGATCACGGCCCCGGCCGGCAGCTCCGCGAGCGTGAGCCCGTCGCGCGCGCACAGCGCGTCGCGCGGGTCCTGCCGCTCGGGCACGGCGCCCAGCACCAGGCCCGGGGCGTCACCCGTGGGAAGGTCCTTGAGGGAGTGCACCGCGACGTCGCACCGCCCGTCGAGCAGCGCGTCGCGCAACGCGGTCACGAACACGCCCGTGCCGCCCAGGGTCGCCAGCGAGCCCGTGAGGCGGTCGCCGTCCGTGCGGACACGCACGGTCTCGATCTCCAGGTCGGCCAGAGCGGCGAGGTCGACGGACACGTGGCCCGTCTGCGTGAGCGCGAGCGCGCTCGCGCGCGTACCGATGCGGACGTGCTGGGGCATACGGTCAGTCTCCCCCCGTCGGGGCGCACCTGTCGAAGCGCGAGGAATTCGCGCGGGGGCGGTTCTCGGAGAACTGACAACGCGTCAGGAAATGCGCCGAATTCGTGACCTGCGTCATGTCCGTGGGACACATTTCCGGCCCCGTCGGCAATTCGCTGACGGATTGTCAGAAAGAAATGTGCGCGGAGTCACTGAGCGAGCGTGCCGCGAGCCGGGCGTCGGGGATCACCGCCGCCAGGCCGTTGCCCGCCACCCACGCGCCGGCGACGGCCACGTCGGGCACCGCGGCGAGCGCGGAGCGCAGCGACGCGACCCAGTCGCGGTGGGCGGAGCTGGGCCGGGGCAGGGCCTGCGTCCAGCGGACCGTGGCGTGCGCGACCACCGACTCGGGAGCGAGCCGCACGCCGAGCAGGGCGGACGCGTCGGCGAGCGCCGAGGCGAGGTCGGGGCCGGTCCCGTCGCTCGCGCCCGCCCGGTCGCGGTCGCCCGCCCGGTCCTCCGCGCGCCCGTAGGACAGGCGCAGCACGTGCCGGCCCGGACCCGCCTCGGCCGCGAGCCAGGGCCACTTCGCCGTCGCGTGCGTGAGCGCCTTGGCGCCCACGTCGGTGCACTCGCGGGCGACCAGAACTCCGGTGCCGCGGGGCGCCGCGTCCAGCTGCGGGGCGTCGAGCACGAGCGTGACGAGGCTGACGACGGCCCCCGCGTCGGGAGCGCCGTCGAGGGCCCCGACGAGCGGCGTGAGCAGCGACGCGACGGGCGCCGCGAGGAGCACGCGGGCCGCCCGCACCGGGCCGTCGGGGGTGTGCAGCAGCAGCCCGTCGGGCTCGCGCTCGATCCGCTCGACGGGCGTGCGCAGGCGCAGCTCCGGGACGGCGGCCGCGAGCGCGTCCACCAGCCCGTGCACGCCCCCCGTCAGGCCGGCCACGGCGGAGCCGGCGGGCGCCGCGGCGCGCATCGTGCGCACCCCTCGCGCGAGCGAGCCCTTCGAGCGCGCCACCGCGGCCGAGAGGCCGGGCGCGACGGAGTCGACCGCGAGATCGTCGGGCTCGGCGGCGTGCACCCCGGCGACGACCGGTCGCACCAGGCGGTCCAGCGCGCGGCGGCCCATGCGCGCGCGCACCAGGGCGCCGAGCGTGCCGGCGGACGCGCCCACGGACCGCGGCAGCACGAGGTCGAGGCACGCGCGTGACCAGCCCAGCACGCCGAGCGTGCGGCGCACGTCGGACGCGGTGGGCGCGGACGGGATCCCCAGCACGCCCGTGCGCGGGAGGGGACCGTCACCCGAGGGCAGGTGCACCCACGAGCCGAGCCCGCTGGGCGCGCAGACGTCTCCGCCCAGGCCGATCTCCGCGAGGTAGTCGGTGACGATCCCGCCGCGGGTGGCGAACGACTCCGCCCCGGCGTCGAGGCGCAGCCCGCCCACCTCGTGGCCGCGGACGGCGCCCCCCGGTGCGTCGCGCGCGTCGAGGACGAGCGTCCGCAGCCCGGCCCGCACCAGGTCCCGGGCGGCGACGAGGCCGGCGACGCCGCCACCGACGACGACGACGTCCCAGCGCTCGTCGCCCACCATGGTCAGAGGCTGTGGATCAGGCCGACGAGGCGCGTGAGCACCTCGGGGTCCGTGGTGGGCGGGACCCCGTGGCCGAGGTTGACCACGTGACCCGGCGCCGAGCCGCCGCGCGCCACCACGTCGCGCACGTGTGCCTCGAGCACGTCCCACGGCGCAGCCAGCAGGGCGGGGTCGATGTTGCCCTGCAGCGGCGTGGTCCCGCCGAGCCGGCGCGACGCCTCGTCGAGCGGGATCCGGTAGTCGACGCCCACGACGTCGGCGCCGACGTCCCGCATGGCCGCGAGCAGCTCGCCCGTGCCCGTGCCGAAGTGGACCGTGCGCACGCCGAGGTCGCTGACGTGCGAGAGGGCCCGCGTCGAGGCGGGCGCGACGTGCGTGGTGTAGTCGCCCAGCGACAGGGAGCCGGCCCACGAGTCGAACAGCTGCGCGGCGCTCGCACCGGCGAGCACCTGCGCGCGGAGGAAGGTTCCCGTGACGTCGGCGGCCCACTCGGTGAGCGCCCGCCAGGTCTGCGGGTCGGCGTGCATGAGCGTGCGCGCGGCCAGGTGGTCGCGCGAGGGCCCGCCCTCGACGAGGTAGGCGGCGAGCGTGAAGGGCGCACCCGCGAAGCCGATCAGCGGCGTGCTGCCCAGCGCGGCCACGGTCAGCGCGACGCCCTGGGCGACCGGCTCGAGGTCCTCGGCGGTGAGCGTCAGCTCGCGCAGTCGCGCCACGTCGTCGGCCGTGCGCACGGGCGCGCCCATCACCGGACCGACGCCGGGCTTGATCTCGACGTCCACGCCAGCCAGCCGCAGCGGCACGACGATGTCGGAGAAGAAGATGGCCGCGTCGACGCCGTGCCGACGCACCGGCTGGAGCGTGATCTCGCTGGCCAGCTCCGGGGTCAGGCAGGCGTCGAGCATGGCCGTGGTCCCGCGGGCCGCCTTGTACTCCGGCAGCGACCGGCCGGCCTGCCGCATGAACCACACGGGCAGGCGCTCGGGCCGGTCACCCGAATATGCGCGCACCAGCGCGGAATGCGTCGTGCGGCCGTCGGACAGCGGATGTGTGAGCGAAAGAACCACGCGTCGATTGTGCCCGACAAATGGGTGAGTGATTAACTCGGGGACGTGGTGCTGCTGTCGCTCGTCGCGTCGCACCACGAGCTCGACCTCGCCGTGCTGGAACGTCTCTCGTCGGACGCGCACGTGGTGGGGGGCGAGCTCGTGAGCGCGTCCCCCTCGATCTCCGGTTCCGTCGTGCTCGCGACGTGCAACCGGTTCGAGCTCTACCTCGACGTCGACGACGCCGCCCACACGCCCGCCGCGCGCGCCGCCGCTGCCGCGGCCGTCGCCGCCCGCTCCGGGTACGACGAGGCGAGCGTCGCGGCCCACCTGCACGCGATGACCTCGACGGAGGCCGCGGGCCACCTGTTCGCGGTCGCCAGCGGGTTGGAGTCCATGGTGGTCGGCGAGCGCGAGATCGCCGGTCAGGTGCGCCGGGCGCTGACCACCGCGCGCCGCGACGGGACCACCACGAGCGACCTCGAGGCGCTGTTCCAGGCGGCGTCGCGCGTGAGCCGCGCGGTCGACGCCGGCACCGGGCTGGGCGGCGCAGGCCGGTCCGTGGTGGGCGTCGCGCTCGACATCGCCGAGGCCGAGCTGCCCGACTGGTCCGAGGTCCGCTGCGTCCTGATCGGCACGGGCTCGTACGCCGGGGCGTCGCTGGCCGCGCTCAAGGCGCGCGGCGTGGGCGAGGTGCGCGTGTACTCCCCGAGCGGCCGCGCGGGGCAGTTCGCGGCCGCGCGCGGGGTGCGCGCGGTGCCCGCAGGCGCCGACCTCGCCGCGGAGCTGGCCGGCATCGACCTGGTCGTCGCGTGCAGCGGCGCCGCCGGGGCGGTGCTCGAGGTGGACGCGCTCGCCGCGAGCCGGTCCGCCGACGCCCGCCCGCTGACCGTGGTCGACCTGGCCCTGCGCCACGACGTCGACCCGGGGGTGCGCGAGCTGCCCGGCGTCCGGCTCGTGTCCCTGAACACGGTCGCCCAGCATGCCCCGGCCGAGCACGCGGCGGTCGAGGCGGCGCGCGGCATCGTCGACGACGCGGCCCGCGACTACGAGGCCGACCGCCGGGTGCGCGAGTGGAACCCGGCCGTCGTGGCCGAGCGCACGCGCGTGCTCGGTGGGCTGGAGACCGCGCTCGAGGCGCTGCCCGAGGACCTGCGCGACGAGCGCGCCGAGCGGGGGCTGCGCCGCCGCACGCGCGCGCTGCTGCACGGGCCGACCGTCCGGGCACGCGAGGCCGCGCGCGCCGGGGACACGGCCGCCTACGCCGCGGCGCTCTCGGCGCTGGCGGCGATCGGCGTTCCCGCGGTGGCGGGGGTGGCGGGGCCTTCGGGCACTGCATCGTCGGGCACTGCATCGTCGGGCACTGCACCGTTAGGCACTGCACCGTTGGACAGGGCACCGTCAGGCACCGTGCCGGCAGGCCCCGTGGCCGCCGGCTCGCCCGCCTAGGCCGTCGTCAGCTCCGCACCGTCTGGCGCTGCTGCGCGGCCGCCGGCCCGGGCGCCCACGTGTGCGGCACCACCTGGTTGGTCTGGATGTCGGTCAGCTCGGCCGCGTAGACCACGGCCTCGTACACGCCTGCCTCGATGCGGTCCATCTGCAGGTGCTCGGCCCGGTCGATGTCGTCGCCCAGGTGCGAGATGCGGGCGACGACGTACCGCTGCGCGTCCTGCCACTGGTCGACCACGCGCACGGACAACCCGTTCCACTGCGCGGTCAGGTCCAGCTCGAACAGCTCCGTCACGTCCTGGCGCGGCACACGCCGGTACCACCGCCCGTTGGCCGACTGCCGGAAGCCGGTCTCGGCCAAGGGCGGGTTGGCGAGCGCGAGCACCAGGGTGTGCCCGTTGTCGATGACGTCTGCCTCGAGGTACGCGCCGTGCCACTTGGCGACCGGCCCGACGCAGCGGGACAGCGACGCGAGCGCGGGGCGGGGACCGCCCAGCGACGTGAGCGTCCAGCCCGTCCCCACGTCGCCGTAGCGCGCGAGCAGCGTCGCGTGCCCGTTGGCGTGGATGCGCACCAGCTCGGTGCCCGGGGGGATGCGCGAGTGGCGCAGCCACCACAGCGGCACGATGTAGCCCGGCACGTCGCGGTACTGCAGGTGCGGCGACGACTCGAACCGCAGCACGTCGATGTGCTCGTCGTGCGGGCTGAAGGGGGAGTCGGGGTAGCCGAGGCCGTGCACCTCGAACAGCTGGGCCGGGGTGGTGGCGAACGAGACGTCGGCCGCGCGCACGACGTACCCCGCGAGCCGGTCGTGACCGGCCGTCAGGTACGCGTGCGAGAGCGCAGGCGTGATCGCCTTCTGCATGAGCGTCACGGAGGTTTCCTCGCCAGAAGATCGGATGAACCGGGGGAAAACGGACGGGGGTGCGCGACGATTGTGCAGACAAACCGGGCGCGTGTCCAGGTTCGTTCCACCGAACGGATGACGGGGCGCGCCGACGCGCCTCCCCGGGCGAGGTCAGTCCTCCAGGTAGGAGACCAGTGCGCCGGCCAGGCCGGTGTAGGAGGCGGGCGTCAGCGCGGCGAGCCGGGACGCGACGTCGTCGGGCAGGCCCAGGCCCGCGATGAACTCGCGCATGTCGTCGGCCGTCAGGCGGCGGCCGCGCGTCAGCTCCTTGAGCCGCTCGTAGGGGTTCTCCATCCCGGTCACCCCGGCCACCGAGGCCGCGCGCATGGCCGACTGCACGGGCTCGCCGAGCACCTCCCAGTTCTCGTCGAGCTCGCGCGCCAGCAGCGCCGGGTCCACGGCGAGACCGCGCAGGCCGCGGCGCACGTTGTCGATGGCGAGCAGGCTGTGCCCGAACGCGGGCCCGATGTTGCGCTGGGTGGTCGAGTCCGTCAGGTCGCGCTGCAGGCGGCTGGTCACCAGGGTCGAGGCGAGCGTGTCGAGCAGCGCGCACGAGATCTCGAGGTTGGCCTCGGCGTTCTCGAACCGGATGGGGTTGACCTTGTGCGGCATGGTCGAGCTGCCGGTCGCTCCCGCCACGGGGATCTGCGTGAAGACGCCGCGACTGATGTAGGTCCACACGTCGGTGGCCAGGTTGTGCAGCACGCGGTTGAAGCGCGCGACGTCGGCGTAGAGCTCGGCCTGCCAGTCGTGCGACTCGATCTGCGTGGTCAGCGGGTTCCACGTCAGGCCCAGGTGCTCGACGAACGCCTTGCTCACCGCGGGCCAGTCGGCGCCGGGCACCGCGACCGCGTGCGCGCCGTACGTGCCCGTCGCGCCGTTGAGCTTGCCCAGGTACTCGTCGGACGCGATGCGTCGCAGCTGACGGCGCAGCCGGTGCGCGAGCACCGCGAGCTCCTTGCCGAGCGTGGTGGGCGTCGCGGGCTGGCCGTGGGTCAGGGCCAGCAGCGGCTGGTCCTTGAGCTCGACGGCGAGCGCGGCCACCTCGTCGGCCAGCGCCGTGGCGGCCGGGAGCCAGACCCGCTGCACCGCGTCGCGCACCATGAGCGCGTACGAGAGGTTGTTGATGTCCTCGCTCGTGCACGCGAAGTGGACCAGCTCGCCCACGTCGCGCAGCGCGGAACCCTCGGGTGCGTCGGCCAGGCGGCGCTTGAGGAAGTACTCGACCGCCTTCACGTCGTGCACCGTGGTGCGCTCGATCTCGCCCAGCTCGGCGATCTCGTCGGCCCCGAACGTCGCCACCACGTCCCGCAGGTAGCTGACGTCGTCGTCCGTCAGCGTGGGGGCCCCGGGCACCACGCCGTGCTGGGCCAGGTGGACGAGCCACTCGACCTCGACGTGCACGCGCTCGCGGTTCAGGGCCGCCTCGGACAGGTGGTCCACCAGCGGGGCGACCGCCGCGCGGTAGCGGCCGTCGAGCGGGCCGAGGGCGATCGCGGGGGTCACATCTGCCAGGGTCACGCGCGCAGTCATGCCGCCATGGTCCCAGAGTGCGGGGACGTGGTGCGGGGGGTGTCCAGGTCGCGCCCGTGGCGGACGGGTGACGCCCGGCCGGGCAGGGCGGCACCGGCGCCCGGGGGACGCGCCCGTCAGTAGGGTGTGGTTTCCGCACGGACGGCCATGACGCGTGGCGGCGAGGAGGATCGGTGCAGCGCACGCAGGACGCTCGCCGGACCGGCGCCGCGGTGGCCGCGCTCGTGACGCTCGTGGTCCTCGCCGCGGCCTTCGCCGGGTCCTGGCACGCGAAGGTGCAGGTGCCGGGCATGCCCACGCTCGACATCGCCCCGCCGGCGGTGCCGACCCCGGGGCCTGACCCGACGCCCGTCGCGGGGGCGGGGCAGCAGCACGGCGTCCCCGCGTGGGTGCCGATCCTCAGCTTCCTGCTGCTGCTGACCATCGGCTACGTGCTGGTGCGCGCCCGCCGGTGGCTGCGCCGCGGCATCACGGCGGACGGCCCTGAGGCCGACGAGCCCGTCGTCGACCGTCCGCCGCACGAGCTCGCGATGCCGGCGCTGCGGGACGCGATCGTCGAGGCGACCCGGCTGCTCGACGACGCCGAGGTCCCTCCGGGCGACGCGGTGGTGGCCGCCTGGGTGGCGCTCGAGGAGGCGGCGGCCCGCAGCGAGGTGGTGCGCGACCGTGCGGAGACCGCGACCGAGTTCACCGTCGACGTGCTGGGCTCGACCATGGCCGACCCGGCCGCGACCCGACGGCTGCTCGGCCTGTACCTGCAGGCGAGGTACAGCGAGCACGCCGTCACGGGGGACGAGGTCGCGGCCGCCCGCGAGGCGCTCGTCGTGCTGGCCGACGGTGTGCGGCACGTGCGCGTGGAGGAGCGGCCGTGACGCGGCGGCAGGTGCGCAACGGGGTGCTCGCGTTCGTGCTCGCCACGGGCGTCGCCCTGCTCGTCACGCGGCCGGGCACGGCCCTGCTGTTCGGCCTGGTGGTCACGGCGGTCGTCGTGCTGCTGGGCCGGCTGGACCTCGAGGACGAGGTCGAGCTCGAGCCCGAGCGCGTCATCCGGCGCGACGGCGCGCGCGGCGAGCTGCAGGAGCTGGCCTGGGCGTTCAGCAGCCGCGACGGGCGCCTCTCGGAGCGGGCGCTGCGCCGGCTGCGCGAGGTGGGCACCGTGCGCCTCGCCCGGCACGGCGTCGCTCTCGGCGACCCCGAGCACGCGGACCGCGCGCGTGCACTCGTCGGCGACCGCGCGTACGCCACCCTCACGCGCCTGTCGCACCCGCTGCCCGGCGCGGCGGACGTGCGCCACACGCTGGACGCCCTCGAGCGGCTGGGCCCCACCCGCGCCAACGATCACCCGCACGCCTACGACGCACCGGAGAGCACATGACCAGCACGCCCGAGACCCTGCCCGTGCCCGCGGTCGCCGCCGCGGGTCGCGCCGTCCTCGACGAGGTGGCCACCGCGGTGGTCGGCATGCGCGAGCCGCTGCGGGTGGCGCTCGCGGCGGTGCTCGCGTCGGGCCACGTGCTGTTCGAGGACGTCCCCGGCCTGGGCAAGACGCTCGCCGCCCGGTCCCTGGCGACCGCGCTCGGGCTCGAGTTCCGCCGCGTGCAGTGCACGCCCGACCTGCTGCCGTCGGACATCACGGGCTCGAGCGTCTTCGAGCCCGCCACCACGTCGTTCGAGTTCCGCCCGGGCCCGGTGTTCGCGGGGCTGCTGCTCGCGGACGAGATCAACCGGACGGCGCCCAAGACGCAGTCCGCGCTGCTCGAGGCGATGGCCGAGCGCCAGGTCACCGTCGACGGCGTGACGCACTCCCTGCCGCAGCCCTTCCACGTCTTCGCGACCAGCAACCCGGTGGAGTACGAGGGCACCTACCCGCTCCCCGAGGCGCAGCTGGACCGGTTCATGGTCCGCCTCGCCGTCGGCTACCCGGACCGCGAGGCGGAGGTCGACGTGCTGGCCCGGCGCCTGTCGCGGCGCGCGGAGGAGGCGCCCGTGCGCACGGTCGTCGACGCCGCGACGCTGCGATCCATGCAGGCCGGGGCCGAGGCCGTGAGCGTCGACCCGGACGTGGTGCGGTACTGCGTCGACATCGCCGCCGCCACCCGCACGCACGGTGCCGTCGAGGTGGGCGCGTCGCCGCGCGGCTCGCAGGCGCTCGTGCTCGTCGCACGGGCTCTCGCCATCCTGGACGGCCGTGACTTCGTGACGCCGGAGGACGTCAAGACCGTGGGCGTGCCGACGCTCGCGCACCGCATCTCGCTCTCCCCGTCGGCGTGGGCGGCCGGGGTCGCGCCGCAGCGCGTCGTCGCCGAGGTGCTCGCGTCCGTGCCGGGCCCGACGACGGCGCGACGCCCGGCCGGTGACCCGGTGACCCCATGAGCGAGCGCTGGCCGAGGGCCCGCGTGACCGCCGCGGGCGTGGCGGTCGGTGCCGCCCTGCTGCTGGTGGGCGCGGTCACGGGACGGCCGGACGTCGCCGTGCTGGGCGCGGCACCCGTGGTCGCGGGCGTGCTCGACTGGCGGCGGCGCCCCGGGGGAGCCGTGCACGCGACGCTCGAGGCGACGGGCCGCGCCGCGGCGGCGGGCACGCTGACCGGCGACGTCACGCTCACCGCGCCGCCGGGCACCGCGGCCGTGCTCGTCGTCGTGCGGCGCCACCAGGAGGTGGTCCGCGAGGTGCTGGTGGACGTGGACGGCACGCGAGAGCTGCCGCTCGTGGTGCGCACCGTCCGGACCGGGCCGCAGACGCTCGCCGACGTCGACGCGCAGGGGATCGGCCCCGGCGCGGCGAGCATGTCGGAGGCCGCGCAGCCCGTCTCGCGGACCACCCTCGTGCTGCCCGACGTCGGCCACCTCGACGTGCTCCCCCTGCCGCCACGGCTCCGCGGCCTGACCGGCGCGCACGACTCGCGCCGGCCGGGTGAGGGCGGCTCGCTGCGCGACGTGCACCCGTTCGCACCGGGCGACCGCCTGCGGCGCATCGACTGGCGCGTGACCGCGCGGCGCTCGCCCCGGCTCGCCGAGCTCTACGTGCGCCGCGAGCACGCCCTCGCCGAGGCGGTGGTGGTGCTCGTGGTGGACTCGCGCGACGACGTGGGTCCCGACCCGTTGACCTGGCGCGGGCCCACCGTGCCCGCGGCGTCCGACGCCACCTCGCTCGACATCGCGCGCCGGGCGGCCGCGTCCCTGGCCCAGGCCTACCTGAGCGCGGGGGACCGCGTCGGACTCGACGACCTGGCCGCGATGCGGCGGCCGCTGCCCCCGGGTGGGGGCCGCCGGCAGCTGGACCGCATCCGGCAGGCCCTCGCCGTGACCGCGCCGGTGGGCGAGGCGCGCGGTCGGGTCCGCGCGCCGCAGGTGCCGTCGGGCGCCCTCGTCGTGGTGTTCTCGACGTTCCTCGACGACGACGCCGCGGACGTCGGCGTGCAGTGGCGCCGGACCGGCCACCGGGTGATCGCCGTCGACGTCCTGCCACCGCTGCGGACCGCGCACCTCAAGGAGCGGCACCGGTTCGCGCTGCGCATCGTGCGGCTGGGGCGCGAGAACCGCCTGGCCGCGCTCGCAGACGCCGACGTCGAGGTGGTCACCTGGCACGAGTCGCCGGCGAGCCAGCTCACGCAGCTGGCGCGGCGGTCGCAGCGGCGGGTGGGGGCGGGAGCGCGATGAGGCGTGCCGAGCTCTCCGCCGAGGCGGAGCTGGAGTCCGGGACCGTGGTCGCGCTCGCCCTGGTGCGTGCCGCGCTGGTTCCGGTCGTCGTCGCGCTGCTGGTCGTCGCATCGCTGTCTGCCGGGGCGGCGGCGGGCACGGTCTGGGTGGTGTCGCCGGTGATCGCGGCCGCGGTGGCCTGGCGTCCGTGGGGTGCGTTGCCGGCGCTGGTCGGGGCGCTCGCGGGCGTCATCGTCCTCATCGGCGGCCGGCCGCCTGTCGGGGTCGTGATGGCGCTGGTGCTGCTGGTGCACCTCACGCTGTGGACGGCTGCGTTCGCCGCGCGCGGGTCGTGGAACGCCTGGGTCGAGGTGCGCGTGCTGACCCGCGCCGCGCGGGGCTTCCTGGGGGTCCAGCTGGGAGCGCAGGCGCTCGCGATCCTCGCCGTGACGGTCTCGGGCGCGTCGCTCGGGACGGGCGACGTGTGGCGGGCCGCGGCGGTGCTGGCCGCGCTCGGGGTCGCGCTGATCGCGCTCCCGAACCTGCCCGCGGACCGCTGAGGCGTCCACAGCCCCGGCGGCTCGCCCGCATGCGCCCGGCGCCGGCGCCGCGGTCGCGGAGCGGTGGATCCCGCTTCCTACGGTCGCGGGATGTGGACCGATCCGCTCCCGCACCTGCTGGCCGCCCTCGACGAGCTCGCCGAGGCGCGACGCCTGCTCGCGGACGCCGGCTCGGTGCCGTGGGCCGGGCCGCTCGCCGCTCCCTACCGGGCCGGGGTCGACGCGTCGTCGGCTCTCGTCGCGCGCGTGCACCGCGGGACGGACGAGCTGGTCGTGCTGGTGGGGTGCCGCCCGTGAGCGGGTCCCCGTGGGGGGACGGCAGCGTCCGCGCGGTGGGCGGCCCCGGGCCGACTGCCGTCGAGCTCGGGGACCTGGAGCGCGCGTCCGCGGTGCTGCGCGCCGCCGTCGACGCGCTCTGGCGGGCGGACGCCCGCCTGCGGGCGGCGGGTCTCGCCGAGCAGGCACGCAGCATGCCGGCCCTGGTCGACGGTCCGCGTCCCGCTTTCGCCGCGTCCCACACCGACGCGCTGGGCCGGAGCGCGCTGCTCGCCGCCCGGCACGTCGACGACCTGCTTCGGCGGCTGCGCCACGTGCTCCGCAGGCTCGACGAGGCGGAGTGGTGGGTGGGCCGGGCGATGCACGCGGTCGTGACTGCCGAGGCGCACGTGGCGGGGGAGGTCCCCGCGCTGCTGCCGGCGGTGGTCCCGTTCGTCGTCCCTGCCGCCGTCGGCGCGTGGGTGGGGGCGCGCGGAGACGCGACCCGCGTGGCCGGCGCGGCCGCAAGTGCGCAGGTGCCCTCCGCCCTCGTGGCTCCGACCGCGGCCTTCCTGCGCGGCGCGCTGCCGGGTGCGCGGCCACCCGCGACGGACCCGCTGGGCGCGCTCGCGGGGGAGGCCGCGTCGGGTGAGCTGCCGCCGGCCGTGCTGCTCCCGCGCGCCGACCCGCCCGCCTTGCCGGTACCCCGGTCGGCGGCGGACCTGCTGCGCAACGTCTCCGCGACCTACCCGAGCGACCACGGCGGACTCCCGGGCACGGCTCGCTCGAGCATCTCGGTGCAGCGCCTCACGCACCCCGACGGCACGCGCGGCTGGGTGGTGGAGATCCCGGGGACGCAGAGCGCCGCCTTCGGCGGGGACGTGGCCACGGACATGGCCACCAACGCGCGACTCATGGGGGGACTGCCCGACGACATGTCGACCGCCGTCCTGCACGTCCTGCGGGATCTGGGCGTGCCGCCCGACGAGCCGGTGCTGCTCGCCGGGCACAGCCAGGGGGGCATGGTGGCCGTCACCGCGGCGGTCCTGGCGGCGGGCGCGTACGACGTGCGCGCCGTGCTGACGGCGGGGTCGCCCGACGTCCCCCGGACCCTCCCCGCCGGGGTCCAGGCCCGGCACTACCGCATCGACGAGGACGTGGTGCCCCAGACCGACGGCCGCGCCGACGTCGTGAGCGGCGACGTGGTCGCGGTGCGGCGCAGCATCGGGGCCGCGAACGTGGCCCACGCGCACGCGCTCGAGGAGTACGTACGCACCGCGGAGCTGGCCGACGCGGCGCTCGCGGGCAGCCCGGCGCTGCGCCGGTTCGACGCGGAGCTGGCCCGCGTGCTGGGGCCCCCGGGGACCACCCAGCGGACGTGGCAGCTCGCCGTCACGCGGTCACCGGCCCTGGTGCGCACAGACCCGGGCACGGGCCTGCCGCGGACCCCGCAGCTGCGGGCGGCGACTAGTCCCGGGCGTCCGGGAGCAGGAGGGAAAGGAAGAAGCTGACCAGCGAGATGATGAGCGCGCCGAGCACGGCGGTCCAGAAGTCGTCGATCCGCAGGCCCCAGTCGGTGAACTCCGTGACCCACGCCGTGAGCATCAGCATGAGGGCGTTGACCACCAGGGTGAACAGCCCCAGCGTCAGGATGTAGAGCGGGATCGAGAGGAACGCGACGATCGGCTTGACCACCGCGTTGACGATCCCGAACACGAGCGCGATCAGCAGGATGATGGCGACGTGCTCCCAGTCGGAGTCGTAGCCGACCACGTCGAGCCCGGACAGCAGGACGGTGGCGAGCCAGATGGCGACGCCGTTGATGAGGATGCGGATCGCGAAGGCCATGGCGCGATCCTGCCACCTGGCGCCGGACTCAGCCCGGTGCGCGCCGGGGGCGGGTGGCATGCTGTCCGCGTGACCCGCGTCCCCCTGCGCCAGGCCCTCGCCGACCTTCCCCCGTACGTGCCGGGCGGCCGTGCACCGGTGGGGGCGGCGGCGTTCAAGCTGTCCTCGAACGAGAACCCGTACCCGCCGCTGCCGTCGGTGATGGCGGCGATCGTCGACGCGGCCGCGGACATCAACCGCTACCCGGACATGTACGCCACCGAGCTGTCTGAGGCGATCGCGGCGCGCCTCGGGGTCGGCACCGACACCATCGTCACCGGGTGCGGCTCGGTCGCCGTGCTCGGGCACGTGCTCACGGCGGTGTGCGAGGCGGGCGACGAGGTGGTGCTGCCCTGGCGCTCGTTCGAGGCGTACCCGATCGCGATCACGCTCGCGGGTGCAGTCGGCGTGCCCGTCCCCCTCGCGGCGGGCGGCCGGCTCGACCTCGCCGCGATGGCCGCAGCGGTCACGCCCCGTACGCGCGTCGTGCTGGTGTGCACCCCGAACAACCCCACCGGGCCGGCGGTGCACGCCGACGAGCTCGACGCGTTCCTCGAGGCGGTCCCGTCGGACGTGCTCGTCGTGCTCGACGAGGCCTACGTCGAGTTCGTCCGCGATCCCGACGTGCCCGACGGGCTCGCCGTGTTCGCCGACCACCCCAACGTCGTCGTGCTCCGCACCTTCTCCAAGGCCTACGGCCTCGCCGGCCTCCGGGTCGGCTATGCGGTCGCCCGGCCGCGGCTCGCCGCCGGCATCCGGGCCGCGTCGACGCCGTTCGGCGTCTCGCACCCCGCGCAGCTCGCCGCGCTCGCGTCGTTGGACGCGGCCGACGAGCTGCTCGCGCGCGTCGATCGCGTGGTCCGCCAGCGCACCCGGCTGCTCGACGGTCTGCGCGCGCAGGGCTGGGAGGTCCCGGACACGCAGGCCAACTTCGTCTGGCTCCCCTTGGGTGAGGCGTCGACGCACTTCGCCGAGCGCTCCATCCGCGCGGGCGTCGTCGTGCGGCCCTTCGCCGGTGACGGCGTGCGCGTGAGTGTGGGCGAGCCCGAGGCGATCGACCTCTTCCTCGAGATCGCCGGCGAGCACCTGTCCCGCTGACCCCGGCTCGGGCGGTGCCGCCTGGTCCACCCCGGCCCGGCCACCCACCCCGGCCCGGCCACCCGCTCCGCCCCGGCCACCCGCTCCCCGCCCCGGCCGCCGCTCCGCCCCGGCCCGGCCCGACGCAGCCCCGCCTCGCCCTGCGCCAGCCGCGAGTGCCTCCGTCGTTTCGCCGATTCCGCATCACTTCGCCGATCTGAATCGGCGTACCGATGCCGAATCGGCGAAGTGACGGGAGACCGGCCGGCCACCTCGCCTACACCGGGCCCGTCGCCCTGCCGCCCCACCTCCACTTGCGCCAGCCCCGGCCTCGCGAGTGCCCGGGTCGCTTCGCCGATTCAGCATGGCTTCGCCGATCTGAATCGGCGTTTCGGTGCGGAACCGGCGAAGTGATGGGGGAGGCCGGTCGCGGAGGCGCGGAGGCGCGGAGGCGCGGAGGCGCGGGGGCGCGGAGGCGCGGGGGCGCGGATCTGCGAGCGGTCGTCGTCGCCGTAGACCGCGCCCGCCCAAGAGCGGGCCGGCGCCCCTCCCACTCGCGGCTCGTCCGCAGCACGCCCCCGCCGGCTGTGGGAGCCCCACAAAGGTCACACCCGAGCCTTGTCGGAGGCCTTCCCGAGAAACCTACGGTTCCGTAGGCTACGGTGTCGTAGGTTCGAGTCCCCCGCTCGGACGCACCGGTGCGGCCCGCAGGCCGCGGCACGCGAAGGAGCAACCGCGTGAGCTCGAACGACACCACCGAGACGGCCGCCGACGTGGCTGCGGCGGCATCCGGCCCCCTCACCACGGACGGGCTGGTCCAGCTGCTCACCCCCGAGGGCCGACGGGTCTCGCACCCCGCCTACGACCACCTGGTCGCGCACCTCGACGCCGACGCGCTCCGCGCGATGTACCGCGACATGGTCATCGTCCGACGGTTCGACACCGAGGCGACCGCACTGCAGCGACAGGGCGAGCTGGCGCTGTTCGCGCAGGCGCTCGGCCAGGAGGGCGCGCAGATCGGCTCCGGGCACGCGCTCCTGCCGCAGGACCACGTGTTCCCCAGCTACCGGGAGCACGGCGTCGCGCACACGCGCGGCGTCGACCTCGCCGACGTGCTGCGCCTGTTCCGCGGCATCGACCACGGCGGCTGGGACCCCGTGGCGCACGGCTTCCACCTGTACACGCTCGTGATCGGCTCCCACACGCTGCACGCCACCGGCTACGCCATGGGCGTGCAGCGCGACGGCGCGGTGGGCACCGGCGACCCCACGCGCGACACCGCCGTGGTCGCGTACTTCGGCGACGGCGCGACGTCGCAGGGTGACGTGAGCGAGGCGCTCGTGTTCGCGGCGGTCAACGAGGCGCCCGTGGTGTTCTTCTGCCAGAACAACCAGTGGGCGATCTCCGAGCCCACGACGAACCAGTCCACCGTGCCGCTCGCGGACCGCGCGCCCGGCTTCGGCATCCCGTCGGTGCGCGTGGACGGCAACGACGTCCTCGCCTCCTACGCCGTCACCCAGGAGGCGCTGCAGCGCGCGCGCTCGGGCGGCGGGCCCACCTTCATCGAGGCGTTCACCTACCGCATGGGCGCCCACACCACGTCCGACGACCCGAGCCGCTACCGCAGCGCGGAGCAGGAGGACTACTGGCGGCGTCGCGACCCGATCGACCGCCTGCGCGCGTACCTCGAGAGCCTGGGCGAGCTGCCCACATCCTTCCTGGACCAGCTGGACGCGGAGGCCGACGACCTCGGCGAGCGCATCCGCACCACGGTCCGCGCGATGGGCCGTCCGTCGCCGGCATCGATGTTCGAGCACGTCTACGCGACGCCGCACTCGGTGGTGGACGCGGAGCGGGCGTGGTTCGAGGGTTACGAGTCGTCGTTCCTCGACGGGAAGCACGGCGACGGCAGGCACGGCGAGGGCGCGCACCACGCGGCCGGGCAGCAGACGAGGGACGGGAGCCACCGATGAGCACGACCACCGCAGCCGCGCCGGCCGCCGTCGAGAGCCGCCCGGAGCCGACGGGCGTGCAGCGGCTGACCTTTGCCAAGGCGATCACCCTCGGCCTTCGTCGGGCCCTGGCCGACGACCCTCGCGTGCTGCTCATGGGCGAGGACATCGGGAAGCTGGGCGGGGTCTTCCGCGTCACCGACGGGCTGCAGGCGGAGTTCGGCGCGCAGCGGGTGGTGGACACGCCGCTCGCCGAGTCGGGCATCGTCGGCACCGCGATCGGGCTGGCCATGCGCGGGTACCGGTCCGTGTGCGAGATCCAGTTCGACGGCTTCATCTTCCCGGCGTACGACCAGATCACCACCCAGCTGGCCAAGATGCACTACCGCTCGCACGGCCGGCTCACGCTGCCCGTCGTCATCCGCGTGCCCTACGGCGGCGGCATCGGCGCGGTCGAGCACCACAGCGAGTCCCCCGAGGTGCTGTTCGCCCACACGGCCGGCCTGCGGGTGGTCACGCCGTCGAGCCCGGCGCAGGCCTACGCGATGATCCAGGAGGCCGTGCGGTCTCCCGACCCGGTGCTGTTCTTCGAGCCCAAGGGCCGCTACTGGGAGAAGGGCGAGGTCGACCTGGACGCGCCCGCGGCCAACGGCCTGGACGGCGCCCGGGTGGTCCGCCCGGGCACCGACATCACCGTGGTCGCGTACGGCCCCACCGTGCAGACCGCGCTCAAGGCCGCCGACACGGCCGCGTCGGAGGGCACGAGCATCGAGGTCGTCGACCTGCGCACGCTCTCGCCGCTCGACACCGCGACGGTCGCGGAGTCCGTGCGCAAGACGGGCCGGTGCGTCGTGGTGCACGAGGCACCCGTGCTCTACGGCACGGGTGCGGAGGTGGCCGCGCGGGTGAGCGAGGAGTGCTTCTTCCACCTCGAGGCGCCCGTGCTGCGTGTCGGTGGCTTCCACACGCCCTACCCGGTGGCCAAGATCGAGCACGACTACCTGCCGAGCCTGGACCGCGTCCTCGACGCGGTGGACCGCTCGCTCGCCTTCTGACGCCCAGCACCGACCCGAGGAGTACGAGACGTGCCCACGTTCAAGCAGTTCCCGCTCCCCGACGCGGGTGAGGGGCTGACCGAGGCCGAGATCGTCGCGTGGCAGGTGGCCGTGGGAGACCGCGTCGAGGTCAACCAGACGATCGTCGAGATCGAGACGGCCAAGTCGCTCGTCGACCTGCCCAGCCCCTGGGCCGGCGTGGTGACACAGCTGCTCGTCGCCCCGGGGACGACGGTGGACGTCGGCGTGCCGATCATCGAGATCGACATCGACCCTGACGGTGCGCCCGCCGAGCCGCCCGTCGTCACCGGGTCGGTGCGGCACGTCGGTGGGTCGGAGCGGCACCGCGGCGTGGAGCCCGGCGGCGCCGACGAGATCGAGGCGGCGCGTCCTCCGGCCCCGGCCGCGGACGCTCCCCAGTCGGCACAGGCATCCGCGGCGGACGCGGAACCCGCCGGCGCCGTGCTGGTTGGCTACGGCCTGGCGGAGGGCGCCGCGGGTCGTCGTCCGCGCGGTGGCGAGACCGCCGCCGCATCGTCGGCCACCGCGCGTGCGGGCGCGCCCGTGCCCCGGAGCCCGCACGCCCTGGCCAAGCCGCCCGTGCGCAAGCTGGCCCGTGACCTGGGCGTCGACCTGGACTCCGTCACGCCGACCGGCCCCGGTGGGATCGTCACGCGCGAGGACGTGCTGGCGCTGAGCGCCCGCGCGGAGGGCCGGACGCTCGCCACGTACGCGGGGGACGACCAGCCCTGGCTCGCCTCGGGCACCGTCTCCTCCGACGGCCGCCAGACGCGCGTGCCCGTCAAGTCCGTGCGCAAGCGGACGGCCGAGGCGATGGTCGCGAGCGCCTTCTCCGCTCCGCACGTCACGGTGTTCCACACCGTCGACGTCACGCGCACCATGAAGCTCGTCGAGCGGCTGCGGGCCGACCGCGAGTTTGCCGACGTACGCGTCACGCCGCTGCTCGTCGCCGCGAAGGCGCTCATGCTGGCCATCCGTCGGCACCCGGAGATCAACGCCTCGTGGGACGAGGGCGCGCAGGAGATCGTCTACAAGCACTACATCAACCTCGGCATCGCTGCGGCGACGCCGAGGGGGCTGGTGGTGCCGAACATCAAGGACGCGCACCGACTCACGCTGCGCGAGCTGGCCGACGGGCTGGCCCAGCTCACCGCGACGGCTCGCGCCGGCAAGGTGTCGCCCGCCGACATGTCGGACGGCACGATCACGATCACCAACGTGGGCGTGTTCGGCATCGACACGGGCACCCCCATCCTCAACCCCGGCGAGGCGGCGATCCTGGCGTTCGGCGCGATCCGGGAGCAGCCGTGGGTGCACAAGGGCAAGATCAAGGTGCGTCACGTGACCCAGCTCGCGCTGAGCTTCGACCACCGCCTGGTGGACGGTGAGCTCGGTGCGCGGGTGCTGGCCGACGTGGCGCGCGTGCTGGCCGAGCCCGCGCACGGGCTGGTCTGGGGCTGAGCGCCCGCCCGGTCAGGCCACCGAGGCCGGGTGCCCGCGCTCGACGAGGAACGCCCAGACGGACAGCACGATCGCCAGCGCCTCGGCGATCGCGCACGCCCAGATCGGGAAGCCCTGCCACTGTTCGTGCACGCCCATGAAGCCCGACGACGTCGTGGACAGCAGGAACGCGCCCAGCGTCGACGCACCGAAACCGGCCGCCAGGAACAACGGGAACCAGTGGCGCCACACCAGCAGCAGCACGCCGATCACCAGCCCGGCCACGGCGTTGATCATGAACGCCGTGCCGACGCGGGTGTCCTTCATGCCGTCGGCCCACAGCTCGAGGTGGATGACGGCCGAGAGCATGACGCTCGCGGAGACGAGCGCGCGCAGCACCGCGGACGTGGCGGCGGGCCCTCGCAGCCAGGCCATCTCAGGCACCCGCGAACACGGCGTCGCCCTCGACCCGCACGTCGAAGGGCGTGAGGCCCTCCTTCGCCGGCCCGGCAAGCACCGCGCCGGTCAGGTCGAAGCGCGAGCCGTGGCAGGGGCAGTCCAGCTCGCCGTTCCCAGGCGCCACCGTGCAGCCCTGGTGGGGGCAGATCGCGGAGTAGGCCGTCACCTCGCCCGCGGTCGCCTGGACCAGCAGGATCTTCTGCCCGCCCGCCGACGCCGCGATCGCCCCGCCCACCGGGATGTCCGCCACCTTCGCGAGCGAGCCGTCGGCCGCCTGCGTCGCGGTGGGGGTGTCCGACCCGCCCCCGCAGGCCGCGAGCACCGCGACGCCCGCGGCGACCGCGGTGAACGAGCCGGTCCGCGCCAGCATCTGGCGTCGATCGATGCATCCGGTGCAGCTCTGGCCGTGCTCGTGCATCGTCGCCTCCCAGTCGGTTCCGCGCAGGGTCGTGCCTCGAACCTAGCGGCGCTCGGTGGGAGCCGCCTGTGAATCGTCGGATCCCGCCCGGGGTGATTCCTGAGCCACGAGGCTGGCGGTCGCGCCGTCAGGCGTGACCCCGGCGCCGGTGGCCCGGGCATGGTCCTCGTCCATGCGGCCCTGGATGCCGGACACGTTCCGCAGCGGCAGCTCGGGCAGCATGATCGCCAGGACGACCCCGAGCACCAGCGCGATCGCGGTGAGGATCATGACGAGGTCCACGGACTGGGCGAAGCCCTCGAGGAACGGGCGCGCCAGCCGGGCGTCGAGCCGGCCGATGAACGCGGAGTCGTCGATCGGCGGCACGGAGCCCGAGCCGTTGAGCAGGTTGAGCACGGGGGCGTTGTCGGGGTTGCCCGTCACGGCCGGGTCGGCGAGCGCCGCCCGGAACTCGGGCGCCGTGCTGAGGCGGGCGAACGCGTCCTGGATGTTCCTGCCGACCGTCGAGAAGAGGACCGACAGGAAGATCGCGGTGCCGAGCGTGCCGCCCATCTGACGGAAGAACAGGGACGACGAGGTGGCCACGCCCATGTCCCGGACGTCGACCGCGTTCTGCACCGCGAGCACGAGCGGCTGCATGGTGGTGCCCAGTCCGAGGCCGAAGATGACCGAGGCCGCGAAGATGTAGGCGAGCGGGGTGCTGGCGTCCACCTGCGAGAACGTCGCCGCGCCGATCACCATGAGCACCGTGCCGAGCACGGGGAAGATCTTGTAGCGGCCGGTGCGCGACGTCGTCTGACCGGCGATCACCGAGCCGGCCATGATGCCCACCGTGAACGGGATCAGCGTCAGCCCCGCCTGCGTGGGGGTCTGGCCCTTGACGATCTGCAGGTAGAGCGGGAGCGTCGCGAGTCCACCGAACATCCCCAGGCCGATGACCGTGTTGGCGGCCGCCCCCACCGAGAACGTGCGGTTGCGGAACAGGTGCAGGGGCAGGATCGCGTCGCCCTGCGCGCGGCGCTCGGCGAGCAGGAAGAGCACGAGCCCGACGAGCCCCACGCCGTAGCTGGCGAGCGCCCGGTCCGATCCCCAGCCCCACACCCGGCCCTGCTCGGCGACGAGCAGCAGCGGCACGAGCGTCAGCACGAGCGCGAGCGCGCCCTGCCAGTCGATGCGGTGCTCCACGCGCCGCAGGGGCGGGAGGTGCAGCACGCGCCAGATGACGAGGATCGCGACGATGCCGATCGGCACGTTGATGAGGAACACCCAGCGCCAGCCGTCGATGCCGAGGATCGTCTCGGCGCCGGCGAAGAAGCCGCCGACCACCGGGCCCAGCACCGACGACGTGCCGAACACCGCCAGGAAGTAGGCCTGGTACCGGGCGCGCTCCCGGGGTGCGACCAGGTCGCCGAGGATGGTGATGGCGAGGGCCATCAGGCCGCCGGCCCCGAGCCCCTGCAGCCCGCGGTAGGCCGCGAGCTGGTACATCGAGTCCGCGCTGCCGGACAGTGCCGAGCCGATCACGAACAGCGTGATGGCCGTCATGTACAGAGGCTTGCGCCCGTAGATGTCGGAGAGCTTGCCGTACAGCGGGGTCGAGATCGTGGCCGTCAGCAGGTACGCGGTGGTGACCCAGGCCTGGAGCGACAGCCCGTTGAGGTCGTCCCCGATGGTGCGGATGGAGGTCGCGACGATGGTCTGGTCGAGCGCGGCGAGGAACATGCCGATCATCAGGCCGCCGAGGATGGTCAGGATCTCCCGGTGCGTGGGCGGCTGGAACCCGGAGGGGTTCGACGTGCCGGCCGAGGAGGCCTCGGGTGCTGCGGGGTGCGTGCTCTGCGACATCGGACCTTCTCGACGAGGGGGGCGCTGGGAGGGCACTAGGCCGTAGTGCGTAACGCCGGCGGTCGGCAGATGTGTTCCCGAGGCATCTCGGAAAGCGCTCTCCCGCGGATCGGACAATCGGGCTACGGTGTCCCGGTGGTCACGCCGACGAGGGGAGCGCTGCGGTTCGCGCGCGCGCTCGTCGTGGCCGCGGTCGTCGTCGCTCTCGCGGCGGGCGCGCACGTGTTGGGCGGCGGGTCGCTCCCGGCCGGCACCGTCACGCTGACGCTCGGGGCTCTGGTGCTGGCGCTCTGTGCCGCCGTCACGTCGCACCGGCTCGGGATGCTGGGCTCGACGGCGCTGCTCGCGTCCGGTCAGGTGGGCCTGCACGCGGCGTTCTCGGTGTTCGAGGACGGCGGGTGCACCGCACTCGTCCCCTCGGGTGCGCACGCCCACATGGCGGGAGCCGCGCACTCCGCCTACCTCGCGACCTCGGGGTGCGGATCAGCCGCGGCGCACGCGACCTTGCTGCCCATGTTCGGTGCGTGGTCGATGATCGCCGCGCACGCGATCGCGGTCCTGGCGTGCGCCGCCGTGATCGCGGGCACCGACCGGGCCCTGATGTGGCTCGTCGCCTGGCTCGGCCGTCGGCTCGCGCCGACCGGTGTCGTCCGGCTCCCCGCCTGGGCGGAGCTGCCGGTCGCCGCCGAGGACGGCTCCTTCGAGCGCCAGACGTGGCGCGGCGTGGTGCCCCTGCGGGGCCCGCCCGCGTGGCACCGACCGGTGCCGCCCGCCCTCTAGCGGCCGAGCGGCGCCCCGACCCGCTGGAGACCTCTGCGTCCTCGGCGCGTCCTGCCACCCGCCTGGGGGTGCCCGCGCGACGGGCACGTCCGGCCCGCTCAGCCAAGGAGCTCTTGCATGTTGCGATCCGTCATGCCCCGACGACCCCTGCCCACGATCGCCGCGACGGCGCTCGTCGGCCTCGCCCTCGCCGTCCTTCCGGCCACCGCCGCCTCCGCCCACGTCCGGGTGGTCCCGGAGTCCACCGCGGCGGGCGGCTGGACCGTCCTCACGGTCCGCGTCCCCAACGAGAAGGACGCCGCGACCACCACTCAGGTGGTGCTCGACCTGCCCACCGACACCCCGCTGAGCCACGTCGGCGTGCGCCCGGTCCCCGGGTGGACCGCCGAGGTGCGCACCGCCACGCTCCCGCAGCCCGTCGAGGTGCAGGGCGCCACGATCACCGAGGCGCCCCGCCGCGTCGTGTTCACCGCCACGGGTGACGCGGCGATCGGCGCCGGGGAGTTCCAGGAGTTCGCGCTGCAGGTGGGACCACTGCCCGCCGAGGGCACGCGCCTGCTCCTCCCCGCGCACCAGACGTACAGCGACGGCACGGTGGTGGACTGGGACCAGCCGACGACCGACGGCGACGAGCCCGAGCACCCGGCGCCGGAGCTGACCGTGACCGCCGCCGACGCCGGGTCGGACGCGTCGTCGTCCGACCGTGCGGCCGTCTGGTTCGGCCTCGGCGGGTTCGCGCTCGGCGCCGCGGCCCTCGTCGTGGCCCTCGTCACGGGCCGCCGACGCCAGGTTCAGCCGTGACGTGGGGGATCCTGGGACACATGCGTCGTCGTACCGCCCCCGCCTCCGGACTCGTCGTCGGGGTCCTGCTCGCGCTCGGCGTCGCCGTGGCGCCCGCCGCTCAGGCGCACGACGAGCTGGTGGGGACAGAGCCGGCCGACGGCACGACGGTCGCCACCGTCCCCGAGAAGGTGACGCTCAGCTTCGAGGAGCCCGCCGTGGCGCTGGGCACCGCGATCGAGGTCACGTCGCCGGACGGCACCGTGGTCAGCGCGGGTGACCCCGTGCTCGTCGACACGACCGTGAGCCAGGCCGTCGAGGGCGACTCCCTGCCCGCCGGGACGTACGACGTGACCTGGCGCGTGACCTCGCAGGACGGGCACGCGGTCTCGGGGGCGTTCTCGTTCGTCGCCGCTCAGCCGACGACGGCTGAGGCGTCGCCCGCGCCGACGACGCAGGCCACGCGCGCATCGACGGACGCGCCGGTCGTCGTGCACCACGCGGCGCCGAGCCCGTCGGCGACGGCGGACCCGACGGCCGACCCGTCGACCGCGTCGGACGACGACGGGCCCGCGCCGCTCGCGGTCATCGGCGTCGGCCTGCTGATCGGGGCCGTGTTCGGCCTGCTGGGCTGGCGGCGTGCTCGTCGTCGCTCGGCCGGAGGCCCGGAGCGCCCGTGACCGACGTCCGCCGCACCGCCGACACCCGACCCGCCCGAGCCGTCGACGACCGACCAGGCGGGCCGGGTGCCGGCGCGCCCGCGAGCCCGTGGCGCGTGGCTGCGCTCGTCGTGGCGGCCGTCGTCGCGGTGGTCGCCGCCGTCGCGTTCTCCGGTGCGGCGCTCCCCCAGCTCCTGCGCGACCCCGGTGCTGCCGTGCGGTGGGGGCTGCCGGTCACCGCGACGCTCACGGAGCTGGCCGGTGCGGTCGCACTCGGTGCGCTCGTGCTCGCCGTGTGCGTGCTCCCGCGCGCAGGAGCCTCCGAGCGAGGCCGCGGGATGCGGGCCGACGGTCGCGCCTATCCGGTCAGCCTGCTGGTGGCGGGGTGGGCCGCCGGGGTATGGACCGTGGCGTGCGTGGTCAACCTGGTGCTCAAGTACGCGTCCGTGGCCGGCCGGCCCCTGGACTCGGCGTCGTTCGGCCAGGAGCTGGGCGTCTTCGTCACGCAGATCGAGCTGGGCCGCGCGCTGCTGGTCATCACCATGGTGGCCGCCGTCGTCACCGCGCTCTGCCTCGTGGTGGCGACCCCCACCGGCGCGGCATGGACCGCGGCGCTCGCGCTCGTCGCGCTGTGGGAGCAGGCGCAGCTCGGCCACGCCGCGGGCGCGGCCGGGCACGATCTGGCGACGTCCTCGATGCTGCTGCACCTGGTCGGGGCCGCGATCTGGATCGGCGCGCTGGCCGCGCTCGCGCTGCTGGTGCGGCGGGTCGGCACCGACCTGTCCGCCTCGGTGGCTCGCTACTCGGTCATCGCCGCGTGGTGCTTCGTCGCGGTCGCCGTCTCGGGCACGGTCAACGGGGTCATCCGCCTCGGGTCGTGGTCCGACCTCGGCACCGAGTGGGGGACGCTGCTCCTGGCCAAGGTGGCCCTCTTCGTCGTGCTCGGGGTGCTCGGCCTGGCCCACCGGCGCGCCGTCATCCCGCGCCTGGACGGTGGAGCCGCCGAGCGGGCTGGCACGGCGCTGTTCTGGCGGCTGGTGGTCGTCGAGCTCGCCGTGATGGGGGCCGTGTCCGGGGTCGCCGTCGCGCTCGGCTCGACGGCGCCGCCCGTGCCGGAGGTCCCGCCCGCCGACCCGACGCCCGCCTACCGGCTCACCGGCCACGCTCTGCCGCCCGAGCCGACCCTCGCGCGCTGGTTCACCGAGTGGCGCTGGGACCTGGTGCTCGCGGCCGCGGCGGTGTCGGGGCTCGTCGTGTACTGGCGCTGGGTGCTCCGCCTGCGCCGCCGGGGCGACTCCTGGCCGTGGGCGCGCGCCGCGTCCTGGACGGTCGGCATGGCGCTGTTCTTCTGGGTCACCTCGGGCGGCGCGTCGACGTACGGGCACGTGCTCTTCAGCGCTCACATGGTCCAGCACATGATCCTGGCGATGGTGATCCCGCTGTTCCTGGCGCTCTCCGCGCCGATCACCCTGGCGCTGCGCGCGCTCCCCGTGCGGACGACGATGCTGCGCGGCGACGACTCGCGCGGACCGCGCGAGTGGATCCTGGTGATGGTCAACAGCCACGTGGGCCGGTTCCTCGCGAACCCGATCGTCGCGGCCGTGAACTTCGTCGGCTCGATGCTGGTGTTCTACTACTCGGGCCTGTTCGAGTGGGCGCTGCGGTCCTCGGTCGGCCACCTGGCGATGGTCGTGCACTTCTCGCTGGCCGGGTACCTGTTCGTGAACGCGATGATCGGCATCGACCCCGGTCCGAAGCGGCCGCCCTACCCGCAGCGGCTGCTGCTGCTGTTCGCGACGATGGCGTTCCACGCCTTCTTCGGCGTGACCCTGGTGGGGGGCGACTCGCTGCTGGTCGCCGACTGGTTCGGCCTCATGGGCCGTCCCTGGGGCGCGTCCGCGATCGCCGATCAGCAGGCCGGCGGCGCGGTGACCTGGGGGATCGGCGAGATCCCGACCCTGGTCATGGCGGTCGCGGTCGCCGTCGCCTGGTCCCGCGACGACGAGCGCGCCGCCCGCCGCCGCGACCGGCGCGTGGACCGGGAGGGCGACCTGGAGCTGGACGACTACAACGCGATGCTCGCCCGCCTCTCGGACCAGGACCCCAAGTAACCCAGCCGGGCCCCGGGCCGCCGCCCCGCGGCCCCGCGAACCGGTGGTTGTCCACGGTTGCGGGTGGTCAACCGCGGAAAACGACGGGTTCGCCCGCGCTCGAGCGCCCGAACCTGTGGTTGTCCACGGTTGCGGGTCATGAGCCGCGGACAACGACGGGATCGGCCGTGCTTGACCCGGTTGTCGGTCCGGGGCTGGGGACAACGGGCTACCGACGTCGGCGATCTTCGGTGAGATGGCCGTGTGCCTCGGGGAGTGGTCGTGCCGCCCAGTCTCGTCGCGGTCGCTGCGCGGCAGCTCGGACTCGTGTCCTCCGCGCAGTGTGACGATCACGGCGTCGCCGACGGGCCACGGACCCGACTGCTTCGCGCGGGCCGATGGACGCGCCCGACGCGAGGCGTCTACGACACGGAACCGATGAGTGATCATGACCGTCCGCCCGACGACCGACGACGGCGGGCCGCGTGGCTCGGGATGCTCGCCTACGGCCCGCGCGCGATCCCGGTGGGTGCGTGCGCCCTGGCGCTGCACGGCGTCGCCGGCCTGCCCGCCCGGATCGCACCGGAGATCGCACTGCCCGGCGGGTCGGCGGTTCGACCCCGCGACGGGATCCGCGTGCGGCACTACGACGACTTCGTGACCACCCGGCTGGGTGGGCGGCTCGTCGCGGCCTTCGACGACGCCCTCGTCCAGGCCCTGCCCGAGCTGAGGCGGACGCCTGCGGTCGCGGTGCTCGACAACGCGTTGAACCGTGGGCTGGTCGACGACGAGCGCCTGGCTGTCGTGCGGGCGGCGATGCGTGGGCGGCGCGGGGCAGCCGGGGTCGACGCGTGGTGGCACCTCGTCGACGGGCGCGCGGAGTCGCCGCTCGAGTCCGACGCGCGGCTCCGCTGCATCGACGCCGGGATCGGACCGCACGAGCTCCAGGTCGAGGTCTCCGACGGCGCCGGCCGGTTCCTCGCGCGCGGAGACATGGGGTGGCGGTTGCGCGGTGGACGGTGGTTGCTCGTCGAGATCGACGGTCGGGAGGTGCACGACGCTCCGAGCGCCCTCTACGCGGATCGGACCCGCCAGAACAGGCTGCTCGCCACGGGCCGGATCGACCTCCTCCGCTTCACCGCGCGCGACCTGGGCTCGTACGCGGCGTTCATCGCGCCGATCCGCGCCCACCTCGCGGCCGACGCGGCGGCCGACCGGCGGCGAGCCTGACGTTCTCCACGGTTCGAGGCCGTCGAGCGTGGACAACCCCGGTTTGACACCCGGCGGTCGCGGGGGCGGGGGGCCGGGGGCGGGGCGAGGGTCGGCGAGGTGGACCAGGAGGGCAGAGGCTGGGCGGGAGGGGTGGTGGGCGTGATAGGACGGGGTGGTGACTGATGCCGCCACGCCGTTCCACGACCTCGAGCAGTACGTCGCCATCCCTCGGTTGTCGGGGCTGAAGCTGTCACCCGACGGCACGCGGCTCGTCACCGCGGTGGCCACGCTGGACGCCAAGTCCACCAAGTACGTGACCGCCCTCTGGGAGGTTGACCCGACCGGCGAGAAGCCGGCCCGGCGGCTGACCCGGTCGGCCAAGGGCGAGGCCAGCGCCGCGTTCACGCCCGCGGGCGACCTGCTGTTCACCAGCGCGCGCCCGGACCCCGACGCCAAGGAGCAGGACGACGAGCCCGCCCCGGCGCTGTGGCTGCTGCCCGCCGACGGTGCGGAGGCGCGCGTGGTCGCGCAGCGCACCGCGGGGCTGGGCGGCGTGAAGGTGGCCCGCGACGCCGGGACGCTGGTGGTGGGCTCGGACGTGCTGCGCTCGGCCACCGACCCCGAGCACGACGAGAAGCTGCGCACCGCCCGCAAGGAGAAGAAGGTCGCCGCGATCCTGCACGACGGCTACCCCGTACGGTACTGGGACCACGACCTGGGCCCGGACCAGCCGCACCTGTTCACCTCCGACGTGCCGCAGTCGGTCACGTCGCCGCTCGCGGCGGCCCGCGACCCGCGGCTGGAGCTCAAGGACGCCACGCCGGACGCGCGCAGCGCTCTCGTCGAGCAGGGCTACGCCATCAGCCCCGACGGCGCGACGGTCGTCGCCGGGTGGGGGGTGCCCGGTGCGGGCGGCGACCTGCGCGCGCAGCTGGTCGCCATCGACGTGGCCTCGGGTGAGCGCCGGGTTCTCGTCGACGATGCCGGCGCGGACGTCGGTGGCCCCGAGATCAGCCCGGACGGGCAGTGGGTGGCGTTCTGGCGCGAGACGATCTCGACCCCGTTCCAGTCCCCGGTGGTCCGGGTGTGCGTGGTGCCGCTCGCCGGCGGGGACGCCCGGGTGGTCGCCGACGGCTGGGACCGTTGGCCCACGGGGTTCGTGTGGCTGCCGGACAGCCGTGGACTGCTGGTCACGGCCGACGACGACGGCCGCAGCCCGCTGTTCCGCGTGGACCTGGCCTCCGACGAGGTCACGCGCGTGACCGCCGACGACGCCGCCTTCACGGACGTGCAGGTCAGCGCGGACGGCAGCACCGCGTTCGCGATCCGGGCCTCCTACGAGGCTCCCGCGCACCCCGTGCGCATCGACCTGAGCACCGGGACGACGACCGCGCTGCGCAGCCCGGTCGAGACCCCGGCCCTGCCCGGCCGGCTCACCGAGGTGGAGACGACCGCCGAGGACGGCCGCCGCGTCCGCGCGTGGCTGGCCCTGCCCGAGGGGACCGACAAGGCGCCGCTGCTCCTGTGGATCCACGGCGGTCCGCTCGGCTCGTGGAACGCCTGGTCGTGGCGGTGGAACCCGTGGCTGCTGGTGGCGCAGGGCTACGCCGTGCTGCTCCCGGACCCCGCGCTGTCCACCGGCTACGGCCAGGAGTTCGTGCAGGTGGGCTGGGGGTCGTGGGGAGCCGCGCCCTACACCGACCTCGTGGCGATCACGGACGCCGTCGTCGCGCGCGACGACATCGACGAGACCCGCACGGCCGCCATGGGTGGTTCGTTCGGCGGCTACATGGCCAACTGGGTGGCGGGCCACACGGACCGGTTCCGCGCCATCGTGACGCACGCGAGCCTGTGGGCACTGGACCAGTTCGGCCCGACGACGGACGCCGCCTTCTACTGGGCCCGCGAGATGACCGACGAGATGGCGCTCGAGAACTCGCCGCACCGGTTCGTCGACAAGATCGTGACCCCGATGCTCGTGGTGCACGGCGACAAGGACTACCGGGTGCCGATCGGCGAGGGACTGCGCCTCTGGTACGAGCTGCTCTCGGCGAGCGGCTCGCCGGCCGGCGAGGACGGTCGCTCGCAGCACCGCTTCCTGTACTTCCCCGACGAGAACCACTGGGTGCTCAGCCCCCAGCACGCGATCGTGTGGTACCAGGTGGTGACGGCGTTCCTGGCGCAGCACGTGCTGGGCGACGGCGACGCGGCGTACCCCGACATCCTGGGCTGATCGGGCGACCCCGCGCTCCTCCGGGTGCGAGGAGCGCGAGGTCGCGCCAGGCTCGTCGGGAGCCGGCGCACCCCCCAGCGCAGGCACCGACCGAAGGAGAGTCCCCATGGGAATCGGTGGCGGCATCGCCCTCATCGTCATCGGCGCCATCCTGTCGTTCGCCGTGAAGGACGCGGTGGACGGCGTGAACCTGGTGATGATCGGTTACATCTGCATGGGAGCCGGCCTGCTGGCGCTCATCTTGTCGATCGCCCTCAACACCCAGCGCACCAACACGACGCACCGCGAGGTCGTCGAGCGCCGCGACGTCCCGCCCGCGCCCCCGCAGGTCTGAGGCACAGGCCTGACGCGCAGGCCTGACGCGCAGGTTCGAGGCACCGAGCCTCAGGTCGTGCTGGTCGTGGGGGGCGCCGCGCTCCGGCGCGCTGGGCGCCCCGCACGATCGAGTCGCCCGAGTGGGCAGGATCGCCGTCGAACTGCTCCTGCGAGACGTCGACCACCGAGAACTCGCTGAGGTCCAGCCCGGCGGGAAGCTCGAACCGGCCCGAGGCGCCCTCGAGCGTCCCGACGGCCACCAGCCCGCTGACGTCGGGCCGCAGGAGCCACACCTCGCGGAATCCCGCGGGAGCAGTCTGCTCGTTCACGTCGACCACCAGCACGCGGGTCCCGTCGCGGCGCGTCTCGACCGTGGCCGAACCGTCCGCGTCCCAGCCGGGCAGAGGCTCCAGCGTGGCGGTGGCGACCACCGACTTCACGCGGTCGCCCTGGGTCAGGGCCCAGGCCGCACCGGCCCCGCCCACGATGATGCCCACGACGGCCGCCGCCGCCGCCCAGGCCCACGCACGCGGTCGGCGACCCCCGGCACGGCGGGGAGCCAGCGGCACGACGACGTCCGGCGCCTCGTCCGGCAACGGCTGGACCGAGCGCTCGGGCGCAGCCTCGGCCGAGTGCTCGGGCGCAGCCTCGACCGCCCGCTCCGGCGCGGCGGTGCCCGATCCCGACGCGGGTGCGAGATCGAGCTCGGCGGCGACGCGCTCCCACACCTGCGGACCCGGCGAGACCAGCTCGGCGTCACCCGCCCGGGCCACCGCGACCACGTCGGCCAGCACGGCGATCTCGTCGGCGCACAGCTCGCACTGCTGGACGTGGGCGCGGTCGGCCGTCGTCCCGGCCTCCTCGCCCAGCGCGAGGAGGGCGAGCACGTCCTCGTCCACGTGGAACTCATCCAACGGCACCGTCCACCTCCCATCGGTTGCGCAGCCGAGCGAGACTACGCCGCACATGGCTCTTCACGGTGCCCAGCGGCAGGCCGAGCCGGTCGGCGATCTGGTCGTGCGTGAGGTCCTCGTAGAACGCGAGCCGCAGGATGGTGCGCTGCGGGTCGCCGAGGCGCGCCAGCTCGTCGGCGACGAGCACCTGGTCGACCACCCGGTCGTCGGCGGCGGGCAGCTGCTCTCCGCGCGGCTCGGTGGCCGCGAGCAGCCGCCGCTCACGCGCGCGGCGCTCGTGCGCGTCGGCGACGGCGTGCCGGGTGATCCCGATCAGCCACGCCGGGAGTCGCGAGCGCGTGGGGTCGAAGCGGTGCCGTCCGCGCCACGCGTCGACGAACACCTGCTGGGTGACCTCCTCGGCGTCCTGGACGGTGCCGAGCGATCGCAGCGCGATGGTGTGCACGAGCGCCGACCAGCGGCGGTACGCCTCGCGGATGGCGAGCTCGTCACCCGCGGCGAACGCGGCGCCGAGCTCCTCGACACCCTCGCCGTCGGGGTCGAGCCGGTGCCGGTGCGGCGCCGGCTCCTGAGGGCGTGCGGGAGCGTCCGACCGCTCAGGGTCGCTCACGCTCACCCAGCCCTCCTCGTCCGTCGTCCGTGCCGAGATGACCCCACCTGTCCCACCCGTCCCCGCCGAGCGCGGGATGGCGGGCTCCAGCACCGCGACCGCCGCAGCCATGGCTACGCACCTGTCGGTTCGGCGACGACGACGACGTTGTCTGCATAGTGCCTGATCTCAGGCTGCCATGCTCCCCCGCAGGTGACCAGCACCAGCCGGGGATCGCCCTCGCGCGCGAACCACTGGTCGACGGGGGCCTCGTCCTTCGGGATCTTGCGCACGGACACCACGCGGTACCGGTGCGTGGCACCGTCCTTCGACTCGACGACCACCGAGGCGCCCGTGCGGACGTCCCGGAGCCGAGAGAAGGGCCCGATGCCCGTGACCCACGAGTCCACGTGGGCGGCGATCACCGTGTTGCCGGGCGCACCCGGCGCGGGACCGAACCGGTACCAGCCCGCATCGGTGGCCCGCGGCGGGATGTCCATGGTGCCGTCGTCGGCCACCCCGACCGGCACCACCGGCATGCGCAGGTCCAGGCTGGCCACGGTGAGCCGGGCAGGTGGGCTGCCCGGGATCGCGACGGGCGCGGGCGCGGTCGCGTCGCGCACGGGCACCCGCGCCGGCACCGGCGCTGGAGGCGGCGCCGGTGCCGGTGCGGGGTCCCCGCCGCCGGGAGCGGACGGGGCTGGCGCCGACGACACCACCGGCTCGGGCTCCTGCGCGTTGCTCGGGGTGCACGCTGCAAGGAGGCCGACGAGGAGCGCGACAGCCAGCGCGCCGCTCGTGCGGTGGTGTCGTCGTGCCATGGTCAGCGGCCCGCGTCGGCGCGCCGGCGGTTGACGACGGCCAGCGAGACCACGCCGAGCGCACCGAGCGCGTACGGCCACACCGGCGTGGTACCCGAGTCGGAGACGAGGCCCACCTGGCCGGCCTGCACGCCCGACGGGTTGCCGTGCAGGCCGTCGATCACCTGCGTGGCCAGCGCCAACGTGGAGGGGTCGGCGGTGGCGTCGCCCCAGGCGTAAAGGATCGTGTTGGTGCCCTCGGCGACGTCCACGTCGGCCGGGCCCAGCAGCGCGGGCTCGGTGGTCCCGGTGGCGACGACGCTCGCCGAGACGGTCCCTGCCGGCAGGTCGAGCACCTTCTCGTCGGGGTTCTCGAGGTTGGAGATGACCGCGTCGCTGCCCGCGAGCACGTCGACGCCGGGGGCGGCCGCGACGTGCCGCACGGTGATGCGGCCCTCGCCGGGCGCCGTGGTCGACGTGTCGTTGGTGAACAGCGTCGCCGTGGGGTCGCCGGAGCCGTCGAGGTGGGCGACGGCGGTGTAGTTCTTGCCCGCGGCGAGCTCGAGATCGACGGGCCCGATGGCCGGGTCGCTGTCGTCCTTCGCGTCGGACGCCGTGATCGCGACCGTGTAGGTGCCCGCGGCCAGGTCGAGGGGGCCGGCCAGCTTGCCGGGCTGGAAGTCGTCGAGCGTGAGCTTGCCGTTGACGTACACGTCCACGGTGAGACCGGGGACGCCGTGCAGGACGGAGAGCTTCGCGTCGTCCGCGGCCGACGCCGGTCCGGCGGTGGCGGCGACGGCGGCAAGGGCGAGGCTCGCGGCGGCAGTGCCGGCGAGAAGTCGTGCGCGCATGGTGCGTCCTTCCTTCGGGGCAGCGCCCGGATGGCTGCTGACACCACCTCTTCCGTGCGAGGGCCGCGGTTGGATGCAGCCGGATGCAGTCGGATGCAGCGCGTGGGATCCACCTGCGACAAGACACCCCCGGGTGACACGCCCGAGCCCGCGGCAGGGTGGAATCCGGTCGCCGACCACGCGGATGGGTGATTGGCCGGGTTCGCGCCCCGGAACGTGTCGTGGAACCCGTCCGCAGGCGCGATGATGGCCCGGTGACTCGACGAGCGGCGGCATCGCCTGGCGCGCGGGCGGGACGACGGTCCGCCGCGGCCGTCGTCGGCGCCCGCGGCCTCGCGCTCGCTGCGCACCGCCTGGACCGGTGCCGCACGCTCGAGGACGTCCAGCAGGTGACCACCCGGATGGGCGTCGACGTGCTCGGTGCGACGCGGGTGGCGTTCTGCCGCATCGAGCAGGACACGTGCCGCATCCTGGAGATCACGCCCCAGCCGACCGACCCCCGGCTGCTGTGGATGGTCCGCTCGTCCTACCGGGCCGACGAGCGCCCCGCCCTGCGCGCGCTCATCAGCGACCGCGCCAGCTGGGTGGCCCACGCCGTCGACATCGAGGGTGTGCCCGTCGCCGACGGTGACGAGGAGGCGGGCGACGCCGTCGAGGTCGCGACGCTCAAGGAGATGTCCGCGGGCTCCGCGCTCGCCGCGCCCATCATCGTCAACGGCACGGTCTGGGGGCAGCTGTACGCGATCCGGGCTCTCGACGCCGGCCTGTTCTCCCTGGACGACGTCGCGCGCGCCGAGGTGCTCGCCGCGCTCGCGGCCGGGGCCGTGGCCCGCGTGGACCTCGAGGCGCAGGTCCGGCACCTGGTCGCGGACGACCCGCTCACGGGCCTGGCCAACCGTCGGGTCGCGGACGCGGTCGCGGAGGCCGCGCTCGAGTCGGGCGACGAGACCTGCATCGTGATGTGCGACGTCGACGGCCTCAAGCGGGTCAACGACCAGATGGGCCACGACGCCGGCGACGACCTGCTGCGCAGCGTGGGCGACGTGCTGCGCCGCGTCGCGGACGCGTTGCCCGGCACCACCGCCGCCCGCATCGGCGGCGACGAGTTCGCGCTCGTGACCGTCGGCCGCAAGCGGTCCGAGGTCGCCGAGACGATGTCGACCACGCTCGCCATGTACCCCCTCCCGCACGGCGCCGCGATCTCCTACGGCGTCGCCTCCACGGCGGTGTCCGGGCCCGTGTCCGCACGCCAGCTGTTCCGCCGCGCCGACGTCGAGCAGTACCGCGCCAAGCGCGCGCGGGCCCGCCGGCTCAAGGTCGCGACGCCGACGGCCGACCCGGCCGTGACGGCCGAGCGCGTCGTGGTCGTCGGCTCGGCCGCGATCGCCGCGGCGCAGTCCGGCGTGGTGCCGCGGCTGTGTGCGCTCGCGGCGGCGGTGACGGAGACGATGGGCGGCTCGGCCTGGGCGGTGCTGATGAAGCGCGGCGAGGAGAGCTCGGCGATCGCACGCGGCGGGAGCCCCTCGGACCTCGACCGGGAGCAGTCCACCACCACGTTGGAGCACGGCCCGTGGCTGGTCGAGATCGGCGTCTCGTCGACCGCCGCGGCGGGAGGCGTCGTGCGGTCCGCGCTCGACGCGCTCACGGCCGTCGCCGTGATGGGCGCGAGCTGACCTCAGCCGTGCAGCGGTAGGGACAGGCTCGCGGCCGCACCGGCCACGACCCGCACGGGCACGCCCCAGTCCTGCGCGTTGAGGTGGCACGCCGGGTACTCGACCGCAGGGTCGTCGTCGCAGCTGGCGGCGTGCGCGGTCACGTGGAGCACCCCCTCGGGCACCTCCGGGTTGAGCCGGAGCGCGCGCTCGAGCGGGACGCCGTCGCCGGCACCGTCGAGCAGCAGCTCCGGCGGGGTCGAGGAGACCTGCAGGCGGGTCGAGGGGCCGTAGCGGTCGTCGTACTTCTGGCCGGATGCGGGCGTGAAGACCACGTCGAGCGCGACCTCGCCGGGAGCGAGCTCGGTCACGGGCCGCTGCGTGCGGTGCGCGCCGCCGTCCACGTGCTCGCCCGTGGCGAGCGCGATGCGGGTGATGCGGTGGGCAGCCGACTCGACCACCAGCAGGCCGTCGGGCAGCACGACGAAGCCGCTCGGCTCGGCGAGGCCCGACGCGATCGTCGTGACCTCCCCGTCCGCGTAGCGCCGGACCGCGCCGTTGTAGGTGTCCGCGACCACGACCGACCCGTCACCGAGCACCGCGACGCCGAGCGGGTGCTGCATCCGGGCCTCGGCCGCCGGGCCGTCGCGGTGGCCGAAGTCGAACAGTCCCTCACCCACGGCGGTGTGCACGGTGAGGGTGGCGGGCTCCAGCCAGCGCAGCGCGGAGGTCTCGGAGTCTGCGATCCAGACGCGTCCGTCGGGGCCGACCGCGAGGCCGGACGGCTGCGCGAACCAGGCGTCGCGGGAGGGCCCGTCCAGCAGGCCCTCGTTCATGGTGCCGCCGATGCGCGACAGCGAGCCCTCCGTGCCGTCGAAGGCCCACAGCGTGTGGTTGCCGGCCATCGCGACGACGAACGCCCCGAGCTCCTGCGACCACGCGACGTCCCACGGCGAGGAGAGCTTGAGGTCGCGCGCCGCCGCCGTGTCCGCGTCGGGCTGGCCGGCGGGCCGCTCCCAGCCGACGACGTTGTCCGCCGCGCCCACCATGTACTGCGCGCCGGTACCGGCCACCGTGGTGACCTGGCCGTCGGTCAGTCGCACGCCGCGCAGCACGTGGTTGACCGTGTCGGCGACCAGCACGTCGTAGCCGAGCCACGCGCGCAGCTCGTCGGGCACCAGGCACACGCCGTTGGGCTCGTGGAAGCGCGCCACGTCGGGCATGCCGTCCACCAGCCCGCGCTCGCCCGAGCCGATGCGACGCACCAGCGTCTCGCCGTCGGGGGCGAGCTCCGCGAGCGAGTGGTGGCCCGCGTCCGCCACCAGGAGGTTGCCGTTCGGGAGCGCGACCGCCTTGGCGGGGAACCGCAGCGTCCCGGCGGTCGGCTCAGGCGCCACGTAGGGCCCGTCGCCCCGGTGCAGCGTGCCCTTGGCATCGTGCTCGGCGACGAGCTCCTCGACGAGGATCTCGACGTTGCGCCGGTGGCCCTCGCCCGCCATCTGCGCGACCACGTAGCCCTCGGGGTCGATCACGACGAGCGTGGGCCAGGCCCGTGCGGTGTACGCGGACCAGGTGACCAGCTGCGGGTCGTCGAGCACGGGGTGGTGCACCTCGTACCGCTCGACGGCCGCCGCGAGCGCGACGGGGTCGGCCTCGTGCACGAACTTCGGCGAGTGCACGCCCACGATCACCAGGACGTCGCGGTACTCCTCCTCGAGCGCGCGCAGCTCGTCGAGGACGTGCAAGCAGTTGACGCAGCAGAACGTCCAGAAGTCGAGGACGACGATCTTGCCGCGCAGGTCGGCCAGGGTGACGTCGCGGCCGCCGGTGTTGAGCCACCCTCGGCCCACCAGCTCGGACGCCCGGACGCGGGGAAGACGAGAGGTCACCGCCTCATTGTCGCAAGCCAGCGGCCCCGGAACGCGACCCGAGCGGGTGTCCGATGTGTCACCATCCGAAGGTGACCATCGGACTGGTGCTGGGCGGCGGCGGTGTGCGCGGCGCGGTGCAGGTGGGGATGCTGCGCGCGCTGTTCGAGGCGGGCGTGGTGCCGGACATCGTGGTGGGCACCTCGATCGGCGCGATCAACGGTGCGGCCGTCGCGCACGACCCGACGGTGAGCGTCGTCGACCGGCTCGTCGACGCGTGGGCGTCGCCCGCGGCGGCCGCGATCTACGGCGACTCGTGGCCCAAGCAGCTGCGCCGCCTGGCGAAGTCGCGCACGCACCTCAACGACCCGGGACCGCTGCGTGCGCTCCTGGTCGACATGCTGGGCGAGGAGCCGACCTTCGAGGACCTCACCGTGCCGCTGGCCGTGACCGCGGCCAGCATCGAGCGCGCGGCCGAGCGCTGGTTCGACTCGGGTCCGCTGATCCCCGCGGTGCTCGCCTCGTCGTCCGTGCCGGGCGTCCTGCCTCCCACCGAGATCGACGGCGAGCACTTCGTCGACGGCGGGATCGTGAACTCCATCCCGTTGGGTGAGGCCATCCGCCGGGGAGCCACGCGCGTGTACGTGCTGCAGGTGGGGCGCATCGAGGAGTCGCTGGTGGCGCCCGACAAGCCGTCCGACGTGGCCCGCGTGAGCTTCGAGATCGCGCGCAGGCACCGGTTCTCCCGGGAGATCGACCTGGTGCCCGAGGGCGTCAGCGTGCACGTGCTGCCCAGCGGTGGCCCCAAGCCCGGCGACGAGAAGCTGGGGAGCTACCGCAAGCTCGACGCGACCAAGGCCCGCATCGACTCGGCGTACGAGGCGAGCGTGGCCTACCTGGCGCAGTCGTGAACTGGCGGCTGCCGCCCCGGTGGGTGCGCCGACTGGTGCTGTGGCCGCTCGCGCCCGTCCTCGCGCTGGTGCTGCTGCCGGTGGGACTGATCCTGTTCGCCCTGGTGGGCGGCCTCATCACGTGGCTGCTGCCCGGCCGGCTGCGGCTCACGCGCATCCTGTGGATGGCGGTCTTCTACATCTTCTGGGACGCGACGGTCGTCATCGTGGCGTTCGCGCTCTGGGTCGGCTCCGGCTTCGGGTGGGCCATGGCGCGGCCGCGGTTCCAGCGCGCCCACTACGTGTTCGCCGGTCGGATGCTGCAGGTGCTGTTCTGGCAGGTGCGCTGGACGCTGCGCCTCAGCATCGAGGTGGAAGAGGCGGACGTGGGCACGGTGCTCACGGGGCGCCCGATCATCGTCGCGAGCAGGCACGCGGGCCCGGGCGACTCGTTCATCCTGGTGCACGCGCTGCTCAACTGGTTCGCGCGCGAGCCGCTCATCGTGCTCAAGGACACCCTGCAGTGGGACCCCGCCATCGACATCCTGCTGAACCGGCTGCCCACGCAGTTCATCACGCCGCACTCCGCCCGGCGGACGGGTGCCGCGGGGCTCTCGTCGGCGGTGGGCGACCTGGCCGCCAAGCTCGACACGCGCAGCGCGCTGCTCATCTTCCCCGAGGGCGGCAACGTCACGCCGCGCCGACGCGTGGCCCGCATCGCGGCGCTGCGCGAGAAGGGCCGCGAGGACCTCGCGGTGCAGGCCGAGCAGATGGTCAACGTCATGGCGCCGCACGCCGGCGGCCTGCTCGCCGCGCTCGACGAGGCCCCGGAGGCGGGCGTCGTGTTCGTGGCGCACACGGGCCTCGACCGCCTGGTGACCACCCGCGACATCTGGCGCGAGCTGCCGATGGACAAGCGCATCATCATGAAGGGCTGGCCGGTGGACCCGGCCGAGATACCGCGCGGGCGCGACGCCCAGGAGGAGTGGCTGTTCGCCTCGTGGCTCCGCACCGACCGGTGGATCGCCGCCAACGACCCCACCGCGGTGCCGGACACGGTCTAGCCGGACTGCGACGCTCCCGCGACGCTGACGTTCCCGCGACGCTGACGCTCCCGCGACGCTGATGCTCGCGCGACCTTGTGGTTGTCCACGGATCCGGGGCCGGAAGCGTGGACAGGTGCAGGTTCGGCCGGTGGCCGGTGGCCGGTGGCCGGTGGCCGGTGGCCGGCGGGCGCGGTCCGGTCAGGCGCGGTCGAGCACGTAGATGCGCGGATGGTGACCCTTGGCGAACACGCGGGTGACCGAGCGGACGGTCCACTGCTCGGTTTCGCGCAGGCAGCGCTCCATGAGCTTGATCTCGTGCGTGAGCACCAGCAGACGGGCACCCGGCGCGGCGAGGCGGTGCGCCGACTGCAGGAGGGCCGCGTGCAGGTCCGCGTTGGTGGCGTGCGAGCCGTGCAGCGTCCCCCATGGCGGGTCGGCGAGCAGCAGGTCGTAGCCGCCGTCCAGCGAGTCGTCGCGGATGTCCGCGGTGACGAGCCTCGCAGCGCGCTTGAGCCCCGCGGCCTCGAGGTTCTCGGTGGCGGCCGCGATGGCGTCCGGCGCGTCGTCGATCCCGACGGCGGCGGCCGCCGGACCCGCGAGCAGCCGCTCGATCAGCAGCGTCCCGGAGCCGCACATGAGGTTGACCACCCGGTCCTCGGGGTCGTTGCCCGCGAGCCGGACCATGGCCGCCGCGATCGTCGCGTTGGCGGCGCCGGGGTAGTCCGCGGATCGCCACGGCCGCGCCGAGAGCGGGCGGTTGCCGATGCGGACCAGCACGTCCCAGCCGGGATCCTGCTCCCCGCGGGTGGGTCCGCGGCGCACGCGGACGACGAGCTCGCCGTCCTTCTCGTCGTACTTGAGCCCGGTAGCGGCGGCCAGCTCCGCGCCCAGGCGGGTGAACGCGGACGAGTCGCTGCCGGCGGCCTCGAAGCGGAACGTCGACGAGCCCGCGACGCGCAACGAGGCGTACATGGCCTCGACGATGCGTGACAGGTGGTCGCCGCTGCTCAGCGACCGGGGACGCGGCACGTCGAAGTGCAGCACGAGGAACGCGGCGACCGCGGTGGTCAGCCGACGGACGTGGGGCAGCGGGTTGGTGATCGCGACGGCCAGTGCGTCGTCGCGGCCGACGACGGGCGTGGCCGGTCGTCGCGGGCGGAGCACCTCGGCGACCTCGTCGCGCAGCACGTCGCCGAGGCCGGGCAGGAACGTGAGCTCGATGCGGGTCTCACGGGCGTGCTCGTCCCGCGATCCCTGGCGGCCGTTCTGCGCGCGGCTCGCGGGGCGGTGGGGTCCGCTGCGGTGCGGTGGCGCGCCGTTCCGGCCGCCGCCGGACGACCGGCCGCCCGACGAGCGGCCGCCGGCCGACCCGCCGCGCGAGGACCCGCCCGCCGACCCGCCGCGCGAGGACCCGCCGGCCGACCCGCCGCGCGAGGACCCGCCCGCCGACCCGCCGCGCGAGGACCCGCCGCCGGACGAAGGAGCCGGCACCTCAGGCGCTGACGAGGACGGGAGCACCGACGGCGCGGAGCACGAACGCCTCGGTCTGGGCGATGGCGCGCTCGCGGGCGGGACCGTCCTCGGGAACACCCCGCCCGGACAGGCAGGCGTTCACCAGCGGAACCGTGGTGTCGAGGTCCTGCTCCGGGAACGCGCCCGAGGCGATGCCCGCGGACAGGATCTCGCGCAGCACCTGCTCGACCACCGCCACGTGCTCGCGCACTCGCTGCTGGGTGGTGCGCGAGAGCACCGAGCGCAGCTCGGGCCCGGGGGCCACGTGGTAGACGCGCTTGAGGTTGGCCTGCTGGCGGACGTACGTGCTCAGCTGCTCGACCGGGTCGTCGATGTCGTCCAGCGCGCGCTGCAGTGTCGCCGCGTACTGGTCGGTCTCGTGGGTGATGAAGCCCAGGAGCAGCGCTTCCTTGTCGGGGAAGTGGTTGTACACCGCGGTGCGGCCCACCCCGGCGGCCTGCGCGATCTCGGCGAGGGTGATGGCGTCGAAGCCCTGCTCCGCCATGAGCGTCGACAGCGCGGCGAAGAGCTTCTGTCGCGTCTGCTCGCGGTGCTCGTGCAGCGATCCGCCGATGATCTTGGGCATGGTGACATCCTCGCATGCCGCGTCAGAAAAACCTACGCGCCGCAGGGCGGCCTCGGGCGCTGCTCGCGCCGGAGGCGAGATATCTTGCGGGGATGACGACGCCCGACGCCGCCCCTGCCATCGAGCCCGACGAGAAGGACTGGACGTGGGTGCTGCGGGAGCGGTGCCCCGAGTGCGGGTTCACGGCCGCCGACGTCGACCCCGAGGCCATCGGTGGCACGGTGCGCGACCTGGCGCCGCGGTGGGTCGCCGCGCTGCACCGTCCCGGCGCGCGCGAGCGTCCGGACGCCGGCACCTGGTCCACCCTGGAGTACGGCGCTCACGTGCGTGACGTGCTGCGGATCTTCGGCGGCCGTCTGCAGCTCATGCTCGAGCAGGACGACCCGCCCTTCGACAACTGGGACCAGGACGCGACCGCGCTCGCGGACCGCTACGACCTGCAGGACCCCACCGTGGTCGCGGACGAGTTGGCGGATGCTGCCGACGAGACCGCCGCCCGGTTCGACGCCGTGCCCGACGACGCGTGGGAGCGCACCGGCCGCCGCTCCAACGGCTCGGACTTCACCGTCCGCACGCTCGGCCAGTACTTCCTGCACGACGTGGTGCACCACCTGCACGACGTCCGCGGCTGACCGGTTGTCCACAGGGTTCGTCCACAGTCGGTGGGTACTGCGGGTGAAGCCCTGTGGACAACCTGGCCTTACCGGTGGATGCCCGGTGGATGCCGAACGGCAGCACCCCGGAAACATGCCGGCAGCATGCCCGCAGCATGGGGCCGGTAACGTCCGGCCATGGGTCACGACTGGGTAGTCCCCGCGGAGCTCGACGGACAGCACGTCCTCGCCGTCCCGGGCGGGTCGGACGTGGTTGCGCTGGCCACGGCATGGTTCCCCGACGCCCGGTGGGAGCAGCAGCCGAGCGTCAGCGCCCCGGCCGTCACCCGCCCCGCCGGTGCTCGCTTCCGCGGCGTGGCGGTCCAGGAGGCCGCGGTGGTGACGACGGGCAGCCTGCGGCTGGGGGACGCGGGCCTGCTCGTCGGGCCGGTCACGGTCGAGGGCCACGACCTCTACGGGCTCGCGGAGCCGTCCGAGCGGGCGGTCGCGTGGACCACGGCGGCCGCCCGCCACGTGGCCGGCCTGACCGTCACCCCGGACCGGCTGCACCGGCTCGCACCCTCGGCGGGCGCCGCGGTGGACCTCACACTCTGGTCCGCCCAGCCCGTGTCCGCCGCCGACGTCGTCCCGGTCGTCCGGCCCGCGCTGAGCGGCTCCCGGCTGGGAGGTGTCCCGCAGCCGCACGGCGGCGCGCCCACGCCGTTCTCGCTGACTGCGACGTTCGAGTACGACGGCGCGATCGTCGTGTCGATGGAGCGGCCGGGCGAGCGCCCCGCCGTGCTCGACGCTCTGGACTGGCGCGAGCACGGGCCGTGGGCGTACCGCGTGGTGTGGGAGCCGCTCGAGCCGGGCGAGCTGGCCACGGAGAGCCCCTCGCCGCTGCACGTGATCGCGCGCGACCGCGTGGCGCCGTCGATGGCTCGGGTGGCGGCCGCACTACGCGAGGCGGTGGGCGGCACGGTCGTCGACTCGTCGGGCTTCGTCGTGACGCCCGACGAGCTGCGGCATCGGTCCGCCCGGCGCTAGCAACCGGGCGGGACGGTCACAGGAACGGGGTCGAACCCGCCGGCACGAGGTCCACCGCGACGCTCAGCCGCGAGCCCGACCCCTCCGTGAAGATGACGCCGCGCAGCGGTGGGACGTCCTGGTAGTCGCGGCCCCAGCCCAGCACCACGTACCGGTCGTCGACGAACTGGTCGTTGGTGGGGTCGACGTCCACCCACCCCGCACCGGGCACCCACGCCGACACCCACGCGTGCGACGCGTCGGCGCCGCGCAGCTTCTCGCGGCCGGCCGGCGGCCTGGTCTCGATGTAGCCCGACACGTAGCGGGCCGGCAGACCGTGCGCGCGCAGCGCCGCGATCATCAGGTGCGCGAAGTCCTGGCACACGCCAGCACCCTGCGCGAGCAGCTGCGCCTGCGTGGTGCTGACCGTCGTGGAGCCCGAGCGGTAGGTGAGCTCGGTGCGGATGCGGTGCGCGAGGTCGACGAGCACGGATCCGAGCGACCGGCCCGCCGCGAACGACGGCGCAGCCCACGCGCGCACCTCCGCACCCGGGTCGACGTGCGTCGACGGCAGCACCAGCTCGCGCAGCGCGACCAGCGCGTCGGGGGAGACCGCCGCGGCCAGGTCGCCCTCGTCGACCGCGCGTGCCGCCTCCTCCCACGTCACGGGCGGGAGCGAGTCGAGCGTCGCCGCGACGCGGGTCACCTCGACGATCGAGCGCGCGGTGACGACCAGCTGCGTGTGCGGGAGGGTCACCCCGTAGTAGGTGGTCCGGTTGCCGTAGTAGTCGATGTGGGTGGAGCTGTCGGCGGGTGCCGGGTCGACCTCCACGGTCGTCGCCAGCACGGCCTGGCCGGGCAGGTCGCGGGGGGTCATCGTCGTGCGCCCGTACGAGTCGGTGACCGGGCTCGCGTAGCTGTAGGTGGTGCGGTGCACCAGGTCGTAGGTGCGGCTCACGGGCGCTCCCCCTCGTCGGCCGCGTCCCAGGGGTCCTCCAGCGCCCGGCTCGGGCCGGGACGGGCGAAGTGCACACGCTCGATCTCTTCGGCCGCGGACCGCAGGCGCCACGCCATCGAGTCGAGCGCCTCCGCGAGCCGCTCGCGCCGGCCCTCGGCCGACGAGACTGCCGCGGGGTCGAGCTCGGCCACCAGGTCGGCGACGTCGGCCAGCAGGTGCTCGGCGGCGGGAACCGTCCCGAGGTTCTCCCGCACGCGATCCAGCTGGAACGCGAGCGCGCGCGGGTTGGTGCGGTCGCGCAGCAGCAGGTCCAGCGCCTCGGCGACGCCTGCGCCCGACGCGTACCGGCGACGGAACGTGATCGACGAGTCGTGCGACAGCACCACGGCGTCCACGAGCGCGGCCTCGACCGGCGTGGGGCGGCGCTCGACGAGCGTCGCGCGCAGGTGCTCGACCACGTGCTGCGCCCGCTCGACGCGGCGGCCCGCGTCGAGGAACTTCCAGCCGACGTCCCGCACCAGCCCCTCCGCGGCGATCCCCGCAACCGCGAGCAGCCCTTCGAGCGTCTGGTCCAGCACCGACCGCAGGCCGGCGGTGGCCGATCGGGGGTCGTCGTAGGAGCCCAGGTCGAGCGCCTCGTCCGGCGCCGGACGCCTGCGCGAGCGCTCGGCGCGCAGCACCCGGTCGATGCGGGCCAGCGGGCCGAAGGTGTCGGTCGAGAGCTGGTCGCGCACCGTGGCCGCCGACGAGCCGAGGCGCCGCAGGACGGACGTGACCGAGGTGGGCGTGCGCGGGTCGAGCACCAGCTCGCGCAGGGTGGCGCCCGTCCGCTCGTCGTCGGGCTCGACCGCCTGCACGAGCACCGCGAGAGCGCGGCCGCCCGCCGAGCGGGGCCGGTGGTGGAAGTCGTCCCAGCGGTCGACGACCACGCGCAGCAGCCGGGCACGGTCCTCGGCCCGTTCGGCGTACCGGCCCATCCACCACAGGTTCTCGGCGGTGCGTGGCGAGATCGCCGCGCCGAGCCGCGCGCCGCCCGCGCCCGCGTCGAGCGCGTCGTCGTCCGGCACCAGCGGGTCCGGCTGGCTCGACAGCACCCACACGTCCTTGGCGACGGCGCCCGACGACGACGAGACCACCGCGGACGCCGCCACGCGCGCGAGCCCGCCGGCCATCACGGCGTACGAGCCGCGGTGCGCGACCGCATACGTGCGGAGCATGGCGGCCCGATCGGTCTCGTCGTCCGCGGACCCCGGCCGGTGAGCGGGTTCCTGGGCCGCCCAGGCCCACGGCTCCGCGGCGATCCTCGCGGCGAGCGCTTCGCGTCCGGCGGCGTCGAGGGTCCAGCCCTGGATCAGGCCCGGGGTCGAGCGTCGGACGGTCGGGAGGACCACGAGCTCGCCCAGGCGCGACAGCACGTGCTGCAGGCCGGTGGGCTCCCCGCACCACCAGGTGGGCGCCGACGGCAGGGCGAGGTCCTGGTCCAGCACCGTCCGCGCCAGGCGCGGCAGGTAGGCGAGCAGGGCGGGGTTCTCCAGCACGGAGGCGCCCAACGGGTTGACCACGCTCACGGCGCCGCCCCGCAGCGAGCGGACGAGTCCCGGCACGCCGAGCCGCGAGCCCGTGCGCAGGTCGAGCGGGTCGCACCACTCGGCATCGACGCGGCGCAGCACCACGTCCACCGGCTCGAGCCCGTCGAGTGCGCGCAGCCACACCCGGCCCTCGCGGACCAGCAGGTCGGGGCCCTCGACGAGCGGGAGCCCGAGCATCGACGCCAGGTACGCCTGGTCGAAGGCGGTCTCGCTGGCCGGCCCGGACGTCAGCAGCACGATGCGTGGCTGCTCGGCATGCGGCGGCGCGACCTCGCGCAACGCGGCCCGCATGGCGTGGAAGAACGGTCCGAGGCGCTGGATCGATGCCTGCCGGTACACACCGGCCAGCACCTGGGCCACCACGCGTCGACCCTCCATCGCATAGCCCGCCCCGGACGGGGCCTGCGTGCGGTCGGCGACGGCCCGCCACCCGCCCGCCGGGTCCCGCACCAGGTCGGTCGCCGTGAGCACCAGCTCGCGGCCGCCGGGCAGGCGCAGTCCGTCCAGCGCGCGCAGGAAGCCCGGGTGCGCGACGACGGCGGTGGGCGGGAGCAGCGAGTCGGTGAGCAGCCGGCGCGCGCCGTAGACGTCGGCCAGGACGGCGTCGAGCAGCTCGGCGCGCTGCACCAGCGCCGCCTCGAGCCCGGCCCACTCGGTCTCGTCGACCATGACCGGCACGGGATCCAGCCGCCACGGTCCCGCGCCCTCGGGCCGGTCTGCGCCGTACGTGACGCCGTGGTCGGCGAGGAGCCGCTCGGCGTCCTCGCGCGCGCGGGCGAGCGCGGCATCGTCGGGCACGTCGTCCGGGTCCGGCAGCCAGCCCCAGTCCGGACGGTGCTCGGGCTCGCCGCCGTCCACGGCCGGGCGCGGCGACGAGAGCAGGTCGGTCACCCCCGGAGTCTGGCGCATCACGCGGCCTCGTCGCGCCCGACGCCACGCGCCGGCTCCGGGTACCGGTCGCCGAGCCGGTGGTTGTCCACGGCTACCGGCCCGCGAGCGTGGACAACCACGGGGTCGAGCCCAGGGCGGGCTCGGGCCCCCGCGTGGGCGGGTCAGCCGCCGCGGTTGGGGGGTTCGAAGTGGATGCCGTCGTGGCCGGCCTGCTCCTCCGCGCGGATCACGTGCATGGCGGCGTTGATGAGTGCCAGGTGGGTGAACGCCTGCGGGAAGTTGCCCAGGTGCCGGCCGGAGCGGGGCTCGATCTCCTCCGCGTAGAGGTTCAGGGTGCTCGCGAACGACAGGAGCCGCTCGCACAGCGCCCGGCCGCGGTCCAGCTCGCCGATCTCCACGAGCGCCGAGACGAGCCAGAACGAGCAGATCGTGAACGTGCCCTCCTCGCCGACCAGGCCGTCGTCGGTCTCCTCGACCCGGTAGCGCAGCACCAGCCCGTCGACGGTGAGCTCGTCGGCGATCGCCAGGACGGTGGCGCGCACACGCTCGTCAGTCGCCGGCAGGAACCGCAGCAGGGGGACGAGCAGCAGCGACGCGTCGAGCGCGTCCGACCCGTAGCGCTGCACGAAGACGCCGCGGGAGTCGACCCCGTTGGCACAGATGTCCGCGTGGATCTCGGCGGCCTGCTTCGACCACTGCTCCGCGAAGTCCGGCTCGTCGTGCATGCGCGCCAGCCGCGCGCCGCGGTCCAGGGCGACCCAGCACATGAGCTTGCTCGACGTGAAGTGCTGCGGCTCGCCGCGCACCTCCCAGATGCCACGGTCGGGCTCGTGCCAGTGCTTGATGGCCTCCTCGACCTGCCGCTTGAGCACGGGCCACAGCGACTCGGGCAGCTGCTCGCGCGACTTGGTGTGCAAGTAGACCGAGTCCAGCACCGCGCCCCACACGTCGTGCTGGCGCTGGTCGTACGCACCGTTGCCGATGCGCACGGGCCGGGCGCCCTCGTACCCGGTCAGGTGCGTGAGCTCGTGCTCCTCGAGTGTGTCCTCGCCGCCCACGCCGTACATGATCTGCAGCTCCTTGTTGTCGCGGCAGACGTCGTGGATGAACGCGAAGAAGTCGTTGGCCTCGCGGTCCAGGCCGAGCGTGTACAGGCCCCACAGCGCGAAGGTGGAGTCGCGGATCCAGGCGTAGCGGTAGTCCCAGTTGCGCTCGCCGCCCGGCGTCTCGGGCAGGCTCGTCGTGGCCGCGGCCAGCAGCGCACCCGTCGGGGCGTACGTCAGGCCCTTGAGCGTGAGCGCGCTGCGCTGCAGGTAGGTGCGCCACGGGTGGTCCGGGAACACGCCCTGCGTGATCCACTCGCGCCAGAACTCCTGCGTCCGCCACAGCATGTCGGCCGCCTGCTGCCACGTCGACGGTGCGGGGAGCGGCGACCAGGAAAGCGCGACGTACGCCTTGTCGCCGTTGACCATGCGCGTCCGGGCCGAGGCGGTGCGCCCGTCGACGCCGAGGCGCAGGCTGGACGTGAGCCGGAGCGTCGGGCCGCCGACGTCGGGGTCGGGGACCGCCTCGATCGACGTGTAGCCCGTGCCCGTGTAGTCCCAGCGCGCATCGGAGCGGGCGTAGTCGGGCGCCGGCGCGCACGTCACCTCGAGGTCGACGGTGCCGCTGACGCAGGTGATGGTGCGCAGCAGGATGTGCTCGGCGTCGTCGTCGGTGGGCGTCCGCCGATGGGTCGCCGACCGCTCCTCGTCGTTGTGCCACGGCCCCATGACCATGGCGTCGCGCACGATGAGCCAGCCGGTGGGGGTCTGCCACGTCGTCTCCAGGACGAGCGTGCCGGGCAGGTAGCGGCGGGCGGTCGGGACGCGGATCCCGTGCGGACCCACGCGAAAGGAACCGGCCCCGCGGTCCAGCGTCGCGGCGAAGATGCTCGGAGAGTCGGGGCGTGGCACGCACATCCACTCGACGGCCCCGGAGGGCGAGATGAGGCAGTTCGACTCGCAGTCGGACAGGAACGCGTAGCTCGCGATCGGCGGGAAGTTGGACCTGGTCGTCGAGTCGAGCGGGGTGCCGTGCGCGGGGGGCGGGGTCACGGGGGCCATGGCTCAGCGTGGTGCATGCGTGTCCGGGTTGTCAGCCCCCTCGGCAGGCGGGAGGGTCACGCCTGCAGGGCCCGGCGGACCGCGTCGACCGTCTCCTCGACCGCCTCGTGGTCGGTCTGGAAGTTGCTCACGGAGAAGCGCACCACCGCCCGGTCCCGCCAGCGCGAGGGGTAGGCGTAGGCGACCCCGTCGTCGCGGATCCGCGCGGCCAGGGCGGTGGTCGCGCCGTCGTCGGCCAGGGCGACGCAGACCTGGGTGTAGACGACGTCGTTGACCACCTCGACGCCGGGCAGCTCGCCGAGTCGGGTCGCGAGGTCGACGGCGGCCGCGTGCAAGCCGCCGACCAGCTCCGCCACGCCGGACCGGCCCAGCGTGGCGAGCACGGCCCACACGGGCACGCCGCGTGCGCGACGGGACATCTCGGGCACGTACTCGTGCGGGTCGTGGCCCGTCTCGGTCGCGACGAGGTAGCTGGCGCTCGAGCCGAACGACGCGCGCACGGCCGCGGGGTCGGCCACGATCGCGAGCCCGCAGTCGTAGGGGGTGTTCAGCGTCTTGTGCGCATCGGTGGCCCAGGAGTCGGCGGCCTCGATGCCCCGCGTGAGGTGCGCCAGCGACGGCGCAGCGGCCGCCCAGAGCCCGAACGCCCCGTCGACGTGCACCCACGCGCCGGCCTCGTGCGCGACCGCGGTCGCCGCCGCCAGGTCGTCGAAGGCCCCCGAGTGGACGTTGCCGGCCTGCAGGCAGACGATCGTCGGGCTGTCGTCGAGCGTGGCCTCCAGGGCCGCGACGTCGATGCGCCCCTGGTCGTCGGCGGGGACCAGGTCGGCCGCCCCGAGCCCGAGGTACCGCGCGGCGACGTCCACGGACGCGTGCCGTTCTGCGCCGGCCACCCAGCGCACCCGGGGGCCCCCGCTCAGCCCGCGGGCCGCGACGTCCCAGCCGGCGTGCGCGAGCAGCCGGTCCCGGCCGGCGCCGAGCCCGACGAAGTTGGCCATGGTGGCCCCCGTCACGAACCCCACGCCGGCTCCCGCTGGGAGCCCGAGGAGGTCCAGGAGCCACGCGGACGCGAGCTCCTCGACCGCGGCCGTCCCGGGCATGGTGGTGCGCATCGCGGCGTTCTGGTCCCACGCGCCCACCAGCCAGTCCGCGGCCAGCGAGACCGGGTACGTCCCACCGATGACCCACCCGTAGAACCGCGGCGACTGGCTGGTGAGGAGCCCGGGCTCCACGGCGTCGACGAGGCGGGCGATCACCTCCCGGGCGTCGCGCGGCGACTCGGGGAGCACGGTCCCCAGCGCCTCGACCACCTCCGGGATGCTCGCGCCGGCGGGGATCGGCCGCTCTGCCATGCCCGACAGCCACTCGACCGCGCGTCCTCGCGCCAGCTCGAGCAGCCCGACGTAGTCGCCTGCCGTCATCCTGCGAGTGTTCTCCCGCCCGGGGCGCGGGTCAACGTCATGATGGAGGGACCGAGCCGAGGGGGAGCGCATGCCCGTGCCGTTCGAGGTCCACGAGTCTGGTGCCTATCTGCACGGCACCAAGGCCGACCTGGCCGTCGGCGACCTGCTCGAGGCCGGGCGGCGGTCGAACTTCGGCGGCGGCCGCACGGCGGGGCACGTCTACGTGACGCAGACCCTGGATGCCGCCGCCTGGGGCGCGGAGCTCGCGCACGGGGAGGGTCGGGCCCGCATCTACGTCGTCGAGCCGACGGGCGAGCTCGAGGACGACCCGAACGTCACCGACAAGCGCTTCCCGGGCAACCCCACACGGTCCTACCGCACGCGTGAGCCGGTGCGCGTGGTGGGCGAGCTCGACGACTGGGAGGGGCACTCGCCGCAGCAGGTGCAGACCATGCGGGACCATCTCGCCGAGCTGGCGCGGCAGGGCTTGGACGAGATCGACGACTGACGCTCTGAGCCTCAGAGCAGCCGGCCGCCCGTGACCGCGATGCGGTCGCCGGTCATGTAGCTCGACTCCTGGGATGCGAGGAACACGTACGCGGGGGCGAGCTCGGCCGGCTGGCCCGCCCTGCCCAGCGGGGTCTCCTCCCCGAACGACTCGACCTTCTCCTCGGGCATCGTCGCGGGGATCAGCGGCGTCCAGATGGGACCGGGGCACACGGCGTTCACCCGGATGCCCTTCTCGCCGAGCTGCTGCGACAGCCCCTTGGTGAAGTTCAGGATGGCGGCCTTGGTGGTCGCGTAGTCGAGCAGCTCCGGGCTCGGCTGCGTGGCCTGGATCGAGCTCGTGTTGATGATCGAGGACCCCGGCTCCATGTGCGGCACGGCAGCCTTGGTGATCCAGAACAGCGCGTACACGTTGGTCTTGAGCACCCGGTCCAGCTGCTCGGTGCTGATGCCCAGCAGGCCCTCGTTCTGGGACATCTGGTAAGCGGCGTTGTTCACCAGCACGTCGATGCCGCCGAGCTCGCGCACCGCGGTCTCGACGAGCGACCGGCAGTACTCCTCGTCGCGTACGTCGCCGGGGAACGGCACCGCGCGACGCCCGGCCTCCTCGATCAGGCGCATGGTCTCGCGGGCGTCCTCCTCCTCCTCGGGCAGGTAGGAGATCACGACGTCGGCGCCCTCGCGCGCGTAGGCCAGGGCGACGGCTCGCCCGATGCCGGAGTCGGCGCCCGTGATGAGGGCGCGCTTGTCCGTGAGCCGCCCGGAGCCGCGGTAGGACTTCTCGCCGTGGTCCGGCTCGCGGCTCATGTCGTCGGTCAGGCCGGGGTGGTCGATCGTCTCGGCGGGCTGGGTGCTCGCGTCCGGGTGCTGCGTCCGCGGGTCCGTCTGGGTGGTCTGGTCGGTCATCGCGTCCTCCTCGGGATGCGGGCAGGTCGGCCGTGCACGGCAGCACGCGACTGCCGGCTCACGACGCGCGACGACCGGCGTTCGCGGGCGTCGCGGTGGGCAGCGGTGACCAGGCCGGAGCCCGGCCGGGTCACCGGGGGTCAGGCGTTGCCGATGTGCTCGTCAGCCGCCGACTCGGCCTTGCTGATCTGCTCGTCGTGCGAGCCGCCGGTCACCGACGACGCGGCGTCGCTCGCCTTGTCGATGCCCGCGTCGGTCGCCTTCTCGCCCTTGTCGCTGTCGAGCGCGTCCGAGGCCTTGCCCTTGCGGTCGTCGATGCCCATGTCTGCTCCTCGTGCGTGATGTCCCTGCACGCCGGCTTCTTCGGCTCGCACCATGGTCGGTCGCCGGCCGGGCATCCGCATCCCGGCCGCCGGACCCCGACTCGCTTCGAGCGCGCACCGCGTCGTCCGCGCACCCGCGTCGTCCGCGCACCCGCGTCACCCGCGAACCTGCTCGGTGGGCAGCGAAGTTCCCGGTGAGCGGGCACAACGCTGCCCACACGCGAGCCGCCGAGCTGGCCAGCGGGTCCGCGCACCCGCGTCACCCGCTCACCTGCTCAGTGGGCAGCGAAGTTCCCGGTGAGCGGGCACAACGCTGCCCAGCGAGCTGCCGAGCTGGCCAGCGGGTCCGCGCACCCGCGTCACCCGCGAACCTGCTCGGTGGGCAGCGAAGTTCCCGGTGAGCGGGCACAACGCTGCCCAGCGAGCCGCCGAGCTGGCCAGCGGGTCCGCGCACCCGCGTCACCCGCTCACCTGCTCAGTGGGCAGCGAGGTTCCCGGTGAGCGGGCACAACGCTGCCCACACGCGAGCCGCCGAGCTGGCCAGCGCTGATCGCTAGGGGGCACGGGGACGGGATCGTCGGAAGGGGCCGACCGGGGTACGAGCGCGAGGGCGACCGTGCCCTGCCGTGCGCGAGACATTCTGGGAGCGGGTGACGGGAATCGAACCCGCGCTATCAGCTTGGGAAGCTGATGTTCTGCCATTGAACTACACCCGCGCGACGAGCCGACCGGGACCTGACCAGGCCCCCGCCGTCATCGGCCCGGTCAGCATACCCGCCGCCCAGCGGGCCGCGAAGTCGGGTCCAGCGGGGATGTGAGAAGGTCCGAGGGTGCCCCGATCGATCCGCCCGTTCCACCCGTCCGACCTCGGTGCGATCTACCGCATCTGCCTGCTGACCGGGCTCGCGGGCGGCGACTCGTCGCACCTGTACCGCAACCCCGAGCTGCTGGGTCACGTGTACGCGGGCCCGTACCCCGTGGCGGACCCCAGCGCGACGTTCGTCGTCGCGGACGACGAGGGCGTCGCCGGCTACATCGTGGCGACGGCGGACACGGCCGGCTTCGAGCGTTGGCGCGAGGAGAGCTGGTGGCCGGTGCTGCGCGAGCAGTTCCCCCCGCGCGACGACCCCCAGGACGGCACCGAGGACCACGTGCTCGTCGAGCGCGTGCACGAGAGGTGGCCGACGGACGCTCCCGTGCTGGAGCGGTTCCCGGCGCACATGCACATCGACCTGCTGCCGCGCGCACAGGGCGAGGGGCTGGGCCGCGCGCTGGTCGAGACGCTGGCCGCGTCGCTGCGGGAGCGCGGCGTGCCGGGCCTGCACCTGGGCGTCTCCAAGGAGAACCCCGGCGCCATCGCGTTCTACCACCGCGTCGGGTTCGTGACGCTCGAGGAGCTGCCCTGGGGGTATCTCCTGGGCCTGCCGTTGGCCTGAGACGACGAAGGCCTGAGACGACGAAGGCCCGAGACGACGAAAGCCCGAGACGACGAAGGCCCGCACCCGGAGGGGCGCGGGCCTTCGAGGCTGCGACGTCAGGACGTCGGCATGTCCGTGATCTGGTCGGCGGGCGGCGCCTTCACGGTGACCTTCTTGCCCCAGTCGGTCATGGTCATCTCGGTGGTGGTGCCGGACTGGTCCATGACCATCTTGCGCGGCTTGCCGTCCGAGCCGATCCAGTACGTGTAGGTGAACGTCTTGGGCACCGACGTCCCGGCGGCCTTGAGCGCGTCGCCCATGGACCCGGTGATCTTGCTGGTGTCGACGACCACCTCGTACGGCTGCGCCTCGACGCCGTCGATGGTCTCGGGCTCGCCCGACTTCTCGACGCTCACGACGGCGTCCTGCATGGCCTTGACGCTCGCGGCGGGGTCCATCTGGTCGGTCAGGCCGCCCAGGCTCGCGGCCATGGGGTTGGACTCGTCGCTGGGGTCGACCTTGAAGAACTTGTTGCCCGACAGCTCGCCGAGGTTCATGTACCAGATGCCCTCGAGGACGCGGACCTCCATCTCCATGCCCTCCGAGGACATGGTCATGGCCATCGCGATGTCGTCGCCGTCGACGACCGCGTCGCCCTCGGCCGTCATCGCGACGCTGCCGCCCGCGGACGTCGTCATGACCGTGTGGTAGCTCGCGTCGCCCGACATCGAGTCGGCGATCGTGGTGATGAAGTTCTCGGCGTTCAGCTCGGTCGACTGGGCGGGAGCCTCGGGCGTGGCCGCGGTCGTCGCGCTGGCTGACGCGCTCGGCTTGGTGGCGTCGTCGTCGGAGCTCGACGAGCAACCGGCCAGGGCGAGCGCCGCGGCGGCGGCCGACGCCGTGGCCAGGACGGTGAGACGGCGGACGTGCATGAGTGCCCCCTAGGGCTGGCCGCTGGATGCAGGGACGTGCCGGTGGGCGGCGCAGGTGCCACCGGGCGCCGCCATGGTCCCACGAGCGCGGGCCGTGGACCGCGCGATCGTCAGATCGTCAGCGAACCGTGACCGAGAACGCGGCGGTGCGCGCCTGACCGGGCTGCAGCACGAAGACGCCCGTGCCCTCGACGCCCGCGGCGTGCAGGGCGAACCCGCCGTTGACGTGGGTCACCGGCTCGACCGCGAAGTAGGACCGTCGGCGCGGCACGTAGACGACGAGGTGGCCGTAGTCGGGGTCCGCCTCGAGGTCGACGTGCACCGGCTCCTCGCCGGGGTACGTCAGGCGCGTCGCACCCGTGAGATCGGTGAGGACGTCGTCGACGAACGCCTCGCCGAGCGCACGGGGCGACCGGTAGTCGGCGCGCGCCGGGACCTCGCCGGCCGCACCCGTGGCGATGCCGGCGTCGAGCGCGTAGCCGTGGCCGGCCGGCACGTGCAGCAGCGGGTCCGGTCCCGCCGTGCGCTCGCCGACCGGCGCCAGCACGCGCTGGAAGTAGGGGTGGTGGCCGAAACCCGCCGGGAACGGGTCGACGTCCGTGTTCTGCAGCGTGGTCGTCACGGTGAGCGATCCGTCGACGACCGCGTAGACGATGCGCGCGCGGAAGTGCCACGGGAAGTTGACGCCCACCTGGTCGCTGCTCGCCATCTCGAGCACCACCCGGTCATCGGCCAGCGACGCCACGGTCCAGGGCGAGTGCCGGACCGCGCCGTGGATGGCCGTGCCGTCCGCGCCGTTGCGCTGCAGCTGCCACACGTGCCCGCCGAACGGCAGCTCGCCGCGGCGGATGCGGTTGGACCACGGCAGCATCGGGAACGACGCGCACCGCTCGGGGTTGCCGCGCGACGCCAGCGGCGTGGGCCGGAGCAGGTCGCGCCACACCCCGTCCGCGGTGCGGATGCGGCCCGCGGCGAGCGACGCGCCGACGCCGGGCAGCACGTCGACCTCCCACCGCTCGTTGCGCAGCGTCACCACCGAGCCGTGGCGCGCGGGCGCCACGGCTCGCGGTGCGAGCAGCTCGTGCGTCGTCAGAGCGTCACCTCGACGCGGACGGTCGAACCCGCCGGCGCGTACGGGACCGTGTTGCCCTCGATCGGAGTGCCGTCGACCACGAGCGCTCCGCGCGAGCCGCGCGCGCCCGAGTTGGTCACGGCGATCTCGTACGTCGCGCCGCGCGCCACGCGCGTCACGGTGAACGCGGGCACGTCGGGGCCGATCTGCGGGTCGACGACGAGCCCGTCGTAGTCCGGCCGCACGCCCAGCAGATGCTGCGAGACGGCGACGAAGTTCCACGCCGCGGTGCCGGTCAGCCACGAGTTCTTCGCCTCGCCGTGCCGGCTCGCCTCCTTGCCGGCGATCATCTGCGCGTACACGTACGGCTCGAGGCGGTGCACCTCGGAGATGTCCTCGCGGTACGCGGGGGTGATGCGGCGGTAGTAGTCGAACGCCTTGTCGCCGCGGCCCAGCACGGTCTCGCCGATGATCACCCAGGGGTTGTTGTGGCAGAAGATGCCACCGTTCTCCTTGTAGCCGGGCGGGTACGTCGACACCTCGCCGAGCTGCACCTGGTACGTCGTGTACGCGGGGTGCTGCAGCACCATGCCGTGCTCCGTGGCGAGCAGCTCGCCCACCGAGTCCAGCGCCTGCTCGGCGGCCCCGGACTCCACGCCCACGCCCGCCATGACGGCGAAGCCCTGCGGCTCGATCCAGATCTTGCCCTCGGGGTCCGCGTCGGTGCCGACGGGGGTGCCGTAGTAGTCGTACGCGCGCAGGAACCAGCGGCCGTCCCAGCCGTCCTTGAGCACCGCGGTGCGCATCTCCTCGACGAGCCCGGTGGCGCGCTCGGCGACGTCCGCGAGCCCCCGGCGAGCGGCGAGGTCGGCGTACTGCTGGCCGTAGAGCACAAACTGCGCGGCGATGAACACCGACTCCGCGACGCCTCCGGCCTGGTTCTCCGTGGTCTGGAACGACTCACCGGGCGTGGTGGAGAAGCAGTTGAGGTTGAGGCAGTCGTTCCAGTCGGCGCGGCCGATGAGGGGCAGCCCGTGCGGCCCCCGGTTCTCCACGGTGAACTCGAACGAGCGCGTGAGGTGCTCGAACAGCGGGACCTCGGAGCCGGGCTCGTTGTCGAACGGCACGGGCTCGTCGAGGATCGAGAAGTCGCCCGTCTCCTTGACGTAGGCGGCCACGCCGGCGATGAGCCACAGCGGGTCGTCGTTGAAGCCCGAGCCGATGTCGTTGTTCCCGCGCTTCGTCAGCGGCTGGTACTGGTGGTACGCCGACCCGTCCGCGAACTGGGTGGAGGCGATGTCGATGATCCGCTCGCGCGCACGCTCCGGGATCAGGTGCACGAAGCCCAGCAGGTCCTGGTTGGAGTCGCGGAAGCCCATGCCGCGCCCGATCCCCGTCTCGAAGAACGAGGCCGAGCGGGACATGTTGAACGTGACCATGCACTGGTACTGGTTCCAGACGTTGACCATCCGGTCCAGCTTCTCGTCGCTCGAGCGCACCGAGTACGTGGACAGCAGCCCGGTCCAGTGCGACCGCAGCGCCTCGAAGGCGGCGTCGGCCTGCTCGGCGGTGGCGAACCGGCCCAGCAGGTCGTGCGCCCGACGACGGTTGATGAGCTGGTGGTCGTCGTCGGCCCACTTCTCGTCGTCCGGGTTCTCGACGTAGCCCAGCGTGTAGACCAGGTCGCGGGACTCACCGGGTGCGAGCGTGAGCCGTACCGAGTGCGAGCCGATCGGGTACCAGCCCGAGGCGACCGAGTTCGCGGAGACGCCCGCGCGCGGCACGGCCGCCTCGCCCAGCCCGTTGTACGCGCCGACGAACGTGTCGCGGTCGGTGTCGAAGCCGTCCGCGGGCGTGTTCACGCCGAACACCGCGTAGTGGTCGCGGCGCTCGCGGTACTCGGTGCGGTGGTAGATCGCCGACCCGTGCGGGCCGTCCTGCTCCACCTCGACCTCGCCGATGGACAGGTTGCGCTGGTAGTTCGTCTGGTCGTCCTGGGCGTTCCACAGGCAGAACTCGACGAACGAGAAGAGCGTGACGGTCTTCTCCGCGTCGGAGTCGTTGGTGACCGTGACGCGCTGGATCTCGGCGTCCTCGCCCAGCGGCACGAAGAAGAGGGTGTCGACCGTGAGGCCGCCGCGCGAGCCGGTGATGCGCGAGTAGCCCAGGCCGTGGCGCGCCTCGAAGCGGTCGAGGTCCGCCTTGACGGGGAGCCACGAGGGCGTCCACACGTCGCCGTCGTCGTGCACGTACAGGTAGCGGCCGCCCGCGTCGGCGGGGATGTTGTTGTACCGGTACCGCGTGAGGCGGCGCATCTTCGCGTCCCGGTAGAACGAGTAGCCGCCGGCCTGGTGCGACACGAGCGAGAAGAACCGCTCCGACCCCAGGTAGTTGATCCACGGGTATGGGGTGTGCGGGGTGGTGACGACGTACTCGCGTGCGTCGTCGTCGAAGTACCCGTAGCGCATGTGGTCGTGCCCCTCGCGTGCTCGTCAGGACCGCGGTGGCCCGGCGCGACCGGCGGCTGTGCCGGTCCCGAGCCGCGGGCCAGATGCGGCTTCTCGATGGTGTGGGATCGCTCCCACGCGGTCCACGGTCGAGAGCATAGCCCCCCGCCCCTGGGCCCGTCACGTCACTGCCGGACGCGGGCTCGCGGGCTCCTGCGCGGGTCCAGCCCGACGACCACGACGACAGCGACGGCCACGTGCAGAACCGCCAGCAGGAGGGTGCCCGACGCGGTCGTCGCGCCCAGCGGCCCGACGAGGGAGACCAGCAGGACAGTGCCGCACGTGAGGCGCCACGCGAGCACGGCGGGACCCTTCCTCGCCCGCGCGCAGGCGGCGCGCACGGGCCAGGCGAGCAGCACCGCGAGCGCTGCGACGGCAGCGACCGGGGCCGGTCCGACGGCGCTCGTGGTGCCGTCCGCCGCCTCGACCTCCGCGGTCACGCCCGCTGCGGGGACGGCGATCAGCCACACGGCCAGGGCGACGACGACCGCCGCAAGGACGACGGCCGCGACGGGGACGCGACGAAACGGGGCTGGCGTGGTCGGCATGGCTCCTCCAGGTGCTCGGGCCGACCGGTCGGGCGGCGCACTCCCATGCCAGCGGTGGGCGGCTCAGGGCGCGTCGGCCGATGGGCTGCCGCCGGCCCGACGTCGGTCGCGCGCGGCGGGACGGGCGTCGCGGGCACCCCCTCCTTTGGTCGGTCGCGGCACGCAGTCACGATTTCTACGCTCGTCGTCATGACCACGACGACGCTCGACTGCCCCCCGGCACGCATGCCCGGGCCCGCCCTGCTGGTGCCGCTCGGAGCCGCGCTCGCCGTGCTCACGGTGCTGGCCGCGTGCGCCCCGTCGCTCGCGGGCGACCACACCGTGCCGCTCGTGCTGGACCTCGCGGGCGGGGTGCTCGCGCTCGTCGTGCTCACGATGATGACCACGCGTCCACTGCTGGCCGGCGTGCTGCTCGCGGCGCTCGTCGCGGTGACACCCGCGGCCACACCGGCGGCGACCGCGGGCACGCTCGTCGCCGCCCGCTGGTTCCCGCTGCGCACAGCCGTCCCCGTGGCGCTGGCGAGCGTGCTGGGCCACGCGGTGCAGGGCCTGTGGCGCGACCCCGGACTGCCGTACGGATGGTGGCTGCTGTGCGACGTCGCGGTGCACGCGGCGCTCCTGGGTTGGGGCGCGTACGGGCGGTCACGCGCCCTGACGGTCCAGCTGTGGCGCGAGCGGGCGCGGACCGCCGAGCGCGAGCAGGCGGCCCGGGTGGACGAGGCCCGGGTCGCGGAGCGGACGCGGATCGCGCGCGAGATGCACGACTCGCTGGCGCACCGGCTCTCGCTGCTCGCCACCACCGCGGGAGCGCTGGAGTACCGCACCGACCTGAGCGCGGAGCAGGTGGCGCGCGCCGCGGGCGTGGTCCGGGAGGGGGCCAGCGACGCGCTCGCCGACCTGCGCACCGTGATCGGCGTGCTGCGGGAGGGGCCCGACGACCTGCGGCCGTTGCCAACCCCGGACGACGTGACCGGGCTCGTGGAGCAGTGTCGCGCGGCGGGCATGCAGGTCGAGCTCGAGTCCGCGGACCTCGCGCACCTGCCGTCCGCGGCGGGCCTTGCCGTCTACCGGGTGGTGCAGGAAGGTCTGACCAACGCGCACCGGCACGCGCCCGGCGCCAGGGTGCGGGTGCGGGTCGAGACGCGGTGGGACGGGGCGACGGTGGTCGAGGTGGTGGACGACGGCGGTCCCGGTGGGGCCGGCGCATCCGTCGGGGCGGGCAGCGGGTTGCTGGGGCTGCGCGAACGCGTCGAGCTGCTGGGCGGCGCGCTGACCGCCGCGCACGCCCCGTCGGGCGGGTTCGTCCTGACGGCCTGGCTCCCGGCATGAGCGTCCGCGTGCTGGTGGTCGACGACGACGCACTGGTCCGGGCCGGCCTCACGCTCATGCTCGACGGCGCCGACGACGGCGCGATCACGGTGGTCGGCCAGGCGGCCGACGGCTCCGCGGTGCCCGGGGAGCTCGACGCGCACCGGGCGGACGTCGTGCTCATGGACCTGCGGATGCCCGGCGTCGACGGGATCGCCGCGACCCGAGCCGTCCGCGCGCGCACCGACCCTCCCGCCGTCGTGGTGCTGACCACCTTCGACACCGGGCCCGAGATCGAGGGGGCCCTGCGCGCCGGCGCGGCCGGCTACCTGCTCAAGGACGCCGCACCCGCGCGGATCGTCGCCGCCGTGCTCGCCGCGGCGGCTGGGGAGCCGGTGCTCTCTCCGCAGGTCGCGCGCCACCTCATGGACGCGACCGCACGGGCGGGCGGCGAGCGTGAGCGTGCCCGCGCCGCGCTGGCACGGCTGACACCGCGGGAGCAGGACGTGGTGCGTGCCGTCGCCCGCGGGCAGAGCAACACGCGCGTGGCTCGGTCGCTGTTCCTCAGCGTGCCCACGGTCAAGGCGCACGTGTCGAGCGCGCTGCTCAAGCTGGGGCTCGAGAACCGCACGCAGCTGGCGTTGCTCGTCCACGACGCGGAACGGCTCTGAACCGCGCCGCGACCGGGCTACCGTTGCCCCGTGCTGCTCTCCGACCGTGACATCAGGGCCGAGCTCGAGTCGGGCCGCGTGGCCCTCGAGCCCTACGACGCGGCCATGCTGCAGCCGTCGAGCATCGACGTGCGCCTCGACCGGTTCTTCCGGCTGTTCGACAACCACAAGTACCCGTACATCGACCCGTCCGCGGAGCAGCCCGACCTGACTCGCCTGGTCGAGGTGGAGCGCGGTGAGTCGTTCGTGCTGCACCCGGGCGAGTTCGTGCTCGGTTCGACGTTCGAGCAGGTCACGCTGCCCGACGACATCGCCGCGCGGCTCGAGGGCAAGTCGTCCCTCGGCCGCCTGGGGCTGCTCACGCACTCGACCGCGGGCTTCATCGACCCCGGCTTCAGCGGGCACGTGACGCTCGAGCTGTCCAACGTGGCGACGCTGCCCATCCTGCTGTGGCCCGGCATGAAGATCGGCCAGATGTGCTTCTTCCGGCTCTCGTCGGCGGCCGAGAACCCCTACGGCTCCGGTGTCTACGGCTCGCGCTACCAGGGCCAGCGCGGCCCCACGGCGTCCCGCTCCTGGCAGGGCTTCCACCGCACGGACGTCTAGATGGCACTCCCTCGCCTGCCCCTGACCAGCGACCCGCAGCTCACGACGCGGCACCTGCTCGCGCTCCCCGCGGGGATCGAGCCCGACGAGGTCGAGGTGCTCGCGGCGAGCCGGTTCGCGGCAGCCCGGTGGGAGGGTGGCGGCGACGCGCCCCAGAAGGGCCGGCGGCCGATGACGGCGGCGTTCGGCATCCGGGTCACGGCCGCGCCGGCCGCGCCCGTGCTGCGGCTGTCGCGCCACTCGACGCTGACCGGGCCCTACGGCGTGGCGCCCGACGACGTGGTCGCGCTGGGCCTGCCTGTGTCGACCGCCCAGGTGTACGACGTGGCGTGCACGCGCGAGCGCGGTGAGCCGCCCTACGCCGGCGGAGGCGACCGCGACGGCATCAACCGCGCGTTCGCCGACGGCCTGCCTGTGCGCGAGGAGCGCCGCGTCGTGCAGTGGCTCGTCGACGCGGCCCGCAGGCTGGGCGGCGCGGTCCGGATCGGAGGGCGCGGCACGATCCTCGCGCCCGACACCGAGGGGGCCATCGACGTCACGGTGCTGACCGACCGCTGGGTGGAGCCGGCCGACGCGCTGGCGATCGTGCAGCGCGCGGTCCCGCGTGCCCGCCTGTCGGTCCCGGCGCCGTGGGAGGGTCCGGCCACGGATACCGGTCGCCACTCGCACGCCGGCACCCCGCACGGGATCACCGAGCGCGGCGGCGCCGGGCTGCGGTCGGCGCTCGAGCAGTTCGGCGTGCAGGACCCCGACGAGCGCCGCCGGCTGCTCGCGGAGGCCGCGGCCTTCGACGAGATGATGCTGAGCACCCCGCAGCTGGTCGAGTCGTTCGGCGTGGTCGTCGACCTGGGCGTGGACGGGATGATCGCGGTCGAGGTGGGCGAGCCCGACGAGGTGCCGCCCCTGCTGCGGTCGGTGGAGTGGGCCCAGCGCGGCGTGGTCGCGTACCGCGTGCACTGGGAGCCGCTGGTGGTCGACGAGCTCGAGGCTGAGCGGCCCACGCTGGAGCACCGGGTGGCGCGTCGGCGCGCCGCCACCACGCTGCACGCGGTCGCGCGCGTGCTGCACGAGGCCGTGGGGGGCGAGATCGCCGACGAGGCGGACTTCCTGGTGGACCCGCGCGACCTGTGACGTCTTGACGGGGTCGTGCCGCGGCCCTACCGTCCGATCCGGGCGGTCTGCCCGGTTCGAGGGGGGCATGTGAGGCATCGACGAGCGCTGCGCGCGGTGGGGATCGGCGCGGCGGGACTGCTCGCGGTGGCAGCCGTCCAGTCGCCCGCGGCCGCCAGCTACTACTCCGGCGGGATGCCGAGCCGCACGTTCTCGGTGCGCCCCGTGGGGATCAACGACGTGTGGATCGGCTACCTCGACTCGGCGCGCGGCTACTGGAACGCCACCGCGGCGGGCACGCACCTGACCCGGACCAGCACGTCGAAGAACACCTACACGGCCGGGCGGTGGAGCTACAGCTGGGGTGGCCGGTACACGCCGTCGGGCAGCGGTTCGAGCCGCACGTTCACCATCGAGGTCAACGTCCAGTACCTGCAGGCGCGCGCCGGCGACGAGCTGAGCAGGTGGTGCCTGTCGACCACCACGCACGAGCTGGGCCACGGGCTCAAGCTCGCGGACAACCCCAGCACCACCAAGGCCTCGCTCATGAAGTACGACCGCGACCCCGCCAAGGTCTACAAGCCGACCGCCTACGACGTGAGCGAAGTGGTGAAGTACGCATGAGACGAGTCGTGCTGCTGGTCGTCGGGGTGCTCGCGCTCGCCGGGTGCTCGTCGGACCCCGAGGTGGTGGTCTCCTACGCGGACTATCCCGCCTACTCGACGCCGCAGGAGATCGTCGACGCGGCCGACGCCGTGGTGCGGGGCACGGTGACGGGCTCGCGCGTCAAGGAGGACCGCCCCGAGGTGTCCACCGACGGCGACCCCTCGCTCAACCCCCAGGCGGGGCTCGACGAGGTGCCCGACGTCCCCGGTGTCGTCGTGACGATCTCCACCGTCCGCGTCGAGGAGGTCGTCAAGGGCGACGTGGCGGTGGGGGACCTCATCGAGGTGGCGCAGCTGGGTGGGCTGTACGACGGCGTGCAGTACGTCGAGGCGGCGACCACCACGCTGGAGGAGGGGTCCGACTACGTGCTGCTCCTGGCTGCGCACGGTGCCGAGGTGCCGTTCGACCTGCTCCACCCGGTCCAGGCGATGTACACGGTCGACCACGGCGACCTCGACCCCGTGGCGCCGGACAACGAGGTCGCGGTGGACACGCTGGACGAGCTCGCGCAGCTCGCGGAGTGACCCGCCCGCGTGACCCACCCCGCTCACGCCGCGGCGGGCTCGCGGAACTGGGTGCGGTAGAGCTCGGCGTACAGCCCGCCGGCCGCGAGCAGCTCGGCGTGCGTGCCCTGCTGGACCACGCGACCGTCCTCGACGACGACGATCGAGTCCGCCTTGCGCACGGTCGAGAGCCGGTGCGCGATCACGAGCGACGTGCGGCCGACGAGCGCCTCGTCGAGCGCGGCCTGGACGGCCGCCTCCGACTCCGAGTCGAGGTGCGCGGTCGCCTCGTCCAGGACCACCACGTCGGGCGCCTTGAGCAGGAGCCGGGCGATGGCCAGACGCTGGCGCTCGCCGCCGGACAGCCGGTAGCCGCGGTCGCCGACCACGGTCTCGACGCCGTCGGGAAGGCCGGACACGAGCGTCCAGACGTGGGCCTGGCGCAGCGCTCGCTCGAGGTCGTCGTCGGTCGCGTCGGGCCGGGCCAGCCGCAGGTTGGCCGCGATCGTGTCGTGCAGCATGTGGGCCTCCTGGCTCACCACGCCGACGGTCGCGCGCAGCGACTCCTGCGTGACGTCCCGCAGGTCGGCTCCGGCGATCCGCACCGAGCCGCGCGTCGGGTCGTACATCCGGGTCACCAGCTGGGAGATCGTCGTCTTGCCTGCTCCCGACGGCCCGACCAGGGCGACCACGTGGCCGGCGGGCACGCGGAACGAGATGTCGTGCAGCGTGTCCGCGACGGGGTCGTGGCTCAGGGCCGCCGCGGCCTCCAGGGAGGCGAGCGAGACCTCGTCGGCCGCCGGGTACCGGAAGCCGACGCCCGAGAGCTCGACGTCGGCGCCACGGGCGGTGACGGCCTCGCGGAGGTCGCCGGCGCCGGGCTTGTCCGTCACCGTCGGCTCGAGGTCGAGCACCTCCAGCACGCGCTCGAAGCTGACGAGCGCGGTCATGACGTCCACCTGGACGGTCGACATCGCGGTGAGGGGGCCGTAGAGGCGGCTGAGGTAGGCGGCGAGCGCGACCACCACGCCGACCGTGAGCTCGCCCCGGATCGCCAGCACGCCGCCCGCGCCGTAGATGATCGCGATGGCGACCGACGCGAGCGTGGTCAGGCCGACGCGGAACCACGTGGCGTAGAGCGCGCGCGTGACGCCGATGTCCCGCACCCGGGCGGCCTGCGTCGCGTACGCCGCCGACTCGCGCGCGGGGTCGCCGAACACCTTGACCAGGTGAGCGCCGGCGACGTTGAAGCGCTCGTTCATGATCTGCGCCGCGTCGGCGTTGCGCTCGTAGCTCTCGCGCGTGACCGCCGCGATGCGCTTGCCGAACCACCGGGCGGGCAGGACGAACGCGGGCAGCAGCACGAGCGAGAGCGCGGTGAGCTGCCACGACATGGAGAGCATGGCGGCGAGCACGAACACGATGGTCAGCGTGTTGCTGACGACGTTCTGCAGCGTGGACGTGAACGCCTGCTGGGCGCCCAGCACGTCGCCGTTGAGGCGCTGGACGAGCGCTCCGGTGCGGGCGCGGCTGAAGAACGCGAGCGGCATGCGCTGCACGTGGTCGTACACGTCGGTGCGCAGGTCGTAGATGAGGCCCTCGCCGACGCGCGAGGAGACCCAGCGGTCCGCGACGGACAGGCCGGCACCGAGGAGGGCCAGGCCCGCGATGGCGGCCGAGAGGAGCACGACGCGCCGGGTGTCCCCGGTGGCGATGCCCTCGTCGATGAGGTTCTTGACGAGCAGCGGCGTGAGCGCGCCGGCCGCCGCCTCGAGCGCGATCAGGCCCACGAAGACGGCGAGCTGGACGCGGTACGGCCGCGCGAAGGCGAGGATGCGGCGCAGGGTGTCGCGGGTGAGGCGCCGGTGGGTGACGGTGCCGTCCTTCATGAACCCGCGCATCACGCTGGGGCCGCCGCTGCCGAGGGGGGTGGACATGGGCGCCTCCAGGGGGTCGATTCGCCGATGGTGAGGCTAACTCACTATGTGCGAGGTTCAAAACTTGTGCGATAGCCTCGCCGCCGTGAGCACGGACCAGACCGACGGATCCCCCGGGGAGTTCCTCGACCTGCTCTACGGCGTGCTGCACGCGGTGCGGCGCGAGACGGCGGTGCTGCTCCGGTCAGTGGGAACCACACCGGGGCAGCTGCGATTCCTGCGCACCCTGTCGCGCTGCGACTCGCCGCAGCGGCTCGGGGAGATCGCCGAGCGGCTCGACGTCGCGCCACGGTCGGTGACCTCGAAGGTGGACCAGGCCGAGGCCGACGGTCACGTGCGGCGCATCCCCGACCCGACCGACCGGCGTGCCACGCGGATCGAGCTCACGGACGCCGGCCGTGCGCTGCTCGCCGCGGTCGCCGTGCAGCAGCACCAGGGCGCCGAGGAGCGGCTCAGCGTGCTCTCCGACGACGAGCGGGCCGAGCTGCTGCGGCTGCTGCGGGCGGTCAACGACGCCTGACGCGTCACGCGGGGCTGACCACGCACCACTCGTTGCCCTCGGGGTCGGTCAGCACCTGGAACGAGCCGGCGGTGTCGCGGTGCACGCCTCCCTGGCGGGTCGCGCCCAGCGCCTCCGCCTCGAGGGTCGCGGCCTCGACGTCGTCGACCAGGACGTCGAGGTGCAGCCGGTTCTTGGTCGTCTTGGCCTCGGGCACGCGCTGGAACGCGATCAGGGGTGACCCGGGAGCCTGCAGCCGGCACCAGTCGGGGTCGCGCAGCTCCGGCGTCCCGCCCAGCACCTGGGCCCAGAAGCCCGCGAGGGCGAGGGGGTCGCGGCAGTCGACGACGACCTCGTCGAGCCGGCCGATCACTGAGCCCCCTCACGGACCCGGTCGAGCAGCAGCAGCGAGATGTCCGTGACCTCCGGGACCCCCACGCCCTCGTGCCCGCCGGCCGCCGCGGCGACCCCGTCGCTGAGCATCACGGTGCAGAACGGGCACGCGGTGGCGACGACGGACGCGCCGGTGCCGATCGCCTCCGCCGCGCGCGTGGTGCTGATCCGGGTGCCGATCGACTCCTCCATCCACATGCGCGCACCGCCGGCGCCGCAGCAGAAGGACTTCTCCTGGTTGCGTGGCATCTCGGCGATCGTGAGCCCGGGAAGCGACCCGAGCAGCTCGCGTGGCGGGGAGTAGATCTCGTTGTGCCGACCCAGGTAGCAGGGGTCGTGATACGTGATCTCGGTGGCCTCCTGCGGAGCGGGCCGCAGGCGGCCGTCCGCCACGAGGGTGTTGAGCAGCTCGGTGTGGTGCACCACCTGGTAGCGACCGCCCAGCTGGGGGTACTCGCGTGCGATGGTGTTGAAGCAGTGGGCGCACGTGACGACGATCCGCGTGGCCCCCACCTCGTTGAGCACCTCCACGTTGGCCGTGGCGAGCATCTGGTAGAGCAGCTCGTTGCCGGCTCGTCGGGCGGGGTCCCCGGTGCAGCCCTCCCCGTCGCCCAGCACCGCGAAGCTCACGCCGGCCGTGTGCAGCAGCTCGGCGACCGCCCTCGTCGTGCGCTTGGCCCGGTCCTCGTACGCGCCCGCGCAGCCCACCCAGAACAGGTACTCCACGTCAGCCGCGGACTCGACGTCGCCGCCGACCACCGGGACGTCGAACGGCAGCCCCTTCGCCCAGTCCAGCCGCGCGCGCGCCGGCAGGCCCCACGGGTTGCCCTGCCGCTCGAGCTTGGTGAACGCCCCTCCGAGCTCCTTGGGGAACGCCGACTCCATGAGCACCTGGTAGCGGCGCATGTCCACGATGGCGTCCACGTGCTCGATGTCGACCGGGCACTGCTGCACGCACGCGCCGCACGTGGTGCAGGCCCACAGCGCGTCGGGGTCGACGACGCCCGAGCCGATCAGGTCGATCCCCGCGTGCGACTCGTCGGCCGCGCGCAGGTACGGCGCCGTCGCGGCGGCGTGGTCGCGCAGCGCGAGGGTCACCAGCTTGGGCGACAGCGGCTTGTCGGTGGCCCACGCCGGGCACTGGTCCTGGCAGCGGCCGCACTCGGTGCACGTGGCGAAGTCGAGCAGGCCCTTCCAGGTGAAGTCCTCGATGGCGCCGACCCCGAGGCGGGCGTCGTCGGGCAGGTCCTCCAGGCCCTCGAGGTCCACGGGGCCGTGCTGCGTGGTGATCGGCTGCAGCGGTCCCAGCGCGGGCCGGCCGTCGGGCTCGCGCCGCGCGTAGACGTTGACGATCGCGAGGAACCGGTGCCACGCGACCCCCATCGTCGGCTGGAGGCCGACGACGACGAACCACGACATCGACACGACGATCTTGACCGTCGCGACCACCACGACCGCGTTCTCGAGCGTCGCGGTGTCCCAGTCGGGCGCGAGCCAGGCGGTCAGCGGGAAGTGCAGCGCCGACTCGCCGCCCATCGCGTACTCGAGGCTGCGCAACGCGATCACCGCGAGCACCACGAGCGCGACGGTCGCCTCGACGAAGAACGCCTGCGCCTGGTTGGACCCGAAGAACCGCGAGCGGCGGGCGTCCACCCCGCGCGGCTGCAGGCGCAGGCGCAGGACGAAGAGCGCGACGATGCCGACCAGGGAGGCCCACGCGAAGAGCTCGATGACCCACTCCAACGGCCACAGGTGCCCGATGAGCGGGAGCGTGAACCCGGGGTCGACCACCTGGCCGTAGCCGGTCAGGAGCGTGAGGAACAGCAGGGGGAACGAGAGCATCACCACCCAGTGCGCGACCTTGACCAGGGGGCGGTGCTGGAAGCGCCCGTGCCCGAGCACCTCCGCCACCAGCCGACCCGCGCGCGGCCCGAACGGTCGCCAGCGGCCCGGTGCGGAGCGCCCCACCCGCACCGTGCGCACGATCTCTCGTGCGCCCCGCGCGAAGATCGCCACGCCGACGACGGTCGCCACGAGCACCAGCACCAGCGCGACCCACTGCAACCCGTTCACGGCGCCACGCTATCGGCCGCCGCGCCCCGCGCCGGCACCATCCGGCCCGGCCGGGCCTGGTCCGGTCCCACCGCCGAGCCGGAGGCGGTCAGCGCCGAGCCGGGGCCGGGGGCCGGTCCGCGTCGAGCCGGTGGCCGGTCCGCATCGGAACGGAGGTTCCGCATCGCTACGCGGATTCGAATCGGCGTGATGATGACGAATCGGCGTAGTGATTCGCTCGGGGCACGCAGTCGCCGACTGGACGCAGCGCGCGGGCGCGCGGCGGGAAGGACCCACCGTCGCAGACCGGCGGGACGGGCCCACCGGGGGAGACCGGCGGGACGGGCCCACCGGGGCAAACCGGCGGGACGGACCCACCGGGGCAGACCGGCGGGAACGGCGCACCGGCGGGAGGTGAATCCTGCCGGCGAGCGGCTCCCGCGGAGTCGACCGGTACAGACGGTTGGTAGAGTCTTGACCAATCCGCTGGATCTTCTGGGGACGCCCGTCGGCGCCCCCTGCCTGCCGTACCCGCGAGCCGGGCGCGGATCCGCCGGACCTGACACCATCGAACGAACCGTGCACCCCGCCCCGACAGGACGGAGACCGGACGCGTGCTGCTGCTGCTCGCCATCCACCTGGCCGCAGCCGTCGTCGCGCCCGTGCTCGTGCGGTGGTGGGGCCGGCGGGCGTTCTGGGCCCTGGCCCTCGCGCCGGCGAGCGCGGCCGTGTGGGCGCTGTCGTGGACGTCGGCGGTCCGCGAGGGCCGCGGGCCGGTCGAGCAGGTCCAGTGGATCCCTCAGCTCGGCATGGAGCTGACGTTCCGGCTCGACACGCTGGGCTGGTTCATGGCGCTCATCGTCGGCGGCGTGGGTGCGCTCGTGCTCGTCTACTGCGCCGGGTACTTCTCGGTCAGCGCGCACGGCCTGGCCAGGTTCGGCGGCGTCTTCGTCGCGTTCGCGGGAGCGATGCTGGGCCTCGTCCTGTCGGACGACATGCTCCTGCTGTTCGTGTTCTGGGAGCTCACGACGGTCACGTCGTACCTGCTCATCGGCCACTACAGCGACCGCAAGGCGAGCCGGCGCGCCGCGATGCAGGCCATCGTCATCACCACGGCGGGTGGCCTGGCGATGCTCATGGGCGTGCTGCTGCTGGGCGAGGCGGCCGGCACCTACCGGCTCTCCGAGGTCGTCGCGCACCCGCCCGGCGGCACCACGGCGACCGTGGCGATCTTCTGCCTGTTCGCGGGCGTCGCCACCAAGTCCGCGCTCATCCCCTTCCACTTCTGGCTCCCCGCCGCGATGGCCGCCCCCACCCCGGTGAGTGCCTACCTGCACGCGGCAGCCATGGTGAAGGCCGGCGTCTACCTCGTGGCGAGGTTCGCGCCCGCCTACTCCGATCACGTGTCCTGGCGCTGGTGCGTCGTGGTCCTCGGCGGCGGGACGCTCCTGCTGGGCGGCTACCGCGCGCTGCGGCAGCACGACCTCAAGCTGGTGCTCGCGTTCGGCACGGTGAGCCAGCTGGGTCTCATCACGTTGCTGGTGGGGCTCGGGTCGCGGGCGACGGCGCTCGCGGGGCTGGCCATGCTGGGCGCGCACGCCATGTTCAAGGCCGCCCTGTTCCTCGTCGTCGGCGTGGTCGACGCCGCGACCGGGACGCGTGACCTCCGCCGCCTGTCGGGGGTGGGCCGTGCCCTTCCGGTGACGGCGCTCGCGGGCGCGCTGGCCACCGCGAGCATGATCGGGCTGCCGCCGTTCGCCGGGTACGTGGCCAAGGAGGCCGGCCTCGAGGCGCTGGGCCACCTCGACGAGGGCGCTGCCGGGCCCGTCGTGCTCGTCGCCGTCGCACTGGGCTCGGTGCTCACGGTCGCCTACGGTCTGCGCCTGTGGTGGGGCGCGTTCGCGACCAAGCGCGCGCTGGTCCCGGCCTCCGCGGTGGTGCCCGACGCCGTGGCCACCCAGATGGACGGCGCGAGCAGCCCGGGCACGACGACGCGGCTCGAGCTGGTCGAGGGCGCGGAGCCCGCGCCCATCACGCGGCCGTCCCTGATGCTCGTGTGGCCGGCCATGGTGCTCGCGCTGCTCGGCCTCGCCGTCGCGCTGCTGCCCGGGCTGGGCGAGGAGCTGCTGGCGCCCTACGCCGACACGTACCCGGAGGGGGAGCCGGGCCACCTGACGCTGTGGGCCGGGGTGACGCCGACGCTCGTGCTGACGCTCGGCATCCTCGGGGCCGGCCTGGCGCTGTGGCTGCTGCGCGACAGGGTCGAGCGGCTGCAGGCCGGTGCCTACCGGGGTCCGGACGCCGACCGGGTCTACCGCCGGTTCATGCGCCGGCTCGACGACGTGGCCGCCGACGTCACGGCCATCACCCAGCGCGGTTCGCTGCCGCTGTACCTCGGCATCATCCTGGCCGTCTTCGTGCTGGCCGTGGGGCTCACGACCCTCACGCAGGGCACCTGGCCGCGCGAGCTGCGCGCGTACGACCAGCCCGCGCAGGTGGTCTTCGCGGCGGCGACCATCGCCTCGGCGGCGCTCGCGGCGCGCGCGCGTCGCCGCCTCAAGGCCGTCATCCTGCTGGGCATCGGCGGGTACGCGGTCGCCGGCCTCTTCCTGCTGCACGGCGCCCCCGACCTCGCGCTCACCCAGGTGCTCGTGGAGACCGTGACGCTGGTCGTCTTCGTGCTCGTGCTGCGCCGCCTGCCCCCGTACTTCTCCGACCGGCCGCTGGCCGCCTCCCGCTGGCTGCGGCTGGGGATCGGGCTCGGCGTGGGGCTCACGGTCGCGGGCGTCGCCCTCGTCGCGCCCGGCGCGCGCATCCACGAGCCGGTGTCGAAGGACTTCGCCGAGGAGGCGGTCCGGTGGGGCGGCGGCCACAACATCGTGAACGTCACGCTCGTGGACATCCGCGCCTGGGACACCATGGGCGAGATCTCGGTGCTGCTGGTGGCGGCCACGGGCGTCGCGTCGCTCGTGTTCCTCTCGCGCCGCGGCGGGCAGATCTTCCGGGCCGACGAGGCGCGCGCCGAGCGTCACGTGTGGGCCGGGGCGCCCGATCCCATGGCCCGGCTCCGCCGCGGCACCGACCCCGCGCGCGTGGACGCGCCGGCCACGGACCGGGAGTGGCTGCGCGCGGGGAGCACGCTCGCCCCGCAGCGGCGTTCGGTCGTCTTCGAGGTGGTCGTCCGGCTGCTGTTCCAGACGATGATCGTCTACTCGCTGTTCCTGCTGTTCAGCGGCCACAACGCGCCCGGCGGCGGCTTCGCGGCGGGCCTGGTCACGGGGATCGCGCTGATCGTGCGGTACCTCGCCGGCGGCCGCTACGAGCTGGGCGAGGCCGCGCCGGTCCAGCCCGGTCTGCTGCTGGGGCTCGGCCTGTTCCTGTCGGCGGGCGTGGGGCTGTTCGCGCTCGTGCTCGGGGGGTCCGTGCTGCAGTCCTGGATCATCGACGTCCACCTCCCGGTGGTCGGCGACCTGCACGTGGTGACCAGCGTGTTCTTCGACATCGGCGTCTACCTGGTGGTCGTCGGGCTGGTGCTCGACATCCTGCGGTCGCTGGGCGCCGAGCTCGACCGCCGGGCCGAGACCGGCGAGGACGCGGCGTTCGGGGCCGACGACGGCGTGCCGACGGAGGTCGGTCGATGATCGACATGACCCCCAACGTCGTGCTCGTCGTGACCATCGGCGTGCTCTTCACCGCGGGCGTCTACCTGCTGCTCGAGCGGTCGCTGTCCCGCGTGCTGGTGGGCGTGATCCTGCTCGGCAACGGCGCCAACCTGCTGTTCCTCGTGGCGGGCGGCGCGGCCGGCCGGCCGCCGCTGGTGGGTGTCGAGCCCGAGGGGCAGATGAGCGACCCCCTGCCGCAGGCGATGGTGCTCACCGCCATCGTCATCACCCTGGGCATGACCGCCTTTCTGCTCGCCATGGCGTACCGGTCGTGGCAGCTGCACCGCCACGACGAGGTGCAGGACGACGTCGAGGACCGCCGCATCGCCCGCCTGGCGGCGATCGACGAGCGCGCCACGGCCGACGACGACACCGAGGAGGGCTCGGAGACGCTCGACGACCAGGCAGCCACCGCGCGCGACGAGACCGGTGACGGCCAGCCGGCGGACGAGGTGCGCCGATGACCGACTGGAGCTGGTTGGTCCCGCTGCCCGTGGTGATCCCGCTGTTCGCCGCGGGCCTCGCCCTCGCGCTCTATCGCCGGCCGCGGCTGCAGCCGATCGTCTCGGTCACGGCCCTGTCGCTGGTGCTGCTCGCCTCGGTCGCGCTGCTCGTCATCGTCGACGACGGGCCGCTCGTGGTCGACGTCGGTGACTGGGCCGCCCCCGTGGGCATCGACCTGGTGGCCGACCGGCTGTCGGCGCTCATGCTCACCATCTCCTCGGCGGTCACGCTCTGCGTGCTGCTCTACTCGCTCGCCCAGGGCCGCGACGACGACGAGGAGTCCGCGCCCGTCTCGATCTACCACCCGACGTACCTGGTGCTGACGGCGGGGGTCGCCAACGCGTTCCTGTCCGGCGACCTGTTCAACATCTACGTCGGCTTCGAGATCCTGCTGGCGGCCTCGTTCGTGCTCCTCACGCTGGGCGGGACCGGCGAGCGCATCCGGGCGGGCAGCATCTACGTCGTCGTCGCCCTGCTGTCGTCGGTGCTGTTCCTCGTCGCGATCGCGCTCGTCTACGCCGCGACGGGGACGGTGAACCTCGCGCAGCTCGCCATCCGGCTGCCCGAGATCGACCCCGGCATCCGGCTGGTCCTGCAGGTGCTGCTGCTGCTCGCGTTCGCCATCAAGGCGGCCGTGTTCCCGCTGTCCGCGTGGCTGCCGGACTCCTACCCCACCGCGCCGGCGCCCGTCACCGCGGTGTTCGCGGGCCTGCTCACCAAGGTGGGCGTCTACGCGATCATCCGCACGCAGACGCTGCTGTTCCCCGAGGGCCGGCTCGACGACGTGCTCATGTGGCTCGCGCTCGCGACCATGGTGATCGGCATCCTGGGCGCTGTCGCGCAGGACGACATCAAGCGACTGCTGTCGTTCACGCTCGTCAGCCACATCGGCTACATGGTCTTCGGGATCGCGCTGTCCTCCGACGCCGGGTGGAGCGCGTCGATCTACTACGTGGCGCACCACATCACCGTGCAGACGGCGCTGTTCCTCGTGGTGGGTCTCGTCGAGCGGGTGGGGGGCTCGACGTCGCTGACGCGGCTCGGCGGCCTCGCGCGCGTGGCGCCCGTGCTCGCCCTCCTGTTCTTCGTCCCCGCGATGAACCTCGCCGGGATCCCCCCACTGTCCGGCTTCCTGGGCAAGCTCGGCCTCCTGGAGGCGGGCGTGCACGTGGGCACGCCGCTCGCGTACACGCTCGTGGTCGGCGGCATCGTCACGTCGCTGCTCACGCTCTACGCGCTGGTCAAGGCGTGGAACAAGGCGTTCTGGCAGAGCCCCGAGGTCGAGCCGCGGCCCGTCCGGCTCCCGTTCGGCATGGTGGGCCCCGCTGCGGCGCTCATCGGCGTCGGCCTGGCGCTCACGTTCGCGGGCGGCCCGCTGTACGCCTACACCGAGCGCGCCTCCGAGGCGCTCGTCGAGCGGTCGCCGTACATCGACGCCGTCCTGCCCGACGGCGAGCGCGGCACCGGCGACTCCGCCGACGTCGCCGAGCACGACGACCGCATCAGCATCGACCTGGGTGGTGGCGACGGATGAGCCTGCACCCGCGCCGCGCGCGGCCGCGTCCCCAGTGGGGCACGGTCGCGTGGCTGACCGTCGTCTGGGTCCTGCTGTGGGGCGATCTCTCGGTCGGCAACGTGCTGGCCGGGATCGTCCTCGGGCTCGCCGTCACCACGGGGCTGCGCATGACACCCCTGGCGTTCCACGGCCGCGTGCGTCCGCTCGGGGTGGTCCGGCTCGCGACCCGGTTCGCGATCGACGTGGTGCGCGCCTCCTTCGAGGTCAGCCTGCTCGCGCTCCGTCCTCGGTACACGCCGCGGGGTGCCGTGATCGGCGTCCAGCTGCGCAGCCACTCCGACCTGTACCTGACCATGACGGCCGAGCTGTGCTCGCTCGTGCCCGGCTCGCTGGTCGTCGAGGCCCACCGGCTCACGGGGATGCTGTACCTGCACGTGCTCGACGTGCGGCAGTCGGGCGGCATCGAGGCGGCGCGCCGGGCGGTGCTCGACCAGGAGGAGCGCGTGCTGCGGGCGTTCGCGTCGGACGCGGAGCTCGCGGGAACCGGTCTGCCGGGGGTGCGCGCATGACGTGGGTGATCGCGGTGTGCGGCGTGCTGCTGACGGCCGGCGCGGTCCTCGCCGTCGTGCGCGCGGAGAAGGGCCCGTCGATCCTGGACCGGACCGTCGCGCTCGACATCGTGGTCACGACGATGATCGCGGCCGTCGCCCTCTACGCCGCGATCGAGCGCCGCGCCGACGTGGTGCCGGTGCTGGTGGTGCTGTCCCTCGTCGGCTTCGTCGGCTCGGTGACCGTCGCCCGGTTCGCCGCCGTCGAGCCGGAGGGCGAGGGCCGGGTCCGGACGCGCGAGGAGGTCGCGGCGGAGGACAAGGCACGCCGCGAGGCGGAGGAGAGCACGGAGGGCGGCGCGACCGACGAGCACGGCGGCGCGGCCGAGGGGGAGGTCCGATGAGCTGGGACACCGTGGCCGACGTCGGGTCGGCGATCTGCCTGCTGGGCGGGGCGTTCCTCGCGTTCGCCGCCGGCGTGGGCGTGCTGCGCTTCCCCGACCTGCTCTCCCGCATGCACGCGGGCACCAAGCCGCAGGTGCTGGGCCTCATCCTGGTGCTCGTCGGCCTGGCCCTGCGCCTGCGGTCGGGCGGCGCGGTGTGGGCCCTGGTGCTCGTCGCGATCTTCCAGATGCTGACCGCGCCCGTCGCGGCCCACATGGTGGGTCGCGCCGGCTACCGCACGGGCAAGGTCCGCCACGACCTGCTCGTGGTCGACGAGCTGACCAACGACCTGGACCGGCTCCGCAAGGAGGACGAGAGCTAGGAGCACGAGCCGCCTCCGGCGCTAGGGTCGTCCCGTCCGGCACCATCCGCGGCCGCACCAGGGAGTCCGGCGTGTCCCAGCCCGCCCCGCAGGCACGACTGACGGTGCGCGGCGCCATCACGCTCGGCGTCGGGGCGATGGTCGGCGCGGGGATCTTCGCCCTGTTGGGGCAGACCGGCGCCATCGCGGGCTCCGCCGTCTGGCTCTCGTTCCTGCTGGCCGGCCTGATGTCGGCCGCCCTGGGCTACACGCTCGTGAAGTTCGCGATCCACCTGCCGTCGTCGGGCGGGCTGATCGCCTATGTCGAGCACGGGTACCGCAGCCGCCGCCTCGTCGGCGTCACCGCATGGCTCGGCTACCTGACCGCGGTCGTCGTCGTCGGCGCCATGGTGTCCGCATCGTTCGGCGACTACGCGGCGGTGCTCATCGCCGACGGACCGCCCGGGGGATGGCTCTCCAAGCTGTGCGCGTCGGTGCTGGTGCTGGCGGGCGCGTGGGTCACCGTGAGCGGGCCTCGTCTGGTGGACCACGTCCAGTCGGTGATCGTCGGGCTCCTCCTGGTCGTGTTCGCGATCTTCGTCGTCGGCACGCTGTCCCAGCTCGATCCCTCGCTCCTGGCGCCCAGCACCTACCCGGGAGCGGGGGACATCGTCGCGAGCGTGGCGTTGACGTTCTTCGCGTTCCTCGGGTTCGGGGTGATCTCGTTCGCGGGCGCGGACCTGCGCCGGCCGCGACGGGACATGCCGATCGCGATGTACACGGCGCTGGCGATCACCACGGTGCTGTACGTGGCCGTCGCGCTCGGGGTGTTCGGCACGCTCTCGGTCGACGAGGTGGTCGCGGCGGGCCCGCGAGCCATCGCCGTCGCCGCCGAGCCGGCGCTCGGGCACGCGGGCTACGTGATGATGGCGGGCGCCGCCCTGCTCGCGACCTCCTCGAGCGTGACCGCGACGCTGTACGCCGGCCGGGCGCTGACGTCGTCGCTGGCCGCCTCCGGCACCTTCCCGCCGCCGTTCGGCTCGGGAACCCGGCTGGGTCGGCACGGCGGGCTCGTGATCACCGCCGCGCTGATGATCGCGTTCGTGACCGTGCTCGGCATCGACGCCCTCGCGTCCATCGGCAGCGCGGTGTCGCTCGCGGTGTTCGTGCTCGTGGCCGTCGCGGCGTTCCGGCTGCGCTCCGAGCTCCAGGCCTCGCCCGTGCTGACCGCGTCGGCGGCGGGCATCTCCGGGTTCGTGCTCGCGTGGTTCGTCGTCGACCTGTACTCCGCCCAGCGCCGCTCGTTCTGGCTGATGCTCGCGCTCGTCGCACTGGCCGTCGCGATCGACGCGGTGTGGACGCGCCGCCGGTCCCGGTCGGGCTAGCGGTCCTGCGGGTACACGACGCCGAGCGCGGCGAGCCCCTCGTCCATGAGCTCCTGGATGGCGACGGTGTCGGCGTGCGGGACGAGAGGGCTCTCGAGCAGGCCGGCGCGCAGGCACCGCTCGACCTCCTCCACCTGCGGCGTGTAGCCGGCGCCGTGACCCGCGAGCGGGTCCTCGATGCGGCGCTCCTCGCCTCCGACGCTGACCGTCAGCCCCGACGGGCGGTGCCCGGGGGACTCCAGGCGGAGGAAGCCCTCGGTGCCGCCGATCACCGTGTCGTTCGACATCACGACCGCGGCGGAGAACATGAGCTGCGCCGTGGGCCGGCCGGCCGCGGTCCACTGCACGGCGACGGTCTCGTCCGACCCCGTCGGCGAGAGCGTGCCGCTCCAGGTCGCGCGGTCGGGCAACCCGACGAAGAGCGACGCGATCGTGATCGGGTACACCCCGAGGTCGAGCAGTGCACCGCCCCCGTTGGCGAGGTCGTACAGCCGGCTGGTCGGGTCGAACGGGACGCCGATGCCGAACGACGCGCGCACGTGGCGCACCTCGCCGATCGTTCCGTCGGCCGCGAGCTGCTGCGCCTTGCGCACCAGCGGGTTGGCGCGCGTCCACATCGCCTCCATCGCGAAGACGTCGGCGGCGCGGGCCGCGTCGAAAACCTCGCGCGCCTGGGCCGCGTGCAGGCAGACGGGCTTCTCGACGAGCACCGACTTGCCCGCCTCGATCGCCAGGAGGGCCTGGCGGTGGTGGTTCGGGTGCGTCGTGGCGACGTACACGACGTCGACCTCGTCGTCCGTCACCAGGTCCTCGTAGGAGCCGTAGCTGCGCGCCGCGCCGTGCTCGGCCGCGAACGCCGCCGCACGGTCGGCGTCCCGGGCCGCGACCGCCGTGACGACGTTTCCCGACGTGAGCCGCAGGTCGGAGCACACCGTGCCGGCGATGGAGCCGGCCCCGAGGACTCCCCAGCGGACGGGTCGGTCGTCGCTGATGGCAGCAGGCATGGCGGTCTCCCTCACGTCGTCGTCACGCCATTGTGCGCGACGTCCTCACGGCGGGCTGGCGGGCGGCCACGTAGGGTTCGAGCGCCGCGTCGTCGCCCGTCGATGCGGCCGCCGAGCCGTCGAGGACCCCGTGAGCCTGATCCGCCTGAACGCCGTGTCGATGCAGTTCGACGACCAGGTGGTGCTGCGCGAGGCGTTCCTCAAGGTGCGCGAGGGTGACCGCGTCGGTCTCGTCGGGCGCAACGGCACCGGCAAGACGACCTTCCTCGAGCTGGTGCTGGGCCGCAGGGAGCCGACGTCCGGCACCGTCGACCGCAACCTCGGGCTCACGATCGGGTACTTCTCGCAGTTCTCCGAGCTCGCGGGGGATCGCAGCGTGGCCGAGGAGCTCAGCGACCTGTTCCCCGAGGTGCACGCGACGCAGGCTCGGCTGGACGCGATCGGGGAGCGCCTCGGCGAGCCGGTCGCGGACGACGAGATGTCCCGGCTGCTGGCGGAGCAGGCCGCGCTGTTCGAGCGCATGGACGCGCTCGACGGCTGGTCGTACGAGAACACGATCGACACGGTGCTGACGCGGCTGGGGTTCGACGAGGAGCGCCGCGCGCTGCCCGTCGACCGGCTCTCGGGCGGGTGGCGCAACCGCGCCGCGCTGGCCCGGATCCTGGTCCAGGGACCCGACGTGCTGCTGCTCGACGAGCCCACCAACTTCCTCGACCTCGCGGGCGTGCGGTGGATCGAGGGCTGGCTGCAGACCTACCCCGGTGCCGTGCTGGTGGTCTCGCACGACCGGCAGTTCCTGGACGGCGCGGTCACGCGCATCCTCGAGATCGAGAACCGCCGGCTGCACGAGTACGAGGGCGGCTACACGGCGTACGTGCGCGCCAAGGCCACGCGGATCAAGGCCCTGGAACGGCAGTTCGCGCACGAGGAGGAGCTGCTCGCCTACGAGGCGGAGGCGAGCGACGCCCGTCGGCAGGCCGTCAAGGAGCGCGGCACCGCCCGCAGGCTCGCGGACATCAAGAAGCGACAGGCCCCGCGCCCGGTCGACGAGATCATCACGTCGATCTACGCCGACCTGCACGTCAGCGAGAACCTGCTCCAGGTGGAGGGCATTACCAAGGGCTTCGGCGGCGACCCGCTGTTCGAGGACCTCACGTTCTCGCTGCACCGGCGCGACCGTGTGGCCGTCGTCGGCGCCAACGGCTCGGGCAAGTCCACGCTCCTCGACGTGCTGACCGGCGTCACCGAGCCCGACGCGGGCCGCATCGTGTGGCGTAAGGGTGCCTCGTTCGTCTCCTACAACCGGGCCGTCGAGGAGCTCGACCTCGACGACACCGTGGCGCACTACGTCAGCGCCGCCCCGGGGACCCTCGCGTACAGCGCGACCAAGAAGAACGTGAACCGCTTCCTCACCATGCTGCAGTTCTCCGAGGCGGAGCTGCGGCAGAAGATCGGCACGCTCTCGGGCGGCCAGCGGGCTCGCGTCGCCATCGCGGCGTGCCTGCTGTCCGGGGCGTCGGTGATCGTGCTCGACGAGCCCACCAACCACCTGGACCTGGCCAGCGCGCAGGTGATGGAGCGGGCGCTCATCCACTTCCCGGGAGCTGTGGTCGTCGTCAGCCACGACCGGTTCTTCATCGACAAGGTGGCCGACCGGCTGCTGACCTTCGACGGCTCGGGGGCGGTCCTGGAGAGCGCCGCCACCGGCGCGCTCTGATACTGGAGCCATGTCCGACTGGAACCAGAACATCATCGACGAGTTCCGCGCCAACGGCGGGGACGTGCAGACCATGGGCTTCGGCCGCGGCCTGGTGCTGCTGCACCACCGCGGCGCCCGGACCGGCACCGAGCGGGTGAGCCCGGTGGCGGCCATCCGCGCCGACGACGACACGTGGCTGGTCGCCGCGTCCAAGGGCGGCGCCCCCACGCACCCCGCGTGGTTCCACAACCTGCTCGCCCACCCCGACGTCAGCATCGAGACGCCCGACGACGGCACGGTGGACGTGCACGCCACCCAGCTGCTGGACGGTGCGCGCGACCAGGCGTGGGAGCGGTTCAAGGAGCGCTCCGAGGGCTTCCGGTCCTACGAGCAGAAGACCACCCGGGTCATCCCGGTGCTGGAGCTGCGCCGCCGCTGACGGGGGCTCGAGGTCCAGGGGCAGGGCCCGGTCAGCGCGTCCGTCGCCGTCGTCTCGCCGATTCCGCATCGATCCGCCGATTCGAATCGTCGAATCGATGTCGAATCGGCGAAGCGACGGGCGCTGCGGCGGCCGATAACGTCGGCGGGATGGGTCCGGGTGGGACCGAGGTCGCGCCCGGCGCGCGGGTCCGGGTGGGACCGAGGTCGCGCGAGGCGCGCGGGCCAGCGGCGTAGTCTGTTCCAGGCGGTGCCGCGACGCGGCGCCGGTTCATCGGACCGGCGAGGAGTGCAGATGCTGGGCATCGCGGGGAGCGGGGTGGCCGTGCAGGCCTGCTCAGGCGACCACGTGGCCCGCGCCGTGAAGCTCTGACAGGAGCGCCGGCGCGGAGCGGCTGCGACCCCGCAGCGACCGTCCGCCGGCGACAGCGGCGGACTCCGACGCACCCTCCCGGAAGCTGACCATGAACCCCTTGACCGAGAAGCAGATCCGCTCCTGCTTCGTCAACGCCTCCAAGCGCGAGGCGAACGACGCCACCCTCCCCGACCTGGCGCAGGTGCGCTGGGACCGCCTCGACTACCTCGGCTGGCGCGACCGCAAGGCGCCCCTGTCGTCGTACGTCGTCATGCTCATCGACGACGAGCCCGTCGGGGTGCTGCTGCGCAGCAACGACGCCGCCCGCGGTCGCCGCAAGGCGGTGTGCGCCTGGTGCGAGGACATCGTCGAGACCGACGACGTGACGCTGTACGTGGCCAAGCGGGGTGGAGCCGCCGGCCGGCGCGGAGACACCATCGGCACGCTCGTGTGCACGGAGTTCGCGTGCTCGAAGAACGTCCGCCGGATCCCCACGCGCGCCGAGGCCGGCGACGGCGCGGAGGGCGCGCGCGAGCAGATCATCGAGCGGCGCATCGCGGGGCTGCGCGAGCGGTCCACGCGGTTCGTCGAGGAGATCCGCAGCACACGCTGACGGCACGAGCCCGGCGCCGTCGGGGTGCTTAGATCGAGTCGTGCCACGCGCCGAGGTCGTCGTCGTCGGGTCCGGTCCGAACGGGCTGGCCGCCGCGGTCGTGTGCGCGCGGGCCGGCCTGCGGGTGCAGGTGCTCGAGGCGCAGCCGACCGTCGGCGGCGGCGCACGCACGCTCGACCTCGGCCTGGCCGAAGGCGTGGTGCACGACCTGTGCTCCGCGGTGCATCCCATGGCGTGGGCGTCGCCGTTCTTCGAGGCCTTCGACCTGCGAGCACGCGGCGTCGAGCTGCTCTCGCCCGAGGTGTCGTTCGCGCAGCCGCTGCCCGACGGGCGCGCGGGGCTGGCGTTCCGATCGCTCGACCGCACCGTCGAGGGGTTGGGGGTCGACGGCGGCGCGTGGCGCTCGCTCGTCGGCCGGCTCGCCGACGACCACGCCGCGACCGTCGCGGTGGCGCTCGGCGACAAGCGGTCGATCCCCGACCGGATGCTCGGTCGGGGGCTCGGCACCGCGGCGGCGTTCGGGCTCGCGGTGCTCGAGCAGGGCACGCGGGCGTGGGACCGGCGGTTCGTCGGCGACGTCGCGCCCGCGCTGCTCACGGGCGTCGCGGCGCACGCCATCACGCCCCTGCCGTCCCTCGCCGGCGCGGGCACCGCCCTTCTGCTGAGCGCCCTCGCGCACGCGGGGGACGGCTGGCCGATCCCCCGAGGCGGGTCAGCAGCCATCACCGCGGCCCTCGTCGCCGACCTCGTGGCGCACGGTGGCGAGCTCGTCACCGACCTGCACGTCGGCTCGTTCGCCGAGCTGCCGCCCGCGCACTGCTACCTGTTCGACACCACGCCACGGACGCTGCTGGCGGTGCTGGGCGACCGCATCCCGCCGCGCAGGCGCCGCGCGCTCGAGCGGTTCACGTACGGCAACGCGGCCGCGAAGGTCGACTTCGTGCTCGACGGACCGGTGCCGTGGACCGTGCCCGAGGTGGGTCTGTCGGGGACGGTGCACGTGGGCGGCACGCGGCCGGAGATGGCCCACGCCGAGGCCGAGGTGATGGCCGGCCGGCACGCCGAACGGCCGATGGTGCTGGTCAGCGACCCGACGGTCGTCGACGAGTCGCGGCGCGCGGGCATGCTGCGGCCCCTGTGGAGCTACGCGCACGTGCCGACCGGGTCGGACGTGGACGTGACCGAGGCGGTCACCGCCCACATCGAGCGCTACGCGCCCGGGTTCCGCGACGTGGTCGTCGCGAGCCGTTGCATCCCCGCCGCGCACATGAGCGCGCACAACGAGAACTACGTGGGCGGCGACATCTCGGCGGGCGCCGCGACCATCACGCAGATGTTCGCGCGCCCGACCGCGTCGTGGGAGCCGTACGCCACCGGGCGCGACGGCGTCTACCTCTGCTCGGCGTCCACCCCGCCCGGTCCGGGCGTGCACGGGCTCAGCGGCTGGTACGCCGCCAGGCGCGCGCTGCGCGAGTGCTTCGGCATCGCCGAGGCGCCCAGCCTCGCTCCGTGACGGTGCTCAGGCGCCGTCGTTGGAGGTGAGCTTCGCCGCGCCTCGCGTGGCCAGCACGCGCGCCACACCGACGATGGCGCCGGTCAGCGCGGTCGCGGCGACGAGCTCGGTGAGCCCGTGGTCCCCCTCGTCGTCCGCACGCGGCGGCTCGTGGCCGGTGCGGGCCTTCCACGTCTCCGCGATGAGCTTCTGGGCCAGCCACGCCGCGGCGAGCGCTGCGGCGGTGCCGACGAGCTTGGCGACGAGGTCCTGCTGCTTGCTGCCGGACATGCGTGCTCCTTCGAGTGTGGGGAGGTCTGCCACGACCGTAGCGCCGTGCGGGCGCAGGTGCTGGTCGGGCGTAGGATGACGGCGAACGACAGGGGAGCGTCAGGCCAGGTGCCTGGACGCTGAGAGTGCGGACAACCGCAGACCCTCGAACCTGATCCGGTTGGTACCGGCGTAGGGAGTCGGGCTTCTCATCTCCGTGGTCGTCGTCGCGCGTCCCACGGACGGTCGACGACGGGCGCGGGGACCCCTCCAGACGATGGAGGACAACGCACCATGCACAGAAGGTTCATGCTCGTCGCCGCGGCGACCGTGGCGGTGGCGTCGCTCGCCGCCTGCTCGTCGGGCGACACCCCGGACTCGCCGGCCGCGAGCGGCACCAGCGCGGCCCCGGGCAGCGTCACCCTGGTCACGCACGACAGCTTCGCGCTCAGCGACGGGATCCTCGACGACTTCACCGCGCAGACCGGGATCGCGGTGAAGGTGATCCAGCAGGGGGACGCGGGCGCGCTCGTCAACCAGCTGGTGCTGACCAAGGACGCGCCGCTCGGCGACGTGATGTTCGGCGTGGACAACACGTTCGCGTCGCGTGCGGTCGACGAGGGCGTCGTCGCGCCCTACACGTCGGCGGCTCCGGCAGCCGCGGACGCCGCCAAGCACGCGGGGGGAACGGGCCTGACCGCGATCGACTACGGCGACGTGTGCATCAACGTGGACCATGCGTGGTTCACGAAGCACGAGCTCGCGGAGCCGACGAGCCTCGACGACCTGACGGACGCGCGGTACAAGAACCTGCTCGTGGTCCCGAACGCGGTGACGTCGTCGCCCGGGTTCGCGTTCCTGCTGGCCACCATCGGTGCCAAGGGCGACGGCTGGCAGGCGTACTGGGCCGACCTGAAGAAGAACGGTCTCAAGGTCGCCGACGGCTGGTCGGACGCCTACTTCACCGACTTCAGCGGCGGGGGTGGGGGCGGCCCGCGGCCGATCGTGCTGTCCTACGCGTCCTCGCCGCCGTCGACCGTGCCGAAGAGCGGCGGCGCCGCCACGACGGGCGCGCTGCTCGACACCTGCTTCCGCCAGACGGAGTACGCCGGCGTGCTCACGGGCGCGAAGAACCCGCAGGGCGCCCAGAAGCTGGTGGACTTCCTGCTCTCCGACGAGGTCCAGGCGGACATCCCGACGTCGATGTACATGTACCCGGTGAGCACGGCGGTCGAGATCCCGGCCGACTGGCAGAAGTACGCGCCGCTGGCGACGACGCCGTTCGACGTGGCCCCCGACCAGATCACCGCGAACCGCGAGGCCTGGCTCGCGGAGTGGTCGCAGACGGTGATCGGCTGACCCTGCCATGACCGCCCCGGTGCTCACCCGTCCCACCACGCCCCTCGCGGGCGCGGGGCACGGGCGTGCACCGGGGCCGGGCCGGACGATGGGCGCCTTCTGGGTGCTCGCGGTCGCGCTGCCCGTGCTGTTCCTCGCGGTGTTCTTCGCGTGGCCCGTGCTCGCGATGGTGGGGCGCGGGTTCGTGACGGACGGGTCGCTGGACCTGACGGGGTTCGCCGACGTGTTCTCTCGGCCGCGCACGTGGCGCATCGTCGGGCTGACGCTCGCGCAGGCCGCGATCGCGACGAGCCTCGCGGTGCTGCTCGGTGTCCCGGGCGCCTACGTGCTGTACCGGCGACGGTGGCGGGGCCGCGGCGCCGTGCGGGCGCTGGTCACCGTGCCGTTCGTGCTGCCGACGGTGGTGGTGGGTGTCGCCTTCCGCTCCCTGCTGGTCTCGGGCGGTCCGCTCGGGTTCCTGCACCTGGACGGCACGTTCGCCGCGATCGTGGCCGCGCTGGTGTTCTTCAACTACGCCGTGGTGGTGCGCGGCGTCGGCGGCATGTGGGAACGGCTCGACCCACGTGCGTCCCAGGCCGCCCGCGCCCTCGGGGCGTCGCCGTGGCGCGCGTTCCGGACGGTCACGCTGCCGGCTTTGACGCCGGCGATCGTCTCGTCGGCCTCGCTCTCCTTCCTGTTCTGCGCGACGGCGTTCGGCACCGTGCTGGTGCTCGGCGGGTTGCAGTTCGGCACCGTGGAGACCGAGATCTGGGTGCAGACGACGCAGTTCCTCGACCTGCGCGCGGCCGCCGTCCTCTCGGTGGTGCAGCTCGTCATCGTGGCCGGCGCCCTGCTGCTGGCCGGGCGCGCGCGTTCGCGGCGTGAGCGCGCGCTCGCGCTGTCCGCGCCTGCCGAGTCCGTCCGTCCGCTGACGCTACGGCGCGCGCCGGGGTCACCGCGCCACGACGGGCACGCGCTGGCGCTCGGTGCCGCGGCGGTCACCGCGCTCGTCGTCCTGCTGCTGTGCCTGCCGCTGGTCAACCTGGTGCTGCGCTCGCTGCGGGTCGGCGACGGCTGGGGTCTCGACCACTACGCGGCGCTGGGCACGCCGGGCGCCGCCAGCGGGGTGTCGGTCTGGTCCGCGACGGCCACGTCGCTGCGCACGGCCGTGACGGCGACGCTCCTGGCCCTGGTGGTCGGCGGGCTCGTGGCGCTCGTCGTCTCGCGGCGCCCCCGCCGGCCCGCGGGCCGACGCGCCGTGACCGGGCTGGACGCGCTGTTCATGCTGCCGCTCGGGGTCTCGGCGGTGACGGTCGGCTTCGGCTTCCTGGTCTCGATGCACGAGCCGTTCGGCCTGCCCGTCGACCTGCGCACGTCCGGCGTGCTGGTGCCGATCGCGCAGGCGGTCGTCGCCGTGCCGCTCGTTGTGCGCATGGTGCTGCCCGTGCTGCGGGCCGTCGACCCGCGGCTCCGGCAGGCGGCCGCCACGCTCGGGGCGACGCCCGGCCGGGTGCTCCGCAGCGTCGACCTGTCGATCGCGGCCCGGTCCGTCGGGCTGGCGGTCGGCTTCGCGTTCGCGGCGTCGCTCGGCGAGTTCGGCGCCACCTCGTTCCTCGCGCGCCCCGACGAGCCGACGCTGCCCGTGCTCATCTTCCGCCTGATCGGCCGGCCGGGCGCCGACAGCTACGGCACGGCGCTCGCGGCGTCCGTGGTGCTCGCCGCGCTGACCGCCGGCATCGTCGCCGCGTCCGAGCGGCTGCGGGCCCCTGGCACTGGAGGTGACTGGTGAACGGACTGGGTCTGCACGACGTCGTGGTGCGCTACCCCGGGGCGACCGCGCCGGCGGTGGATGGCGTCTCGCTGCACGTCGCCCCCGGTGAGGTGCTCGCGCTGCTGGGGCCGTCGGGGTGCGGCAAGTCGTCGCTGCTGCGCGCGGTCGCCGGGCTCGAGCCGCTGGCCGGTGGCGCGGTGACCTGGGACGGTGCCTCGGTGGTCGACGTGCCCGTGCACCGGCGTGGCTTCGGGCTCGTGTTCCAGGACGGGCAGCTGTTCACGCACCGCGACGTGGGCGGCAACGTGGCGTACGGCCTGTCGTCGGGCGGCCTGTCCTGGCGCTCGTCCGCGAGCGGGCGCTCCCACCGGGTGGCCGAGCTGCTCGAGCTCGTGGGCCTGGCGGGGTACGAGCGCAGGGAGGTCGCCACGCTGTCCGGAGGGGAGCGGCAGCGGGTCGCGCTGGCGCGGGCGCTGGCACCCGCGCCGCGCCTGCTCCTGCTCGACGAGCCGCTCTCCGCGCTCGACCGGTCCCTGCGCGAGCGGCTGGCGGTCGACCTGCGCGCTGTGCTCGTCGCCACCGGGACCACGGCGGTGTTCGTGACCCACGACCAGGACGAGGCCTTCGCGGTCGCGGACCGCGTGGCGGTGCTCGCGGACGGCCGGCTGCTGCAGGTGGACACCCCGCCCGAGCTGTGGCTGCGGCCCGCGTCGCGTGAGGTGGCCCGCTTCCTGGGCTACGAAGCCTTCGTGCCGGTCGGCGACCCTGCGGCCGCCCCGCTGCTCGCGGCGACGGGTCCGCGGTCCGGATCCGTGCTGGCGCTCGCCGAGGGCGCGTTCGTCGTGACGCCGGGGGACACAGCGGCCAAGGGCACGGTGCTGGGTGTCACCTCGCGCCGCGGCCGGTCCGAGGTGCGGGTCGACGTGCCCGGTGTGGGGCCCGTGACGGCGTTGGCACCCGTCGGCGCGCGGTGGGATGCCGGGGACGTCGTCGGGCTGAGGATCGACGGGAGCGCGATCGCCTCCCTCGACTGACGCCGCCGTCGGAGTCGCGCTACGGTCGAAAGGTCGGCCGCCGACCACACCGAGGTGAGAGCGATGACGCTGGACCGCCGCGAGATCGTCGCGATGGAGTTTCCCGCGGTGCCCGCCACGGTGTGGAAGCACCTGCGCGACCCCGAGCTGGTGCGCCGGTGGTACCGCTGGGACGCCCCGGACCTCGACGAGCACGTCGCCGCGTTCGTCGCCGGGACCGAGGGGCACGACGCCGCCGGGCGGCACACGCTCACGTGGCCCAACCACGACGTGCTGACGCTCGGCCCCGCGGGCGGTCATCCCGAGATCACCCACCTGAGCGTGACGCGCCGCAGCCACGAGGTCGCGGGGTTCGACGGGGTGTACGACTATGCGGACGCCATCTGGGTGGCCGGTGCCGAGCAGCTGCGCTTCGCGGTGACCGTCCAGCCCGGCCAGCCGCGCAGGACGCTGTCGGTGTTCGGGCTCGACGCGGGCGACCGTCGCGAGCGGTTGCTCGACCGCGCCGGGCTGCACGGGGTGCGCGGCATCCCGGTGGGGAGCAACGTGCAGGCCCGTCGGCCCGACGGGACCCTGCTGGGCGGCACGCTGCTGCACAAGAGCGACGAGCTGCTGGTGCTGCACGTGCACGGCATCACGGCGGCGCTGCTGGTGCTCGTCGAGACGCCCGCCGCGAGCGCACCGCCGCACGGGACGGTGGGCGCGGTGATGTCGACGTACGGGCTCGACGACGAGACGTTCGCGCAGGTGGAGTCGCGGTGGAGCGACTGGTGGCGGATGGCCGGTGCGCGCCCGCGCTAGGCCTGCGCCAGATCGCGCTGCCACTCGCCGGCGCCACCCGCCGGGCGGAACCCGAGCTCGACGTTGATGGCGAGCATGGGCGCGTTCTCCTCGGCGTTCCAGGTGCCGATGCGCCGCACCGTCGGCATCTCGACGGCCAGACGCTGCAGGTTCGCGGCCTTGAGCAGCATGCCCAGCCGCCGACCACGGTGCTCGCGGATCACCAGGGTGTCGTGCTGGTGCACGTACTCGTCGGTGTGCGGGACCACGAGGAAGGCCGTGTACCCCGCCAGCGTCCCGGTGGGGACGTGCTCGACCACCGCGGTGAGGAAGCGCAGGTCGCGCTCGGCGAACTCGGCCTCGCGGTCCCGGATCCGCTGGGCGTCCCAGGTCTCCTCGCCCCAGTCGAGCCCCGCGGTGGGCACGTCCGTGCTCATCCTGGTCTGCAGGATCGCGAACTGGTCGAGCCACTCGGCGGGCGTGGGGCCGCTCCAGTGCAGCACGCGGTACTCGTCGCCCGCCGCGCGCTGCGCCGCCTCGCGGTGGTCCGCGAGGGCGGCGGCGGGCAGGGGCACGTCGAGGACCGACCGGCGCGACACCTGCTCGAGCTGCCAGCCGCGACGGGTGAGGAACCGGACGCCGGGGTCGTCGAGCGCCACGCGCCCCTGGCCGGTGGGGGCGCTCAGGGCGGTGGGGCCGGCCGGCGGCTCCACCGCCTGGTCGGTCGACGCCATCAGCTTGGTCCGGCCCGCCTGCCGCGCGACGTCCATGAGCCGGTCGTAGATCGCATCGCCGATGCCGCCGCCGCGCGCCGTCGGTGCCGTGCCCACGTCGACGTAGCCCGTGTGGGTGTTGTCCGTGAGGAACAGGTTGAGCGCGCCGTAGGCCACCGGGCTCCCCGCGTCGTCGAGCGCGACGAGACGCACCTTGCGCTCGTAGCGCTGGTCGCGCAGCCCGCCCGCGACCTCGCGCTCCGTGCGGTGGAAGTCGGTGGTGCCCCACGTCTCGAGGACCACGGCGTTGTGGGCCTCGACGTATGCGCGCACCAGTCCCGGATCGGACCCGTCGACCTCGCGCAGTGTCGCCATGTGCCTACCGTGCGCCGCCCCGCGCGGCGCGTCCATCGGATATAGAGTTCGGGTCTCCGAAACTTGGCGGACGGGACTCCGGATCATGGCGGTGAGCACGGCGGGTGTGCGCCTGGCGGGGCGTGCCCGCGCGCTCCTGCTCGGTCCGGCCTTCGTGGCGGCGATCGCGTACGTGGACCCCGGCAACGTCGCCGCCAACCTCACGGCCGGGTCGCGCTACGGGTACCTGCTGCTGTGGGTGCTGGTGGTGGCGAACGCGATGGCCGTGCTGGTGCAGTACCAGTCGGCCAAGCTGGGCCTGGTCACGGGCCGGTCGTTGCCCGGCGTGCTGGGGTCGCGCCTGGGCCGGCGTCCTCGGCTCGCGTTCTGGGTGCAGGCCGAGCTGGTGGCGGCGGCGACGGACATCGCGGAGGTGGTGGGCGGTGCGATCGCGTTGCAGCTGCTGTTCGGGGTGCCGCTGCCGATCGGCGGGCTCATCGTCGGCGCGGTCTCCCTCGGCCTGCTCAGCACGCAGAACCGGTTCGGGCAGCGGCGGTTCGAGCTCGTCGTGGTCAGCCTCCTGGGGGTGATCACCCTCGGCTTCCTCGCGGGCCTGGTGGTCAGCCCTCCAGACGCGCGCGGCGTGCTCTCCGGGCTGGTGCCGCGCTTCGACGGGTCCGACTCGGTGCTGCTCGCGGCGAGCATGCTGGGCGCCACCGTCATGCCGCATGCCATCTACGTCCACTCCGCGCTCGCGCGCGACCGCCACGGGCGCGCCCCCGATGCCCCGTCGCTCGCACGGCTGCTGCGGGCCACGCGGTGGGACGTGGGGGTCGCGCTCGTCGTCGCCGGCCTGGTCAACATCGGGCTGCTGCTGCTCGCCGCGTCGGGCCTGCGCGGCGTGTCCGGCACCGACACGATCGAGGGCGCCTACGACGCCATCGTCGCCGCCCTGGGACTGGGGATCGGCATCGCGTTCGCCGTCGGGCTGCTCGCGTCGGGCCTCGCCTCCACGTCGGTGGGTGCCTACGCGGGCGCGACGATCATGGAGGGCCTGCTGCACCGACGCATCCCGCTCGTCGTGCGCCGCGTGGTGACGCTGATCCCCGCGGTGCTGCTCCTGGCGCTCGGCGCAGACCCGACCGGCACGCTGGTGATCAGCCAGGTGGTGCTCAGCTTCGGCATCCCGTTCGCGGTCATCCCCCTGGTGGCGTACACCCGCTCGCGCGAGGTCATGGGCGATGCCCGCACCGGGCCGCGCCTGCACGCGGTGCTCGTGACGGTGGTGAGCCTCGTGGTCATCCTCAACCTCACCCTCCTGGCCCTCCTGGTCACCACCTGACGCCTTGGGGGCCTACTCCGGGCTCCCGCTGCGCCCGGCCGAGCCCGGGCCGGCCCCGGCGGCACCGGCCGAGCCCGGCTCACTACGCCGATTCCCCATCGATTCGCCGATTGGAATCGGCGAATCGATGCCGAACCGGCGAACCGATAACCGATGCCGAACCGGCGAACCGATAACCGATGCCGAACCGGCGAACCGATAACCGATGCCGGCGCGGGTGCCAGATCGGACGCCGCGGCCCGGGAGCCTCGTCAGGGTGGTGGCTCAGGCGGCGAGCGCGCGACGGGGGCGCAACGAACGGGAGACTGATGCGGGCAGCAGCGGCAGCACACGCTTCGTGAGGCTGCTCAGGTCCGAGCTGGTCACCCGCAGCACGCGACTGCCCGTCTCGACGAGCGCGTCGTGACGGCGCTTCTCGTCGAACAGGTCGGCGCTCGTGCCGTACTTGGTGCGGCCGTCGTACTCCAGCAGCACGCGGAACTCCTCCCAGCCCAGGTCCGCCCAGTAGGTCCCGAGCCGGGTGCCGACCGAGACCTGCGTGGTCGGCAGCGGCATGCCGTCCCGGACGACGACGAACCGAGCCGCAGACTCACCCGGCGACTCGGCTCCGTCGTCGGCGATCGCGAGCACCGCTCGTGCGCGAGCGGCTCCGTTGCGAGCCGTGCGCGCGTGGACCGCCGCGGTCAGGTCTGCCACGGGCAGCCCGCGATGCAGCGCGGAGTCGGCGATGACGAGCCCGTGGAGCGGCGGAAGAGTCGCGAGGCAGTCGGCCACCGTGCGGGCGAGGCTCGTCACCGGAAGGCCCGAGACGACGGTGAGGTCGCCATCGGCGAGTGCTCCGACGTGGCTGGCGATCGACGGCGTCCGCTCGCCTCCCGCCGCGCGAGGGCCGAGCACGTGAGTCCTCGTCGGGACTGTCCACGTCGGCAGTCCCCAGAGCAGGGCCGCCGACTCGTGCGAGAACCAGTGCGGCGCGATGAGGCGACGGTCGGTCCCCGCGATGTTCGCAAGCGCCCGTCGCCGCGCTCGTTCGTACGGCGATTCTTCGGTGGCGCGCTGCGCGACGTAGACCCCGTGCGACGTGCGTTCCCACCGCCCGGAGCGGAGCTTCTCAGCCACGACCTGGGGCGGACGGTCGCGCGTCAGCCACACGGTCGGCAGCTGGGCGGGCTCGATCTGCGCGGAAGCGCCGGGTCGACGAGGCATGCGTCGGATCGTCCAGTGCGGCGCGTGCCCGATCCCGCTCTGCCGAGCGTCCTGGGGGCTTCCGACGTCGAGCGGGTGCCTGTGGTGACGCCGGTGACTGGATCGTTTCGCCGATTCCGCATCGTTTCGCCGATACAAACCCGCTGTCTGATGCCGAATCGGCGAGATGACGAGGGGAGCGCCCGCCCGTGCGCAGCCCGGCCCGGCCCAGCCCCGCCCGGCCCGGCCCAGCCCAGCCCGGCCCGGCCCGGCCCGCGGCGGGGCCGGGGCTCAGCGCGGCAGGTCCGCCAGCCGGGTGGTGAGGTGCACGCGCTCGGCGTCGCTCGTGACCAGGGCGAGGGCCCGCTCGTACTCGGTGGCCGCTCGACGTGGGTCGCCCGCCCGCACCAGAAGCTCGGCGCGGACCGCGGGGAGCCGGTGATGGCGGGGGAGGGCGTCGTCGAGGCCTTCGAGCAGCGCGAGCCCGGCCGCGGGTCCGGCCGCCTCGGCGACGGCGACCGCGCGCGCCAGGCGCACCACGGGGGAGCCGGTCAGCTCCTCGAGCGCGGCGTAGAGCGCGCAGATGCGGTCCCAGCGGGTGTCGGCCGACGAGGGTGCCGTCGCGTGCTCCGCCGCGATGAGGGCCTGGAGGCGGTACTCCTGCGCGAGCTGCGACACCGCGGCGGACGACGGCGCCTGCTCGTCGGACGCGGGCCCGCGCAGGGGTCCGGGCGCGGGCCCGGACAGGCGAAGGGGCGCCGGCTCGGCCAGCAGCCCCACCGCCTCGGCCACCTCCTCCATGTGCCATCGCGACCGGTCCTGGTCGGGCAGCAGCACCAGGTCGCCGGAGGGCGAGAGCCGCGCGTCGCGCCGCGAGTGCTGCAGCAGCAGCAACGCGAGGAGCGCGGACAGCACCGCGCGGCCGGGCAGCAGCTTCGACAGCTGCCGCGCCAGCCGGATCGCCTCGTCGCCCAGGTCCACGCGCAGGGTCACAGGGCCGGACCCGGGCTGGTACCCCGACGTGAACATGAGGTACAGCACGGTCGCCACGGCATCGAGCCGGGTGTCGAGCTGGTCCGCGGGCGGCACCGCGAACGGGATGCCGGACGAGGCGAGCCGCTTCTTGGCGCGGGTCAGCCGGGCCGCCATCGCGCTCTCCTGCACCAGCAGCAGGCGCGCGATCTCCGTGGTGCTGAGGCCCACGACGAAGCGCAGGGTCAGCGCCACCCGGTCGTCGGCCGCGAGCGCCGGGTGGCAGCAGGCGAAGACGAGCCGCAGCTGCTCGTCGGCCACGTGGGCGCCGTCGAACGGGTCGACGACGGCCGCGGCGGCGGCGCGCATCTCGTCGTCGACCACCATCAGCGGCTCCTTGCGGCGGTGCACGGCCTCGGTGCGCAGGCGGTCCAGCACGCGGCGGCGCGCGGCCGTGAGCAGCCAGGCGCCCGTGTTGGTCGGCACCCCGTCGGACGGCCAGTGCCGCGCGGCCGACTCGAACGCGTCGCCGACGGCGTCCTCGGCGAGGTCGGGTCGCTGGTACTGGCCGATGAGCAGGCCGACCAGGCGGCTCCAGCTGGTCCGCCAGGCCTCCGCGAGTGCAGCATCGACGGCCGCCGTCATCGCGGCTCCGCCGGTCTGACCTCGAACGCCCCCGCCAGCCCGGCGAGCGACTCGGTCACCGCGTCGAGGTCCTGCGCCTCGACGAGCGCGACGGACGACAGGCCGCCGACGAGCGCGCCGGGCGTGAGGGCGCCGTCCCACACCGTCGTCGCGGCGTCGGCCGACGAGAGCGCAACGCAACCGGGCGCGAACCCGCCGAATCCCAGCACCACGAACTGCATCGTGCGTCCTCCGTCCCGGTCACCCGTCGTGCCCGCTCGCGGGTGTGACGGACGAGGGCGGCGTGGATCGACAACCGATCTCCCGGTGGCCGTCCGGTGGCGGATCCTCACCTGCGCATGATGGTCCACCACCGCCCGGCCTGCACAGGGGCGCCGCTACTCGGGGGCCGGACCCTCGTCGGCGTGCACCACGTGCCGCAGCTGCCCCCAGATGAGGACGACGAACAGCGCCGACCCGAGGAACGCGAACCAGAAGGGCGCCGTGACGCCACGGTGCTGGGCGAGGACCCCGCCGATGCCCGAGCCGATCACCAGACCGCCGAACACGCCCACCAGGTTCACGCTGCCCACCCGCCCCTGGAGCGCCATCGGCACGGCCCGCTGCCGCACGGTCACGGAGGTCGCCCCCCAGACGAAGGCGTGCGCGCCGAAGACGAAGAAGACCACCAGGGCCACCCACGGCGTGCTGGTCAGGGCGAGCGCGAGGTGCGTGAGGGTCTCGACGACGAGGCCCACCCGCATGAGGTTGCCCAGGCTGATGCGGGCGGTGAGCCACCCGTAGGAGGCGATGCCGACCAGCCCGCCGACGGCCCCTACCGTGGTGATCAGCCCGAAGCCGATCGCGCCCAGCCCCAGGTGCTCCGTGGCGTACAGCACCAGCACCGACCACGCGGCGCCGAACGTGATGTTGAAGATGAAGATCGTGAGCACCAACGTGCGCACGGCGGCGTGGTGGCGCACCCAGCGGAACCCCTCGGCGATGTCGGCCAGCACGTGGGAGTCGTGCCCCTCCTCGCGCCCGTGCGGTGGCAGCACCACGCGCGCGACGAGCACCACGCCGCCGGCCACCAGCACCGCGTCGACCGCGAGCGGCCACGCCTGACCGGCGGCGAACAGCGCGGCGCCGATGGGCGGTCCCGCCAGCTGGTTCACCGTGATGAACCCGGCCTGGATGCGTGAGTTGGCCAGGGCCAGGTCGTCGCGGTGGACGAGCATCGGCACGAGCGTGGACGAGGCGTTGTCGGCGAACGTCTCAGCGGTGCCGAGCAGGAACATGGCCACGAGGACCAGGCCCACGGTGGCGCGGTCGACGAGCACCGCGAGGGCGAGTGCCGCGAGCACGGCGCAGCGCACGAGGTCGACGACGATGACGAGCCGGCGCCGGTCCAGGCGGTCGGTGAGCGCTCCGGCGAACAGACCGAAGAGCAGGGGCGGCAGCCACTGCAGCAGGGCCGCGAGCGCGACGACGAAGGCGTCATGGGTGCGGGCCGCCACGAGCAGCGGGCCCGCGGCGATGAGGATGCCGTCGCCCAGGTTGGTGGTCCAGGACGAGGCGAGCACCCACCGGAACGGGACGCCGAGCCGGCGAGGCACCACGGTCTCGACGATTCGGCTCACAAGGCGGAGACGATAGCCGCCCGGAGCCCGGTCAGCGCGAGTGGGGGCCGCCCTCGGCCAGGTCGTCGGCGGAGTCGGGCTGGTGCACGCACACCCACAACGACGCCGGCCGGACCGTGACCTCGAGCGTCGTGCCCGGCTCGATGACGTCGCCGTCGAGCTGCCGCGGCTGGGGCTCGGTGGCGCGGACCACGACGTGCTTGCCGCGCAGGTACTCCACGCGCGGCAGCCGTCGGCGCCCGCGCAGCACCCCGAACAGGATCTCGAACCAGTGCGCCAGGTTCCGCGGGGCGACGATGGCCACGTCCATCGCGCCGCTGTCCGCCTCGGCGTCGGGCAGCACGTTCACCCCACCCTGCAGACGGCCGACGTTGCCCACCAGCACGGTGCGCGCGTGGCGCCGCACGGGCGGCTTGCCGTCGACGGTCACCTCGACGCGCATCTCGTCGTCGAACGCGTGCCGCAGCGCGGAGAAGACGTACGCCACGGAACCGGCGCGGGCCTTGAGCGCCGTCGGGGCGTCGTCCACCATGGCGGCGTCGAGCCCCATCCCGGCCATCACGGCGAACGACTGGCCCTCCACGTCACCCACGTCGATCGCGCGCCGACCCCGTTCGAGGACGGTGTCCACGCCGTCGGGCACGTTCGTGGGGACGTCGAGGTTCGTGGCGAGCAGGTTCCCCGTGCCGCCGGGCAGCACGGCGAGCGCGGCGTCCGTGCCCACCAGGCCCTCGATGGCGGAGCGGACGGTGCCGTCGCCCCCGCACACGAACACCACCTCGGCGCCGTCGGCCACGGCCTGCTCGGCCTGCCCGCGTCCGGGGTCCTCGGCGGTGGTCTCGAACCAGGCGGGCGCCGGCCAGCCGGCCGCGGCGAGCTGCTCCGTGATCTCGTCGCGGAGCTCGGCGGCCCTCTCGACGCGGTTGGCGTTGACGACGACGGCGGAGCGGAGCGGCCCGCTCCCGTGGCGCTGGGCAGAGGCGGGTTCAGTCACGGGGCGAGTATCCCGGCGCGCGGCCCGGCGCGCACGACGAGCCACGGCGAGGGCACGCCCCCGCTACCGTGACACCACCACCGGGCTCGACGAGAGGCAGCTCATGGCGACGCACGACACCGCGCTACCGACCCCGGTGCCCTGGACGCCTCCCGGATCCAGCGCGAGCGCGGCCGACCACCAGCAGGGGACGGCGTGAGCGCGACCGGAGAGGTGATCGTCTCCACCGGTGAGCTGCCCGACCGGGACAGGGTCCGCGGGTTCGTCGATGACGCGCACGCGAGGTTCGCAGGCGTGGACGACGGGTTCGTGGCCGACTACATCCCGGCGCTCGCGGCCGCGGACCGACACCTGTTCGGGCTGAGCATGGTCGCAGCCGACGGGGTCTCGCACGACGTGGGCGACGCGCACCACCCGTTCTCCATCCAGTCGATCTCGAAGGCATTCGTCTACGCGCTCGTGTGCCAGGAGCTCGGCCACGAGGCGGTGCTGGACCGGATCGGCGTGGACGGGACGGGCTTGCCCTTCGATTCGGTCATGGCGCTCGAGCTCAACGCGGGGGCCACCATGAACCCGATGGTCAATGCCGGCGCCCTGGCGACCACCAGCCTCCTCCCCGGCGCGACGTCGGTGGACAAGTGGGAGGTGCTCGTCAGCGGTCTGTCCGCCTTCGCAGGCCGGCGACTCGTCGTCGACGAGGAGGTCTACGCCTCGGAGGCGGCGACCAACCAGCGCAACCAGGCCATCGCCCGTCTGCTGCAGAGCTACGGCACCATCTACGCCGACCCGACGGAGACCACCGACATCTACACCCGGCAGTGCTCGCTCCTCGTCACCGCGCACGACCTCGCGGTCATGGCCGCGACCCTTGCCGACGGTGGGGTGAACCCGGTGACGCGCGAGCGCGTCGTCGACGCGGCCGTCTGCCGCGCCGTGCTGGCAGCCCTCGCGACGTCGGGGCTGTACGAGCAGTCGGGCCGGTGGCTCGCCACGATCGGGCTGCCCGGCAAGAGCGGAGTGTCGGGCGGGATCATCACCGTCGCCCCGGGCAAGGGCGGGCTGGCCACCTTCTCCCCGCCGCTCGACGCGGCGGGGAACAGCGTGCGGGGCCGGCTCGCCACGCGGTACCTGTCCCAGGCTCTGGGCCTGAACATCTTCGCGTCGGCGCCGCACCCGGACCACGGCTAGACCGCGACCAGCACGGGCAGCCGCTCCTCGCCGTCCACGTCCACGCGCGGGAGCACGCGGCCGAGCCACCGCGGCAGCCACCAGTTGGCGCGTCCGAGCAGCTTCATGGTGGCCGGCACCAGCACCATCCGGACCAGCGTCGCGTCGATGAGGATCGCGGTGGCGAGCCCCACCCCGAACATCTTGGTCGCCGCGTCGTCGCCCAGCACGAAGGCGAGGAAGACGCACACCATGATCAGCGCGGCCGACGTGATGACGCGTCCGGTCTTGGCCACACCCGCGACGACCGCCTCGTCGTTGTCGTCGGAGCGCGCGTACTCCTCGCGGACGCGCGAGAGCAGGAACACCTCGTAGTCCATGGACAGCCCGAACAGGATGGCGAACATGAACATCGGGATGAACGAGACGATCGGCACGGTCGCCTCGAGCCCGATGAGGTCGGCGCCCCAGCCCCACTGGAACACCATGACCATCACGCCGTAGGACGCCCCGATGCTCAGCAGGTTGAGCAGCACCGCCTTGAGCGGCACGAGCACGGAGCGGAACACGAGCACGAGCAGCACGAAGGACATCAGCAGGACCGCGGTGACGAACACCGGCAGACGGTCGTTGACGCGCACGCCCACGTCCGCGAAGTTCGCCGTCTGACCCCCGATGTGCGCCTGCGCGGGACTGCCCGCGAGCGCCTGGGGGAGCACGTCGTCGCGCAGCCGCTGCACGGTGTCGTGGGTCGCCTCCTGCTGGGGGCCGGTGGTGGGGTAGACGACGACCGTGCCGAGGTCACCGCGGACGACCGGCTCCTCGAGCGCCGCGATGCCCGGGTCGGCGGCGAGCGCCGCGGCCACGCGGTCCAGCGCGGTGGCATCGCCGTCGAGCTCCACGGCCACGACGAGCGGGCCGTTGCGGCCGGGCCCGAAGCCCTGCGACACCAGGTCGTACGCCTGGCGCTGGGTGTAGTGGGGTGGCAGGGCGCCGTCGTCGGGGATGCCCACCCGCAGCGCGACGACGGGAGCGGCGAGCGCCACCAGCAGGGCAGTCACGCCCACGAGGTAGACCCGAGGGTGCCGGGTGACGTGCCGCGTCCACCGCGCCCAGCCCGGGCTCGTCGCCACCACCGGGCGGCGCCCCACCACCCGACGCCCGACCACGGCCAGCAACGCCTGCAGGAGCGTGACCGAGGCACAGACCATGACGAGCACGACGAGCGAGATCGCGATACCGCCCGCCGTCATGAACGGCACCTGGGCGACCGCCAGACCGAGGATCGAGACCATGACGATGCCACCGGCGAACACGACCGGCCGTCCGGCGGTGGCGGTCGAGCGGGCCACCGACTCGCGCGCCGGGACGCCGTGGGCCAGGTTCTCGCGGTGCCGGGTCACGACGAACAGCGCGTAGTCGATGCCCACGCCGAGGCCCACCATCGCCCCGAGCACCGGGGCGTAGCTCGGCACGACCATGAGGTGGGCGAGCAGCGGCATCGAGCTGACCCCCACGGCGAGGCCGAGCACGGCCATCCCGATGGGCAGCGCCGCCGCGACGAACGACCCGAACGCGAGCAGCAGGATGGCCAGCGCGGCCAGGATCCCCACCAGCTCCCCGACGTTGGCGGTCGACTCCTCGTAGGCGAAGAACAGGTCCCCGCCCATCTCGACGCGCAGCGAGTCGTCGGCCCGCAGACCCTTGAGGTGGGTGAGGTCCGCCGGCGAGAGCTGGTCGAGCGTCGGGTACTGCACGCGGACGAGGGCGACCGTGCCGTCGGGCGAGAGGCCGTCGCCCGTTCCCGCCGGGTCGGTGGTGCCCAGCACGTGCGGCAGCGCACGTGCGTCGGCCTCGAGCCGGGCGAGGGCGTCGCGGGCCGCGGGGTCGTCGGCGAACGACCCGCCGGACGCCGGCGTGGCCACGACCTGGGCGGTGAGCCCGGCCTGGCCGGACCCGGCCTGCTCCAGCAGGTCGTTGGCCCGCTGCGAGTCGAGACCGGGCACGCGGAAGGAGTCCTCGAGCTTCTGGCCGAAGGCGCCGGACGCGCCGACGACGATCATCGCGAGCACCACCCAGGTCCCGATCACCGTCCACGGACGGCGGGCCACGTGGCTGGCCAGGCGGTACAGGGTCTGCGAGAGCATCGGGTCCTCCAGGTGGGGTGGCGGGTCGTTCCGATCGTCGCGACCCGCGCGGCGCGCGACATCGGCCGCCGAGCCCGCGCTGACCTGGCCGAACGGCGGGCGCACCGGTGGTCCTTTCGGTGGATCCGGCGGAGGCCGCCAATCCCTACGCTGGGTCGGTGATCCCTGGAGCGTTGCGGCGGCTGTGGGCCGAGCCGCGCGCGCCCGGCGCCCCCCGACGGGTGTGGCGCGACTGGTTCCTGTTCGGCGTGATCGTCGTGATCGCGGTGCTCGAGACGGCGCTGCGCCCGGACGTGGTGTGGCCGCCGGTGGCGCTCGCGATGGCGCTCGGCCTCGCGTGCACCATGCTCTGGCGTCGCACGCACCCGCTCGCGATGATCGCGCTGACGTTCGGCGCGGTGATCGCCGTGTCCGTGGCGTCCCTCGCGGCGGGCGTGGAATCCGTCGGCCTCGGGGCGATGGCATTCGTCGTGCTGCTCGGCTACGCGCTGCTGCGCTGGGGCTCGGGGCGAGAGATCGTGCTGGGCACCGCCATCGTGCTGGTGGCCTTCACGGTGGGCATCTCCAGCGACTACACGACCCTCGGCGAGGCGGTGGGCGCGTTCATCTTCATGGCCTCGCCTTTCGTCGTCGGCGCATCCGTCCGCGTCTTCTCCGTGTCGCGCGCGCGAGAGCTCGACCAGGTGCGGCTGCGCGAGCGCGAGCAGCTGGCACGCGAGCTGCACGACACCGTCGCGCACCACGTGTCCGCCATGGTGATCCGGGCGCAGGCCGGTCGCGTCGTCGCCGCGACGCAGCCCGCCGCGGCCGGCGAGGCCCTCGCCGTGATCGAGGCCGAGGGGTCGCGCACGCTCGCCGAGATGCGCGTGCTGGTGGGTGCGCTGCGCGATCGCGGCGACGCGGCGCTGGCGCCGGCGAGGGGTGTCGTCGACGTGCCGTCGCTCGCGGCGGCGGACGAGCGCGTCGCGGTCCGGCTCACCGGCGACCTCGACGACCTGGGCCCGGCGGTCGGGGCGGCCGTGTTCCGGATCGCGCAGGAGTCGGTGACCAACGCCGTACGGCACGCGCGCGGGGCCACCCGCATCGTCGTGGCCGTCACCGGGTCGCCCGACGCGGTGCGCTGCGTCGTCACCGACGACGGCGACACCGTGCTCGCGCCTCGCTCGGCGGGCTACGGCATCGTCGGCATGACCGAGCGCGCCACGCTGCTGGGCGGCACGATCACGGCCGGGCCCGGCTCGTCGCGCGGGTGGGTCGTCGACGCCGTCCTGCCGAGGGCGGCCGCCGCATGACCATCCGCGTGCTGGTCGCCGACGACCAGGAGCTGATCCGCACCGGGCTGCGCATGATCCTCGACGCGCAGCCCGGGATCTCCGTGGTGGGCGAGGCGGCCGACGGGCGCGCCGCCGTGCGGATGGCGCGCGAGCTGGCGCCCGACGTGTGCCTGTTCGACATCCGCATGCCGGAACTCGACGGCCTGGAGGCGACCCGGCTGCTTGCCGGCCCCGGCGTCGCGGAGCCGATGGCGGTCGTCGTCGTGACCACCTTCGACCTCGACGAGTACGTGCACGGCGCGCTCAAGGCGGGTGCGCGCGGCTTCCTGCTCAAGGACGCCGGCCCGGAGCTGCTGACCCAGGCGGTGCGTGCCGCCGCCAACGGCGAGGCCCTCATCGCCCCGAACGTCACCGTCCGCCTCCTCGCCGCCTTCGCCGACGCCCGCCCCGCCAGCCCGCACGCGCCGCTCGTCGACCCGCTGACCGCGCGCGAGGAGGAGGTGCTGCTCACGGTGGCACGTGGCCTGACCAACGTGGAGATCGCGGCCGAGCTGCACATCAGCCTCAGCACCGTGAAGACCCACCTGGCGAGCCTCATGGCCAAGCTGGGTGCCCGGAACCGCGTGGAGATGGCGATGTGGGCCTACGAGACCCACCGCATCCCCACCTGACCCGCGGCCCCGCCCCGCGCCACCTCGCGTTCGCCCGGACGGCGCAGCCTGTCCGCCCGCCCAGCTCACCCGCGCGGCGCGTAGCCCGCCCACGCCATCCCGCACGAAACCGTCACTCCGCCGCGAGACCGTCACGTACAACTAACGATCTCGTGGCGGAGTAACGGTCTCGCCGGCGCCCAGCTCGTCGGCGCCCAGCTCGCCGGCGCCCAGCTCGTGGGCGCGCGGCGCGTCGGTGCTCACCACGCGAGCTCGCCCCGGCGGCGGAGGTCGCTCGTCACGGCGGCGGGCAGGTGACGCGCCACCCGGGCCTCGAAGGCTCCTCGGACGCGGAGGTCCTCCTTGGTGACGCGGATCGGGCGCCAGCCCTCCTCCACGAGCGCGTCGTGCCGGCGCTTCTCCGCGACGAGTGACTCGGTCGGCCGGTCGGCGTACTTGATCCGACCGTCGTACTCGATGACCACGCGCCACCGCGACCAGCCGAGATCGCCGTAGAACGTCCCGAGCCGCGTCGGGATCCGGATCTGCGTCTCGGGTGGCGGGAAACCGGCCCGCAGCAGCCGATACCGGCAGATCGACTCCGGCGCCGACTCCGCCCCGTCGTCCGCGACGGCGAGGATCGCTCGGGCCCGCGCATGCCCCCGCGCACGCGGCCGGGCATAGGCGTCCCAGGCGGTGGGATCCACCCCCGCCCGGAGCGCGGCGTCGGCGATCACCAGCGCGTCGGCGGCCGGCAGCGTCGTCATGCAGTCCCACGCCGTGCGCGCGAGCGTGGTGGCGGGCAGCCCGGCCACCACGGCGCGATCGTCGGCCGGTGGGAGCGGCGTGTGCCGCACGACGCCGCTCCGCGCACGGCTGCTGGGGGCGTGGGCCTGGTACACCTCGACATCGGAGGGCAGGCGCCACATCCCCAACCCGTGCAGCAACGCGGCGGAGGTGTGGCTGAAGCAGTGCTCCGTTCGCGCCAGATGGTGAGCGGCGGCGATCCGCGCGAGCAACAGGTCCTGCGGATCGCCGGCGGGCGCGAGCAGGTAGGCGCCGCGGTGCAGGCGCGTGAGCGACCCGTCGGCGACCAGGCGCGCGAGGTGCTCGTCCCGGTGGTCCCGCGCGAGGACGAGGCGCGGTGGTGCCGCGGGAGGGCGCAGTCCGGAGCTCGAGCCTGGGCGTCGGGGCATGCGCCAGCCTCGCGCGGGGTGCACCCCGTCCGACGGGCTCAGCTGCAGATTGTGGACAACCGGCTCAGGCCCGCGGACGTCGTCGGCCCAGGACGTACCCGCCCACGCCGCCGAGGCCGAGCAGCCCGATGGCCAGCAGGGCGAGGCCGAGCCGCGCCGACGTGGTGTGGCCCTGCGTGGTGACGACGCCGGACATCGGCGAGTAGGCGAACCACCCGTACGCCGCGGTGCGGGACGCGCGCCACAGCAGCCACCCGCCGACGCCGACGAGGGCGACGGCCAGCAGCGCGGCAGCGACGATCGAGCCACGCCGGGCTCGACCGGTGGCGAAGCCCGGGGTCGTCATGCCCGCATGCTTCCGCACCTCGAGCCCAGGAGGCAACGGTGCCGTTGTGCCCCGGACCGGGTTCCGACACGCTGACCCCATGGACTGGACCTTGGAAGTCGTCGTCGTGCCCGTGAGCGACATCGCCGCTTCGGTGGAGTTCTACCGCGACCAGGTGGGATTCCACCTCGACCACGACACGCAGACCGAGCACATGCACGTCGTCCAGCTGACCCCGCCGGGCTCGGGCTGCTCGATTGTCATCGGCGACCTGCCGTCGCAGAACGAGATGGCGCCGGGCTCGCTCAAGGGCCTCCAACTGGTGGTTGCCGATGCGGCCGCCGCGCGCGCGGAGCTGGTCGGACGCGGCGTCGAGGCGTCCGAGATCACGGTGTTCGACGAGCGCGACGGCGGCACGTTCTTCTGGTTCAGCGACCCCGACGGGAACACCTGGAGCGTCCAGCAGATCCGTGCGCGCGCCGACAAGCCGCTCATCCCGGTCGAGGCGCGCGGCCGCTTCGGCAGCTGAACCCGCGCGCTCAGCGGCGGTCAGCGGCGGACGGCATCGGCCGTCTCGGTGTACCAGTGGACGAACGCCGGCCCGGGCGCGCCGCTCCGTCGGCGGAAGGCGCGGTTGCGCAGCGTCGTCGGGCGCAGGTTCAGCCAGCTCGCCTTGGGCAGACCCGGCACGCCGGACGGCACGCGCACGTGGTCGCGGCGCGCGGTGCGGTCCTGCGAGGTGGAACGAGCGACCGAGTACGAGCGTCGCCCGACGCGGGCGAGCACAAGCACGGGCCGGTCCTTGCTGCCGCTGCCGTCCTCGAAGGGCACCTCGGCGAACCACACCTCGCCGGCTTGGGGGCGGGCGTTCCGGCCGGCGGCCCAGAGCGCGAGGACGATCCCGACGGCGAGCGCGGCGTACGCCTACCAGGGCATGCTCGCGAAGGCGTCGACGAGATCCTGCAGATCGTCCTCGGGCGGCATGCGCGCAGCCTAGGGGACCGCCCGAGCGGGCTGGTCGACGTGACGCAGCAGGTCACCCGGTTGGCAGTCGAGCGCTTCGCACAGCGCCTCGAGCGTCGAGAAGCGGACCGCCTTCGCACGGCCGTTCTTCAGGACGGCGAGGTTGGCGGGGGTGATCCCGATGCGCTCGGCGAGCTCGCCCACGGACATCTTGCGGCGCGCCAGCATCACGTCGATGTCCACCACGATGGGCATCAGATGACCTCGTCGAGCTCGGCCCGCAGGGTGGTCGCGGTCGTGTCCAGGGCCACCGCCTTGGCCAGGAGCGCCCGCATGACGAGCACCAGCAGCGCGATGCCGGCGGTGCCGACGCCGCCGATGACGACGAGCAGCACGACGCCCGGCGCGACGGCCTCCCCCGGCGCGAGCACGAACGACAGCACGACGGCGAGCGCCGTCGCCGCACAGGCCGCGCCGATGATGACATCGACGTAGCGGAACGCCGACGCGCTGAACACCGTCTCGCGCCGGACCATCGTGAGCAGCTGCCAGACGCAGACCAGTGCGACCTCCACCGTCGCGACGCCAGCGATCCCGATCAGCACGAACGGCCAGCGCAGCCGGGCCACGTCGGGGTCGCCGTGGGACATGTCGACGCCGAGCAGGGGGAGCAGGACGACCTGCACGAGCAGCAGGCCACCGAGCATCAGCATGAGCAGGGCACGCAGGGCCCTGATGGTCCAACGGCTCATGGATCCTCCACCTATCGATAGTCAATAGATGGTGACCGTATATCGATAGATCTGATCTGTCACGCTGCAGGTTGCCCGCTCCTACGTCTGGCCGCCGACGACCGCCGTCCGTCCGGGATGGCGATGGTCGGCCTCTGACGGCAAGACTCGGACGATGGCCAGCACGCGCACGATGAAGACGCTCAGCGTGCTGCACCGCGCCGCCGTGCGGGTCAGCCGCGGGCGGGTCGGAGGCCGCCTGCTGGGCGACCCCGCCCTGGAGCTGACCACGACGGGCCGCCGGTCGGGTCGGCCGCGCGTCTCGATGCTCACCGCGCCGCTTCAGCTGGGCGACAGCCTCGTGGTCGTCGCGTCGCGCGGCGGCGACGACGTGCACCCGGCCTGGTTCCTCAACCTGCGCGACGACCCGCACGTGCAGGTTGCGCTCGCCGGCGGGCCGCGGCGTCCGATGCTCGCGCGGGTCGCGGATGCCGACGAGCGCGCCCGGCTCTGGCCCGCCATCACCGCCGGGTCGCCCCACTACGCCGCCTACCAGCAGCGGACCACGCGCGAGATTCCCGTGGTGCTGCTCGAACAGGCGCACGACGTGGGCGTCTTGCCCTAGTCTCTCCGCATGCTCATCATCGGTCTGATCCTCTTCGGCATGCTGGTCGGTGCGGCCGCGCAGCTCATCCTCGGCCGCGAGGGGAAGCGGATCGACTGGACCATGGCGATCGTCGCCGGGCTCGCCGGCTCGTTCGTGGGCGGGCTGCTCGCCAGCCTGATCGCGGGCGACGGGATCGAGCTCCGGGCCAGCGGCATCATCGGCTCCATCGTCGGAGCGATCATCGTGACCGCCATCTGGCGCTGGTCGCGGAACCGTTCCCGGGCCTGACCGGACGCCGCGAGCGCCATGCCCGAACCGGCGTACTGGGATCGGCAGGCGGCGACGTGGGACCGCAGCACCGCGTTCGTCGAACGCCGTCTGCTCGCGCCCGCGCGCCGCTGGGTCACCGCGCGCGCAGCGGGCCGGACGCTCGAGGTAGCCGTCGGCACGGGGGCCAACCTGCCGTACTACGACGCCAGGGTGAGCGACCTGACCATCACGGACCTCAGTCCGGTGATGCTCGAGGCGGCCGTCGCGCGGGCTCGCACGCTGGGACGTGAGGTGCACAGCCTGATCGCCGACGGCGCGCACCTAGGCCTGCCCGACGACGCGTACGACACCGTGGTCTGCACGTTCGCCATGTGCTGCGTGCCTGACGAGGTGGTCGTGATGCGCGAGCTCGCCCGCGTGCTGCGACCTGGCGGCACCCTGCTCCTCGCCGACCACGTCGAGTCGTCGGCCCGCCTCGGTCGGGGGGTGCAACGGGTGCTCGACGCGTTCTCGTCGGCCGAGTCGGGAGAGCACCACCGCCGCCGACCGCTGCTGCGTGCCGGCGAGACAGGCCTCCGTGTGGTCGAGCACGACGCCTCCCGCTGGCGCCTGGTGGAGCAGCTGGCCGCGCGCGCCGCATGAGGCGCCACACGTCCTAACGAGCGGGGGGGGCACGGGTCGGAAACCGCGGACGCCGCCCCGCCCGTCACCAGGTCAGACGCGGACGACGACCTTCCCGCGCACGTGGCCCGTCTGGCTCGCCTCGTGCGCCGCCGCGGCGTCGGCGAGGTCGAAGACCTGTTCGACGTCGACGCGCACGTGGCCGGCCTCGATCAGCGCGCCGAGCGCCTCCAGGTCCTGCGTCGACGGCCGCACCCACACGTAGTGCCCGCCGAGGTCCTCACGCGCGCCCGCGTCGACGATGGAGGCGATCGTGCCACCCGCCGTGAGCAGCTGCGGCGCGGTCTGCACGGCGTCCGAGCCGCCGTAGTCGAGGATCACGTCCACGCCGTCAGGGGCGGCCGCCCGCACGCGCTCGACCAGCCCGTCGCCGTACGTCACGGGCGTCGCGCCCAGCTCACGCAGGTGGTCGTGGTTGGCCTCGGACGCCGTGCCGATCACGGTCGCCCCCAGGCTCCGGGCGATCTGCACCGCGAACGACCCGACACCACCGGCGGCCGCGTGCACCAGCACCGTCTGACCCGCGCGCACTCCCGCGCGCTGGATCGACTGGTACGCCGTGAGACCGGCCAGCGGGACCGCCGCGGCCTCCTCGAACGACAGGGACGCGGGCTTGCGCGCCAGCGTGCGCACGGGAGCCGCCACGAGCTCGGCGAACGTCCCGCCCTGCACCCAGTCCTTGCGGACGTAGCCGTACACCTCGTCACCGACCGCGAGCTCGGGGGTGTCCAGACCCACGCGCTCGACGACACCCGCGACGTCCCACCCCGGGACGGCGGGGAACGTGACGTCCATGACCTGGTCGAGGTAGCCCTGGCGGACCTTCCAGTCGACCGGGTTGACCGACGCCGCCTTGACGCGCACCAGGACGGAGTCGGGCCCGACCTTCGGGGTCGGGAGCTCGGTGAGCTCGAGGACGTCGGAGTCGCCGTAGCGGGAGTAGGTGATGGCTCGCATGCCCACTCGCAGCACCGGGAGGCGGCGCAACTATTCCTGCCCGGGATCCTGCTCCCGCGTGAGACGCGCCACCTGCGCGTCCAGGTGCCGGCGCTCGGTGGTGCTCGTCGCGCGGCCCGCAGCGCGGCGGTAGTGGGCGAGGGCGAGGTCGACCTCGCCGGCGCGCTCGTGCAGGTGCGCCCGCAGCTGGTCGATGCGCGGGAGCGTCGGGTCCATCCCGTCGAGGACGGCCAGCCCCGCAGCCGGCCCGTCGAGCATCGACGCGGCCACGGCACGGTTCAGGCGCACCACGGGGCTGCCCGTCACGCGCTCGAGCAGCTCGTACAGCGCGTGGATCTGGGACCAGTCCGTCGCCTCGGCGCTGGCGGCCTGGTCGTGCAGGGCCGCGATGGCGGCCTGGAGCTGGTACTCGCCGACGACGCCGTGAGCGATCGCCGCGTCGAGCAGGGCCGTGCCCTCGGCGATGCGGTCCACGTCCCAGAGCGAGCGGTCCTGGGCTGCCAGCGGCACCAGGTCGCCGGAGGCATCGGTCCGGGCGGGACGGCGAGCGTCGGTGAGCAGCATCAGCGCCAGCAGGCCCGCGGCCTCCGGGGAGCTCGCGTCGGACGCGTGCAGCAGGCGCGCGATCCGGATGGCCTCCTCGCTCAGCTCGACCCGGGTCAGGCTCTCTCCGGCGCTGCTGGCGTACCCCTCGTTGAACATCAGGTAGAGCACGCGCAGCACGCTGCGCAGCCGGTCCGGGTGCTCGTCGGGCGACGGGGGCCGGAACGGCTCGCCGGCGATCTTGGCCTTGGCGCGGCTGATGCGCTGCGCCATGGTCGCCTCCGGCACCAGGAAGGCGCGGGCGACCTCCGCCGTCGACAGGCCGCCGACCGCCCGCAGCGTGAGCGCGACGGCGGTGGCGGGCGTCAGCAGCGGGTGGCAGCACAGGAACAGGACGGTCAGCGTGTCGTCCTCGTGCACCGCGGCGCCGTCGGGCGGTGCGAGGGCCACCCGGACCTCGCGCTCTCGTCGGGCTGCGTCACTGCGCCACTGGTCGACCATGCGGCGCGAGGCGGTCTGGAGCAGCCAGCCGCGCGGGCGGTCCGGGATGCCGCCCGCGCTCCACCGCTCGGCCGCGGTGATGATCGCCTCCTGCACGGCGTCCTCGGCCGCGTCGAAGTCGCCCCACCGCCGCGCGAGCGTGCCGAGGACCTGCGGCGCGAGCGTGCGCAGCAGGTCCTCGACGTCGCGGGCGCCGTTCAGGGGGTGCCGCTCGCCGACTCGAGGAACGCCGCCATCTCGTCCGGGTCGGAGGGCCCGTCGTCCATCACGCGCCGCACCTGGATCGGCTGCTGGGTCGGCACGCCGCCCCGTCCGGGCACCGCCGAGACCAGGCCGGCGATCTCGAGCGCACGCTCCTCGCTCGCGACGTCGACGATCTGGTACCCGGCCACCCACTCCTTGAACTCCGGGAACGGGCCGTCGGTCACCACCGTCGTGGTGCCGTCCGAGGTCACGACCTTCGCCAGGTCGGGGCCGGTGAGGATGGTGGTGCTCAGCAGCTCGCCGGTCTCCTCCAGGCTGCGGTTCAGCCGCCCGTAGTAGCTGAGGTGGTCGGCGACCTCCTGCTCGGTCCAGGCCGACATCGGTGCGTCGTCCGGTCCGCTCTGGAAGTCCACGATCAGCAGGTACTTGGCCATGATGCTCCTCCGTCGTCGTGCCCGTGCGGGCTCCTGTACCTGAGGAACGGAGCCGGTGGACGTTCCTCGACATCGGCGACCAATCTTCCCCACCAGGAGTAGTTTTCCGCGTGTGGAGCTACCTGCGACGCAGATGCCGGGACGACTGGTGCCCGCAGGGGGTGGCCACGTCCCCGTGCGGGTGCGCGGGTTCCTCCAGGCGGCCGCGCCGCAGCGGCCGTCTCGGCGGTTCGCGGTGCTCCTGGCACGCAGCGAGCACGGGGTCGTCAAGGTGATGGACGGACCCCGGGTGCTGGGCTTCCTGCCCGACGCGTGGTCCCAGCGCGTCGACTTCGAGCTGTGGTCCTGCGAGCAGGCCGGGGAGCCGGCGCTGGCCCGCGCGGTGATCGAGGGCGGCCCCGGCGAGCGCGAGCTGTTCGTCATGCTCGACTGGGCGCGCCCGCGCGCCTGACGCGCTCATGCGCGGCGGTGCCGTACCAGCCACACGGCGGCGCCCAGCAGTGCCACGACCGCGCCGCCGACGACCGCCCCGACGGGCAGCGTGAGGGCGAGGACGAGGCAGCCCAGCAGCCCCAGCGCCGCCACCCAGTGCGGCGCACGACCCTCGTCGCGGCGCATCCGCAGCGCGCTCGCGTTCGTCAGGGTGTAGTAGGTGAGGACGCCGAACGACGAGAAGCCGATGGCGCCGCGCACGTCGAGCACGGCCACGAGCCCGATCACCACGACGGCGACGGCGAGCTCGGCCCGGTACGGCACGCCGTGGCGGGGGTGGATGGCACCGAGGAACGGCGGCAGCTCGCGGTCTCGCGCCATCGCCAGGGTGGTCCGCGAGACACCCAGGATCAGCGCCAGCAGCGCACCGAGCGAGGCGACCGCCGCGCCCACCTGCACCACCGGGCTCAGGTGCGCGTACGAACCCGCCTCGACGACCGCCCGCAGGGGTGCAGTCGTGGCCGCGAGCCCGTCGGCGCCCACCGCCAGGAGCGCGCTGGCGGCCACGACCAGGTAGACCACGAGCACGATCCCGAGCGCCAGCGGGACGGCACGCGGGATCGTGCGCCGCGGGTCCACCACCTCCTCGCCGAGCGTGGCGATGCGGGCGTAGCCGGCGAACGCGAAGAACAGCAGCCCGGCGGACTGCAGGATGCCGCGCAGGTCGGAGCCGGGGAACGGCGCGACGTTGTGGGATGACGCGGTCCCGCCGGCCAGCGCGGCGACCACGACGACGACGAGCGTGCACAGGGTCAGCGCGACGATCAGCCGGCTCAGCCGCGCCGAGCGCTGCACGCCCCGGTAGTTCAGCGCCGTGAGCGCCACCACCGCGAGGACCGCCACGAGCCGGGCCTGTCCCGGCGCGGCGTACGAGGCGAACGTGAGCGCCATCGCGGCGCAGCTCGCGGTCTTGCCGACCACGAACGACCACCCGGCCTGGAAGCCCCAGAACGTCCCGAGCCGCCGCCGCGCGTACACGTAGGTGCCGCCCGACTCGGGGTGCACCGCGGCCAGCCGTGCCGACGAGGTGGCGTTGCAGAACGCGACGACGGCCGCGATGCCCAGGCCGATGAGCAGCCCCGACCCGGCCGCCTCGGCGGCGGGGGAGAAAGCGGCAAAGATCCCCGCCCCGAGCATCGCCCCGAGGCCGACGACCACGGCATCGGCCACCCCCAGCTTGCGCGCGAGGGTGGCCATGCTCGGAGCCTACGGCCCGCCTGCCGTCATCGACCCCCGTGCGACCGGCCGGTCCAGCGCGGCGGCACCCACCCGCGCCGGGTCGCACGGATCCGGCGCGCGGCGCCCGGCGATGCCCCCGCCCATCGCCCGCGCGTGCCGGTCCACCGAGGGCCGCTTGAGGAGGCCGGCCGGGCGCGCGGCGCGGGCGGCGGCCACGTGGGCGCCGGGAGGCCGGTCGGCGACGAGCCCCACCTCGCGGCGCCGGCGCCCCCCGTGCGGCAGGGTGCGGGCCCCGTCGGGGTGCACCACCACCAGCGCGACCGGACCCCGGGCCCGCCGGGTGCGCAGGGCGCCGTGAGCGCGCGCACCGTCACTGCCCGATCCGCCCGTCGATGCGCTCGCGCAGCAGATCGGCGTGGCCCATGTGCCGGGCGTACTCCTCGATGGTGCCGACGAGCAGCTCGCGCAGCGAGATGTCCCCGCCGCCGCTGCCGTGCTTGTTGAGCGAGTCGTCCGCGGTGATCTCGAGGCTGGGCGCCGCGGCGACGAAGCTCGTCGCGAACTCGACCTCGGCGCGCCACGCCTCCCACGCCTGCGCCACCACGCGCGGGTCCGCGACGGCGCCGTCGAAGTCGGCGTCGGGGTTCTCGGGGGAGCAGTACAGCTGAGGCACGTTGTGCCCCGCCATGAGCACGCGGAAGCTCTCGCGCTCCATCTCGGCGAGGTGCCTGACGAGCCCGAGCAGCGACATGGTCGACGGCTGCACGGACCTGCGGGCCATCGCCTGCGCGTCCAGGCCCGCGCACTTCAGCTCGAGCGTGAGGCGCTGGCATCGCAGCGACTCCACGAGCGTGGCACGCTCGTCGCCCAGCGCCGGCGCGGTCTCGCGCGGGTCGTCGGCCAGGTCGAGGAACATGTCGGCGCGTCGTGGGGCCATCACCGCATCGTGCGCCGGTCGGAGGAAGGCGCCAAGCGCTTTTCGCCGACGCGCCTCGGGACGGGGTGGGTCCACGACGAGCGCCGGACCGGCGCTGCCCGGCCGGTTGCGCGCCGCGCCCGAGCGGGTGATGGTGGACGAGCCGGTCCCGCTCAGAGCCGAGTGGACCGGTGCCCGGGCCCCCTCGACGGCGAGCGGTGGTCACGGGTCGGATGGCCGGACGCTGCGGCCGGGTCGGGACGACCTCGGACGGTGTCGGCAAGGAGTGGGTCCGCGGTCCTGTTCGTGTCGGCACGACGAGGGCCGACGACGGCGCGGAGGGATCCGACCGCGTCGAGGAGGAGGACCCCATGACCCCGAGGATCGATCGTGCGCGCGCTGCGCGCAGCCCATCACGCAGGCAGCACCGACGAGCCGCGGCGGCAGCGACCGCCGGGACGCTCGCGGCGGCGCTCGTCGTCCTGGCCGGGCTGCCCGCCCAGGCCGGCGGCGGGTATGGCGGCGGCCACGGAGGGAGCCACCACGCCAAGCAGCCCGTGCTCGGCACGCGCGGCGTCCCCCTCATCACGGTCGACCACCGCCGGTTCCGCGACCTGGACCGCAACGGCCGGCTCACCCCGTACGAGGACTGGCGTCTGTCGGCAGCGACGCGCGCCGCCGACCTCGTCGGGCGCATGACGCTCGAGCAGAAGGCCGCACTGCTGGTCCACGGCACCCTGCCCACGAGCGGGACCGGCTACCGGTTCGAGGACACGACCAGCCCCGGTGTGAACACCCTGGTGGGCGACCGCCACGTGACCACCTTCATCACGCGGCTCTCGGCGCTGCCCAGCCAGATCGCCGCGGCGAACAACGCCGTGCAGGAGGCCGCCGAGGGACAGCCGCTCGGCATCCCGGTGGTGGTCTCGACCGATCCCCGCAACGGCTTCTCGGTGACCGAGGGGCAGACGGTCGCCCGGCAGGGCGTCACCGCGATGCCCGACGCGATCGGGTGGGCGGCGACCGACTCGCCGCGGCTGAGCCGGACGCTCGGCGACATCGTCCGCCAGGATTACCGCGCCGTCGGGATCCAGGAAGGACTGTCCCCCCAGGCCGACATCGCCACGGAGCCGCGCTGGACGCGCATCAACGGCACCTTCGGCTCCTCGTCGGCCGACGCCCGCGACCACGTGGAGGCCTACGTCGAGGGCCTGCAGGACGGTGACCACGGCCTGCGCCCGACAAGCGTCGCTACCGTGACCAAGCACTGGGTGGGCTACGGCGCTCAGGACCAGGGCTTCGACAGCCACTACTACTACGGCCGGTTCGCCACGTTCCCCGGCGGCAACTTCGCGGAGCACCTCGTGCCCTTCGAGGGTGCCTTCGACGCCCAGACCGCCGGCATCATGCCGACCTACTCGATCCTCGAGGACCTGGTCTACCAGGGGCACGCCGTGGAGCAGACGGGCGCCGGGTTCTCCACGTTCCTGCTGCAGGACCTGCTGCGTGGCCAGTACGGCTTCACGGGCGTGATCGTCTCCGACTTCGGCATCACGGGCGACTGCCCCGCGCAGTGCCGCGCCACCCGGCCGCCGGCGTCGTTCATCGGCCCCTGGGGTGTCGGCATGCCGTGGGGCGTGGAGGATCTCACCGTGGTGCAGCGCTACGCGCTGGCGATCAACGCGGGCGTCGACCAGATCGGCGGTTCGGACGACCCGTCCAAGGTGCTGGCCGCCGTCTCCTCCGGAGAACTGACCGCGGCACGGGTGAACCAGTCCGCCGTGCGGGTGCTCACGCAGAAGTTCCAGCTGGGCCTGTTCGAGAACCCGTACGTGTCCGTCGCGAAGGCGGACAGGATCGCGGGCAACGCGCGGTTCCAGCGGGTCGGCGACGACGCCCAGGCGCGGTCCCTCACGCTGCTCACCAACGCGCACAAGACCCTGCCGGTCAAGGCCAAGAAGGTGGGCGCGGTCTACCTGTCCGGAGTCTCCGCGGACGTCGCACGAGCCCACGGGTTCACCGTGACCGCCGACCTGGCTCAGGCGGACCTGGCGATCGTCCGGCTCTCCGACCCGCGCGCCGGTGCCGACCTCACCGGCCTGGAGTGGACCGGCTCCGAGCCGGACTACCAGGCCTTCCAGGCGGCGACGGCCGCGGGCGTCCCGACGATCGCCGTGCCCAAGATGGACCGGCCGCTCATCCTCACCCATGTGGCGGACCGTGCCGCGGCCGTCCTCGCCAACTACGGCGTGTCGGACGAGGTGCTTCTCGACACGATCGTCGGGAAGCGCTCGCCGGGCGGGAAGCTGCCGTTCGAGCTGCCCTCGTCGATGGCCGCGGTGGAGGCACAGCTCGGTGACGTCCCGGACGACTCCGCGGACCCGCTGTTCGAGCACGGGTTCGGCCTGTCGTACGGCAAGAAGCACGGCGGCTGGGGACACCAGCACCGCTGAGGGGCGTCGGCACGACGACCGGGCCGGCCCGCGGCGCACCGCGGGCCGGCTCGTCGGCGGTGGCCGGTGCACGGTTCCCGTCCGGTCGGGGGAGACTGGGGGGAGCAACGTCCTGCATCGACGAGGAGTCACCGTGCCCGAAGGAACAGTCCGCTGGTTCGACGCCGAACGCGGCTTCGGCTTCCTCGCGCTGGACGACGAGGGCGGCGAGGACCTGTTCGTCCACGCGTCCGAGATCGTCGGCGACGACGGGCCGAGGGTGCTCCGCGAGGGCCAGGTCGTCGAGTTCGAGATCGGCACGGGCGACCGCGGTCCGCAGGCGCGCCGCGTGCGCGTCACGGGCGATCATCCGTCGGGCGCGGCGCTCGGTCTGCTCGGCACGGTGTCCTGGTACGAGCCGGGCAAGGGGTACGGCTTCGTCATGCCCGATGGTGGTGGGGCGGAGATCTTCCTGCACAGCTCGGCGATCGTCGGCGGCGGCGTGGTGTCGGAGGGCCAGCGCGTGGCGTTCCTGGTCGTCGACGGCGAGAGGGGCCCGCAGGCGGACCACCTCCTGCCGCTCGGGGCACAGGCGGCGCCGCAGGCGGCCCCCGACGGTGCCGACGGCACCGTGACCTGGTACGACGCGGACAAGGGGTTCGGCTTCGTGTCCCCCGACTCGGGCGGTGAGGACGTGTTCGTCCACGCGCGGTCGCTGGCCGGCGGGCTGTCCGAGCTGGCCGAGGGTGATCGTGTGACCTTCGACGTCGCCGAGGGCGACCGCGGGCTGCAGGCTCGCGACGTCCGGCTCGTCGGTGCCCCGGCGCGCCGGGGCGGGCGGGCAGCACCCGACCGCGACCGGCCGGGCCGGTCGCGGGAGACCGGGGGCGGCGGCGTGCGCGGCGGCGAGGGCGTCGTCGCGCGGTACGACGCGGACCGCGGCTTCGGCTTCATCACGCCGGATGCGGGCGGTGCCGACCTGTTCGTGCACGTGTCGGTGGTGCGAGGTGCGGAAGTGCTGGAGGCGGGCGACCGGGTCCGGTTCACCGTGCGCCAGAGCGACCGCGGGCCGCAGGCCGACCGGGTCGAGCTGCTGTAACCCGGGGGGCCGCGCCGCCCGCGGCCGCTCAGGCCGCCAGGTGGAACGTGCTCGCGAAACGGCCGAGCAGGGCGGGCGCGCCGCGGAGGACCTCCACCACGCCGGTCGTGATGGCCTCGTCGGGGGCCAGCTCGCCGGAGATGACCCTCCGGATGTCCGGGCCTGCGGCGAACGCCAGGTCCACCGGGCCGTCGCCTCGGAGCACGTCCAGCGAGGTCCCGTCGACGCGCACCAGGAGCTCGGCCGGCCCGACGCGCGCCGCGTAGGCGGTCGCGGGCAGGGTGGCCGCCACCTCGGGCCGGAAGGCCGTGCGCAGCGCCATGGTCATCGAGTCGGGCGTGACGACCTGGCCCTCGCGGGGGTCACCCATGGCCTTGAAGCCCCACGCCCCGAGTGCGAGCACGACGGGCTCGAGCTCGCGGCCGTACGGCGTCAGCTCGTAGATGATGACGCGGGAGCGCGGCACCCGACGCAGGATGCCGGCGGCCTGGAGGTCCTTGAGCCGCGCCGCCAGGATGTTGCTCGGGATGCGGGGCAGACCCGCGGCGAGCTCTCCGTAGCGGCGCGGCCCCACCAGCAGGTCACGCACGATGAGCAGGGCCCAGCGCTCTCCCACGAGCTCCAGGGCCTGCGTGACGCCGCAGTACTGCCCGTAGTCGCGCGCTGCCACGGAGCTCAGGCCTGCTGCTGGGCGAACGCCTCGGGACCCTGGGCCGCGGCGACGGGGTCCATCCAGCCGAACTCGAGCACGTTGCCGTCGGGGTCGGTGAGCTGGCGCTGGTACATGAACCCGTAGTCCGAGGCGGGTCGAGGCTCGCTGCCGCCTGCGACCAGTCCGGCGGCGACGGCGGCGTCGACCGCGTCCCGGCTCTCGACGAAGATCGCCGTCGAGACCGACGGTGCGACGGCGGGGTCGCCGATCGGGAGGTCGGTGAACGTCTGGAAGAACTCGCGCACCAGGATCATGAAGTAGCTGTGGTCCTCCTCCACGATGACGCAGGCGGCGTTGTGGTCGGTGAACTTCGGGTTGATGGTGAATCCCAGGGCCGTGTAGAACGCCTTGGCGCGATCCAGGTCGGTCACCGGCAGGTTGACGAACATCGAGGTCATGGCAGTACCGCTTCCGTCTGTGTGCTGACGTGCTGACGACGCTCACACTTGCAAAAAACAAGCGTCCGGTCAAGGGGTCCGGCGCAGCTGTCATGACGGACGTACCGGGCAGGCCGTCAGGCGCGCTCCTGCGGCGGCGGCAGGAGGCCCGCCAGACCGAGCGCGACGTCGACCAGCTCGACGCGCGGCAGGGTCCCGAGCCGGTGCAGCGCCACCCAGGCGGCCCGGTCCGTGCTGCCGTCCTGCTCGTGCGCCAGCCCGCCTCCCACCACGTGCGCGCGGTACACGACGCGCAGCAGCTGGGTCTTCTCGGTGAGCTGCGTGGGCCCACGGGCCGGGTCGACGACGCGCGACGACAGGCCGAGCAGCTCGTCGACGGTGACGGCGTAGCCGGTCTCCTCCTGGACCTCCCGGACGACGGCGTCGGCAGGATCCTCGAACGCGTCGATCCCCCCGCCCGGCATCGTCCAGAGCGGGCCGGCGCCGACCGAGGGTGCGAGCCGGGCCATGAGCATCCCGCGCTCCTCGACGACCACGGCGTACGCGCTGACTCGCAGGGCCACGACCCCACCCTAGGGCGGGGCGTCGCGCGCCGGTGGGCGGATGGCGCGCGGCGGCGTCGCGCTGGGGGTCAGCCGGCGGTCGCGCGTGCCCGGCGGCTCCTCACGCTCATGACGACGGGCGCCACGAGGGCCACGGCGGCGGCGACGAACGCAGCCACCGCCACGGTCTCGTCGACCAGCGCCCCCCGCGTCCGGCCCAGCCCGATCCAGCCCAGCCCCCACGCCATCGCCAGGCCGACAGGGAGGGCGACGCTCGGCCTGCCGGCGCCGAACACGGCGTACGCGACGGACAGGACCGCCCCGGCCGCGAGCACGACGACCGACCACGTGGTCGCTCCGAGTCCCAGGCTGCCCACCTCCGCCGTCGAGAGGAACGCCGCGACGTTGGCGAGCGTGGCCACCGAGACCCAGCCCAGGTAGAGCCCGACCGTGACGTCGGTGACCCACGAGGCTCCGACGGCAGTGTGCGCGAGCCGCACGAGCCTGACGAAGACCACCGCCAGGACGGCGACCAGCGTGAGGATGACCGCGACGCTGCCGCCCACCGACCCGGCCTGGACCACCGCGATCCACAGGGCGTTGAGCAGCATGGAGCCGAGCACCCACCAGGACACGGCGCGCAGTCGCGGGTCGGCGCCGCGGCTCGGCAGCGCCTGCACCACGGCGAACACTCCCAGGCCGAGGTAGATCAGGGACCAGATCGAGAACGCCGGGTTGTCGGGCGCGAGCGGCGTCGCGGTCGCGGACAGCGCGCCGCCCGCCGCCTCGGCGATCGGCTGGCCGCCGAACGCGCCCGACCCGACGGCTGCGCCCCCGATGGCGACGACGGCACCCAGCAGCACCGTGACCTGGCGGACCCGGTCGCGGGTGGTCGCGGGGCTGGCGAGGGTGGCACTGTGCGCGTCCATCCGCCCAGCGTGCCAAGGCTTCGCTACCACAGCACCCGGGGACGAGTGGCGCTCCGTCAGAGGGTAGGCACACCTCGCCGGATCCGGGCGGTCAGCGCCTCGTGCGTCGACGCGGGACCCTCCCAGGCGGAGTGGATGAACCACGTCGCCCCCGCCTCGGCGAGCGCGGCCAGGTGGTCCCGCGCCTCGGACGCGTCGTCGGGGAGCACGCCCTGGAGCACGATCTCGAACGCCCCCGCGTCCGGGGCGCGGTGCTCCCGCACCCATGACGCGATGGCCGCGACGTCGGCCGGTCCCAGGTGCTCCATCGTGCGGTCGCCGCGCAGCTGGGGGATCACGCCGTCGTACTGCACGGCGCGACCCATCGAGCGCTCGCTCGGGAACGCCCCCACCACCCAGATCGGCACACGCGGGCGCTGTACCGGGCGCGGAGAGATCTGCAGGTCGGTCACCGTGTGGTGGTGGCCCTCGTAGGAGAACGTCTCGCCGCGGAACGCGAGGTCGAGGATCGCCAGGTGGTCGTCGAGGAGCTCGGCGCGCTCGCGCGTGCCGGTCAGCTCCCCGGAGACGCCCGCGAACGCCCGGTCGCTGGGCACGCCGAGCCCGGCCGGGATCACCAGGCGGCCGCCCGACAGGTGGTCGACCGTCAGGGCCTGCCGCGCGACGACCCACGGCCGACGCCTGGGGAGGGCGAACACGAGCGCGCCCAGGGTGATGCGCGCGGTCCGCACGGCAGCGGCCGCGAGCAGGGCCCATGGATCCCAGATGAGCCCGTCGGACCCCAGGTCGATGGCGTCCCAGGTGAAGAAGCCGTCCCAGCCGTGCTCCTCGGCCTCCACGGCCAGGCCCACCACCTCGTCGGCGCTCCCGAACGTCCCCACGATGCCGATCTTCACGGTCCCCCCCGTCGTCGTCGCTGCCTCGTCACGACCCTAGGCGCGAGCTCCGACATGCCACCGCGGGAACGGCCGCGAGCAGGCGGCCCGACGAGTCAGTCGGTCGTGTCCGTCCAGGAGGCGATGTCGACGCCGTGGTTCTCGGGCGACGCGAGGGACCACCAGGCGGGCGCGTACGAGTCGTCGACGAGCCTGCCGCCGGCCGCGAGCGCGGCCTCGACGCGCGCGGGCGCCTGGTCGGCCGGCACGAACACGTCGAGGTGCGTCCGGCCACGGGAGGGGACGTCACCGGTGATGGGGTTGAAGGCGAGCTGCGGGCCGCACCGCAGCGGGTCGACCGCGTCGGTGTCACCCAGCTCCTCGTACCCCAGCGCCGCCACGAAGAACGGGCGCGCGTCGGCTGCCGAGTGCTGCGCGACGTATAGGCCTACCGACTGCACACGAGAGGGGTCGGGCGTCATGCCGAGCTCGTGGGCAGCCTGCGAGACGGCGGCGGCGAAGTCCGTGGCCGCGGCGGGGATGCCGTCCGGCCCCGGCGGGACGCGGACGACGACCGCCTCGGGGCGCACGTCGACGTCCGGCCGTACGCCGAAGCGCTCGGCCGCGGCGACGACGGGTGCGACGAGACCTGACGCCTCGCCGAGCGAGCGCGCCGCGAACACGGCCTGCGGGCCCGTCCCCGTCACGCGCCAGTCGGTGACGCCGGGCGCGCGGTGGAACTGCGCGGGAGAGATCGTCTCGCTCATGGGGCTCCTTCGAGATGCCGCCAGGGCGTCACGCCACGAGCGGGCCAGGACCGCGTCGTCCCACGGTACCGAGCGCGGGTGCCGTCGCCCAGGCCCCTCAGGTGATCCGCGAACCGGAGCGGACGAAGCTCTTGCCGAGGAAGAAGATGCTGTGGGTCTTGCCCGTCCAGAAGCTGCCTCCGGTGTTGCGGGTGAGGGTCGAGCGCGTGACGGTGAGCGTGCCCGTGCGGTCGTTGCTCACGTAGAAGATGCCGGGACCGCCCTCAGGGGCGTGGTTGCGCTGGATCGTCGAACGGTCGACGGTCACGGACTGCCGGGTGCCGTCGAAGTAGACGGCTCCACCGTTGCCCCCCTTGCCCGACGACGCGCCGGTGCCCGTGGCGTCGTTGTCCCTGAGCGTGCTGCCCCGCAGCAGCATCGGCGCCTGCAGCGAGGAGACGGCGCCGCCGTTGGCGCACCGGTTGCGCACGAAGGTGGAGTCGAGCAGGCGCGACGTGGCGCGCTGACCCACCAGGCGCACCGCCCCACCGCCGGCGTCGGAGTCGCGCGCGATGCACCGGTTGTCGCGGAACGTGACGCGCTGGACGGTCAGGCGACCGCCGCGCATGGCGATCGCACCTCCGCCGCGCAGGTTCTCGAGCCGGTGCCCCGACCATGTGGGTGCCTTGGTGGCGTTTCCCTTCTGCATGACAAGGTTCTTGACCACGATGTGCGGCGTGGTCTGCCGGTCGCAGTGGGCGTCGAGCCAGCCGAGAGACTCCTGGCACGTGTTGACGTACAGGATCGGTCGCTTGTTCCCGCCCGAGAGGACCACCTTCCCGCCCCCGTCGAGCACCAGCCGCTGCACGACCTTGGCGGAGCGGTCCTGCCACGGGTGCTTGCAGGTGGTGGTGTTGCACACGACGAGCGTGCGGTCGAGGACGATCGTGACCCGCTCCGGCCCGCAGCGGAACTTGACCGTGCCGCCGCCCCGTACCGCCTTGGCCAGCGCGGCCGGCGTGCACGACCGCGCCGTCCCCGTGCCCACGTAGGTCACCGGCGAGGGGGTCGCGGCGGCGGCCGGCGTCACCGCGGCGGGGACGAGGAGCAGCATCGCCGCGGCGGCGACGGAGGCGAGCGCACGACGCATGTGCGCACCGTAGTCGCTCGCGGCCGTGCCGTGGATCCGCGGGTCGTCGGTCAGCGGTCAGCGGCGCGCGCGTCGCACCCCCGACCGCACCACCAGCGCGCCGACGACGGCAGCCGCCACCCACGGTCCGGCGACGATCACCGGGTCGAGCGGCTGGTGCACCACGTCGGTCCTGCGGACGCCGAACCGCGACGAGAGCGGCCTGGCGGACGGCTCCCCGAGGATCCCGGTCTCGGTGATCGGGTTGTCCGGGTGCAGCGTGCCGAACGACGCCAGGTGGCTCTCGACGGCGTCGATGCGGTCGGCCGCGAGGAGCAGCAGCCAGTGCGCGGCCCGCCCCTCGCTGTACCGGGCGTACGCAGCGCGCCTGACGACGCCCGAGAGTCCCTTGGGAGGGCAGGACGTGCCGAACACGGGGGTCAGCCTGCCGTGCTCGATCGACCGTTCGCGGGGCCATCGCTCGGGCTGCTGCTCGGGCAGGTCCCAGTGCGCGCCCGACGCGCCTGGGTCCAGCCGCTCGCGCGGCACGGCCGGACGGTCCGCGGGGTCGAGGTCAGCGCCCCAGCCCGGGATCCTGGCGCGCAGCTGCTCCGCCGACTCGGGGAGCGGGGGCTTCTCAGCTCGGTACGGCATGGTGGATCCTCCTTGTCAGGCGGCGCTCGGCACGATCAGCGGCTTGATGCAGCCGTCGAGCTTCGACGAGAACAGGTGGTACCCCTCGGCGATGTGCTCGAGCGGGATGCGGTGGGTGACGATGTCGCTGGGCCGCAGGTAGCCGCTGCGCACGTGCTCCAGCAGCCGCGGCCACTGACGCTTCACGGGGGCCTGGTTGGTGCGCAGCGTCAGGCCCTTGTTCATGGCGTCGCCGAACTTCACCGCGCTGAACATCGGGCCGTACGCGCCCATCACCGAGACCGTGCCGCCCTTGCGCACCGAGTCGATGGCCCAGTTGAGAGCCACCGGCGAGCCGCCCTGCAGCTTGAGCTTGGCCGAGGTGACGTGCTGCAGGAGGTTGCCGTCCGCCTCGGCACCGACGGCGTCGATCACCCTGTCGGCCCCGAGGTAGTCCGTGAGCCGCTTGAGCTCGACGACGACGTCGTCGTGCTCGACGAAGTTGACCGTCTCCGCGTAGGCGAACGTCCGCGCCTTCTCGAGCCGGTACTCCAGGTGGTCCACGACGATCACGCGGCCGGCGCCCATGAGCCAGGCGGAGCGTGCCGCGAACAGGCCTACGGGACCGGCCCCGAACACGACCACCACGTCGCCCTCGACGATGTCCGCCAGCTGGGCACCGAAGTAGCCGGTGGACAACGCGTCGGTCAGCAGGACCGCGTCGTCCTCCTCGAGCCATTCCGGGATCGGCGAGGGACCGACGTCGGCGAAGGGCACGCGTACGTACTCGGCCTGCCCGCCGTCGTAGCCACCGCACGTGTGCGAGTACCCGTAGATGCCCCCGACCGCCGTGGCGTTCGGGTTGACGTTGTGGCAGTTGGAGTACAGCCCTCGCGCGCAGAAGAAGCACGAACCGCAGTAGATGTTGAACGGCACCATGACGCGGTCGCCCGGCTGCAGGCGCTCCACCGACGGACCCACCTGCTCGACCACGCCCACGAACTCGTGCCCGAACGTCATGCCCACGCGGGTGTCCGGCATCATGCCGTGGTACAGGTGCAGGTCGGACCCGCAGATCGCCGCTCGGGTGACCCGGACGATGGCGTCGTTCGGGTGCTCGATGGGCGGGATGTCCTTCTCCTCGATGCGGACCTTGTACGGACCGCGATAGACCATGGCGTGCATCGACGTCCTCCTCGTTGTCTCCTCCGGGCGCGTGCCCGCGCCGGTGGCTGGTCGGACGGTCAGGAACGGCCGTCCGTGCCGTCGTGGTCGTCGGGACGGGTGAAGGCCGCGTGCACCGCGGCCTTCGCCCGGTCGGGCAGCACCGCGGCGGCAGCGGTCTGCGAGCGCGCCCGCAGGCTGCGCACCGCAACCTTGTCCTTGCCCGCCATCAGGCCCTCGTAGGCCTGCGCCGCGACGTCGGCGGGGTCGTCCTTGCCGCCCCGCCCCGCGCGCGTGTCCTCCATGCCCGCCCGCGTGAAGAACTCCGTGTCGGTCGGCCCCGGCAGGAGTGCCGTGACGGTCACGCCGCTGTCCTTGAGCTCGTGGCGCAGCGCCTCGGCGAAGGACAGGACGAAGGACTTCGACGCGGCGTACGTGGCGTAGAAGGGGCCCGGCATGAGGCTCGCGACCGAGGCGGTGAACAGCACCCGCCCGGATCCGCGGGAGACCATGGCGGGCAGCAGCTCCTTGGCCAGGCGCACGGGGGCGACCACGTTGAGCATGACGACCTCGAGGTCGCCCTCGAGCGGCGTCTCGACGAACGCGCCACCCTGGCCGACGCCCGCGTTGAGGATCGGGGCGTCGACGGGTCGGTCCGCCGACGTCACCTCGGCGACCAGCTGGCGCACGCCGTCCTCGGTGGTCAGGTCGGCGACGACGGATCGGACGGCCGCGCCGCCCGCGGCGAGCGAGTCCGCCGCGAGAGCGATGTCCGGGCCCTCGGCGGTCACGATCAGGTCGAAGCCGTGGTTCACGAACTGGAGGGCCAGCTCGAGCCCGATGCCGCTCGAGGCGCCGGTGACAACGGCGAGCGGTCGCGGTCCGAGGGTCGACGAGGCGTCGGTCATGGCAGATCTCCTGTGCACAGGGACAGGCCGATCTGCTGCGGCCCTGGGCGACGCCGGGGGCGACGTCGATCATCGATCGTCTCCCGCCAGGCGCCACCTCGCCACCGCTGGGCGAGATGGCGGCCGGGGTGCTGCGGTCAGTCGTTGGGCGGTGCGGCGGAGATGTCGGCGAGGGCCGAGTCGGTGTCGAGCGCCTGGGCGAGGTCGCCGAGCGTGACCACGCCGACGGCGGTGTCGCCGTCGACCACGGGAACGCGCCGGACCGCGTTGTCGCGCATGATCTGGACGACCTCGGCGATGTCGTCGTCGGGACGGACGGTGACCACCGAGGCGGTGGCGAGCTGGCCGACGAGCGCGTCCAGGCCGATGCCCTCGGCCAGGCCGCGGACCACGAGGTCGCGATCGGTGACGATGCCGACGACCGCGCCGGCGTCGGCCACCACCAGGGAGCCGACGTCCTGCGTGGCCATCGTCTGCGCGACGGACCGCAGGGAGTCGGTCACCTCCACGACGGTGGGGTGCGTGGTCATGAGCTCGGAGACGATGGGTGCCATGCGTGGCCCTCCTCAGGCGGATGCTCCTGACCGCCGATGCCGCGACATCGCCGGTCTGCGGCGAGCTGCTTGACCGCTCGGCCACTGTGGACCGCCGCGGTCGCATCCGCATCTGGAACCGGGCCGTCGGGCGCCGCGGTCACCGCCGCGCCCGGAGCCCGTCACGCCGGGACGGTGAGTCCCGCGAGCCGGGCCCGCCACGCGGGCTCCTCGCTGCGCGCGTAGTCCGCCGCGTCGGGGGAGAAGAGGTACGCCCGGACGCCCGCGATGGACGTGCCGTCCTCGGCGGCCCACGTGTACACGGACAGGATCCCGGGCACCGGGGAGGTGAGGCGGAGCAGGGCCTGGCGCTCACCGAGCCGCTCCACGGTTCCGGTGGAGCCGTGCAGGTCGACCGTCGCACCCTCGTCGTGCAGCCCGAGGTCCGCGCTCAGCGTGGACCACAGCGTGCCCGCGTCGCCGGGATGCGGGGCGGACACCTCGAGGTGGGTGGCCGTCTGGCCCGGGAAGTGCGCGAGGTAGAGCCGCAGGTTGTCGAAGAAGGGCAGCCAGCCGGGAGCCAGCGTGTCCCACCACTGCGACTCCCACTCGGCCCCGATCCCGAACCCGCTGCTGGTGACGCGCACGACGCACGTGCCGCCCGACTGCGCCTCGACGACGAACTCGGAGGTCAACGGGCTGAGCGTGTCCGGGTCCTTGCCCATGAGGGCGGCCCAGTCCTCCTCGTAGACCAGGCGGCGCGGCGGGTCCCACCGGGTCACGTGGCCGTCCGAGCCCATGCCCTCGCCCATGTCGAAGTGCAGGGATCCGCCCTCGCGCTCCTCCAGCACGGTGGGGGTGAACCAGGCGCTCATCCCCTTGGCGGTGGCGATGGCGTCCCAGACCTGCTCGGGCGTGCCCGGGACCTCGACGCTGAACTCCAGGCGGTACGGGACGGTCGGTGCTGTGCTCATGACTCCTCCTCGGGAACGGGATGGGCGGCGACGACGAGCCGGTGCGGCCGGCCGTCGTCGTGGTGGTAGCGAGCGGCCAGGTCGAGGACCGCCGCGGTGAGGTCGTCCGCGAAGGCGGCGCGGTCCGCTGCCGAGCGGAAGCCGATCTGCGTGTCGATGGTCAGGGTCGGCACGCGCGCGCCGGAGGCGGCCCCCCGGCGGGCGAGCGATCCGACCTCGCGCACGACGCGGCCGGCGAGGGCCACCAGGTAGCCGGCCGAGAGGTGGTCGGCACTCGCGTCGGGGTCCGCGGCGGAGGTGGTCACGGCCGCGGGCGAGACGACGTACGACGCCGCGGACGCCTGGAGCACCCGCTCCGTGATGCCCCCGTGTCGGCGCTCCTCGGCGAGCTGGACCAGGCCGTGGGCCTCGAGCGTCTTGAGGTGGTAGTTCACCTTCTGGCGTGCGATGCCGACCCGCGCCGCGAGCCCGGCGGCGGACGCCGGCTCGGCGAGCTCGCGCAGCAGCCGGGCCCGGACCGGGTCCAGCGCGGAGGCGGCCGCATCCGGGTTCTCGATGACCTCGACGTCCTGCATGCACCCACCGTGACCCTTGACAACTTTGTTTGTCAAGAGTGCGCCGGACGTATCAGTCGACGCTGCGCACCGCGTGGCGCGTGGAGATCACGCCGTTGCCGAACCGCCGCTGGTCCAGCAGCTCCAGGTCGAGCCGCATGCCGCGTGGGAGCGCCGGCTTGCCGCCACCCACCACCACCGGGCACAGGAGCAGCACGCACTCGTCGACCAGCCCGTGCCGGAACGCCTCCGCGCCGAGGGTCGCACCGCCCACGCTCAGGTCCGCGGCGGCCGTCTCCTTCAGCCGCCGCACCGCCTCCGGCTCGAACCGTCTCTCGATGCGTGTACGCGCCGTCGAGACCGTCTCGAGCGTCGTCGAGTAGACCACCTTGTCGGCATCGCGCCAGATGCGTGCGTACTCACGGGCCACGGCCGGCTCGTCCGTCAGCCAGTCGTCGTCCTCCCAGACGCGCATCGTCTCGTACATGCGACGCCCGTAGAGCGAGGTGCCGATGTGCCGCTCGTGCTCGTTCCAGAACGCGTGCACCTCGTCGTCGGGGACCGACCAGTCGAAGGAACCGTCCTCGTCCTCGAGGTAGCCGTCCAGCGAGACGTTGGCGGCGTAGATCAGCTTGCCCATCCGGGTGCCCTCCGAGAGGTGAGCCACCAGGTTCGCAGCGGCACGCGCGCCGGGCAAGGACCCGGCCGGAGGTCACCAGGGCAGGTAGTACGTGAGCAGGTCCGCCGCGGTGCGGAGCTCGAGCCCACGGGGCAGCGTCGTCGGCATGGGCCGAACCCTGCCGGAGCGTGCCCGCCGTCGTCCACGGCATTCGGCGACGCCGGCGTCACCGCGGCGCGCAGGGGCGTTCAGGCCACCAGCGTGCGGCGTTGCTTCGCGATGCGCAGGCCGACCGCCAGGTTGAGCACCCCGAGGCCGAGCGCGGCGGCACCGGAGCCGCCACCGGTCGCCAGGAGGGTCGCGCCACCGGCCGCGGCCAGCGACCCGCACACCAGGTACGTCCACATCCGGCGGCGCGAGGGCGCGAGGTGGATCTCCTCGGCGTACCACGGCCTCGGGGCGCTGGAGCCGTCGCGCTCGGCACGCACGGGTGGCGGGTTCCAGGCGCGCGACACATCGGGGTGGCAGACCGGGCCGTACGCCGGATCAGGGCTTGTCCGGGGCAGCGCCTGCAGCCAGTATCGGTCCACCGCGTCGGCGAGGGCCGCCGTCGGCACGCTCGGTGCCCGAACGAGCACGACCTCACGGTCGGTGTGCCACGCACCGACCACCCCCGGCATCGTGGCCAGGACGTCGACCGAGCCGCGCACGAGCGCCGCGTAAGGTCCGGCGGCGACGTCGCTGAACTCGAGCTCGACGTCCGGCTCGTCGCCGCGCCCCGGGATCCGCTCGATGTCGTAGAGCGCCTCGTCGTCGAACACTCCGAGAAGACGCTGCATGGCGATCTGATCGGCGCCGTCGCCGTGCACCTTGAGCGTCGAGCGGCAGACTCGACGCATGGCGTGCACAGGACCGGTCATGGGGGAGAGGCGGGCGTGATCCCGTTGCGCGTGACCCGCCGCCAGGCGCTGGCCTGGCGGATGCGCCGCCAGCTGCTGGAACCTCCGGGGACGGTGTCGGTCGACGACGTGGTGCACCGGCTCACGGCCCTGCCCGCCCAGTCGGACGTCGAGCTCGCGGTCCGGACCAGGCAGGCGTCGTCGTCACCAGGAGAGGTCGAGCGGGCGGTGCGCGACGGGCGGCTGCTGCGCACGTTCGCGTTCCGGGGCGCCGTCCACGTGATGACGCCCGAGCACGCGAGCGCCTACCTCGCGCTGCGCGCCGTGGGCCGGCAGTGGGAGCGGGCGAGCTGGCAGGAGTACTACGGCCTGGTGCCCGACGCGTGGCCCGCCTTCCGGTCCGCGGTTCGCGACGCCCTCGACGAGGGTCCGCTCTCCCCGGCCGAGATCGGCGAGGCGCTCGCGGCGCAGATGGAGTACGCGCGCCTGCAGCCGATCTTCTCGACGGAGCCGTGGACGTTGCTCAAGGCGCTCGCGTGGCAGGGGGACCTCGTCTTCGGACCGCCGCGGGACGGCAGGGCGACGTTCCAGCGTCTGGACCGCAACCCGCGCTGGACAGGGCTGTCCGACGTCGCGACGGCCGGACGCCATGCCGTCACCTCCTACGTCAGCGCGTACGGCCCGGCGACTCCCGACCACCTGCAGTACTGGTTGGGCGGAGGGCTGAGCGCCGGGCGCCGCCGGGTCCAGGGCTGGGTCGACGACCTGCACGACCGGCTCGCACCGGTCGACGTGGAGGGCACGGCGGCGTTCGTGCTGGCGCAACACGTCGACGAGCTGGCCGCGACCGAGCCGACCGATGCCGTCGTGCTGCTGCCCGGCTACGACCAGTGGGTGCTCGGCCCGGGCACCGCCGACCCGGACGTGGTGCCCGCTCCACACCGTGCCGTCGTGACCCGCGGAGCCAACCTCGTCCTCGCCGGGGGCGCCGCGGCGGGCACCTGGTCGGTGCGCGGGGACGCCCTGTCCATCTCGGTGTTCGGCGGTCGCCCGGGGCAGCGCGCGCTCGACGACGCGGTGGCCCGGCTGGCCCGGATCCTCGACCGGGAACTGCAGCCCACGGTGCTGACGGGATGACCAGCGCGACACCGGTCCGCGCCTACCAGCCCGCGCGCACAGCCCAGGAGGCGATCGCGAGGTCGAGCGGACTCGCGTGCGCGGGCGCGGGGCCGGCCGGGTCCAGCCAGCCGAGCTCGAGCATCTCCCCGTCGACCGGCGTGACGTCCACCTCGACGCTCACGTCGGCCAGGTACACGGCTGCCAGCTCCGCGCGGGGCGCCGGGCCTGCGAGCTCGAAGCGCGCGAGCCCGATCCAGACCAGGTCGGCGACGACGAGCGCCGTCTCCTCGGAGAGCTCGCGCAGCGCCGCGCCGCGCGCCGTCTCACCGGGCTCCCGGACGCCGCCCGGGAGCTCCCAGGTCAGACGCCAACGGTTCAGGCCGACCAGCACGGCGCTGTCGGGCCTCCTGACGACCACGAGCGAGAGGGGGCACGGCGCGTCGAGGTGGTCGATCGCCTCTTCCGGCGCGTGCCACAGCTCGAGGAGCTGATGGCCCCGGCTGTCGCTCACCGGGAGCTCTGGTGTCATCAGGGGACCGTAGCCCGTGCAGCTCAGAGGCGGGCGAGGACCGATCCGCCGTGGACGGCCAGCACCTGGCCCGTGGTCCAGCCCGCACGGGGTGAGGTCAGGTAGGCCACCGCCTCGGCGACCTCCTCGACGGTGCCCGGCCGCCCCGCCGGGATCCCGGCGAGCCGCCCGGCGACGAGCTCGTCGGTCAGCCTGCCCGCCCAGAACTCCGTCTCCGGTACGAACCCCGGTGCCACGGCGTTCACCGTGATCCCGTCCTTCGCCACCGCGGCGGCGGTGCCCGTGACCCACGCGCTGACGGCCGCCTTCGCCGCCCCGTAAGAGCCCGCTCCCCGCAGCGCGGCCACGGAGCTCATGGCGACGATCCGCCCGCCCGGGCGGCTCATGCGCGGGAGCAGCGCCTCGGCCAGCAGGACGGTGGTCAGCACGTTCAGGCGGAAGTCGTCCAACCACATGGCCGCCGCGCCGGCGATCCCGTCGTCGTGACGGGTTGCCGTCCCGCCCGCGTTGAGCACGAGGACGTCGACCACGCCCAGCCGGTCGACGAGCGCCTGCACCTCGTCGGGCTCCCGCAGGTCCGCCACCTCGACGCGGAACGCGCCTCCCGACGCGCCTTCGAGCACATCCCGCCGCCGCCCGACGATCGTCACCTCGTCGCCGTCGGCCCGCAGGCGGCGCGCCACCGCGAGGCCGATCCCTGTCCCACCGCCGGTGACGACCGCGTGCCTCATGCCTCGATCCTGATCCCTGGGCCCCGGTGCCCGCGACAGGAATCACGCTCGGGGCCGTCCCGACACGTGTGTCGATTCCGGCAAGGCCCGTCCGTCACAGTGGTGGCAGGGCACAGGGGCCGCAGCACAGGAGGAACGCCATGACGCAGTACGCCATCTACTTCAACCAGCAGTGGGTCGGGGACCACTCCGACGAGTGGTTCCGGTCCCGCGTCGAGCCCAGCATGGCCGTCGTCCGCGACATGGAAGCCGCAGGCGTCCTGGTCTTCGCCGGCGGCCTCGAGGAGGACCGGGCCGCGGCGTTCAGCGTCGACGCGACGAGCGGCACCGTGTCGATCAGCGACGGCCCCTACATCGAGACCACCGAGTACTTGGGTGGGATCACGATCATCGACGTGCCCGACCTGGACACGGCCAAGATGTGGGCGGGCAGGGTCGCGGAGGGATGCGGCTGGCCCCAGGAGGTCCGGGTCATCAGATAGGTCCCGAGGACGAGGAGCAGGCCATGAGCACCTTCATCACCATCGGATACGGCGACCGCGCCGGCTACGACCGGACCGATCCGGTCGTGCGGGACGAGGCACACCGAGCTGATGCACGCCTGCGGGACCGCGGAGTCGTCATGGGCGTCGCCGGCACCCCGACGCAGGTGCGCAACCACGACGGTGCCGGGGTGGCGACCACCGACGGCCCGTTCTTGCGGTCCGACCTTCCGCTCGCGGGCTTCGCGGTCATCGAGGCGGACACCCTCGAGCAGGCCGTCGCCCTCGCGTCCCGGACGCCCTGCGCCGTCGCGCACGGCGTCGTCGAGGTCTGGCCGCTGCAGACGACCACCTGAATGGACGACGGAGGCGACCGCGCCGCCTGGTCCCCGGCGCCGGATGGCCGAGGAGGGCGCCACGCCTGAGAATCGGCTCCATGGTCGACGGGATCGTGCTCCGCAGCTGGGACGGCTAGGCACGTGGACGTCCGCGTCGGGCTCTGTGGCTGGACGGTCTCCCAGGCGTCGTACGTCCGCCGCTTCCCCGTCGTCGAGGTGCAGCACACGTTCTACGAACCGCCGTCCGATGCCGTGCTGACGCGTTGGCGAGCGCAGGTGCCGGCCGGGTTCGAGTTCACGATGAAGGCGTGGCAGCGTGTCACCCACGAGTCCAACAGCCCGACGTACAGGCGACTGAAGCAGCCCTTGCCCGAGGACGCCCACGGCCAGGTCGGAGCGTTCCGCACCACGCCCGCCGTGCTCGCGGGATGGCAGCGGACCCTGGAGTGCGCGCGCATCCTGCGGGCCACCGCCGTGCTGCTGCAGTGCCCGAAGAGCTTCCGCCCGACGGCGGAGAATGTCGGACGCCTGCGCGCCTTCATGACGCACGTGGAGCGCCCGGCGGCGCGACTGCTGTGGGAACCTCGCGGCGAGTGGCCCGTGCCGCTGCTCACCGAGCTCTGCGCCGAGCTGGATCTCGTCCACGTCGTCGACCCGATGCAGACCGAGACCGTGACGCCGGAGCAGACCTACTACCGCCTGCACGGCACCACCGGCTCGCGTCACGTGCACTCGGACGACGAGCTGCGCCGGCTCCGGGACCGGGTCGATGGCCGCCCGTCGCCCTACGTGATGTTCAACAACCTCCCCCGCGTGGGCGACGCGGAGCGGTTCCTCGCGCTGCTGTGACCGGCGTTCACGCCTCTGCGGTGATCTCGGCGATCACGTGACGGGCATTCGCCGCCAGCGCCGGGTTCGTGTCTCGGTAGTACGGCAGCTGGACCAGGGCCTGCGCCAGCGCGCGGGCGCGGGCGCGCGTCCAGTCGGCGTCGTCAACCTCGAGGGCCTCCCGGAACACGGCGCGGTCGGTGCCGGTGAGCAGGTTCCAGGCGACACCGAGGTCGAGCGTCGGATCACCGACGCCGAAGCCGCTGAAGTCGATCAGGCCGGTCAACCGGTCGTCGGTGAGCAGCAGGTTCCCCGGGGCGATGTCGTGGTGCACCCACGTCCGCTCGCCGTCCCACTCGGCGGTCGCGAGCGCGTCGTCCCAGATGGCCCTCACGCGTTCGGTGTCGATGTCCACGGCGAGGGCGGTGATGTCGCGCCGGACCTGCTCGTCCCGGTCGGCGAGCCACCCCGACTTGACGACGCCGCCCTCGAGATCGGTCGCTCGGACGGCGCGGACGAGCCCGGCGACGTCCTCGGCGAACTGCTCGGGCCTGCGCAAGCCGCCGACGACGGGATTGGTCCCCGGCACCCAGGTGAGGACGGCCCAGGTCCACGGGTACCCCTCGCCGGGCGCGCCGACGGCGACGACCCGGGGGATCGTGACGGGGAGGGCGATCCGGGGGAGCCACTGCGCCTCGTGGTCGACGGAACCCGAGGCCCAGTGGATCCGCGGCATCCGGACCACCAGGTCGTCGCCCAGGCGGAACATCGCGTTGTCCGTGCCGCTCGACGGCAGGCGCACGATCGGCAGGTCCGCCCACCGCGGGTGCTGCGCGGTGATCAGTCGTCGGACGGTCTCGACGGGGATCTCGAGCTCGTCGGCGTGCATGCGTGTCACGGGGCCCAGTCGAGCAGCGCCGCGCCAGTGCGACAAACGCAATTCGGACGGCACCGGGCGGCGTGCGAGGACTCCGTCGTTGCCCCATCAGCTGTGGGGCTCACGCCTCCAGGTGAAGACTCTCACGGGCGATTCGGCTCCAGACTGGCTCCGGTAGAACGCCAGCGCCTCGGTGTCGTCGGCGTCTGCCGGGACGAACACGTCCGCGATGCCCGCCCCGGCGGCCAGCGCCCGCAGCGTGGCGACGAGCCCGGCGGCGACCCCTCGCCGCCGGTGCTCGGGATGCACGGCGAGGTCGTAGACGAAGACCTCCGCCGACTCCGACCGCGTCATGGGGATCGTGTGCGCGGTGATCCCGCCGACCACGCGGTCGTCCTCGAAGGCTGCGACTGCCCAGAACGAGTCGTCGGTCAGCAGGGCGTCGACGTACTGGTCGCCCAGTGGTTCCGCGTCCTCGCCGAACGCCGCGGCCATCACGGCGAACAGCGCGCGCGCCTGGTCGGCGTCGCCGGGCCCGAGTCGTCTCGTCGTCACCGGTCGATCGTGCTCCACGACAGGCGGCCCCGCGACGGCTCCGGCGGGTCGTCGACGTCAGTCGAGCGCCTGCATGAACGACCAGAGGTGCCCTTCGAGGTCGTGCGCGCTGTAGACGCGGTACCCGTACGGCTGGTCGATGGGGTCCTGGCGCACGTCGACGCCCGCCGCGACCGAGCGCGCGTGATGCGCGTCGACGTCGTCGACGAGCACCGCGACGGATGCCGTCGACGAGCCGAGAGACCGCGGCGACGCGAGGCCGTATGACTCCTGCTCCGGGTGCAGCCAGATGATGCCGTCGCCCGCATAGAGCTCACCGTGCACGGCCCGGCCGTCGTCGTCTCGCACCAGCTCCCCGGCGACCAGACCGAACGTCCGGACCAACCACGCGTGGGCGGTGCCGAGGTCGGCGTAGACGAGCAGCATGATCCGCTGCTGGACCGGCGGCTCCCACGTCGTCATCTCCTCGACGACCGCCAGCAGGTCGGTGCCGTCCGAGGCCAACGCTCCGGCTACCTGAGAGCGCAGCCGCGCGGTCGCCTCGAGCCGCTCGTCCAACGCCGCCAGGTGGGTCCGCATCGCTGCTTCGACGTCCCACTCGGGGTCGTCGAGCGCGCGCCGCACCTCGCCGAGCCCCATGCCGAGCCGCCGCAGGAGGCTGATCTGGTAGAGCCGCTGCGCGTCGGAGGTGTCGTAGAGCCGGTGGCCCGCGGCGCTGCGTGCCGACGGTGTCAGCAGTCCGATCTGCTCGTAGTAGTGCAGCGTGCGGATGGTCAGCCCGCTCGCCTGCGCCATCTCCCCCACGCGGTGTCCCGTGCCCATGGACAAGGACGCTAGGACCTCACGCCGCGTGAGAGGCAAGGCGCGGCTCGGACGAACCTCGGTCTCCCCCGGGTCCGCCCGGGACGCCCGGGCGGTGCGTCAGCGACGGAGGCTGACGACGGCCACGTCGTCGCCTGCCTTGATGCGCAGGTGCGAACCTGCGGGCAGGGGAACGAGTCGCAGCATCCTCCTGATCGTCGCCGCGACGGCGGTCGTGTCCTGGGGGTACACCCAGACCTCCGCCTCGTCCCGACCGAGCAGGGTCCCGTCGACCTCGGCCTTCGAGGCTCGCAGCGCGAGCCGCAACCACGGCTCGACCACGCGGACCGCGCGAGCTCCATCGGGGCCTGGCAGCACCACCACGATGCAGTCGGGCAGACCGGCCTCACGACGGCTCTCCACGCGCGAAATCTAGCGTCTGCGCGACGCGCGAGATGGCGGTGCTGGCCCCGAAGGTTGATCGGCGAGTCACCCGCCCCAGCCCTGCACCGACCTGGCATTCGGCGGAGGGTCTCCGACCTCGTGGACGGTGTGGCCGCTGCAGGCCGTCGTGGTGACGCTCGCCCGCTCGATGCGCGACACGGTGAACCATCGCATCGCGTCTCGCAGGTGGCACCACCCGACCAGGTACCAGACGCCGCTCGGGCGGGCGAACAGCACAGGCTCGACGTCGCGGGTCGTCGTGCTGCCGTCTCCGGACGTGTAGCGGATGCGGATCACCCGCTGCTCGGCCATCGCCTCCTCGATCGCCGACCTGACGGCGCGCGAGGACGGCGGGGGCGCAGTGACCCAGACGCGGTCGGCGAGCTCCGTGGCCCGCGCACGGGTCCTGGGGTCGAGAACGTCCATGACCTTCCGGATGCCCGCGGCCGCCAGGTCCGCGTACGGAGCGTCGGGTGCGGTGGAGACAGCCGTCATGAGTGCCACGGCCTGCGCCGGGGACAGGGTGACCGGGGGCAGCGACGCGCTCGCCAGCCCGTATCCGCCACCCGGGCCGGGGCGAGACCAGATCGGGACGCCGCTGTTGTCCAACGCATCGAGGTCTCGCTTGACGGTGCGGACCGACACCGAGAACTCACGCGCCAACCGTTCCGCGGAGACGCCTCGCGCACCGCTGCGCCGCAACGTCTCGGAGAGGGCGTGGAGGCGTTCGGCGCGCTTCATCGATCGCGCCTCGGCACATTCATGACAGAAACAGTGTCACACCTTTGTCGACCCTCGCCACGAGGATCGTCAGCATGACCACCACGACGAGCAGTCCGACCATCGTTCTCATCGCCGGCCACTGGCTGGGAGCGTGGGCCTGGGACGACGTCCTCGACCACCTCGACACCGACCGCACGCATACCGTCGCGATGACCCTGCCCGGCCTCGACGGAGACGACACCAGCCGCACCGCGAAGACGCTCGACGACCAGGCAGCTGCGGTCCGGGACGTCATCGCTCAGCACGGCGATCAGGCTGCAGTCCTCGTCGCGCACAGCGGTGCCAACGCACCGGTCACCCTCGTTCTCGACCGACACCCCGACCTCGTCTCGCGGGTGGTGTGGGTCGATTCCGGACCTGTGGCCGACGGCAGCGCCTTCGCGCCGGACTTCCCGGTCGAGCTCGACGAGCTACCCCTGCCGCCGTGCGACGCCCTCGGACAGCAGGCGAGCCTCGAGGGCCTGGGCGCCGAGGCCCTTGCGCGCTTCCGGGACCGAGCCGTCCCCGAGCCGGCCGCGGTACTCCGTCAAACCGTCGAGGTCGCGAACCCGGCCCGCCACGGCGTCCCGACGACGTTGGTGTGCTGCTCCATCTCGAGCGCGCAGGTGATCGAGCTGGCTCGGGCGGGTCACCCCATGTTCGCCGAGGTCGCGCACCTCGAGCGCGTCGACTTCGTCGACCTCCCCACGGGCCACTGGCCCATGTGGAGCCGGCCCCGCGACCTCGCCGAGGTGATCCGGTCAGCGGCGGCGCACACCAGCCGAAACGGACCGTCGATCAGTTGATGATCTCGTCGCGGTCCTCTGCCCGCAGCGCCGCCAGGCGGTCGCGCCACCCCTGGAGCGCCTCGGGGGTCAGCCGCGTCCAGTCGAGCACCTCGCCGACGACTCGCAGCGGCTCCCTGCTGCGGTAGGAACGGGTCGGGTTGCCGGGGAACTTGCGGTCGGTGACGTTGGGGTCGTCTTCGAACGCACCGGTCGGCTCGACGACGTAGACCCGCGGAGCGGCGTCCCCGGGCGCGAGCTCAGCGGCCAGCCCTGCGCCGTCACGGAGCGCGGTGAAGTAGACGTGGTTCATGACGATCTCGGGCCGGTAGTTCGACCGGAAACCGGCGGTGAGGAGATCGCCCACCTGCAGGTCTGCCTTGGTGCCGTGGAAGAAGGGGCCCTCGACCGTGTCACTCACCGCGGCAGTCTACGAGCCGGGCATCAGCCGCGCGGGCTGGCGTAGAGACGCGACGCCGTGCGCACCAACCCCGCGACGCCCGCGGAGACGCTCTGCGGCGGCCAGGCGATGACCGTCGTGACCGGGGGAGCGTCGGAGACCGGGACGACGGCCAGTCCTTCACCCGCGTTGACGCGCGCCGACTCGGGCATCAGGATCGCGGCGCGCCCGAGTCGCACGAGCTGGAGCACCTGCGTCAGGTCGCGCAGCTCCGGCCCGGGCCCGTCGGGGTAGGTGCCGTCGAGCCGGGGCCACCGTGGCGGTGGAAGGTCGGGGATCGATCGCGACTCGGCGACGGTGAGCGATGCGGCACGGCTCACGGGATGCCCGGCAGGAACGATCAGCACCTGGTCCTCGACGCACAACGTGTCCGCGTCGAAGCCGCTGAGGTCGTCGAAGGGCTGGTGCAGGATCGCGACGTCTGCGCGCCCGTCGCGCAGCATGGGTCCCTGGTGACCGGGCGGACTGAGCACCACCTCGACGTCGACGGCGTCCGGTTCGGCGGCGTAGGCGTCGAGCAGCTTGGCCATCAGCTCGCTGGATGCGCCCGCCTTGGCCGTCAGGACCACGGTCGCGCGGCCGGCCGCGACGATGGCACGGCGGGTGCGTCGCTCGGCCGCCTCGACCGCGGCGAGGGCGGCCCGGCCTTCCCGCAGCAGCGTCTCGCCCGCGGTCGTGAGGGTCATGCCGCGGGGTGACCGGACGAACAGGTGAGCGCCGATCCGGCGCTCGAGCTGGGAGATGGCTCGCGACAGCGGCGGCTGGGCCATGCCGAGGCGTTGTGCGGCTCGACCGACGTGTGACTCCTCGGCGACGGCGATGAAGTAGCGCAGCTCGCGTGTCTCCACGCACGCAGGGTACGCCTCCAGCGTCGCGTGATACCGGCGCGGTATCGCGTTGCACCGGATCGGTGTTGGAACGCGCAGCCGACGTGATTGCACGATCGACGCATGACAGAGAACAGCACGAAGAAGAAGACCGCACTGGTCACCGGTGCCAACAAGGGCATCGGCTACGAGATCGCCGCCGGTCTGGGCCGGCTCGGTTTCCGCGTCGGCGTCGGTGCGCGCGACGCGGGTCGGCGGGACGACGCCGTGCAGAAGCTGCGTGCCGAAGGGCTCGACGTGTTCGGCGTCCCGCTGGACGTGACCGACGACGAGAGCGTCGCGGGCGCCGCCGCGCAGCTCGACGGGCAGGGCGGCCTCGACGTGCTCGTGAACAACGCCGCCATCACCGGTGGCATGCCGCAGGAGCCGAGCACCGTCAGCCCCGCGGAGGTCCTGCGGGTCATCGACACGAACGTCGTCGGAGTCATCCGGGTCACCAACGCGATGCTGCCGCTGCTGCGCCGGGCTGAGTCGCCGCGCATCGTGAACGTGTCCAGCACGGTCGGGTCGCTCACCCTGCAGACCGCGCAGGCGGAGAGCGTCGGTCCGGTCTCCGCGGCGTACTCGCCGTCGAAGTCGTTCCTCAACGCCGTCACGATCCAGTACGCGAAGGAGCTCGCCGGGTCGGGGATCCTGGTCAACGCCGGGTGCCCCGGGTACGTGGCGACCGACCTCAACGGCCACCGTGGTACCCGTACTCCCGAGCAGGGCGCCGCCGTCTTCGTTCAGCTCGCCACGTTGCCCGACGACGGCCCCAGCGGCACCTTCCGGGACGACGCGGGCGTTTTGCCCTGGTGATGGACCGAGGTCGCCTCTCCGGCGACCTCGGTCAGGACGGGCCGGCCGGACCGGTCATGGGCGGACCTCGGCGCGCATGACCCATCGCCACTTGGCGATGCGCCGGTCCCTCACGAACCCATGCCGCTCGTACAGCTCCTCCGGCCCCGTATGGAGGTAGGCGCCCCGCTGCGGCGGGCGATCCACGGTCTGTTCCGGATAGGCCTCGACGACGCCGCCGCCCGAGCGCCTGATCTCGTCCAAGGCCCCTTGCACGGCGGCCGCGGCGATCCCCCTGCCGCGGTCCTTCGAGTTCGTGAAGATGCATCCGATGCGCCAGTCGGGCGGATCCTGTGCTTCCGCGTCGTAGGCGCGGCGGTTCTTGATGCTGGGAAGCTCCGGCGGGGTGCCGAACTGGCACCAGCCGACGCATCGGCCGTCGTCGTAGACCAGCACCTGGCGCACCGCTCCCTGTTGCACGAGCTGCTTCTTGGCGTCGTGGTTGCCTTGGCGTGTCCCGGTGGAGCCGCCCGGATGGAATCCCACGCACCAGCAGCCGCCCCACACGCCGTTGTTCGACTCGACGAGCGCAGCGAAGTCGTCCCACGTCTCCGGCGTCAGCATTTGGGTGGTCAGCGCCATGGGGCAATCCTCACGGAAGGCGGCGGCACCCTCAATGGGCCGGTGCAGGCGCGGGCGACCGGCGGTGCCGGGCGGTGTGGGAAGGCACCGGAGATGTCCGATGTCCGGAGCGGTCAGCGCGTTCGGGACCTCGGGACAGGGGTAGCACCTAGGCAACGGCAACCTGCCAGCAGAAGGATGCTGGTACCAAGCTCGTACCGGCAGGAGCGCGCGGATGTCCGCCTCATCGTTCGTGTCCCTCTGGTCTCGGTTCGTGCGGTCACGCGGCCGAAAGCTGCCGCGGCGCCCTCCTCTGGCTCGCCGGGCGTCGGTCCAGCAGACGGCTGGTCGGCTGCCCGCCGACGGGACGTGGGTGAAGGCCGTCTGGGGATGGGGCATGTACTCGGTCGACTTCGCCGTCGCCGTGACAGCTGCAGGGGAGTTCCGGTGCTACATCGGCGCGTGGCCCTTCGTGTGGTCCTCAGGGGCTCTCGTCCCGCCACCCCGGGGCGCGAACCAGGTCACGCACCGCGTCGTGGTCTACGGCGACATCTGGCTGCGGACGACCTCCGGCCGGGACGCGTCCTACACGATGCAACCGATCGGATGACCGCCGTCCCACCGGCGGCGCGACGTGCTCTCGCACGAGCAGAGGCAGAAGGCCATGGACCTGCACATCATCGGGACCAACGACGACGGACCCGTCACCAACAGCGGCCCCTTCCCCATCTACACGCCCGAGTCGAGCAACGTGCCGTGGCGGATCGCGATGACCGACGATCGCAGGACCTGGGACGCCCGCCACGCCATGCCGGCAGTGGGAGGCGTCGCCTGGGACGGCCCTGACATCACAGCGATGGCGGCGACGAGCACGTACGACCCCGAGGTGCACACATTTGCCCTCGTCGCCGGGAACTTGTGGCACAGCCGGAACCTTGGCGGCTTCGCGCACGTGCACGGCCCGAACAACGAGGGGATCGGCGACTTCACGCACGTCGCCGCAGCGGGTGACCGGTCACGAGTGCACGTCGTGGGGCTGATCAAAGGCAACGTCTGGCACGGGATCTGGGATCCGGGCCCCGACGGCACGCGGGACGAATGGACCGGGTTCAACCATCTGCACGGCCCGAACAACGAGCCGCATGGCCGGGAGCTGGTGGACGTGGCCTGCGCCGTGGCGGGCTCGACCGTCCACGAGCCCACGGGCCCGGGCGGCGACCTGCACGTCGTCGCGGTGCTCCGTGGATCGACCGTCTGGCACAACATCCGCTACCCCGACGGATCGTGGCAAGGGTTCAACCGATTCGTCTTGCCCGCGAACATCCCCTACGAGGTTCGCTGGGTCCGCGTCGCCGGGACGTTCCGGGGCGATCTGCACTGTGTGTTCTACCTGGAGGGCGGCACCGGTCCAGGGCTGTGGCACACCATTCGGTTCAACGACGGGACCTGGCAAGACGTGCGGCGGCTGTGCCGAGTCGAGCTGCGGGCCTTGTGCTGTACCAGCGACGGATACCGGCTCTTCGTCGTCGGGATGGCACCCGCAGCGATCACACGGACCGAACCGAACGACCGGTTCTACTACCTGAGCAGCCGATTCCTCGCGACCTACCGGGATGACGGGCGGGAAGCCCCCTGGCATCCCTTGGGCATTCAGGCGGAGCCGTCACCGTTCGCGTCGATCGGCTTCGTCCAGCATGCGTACGACCACGAACCGCCGGTCCCGTTCGAAGGTCTCGTCTGCGCCGCACACACTCTGCTCTGAGCGCGAACCTCGCTGCACGGTGAGCCGGCGTACGGACCGGTGTAGGAACTCATCGAACTTGTCTGGAGCTCGACGCTCTGGCCTGCGTGCAGACAACTAGGTGAGACAGCGGCCGTCTCACCTAGTTGTCCGATTCCTCAGCGCGGGTTTACTGGAAGGCGGAGCGGCGACCCGCTGACTGCGGGGACGTCCGACCGAACCGAGTACGCGCGCGGCACCCCACGCCGACTGCTCGGGCTGACCCGGACCCGCGCAGCCGTAGGAAGCCAGCTCCGCCTTGGCGATGCATGGGCCGCGCCAGCCCATGTCCGGACGATCCGCGCGTGGCGAGATTCGACGAGTTCGTCATTGCGACCCAATTACGCGTGCCATATGCCGAGCGGAGAGATGCTCTTCGCCAGTGCCTCGCCGCCGACGGACAGCGGGCCGCTCCAGGCCAGTTCGGTGACGTCGATGCCGGCGTCGGTGGCCACTGCCTCGACGAGCGTCCGGCCGACCCCGCGCCGGCGCCACAAGTCGGCCGTGAAAATCACGTTGATGACCGGTCGTTCGCGGATCGAACTCTGGGGCTGTGGAGCGGCGTCGAACGCGTGCCATCGGACTGCGACCTCATCGAAGACCGAGACGAAGCCGACGACGCGACCGCCGTCATTCAGCAGGTAGGCGCGCGCGTTCCCGTCGGACGGCTCACCGTCGCCCACGGCGAACGAGGCGAAGTCGTAGTGGTTCTCGCGTCGGGGTAGGACTGCGCTGGCGTACGCGAGCTTGCGCCACGCTGGTGGAGACGTTCCGGTCACGAGCGCTACCTGACCGGCTGGCCAGATGACGTTGCGGGGTACTGGAAGCCCGATCGACCAGCTCAGGTGAGCGCGCCGGTGCTGCAGCTGCTCGAACTCCGCCGGCGTGCGAGCGGTACCGCATGGGCACTCCTGGACTGGATCTGGTCTCGACGTGATTGCGATGGCGACCACAGGAGTTGGCTCGCGCCATGATGCGGGCTCCCGGTCGACCTCAGGGCGAACGGGCTCGTTCTCGGACCACTCGTGCTGCACGTAAGGCGCAGGGTCGGTGTACGACTTGAACTGGTCGGGGAACTCGCGGAGAAGCTCGCGACGAGACCGTGGCATCGTCGGCCGGACCCACACCGCACCAGGCAATGCTCGTCCGTTGAGCCGCAGACCACGGGCATCCGCTTGGGCGCGCAGGTACTTCACGAACGCGGTCGGCGACGTCCAGAAGTCGATGCCCTGCCGCAGTTCCCGCTCCCCGGGCGCCAGCCAAGTATCGAGCGGCACGGCCATCCGGGATGTCAACGCTCCGATGCCGGTCAAGTCGCCCTCGAGCTCGGCGGCGCGCAGAGCCTTCGCAGCTTCGTCCGCAAACTCGAACGGAACGAAGAGCGTGACAAAGCTGGAACTCGTTCCGTAGAAGAAGTCGCCCGCGTACCCGTGGACCCACAGGTAGTCGCACGCCGCGTTCACGCAGCGCTTCACCGCTGCTGCGAACTCCGGTGTGAGCTCCGCGTCCTCGCGCCCCTCGGCGGCGGCGCGGTAGGCGTAGTCGTCTCGGTCGAGTGTCACTGCCGCGAACTGCCGCCGCGCCTCGACCTTCACTCTGCGACCCCCACGAGCACTGAGGGGATCGACTGCCAAGACGCGGCTCACGATTGGTCTCTGTACGTCACGGCACAAGCGTGCCGCAGCCAGGATCCCGCGTCACGCGCCCACGAACGGCCGCATCGTGATGCCCGGGCTGGTGGGTCACCAAGGGTGTAGGAACTCATTGAACGTGTCCGACGCTCGCCAGTCTGACCTGCTGTGGGACAAGCAGGTGAGGTGGCGTCTCACGTGGTTGTGAAATGACCCCCGTCAGGCGGACGCGGCGAGTGCGACTGCCTCGACGCATTGGTGGACTGCTCGGTCGCGAGAACTTGACCGAAGGCACGGCCTTGCCGCTCGTGCCGCCCTCACCCGTGTCGTGCTGTCAGAAAGATGCCGCCTGCGGCCTCGACAAGGTCGACCTTGTACCGCCCCTCTTCCAGAAAACGTGCGATCGTGCGGCCGCGGCCCTTGAAGCCTGTAAGCGTGGTTCGTCGGAAGATGTGTTTGACGAACGCCTCCTGCTCGGCGTCGTCCTCGACAAGCCGCAGGCCGAGATTCAGAAGTTCATCGGAGTCGAGGCGCAGGAACGAACTTCCGCCGCCGTGACCGTTCGTTTCCGTTCCCCGAAGATTTAAAGTCTCGAGGTCGAACGTCATGTGTAGCGTGATCGATGGGGACCACTCCCACTCCCTTAGCGTGGCGATAAAGTTGACTCCTTCGGCGGATGCTGGGTCCGGAAATTGAATCTTCACGTGCAACGGCTCACCGTGGATCGTGACGCGCGACCCCATCGTGAACGCTTGGCTTGCATAGCTCATCTGGCCTTGCGCGACGCGAACGAGCGCGAGCCTCCCTGTCGGGGACAAGATCATCGGGACGAACTCGAGCCTCGTCAGGTCGATGCTCCGGCCATCTGCGCCGCACCACGCGGTCAGGGACTCGCCCGAGTCGACCTTGAAATACCCTCCCTGGTCCCACACATCGACGAGCCGGCCGTAGGCGGCACCTCGAAGGTTCACATACGGCGAGGACTGCACACGGCGAGCTAGGAGAACAGCGAACCGCGCCTCGTGTCGTGCGCGTTCCTCTTCACGGCGGCGCGTCTCGGCGGCGCGGGCCTCGGCGATGCGCCTCCGTTGCGCGGCCTCCCGTTCGCTAGCAAGGCGCTGCCGGCGGGGTCGGTCAGCCGCCTCGAAGCGCGCCACCAGTTCGGCTACCGCTGTTTCCACGTGATCGATCTGATCAGTTAGCTGCGCGATCAGTCGGTCCATGTCGTCTTCGGTGACGGCTTCGGCCTCTTCAACCCACGCCCGGATCTGGCTGCGAAACTTCTCTTCAGGGATCGGTTCGCGCGGCACCACGGTCGCCTCGCGGCTCCGTCGCCCGTATCCGGTGAAGTTCTGCGATCCGACGGCGAACCTGGTTCCGTCCGCGACCAACACCTTCGCGTGCAGCCTCGGCAGCGTGCGCACTCGAACCCCCGCCGCGACGAGGCTCTTCAGAGCAAACAACTTCTTGCGGTAGTTCGCCGGGCCGCTTCCAGGCGAGAGGTCCGTTACGAGGATCACCTGATTCGCCGGGACGCCCGCTCTGTGCAGCAACCGCACTACCTGGTCGTCCATGTACGGAGTCAGCACCCACACGGCGATCTCGGCCCGCTGAACGAGACGTACCCAGGCCCTGTACGCGTCCCGCGCGAGGAACTCGTCAGTGGCCACCGTGCTCACCTCGAAGGAGTGTCGACTCGTCTGCGCGGATTCCAGTCAACACCAAGGAGGGCGCCGTCCTCCTACCAAACAGACGCGGTCACATGCTAGGCGGACCCGATTGACCGCACCAAGCCGCCTCCTGCGTGCAGACTTGCCCGATGGCGGAGAAGCCCAGGAACTTCCGCATCGGCGTGATGCGGAAGAGCACCAGCGAGTTCAAGCCAGTCTTCAACATCGCGACCGCCGGGGATGGCGGGTTGATTGTCGCTCCTCGTGAAGTCCCTGAGGTTGCCGAGTGGTCGTATGGCATCGCACGTGCCGGAGCCGGGGGCACAATAGGCGTCCGCGACATCATCCGGACTAGCGACCGGCCGAAGTTGCACTGGCACCGATCAGGTTGGACCGCGATCTCGCTGACCGGCGCGCGCCTGCGGCGCGCGGGGATCGCATTCGCGCCCCTACCGGACCTTCGAGCTGCGCAGATCGCGTCGATCATCGTGGAGCGCCCATGGGCGTTCCCCAGCGAAGCGCCGCGCAAAGGCGACCAATTCTTCGTTGTCCCAAGCTGGCCGATGCACTTGGGTGTCGAGGTCTATGCGTACTTCGTGCCGCATGGGACGAGCCTGAACGTCGTTCGATCTACGCTGCCTGCCGTCGGTCTGATCGACGGCGACACCGAGCGAACGGTCGTCGACCTAAGGGGCCGCGGCGTCGAAGCCATTCTGGTCTTTCGATTCCGGGCATCTGACGACAACGCCGGGGCGGCGGCGATTAGCGTGGTGGCAGGCCCACTGCGCCGGAAGCCACGACGCTCCACTCGGTATGTCGCCCTGTGGTCTGGCACTACCGACAACCCAAAGGTGACGGTCGACGAGCCACCACCGGTCGGAGCCTTCCTGGGCGAGGGCCGATCTCTCGGCCCTGCGTGAGAGTGGGCTTGTCCGCGTCACGTCACCAGATCATCGGCGCGTGACTTTGAGATGGCTGGGCCGAACGGGGAGAACTCAGTAGCCCGGACCATAGAAGGTGATTGCCCCCAGCGACGGCGCTGGCTGGATCGGTGACTCCAACAGACGCTTGAATCCAATGTCCTTCGTGGCAGGCGGGAACAGCGTGTAAGTGCTTGTCATTCCCCCGGTACCGAGCCATTCGAGCGCGTCACCGAGACGGATCCTTAAGTGGGCGGCGACCCGGTCGTTGAGAGAGTTCTCTGGACCGTTTGACATCTCCGGATTGTGGAGTGCGCGGGGAGCCATCAGTAGGCCGTGCTGTGCGTGTGGACGAAGGTAAACCGAGGGTACCGAGTAGCGGAGGTCGATCACACGACAGTCGTTGCCGATCTGGTATCCCGGGATGCCCGCGGGGCGGAGCGGTCCAGTGTCCATCACGACGACGTAGGCCATTGCGTCGCCGCCCTCCTGGGCCACGCTTCGTCGAAGGAAGTGAGCCTGCCCCCCAACGGTTACCTGTCGATGGCATGCGAACCAGAGGGCGACCCAGAGGTTGTCGACCACGTCGAGCCAGCGAGTTCGCAGCCCGTAGTGTTGCAGGAGCGGTTCGACGGCCGCGCGGTAAGTGCCAGAGACGATCGGGCTACGCGCGCCATTCCGCGAGTCGTACTTCTCCGTGCAGAGGTGACCGTAGGAGAAGCTGAACGGCGGCCGTGGCGCCGTAGGGCTGGCCTGCGCGCAGAGGCACTTTGAGCGCAAGAGTTCATCGACAAACTCCCTGAACTCGCGCGCCCATCCATTCAACGAGCGCCCCGAGTGTGCCCGGAGCGCAGAACTCGACGTGGAGGCGTGTAGTCGCGTCTCACCTCGAAAGAGGACCAGCCCTCCTGTCGAGGTGAACTTGAGCCAGCCCGCGGCCTGAGTGAGGGCATGTGGGTCTTGCACGTGAAGTACGCGTCGCGGCCCGGTGCCCACGTCCTTCACGCCATCGAAGGTCGCCCTGCGACGATCTCTCACCGTGTCACCTCTCTCTCGCCCGTTGCGGCATCCGGCGGACATTGACGGAGTCGGACGTCACGCGGTGGGCCACTGGCGCGGGCGGGACACCGCCGCCTCGTGCAGGCGCGACCGGACCGCTCGCAGAGACGGCCTCGTGTCGAGGTGGCGATAATCGACGTACGTGTGTCCGGTCGGCAGTCCTGCGTCGATGTCTGAGTCATCGACCGCGCGTGTGCCGGCCGTGGTGATCTCCGCGACCGTCACGCCCCACGTCCCGGCGGTCTGGCCGCCAAGTGCTAGGCGTTCCTCGAAGGCGAGCTGGGCGGTGGCCTTGGTCGAGCGTGCGCCGGAGATTTTACCGTTGTCGCCGGTGGACTCGCAGAACATCTGGACCGACGGGACGCCGCCGTCGAGGTAGCTGGGGTGACACTGCCGCCAGTAGAACTCGTCGTCGTGGTCGAGCTCGATCTCGTGCGGCTCGAGTGCTGCGTAGCCGTTCGTCGTGGTCACGATGCTCCACCCAGCAGGTCGGCGACGACGCGCGCGGTGGCGTAGGTCTCGGCCCCGCGGACGGTGTCCTCGTTGCCGTCGGCGTGGAGCACGAAGACTTCCTGGACGCGGTCGAGGAGCGTGACCTCGACTCGTGGGCCTGGCCCGTGCCATTCGAGCTGCACGCCGCCCGCCGGCGTCGGGTAGATGCGCGGGAGCGAGACGTGGAACTCGGTGAGGGCCGCCAGGAGCGCGCGAGCCGCCTGGAGCGACTCGCGGTCGATCGGCGCGCCCTCGCCGTCGAGCCACCCGGCCTCGAGTGCCTCGAGCTCAGCGAGCCGGGCCTCGCCCGGAGTCGCTGGAGGTGAGGTGGCACCGGTGGGCGTGCTTGTGACAGCGGCGTGGATCATCGCGCCGATCTCGGCGATGAGTCGGTGGGAGTCGGTGTTCCCCGAGGCGATGTAGTCGGCGATCGCGTTGTGGGAGTGCTGGTTGGCGAACACGGCGTCGACGACCGCGTCCGACAGGTCAGGCGACTCGAGGAACTGCACCCGGGAGTTGACGCGTGCCTGCTCAACGAGCTCCTCGTTCTCGAGGAGTACGGCGCCGAGCGTGTCGACGAACCCTTCGACCTGGCTGCGGGAGAACTCGGCACCGAACAGGTCGTTGAGCCGGTCGATCACTACCTGGAACGCGATCAGCACGGGGTCGGGCGCCTTGCCCGAGCCGGCGGCAACGACCCCACGCAGCCCAACTCCGCTACCGAGCGTGATGTCCTGCGTCTCGCCGGGCGTGTGCTTGATCTTCTTCAGCACGACGTCGGACACGTCGATCTCGGCGGTCACGGTCGACGGCCGGATGTACCTCTCGAGCAGGCGCAGGAAGATCGCGCGCTTCTCAAGCTGGGTGTCGGCGTAGTCGACGACCTGGCTCATGAAGTCGTAGAGCCGCACGAACGTGCCGACATCCTTGCGGAACTGGCCGAGCGCCTCGACCTCAGCGGTGTCGTCGCGCCGGACGGCGTCGGTGTAGCGCTTGGCGAACTCGTCGCGGGCCGGCTTGATCGTCGCTGCTAGTGCGTTGTTGCCGGCACGCCCGACCCACGCGGCTACACAGGCTTCGACCTGAGCCTCGGTGAACACTGCGGCCTGGTCGAGCTTGGCCGAGATGTCGTGGACAACGTTCGGGTCGGTCGTCGTCTCAAGTCGAGCGTCGGTGTAATACGGCTCGAACGACTTACGGATCTCCTCGGGGTCGTTGACGAAGTCGAGGACGAACGTGACGTCCTTGCGCACGCCCGACGGGGTCCGGTAGGTGCGATTGAGCCGCGAGAGGGTCTGCACCGCAAGGACTCCGGACAGGCGCTTGTCGACGTACATCGCGGACAGCAGCGGCTGGTCGAACCCGGTCTGGAACTTGTTCGCGACGAGCAGCACCTTGTACTCCGGGCCGGAGAATGCGGACGCGATCTGAGACCCGATCTTGGTCGGGTTCATCGACGACTCGGTGAATTGCCCAGGGCCGGTGTCGGTGTCCTCGACGGAGCCGGAGAACGCGACGAGCGTGCCGATGTCGGTGTACCCGCGCTTGGCGATGTAGGCGTCGATCTGCGTCTTGTACCGGACCGCCGCTTTGCGGGAGTCGGTGACGACCATCGCCTTGGCGTGCCCGTCGAGCAGGTGGGCGACGTTCTCGCGGAAGTGCTCGACGATGATGGCGCACTTCTGGCTGATGTTCGTCGGGTGCAGCTTCACCCACCGCATCAGGCCCTTGGTCGCGGCGGCCTTGTCGACGAGCACGTCCTCGAAGGCCTGCTCGACGGGGCTCTCGTAGCCATCCTCCGGCTGCGGAACTCCCGCGACGCTCCGGGCGATCTGCCACGCCGTGTCGTAGGTCTGGTAGCCGCGCAGAACGTCGAGGATGAACTCCTCTTCGATGGCCTGCTTCATCGTGTACGTGTGGAACGGCTGTGGGATGCCGTCGGCGTCTGGGGTGCCGAACAGCTCGAGGGTCTTGGCCTTCGGGGTCGCGGTGAACGCGAAGAACGACACGTTCGGCGTCGTCGCCCGTGCGGTCATCTCGGCCGCGAGCTCGTCCTCGACGGAGATCTCGCCGCCGTCGTCGAGGTCGGCGCGCTCCGCGGCGGACAGGATCGTGCGGATCTTCCCGGCCGTCGCACCGGACTGCGAGGAGTGAGCCTCGTCGGCGATCACGGCGAACGTCCGGCCGGCGAGGCCCTGGTTCTCGGCGATGGCCTCCATCGCGAACGGGAACGTCTGAAGCGTGACGACGACGATCAGCTTTCCGCCCGTCAGCGCCTGAGCCAACGCCTGGGACTTCGAGCCCGACTTGCGGGCCTCGACCTCGTCGACGGTCGTGATGATCCCCTCGCCGCCCGACGACCCGGTGTCGGCGGAGTCGATCTGGCGGACCGCGACCTGCAGCTGGTCGTCCAGCACGGTGCGGTCGGTGACAACGATGACTGTGTCGAACACTTTTCGGTCCTGGTCGTCGAACAGACGCGCCAGGCGATGCGCCGTCCAGGCGATCGAGTTCGTCTTGCCCGAGCCGGCGGAGTGCTGGATCAGGTACTTCTGCCCCGGCCCGTGCTCGCGGGCGTGCGCCACCATGGCGGTGACGGCCTCCCACTGGTGGTAGCGCGGGAACAGCAGCGTCGTCGACTTCGCAACCGCGCCGCTGATCGGGTCTCGCGACTGGCGCGTCTCGACGTGGCAGAACTTGCCCAGGATCGTCAGCCATGCGTCGCGGTCGAGGACCTTCTCCCACAGGTACGACGTCGCCGAGCCGAACGGGTTCGGGGCATTGCCCTTGCCGCCGTGCCCGTCGCCGGCGTTGAACGGCAGGAAGTGCGTCTTGTCCCCCGCGAGGCGGGTGGTCATCCACACCTCCTCGTTCGACACGGCGAAGTGCACGAGCGCGCGGTTGCCGAACCCGAGCAGCGGCTGCACGTGCCCGCCCGGGTCCTTGGGCTGACGGGCCTTCTTGTACTGGTCGATCGCCTCCGCGGCCGACTGCGTGAAATCCGTCTTCAGCTCCAACGTCGCCACCGGCAGACCGTTGACGAACAACGCCAGGTCGAGCGACCGGTTGTCCTTCGTCGAGAAGTGCACCTGCCGCATCACCCGCACCCGGACCTTGGCGTAGTCCGCCAGCGTCGTCGGGTTCAGCGAGGTCGCCGGCTTGAACTGGCACATCCGGAACGACGACGACACGTGCTTGAACCCGCGCCGCAGCACGTTCAACGTGCCGCCGCCCTGGTCGGCCGCGGTGTCGAGCACCTTGCAGAGCCGGTCGAGCAGCGCGCTCGTCGCGGCCGGCTCTTGCGACGTGCCGGCCTTCACCGACTTGGCGAACTCCTCCGGCTGCGTGTCCCGCAACCAGCCCAGTACGTCGCCCGGGATGATCGCCCGCTCCCGGTCGTATTCCGCGCCCGGCTCGTGGTCCGTCGGCGAATACAGCCACCCGTGCGCCGCCAGATGCGCGCACAGCTCCGACTCGAAGGGCTTCTCGTTGTAATCCGCCATCACGCCACGCCCTCCGTGGCCCGGCCCGCGCTGCGGACGTCGATCTGGCCCGTGACAGCCGCGGTGATGAGCGCGGCGCGCCGCTCCTTGGCGAGGGCGATGTGCTTCTCCGTCTTATGAATGAGCAGATCAACTTTCGCTGTCTGTTCGTCCAGGTCGGTGGCAACCCTCGTTTGCGTTTCGAGATCAGGCAGGGGAACCGGGGTTCGAGCGAGGGTCCCGAGGTTGAGGCGGCGAAAGGTTGCGCCAGCGACTTGTGAGTCCCAATACTCGGCTGTCTCACGAGAGCAAAGCACCCAGACGAGGTAGCGGGTCACTACAAGCGATGGGTCGGTTGCCACGCGGACGGTGTCCTGCGTGAGATTGGCACCTGTCAGAGACGCATCCACGACCGCGACCCGGCCGTAGGCGGGCCCGATGGAGACGACGAGGTCACCGCCTGACAGCGTGGATCTGCTGTATCCCGCCGCGATCTCGCGCGTCGTTCGTCGTAGATGGTCCAACTCTGGGGACCGCCCCTCGCCGGGCATGTCAGACGGGCCGATGTAAGGAACGCCGTCCTCAACGGGTTCACCGCACTGCAGGATGCCGTACGACATAGGGCGCTCTGGGGTTACCAGACGCCGCAACCGAGTTAGTTCGTGACCGGATAAGGCGTCTGATACGACCGCCGACCGGCGTTCGCGGAGCGTAGTGATGAGTTGCGTCTGCTTGTCGATCAGCGTGTCGATCCGCGACGTCTGCTCGTCCAGAAAGTCCGCAATGGCCCGCTGTTCATCGGCAGGGGGTTGCGGGAGCGGCACCTTGTCGAAGTCGCCGTACTTGATCGACTGCCCGTCACGTAGTTGGTTGACCGTGGCTTGAAGGCTCCGGACGTAGCCCTGTGATTTCAAGGCCCAACGGAAGAAGCGCGGGTCAACGCCTGGGCGAGGCGTAAGTACGGTGTACGCGACACTGACCTTGCCTGCAAACCTGGAATGCTCGATCCCGCCCTGAAAGCTGCGCAGGTGAATGATGAAGTCGTCCGGTTCTACGTGCTTCATCGAGTCGGCGCCCTCAAGGTTGAGCACGACCCGGCTGCCCGTGATCCGCATGAACTTTTCCTGGGGGAGGACCCCGTACGTCTGCGACGGCGTCAGGTGCACATCCGCGTCGGTGCAGGACTGTCGCCGCTCAGTGAAGAGTGTCTTGGGCCTCGCGACCCGCCATCGGTCCGGCGTCGCGTCCAGCCACTGTGAGAAGCTCGACTGAGGCGATCCCGGTCTCACGCCTCTACCTCCCGCAACAGGTCGAGGATTTCGCCCACCAGCGCGTCCAGGTTGCGATCGATCTCCTCAAGCGGCCGGGGCGGCACGTACGTGTAGAAGTGCCGGGTGAACGGGATCTCGTAGCCCACCTTGGTCTTGGTGCGGTCGACCCAGGCGTCGGGGACGTGCGGCAGCACCTCGGCCTGCATGTACGCGTCGATGACGGCGCGCTCGGTTCCGTCGGCGTCGGCGGTCTTGGGGGTTCCGTTCCAGCCGAAGGGGATGTTCTCGGTGTCGCGCAGCTTCGGGTCCGGCTCGGGGCTGCCCTTGGCGTCACGGATCTCGTCGGCGTTCTCGTCGCGTTCGCCGATCGTGAGCCACAGGGTGCGGCGTTGCGGCGTCGTGAGTGTGACGCCGTTCGAGCCGAGGTGCTTGCCGAGGTCCTTCATGAACGCGTCGCGGTTGATGTAGACCTCGTCGCCGAAGGTGGCGAGCACGTCAGCGAGCCGGTCGCGGTCGACGCCCTTGAGCTTCGGCTCGTCGCGGACGAGCGCGACCCGCGCGGGGGTGCAGGCGAAGCGCAGTCGCAGCGGGCGTTCGACGGTGATGGTCCAGTAGCCGAAGTCTTGCGTGTCGAAGATCTTCGAGGTTTCGCTGGCTTCGAACGCGGCGTAGTCGGCGAGTATCGCCTTGCGATCGACGTCGCTGATCTTGACGCGCTTGGAGCCGAGAGACTTGCGCATCTTGCTGGAGCGTCCTGAGGCATCGATCAGCTGGACCTTGCCGGCCCGCTCGTCGGACTTGGTGTTGTCGAGCACCCACACGTAGGTCGAGATGCCAGTGTTAAAGAACATGTCGGTCGGCAGCGCGACGATCGCCTCGACCAGGTCCTTCTCCAGCAGCCACCGGCGTATCTCCGACTGCCCCGACCCGGCGCCGCCGTTGAACAGCGGTGAGCCGTTCATGACGACGCCGACGCGTCCGCCGCCCTGCGAGGCCGGACGCATCTTGGACGCCAGGTGCAGCAGAAAGAGCATCTGCCCGTCACCGACGCCGGGCAGTCCGGGGCCGAACCGGCCGGCGAGCCCGCGCTTGTGCTCGTCCTTGACGGCCTTCTCCGATGCCTTCCAGTCGACCCCGTAGGGCGGGTTGGCGAGGCAGTAGTCGAACGTCTGGCCGGGGAACTGGTCGTCGGACAAGGTGTCGCCGAGCTTGATGTTGTCCGGGTTCTGGCCCTTGGCGAGCAGGTCGGACTTGCAGATCGCGTAGGACTGGTCGTTGATCTCCTGCCCGTACAGCGTCAGGCGGGCGTCGGGGTTCTCCTCGCGCAGGTGCTCCTCGGCCAGCGAGAGCATGCCGCCGGTCCCGGCGGTTGGGTCGTAGACCGTGCGGACGGCGCCCTTCTCGGCGAGGGCGGCGTTGTCCTCGGCGAAGATCAGGTCGACGACGAGGCGGACTGCGTCGCGCGGTGTGAAGTGGTCACCGGCGGTGGCGTTCGAGGCTTCCGCGAAGCGGCGGATCAGGTCCTCGAACAGGTCGCCCATGTCGGAGTTGGAGATGACGTCCGGGTGCAGGTCGACCTTCGTGAACCGCTCAACCACCAGGTAGAGGCGGTCCTTCTCGGCGAGCTTGGCGACGACCTCGTCGAACTTGAACCGATCGAACACGTCGATCGCGGAGGAGAACGAGTGCACATACTCGACGAGGTTGGCCTGCAGCCCGTCGGGGTCTTGCAGCAGGCCGGTGAGCGTGAACTTCGAGGTGTTGTAGAACCGCAGCCCGGTGGCCTGGCGGACGAGCGAGGCCTGGCGCATCTCGGAGTCCACGCCGGCGATGAGGCCCGCGATCGTCCCGCGGTGCGGCTCGAGGATCGCGTCGAGCCGACGCAGGATCGTCATCGGCAGGATGACCGACCCGTACTCGTGCTGCTGGTACGGGCCGCGGAGCTGGTCCGCGATCCCCCACACGAAGCTACTGAGCTTGCTCACCGGTGTTGCCCTCGACTCTCCACGCGCTGTTCACGGCGCGCGAGCCCGGCCCACGGTCACCGCTGATCCATCGCGAGGCTATCGGCTGGGCGATGGCTCCTCGTGCAAGTCCGGACGTCCGAGTCGTCTGGTACCCGCTACCTCATCGAGGTGAACCTCGTGCTGAAGGGAGGACGCGGGCGAGGCAGCCGAGCATGAGCGCACCAGGGCTCTCGATTGGTGACTGATAACCTCAGGTAAATGAGAAGTAAGGCGCCCCCGCTTCTGCCGGTCCTGCGATCGCAGTTGCAGGGTTTGGTCCTGTACGAGGTGCTCACGAGCGACGAGGGTTGGACCGCCGCCGAGCTGGCTCGCGCGCTCGACGAGCCCGAGTCCTCGGTGCATCGGGAGACCCGGCGGTTGCTCGCAGCCGGGCTGCTGACGTCGACACAGGTCGGTCGCGCAGCGGTCCTGCGCAGCAACGACACCAACCCCGTGACCGAACCCCTGCGCCAGATGCTGATCATCAGCTTCGGCCCGCGCAAGGTGCTCAGGATCGCCCTGAATGACGTCGCTGGGATCGACCGGGCGTACATCTTCGGTTCTTGGGCAGCGAGGTTTGTCGGCCTCCCGGGGCCCGCGCCGGGCGACATCGATCTGCTGATTGTCGGAAGTCCGGCTCGGGGAGCGGTCGATTTGGCGCTGGACGGGCTCGAGGCCCGACTTCGCCGCGAGATCCACGTGACGTTCGTGTCCGCGAAGGCGTGGTCCGAGGCGAGCGATCCGTTCGTGCGCAACGTGCGAGACAACGCATTCGTCCCGCTCGACGTCGTCGACGATGGAATCTGAGCTTGCCGGGCGCCGTCGAGCTAGAACTCCAGGTGCCAAGGTTCGCGCACGCCCGACGGGGTGAGCAGTGCGTGGCGGACGAGGGCGGCCATGGACCCGCGGAGGCGGGCGACGGTGCGTGCCGTGCTGCTCGCGTCGACGGCGTGCCGGAGCTCGTCGATGCCGTGCGGCTTGATCGCTCGAGGGCCGGGCGCCTGGAGCCACGCGACGATCGCCGAACGCTCTGACGCCCCGGAAGGTCCTGCCTGACCCGAAGGCAATTCGCACGAGGCTGCGCTTCATGGCGGGCGCGCCGGCGTATCCACGTCGGCCGTGAGGTAAGCCTCCTCCGCGATCGCGCGGCGCAGGTCGTCAGAGAGCGCGCTCGGAGCCTCGTCGGATCGCAGTGGTGCCTGCGCGAACGAGGGATGGCCGCCGGTGTGGTCGAGCCAGAACCTGCACGCGGCCGCGACGACATCCCCGGTGCGGACAGGGTGGTCGAGGTGGCGCGTCGCCCGACGACAGGCTCCGAGGAGCGCACCGGTGTCGGCGAGGTCGAGCCGGCGTCGCTGGTAGTCGATCGTCGGCGGTGAATCGTGGATGCGGTGGTACAGATCGTCGATCGCCGAGAGGTACGTAGGCCAGAGCTTGGCGTCGAAGACCGACCGCCAGTACGTCCTGAAGCGGGGAGCGGTCATCGCCGGCAGACCGAGGGCGATGGCGATTCGACTCCACGGCCGGTCGGTTCCGTACCGAGCGAGGCAGGTCGCCGTGAACGCGCGTCCCAGCGGCGAGTTGATCCCGAGGTGGGTATCGGCGTCGATGTCGAGGGCGTATTCGTCGACGACTTGTGGGATCCAGGCGAGCGGCAGCGCGGGGCGTCCGTCCGGTGCCTGAAGCACACGGGTCGTGGGGTTTGCGCCGTCGGGATAGCGGGGCCGGTCCGATCCGAGTCGGTGGCTGAGCTCGGCGCCGAGGCTGAACGTCCCGTGGAAGCCCGTGAGGGTGATCGCGACGATCAGCGGGTTGCGCGGCTTGGAACGCACCTGCGCGTCGCTGGCCAGCGGCGCCAGCTCGTTGTTTGGGCCAAACGCCTGCCTACGGCCGGCCTCGCGACTCGACGCGACCAGACTGCTCGCGCCGAGCACGGCGTGGGCTTCGAGGAGCGCGCGCAGGTAGACCTCAGGCCGGGACGAGCGCGTCGCGTTGATGTGCCGATCGACCATGGTCAGCCACGCTTCCAGGATGGTCTGGGCGCGGCCGTGGGTGCCGCATGTTGGCACCAAGGCGTGCGGGTCGTTGGCTACTCGGGCCGCGATATCGAACAACGCGACTTGCGCCTCGACGACGTCGTGGAAGACGACCGGCGCCTCGACTGTCGCGAGGTCGGTGAGGCATCGCCGTCGGTATCGGCCACCGGTCGACAGGGTGTCGAAGGCTGGGCATGTGGTGATGTCGGTGCGGCTGGTGAGCCACGCCGCGCCGCCGAACGGCGGGCGATCGCACCCCGGGCAGGAGTCCACCAGCTCGACGTGATGCTCGATGCAGACGACGTGGAGCGGATCTGTCCACGACTCGCGCCAGTAGCCGTCCCGGCGCAGGCACTCCGGACAGAACTTCGTTCGCGACAGTGCAGTCGTGCGCGCCTCGAGCCTGTTCTCGCGCCGGTACTCGGCGCGAGCTTCCGACAGAGCGCGGCCGATGCCGCCGCGCAGGTCGGACAGGTTCTCGACGGTCACGGCGAGTTGCTCCGCGAGGTTCCCGCGTGCGGGCGCTGGCAAGCTGTCAAGGCGCAGGACTCGTTGCGGAGGGATGTCCACACCGACGCTGCGGAGCAGGTCGCGCGGGGACAGTGCATACCTGCTCGCTACGCGGACCAGCCACGACGCCACGTGCTCGTCGATGTGCCGTGGGACCGCGATGGGGAGCCGGTCGACGACGTGGCCGCCGCCCGCCGACCGTAGACGTCGTGCTCGCGCGGCGACTGGCTCAGCGGCGCGCGGCGCTGACCTCGGCGGCATTGTCGAGAAGGACGCGGTCGATGATGCGGCGATCGATCGTCTCCGAGCCGCTTCGGATGGCACGGTGGCACGCGCGGTCGAGCAGTGTTGTGAGCGAGTTGATGTTGCCCTGCGTGCGGCGGAAGATCTCCCGGGCCTCGTCGGTGAGCATCCCTTCGCGCCCGTCGGCGAGGACGATGTGCTTCTCGAGGGCGCGCAGCAGCGCCGTCCACGCGCGGTAGCCGGACTCGTTGTCGATCCGGAACGCCTCTACCGCGCACCGGGTCGCGCGTCGGCTGGTCTGCGCATAGGCGGTCTGCTCCCCCAGCAGCCCCTCGTCGAAGAACCGCTTCTCGGTGAGGTTCACGCCGGTGTACACGAAGGTCACGGGCATCTCGTTCGCCAGCCACTTGAGGTGGTTCGAGACGTCCATTCCGTTGCGGTGCTTGAAGTCAATGAAGTGCAGGTCGTCGATGATGATCATCTTGGTCTGGCAGGACAGCACGCAGTCGACCGCCAGCGCGCCCAGGGTCGAGGTCGACGCCTTGCGTGCGCCCGGGTGACCGTAGAACTCCAGGATCTTCGTGTTGAGGCCCTTGAGCGTGATACCCGCGGCGAGCGGGACGAAGGCCACGGGCCAGCGCTGATGACCTTCGGCCGTAAGCGGGCCCCGCGCGCCGCACACGCGTCGATGCAAATCCCTCCCGAACTGCTTCGCGATCGTCGTCTTGCCGTTGCCAGCGGGCGCATCGACGACCGCGGCGCCACGGAGCCGGTCGCCGTCGCGTCGCGACGACGCCATGACCTGGTCGAGCACGTCGTACGCGTCCAGCACCTGGAAGGTGTTGATCGTCGGCAAATTGGCGTTCCAGACCATCCGGCACTCGTCGTAGGCCGCGCGCTCCTCGGCGCCCAGGCGCTCGAGCTCGGCCAGGTCGAGACGCTCGAGCGGCTCCCGCGGGGCCGCGTTCACGAACGCGTCCCATCCCGCCTTGCGTCCCAGGGCGAACTCCCGCGTGCCGTTGCGCTCGAGCCACAGCGCCCATCGGTTCGTCATCAGTCGAGCACCTCGAACTCGTCCACCGGCTCGTATCGCTCGAAGACGTCCAGGTCGTCGGCGGGCCGTGATCGCGCAGCCCGCCGCTCGAGCAGGTCGATCACGCCTGGCAGGGCGGCAACTTGTCGGGAGTCCCCGCCCTCGTTGTTCGGCGCGGGTCGCGAGGCGAGCCTTCGGGCGAGGCTCTGGTGGCGCCGGGTCGTAACTTCCCCTCGCTGCCAGGCTCGGAGCAACTCGTGGACGGCCGCCGATGGGTTGTCGACGTGGATCCCGCAGAGCGCGACCCTCTTCGCGTACTCGACGGCGTCCAGACTGAACGGAGCGCCGAGAGCAGGGGCGTGCTCCCAGGCCAACTCGTGCCACGACGCGTCCGCTGGGTCCCGGAACCAGATGTGCCGGACGTCTTGCGCGTCGACGTGAAGCGGCCACTTCCCTGGGTGCGCACCGCCGTAAGTCGACTGCAGGTTGCGGTATGGGTTGAGGGCCTCGCCGTCGTAGCGCAGCCCGTTCACCTCGACGCCGTAGTGCTGGATCGTCCGCCACTTCACATCGAGGAACTCGAACGCGAGCTCGCGCGACGCGGGGAGTACCAGGCCGCCGGTCCGCGACAGTCCGATCTCGAACATCTGGGACGGTGTGAAACGCGCACGTGGCACGTCCGGCAGCGCCAGCCCTGCGTGTTCGGAGTGGTGGTAGACCGTCGATACCCACTCGCGGATGATCTGCTCGAGCTCGGAGACGTAGTAGAAGGCGCCCTGCTCGACCGCATGGCCGCGTGAGTACACGTCGGGACCCTTGTAGCCCGACAGGTGCTGGAGCAAGGACTGCCGCATCGTGCCGAAGAAGCGTTCCAGCGTCGGCTTGTCGGTCGGCTTCTTCTTGATGGCGGGCTGGACGCAGATGCCCAACCTGGCGCACGCGCCGATGACGTGTGCCGAGAGGTACTGCTTACCGTGGTCCGTCACGATCGTGTCTGGAATGACGGCCGGGAGGCCGTTGCGGCGCTCCTGGTGCACGCCGTCGGGCACTTCGGTGCCCACGAGCACGTTGGACGGAACGCCGTGGTACGGCCAGTCGCCCTCGCCGGCTTCCTGCGGCTGCAGGCATTGGAAGAGCACGTTGGCGACGTCCGAGGCCTTCGTCGAGATGGGCGTCAGGCGTAGGCCAAGGATGCATCGCGAGAACAGGTCCATCGCGACTGTGAGCTCGACGGGGACCCACCGCCCGGTGACCGGCTCCATCGCGAAGACGTCGAGCGAGTTCGTGTCGAGCACGACGTACTCGCCCGGGCGGTCGGCGCGCAAACGCCCAAGGACGCCCTCAGGCCGCGCTGCGACCGAGCGCCGCGCCTTGGCGGAGCCGAATGTGTATCGACCCTTCTCTAGGGCGCTCAGGCGGCGGTAGGCGGTGGCCTGGTGGGGCAGTTCGACCGAGTCTCCGTGGAGCGCGACGACCTGGCGATTGACCTCGTCGATCACCGCGAGCCGTGTGGGCGTCGACGCGTTCGTGTACGACTTCAAGACGGCCAGACATGCGTCGTCCCAGCGCGGATCGACCCTCGCCGCGCGACGCTCCACGACACGGTTGTCGACCAACCCGTCGATCCCGCGCGCCTGGAACGCGGCCACGCGGCGCTGGAGCGTCCGCACGGAGATGCCCAGGCGATTGGCGGTCTCGGCCAGGTGCACGCCCGATGGACCTCCCGCGCGTAGAAGCTCGGCGATGTCGGCGGCGCTCGCCTCAGCAGCCTCTCGTCTGTGTCGTGGGAGCGACGACAGTGCGACGGCGCCGAGATCCGACGGACCCCTTGTGCCGGGTGCGGCTCGATTCGCGCTCAGCGCATGAGCGCTTGTCGCGATCTCAGCGATTGCGACGTTGGCGACGTCGTGGTCACGTCGAAGCACGGCTTCGCGGGAGGTGACTGCTTCGACCTGCCAGCACGCGCCTTGCCACCACAGGGAGGCGCCCGGGCGAAGCTCGAGCGTCGCCGGCGGGTTCACGCGGCGCTCACGAGGGTTCGGGCGTTGATGGGAGCGCGCAGGTCACAGACGAGCTGTCCCCGCCAGAGAGCGGCGAAGACCACGATTCGTGGGGTAGCGGTCGTCGCCGTTGCTCGGGCGCTTCGTTCGAGCTCTCCGAGCGAGGTGCCCGTTGCCGGGCAAGAAGCAACGACGCTGTCGACGGCTGAGTCGGGGACGATGTTAGGGCGCCGCGCGGCCGCGAGCAGACGAACGTTGCGCAGGATCGTCGGATGGGCGCCCGACCAGACCTCGTAGGGCCAGCCGCGTGCACCGAGGGCGTGGCCCGTCCAGTTCAGCGAGGCCCGGACATCGGGCTTGTCGAGCATGCGTTCCAACTTGACGTCGATCACGCGGACCTCTTGATGCTCATCGATCACGAGGAAGTCTGGAAACCGCGTGCGGTCTCGTTCACCGTCGCGGCCAGTGAGCTCGAAGGGCTGTGCCGCGATTCGCCGTACATGCGGATCGAAGTCGGCGAGCCACAACCAGGCGAGCTCAAGCAGGCTCTCGTACCAGACGTGACCGGCGTTGGTCGCCGACCAGAAGAGCCCTGGATAGTTCGACTGGCCGACGTACGAGGGCGGGATCCGGACGGGAAGGCCCCGCGCGACGTGACTGCCGTCGACCGAGGCGAGCGAGGTTTCCTGCTCTTGGCCCTCGCTCGTGATGTACCTGACGCGCAACGCCCCAGCGTCCACGCCCTCAACGGTGCGCCTACGACAACTCCCTGCGAACTGCGACACGCCGATGACAACTTAACGCGAATACGACAAGTCGGATGCGAACCCACAACCGGTGCCATTAGCTGGCGTACCGGCGTGCGGGAATGTTCCCCATGCCGCCAAGGTTGAGCCCATCAGACTCAAGTTCGCATCGCCCCGCTTGCTTCCTGACGACACCGGATGCAAGGTTGAGTGCAGCGGACTCAAGAGCGGCCCGCGAGGGCCACATCCAGCGGCACAGATCGAAAGAGGGAACAACACATGGCACGAGCAGTCGGCATCGACCTGGGCACCACCAACTCGGTCGTCGCGGTCCTCGAGGGTGGCGAGCCCACGGTCATCGCCAACGCCGAGGGGTCGCGCACGACGCCGTCGGTCGTCGCGTTCTCCAAGACCGGCGAGGTGCTCGTCGGCGAGATCGCCAAGCGCCAGGCCGTCACCAACGTCGACCGCACCATCACGTCCGTCAAGCGCCACATGGGCACGGACTGGTCGCAGTCGATCGACGACAAGAAGTACACCGCGCAGGAGATCAGCGCGCGCGTGCTCTCCAAGCTCAAGCGTGACGCGGAGGCCTACCTGGGCGAGCCCGTCACCGAGGCCGTCATCACCGTCCCGGCGTACTTCAACGACGCCGAGCGTCAGGCCACCAAGGACGCCGGCGCCATCGCGGGCCTCAACGTCCTGCGCATCATCAACGAGCCCACCGCCGCCGCCCTGGCCTACGGCCTGGAGCGCGGCAAGGAGGACGAGCTCATCCTCGTCTTCGACCTCGGTGGCGGCACGTTCGACGTCTCCCTCCTCGAGGTGGGCAAGGACGAGGACGGCTTCTCCACGATCGAGGTGCGTGCGACCTCGGGCGACAACCGCCTGGGCGGCGACGACTGGGACAACCGGATCGTCGAGCACCTGACCGCCGAGGTGAAGAACTCGACCGGCGTCGACCTGTCCAAGGACAAGATCGCCGTGCAGCGTCTGCGCGAGGCGGCCGAGCAGGCCAAGAAGGAGCTCTCGTCCGCGACGAGCACCAACATCTCGCTGCAGTACCTGTCCATGAGCGAGAACGGCCCGGTCCACCTGGACACCAAGCTGACGCGCGCGCAGTTCCAGCAGCTCACGCAGGACCTGCTGGACCGCACCAAGGCCCCGTTCAACGCCGTGATCCGCGACGCGGGCATCAAGCTCTCCGACATCGACCACGTCGTGCTCGTCGGCGGGTCCACGCGTATGCCGGCCGTCACCGAGGTCGTCACCGAGCTGACCGGCGGCAAGGAGCCGAACAAGGGCGTCAACCCGGACGAGGTCGTCGCCGTCGGCGCGGCGCTGCAGGCCGGCGTCATGAAGGGCGACCGCAAGGACGTCCTGCTCATCGACGTGACCCCGCTGAGCCTCGGCATCGAGACCAAGGGCGGCGTGATGACCAAGCTCATCGAGCGCAACACGGCCATCCCCACCAAGCGGTCGGAGATCTTCTCCACCGCCGAGGACAACCAGCCGTCGGTGCTGATCCAGGTGTTCCAGGGCGAGCGTGAGTTCGCGCGGGACAACAAGCCGCTCGGCACGTTCGAGCTGACCGGCATCGCGCCGGCGCCGCGCGGCCTGCCGCAGATCGAGGTCACGTTCGACATCGACGCGAACGGCATCGTGCACGTGTCCGCCAAGGACCGCGGCACGGGCAAGGAGCAGTCGATGACGATCACCGGTGGCTCGGCCCTCCCCAAGGAGGACATCGAGCGCATGGTCCGCGAGGCCGAGGAGCACGCGGCCGAGGACAAGAAGCGCCGCGAGGACGCCGACGCCCGCAACTCCGCCGAGCAGCTGGTCTACTCGACCGAGAAGCTGCTGGTGGACAACGCCGACAAGCTGCCGGACGACGTCAAGACCGAGGTGCAGGCCGCGGTCGGCGAGCTGAAGGTGGCGCTCGAGGGCACGGACACCGACGAGGTCAAGGCCAAGACGGCGAACCTCTCCACGGTCGCGCAGAAGATCGGCGAGGCCATCTACGCCAACCAGGGCGCGGCAGACGCGGCCCCCGCGGGCGAGGAGCCGACGAGCTCCGCGTCTGACGAGGACGTCGTCGACGCCGAGATCGTGGACGACGAGGCCGAGGAGGCCAAGTGACCGAGTCCGACGAGCCGCGTTTCACGGACAAGCGCCGTCTCGACCCGGAGACGGGCGAGGTGCGCACGCCCGAGGACGACGTGCTCGCGGAGGCCGAGTCGGTGGCCGCTGAGGCCGAGGAGTCGATCGTGCTCGAGGGCCTCATCGAGGCCCAGAAGCTCGCCGCCGAGCGGCTCGAGGAGATCCAGCGCGCCAACGCGGCGCACTACAACCTCGAGCAGCAGTACTCGGCGTACGTGAAGCGCTCCAAGGCCGACGCCCTCGCGGCGCAGGACCGTGGGGTCGCCAGCGTGGCGGAGGCGCTCATCCCGGTGCTCGACGACATCGAGCTGGCTCGCCAGCACGGTGACCTCACCGGTCCGTTCGCGAGCATCGCCGAGAAGCTCGAGGCCACGCTCGGACGCTTCGGCGTGCAGCGCTACGGCGCCGCCGGCGAGCCGTTCGACCCGGCGGTGCACGAGGCGCTCATGCACTCGCACTCCGCCGACGTCAGCGAGCCGACCGTGCAGACGGTGCTGCAGCCCGGCTACCGCACCGCGGAGCGGGTGCTGCGCGCGGCCCGCGTCGCGGTCGTCGACCCCGAGGCGTGACCCACCGGACGCCGCGCCCGCACGCCGGGCGCGGCGTCCGACCCACACAGCCGTCCGACACGCAGCAACAGAGCGTCCGACGCAGAGCAACAGAGAGGGAGGCTCGGTGACAGGGCAGGACTGGATCGAGAAGGACTTCTACCGCGTCCTCGGCGTGCCCAAGGATGCCGATGCGGCGAGCATCAAGAAGGCCTATCGCAAGCTCGCCCGCACCAAGCACCCCGACCACAACCCCGGCGACGCCAAGGCGGAGGCGGAGTTCAAGGAGATCGGCGAGGCCTACGCGGTCCTGTCCGACCCGAGCCAGCGCCAGCAGTACGACCAGCTGCGCGCGATGACGGGCGGCGCCCGCTTCCAGGCCGGCGGCCGGGGCGGCGGAGCGGCCGGCTTCGAGGACATGTTCGGCGGGATGTTCGGCGGCGGCGCCGGCGGAGCGCGGACGCGCTCCACGGGTGCGCCCGCCGGGTTCGAGGATCTGCTCAGCGGGATGTTCGGCGGCGCCGCCGGCGGTGGCTTCCAGCGCGGCCCGCAGCCCGGCGCGGACCTCTCGGCCGCCGTGACGCTGCCGTTCCGCGAGGTGGCGGAGGGCGCGACCGTGTCCCTGTCGGTCGAGGGGCGCACGGTCAACGCGCGCATCCCCGCCGGGGTGCGGGACGGCCAGAAGATCCGGCTGCGTGGCAAGGGCCGCCCGGGCGAGCCCGGTGCGCCCGCCGGCGACCTCGTCGTGACGGTCCGCGTGCAGCCGCACCCGGTGTTCACCGCCGACGGCACGAATCTGCGGATCACCGTCCCCGTGGCCTTCGACGAGGCTGCGCTGGGCGCGACCATCGAGGTGCCCACGCTCAACGGCGGGCCCGTCCGCGTCAAGGTGCCCGAGGGCACACCGTCCGGCCGGGTGCTCCGGGTCAAGGGCCGGGGCATCGGCGAGAAGGGCGATCTGCTCGTCACCGTCCAGGTGGTGGTCCCGCAGCGGCTCTCTGCCGCGGCGCGCGAGGCCGTCCAGGCGTTCGGCATCGCGACGTCCGGTGAGGACGTGCGTGCCGGCCTGATGGATCAAGCCAGGTCGTAGTGGCCGGCGACGACACCCCGCTGTACGTCATCTCGGTCGCCGCGGAGCTGGCGGGCATGCACCCGCAGACGCTGCGGCAGTACGACCGGCTGGGCCTGGTGTCGCCGTCGCGCACGGCCGGGCGGGGTCGGCGGTACTCGCTGCGGGACGTCGCGACGCTGCGGGAGATCCAGAGGCTCTCGCAGGACGACGGCGTGAACCTGGCGGGCATCAAGCGCATCCTCGAGCTCGAGGCGGAGGTGGACCGCCTGCAACACCAGGTGGCGTACCTGCGCGCGTTCGTGGATCCCGGCCGACGCGTGTTCACTGCCGATCCTCGCGGGGACGTCGTCGCGACCCGTCGCGTGGCCCGTCAGCCGCGGCCCATGCAGCCGCCGCGTGCCATCACGCAGTCGGGGTCGGTCGTGCTCTGGCGGCCGTCCCCGCGCTGAGCGCTCGACCCGCGCTGAGCGTTCGACCCGCGCTGAGCGCCCGACCCGCGCTGGGCGCTCAGCCCCAGGGGACGCTCCCCGGCCCGCTCTGCCGCAGGCCGTGCGACACGGCCCGGCCGGAGATCGCGGTGTGGGTGGAGGACGCGCGCGGCGCGAGCTCGCTCTGCAGCACGAGGGCGGCACCGCCCACGGCGGCCGCCTCGGCCGCGTGCGTGGAGATCACCACCTCGACCGCGTGGCTGGTGCGCGCGAAGAACCCACGCTCCAGCTGGGTCCGGATGGCGGGCACGTACAGCGAACCGGCCTGCGCGAAAGCCGGCCCCGTGAGGATGATGCGGTCGAGGTCCATGAGGTTGGCCAGGCCGTGGATCGCGAGCGCGATGTAGCGCGCGGAGCGCTGGATGATCGCGACGGCGCGCGGGTCGCCCACCATCGCCTCCCTGGCCACCGTCGCGAAGTCCTCCGCGACGCCGATCCCGCGCAGGTCCATGCCGGCCTCCCGTGCGGCGGCCACGACGGCAGCGGGCCCCGCCAGCACCTCGACGCAGCCGCGGCTCCCGCACCAGCACTCGGGTCCGTCGGCGTCCACGCAGAGGTGGCCGATCTCGCCGGTGTTGCTGCTGGCGCCGCGGTACACGTCGCCGTTCACCATGACCCCGGCCCCGATGCCGGTCCCCATGTACACCGCCGCGAAGCAGGAGCTCGACTCCGTGCTGCGGGTCCAGTACTCGCCGACCGCGGCGGCCGTCGCGTCGTTCTCGAGCATCACGGGCAGCGTGACCGTCCGCCGGAGCGCGTCGGCGAGGGGATAGGTGGACCACGCCTCCAGCCCCGCCGGTGCGCCCGCCACGGCGGCTGCGCCGGCCAGCGGCCCGGGGGCCACCACGCCGAGGCCGACGATGCGGTCCGGGTCCACGCCCACCTGCGCCATGAACGTCGTCAGCTCGGTGCCGATGCGCTCGACGACCTCGGCCGGCGACTCCATGCCGAATCCCGGCCGGCGCCAGCGACCGACGATCGCGCCGCCCAGGTTCGACAGCACGTAGGTGATGCCCGAATGGTCGAGGTCGGCGCCGACCGCGTACCGCGAGTCGGGTGCCAGGGCGAGCAGCACGGCCGGCTTGCCCCCCGTCGACTCGGCACGGCCGGTCTCGACGACGAGGCCGTCGTCGATCAGCCGGCGCACCACGGTCGAGATCGTGGCGCCGGTCAGGCCCGTCGCGCGGGTCAGGTCCACCCGGCTGATGTTCCCCGCGCCACGGATGACGTCGAGGAGCGCGGCGCGCGTGGTCGCGTGCAGCAGCGCGGAGCGCGTGGGCGCGTTCGGCGTCCCGCCGGGTCCGGCGCTCACGAAGCCTCCAGGGTCTGAGGGTGCGCGTCGATGGCGTGTGTGGGGGAGACCCCGTCGACGTTGACTGGTCGACCGTCGCCGTGGCGGCTCGCGCTGCTCCGGGGCGCGGTCGATGCGCGCTCCTTACCATAGGTGCGTACTGGTGCTCCAGTCACTCGTTGTCCACGCCCGAGACCCGATTGCTGGCGGATGCGACGGACTTGCCCTGGCTGATTTTCACCCCGCAGAGGGGCCCGTCCGCACGTGACGCGGCTTCCGGGTGCGCCCCCGAGGGGGATCCCCTGTAGAACAGGTGCGACGCCGGGTCCCTACACGCACCAGGAGCCCCATGAACCGCACGACTCTGCACGACGGCTGGACGCTGCGCTCCGCGGGTGGACCGGTGCCGGGGCACATCGTCGACCGGACCATTGCCGCAGAGGTCCCGGGCAGCGTGCACACCGACCTGCTCGCGGTGGGTCTCATCGACGACCCGTACCTCGACCTCAACGAGGACCTCCTCGCCTGGGCGCACCGCGCGCAGTGGCGGTACTCCCGCGAGCTGACCGCCGCGCCGCCAGCGGCGGGCGAGCGCGTCGACCTCGTGTTCGAGGGCCTGGACACCGTGGCCGAGATCAGCCTGGGCGGCGCGCCCCTCGCGCGAACGGCCAACCAGCACCGCACGTACCGGTTCGACGTGCGCGAGCACCTCGCCGCCGCCGACGGCCGGCCGCTCCCGCTCGACGTGCTCTTCCGGTCCGCGCTCGAGCACGCGGAGGCGGAGGCGGACCGCATCGGACCCCGGCCGGGGGCGTATCCGCACCCGCTCAACATGGTCCGCAAGATGGCCTGCAGCTTCGGCTGGGACTGGGGACCGGACCTGCAGACCGCGGGCATCTGGCGTCCCGTGCGCATCGAGCGGTGGCGCACCGCGCGGATCGCGTCGGTCCGGCCGCTGGTCACGGTCGGCGACGACGAGGCGCGCGTCGCCGTGCACGTCGACGTGGAGCGCTCGGGCGCGCCCGTGGCCGACCTGCCGCTGCAGGTGCGGATCGGGGACACCCGCGTCGATGCCGTGATCGCCGCCGACGCGAGCTCGGCGGTCGTGGAGGTCGTCGTGCGCGACCCGCAGCTGTGGTGGCCGCGGGGCCACGGCGAGCAGCCGCTGTACCCGCTCGTCGTCGACCTGGCCGGCCTGGAGTCGTGGGAGCGCCGGATCGGCCTGCGCACGGTCGAGGTGGATACGTCCGACGACGAGCACGGCACGGCGTTCACCTTCGTGGTCAACGGGGTGCCGGTGTTCGTGCGCGGAGCGAACTGGATCCCCGACGACCACCTGCTGACCCGCATCACGCGGGAACGGCTGGCCCGCCGGCTCGACCAGGCGCTCGGGGCCAACCTCAACCTGCTGCGGGTCTGGGGTGGCGGGATCTACGAGTCCGACGACTTCTACGAGCTGTGCGACGAGCGCGGGCTCATGGTCTGGCAGGACTTCCCGCTCGCGTGCTTCGCGTACCCCGAGGAGGAGCCGCACCGCTCCGAGCTCGAGGCGGAGGCCCGCGAGCACGTGGCGCGGCTCTCGGTGCACCCCTCGCTCGTCCTGTGGAACGGCGGCAACGAGAACCTCTGGGGCCACGAGGACTGGGGCTGGAAGGACGAGCTCGCCGGCCGGACCTGGGGACTGGGCTACTACGAGGACCTGTTCCCGCGCGTGGTCGCCGAGCTGTCCCCGACCACGCCGTACGCGGCGGGAAGCCCGTTCTCTCCTCGCCGCGCCCCCGCCGAGGTGCACCCGAACGACCCCGACCACGGCACGCACCACCAGTGGGAGGTGTGGAACCGGGTGGACTACACGCACTACCGCGACGACGTCCCGCGATTCTGCAGCGAGTTCGGCTTCCAGGGCCCTCCCACCTGGGCGACGCTCGAGCGGGCGATCCGCAACGAGGACGGCTCACCGCTGTCCACCGACGACGCGGTCTGGCTGCTGCACCAGAAGGCGGCGGACGGCAACGCCAAGCTGGACCGGGGGCTCGCACCGCACCTCGGCGTGCCCGACGACTTCACCGACTGGCACTGGGCCACGCAGCTGAACCAGGCGCGCGCCGTGTCCCACGCCATCACGCACTACCGCTCGTGGTGGCCGCGCACGGCCGGCGCGATCGTCTGGCAGCTCAACGACTGCTGGCCGGTGACCTCGTGGGCCGCGATCGACGGTGACGGGCGACCCAAGCCGCTGTGGTGGGCGCTGCGAGCGGCCTTCGCCGATCGGCTGCTGACGGTGCAGCAGCGTCCGCAGGGCCTGGTCGTCGCCGTGGTCAACGACTCGCCGTCGCGCTGGACGGGAGCGCTCGAGGTCAGGCGGGAGCGCCTGGACGGCACAGTGCTGGCTGCGGCGTCGCTGCACGCCGGAGCCGCGCCGCGGACCGTGGAGCTGGTGGTCCTGCCCGACGAGGTGGCGGTGCCGGCCGACCCGGCGACCGAGGTCCTGGTGGCGGAGCTGGACGGGACGCGCACGGTCCACACCTGGGCGGAGGACGTCGCGCTGCACCTCGAGTCGGCCCCCGCCGACGTCACCGTCGAGGCCGAGGACGGCGGGTACGCGGTCACGGTGGTGGCTCGTTCCCTGGTCAAGGACCTGACCCTGCACGCGGACCGCCTGGACCCGGCGGCCGTGACCGACCAGGCACTCGTCACCCTGCCGGCCGGCGCGACGGCCCGCATCCGGGTGCGCACCGCGGTGACCGGGCTCGAGCACGCCCTCGCCTCGTGGCCGGTGCTCCGCAGCGCGAACGACCTGGTGGCGCGGACCTAGCGCCGAACCGGTGGTTGTCCTCGGATCCGCCCGTGGGGGCGCGGACAACCACCGGTTCGGCGGCTGGAGTCAGCCGGCGCGGGCCGTCAGCACCAGCTGGTCGCCGACCTCGAGCTGGACGTCGACGATGTGCACGCCCGCGGGTACCTGCGTGCCGAGGTCGATGCGACGACCCTCGAGCGCGGCCAACCGGCCCTTCGCCGCAGCCAGGAGCGCCGCGACGAACGGGTTCCCGCTGGTCGCCGTGATGTCGCTGAGCGTGAGCACCAGGTTGTCGTCGATGGTCGCGCGGGCGCCGCCCGTTGCCGTCGCGGACAGGATCCCCTTGCGCAGCTGGGCCCGCACCGCGACGGCGACGGCCCGCGGCCCCTGCGAGGTCAGGTCGACCTCGAGCTTGGTGAGCTTGAGCCCCTGGCCCGCGACGAGCTCCGCCGCGCGGCGCTCCACAGCGGCGACGACCGCCGTGCGCGGTGCGGCGACGCGGCCGGTGCCGACCAGCGGCGCCTCGGGCGACGGCTCGACGAGCTCCGCGGCGAGCGAGCCGTCCGTGCCCTCCACCCAGGAGAACGGGACCTTCTCGGCGTCCGCCCGGAGGTCCACGGGGATGCTTTCGACGGTCAGGGGGTGGGCCTCGACGCGCAGTCGCCCGACGGTCCCGCGCTCGCGGCCGTGCACCGCGGTCCGTTGCGACGAGCGGCGCGCGTCGCTGACGACGAGCCCGGTGAGGTCGATCTCGAGCGAGGGGATGTCGGCCCCGTCGACCGTCGCGCTCACGCGCCCGCCGGACCTCCCGCCGGTCTCGGCCGCGATGGTCGCGAGCACGCGCTCGCCGAGCTCGGGGCCGGTCGTGGGTCGCGGTGCGCGGCCCAGGGGAAATGTGGTGGTTGCATCGGGTTCTGCCATGGTCCGACCCTAGGCGCAGCCGCCGCCGCTCGTGGCCGATCGACCGTCGTCGGAGTTGGCGGAAAAACGACGCACAACGTCATATCTGCCACTCGTCGCGCGGTCCGGACAGGACGACGGTGGGGTCATGACGACCTTGATGACAGTCCTGACGGCCCTGGTGATCCTCTCCCCGCTCGTGGTCCTGGCGCTGCGGAGCACGCGGTGGGATCCCGTCGAACGCCGGCGCGCGGGCTCCCCCGTCCCGGTGGCACCACGTCGGGTGGTGGGGAGCCCCTCGCTGCACGGTTCGGCCACCCGCGCGGAGGTCGGCACGGAGGTGGGTGGAGCGGCCGACGACGTCGACGCCGACGCACGTCGCGTGGCGCTCGACGTCGCGGCCGTGGCGGCCCACGAGGTGTCGGCTTCGCGGTGAAAACGGGCCAGATGCCGCCAGCCGAAAGCCTGGGTTTGCCCGACGGCGAGAACTTTTAGTCAGTTGAAGAAGAAAGCGGCGAACCTCGACCGGGCCCTGGTGCATCTGCCACCCTGGGCGCCGTGATCCCCCGAACTGGTGCCGTCGGCCTGGTTCTCGCGCGCCCCGCGAGGACCCTGGGCAACGAACCGTTCTTCGGCGACCTCATCGCGGGGATCGAAGAGGTGCTCGCCACCGACGACCGCTCGCTGCTGCTGCACGTGGTGCCCGACCACGCCGCGGAGCTGGCCGCGTACCGCCGCTGGGCCGAGGGCGGACTGGTGGACGCGGTCGTGGTCGTCAACGTCGTCGCCGAGGACCCGCGGTTCGCCGTGCTGGCCGAGCTCGGCATCCCCGCCGTCGTGGTGGGTGGCCCGTCTGCCGACGTGCCGTTCTCGAACGTCTGGATCGACAACGCCCAGGCGTGCCGGGACGCGGTGGACTACCTCGTCGGGCTGGGGCACCGACGTCTGGGCCGCGTCAGCGGCCCGCGCGGCCTCATGCACACGCACGCCCGGACCGAGGCGTTCGCCGAGCGGTGCGCACGGCTGTCCGTCGAGAGCACGATCGTCGAGGCCGACTACTCCGAGGAGTCGGGCAAGGCGGCGACGCGCGAGCTGCTCGAGCAGCCCGAGCCCCCGACCGCGATCATCTTCGACAACGACGTGATGGCGCTCAGCGCCCTGGCCGTCACGGCCGAGCGGGGCGTGATGGTGCCGGGCAGGCTCTCCGTGCTGGCGTGGGACGACTCCGCGCTGTGCCGGCTGGCCACCCCGCCGCTCACCGCGATGACGCTGGACGTGCACGGCGTGGGGCGCCAGGCGGGTGTCGCGGTGCTCGACACGCTCGCCGGCGGCCCGGTCCGCTCCTACCCCGCCCCGCCGCAGCGGCTCAGCGCCCGCGGCTCCACGGGCCGCCCCGCGGCGCACGCGGCGGCCTCCGTCTGAGCCCCCGGCGCCGGGCGTCCCCGCCGGGCGCCCCCGCGGCCTCACGGCGCAGGCGCCTGCGCGAGCAGCAGGCACACCAGGCTCGCGATGCCGGTGAGCGTGCGCAGGCCGTGGAACAGCACCCACGTGCGCTCGAAGTCGGCGCGCGAGCCGCCCGCCGCCAGCCGGTCGTTGAGCGGCACGTTGACCAGCACCGTGACGAGCAGCGTGACCAGGGCGAGCCCCGCCGCGACGTAGAGCACTGGCGTGCGGATCAGCACCGCGGCCAGCACCGTGAGGACGGGCGCGCCGAAGAAGACCAGGAAGAACACGGGGTTCACGATCGAGACGTTGATGCGCTTCATCGCGTCGACGAAGGCCGCGTCGCCCATGCCGTGCAGAGCGGGCATCACGGCGACGACGAACGCGAGGTAGATCCCGGCGAGGAGGCCGGCGCACAGCCGCGCGCCCAGCAGGACGGTGGTCATGGGGGTCAGGTCCATGACTCGACCCTGCCGACCGGCGACGAGACTCTCCATGGTTCACATGCTCGGATGCATGTGCGATCGTCTCACGATGGACGATCTCGGTGGGCTGCTCGACGGTCCGCGTGCGCGGGGGGCGTTCCTCCTGCACGCCGTCTTCGCGCCGCCGTGGTCCATCCGGGTCGAGGACGAGGCACCCCTGACTGTCGTCGTGCAGCTGCAGGGGACGGCGACGTTCACCGGCTCCGAGGGAGCCGTGCCTCTGGCGGCCGGGGACGTGGTGCTGGCCCGCGGTCCCGCGCACTACTCGCTCGCCGACTCGTCGGGCACGCCGCCCGACATCCGGATCCTGCCGGGCCAGGTCTGCGTCGACCCCCACGGCCACCTCCTCGCCGAGTCGATGACCCTGGGCGTGCGCACGTGGGGCAACGCCGCGACGGGCGACGCGCAGATGCTGATCGGCACGTACGAGCGTGCGACGGAGGTCGGGGCGCGCGCGCTCTCCCACCTGCCGTCGGACCTCGTCGTGCGCGGGCTCGACTCGCCCCTGGTGGGGCTGCTCGCCGCCGAGGTCTCCCGGGACGCACCGGGGCAGGAGGCGGTGCTCGACCGCCTGCTGGACCTGCTGCTGGTGACGTGCCTGCGGCACGTGTTCGCCGACTCGGCCGCGACCGCCCCGGCCTGGTTCTCCGCGGGGCGCGATCCCGTGGTCGGCCGCGCCGTGCAGCTGATCCACCACCACCCGGCGCACCCGTGGAGCCTGGCGTCGCTCGCCGCCGCGTGCGGCGTCTCACGCGCGACCCTGGCCCGCCGGTTCACCCGGCTCGTGGGTGAGCCGCCTATGTCGTTCCTCACCGGGTGGCGGCTGGCCGTCGCCGCCGACCTCCTGGCCGAGGGTGACGCGACCGTGGGCTCGGTCGCGCAGCGCGTCGGGTACGCGAGCGCGTTCGCCCTGAGCACGGCGTTCAAGCGTCTGCACGGGGTCGCCCCGTCGGAGTACCGGCGTCGCTCCGCGGCGTCCTGAGCGGGGCTCGGCGGGCCTGTTCGTGCGCCGCTGCGCGCGTGTCCGGCGAGCGAGAGGGTTACCACGCCGTAACACCGGGCCGCTACGATCCGCCTCGCGCGACCGACCAGGCGCGCCAGAACTGACCTCCGGTCAGCTGCTGCACTCACCGCGCACCCCCCGGGCGCGGCGAAGGAGGATCCACGTGCGCACGTTTCGTCCCGCAGTCCTGACCGCCGTCGTCCTGAGCTCCGCGTTGGCCCTGGCCGCGTGCGGTGGTGGCGACGACGACACCGCAACGCCGGGCGCCCCGAGCGCGTCGGCCGCCGCGAGCTTCGACCCGACGTCGGTCGCGAAGGACGACGCCGTCGCGGCGCTCGTGCCCGAGAAGATCAAGACGGCCGGCAAGCTCGTCGTCGGCTCGGACACCACGTATGCGCCGGCCGAGTACATCGACGAGGACGGCACCACGCCGATCGGCTACGACGTCGACCTGGCCAAGGCGCTCGCCGCGGTGATGGGTCTGCAGGCCGACGTCCAGACGGCCTCGTTCACGGGCATCATCCCGGCCATCGGCAGCAAGTACGACGTCGGCATCTCGTCGTTCACCATCAACCCGGACCGCCTGCAGCAGGCGAACATGATCCAGTACTTCGAGGCGGGCGAGGCCTACGCCGTGCCCAAGGGCAACCCGAAGAAGATCGACCCCGCCAACCTGTGCGGCCTGACGGTCGGCGTGCAGACCGGCACGGTCGAGGACGAGGAGCTCGATGCCCTCATCGCGAAGTGCAAGGCGGACGGCAAGGACGACATCACGCCGCTGAAGTACGAGAAGCAGTCGGAGGTCACCACGGCGCTCGTCGGCGGCAAGGCCGACATGATGTACGCCGACTCGCCGATCATCGCCTACGCGATCGCGCAGACCGGCGACAAGCTCGAGCAGCTCGGCGACGTGTTCGCCAGCGCGCCCCAGGGCATCGTCGTGAGCAAGGACGACCAGGCGCTGACCGACGCCGTGCAGAAGGCCATGCAGAAGCTCATCGACTCGGGCGACTACCTCAAGATCCTCACGGCGTGGGGCAACGAGGCGAGCGCGGTGGAGACGGCAGAGCTCAACCCGTCCGTAGGCTGATCCCCGTGACGACGCCCACCGCCGCGAAGACACCGGCCCCGGAACCCCAGCGGATCCACGCGATCCCCGTGCGGTACCCCGGCCGGTGGATCTCCGCGGCGGTGGTCGTCGTGCTGGCGGCCATGGTCGCCAACGCGCTCATCACCAACGACGTCTTCCAGTGGTCCACGGTCGGTGAGTACCTCTTCAGCGCGCCGATCCTGCGCGGCGTGTCGTGGACCCTCATCCTCACCGTGGCCTCGATGGCGATCGCGATCGTGCTCGCGGTCGTGCTGGCGGTCATGCGTCGTTCCAGCAACCCGGTGATGCGCTACGTGTCGTGGGTCTACATCTGGTTCTTCCGCGGGACGCCGATCTACACGCAGCTCGCGTTCTGGGGCTACGCGTCGGTGATCTACCACAACCTCAGCCTGGGCATCCCGTTCGGGCCCGCGTTCGTCACGTTCGACACCGCCGTGGTGCTCAACGCCACGCGCGCCGCCATCCTCGGCCTGGCCCTCAACGAGGCGGCCTACCTCGCCGAGATCGTCCGGGCGGGCCTGCAGAGCGTGGACCGGGGTCAGTCCGAGGCGGCCCGTGCGCTGGGCATGAAGGACGGCCGCATCCTGTGGCGCGTGGTCCTGCCCCAGGCGATGCGCGTGATCGTGCCCCCGACCGGCAACGAGACCATCTCCATGCTGAAGACGACGTCGCTGGTGCTGGCGGTCCCGTTCATCCTGGACCTCAACTACGCGCAGGCCGCGATCGGCAACCGGCTCTTCCAGCCCGTGCCGCTCCTGGTGGTCGCCGCCATCTGGTACCTCGCCATCACGAGCATCCTCATGGTCGGGCAGTTCTACCTCGAGCGGTACTACGGACGCGGCTTCGACGAGCACGTGCCGCGCCGCGGCCGACGAGGCCGGCAGGCGGCCATCAACTCCGCGCACACCACCGCCGACCCCAGCCCCCTGGACGGAGTCACCCCGTGAGCGCGCTCGACCCCGACGCCCCCATGGTCGAGCTGGCGGGCGTGCACAAGTGGTACGGCGACAACCACGTGCTGCGCGGCGTGGACCTGGTGGTCCCGCGCGGCACGGTGACCGTGGTGCTCGGCCCGTCCGGCTCGGGCAAGTCCACCGCGCTGCGCTGCATCAACCAGCTCGAGGAGATCGGCGCGGGCTGCATCCGCGTCGAGGGCGAGCTGCAGGGCTACCGCGAGGGCACCCGCCGCGGCGAGGACGTGCTGTACCGGCTGCACCCCAAGCAGATCGCGGTCCAGCGCGCCCGGGTGGGCATGGTGTTCCAGCGGTTCAACCTCTTCCCGCACATGACCGCGCTGGCCAACGTCATGGAGGCGCCGGTCCAGGTGCTGGGCGTCAGCAAGGCCGAGGCGCGCGAGCGCGCGAGCGCGCTGCTCGAGCGCGTGGGGCTCTCCGACCGGCTCGACCACTACCCCTCGCAGCTGTCCGGCGGTCAGCAGCAGCGCGTCGCGATCGCGCGCGCGCTCGCCATGGAGCCGGACCTCATGCTGTTCGACGAGCCGACGTCCGCCCTGGACCCCGAGCTGGTGGGCGAGGTGCTGGGCGTCATGCGGGACCTGGCGACGTCCGGCATGACGATGATCGTCGTGACCCACGAGATCGGTTTCGCGCGCGAGGTCGCCGACCAGGTGGTGTTCATGGCCGACGGCGCCGTCGTCGAGCACGGACCCGTCTCCCAGGTGATCGACGCGCCCACCGAGCCGCGCACGCAGGACTTCCTCGCGCACGTGCTCTGACGGGGTCGGCGCCCGGACCTTCGTCGGCGGCCCGTCAGGCCGTGTCGGCCGGTGTCAGGAACGTGTCGGCGCGCTGTCAGGCGCCCCGTGCAGGGTGTGACCCATGAGCACAGACCTGGTGATCGAGGCCGAGGGCCTCGTCAAGCACTTCGGTGAGACGAAGGCCCTGCAGGGCGTCGATCTCGCTGTTCGTCGGGGGACCGTCCTCGGTGTCCTCGGCCCCAACGGCGCCGGCAAGACGACCGCCGTCCGCATCCTGTCCACCCTCCTCGTCCCCGACGCGGGGTCGGCGACCATCGCCGGCTTCGACGTCGTGAAGCAGTCCCAGCAGGTCCGCCAGAGCATCGGCCTCACCGGCCAGTACGCGTCCGTCGACGAGGACCTCACGGGTCGCCAGAACCTCGTGCTGTTCGGCACGCTGCTGGAGCTGGGCCGCACGGGCGCCAAGGCGCGCGCGGCCGAGCTGCTCGACTGGTTCGACCTGGCCGACGCCGCCGACCGGCCCGCCAAGACGTACTCCGGCGGCATGCGTCGCCGCCTCGACCTGGCCGCGAGCCTCGTCGGGCGCCCGGACGTCATCTTCCTCGACGAGCCCACCACGGGCCTCGACCCCGCCAAGCGCGAGGACATGTGGGACGTGGTCCGCTCGCTGGTCACCGACGGCTCGACCGTGCTGCTGACCACGCAGTACCTCGAGGAGGCGGACGCGCTGGCTGACGAGATCACCGTCATCGACCACGGCCGCGTCATCGCGCACGACACCCCCGAGGGTCTCAAGCGCGTCGTCGGCGGTCAGACCCTCGAGGTCCGCCCGGCCGACCTGGCCCGCATGGAGGAGACCGCCACGATCCTGGGACAGGTCTCCACGGGCGTGAGCGGCGCCGCCGAGGTGCGCAAGGGCCTGCTCGCCGTCCCGGTGGCGGACGACACCGCCATGACGGCCACCGTCTCCCGGCTCGCGGCGGCGGGCATCGCCGTCACCGAGCTCTCGCTGCACCTGCCCAGCCTCGACGAGGTCTTCTTCAAGCTGACCGGCCGCACGGCCTCCGACGAGGACGCGAACCCGACGACGGAGGTGGCCGCATGAGCGCCGCGACCCTGACCCCCGCACCGCGCACGAGCACGGTGCCCAAGGCCGCCGAGGCGGCCCGCAAGCCGCTCCCGATGGTCCGGCACTCGCTGGCCTTGGCCAAGCGCAGCCTCATCAAGACGTGGCGCACGCCCGAAGCCCTCATCGACGTCACGCTGCAGCCGGCGATCTTCCTGGTGATCTTCGTCTACATCTTCGGCGGCGCGGTCGCCGGCGACACCACGAGCTACCTGCAGTTCCTGCTGCCGGGCATCCTGGCGCAGACCATCGCGCAGGGCGCCATCGCGATCGGCGTGAACCTCAACACCGACCTCACCAAGGGGATCTTCGACCGGTTCCGGTCGCTGCCGATCCCGCGCTCGGCGCCCCTGCTGGGTGCCGTGCTCGGCGACGTGGTGCGCTACGTCATCGTCGTCGTCTCGACCATGAGCATCGGCTACCTCATGGGCTTCCGCATCGAGACGAACCTGGCCGCGGCCGTCGCCGGCTGCGTGCTCGCGATCCTGTTCGCGCTGTGCCTGTCGTGGGTGAGCGTCTTCGTCGGGATGAAGGTCCGCACCAGCGGCGCCGTGCAGGGGATCATGTTCCTGCTGATCATGCCCTTGAGCTTCGCGTCCAACGTCTTCGTCCCGACGGCGACCCTGCCGGGCTGGATGCAGGGATTCGTGACGGTCAACCCGCTGACCCACCTCGTCGGTGCGATGCGCGCGCTGTTCATCGGCGGCGCGGAGAACCCGATGGGCAACCACCTCGTGTGGACGCTCGCCTGGTGCGTCGGCCTGGTCGCGGTGTTCATGCCGCTGGCGCTGCGGGCGTACCGGAAGAAGATCTGACGCCGAGCGCGAGGGGGGCGGTCCTGGGGGGACCGCCCCCCTCGTCATGTCCCCAGGAGGTCGTCGGTCAGCGCCCGGACGCGCGCCGCGACGGTTTGCGCCCGCAGGTTGCGCACGGGTTCGACGGCCGCCGAGCGAGCCGGCTCGTCGCCCACGATCGCGGCGACCGCGCCGTCCTCGTCCAGCTCGAACATCATCTGCAGGTTCGCGCCCAGGCGCATGCCCATCGCGTACAGCTCGACGGTCACCTCCGTGAGGCCGCGGAAGGCGGCCAGCTCCGCGAGAGCCAGCGCGTACGTGCCCACGACGGGCATGTCGGAGCTGGCCAGCGCGTCGTTCCCGGCGCCGCGCAGCAACCTCGTCGCACGCTCCTCCGCGGTCGTGCGGACCCGATCGTCGGCGTCGGCGGCCCGACGCAAGTGGATCATCGCCGCCACCGCCCGGGTCACGGCCCGTGCCTGGGGCGGGTTCACCGGGTGCTCGTCCACGAGCGCCACGGCGGCGTCCACATGCGTCGCCGCCTGGTCGCGGTCGCCGCGCGTCCACGCGATGTGCGCCAGTCCGAGGTGCGCCTGCGCGGCGTCGCCCTGGTCGACCTGGTCGGAGGAGGCCACGTCCAGTACGCGCGTGTACGCCTCTGCGTCGCCGCGCAGCGCGCGCTGCACGTCGAGCAGCACGCGGATGCTCCACGCGTCCCCGAAGGCGCCGATCGCCTCCAGGTGGTGCAGCCCCCGGGCCAGCCACTCCTCGGACTCGGCGGACGCGCGACCGCTGCCGATCCACTGTCCGATCCCCTGCGCCGCCATGCCCATGCCCCAGTGGTCGCCGACCGCCTCGAACCGGCGGTAGGCCTCGCGTGCGGCGACCCGGGACTCGACCGCGTCGCCCTCGTTCTCCAGCACCGCGGCACGCAGGAACAGCCCGATGCCCTCCAGGTACGGGTCGCCGCACTGCGCGAGCCGGTCCGCCGGCTCCAGCACGCGCGTCATGTCGGTGGTGCCGATGACCGACAGCGTCTGGGCCATCGCACGGGTGCGCGGCGAGAGCTCGTCCTCCCGCTCGCGCAGGGTGGTGCGCACGGCGCGCAGCGCGATCGCGGCCATCCGCTTCGAGGCGATCACGCCGCTGTTCACGGACGCGAACGTGCCGACCATGGCGGCGGCGTCGGCGCGCGGGAGCTGGCCACCCGACCGTGAGCCGTTGATGAAGGCCGAGCGGACGCGCGCGCGGGGGTCGTCGAGGTGCAGCAGCCGGCGCGCCCAGGACACGACCTCGCTGTGCAGACCGCGCACGGTCCACAGCCAGCTGAGCGCCGCGAGGACGTCCAGCGCTGCCGACTCGTCGTCGTGCGCCAGCGCCCACCGGGTGGCGACCAGCATCGCGTCGGCGTCGAGCGCGGTGGCGTTGAACGCCCGCACCTGCCCGTGGCCCACGAACTCGGCCCCCAGCTCGGTGGCGCGACGAGCCGCCCACCCGACGAGCCCCGTCATGGCCGCGTCCCGCTCGCCGGCGTCGTCCAGTCGTGCCTCGCCGTACTCGCGCACCGTCTCGAGCATGCGGTAGCGCGCCGGGCCGTCGTCCTGCTCGGCCAGGCTGAGCAGCGACTGGTCCACGAGCATCGCGAGCCCCCGGCGCACCTGAGCGGCGGGGAGGTCGGCCGCGACGGCGGCGGCCGCCTCGGCGCTGAACGACCCGCCCACGACCGCGAGGCGCTGCAGCAGCGTCCGCTCGGCAGGGCTCAGCAGCTCGCGGCTCCAGTCGACCATCGCCCACAGGCTCGCGTGCCGGTCGGGCAGGCCGCGCAGCGCGTCGTCGAGCAGGCCGAACCGGTCGCTCAGGCCGTCCAGCACGTCCTCGACGGGCATCGAGCGCAGGCGGGCTGCCGCGAGCTCGAGCGCGAGGGGCAGGTTGTCGAGCCGGTGGCACAGCTCCAGGGCGCGGCTCGCGTCCCAGGTCAGCCCCGGCCTGCCGGCCCGGGCGCGGCTCTCGAGCAGGTCGAGCGCGTCCTGGTCCGGCAGCGTCCCCAGGCGGTGCACTGCCTCCCCGACGATCCCCAGCGGTGCGCGGCTCGTGGCCAGCACGACGACGTCGGGCGAGGCGACCCCCAGCAGGTCCGCGACGACGATCGCGACCGCGTCGAGCAGGTGCTCGCAGTTGTCGAGCACGACGAGCCCGTCGAGGTCCGCCGCGGCGACCCGCAGCCGGTCCACGGGGTCCAGGAGCCGGCGGTCGACGTTGAGCTCGGCCCGTGCGGGCGTCGTGTCCATGCCGCCGATCGCGCCCAGCACGGCGGGGAGCACCTCCTCGGGGGAGCGCAGGCCCGCCAGCTCGACGACACGGACGGAGCGCCCCTGGGCCGCGACTGCGCGCGCGACCTCCGACGCCAGCCTCGTCTTGCCCGCGCCGCCGGTCGCCACGAGGGTGACCAGAGGGGCGTGGTCCACGGCCGCCAGCACGGTGGCCAGGTCGGCGTCCCGGCCGATCAGCGGCGTCGTGGCCCGGCGCCACGACGGCGGGACCGCGAGCGTGGGCGTCGTGCGGACGCCGGCAGCCGGGGTCGTGGCCACGGCGGGCGCCAGCTCGCCGCGCAGCAACGCGAGGTGGGCGTCGACGACGACCGGAGACGGGTCGGCCCCGTACCGGTCGGCGAGCTCCGCCCGCACGCGCTCGACGAGCTCGAGGGCCTCGGCGTCGCGGCCCTGTGCGGCGAGCACCTTGACCAGCAGCGCCAGCGCCGGTTCGTCGGGTGGGTTGCGGTCGACGAGCCGGTGCAGGTCGGCGCCGTCCAGCGCGCCCGCCCCGGCGAGGGCGGCCTGCGCGCGGACCACGGCCACCTCGGAGAAGAGCCGGGCCGCGTCGCCGTCGTCCAGGTCGGGCACTGCGGGGAACAGGGCGCGCGCGTCATCCGCCGCCAACCGCGCAGCGTCTGGCCGGCCGGCGCGCAGCTCGGCCGCAGCCCTGTCCGCCAGGGCACGCGCGTCGGCGGCGTCGACCTGCACGTCGTCGGCGTTCAGGCGGTAGCCGCCCGGTGCGACGAGGATCGGGACACCCGTGCGGCGCAGGCGGGAGACGAGGGCCTGGATCGCGCCCGTCTCGTCCTGCGGCGGCTCACCGTCCCAGACCGCCTCCGCGAGCGCTCCCACCGAGACCGCCCGCCCGCGCGCGTCGACGAGGGTGCGCAGCACGGCGGCGAGTCGCTCGCCGCGCACCGGCCGGCCGTCGACGGCGAGCTCGCCGAGCGTCGTGATCTGCACGGCCCCAGCATCGCGTATCGGCGGGCCGCTGATCGCTGCGCCTCCCCGCGAGCCTGTCGGCGGCGCCCGCGTACCGGCGTCTGCCGCGCTGCCGTGGCGGCGGGCTGTGGACGGGTCTGGGGACGGTGGGCGTGTCGGTGTGGACGGCCTGTGGGCGTCGCACGGGAACCGCGGCGGCGGCCGCGCGAACGTGCTGGCCAGGGGGCCGTGTGGGCGCCCACAGGTAGTGTGAAACTCCACCCACAGGGTGAAAAACGACACACGTGTAACACAACACCTAGTGGTCCATTGAAGTGTCAGACACAAGGTGTAGTGTCTTACCCACGCACTCAGCAGGAACGTCGCGGCCTCTCGCAGGCTCCCGACGGCAGGGGGCGAGGGGCTCCGAGCGGGGCCTTTCACGACGATCTTCACGGAGCGCAAGATGACGATCACGGTCTACAGCAAGCCGGCGTGCGTGCAGTGCAACGCGACCTACCGCGCGCTGGACAAGCTGGGTGCCGACTACACGGTCGTGGACATCAGCGAGGACGCGGACGCCCGCGACTACGTGATGTCGCTGGGCCACCTCCAGGCGCCCGTCGTGATCGTCGACGGCGAGCACTGGTCGGGTTACCGCCCGGACCGCATCGGCGCCCTGGCCGAGCGTCTCGCCACCGTCGTCGCCTGAGGGCGACCACCCGGCAGCACCTGCACGACCCGGGGCAGAGGGGAACCATCGTGAGCTCGCTCGTGTACTTCTCCTCTGCCTCGAACAACACGCACCGCTTCGTCGAGAAGCTCGGCCTGGCGGCCTCCCGCATCCCGTTGCGTCCCACCGATCCGTTCCTGCACGTCACCGAGCCCTATGTGCTCGTCGTGCCGACGTACGGCGGGGGCAACGAGGGCGGCGCGGTACCTCGTCAGGTCGTGAAGTTCCTCAACGACGAGGGCAACCGCACTCTGATCCGCGGCGTCATCGCCGCGGGCAACACCAACTTCGGTGAGGCCTACTGCATCGCGGGGGACATCATCGCGGCCAAGTGCCGCGTCCCCTACCTGTACGGGTTCGAGCTGATGGGCACAAGCGAGGACGTCAACCGCGTCCGTGAGGGATTGGGACGATTTTGGCAGCGACAGTCACAGATACCCGCGTAGACCTGACGGGACTGGACTACCACGCCCTCAACGCCATGCTGAACCTGTATGGCGCGGACGGGGAGATCCAGTTCGACAAGGACCGGGAAGCGGCACGGCAGTACTTCCTGCAGCACGTGAACCAGAACACGGTGTTCTTCCACGACCTGAACGAGAAGCTCGACTACCTCGTGGAGAACAAGTACTACGACCCGGCGGTGCTGGAGCAGTACGACCGGCCGTTCATCAAGACGCTCTTCGAGTACGCGTACTCGAAGAAGTTCCGGTTCCAGACGTTCCTCGGCGCCTTCAAGTACTACACGTCGTACACGCTCAAGACGTTCGACGGGAAGCGCTACCTCGAGCGCTTCGAGGACCGCGTCTGCATGGTCGCGCTCGCGCTCGCCGCGGGTGACCAGGACTACGCGATCTCCCTCGTCGACGAGATCGTCTCGGGTCGCTTCCAGCCGGCCACGCCCACGTTCCTCAACCTCGGCAAGGCGCAGCGCGGCGAGCCCGTGTCCTGCTTCCTGCTGCGCATCGAGGACAACATGGAGTCCATCGCGCGCGGCATCAACTCCGCGCTGCAGCTCTCCAAGCGCGGCGGCGGCGTCGCGCTGCTGCTGTCGAACGTGCGCGAGCACGGCGCGCCCATCAAGCACATCGAGAACCAGAGCTCCGGCGTCATCCCCGTGATGAAGCTGCTCGAGGACTCGTTCTCGTACGCCAACCAGCTCGGTGCCCGTCAGGGCGCCGGCGCCGTGTACCTGCACGCGCACCACCCGGACATCTACCGGTTCCTCGACACCAAGCGCGAGAACGCCGACGAGAAGATCCGCATCAAGACGCTCTCGCTCGGCGTCGTCATCCCGGACATCACGTTCGAGCTGGCCAAGAAGAACGAGCCGATGTACCTGTTCTCGCCGTACGACGTCGAGCGCGTGTACGGCAAGCCGTTCGCGGACGTCAACGTCACCGAGAAGTACTACGAGATGGTCGACGACGCGCGGATCAAGAAGACCAAGATCAGCGCCCGCGAGTTCTTCCAGACGCTCGCCGAGCTGCAGTTCGAGTCCGGCTACCCGTACGTGATGTTCGAGGACACGGTCAACCGCGCGAACCCCATCAAGGGCAAGATCACGCACTCGAACCTGTGCTCGGAGATCCTGCAGGTCTCGACGCCGTCCACGTTCAACGAGGACCTCTCGTACCAGCACGTGGGCCGCGACATCTCCTGCAACCTCGGCTCGATGAACATCGCGCTGGCCATGGACTCGCCGGACTTCGGCAAGTCGGTGGAGGTCGCCATCCGCGCCCTGACGGGCGTCGCCGACCAGACCAGCATCGAGTCGGTGCCGTCCATCAAGCGCGCCAACGCGGGCGGCCACGCCATCGGCCTGGGCCAGATGAACCTGCACGGGTACCTGGCGCGCGAGCGGATCTTCTACGGGTCCGACGAGGGCCTGGACTTCACCAACATCTACTTCTACACGGTGGCCTACCACGCCATCCGTGCGTCGAACCTGCTGGCCAAGGAGCGCGGCACCGCGTTCGAGGGCTTCGAGGACTCGAAGTACGCGACCGGTGAGTACTTCGAGAAGTACGTCGACCGCGTGTGGGAGCCGCGCACGGCTCGCGTCGCGGAGCTGTTCGCCGAGGCCGGCGTGCACATCCCCACGCAGGACGACTGGCGGGCGCTGGCGGAGTCGGTGCGCGAGCACGGCATCTACAACCAGAACCTGCAGGCCGTGCCGCCGACGGGGTCGATCTCGTACATCAACCACTCGACGAGCTCGATCCACCCGATCGCCTCGAAGATCGAGATCCGCAAGGAAGGCAAGATCGGTCGCGTCTACTACCCGGCGCCGTTCATGACGAACGACAACCTGGAGTACTACCAGGACGCGTACGAGATCGGCTACGAGAAGGTCATCGACACCTACGCCGAGGCCACCCAGCACGTCGACCAGGGCCTCTCGCTGACCCTGTTCTTCAAGGACACGGCCACCACGCGCGACCTCAACAAGGCCCAGATCTACGCCTGGCGCAAGGGCATCAAGACGATCTACTACATCCGCCTCCGCCAGCTCGCGCTGGAGGGCACGGAAGTGGACGGCTGCGTCTCGTGCATGCTCTGACCGCGTCGAACCCCATGAACCACCTGAAGGAATCACGATGAGCGAGAAGCTGAAGCTGATCAGCCGGGTCTCGGCGATCAACTGGAACCGGCTCGAGGACGACAAGGACGCGGACGTCTGGGACCGCCTGGTCGGCAACTTCTGGCTGCCGGAGAAGGTGCCGGTGTCCAACGACGTGCAGTCGTGGGCGACGCTCACCGAGCAGGAGAAGACGCTCACCATGCGCGTCTTCACGGGTCTGACGCTGCTCGACACCATCCAGGGCACCGTGGGCGCCGTGTCGCTGATCCCCGACGCGATCACGCCGCACGAGGAGGCCGTCTACACGAACATCGCGTTCATGGAGTCGGTGCACGCCAAGTCCTACAGCTCGATCTTCTCGACGCTGTGCTCCACCAAGGAGATCGACGAGGCGTTCCGCTGGTCGGAGGAGAACGCGAACCTCCAGCGCAAGGCCGAGATCGTCATGGACTACTACCGCGGCGACTCGCCCCTCAAGCGGAAGGTCGCGAGCACGCTGCTCGAGTCGTTCCTCTTCTACTCGGGCTTCTACCTGCCCATGTACTGGTCGAGCCGCGCCAAGCTCACCAACACGGCCGACCTGATCCGCCTCATCATCCGCGACGAGGCCGTGCACGGGTACTACATCGGCTACAAGTACCAGAAGGGCCTCGAGAAGCTGTCGGCGGCGGAGAAGCAGGAGCTCAAGGACTACACGTTCGAGCTGCTCTTCGAGCTGTACGACAACGAGGTGGAGTACACGCAGGACCTCTACGACGGCGTCGGGCTCACCGAGGACGTCAAGAAGTTCCTGCGCTACAACGCCAACAAGGCCCTCATGAACCTGGGCTACGAGGCGCTGTTCCCCCGCGACGAGACGGACGTGAACCCCGCGATCCTGTCCGCCCTGTCGCCGAACGCGGACGAGAACCACGACTTCTTCTCGGGCTCGGGCTCGTCCTACGTCATCGGCAAGGCCGTCAACACGGAGGACGAGGACTGGGAGTTCTGACCCAGCGCCCGCGCTCGCGTGCGGCTCACGAAGGGGCTCGGCTTCGGCCGGGCCCCTTCGTCGTACGCGTCCGCGGCGGTTCGCCCACCCGATGGCATCGGCAGGGGCGCCCGAACCGCCATACTTGCGCGCAGGCCGCGGCCAGTGCAGCGGAACGCCAGGAGAGCAGCGCCCGAGGGCGGACACGACGAGGAGGGTGAGCGATGGCCGGCACCGACGTGCCCGAACGCGAGGCGATCACGCTCTCGCACGTCGCTCAGCGCGCCGGTGTCAGCCTCAAGACAGCCTCGCGCGCACTCAACGGGGAGCAGCACGTCGCCACCGCGACCCGGGAGCGCGTGCTCGCGGCCGCGGCTGACCTCGACTTCCGGATGAACCCGCAGGCGAGCATGCTCAAGCGCGGGATCGCGACGCCGGCGGTCGGCATGATCACGGGCGACCTCGCCAACCCGTTCTACTCGGCGCTCGCCAAGGGCGTGGAGAAGGAGGTGCGCGCGGTGGGCGCGCACCTGACGATCGCCAGCTCGGACGAGGACCCCGACGTGGAGCGGGACCTGGTCCGCGAGTTCGCCGACCGGCACGTGCGCGGCCTGGTCATCGCCTCCACCCGGGCGTCGCACGAGGACATCGCGGTGCTCATCGCCCGCGGCACGGCCGTCGTGTTCGTCGACCGGCCGCCCGTCGGGGTCGAGGCCGACTCGATCGTCATCGACAACTACGGCGGCGCCTACACGGCGACCCAGCACCTGCTGGCCGTCGGTCACCGGCACATCGCGTTCGTCGGCGACTACGAGCGGCTCAGTACCCACCGCGAGCGGCGCCGCGGCTACACCGACGCACTCGCGGAGGCGGGCTGCGAGCCGATCGTGCGGGTGGACTCGCACGACATGCTGGCCGGTCGCGACACGGTGACCGAGCTGCTGACCGGCGACCAGCCGGTGACCGCCGTGCTGGCAGGCAACAACCGGATCGCGCTCGGGGCGGTGCGCGCGATCGCCGCGACCCGGCCCGAGGTGGCCCTCGTCGGCTTCGACGACTTCGACCTGTCGGACGTGCTGGGGGTCACCACGGTGGCGCACGACGCGACCGAGATGGGTCGCCTGGCCGCGCAGCGCATCCTGGAGCGCACCGGGCGGATGACGTTCGAGCGCGTGGTCATGCCGACGCGGCTCATCGAGCGCGGATCGGGCGAGAAGCCGCCGCCGGCGTGAGCCACGCCCCTGATCTGCGACGACGCCCGCCGGATGAGGTCACCCTCACTCGGAATGGGCCTCTGACCTGCGGGTAAGCCAGGCCTTCCTGGCTAGTCGGCGCGCGGGAACGGGTCTAGCGTCGACGGGGACGCGTTCCCCAACCTGCGGAGGTCACCGTGAGCACCCTGATGGACATGCCGGCGGTCACCGAGTGTTCGGTGGCCGGCTGCTCCTACAACGACCACTCGAGCTGCCACGCGGCCGCGGTCACGATCGGCGGCACCAGCGGCGACGCGTCGTGCGCGACGTTCATCCCGCTCGGCGTCCGGGGCGGCCTCGACAAGGTCGTCACCCACGTCGGCGCGTGCCAGCGTGCCGAGTGCACCCACAACTCCTCGCTCGAGTGCACGGCGGCGGCCGTGCGCGTCGGCGCCGGGCACGACCATGCGGACTGCCTGACGTTCCAGCCCGCCTGACCAGGCTCTCTCACGCATGACGGCCACCCGCGCGAGCGGGTGGCCGTCATGCGTCGGGCCGGCGGTCAGGGCCGGGCGGAGACCTCGATGAGCTCGCGCACCAGGGTGGCGGCCACCGGGACCAGGTCGCGCTCACCCGCGACGAGGGAGGGGTCCTCGGCTCGACGAGCGGCGGCCTCGTCGAGCGCACCGAGCACGTCGACGTCCACGGCGGAGACGAAGGCGGCCAGCAGGGCGCGCGCCGCCTGGGAGTAGACGCCGCCCGCGTCGACCGCGACCTCGGCGATGATGAGCGCCGTCAGTGCGACGTCCAGCTCGGCCGTCCCGATGCGGGTGTTGCACCAGTCGACCACCGAGGGCCCGTGGGCCTCGGACAGGATGACGTTGCCGGGGTGCAGGTCGAGGTGCACGACGACGGTGCCGACCACGGACTCCGGCCAGGACTGGTGCGTGGGGCCCTCCCAGTCCTGCGGGACGGGCAGCGCGTGCAGCCGCACGTGCAGGTCGGCGAGCACGGCGGCGGCGTCGTGGATGGACGTCTCGCCCGCCGCGAGCGACTGGAGCAGCGTGGGGCCGTGCAGGCGCTCCATCACCAGGTCGGGGCCGGCCGCAGCGAGCACGGCGGGCGCGGGATAGCCGTGGGCGACCACGTGGCGCAGCATCGCGGCCTCACCGGCCGAGTCGCGGCCGCCACGGTAGCGGCGCAGCACGAGGTCGTCGTCGACCGCGAACACGTCTGCCGAGTCCCCGGAGTCCAGGAGCGGGCCGGGATCCTCGGCGCCGAGCAGCGCCTCGATCTCGGCCCTGCGGGCTAGGTGCCCGGGGTCGGCGCTGGGGTCGCCAGGGGCGAGCTCTGCGGGTGTCATGGATCGACGGTAGGCGGATTCTGCCGGATTGTCCTGCCCGCGCAACCGTCAGGAGCGGGCCAGTCGCCTGACCAGGTCCTCCGCGTCCGGCGTCTCGCGCGGCACGTCCACCCGGCGGATCCGCACGGGGCATCTCGTGGCCGAGCGCAGCGGCTCGTCAGCCACGCGGCGATCGATCTCGCGTCTCAGCAGGGGCACCAGGTCGACGTGGTCGATCCCGCCACGGACCAGAGACACGAACACACCCCCGCCCAGCGCCGCCATCGGATGGCCCGGACCGTAGGTCGCGGTCATCGCCTCCCCGACGGCTGCGGAGCGCGCGATCCGGATACTGGGCGGCACGTCTCCGGCGGCCACGTCCACCACCACCAGCTCACCCGGCTCGAGCGAGGCGCACGCCTCCGCGAGGCGCACGGCCAGGTACTGGGCGGTCGGAAGGCCCGACTCGGGGTCGCGGCTGGTGCCGCTCACCACGGCGACGGCCTGCGCCTCGGCCCAGCCGCCGCACAGGGCGCGCACCACGGTGGGCGGTGCCGGGTGCGGTCCGAGCGCGCGGTAGAGGCACGAGACGTCGTCGAGCGTCTCCTCGATGCCGACACCGATCTCGCCGCGCGCCCGTCCGAGGTTCCAGGCCGAGTCGCGGGGGTCGTCGCCGATCGCCACGGAGTACGCCATGTGCGAGACGGCCGCGTGCTCCCAGTCCGTGGGGCGCAGCCACGCCGAGGAGAGGCTCAACGAGCGCCATCGCGCCGCGAGCTCCTCCGGGAGCGCGGCGCCGCCGAGGCGCGCTGGTGTCGTCACACGGGTTGAGAGTCGCCTCGGCGGGCAGCGTGACGCCAGTTGCCTGTTTTTCACCCACCGGGTCCCCACGCTCAGCCGGTTCGCCGTATTCGCCCGATATGGCACTCTGAACGGGGCCAGGTAGAGGAGGAACCCGCGTGAGCACGGAGGCGGGCATCGAGGACGACGTGCGCGAGGACGCCGAGCTCATTGCTGCCGCCCGCGGCGGTGACGCTCAGGCGACGGGGGAGCTGTACGAGCGCCACGCCGGCGCGGCGCTCGTCGTCGCCCGCCGGTACACGGACTCGACCGCCGACGCCGAGGACGTCGTCGCGGACGCGTTCTCCGCCGTGTTCCTGGCCCTGCAGCGCGGCAACGGCCCCGACGTGGCCTTCCGCGCCTACCTCTTCACCGTGGTGCGCCGCGTCGCCGGGCTGCAGCGCGACCGCGCGCGGCGGGTGGAACCCACGGACGACGTCGCGAGCCTCGAGGCCGGGACCGCGTGGGCGGGGACCGCCGAGGAGCCCGCGCTCGAGGGCTTCGAGCGCGGTGTCGTCGCGCGGGCGTTCCACGGGCTGCCCGAGCGGTGGCAGGCGGTGCTCTGGCACACCGAGGTCGAGGGTCTGGCGCCCGCGCAGATCGCGCCCCTGCTGGGCCTGACCGCGAACGGTGTGGCCGCCCTCGCGTACCGGGCCCGCGAGGGCCTGCGGCAGGCCTACCTGCAGGAGCACCTGCGCGACCCGCTCGACGATGGGTGTCGCGCAGCGGCGGGCAAGCTTGGCTCGTACGTGCGCGGCGGGCTCGGTGCGCGGGAGACGGCACAGGTGGAGGCGCACCTCGAGGAGTGCGGCGAGTGCCGAGCACTGGTGCTCGAGCTCACGGACGTCAACCACGGCATGCGGGCGATCGTCGCGCCGCTGGTGCTCGGCCTGACGGGCATGGGCGCGCTCGCGTACCTGCTCCCGGTGGGCGGCGGCCTGGCCGCCGGCTCGGCCCTCTCCGCGGGCGGCACGCCGGGCGGCGCCGCGGCGGGCGGCGCGACGAGTACCGCCGCGGCAGGTGGGGCGACCGGCACCGCGGCGGCGACCGCGGGCGGGACGGCGGGCGCGGGCGCTGGCGGGACGGCGACCGTGGGTGCCGCCGGCACCGCCACCGCCGGGGCGGTTGCCGCCGGGGCGGCGGGAGGCGGTGCCGCGGCGTCGGCCGCGAGCGCGGGAGGGGTGGCCGCGTTCCTGGCCGCGATCCCCGCGACCGCGGTGGCCGTCGTCGCGGGCGCCGTCGTCGTCGCCGGGGTCACGACGGCCCTCGTCGTCGGGATCCTGCACGGGCCGGACCGAGGCGCGGCGCCCGGGCCCACCGCGAGCGCGTCCGCCACCCTCGACCAGCCCACCGCGTCGCCGACCGACCCGGGACCGAGCGCCACACCGACGCCGACGCCGACCGCATCGCCGACGGCGACGCCCGAGCCGACACTCGTCCCGGTGCTGCCGCCCGAGTCGGTCCCGGGAGGTGCCCCGACGGCCGAGCCGACCTCGCAGCCGACCGCAGAGCCCACGGCGGAACCGACCGCGGAGCCGACGTCAGAGCCCTCGCCGACCGCCGCGCCGACGGACACCCCCACCGATCCGCCCGCCGAGCCCGCCGAGCTGTCCGTGGTGCTTCCGGACGCGGGCGTCGCGCTGGACGCGGGCGCGGAAGACCAAGAGCTCTCCATCGACGTGGTCAACAGCGGAGGGACGGCGGCGGCCGACCTCGCCGCGGACCTCCAGCTGCCGGCGGGCGTGTGGATCGACGACGTGCTGACGGTCACCAACCCGGGAGCGACCGGCCGGTTCGCCGGCGCGGGAGACCCTGGCTGGGTGTGCACCGGGGGCAGCCGGTCGCCGGCCGCGCACTGCACGCTCGACGTCCTGCCGCCCCACTCCACCGCGAGCCTGGTGCTGCGCGTCTCGGTGGACGAGGACTACGAGGCCGCGGACGGCGTCATCAGCCTGCACGTCAGCGGCGCCGAGCTCGACTTCGACGCGGCACCGATCCCGGTGCGGGTCGCGCCGGCCCCCGCCCGCCTCGCGCTCGTCGAGGAGGTGCGGTCGTTCACGCTGGTGTCTGGCCGACCGACGAGCCTGGTGCTGCCGCTGCGCAACGCGGGCGGTGTGAGCGCCGACCAGCCCCGCGCGACCTTCAGCCTTCCCGACGGCGTCTCCTGGGCGGTCGGCGACGGTGCCTGGACGTGCGACCCCGCGCAGGAGGCCGCCGTCGACGGCGTGACGTGCACGCGCACCACCCCGCTCGCGGCCCGGGCAGCGACCACCCTGGCGCTCGAGCTCACCGCCGGGGAGCCCGACGCGGTGACCGGCGGCCTGGCCGTGACGCTCAGCCCCAACGGCCGGGCTGCACCGACGCCCACGACCATCCCGTACGCCGTCAAGACCCCGGCGCGGCTGGCGGTCTCGGCGAGCGAGCGCGTCGACGTGCTCGGTGGCCACGCGGTGCCGGTCGAGCTCGCGGTGCGCGACCGCGGCGACCTCGACGCGGGCGAGCTCACCGTCACGGCGACGGCCCCGGCGGGCTCGTCGTGGGGCGCCGCCGAGCTCGAGGGCTGGGGGTGCTCGGTCAACGACCGCGTCCAGACCTGCACGCGGGACGGGCTGGCCGCGGGTGCCGAGGCCCCGCTCCGGCTCGCGTTGCGCGGCGACGTCGGCGCCACGGGTGCGCTGGGCGACCTGGTGGTCGCGGTGGCCGCCGACGGCGCGGACCCCGTGGACGACGTGCGCGTGCCCGTGGTCGGCGTCCCGCCCGCGCTGTCCGTCAGCGATGCCGCGGCGCGCCGGCTCGACGGCGGCGACGTGCAGGTCGAGCTGGCGGTCGCGGTCGCCGACGGGTCGGACGCGGCCGGTGTGGTCGTGCGCGCCTCGCTGCCCCGCAACCTCGCCTTCGTGGCGAGCGACGCCTCGACGCCCGGCTGCGCGCTGGCGGACGACGCGCGAGTCGTCGAGTGCCAGCTCGGTGACCTCCCCGCCGGCGGGTCGGTGCCGGTGCTCTTCCACGCGCAGCTGCGTTGGAGCGACCCTGCCGCCCGGGTGGCGCTCGTGGCGCGGTCGGGAGGTGTCGAGAGCGACCGGGTGCTGGTCGCGGTGCCCGCGACGTCCGGCGGCCTGGCCGCGCGCTTCATCGGCAGCGGCATGGCGGTCACCGAGGTCGGCGCGCCCCTCCTGTCGTGCCGCACGAGCGAGAAGGCGTGCGTGAACGTCCTCAACTACGGCACGTCGGACAACAACGGCCTGGCGATGGTGCCGCTCGACGAGGCGGTAGGTCCCGCGCCGGCTCAGCGCACCGGCGTCCCCGTCTCGTCGTCCGCCACCCTGGGCGCCCTGCGCGGGCCGGTGCAGTTCGCCGGCCTGTACTGGGCCGCGAACAAGGTGGCTGCGGACGCGTGGAGCACCGACCGCAGCACGGTGCAGCTGCGCGGACCGGGCGGGGGCTACGTGCCCGTGCGGGGCGAGGTGCTCACCGAGACCACCGACAACGGCGGTCGCTCGTACTACCAGTCGTTCGCCGACGTGACCGACCAGGTCGCCGCGCGCGGCGTGGGCACCTGGTCCGTCGCCGACGCCGCCGTCGCGGTGGGGCGAGGAGACCGAGACCCGACGTACTTCGCGGGGTGGGCCCTCGTGGTGGTCTACGAGGACGGCAGCTCCGCGGACGTGTCCGTGTACGACGGAGGGGCCTGGGTCGGCTCCGCGAGCGCCCCGCCCGTCTTCTCGTTCGCGGGGGCCGCGGGCACCTCCGCCCGCGTGGGGGTCGTGGCCTGGGAGGGCGACTACGGCAGGACCGGGGACGCCCTGCGGCTGAGCAGCCCGTTGTGCGGGGACTCGTGGACAGCGCTGACGCCCACGCGGCTCGGCGGCGGGACGGGGTCGGCGAGCAACGCGTTCGACGCCACGGCGACGGGCTGGCGCGCCGCCAACTCGCTCGGCACGGATGCCAAGGGCTTCCGGCCCGTGACGCTCGCGTGCGACGTGAGCTCGTTGACGGCGACGACCACGGGCGACCAGTACCTCGTCGGCGCGATCACGCTGCGGACCGAGCCGCCGCCCCCGCCCGAGCTAATGGTCGGCGGGCAGCAGTCGTAGCTCGGTGAGCCGGTCGCCGATGCGCCGCACGTCGTCGGACCCGCCGGGAACCAGCGAGAGCGCGGTGACGGTCTCGGCGCCCGGCAGTGCGTCGACCGCCAGCTCGTGCAAGCTCGCGGCGACATCGGCGAGCGCGGTGACCGACGTCGAGTCCGGCACCGCGACGTAGAGGACGAAGCCGGCACGGGGTGCGGGCAACGGGGTGGGCAAGGCCATGGGGATCTCCGGGTGTGCGGTCCGCCAGACGGGGCGGGAGGGTCGGGCCTGAGGGGCGACGTCAGGCCGGACAGCGCAGCGCGCGTACGCCGACGGCAGACGCCGCCGTGGCGTAGTGCGTGGATCGGATCACGCAGCGAGCATCGCACGGCTCGCGGCCGCACCCAAGGGGTTACTCCCGCGGTCTCACGCGGTGGATGGCTCAGACGATGCCGTACAGGCGGTCGCCCGCGTCTCCCAGGCCGGGGACGATGTAGGCCTTGTCGTTGAGCCGCTCGTCGACGGCGGCCACCACGACCGAGACGTCGGCCCGCTCGCCGACGAAGTCCTCGACGACCTTGAGCCCTTCCGGGGCGGCCAGCAGGCACACGGCGGTGACGTCGCGCGCCCCGCGCTGCAGGAGGTAGTCGATCGCGGCCACGAGGGTGCCGCCCGTGGCCAGCATCGGGTCGAGCAGGAAGCACTGCCGGCCCGACAGGTCGTCGGGGAGGCGGTTGGCGTACGTGATCGCCTCGAGCGTCTCCTCGTCGCGCTGCATGCCCAGGAAGCCGACCTCGGCCGTGGGCAGCAGGCGGGTCATGCCGTCGAGCATGCCCAGGCCCGCACGCAGGATCGGCACGACGAGGGGCCGCGGGGAGGCCAGCTTGCGCGCGGTGGTGGTCGTCACCGGCGTCGTGATCTCCACCTCGCGCATGTGCACGTCACGCGTCGCCTCGTAGGCGAGCAGGGTCACCAGCTCGTCGACCAGGAGGCGGAACGTGGCCGAGTGGGTGCTCACGTCCCGCAGGACGGCGAGCTTGTGGTCGACCAGGGGGTGGTTCGCGACGTGCAAGCGCATGGGGCCAACCTACCGGGTGTCCACCTGCTGGGATGCGTGCCGGCTAGGAGATCATGGCGACATGAGCACGCGACCCGAGGCGCCCGCCGACGCTTGGGCGATGGGGGAGGCGTTGGCCGAGGCCGCCCTCGCGCTGGCCACGGACGACGTCCCGGTGGGTGCCGTGGTCCTGGGTCCGGACGGGGCGGTCGTCGGGCGCGGGCACAACGTGCGCGAGGCCGCGGCCGACCCGACCGGGCACGCCGAGGTGGTGGCGCTGCGGCAGGCCGCGCAGACGCTCGGTCGGTGGCGGCTCGACGACTGCACGCTCGTGGTCACGCTCGAGCCCTGCCTCATGTGCGCCGGTGCCACGGTGCTGGCCCGCGTGCCCCGCCTGGTGCTCGGCGCGTGGGACCCGAAGGCCGGCGCGTGCGGCTCGCAGTGGGACGTGGTGCGCGACCGTCGGCTCAACCACCGGGTCGAGGTGGTGGGCGGCGTCCGGGCGCAGGAGAGCTCAGCGCTGCTGGTGCGCTTCTTCGAGGGCCGCCGGCAGGAGCCCGGCCAGGGCGACGAGGGTCTCTGACGTCCCGGCGTGCAAGGTCACGGCGGCGTACCGGTCACCCCGCGTCGCCCCGCGGTTGACGATCACCACCGGCTTGTCGGCACCGGCCGCGTGCCGTACGAACCTCAGTCCGCTCTGCACCGTCAACGACGAGCCCGCCACGAGCAGCACGTCGCCCTCGTCGACCATCGCGTACGCGGCGTCGACCCGGGCCCGCGGGACCGTCTCGCCGAAGTAGACGATGTCGGGCTTGAGCATCCCGCCGCAGACGGGGCAGTCCGCCACGACGAAGTCGGCGGTCTGCTCGATGACGGCGTCGGCGTCGGGCGCGATCTCGATGTCGGCCACCGACTCGGGCGCGAAGTGGGGGTTCAGCGCGGTGAGCCGGTCGGCGAGCTCGCGTCTGCTCATCACGTGCCCGCAGCGCAGGCACACCACGCGGTCGTACCGGCCGTGCAGGTCGATCACGTTGCGCGAGCCCGCGGCCTCGTGCAGCAGGTCCACGTTCTGCGTGATGATCCCGACCACCACGCCCGCCTCCTCGAGCCGCGCCAGCGCGCGATGCCCCTCGTTGGGTTGCGTGCGGCGCACGTGCCGCCAGCCGACGTGGTTGCGAGCCCAGTAGTGCCGGCGGAAGGCCTCGTCGCCCGTGAACTGCTGGAACGTCATGGGAGTTCGGGGTGGGGAGTCCGGCCCCCGGTAGTCGGGGATGCCGGAGTCCGTGGAGACGCCGGCGCCGGTGAGGACCGTGATCCGCCGGCCGGCGAGCAGGGCCAGCGCGTCGTCGAAGTCGGCCTCGGCTGTCACCGATCCACCGTACGTCGAGGCCGCCCGCACCCGCCCGGGCGGCCGGATTCGGAGCATCGGCCCCGACCGGGTACCCTTCTCGGCGAGGTAGCGTGTCCGAGCGGCCTAAGGAGCACGCCTCGAAAGCGTGTGTGGGTGAAAGTCCACCGTGGGTTCAAATCCCACCGCTACCGCCATCGATCGAACCCCTCGCAGGAAGCCCAGCGGCTTCTCGCGGGGGGTTCAGTCGTTCGCCCGCCCGTAGCATCGACGCGTGCCCCCTCGCTCCCCGTTGCCCGCCCGGCACGGCCTGAGCGCCGCGTGGCTGCGCACCCCGGACCGGGACCGGTCGCGCACGGACGAGTGGCTCACCATGGGCGCGTGGCTGGCCGACCGGCTGCCCGAGCACGTGGACGTGGCCGGGATGCTCGCGGCGCAACGGTTCGTCGACCAGGACGGCCGGCCGGTGCTCGCCGACGAGCCGTTCCGGCACCACCGCTTCGTCTGGTTCCACCGCGACCTGCGCGACGAGCCGGAGGTGACCTCGCCGATCCACGTCGTGCACCGGGACGAGCGCCTCGTGGTGGTCGACAAGCCGCCGTTCCTGTCCTCCATCCCGCGCGGGCGGCACGTGCGGCAGAGCGTCGTCGTGCGGCTGCGGGCCGAGCTGGGACTACCGGACCTGTCGCCGCTGCACCGTCTGGACCGGGTCACCTCGGGTCTGCTCATGCTGGCGACCGAGCCCCGGTGGCGCGGTCCCTACCAGTCGCTGTTCGAGCGCCGCGCGGTGCACAAGACCTACTGGGCGCTGGCTCCGCTGCGCGAGGACCTGGTGCTCCCCGTCGTCGTGCGCAACCACATCCGCAAGGAGCGCGGCGCGTGGCAGGCGGAGGTGGTACCGGGGGCACCCGTCAACGCCGAGACCTGCATCGAGCTCGAGTCGGAGCGGGAGGGTCACGGCGTGTACCGGCTGACGCCCGCGACGGGTCGCACCCACCAGCTGCGTCTGCACCTGCACGGCCTCGGCATCCCGATCGTCGACGACCCGCTGTACCCCGTGGTGCGGGACGTCGACGTCGACGACTTCAGCCGTCCGCTGCAGCTGCTCGCGGGCCGGATCGCGTTCGCCGACCCGGTCGACGGCAGCGCGCGCGAGTTCCGCAGCGTGCGCCGGCTGCCGTTGAGCAGCTGATCCCGGATCCGTCCGCGCTGGTCATGCGCGCAGCGCGCCCGCGCCAGTAGCCTTCGACCCAGCCGGTGCGAAGTCCGGTCCACGTCCGTCACCGCGTGCAGGAGGGGTCGATGACCGTCCGGTCGGAGCAGCCCCGCACCACCGTGCGTGCGCTGGCTCGCATCTGGTCCTCGTCGCCCGACGCGCGGCGGTTCCGTCGGCCGACCGACGTCCTCCTGCTCCTGTCCTCGCTGCTGTTCCTCGGCCTGCTGAGCCTGCCGGCGCCCGGACCCTCCGGCGCCGACGACGCCCTCGCCACCCTGCTCACCTGGCTGGAACCGGTGTTCGGGTGGCTGTGGAGCGTCGTCTACGCCCTGCTGGCGCTGTGGGGGCTGTGGCTGGTGCTGCTGCCCGCGGCGAGCCGGGGACGTCGACGCCTGCTCGTCGACCAGGCGGCCGCGGCCGTGCTGGCCCTCGCGGGGGCGACGCTCGTCGGGGCGCTCGTGGGCACGGACCCGTCCGACACCATCCACGCGCTGGTCGCGTCCGGCCCACCCGTGGTCTACGTCGCCAGCCGGATCGCGGTCCTCACGGCCGTCGTCGTCGTCGCCTCCCCGCACCTGGCCCGGCCCTGGCGCTACGCCAGCCGCCTGGTGATCGGGCTCGGCGCGCTCGCGGCGATCGGGCTCGGCACCACCAACCTGCTGGGGGCGGCTGCCGCGATCGCCGTGGGCACCGCCGCCGCCGCGATCACGCACCTGCTGCTGGGCACCCCCCAGGGCAGGCTGACCGACGAGCAGGTGCAGGTGGCTCTCGCGGACCTCGGCGTGCCGGTGACGCGGGTGGCACCCGCGCCCACGCACGGGTCCGCGAGCACCGTGCTGCTGGCCGAGACGGCGGACGGCACCGCGCTGCGCGTCACGGTGTACGGGCGCGACGCGTGGGACAGCCAGGTGGCGGGGTCGCTGTGGACCGCCCTGACCCGGCGTGGCGGCAGGGCCCACGTGGGCAGCAGCAGGAGGTCACGCGTCGAGCACGAGGCCCTGCTCACGCTGCTCGCGGCGCAGGTGCAGGTGCCGACGCTCGACGTCGTTGCCGTGGGTGTCGCGGTGCAGCGCGACGCGCTGCTGGTCACGAGCAACCCGGCGACGACGCTCGCGGAGCTCGAGCCCGAGCAGCTCACCGACGCGCTGCTGGGCGAGATGTGGCAGGCCGTGGTCAGGCTCAACCGCGCCGGGATCGCGCACGGCCAGATCGACGGCAACCGCGTGGTGATCCGGACGGACGGCACGGCCGCGCTCGCGGACTTCGACGCCGCCCGTCAGGCCGCCGACGAGGGCGACCTGCGCACCGACCAGGCGCGGCTGCTCGTCGCGACCTCGCTGGTCGTCGACCCGGACCGCGCCGTCGCTGCGGCGGTGGCGACCCTGGGCACGGACGGGCTCGCCGAGGTGCTGCCCTACCTGCAGTCCGCCGCCCTGGGACGCGACACCCGCACGGACCTGCGCGAGGAGAACTGGTCGCTCAAGGAGCTGCGGGCCACCGCGGTCGCGGCCGCCGGCGTGGAGGAGCCGCCGCTCGAGCGCCTGCGCCGGGTCACGCCGCGCTCCATCGGCGTGCTGGTGGTCGTCGCGCTGGTGGTCTACTTCGTGGTCACGCTGCTCACGGGCGTCGACTTCGCCAGCGTCGCGGACGCCTTGACGTCCGCCAACTGGGCCTGGGTGCTCGCGGCGCTGCTGCTGACCCCCGTCATCCAGGTGTCGTCGGCCGGGGCGACCCTGGGCGCGACGCTCGCTCGCCTGCGCTACCTGCCCGTGCTGATGCTCCAGTACGCGATCCAGTTCATCGCGCTCGTCATCCCGGCGTCCGCCGCTCGGCTGGCGCTCGAGGTGCGGTTCTTCCAGAAGTTCGGCATCCCGGCCGCGGCCGCGGTCTCGTTCGGCGTGATCGACAGCGTGAGCGGCTTCGTGGTGCAGATGGTGCTGATCGTCGTCATCCTCGTCAGCGGCCTGCCGGGGTTCACGGAGAAGCTGCTGACCGGCCCCAGCGAGGCCGAGTCCGGCGAGACCGACCCCGGCTTGCTGGCGGTCCTGGCCGGGCTGCTGCTGGTGGTCGTGATCGTCACCGTCGCCGTGCCCCGGTTGCGCCGGCGCGTGCGCGAGGCGGTGCCGCGCATCCGCAGCGCGCTCACGGAGCAGGCGCGTGCCGCGCAGTCGACCCTGGGGGTGCTGCGCCGGCCGGACAAGGTGGCGGCGATGCTCGGCGGCAACCTGGGCGTCCAGTTGCTCCAGGCCTGCGTGCTGGCGCTGTGCCTGCACGCGTTCGGCGAGAGCGCGCACTTCTCGCAGCTGATCCTCATCAACACGGCCGTGAGCCTGTTCTCCGGCCTCATGCCCATCCCGGGCGGCATGGGCGTGGCCGAGGCCGGCTTCACGCTGGGGCTCCAGGCGATCGGCATCCCGAGCGCGATCGCGGTGTCGACCGCCATCACGTTCCGGCTGGTCACGTTCTACCTGCCGCCCATCTGGGGCGCTCCGGCGATGCGCTGGCTGCGTCGTCGGGAGTACGTGTGACGAGCCCGGTCGCCCGCCGCGCCGGCCCCCTGCGCCGGCTCTGGTGGCGGGCGCTGGACTACACCGCCGTGGGCTGGTGGCAGACGGTGGCGGTGCTGTCCCGCACGCACCCGGAGGCGTTCGCGAGCGCCCCGGCGGGCGCGCCCACGGTGGTGCTGCTGCCCGGGGTGTACGAGCCGTGGCGGTTCCTGCTGCCGTGGGCGCGCCTGCTGCACCAGCGCGGCGCGTCGGTGCACACGATGCCCGAGCTGGGGCTGAACCGCGGCAGCATCCCCGCCGCGGCGACCGCGCTCGGTCGCTACCTGGCCGACCGTGACCTGCGCGGCGTGACGCTCGTGGCCCACAGCAAGGGCGGGCTCATCGGCAAGCTGGCCATGGCGCAGGAGGACCCCGACGGTCGCATCGCCGAGCTGATCGCGGTGAACACCCCGTTTGCCGGCTCACGCTACGCGCGCTGGTTCCCCGTGCGGGCGGTGCGGGCGTTCGTGCCCACCAACGCCACCATCCTCGCGCTGGCCACCGAGCACGGCGCCAACGCCCGGATCACGTCGGCGCACAGCTTCTGGGACCCGCACGTGCCGGAGGGCAGCGAGCTGGCCGGAGCCGTGGACGTGGTCCTCGAGACGCCCGGTCACTTCCGTCCGATGACCGACCCGGTGCTGGTCGAGCTGCTCCTCGCGCGCGTCGGCTGACGGCTCAGGGGTCGCGGGGCAGCTGCAGGACGCGGGTGAAGCCGGGCTCGTCGGGGTCGTCGGCGATCTCGACCCCGTCGAGCCACGACTCGATGACGTGCGCCAGCTCGCCGGGATGGCTGAAGTTGATCGCGTGCGCGGCGCCCTCGATGAGCGCGACGGTGATGTGGTCGGGCGCGAGCCGACCCACCTCGCGCACGCGGTACGGCGGCGCCATGAACGGGTCGCGGCTGCCGATCACCGCGAGCGCCGGCACGGGCGTGTGCAGCAGCCGGTCGAGCGACGGGAACCGCGTGAGCTCGCTGAACAGGTTGAACGCGTTGACGGGCCCGAACCTCAGGTAGTCCGGCACGGCGATCCGGGCCATGCGCGGGCTCTCACGCACGCCGTCGACCGCGAGCTGCTTGAGGGCCCGTCGGAACGGCTGGTTGTGCACGCCGCCGGCGGGCGAGACGAGCACGAGGCGGTCGACGCGCTCGGGCGCGGCGTGGGCGAGCTCGAGCGTGACGGGGCAGCCCATCGAGTTCCCGACGAGCACCACGCGCTCGAGCTCGAGCGCGTCCAGGATCTCCACCAGGGCGACCGCGAGGGCGGGGATGCCGAGCGTGAAGTCGCGTCGCTCGCTGCGCCCGTACCCCGGCAGGTCCGGCACGACGTTCATGGCGCGGCCGGCCAGGCGCCGCGCCGTGGGCATCAGGTAGGCGCCCGAGATGGCGAACCCGTGCACGTGCACGATGGGCGTCGCACCGTCCACCGGGGTGCTCACCCGGTACGCCACGCGATGACCGTCGACCTCGAGCGACTTCTCGCTCCATCCCGTTGCGTCCGCCGCCATGCCCTGATGGTGGCAGGCGAGCGCGGATCGCGCGACGCCCTGCTCGGCGCGCCGGTCCCTGCCCGGTGTGCCGCTTTCATCCTCATGTCGCCGGGCGGTCGTCTGCCTGTCGTCGAGCAGAGGTTCGGTCGACCCATGAGAAGACGAGCGACCCTCTCCGTCCTGGCCACCGCGGTGGCCGCCGCCCTCCTGCCCATCGCGACCCCCGCCGTCGCCGCGGACCGCCCGGGCCCCACCGTCGTGCAGCCCACACTTGTCGCGCGCGCGACGCTGTCCGCCGACTACCTCGCCGCCGGGCCGCAGTCCGGTGCGCTCGCCACCCCCGCGAACGGCCGCCCGGGGCCGTTCGCCGGCCAGGTGATCCCCGGGTTCTCCGGCGTGGTCGATGCGGGTGACGGCACGTTCTGGGCGATGCCGGACAACGGCTTCGGCAGCAAGGCCAACTCCGCGGACTTCCTGCTTCGGCTGTACCACGTGACCCCGAAGTGGCAGACGGACCGCGGTGGCGCCGGGGCGATCAAGGTCGGCACGTTCATCTCGTTGCGCGACCCCGACCACCGCATCGACTTCCCCATCGTGCACGGCGACACCAGGCAACGGCTGCTGACCGGCGCGGACTTCGACGTCGAGTCGGTGGTGCGCCAGAAGGACGGGAGCTTCTGGATCGGCGAGGAGTTCGGGCCGTTCCTGCTGCACGTCGACGCCACGGGCAAGCTGCTCTCCGTTCCGGTGCCCTTCCCGGCCGGGAAGTCGCCGCAGAACCCGTACCTCGCAGCCGGTGAGACGCCGCGCATCAAGGCCAGTCGAGGGTTCGAGGCGATGGCCGGCTCGAAGGACGGTCGCTACCTGTACCCGATCACCGAGGGCGCCTTCGTCGACGACCCGCTGCAGCGTCGACGCACCATCTCCGAGTTCGACACTCGCACGCAGCGCTACACGGGCGTGACGTGGGCGTACCAGACCGACCAGGACGCGAACGTGGTGGGCGATGCGTTCGCCACCGGCCGGCACCGGATGCTCGTCATCGAGCGCGACGACTTCCAGGGCGAGGCGTCCGTCATCAAGCGCGTCTACGCGCTGGACCTCGATCGCCGCGACGTCGACGGCTTCGTCCGCAAGATGCTCGTCCTCGACGCGTTGAAGATCGCCAACCCGCACCACATCGGCGGGGGCGACGGCTACGGCACGGGCGACCCGTTCTCGCTCCCCGTGCAGTCGTTCGAGACCGTGGTGCAGCTCGCCGACGGTCGGCTGCTGATCGCCAACGACAACAACTACCCGGGCAACGCGGCACGGGTCGCCGGCAAGCCCGACGACACGGAGATGGCCATCGTCGACCTGCGCCGGGTCCGCGCGCCGCGCGCGAGCGAGACGACCGTCATCGGGCACCGCGGGGCGAGCGGGTACAGGCCCGAGCACACGATCGCGTCGTACGAGACCGCGATCCGGATGTGCGCCGACTTCATCGAGCCCGACGTGGTCTCCACCAAGGACGGCGTGCTCGTCGCTCGGCACGAGAACGAGATCGGCGGCACCACGAACGTGGCCGACCACCCCGAGTTCGCCGCACTGCGCACCACGAAGGTCATCGACGGGCGCAGCCTGACGGGGTGGTTCACGGAGGACTTCACGTTCGCCCAGCTCAAGACGCTGAGGGCGAAGGAGCGTCTGCCTCAGGTGCGACCTGCCAACACGGCGTTCGACGGGCTGTACGAGATCCCGACCCTGGACGAGGTGATCGACCTGGCCCGGCACTCGGTCTCCTGCGACGGCAAGCAGGTGGGCGTCTACCCCGAGACGAAGCACCCGACGTACTTCGACTCGCTCGGGCTCTCGCTCGAGGAGCCCCTCGTCGCGCAGCTCAAGGCCAACGGCCTCGACCGGCGCAAGGCGCCCGTGCGGGTGCAGAGCTTCGAGACGGGCAACCTGCGCGAGCTGTCCCACCTGACCAGGGCCCCGCTGGTGCAGCTGGTGGACTGCTCGGGCGCGCCGTTCGACCTCGTGGCGGCCGGTGACCCCCGGACGTACCGCGAGCTCGTCACCGCGCCGGGACTGGCCTCGATCGCGACCTACGCCGACGGCGTCGGCCTGTGCAAGGACCTCATGATCCCGCGCACGGCGGCCGGCACGCTCGGCACGCCGACCACCGTGATCCGCCACGCGCACCGCGTGGGCCTCGAGGTGCACGGGTGGACGTTCCGCCGGGAGAACCAGTTCCTGCCCGCGGAGTACCGGGTGGGCACCGACCCGAACGGCGTGGGGGACCTCGCCGGTGAGATCCGCGCCTTCGTCCGCATCGGCCTGGACGGGGTGTTCAGCGACAACCCGGACGTGGCGGTGGCAGCCGTGAGCTGACCGGCTCGGATGCCCGCGGCGGCCTGCTGCGGGCATCCGGCCTGGTTCCGCTGAAAGGACATGCCGAGTCGGGCCAGGTCAGGGGCAGGGGGGCTGGTTCGGGGTGGGCTCGGGTCATGCCGTAGGTCATCGACCCCGGCGTCGGGACCTCGACGGTCCGGGTCAGTCCGAGCCGGGTGACATGGAGCCTGACGTCGTAGGTACCGACCGACTGGACCCCGCTGAAACCGGCACACGCCAGGGTCATGGAGTAGACCACCCCGAACTGTTGCCGGGTGCCACCGTCAGCAGCTCCGTGTCGGCGGTCGACGAGCCACCTTCCGCGGGGATCGCGTGCAGATGAGCACCGAGCCGGAGGTCGCCGCCCTCGTCCGGCGCGACGCGCACGACGACAGGCACGGGACCCTCGTTGCGGTACGACCACTCGTCATCTGTCCCCCTGGGCGTGGTCGCGCGGTCACGTTAGCCCCCAGCCGCCGGGCACGAACGAGAAATGCCCCGCCAGCAGGGCCGGCGGGGCATCTCGTCGATCATCGTCCGTGGTCGGTGCGTCACCCGGCCGAGGCGCTCCGCACGTCCCGTCGCAGGTAGTTCCAGGCGAGCAGCGCGCACACGATGCCGTTGGCGAGCCCGACGAGCACGTCCGACAGGCTGTGCATGCCGCGGTAGAGGCGGGCGGTGCCCATCGTCAGCGGCGCCAGCAGCAGCAGCACCGTGACGACCACGCGCAGCGCGCGGTTCGGGATGCGCTGGGCGACGAGCGCCAGGGTCACGTACAGGGCGGTCGACGCCCCGGTGTGCCCGCTCGGGTAGCTCGAGGTGGGGGGCGCGTCGTCGAGGTGGTCGACGTCGGGTCGTTCGCGACCCACGACGAGGGAGGAGGTGAGGAACACCGCTGCCTGCAGGCCGATGGCCAGGCCCGGGATGACCGCGAACCACCACTGCCTGGTCCAGATCAGCAGCGCGGCCATGGTGAGGAACGCCAGCGTGACGACGATCGGGGTGTTGCCGATCTGGCTGATCACGGACGTGACGTCGTTGAGCGCGGGCGTGCGGATCGAGACGAACCACTCGCTGACGGCCTTCTCGCCGGGCAGGTTGTCCAGCGGGCCGGTGATGAGGAACCCGAGGCCCACGATGACCAGCCACAGCCCCACGGCGGGGAGCGCCGCCCGCATGCCGAGGTCGCGCCAGAACTCGCGGCTCGTCGGTCGGCTGGTGTCCAGCTCGTAGCGATGCACGAAGGTGTTCACTCAGGCCTCCGGTTCGTTGCGGGGCGCGGTCCATCCGCGGTACCCGAGGTACGACGCGCCCGAGACGGCCGCGCCGAGCAGCATGCCGCCGACGACGTCGGACGGGTAGTGCGCGCCGAGCAGCACGCGGTCGGCGCTCTGCGCGAGGGTGAGGGCGGCGGCCACCGCGGGAACCGCGACCCGCGCACGGGGACCGAGCGACGGCCACAGCAGCAGGGTGACGGCGGTGCCGGTCGCCGCGGCGGCGAACGCGTGGCCGGACGGGAAGGACGTGCCGCCGGCATGGACCAGCGCGTCCTCGACGACGGGGCGCGCGCGCCGCACCAGCTCCTTGGCGAGGTTCGCGATGAGCCACGCGGCCATCAGCGTGCCGAACCCCCACAGGGCGCGCCCGGGCTTGTGCTGGCGACGCCACACCCACAGGCACACCAGCGACCCGCCCAGGTAGACCCACGTGGGCTGGAACGCCTGCTGCCAGGTGACCAGCGCGTCCCTCAGCCCGGCGTGGGCTCGCGTGAAGTCGGTGGCCTCGACGATCGCGTGCCGGTCCCAGCGCACGATCGGGCCGACGTCGGAGCGCACGACGTAGGCGAGGGCGGCGACGGGCAGGCCGACGGCCAGGGCGAGGCCACCCGCTCGCAGGAGAGCGGGCCACGGCATTCGGGCTCGGCGCACGCCAGGAGGGTATGGGCGCGGAGCCGGATGCGCGCGCCGAGTGTCTAGCCGGGCGTCTCGGCGGGCGTCTTGGCGAGCCGCGTGGACACGCGTTGACATCGCCGAGCGGCCGTGGATACATTTCCTACCGAATCAGTCGGGATTAAAGCGAGGGGGATGCGCCGTGACCGTCGCCTCCATGCCCCGCTCCTGTTGTCGCTGTTGTCGCTGAGCCGACGACCCATCGCGCCCGTCTCCTGACGCGAGCGCGCCCGTGCGACCGACTGGATCCCCTCATGACCTTCCTCAACCACGCCCACATCGGCCTCGACCTGACCGAGACCCGCGCCCGCGCCGCGTCCTGGAAGGACGTCGGATCGACGGCGGCGCGCCCGTTCGACGGCGCGCACGTGCTCGAGCTGGTGGCCCTCGCCGAGCGCGGCACGCTCGACTTCGTGCTGTTCGACGACGACTTCACGCTGCAGGCCTCGCGCAACACGACCCTGCGCGGCAGGCTCGACCCCGCCCTGATCGCCGCTCGGCTGGGGCCGCGGTCGCGGGGCATCGGGCTCGTGGCGAGCGTGGGCACGCGCCACACCGACCCGCGCGACGTGGCCCAGGCCGTGGCGTCGATCGATCGCGCGAGCGGCGGCCGCGCCGCGTGGCAGCTGGGCGGCACGGACGTCGACCAGGGCGACGACGTCGCTGCGGCCGTGGCGAGCGGCGGCCACCGCCTCGACGTCGCCGCGGAGCAGGTGCTGCGGTCCTGGGACCGGTGGGACGGAGCCGTGCCGCAGCCGGCGCTCGCGGGCCGGGGCAGCTACGTCGACGTCGAAGGCATCCACTTCGCCGCCAGCGCGCGCGGTGCCACGCCGCCCCCGCCGCAGGGGCGTCCGCCCATCGTGGTGCGACTGGGCGCTGCGGGGTCCCTCGATGTGGCTGCCCGGTTCGCCGACGTGGTGCGCATCCGCGCCACCGGTCGGGCCGAGGCTCAGGCACGCACGGCACAGGTGCTCGACGCGGTGGCGGGCGCGGGCCGCGACCCGCGCGACGTGCGCGTGCTGGTCGACGCGTTCGTCGTGCTGGCCGCCGACGAGGCGAGCGCGCGCGCCCGGCTCGAGCTGGTGGCCGAGCTCGACGGGGTCGCGGGTGATGCGGCCTCGCTGGTGCACGCCGGCACGGCCGAGGACCTGGCCGACCTCGTGGGCGACTGGGTCGAGAGCGGCGCCGCGGACGGCTTCACGGTGCGGCCGGCGTCCCTGCGCACCGACCTCCACGAGCTCGTCGAGCACACCGTGCCGGCGCTGCGGGCGGCCGGGCTGTTCCGCGACTTCTACCCGGGTACCACGCTGCGCGACACGCTCGGCCTGGCCGGTCAGGAGGCTCTCGCGGTCAGCGCGTGAACGCGCGCCTCGGTGTCTAGGCTCGCCGTGTGACGGATCTGCACCGCATCGCGTCAGCGCATCTCGGCAACCTGCGTGACATCGGGGGACGGGGGACGGCGGACGGCCACCGGGTCGCCACCGGTGTCGCGTACCGCTCAGCGGAGCTGGTCGACGAGGCGATCGTCGACGACCCCGACCTGGCGGCGCTGGCGATCCGCACCGTGGTCGACCTGCGCACGGCCGACGAGCGCCGCACGCGCCCCGACCGCGTGCCCGCGGGAGCGCAGCTGGTGGAGCTGGACGTGCTCGCGGACCTGCCCACGGGGGCCGCGGCTCAGGTGGCCGCCCTCTTCGGTCAGCCGGGTGGACTCGCGCACGGCCTCGCCGGCGTGGACCTCGGCGAGCAGATGCGGACCACCTACCGCGCGCTCGTGAGCAGCGCGTCCGCGCGCAAGGCGTACGCGGCCTTCGTGCGCCTGGTCGTCGACCCCGAGCGTGTCCCCCTGATCTTCCACTGCACGGCGGGCAAGGACCGCACGGGCTGGGCGGCGACGATCCTGCTGCTGGCGGCGGGAGTGACGCGTGAGCAGGCGAGCGAGGAGTTCCTGGCGGTGAACCCCGCCGTCCACGCGGCCTACGCGCCCCTGCTGTCGCAGGTCGAGGCCGGCGGTGGCGACCCCGGCGTGCTCGTGCCGCTGCTCGAGGTGCGGGCCGACTACCTGCAGGCCGCGTTCGACGAGATGGACCGCGTGCACGGCTCGTTCGCGGGCTACCTGCGCGAGGGCGTGGGCCTCTCGGAGATCGAGATCGAGGCGCTGGGCAGGACCCTGCGCGCCGGTTAGTCCGATCGGGTGGTCCGATATGTCCGATCTTGCCGGTTCCGGTGGGCGGCCTGACGATGGGGTGTCCGCCCTGACCAGCACGAAAGGACACACCTCGTGGCCGAAGAGCTCGTCTCGCCCATCCGCCAGGGAGCGCACGACATCGCGCTCGACCGGGAGCGGATGCGCCGCCGGCGGGTCTACCGGTTCGCGACGTTCGCGCTGCTGATCGAGGCCTACGTCATCACCGCCGCCGTCACCGGCCGCTCGATCCTGCCGCCGCTGCCGCAGATCGACCCGTTCCTGCTCACGATCGTCGCGTTCTTCGCGCTCATGCTCCTCATGGTGGTCGCGACGCAGATGGGGTCGGCGCGCTCGCCGCACCTGGTGTACCGGCCGGAGCAGGTGGACGTGCGGCTCGACGACGTGGTCGGCATCGACCCCGTCAAGGAGGACGTGCGCCGGTCCATCGACCTGTTCCAGACGCACCGCCGGTTCGCGGACCAGATGGGCGGCTCCCCGCGCCGCGGGCTGCTGTTCGAGGGCCTGCCCGGCACCGGCAAGACGATGACGGCCAAGGCGATGGCCGCCGAGGCGGGCGTGCCGTTCCTGTTCGTCTCGGCGACGTCCTTCCAGTCGATGTACTACGGCGCGACGGCCAAGCGGATCCGCTCCTACTTCAAGGCGCTGCGCAAGGCGGCCCGTGCCGAGGGGGGTGCGATCGGGTTCATCGAGGAGATCGACGCGATCGCCATGGCCCGCGGCGGCATGACGTCCGGCATGACGGCGTCGCCGATGTCGGGGTTCCACCGCGGCGTGGTGCGCAACCAGGTGGTCTCCGAGGGCACGGGCGGCGTGGTCAACGAGCTGCTGGTGCAGATGCAGTCGTTCGACGAGCCCACCGGCGCGGACAAGATGTACAACCGCCTGGTCGCCCGCCTCAACCTGTTCCTGCCCGCGCAGCGACAGATCAAGCAGCGCCGGCCGGGCCGCGCGCCCATCCTGCTGATCGCGGCGACCAACCGCGCCGACTCCCTGGACCCGGCGCTGCTGCGACCCGGCCGGTTCGACCGGCACCTGACCTTCTCGACGCCGGACGCGCTCGGCCGCCGCGAGCTGGTGGACCACTTCCTGACCAGGCGTGCGCACGACGCGGACCTCGACGACCCCGTGATGCGCGACCGGGTGGCGGCGGCCACCAACGGGTGGACGCCCGTCATGATCGAGCACCTGCTCGACGAGGCGCTCGTGAACGCGCTGCGCCGCGGCTCGCTGCAGATGTCGTTCCACGACGTGGAGCAGGCCCGCATCACCGAGATGGTCGGCATCGGCCAGCCCGTGCGCTACACCGCCGCCGAGCAGGAGCTCATCGCGACGCACGAGGCGGGGCACGCCACCGTCGCGTGGCTCGTGGCACCCAACCGCACGCTCGAGGTGCTGACGATCGTGCGCCGCGGCAGCGCCCTGGGCCTGCTGGCGCACGGCGAGTGCGAAGAGGTGTGGACGCACTCGCAGTACGACCTGCAGGCACTGGTGCAGATCGCCATGGGTGGCTGGGTGGCCGAGGAGCTCTTCTTCGGGCAGACCTCCACCGGGCCGGCCTCGGACCTCGCCGCCGCGACGAAGACCGCCGCGCAGATGGTGGGGGCCGCGGGCATGACGGGCTCGCTCATCTCGTTCGCGGCGACGCCGCACGACCTGGTCTCCGCGGTGCTGAGCGACAGCAGCGCGCGCGAGCAGCTGGAGACCGTGCTCGACGACGCGCGCAGCCACGTCCGCCGGCTCCTGAGCCGCAACCGGCACCTCGTCGAGGCGCTGCGCGACGCGCTCCTGGAGCGCTACGAGCTGATCGGCACGGAGATCACCGACGTGCTGGAGGCTGCCGCGCAGGCCCCGGCCCCCGCGCCCGTGACGCCGCCGACCGGCACGCCGGTGGCGAAGGTGCTGCACGTCGCCTGAGCGCGGGCATCGGCCCTGACGTCAGCGCCGATGCGCCGGACGGCGGCAGGGTCGCCCATGCGCCGGACGGCGCCAGGGTCGCCCGTAACGCGTACGGTGACCGGGTGCCCGAAGGTCATACCGTCCACCGCATCGCGCTCCAGGTGGGAGCTGACCTCGTCGGGCCGCCCCTGGCGGTGAGCTCCCCGCAGGGCCGGTTCGCCGCCGGCGCGGCTCGCCTCGACGGGCAGCGGATGCTCGAGGTGCATGCGGTCGGCAAGCAGCTGTTCTGCACGTTCGAGTCCGGCGACGTGCTGCGCGTCCACCTGGGGCTGTACGGCGCGTGGGACTTCTACGGTCGCATCACGCCGATCGTGGACGGGCAGGCAGCGGTGGGCAGCATGGGGGCCCCGCGGCTGCGCCGCGTGCTGCGCATGGGCGAGGACGAGCGGGAGGCGCCGGCCGACGAGGGCGGCCTGCTGGCCCACTTCCCACCCGACCCCGTGGGTCAGGTGCGCGTGCGGCTCGCGTCCGCCGAGTCGGTGGCCGACCTGCGCGGCCCGTCGGCGTGCGAGGTGCTCGACCCCCAGGAGGTGCAGGCGGTCGTCGACCGGCTCGGGCCGGACCCCGCCAGCACGGAGGACCTGGAGGCCGCCGGTGCGGTGGTCGTCGATCGGATCACCACGCGGGGAGTGGCGGTCGGGCAGCTGCTCATGGACCAGTCGGTGGTGGCCGGCATCGGCAACATCTACCGCGCCGAGCTGCTGTTCCGCGCGCGCCTGGACCCGCGCACGCCCGGTCGTGCGGTCCCGGGCGACGTGGTGCGCGCGCTGTGGCGCGACTGGGCGACGCTGCTCGCGGACGGCATCCGGGACGGAGCGATCCTCACCCGCGAGGACCTGGACGCCGAGGGGCGGGCCGCGGCGCTCGCGGACACCGCCCTGCGGCACTGGGTCTACGGCCGGGCCGGGCTGCCGTGCCGCGTGTGCGGGACACCCGTGGTGGTCGAGGACATGGCGGCCCGCAAGCTGTACTTCTGCCCGCACTGCCAGCGCTGACGCCAGCTAGGGCTCCAGAAGGGCTCGCCATGCCCTGTGGTGCTCCACGGCGACACCCTCGTACCCCGCCGTGTCGGCGAACGCGGCATCGACCAGCGCGGCCTCGCGCTCGAGCACGACGGGCCCCTCGTCGTAGAACGTGAAGCGCGCACCACCCGCGACCTCCGGGGTGTCGGTCTCGACCCCGATGGTGAAGGGGACCGTGCTGCGCCGCGCGGCCGGCGTGGCGAGAGCGACGATCCCGTCCGGCCCGGCGGCGTGGTCGCTGAACGCCACCACCACGATCCGGTCGGCACGCTCCAGCGCGGCGTCGAGCACGGTGCCGTGCCCCCAGGGCTCGGACGCGAGCCACCACGGGCAGTCGATGCCGACGGGGCACTCGGGAGCGTCGGCGCGAACCGCGTCGAGGACCGCCAGCCACCGGCGGATCGCCCCGTCCCGGTCCGACTGCCAGGCGGGCAGCGCCCACGGCTCGACGTCGAGCTGGATCTGCGTGGCGCCGGCCGCGCGTGCGGCTCGCGACCACTGCACGGCTAGCCGCGGAGCCGTTAACCACCCGGGGTCGCCGCCCAGTGCGGCCGCCGAGACCCCGGCGCCGTCGAGCGCGCGCAGCGCGGCCGTGAACCACTGGCCCACCGGTCCCTCGTCGGCCGCCCAGGGGGCCGACAGCATCACGCGCGTCAGATCGTGCGCACGCGTGAACGCCACGAGCTCGTCGGGCGCCGCGGGCGCGTACCCCCGCCCGCGGGCATCCTGCGACGCCGGGACGGGGTTGTCCCACGCCCACATCGCGGTGATGCTCACCCGCGCTCGCCCACGTCGAGCGGCACGGCCAGCGTGTTCTCCGCCTGCGCGAGCGGGCAGGCCCAGGCCGGGTCGTACGCGCACGAGGGGTTGTAGGCGAAGTTGAGGTCGACGACGAGGCCGTCGTCGGTCGCGCCCAGGTTCGCGCCCTTGATGGTGTCGATGAGGTACCGCCCGCCGCCGTACGTGCCGCGCCCGGCGAGGGCGTCCTTGACCGGGACGAACAGGCCGCCGCCGTACGAGCGCAGCGCCCACACGGCCAGCTGACCGAGCCCGGGCAGCTCGAGCCGACCCACCCGCTCGAAGGGCACGACGCCGTCGGTGCCGGTCGGCACGTCCATCCGACGAGGCTCGGTGGGCAGCACCGGCACGACGAACCGCAGCGCGGGGTCGTAGGGCGCGACGTCGAGCCCCGTGAACGACGAGCGGTCCAGCACCGGCGACGCCGGGTGGGTGGCGAACAGGTCGTCGCGCGCGGCCACCCAGCCCCGGTGGGCCGCGGCCGGGTCGTCGGCTGCGCGGACGTCGGCGTAGATGCGCGCCACGCGCATGCGCCAGTCAGCCACGGCCAGCGCGAAGTCGAGCGAGCTCAGGTCGAAGGTGTCCACGCCGGTCACGCTACGCAGGGGCCGCGCCGTCCGCCGGTCGGGAGCCGGACGGGCGCCGGAAGGACGCCGGACGGCGCCCCTCGGCGTTCATCCGGGTGTGACCTGGAGCACACGGCGCGTTGGTGGACATTCCGCGCGATGCGTCCGTACCGTCGAAGACATCCCCGGAGGCGCCAGTCCAGGCGCACCTCGGCGGACTGGCGCCACCGACGCCGTCGCAACGGCAGAGGTGGGCCCTGGTGGCCCGTCTTCGACGCACGTGACGGGGGCCATCATGACCACCACGTTCGACCGACTCCTCTTCGAACCACGCCGCACCGACGAGCCACGGGCCCGGCCGGCACGCTCGCGCGAGACCGAGATCGCGCAGAGCCCGTCGATGGTGCTCCTGGTGCTGCTCGCCAGCGCGGGGATCGTGGTCTACGCGCTCTTCCTGCTCAACCCCGCCAACCGCGGCGACTGGCTGCCCTACGTCATGGTGATCGCCGCCGAGACCGTGCTGGTGGTGCATGCGCTGCTGGCCATGTGGACGGTTCTGGCCTCGGGCTACAACCCCCGCGGCTTCACCTTCCACCACGCGCAGGACCGGCTGTACGGCCTGGAGGAGATCCTCCAGCGGCACACCGAAGCGAGCCCGCAGGACTGGACGATGTCGTTGGACGGACGCTCCGTCAGCATCGACGTGTTCATCACCACGTACGGCGAGGACCTGGACACCATCCGCCGCACGGTCACCGCCGCGGTCGCCATGCAGGGGCGGCACCAGACCTGGGTGCTCGACGACGGCCGGTCCGACGACGTGCGTGCACTGGCCGGCGAGCTGGGGGCCAGGTACGTCCGCCGCCTGTCGACGAACGGCGCGAAGGCGGGCAACCTCAACCACGCGCTGTCGCTGACCAACGGCGAGCTCTTCGTCGTCTTCGACGCCGACTTCGTGCCGCGCCCCGAGTTCCTGCACGAGACGGTGCCGTTCTTCGCGGCGGACGACGTCGCGTTCGTGCAGACCCCGCAGGCGTACGGCAACCTGCACACGGTCGTGAGCAAGGGCGCGGGCTACATGCAGGCGGTCTTCTACCGCTTCATCCAGCCGGGCCGGAACCGGTTCAACGCCGCGTTCTGCGTGGGCACCAACGTGATCTTCCGACGCGCAGCGATCGAGGACGTGGGCGGCATCTACTCCGACTCCAAGTCGGAGGACGTGTGGACCTCGCTCATGCTGCACGAGAACGGCTGGCGCACCATCTACATCCCGCAGACGCTCGCGGTGGGCGACACCCCCGAGACCGTCGAGGCCTACACCAAGCAGCAGCTGCGGTGGGCGACGGGCGGCTTCGAGATCATGCTCACCCACAACCCGATGTCGCGCCGGCGCCGGCTCACGGTGGACCAGCGGCTGCAGTACACGGTGACCGCCACGTTCTACCTCACGGGGATCGCACCGCTGCTGCTCATCCTGGTGCCGCCGCTGCAGATCTACCTCAACCTCACGCCCATGAACCTGACGATCACGCCGGCCACGTGGTTGCTCTACTACGCCGGCTTCTACGTGATGCAGGTGCTGGTCGCCTTCTACACGCTGGGCTCGTTCCGCTGGCAGACGCTGCTCATGGCCGCGGTGTCGTTCCCCATCTACGTGCGCGCTCTCCTCAACGCGATCTTCCGGCGGGAGCAGGCGTGGCACGTCACGGGGGCGAAGGGGGACTACCGGTCGCCGTTCGCGTTCATCCAGCCGCAGGTGCTGGTCTTCGTCTTCCTGGCCCTCACCACGGTGGTGGGCGTGTGGAAGGACCTCAGCAACGGCTACCCCAGCCTGGCCCTCGCCTGGAACGCGACGAACACCGTGATCCTGGGCGGCTTCGTGGTAACCGCGTGGCGTGAGGGACGAGCAGCACGGCGCAGCCTGCGCGCGTCGCGCGGAACGCGCGCGGCGATCGAGACGACCGGAGGTGCAGCATGACGTGCAGTGGAAGGTTCCGGCTGCTGGTCGGGCTCGTGCTGGTGCTGGTGGTCGCGGCGCTGGCCACGTACCGGCTCAACGAGAGCCGCGGGGTCGCGACCAGCGACTCCGCGCAGATCCTCGGCAAGACCTACGACGTCGGCACGCCTTACGCGGGCCTGGTGGTGAACCAGGCGGTGGAGGTGGGGGACGAGGTGCGTGCGGGTCAGACCCTGTTCGTCATCGACTCGGCCCGCCTGCACGAGCCCGGCGCCGCGAAGCTCACGCCCGAGACGACGCACCTGGACGACGAGGGGCGCCTGGTGGTCACCGCGACCGGGCCGGGCCTGGTGACGGCCGTGACGGCGACGCAGGGCACCTTCGTCGACCCGGCGGCCGACCTGGCCACCGTGCAGCGACAGGGCACGCTCTACGTCCAGGCGGAGTACACGCTGTCCCCCAAGGAGTACGCCCGGGTGCCCGACCGCGCACCCGTGACCGTGGTGCTGCCCAACCAGACGAGCGTCGACGGGCACGTGGACCGCGTCCAGGTGGAGACGGTCGACGGCAAGGCGCAGGCCGTGGTGACGGTGGTGAGCGACGGGCTGGTGCAGGGCGACCAGGCCGGGCTGGTCTCGGCCGGGACGCCGGTGGTGGCGCGGCTGCACCTGCGCAACGACGGGGTGGTCACCACGGTCTCGGACGCCGTGAAGGGCTATCTCGACGGGGTGGTCGGATGACGGCGCGCCGCTGGCTGGTGGCCGGGAGCGTGGCGGCGGTGATCGGCGTGACGGGTGCGCTCGTGGCCGTCGCGTCCCCCTGGTCGGGACCCGGGGAGACGTCCGGGCCGACGGGCGCGCCGTCGGTGGCCCTCGCCGCGCCGCCCACGGTCGACAGAGCGGCGCTCGTCGCCTCCGTGCCGCACCGGTCGGTCGCGAAGGTGGAGCCGGTCCGGCTCGCCGAGGGCCTGGTGCCGCCCACCAACCGCTGGTACTCGGGACTGGTGTTCGGCGACGAGCCGCAGCCGGTGTTCGCCGAGCCGCTCTCATTCGGGCTCACCGCGGACGGATTCACGCTGGGGCTCCCGGCCCCGACCGTGAGCGCCCAGACGATCGCCGGGCCGCACGTGCCGGCGCTCACCGTGAGCGTCGGCGCCGCCTCGGCGCGGATCAGCGCCGCCGACCCGGTGAGCGCCACCATCGAGCTGCTCGACGCGTCGGGGAAGGTGCTCGGCCGGGTGGTGATCGCCGAGGGCTCGCCGTTCGTCTCGTTCACCGCGGCCCGAGACGTGAGCGTGCGCACGCAGGGTCCGCTCGCGGCGACGCCCGAGGGCCCGGCCACCGCGGCCGGGGAGCGCTGGGCCCTCGTCGGCCCGGCGTACCGGGACGGCGTCACCGCGGTGGCCGACGGCGAGAGCGTGTCCTGGTACGCGCTGCCCGACGCTCCCACCGCGGCGGCCGCCGAGACGCTCGCGCGCGCCGCGGCGCACCCGGTGACCGGCGTGGACGTCGGCTACGCCGTGGACGCCGACGCCGCCACCACCAGGCTCACCTACCGGACGGCCGACCGGGCCGAGACGGCTCACGTGCTGATGCCGCACCACACGGCCGGTGCGGGCTGCGATCTGGGGACCTACCCCAGCACCTACGGCGACCTGCGCCTGTGTGCCGGCTCGACGCTGGTCTCCTCGGTGCCCGTGCAGCATCCCGCGGGTGCGTTCGACCTCGGGGATCTGGATGCCGACCGCCGCTCGACGCTCGTGGCCGCGGTGAAGCACGACGTGGCGTCCACGCCCGCGTTCCCGTCGGACACGTACTTCGGCGGCAAGGCGCTGCTGAGGGCCGCGACGCTGATCTCGTTGGGCGACGACCTCGGCGTCGACATCTCGGCCCTGCGCGCCACGACCGTCGCGGCGCTGCGCGAGTGGGGGCAGCCCGACGGCTGCGAGCTGCGCGACGCCCGGTGCGTGGTCTACGACGAGAAGGCCCGCTCGGCCATCGGACTGACGGCGTCGTTCGGCTCCGACGAGCTCAACGACCACCACTTCCACTACGGCTACCTCCTGGCGGCCGCGGGGATGCTGGCCGCGGACGACAAGGCGCTCGCGAAGGACCTCGCGGACGTGATGAACCTCTTGGCGCAGGACATCGCCGCGGCGGTGCCGTCCGACCAGCTGCCGCAGCTGCGCTCGTTCGACCCGTACGCGGGGCACTCGTGGGCGTCCGGCACCTCTCCCTTCGCCGACGGCAACAACCAGGAGTCGAGCTCGGAGGCCGTGAACGCGTGGAACGGGCTCGGGCTGTGGGCGGCCGCGTCCGGCCAGAAGGCCCTGGGTACGCAGGCCACGTGGCTGCTGTCGACCGAGGCGGCCACGGCCCGCGCGTACTGGACCGCCCCCGCGCTCCCCGCGGGCTTCGCGCACCAGGTGGTGGCGCTCAACTGGGGCGGCAAGCGGGACTGGGCCACCTGGTTCAGCCCGGAGCCGAGCGCGATGCTGGGCATTCAGCTGCTGCCGCTCGGACCCGCACAGCTGTCCCTGAGCCGGGGGGTCGACGCCGAGCGCATCCGAGCCTCGGTGCGGGAGGCGGCACCGAACGGGTACGACGTGATGTTCGGGGGCGACCTGCTGGGCTACCTGGCGCTCGCCGGTCCCGACGACGCGTCCTCCGCCTGGACGGAGCTCGAGTCGCTCCCCGCGTCGGCGATCGACGACGGGACGTCCCGCGCGGCGCTGCTGGCGTTCGTCGCGGCGGCTGGTTCGTCGTCGCCGCCCTCCGGGTGACGCAGCAGCTCGCGCACGGTGTGCACCAGGAGCACCAGGAGGGCCGCGTTCCGGGCGGCGAGCACCAGCGTGACGAGCCACTGGCCGGTGATGACCCCGTCGTACCCCCACGGGAACACGAGCTGCGTGAGCCCGGCGGTCGCGCCGACCAGCAGGGCGCTCGTCCGCCACCGCGGCAGGCGGAGCGCGAGCGCCACGGCGACGGGAGGGGCCAGCCAGCCGATGTACTGCGGCGAGCCCACCTTGTTGAACGCGATCAGCACCACGCACATCAGCAGTGCGCCGCGCACCAGCATCTCGGCACCCACGCGCGGCTCCCGCCACAGGCGGGCGTCGAGGTCGGATCGCCGCCACCACAGGAAGAGCGCGGCGGCCGCGAGGGCGACGAAGAACAGGACCCCGATGGTGTCCGCCGCGGCCTGCGTGCCCGGCCCGGCGAGCTCCCAGGACACGATGGGCTCGTTGAACCGAGGCGTGACCGCACCACCCCAGAGGCTGGCGAGGAGCCAGGGGGTCGCGCCGACCGCCTCGATCTGCAGCCCGCGCTGGTCCTGCTGGGTGAGGAACGACGTGAGGTGCGGCAGCCCGCCCGCGGCGGCGGTCACCCCGACGACCAGCGCGCTCACCGCGGCGGCCGGGGCCACGACGTCGCGCCACGGTCGGCGCGCCGCGAGGAACAGCGGTGCGAGGAGCGCACCCGGCGCCACCTTGATCCACGCCGCGGCGGTCAGCAACGCCGAGGACAGCCACGGGTGCCGCAGCCCCAGGACGAGGGCGACCACGACCACGGGGGCGACCGCGGCATCGAGCCGACCCAGCGCGACGGGACCCAGGAGCGCGAGGAACGCGACCCACCACCACGCGCCGGCGGTGGTGGCCCGTCGGCTCGTGCCCAGCCCGGCCCACGTGGGCGTGTGCAGGAGCGCGAGCACGGCGACGGCGTCGAGCGCCGCGACGCTCATGCACCACGCGGTGGCGTAGCCGGACGTGCCCACCGTGCCGCCCGCGGCGGCGACCAGCATCGGCAGCAACGCACCCGGTGGGTACACCCAGGCGGCGTCGATGCCCTGCCAGAAGCCCTCGTGCAGCCCCTGCCACATCCAGAACCGGTACAGGTCCAGGTCCCAGAACGCGCGCGCGGGCACGATCACCACGCCCAGCAGCCAGAGCCAGCCGTGGACGAGCACGAACGCCACCCAGAGGGCGGGCTGGGAGCTCAGCAGGCGGCGCAGTGGGTCCTCCGTCGACAGGGGTCGCTCAGCGGCCCGGGCGGGAGGATCAGGCTAGTCGGTGCGCCTGTGGGGGCTGCCCGTCGATCTGGCGGCGGCGGTCAGAACGGAGCGGCCGGCGGAGCGACGGCGCCCGCCTGCGCGCCCGCGACCGGCGGGATCGGCATGCCCTCGAAGCCGAGCACGCGTTCGGCGGTCTCCTGCTCGTCGGCCTCGGCGCGCGGGGCGGTCGCCTTCACCGGATCCAGCTCGCCGCGGTCCTCGATCACGTGGTCGGGGAAGGGAGCGACGTCGGGCGTGTCGTCGTCGGACGTTGTCATGTCAGATCGCCTCCAGACTCGCAGCATGCGGATGCGTCCAACATGGCACCGCGGCGCGCGTCCCGCTACTTCTTGGCGGTCGCCTTGGCGCTGGCCTTCGGCGTCGCCTTCGCCGAGGCCTGCGCGGCGATCTCCTCGAGCGGCTTGCAGTCTGCAGGCGCCACGAGCGGCTTGTCGGGATCCAGTGCGACCTCGTCGAGCGACTGGAGGTCCTGGAAGTCCGAGCCCAGCGTCAGGTCGACGCTCGCGTCCTTGCGCGCGTCCTGCTTGAGCTCCGCGCCGGGGATGTGCGCCAGGAGCGTGTAGGCGGCGGCCACGCCCTTGATGCCGAAGTTGATGCGCGCCACGCCCTGGTACTGGACCGGGGCGTTGGTCACCACGAGCACCTTGAACCCGCGGTCCTTGACCTCGTCGCCCGTCCTGCCGGCCAGGCCCGCGGTCGAGGTGCCGTTGTAGACGTTCACCTTGACCTTGCTGTACTTCACCGGCTTGGCGCCCTCGGGCGGGCAGGGGAAGTTGCCGAACGTGGGCGTCGGCGTGGGCTCGGCCGCGAACTGCTTGTCGAGGAAGGGCAGGTCGACGCTGTCGGTGTAGAGGGCGGCAGCGCCCAGCCCGACGACGGCCAGGCCCGCGAGGAGCACGCCGAAGACGACGGCCTGCCGCTCGTGCATGCGCCTGCGGCGCAGCTGGCGCGCGCGGTCGGGATCGAGGCTCACTCGATCACCAGCACGCGCGCATGGAGGATGGCGCGCTGCTGCAGCGCGGCGCGCACGGCGCGGTGCAGGCCGTCCTCGAGGTACATGACGCCCTTGTACTGGACGACGTGCGCGAACAGGTCGCCGTAGAACGTCGAGTCGTCGGCGAGCAGCGAGACCAGGTCGAGGGTGCGCTTGGTGGTCACGAGCTCGTCGAGGCGCACCTGGCGCGGCGGCACGTCGGCCCACTGCTTGGCCGTCTCGAGGCCGTGGTCCGGATAGGGCCTGCCCTCGCCCACCGACTTGAAGATCACGGGGTGAGTCTAGGTGGTCGCAGGACCGGCCGGGATCAGGTGCGGTAGAGCGCCGTGATGGGGCACGAGAACAGGTCGCGGTCCGGTCGTCCCACCGTGTTGAGGTGGCGGACGATCATCGCGTACGACTTCGGCAACGACACCGCCAGGTAGGGGATGTCGTTCTTCTCGCAGTACGCCTTGACGATCGGCTGCACGCGGCGCAGCGTCACGCGCGGCATCGACGGGAAGAGGTGGTGCTCGACCTGGTGGTTGAGGCCGCCCATGAGCACGTCCACCCACCGGCCGCCACGGATGTTGCGGCTGGTCAGCACCTGGCGGCGCAGGAAGTCGACGCGCGCGTCCTTGGGCAGCAGCGGCATGCCCTTGTGGTTGGGCGCGAACGAGGCGCCCATGTAGAAGCCGAACAGGCCCAGCTGGATCGCGAAGAACACCAAGCCCTTGACCGGGGACATCACGGAGAAGACGAGGGCGATACCGCCCAGCAGGCGCACGGCGATCATGGTCGCCTCCACCGCGCGGTGCTCGAGCGGCTCCTTGGACACGAGCCGCTTGATCGCGGACAAGTGCAGGTCGAGGCCTTCGAGCAGCAGCAGGGGGAAGAAGAACCAGCCCTGGTGGTTCAGGTACCAACGGCCGAGGGGCGAGGTGCGCGCCGCGGCGCGCTCGGGCGTGAGGGACAGCGCCTCGAGCTCGATGTCCGGGTCGGCGCCGATCTGGTTCGGCTTGGCGTGGTGGCGCGTGTGCTTGTGCTGCCACCAGCCGTAGGACAGGCCGACGAACAGGTCCGCCAGCACCAGCGAGGTCCAGGTGTTGGCCTTGCCGGACTTCCAGATCTGCCGGTGCGCGGCGTCATGCCCGAGGAACGCGATCTGCGTGAGGATGACGGCCGCGCCGGCGGCGACGAGCAGCTGCCACCAGGAGTCGCCCACCAGCACGATCGTGGTGACGAGCGCCGCCATGGCGACCACGGCGCCGGCGATCCGCGCGGTGTAGTGCCCGGGGCGGCGGCGCATGAGGCCGGCGGCCTGGACCGCCTTGGTGAGTTCGGTGAAGTCGCTGACTGCTCGATCGCGAGGCCGCGTGGGGGTGGTGGTCGACATGGCATCCGTCCTGTGTGTCCGGCGGTGGGCATGGGGGCGGGGCGATACCGACGTATCGGCGTCAAGGGTCCGACGATCCACCGGGGTAACGACCGACGGCGGCGATGAGTTCCCGGGTGCAGCAAGGCCCCCGACCGGAACCCGGTCGGGGGCCTTGCTCAGCTGATCGCGAGGATCAGAGGGGCGAGACGTTCGACGCCTGCGGACCCTTGGGGCCCTGCGTGGTCTCGAACTCGACCTTCTGGTTCTCCTCGAGCGTGCGGTAGCCGCTGGAGGTGATCGCGGAGTAGTGCACGAAGACGTCGGTCCCGCCGTCCTCGGGCGCGATGAAGCCGAAGCCCTTCTCGGCGTTGAACCACTTCACGGTGCCGGTGGCCATGTCGTTCTCTTCTCTGTCGTACGGTCGGACAACCCTCGGCAACTGGCCGAGGACCGGTGATCACGGTGGTCGTCGTCCGTCCCGAGCGAGCTCGAGAACGTGGTGCCACGCCCACCCTGGGGCATGCGCGGCGGTCATGACAAGCGATGCACTGCGACTACGGTGCCCTACGGTACGGCACAACCGGGTCGAAAGTCTCCCCTTTGGTGTCAACGAATCCGCACGCTGGGACGTGTCATCAGGTATGACGGTCCTCATGGCGGAGCCAGGCCCACAGGCGCAGGCCGCTGGCGCGCCTGTCCCGCCGTCCTCGACCATCCCCGCGCGGGCGGGCCCGGCCCCGGACCGCGACGCCGAGTTCTCCGCCTTCGCGCTGTCCGCGCAGGCGGAGCTGGGCCGCACCGCCTGGCTCCTGACGGGCGACGTGCACGCCGCCGCGGAGCTGGTGCAGACCGCCCTGGTCCGCACCTACACGGCATGGCCGCGCGCCCGGGAGGGAGACCCGCTCGCGTACGCCCGCCGCACCCTGGCCAACGCGCGGATCGACACCTGGCGCCGGCGTCGCCGGGAGGTGCTCGCCGCCCCCGACGAGCTGCCGCAGCGGGCCGGGGCCGACGAGGGCGCCGTCGTCGAGCAACGCGACGAGCTGGTGCGCGCGCTCGCCGCGCTCAGCCCGCAGCAACGGCGGGTCGTGGTGCTGCGCTACCTCGTCGGGCTGTCCGAGCGGGAGGTCGCCGACGACCTCGGGGTCTCCGCCGGGACCGTCAAGACACAGGCCTCGCGCGGGCTGCACAAGCTGCGCGCCTCCCTCGGGGAGCTCTCGTGACCGGGCCCGTGGACGACGACGCCTGGGTGGCCGGCCTGCGGGACCGCGTCGGCGAGGTCGCGCCGGACGTGCCGGTCGACGTCGCGGGCGCGGTCCGCCGCGGCCGCCGTCGTCACGCCGCGCGCACCCTGGCCGTGCGAGGCGTGATGCTGACCGCCGCGTGCGCCCTGGCCGTCGCGGTGGTGCCCCGCGCGCTGGGCGCGTTGGGGGAGTCGTCCGCCGACTCGGCGGGGTCGGTGGCCGTGGGGGCCCCCGCAGCGGACAGCGCGAGCGCGGGCGCACGGCCCGCGCGTGCGCTCGCGCCGGCGGAGCTGGCGGCCGAGCTCGCGGACGGCTCGCTGGCGTCCGACCCGGTGCTGGTGATTCAGCCCGACGTGCCCGACCCGGCCGCGCTGCTGGCCGCCATCGGGCGCGTGGAGCCCAGCGACCGGTTCACGCCGTCGCCCGTCGCCGTCAGCCCCGCGCAGTGGCCCGCCGCGACGGCGGGGTGCCTGGACGAGGCGGGGTGGGCGGTGACCCTCACGTCGGGTGCGTGGGAGGTGGAGGTGCCGGGCGGGCAGGCACGCGCCTTCCTCGTCGACCTCGCCGGGTGCGTGGCCCGCTACCCGCTGCGCTGACCCAGCCGCCGTCGTCTCGTCGCGAATCGCTACTTCCTCGCCGATACGCCCCAGTCATGTAGCGGATCGGCGAGGCAGTAGCGA
>NZ_JAUCGR010000001.1:0-116013 GCF_030362815.1 Cellulomonas edaphi | reverse complement strand
TCGGGCCCACGACGCGATCGACGCGGCGTGGGCCCGGCTCGGGTGACTCGAGGTCAGGACAGGCGGGTGAACGCGTCGACGCCGATCTTCTTGGACGACAGGTTCACGATCTTGATCGTGTGCGTGCCGACCTTCGACCAGGTCTTGGTGAAGACCTGCTGCGCGTAGACGGTCTTCGTGGCGGCCAGGTTGACCACGGCGACCTTGGTGCCGTCGACGTAGACCGCCGCCTTGCCACGGCCCGTGCCCTTGGTGGCGACCCAGCCGAAGCTGCGCGCCTTGACCTTGTAGGTGACGTACGCCTTCTTCTTGGTGGTCACCTGCTCGGTGCCGCCCAGCGCCTTGGTCGCCTTCGCCGCGGACCAGGTGCCGTGGTAGCCCGTGCGCTTGGACTGCTTGTCGAGCACGCCCTTGGAGACCGGCCCGTAGGAGTCGGCCGTGACGTTGCCCAGGCAGTCGGCCGAGCGGACCGCGAACTGGGTGTAGCCCACCTTGACGCGGGTCGCGATCGCCTTCGGCGCGCCGTAGTACGTCTTCTCCAGGCCGTTCGAGCCGGCGACCGAGTTCCAGACGATGCCGCAGCCGTCCGAGGCGGACCAGCCCACGGTGGCGGGGATGGTCTTGGTGCTCACGGTGCCCTTGGCGAGCGATGCGCGCGGCGACTTGGTGATCTTCGGCTTGCCGCCCGTGTCGATCCGGAAGCTCCTCGTCGCGGTCTTGCGGGTGTTGTTGAAGGTGTCGCGGAGCAGGAAGTACCACGAGTGGCGGCCCTGGCTCAGGCCCGTCGCCTGCAGCTTGGTCTGGCCCCTGTTGGTGGAGGTCGCCCGCAGCTTGCCGTCGACGTAGAGCTTCACCGACGCCAGGCCGGAGTCGGCGTCACCGGCGGAGGTGTAGCCCACGGCGAGGGTGCCCGAGGTCAGGACCGTGCCGATGTGCTCGTACGTCTTCTCGGAGTTCCAGTAGCCCACGGTGCCGACGGTCGGCGCCGTCTTGTCGGCGGTGCGCGTGATCTTGACGTTGGCCGCGGTGGCCGTCAGGCCGGTGGCGGAGATGGAGAGCCCGCCGACGGAGAACGTCTCGCCGTTCTTCAGGAAGTCGACCACCAGGTCGTGGTCGATGCTCTGCTCGCGGAGCCGGACGACCACGCCGTAACCGGCCTCGGGCAGCCACGCGTCGAGCGATCCGGGCACGCCGTAGCGGTACTCGACCGTGTAGGTGCGCGTGCCGTAGGGGATCGAGACGAGGCGTCGGCCGCTGGCCCGCGCCACCGGCGCGAGCGCGATGGTGGGCGGCGTTGCGGAGGCGACGGTGTACTTCTCGGTCGACGAGAGCAGGCCGATGCGGTCCAGGTTCGGCGCGGACATGAACCCGACGGTGTTCTCGTCGGGCGTCGCGAAGCCGCCACCCATGACGTCCCACGGGTCGCCGTACTCGTCGTAGCAGGCGCTGCCCAGCGTCTGCTTGGCCGACGTCAGCACGCACGCCGAGCTGTCGACGACGGAGTCGGAGTGCTGCAGGCCGAGGTTGTGCCCGAACTCGTGGTCGAGGACCCGAGGCGTCAGCGCGCTCGCGCCGTTGAGCCAGATGCGCGAACGCCCGTCGCTGCTCGCACCGATCGAGCCCAGACCCGCCCACGTGCAGCCGGGGGTCGCCGCCGGCAGGTCGGGGAGGATCAGGACCAGGTGGTTGAACCGGCTCACGGCGGGCATGGCGCCGCCCAGCGCGGCGGCGGTGTCGGTGTAGATCTGGGACGCACCGCAGCTCTCGGCGCTCGTCGGCGGCACCGGGATGGTCACCGACCCGAGCGAGCCCTTCGCCGCGACCTTGATGCGCGCGCCGGTCGACGAGGGACTGATGGTGGCGTAGTAGGACGCGAGGCTCGAGACGAGCCCGTCGACCGAGGTCGTCGGCGCGGCCGCTCCGGTCCAGTTCACCCGGACGTACCAGACGTTGTGGGTGCCGACGCCCGAGATCGCGTCGGTCGACGCCGCGTCGGCCGACGCGCCGAGGGCGGCAGCGCTCTCGACGGCCAGGACCGTGCCTGCGGCGTTGCGCTCGACCGTCACGGCGTCACCCGACGACAGCGAGTCGACGAGCGAGGAGGGCACCGCGACGTCGCCGGCGTCCGTCTGGACGAACGCCGTGGTGGTCGAGGTGTGCGTGCGGAAGTCGTCCGCGACGGCCAGGCGCAGGACGCCGTCGACCGTGGACGCGGTGGCGCCGATGCCGCCGGTCGTGCCGGTGATGGTCGGCGGCTCGGCCGCGCTCGCGGCGCCGATCGGGACGAGGCTGGCGCACGTCAGTGCGGCGATGGTCATGGCGAGGCGTCTGGGCACGGGTCCCCCTGCTGGTTCGGCACGGGGGTGTCTTCGCGGCCCCGTCGTCGGGCATCCGGCGACCGACGGCCCCGAGGATATCGGCGCCGCGGCGCCCCTCGGCTCACTTTTCCGGGAGTCCACTCGTTTGCCTCAGGCGCCCAGTCCAGCGGCCGTGGCCGGGCCCTGCGCCGCCTGGTGGCTGCGCCGTGACGCGCGCCGCTGGGTGGCGGTGTATCAGGAGGCGCATCCGAACGGCGAGTGAGGCGTCGTGCCCTCCCCGGGGGCATGTGTGGGTGATGCGCGCGACGATGCGGGGATGCTCCTCGCTGACGTCGCAGCCACATCGACCGCGCTGGCGGCCACGCGGTCCCGGCTGGCCAAGCGCGCACTGCTCGTCGACCTGCTGCGGCGGACCGACGCCGCGGACGTCGAGGTGGTCTCCCGCTACCTCGCCGGCGAGCTGCGGCAACGACGCACCGGTCTCGGTTGGCGCTCCCTCTCGTCGCTCCCCGGACCGGCGGCCGAGCCGACCCTCACGGTCGCGCAGGTCGACCAGGCGTTCGAGGACATGTCGCACCTCGCGGGGCCGGGGTCGTCGACCGCAAGGACCGCGCGCGCTGCCGATCTGTTCGCCGCGGCCACTGCCGACGAGCAGGCTCTGCTGCGCGGCCTGGTGTCGGGCGAGGTGCGCCAGGGGGCTCTCGACGCGCTGCTGCTCGATGCGGTCGCCGAGGCCAGCGGTGTGGAGCCAGGGCTCGTGCGGAGGGCAGCGATGCTCGCCGGGGCCACGGAGCCCGTGGCGGTCGCCGCGCTGGGTGCGGGAGACCCGGCCCGGGCGGCCACCGCGCTCGGGCAGTTCGGTCTCGTGGTCGGCCGCCCGGTGCGCCCGATGCTCGCCTCGTCAGCACCGGACGTCGCCGCCGCCCTGGTCGGGCTCGGGACGGGCCCGGTGGTGGTCGACACCAAGCTGGACGGCATCCGCATCCAGGTCCACCGCTCGGGCGACGACGTGCGCGTGTTCACGCGCAGCCTCGACGACATCACCAGCCGCGTCCCGGAGATCGTCGCCGCCGTGCGTGGGCTCCCCACCACGGACGTGGTGCTCGACGGCGAGGCTCTCACGGTCGACGCCGATGGGCGGCCGCGCCCGTTCCAGGAGACCGCGTCCCGCACGGCCACCCATGACACGGTCGCGGCGGCGCACCTCACGCCGTTCTTCTTCGACTGCCTGCACGTCGACGGCCGCGACCTGCTGGACTCCCCGCTGAGCGAGCGCCTCGCCGCGCTCGACGCGGTCGCCGCGCCGCACGCGATCGACCGGCTCGTCACCGCCGACCCGGCGCTCGCGCAAGCCCGCTTCGAGGACGTGGTGGCCGCGGGGCAGGAGGGTGTGGTCGTCAAGTCGCTGGACGCCCCGTACGAGGCCGGCCGGCGCGGGGCAGCGTGGGTGAAGGTCAAGCCGCGGCACACGCTGGACCTGGTGGTGCTGGCCGTCGAGCGCGGTTCGGGGCGACGCCGTGGGTACCTGTCGAACATCCATCTCGGTGCCCGCTCGGGCGACGGGTTCGTGATGCTCGGCAAGACGTTCAAGGGCATGACCGACGAGATGCTCGCGTGGCAGACGGAGCGGTTCACGGAGCTGGCCGTCGGGCCGACCGACGGGTACGAGGTGCGGCTGCGACCGGAGCAGGTGGTCGAGATCGCCTTCGACGGCCTGCAGCGCTCGTCGCGCTACCCCGGCGGGGTGGCGCTGCGGTTCGCGCGCGTGCTGCGCTATCGCGACGACAAGACGGCCGCCGAGGCCGACACGATCGAGACCGTCCTGGCGCTGGCGCGCTGAGGCGCCGGGCGATGACGGCCGAGAGGACGACGATGACCACGCAGCATTCGGCTCGCGCTGCGGCGCGGGCTTGCGGACGTGTCGAGGCAGGTGCGCGCTGATGGACCCGAACGAAGCCCGTGCGCTGCTGGCAGCCTTGCGCGAGGAGGCCCTCGACCGGGCGCGCGGGCTGCGGGCGAGCAAGACCGACCTCGTCGACGCCGCGCGCGACGCGAACGTCGACGACGAGCACGACCCGGAGGGCGCGACCATCGCGTTCGAACGGGCTCAGGTCGACGCGCTCGCGGGGGACGTGGCGCGCCGGCTGGCCGAGATCGATGCGGCCGAGCGGCGCGTGGACGAAGGCACCTACGGGCTGTGCGCGGTCGACGGCGTACCCATCGACCCCGACCGGCTGCGCGCGCGCCCGACGGCCACCACCTGCCTCGCGCACGCCACCGGACTGGCAGGCTGAGGAGCACATCCGCCCGAGCAGGGAGACACGATGATCGACTTCAACTCCACCGGCTTCGTCAAGCTCTCGCCGTGGGACGGCCAGCAGGCGTTCGAGGAGCTCGCCGGCGTCCTGCTCCCCGGCGAGCAGGTGCTCCTCGCGTTCAAGGGCATGCGCGACTCCGTGACGTTCACCGACCGGCGGCTCGTGGCCCTCAACGTCCAGGGCATGACCGGCAAGAAGAAGGACTACACGTCGCTGCCGTACTCCAAGATCCAGGCCTTCTCCGTGGAGACCGCAGGCGCCTGGGACCGGGACTCCGAGCTCGAGCTGTGGTTCAGCGGCCTGGGCAGGGTCAAGTTCAACTTCGCCTCGGGCGTCGACGTCCGCGGCCTGAACGTCCTCGTCAGCGAACGCCTCTTGTAGCGCGAGCGCGAGCGCTACCGTGAAGGCGTGAGCCCGGCGGACCTGGAGACCCTGGCGTACCTGCGGCGCGCCAAGGACCTGATCGACCGCGAGTACGCGAAGCCGCTCGACGTGCCGACCATGGCGCAGAAGGCGCTCATGTCGCCCGCGCACTTCTCGAGGCAGTTCCGCGCCGCCTACGGCGAGACGCCGTACAGCTACCTCATGACGCGACGGATCGAGCGCGCGATGTCGCTGCTGCGCGACGGCATGAGCGTCACCGACGCGTGCATGGCCGTGGGCTGTACGTCGCTGGGCTCGTTCAGCTCGCGGTTCGCCGAGGTGGTCGGCGAGACGCCGACCGCGTACCGCAGCCGCGAGCACACCGCGGTCAAGGCGATGCCGCCGTGCGTCGCCAAGGTGCAGACCCGGCCGGTGCGCAACAAGAGCAGGATCGAAGAAGCAACCGCCGAGGCTGCGACCTAGGTTCGTGGGCATGACCATCACACTCAAGTACTGCAACGTGACCGTGAGCGATGTCGACGAGGCGATCGACTTCTACGGGGCCCTCGGCCTCAAGGTCCAGAACGACGTGGCGTCGGGAGAGTTCCGCTGGGTCACTCTCGGCAGCGACGCGCAGCCGGGGCTCGGCATCGTCGTCTCCGTGCCGCACGCCGGCCGCTCCCAGGTGGAGGGCGACGCGCTCCAGGAGCTGCTCGTGAAGGGCTCGCTGCCCACGCTCGTGTTCAGCTCGGACGACGTGGACAGGACGTTCGAGACCCTGCGCGAGTGGGGCGCCGAGGTGCTGCAGGAGCCCATGGACCAGGGCTGGGGGCCGCGCGACTGCGCGCTGCGTGATCCGTCGGGCAACACCGTGCGGATCAGCCAGGCCGCCTGACCGACCCGTTCGCCGCGGCGCGGGTCGGCTACGTTCGGCGTATGCCCACCCGCGCCGCGTCCTCGAGGACCGCGTGCATCGTCGGTGGCGGACCGGCGGGGCTGATCGCTGCGGAGGTGCTCGCCACGGCCGGCGTGGCGGTCACCGTGCACGACCGGATGCCGTCGGTCGGGCGCAAGTTCCTGCTCGCCGGGCACGGGGGACTGAACCTGACGCACTCCGAGGATCGCGAGCCGTTCCTCTCCCGCTACGGCTCGTCCGCCAACCATCTGGCACCCATGATCGACGCGTTCGGCCCGCAGGACCTGCGCGACTGGAGTGCCGGTTTGGGCGAGCCCACGTTCGTCGGGTCGAGCGGGCGCGTGTTCCCGGAGGCGTTCCGGGCGATCCCTCTGGTGCGCGCGTGGCTGACGCGGCTCGCGGGGCTGGGCGTCACGATCCAGACGCGGCGGACGTGGACGGGGTGGACCGACGACGGGGTGCTCCGGTTCGCGGACGGCGTCGAGCCTGCCGCCGACGCGACCGTCTTCGCGCTCGGCGGTGCCTCGTGGCCACGTCTTGGCTCGGACGGCGGATGGGTGGAGCACTTCACCGGCCGTGGAGTCGAGGTCGCCCCTCTCCGAGCCGCGAACGTGGGTGTGCGCGTGGCGTGGAGCGACGTGCTGGCCGAACGGTTCGCGGGGACGCCGCTCAAGAGCGTCGCGCTGACCGTGCGCGGGTCGAGCGGGTCGAGCGGGTCGAGCGGTTCGACGGGGCGCGGTGACGCGATGGTGACGCGGCACGGCATCGAGGGCGGCCCGGTGTACGCGATCGGAGCGGCGATCCGCGACGGCCTCGACGCGGGGGCCTGCGTCGTCGAGGTCGACCTGCGGCCGGCGCGCACCGTCGACGAGCTGGCAATGTCCCTCGCGCGCCGCCGTCCCAAGGAGTCGTCGTCCACGTGGCTCCGCCGCACCATCGGTCTCGACCCGGTCGCCATCGCATTGCTCCGCGAGGACGGGCCGCTGCCCACCGACCCGCGGGGGATGGCCGCACTCGTCAAGGCCGTGCCGGTGACCGTCACCGACACGATGCCCATCGCGCGCGCGATCTCGACCGCAGGGGGCATCGCGTGGTCGGAGGTCGACGAGTCGCTCATGCTGCGCCGCATGCCCGGCACGTTCGTCGCTGGAGAGATGCTCGACTGGGAGGCGCCGACGGGCGGCTACCTGCTGCAGGCCTCCTTCGCGACCGGCGTGGCCGCTGCGAGGGGTGCGCTGGACTGGCTGGAGCGCCCGACGCCGTGACATGACGAAGGGCCCGCCATCCACATCGCTGCGGATCACGGGCCCTTCGGTGCGCGGAGGATGGGGGATTCGAACCCCCGAGGGCTTTCACCCAACACGCTTTCCAAGCGTGCGCCATAGGCCACTAGGCGAATCCTCCCGGCCGACTGAGGATACCGGACTCGCGCCGGGTCTCCGAACCGGCAGTCCTACTCGCGCCAGTCCAGCGCGTAGAGGTGGTCGCCGGCGCTGTTGGTGTAGAGGTCGACCTGCAGCGCCGTGGTCGTCTGGTCGGCCCAGGTGGCCGTCCCGGAGCAGCGCATGACGAGGACCTCTCCCGTCTGCGGCAGGCGCAGCGCGGCGCGCGCGTCCGTGACCAGCACCATGGCGTCGGCGGCGGCCAGGGGAATCTCGTCGGGCTTGACGTTCTGCCGGGAGAACGTGACCGCCTCCGCGCCGACTTCTGCGCACGAGAGCGAGCGCAGGTCGTCGACGGCGGCCTTGTGGCGCTCGTTCAGGAAGACGGGGATGGCGATCGCGGCGAGCACGCCGACGGCGACCACGGCCGCGACGACGCAGCCGACAACCAGGAGGACCGTGGCTGCCGGGCTCCGGCTGGGTCGGGCCGGTGGGAACGGACCGCCGACCATGGCCGGCTGACGGTGCTCGGTCCACTGGACGCCGTCGAACCAGCGCAGCATGGCGGGGTTGTCAGGCTCGGCGTACCAACCGGGTGCTGCGGTGCTCACTGTCGTCCTCGCGTCGTCGTCGCCCTGCCCATCGGCATCTCATCGGCACGGCGACCACCCGGCTGAAGGCGACCGCTCAGGGCAGGACGCGCAGGGTGGGCGCCTCGAGCGGCGCAAGCATGGCCTGGGCCTGCGAATCGTGCGGCGGCCCGCCCTCGCTGCGGGTGTAGTAGCCGACCAGGAAGTCGCGCAGCGGGGCCGTGGGCAGCACCCAGGTCCCGTCGTCGGCCACCAGCGACGGGCGGACGGCCAGGCCGAGCAGCAGCATGCCGGGGATGCGCGCGAGACCGGGGGCGAGCGACGGCTGCACGTAGTCGATCGGCAGGCGGCGAGCCCCCCGGCGCAGGTAGAAGCGCTCGCGGGCCGCGGGGTCGCCGTGCTCGGGCGAGCCCGTGTGGACGGCCGGGTCCTCGATCTCGGCGATCACGACGAGCGGGTCGAGCCCGCTCCGCCACGCCGAGAGCGCCGCGTCGAGCAAGGTGCCGCCCACGCCCCTGCCTCGCCCACCGGCGCCCACGGCGAGATAGGAGAGCAGGAGCACCGCGCTGGCGGCATCCCAGGCGCCGACGGCGAGCGCGACGGCCTCGTCGTCCGACGAGGCGACCAACGCCACCAGGTCGCCGGCCTGCAGCCCGGCGACCATGTCCTCGGCGGACTCGAGCTCGTCGGGCGGGAACGACGGCGCGAGGATCTCGCCGTGCAGCGCGCGCAGCTCCTCGGCGTCACGGACCGGCGTGACCTGGACGGACATGACTCGACTATGCGGCGAGCGCCGTCCGCATTCAATGGACAGCGCTCGTCGGGTCCGGTAGACCCGCAGCCATGCCTCTGCCACTGCGCGCGATCCCGCCGTCCGGCCCGCCGGACGGTGGCGAGTGGTGGGCCGCGATCCCCGCGGTGCGTCAGGTTCTGACCGAGGGCTGGGACCTCAGCCCGATCACGGTGCTGGTCGGCGACAACGGCGCCGGCAAGTCGACCCTGGTCGAGGCGGTCGCGGTGGCGTTCGGGATGGGCCCGGAGGGCGGCTCGATCGGCTCGGGATACACCACGCGCCCCAGCGAGTCAGGGCTCCGGCTGAGCGTCCGGCGCGACATCGGCGCGGGGCGCTCGGGCTTCTTCCTGCGTGCCGAGACGATGCACGCGTTCTACTCGTTCCTCGAGGACAACCCCGGCAGCGGGTACGAGCCCGCGTTCCACCGGATGTCGCACGGCGAGTCGTTCCTGTCGCTGATCGGAGACCGCATGACGCGTCCCGGGCTCTACGTCCTCGACGAGCCCGAGTCCGCGCTCTCGTTCGACGGCTGCCTCGCGCTCGTCGCGAAGGTCAAGGATCTGGAGGCGAACGACTCCCAGGTGCTGCTGTCGACGCACTCGCCCGTGCTCGCGGCGATCCCCGACGCGGCGATCTGGGAGGTCGGCGAATGGGGGCTGCGCCGGTGCGACTGGGAGGACCTGGACCTGGTCCGCCGCTGGCGCGGGTTCCTCGAGTCGCCGGAACGCTTCTTGCGGCACGTCCTCGACTGACGCCGCGTCACACCCGCCGGTGGACCACGAGTGGCAGCACCGAGGTCGCGCCCGCCCGACGCAGCGCGGCGGCGGCCACTGTCACGGGCCACAGGGACGCGGTCGCGTCCACGACGAGCAGCACGGCGCGGCCCCGCACGGAATCGGGCTCGGGCACGGCCAGCGCGTCGCGCCATGCGGCCGCCTCGGCGGCGGAGGTCAGATCGCGCGACGCGCGGGCGGCCGCGACGGCGGCGTCGTCGATCCTCAGTGTCTCGGTGGCCATGCGGCCGATCTCCGCGATGCGGGCGGTCAGGCCGGCGGTGAGCTCGGTGAAGCCGGCGGCGGGCAGGCCCACCACGACGGCCGGCCGCTCGCCCCACTCGCGGCCCCAGGCCCGCAGCAGCCCGACGAGCCCGTCGACCAGCTCGTCGGGAGGCGCGGCGTCGCGGGCGAACACGGCCGCCACCAGCTCGCGCCACTCGGGGGCGTCGGCGTGGATGAGCGCGCGACCCGGCGCGGCGAGCTCGCCGGGCGCGATCCGGCCGCTCGCCCCGAACACCCCACCGGGCCACATCTTGCGGGGCTCGACGGGGTGCGACTGCGTGCGCAGCAGGCCCGCGACCGCGCGGGTGGACTCGAGCGACGGCTGCTCGGGCAGGCCGTCGGGGAGGGTGCCGGTGCACACGCTGCACCGGCCGCACGGCTGGGCGCTCGGGTCGTCGAGCGACTCCTGGAGCAGCTGCATGAGGCAGCGGCGGCCACTCGCGTAGTCGCGCATGATGTCGGCTTCGCGGCGACGGACCGCGAGCACACCTGCGTAGTGGGCCTCGTCGTACTCCCACGCCCGGCCGGTGGCCGCCCAACCGCCCTCGCTGCGCTCGACCACGCCGTCCACGGCGAGCTGCTTGAGCATGAGCTCGACGCGCGTGCGCCGCAGGCCTGACTCCGCCTCCAGCGCGGGCACGCTGGTGGGCGTGGACGGGAGCACGTCGAGCAGCCGCCGCATGGCCTGCGGGTCCGGGATCGAGGCCGTGGCGAAGTAGTCCCACACGCCGGCGTCCGCGGACGAGGTCAGCAGCACGACGACCGCGTGGTCGATGCCGCGGCCGGCGCGCCCCACCTGCTGGTAGTACGAGACGGGAGACGGCGGGGCGCCGACGTGCACGCAGAAGCCGAGGTCGGGCTTGTCGTAGCCCATGCCGAGGGCGGAGGTCGCGATGAGCGCCTTGAGCTCGTTGGTGCGCAGCGCCTCCTCCAGCCGCTCGCGCTCGGCCCCGTCCAGCTGCCCCGTGTAGGCCGCCACCGGGAGCGCGTCGCCGTGCTGGTCGCGGACCGCCTCGGCCAGCCGGTGCGCGTCGGCGACGGTCAGCGTGTAGACGATGCCCGAGCCGGGCAGGTGCGGCAGCTGCTCGGCGACCCACGCGTAGCGCTGCAGCGGCGTGAGCGAGTCGATGACCGCGAGCTCGAGGCTGCTGCGGGCGAGCGGCCCGCGCAGCACGAGGGTGTTCGCGCCGAGCTGCGCCGCGACGTCGTCCGTCACGCGGGCGTTCGCGGTCGCGGTGGTGGCGAGCACGGGGGTGTCCGGGTTGAGCGCGCGCACCGTGTCGGCGACCCGGCGGTAGTCGGGCCGGAAGTCGTGACCCCAGTCCGAGACGGCGTGCGCCTCGTCGATCACCAGCATGCCCAGATGGCCGGTGAGCGCGTCGAGCACCCGACGGCCGAAGCCCGGGTTGGCGAGGCGCTCGGGGGAGACCAGCACCACGTCGATCGCTCCCGAGCGCAGCTCCTCCTCGACGCGCGCCCAGTCGCCGACGTTCGACGAGTTGAGCGTCGCCGCGGTCAGGCCGGCCCGTGCCGCGGCGGCGACCTGGTCGCGCATGAGGCTGAGCAGCGGCGAGACGACGAGCGTGGGCCCAGCCCCCTCCGACCGGCGGATCGCGGTCGCCGCCCAGTAGACGGCCGACTTGCCCCACCCGGTGGCCTGGACCACGAGGACCCGGGCCCCGGGCTCGAGGAGGCCGGTGACGGCAGCGAGCTGGTCCTCGCGCAGCTGTGCTCCCGGGCCGGCCAGCGCCTCGATGACCGTGGTCGCCGTGGCCTGCCGCGTCGGGCTCAGGGCCGGACGATCGGCAGGAGGCCCGGCCGGCGAGGCCGCCGCGGAAGCGGCCGGGGAAGCAGTGCTCGTCATGAAGCCACCGTAGGTCGCCCGACCGACACCACGGGCGCGTCGTCCCCCGTTGACGCAATGGACAGATCTGTCTACTGTCGCTTAGACAGAACGGTCTACCCACTGGGGGTCTCGATGGAACGCCGCATGTCGCCCACCGCCACGCTGGCGCTCCTCGTCTCGATCGTCGTGACGTTCCTCGCGTCGTCCGCTGCGCCGACGCCCCTGTACGCGACCTACGGCGCCGAGTGGGGGTTCGGCTCGCTCGGTACCACGCTCGCGTTCGGCGTCTACGCGGTCGCCGTGCTCGTCTCGCTGCTCGTGCTCGGCCGGCTGTCCGACGAGCTCGGCCGACGGCCGGTCATCCTGGCGGGCATCGCCGGGCAGGTCGTCGCTCTGGTGGTTCTCACCACCGCGCCCGACTACGCCGCGCTGCTCACGGGTCGCGTGCTGCAGGGGGTGGCCACGGGTGCCGCCGTCGGGGCGCTCGGCGCCGCGATGCTCGACGTCGACCGCACCCGGGGAGCGATCGCGAACGGGACGGCGCCGGGTGCGGGCACGGCCATCGGAGCCCTGCTCGCGGGGGTCGTGGTGCAGTTCGCACCCGCGCCTACCCACGCCATCTACCTTCTGGTGATCGCCCTGCTGCTGCTCCAGGGAGTGGGGGTCCAGCGCATGACCGAGACCGCGCCGCGCCTGCCCGGTGCTGCCGCCAGGGCGCGCGCCAGCCTCGTGCCCGAGGTGCGGCTGCCCCGGGCCGTGCGGCCCCGCATGCTGGTCGCGGCGCCCGTCGTGCTGGCCGTCTGGGCGCTCGCGGGCCTGTACGGCTCGCTGGCACCCTCCCTGGTGCGCGAGCTCGGCGGTCAGGGGGTGCTGCTCGGGACGCTCGCGCTGACCACGCTCGCCGGCGTCGCCGCCGCGGCGGCGCTGGTGCTGCGCGAGCGGAGCGCGCGGACGCTGATGCTCGTCGGGATCGCGTCCGTCGCCGTCGGGGTGGCCGCGACCCTGACGGCCGTGGGCGCCGGGTCGCTCGTCGGCTTCTTCGCGGGGTCGTTCGTGGCCGGCATCGGGTTCGGCGCGGGGTTCCAGGGGGCCGTCCGCACGGTCGTCGGCGCGGCCCAGCCGCACGAGCGCGCCGGGGTCCTGTCCGCGGTGTACGTCGTCGCGTACCTCGGGATGGGCGTCCCGGCCGTCGTCGCCGGCTCGCTCGTCGGCCACGTGGGAGACGTCACCGCGGTGGTCCGCGACTACGGGATCGCGGTGGTGCTCCTCTCCCTCACCGCGCTCGCCGGGCTGCTGCGGCCCGAGGCGGTCGTGCCCGCCGGACCCGCGGCGAGTGCCGAGACGCCCGTCGTCGAGGCGGTGCGGGCGTGAGCGTGAGTAGGGTGGACGGGCCTGTCCTGGAGGAGGAGCGCGCGATGGTGACTACTCGCAGCCCGGCGCGCGACCGGCTGCTGGCCGCGGCGAACGAGCTCTTCTACGCCGAGGGCGTGCACGCCGTCGGCATCGACCGCGTGATCGAGCGTGCGGGCGTCGCCAAAGCCTCGCTGTACAACACGTTCGGCAGCAAGGACGCGCTGGTCGGGGAGTACCTACGAGGTCGGCAGCAGGCGAACAGGGAGCGGATCACCGCGGCGGTCGAGGCCGCCGACGGCCCGCGGGCGCGGCTGCTGGCCGTGTTCGACGCGCAGGCGGCCCTCTTCGCGCGGCCCGGCTACCGCGGGTGCCCGTTCGTCGCCGCGAGCGCCGAGGCGGAGCCGGGCGGGACGGTCCAGAAGGTGTCCGACGAGTACCGGGCCTGGGTGCGCGCGCTGCTCACCGAGCTGGCACGCGACGCCGGTGCGCCCGACCCCGACGCCCTGGCCCGCCAGCTCTACCTGCTCTACGACGGCGCGGCCATCGCGGTGCGCATGGACCGCGACCCGTCCGTCGCAGATCCCGTCCGCGAGACGGCCGCGCTGATCGTCGACGCGGCGCTGCGCGGCTGACCAACGCCCGACCGCAGCGCCGACCGGCGCCCGGCCGCGACCTCGCGCACACTGGGGCATGGCCAGCAACGCGACCGACCAGCCCGTCGTCCTGCTCGACGTGGACGGCACCCTGGTGGACTCCAACTACCTGCACGTGGACGCCTGGCTCCGGGCGTTCGCCGACGTCGGCATCGCGGTGGACGGCTGGCGCGTGCACCGCTGCATCGGCATGGGCTCCACCCAGCTGGTCGACGCGCTCGCGGGCGACGACGCGGACCGGGTGCGCGACGCGGTCGAGGAGGCCCACTCGTCGTACTACGCCGCGGCGAGCGACATGCTGCGGGCGTTCGACGGCGCCCGGGAGCTCGTCCGCGAGCTCGCCGACCGGGGTGCGCGGCCGGTGCTCGCCACGTCCGCCTCTCCCGACGAGCTGGAGCGGCTGCGCGCCGTGCTCGACGTGGAGCAGGAGCTGCACGCGGTGACGAGCGCGCAGGACGTCGAGGAGGCCAAGCCGGAGCCCGACCTCGTGCGGGTCGCGCTCGCGGCGGCGGACGCGTCGCCGCAGGACGCCGTCTTCGTCGGGGACACCGTGTGGGACGTGGAGGCCGCGAGACGGGCCGGCGTCCCGTGCGTCGGGTTGCGCAGCGGGGGCATCGGGGACGACGAGCTGCGCGAGGCCGGCGCCGTCGCGATCTACGACGACGCCGCCGCCCTGCTCGCCGACCTGGACGGCAGCCCCCTGGTGCGCCGCGTCACGAGCTGAAGCGGGCCACCTGGCGGATCTTGTTGGTGGCATCCAGCGCGGCCACCTTGTACGCCTCGGACAGCGTCGGGTAGTTGAGCACCGTGTCGACCAGGTAGTCGATGGTGCCGCCGCAGGCCATGATCGCCTGGCCGATGTGCACGAGGTCGGTCGCCGAGGTCCCGAAGATGTGCACGCCGAGCAGCTGGCGGGTCTCGGTGTGCACGAGCAGCTTGAGCATGCCGTAGGAGTCGCCGACGATCTGCCCGCGGGCCAGCTCGCGGTAGCGCGCCACGCCCACCTCGTACGGCACGGCCTCGGTGGTGAGCTCCTCCTCCGTGCGGCCGCAGTAGGAGATCTCCGGGATCGTGTAGATGCCGATGGGCTGGACCGACGCGAGCTCGCGGGCTGGCTCGTCGAACGCGTGGTACGCCGCGAGCCGCCCCTGGTCCATGCTGGTCGCGGCCAGCGCGGGGAATCCGATGACGTCGCCCACCGCGAAGACGTTCGGCACCGCGGTGCGGTACTGCGCGTCGACGGCGATGCGTCCGCGGGAGTCCGCCGAGAGGCCGGCGGCCTCGAGGTTCAGGGAGTCCGTCTGCCCCTGACGGCCCGCCGAGTACATGACCGCGTCCGCGGCGATGCGTTTGCCCGACGCGAGCCGCGTCACCGTGCCGTGGTCGTTGCTGTCGACCCCCTCCACCTCCTCGCGGAAGCGGAACGAGACCGAGAGGTCGCGCAGGTGGAACTTGAGGGACTCCGCCACCTCCGGGTCGCACATCTCCAGCATCGCGGGCCGCTTGTCGATGACGGTCACGCGGGTGCCCAGCGCGGCGAACATGGACGCGTACTCGATGCCGATGATCCCCGCGCCCACCACCACGAGGGAGTTGGGTACCTGCTCGAGGGCGAGCACACCGTCGGAGTCGAGCACCGATCGCTCGTCGAACTGCACCGTGCCCGGCCGGTGCGGCCGCGACCCGGTCGCGATCACCACGAACCGCGTGCTGAACCGTGTGCGCCGCACCCCGTCGTCGTCGAGCACGTCGATGGTGTGCGCGTCGGCGAACGACCCGGTGCCGCCCAGGATGTCGACGTGGTTGCGCAGCAGCTGCGCGCGGATCACCTCGGTCTCGCGGCCGATCACGTGCTGCGTGCGCGCGAAGAGGTCCTCCATGGTGATGTCGGACTTCACGCGGTAGCTCGCGCCGTAGACCTCGCGCTGCGCCATGCCGGTCAGGTACATCACGGCCTCGCGCAGCGTCTTGCTGGGGATCGTGCCGGTGTTGACGGAGACGCCGCCCATCATGTGGCGGCGCTCGACGACGGCCACCTTGCGGCCCAGCTTGGCGGCGGCGATCGCGGCCTTCTGCCCGCCCGGGCCGCTGCCGATGACTATGAGGTCGTAGTCGTAGTGCGCGGGTTCGTCGTGACTCGTCGTCTCGCCGGGAACGCCGTCCGTCGCCATCCCAGCAGTCTGCCCACATTCGTCCGGTCCCGTCAGGTGGGCGGCAGGATCGACCTCCGGCCTGCGTTACGATTTCCGGCAGACCCCTCGTGCGGCGTCATCTCGCTGAACTCCCCCAGGGCCGGAAGGCAGCAAGGGCAGGTGAGCTCTGGCGGGTGTGCGGGGGGTCCTTGCTTTCCCGCTCACGTCCCCCGCAGCGCGAGCCGCGTGAAGGTCTGCGCCACCCCGGCCTCCCTCTTGAGCCGCCGCACCAGCGCGTCCAGCGCGGGCGGGTCCGGCACCACGGCGTGCAGCAGGTAGTCGTACGAGCCGGTCACGTGCACGGCGTCGAGCAGCTGCGGGAACCCCGGGGGCTGCAGCAGCGCCGCGGTGAAGCCCTCGTTCGTGGCGTCGGGCGCGAGGCGGACCTCGATGAAGACCTCGAGGCCGGGCGGTCGGCCTCTGCCCGCCTGCGGCGCCGACGCCACGGTGAAGCCACGGATGACGCCCGACGAGAGAAGCCGTCGCACGCGGGCCGCGGCGGCGTTGGCGCTGAGGCCGACGCGCGCGCCCAGCTCCCGGTACGGCAGCCGCGCATCCGCCGTCAGCTCGCGGATGATCTCGTCGTCGATGGCGTCCATGCAGCGATTCTCGCAGGTGACTGCCGATATCGCGGCCGCGGACCCTGCTGCTGGTGGCGGCCGCGGATGCTGGGGCCGTGGAGACGAACGCGCTGGCGCTGGGTGCCCTCGCCGGGCTGGCCGTGGCCATGCCGCTGGGGCCCGTCGGCGTGCTGCTGCTGCGCGAGTCGCTCCTCGCGGGGCGGCGGCGTGCGGTGGCCGCGGCGCTCGGCGTCGCGACCGTCGACACCGTGTACGCGCTCGCGGCGGTGCTGCTGGGCGCGCGGGTCGCGGCTGTGGAGTCGGCAGCGGACGCGCTGCGGCTGGTAGGCGGCGCGGCGCTGCTCGTGATCGGCGCGGCGGGGCTCGTCCGGTGGTGGCGGACGCGGCGCGACGTGGTCGAGGTCGAGCAGGGGGCCGCGGGGTCCGCCTACCTGCGGTTCGTCGGGTACACGGCCCTCAACCCCGCCACCCTGCTGATCTTCGCGACGGTCGCCACGGGTGCGGTCGCGCAGCTCGGTGACGGCCGCCCGAGCGCCGCCGTCGGCGCCGCGTTCGTCGTCGGGGTCATGACCGCCTCGGCCGCCTGGCAGGTGGTGCTGGTCGTCATCGGCGGGCTCGCCGGCGCGCGTCTCGGCCCTCGCCTGCGCGCCTGGGTCACGCCCGTCGGGTCGGCGCTGCTGGTGGCGCTCGCCGCTTGGGTGGTGGCCGGGTGAACGCCTGGGGGCGGCCGTCGTCGTGTGTGGGCGCGGGCGTCTAGGGTGCGGGGGTGAGCCAAGCCCTGTACCGCCGCTACCGGCCGGAGAACTTCGCCGAGGTGATCGGGCAGGACCATGTCACCGCGCCCCTGCGGCAGGCCCTGCGCAGCGGTCAGGTCAACCACGCCTACCTGTTCTCGGGCCCTCGCGGCTGCGGCAAGACGACGTCCGCGCGCATCCTCGCGCGCATCCTCAACTGCGCGCAGAACACCGAGGCGACGCCCACGGACACGCCGTGCGGGGTGTGCCCCTCGTGCGTGGAGCTGGCTCGCGGCGGACCCGGCAGCCTCGACGTGGTCGAGATCGACGCGGCGAGCCACGGTGGCGTCGACGACGCGCGAGAGCTGCGGGAACGCGCCACCTTCGCGCCGGCGCGCGACCGGTTCAAGATCTTCATCCTCGACGAGGCGCACATGGTCTCGCCGCAGGGCTTCAACGCGCTGCTCAAGATCGTCGAGGAGCCGCCGCCGCACATCAAGTTCGTGTTCGCGACCACCGAGCCGGACAAGGTCATCGGCACCATCCGCTCGCGCACGCACCACTACCCGTTCCGGCTGGTGCCGCCCGACGTGCTGGTGCCGTACCTGGACCAGCTGTGCGCGACGGAGGGCGTGCCGGTCGGATCCGGGGTGCTCCCGCTCGTGGTGCGCGCCGGTGGCGGCTCCGTGCGTGACACGTTGTCCGTGCTCGACCAGCTCATCGCCGGGGCCGGTGACGGCGGGCTCGAGTACGAGGGCGCGGCCGCGCTGCTGGGCTACACGCAGGCGTCGTTGCTCGACGACCTCGTGGAGGCGATCGCGGCACGCGACGGCGCGAGCGCGTTCCGCGTGGTCGACCGCGTCATCTCCACCGGCCACGAGCCCCGTCGCTTCGTCGAGGACCTGCTCGAGCGCCTGCGGGACCTCATCGTCATCGCGGCGGCGGGCGACGCGGCCGACTCCGCGCTGCGTGACGTCCCCGCGGACCAGATGCAGAGCATGCGGACGCAGGCCGCGCACCTGGGTGCCGCGGAGCTGTCCCGTTCCGCGGACCTGGCCAACGCCGCCCTCACCGAGATGACCGGCGCGACCTCCCCGCGGCTGCACCTCGAGCTGCTGATGGCCCGCCTGCTGCTGCCCGCCGTCGACGACGACCGCGCCGGGCTCGGTGCTCGGCTCGACCGGCTGGAGCGGGGGTTGCCGGCGGCCGCCCCCGCCCGGGCCGGCGAGCCGGTGCCGTCGACGCCTGCCGCTCCGGCCTTTGCCGCGGCACCTGCTGCTGCGGCGGTGTCCACCGCTGCCTCCATGCCCACCGCTGCGCCCATGCCCACCGCTGCCTCCATGCCCACCGCTGCGCCCATGCCCACCGCTGCGCCCGCGCCCGCCGCTCCCGCTACGCCTGCCGCGCGGCCTGCGACCGCGCCCGCGGCGCGGCCCGAGCCCGCAAGTGTGGAGCCCCGTCCCGCAGCGGAGCCGAGCGCTCAGGAGCCGCCCTCCGCGGAGCCCGTCGGAGCAGAGCCCGGCGCCCAGTCGGCTGCCGCCGCGCCGTCGGACCCGACGGGCCCCGCTGCCCCGACGCCTGAGCCGGAGCCGGCGTCGGAGTCGCCGGTCCCCGCCCCGGCTGCTGCTCGCCCGGCGGCCCCGGACGCCCCGGCCGCCCCGGCGCCCGCGCCCGCGCCCGCAGCACAGTCCGCCCCGCCGGCATCGCACGCCGCGGCAACGCCCGCCCCAGCGGCGTCCGGCGGGCCCGACACCGAGATGATCCGCCGCCGGTGGCCCGAGGTCCTCGAGACCATCAAGGGGCTGCGGCGCGTCACCTGGGCGCTCGTCGATCCGCGGAACGCGCAGGTCGCGGACCTGGACGCGACCACCCTGCGCCTGTCGTTCGACACGGCGGCCCTCGCCGGCACGTTCCGCAACGGCGCGCACGGTGACGTCGTCGCCCGTGCCGTGCGCGAGACCCTCGGTTTCGACGTGCGCGTGGAAGGGATCCTCGCGGAGCAGGCGGGGGCTCGTGCCGCCTCGCCCGCGCCGGTCGCGCGGCCGGCCGCGGACGCCGGGTGGGAGACCCCGGCCACCTCGCCCGCCGCCGGGCGGAGCGCGGTCGAGCGTGCGGCCGCGTCGTGGGACCAGGAGCCGCCTCCCGCGGAGCCGCCGGTCGACCTCGACGACCCGTGGGCCACGCCGCGACCCGACAGCGTCGCGCCCGAGCCGCCCGCCGACGAGCCGTCGGTGCGCGCGCGGGGAGCGGCTGCCGCGCGCTCGGTGCTCGAGCAGACCACCGAGGCCGACGACCCGTCGCCCGACGACCCGGACATCACCTCGACCGGGCTGGTCGGTGCGCCTCTGGTCGCCCAGATGCTCGGCGGCACGGTCATCGACGAGCAGCTCGACGACTCTCGCGGCTGACGCGCGGCGTATCGGCGCTCCGATGCGGGTGTGAGCCGTGGGGGCGCGCGTCGAGCTACGCCCGCGCGCAACCTCGTAGGCCCGCACGCGACCCCGTCACGCGCGTGCGTTGAACTCCAGCGTGGCCACCGGGCGCCCGGCCTCGACGGACGCCTCGAAGGTCACCCGGCCGTCGGCGCCGTGCGCCACGCCGGCGCCGGCCGCGATGACGGCATCGCCGGACTCGCCGAGGTCCCTCTCGCACGCGGCCGCGAGCCGCGCGGTGTCGGTGCCCGAGTGCCAGCTCCGCGCGGCGTCGTCGAACCAGGCAGCCAGCTGTACGCACCGGACCGAGGCCGAGGCGGGTGTCGCGGTCGCCGCCCAGCGGACGCGCGCTCCTGCCGGCTCGTCTCCGCCGGTGAGGGTGACCGGCACGCCCCGCACGGAGGCCGTCGTGGTGTCGTCGGTGCGTCGCTCGGGGGTTGCATCCGGGATCCACCCCGCGGGGCCGCCGAAGGTGACGAGGCCCCGTGCCTGGCCCAGAGCGGCGCTCGGCCCGGGGTCGGAGCACGACGCGAGGACCGCGGCGCTCGTCACGGCCACGGCGGCGAGGACGGCGGTGCTGCGGCGCACGGGAACCTCCATCGGACGGTCGTGAGGACGGACGGGTGGCGACCCGGCTCCGCCGAGGATCGCCTCCCTTGCTGGGAGCCGCCTGGGTGCCGCGTGACCGGCCCGCCGCGCAGGAGGCGTCCGGCCCCGCGGCCCCGCCACCCCGTAGGCTGGCGGTCGTGTACGAAGGCGCGGTCCAGGACCTGATCGACGAGCTCGGGCGGTTGCCCGGGGTCGGGCCCAAGAGTGCGCAGCGCATCGCGTTCCACATCCTTGCCGCCGACCCCGCGGACGTCCGGCGGCTGTCGGACGCGCTGGTCGAGGTCAAGGCGCGCGTGAAGTTCTGCGAGATCTGCGGCAACGTCACGCAGGAGGAGCAGTGCCGGATCTGTCGAGACCCGCGCCGGTCGCCCACGTCGATCTGCGTGGTCGAGGAGCCCAAGGACGTGGTCGCGATCGAGCGCACGCGTGAGTTCCGCGGCAGGTACCACGTGCTCGGCGGCGCCATCAACCCGATCGCCGGCATCGGCCCGGACGACCTGCGGATCGCGCAGCTCATGAGCCGGCTCGCGGACGGCACCGTCACGGAGGTCATCCTCGCCACGGACCCGAATGTCGAGGGTGAGGCGACGTCCACGTACCTGGCCCGGCTGCTGGTGCCGATGGGGCTGACGGTGAGTCGGCTCGCGTCGGGTCTCCCGGTGGGCGGCGACCTCGAGTACGCCGACGAGGTCACGCTGGGCCGGGCGTTCGAGGGACGACGACGAATCAGCGCATGAGTGGGGAGCGACCGATGACCGACCAGACCTGGAGCGCGGACGCCGACGTCCGCGAGATCGCACAGTCCGTGGCCGAGCAGTCGCGCACCTTCCTGATCACCGTGACCGAGGTGGGCGCCGGCGGCGCGCCCGAGGCTGCGCTCCCGCTCCTGCTGCTCGCGGTCTCGGACCTTCTTGCCGCGGGTGCGCGGCTGGGCGCGACCACCGACGTGGTGCCCGCCGAGCGCTTCGAGCCGGACGTCGGCCCCGACCCCGACCTCGAGCCGCTGCGCGCGGCGCTCGTCAACGCGCTCGAGGGCGTCGACGAGTACTTCGAGATCGTGGACCCGCTGCTGGGCACGGACGTCGAGGCCGTGACGCTCTCGGGGAACCTCGTCGGCATCGCGGGCGCGCTCGCGCAGGGCCTGCGGCACTACGAGAGCGGCGGCGTGCTCGAGGCCCTGTGGTGGTGGCAGTTCTCCTACCTGTCCGACTGGGGCGAGCGCGCCTCGAGCGTGCTGCGGACGCTGCAGTCGATCCTCGCCCACCTGCGCCTCGACGTCGCGGACGACGTCGCCACCGAGGCGGAGTACGACGCGCTGCAGCCCTAGGCCACGCGCGTCCCGCGCGGCAGCTTGCGCGACGGGATCGTCAGGCGGCGGACGGCAACCACGAAGCCGACCACGCCGAGCAGGAGGTTCGCGGCGAGTCCCCACGGCCACACGGGTCCCGGCGTGTGCCGGTCCGGCGCGGCCGGTGCGGTTCCCTCGCCGTACATCCAGCACTCGTCCAGCACCTTGTCGGGCGAACGCAGGTCCCGCACGCCGTCGCGAATGGATCCCAGGGGATCGGCCGTGCCGCCGCCCGTGTCGTCGGGCGGCGGCGTGGGCCGGGTGCCCGCACCGTCGGCGACCACGACGAAGGGGTTGATCCCCAGCAGCCACCACGTGCGCTCGGTGTGGGAGACGTCGCGGGTCTGGGTGGTGAGCTCGCACTCCGGCTGGCCGTCGTAGTTCCAGCTCGCGGGCGGAGCCCAGACCGTGACCTGCTCCTCCTGCGTGATGGAGGGGAACGTCAGGCCGAACAGCGTCGGCGTGAGCAGCACGAGGGCGGCCACGGACATGAACGTGAGCACCGTCGACCCGGCGGTGCGGGACACGAGCGCGGAGAACCCGAGGCCGATCCCGCAGACGGCGGCGAGCAGCAGCGCGACGATCACCACGACGCGCAGCAGGGCGGACGGCGGCGTGTTGCCCCGGAACAGCGCCAGCACCAGGAACGGGACGCTGATCAGCAGGAACACGCAGGCGGCGAGCCACGCCGCGGCGAGCTTGCCGAGGGCGATCTCCGCCGGGCTCAGCAGCGTCACCTGCAGTGTCGCGAGCGTCCCGGCGTTGCGGTCGCCGTTGACGGTCGTGGACGTGAGGGTCGGGGTCACGAGCAGGCCGAGCCCCAGCACGAGGTAGACGACCGCCCCGAACATCAGCGGCCCGGTCTCGGTCTCCGATCCCATGGTCTCCGAGGAGAGCGCGCCCGACAGCAGCAGGGTCAGCCCGCCCACCACCACGAACCAGACGACGAGCGCGACGACCCAGCGGGTGGACCGCACCCGCTGCCGGAGCTCGAGCTGTGCGACGGTGCGCACGCCCTGCCACGTGAGCCGCCAGGTGCCGCTGCGCGGCGCCCGGCCGCTCGCCGGCACGGTGTCGTCGATCGCGACGGGGGACATGGCGGTCATCGCCGCTCCTCCTCGAGGGTGAGGTAGGCCTGTTCGAGCGAGCCGGTCACGGGACCGAGCGAGGTCAGCGGCACGCCGGCCGCCACCGCGTCGCGCACCAGCGCGGCGGCACCCGCCTCGCCTGAGACCTCCATCAGCACACTGCCCGGCCCGTCCGGCGACGAGCCGTCGCCCGGCTGCCAGGTGGCGCCCACCGAGGTGAGCCACGTGGTGAGCGCACCGAGCGACAGGGCCCGCACGTGCCACGTGCTCTGGGTCGTGACGGGCGTGGGGACCACGGTCCGTCCGCGGGAGATGAACACGGCGTCGTCGGCCATCTCCTCGAGCTCGGCGAGCACGTGGCTGGAGACCAGCACCGTGCAGCCGTCGTCCGCCAGGCGGCGCAGCAGGAGGCGCAGGTCGACGCGCGAGCGCGGGTCGAGCCCGCTGGCAGGCTCGTCCAGCAGCAGCACGTCGGGCTGGTGCACGAGCGCCCGCGCGAGCCCGAGCCGCTGCTTCTGCCCGCGCGACAGCACGCTGGCTGGCCGGTCCGCGAACTCCGTGAGGTGCACGGTGGCCAGCAGCTCGTCGACGCGCAGCCGCGCCGTCACGGGCGGGATCCGGTACGCGGCCGCGAACGTGAGCAGCACCTGCCGAGCCGTCAGCGAGTCCCATGTGCCGAAAGCGTCGGGCATCCAGCCGGTCCGCGCGCGGGCGGCGGGGCCCTCGGTCACGGGGTCGTGGCCGGCGATGCGCACCGATCCCGCGTCGGGGACGAGCAACCCCGCGAGGACCAGCAGCAGCGTGGTCTTGCCGGACCCGTTGGGGCCGACCAGAGCGGTGACCCGCCCGGCGCGCGCCTCGAGGTCGATGCCGTCGAGCGCGCGCACCGAGCCGAAGGCGCGGGACACACCCCGGACGACGATGCCCGGCGGGGCTGCGGGCGGCGGGGCGAGGAACTCGTCGGCGACGGCGAACGACATGCGCCGAACCTAGAGCCCCGCGCCGCACCCGCGCAGGCAGTTCTGTGAGCAACCTGTGCAGAGCGTGCGCCGAGGTGTCGACGATGCCCGGGATCGAGTCGTCCGCCATGCGGAAACGTCTCGTTCCGCATCCTGGGCGGAACGTAGACTCGCGCGCGTCCTCGCCCCACCCACTCGGAGCGCACCCTCGTGGCCCTCATCGTGCAGAAGTACGGCGGCTCGTCCGTCGCCGACGCCGCCAGCATCAAGCGCGTCGCGAAGCGGGTGGCCGAGGCCAAGCGCGCCGGGCACGACGTGGTGGTCGTGGTCTCCGCGATGGGCGACACCACCGACGAGCTCATCGACCTCGCCAACCAGGTGACGCCGCTGCCCCCGCAGCGCGAGATGGACATCCTGCTGACGGCGGGCGAGCGGATCTCGATGTCGCTGCTGGCCATGGCCATCCACAACCTGGGCGTGGACGCCAAGTCGTTCACCGGCCAGCAGGCCGGGGTGATCACGGACGAGTCGTACGGCAAGGCGCGCATCATCGACGTGTCCCCGAGCCGTATCAAGGACACCGTGGCACGCGGCGAGGTCGCCATCGTCGCGGGGTTCCAGGGCGTCAACCCCACCACCAACGACGTCACCACGCTCGGCCGCGGCGGCTCGGACACCACGGCGGTGGCGCTCGCGGCGGCGCTCAAGGCGGACGTCTGCGAGATCTACACCGACGTGGACGGCGTGTTCAGCGCCGACCCCCGCATCGTGCCCACCGCGCGCAAGCTGGATCGCATCAGCTACGACGAGATGCTGGAGATGGCCGCCAGCGGGGCCAAGGTGCTGGTGCTGCGCTGCGTGGAGTACGCGCGCCGGTACGACGTCCCGGTGCACGTGCGCTCGTCCTTCTCGACGCGCACGGGCACGCTGGTCACGAACGAAGCGCTGGTCACCAACGAAGAAGGCGAGCAGATGGAACAGCCGATCATCGCGGGCGTGGCGCACGACCGCAGCGAGGCCAAGATCACCGTGGTGGGCGTGCCCGACGTCCCCGGCAAGGCCGCGCGCATCTTCGAGGTGGTCGCCGGCGCCGGCGTGAACATCGACATGATCGTGCAGAACGTCTCCGCCGCGTCGACCGGGCTCACGGACATCTCGTTCACGCTCCCGGCGACGGACGGCGCGCACGCGACGTCCGCGCTCACGGAGCACCAGCCGGACATCGGCTTCACGGCGCTGCAGTACGACGACACGATCGGCAAGCTGTCGCTGATCGGCGCGGGCATGCGCTCGCACCCGGGCGTCTCGGCGAGGCTCTTCTCGGCCCTGTCCGAGGCGAACATCAACATCGAGATGATCTCGACGTCGGAGATCCGCATCTCGGTGGTGACCCGGGCGGACTCGCTCGACGACGCCGTGCGCGCCGTGCACACCGCTTTCGAGCTCGACTCCACGGAGGACCAGGCCGTGGTCTACGGAGGGACTGGACGATGACCGGCCTCAGCGTTGCCGTTGTCGGCGCAACCGGGCAGGTGGGCGCCGTGATGCGCCGCCTGCTCGACGAGCGCGACTTCCCCGTCGGCAGCATCCGCTACTTCGCCTCGGCACGCTCGGCCGGCACGACGCTGCCCTGGCGTGACCAGCAGATCACGGTCGAGGATGTCGAGACCGCCGACCTGTCGGGCATCGACATCGCGCTGTTCTCCGCGGGCGGTGGCACCTCGAAGGTGCACGCGCCGCGATTCGCTGCCGCGGGCGCGATCGTCGTCGACAACTCCTCGGCGTGGCGCCGGGACCCGCAGGTGCCGCTGGTGGTCTCCGAGGTGAACCCGGAGGCCCTCGACGACGCGCCCACGGGCATCATCGCGAACCCCAACTGCACCACCATGGCCGCCATGCCCGTGCTGAAGGTGCTGCACGCGGAGGCCGGCCTGCGCCGCCTGACGGTCTCCACGTACCAGGCGGTCTCGGGCAGCGGGCTGGCCGGCGCGGAGGAGCTCGACAGCCAGATCCGCGCGGCCGTCGAGCAGGACACGCTCGCGCTCGTGCACGACGGCTCCGCGGTCACGCTCCCGGCCCCGGTCAAGTACGTGGCGAACATCGCGTTCGACGTCATCCCGCTCGCCGGGTCCATCGTCGAGGACGGCCTGAACGAGACGGACGAGGAGCAGAAGCTGCGGCACGAGTCCCGCAAGATCCTCGGCATCCCCGAGCTGCTCGTCTCGGGCACCTGCGTGCGCGTCCCGGTGTTCACCGGTCACTCGCTGTCGGTCAACGCCGAGTTCGAGCGCCCGCTGTCGCCCGAGCGCGCCACCGAGCTGCTGGCCGACGCCCCCGGTGTCCAGCTCACCGACGTGCCCACTCCGCTCGCCGCGGCGGGCAACGACCCGTCGCTCGTCGGGCGCATCCGGGCCGACGAGGGCGCACCGGAGGGACGGGGCCTCGCGCTGTTCATCAGCAACGACAACCTGCGCAAGGGTGCGGCGCTCAACGCGGTGCAGATCGCCGAGCTGCTCGCTGCCAAGCTCGGGGACCGCGCCCCCGCCTGACGACAACAGCGAAGGCCGGGCCCCCGCGGTCCGGCCTTCGTCATGTCCGGCGGCGTCGTTCGTCGTAGTCGCCGTCGGCGGCTCCGCACCCCGCGAGGTAGGGATTTCCCTACGTCTCGCTCGTGGGTGGGCAGGCTCCCGGGCGGCGCGCGGCGCCCTCTAGCGTCATGGGCATGAGCACCGACTCCCTGCGGATCGCACCCGCGGTCCACCACCGACGCGCGCTGCTGACCGCGCCCTGGTCGGCCGCGACCTGGCGAGCCGTGTCCCAGCTGGTGGTGGGCGGCCTGGTGATGATCGTCGCCGCGACGCTCGTCATCACCGTGCTGTCCGTCGACCTCTCGCTCGTCTTCGTCTTCGCGCTGGGTGTGCCAGCCACCGTGGCCACGCTGCTCGCCGCGCGTCCGCTCGCGCGGTGGGAGCGGTCTCGGATCGAGATCCAGCTGGGCACGCCCATCGCGGCACCCGTCTATCCCCAGGCCGACCGGCCCGGCTGGTGGCCGCGCTGGGCCGCGGTGCTGACCGACGGCCGCTCGTGGGCGCACCTCGCCTACCCGCTGGTCGCCGGGGCGGTCCTCACGGTCGCCTCGGTCGCCGCCTGGTTGGGCTGCGTCGCGCTCGCCGCGGTGGCGTACGTGCCCGTGACCCTCGCGCAGGGTGTCGAGCTGAGCGCGTGGCGCGCCGTCGGCATCGTCGTCGGGGGAGTGGTGGGCCTGTGGGTCGCGCCGGTGCTGCTGCAGCTCCTCACGGTGGTCTACGTGCGTGTCGCACGCCCGCTGCTCGGTCCGTCGGCCGCCCAGGCCGCCGCCGACGCCGCGCGCCGCGCCGACGAGGCCGAGGACCGGGTGGAGCACCTGCGCACCACCCGGACAGCGGCGGTGGGGGCGGCCGACGAGGAGCGGCGCCGCATCGAGCGCGACCTGCACGACGGCGCGCAGCAACGCCTGGTGGCGCTCGGCGTCGAGCTCGGCGCCGCACGCCGCAGCACCGATCCCGAGGTCGCCGCGCTGGCCGTCGAGCACGCGCACCGCGAGGTCAAGGAGACGTTGGCCGAGCTGCGCGACCTGGTGCGCGGCATCCACCCGGCCGTCCTCACCGACCGGGGGCTGGACGCGGCGCTGTCGGCGCTCGCGGCACGCAGCCCGGTCCCGGTGCGGGTGCAGGTCGCCGACCCGGCGGCCGTCGGTGCGACCAGCGCGCCGGCGCAGGCCGCCGCCTACTTCGTCGTCGCCGAGGCGCTGACCAACGCCGCCAAGCACGCGTCGGCGACGTCGGTGACCGTGTCCGCCGACGTGCTGGGCGACCGGCTGCGCGTCGTGATCGCCGACGACGGCGCGGGTGGCGCCGTGGCCGGACCGGGCAGCGGGCTCGAGGGCCTGGCCGCCCGCGTCGCGGCGCTCGACGGAACGTTCGACCTGGACAGCCCGGCCGGAGCCGGCACCCGAGTGACCGTGGAGGTGCCGTGCGCATCGTGATCGCCGAGGACTCGGTCCTCCTGCTCGACGGCCTGACGCGGCTGCTCGAGGCCGAGGGGCACGAGGTGACCGGCTACCGGACCGCCGACGAGCTCGTGGCGAACCTCGGCGAGCCGTTGCCGGACGTGCTGGTGACCGACGTCCGCATGCCGCCCACGCACACCGACGAGGGCCTGCGCGCGGCCGTGCACCTGCGGTCCCTCTACCCCCGGCTCCCCGTGCTCGTCCTGTCCCAGTACGTCGAGCAGCGCTACGCCCGGGAGCTGTTCGCGGGCGACGTGCGCGGCCTCGGGTACGTGCTCAAGGACCGCGTGGCCGACGTGGACGAGTTCCTCGACGCGCTGCACCGGGTCACGCAGCGCGGGACGGTCATCGATCCCGAGGTGGTCGCCCAGATCCTGGCGCGCTCGCGCCGCGACGGGCTCGACACCCTGACCCCCCGCGAGCGGGAGGTGCTCGGGCTCATGGCCGAGGGCCGCTCCAACGCGGCCATCGCGGAACGGCTCGTCGTGGGCCTGCCCGCAGTCGAGAAGCACGTGACCTCCATCCTCGCCAAGCTCGACCTGCCGCCCGACGGCGACGACCACCGCCGCGTGCTCGCGGTGCTCCGGTGGCTCGAGCAGGCCCCCCCGACGGGAGAACGCCCATGACCACGATCCTCGAACGCCCCACGCAGCCCCCGGCGCCGCCCGTGAGGCGCCGCGGCCGCGGCCTGGTGTGGGCCGGCGGCATCGTCGGCGGCCTGATGCTGCTCAGCGGCGCCTGGAGCCTGCTGAGCCTCGCGATCTACGCCGACGCCGACCGCTCGATCACCACCACGTCGCACTCCTACGCGGCGGTGCCGGTCGTCGAGCTGGCTGCGGACGGGGACGTGCGCGTGACCACCGGCGGCACGCAGGTGGCCGTGGAGGCGATCGCCCGCACGGCGCTGACGTCTGCCCGGTACACGGTCGACGAGGGTGCGGACCGGCTCACCGTCTCGCACCGCTGCACGACGTGGACGGGGTCGTGCTCCGCGTCCCTGCGGGTGGTGGTCCCGGAGGGGACCCAGGTGGTGGTCCGGGCCAGTGACGGCGACGTGCGCGCCAGCGGCCTGACGGGCGGCCTCGACGTGCGCGCCGGGGACGGCCGCGTGGACGTGGACGACGTGCAGGGGAGCGTCGCGGTCGTGGCGTCCGACGGCAACGTCTCCGTCCGCGGGGTCACGGGTGACGTGGACCTCGACGTGGGCGACGGGAGCACCGACGTGGAGACCGTGGCGGGCTCGGTGGTGGTCGACTCGCACGACGGGCGCGTGACCGTGGCCGGCGTCGAACGCGACGTCGACATCGACTCGTCCGACGGGGATGTCGACGTGTACGGGACCGGCGCGCCGGTGGCGCTGGAGGTGCACGTGTCCGACGGCCGGCAGGTGGTCGACGCGCCCACGGACCCCGCGGCGGACCGCCACGTGCGGGTCCGCGCCGCCGACGGCGACGTGACGTACCGCGGCCCGCGAGCCTGAGCGGACGGACGACTGAGCGCACGGACAACGAAGGCCCTGGGCAGCGTGTGCTGACCAGGGCCTTCTGCTGTCGGGGTGGCGGGATTCGAACCCACGACCTCTTCGTCCCGAACGAAGCGCGCTACCAAGCTGCGCCACACCCCGTGGAGCCTGGCAAGGATAACCGACGCGGTGCCCGGTCACGAAACCGGGGGTGCCGCCGGGTTGCTCAGGGTGCCCGGAGGGTGAGCAGCGTCGCCTCCGGACGGCACGCGAACCGCACGGGCGCGTACGGCGACGTGCCGAGACCGGCGGACACGTGCAGCCACGTCGAGTCGGCCCCGCCCGGCTGGTCGGGCCGCGGACCCGGCCACCCGGACAGTCCCTTGGCGCGGCTCGTGTCCAGGTCGCAGTTGGTCACCAGGGCGCCGTAGAGCGGCACGGCGAGCTGACCGCCGTGCGTGTGCCCGGCGATGGCCAGGTCCACGTCGTCGGCGTGCATCGCGTCCAGCACGCGCCGGTAGGGCGCGTGCGTGACACCCAGGTGCAGGTCCACGGGCGCCTCCGCCGTGCGCGCGTCGTCCGGGCCGCCGGCCGCCGGGTACCGGTCGCGGTCGAGGTGGGCGTCGTCGGTCCCGGCCAGCGAGATCCGCCGACCGTCCACCTCGAGCACGTCACGCCGGTTGCCCAGGTCGATCCAGCCGGCCGACGTCAGGCGCGCCACCAGCTCACGCCACGGGAGCTCGGTGTGGTGCGAGCCGCTGCGGCGCGCATCGGGCAGCAGGTAGCGGGCCGGGTTCTTGGGCGTGGGCGCGACGTAGTCGTTGGAGCCGAGCACGAACGCGCCGGGACGCTCGAGATGCGGCTCGAGGGCCCGCAGCAGGGCCGGCATCGCGTCCAGGTGGGCCCAGTTGTCGCCCGTGTCGATCACCAGGTGGGGGTCGAGCGAGGCGAGGTCGCGCACCCAGTCCACCTTGCGGTGCTGGCCGGGCGTCAGGTGGAGGTCGGACAGGTGCAGGATGCGCAGCGGGCGCTGACCGGGCGGCAGCACCGGCACCTCGACCTCGCGCAGCGTGTACCAGCGCACCTCGACGAGGCTCGCCCAGGCCAGGGCTGCCGCACCGGCCAGCGCGGCGCCGCCGAGCGCGCGTGCGACGACAGCGGGCGCGCCCGCGCCCGCGCCCGGAGCGTCAGGCATCAGCCGCGTCGCCCCTTGCCGCCACCCTTGCCCGGTCCAGGCTTGCTGGTGTCGCCACCCTTGTCGCCGCCGTCGTTGCCGCCCTTGTTGTCGTTGCCGCTGTCCGGCGGCGCGACCTTGGAGCCGTCCGAGATCCGCAGCGTGATGACCGAGTTCTCGGGTGCGCTGCCCGACGGCGTCTGCTCGGCGACGGTGCCCTTGGGCTTGTCGGAGGCGACCTGCTGGGAGTCGACGTTCACCCGGAAGCCGGCGCCGCGCAGGATCGCCTCGGCGTCGCCCTGAGCGCGTCCGACCACGTAGGGCACGTAGACGCGCTTGCCGTAGATCTCGTCGTTGCCGGCGGCGTCGAAGCCCGGGTCGTCCTTGCCCTTCATGATGGCGTCCATCGTGCGCTTCCACGTGGGCGCGGCGACCGTGGAGCCGTACATGCGGGAGATGAACTGCCCGTTGAGCGTGATGTCCATGACGCGCTTGAACGACGCGTTGGGGTAGCCGACCCAGACGGCCGCGGCACGCTCGGGCGTGTAGCCGAGGAACCACGTGTTCTCGTTGCCGGAGGTGGTGCCCGTCTTGCCGGCGGCCGCGTACGTGGGCTTGCCGACGCTCGCGGCGGTGCCCTCCCACACGTGGCTGAGCGCGAAGTTGATCGCGTCGGCGTACTTCTTCTCGATGGCGCGGTGGCAGTCCGCGTCCGGCACCGGCAGCTTCTTGCCCTGCGCGTCGGTCACGCTCGCGATGGCGACCGGCGTGCAGTAGATGCCGCCCGAGGCGAAGGCCGCGAAGGCCCCGGCCATGCTCAGCGGTGCGACGGACGCCGAGCCGATGACGTTGGACGGAAGCACCGGCACCTGGCCGCCGTCGGCGGAACCGAGATGGACGCCCAGCTTCTCGGCGCCCTCGAACACCTTGCAGAGGTCGACCTCGGACGCCATGCGCAGGTAGGCCGAGTTGACCGAGTTCTTGGTGGCGTCGAGCACGCTCATGAACCGCAGGCTGCCGCCCTCGGAGTTGTTGAACGTGTAGTCGCCGGGGGCGAGGTTGGTGCACGGCGCGTTGAAGCCGGACATCGGCAGCGTGAGCTTTCGCGCGTCGACGTTCTCGTACAGGCTGTGGCCCTCACGCAGCCACTCCAGCAGCGTGAACGGCTTGAAGGTCGAGCCCGTGGCGAAGCCGCTCGCGGCGCCGTACTTGTTGTCCGTGTTCCAGTTCACCGCGGTCTCGGTCTTGCCGTGCTCGCTGGTGCTGTTGTACGTGCGGTTCTGCGCCATCGCGGTGATCTTGCCGGTGCCGGGCTCCACCACGACGATCGACGACCCCAGGCCGTACTTGTTCTTGGTGGGGACGCCCTTCTTGACCTGCTTGTCGGCCGCCTTCTGCTCCGAGGGCAGCAGCGTGGTCTTGATGGTCAGCCCGCCGCGGTAGAGCTTCGCGAGACGGTCGTCCTGCGTCTTCCCGAAGGCCTTGTTGTTGCGGATGATCTTGGTGACGTAGTCGCAGAAGAAGCCCGAGCCGCGGATCGCCTCGCCCGCGGACATGCAGCCGAGCTTGGGCTCCTGGACCTTGAGGGTGTCCTTGAGCGGCGTCGCGACGCCCTTCTCGTACTCGGCAGGCGTGATGTAGTTCTGCTGCTCCATGAGCTTGAGCACGGTGTCGCGGCGGTTCTGCGACTCCTTGGGGTACCGCGTGGGGTCCCAGGCCGAGGGCGAGCGGGTGATGCCCGCGATGGTGGCCGACTCGAGGTAGGTCAGGTCCTTCGCGGGCTTGCTGAAGTAGTGCTGGGCCGCCGCCTCGACGCCGTAGACCGAGACGCCGAACTGCGCGATGTTGAGGTAGCGCTCGAGGATCTCGTCCTTGGAGAGCTTCTTCTCCAGCGAGATCGCGAGCTTGGCCTCGCGCAGCTTGCGGGCGTACCCGTCCGAGCCCTCGTCGTTGCGCGCCTCCTTGAGCGCGGCCTGACGCTCGGCCTCGGTGTCCTTGTTGAGCGCCGCCTCGATGAGCACGTTCTTGACGTACTGCTGCGTGAGCGTGGACGCGCCCTCCTTGGCGCTGCCCAGCTGGTTGCGCACCGCGGCGCGCAGCATGCCCGCCGGGTCGATGCCCGCGTGCTCGTAGAACCGCTTGTCCTCGGTGGCGACGACCGCGTCCCGCAGCGACGGTGCGATGTCCTTGAGCGGCACCACGACGCGGTTCTGGTCGTAGAACGTCGCGATCACGGTGCCGTCGGCCGCGAGGATCGACGACTTCTGCGGCAGCGCACCCTCCTCGAGCTCGGTGGGGAGCTCGTCGAACGCGTCCGTGGTGATGTCGGCGACGCCGTTCGCGACGGCCGCGCCGGGCAGCACGAGACCCGCGGCGAGCACGCCGCCGACGGCTGCGACGAGGACGAACGAGAGCAGCAGGGCCAACGCCTGCCCGGCGTTGACCTTGCGACCGCGGGCGCGTGCAGGGTTCGGCATGCCGTCAGGGTAGTCGGGGGTCCCGTCACGTACGCGCGTCAGGCGCGCGGATCCGGCGACCTGCACCGGACCTGCACACCGTCGCCCCCGAACGGGGGAATCTGGTCCACGGACCGATATGACCCGAACGGAGTCTCGCCATGGCCCCTGACCAGCAGATACGGTCCCTCCCAGCACGTGTGGCGCGGGCGCCTGTGCAACAAGGACGCACCCGGTGCCCGAGCAGGGGGAGGCAAGGATGACGCACGAGGGCCACTGGACCGCGGCCGCGGCGTGCGGCCAGGGCAACGTGAGCCCGGACGCGCTGTTCGTCGAGGGGTCCGCGCAGCGCGAGGCGCGCGCGGTGTGCATGACCTGTCCGGTCCGCCTCGAGTGCCTGGCCGACGCGCTCGACAACCGCATGGACTTCGGCGTGTGGGGCGGCATGACCGAGCGCGAGCGACGCGCGCTGCTGCGGCGCAGGCCCGAGGTGCGCTCGTGGCGCGGGGAGCTGGTCTCGCCCGACGCCGTGCTGGTGGCCGCGCGCTGAGACGTCCTCGTTCCGTGCGGTGGCCCGACCCCGCGCGGCACTAGGGTGGCGCCCATGGCACAGCAGCAGTGGGAGTACGCGACGATTCCGCTCATCATCCACGCCACCAAGGCGATCCTCGACCAGTGGGGCGCCGACGGCTGGGAGCTCGTCCAGGTGGTGCAGGGGCCCGACGCCGGCCTCGTCGCCTACCTCAAGCGGCCCAAGCAGGACTGATGGGGGCCCGCGCGCAGCTGGCCGAGCTCGGCCTCGCGCTGCCTCCCGTCGCGGCGCCCGTCGCGGCCTACGTGCCCGCGGTGCGCACCGGGTCGCTCATCCACACGAGCGGACAGCTGCCCTTCGTCGACGGGTCGCTCGCGATCACCGGCAAGGTGGGCGCCGGTGTGACGGCCGACGAGGCCACGGCCCTCGCGCGGATCGCCGCTCTGAACGCGCTCGCGGCGGTGGCGACCCTCCTCGAGGCCGAGGGGGCCGGCGCCGGTGTCGACGCGCTCGACCGCGTGGTCCGCGTGGTCAAGGTGGTCGGCTTCGTCGCGAGCGACCCCTCCTTCACCGGCCAGCCCGGCGTGGTGAACGGCGCCAGCATGTTGCTGCACGACGTCCTCGGCCCGGCCGGAGTGCACGCGCGCTCGGCCGTCGGCGTCGCGGTGCTCCCCCTCGACTCGCCGGTCGAGGTCGAGATCGTCGTCGAGACCCGCTGAGGCTGCCGCGCCCGCCGCGGGCGGGCGCGACGGCGCGCTCAGCGCGCGCGGCGCTCCAGCCGGTCGACGTCGAGCAGCACCACCGCGCGGCCCTCGCGCCGCACCCACCCGCGGGCGGCGAAGTCGGCGAGCGCCTTGTTGACCGTCTCGCGGGACGCGCCCACGAGCTGGGCCAGCTCCTCCTGCGTGAGGTCGTGCGCCACGCGGATGCCCTCGTCGACCGTCTCGCCGAACCGCGTCGACAGGTCGAGGAGTGCCTTGGCCACGCGGCCGGGGACGTCGGAGAACACGAGGTCGGCGAGCGCCTCGTTGGTGCGCCGCAGCCGGCGCGCGAGCGCCTGGAGCAGCTGCTGGGCCACTGCGGGGCGCTCCTGCAGCCACTGCACGAGGTCGGTGTGGCCGAGCTCGAGCACCACGGCGTCGGCCACGACGGTGGCCGTCGCGGTGCGGGGGCCCGGGTCGAACAGGGACAGCTCGCCGAACATCTCGCCGGGGCCGAGCACCGCCAGGAGGTTCTCGCGGCCGTCGCTGGACCGGCGGCCGAGCTTGATCTTGCCCTCGCGCACGACGTAGAGCCGGTCGCCCGGCTCGCCCTCGTGGAAGAGCACGTCGCCACGCGCCAGCTCCAACGGCGTCATCGTCGCGACCAGGGTCGCCGAGGCGTCGTGCTCGAGCCCGGCGAACAGGGGTGCCGACAGCGCGATGTCGTCTTCCACGATGAACCTCACCTCTCCGGCCGCACACTCGCGTGGCGGCGTCCTCACCGGCCGCTCGTGGCCGGTGATCGGCCGGGGCGGTGTCCTCGTGAATCGCGGGCTCCCGCTGGTCAGCGGGACGTCCAGGTCAAGTGTGCCCCATCCGGGCATCAGCCGCGGCTGAGCGGCTCGCGCATCCAGGCGGTCGTCGCGAGCGGATCGGCGGCGAGCCGGGCGATGAGCCGCTCCGTGGCGGCGCCCAGGGCGTCGCGGACGCCGTCCTCGTACCGGGCCAGCTGAGCGTCCAGGGCGCGCAGCTCGTCGAGACGTCCGACCTCCGCCTGGGGGTCCACGCCTGCGAGGATCTCGCCCAGCTCGCTCGGGCGCGGCACGTCGACGCCCACCGGCACGGGGAGCTGGAAGGCGACGCCCTCACCGAGCGGCTGCGGCTGCGTGGCACTGGCCACCGCGAGGTCCATGCGCGCCCGCACGAGGCGTCGCCACCACCCGACGCGAGCCTGCTCGGCGCGCAGGGCTCGACGGTCGAGGCGCAGGTCGCGGACCCGCTGCTCGACAGATGACGTCATGTGCTGTTCCTCCGGGGTGATGCCTGATGATTCGGACACTCCGGGCCGCGACTTGAGGGTTTCGGTGCCGTGACCAGTGACATCACTCGGGGGGAGCAATGTGGGCGGCCGGTCTTAGGCTGCCCGGGTGATGCTCGACGAGACCGACCTGGCCCGCACGCGTCGTGCACGACGGATCGACCGGCTGCTCGCCGAGCGCTATCCCGACGCGCACTGCGAGCTGGACTTCCGCAACCCGTTCGAGCTGCTGGTCGCGACCGTCCTGTCGGCGCAGACCACGGACGTGCGCGTGAACCTCACCACCCCCGTGCTGTTCGCGCGGTACCCCGACGCCGCGGCGCTCGCGGCGGCGGATCCGGAGGTGCTCGAGGAGATCCTCCGGCCCACCGGCTTCTTCCGGGCCAAGGCCCGCGCGGTGCAGGGGCTCTCCGCGGCGCTCGTCGCTGAGCACGGTGGTCAGGTGCCGGGGAGGCTCGCGGACCTGGTCCTGCTGCCGGGCGTCGGCCGCAAGACGGCGAACGTCGTGCTGGGCAACGCGTTCGGGGTTCCCGGCATCACCACGGACACCCACGTGATGCGGCTGTCGGCCCGGCTGGGTCTCACGTCGAGCGACGACCCGCTGGTGGTCGAGCGCGACCTGTGCGCGCTGCTCCCTCGGCGCGACTGGACCATGGCCTCGCACCGGCTGATCTTCCACGGGCGGCGCACGTGCTTCGCGCGCAAGCCGGCGTGCGGCGCGTGCCCGGTCGCCCGGTTGTGCCCGTCCGCCGGGATCGGCGAGAACGACCCTGTGCGCGCGGCGGCGATGCTCAAGGGGTGATGCTCAGGCCGTGCTGCTGAGGCGGTGATGCTCACGCCGTGACGGTCGCCAGCCAGTCCAGCAGCACGTCGTTGACGTGGTCGGGGGCCTGCTCGGCGGGGAAGTGGCCCGCGGCGGGGAGCAGCTCGTACCGGTACGCGCTCGCCACCTTGGCGGCGGTCGCACGCGTCAGTGTCGCGCGTGCCGCCGGGCGCAGGCCGTCGCGACCGCCGTGGATCTGGAGCGCAGGTCGGGGCGTCGCGCCCTCGAGCGCCGCCGCGTAGCGCCGGCCGTCCAGGCGTGGCACGGACCGCAGCAGCCAGCGCAGCTGCTCGAGCTGGCTGTGCGCCGCGAACGGGACCCGGGCGGCCCCGCGGTAGACCTCGCGCGTCTCCGCGTCCGCCCAGGCGGCGCCCCCGCCCCACTCGGTGAGCAGCCTGTCCACGAGGTCGCCCTGCGTCATGGCGCGCTCGGGCGCGGACGGCAGCTGCACCGCGGTGAGCCTCCGCAGGCCGCGCGCGCGCAGCGAGGCGAGCGGGTTGGCGCGCACGTCGAGCGGGTGCGGCGCGGCGAGCGCGGCGACGGCCGACGTGACGTCGGGGTGCAGCGCGCCCATGGCCCAGGCGATCTCGCCGCCGGTGCCGGAGCCGACGACGACCGCCTCGGAGGCGCCCAGCGACCTGATCACGCCCGCGACGTCGTTGGTCAGCGTCGGCACGTCGTAGCCCTGGGGCGGCTTGTCGGAGCCGCCGGTGCCGCGCACGTCCATCGCGGCGACGCGGTAGCCGGCGTCGGCGAGGACCGGGATCTGCTGGCGCCACGCCCACCAGAACTCGGGCACGCCGTGCAGCAGCACCACGAGCGGGGCGTCGCGCTCGTCGGGACCGGCGACGGCGACGTGGAAGCGCGCGCCGTTGGCGGCGACGAACCGATGCTGCCAGGGGCCGTCGAGCAGCAGCGTGGCGGAGTCGACCGTGCTCATCATCGATGCAGAACCTACCGGGTCCTGGCGTCGGCGAGTGCGCCGTGGTGCCGGTCGCGCTGCCAGAGCGCGACCCCGCCGAGCACCGCGGCGACCAGCGAGGCGAGCAGCACGGCCATGACGATGTGCTCGTCGTGCGGGCTGCCGTCACCGAACGCGAGCTCGCCGACGAGCAGCGAGACGGTGAACCCGATCCCTCCGACGAGCCCGACGGCGACCACGTCGGCCCAGCCAAGGCCGGGCGCCAGCGTCGCGTGCGTGAACCGGGCCACGAGCAGCGTCGCGGCGACGATCCCCAGCGGCTTGCCGACCACGAGGCCCACCGCGACGCCCTGCGCCACGGGGTCGCGCACCGCGTCCGCGACGACGCCTGCGCTGAACGTCACCCCGGCGGCGAACACCGCGAAGACGGGGACGGCGAACCCGGCCGAGACGGGCCGCCAGCGGTGCTCCATCGACTCCGCGAGCGACCGCTCGGGCGGGTGGTCCGTCCGCAGAGCCCGCTGGGTGGCGGCGGCGGTCGCCGGCACGACGAGCCCCAGCAGTACGCCCGCGATGGTCGCGTGCACGCCCGAGGCGTGCACGAAGGCCCAGGCCGTCACGCCCAGGGGAACCAGCAGCCACGGGCTCACCCAGCCACGCCGGATCACCGCGCCGAACACGACCACGGTGCCGAGCCCCGCCGCTAGGGGCCCCACGCTGATGGAGTCGGTGAAGAAGACCGCGATGACGATGATCGCCAGCAGGTCGTCGACCACGGCGAGCGTGAGCAGGAAGGCGCGCAGGGCGTTGGGCAGGCGACGGCCCACCACCGCGAGGACGGAGACCGCGAACGCGATGTCGGTCGCGGTCGGCACCGCCCACCCGGCCAGATCGCCGCCGGGCTGCAGGTTGACCAGCACGTAGAGCGTGGCCGGGACCACCATCCCGCCCACCGCGGCGACGATCGGCACGACGGCCGTGCTCAGGTTGCGCAGCTCCCCGGCGACGATCTCGCGCTTGAGCTCGAGGCCGATGACGAAGAAGAAGATGGCGAGCAGGCCGTCGGTCGCCCACGCGGCGAGCGTCAGGTCGAGGTGCAGCGCCTCGGGGCCGACGACCGCGCCGGAGACCGCGGCGTAGCCGTCCGGGTCGAGGTTGGCCCACAGAAGGGCCACCGCCGTGCCGACCAGGAGCAGGACGCCGCCCGTGCGCTCCTGGCGCAGCGTGTCCATGAGGTTGCGCTCGCCGCCGGGGCTGAGCGTCGCGAACAGGCTGGCGACACGGTCGCGCACCCGGACCTCCTCGGGGTCGTGCCTGATGCCGGGCGCGGTGGCGCGGGTCAGGCGTCGGCCGGCTCGTGCACCTGGTCGCGGTCGTCGACCGCCCCGCGGCGGTCCTTGGGCGGGTCGAACCGGTAGCCGACGTTCCGCACCGTGCCGATGAGCTGCTCGTGCTCGGGTCCCAGCTTGGCGCGCAGGCGCCGCACGTGGACGTCCACCGTGCGCGTGCCCCCGTAGTAGTCGTAGCCCCACACCTCCTGCAGCAGCTGGGCGCGCGTGAAGACGCGGCCGGGGTGCTGCACCAGGTACTTGAGGAGCTCGAACTCCTTGTACGTCAGGTCGAGGGGGCGGCCGCGCAGCCGGGCCGTGTAGCCGCCCGCGTCGATGGTCAGCTCGCCGGAGCTGATCTCCTGCGGCGCGTCGTCGTACGACGAGGTGGCCGCCCGCTCCATCACGAGCCGGAACCGGGTCTCCACCTCGGCTGGGCCTGCCGACTCGAGCACGATGTCGTCGACGCCCCACTCGGCCGTGACGACCGTGAGCCCGCCCTCCGTGAGCACCAGGACGAGCGGGACGGTCAGGCCCGTCGCGCGCAGCAGGCGACAGGTGGTGCGCGCGGTGACGAGGTCGCGGCGCGCGTCGAGCACGACGATGTCGGAGTCCGGGGCGTCCACGAGCGCGGACGGCTCCACCGGGAGCACCCGCACACGGTGCGACAGCAGCCCGAGCGCGGGCAGCACCTGTGCGGATCCGCCCGGGACCGGAGTCAGCAGGAGCAGGTCTGCCACCTGGAACCTCCCTGAGGGCGGTCGGGGACGAGCGAGTGGCCACACGCTACAGGTACCCGGCAGACACATGGGCTCGCCATCCATGACGTGGTGGTCATCCGGGTGTCACGCAGTCGTCATCTGCGACAATCGCCGACGTGATCCCCAGCCGTCCGTCGCTCTCGTCGCGCGCCGTCGTCGCCGACCGCTCGTCGGCGACGAGGCGGTAGTCGCTGTGCAGCTCGCCACCCGCGCGGTCGTCACCGCCGTCCTCGCCGCGCTCGTCGCGGTCGCCGGCTACGTCGGCGGCATGCCGGTCACCATCGCGTCCGCGCTGCTCGCGGTCGTCTTCGCGGCGGGCTGGCCGACGCTCGCCGGGCTGCCGTTCCCCCTGGGCTCGACCCTCGTGATCGGGCTCGGCGGCGTGGGCGCCGTGGTCGCGGTGCACGTCACCCCGGACCAGCCGTACCTGCGCTACCTGCCGGTCGTCTTCGCGAGCTCGATCATCCTCGCGTTCGTCAGCGAGCTCGTGCGCCGCGACGGGCGCACGCGGCTGGTCGAGTCGGTCGCGGGGACCGTGACCGGGACGCTCGTCGCGGTGGCCGTGGCCGGCTGGGTCGCCATCGGCCGCACCCCCGGGGGTGAGCCCCTCGTGGTGGGCGGCGCGTTGGCGCTCGCCGTCGGCTCCGCGGTCGTCGCGCTGCCGCTGGTCGCGTGGCTGGGGGCCGTCGTCACGTCGGTCGTCGCCGCTGCCGCCGGGGCCGGGGCCGCCGCGGTGCTGCCGGACATCGACGTGATCGCCGGACTCCTGCTGGGCCTGGCGGTCGGCATCCTGGTCGCGACCCTGCACGTCTTGTTCGACCGGCTGCCCACGCTCGAGCAGCGCCGCCCGGCGCTCGCCGCCGTGACGCTGCCGGTGACCGTGACCGGCATCCTCGTCTACGTCGTGGGGCGCGTGCTCGTCGGCTAGAATCCCGACGTGGATCGTCTGGTTTTCATCCTCGTCGTGCTGGCTGTCGCCACCGCGGCCGGGCTGTGGTGGCGCTCGCGCAACGGCCGCTACACGGCGATCGACCCGGCCCTGCTGACGTCCGACGATCCCACCCCGCCGGGGTCCGACCTGCTCGGACCCGCGCAGCTCGGCTCACCGCTCGGATCGCGCGCCACCTTCGTCCAGCTCTCCAGCGAGGTCTGCGCCCCCTGCCGCCGCACGCACGCGGTGCTGGGCGCGCTCGCGGCCGAGCACGAGGACCTGGCGCACGTCGACCTCGACGTCGCCGAGCACCTCGACCTGGTGCGCCGCTTCAACGTCCTGCGCACGCCCACCACGCTCGTGCTCGACGCGCAGGGTGCGGTGGTCGGACGCCTCTCGGGCGGCACGGACCGCCACCACGCGCTCGCCGCGCTCTCCCAGCTGCCCGCCAGCACCTCGCCCGCCAGCACCACCACCGCCACCCGGAGCCACTCGTGAGCCTTCCCCCCACCCCCGCCGGCATCGACCCGCGCGGCCCGCGCTTCGGCGCCGCCCTCACCGCCGTGCTCCTCGTGCTGGTGCTCGCGCTGCCGGCGCCGGCATCGGTCGTCGTGCTCGCGGTGGTCGTCGCGTCGTTCGCGGTGGGCGCCGTGCGCGGCGTCGGCGGGACCTGGCAGGGCTGGGTGTACCGCCGGTTCGTGCGGCCGCGGCTCGCCGCGCCGATCGAGCTTGAGGATCCGCGGCCGCCCCGGTTCGCGCAGCTCGTGGGCCTGGTCATCACCGGGCTCGGCCTGCTCCTCGCGCTGGTGGGCGTGGCCGCGGCGGTCCCCGTCGCCGCGGCGCTCGCGCTGGTCGCGGCGTTCCTCAACGCCGTGTTCGGGCTGTGTCTCGGCTGCGAGATGTACCTGCTGGGCGTCCGGCTGCGCGCACGCGCCGCCGCCTGAGCCCGTGCACCCCGTGCACGGGGTGCACGGGGTGCTCAGTACACGAGCGCCTGGGCGTCCTCGGCGAGGGACTCCTCGACGAAGACCGCGGCACCCGCGATGCGGACTCCCGGGAGCACGTCGTCGGTCGTGATGCCGCGCCGGGCGGCGCACTGCGTGCACACCGTCACCGTGCCGCCCTCGAGCACGGCGTCCAGGAGGTCCGCGAGCGGCGTCGCGTGCTCGAGGTCCAGCTCCGCGGCCCGGCCCGGGAGGCCGAACCACGCCGCCTCGCCCGTGAGCCACAGCGACACGCGGGCCCCGGCCGCCACCGCGGTCGCGGCCACCGTGAACGCCTGGTTGCATGCCTCGGGCCGGTCGAGTCCGGACGTGGTCTTGATCACGAGCGTGCGCACCGGAACAGCGTAGGGGTGGCTGCTCGTTAGGATCGGTGCATGACTGCGCTGGAGGGTTTGTTCATCGGCCTGCTCGTGGCGGCGACCCTGACCATCGGTTGGGTCGCCTGCCTCGTCGTCTACAAGCTGTACAAGGGCCAGCGCTGACGAGCGCAGCGACCGGCGCGCTCGCGCGTCGCGACGCCCATCAGCAGGCTCGTCAGGAGGTACGGAGATGACGTTCGCACTGCCCGACCCCGAGGGGCTGGCGCCCGAGGTGTACCCGCTGGCCTGGCTCCTGGGCCGCTGGCGGGGCGAGGGCTTCGTCGACTACCCCGGGATCGCCGAGGCGGCGTTCACGCAGGAGGTGGAGTTCACCAGCGACGGTGGGCCGTACCTGTCGTACACCTCGACCATCCGGCTCGTGGTGGCGCCCGACGACGCGGCGGCCATCGAGTCGCCCGACGGCGAGGGCGACGCTCCCGTGTGGTCCACCGAGTCCGGGTTCTGGCGCGTCCCGCCCGAGCGCCCCGAGGGCGTCTCCCCGGGCAAGCACCCCGTCGAGGTGCTGCTCAGCGATCCCGCCGGGTTCGTGTCGGTCCTCGTCGGGGAGATCGGCAACGGCCGCATCGACCTCGCGAGCGACCTCATCGCCCGTGTGCCCGGCGGGGCGGACGTCAGCGCGAGCAAGCGGCTCTTCGGCCTCGTCCAGGGGCAGCTCATGTGGGCCCACGACATCGCGGCGTTCGGCCACCCGATGCAGTCGTACGCGTCGGCGAAGCTCTCGCGCGTCGACGCCCCGTCGGCCGACGACGCCCCTGCCGACCGCCCCTCGGACACAGAGGACTGACACCCGTGACCACCACCGCCCCGGACGTCGCACGCCACTCCAGCCCGCTGCTGCGCCGCCACGGTGCGGTGGCCGGCGCCGGGCCGGACGCGGGCGTCGCGTGGCACTATGGCGACCCCACCGCGGAGCAGCGCGCGCTGGCGCGGGGTGGCGCGGTCGTCGACCAGTCGCACGTCGGCGTGGTGACCGTGACCGGGCCCGACAGGCTCACGTGGCTGAACTCGATCACGTCCCAGGAGCTGAGCGGCCTCGCACCGCGCACCTCCACCGAGCTGCTGGTGCTCAGCCCGCAGGGGCACGTGGAGCACGCGGCCGGCGTGGTCGACGACGGCGTGACCACCTGGCTGCTCACCGAGACGCCCGTCGCGCTCGCGGCGTGGCTGGACCGGATGAAGTTCAGCCTGCGCGTCGAGATCGCCGACGCGACGGACGACTGGGCCGCCATCGGTGAGCCGGTCGACGCCGAGGGCGCCGCGGCCGAGCCCGTCACGTGGCGCGACCCGTGGCCGACGGTGGCGCCCGGTGGGACGCGGTACGGGCCTGCCGACGACGAGCACCCGGGCACCGACCGTGCCTGGCGACTGGTGCTCGTGCCCCGCGCCGAGCTCGCCCAGCAGATCGCGTCGCGCGAGGCCACGGGCTGGCGGCTCGCCGGGACGTGGGCCAGCGAGGCGCTGCGCGTCGAGGCCTGGCGGCCGCGCGCCAGCCACGAGGCCGACCACCGGACCATCCCGCACGAGCTCGACTGGCTGCGCACCGCGGTCCACCTGCACAAGGGCTGCTACCGCGGGCAGGAGACCGTGGCGCGCGTGCACAACCTCGGCCGTCCGCCCCGGCGCCTGGTGATGCTGCACCTCGACGGCTCCGGCCACCTGATTCCGGTCCCCGGCGCCGAGGTGCGTGAGGTCGTCGACGGCGAGCCCGGGCGCGCGGTCGGGCACGTCACCACGGTCGCGCGGCACCACGAGATCGGGCCCGTCGCCCTCGCGGTCGTCAAGCGGTCGGTGCCCGAGGACGCGGCGCTCGTGGTCGACGGCGACGCGGACGTGGTCGCCGCGGCGCAGGAGGTCGTCGTGCCCGGCGAGGGCGTCACCCTCGACCGGCCCGCTGCGCGCGGACCGCTGACCCGCGGCCTCGGCCAGCACCCGATGCTCTGACGCCGTGGCCGGCGCCGAGGGGGCTTCCCGACTGACCGGCCGCGACGTGCGCGTGCTCGGCGAGGCGCGAGTCCGCCAGGGCCTCGCGCGCATGCGGGCCGCCTGGTTCCCGATCCTGCAGGCGGCCGTGGCGGGCGGCATCGCCTACGCCATCGCGCACTACTGGGTCGGGCACCCGATCCCGTTCTTCGCGCCCGTCTGCGCCTGGATCGCGCTCGGCTTCTCCATGGACCGCTCCGTGCGCAAGGTCGCCGAGCTGGCGGTCGGCGTCGCCATCGGCGTGGGGCTCGGCGACGTGGTCGCCCACCTCATCGGCCACGGGGTGTGGCAGATCTCGCTCGTGCTGTTCGTCTCGGCGATGCTCGCCCGGTTCATCGACCGCGGCGTCATGCTCACGACGCAGGCGGGCGTGCAGGCCATCGTCATCGTCGCGCTGCCCGCGGCGTCCGGGGGACCGTTCGGACGCTGGATCGACGCGGCGATCGGCGGCGTCATGGCGCTCGCCGTGGCGCTGCTCACGCCCAGCGACCCGCGACGGCACCCCCGCATGCTGGCCCAGCGGGGGCTCGAGGAGCTGTCCGGCGTCCTGCACCTGTTCGCGCGCGGCATCGTGGCGGGAGACGTGGGTGACGTCGAGGACGCGCTGGTGCGCGCCCGGGCCACCCAGCCCGTGCTCGACGAGTGGCGCACCATTGCCGCGAACGCGCGCGACCTGGCCCGCGTGGCGCCCGCGAGTCGTCGGTACCGCGACGAGCTCACGGCGAGCGTCGACGCCTCGGTGCTCACGACCCGCGCGATGAACAACGCGCGGGTGCTGCTGCGGCGCACCCTCGCCCTGCTCGAGGCCGACGTGCCGCACGACCTGCGGGGCGTCGGCAGCCGCGTCGACACGACGGCGCGCGCCGTCGACGAGCTCGCCGTGGCCCTCGGCACGGGCCGCGGCCTCGAGCGTGCCCGCGCGTCGCTCACGGCCGCCGCGCATGCGCTCGACCCGTTCGTGGTCGAGCCCGACGACTGGCAGGTGCAGAGCCTGGTGCTGCTGCAGCGTTCCTTGCTGGTCGACGTGCTCGAGGCGGCCGGCGTCCCGCCCAGGGCGGCCCGCGAGGCGCTGCCGGAGATCTGACGGGGACGCCCGGCGCGCCTGGTGCTCCCCGGCGCGGACCATGTGCCCGGTACGGTCGTCGCATGGAGGTCGCGGTGAGTGCTCTGCGCGCAGAGCTCAAGCAGTGGATCGAGGCGGCACGCGCCGGCGAGGACGTCGTCATCACCGAGCGGGGGATCCCGGTCGCCCGCCTGTCGGGCATCGAGTCGGCCGACCTGCTCACGCGGCTGCAGCGCGACGGCCTGCTCACCTCGCCCGGGGTGCCGCGGCCCGCGGCCGAGGGCGAGCAGGGGCGGGCGACGACCGCCGTGTCGGGTCTGGTCCGCCGGCTGCGGCGCTGAACCGTGGCGATCGTCTACCTCGACACCAGCGCGCTGGTGAAGCTGTGCGTCGCCGAGCCGGGCTCCGCCCTGGTCGCTGCCCTCTGGGACGGCGCCGACCTCGTGGCCACGTCGCGGCTGGCCGACGCCGAGGTGCGCGCGGTCCTCGCGGCGGGACAGCGGGCCGGGCGGCTCGAGCGCGCACAGGCCCGGGCGGCGCTCGCCGCCTGGGAGCGGCTGTGGCCGGGTCTGCACGTGGTGGAGCTGCACGACGTCGTCACGGCCGGCGCGGCGACCCTCGTCGGCACGCACCCCCTGCGCGCCGCCGACGCGCTGCACCTCGCCTCCGCCCTGATGCTGCGCTCGCCGGACCTGCTCGTGGGCGCCTGGGACGACCGGCTCGCCGCGGCCGCGCGCGCCGAAGGGCTGCGGGTACTGCCCTGAGGTGGTCGGCGTCTCGTAGGCTCGCCTCGTGGTCGCCACCCTCCAGCTGCTCATCTTCCTCGTGTTCATGCTCGCGATCTTCGGGTTGTCGGTGTGGGCGCTGGTGGACCTGCTGCGCCGGCCCGCGTCCGCCTTCCCGGCCGCGGGCAAGCGCACCAAGACCTTCTGGGGCGTGATCGTGGGAGTCGCGACGGCGATCGCGTTCTGCTCGATCCCGCCGCCCATCGGCATCGCGATCTCCCCGTTCTTCCTCTCCCTGCTCAGCGCCGTGGCGGCGATCGTCTACCTGGTCGACGTGCGTCCGGCGGTCGAGCCCTACACCCGCCGACGGCCGCCCTCGTCCGGTTCGTCGCGGGGCGGTTGGTGACTGACGTCGACTCCGCCGCGGTCCCGCTGGCGCGGGTGGTCCGGGGCGACCTGGTCGAGTCCGTGCACCGCGGGCACCTCGTCGTGCTCGCACCCGACGGCGGCGTGCGCCTCGCGCTCGGAGACCCCGAGGTCACCATCTGGGCGCGGTCCTCGCTCAAGCCGTTGCAGGCGGTCGGCATGCTCTCGAGCGGGCTCGACGTGGACCGCGAGCAGCTCGCGCTCGTGTGCGCCAGCCACAACGCGGAGCCGGAGCACCTCGCGGTGGTCGAGGCGATCCTGGCGTCGGCGGGCCTGGCCTCCGACGACCTGCGGAACACCCCGGACTGGCCGCTCGACGCGGACGCGGCGTTCGATCGCCGCGCGGCCGGGCACGGGCGCGCGTCGGTCACCCAGAACTGCTCCGGCAAGCACGCGGGCATGCTCGCGACGTGCGTGGCCGCCGGCTGGTCCACGCAGGACTACCTCGACGCGGACCACCCGCTGCAGCAGGCACTCGCAGGGACGATCGCGGCGATGACCGGCGTGCCCGTGGCGCACGCGACGGTCGACGGGTGCGGGGCGCCCCTGTTCTCGACGTCGCTGGTGGGGCTCGCGCGGTCGTTCGCCCTCGTGGCCGGCGCGACGTCCGGTCCCGCCGCGCGAGTCGCAGCCGCCATGTCGGCCCATCCGTGGCACGTCGCCGGGACCGGGCGCGACGCCACCCGCTTCATGCAGGCTCTCCCGGGGCTGGTCGCGAAGGACGGCGCCGACGGCGTCTACGCGGCGGGCCTGCCCGACGGGGGTGCGCTGGCCTTCAAGATCGTGGACGGCTCGGCCCGGCCCCGCCCCGCCGTGCTGGCCGCTGCGCTGGTGGTCGCGGGCGTGGCGGTGGGAGACCTCGGCGAGACCCCGGTGCTGGGCCACGGCGTGCCCGTCGGTGCCGTGCTACCGACGTTCGGGCCCTCGACGTGAGGGCGGTCGTCCAGCGGGTCACGCGTGCGTCGGTGACGGTCGACGGGATCGTGGTCGGGTCCATCGACAGGCCCGGCCTGCTGGCCCTGGTCGGTGTGACGCCCGGTGACGGACCCGCGCAGGTGGAGCTCATCGCCCGCAAGATCGCCGAGCTGCGCATCCTGCGCGACGAGGTGTGTGCGGTGGACGCGGGAGCGCCCGTGCTCGTCGTGAGCCAGTTCACGCTGTACGCCGACACCCGCAAGGGTCGCCGCCCCACCTGGAACGCCGCGGCCCCCGGGTCCGTCGCCGCGCCGCTCGTCGACGCCGTCGTGGCCGACCTGCGGGCCCGCGGCCTCGAGGTGGCGACCGGGCTGTTCGGCGCGGACATGGCCGTCGAGCTGGTCAACGACGGACCCGTGACGATCCTGCTGGAGTCCGAGCCGGCCCCTCGGGCCTGACTCCTCCTGCGACCGCAGTACCGGCACATCCGGTCCGGGACCGTACACGGACACCCTGCTCGCCGAGCCCGCGGCCGCGCACGTCCACGCCACCTTCTTCCTCATCGGACAGAACGTGGCCCGCTACGCCGGCCAGGCGCGCGCGGAGGTCGCGGCCGGGGACGTGATCGGCAACCACTCGTGGTCGCACCCGCAGCTCACCCTGCTCTCGTCGAGAGCCATCCGGCGAGAGGTCGACCGGACCCAGAAGGTGATCCGCACGGCGACGGGTGTCCCGCCCGCACTCATGCGCCCGCCGTACGGCGCGGTCAACAGTCGGGTGCTGACCCAGCTGGCGCGGCGGGACCTGCCGGCAATCCTCTGGAACGTCGACACCGAGGACTGGAAGAACCGCAGCGCACGCGTCACGAGCCAGCGGGCGCTGGCAGGTGCGCGGCCCGGGGCGATCGTCCTCATGCACGACATCCATCCCACGACCGTCCAGGCCGTGCCGGGGATCGTCGCCGCGCTCAAGGCGCGCGGATTCACCCTGGTGACGGTGCCGCAGCAGCTGGACGGGCAGCTGACCGGAGGTCACGCGTACTTCGGTCGCTGACCCACGTGCGGACGGGCCACGGGCACAGACGCGTGCGGACGGGCCACGGGCACAGACGCGCCGGCGACCGGGCCGGAGACGGACGAAGGCCCCTCGGAGTAAGCGTCCGAGGGGCCTTCGTCTGACCGCAGGCCGTGTGTCCCCGGCGAACCGTTGACAGGCGCCGCTCTGACGATGCGGCCTGGCTCCGACACCCGACGGGCCGGCGAGCCGGTCCGCCGCGGGCGGCGCCACTGCAGTCGACCTTCCGGTCCGGAGCGGCCCCCGCGGCGTCATCCGCGGGTCGAGCGGGTCTCCCCACCCGATCTGGTCGCCCGTTCTCCGGTCGGCCCGTCCTCACCGCACCTGTCCCCGCCGTTCGTCCGGAGCCCCGAGAGGCTCCTTCTGTCCTGCGGTTCTCGATCCGTCGAGGTCGATGTGAGATTTCTAGTCCCGCGCTTGGCGGCCTCGCAAGAGCTTCTGGAGGCTTTCTTTATCCACCGTTGACTCCACAGGCTCGTCCACAGGGTGGCCTGCGGAAACATCGGCTGGGCACAGGGGTGTGGACAAGATTTGTGGATGAGAAGGGGTGTCGTTCACCCGGACGGGGGGACCTCCCGCGTAGCCTGGGAACCAGTGAAGGCCCCTCGGTGTAAGCGACCGAGGGGCCTTGCTCGTCGCCCGGGTCGAGGCCCGGCGCCGCCGCCCGCTGCGCTCCGGCCTTGACGGTCCCCGCATGATGGGCGCATGCGGATCGAAGCGGTGCAGGGCGACATCACGACGCAGGACGTCGACGTGATCGTCAACGCCGCGAACTCGTCGTTGCTGGGCGGGGGAGGGGTCGACGGCGCGATCCACCGCGCGGCCGGTCCGGGCCTCCTCGACGCCTGTCGCGAGCTGCGACGGACCACGTACCCGGACGGGTTGCCGGTGGGCTCGTCGGTCGCGACCCCGGCGTTCGACCTGCCCGCGAGGTGGGTCGTCCACACGGTCGGGCCCAACTGGCACGCGGGCGAGCGCTCGGGCTCGATGCTCCTCTCGTGCTTCGTCACGGCGTTGGAGGTGGCCGTCGAGCTCGGGGCGACGAGCGTCGCGTTCCCGGCGGTGAGCGCGGGCGCGTACGGCTGGGACGTCGACGAGGTGGCGCGCATCGCGGTGGGCGCGGCGCGCGCGTGGGAGACCGGGGCCGACTCCTCGTGGGAGCCCGACCACCCCCACCCCACCGGCATCGTGCTGGCTCGCTTCGTGCTGTTCTCGCCGCAGGCACTGGCGGCGTTCGAGCACCAGCTCGCGCGCTGAGCATCGCGAACGCGGACAGCCGGACGCGGGCAGCCGGACGCGGGCAGTCGAACGGCACGCCGCGCGGAGAGCGGCGTGCCGTTCGACTGAGTGCCCCCAGGGGGCGCCGGGGCGGTCGTCAGCCCACGGGTGCGGGCTCCTTGACGGCGGGCTCGGGCTCGGGACCAGCGCCCGGAGCGACCGGCTCGGGGCGACGGGCGAGGGCCGAAGGCCACCACATCCGCTTGCCGATGTCCAGGTTGAGCGCGGTGACCAGGACGGAGCGCACGATGAGCGTGTCGAGCAGCACGCCGAACGCGACCGCGAACCCGATCTCGGCGAACGACACCAGCGGCAGCGTCCCGAGCACCGCGAACGTGCCCGCGAGCACCAGCCCCGCCGAGGTGATCACACCGCCGGTGGCGGCGAGCCCCACCAGCGACCCGCGACGGTGCCCGATGCGCACCGTCTCCTCGCGGACCCGGGTCATGAGGAAGATGTTGTAGTCGATCCCCAGTGCCACCAGGAACACGAAGACGAACAGCGGGAACCCGGTGTCCACCCCGGCGTAGTCGAACACGTGGCGGAACACGAGCGCCGAGACGCCCATGGCCGCGCCGAACGACAGCACGACCGTGCCGATGAGCACCACGGGTGCGAGGATCGCTCGCAGGAGCAGGGCCAGGATCAGGAACACCACCAGCAGGATGATCGGGATGATCACCAGCGTGTCCCGCAGCGAGGCGCGTTCGACGTCGAGCGTCACGGCCGTGCTGCCGCCGACGAGCGCATCGGCGTCCGGCACCGCGTGGACCGCGTCACGGACCCTGTCCACCGTGTCGAAGGCCTCGTCGCTGTCCGGTTCCGACGTGAGCGTGCCCTCCATGTAGGCGACGCCGTCCTTGACCACGGGCTCGGTGACGCTCTCGGGGTCGATGCCCTCGACGCCCGCGAAGACGGTCTGCACCGCGTCGGCCTGCTCGGCGTTCGCGATGACCACGACGGGCGACCCGGCGCCCGCCGGGAAGTGCGCCGCGAGCACCTGCTCGCCGACCACGGAGGGCTGCTCGGTGGTGAACTGCTGCTCCGTGGTGAGGCTGGTCGGGTTGAGCTGCACGATGCCGATGGTCGCGACCGCCAGGACCGCCGCCGTCCCGATCCACGTGCGGCGCGGGTGGTGCGAGATCCGGCCGCCGACGCGCGCCCAGAAGCCGTCCTCGGTGGGCTCGTGGTCGCCCACGTGCGGCGTGCGGGGCCAGAACACCCAGCGTCCGACGAGCACCAGGAGCGCGGGGAGCAGCGTCAGCATGACGGCCAGTGCCACGACGATGCCGACGGCGGCCACGGGCCCGAGGCCGGCGGTGGAGTTCATGGTGGCGAACAGCAGCACCAGCATGCCGAGGGCCACGGTGGCGCCCGACGCGATGATCGCGGGCCCGGCGCGGTGCAGGGCCACGGCCATCGCCTCGTGCCGGTCGGAGTGCCGACGCAGCTCCTCGCGGTATCTCGCGGTGAGGAGCAGCGCGTAGTCGGTGCCTGCCCCGAACACGAGCACGGTGAGGATGCCCGCGCTCTGCGCGTTCACGGTGAGGTCGAAGTTGTCGGCCAGCAGGTAGATGACGGCCTGCGCGACGGTGAGGGCGATGCCCGCCGAGATCAGCGGCAGCAGCCACAGCACCGGGCTGCGGTAGGTCAGCAGGAGGATGACGATGACGACGCCCGCGGCCGCGTACAGCAGCGTGCTGTCGATGCCGGCGAACGCGTCGGCGGAGTCGGCCGCCATCCCGGCCGGACCGGTGATGTACACGGCGGTGCCGGACGGGAGGCCCTCCTCGGCGGTGGCCTTGAGGTCGGCGACCGCGTCGGCGGCGAGGTCCCACCCGTCCTTGCCGAGGTCCAGCGGCACGACGATCTGCGCCGCCTGGCCGTCCTCGGACGGGATGGGCCCGACGACCTTGCCGTCGAGCGTGCTCAGGGTGCTGAACTCGTCGGCGTCCGCCTGGATCGCGGCGAGGTCCTGCGACGTCAGACCGTCGGGGTTCTCGTAGACGATGACGGCGGGGATCGTGTTCTCGGACACGAAGCTGTTCGCGACCTCGATGACCTGGGTGGACTCCGCGTCGGCGGGCAGCCAGCTCGCGGCGTCGTTGTCCTGTGCCGCCGTCAGCTTGCCGGCGAGCGGACCCAGCAGGGCCACGACGACGAGCCAGAAGGCGATGACGACGAATTTCATGTAGCGGTGGGTGATCCAGCCCGCGACCTTGGACATGATTCTTCCTCAGGGAGTCGACGACGACGGAGTGGCGCCCGCGCGGCGCCGTGCGGCTCTCAGGCTTCCGTTCCGGGCACCCTGGCCACCATCGGGGATACCCCCGACATCTTCCTCAGGGTCGCCACCGTGTCACTCAGATACTTCTCAGGGGAAGGAAGCTCGCACCGGATCCGCTCAGCCGGTTCTCAGGTTCGATGCTCAGGCTCGCCCGGGTCGCCGAACACCTCGAGCACCCAGGAGCGCACGGCCGCGGCGACGGCGTCGTGGTCGCGCGGGGAGTGGTCGCCGGTGACGAACACCGTGCTCAGCGGGCCGCGGACCGCGGCCAGGTGGGCGCGGAGCTCGTCGGGCGTGCCGAACGCGTCGCGCAGGCCCGAGACCGCCAGCACAGGGACGTCGACGTCGGGCAGGTGCGCGGTCCGCAGCCGGTCGGGCTGGCCCGGCGGGTGCAGGGGGTAGGAGAGCAGCGCGAGGCCCGCCGCCGGCTGGCCCTGGGCGACGGCCATCGACGCCATCCGCCCACCGAACGACCGACCACCGAGCGCGATCCTGTCCCGCGTCACGCCCAGCTCCGCGGCCAGGTCGTCGGCCTGGGTCCGCAGGTACGCGACCGCCGCCTCCGGGCGGTCCGGCGCCGAGCTGCCCCGCAGGCGGTTGGGCAGGTCGACCCGACGGACCGGCAGCGGCGCGAGCGCGGCCTCCACGGCCACCAGCGCCGGGCTGTCGCGCCCGGCACTCGCCCCCGGCGCGAGCAGCACACCTGCCAGCTCCCTCACCCGCCCACCCTAGCCACGCCGCTCCACCCACCCGCCGCCTGCCGGCTCGCGCCGTCCCCTCCGCCCGCCCGCTCGCACCACCCGCCGCCGGCGCGACTCCTCATTTCGCCGATTCGTCATCAGTTCGCCGGTTGCAATCGGCGAATCGGTGCGGAATCGGCGAATCGATCGGAGCTGGCGGATCGATCGGAGCTGGCGGATCGATCGGAGCTGGCGGATCGATCGGAGCTCGCGATGGCGGATCGATCGGAGCCCGCGATGGGGGATCGGTAGCGCGGCGTGCACCTGCGCACACCTTTCCCCAGCACGCGCACTCCTCATTTCGCCGATTCGCCATCAGTTCGCCGGTTGCAATCGGCGAATCGGTGCGGAATCGGCGAAACGATCGGCGCCACCGATGCGGAATCGGCGAAACGATCGGCGCCAGCGATGCGGAATCGGCGAATCGATTGGAGCCTGCGATGCGGAATCGGCGAAACGTTCGGAGCCTGCAATGCGGAATCGGCGAATCGATCGGAGCCTGCGATGCGGAATCGGCGAAACGATCGGCGCCAGCGAGCGGAATCGGCGAAGCGATGAGGATCGACGAACAGGTGTGGCCCGTGGCCAGTCAGTGCGGGGCGAGCGCCGTGAGGGCGCGGCTGACGTCGTCGGCGTCGTTCCAGACGTGGAACGCGAGCCGGACCCCGCCCGCGCGGCCGGCGACGCGGCAGCCGGCGGCTCGCAGGCGGTCGCCCACGGCGCCGGACGCGTCGGGCAGCGAGACGATCGCGCTCCCACCCGGCGCGAGCGACAGGCCTGCCCGCAGCGAGTCGGCGAGCCCGACCGCGTGCGCGCGGACCGCGGCCATGTCGGTGGCGGCCCACAGCTCGAGGACCGGGGCGGCCCCCACCCAGCAGAGCCACGCCGGGGAGACGTCGAGCCCGCGCGCGCCCGTCGCGAGCCGCATGTTCGGTCCGTAGCAGGATCCCCAGACGTCGTCGCCCGCGTACCACCCGGCCGCGAGCGGCCGCAGACCCTCCACCACCTCGCGGCGGGCGGTGAGGAACGCGACACCGCGGGGCGCGGCGAGCCACTTGTACGCGGAGCACACGGTCACGTCGAACCGCGAGGCGTCGACCGGCATCCACCCCGCCTGCGTGGTGTCGCACAGCGTGAGCGCACCCGCCGACCGTGCCGCGGCCAGCACCGCGTCCACGTCGGCCACCGAACCGTCGCGCGACTGCACGAGCGAGAACGCCACCACGGCGGTCGTCGGCCGCACCTCGTCGGCCAGCGCGGCGAGCGGGGCGTGCCGCACAGTGATGCCGCGGTCGGCGTGCGCCAGGAACGGGTAGACGACCGAGGAGAAGTCGCCGTCGACGACCAGCACCTCGGCGCCGTCGGGCAGGGCCGAGGCGACCAGCCCCACGAGCGCCGACGTCTGCGCGCCGATCGCGACGTCCGTGGGCGCCACGCCGACCAGCCGCGCGTAGGAGGTCCGCGCGGCGGCGACCGCGGCGTCGTATGCGTGCAGGTCGGCGCGACCGGCCTGCCACTCGTCGAGCGCGTCCCTCAGGGCGGCGAGGGTGGCGAGCGCCGGCAGCCCGACGGTGGCCGCGTCGATGTACCCGGGCGCGTGCGCGAACTCGGAACGGAGGTCGGTTGTCACCCTTCGATGGTCGGGAGTTCGGCGGCATCACACAACGACGAAGTTCGAACAGTTCCCATCACGGTGTGTGATGCTGGCGGGATGGACGACCTTCGGACCGCGCGGGCGCTCGACGTGGGCTCGCTGCGGATGCTCCGTGCGATCGCGGACACCGGGACCATCACCGGGGCCGCGGCTCTGCTGGGGGTGGGCCAGCCCGCGGTGAGCCAGCAGGTGCGGCGGCTCGAGCGGCGCCTCGGCACCGCGCTCCTGGACCGCTCCGGCCGCACGGTGCGGCTCACGGAGGCGGGGGAGGTGCTGGCTCGGCACGGCGCCGCGGTCGGCGTCGCGCTGCGCGCAGCCACGGCTGAGGTCGCGGCGCTGACCGGGCTGCGCGCCGGGCGGGTGCGGCTGGTCGCGTTCCCGTCGTCGTCGGCCACCCTCGTCCCGCGCGCTCTCGTGGCGCTGCGCGCGTCGCACCCCGGGCTGCAGGTGACGCTCGACGAGGCCGAGCCGCCCGAGGCCCTGCGCGCGCTCCGCTCGGGCGAGTGCGACGTGGCGCTGGCGTTCGACTACCCGGGGGTCGGGCTGGGGCGCGGCGAGGACGACCTGGCCGGCTTGGTCACGCGCCACCTGCTCGACGAGCCCATGCTGGTAGCCCTGCCGGACGGGCACCCGGCGTCGGGCGACGACGTGCTCCAGCTGGCCGACCTCGCGGACGACGACTGGATCGCCGGCTGCCCGCGATGCCGAGGCCACCTGCTGAGCGCCGCCCTGGCGTGCGGCTTCGCGCCGCGGATCGCGCACGCCACGGACGACTACGTGGCGGTCCTGGCGCTCGTCGAGGCGGGGCTGGGCGTCGCGATGCTCCCCGACCTGGTGCGTCCCGTCGCGGAGCGCCAGCCCGGGGTCGTGGTCCGCCCCGCGGCCGGCACGTCGACGCGGGCCGTGCACGCGGTCACGGCTCCGGACCTGCTCCGCGTCCCCGCGGTCGCCGCCACGCTGGACGCGCTCGCGGCCGCGGTCTGAGCGACCGACCGTCTGCAGAGCCAGGTGACCAACCGGCTACAGCCCCAGCGCGGCCGTGATGGTCCGGACCACCCCGTTGCGGGAGTTGGCGGGTGCGACGTACCGGGCCGCCGAGCGTACGTCGGGGTGCGCGTTGTCCATCGCGAACGAGTACTGCGCCGCGGCGAGCATGCCCAGGTCGTTGTGGAAGTCGCCGAACGCCATCGTCTGCGCGGGGCCGATGCCGCGCGCGTGCTGCACCTGGCGCAGCGCGACGCCCTTGTCCGCCGCCGGGTCCATGACGTCCACCCAGTGCGGTCCGGAGACCATGACGCCGTCGAGCCCGTCCAGCGCACGGGCCGTGCGCGCCGAGGAGTCGAAGTCGTACACGGCCACCTTGAGCACGTCGTCCTCGACCGCGGCGAGGTCCGGGACGGTCTGGAGCAGGTGGTAGTACGGCCGGACCTGGTCGAGGAAGGCGTCGTCGGTGCGCTCGACGTAGGCCGACCGCTTGCCGCACAGGACCACGCCGGTGTCGTCGCCGGCCGCGCGGACCGCGTCGAGCGCCTCCCGTGCGGCGGCCGCCCCGAGGGGGGTGCAACCGACCTCGCGACCCTCGTGCACCACGTAGGCGCCGTTCTCGGCGATGTACACGAGGTCGTCGCGCCCGAACTGGTCGCGCAGGGTCGCGTACTGCCGGCCGCTGGCCGGGCACAGCGCGATGCCGCGCTCGTGCAGCTGGTCCAGGAGCGGCCAGAACGACGGGTCGACGCGCTTGTCGTCGTCGAGCAGCGAGCCGTCCATGTCGACGGCGATCAGGCGGATGTCGGGGTTGCCGAGCTCGGGCGGGTCGAGGACCGGGTTCACGACCCCATGGTCGCAGCCGCGGCCAGGGCGTCCTGCACGCCGGTCTCGTGGCCGCCGGCGGCGGGCGCGCGGCCGACGAGGGCGTCCCACGCGGCCTTGTACGAGGCCGGGATCTCGCGCAGCCGCCACGCGACCGCCTGCCGGGGCTGCACGCTCGAGGCCGAGACGGGCGCGCCCGTGACGTCCATGCCGGCCGCCGCGCAGGAGAACAGTGCGCGGGGGAGGTGGTAGTCCTGGGTCAGCACGACGGCGGAGCGGACCCCGAACACCTCGTGCGCGCGCACGCACGAGTCGTGCGTGTCGAAGCCGGCCGCGTCGAGCACGATTCGGTCCGCGCGGATCCCGGCCTGGAGCAGGTAGTCCCGCATCGCACCGGGCTCGTCGTGCGTCGTCGTGCCGTTGTCGCCGCTGACCAGCACCACCTGGACCGCGCCACGCTCGTAGAGCGACACCGCGGCGTCGAGCCGGCGACGCAGGTACGTGGACGGCGAGCCGTCGGGCCGCAGGCCGGCGCCGAGCACGAGGGCGACGGGGGTGTCGGGGACGTCGCCGAGCGAGCGGGTGTGTGCGAGGCCCACGCCCTGCACGACGAGGAGCGGCGCGAGGAGCACCAGGACGACCGCCGCGGCAGCGAGCCAGACCAGCCGACGGCGACGGCGTCGCCGCCGCGGCGCCGCGGGCGCCAGGGCCGACGAGCCTGCGGCGGGGCCCGGCGTGGGGCCGCCGTCACCCGGCCGGTCGTCCGCGGTCACCGGCGCCGGCGCCCCCTCGTCGTCACCCATGGCTGGAGGCTAGCGGTGCGTGCCGTCGCCCGGGCGAGATCGACTCATCCCCCTCGCGTCACCCCAGCGTCACGCCTGCGGCGAACACGGGCAGTCCTGGCAGGGTCCCGCCGTTAGCATCGAACAACGCCGTCCCACCGACCCCGCAGCGCCCGGCGCGGAACCGGTGGGCCACGCAGCTCGTGAGGAGTGCACATGTTCGAGAGATTCACGGACCGAGCCCGTCGCGTGGTCGTCCTTGCCCAAGAAGAGGCACGGATGCTCAACCACAACTACATCGGGACTGAGCACATCCTCCTGGGGCTGATCCACGAGGGTGAGGGAGTGGCCGCCAAGGCGCTCGAGTCGCTCGGCATCTCGCTGGAGGCCGTGCGCGCCCAGGTCCAGGAGATCATCGGCGAGGGCCAGCAGGCCCCGTCGGGCCACATCCCGTTCACGCCGCGCGCCAAGAAGGTGCTGGAGCTCTCGCTCCGCGAGGCGCTGCAGCTGGGCCACAACTACATCGGCACCGAGCACATCCTGCTGGGTCTCATCCGCGAGGGCGAGGGCGTCGCCGCCCAGGTGCTCAACAAGCTGGGTGCCGACCTGAACCGCGTGCGCCAGCAGGTCATCCAGCTGGTTTCGGGCTACCAGGGCAAGGAGCCGGTCGCGGCCGGAGGTCCCGCCGAGGGGCAGCCTTCCGGCAGCGCGGTGCTCGACCAGTTCGGGCGCAACCTCACGCAGGCCGCGCGCGACGGAAAGCTCGACCCGGTCATCGGGCGCGAGAAGGAGATCGAGCGGGTCATGCAGGTGCTGTCCCGCCGCACCAAGAACAACCCGGTGCTGATCGGCGAGCCCGGCGTCGGCAAGACGGCCGTCGTCGAGGGCCTCGCGCAGGACATCGTGCGCGGCGACGTCCCCGAGACGCTCAAGGACAAGCAGCTCTACACGCTGGACCTGGGTGCGCTCGTGGCCGGCTCCCGCTACCGCGGTGACTTCGAGGAGCGCCTGAAGAAGGTGCTCAAGGAGATCCGCACGCGCGGCGACATCATCCTGTTCATCGACGAGATCCACACGCTCGTCGGTGCGGGTGCCGCCGAGGGTGCGATCGACGCCGCGTCGATCCTCAAGCCGATGCTCGCGCGCGGCGAGCTGCAGACCATCGGCGCCACGACGCTCGACGAGTACCGCAAGTACGTCGAGAAGGACCCGGCCCTGGAGCGGCGCTTCCAGCCCATCCAGGTCTCCGAGCCGAACCTGCAGCACGCGATCGAGATCCTCAAGGGCCTGCGGGACCGGTACGAGGCGCACCACCGCGTGTCGATCACGGACTCCGCACTGGTGGCGGCCGCCACGCTGGCGGACCGCTACGTCAACGACCGTTACCTGCCGGACAAGGCCATCGACCTGGTGGACGAGGCCGGTGCCCGCCTGCGCATCCGTCGCATGACGGCTCCGCCGGAGCTGCGCGAGCTCGACGAGCAGATCGCCGAGACGCGTCGCGACAAGGAGTCCGCGATCGACGAGCAGGACTTCGAGAAGGCTGCGCGCCTGCGCGACGCCGAGAAGCAGCTCGGCCTCAAGCGCCTCGAGAAGGAGAAGGCGTGGAAGTCGGGTGACCTCGACGCGGTCGCCGAGGTGGACGAGGAGCTGATCGCCGAGGTGCTGGCGAACGCCACGGGCATCCCGGTCTTCAAGCTCACCGAGGAGGAGTCCAGCCGACTGCTCCACATGGAGGAGAACCTGCACAAGCGGGTCGTCGGCCAGGACGCGGCGATCAAGGCGCTCTCGCAGGCCATCCGCCGCACGCGCGCCGGGCTCAAGGACCCGAAGCGTCCCGGTGGCTCGTTCATCTTCGCCGGCCCCACGGGCGTCGGGAAGACCGAGCTCGCCAAGGCGCTCGCGGAGTTCCTGTTCGGAGACGAGGACGCGCTGATCCAGCTCGACATGTCCGAGTTCTCGGAGAAGCACACGGTCTCGCGCCTGTTCGGCTCGCCTCCCGGCTACGTCGGCTACGACGAGGGCGGCCAGCTCACGGAGAAGGTGCGTCGCCGGCCGTTCTCGGTGGTGCTGTTCGACGAGGTCGAGAAGGCCCACGCGGACATCTTCAACTCGCTGCTGCAGATCCTCGAGGACGGTCGCCTGACCGACTCGCAGGGTCGTGTCATCGACTTCAAGAACACCGTGATCATCATGACCACCAACCTCGGCACGCGGGACATCGCGAAGGGCGTCATGACCGGCTTCCAGGCCGGCGGCGACCTGTCGACGTCCTACGACCGCATGAAGGCCAAGGTCAACGACGAGCTCAAGCAGCACTTCCGGCCTGAGTTCCTCAACCGCGTCGACGACGTGGTCGTGTTCCCGCAGCTCTCGCAGCCGGAGATCTTCGCGATCGTCGACCTGATGATCGCCAAGCTCGACAAGCGTCTGCGCGACAAGGACATGGGCATCGAGATCACGCCCGCGGCCAAGAAGCTGCTGTCGGAGAAGGGCTACGACCCGGTGCTCGGCGCCCGGCCGCTGCGCCGCGCGATCCAGCGGGACATCGAGGACGCCCTGTCCGAGAAGATCCTGTTCGGCGAGCTCAAGGCGGGCCAGCTGGTGATCGTGGACGCAGTCGGCGAGGGCATCCTCGGCGAGTTCACGTTCCAGGGCGTGACCAAGGTGGACATGCACAAGGAGACCGTGGGGGCCGGCGTCTCGGCCGGGACCCCCGGCTCGGGCACCGACCTGCCGGCGGCGCCGCCCATCTCGGCGGCCGGCGACGGCGGCACGGGCACGCTTCCCCAGGTGGGTTGACGGTCGCCTGACCTCGATCGAGAGCCCCGGTCCCTCGCGGACCGGGGCTCTCGTCGTGTGCGCCCTTCGCAGCCGAGCCCGGCCCGCCGGTCAGTCCACCTCGAGGACGGTCCACCAGTCGTTGGTGTCGCGACCCGCGAAGCCGGTGACCTCCTGCTGACCGCCCGTGGCGTCCGACGAGTGCGGGTGCGAGTGCAGGGCCGCCCCCGTCCCGACGTGCACGAGCCGGACGCGCGCGCCGGCGGTCCACGCGCCGCCGCCGTCGACCTCGACGCGCCACTCGTCCTCCGCCGGCCCGACGAACAGGCCCTGCTGACCCGTCACCGGTGAACGGGCGCGGCCGCTGCCGAGGAACCCTCCCGATGCGACGTGCCGCAGGCGCACGTGGTCCCGCGCCGTCCGGGTGCTGAGCACCGCCCAGCGCTCGTCGTCGGACGCCGCGCTGCGCACCGCGGTGACGCGCTGGCCCGAGGGTGCGCCCGGGTAGGCCCACGGGGTGCGGTCGCTGTGCAGGGTGCGTCCGGTCCACACGTGCGAGAGGGCGACGACCGAGCCGGGCCCGACCGGGGCGCTCGGGTCGGCGGGCGACCGCGTGAGGACGGTGGGCTTCTTGCGTGCGTAGTCCTGGACGAAGAACCCCCGCCAGGTGGGCCCGTTCGACGCCACCCAGGCACCGTCCTTCGGGGTCAGCGTGACCTCGCGCCCCGGGCTGTTCGAGTCGGTGATGAGGACGGAGGTCGTGCCGTTGCTCCGCGAGTACCCGTGCGCGACCACCTGGTGGTTCTTGCCGATGGCGCTGACCCTGCGGGCGACCACCAGGCCCAGCGGCACGGGCCTGCCGGCGTCGATGGCCCGGATCACCTTCGGCAGCTCGTCCTCGACCGTCCAGCGCCGGACGCCCTTGAGCGGCCCGGCCGGGTCGTCCGGGTGGACCGACCACGTCACGAAGCTGGCCGCCGATCGCACCATGAACGAGTCGAAGAGCCGCGCCCGGATGGTGTCGGCGAGCCAGTTGTCGTCGGGCGGGACGCGCTGGGGCGCGAAGAGGCCGGCGCCCCACCGCGGAGCTGGAACGCCGGCGTGGAACAGGTCGAGCGAGGCGTAGGCCATGCCACCGCACCGCCCGGCCGTCGAGATCGCCTTGCCGCTGGGCAGGGTGAGCAGCACGTCGACGAAGGCGTTCGGGAAGCTGAACCCGTGCACCGCCGGGTCGAACGCCGTGCGCCTCTCGCCCATCGGTCCCTCCGTCGGCCGCCGTGCCCGCGCGCACGGGCTCCCGGTCGATCGTCAGGAGCCATGGTCCGCCGCCCGAGATACCCACCGCAACGACGGCCCCGGTCCACGAGGGACCGGGGCCGCCACGCGTCAGCTCGTCGGGGTCAGGGGATGAGGGCGAAGTTGCTGTCCAGCACGCCGCCGGCCCACGGCTTGTAGAGGTCGAAACCCCGCGGGTTGCACTGCAGGCCGCCGTTGATGCAGTGCTCGGTGAGCGCCTTGAGCGTCGGTGCGTCCCAGCCGTTGAAGAAGTCGTAGTGGAACGAGTACCCGCGGCCGCTCGCGAACGCGACGTTGGAGAGGTTGCCGTCCACGGGCCACGACAGCTTGAACTCGATCATCGGGACGGGCACCGGGTGGTCGGGCGGGCACTCGCCGTTGACCGGGTACGCCATGTGGCTCTTGTGGTTGGCCGAGTCGAGGTTGACGCCGTCCCAGCAGCTGGGCGCCTGGTAGCGGATGTTGAGCTTCGAGCCGGCGGGGCACGTCATCGTTGCGACGTCCCAGTTGCGCACGCTCTCGCCGCACTCGAAGCCCTCGACGGTGCCGGGGGCGTTCTTGAACTCGTCCAGCGTCGCGGTCATGCTGCCGACGACGAAGCGCAGGCCGGCCGGGAACGGGCGCACCTGCTTGTAGTCGATGATCCCGGCCTTGTAGTAGATCGTCTGCTCGTCGGAAGAGACCACCTGGCCGCCGTTGCGCAGCAGCGTCGGGAACCAGTACGCCGAGCGGTCCTGCGGCACGGTGCACGACGTGGTGCCCGTGTTCTGGATCGACGCCGCGGTCGAGGCCGCGTTGGTGGTGCTGTTGCCCATGAACGTGTGGCTGTGCGACGCGCCCGCCTGCCCGGGGAAGACGATCGGGTCGTCGGGGAGCACATGGTGAGGCGTGCAGTTCGCCTGGAACTCGTGGTGGGTGACGGTCGTGTCGGCGCCCGGGGGCGCCGGAGGGAGCGGCTTGGGCGAGTACGGCGGCAGGGAGGTGCCCCCCGTGCCGAAGACCTGGAACTCCCACAGCGAGTAGCCGTAGCCGGTTCCGCGTGCCGTGAGGTTGAGCCGCACGTAGCGGCCGCTGCCGGCTGCGCTCACGGTCTGGTTGCCGCCGGTCCCGTTCGTGACCGTGGCTGCCGTCGTCCAGGTGGTGCCGTTGTCGGACAGCTGGATGGTGAACGCCTTGCCGTAGGCCGCCTCCCAGCGCAGCTGCACGTTGTCGATCGTGGCCGTCGAGCCCAGGTCCACCTGGAGCCACTGCGCGTCGGAGAACGTGCTGCTCCAGCGCGTGGCGGTGTTGCCGTCGACGGCCTTGGCGCCGACCATGTCGGCGTTCTCGGCCGACGAGGCGCTCGCGGCCTTGCCCTGCGAGATGTTCACCGGCGCCGCGCTCGCGGTCGTCGCGACGGCCGCGACGACGCCCGAGGCCACGAGGGCCGCGGCCACGCCGGCCGCGAGCCACGCTCGGGTGCGGGCTGGTCGCCGCACGGAGGTTCGGGTGCTCATGGGGAGGACTCCTTCAGTAGCGCGATGGCGGCGAGGACGCCGCGGGTGCGTGTGCTGCTCGCCGGGGAGGAGCGAGCGGGTGCACGCAGGGGCGACATGCGCCGTCCGTGCGTGCTGGGCTGAGGAGCGACCGTCGTCGGGCCGGGACCGGGAAGACCGACGCCGTCGTCGGCCTTCGAGGTGTGGCGGAGCCCCGACCGATCCCCTGGTGGGCGGGGCAGTGCCGTCGTCGTCGTGCGTGGGCTGCCGGTGGTGCAGGACCCGCGCCGTGCGGCGGCGGGTCGGTCCGGGCGGGGCCGCAGCCCACAGCCCCGCCCGGACCGGTCAGTCACGCAGTGGGCCGAGGCCTCACGCGTAGATCCCGAGCTCGTACAGCGAGTAGCCGTACGCAGTGCCACGGGTCACGCCCTGGATGCGCACGTAGCGTGCGTTCCCGTTGACGCCCACCGTGTCGACGTTCCCGTCACCGTTGGTCACCGTGGAGATGGTCGACCACGTGGTGCCGTCGTCGGACTGCTGGATGGTGTAGCCCTTGGCGAACGCCGACTCCCAGACGAGCTGGACGTTCGAGAAGGCCCTCTTCGAGCCGAGGTCCACCTGGATCCACTCGTTGTCCGACCAGCTCGAGGCCCACCGGGTGGTGAAGTCGCCGTCCACGGCCTGGCCCGGCGTGAAGTTCCCGTTGTACGGGTCGAACGACGACGCGGTGGCCGGGCGGCCCTTCGCGATGTTCGTCCCTGCGACGGCCGGCGGAGTGACGCGGAACGAGACCGTCTGGACGCCGACGTTGCCCTTGCCGTCCTCGGCGAAGATGTACGCCTTCCACACGCCCAGCATCTGCGGCGCGGTGAAGGTGTACGTGGTGCCGTTCTTGGTGAACGGCACCTCGAGCAGGCCGCCCGCGTTGTTGATCGGCTGGCTGTTGAGGAACACGTGGTAGGTGATCGCGTCGCCCTGCGGGTCGCTGACCGCGGCGTTCATCGTCACGGTGGAGCCGGCGACGATGTTCGTGGAACCGGGGATCGACATCGACTGGAAGGTCGGGGGGGTGTTGACGCCCGCCTGCCCGGCCGATCCGCCGTACATCTTGGCGATCGAGTAGTACGAGAGCCGCTTGTTGCCGCCCGGCAGCACGTTGAACCAGATGCCGCCGAAGTCGCCCTCGGTGCCGTAGTGGAACATCGTGGCGCCCAGGGCGACACCGCGGTGGTCGGCCAAGCAGTTCCACGACTTCACGTAGCCGTTGGCGTTGTCCTGGTCCGTGCCCTGGTTGGCGATGCCGTTCACGTCGGGCTTGGCCTCCCACGAGCCCTCGGGGCCGCCCTCGGTGAGGATGTAAGGCTTGGTGTACCCGCCGGCCTGCCAGGTCGCCTTGGTGGCGCACACGGCGCCGTAGCTGTTGAGGCCGTAGAGGTCGAGCGCCGGGGCGTTGGCCTTGAGGTACGGCCAGGCGCCCGTCCACGCGTCCGTCGAGGTCACGGGGTGGTTCGCGTCGATCTTCTTGATCTCGACGGCGACGTCGTTGACGAACTTGGCGTACGCGTTGCGGTTCTGCTCGACGCCGCCGCCCGTGGTGCCGCACGAGCCGAGGCCCAGCAGGGACTCGTTGCCGACGTCCCACATCAGCACACCCGGGTTGTCCTTGTACGCGCGGACCTGCGTGAGGATGTCGTTCATCGAGTTCGACTTGTACGTCGCGTCGTTGACGTAGTCCGGGCAGCCGCCCGAGCCGGGGCCGCCACCGGGGGCGAGCCAGAAGCCGGCGATGACGCGCATGCCGTTGGCCGCGGCTCCGTCGAAGAGCGCCTTGGAGCCCGCGTCCGTGCCCCACGTGCGGATCGTGTTGACGCCCATCGCCTTGAGGTTGGCGACGTGGTTCGGGAAGTCGGCGACCGACGGGCCCCAGGTCATGCCCTTGGTGACCCACTGCTTGCCGTTGACCTGCAGCGCCCAGTTGCCCTGCGACCCCGCGACCTTGACCTTGCCGTCGGCCGGGCCGTCGGGCACGTTCGGGTTGTAGACGTCACCTGTCGGGGTGGTCGGGTCGGTGGGGGTCGTCGGGTCGGTCGGCGTGGTGCCCGAGGTCGAGACCTTCAGCTCCCACAGCGAGAAGCCGTAGCCCGTGCCGCGGGTCTGCAGGTTGAGGCGCAGGTAGCGGCCCTTGCCCGATGCCGCGACGACCTGGTTGGCGCCACCGGTGCCGTTGGTCACGGTGGCGATCGTCGCGAAGCCCGAGGTCGCGCTGTCGGAGACCTGCACCTGGAAGGCCTTGCCGTAGGCACCCTCCCAGTTCAGGGCGACGTTGCAGACCTGCGTGCTCGAGCCCAGGTCGACCTGGAGCCACTGGTTGTCGGCGAAGGTGCTGGCCCAGCGCGTGTCTGTCTTGCCGTCGACAGCGAACTTCGCGGCGAGCCCGTCGCCCTCCTGGGTGGAGGCGGTGGCCGGCTTGCCCAGCGCGACGTTGTCGCTGTTGCACGTGCCGGGCGTGGTGGGGTCGGTGGGCGTCGTCGTGCCGGGGGTGCCGAACACCTGCAGCTCCCACAGCGAGTAGCCGTAGCCGGTGCCGCGGGCGACGCCCTGCAGGCGAACGAAGCGCCCCGCGCCGCTGGCGGCCACCGACTCGTTGCCGCCCGTGCCGTTCGTCTTGGTGGCGATCGTCGTCCACGTGGTGCCGTCGTCGGACGTCTGGATCGTGTAGCTCTTGCCGTACGCCGACTCCCAGCGCAGGTCGACGCGCTCGATCGTCGCCTTCGCTCCGAGGTCGACCTGGATCCACTGGTTGTCGGTCGCGGCGCTGGCCCAGCGCGTGCCGTTGTCGCCGTCAACGGCGAGCTTCGCGCCCAGGTAGTCGGCGTTCTCGGTGGTCGACGCGGTGGCTGCCTTCCCCTGTGAGAGCAGCACGGGAGCCGCGCTGGCGCCTGCTGCAGGCAGGACGAGGCCCGCGATCGTGAGCGCGCCCATGGCGGCGAGCGCGGCGAGGCGCCTGCCGCGGGCGCTGCCCGGGCGGTGGTGGGTGGTCGTCATTGACACAGGTGTCTCCTCGGGGGCGATGCTCGTCCGCTGGTGCGTCTGCCGGCTCGGCCCGACGTCTGTGTCGGTCCGGCGGCGTGCGAGTGCTGTCGAGCGGGTGCCGGTCGGTGCGGGTGGTGCCTGACTGGTGCTGGTTCCTCGGTGCTGAGTCGTGCTGCCTGACCAAGCCATCTGGGAGAGCGCTCTACCGGCGATGCAGGGTGTGGCGCCGGTCCAGACGGGGGTGTGGGCGGGTTGGGTGCCCGCTCCGGGAAGTTATACCCGGATTTCACCCGCTCTGCGCGCCTACGTCAAGCGGCGCACCGCGTCCGGACGGGCCGTGACGCCCGAACTTCACTCTCCCGGGCGCAAAAGAGGGAGAGCGCTTTCCCCCGCTGGTAGCATCCATGCATGGGAGACGACCGGTCCGGCGCCGTGCCGCCCGCGGACGACCTGCCGCACGGTGGCGCCGCGACGCTCGAAGCGCCGCGACCCCACGGCGACGTCGCGGCGCGGCCCGTCGGCTCGGGCGAGACACCCGAGCGAACGGGCGGCGCCCCCACGCTGGAGGACGTCGCCCGCGTGGCAGGGGTCTCTCGAGCGACCGTCTCGCGCGTGGTCAACGGCAAGCGCCGCGTGGCGCAGGACATCCAGGACGTGGTGCGGCAGGCGATCGCGACCGTCGGCTACGTGCCCAACCTGGCAGCGCGCTCGCTCGTCACGCGTCGGACGGGCGCAGTGGTCGTCGTCGTCTCGGGCGCCGAGGAGGCAGCGGCCGACGGCTCCTCCAGCGTCGACTTCGCCGACCCGTTCTTCGGCCGCGTGGTGGGCGGCATGCTCCGTGCGCTGCGCCCGCGGGACGTCGATCCCATCCTCATGCTCGCGGAGACGGACGCGGACCGGAACCGCGTGATCTCCGCGCTCTCCAACGGCAACGCCGACGGCGCGCTCCTGGTCTCCACGCACGCGGAGGATCCGCTGCCCGCGCTGCTGGTCGAGGCCGGCATGCCCGCGGTCCAGTTCGCCCGGCCCGCGCACCCCCTGCCGATGAGCTATGTCGACGTCGCCAACCGGGACGGCGCCAGGCTCGCCGCGGCGCACCTCGTGGAGCGGGGCCGGCGCAGGATCGTGGCGATCTCGGGACCGTTGGACGTCCCGGCGGCACGCGACCGGCTGTCGGGGTTCGAGGACGAGCTCGCCCGGCACGGCCACGCATGGGTGCCGTCCGCGGCGGGAAACTTCACGTTCGCGAGCGGGGTCGTGGCCATGGACCGGCTGCTGGACCAGGAGCCCGCGGTCGACGGCGTGTTCGCCTCCAACGACCTCATGGCGCTCGGCGCGATCGAGGCCCTGCACGCGCGAGGCCGGCACGTCCCGCACGACGTCTCGGTGGTCGGATTCGACGACAGCTCGCTGGGGGCGCACTCCCGCCCCGGCCTGACCAGCGTCCGGCAACCCATCGAGGAGATGGCGGCAGAGATGGCCCGCATCCTGCTCGACACGCTGGCGGACCCCGAACGGCGCGTGACGTCGGTGATCTTCGAGCCCACCCTGGTGGTGCGCGGCACCAGCTGACGGCTCGGCGAACCTCGTCCGAACACTGGGTGAATCGCGGCAGGTCAGGGCCAGGAGGCCCGTGACCTGCGGCAATGATCGTGGGATGTCTGCCGAGATCACCCTGCTCGCCGACCGCCTCTCGCGGGCCGTCGGCGACTACCGCTCCACCGCCCGCGCCACCGTGGACGAGCTGGCGCACCCCGTCGACGTCGTGGACGCGGACCTTCCCGTGGCGCGGCTGGAGCTCGTGTTCCGGTCGGCGCACGTCGCCTCGGTGGCCGTCCGGGACCCCGGTGACCCGGCTCGGGTGGGGCTGGTGACCCGGGCGCGGTTCACCGCCGCGATGACCGGGCGGCTGGGCTTCGGCCGGGCGGTCCTCGCGCGACGCGCGACCACCGAGCTGACCGACTTCTCCCCGATGGTGGTGCCCCCCACGGCTCAGGTCTCGGAGGTGGCCGTCCGCGCGATGGAGCGGTACGACGAGCGTCGGTACGACGACGTCCTCGTCGCCGGTGAGGTCTGGAAGGTCGCGTCGACGGCGGACCTCGTCCGCTCGCTCTCGACGCAGCTCGCGGTGCGGTCGCTGCACGACCCGCTCACCGGGCTCGCGCACCGGGCGATGTTCGTCCACCAGCTCGCGCGGCGGTGCGCCGAGGCGGTGGGCAGCGCCCGGCGCGTCGTCGTCGTGCAGGTCGACCTGCGGCAGCTGGCGCAGGTCAACGTCGCGTACGGGCACGCGGTCGGCGACGTCGTGCTCGCGTCGGTGGGCACCCGGCTGCGGGCTGCGGCCCCGGCCGGGAGCGACGTCGCGCGGCTCGACGGCGACGAGTTCGCCGTGGCGGTCACGCTCCCGGGTGCGGTCGACGAGCGGCACGCGGAGGCGTTGGCCGAGTCGCTGCGGGAGCACGTGGTGGCTGCGCTGGCCGAACCGGCAGGGGGCATCGACGGTCGCGCCTGGCCGCAGCTGCACGCCGTGGCGGTGTGCTCGGGCGCCGGGGGCGGGGACGCGGAGCGTCTCCTCGCGCTGGCCGACGGGCGGATGCGGACCCTCAAGGCCCGCTGACCGGACGTCGCAGACGCGCCGGGTGTGGGTGGCTCGTGCCAGCATGACGCCGTGCCCGGAACTCGCCGCCTGCCCCGCTCCCGACCCGAGACGCAGGGCGTCGCACCGTCCGCGCTGCTCGCGCTGCTCGACGCGCTGGTCGAGCCCGGCGAGCTGCACTCGCTCATGGTGGTCCGGAACGGCCACGTGGTGGCCGAGGGCTGGGCCGCGCCGTACTCCGCCGACCGGCCGCACCTGCTCTACTCGCTGAGCAAGAGCTTCACGTCGACGGCGGTCGGGTTCGCGCAGGCGGAGGGCCTGCTGGACGTGGACGACCTGGTGCTCGACCACTTCGCCGACGTCGCACCCGCCGACCCCGGTCCCCATCTGCGGAGCATGCGGCTGCGCCACCTGCTCACCATGACCACGGGCCATCACGAGGACACCAGCGACGCGACGTTCACGTCCCGGCACTGGTCGCAGACGTTCCTCGGCCTGCCCGTGCAGCACGAGCCCGGCACGCACTTCGTCTACAACACGGCCGCGACGTACATGCTCGCCGAGGCGGTGCAGCGCGCGGCCGGCATGCGCGTCCTGGACTACCTCACTCCTCGGTTGCTCGAGCCCCTGGGCATCGAGGGCGCGACCTGGGAGCAGTCCCCCGACGGCGTGGACGTCGGCGGATTCGGCATGTCGGTGACCACCGAGGACATCGCGGTGTTCGGGCAGCTGTACCTGCAGGACGGGCGCTGGGGCGGTGTGCAGCTGCTGCCCGAGGGCTGGGCCGCCGAGGCGACGCGCCGCCAGGTGCCCAACGGCGACGACCCCGACGGCGACTGGGCTCAGGGGTACGGCTACCAGTTCTGGCGCGGGCGGCACGACTCCTACCGCGGCGACGGCGCCTTCGGGCAGTACTGCGTGGTCCTGCCGGCCCTCGACGTCGTCGTGGCGATCACCAGCGCGTCGGCCGAGATGCACGTCGAGCTCGCGCGGGTGTGGGAGCACCTGCTCCCCGGGGTCGCCGACGGCGCGCTCGAGGAGGACGACGCCTCCCTGCGCGCGCTGACGGAGCGGCTCGCGGCCCTGCGGCTGCCGGTGCCGGTGGGTGCCGAGCGGGGTGCGCCGATCCTGGGCCGGCAGCTCGTGTTCGAGCCGAACGACCTCGGGATCAGGACGGCCACGCTGGACGGCGGGGCCGACGGCGACGAGCTGGTCGTCGAGCACGAGCGCGGTCGGTGGCGCATCGCTGTGGGGCACGGCGACCTGCGCTCCAGCTGGGTGCAGCTCGGCAAGCACGTCGACGAGGAGGTGCTGGCCGCCGGCGCGTGGGTCTCGCCCTCGGTGTACGAGCTCACCGCGCGGCTGATCGGTGGTCCCCACGCGGTCACGCTCCGCGCGGAGGTCGACGGTGCCTCCGTGACGGTCACGGGCGAGGTGAACGTGCGCTTCGGCGACACGGCGGTGGGGCCGCTCGTGGCGTCCGTGACTGCCTGACCGTCAGACGCCGCCGTCTGGCGCCACCGTCAGACGCCGCCCGGGAAGCCGAGCTGCCGCCATGCCTCGTGCGTCGCGATCGCGGCGGCGTTCGACAGGTTCATCGAGCGGCGACCGGGCAGCATCGGGATGCGGAGCTGGTCGGTGAGCCACGGGTCGGACAGCACCTCGGGCGGCAGGCCGGTCGGCTCGGGGCCGAACAGCAGCACGTCACCGTCCCGGTAGTCGACGTCGGTGTACCGCGTGGTCGCCTGGGTGGTGAACGCGAACACGCGCGCCGGTCCGAGCGCGACCTTGGCGGCCGCCAGGTCGGCGTGCACCTGCACGTGCGCCAGGTCGTGGTAGTCGAGCCCGGCCCGCCGCAGCTTGGCCTCCGACAGGTCGAACCCCAGGGGTTCGACCAGGTGCAGCGCCGAACCCGTCGTGGCCGACATGCGGATCGCGCTGCCGGTGTTGCCGGGGATGCGGGGCTCGAAGAACACGACGTGCAGCACGGTGCCATCATGCCCGAGCACGAGCGGTACGCCGGTCCCGAGGGGTGGCCCGTGCGCGCCGGGGCGGCGGGGCGTGGCTAGCGTGGTCGCCGCACCGACGCGCGTGCCGCCTGCGCCGCCCCATCGAACTGGAGGACCCATGTCGCTCTACCGTGCCGCGGACGACCGTTACGAGCGGATGCCCTACCGGCCGGTCGGGCGCAGCGGGCTGCGCCTGCCAGGGCTCTCGCTCGGCCTCTGGCACAACTTCGGCGGCACGACGCCGCTCGAGAACCAGCGAGCGGTCGTGCGTCGGGCGTTCGACCTCGGCATCACGCACTTCGATCTCGCGAACAACTACGGGCCGCCCGCCGGGTCCGCCGAGGAGAACTTCGGACGGCTGCTCGCCGGCGACCTCAAGCCGTACCGCCACGAGCTCGTGATCTCCTCGAAGGCCGGCTACGACATGTGGCCCGGACCGTACGGCGACGGCGGCTCGCGCAAGTACCTGCTCGCGTCGCTGGACCAGTCGCTCGGGCGCCTGGGGCTCGACTACGTCGACGTCTTCTACTCCCACCGGTTCGACCCGTCGACGCCGCTCGAGGAGACCATGGGTGCGCTGCACACCGCCGTCGCCAGCGGTCGCGCGCTGTACGCGGGGGTCTCGAACTACAGCCCGTCGCAGACCCGCGAGGCCGCCTCGATCCTGAGGTCGATGGGCACGCCGCTGACGATCCACCAGCCCAACTACTCGATGTTCAGCCGGCACATCGAGCACGTCCGCGACGGCGAGAGCGAGTCGCTGCTCGACGCGGTGGGCGACCTCGGGATCGGCACCATCGTGTTCTCCCCGCTCCAGCAGGGTCTGCTCTCCGACCGGTACCTGTCCGGCGACGTCCCCGCCGACTCGCGCGCGGCCGTGGGTCATTTCCTCAAGCCGTCCGCGCTCACCTCGGACTACCTGACGCGGGCCCGGGCCCTGGACGACATCGCGCGCGGCCGGGGTCAGTCGCTCGCGCAGCTGGCACTGTCCTGGGTGCTGCGCGACGAGCGGGTGACGTCGGCACTCATCGGCGCGTCGTCCGTGGCGCAGCTCGAGGCCAACGTGGGCGCACTGTCCGCCCCGGCGCTCACCGACGAGGAGATCGCCGCGATCGAGCCGTTCGCCGTCGACGGGACGCACCAGCGCTCGTGACGGTCAGGCCGGGACGTCCAGCAGCTGTCGGACGTCGTCGGCCGTCAGCCGCGTCCGGGACAGCTCGCCGCCGCCCATGATCGCGTCGAACAGGCGCGACTTGCTCGCCTTGAGCGCCATCACCTTCTCCTCGATGGTTCCCGACGCGACCAGCCGGTAGACCATGACGGAGCGCTTCTGCCCGATCCGGTGCGCGCGGTCCACGGCCTGCGCCTCGACGGCGGGGTTCCACCACGGGTCGAGGACGATGACGTAGTCGGCCTCCGTGAGCGTGAGCCCGACGCCGCCCGCCTTGAGGCTGATGAGGAAAACGGGCGCCGTCCCGGTGCGGAAGCCGTCGATGACGGCGGCGCGGCGCGTGGTGGTGCCGTCGAGGTAGGCGTACGGCACGGACCTGCCGTCGAGCCGGGTGCGCACCCGGTCGAGCACGCCGGTGAACTGGCTGAACACGAGCACCCGGTGGCCGTCCGCGACGATCTCGTCGAGCATCGACTCGAGCACGTCGAGCTTGCTGGCCGGAACCCTCGTGTGGTCGGGGTCGACCAGCGAAGGGTCCAGCGCGAGGCGGCGCAGCAGTGTCAACGAGCGGAAGATCTCGAACCGGTTGCCCTCCATCTCGGCGAGCAGCCCCAGCACCTTCTGCCGCTCGCGCTGCAGGTGCCGGTCGTAGACCACACGGTGCGCGGGAGCCAGGTCCACGTGCACCACCTGCTCGATGCGTGGCGGCAGGTCGTCGGCGACCGCCTCCTTGGTGCGGCGCAGCACCAGGGGCCGGATGCGGCGACGCAGCTGGTCCAGGCGTGCGGCGTCGTGGTTGCGCTCGATGGGGTAGCGGTACTGCTCGACGAACCGCTGGAGCGGCGGCAGCAGCCCGGGTGCCACGATGCCGAGGATCGCCCACAGCTCCATCACGGTGTTCTCGAGCGGGGTGCCCGTGATCGCGAGCTTCATGGGCACCTCCAGCGTGCGCGCGCAGGCGTAGGCGCGCGACTGATGGTTCTTGACGGTCTGCGCCTCGTCGAGCACCAGGACGGACCAGTCGAGTGCGGCGTAGTCGTCGTACTCGATCCGGAACAGCGCGTAGGACGTGACCACGACGTCCACGTCCCGGGCCAGGTCCGCGAGCGCGACACCCCGCTTGCCCGCGGTCCGCTCCACCGTGGCCACCCGCAGGTCCGGCACGAACTTGGCGGCCTCCGACGCCCACGCACCGACCACGGACGTCGGTGCGACCACCAGCAGGGGCGGGCTCTCGCGATCGCCGCCCCGTGAGTCCAGGCGGTGCACGTGCGCCGCGAACGCGAGCACCTGCAGCGTCTTGCCGAGCCCCATGTCATCGGCGAGGATGCCGCCCAGGCCGGAGTCGTGCAGGTGCACGAGCCACGCGTACCCGGCGCGCTGGTAGGGCCGCAGGAGGGCATGCACCGCCGCGGGAGGCTCGACGTCCTGGGCCGGGGACTCGAGCAGGCGCACCTCCGAGACGGCGCGTCGCCACTCGTCGGCCTGCTGCACGACCACGCCGAGCGCCTCGAGCTCGTCCCAGGCGTTGGCCCGCAGCCGCCCGACGCCCAGGCCTCGGCGGTCGTCCAGCTCCCGCGCCTCCTCGATGAGCGCCCGGAGGGCCTCGAGGGCGGGGGTGTCGATGCGCAGCCACAACCCGTCGGGCAGGAGCAGCCGCGCCTTCCCCGCGGCGAGAGCGGTGACGAGCGTCGCGAGCATGACCTCGCGCCCCTCGACCTCCACCGTCACGGCGAGGTCGAACCAGTCGGTGCGACCGTTGGACGGGCCGGGCGTGACGGTCACCTGCGGATCCGCCTGCGCCTCGCGATAGTCCGGCAGGTCGCCGTCGACGCGGACCTCGACGCCGTCGAGCGCGCGCAACGCGGGCAGCACGTCGGTCACCAGGTCCACCGTCTGCCAGCCCGCGAGCGTGCGGTCGAGCAGCTGGCCGGCGTTGTCGACCAGCAGACCGGCGACTGCCCCGGCGCTCGCCGCGAGCCGGCTCTCGTCGGCGGTCGACCGGTAGGCGTCGGTCGCCACGCGCGCCTCACGCACGGCGCGCTGCTCGACGACCTCGCCCTCGTGGCTCCGGTACTCCCAGGTCCAGCGGGACGTGACGGCGTGCTCCGGGCCAGGGGTGAGCGTCAGCACGAGCGCCGCGGTGGGCGGCGGGGGCGGCACCACGGAGCCGTCGCGCGACGTGATGTCGAGGTGGGCGGTCAGCCGCGGGTAGTAGCGACGCAGGAACCGTGGAGCGTCGTCGGGCGGCACCCGCAGCGCGTGCCCCGGCCCGACGAGCCCGGCCGCGCCGGAGGACAGCGGCGCGTCGAAGCGGGCGACGTGGAGCGGTGCGCCGCGCGGCGTCTCGCCCTCCCACCAGAACAGGGCGACGGCCTCGGGCGCGCCGAGCAGGGTCCAGGTGGTCAGCGGCTCGTCGCCGACCAGCACGAGCGGGTGGACGTCGATGCCGCCGTCCGTGCGTGCGCGCAGGTCGAGCGCCGCGCGGGCCGACTCGTCGTGCAGGGCCACCTCGAGGTCGGTGCCCGCCACGAGCACGGGCACCCCGGCGCGTCCCAGGTCGGCGAGGGCCGCGAACGTCCCGGGTCCGGACGCGTCGTCGAGCCACACCCACGCCGACGCGGGCGCGTAGTAGCCGCTCGTGCTCCCGGTCAGGCGGTGCACCGCGCTGAGTGCCGCGAGCTGGCGGCGGTCGTACTGGGCCGAGTAGCCCCGCGTCACGGTGTCCCACGACACCGACCGGGTCCACCGCCCGGCGGCGGTGCGGGCCGCGGGCCGGGCGCGCAGGCGGACCGGCTTCTCGCCGAAGTCGTCGAGGACCACCTCGAGCTGGAGCCCGAGGTCCGGGCGGGCCGTCTCGGGCGCGGCGGCGCTGAGCGCCCCCTCGATCTGCAGCTCCCACGCGGGCCGACGGGGCTGCGCGGGGTCGGCCGGTTCCGCGTCGGCAAGCAGCAGGGCGGCGACGTGCTTGCAGTACTCGCCCACGGGACACGTGCAGGACGTGTCGATGACGCTGCCCGAGGCCGCGAGCTCGACGAACGTGCGGTACGGGGCGCGGCCGGACCCGCTCACGACTCCCGTCAGCATCCGGCGGTCGGGGCTCCACGTCGAGGACAGCACCTTGCCGCGGCGGGCGTACTCGAGGCCGCGCGCGTACGCGCCGCCGCCGACCACCTGGCGGATCTGGGCGTCGTCCATCGGTCGCATCACCCCGCGAGCGCGGCGAGGACGCCCGGGCCGTACTTCTCCAGCTTGGCGGCGCCGATGCCGCTGATGGTGCCGAGCTCGGCCAGCGAGGTGGGCTGCTGCAGCGCGATCTCGCGCAGCGTCGCGTCGTGGAACACCACGTAGGCCGGCACGCCCTGCTCTCGTGCGGCACCGGCACGCCACGCGCGCAGCCCCTCGAACACCGACGCGGTGGGGGCGTCGAGGTCCGCCGCGGCGGCCCGCGGCGCCCCGGAGCGCGTGCGCGCGCGCTTCTCGGGCTTCTCGGGCTCGCGGCGCAGCGGCACCGTCCGCTCCCCGCGCAGCACGGCGGCCGACTCGGGCGTGAGCCGCAACGTCCCGTACCCGTCCGAGTCCACGCCGAGCAGCTCGGCCGCCAGCAGCTGACGCACGACCCCGCGCCAGTCGGCGTCGGAGAGGTCCGCCCCGATGCCGAACGTGGACACGTCCGCGTGGCCCAGCTGGATGATGCGCGGCGTGACCTTGCCGCGAAGGATGTCGACCAGGTGGCCCGCGCCGTACCGCTGGCCTCGCTGCTCGAGGCGCACCACGGTGGAGAGCAGCTTCTGCGCCGCGAGCGTCCCGTCCCACGAGTCCGGCGGCGACAGGCACGTGTCGCAGTTGCCGCACGGCTCGCTGGCCTGACCGAAGTAGCTGAGCAGCTGCACGCGGCGGCACGTGACGGTCTCGCAGAGCGCCAGCATCGCGTCCAGGTGCTGGGTGAGCCTGCGCTTGTGCGCCGCGTCGCCCTCGGAGGTGTCGATCATGCGGCGCTGCTGCACCACGTCGGGCAGCCCGTAGGCGAGCCACGCCGTGGAGGGCAGCCCGTCGCGCCCGGCGCGGCCCGTCTCCTGGTAGTACCCCTCGACGGACTTGGGCAGGTCCAGGTGCGCGACGAACCGCACGTCCGGCTTGTCGATCCCCATGCCGAACGCGATGGTCGCCACCATCACCACGCCGTCCTCGCGCAGGAACCGCGACTGGTTGCGCGCGCGCACCGCCCTGTCGAGTCCCGCGTGGTACGGCAGTGCCGTGATGCCCTGAGCCGCGAGGTGCTCCGCGGTCTGCTCGACGGAGCTGCGGGACAGGCAGTACACGATGCCGGCGTCGCCCGGGTGCTCCTCGCGGATCAGCGCGAGCAGCTGCGCGCGCGGGTTGTCCTTGGGCGCGATGCGGTACTGGATGTTGGGCCGGTCGAAGCTCGCGACGAAGTGCCGCGCCTGCTCCAGCTGCAGCCGCGAGGCGATCTCGGCGTGGGTCGCGTCGGTGGCGGTCGCCGTCAGCGCGATGCGCGGCACGTCGGGCCAGCGCTCGTGCAGCATCGAGAGCTGGAGGTAGTCGGGCCGGAAGTCGTGCCCCCACTGCGACACGCAGTGAGCCTCGTCGATGGCGAACAGCGCGACCCGGCCGCGGTCGAGCAGCTCGACGGTCTCACGCACGCGCAGGCGCTCGGGGGCCAGGTAGAGGAGGTCCAGCTCGCCCGCCAGGTACGCGTCCTCGACCGCGCGTCGCTGCGCCGGGTCCTGCGTCGAGTTGAGGAAGCCGGCACGCACGCCGAGCGCCGACAGGGCGTCCACCTGGTCCTGCATGAGGGCGATGAGGGGCGAGACGACCACGCCCGTGCCCGGCCGCACGAGCGCGGGCACCTGGTAGCACAGCGACTTGCCTCCGCCGGTGGGCATGAGCACGAGCGCGTCGCCGCCGCCGACGACGGTCGCGATGATGTCGGCCTGCTCGCCGCGGAACGCGTCGTAGCCCCAGACGCGCTGCAGCACCTCCAGCGGGTCCGGCATCAACCCGTCGGCGGGGCCCTGGGTGGCGCCGCCGACGCGCACGGAGGCCGGTGCCGAGGAGGGCGGTTGCCCGGCCGTGGGTGCGGGCGTCGCAGGGCTGCGGCGGCCCGGGGCCTCGGAGGTGGGTCGCGAGGACGGCGTCGACTCCGGCGGGACCTCGTCGTAGCCGGGGTCGAAGGGCGGCTCCTCGAGATGCCACGCGAAGCCCTCGTCGGGCGGAAGGTCGTCGGGGAGCTGCACGTGCCCAACCCTACGAGCCGGTGCCCACACCCGCGGACGCCCTGTGGACCACAGGGATCGGGTGGCCGAGCGCGAGAGCACGCGGCGTCGGCGTGGGCCGGAGTCGGGGGTCCCGCATAGGGTGGCCAGCATGGGTATCGCACTCGTCACCGGTGCCAGCGCGGGGCTCGGCCTCGAGTTCGCCTGGCAGCTCGCCACCGCCAAGCACGACCTGGTGCTCGTCGCCCGCGACGAGGAGCGCCTGACGCGCCTCGCCGCCCAGCTCGAGGCCGCCGCGGGCGTCCGCGCCGAGGTGCTGGTCGCGGACCTCGCCGACCGCGTCGACGTGGAGCGCGTCGCGATCCGGCTCGCGGACGAGGAGCGCCCCGTCGGCCTGCTGGTCAACAACGCCGGCCTGGGCCTGAACCAGCACTTCGTCGGAGGGGACCTCAGCCGGGAGGAGGCCGCGCTGGACGTCATGGTCCGCGCTGTGCTGGTGCTCTCGCACGCCGCGGCCGACGCGATGACGGCCCGCGGCCGCGGTGCCATCCTCAACGTCGCCTCGGTGGCCGCGCTGCTGGCCTCCGGCACGTACTCGGCCCACAAGGCGTGGGTGCGCAGCTTCACGGAGGGCCTCGCGGTCGAGCTCAAGGGCACGGGCGTCACGGCCACCGCGCTGTGCCCGGGCTTCGTGCGCACCGAGTTCCACGAGCGTGGTGCCATCGACGTGAGCAGCTACCCCGAGCTCGCGTGGCTCAACGCGGAGAGCGTGGTCGCGACGGCGCTGGCCGACGTGCGGCGCGGCGCCGTCATCTCCACGCCGAGCGCGCGCTACCGCGCCGTCTCGGCCGTGGCGCGCATCGCCCCCAGGTCGGCCGTCCGAGCCGTGGGCCGGTACCGGAAGGCGATCGAGTCTCCCGAGTAGCCTGGCCCCCGTGACCGAGACTCCCCGCCAGCAGCTGCTCGCCCTCATCCAGGAACTCGCCGTCGTGCACGGCAAGGTGACGCTCTCGTCGGGCCGGGAGGCCGACTACTACGTCGACCTGCGCCGCGCCACGCTGCACCACCGCGCGGCCCCGCTCATCGGGCACCTGCTGCTCGACCGGCTGGAGGAGGTCGGGCTCGGCACCGCGGAGATCGACGCCGTGGGCGGGCTCACGCTCGGTGCGGACCCCGTGGCCACCTCGCTGCTGCACGCGGCCGCGAGCCGCGGGCAGGACCTCGACGCGTTCGTCGTCCGCAAGGAGGCGAAGGCGCACGGCATGCAGCGGCGGATCGAGGGCCCGGACATCGCGGGCCGCAAGGTCGTCATCCTCGAGGACACCTCGACCACGGGCGGCTCGCCGATCGCCGCGCTCGAGGCGGCCCGCGAGGCGGGCGCCGAGGTGCTCGGCGTCGCCGTGATCGTCGACCGGAACACGGGCGCGCAGGAGAAGATCGAGGCCTACGGCGTCCCGTACCACTACCTGTTCAGCCTGTCCGACCTCGGCCTGGCCTGAGCGGGGCAGGGCCCGTGGTCTGGCTCGTCCTCGCGCTCGCGCTGCTCGTCGCTGCCGGCGCCTGGTACACCCAGCGCAAGCGCCTGGAGGCCATCGCCGCCTGGGCACGCGCCAGCGGGTGGTCGTTCGTGGGTCGTGACGACTCGCTCGCCTACCGCTGGGCCGGCGAGCCGTTCGGCACCGGGGACGAGCGCGAGGCCGTCGAGGTCATGACCGGCACCTACGCGGGCGCGGACGCCGTGTCGTTCACCTACCGCTCCACCCGGATCAGGCGCGGCAGCGACGGCAAGACCGAGCGCTCGACCACGACCCACCACGTGGTGGCCCTGACGCTGCCGGCGGCGCTGTCGACGGTCGAGGTCACGCCCGAGGGGATCGGCGCGCGCCTCGCGAAGATGGTGGGCGCGCAGGACGTGCAGTTCGAGTCCGAGGAGTTCAACCGCGCCTACCGGGTGGAGGGCACCGACCCGCAGGTGGTGCACGCCGTGATCCACCCCCGCCTCATGGAGCGTCTGCTCGAGCCCGGCACGCGGGGGACCGCCTGGCGGATCGAGGGCAGCACCATCGTGTCGTGGCACCCCGGCGCGACGGCGGTGGACCGCATCGCGGGGACGCTGGCCCTGCTCGCCGCCGTCCGCGACGCCGTCCCGCGCCACGTCTGGCTCGACCACGGGTACGATCCGGCCGCGGCACACTGACGTCCGCGCTGCCACCGTGCACACCTAGGAGCCCCCATGACCCCCGGGACCACCGCCCTGATCGTCCTCGTCGTCCTCGTCGTCCTCGCGATCCTCGTGGTCGTGCAGTACAACGGCCTGGTCCGCGTGCGGAACCTCGTGCAGGAGTCGTGGCGCCAGGTCGACGTCGAGCTCACGCGCCGCCACGAGCTGATCCCGAACCTCGTGGAGACCGTCAAGGGCTACGCGGGCCACGAGAAGGCCGTGTTCGAGGAGGTCGCGCGCGCACGCTCCGCGGCCGTCGGCGCGGGGGCGTCGCCCGAGCAGCAGGCCGCGCAGGAGAACGAGCTCACGCACGCGCTGGGGCGGCTGTTCGCCGTCGCCGAGGGCTACCCCGTGCTCCGTGCGAGCGAGAACTTCCAGCAGCTGCAGCTCGAGCTGTCGACGACCGAGGACCGCATCGCGGCGGCTCGCCGGTTCTACAACGCCAACGTGCGCGACCTGAACACCCGGGTGGAGTCGTTCCCCAGCAACCTGCTCGCAGGCGCGTTCGGGTTCGCGCGTGCGGAGTACTTCGAGGTGGAGGACCCGGCCGTCCGCCAGGCGCCGACCGTCACCTTCTGACGAGGGGGATCACCAGGGGAGTGTGCGCCTCCGGGTCTTCGATCACCCGGCACGGCACCGAGAACACGTCCTGGACGACCTCGGGCGTGATCACGTCCGTGGGTGCTCCCGCGGCGACCACGCGGCCGTCCTTCATCGCGATGATGTGCGACGCGTACCGCGCCGCCTGGTTGAGGTCGTGCAGCACCGCGACCAGCGTCCGGCCGTCCTCGAGGTTGATGCGACGGAACAGCTCGAGCACCTCGATCTGGTGCGCGATGTCGAGGAACGTCGTGGGCTCGTCGAGCAGCAGCGTGGCGGTCTCCTGCGCGAGGGCCATGGCCACCCACACCCGCTGGCGCTGCCCGCCGGACAGCTCGTCGACGAGGCGGCCCGACAGGTCCAGCACGTCGGTCGCGGACATCGCCCGCAGCACCGCGGCCTCGTCGTCGGGCGACCACCGGTCGAAGACGCGCTGGTGCGGGAACCTGCCGCGCGCCACGAGGTCGGCCACGCGGATGCCGTCGGGGGCCAAGGACGTCTGCGGGAGCAGCCCCAGCTCGCGGGCGAGCTCCTTGGCCCCGCGCTCGGCGATGTCGCGCCCGTCCAGGAGCACCGTGCCGGCTCGGGGGGCGAGCAACCGGGACAGCGCGCGCAGCAGCGTCGACTTGCCGCACGCGTTGGGACCGATGATCGCGGTGAACGACCCCGCCGGGACGTGCACCGACAGGTCCGTGCTGATGACGCGCTTGTCGTACGCGAGCGTCAGGCCGGCGGCCTCGAGGGCGTGTGCAGTCATGAGCGTCGGTACTCCCGGATCAGCAGCCAGATGAAGTAGAGGCCACCGAGCGTCACGGTGACCAGGCCCGTCGCGACGGCCAGGTGCTGCGCGACGACGTCCGCGCTCACGAGCAGGGCGGCGCCGGTCAGGGCGGAGACCACGGGCGAGGGGCCCGCGGTTCGCGCGAGCCGGTGCGCGATCTGCGGCGCGACGAGCGCGACGAAGGCGATGGGTCCGGCGGCCGCGCTGACGAGCGACGCGAACGCCACGCCCAGGATGGTGGCCCCGAGGCGCACCCGCTCGGCGTGGACGCCCTGCGAGCGGGCGGCGTCGTCACCGAGCTCGAGCTGCGCCAGGGGACGGGCCAGGAGCGCGGCGAGGGGGAGCAGGGCGACGAGCGCGATCGAGAACGGCACCAGCTGCGAGTACCCGAGCGACGCCAGGGACCCCGCCCCCCAGGCGGCCACGATCATGGCGGTCTGCGGGTCCTCGCGCATCATGACGTAGGCGTTGAACGAGGACAGCATGGCGGCCACCGCGATGCCCACGATGATCAGACGGAATCCCTGGGCGCCGCGTCGGTAGGCGAGCACGTAGACGAGCGCCGCGGTGAGCAGGCCGCCCACGAGCGACCCGAGCGCGATGTCCGTGTACGCGGTGCTGCCGATGACCAGCGTGACGATGACGGCACCGGCGTACGAGCCGGCATCGAGCCCGATCACGTCCGGGCTGCCGAGAGGGTTGCGCGTGAGCGACTGGAAGATCGAGCCCGCGAGCGCCAGCGCGATGCCGCACCCGATCGCGAACAGCAGGCGCGGCAGCCTCCACTCCACCACGAGCGTGTGCGCGCGCCGGTCACCGTTCCCCGTCAGGGCGCCCACCACCTCGCCGAGGCTGAGCTGGTACGTGCCGTACGCCAGGCTGACGACCGCGAGCACGCACACGATGGCCAGGAGCACCAGGCCGACGGCCACGGCGCGGCGGTCCACGCGCAGCGAGGTGCGGGGTCGCGGGCGCCAGACCGCGACGGGGCGGCCGAGGTCGACGCTCACAGCCCGCTCGCCGTCCGTCGTCGCGCGAGCGCGATGAGCACGGGCCCGCCCACGAACGCCGTCACGAGGCCCACGCGCAGCTCGCCGCTCGGCAGGATGACGCGGCCGATGATGTCGGAGACGAGCAGCAGGATGGCGGCGCCGACCGCCGAGTAGGGGATGATCCAGCGCTGGTCCGGTCCCGTGAACCAGCGGGCGGCGTGCGGGACCATGAGGCCGACGAACGCGATCGGGCCGGCGAGCGCGGTGGCGCCGCCCGCGAGCAGCGTCACCGCGACGATCGTCAGGGTGCGCGTGGGGCCCGTCCGCGCACCGAGCGAGCGGCCCAGGTCGTCGCCGAGGGCGAGCGCGTTGAGCGGCCTCGCGACGAGCAGGGCGATGAGCAGCCCGACGCCGATGAACGGCGCGATCGACCCGAGGAGCGACAGCGACCGCCCGCCGATGCTGCCCACGCTCCACGAGAGCATCCCGGCGAACAGGTTGGGGTCCCGCAGCGTGATCATCTGGCTGATCCCACCGAGCACGGCGGCGAGGGCCACGCCCGCCAGGGTGAGCTTCTCGGGCGTCGCCTGCCCGGGCCCGGCTGACCCGACCAGGTACACGAGCACGGTGACCACGGCGGCGCCCACGAACGCGAACCAGACGTATCCCGCCGGCGAGGTCAGGCCGAAGAACGCCACCGCCGTCGTGATGGCGATGCCCGCGCCGGCGTTGACGCCGAGGATCCCGGGGTCGGCGAGCGGGTTGCGGGTGTACGCCTGGATGAGTGCGCCGCACACGCCGAGGGCGGCACCCGCCACGACTCCCACGAGCGTGCGGGGGATGCGCAGGTCCCAGATCACGCTGTGGTCGTGCGTGCCCTCGCCCCCGAGCAGCGCGCGCAGCACGTCGCCCGCGGGGATCGACTTCGCGCCGATCATCACGCTGAGCACGCAGACCGCCGCCAGCACCGCGACGGCCGCGACCAGGCCCAGCGAACGCACGAACGCGCCGCGGGCCACCCCGCGGGTGGCCGCGGCGCGATCGGTGCCGGCGTTGGTGGTCACCTGCTCACGGGTGCAGGTGCGAGCTGAGCTCGGGCAGCAACGAGTCCAGCTGCCACGGGATGCTCAGCACCGACGGCTGCGAGCTCGCCCAGGCCTGCGCCTGGTCCTCCATGAAGTAGTAGGAGCCCTTGGCGATGGGCGCCCACTGCTTGACCAGCGGGTTGTCCACGGTCTTGGCGACGTCGGCCGGCGTGTTGGCCCACGCGAGGTGGAACTGCGACTCGACCGTGTCGAGCTTCTCGAGGCTGACGCTGCCGTAGAACGCCGAGCCCTCCTTGCTGAGCGCGACCACCTGCGGGGAGGAGACGAAGCCGAGCTGCTCCATGAGCTGCACGCGGGGGTCCTGCGGGAAGTACAGGTCCAGCGCGGTGGCGCCGTCGGCCAGGGTCCAGCCGTACGTGAACGTCACGCCCTTGAACTCGGGGTGCGCGGCGGCGGCCGTGGCGATCTGCTTCTCGGTGTCGGCGACCAGCTTCGCCGCCTCGGCCGACTGGCCCATGGCCGCGCCGATCGTGGTGGTCAGCTCCTTCCAGTCCGACGTCCACGGTGCGTCCTTGTAGGCGATCGTGGGCGCGATCTCGGAGAGCTTCGCGTACTCGTTCTCGGTGATCCCGGAGTGCACGGCGAGGATCAGGTCGGGGTCGAGGGCCAGGACCTGCTCGGCGTCGACCTCGTCGTTCTCGGCATACGTGACGATCTCGGGCAGTTCGCCGCCGATCTCCTTCACCCGGTCGGCGAACCACGGCAGGTACTTGTCGACGGTGCCCCACGTGAAGTCGGTCGACCCGACCGGCGCGGTGCCCAGCGCGGCGACGACGTCCTGCGACGCCCACCCGATCGTGACGATGCGCTCGGGCTTCTTGGTGATGGTCGCCGAGCCGAGCTTGTCGGTCAGCGTCACGGGGAACGCGGAGTCGGCGCTGGCCGAGGGCGTGCTCGCGGGGGTGTCGTCGTCGGCGGACGAGGAGCAGCCGGCCAGTGCCAGCGCGGTGACCGCGAGGACGGTGGCCAGCAGGGTGCGCAGCTTGCGGGGGTGTGACACGGGGGTCCTCACGTCGAGCTTCGGGAACTCCATGAGGTTAGGGCAGGGTTACCTAACAGTCCAAATGGCTTCGGTCACACACGCTCGACGAGATCAGCCACCGAGTCGAGCACCTCGCTGGGCCGGAACGGATACCGCTCGACGTCCTGTGCGCGGGTGGACCCGGACAGCACCAGGAAGGTGCGCAGCCCCGCCTCGATGCCGGCGACGACGTCGGTGTCCATCCGGTCGCCCACCATGGCGGTGGTCTCCGAGTGCGCGTCGATCCGGTTGAGTGCCGAGCGGATCATCATCGGGTTGGGCTTGCCGACGAAGTAGGGGTCCCGCCCGGTGGCGGCGCGGATCATCGCCGCGACGGCACCCGTCGCGGGCAGGTCGCCGTCGGCGGAGGGACCGGTGACGTCGGGGTTGGTCGCGATGAACCGCGCGCCGCCCTGGATGAGGCGTACGGCCTGCGTGATCGCCTCGAAGGAGTAGGTGCGCGTCTCGCCGAGGACGACGAAGTCGGGCTGGGCGGCCGTGAGCGTGTAGCCGGCCTCGTAGAGCGCAGTCGTCAGGCCGGCCTCGCCGATCACGTACGCCGAGCCGTTGGGCATCTGGTCGGTGAGGAACTGCGCGGTCGCCAGCGCGGACGTCCAGATCGCGTCCTCGGGCAGGTCGATGCCCGACGCGGCCAGCCGGGCCCGCAGGTCCCGCGGCGTGAAGATCGAGTTGTTGGTCAGCACCAGGAACGGGCGCTCGGCGTCGCGCAGCGCCCGCACGAAGTCGGCCGCGCCGGGCAGCGCCACGCCCTCGTGCACCAGGACGCCGTCCATGTCGGACAGCCAGGAGCGGATCTCGCGGGTCATGCGTCGAACGCCTTCCTCTCGACCTCGGCCCGCTCGGCGGGCTCGTCGTAGCGCGTGTCCCGGCCGTTCTCGTCGAGCAGGCCGCGCCGGCCCTTGCGGCGCTCGCGCAGCACCTCGAAGGCGATCGGGATGACCGACAGCAGCACCACGACCACGAGCAGCATCTCGATGTTGTCGGCGATGAAGGTGATGGTGCCCAGCGCGTAGCCGAGCAGCGTGACGCCACCCGCCCAGAGCACGACGCCGACCGCGTTGAACTTCACGAACTGCCGGTAGGGCATCTTGCCCACGCCCGCCGCGACCGACGCGTACGTGCGCACGAAGGGCACGAACTGCGCGACGACGAGCGTGCGGCCGCCGTAGCGGTCGAAGTAGGCGTAGGTGTCGTCGATGTACTTCTGCTTGAAGAACCGGGAGTCGGGCCGGCTGAACACCTTGGGGCCGGCCTTGCGACCGATGAGGTAGCCGCACTGCGTCCCGGCGAAGGCGGTGAGGATCATGAGCACGCACAGCTCGGCGATGTTCACCGGGATGTCGAGCGACTTCTGCGCGAGCAGGGCCCCCGCGGTGAACAGCAGCGAGTCGCCGGGCAGGATCGGGAACAGCAGGCCGACCTCGATGAAGATCACGGCCATGATGCCGACCAGCGCCCACGCGCCGAAGCTGTCGATGAGGTGCTGAGGGTCCAGGAAGTCAGGGCCCAGGGCGGGCATCGCACCCGCAAGGGCACTCGTCGTCAGCATGCGACCACCCTACGGGGCGGGGTGGGCGCCACCTCGGCTCCCGTGTGAGGAGCCGGGGAAGATAGCGTGCGGGCCGTGGACGAGGACGAGCGTGTGGGCGTCGGCCCGTGGCCGGGCGGTCCGGCCGCCTGGCCGCGTCACCAGGACGGCACGCTCGACGAGCGCTACGACCCGGAGCTGCTCGAGCACGGCGACCGCCGCAACGTGGTGGACCGCTACCGCTACTGGACGCTCGAGGCCGTCGTCGCGGACCTCGACACGCGCCGCCACCCGTTCCACGTGGCCATCGAGAACTGGCAGCACGACCTGAACATCGGCTCCGTGGTGCGCACGGCCAACGCCTTCCTGGCGGCCGAGGTGCACATCGTCGGCAACCGTCGCTGGAACCGGCGCGGCGCGATGGTCACCGACCGCTACCAGCACGTGCGCCACCACCCCACGGTCGCCGACCTCGTGGCCTGGGCGCAGGCGGAGGGGTTGCCGGTGCTCGGCGTCGACAACCTGCCCGGCTCGGTCGCCCTGGAGGGGTACGCCCTCCCGCGCGCCTGCGTTCTCGTGTTCGGGCAGGAGTCCGTGGGACTCTCGGAGCAGGCGCGTGCCGCGGCGGTCGACGTGCTGCACATCGCGCAGTTCGGATCGACCCGCTCGATCAACGCCGGCGCGGCGGCGGCCATCGCCATGCACGCGTGGGTCGCACAGCACGCCTGAGCCCCGTCCATGGGAAGGACGTCCCGGACGCGCCACCCCCGGGAGGTGGCAAACTCGGGGGCGATACCTCCCCACTAGCCGCAGGAGATGTGAGCAGATGGCCATCGCCACCCCCGAGGTGTACGCAGAGATGATCGATCGGGCGAAGGCGGGCAAGTTCGCCTACCCGGCCGTGAACGTCACCTCGTCCCAGACGCTGACCGCAGCGCTGCAGGGCTTCGCCGAGGCCGAGTCCGACGGCATCATCCAGGTCTCCGTCGGTGGCGCCGAGTACGCCTCCGGCTCCACGATCAAGGACCGCGTCGCGGGTTCGCTCGCGCTCGCGGCCTACGCCGCCGAGGTCGCCAAGGGCTACCCGATCACGGTCGCGCTGCACACCGACCACTGCGCCAAGCAGAACCTCGACTCCTGGGTGCGCCCGCTGCTCGCCCTCGAGATCGAGCAGGTCAAGGCCGGCAAGCTCCCCACGTTCCAGTCGCACATGTGGGACGGCTCGTCCGTGCCGCTCGACGAGAACCTCGTCATCGCCGAGGAGCTGCTCGAGCTCTCGGTGGCCGCACGCACCATCCTCGAGATCGAGGTGGGCGTCGTCGGCGGCGAGGAGGACGGCCACACGGCCGAGATCAACGACAAGCTGTACACGACCGTCGAGGACGGCCTCGCCACGGTCAGGGCCCTCGGTGCGGGCGAGCGTGGCCGCTACCTGACGGCCCTGACGTTCGGCAACGTGCACGGCGTCTACAAGCCGGGTGCCGTCAAGCTGCGCCCGTCGATCCTCGCGGACATCCAGAAGGCCGTCGGCGACGCGATCGGCAAGGAGAACCCGTTCGACCTGGTGTTCCACGGTGGCTCGGGCTCGACCGAGGCCGAGATCGCCGAGGCGGTCGACAACGGCGTCATCAAGATGAACATCGACACGGACACGCAGTACGCGTTCAGCCGCCCGGTCGCGGACCACTTCTTCCGCAACTACGACGGCGTGCTGAAGGTGGACGGCGAGGTCGGCAACAAGAAGGCCTACGACCCGCGCGCCTGGGGCAAGCTGGCCGAGGCCGGGCTGGCCCAGCGTCTGGTCGAGGCGTCGCAGCAGCTGCGTTCGGCCGGGCAGAAGATCTGATCTGAGCCCCGCACGACGAAGCCCCCGCCGGCCCTCTGGGCAGGCGGGGGCTTCGTCGTCGTCGTGGTCGGTCCGTCCGCGTCGGGCGGCCCGGACCGCGCCGTCGCCGTCAGTCCGTGGTGGTCTGGTCGCCGACGGGCTGGAACGTCCGCGCGTCGTCGTCCTCCACGACGTCGAGCAGCTCGCCGATGCGCGTGACCTCGAGCAGGAACCGGACCGTGGGCGGCACGCGGAGCAGCTTGACGCGATGCTGCGACCGGATGGACAGGCGGGCGAGGAACGCCACGCCCGAGGAGTCCATGAACGTCACGTGGTGCGCGTCGACCTCGATGGGAAGGCCCAGGTGCTCGGCCTCGGCGGTCGCCTCCTGCAGCTCCGAGGCCAGGTCGGCGTCGACCTCGCCCGAGAGCACGATGCGGGTGCTGTCCTCACCGACGATGACCTGGACGGCCCCCGGTTCCCCGGGTCCGCTAGCCTGCGCGGGTTGTGCGCCGTCGGCGGGCTCCTGGGGGGTCGTGCTGTTACCGTCGCGCACGGTGCTCCTTCCGGGTGGGGCGGCGGCACCCGCATGCTCGAGGTGCTCGCCCGTTCGGAACGCTAGACGATCGGAGGTGGTGGTGGTCAACTCCCCGGAGAGTGGACGTGTCACCGACGTCTCGTCTGACGTACCGGAACGGTCTGTCGTGGGTCCTGCTGTACTCGAACGCGCACTGCTGGACATCGCGGTGCCGATCGCCGTGCTGGATGGAGCCGACCCTCATCTGCCGGTGGTCTGGGTCAACCGAGCGTTCGAGGTGACCACAGGGTACGACGCGGCAGGCGCCCGGCAGCACCAGCGCGACCCGATCCCACCCGGTGCGCGTAACCCCGATGCGTTGCTGGCCGTCCGCGAGGCGGTCCGGGCCCGCCGCGACGTGGCCTCGACGCTGTCGCTGCGCCGCGCCGACGGCTCCGTCTACACGTGCCGCATCCAGCTCTCCCCCCTCCTGGCCGCCGACGGCACGGTCGAGCACTGGGTCGCCGCGCTGCAGGACCTCACCGACCAGCTGTCGCACGACGCGGAGCAGGCGGCCCTGGTCGAGGCGGAGCGGCGCGAGCGACGCAGCCTGGGGCTCGTCGCGCAGGTGTCGGACCTGCTCATGGACGTCGACGACCGGACCACCCCGCTGCACGAGATCGCGTCGCTGCTGCGGCACGCCCTGGTGGGCTGGGCCGCGTTCTACGTGAACGACGGGGGACTGCGCCAGGCGGACGGCGTCGACGCCAACCGCCCTCCCTCGGGCAAGGGCCGCAAGCACGGCGTCGCCGCGCGCCAGGTCGACGAGGGCGGCGACCGCACACCAGGACCCGATGCGGTGCAGCTGCTGCTCGACGGGGCGAAGGAGCGGCCGGTCGACCTGCCGCTCGACGGGTGGTTCCCGCGCGGGAGCGCCTCGTCCTGGCTGGCCGACCACGTGACCGCGCACGCGGTGCCGAACCTCACGGCGGCGTCCGCGCGGGCGGCCGTGTTCCCCGTGTCGGGCCGGCGGCGCGTGCTGGGGCTGCTCGTCGTCCTGCCGCGCACCGGCAGCGGCCTCGACGGCCTGGACCAGTCGGCGCGCACGGTGCTGGAGCTGACCGCCCGGCGCGTGGGCCTCGTGATCGACAACGCCCGCCTCTACGACCGCGAGCACCGGCTGGCCGAGACGCTGCAGCGGGCCATGCTGCCGCAGCAGGCGGACGTCGAGGGTCTCGACGTCTGGACCTACTACGCGCCCAACTCCGAGAACGTCCAGGTGGGCGGCGACTGGTACGACGTGCTGCAGATCTCGCCCGACGTGGTGGGCGTGGTGATCGGCGACGTGGTGGGGCACGACGTGGAGGCGGCCGCGGCGATGGGGCAGCTGCGCTCCGTGGTGCGGTCCTACGCCTACGACATCACCACGCCAGGACCGGTGCTCGAGCGCGTCGACCAGCTGGTGGCCGGCATGCGCATCCCGCGTTCCGCCGGCCTCGTGCTCTCGACGCTGACCCGAGCCGAGGGCGCGTGGCGCCTCGAGTACTCGCGCGCCGGGCACCTGCCGCTGCTGCACGTGCGCGACCGCGAGGTGACCGAGCTGATGCGAGGCGGCGGACCCCTCATCGGGTTCGGCGGCGGCGGGCGGAGCACGGAGTCGCTGGCCCTCGAGCCCGGTGACGTGCTCGTCTACTACACCGACGGGCTCATCGAGCGTCGTGACCGGGGCCTGCGCGACGGCATCGACGCGCTCACCGAGGTCGTCGGCGGCGTCACGGCCCGGGACTCGGCCGGCATCGGCGAGGAGATCCTGTCCCGGCTGGCCGACCACCCCGAGGACGACGTCGCCGTCGTCGTGGTGCGCGTGCCCGACCCGCGCGACCACCTGGAGCGTGGCCGGAGCCCGCGCCGCCGCCGCTGGTCGCTGCCCAGCGAGCCCACGTCCATCGGCCGTGCGCGGCACGCCGTCGTGCGCACGTGCCACGCGTGGGACATGCCGAACGCCGCGAACGCCGAGCTGGTGGTCTCCGAGCTCGTGGCGAACGCGGTGCTGCACGGCTTCGGGCACGTGTCCCTGCAGCTGTACGACACGGGCGACGGGCTGCGGATCGAGGTCGAGGACGGCAACCCCGCGCCTCCCATCGCCACGGACGGCCACCCGGGCCGCGTGGGCGGGTTCGGCATCAAGATCGTCGAGCGGCTGGCCGACTGGGGCTGGCGGCCCTCGGCGCGCGGCAAGCTGGTGTGGGCCAAGGTGCGCCCAGGCGACCTGCCACCTGCGGCGGTCCGCCGCCCGCCGGGGAGCTGAGCGTTCGCTCGCGGAACCCCGCCTAGGGCTCCTGCGTCGGCGTGGGGTTGGTGGTGACCGAGGCCTCGTCGAGATCCTCGCACCGGTGGTCCGGGTCGATGCGGAACAGGTCCATCGCTCCGCACACCTCGATCACGAACAGGTCCCGCGGGTCCGCACCGCGCAGGACGGTGGCCCCTCCACGCTTGCGGCCCGCGTCGGCGAGCGAGATGAGGAACGCCGCGCCCGTCGAGTCCATGAACGTCACACGACACATGTCGATCACGACGAGCTGCCGTCGCAGACCGACCACCCGCGCGGCGATCTCAGGGAACTGGTCGCGCTCGGCCAGGTCGAGATCGCCGGCGATGACGAGCGTCGTGGTCGTCGGCGAGGTGGAGATCTCGATCATCGGTACCCGCTGTGTCGAGTGATGGGGCGGAACGACCATAGGTTGCCGGACGCACGAGTGCATCCTGGCGCCCGTCTCACGCAGGACCGCGCCGCGGCGAGGATGCGCCAGACTGGCGGCATGAGCCACGAGAACCTGCTCGACGGACCCGCGCCCACCCTGCTCCCCGCCGAGGGGCCGGACGCGGAAGCGCGCGCCGCCCTGGCGCAGGGGCTGACGCTGCAAGAGGTGGCCGCGGTCGCGCCCGCCGCCTCGCTGCCGTGGGCGCTGCTGGCCGAGCACGCGCTCGGCGACACGGGCGACCCGGTCGCCGCCTACGCCTACGCCCGCACGGGCTACCACCGCGGGCTCGACGCGCTGCGCCGGGCCGGCTGGCGCGGCCGCGGTCCCGTCCCCGCCGCGCACCAGCCCAACCAGGGCTTCCTGCGCGCGTTGCTCGCGCTCGCCGAGGCGGCCGACGCGATCGGCGAGCAGGACGAGGCCGACCGGTGCCAGACGTTCCTCGTCGACTCGGCGACGTCGGCGGACGAGGTCGCCGGGCTCCGGTGAGCTGCCGCTGAGCCGTCCGCTGCCGTGCGCTGCGCGCAGGTGGCTGCGGACGGCGCCATGACCGTTCCTTGACCATCGGGTAGCCTCTGCGGGTACAGGGTCACTGCCGCCCGTGCCGGGTTCCCGACTCCGGGAACTGAACCGCAGGCAGCCGTGGGAGTGGTGATCAGATGCCCGCCGTCGTGGTGCTCGGCGTCCAGTGGGGCGACGAGGGCAAGGGCAAGGCGACCGACCAGCTCGGGTCGCGCATCGAGTACGTCGTGAAGTTCAACGGCGGCAACAACGCGGGCCACACCGTGGTCGTGGGCGGCGAGAAGTACGCGCTGCACCTGCTGCCCTCGGGGATCCTGTCGCCCGGCGTCGTCCCGGTGATCGGCAACGGCGTGGTCATCGACATCGAGGTGCTGTTCGAGGAGATCGACGCGCTCGAGGCCCGCGGCGTGGACACGTCTCGCCTGCTCGTCTCGTCGGCCGCGCACGTCATCGCGCCCTACAACCGCACGCTGGACAAGGTGACCGAGCGCTTCCTCGGCAAGCGCCGCATCGGCACCACGGGCCGCGGCATCGGCCCCGCGTACTCGGACAAGATCAACCGCGTCGGCATCCGCATCCAGGACCTGTTCGACGAGAAGATCCTGCTCGAGAAGGTCGAGGGCGCCCTCGACCAGAAGAACCACCTGCTGGTCAAGGTGTACAACCGCCGCGCCATCACCGTCGAGGAGACGGTGGAGGACCTGCTGCGGCACGCCGACCGGCTCAAGCCGTTCGTGGCGGACACGCCGCTGGTCCTCAACCGCGCGCTCGACGAGGGCAAGACGCTCGTGTTCGAGGCCGGTCAGGCCACCATGCTGGACGTCGACCACGGCACCTACCCGTTCGTCACCTCGTCGTCCGCAACCGCCGGTGGCGCGTGCACGGGCTCGGGCGTCGGGCCGACGCGGATCGACCGCGTCGTCGGTGTCGCCAAGGCCTACACCACCCGCGTGGGCGAGGGCCCGTTCCCGACCGAGCTGCTCGACGACGACGGCGAGTGGCTGCGCCAGACGGGCGGCGAGTTCGGCACCACCACCGGGCGCCCCCGCCGCACGGGCTGGTACGACTCGGTGGTCTCGCGGTACGCCTCGCGCGTCAACGGCATGACGGACATCGTGCTGACCAAGCTCGACGTGCTCACGGGCCGCGACCGCATCCCCGTCTGCGTCGCGTACGAGGTGGACGGCAAGCGGTTCGACGAGATGCCGTTCGACCAGACCGACTTCCACCACGCCACGCCGGTCTACGAGTACCTCGACGGCTGGTCGGAGGACATCAGCGGCGCGCGCGAGTTCGACGACCTGCCCGCGAACGCCCAGCGCTACCTGCTGCACCTCGAGGAGATCAGCGGCACGCGGATCAGCGCCATCGGCGTGGGCCCGGGCCGCGAGGCGACCATCGTCCGCCACGACCTCCTGGGCTGAGCCGCCGCGCCCGCCTTGTTCCGCCTGGCCGGCCACGTGCTGGGCGACGGCAGCCGCCCGCGCGCGCCACGCTGCTGCGCCGTTGGGGGTGGGTGCCGGCTGCGCTCGTCGCGCCGCGCTGCTGCTCGCGCCGCGCTGCTGGTCGCGCCGCGCTGCTGGTCGCGCCGCGCTGCTGGTCGCGCCACGCTCGTCGCTTCGCCGATTGCGCATCGCTTCGCCGATCCGAATCGGCGTATCGGTGCGGAGTCGGCGAAGTGATGCGGACCGGCAGGTCGGTGGCGCCGGCGTCGGTGGCGCCGGCGCAGGTGGCAGCCCCGCGCGGGGGGCAGGCCCGGCGCGGGCAGGCACGCACGGGTGGCAGCGCGCGGCGGGTGGTGTGAGACGCGGCCGCGGGCGCGGTCCGCACGTCGGTAGGCTCGGCGACCGTGAAGATCCTCGTCGTCGGAACCGGTGCCCGCGAGCACGCGATCGTCCGTGCGCTGTCCCTGGACCCGGCCGTCACCGAGCTGCACGCGGCGCCGGGCAACCCGGGGATCGGGACGCTGGCGACGCTGCACACCGTGAACCCGCTGGACGGTTTCGCAGTCGCCGAGCTCGCCACGCGGCTCGGCGTCGATCTGGTGGTCGTCGGCCCCGAGGCGCCGCTGGTGGCCGGCGTGGCGGACCACGTGCGCGAGGCGGGGATCCCCGTGTTCGGCCCGTCGGCCGAGGGTGCTCGGCTCGAGGGGTCGAAGGCCTTCGCCAAGGAGGTCATGGCGGCAGCGGGCGTGCCGACGGCGGCGCCGCGCGTGGCGGAGGACCTCGAGCAGGCCGCCGCCGCGTTCGACGAGCTGGGCGCTCCCTACGTCGTCAAGGACGACGGGCTGGCCGCCGGCAAGGGCGTGGTGGTCACCGACGACCGCGCGGAGGCGCTCGCCCACGCACACGCGTGCCTGCAGAAGCCGGGCGGACGCATCGTGATCGAGGAGTACCTGGACGGGCCCGAGGTCTCGCTCTTCGTGCTGTCCGACGGCACCGACGTCGTCCCGCTCGTGCCCGCGCAGGACTTCAAGCGCGCGCACGACGGCGACGAGGGACCCAACACGGGGGGCATGGGGGCGTACTCGCCGCTGCCGTGGGCACCCGAGGGGCTGGTCGACGAGGTGGTCGAGCGCGTGGCCCGGCCGACGATCGCCGAGATGGCCCGCCGCGGGACACCGTTCGCGGGCGTGCTGTACGTCGGGCTCGCGCTGACGTCGAAGGGGCCGAAGGTCGTCGAGTTCAACGCGCGCTTCGGCGACCCGGAGACGCAGGTGGTCCTCGCGCGGCTCGCGACGCCGCTGGCCGGCGTGCTGCTCGCGTCGGCGACGGGGGGTCTGGGTGACCTGCCGCCCCTGGAGTGGCGCGACGACGCGGCGGTCACGGTGGTCGTGGCGGCAGAGGGCTATCCCGCCGCGCCGCGCTCGGGCGACGCGATCACGGGCGTCACGCAGGCGGACGCGCTCGACGACGTGCACGTGCTGCACGCCGGCACGTCCGCCTCGGACGGCATCCTGCACTCCGCGGGCGGCCGCGTGCTGTCCGTCGTCGGGGTCGGTGCGGACCTGACCGCGGCGCGCACCGCGGCCTACGCGGGCGTGGACCTCATCCGTCTCAAGGGCGCGCACCACCGCTCGGACATCGCGCTCGCGGCCTCCCAGGGCTCACGAGCGGACCGGGACTGACGCGGCCCGCCGCTACTCGGCACCGCGCGGTGCGTACATGATCACCGCGACGCCGGCCAGGCAGATCAGCGCACCGGCGATGTCCCAGCGGTCGGGCTTGAATCCGTCCACCGCCATGCCCCACGCGAGCGAGCCGGCGACGAACACCCCGCCGTACGCGGCCAGGATCCGGCCGAAGCTCGCGTCCGGCTGCAGCGTGGCCATGAACCCGTAGAGCCCGAGCGCGACGACCCCGGCGCCGATCCACGCCCAGCCGCGGTGCTCGCGCACGCCCTGCCAGACGAACCACGCCCCGCCGATCTCGAGGATCGCGGCGGCGACGAACAGCAGGATCGAGCGGGTCACGGTCATGGGTGCTGGCTCCGTCGGCGACGAGTGCGGGCGCTGGGTGCCTGAGCGTAGGACGGCGTGGTCATCGGCAGAGGGCCAGGACCAGGTCGAGCACCGCGGACGCGGGCCGACCCGCGGTCTCCACGACGGTCGCACCCGGCCATGGGTCGACCGCGGTCGCGACGACCTCGTCCCACGTGGGCTGCCGGTGCCCCGGGATGTCGGCGACGCGGTGCTCGACCCGCCGGCGGTGCTCGACCGCGTCCGAGCACGTCAGCCAGGCCTCGACGGTGCGGCCCCCGAGCGCTCGCCAGCCCGCGCGCGCCTCGTCGACCGCGTTCACGGCGTCCGCGACGACCGACCGACCGACCCGCAGGTCGTCGGCGGCCACCGCCATGCCGACGGCGTACCCCGCCTCGGCGACACGGTCGATCCCGAGGGACGAGCGCAGCAGCGCCTGCTCGATCGTGTCGATGCGCACGTGCGAGGCGCCCAGCCGGGTGGCGAGGGCGCGCGCGAGGGTCGTCTTGCCCGTGCCGGGCAGGCCGCCCAGCACGACGAGCAGGGGTGTGGTGGTCACGCCGGTGACTCTGGCAGGCCGGCCGAGGACGTGCACGCTGCCGGTGCGGCAGGATCAGGGCATGAGCAACGGGACCTTCGTGTACGGCGGCGGCGTGTGGGGTGGCGACGCCGCCGACGAGCCCAGCCTGCGGATTGACGTGCAGGACGGTGACATCGCGACCGTCGACTACCGGCCCACCCCGGAGGGTCGGGGCCGGTTCTACCTCGGCTTCCAGCCGCGCGACTTCTTCGACGACCCGGCAGAGAGCGAGCCCGTGGACCTGGCCGCGGAGGCCGAGGCCTTCGCGGAATGGGCACTGCTCGTGGGCGCGATCGACGTCGAGGCGAAGCACGTGCGCCGGCTGCTGGCCGAGGACCACGTCGACGAGCCGGTGGACACGTTCGTCGAGGAGACCGTGGAGCGTCTGGTCCGGCTCGTCGGCCTGCCGATCCCGGACGGGCTCGAGGGGGGAGACGACCTCGTCTGAGGTCGTGCGGGACGGCACACTAGGCGCGTGACTTCCACGACCACCTCCGCGGTGCTGCCCGGTTGGACCCACACCTACTCGGGCAAGGTTCGCGACCTGTACGTGCCCGACGAGTCCCCGGCGGGCCGTGCCGTGACCGACGAGCACGGCGACGTCGTCCTCGTCGTCGCGAGCGACCGCGTCTCCGCCTACGACCACGTGCTCAGCCCCGGCATCCCCGACAAGGGCGTCGTCCTGACGCAGCTGAGCCTGTGGTGGTTCGAGCAGCTGGCCGACCTCGTGCCCAACCACGTGGTCTCGACGGACGTCCCTGAGGCCGTCGCGGGCCGCGCGATGGTGTGCCGGCGGCTGGACATGTTCCCCGTCGAGTGCGTCGTGCGCGGCTACCTCACCGGCTCCGGCCTCGCGGAGTACCGCGTCTCCGGCTCGGTGACCGGCATCGAGCTGCCCGACGGGCTCGTCGACGGGTCCCGGCTGCCGGAGGCGATCTTCACGCCGGCGACGAAGGCCGAGCTGGGGGAGCACGACGAGAACGTGCCCTTCTCGGCGGTGGTCGACAGCGTCGGGGCCGAGTCGGCCGAGACGCTGCGGTCGCTTACGCTGGCCGTCTACGCGCGCGCCGAGGCGATCGCGCGCGAGCGCGGCGTGATCCTGGCGGACACCAAGCTCGAGTTCGGCACCGACCCGGTCACCGGCGCGGTGACCCTCGGCGACGAGGTGCTCACCCCGGACTCGTCGCGGTTCTGGCCCGCCGACGGCTGGCAGCCGGGCCGCGCGCAGCCCAGCTTCGACAAGCAGTTCGTGCGCGACTGGCTGACCTCGCCCGCTTCCGGCTGGGACCGGGCGTCGGACAGCACCCCGCCGCAGCTGCCCGACGACGTCGTCGACCGCACGCGTGCCCGCTACCTCGAGGCGTACGAGCGGCTGACCGGCACGGCGCTGGTGATCTGACGTCATGGCTCAGGACCTGCGCACCGAGCGGCCTCCCCTCGGGGTCGTCGCCGCCTATCGAGTGTTCGGCCGCCGTCCCGCTGCGCGCTACGACGGTTGGCTCCGCGACGACCTGGACAGCCGCGCCTATCCGTGGGCCGAGGCGGCGTGGAGCCTGGTGATCGCGGCTCCGCTCGGCGTGGCCATGGCGGTCGTCCTCTCGTTGCCAGTGCGGCTCGTGGTCGTGGCCATCGCCCTCACGTACCCCGTCGCCGTGCTCCAGGCCTTCGGAGGGCGAGCCAGCAGTCGCGTCCGCTACTTCGGCGCGGACGCCGAGGCCGATCACGTCGGCCACTTCCGCCCGTACCGCGGCATGTCGGAGGACTGAGCCTCGACGACGGCGACCGCGCCGGTCCACGGGTCGGGCCGTGGTCCGGTGCCGGGAGCGCCGTCGGTAGACTCCCGGTCGAACCCCCATCGCCGCGTGAAGCCAGGAGCACCCCCGTGGGACGAGTTGTCGTCGACGTGATGCCGAAGCCCGAGATCCTCGACCCGCAGGGCAAGGCCGTGGCCGGCGCCCTCCCGCGACTCGGCTTCGGTCAGTTCGCGTCGGTCCGGCAGGGCAAGCGGTTCGAGCTCGAGGTGGACGGACCGGTGACCGACGAGATCCTCGCCGCGGCGCGCGCCGCCGGTGAGCAGGTGCTCTCGAACCCCGTCATCGAGGACGTGGTCGCGGTCTACGAGGACGTCGAGCAGGGCGCCGCGCTGTGACCCGCGTCGGAGTCGTCACCTTCCCGGGAACGCTCGACGACCGGGACGCCGCGCGCGCGGTGCGTCTCGCGGGCGCCGAGCCGGTCTCGCTGTGGCACGCCGACGCCGACCTGCACGGCGTCGATGCCGTCGTGCTGCCCGGCGGCTTCTCCTACGGGGACTACCTGCGAGCGGGCGCGATCAGCCGGTTCGCGCCCGTCATGGGCGAGATCGTCGAGGCCGCCGGCAAGGGGCTGCCCGTGCTGGGCATCTGCAACGGCTTCCAGGTGCTGACCGAGGCGCACCTGCTGCCCGGCTCCATGATCAAGAACGACCACCTGCACTTCGTGTGCCGCGAGCAGGTGCTGTCCGTGGAGAACGCCGACACCGCGTGGACGCGTGACTACAGCGCCGGCCAGCACATCACCGTGCCCCTGAAGAACCAGGACGGCCAGTACGTCGCCGACGAGGCCACGCTCGACGAGCTCGAGGGCGAGGGCCGGGTCGTGTTCCGCTACGTGGGCTGGAACCCGAACGGTTCGCGCCGCAACATCGCGGGCATCTCCAACGCCGCGGGCAACGTGGTGGGGCTCATGCCGCACCCCGAGCACGCGGTCGAGGCCGGCTTCGGCCCGGACGGTGCCGACGGCCCTCGCACCGGGACGGACGGGCTCGGCTTCTTCACGTCGGTGCTGCACTCGCTCGTCGGCTGATGCCGGTGCTCGACCTCGTCGCGTGGGACGACCCCGCCGCCGCGCGCCTGCGCGTCGCCCAGCAGGCCGAGCTGCGCGAGCGCTACGGCGACGACGACATCGGTCACGCGATGACCGGCGAGCAGATCGTCGCGATGGTGCTGCTGCGTTCGTCGTCGGGTGAGGCCGTGGCGTGCGGCGCGCTGCGGGACGCGCCGGATCTCGGGGCGGCCACCGCCGAGCTCAAGCGCATGTTCGTGCTCCCCGACCATCGCGGCCGGGGTCACTCGCGCGCGGTCCTGGTGGAGCTCGAGCGGATCGCCGCCGAGCGCGGGTACGACCGCCTGGTGCTCGAGACCGGGCCGCGCCAGCCGGAGGCGATCGGGCTGTACCTCTCGGCGGGGTACGTGCCCACGGAGAACTACGGCGAGTACGTGGGTGTTCTCGACTCCCGCTGCTTCGCCAAGGACCTGCGCGCGGTGCCCGGAGTCCGTGGCCCCGCGCGGCCCGGGGTGGTCGTGACGCTCGACCGGGTCCCGTGGACCGATCCCGACGCCTCGTACCTGCGGCACCGGATGTACACCCAGTTCAACGCGCCCACCTACCCCGAGCTGGCCGCGATGATCGCGGACGTCGGGGGCTTCTGGGCGGACGACGAGGCGCAGGGGGTCGGTGACCTCGGCACCTGGGTGGCGCGCGTCGACGGGCGGCCCGTCGGCTGCGTGAGCCTGCGCGCGCCGCGTGACGGGTACCCCGCTGGATCGGCCGAGCTGAAGAAGCTCTACATCGAGGCCGACGCGCGCGGCGCCGGCGTGGCGCGCGCGCTGCTGGCCGCGGTCGACGAGAAGGCCCGGTCGCTCGGTTTCACCGACCTGGTGCTGCAGACCGGCATCCGCCAGCCCGAAGCCATCAGGCTGTACCTCGCGACCGGGTGGCGGCCGATCGCTCCCTTCGGGCCCTACGAGTCGGACCTGCACTCCCTCTGCTTCGGCAAGCCGCTCGCGCGCTGACGACCCCCGGTCGCCCGAGGCCACTGCCGCGCGGGTGGCCATCGCCAGGCGGCCAGGCGGCCGGGACGATGGGCGCATGGAGATCCTGCGCTACCGAGCGTTCACCACGGCCCACCCCGACCCCGCGTCCGGCAACCCCGCGGGGGTCGTGCTGGACGCCGAGGGCCTCGACGAGGCGGAGATGGTCGCCATCGCGGCCGAGCTCGGGTTCAGCGAGACGGCGTTCCTCACCGAGATCCAGCACGACGCCGCGCGGGTGCGGTACTTCACCCCTCGTGCGGAGATCGCCTTCTGCGGGCACGCGACGATCGCGTCGGGCGTGGCGCTCGCACGACGACGGGCCGCCGGGCCGACCGTCCGCCTGACGACCAACGCCGGCCTCGTGCCCGTCGACGTGACGCCGGACCGAGCGACCCTGACGGCCGTCGAGACCGAGGTGGAGCCGCTCGACGATGCCCTCCTTGATGCCCTCCTGCGGGCCGTGCGCCTCGAGAAGGCCGACCTCGATCCCGCGTTGCCCCCGGCTCTCGTGCACGGCGGCAACCTGCACCCGCTGCTCGTGGTGCGGCCGGGCGTCCTGCCGCGGCTCGACCACGACGACGACGCGGTGCTACGGCTGCAGGACTCGCAGGGCTGGGACGGCACGGTGCCGGTCGTCGAGCGGTTGTCGCCGACGCGGTTCGCCTCGCGCAACCCGTTCCCTCGGGGCGGGATCCGCGAGGACCCGGCGACGGGCTCCGCGGCCGCCGGGCTCGGTGCCTACCTCCGCGCCGGCGGCCACGTGGAGGCGCCTGTGGTGATCAGCGTCGACCAGGGCTCCGAGGTGGGCCGCCCGTCGGCCATCGTCGTGGACGTGCCCGACCAGGGGCGCATCCGCGTCACGGGAGCCGCCGAGGAGATGTAGGACCTCCCGCGTGCCGGACGGAGGTCTGGCGGTGACCATGGCCGCATGACGATCCGCATCGGGACGTCCGGCTGGTCGTACGACCACTGGGACGGCGTCCTCTACCCGCACGGCACGCCGCCGCGTGACCGGCTCGAGCACTACGTGCGCGAGTTCGACACCGTCGAGCTCAACGCGAGCTTCTACCGGTGGCCGCGCGACACGACCTTCGCGGGATGGCGGCAGCGGCTGCCGGAGGGCTTCACCATGTCCGTGAAGGCGGCGCGCGGCCTCACGCACGCGAAGCGGCTGCTGGAGCCGGAGGTGTGGTCGGCACGGATGGCGGCCGCGTGGCACGAGCTGGGACCGCGGCGCGAGGTGCTGCTGGTCCAGCTGCGACCCGACCACGAGCGCGACGACGCGCGGCTCGACTGGTTCCTCGGGTCGCTGCCGGACTGGGTGCGCGTGGCCGTCGAGCTGAGGCACCCCTCGTGGAACGACGACGCGGTGTTCCACCTGCTGGAGCGTCGCGGAGCGGCCTACGTGGTGATGAGCGGCGCCGGCCTCCCGTGCGTGCTGCGCGCCACCGCAGGGTTCGTGTACGTCCGCCTGCACGGCCCCGACCACGAGCACCTGTACGGCGGCTCGTACTCCGACGACGACCTGCACTGGTGGGCGGACCGGATCCGCGAGTGGGCCGGCGACGGCCGGGACGTGCTGGCCTACTTCAACAACGACGGCGAGGGGAACGCGGTCCGCAACGCCCGGACGCTGCGCGCGTTCCTGGGCTGACCCGAGATGCGGCGACCACCGCCTCGACCTAGCGTGGCCGTCCTGGTCCTGCGCGGGACCGCCGGACGAGGAGGTCGCATGCCCCAGCCCGAGATCACCAAGGTCGCCGAGCTCATCAAGGGCTCCAAGATCGCGATGCTCACCACCATCGACGCGGCGGGCGCGCTGGTCAGCCGGCCCATGGGCGTCCAGGACGTCGACTTCGACGGCGACCTGTGGTTCTTCGCCGACGCCGACTCGCACAAGGTCGCCGAGATCGAGCACGGCAGCCCCGCCAACGCGGCGTTCGTCAGCTCGTCGTCGTGGCTCTCGGTGTCCGGCCCCGCGGAGGTGGTCCGCGACGTCGCCAAGCAGCGCGAGCTGTGGGGACCGGTCGCCGAGGCCTGGTACCCGGACGGGCCGGAGACGCCCGGTCTGGTGCTCGTCGTGCTGCACGGCGAGACCGCCGAGTACTGGGACTCGGCGGGCGGCCGGGTCGCGACCGTCCTGAGCCTGATCAAGGCGAAGGTCACGGGCGAGCGCTACGACGGCGGGGAGAACGAGACCGTCTCGCTCTGAGCGCACGCTCCGCGTCGAGCGCCCCTGCCGGGAGCGCTCGACGCGGAGGCTACGCCAGCGTGGTGAAGGCCTGCGTGAGGTCGTCGATCAGGTCGTCGACGTCCTCGAGGCCCACCGAGAACCGCACGGTGGACTCGGCGATCCCGACCGCGGCGCGGCCCTCAGGACCGAGCTTGCGGTGCGTGGTCGTGGCCGGGTGCGTCACGATCGACTTCGCGTCGCCCAGGTTGTTCGAGATGTCGATGACCCGCAGCGCGTCCAGGAACGCGAACGTGGTCTTCTTCGCCACCTCGGGCGTCGCGTCGGCGGGCACCCGCAGGTCGAACGTCACGACCGTGCCGCCGCCCGACTGCTGGCGCAGCGCCAGCTCGTGCTGCGGGTGCGACGGCAGGTAGGAGTACCGCACGCGCGCGACCTCGTCGCGCGCCTCGAGCCACTGGGCCAGCCGCAGCGCGGAGGATGCCTGGTGGCGGACCCGCAGGGACAGGGTCTCGAGCCCCTTGAGCAGCACCCACGCGTTGAAGGGCGCGAGCGACGGGCCGGTGTTGCGCACGAAGGTCTGCACCGGACCGTGGATGTAGTCCGCCGGGCCGAGGATGGCGCCGCCCAGCACGCGTCCCTGCCCGTCGATGTGCTTGGTCGCCGAGTAGACGACGATGTCCGCGCCCAGCTCGAGGGGGCGCGACAGCACCGGGGTCGCGAAGACGTTGTCGACGATCACGAGCGCCCCCGCCGCGCGGGCGAGCGCCGAGACGGCGGCGATGTCGACCAGGTCCTGCATCGGGTTGGACGGCGTCTCGAAGAACACCACGTCGGCCGGGGTGGAGAGCGCGGCCTCCCACTGCCCGAGCTCATGGCCGTCGACGTACTCCGTGGTCACGCCCCAGCCGGCCAGGAGCTCGTCGAAGATGACCACGCTCGAGCCGAACAGCGCGCGCGCCGCGACGATGCGGGAGCCCTGCTTGACCACGGCGGCCAGCGACGTGAAGACGGCGGACATCCCCGTCGAGGTCGAGACGGCCGCCTCGGCCCCGTCGAGCAGGCGGAGCCGCTCCTCGAAGGTCTGCACGGTGGGGTTGTTGTAGCGCGAGTACAGGAAGCGGTCGACGTCGCCGGCGAACGCCGCCTCGGCCTGGCCCGCGGACCCGTAGACGTAGCCCTGCGTGAGGAAGAGCGCCTCGGACATCTCGTCGAACTCGGTGCGCACCAGGCCACCGCGCACGGCGAGCGTGTCGGGCCGCAGCCCGGATCGCTCGACGCGGCGTGCGTCCCAGTCGGCCGGTCCGGGGACCCGGCTCACAGCTCGCGCCAGGGCAGGCCGTCGGCGCGCCAGCCGGAGTGCCCGCGCTGGCCGTCGAGACCGACGTCGCCCTCGAAGCCCTGCAGCACGTTGTACGACGGTCCGAACCCGGCGGCCGTGGCGGCCTGCGCGGCTGCCACGGACCGGACGCCGGACCGGCAGAGGAACACGACCGGTCGCTCCTCGCCCGGCGTGAGGCCCGCCCGCGCGAGGTCGGCCAGGAAGTCGGGGTTGGGCCCGGCCGGCGTCACCCACTCGACGAACGCGGCGCGGCCGCCGAGCTCGGAGGCGTCGGGAACGCCGATGGTGCGCCACTCGCCGTCGGTGCGGACGTCGACGAGCAGCGCGCTCTCGTCGGTCGTCAGCAGGTCCCAGGCCTGCTGCGGGGTCAGGTCGCCTGCGTAGGGCATTGCTCTCCTCCATCGGTCCTGGCGGTAGCACCCTGCTCCGGGCGTGAGCACTGATCCCGTAGGGGTTGCTGCGGCGTCGTCGAGCCAGATCTCTCGGCCGCTCTGGATGGTTCGGCGATGCTAGCGCGTCGAAGCCGATGCCTTCCACGTTGTGAACACCGCGTCCCGTCATGCGAGATGCGCCCGTCGTGCCGTTGACAGCGAGGGCGCTTCTTCGGAACCCTCATGGTCAGGTCATGAGCGCCAGCGTCAAGCCCCGGCTCGCTGGCCGGCAACCCTCCTCCGCGGCGGGGTGCCCCGGGTGACGACCAGGCCGGCACCAGTTGGTGCCCGGCAAGCGCGGGACACCCATGGGCGGTGCTCCCTCGATCCGGAGGTGCACCATGACTGCGATCGCTGAGCGGACGTCCTGTGCGGGCGTCGAGGACCTGATCAGCCCGCTGATCCCCGTCGTCGGCGGGAGCACCACCGTGCCCCTGGTGGACGGCTCGCAGGTGGTCTACGCGAACCTGGACTACGCGGCCAGCGCGCCGGCTCTCGAGGCCGTGGCGGCCCGCGTCTCCGAGGTGCTGCCGCTGTACGCGTCCGTCCACCGCGGTGCCGGCTACCTCTCCCAGGTGTCCACCGCTCTGTACGAGTCGTCGCGGCAGAGCATCGCGCGCTTCGTCGGCGCCCGGGCCGACGACGTCGCGATCATCACGCGGAACACCACCGACTCCCTCAACCTGCTCGCGGGCGTGGTGCCGGCCGGCGGTCGCGTGCTGGTGCTGGACGTCGAGCACCACGCGAACCTGCTGCCCTGGGTGCATTCCCGCCCGGGGCAGGAGCGCTCCACGACCATCCTGCCCATCGCGCGCACGGTCGCCGAGACGCTCCGGTCGCTGGCCGACGAGCTCGCACGCCAGCACTACGCGCTGGTCACCGTGACGGGCGCCTCCAACGTGACGGGCGAGTCGCTGCCGCTCGACCGCGTCATCGAGATCGCGCACGCCGAGGGGGCGCGCGTCGTGGTCGACGGTGCGCAGCTGGTGCCGCACCGCGGCTTCTCGCTCGCCGAGACCGGGGCGGACTACGTCGTGTTCTCGGGGCACAAGACGTACGCGCCGTTCGGTGCCGGCGCGCTCGTCGGCCGCCGCGACTGGCTCGACGTCGGCACGCCGTACCTCGCAGGGGGAGGTGCGGTGCGCGACGTGCGGACCGACCGGACCATCTGGCAGCCCGCGCCGGCCCGCCACGAGGCCGGCTCGCCCAACGTGATCGGCGCGATCGCCCTCGCGGAGGCCTGCGAGCAGCTCGCGGCGCTCCCGGCGGGAGCCCTGCACGCGCACGAGAAGGCGCTGCGCGACCGCCTGGTCGCCGGCCTGTCGTCGATCGAGGGCGTCCAGGTGGCCCGCATCTGGCCCGACTCGGACGAGCCGGTCGGCGTGATCACGTTCACCGTGCCCGACCACGACCCGGGCCTCGTCGCGGCGTACCTCGCCGCGGAGCACGGCATCGGTGTACGTGACGGCCGCTTCTGCGCCCACCCGCTCCTCGCGCACCTCGGGGCGACCGGGGGTGCGATCCGCGCGTCCGTGGGCGTCGGGACCACGAGCGAGGCCGTGGACCGGCTGGTGGGCGCCCTGCGCGACTACCTCGGGACGGGCGCGCGCTCGTCGTACGAGATCGTGGACGGCTGCTGGGCCGTGGTGGACGACACGCGGCCCCTGCTCGCGGTGCACGGCCTGGACCACCTCGCGGCCACCGCCGCCGCGGCGTGCGGACCCGCGCTCGACGACTGACGCGCCCGAAAAGATCCGCTTCGGGTGCATCCGGACCGGGTGCGGGGACGGAAGTGGGGGATGAGGGCGCCGACCGGCGCCCGCGCGGTGCGGCGCCAGGCGTCGCCCGCGTCCGACGTCCCTGGGAGCTCGCCATGTCGATCCGTCGCTTCGTCTCCGCCCTCGCAGCCGCCTCACTCGCCACGGGCGCGGTGGTCGCGTTCGCGCCCGGCGCGTCCGCCACCGCCCGCACCGCCTCCGCCCCGACCGGCACGACGAGCCTCGCCGCCGTGCTGGCCTCGGACGGCAACACGTTCGACCGCAACTGGTACGACTTCGACATCCTGGACCAGGCCGTGGGCGCGGTGCTCGCCGCCAAGCCGGACAGCCCGGTCGCGGTGCTGGCGGACGGGACCGTGCCGCTCACGGCCTTCATCCCGACCGACCGCGCCTTCCAGCTGCTGGCGCACGACCTCACGCACCGCTGGTACTCCTCGGAGCAGCGCGTGCTGACCGCGCTGGCCGGCGCGGTGGGCGTCGACGCGATCGAGCAGGTGCTGCTCTACCACGTGGTGCCGGGCGCGACGATCGACTCCAAGACGGCCCTGGCCTCCGACAACGCGGTCCTCACCACGGCCCAGGGCGGCACCATCAAGGTCGACGTGCTCTCGAAGCGGTTCGGCCTGGTGCGGCTGATCGACAAGGACCGCAACGACGTCAACCCGTTCCTGATCCCGTGCAAGCTCGACATCAACAAGGGCAACAAGCAGATCGCGCACGCGATCACGTTCGTGCTGCGGCCCGTGGACCTCTGAGCCTCCTCCCGACTCAGCGCGGCCTCATCGCACCCGCAGGCCCGCGTGGTTGGCCAGAGCGGGCGCCAGGTCGACGAGCTGGCCGGGGCTGATCGTGGCCCCGGCCAGCCCGTCGATGCCCTCGATCTCGCGCAGGGCGTCGATGCCGCGCAGGTCGGCGTCCTTCAGGGTGGCCCCGCCGAGCACCAGCCGCCGCACCTGGCAGTCCTCGAAGCGCAGCCGCGAGGCCCGCACGCGCGCGAGGTCGAGCTCGTCGATCACCACGCCGGCGAACGTGACGTCGTCCAGGCGTGAGTCGCGCAGGTTGAGGTAGTCGATCTTCCCGCCCGTCACGCGCACGCGGGTCCAGGTGGACGCAAACGCCTGGACGGCGCCGAACCGCACGTCGGACCATGCGCAGTCCTGCCAGGTCGCGGAGGCCGCGTGGAGCGCGCCTGCGCGTGAGTCGGCGATCGTGGTGTCGATGATGCGTGCGTGCTCGAGCCGGACGCCGTCCAGCGAGCAGCCGGTGAACATGCACTCCAGCACGCGCGCGGAGGAGCCGTCCTGGCCGTCGAGCACGGCGCCCGCCACATCCAGCCCGTCGAGGTCCGCTCCCGGCTCGAGGCTGATGCTGGTCACGGGGCACACCCTGCCAGAGTCCGTGCCACGATCGCTCGATGCAGCACGACCTGGTCCTGGAGGGCAACGGCGTCCGGTTGGTTCCGCTCGGCGTGGAGCACGCGCCCGCCCTCGTCGCGCTGGTGGACGACGCCCTGTGGCGCGGCATGACGTCGCCGACGCCCACGACCACCGACGAGATGGCCGCCACCATCATCGCGGCGCAGCAGACGCCGGCCAGGCTGGCGTTCGCCGTGCTGGGTGCCGCCACCGGTGAGGTGCGGGGGAGCACCTCCTTCTACGACTGGGCGCCGGAGCTCGCGCGGGTCGAGATCGGTCACACGTACTACGGGCGCGACTGGTGGGGCGGCACGACGAACCCGGCCACGAAGCTGCTGCTGCTCTCGCACGCGTTCGACGCCTGGGGCTGCGCGCGCGTGGCCCTGCGCGCCGACACGGAGAACACCCGCTCGCTGGCGGCGATCCAGCGGATGGGCGGCGTGCCCGAAGGCGTGCTGCGCAGCCACCGCGTCCGCCCCGACGGATCGCGCGGGGACACGGCGTACTTCTCGATCCTCGCCCCGGAGTGGCCCGCGGTCCGGGCGGGCCTCGAGGCTCGGCTCGGCTGAGCGGCGCTCGGGGGTGAGCCATGCGCCCGAGCCGTCACGAGGTGAAGCGCGCGTCACCGCAGCGGGTCGACCCGGCCCGTCAGGTGCGGGCCGCTCGAGCCCGGCCGCCAGGCGGTGTACGCGAACCCGTCGCCGTCCGGGGCGACCCGGACGGACGGGCTGCTGGGCAGCAGCACGGGCTTGGCGAACTCGACGGTCCACACGTACGCCTCTCCGCGGGCCGCGCCGACGTCGGCGAGCGCGCGCGCCGCGGTGTACATGCCGTGCGCGATCGCGCGAGGGAAGCCGAAGGCCTTGGCGGCGAGCGCGGAGAGGTGGATCGGGTTGCGGTCGCCCGAGACGGCGGCGTAGCGGCGGCCGGTGTTCGCAGCGAGCTGCCAGCGCCCGGTGGGCACGGGCGCGACGAACGGCTCGCGCTCGTCGTCGGTGGCGCCGCCCGGCTGCTCTCGCGCGGTCACACCCTTGGCCAGGTAGGTCGAGACCCCGGTCCACACGACGTCGCCGTCGACGCGCACCTGCGCGACGAGATCCACCTGGGTGCCCGAGCGGTGCGGCCGGACGTCGCGGGCCCACGCGCGCACGTCGAGCTCGTCGCCGACGCGGACGCCGCGCGACTGGGTCACGTGGTTGGACAGGTGGACCATGCCGAGCGGCGGGAGCGGGAAGTCGGCCGACGACATGAGCGCCATCGCGACGGGGAACGTGATCGCGTGCACGAACCCGGCCGGCAGCACGTCGCTCGCGGGCTCGCCGACGAGGTGCTGGTAGTCGGTCAGGCGCGTGGCATCGACCCGCACCCCACCGACGTGGAGCACCGCGCCCCCGCCTGCTGCCGGTGCCGGTGCACGCCCCAGGCGGCGCTGCACCCCCAGCCTGCCGGAGGACAGGACGGTGCGCGCGTACACGGAGCCGAGGGCCGGGACGCCGCCCAGCTCGACGAGCCGGTCGGTCACTGGCCCACCATGTTCTGCCCGCACACCCGCAGCACCCTCCCGACGACGCCGCCGGCGGCGGGCGACGCGAGGAACGCGACCGTCTCGGCGACGTCCACCGGCTGGCCGCCCTGCTGCAGCGAGTTGAGGCGCCGTGCCACCTGCCGCGTCACGGCGGGGATGCGTGCGGTCATGTCGGTCTCGATGAAGCCGGGCGCGACGGCGTTGGCAGTCCCCCCGAACGCCTCGAGCAGCGGAGCCGTGGCGCGCACCATGCCGATCACGCCGCCCTTGGAGGCCGCGTAGTTGGTCTGCCCACGGTTGCCCGCGATGCCCGACGTAGACGCGAGCGAGACGATGCGCGGGGCGTCGGTGAAGTCGCCCGAGGTCAGCAGCGCTTCGTTGATGCGCAGCTGCGCGGTGATGTTCACCGCGAGCACCGGGTCCCACTTCTCGGGCGTCATGTTGGCGAGCAGCTTGTCCCGCGTGATGCCCGCGTTGTGGATCACGATGTCCAGGCGACCGTGCCGCGCGAGCGCGTGCTCGAGGATGCGCTCGCCCGCGTCGGGCGCCGTGACGTCGAGCTGCAGGGCCGTCCCGCGCACGCGGTTGGCGACGGCGGTCATGTGCTCGCCCGCGGCGGGCATGTCGACCGCGACGACCGTGGCGCCGTCGCGGGCCAGGGTGTCCGCGATCGACGCGCCGATGCCACGCGCGGCGCCGGTCACGACCGCGACCCGACCCTCGAGCGGGCGCTCCCAGGAGCCGGGCAGCGAGCCGGCCTCGCTCGACACCGTCAGGAGCTGGCCGTCGACGAATGCCGAGCGCGTGGACAGGAAGAACCGCAGTGCCCCGACCACGGACGGCGCCTCGACGCCGACGCCGGCCTCGAGCACGATGCCGTTGCCCGTCGAGCCTCCGCGCAGCTCCTTGGCCAGCGACCGCAGCAGGCCGTCCACGCCCTGACGAGCGGCGGCGACGGCCGGCGCGTCGTCGGGCACCGACGAGCGCGACAGCGTGACCACGCGCGCGCCCTTGGTGAGCGACTTGAGGACCCCGGCGGCGGCGAGCACGGGAGCGGTGAGGTCGGTGGGGTGCTCGACCTGCGTCAGCGCCAGCACGACCGCCGCGTAGCGCACGTCGGGCTCGGGATTGCGGTGCACCTCGAGGTCCCACGGGCCGGAGAGCAGGGCCGCGACGGCGTCCGCGTCCGTGCCGCGGCCGACGACGAGCACCGCGCCCTCGAGCAACGGCTGCCCGGGCCGGTACCGGCGCAGGGGTGCGGGCTGCGGCAGCCCCAGCTGCTTGGCGACCTTCTTGGTGAAGCCGCTGTTGACCAGGTTCAGGTAGGTGTCGCTCACGTCAGACCGCCTCGAGGATCGCCGTCAGGCCCAGCCCGCCGGCCGCGCACACGGACACGAGCGCCCGCACGGGCCGGCCCTCGGCCGCGCGTCGTCGGTGCAGCTCCTTGCTGATGGTCGCCACGATGCGACCCCCCGTCGCGGCGAACGGGTGGCCCGCGGCCAGCGACGAGCCGTGCACGTTGAGCCGCGCGCGGTCCACCGTGCCGAACGCGCCGTCGAGGCCGAGCCGCTCGCGGCCGAACTCCTCGGACTCCCACGCGGCCAGCGTGGTCAGCACGGTGGAGGCGAACGCCTCGTGGATCTCCACGTAGTCGAGGTCGGCGAGCGTCAGCCCGTTGCGGGCCAGCAGGCGGGGTACGGCGAACGCGGGCGCCATGAGCAGCCCGTCCACGCCGTGCACGAAGTCGACCGCCGCCGCCTCCGCGTCGACCACCACGGCCAGGGGGGTGAGCCCGTGGGCGGCCGCCCACTCCTCGTTGCCGAGCAGCACGGTGGAGGCGCCGTCGGTCAGGGGCGTGGAGTTCCCGGCCGTCATCGTCGCGGGGGTGTCCAGCCCGAGCCCGAAGGTGGGCTTGAGGGCCGCCAGCTTCTCGAGCGAGGTGTCGGCCCGCAGGTTGCCGTCGCGCGACTGGCCGCGGTACGGCGTGACCAGGTCGTCGAAGAAGCCCTGCTCCCACGCGGCGGCCAGCCGCTGGTGGGAGGCGAGGGCGATCTCGTCCTGGGCCTCGCGCGTGATGCCCCACTGGGCCGTGGTCAGGGCCTGGTGCTCGCCCATCGACAGGCCCGTGCGCGGCTCGGACGTGCGGGGCGTGGACGGCGCGAGGTCCTTGGGCCGGATCTTCGCCGCGGCCGCCACCTTCTGACCCACCGAGCGCGCGCGCGACAGGTCCAGCAGTGCGCGGCGCAACCGGTCGCTCACCGCGATGGGTGCGTCGGAGGTGGTGTCGACGCCGCCCGCGACCGCGGAGTCGATCTGGCCCAGCCGGATCTTGTTGGACAGCGACACCACCGTCTCGAGGCCCGTCGCGCAGGCCTGCTGCAGGTCGTACGCCGGCGTCTCGGCGGACAGCGCGGAGCCGAGCACGGTCTCGCGCGTGAGGTTGAAGTCGCGGCTGTGCTTGAGCACGGCGCCCGCCGCGACCTCGCCGATCCGCTCGCCCTGCAGGCCGTACCGCGCGACGAGCCCGTCCAGCGCGGCGGTCAGCATGTCCTGGTTGCTCGCGTGGGCGTACGCGCCGCCGGCACGGGCGAACGGGATCCGGTTGCCGCCCAGCACCAGCGCGCGCGGTGACGTGGCGGGTCCTGCGGTCTTCGAGGCTGCCATGGGGCGTCCCTCTCGCATCGTCGGTGATGGCGTTCGTCGTGGGACTTCCGTCCCTGGTGTTTCCGCAACCAACAGTACCTGATACCTTCGGTCTCGTGAGTCCGATCACACCGAGCTCGAAGGCGAGCACCCCCAACCCGAGCGGCCTGACGCTGCTGAGCGGCGACGCCCCTCCCGCCGCTGGTCGCGCTCCGCGCCGCGTGCCGGCGGGGGCGACCGGTGCGCCGGCTGGCGCGCCAGCCCCCGCTTCCCGGCGTCCGGCCGACGACGTGTTCGCGTCCGACGGCCGCTCGACGCGATGGGCGGACCACCGCGAGGCGCGTCGCGCCGAGCTGGTCCGGATCGCCCGGCGCACGGTCCACCACCGCGGTCCGGACGTCTCCATGGAGGAGATCGCGACCGCGGCCGGGACCTCGAAGTCGATCGTCTACCGGTACTTCGCCGACAAGACGGGGCTCCAGATCGCCGTCGCCGAGGCCGTGGTGCTGCAGATCCAGGGTGCCCTGGAGGGCGTGCTGCGTGTGGCGCCGACGCCGCGCGACGGCCTGCGCGCGATGGTGGCCGTCTACCTCGAGATGATCGAGTCGTCGCCGCACGTGTACGCGTTCGTGACGCGCAACGGGTCCGTGGAGTCGGGCGGGCCGCTCGGCCACTTCCTCGACTCGGTGACCGCGCTCGTCGCCGCGCCCTTCGCCCGCGGGCTCACCGAGGAGGCCGGCGACGGCCGCCGCTACGCGCGCCGCCCGGAGGCGTCGCCCGACGACACCACGTCCGCCCGCATCGCGCTGGCCGAGTCCTGGGCCGCGGGCGCCGTCGGGTTCGTCCGCGGGGCCGGCGAGTGGTGGCTGGCCCACCGCGACGAGCCCGGCAGCCCGGACCGGGAGGACATCACGGCGCAGGTGGCCGCGTGGCTGTGGGCGGGCCCCGTCGGCCTGCTCGCCCGCGAGCGCACCCGTGCCGACCAGCAGCAGCCCGGCAACCAGTCCGACCATCACGGCACCCACCCGTTCGACGACGAGCACACCAGCACCACCAGGGAGATCCGATGACCGCCATCACCGACCGGCCCACCACGCTGGAGGCGCCGGTCGACGACGCCCGCGACGTCCGCATCGACGTCGCCGCGCTCGCCGACCAGCTGCTCGGTCCGTACGCGGACCTGCGTCGCCAAGCGCGCGAGGTGGCGGGCCGCCCCGAGTTCCAGAAGATCGAGGGCCAGCCGGTGCCCGAGCACCGCGAGCGCGTGCTGCACCAGCTGCGCGAGCTGGCCGCGCACCACGACGTGCTGCGCGCGTTCCCGTCGCGCCTGGGCGGGGCCGACGACCACGGCGGCTCGCTGTCGCGGTTCGAGGAGCTGGTCGTCGCCGACCCGTCGCTGCAGATCAAGGCCGGCGTCCAGTGGGGGCTGTTCGCGTCCGCGATCCTGCACCTGGGCACGGCCGACCACCACGACCGGTTCCTCCCGGCCGCGATGTCGGTCGACGTGCCCGGCGCGTTCGCGATGACCGAGACGGGGCACGGCTCGGACGTCGCGTCGATCGGCACCACGGCGACGTACGACCCGGCGACGCAGGAGTTCGTCATCCACACGCCGTTCCGCGCCGCGTGGAAGGACTACCTCGGCAACGCCGCCCAGCACGCGACCGCGGCGGTCGTCTTCGCGCAGCTCGTCACGGCCGGCCCGGAGGAGCCCGCGGTCAACCACGGCGTGCACGCCTTCTACGTGCCGGTCCGTGACGCGTCGGGCGCCTGGATGCCGGGCGTCGGGGGCGAGGACGACGGCCTCAAGGGAGGCCTGAACGGCGTCGACAACGGCCGCCTGCACTTCGACCAGGTGCGGGTGCCGCGCTCCAGCCTGCTGAACCGGTACGGCGACGTGGCCGAGGACGGCACCTACAGCTCGCCGATCGCGAGCCCGGGCCGCCGCTTCTTCACGATGCTGGGCACCCTGGTGCAGGGCCGCGTGTCGCTCGACGGCGCGGCCGCCAACGCGAGCAAGCTCGCGCTGTCGATCGCCGTCACCTACGCGAACCAGCGCCGCCAGTTCGCAGGTGCGGGCTCCGACGAGGTGGTCCTCATGGACTACGGCCAGCACCAGCGCCGCCTGCTGCCGCTGATCGCCGAGACCTACGCGTCGACGTTCGCGCACGAGGAGCTGCTCGCCGCGTTCGACGCCGTCTTCTCGGGCCGGGGCGACACCCCCGAGGGCCGCGAGGACCTCGAGACGCTGGCCGCGACCCTGAAGCCGACCTCGACCTGGCACGCGATGAACACCATTCAGGCTGCCCGCGAGGCGTGCGGCGGCGCGGGCTACCTGGCGGAGAACCGTCTCGTCGGCCTGCACCAGGACATGGACGTCTACGTGACGTTCGAGGGCGACAACACCGTGCTCTACCAGCTGGTGGCCAAGCGGCTGCTCACCGAGTACGCGCGCTCGCTCAAGGGCGCCGGCGCGGGCGACGTGGCGCGCCTCGTGGCCGGCCGTGCCGCGGGTGCGGCGCTGCACCGCACCCCGCTCATCCGCGCGGTCCAGACGCTGTCCGACGCGGGGGACGCGCGGCGCTCGGTGGGGCAGCTGCGCGACGAGGCCGCCCAGCGCGAGCTGCTCACCGACCGGGTCGAGTCGATGGTGGCGGACCTGGCCAACTCGCTGCGTCCCGCGCAGAAGATGGCGCCCGCCGAGGCCGCCGCGCTGTTCAACGCGCACCAGCACGAGCTCATCGAGGCGGCCCGCGCGCACGCCGAGCGCGTGCAGTGGGAGGCGTTCACGCGGGGGCTGGCCCAGGTCAGCGACCCGGCCACCAAGCAGGTGCTCACCTGGGTGCGTGATCTGTTCGGCCTGCAGCTCATCGAGCGGCACCTGGCCTGGTACCTCATCAACGGCCGGCTGTCGGCCGGCCGCGCGCGCACGGTCACGTCCTACATCGACCGGTTGCTCGCCCGGCTGCGCCCGCACGCGCAGGACCTGGTCGACGCGTTCGGCTACGGACCCGAGCACCTGCGTGCGCCCATCGCGTCCGGGGCCGAGCAGGAGCGGCAGGACGAGGCACGCGCGCACTACCGCGCGCAGCGCGCTTCCGGACAGGCGCCGTTGCCCGAGAAGCACATCCGCTGACGCGCAGCGCAGGGCCGGCACCCACCCGGCCGTGCGGACGGACGCCCCCGCCACGACCCCGGGACCCTGCTCGACGAGCGCGGTCCCGGGGTCGTCGCGCGCGCTACCTCCGCCTCGCCCGGCGCCGGTAGTGCAGCAGCCAGCCCATGACGAAGCCGAGCGCGAGCGCGATGCTGAGCATCACCCACGTCGGGGTGACGAACTCCCAGGCGAACACCTTGAAGGTCGCCGGCTTGGTGTTCTGCAGGACGATCACGACCGCGAGCACCACCACGACGATGCCGACGTACAGCCGCCAGGGAACGGGCTTCTTCTCGGGCGGCGTGCCGCCGGGACGCGGGGCGGGGCTCTGGCTGGACATGCGGACCTCCCGGTCGCCGGTCGCCGTCGGCGTCCCCGCCCGGCCGTCCCGTCGTGCCCATCCTGGCCCGGTCCTGTCCCGGGCGCATCGGGTCAGGTGGGGTTGCAGCGCGCCGCGATCATTGCGAGGCCGTCCACCTGCGGCCGCCAGGGCTCGAGGTTCCAGGTCGCCTTGTCGGGCGCGCCCAGCTCGTGGCAGGTGAGCTGGTCGTGCATGGTCTGCGAGTCGGCGTCCGGCTCGGCCGCGACCAGCTGGTCCCAGGTCAGCCGCTGGGCGGCAAGCCCGCCGTTGCGTGCCCAGGCGGTCGGCGTCACGGCCAGCGACTCGCCACCCTCGCGGTTCCCCCACGAGGTGTGGGCGACCGTGCTGCCGGCGAACCAGAGGGTCGTCGTGCCCTCGCCGCCTCGCGCCGTGAGGGCGAGCACGTCGGCGCCGTCGTCGGACAGCCGGCCGTGGGACGGCGTCAGCCCGCCGCGACCCACCAGGGCGGTGCCGTCCCCGAACGTCTCCGGGTCCGCACCGGTGACGTAGGCGAGTGGGGCGTCAGCGGCGGTGCGGCTGTCGCGGAAGGTGAGCCGGATGGAGCCGTCGTCGGCCCGGTGCTTGGTGACCTGCACGCCGTCAGCCGCGAGGACCCATGCGCGGGCCCCGTCCGCGCGCAGCGCCAGGCCCCCGCGGACGGCCGCCGCGGAGGGCGGTGCGTCCGGGGCGGGGGTTGCCGTGGGCGGCTTCGACGTGGTCGTGGTTGTCGTCGTGGCGCTGCTGGGCGCCATCGGCGTCGGGTCGGCCGAGGACGAGGTGCACGCCGCGAGGAGCGCGGCGCACGTGACCGCGCCCAGGAGGGCGACCGCCCGGGGAGGCCGGGCGATCATGTGCGCGGGGGAGCGGTCGATCCCGGCGGGCCGCTCATCGGCAGGACGGGCAGCACGGCGTCCGTCCCGAGCATGCGCATGACCGCGACGGTATCGGACCTCGTCGGGGCGTGGTGGCCCGATGCGCGTGATCGGTGGGGGCAGCTGCGTCGAGTCGCGGTCGTCGGGCGGCTGTCCGCGGTGACGAGGCCGAGATCGGAGGCGCACCCCGCGCCGGTATCCTTGCCTCGTTCGCCGCGCGGCACCGACCGCGACCCGTGGCCACCACCGAGGGAATCGATGACCACCGCACCTGCGCGTCCTGCCCACACGAGTGACACCGTCGAGAACGCGGCGGCCACGCCCGAGCTCGCGCAGCCGTTCGCCGAGCTGGGCCTCAAGCCCGACGAGTACCAGCGGATCCGGGACATCCTCGGTCGCCGCCCTACCGCCGCCGAGCTCGCCATGTACTCGGTGATGTGGTCGGAGCACTGCTCGTACAAGTCGAGCAAGAACCACCTGCGCCAGTTCGGCGACAAGACCACCGACGCCATGAAGGAGCACCTGCTCGTCGGCATCGGGGAGAACGCCGGCGTGGTCGACATCGGCGACGGCTGGGCGGTCACGTTCAAGGTCGAGTCGCACAACCACCCGTCGTACGTGGAGCCCTACCAGGGCGCCGCGACGGGCGTCGGCGGCATCGTGCGCGACATCATCTCGATGGGCGCGCGCCCGGTCGCCGTCATGGACCAGCTGCGCTTCGGTGCGGTCGACCACCCCGACACGGCTCGCGTGGTGCACGGCGTGGTGGCGGGGGTCGGTGGCTACGGCAACTCGCTCGGCCTGCCCAACATCGGCGGCGAGCTCGTCTTCGACGCCTCGTACCAGGGCAACCCGCTGGTCAACGCCCTGTGCCTCGGGGTGCTGCGGCACGAGGACATCCACCTGGCCAACGCGTCGGGCGCGGGCAACAAGGTCGTGCTGTTCGGCGCCCGCACGGGTGGCGACGGCATCGGCGGTGCCTCGATCCTCGCGTCGGAGACCTTTGACGACACCAAGCCCTCCAAGCGCCCGTCGGTGCAGGTGGGGGACCCGTTCATGGAGAAGGTGCTCATCGAGTGCTGCCTCGAGCTCTACGCCGCCCGCGTGGTCGAGGGCATCCAGGACCTGGGCGCCGCGGGCATCAGCTGCGCGACGAGCGAGCTGGCCTCCAACGGTGACGGCGGCATGCACGTCGACCTCGAGCACGTGCTGCTGCGCGACCCCACGCTGACCGCCGGCGAGATCCTCATGTCGGAGTCGCAGGAGCGGATGATGGCCGTCGTCCGCCCGGACCAGCTCGACGCGTTCCTGGCCATCACGGGCAAGTGGGACGTCGAGACGGCCGTCATCGGCGAGGTCACCGGCACCGGTCGCCTCACCATCGACCACCACGGCGAGCGCATCGTCGACGTGGACCCCAAGACGGTCGCGCACGAAGGCCCGGTCTACGACCGCCCGTACGCGCGGCCGGCGTGGCAGGACGGGCTCAACGCCGACACCGCCGCGCAGCTGGCCCGGCCCTCGTCGCCTGCGGAGATCCGCGGCACGGTGCTCGAGCTGCTCGCCTCGCCCAACCTCGCCTCGAAGGCATGGGTCACCAGCCAGTACGACCGGTTCGTCCAAGGCAACACCGCGCTCGCGCAGCCCGACGACTCGGGAGTCATCCGGGTCGACGAGAGCACCGGGCTCGGCGTCGCGCTCGCCACCGACGCGAGCGGGCGCTACGCGAAGCTCGACCCCTACACGGGCGCGCAGCTGGCGCTCGCCGAGGCCTACCGCAACGTCGCGACCACCGGCGCCCGCCCGCTGGCCGTGACGGACTGCCTCAACTTCGGCAGCCCCGAGCACCCGGACTCGATGTGGCAGCTCGTCGAGGCGATCCGCGGCCTGGCCGACGCGTGCCAGGAGCTCGAGGTCCCCGTCACGGGCGGCAACGTCTCGCTCTACAACGGGACGGGCGAGCCGGGCCTCATCGACTCGGCCATCCACCCGACTCCGGTCGTCGGCGTGCTGGGCGTCCTGGACGACGTCGCCGACGCGACCTCGTCGGGCTGGACCACGCCGGGCCAGGCCGTCTACCTGCTCGGAACCACGCGCCCGGAGCTCGACGGCTCCGTGTGGGCCGACGTGGTGCACGACCACCTGGGCGGCGTGCCGCCCGTCGTCGACCTGGCCGCCGAGCGACGGTTGGCGCTCGTGCTCCAGAACGCGAGCCGCGACCACCTGGTCGACGCGGCGCACGACCTCTCGGAAGGCGGCCTGGTGCAGGCGCTCATCGAGTCGTCGCTGCGCTACGGCGTCGGTGTGCAGGTCTCGCTCGACGAGCTGTGCGCGCGCGACGGGCTCACGCCCTTCGAGGCGCTGTTCTCGGAGTCGACCGCTCGCGTGCTGGTCGCCGTGCCGCGCTCCGAGGAGGTGCGCCTGCTGGACCTGTGCACCGCCCGCGGCGTCCCCGCGCTGCGGATCGGCGAGACGGCCGAGTCCTGCACCCCGGGCGCTGGCGCCCCCGTCGACGACCCCGACCACGACCACGGCCCCGCCGTCGAGGTGGCCGGCCTGTTCACGCTGCCGCTCTCCGAGGCGCGCGAGGTGCACGAGGCGACGCTCCCGCACTACTTCGGCTGATCCGGCGCGGCCTGCGCGCGCCCGGCACGCGCGGCCGCCCTTTTCGCCCGACCGCGGGTCGTGCGCCGCGACGGCGGGTTGCGCGCCGCCCGCAGTCGGTGCGTGCGACCCGCGGTCGGCGCGCGCAGCCGACCCGCCTCGCGGCGGCCGGGCGGCCGGCTCCGCCC